>NZ_PYXZ01000002.1 GCF_003057875.1 Nocardioides currus | reverse complement strand
TCGGTGGACCTCTTTCTTCGATGAGTGCTTGGCCGTACACACCGAAGATCCCGCCGATGGCCGTCTACGTCTTCACGCCTCGCCGCTGGCCCTCAAACCCCACCACTCCCTGGGACTCTCCTGCCGGTGCTTACGCCCTCGTATCACCCGCTCCACGCAGGAGGCTTGCTCCGAGTTCGGTCCAAGCAGGAATCGAGACGCTACTCGAACAGGTCTTGGAACTCCTTTTGAGTCAGGGTGCCCTCACCGCCGGACCAACTAACCCGCATCAACGACGGGTCTCCGCTGGGCTGGAATTCCAACGCCTCGTCAGGATCGAGGTTGAAGTGAGTCCGAAGGGCGGCATGAATCCGCTCCGGTTTGTCGTATGGGACATGAGGCACGTGCGACCTCCTTGGTCGTCCAGCTGCGTCGATGCTGATTAGCACCCATTCAAGCACTGAGCTTGACCGTCTTGGCACGCGGAGCCCGCTTGGGCCAGTTGTAAGAGTCGTACAGCCGCCTGGCGGCGCGTGTGCCGACTTACCGGGTCTGCCGATGTCCGGATCTAAGACCTGGACACGGGGCGTCAACTCCCACATACGTCCGCTGCAGTTCAGCCCAGGATCCGGTGGAACGTCTCCCAGCGGGCTTTCTCGATCGACGGCTCATTGGCTGGTGCGCCGTAAGAGATCGAATTCGACCGCCTCTTCGGGACCAGGTTTTTGATGACCAGCACCCAGAAGTACCAGGAGAAGACGGGTCGCAGTCGCCGAGCGTAGAGCCATGCTCGCTCGCGCCGATCGAGTTCGGCTTCGTCTAGTGCGGACCACTGGGGGCGGCGGTTGAAACTGCGGACGTACTCGACCGTCGGCGACAGGACCAACCCCGCGGTAATGGCACGTACGAACTCAAGGTTCGCAGTTGAGGCGAGGCGATACGCCTGCACGTACAGAGCCAAGGGGACGAAGAGTCCCAATGTCACCCACCAGGAGGTTTCGCTCGCTACTGCGACATTGAGAGCCGAGAGGGGCAAGAATATCGCCCCGCGCAGGTCGGCTTCGCTCTCCTTTCGGTCGAGGTCACTGAAGATGAGGGGCCGCTCTTGAAGCAGCGAGGCGCGGAGCAGGGGGAACTCGCTCTCGATGCCCACCTTGATGATCTTGTGCAGCCATGTACCGGGGATAGGCGGCCTGTAGCCCCGTCCGGAGGGCAGCTCCATCGCGTCTTCCTGATCGATGATGTCGCTCGCCTGCTCGTCGTCATACCCTTCGCGCGCCAGTTCGTTGAGGCGGACTCTCAAACCGTTCTGCTCGTAGTAAAAGGCTTCAACTGCGACCGCTTGGGGCGCCCGATCATTGCTGAGGTCCCCCAGCGAGATCCGCTGGTAGCTCTCTCGCACAATCTGGCTGATCCACCATGACAGTTCCTCAGCGGCTCGCTTTCCCTTCCGGTTGACCAGAGCAGTTGGGATGAGACCTCCTATCAGGAAGGCGGCCAAGGTCAACGCGGCGATGGTCCCTCCCACGCCAACCCAGTTCGACAGGGCGATGACGCGTGCCTCGAAGGTGCCCGCAGCCGGCTGATCGAGGACGCGATCCCCCACGAGAACCCATGCCGTGCATAGCCACAGGGCGCCGGCAAGCAACGGGGTGCGGACCTGGCGGAGCCCGAGAAGCACGGTGGAGAGGAACACGAGCGAATCCTAGGGCGCCCTTGAGCAGCTCATATGGCCGGCTCGTCCGGCCGCTTACCCAATACGCCGCGCATCCCGGCCAGTTCCGGCCGCATCGCCATTGCCGTCGAGGACGTTGAGGCACGCCGCTTCCGAGAGGCGCTTTGCGACGCCCGGATCTTCCGCGATGAGTGCACGCGTTCTCTTGTTCAGTGATCGCACTAGCCTCAGTTCGTGTCCCAGAAGGCAGATCGCCAGCAAGCTCGCGAGGCGGTGGCGGTTTACCACGAGACGAGCTCGCCGAACTCGTCGCGCACGTAGCCGAGGCGATCGACCGGTTCCGCAGCGGCGACCTCCAGGCCTTCGACGTCGACGAGGTCTTGTTCCAGTACTCACGCGCCGCGAAAGAACTCTGGAAGTTCTGCAACATCGGCGACGTCCGGGTGACCGCGGGCCAGCTTGACGGAGCTCCGCCGATCGACTGGTGGGAACGCGGGACACCGAGACGCGCAAGACGTCCCGTCGACGGCGTACCGACCAGCGAACTTGAGTGATACGCACGTGGCCGGACGTGCGACATTCCGCCGCGTGCGTGGCTCGGGGAGCCCTCGCTAACCTCCCTACGCATGGCTCAGTTCCCGACACCCTCCTCTGACTCCAGGCGAGGAAGAAGTACCTGCCCAAGCCGATCAAGCACGTGAAGTCCGAGGTTGGATAGCTCGCGTGTCTGCGCACACGTGATCTGGAACTCCTTCTCGCTCTTCCATCGCGGCACATCGGTTCAGGTGATGAGGCGATCTTCCATACTCGCAACGACATAGGTGTTCCCGACGCCGAGGGTGCCGAAATGCGCATAGTCTGAGAGGTCCTTATACACCAAACCTAACTGCGCGACCTCGTCCTTCACAGCGTGGAAAAGGGACGAGAAGCTCTTACGTGCTGGCCGTCCGGGTCCGGGACCGTAGAGCACGACATCGGCGTAGCCGGGGTTTCGGGCGACGTAGAGGCCAATGGTGTTCACCTCGACCCATGCGCGAAGCAAGGGCAGAACAGCGTGTGGATTGTTGGCCGCGAGCTCGCGGACGATCCCCTCGTGCAGCCCCCGCATCCTCGAGATGAAGGAGCCGAAAACCTCAGTAACCACCGGCCCCATGTACGTCTTGGCGACCTCTGTATACGTCTTCGGGCATTCGTTCGTCGCAAGCGCGATCGCGTCGTCTCGATCCACGAATCGCGCGAGATCGAGCATCTTTGGGTTGGCGCCTGCGGTCATGCCGTTCAGCGTGTCAGATCCCCAGCTGGGATCCGCACGCGCCGCACCCCGGCGAGCGCGGTCTCGCACGGTCGGCGTCACGGCCCAGACCTGCACCCCATGCGTGCGTTCTTCCGTAGCCGCTTGAGTGTGCAGGGACGCCTTCAGTGCGGGCGGGACGCCATATCACCCGGTGCTTTTACTGGTCCCTACCTGCGTACGAGACAGTGGCTAGGTGCGCCCCCGCGCCAATTGCCCAAGCTGTCGCCGAGCCGCTCCTCGGGGCGTTAGCCCCGCCCGAAGTTCCATCAAGTAGTTGGCGGCTCCGGCTTGGCGACGAATACCCCTGCGACGACCGGCCTCGGTGGCCAGCGCAGCGCCAGATACCGCGATCGCGGCGAGCGGCGTAGCAAGCACAGGAGTTGTGTGCAAAGCAACGTACCCAGCCACCGAGGTCGTGAAGGGCAGTTGCAGGGTGGTGGCACTGTGAAGCGTTTCGAAGCCGAACAGCTTCATGGCCTTCTCAAGCTCGTCGTGTGGTCCTAGTAAGTGCTTGTCGGTAGCCTCCTGGATGGCCTGGCGCAGGACCGCCTGGTCGACATCGGGCGCCAGCGTGACGAGATCCGCTCCAGCAGCGGACACAGCGGCTTGGAAGGCGCCCAGTTCGTTGTCGTGGTTCTTGCGGAACCGAATGATTTCGTCAACGCCGATGAGCCCGAGGCTCTTGGGCAACACCGATTGAACCGCCAAGGTCGCTACGCGCTGTTCGCGGCTTGCCCGAAGATCACGCTCCTGAGGCGCCACATCTCCGATCAGTGCAGAGGCGATGGCATCGACGCTTAGACCCTCCATGGCGACGTGCGCAATTGGCTCGTCGGTTACAGGACTGAGGTTGAAGTGCTGAGCTGTCAGCCTGCTGAGCACCGTCATGTAGGTCGCGGCGAGCCGGCTGTCCATCCCGATCCAACTTGCCGATCCAACGTTCAACGAGAAGCGGCGATGCCCGTGCGCCTCGCTGGAGGCACCGAAGGCCATTCCCTCATCCTCGAGGGCGTCGACCAGTTCGCTGCTCAACTTCTCGGCGAAGATGTAGCCAATGGTTCCGCCGCTACTGAGTCCCCCGTCTGACGGTGATAGGTACCTACCAATCAGATCCACGCGGGATGGCTGAACTCTGAGTCTGTTGAAGATCTCGGGTCCGCGCTCCCGAAGGAGGTCTGTAAACATCCGCGAGGTGTCGACTGCCGCTTGACCTGGACGGCGATCCTGGATGAAGCCCAACTCGTCGATAAGCGATCGGGCAGTAGGACTGTCTTTGGTCGGGTAGTCGCGCGGGACGATCCGGTCGACCCGCTTCCAATACAAGGCGGCCGCCTTCAGCCAGTTGTCCTTCCGGATGTGGATGTATGGGTAATAGAGCCCCGACTGATCAAGCATTGCGCCCCTCCTGGTGGTCGGAGCAGCCTATTCGCCGTGCGCGGCGTACACGGGCAGCGGCCGTCAGTAGCTATGAAGCGCGCGCTGTCGCCCGCATGCCCAGGTTGCATCGACGCCGAGTGACTGGATCTGCCCGATGAGTGCGGCATTCCGCCGCTTGGTGGGCTGCCGATGCACAAGCTCGCAATCAGAGAGTGCCTCCTGTCTCAGGCGCGGACAGGTCGGCGCCCGGGCAGCCACTGCAACACGCCGCCCCGCGACGCCACCAATGCACCATCGACTATGGGCACAGACCCTACGGTGTCTAACAATGAGCACTGTGGCGGAACCGGAGAGCGAGCCCATCGGCCCGGACCTCTATCGCATCGCGGTCGAGGAGTACCGATTCCAGGCTCAATTCAACTGGAACCGCGTGCAGTACTTGCTCGCGTTCAACGCCGGCATCCTGGCAGCGGGAGTGGCGCTCGCGAAGACCTCCGGAGCCCTCGCCGTCGTCGTCTTCGCTCTGGGGATCGTTGCATGCGGGATGACGGTTTTGGTTCAGCGCGTGCAGCACAACTACTACCGCAACGCGCGGGACCGGATGCGCCGCATCGAGAAGTCCCTCCAGATCGATCACGATGCGCTACTGGACACGACCTCAACTCTCGCGGGGCAGGGCAGGAGGATCAGCGTGACGCAGATCCTCTATCTGCTCTTGGCATCGATCGCGGTGGCGGACTTGGTGAGCATTCTCTTCGTCGCGTTCTAGAACTGGCTGCGCGAGCCCGTCCGCATCAACGATGCTTCGCGAAGCTCACGTCATGGCACCACCGCGCACCTGCGTCGATCCGCCGCCTGTCGGGGACGCTGGCAACATCCGGACCTGCCGGGATGAGCGTGGCCTTGACTCTGTTCAGGTGCTCCGCCGCTCGTTGTCATCGAGCAGCATTGTCGAGATCCGGAGCGCCCCCAGCTCGCCGTTCTGCATCCGGCCCTCCCAGATCGGGAAGTCGGCGGCGGCCGTGCCGCAGTCGAACAGCAGTCCCTCGCCCGAGCGGAACACGCCCCTGTCGGAGATGACAGGCATGACCTCCGACCATGCGTCGTCCGTGAGCGGTGCCAGCGCCTCGTTGACGAGCTCGCCGTCGACCACCAGGGCGACGGCACTGTCGACCGGGACGTCCTGCCTGGTGCGATTCCAGAGCACATCAGATCCCGGCTTCGCCCACCACAGCGTCACTGCTGCGACCCGCGAAGCGATGGGGTCGTCGTCCTCCCAACGCACGATGGCGAGCTCAACGGCTGCGGCACGTCGCGGGCATGAGAGCGAGATCGACCGTTCGTGGAAGAACTCCTCAGCCGCGGCGTCGCCGATGGCCAGCAAACCGGACGCGACGATCAGCTTGCCTCGCTCCTCGAGGACCATGCGCGAGCTGCCGCGGTCGTGCCACACCACGTCGCGTTCATCGGAAAAGGTGTCGGGCGGGAACGTCATGGGGCCATCTTCCTCACGGCCCCGGGTTCGACAGCACGTGGTTGCCGTGGCGCGTCGCTGGTCAGCGCCTGAGTGTCCGAGAGGCCATCCCGCCGCCTGTCGGGGACGTCCGGACCTGTCGACAGCGGTCGTGGCGCTGCGGCCATGACGAACCCGCGGTTGGCGACACTGCCTGTCGCGGTCCTGCACGACGTGGGCAGGACAATGGGGGCAGAGGTCAGTGTTCTCGGCCACCTGCGCGGGGGCATCAACGACGGCGCCGTACGGGTCGAGCTCGCGGGAGGAACGACCGCAGTCCTCAAGGCGGCTCCCCGGACCCACCCCGATCAGCTGGACGAGACGCTGCGAGCCCAACGGATCGTCGAGCGCATGCGTCGCTGTGGCTATCCCACCCCGGCCTGGCTCGGGGTCGGCTCCACGGCCACGCACGTGTGGCACGTGATGGACTTCGTCGACGCGGACCCCGCACCGGAGCTCACCCCATCCCTCGCCGAGCAGCTGATGGCGATCATCGAGCTCCAGGCCGGTCAGGGCTCGGAGCCGTACGACCACTGGTCCTACGCCTGGAGGGTCGCCACCGGTGCGTCGTGGGCTGGGAAGCCCCGGGACCTCCCCGAGACGACGGAGCAGCTTCTCCTCCGCCAGTCCATGGCGCGGCTTCCGGCCCACTCCGTCGAGGTGTCGGCCCTGGTCGGTCGTCTACGGCAGCAATGTGCGGGCGTCCCACCACCACGTCGGGCACCCGACATGGTCCATGCCGACATCGCAACGCCCAGCAATGTCCTGGTCCGCGACGGTGCCGTGGTGGCGGTCGTCGACGTCGGGAACGCCGGTAGCGGCACCCGGGCCATCGATCTCACCGCTCTCGTGTGGACCACCTACCGGGATGCATCGTTGGACGATGTACGGCGATGCCTGTGGACGAGGATCCTCGATCAGGTCGGCGGGGAAGCAGCGGCGGTGCTCACAGCAGCGCACATCCTGCACATGCTCGAGGTGCCCATCCGTCATGGACGCTGCGATGCCGTTCCGGACGTCGTCGAGCGCGGCCACCTGGTCGTCGATGAACTGATCGCGCTCCGCTAGACCCACCGCGGCAGATGCGTCTATCAGGCGTACCGTCGACACATGACGCGAGGAGCGTTGGCCATCCTGCTCGTGCTCGGTCTCGTCGGGTGCACCTCCGGCGACACGGACGAGCCGAGGATGACGCCGGCCGTACCATCGCCCACGAAAGTGGACAGCTCGGTCGCCCCGTGCCGTACGAACTATCCAGCCACCGTCCTCCCCGAGTGGGCCAGGGGCGGATTCTCCGAAGCGGAGCCGTCGGTACCTCACGTCATCGGCGACGAGGGCGACCTGGCGGCCATCGTGTGGGTGGCCGAGCACCCCCTCGTCTCGCCCCAGTCAGCGGACAAGAGCAACAAGATCCTGTGGGTCGCGCGGGTCGGCGCCGGCGACGGGCCGCTGGAGATCCAGGCCACCCAGGAGCAGACCGGGCAGAGAGTGAGCCGTGTGGTGGAGCCCGCCCCCGGACCCTCGATCGTCGACCTGCCCGCACCCGGGTGCTGGTCGCTGGACCTCACGTGGGGCGCTCACCACGACCACCTGCAGCTGGGCTACGCCGAGGGCTGAGCCGGACGCGGGCCGGAACAGTCAGCGGGATCGCATCAGCTGGTCGCACACGTCCGCGACGAGGTCGTACGGCAGGTCCTTGGTGTGCAGGAACCGGACCGTGTCCTTGCCCGACCGGTAGGGCGAGATCCGCGACTCCAGCGGCTCCTCGAACGACGGCACCGGGTAGAGGGCGATGTGCTTCCTCCAGCCGGCGAAGTGCAGTCCGTAGCGCTCGCCCACCATGACCGCCGGCATGTCGTAGCGAACGATCTCGTGACCGCCGGGCAGGTGCTCGAGGATCACGTGGCGCAGCTGCGTCAGGCGATCGCCGACCTCGGGCGGGAACTGGGCGATGTAGGCGTCGACGGCGTCCTGGCCGGGAGTGCTCATGCCTCGGCATCCTTTCCCAGTCGGCGCCAGCCGCCGCGTCGGTTGTGGTCGACGATCTCGGTCAGGATGCCCATGATCGCGTCGCGGTTGATCTCGTCGTGCTCGTAGACCTGGATCGCCCGACCGGTCGTGTTGCCGTGGCCCTGGTTGATGACGCCCTCGGGGTCGCTGACGGTCGGGTCGTAGAGGAACAGGTTGACGTGGTCCTTGGTGGCCAGCAGGGCGCAGACGTTGCCCTCGAGGACGAAATAGGGCTGCACCGTGCGCTTGACGGTCTCCTCGATGTCCGGATCCGTGGCCCAGACGATGTCGCGCAGCTGCCGGCAGATCGACTGCTGCCACGCGGGCAGGTCGTCGATGTAGGCGTCCACCCCGGCGTGTGCCCGACCCGTCATGAGGAAAGGGTGGCAGGTAGGCCCGCTCAGGGCGAGCAATGACCAGCGTGCTCGGTCGCGTGCCCGCCCTAGACTCGGCTGCCATGCGCACTGAGGGCACCTTCACCGTCAGGTCGTTCGTCCCCACCGATGTGACCCCGCAGCCGGAGATCACCACTGGTCTGCCGGTCGGTGTCGCCACGATGGAGAAGGTCTTCGCCGGCGGGGTGACGGGACGCGCCGCCACCCTGTTCACTGCCGCGTTCGACCAGGCCACCGGCGTCGGGACGTACGTCGCGATGGAGTCGTTCGAGGGCGCGCTCGACGGTCACGAAGGCTGCTTCAACTTCGTGCACTCGGCCACCACGACCGGCACCGATCGACTCGCACCCTTCTTCACCATCGTGCCGGCCAGCGGCACCGGCGCCTTGAAGGGCATCACAGGGTCGGGCGGGCTGGACGTCGACGACGACGGGACCCACCGGATCTCGTTCGACTACGAGCTGCCCAGCTGACCCCTCGCCGGGCCCGACCCTCCCGGACTAGTAGCCGGGGAACACCTTGCGGAGCTCGTCCAGCGTGACGTTGCCGGACACGGTCACGTCCGCAGCGTGCTCGGACCTGAGCCGCCCACTCAGCAGCCTCACGACGGCCTCGGCCGGCCCGTCGAACGTGGCCGTCGGGTCGTCGCTCACACCGGTGACGGTGACGGCATCCGTGATCTCGACCGTGCCGCCCGGGATCGCGAGGCGCACCGGCTGCTCGAGGTGTTCGGCGTGGGCAGAGAAGCCCAGCAGGAAGGCCAGCGGTCCGCCGAAGAGCTCCACGAGCAGCTCGGCCGAGCCCTCGTCCACGCGCGCCGACGGGTCGAAGGCGACCCGCACGTCCCAGGCGTGGTTGGCGACCTCGTTCAGCCGCATGCCGAGCGCGACGACCAGCGGGACGGGCTGCGGCAGGAAGCCCATGTCCACGGTGAGGCTGTCGTGCTGCTCGGGGGTCAGTGCCTCGACCGTCTCGAGGTAGGCGGCGTCGTGCGTGATGAACCCCGCCGCCTGCTCGGTCGGGGTCGAGGTGTCCCATCGGGCCCAGACGGTCTGGTTGTCCTCCGCGTCGACCGGTTGACCCGCAGCGGTGGCGACCGGCTTGCGGGAGATCTCCGCGCCGCTGCCGAGGTGTGAGAGGGCCTGGGCGACGGTCCACTCCGTCGCGCCGCTGGGCCTCGCCAGCTGCTCCTCGGACAGGGTCGACGCCAGTGCTGCGATGGCGTCGTGGTTGGCGCGGAGGGCCGCGATGGCACGGTTCTCGAGTGTGGTCACACCACCCGCAACCTCGCTGGTCGCGGCTTTCTTCCGCCCTCGGTCGTCGTTGTCCGTCCGAGAGCCCGGTTTGATCGAGCCGCCCGTACACGACATGGTGAAGGGGACACATTCGCTAAACGGAGGGAGAGGCATGCTTGCTCTCACCGAGAACGTGACCGAGATCGTCAAGCAGCTGGCCGCGGAGGTCCCGGAGGTCTCCGGACTCCGGATCGCCGCCGAGGCGGACGGGCAGTCCCTGTCCGTCAGCCCCGCTGACCAGGCGGCGCCCGACGACCAGACCATCGAGCAGGGCGGGGCGACGATCTTTCTCGACGCGCCCGCCGCCGTGATGCTGGACGACAAGGTGCTGGACGGCGGCGTGGACGAGGAGGGCAACATCCAGTTCGCGCTGGGCCAGCAGGCCTGATCCACGAACGACGACGGAGCCCCGGACCCTGATGGGTCCGGGGCTTCGTGCTGTGGTCAGGGCGCCAGTTGGCTGACGTAGGCGAGGGCGCCGGGTCGGCACGCACTGCGGTGGGTGCGCAGCTCGTCCCTGAGCCTGTAGGGCACCGGCAGGTGCGAGGCCTGCAACGCGTCCGTGTAGGCCTCGAGGGAGTGGACCATCCGTGCGCGTGCCTCATCCGTGGCCTGGACGCCCAGGCGCGCGCGGCGTCCCTCGGCCAACGCGGTGCGGTCGCGGATCACGTGCTCGAGAAGGGCCTGCAACGGATCCGCGGGAGTGTTCATGGCTACCAATGCCCTCGATCTCATCTCGTGAGGATCGAGCGGCACATCGATGGTGTCGCTCCGATGCTGTCGACACTACGCCGATGGTGCGTACGGCGCTCGCCGACGCTCGCCGTTCAGCCAGCGGAGCGGGGGCGGCCGGCCTGGTAGAGCCAGGACTCGGAGCCCTCGCGGGCCAGCGCCCAGCCGACCAGGATCACGGCGGCCTGCTTCAGGCCGGCGCCCTCCACCTGGTCGGCGATCGTCGTGAGCGTCCCCCGCAGGACCAGCTCCGAGGGCTGCGAGGCGCGGTGGACGACGACGGCGGGGCAGTCGGCGCCGTACTCCCCCACCAGCGACTCCGCGAGCTCGCGCGTCCTCGTGATCGCCAGGTGCAGGACGAGGGTGGCGCGCGTGGCCGCGAACGCCGCCAGCGACTCGGAGTCAGGCATCGCCGTCGAGCGGGCCTGGGTGCGGGTCAGCACGACGGACTGCGCGACGAGCGGGACGGTGAGCTCGCGGCCGACGGCGGCGGCCGCGGCGGCGTACGCCGGGACCCCCGGGCAGACGTCCCACGCGACCCCCGCGGCGTCGAGGCGCGCGGTCTGCTCGGCGAGGGCGGAGTAGAGGGACGGGTCGCCGGAGGTGAGGCGGACGACCTCGAGTCCGGCACGCGAGGCCGCGACCATCACCTCGGTGAGCTGGTCGAGGTCGAGCCGCTGGGTGTCGACCTGCCGCGCGTCCGGACAGTGGGCGAGGACGTCGGCGTCGAGGTAGGTCCCGGGATAGAGCACCACGTCCGCGGCCGCGAGGAGCGAGGCCGCACGCAGGGTGATCAGGTCGGCCGCGCCCGGGCCGGCGCCGACGAAGTGGACGGTCATTCGACCCACCGCGGCGTCCACACCTGACCGGCCCCGGTGACGCGGGTCGACGAGGCGCCGACGATCAGCAGGCACTTCATGTCGATGGTCGCGGGGTCGAGCTCGGCGAGGGTGGTCACGGTCAGCGACTCCTCGGCCCGGCCGACGTCGCGACCCACGACCACCACGGTGTCGGGTTTGCGGTGCTCGAGCAGCACGTCCTGCGCCTGCGCGACCTGCGACGTGCGCGAGCGGGACGCCGGGTTGTAGATCGCGAGCACCAGGTCGGCCTCGGCGATCGCGCGCAACCGCTGCTCGACGACCGTCCACGGCTTGAGTCGGTCTGACAGCGACACGACGGCGAAGTCGGCTCCGATCGGGGCACCCGCGCGAGCAGCCACGGCTTGTACGGCGCTGACGCCGGGCAGCACCTCGACCGGCACCTCGGGGAAGTCCGCCGCCGCCTCGAAGACCGCCGCCGCCATGCCGAAGACGCCGGCGTCGCCCCCGGAGACCACGGCGACCCGCTCCCCCGCGCTCGCCAGCGAGAGGGCGAGGCGGGCCCGGTCGACCTCGACCGTGTTGCCCGAGGCGTGGCGGGTGAGGCCGGGTCGCTGGGGCACGCGGTCGACGTACGGCCCGTAGCCGACGACGTGGTCGACGTCCGCCAGGGCTGCGGTGACCTCCGGGGTGAGCCAGCGGGACGGGCCGGGGCCGAGGCCGACGACGAGGAGGGGTTTCGAGGCTCGCTCCGCTCGCGCCTCAACCAGCGAGGAGTCCGCTCGCACCTCAACCGACGAGGCGGTGCGGAGGCGGGTGGCATCGGAGCCCCGCGCTGTGTCACCCGGCACCACGATCAGCGAGAAGTACGGCACGGACGACGGATCGACGTCCGCCACCGGGAGCCAGCGCTCCTCGGGTTGGGAGGCGCGCTCGACGTACATCGCACCGTCCAGCCTGCCCGCAGCCTCGAGAGCGCGACGAACGACGGGGAACGTGCGGCCGAGCTTCATGATGATCGCCGCGTCGGTGCCGGCGAGGCGCATGGCCAGCTCGGGCTCGGGCAGCGTCCCGGGCAGGACGGTGAGCACGTCGGTCTGGCGCACGAGCGGCGTCGAGATCGCGGCCGTGGCGGCGGCGAAGGCGGGCACCCCCGGCACCACCGACGTCTCGTAGACGTCGGCGAAGCGGTCGTGGAGGTACATCGACGACCCGTAGAACAGCGGGTCGCCCTCGGCCAGCAGGACCACGTCGAGCCCCGCGTCGAGGTGGACGGCGAGCCGGGCGGCGCAGGACTCGTAGAAGTCGGCCATCGCCCCGACGTACCCACCCGGATGGTCCGTCGTGCCGGTCGTCACCG
This sequence comes from Nocardioides currus, assembly GCF_003057875.1. Taxonomy (GTDB): domain Bacteria; phylum Actinomycetota; class Actinomycetes; order Propionibacteriales; family Nocardioidaceae; genus Nocardioides; species Nocardioides currus. The sequence continues at coordinate 735,101 of NZ_PYXZ01000002.1, read as the reverse complement.
GGTAGCGCAGCTCCTCCTCGACCGCACCGGAGGGGATCAGGTCGGCTGCGATGCGCCGCGCGTGCGACTGCTTGCTGACGCCCGCGTGGAACGCGACGACGTCGGCCGCCTCGATGAGCCGGGCGGCCTTGATCGTGATCAGCTCCGGGTCGCCGGGGCCGATCCCGACGACGGTGAAGGTGCCCGTCATTCCTCCTCCTGGGCCAGCGCGTTGAGGGCCGAGGACGTCATCGCCGACCCGCCGCGTCGACCCCGGACCGTGACGAAGGGGATGTCGATCCCGTGCTCGCTCGCGAAGGATGCGAGCGCCTCCTTCGACTCCGCCGCCCCGATGAAGCCGACCGGGCAGCCGACGATCGCGGCCGGGCGGGGACCGCCGTCGAGGACCATCTCGAGCAGGTGGAACAACGCCGTCGGCGCGTTGCCGATCGCCACCACCGCACCGTCGAGGTGCGGCTCCCACAGCGAGACCGCCGCCGCGGTCCGCGTCGTGTGCCACTCCCGGGCCAGCGACGGCACGCGCGGGTCGTTGAGGAAGCAGAGGACGTCGTTGGACTGGGGCAGCCGCGCCCGGGTCACGCCGGTCGCGACCATCGTCGCGTCACACAGCATCGGCGCCCCGGCCTCGAGCGCCGCGCGAGCGGATCCGACCAGCAAGGGATGGACGACGAGGTCGTCGGCGAGGTCGACCTGACCGCTGCCGTGGATCATCCGCACGGCCAGCTTCTCCGCGTCGGCCGGCACGGCGGACAGGTCGGCCTCGCGGCGGATGGTGGCGAAGGAGTCGACGTAGATCTCCGGCCCCACGTCGACGTAGTCGTAGCGTCGCGGCGGGCGGGCGAGCCCGGTCAGGGAGGTGGTCATGCGGTCTCCTCGGGGATCAGGACGCCACGCCACGGGGTGACGACGACGGTGGGAGCGGACAGGGCGAGCACGTCGTCGTGCGTCAGCCCCTCCGGGAACGGCAGGTGGGTGTCGCCGAACGGCAGCGGCGCCGACGGCGACGGCAGCCGAGGGTCGGGGTCGACGGTCGGCACCAGCGGTGAGTCGAGCTCGGCCACGTGCCAGGGAGCTGACGCACCAGCACCGCGGCGTACGGCGAACGCGTGGGCCAGCTCCGCCAGCGCACCCGCCGCCGACGAGAGCGGGACGACCGGACCGAACGACGTCCCGACCCGCAGCTGGGCCTCCGAGGGCGACAAGGCCACCAGCCCAAGGTCGCACTCGCGCTCGAGCAGGTCGCCCCGCCCGTCGTCGAGCACGAACAGGAACCGCCCCGACAACGACGCCAGCACCGGATCGGCACACAGCAGCTCGTCGAGCGATGCAGCGACGGGACCCAGGTCCGCGCGGCCGAAGGGGCCCGGCGACACCATCACGTTGCGCACCAGCTCGTGCGTCGGGCACGGCAGCAGCCCGGTGGAGACCAGGGCGGCCAGCACGGCCGGGTCCAGGGCGGACGTGGAACCGGGCAGCCCGCGCAGCTGGAGGTTCGCCCGCGACGTGAGGTGGACCAGCCCGTCGCCGTACGACGCCGAGATGGACGACAGGGCCAGCAGCGACGACGTCGGGACCACGCCGCCGATGAGCCGCAGGCGCACCAGCAGCCCGTCGGGCGCGGGCCACGGCCGCAGCGCTCCGGGGCAGAGGTCGCCACGAGTGCGAAGGGACATCAGGGGTGCCGATCTGGTCCGGGCCCGTCCGCGGGGCCGTGGTGACCTGGCGGCGATCGCCGCTAGGGCCAGCAGGTCTTCGGACTCGGGATCCACCGGGTCGGAGCGCCTTCCCAGGGACGGGTCCCCAGTGGCAGTGCGTGCTCCGCCCGTCACCCTCACCGCTGCGCGTCAGTCCCGGATTCGCACCGGGTTCCCTGACTCCACGTGGGAGTACGACTGGCGCGCCGAGCGTATCGCGGACCCGGCCCAGGATGGGGAACAGACCCCATGGGGAGACGGACCCCGGGCCGACAGGGTGGAGACAGACCCCGCCGAGCCGAGGAGGAGGCCCCATGCCCCATTCAGCCGACGCGCTGATCGCGCTCGGCGGCGCGCTCCTCGTCTGCGGGCTGCTCGCGCGCAGTGGCGTCCGGCTCGGCCTCCCGACCGTGCCGCTCTTCATGCTCGCCGGCGTCGTCTTCGGCCCGCACACCGGCGGCATCGACCTGGTCGGCGACCCGCACGACCTCGAGCTGGTCGCCAAGATCGGCCTGGTCTTCCTGCTCTTCTACCTCGGGCTCGAGTTCTCCCTCGACCAGCTCGTCTCCGGCGGGCGCCGGCTGCTCACCGCCGCGTCGATCTACCTCCTCCTCAACGTCGGCGGCGGCCTCGTCTACGGCTTCTCGCTCGGCTGGGGCACCTCCGAGGCGCTGGTCGTCGCCGGCGTCGTCGGGATCTCCTCGACCGCGATCATCACCAAGCTGCTGGTCGAGACCCGCCGTCTCGCCAACCGCGAGACCCGCACGATCCTGGGCATCGCCGTGCTCGAGGACATCTTCCTGGCGTTCTACCTCGCGCTGCTCCAGCCCGTCCTCGGCGGCGCCGACGGACCTCGCGAGGCGATCGTCGGGATCGTCACCGCCTTCGCCTTCCTCGTCGGGCTCGGCGCGATCGCGCGCTGGGGCGCCGGGGTCGTCGGCAAGCTCGTCAACACCCACGACGAGGAGGTCGTGGTCGTCGTGTTCACGGGCCTGGCGATCATCGTCGCTGGCGTCGCCGAGCTGGTCGGGGTCTCCGACGCGATCGGTGCCTTCATGGTCGGCCTGATCCTCGGCGCGACCGCCAAGGCCGCGCGCCTGCGCACCCTCACCCACCCGCTGCGCGACGCCTTCGGCGCGATCTTCTTCTTCCACTTCGGCCTGACCATCGACCCGCTCGACGTGCTCGCGGTGCTCCCGGAGATCGCGGTCGCCGCGGTGATGACGATCCTGCTGGCCACGACCGCCGGCGTGGTCGCGGCCCGCATGCACGACTTCGGTCGCGTCGAGGCCGCCAACATCGGGTTCACCGTGCTGACGCGTGGCGAGTTCTCGATCATCCTCGCCTCACTCGCCGTCGCCGCCGGGCTCGACCAGCGGATCGGCAGCCTGGCCGCCGGCTACGTCCTCGTGCTCGCTGTCATCGGCCCGGTCCTCGCCTCGCGCTCCGACGTCTTCGCCGGGCTGATCCCGGCCGCCGCGGTCGGGCCCCACCGCGACCGCGTCGACGAGCAGGTCCTCGACATGGACGTCGGCACCGGCTCGCTCTTCCAGCTCGGCACCGAGCTGCTCCAGATCACCGTCAGCCCGGGGTCTCAGCTGCACGGGGTGTACGCCGGGGAGCTGAGGCTGCCGTCGGGGTCGACGCTCGGCCTCCTCGCCCGCGACGGCGAGACGCACTCCCTCGAGCCCGCCACCCAGCTGCGCACCGACGACGTGCTGCTGGTCTTCACCCGCCCCGAGCAGCGGGTGGCCGCCGAGAAGCGGATCATGGCCGTCCACCGCGCCGGCCGCCTCGCCCACTGGCGCGGCGACCACGGGGAGTGATCAGCTGATCAGCTCGTCGAGGCGCGAGTAGGCCTCGGCGTTGCCCTTCAGCACCCGGCTCGGGCGTCCGTCGATGCCCACCGGCACGTCGCCAGCGACGGTGATGCGGGCCATCTCGCGATACTCCGTGTCGAAGTCGGCCACGGCGTAGTGCTGGGTCGCGCGGTTGTCCCACACGGCCACGTCGCCCGGCTGCCAGGTCCACCGGATCGTGTTCTCGAGCCTGGTGATGCGGTTCTGCAGGAGCGTGAAGACCGCGATCGACTCGGCGCTGTTGAGGCCGGTGAAGTTCTTGACGAAGTGGCCGAGCACGAGCGAGCGCTCCCCCGTCTCCGGGTGCACGCGCACGACCGGGTGCTCGGTCTCGAAGATCTGCGAGGCGAAGTCGGCGCGGGTGTAGTTGGCGTCCGGCTCCTCCGACTCCTCGTCGCGCTGCGCGTAGTCGTAGCTGTTGGTGTGCACGGCCCACAGCTCGTCGACCAGCGCCCGGAGCGAGGCGGGCAGGGCGTCGTACGCCGCGACCGTGTTGGCCCAGACCGTGTTGCCGCCGTACGGCGGGAGGTGGACCGCCCGGAGCACGCTGATCGCCGGCACGCGGTCGACGAAGGTCACGTCGGTGTGCCACGCGTTGGCCGCCATGCCCTTGTCGGCAGTCACCTTGAACACCCGGCCGCTGCCGGTGTCGACGGTCGGGTGGGCCGTGGTGAGCGGGCCGAACGTCTCGGCGAACGCCTGGTGACCGGCCTCGTCGAGGTGGTGCTGGCCGCGGAGGAAGACGACCTTGTGGCGCAGAAGGGCATCGCGGACGGCGGCGATCGTCGCGTGGTCGAGGTCGCCGCCGAGCCGCACCCCGTCGATGCGGGCACCGATCCGCCCGCCGAGCTGGTGGACGGTCGCGCCCGACGTGGCGAGCGGGCGGTCCAGGGTGCTGGTCATGGTGGGGCTCCTCGGAGGTCGGGGACGACGCGCGGCAATAGACAAGTAAGACAGTAGAGATAAGGCCCATTGTCGCCCAAGTCGCTGGCCATACCCGTCTTCACGTCCAGATATCGACGTCGTCTATGACCGAGCGACCTCGCGGGCCACGGCGAGCAGCGCGTCGCCGGCGTCGGTGAGCCGGTCGGGACGCCACAGCAGATGGACCCGGGCGCGGCTCGGCGGCTCGAGCCGTGACAGCCGGGCCCCCTTCGCAGCCGCCTCGAGCGCCATCACCTCGGGCAGCAGCGCGGCTCCGGCGCGCGCGAGGATCAGCGGCACCACGGTGGCGACGTGTGCCGTCTCGACGGCCACCGCCCCGTCGAGGCCGGCCTGCGACAGCAGCTCGTCGAGGAGGTCGCGCAGCGCCGTACCGGGCGGCGTGCTGATCAGGCCCTCGTCCGCCAGCTCGGCGAGGTCGGCCACGGGCCGCTGCTCGCCACCCGGCGGGAGCACGGCGACGAGCTCGTGGTCGAGCAGGTGCAACGACGACAGCGGCCCGCCCGGCGGCGTGCCCGAGACGAGCCCGAAGTCGACCTCGCCCGCCCGCACCTGCTCGACCACGACGGTCCGGCTGGCCGGATCGCTGACCTGGAGCTGCACGCTCGGCCGCAGCTGGCGCAGCTCACCCACGATCCGCACCAGCGGGTCGAGCGCCCACACGGTGTTGGTGACGATCCTCAGCTGGGCGAACCCGTCGTCCCCCGCACCGCGTACGGCGCCCGCCGCCTGCGCGAAGGAGCGGACCGTGCGCCGGGCCGGCCGCACCAGGGCGGCCCCCGCCGGGGTCAGTCGGATGCCCCGACCGTGCCGCTGGAACAGCGTCTCCCCCAGCTCGCGCTCGAGGGAGCGGATCGCGTGCGACAGCGTGGGCTGGGCGATCGTCAGCACGCGGGCGGCGCGGGTGAAGCTGCCGGCCTCGGCGATGGCCAGGAAGTACTCGAGCTGTCGACGCTCCACGACGAGCTAGGCGTCGTCACCCACGCTCAGCGACCGCGTGGTCGAGCCCTTGGCCTTCTCGACGACGGCGATCCGTGTGCTCTGGTCGGGCGCCGCCGCGCCGCGGACGGTCACCTCGACCAACCCGTCGCCGAACTCGGCCGTCAGGTTGCCGGCCCGGGTCCCCTGCGGCAGCGTGATCACACGTCGGAACTCGCCGTGGAAGCGCTCGCGGACGTAGAACTCGGTGCCCTCCGGGTCGCCGGAGACCCGGCTGCCCGAGACCGTCAGGGCGTCGTGCTGGAAGCCGAGGTGGATGTCGTCCGGGTCGACGCCCCCGAGCTCGATCCGGATCACGAGGTCGTCGCCACGGGCGAGGATGTCGGTGGCCGGGACCCAGGCGGAGGCGTGCGTGCGCTCGGGGGTGTCGGTGCCGTGGTCGGTCCCGTGGACGCCGAGGGTCCGCAGTCGCGACAGCTCGCTGACGTAGTCGGTGACACCTTCGAAAGGATTGCGCCGTTGGTTCGCCACGAGGGGCTCCTTCTGGTTCGGTCCGTGCGATGGAGGATGTCAGCCGAGGTCGAGCGGTGTCATCAGGTCGACGCTGCGCAGGAAGCCCGCGGCGACCTGCCGCTCGTCCCGCCCAGCGGTGACCTGGGCGTTGAGGTCGACCATGGTCTTCTCGGTGAGGGTGCGGTTGACGGCGTCGACGACCGCCACGAACGCGTCCGCGTCGATCGAGTCGAGCTTGTCCTGGCCCACGACCATGACGACGTTCTGCGAGCCGAAGAGCCGCTCGGGGTCCTCGAGGAGGCGGACGTCGCCGTCCTCGAGCTGTGGGTCGGTCGTGAAGGCGTCGACCGCGTCGACCTGCCCGTCCGCCAGTGCGGCGTACTGCTCCCCCAGCTCGATCGGGACGAACTCCACGCCGCTGAGGCCGTAGACGTCGGAGAGCCCCGTCAGGCCGAGCTGGAGGTCCTCGAACTCCGGGCGCGCACCGAGCCGCAGCCCCTCCACGTCGGCGAGGTCGCCGATCGCGGCCAGCTGGTTGCTCTCGGCGTACGCCGCGGTGGTGGCGATCGCGTCCTTGTTCTCGAACGGCGTCATCTCGCTCATGACCATGTCCTGGCCGGCGTAGAAGTCCTTCGCCCGGTCGTAGGTCTCGTCCGGGTCGAGGCCGCTCACCTCCTCGCCGGCGACGATGGACAGCACGGTGCCGGTGTAGGCGACGTAGCCGTCGATGTCGCCGTCCTTGAGCGCCTGGTCGAGGTCCTCGGCCGGACCGATCCCCTTGCGCAGGTCGACGGTGTAGCCGTTGACGGCCAGCGCCTGGCGCCACAGCTCGCCGAGGATCTGCGCCTCCGGGAACTCCTGGGTGCCGATCCGCACGCGCAGGGTGGCGCCCTGCGGTTGCGACGACGCGTCGCGCTCGGAACTCTCGCCGCACGCGGCCATCAGCGAGCCGAGGAGCAGCACGGACAGCAGGAGGCCGGCACTGCGGCGTAGGGACCTCATCGTCGCTCCGCCGGACCGACGGGCCCGATCGACATGGTCTCGGAGCGGGGTGGCGGTTCCTCCTCCTCGGCGGTCTGCCGATGTTCCTCGCGCAGCGCCTTGAGCCAGCTGTAGGCCACGGCGACGAGCACGAGCGCGAACGGCACGGACCCCAGGACCGCCGCCTGTTGCAGCGCGACCAGCCCGCCGACCAGCAGCATCGCGCAGGCGATCCCGCCCATCAGGACGCCGAGGACGACCACGACGAGCTTCGACGGTTCCAGCGCACCGCGCGAGGCCATGGTCGCCATCACGATGCTCGCGGCGTCGGCGCCGCTGATGAAGAACAGCGCGATCAGCACGACGCAGAGGGCCGAGCTGATGACGGGCAGCGGCAGCGCGTCGAGGGCGGTGAAGAGCGAGAGCTCAGGGGTGGCGATCGAGCCGAGGACGTCGGCCTGGCCGGTGCGCTGGAGCTCGATGCCGGTGCCGCCGACGACGGCGAACCACAAGAAGCCGAAGCCGGTGGGCGCGGCGACCACGCCGATGACGAACTCGCGGATCGTGCGCCCGCGCGAGATGCGGGCGACGAACATGCCGACGAACGGCGCCCACGAGGCCCACCAGGCCCAGTAGAAGATCGTCCACCCGGCCATCCACTGCTCGTCGCCCACGCCCGTCTGCAGCGACATCGGGAGCACCTGGAGGATGTAGTTGCCGATCGACTCGATGCCGTTGGAGATCACCAGGACCGTCGAGCCGCCGACCACCAGGAAGAACAGGAACAGCCCGATGGTCGCGAAGGAGCCGAGGTTGGCCAGGAAGTTGATGCCCTTCTCGACGCCCGAGGTCGCCGAGACGAGGAAGAGCGCGGTGACGACGACGATGATGATGACGGCGACGACGTTGCTCTTGGGTACGTCGAAGAGGTAGTCCAGCCCGCTGTTGAGCTGGAGTCCGTTGAGCCCGAGCGCGGTGGCCGTGCCGAAGAGCGTGGCCACGATCGCGAGGCCGTCGACCAGCCGGCCGATCGGTCGCTCCGAGGCCTTCGGGCCGAGCAGCGGGCTCAGGGTCGCGCTGACGAGCGTCGGGAGGCCCTTGCGATAGCTGAAGTAGGCCATCGCGCCACCCATCAGGGCGTACATGGCCCAGCCGTTGAAGCCCCAGTGGAAGTAGGTGTAGCGCAGGGCGACGAGCGCGGCCTCCTCGCTCTGCGGCTCCGCGAGGCCGTGGGGCGGCGCGCTCCAGTGGGAGACGGGCTCGGCGATGCCGTAGAAGAGCAGCCCGGCGCCCAGGCCGGCCGCGAACATCATCGAGACCCACGAGAACGTGCCGAAGGTCGGCCGGGAGTCGTCGGGCCCGAGCCGGGTCCGACCCCACGGGTGGACCACCAGGAAGATGCAGATCGCCAGCGACCCGAAGGCCAGCAGCACGAAGGCCCAGCCGAAGTTGCCGATCACCCAGTCCAGGGCGGTCTTCATCACGCTGCCCAGGCTGTCGGGGGCGAAGAGGCCCCACCCGACGAAGGTGCCGATGAGAACGGCGGACCCCCAGAAGACGACGGGGTCGACGCCCTTGATCAAGCGATTCATCGTTCCTCCGCGAGGTCGGTCTCGACTTGTCAATCAAGACCATAGACTAAAACGCTATTGCTCGGTCAACTGTTCTGTCCGCCCCTACACCCCGCCTAATACGATGTCGCGCATGGATGACCCCCGAAGTACGAACCGTTCACCCCATCGATCGCGCGGGGGTGAACGGTCCTGATGGACACCCAGACCCTCGTCAACTTCGGCCTGGTGGTGCTCTTCGTCCTCTTCGGTGGCGTGTTCGCGGCCACCGAGATCGCCCTGGTCTCGCTGCGCGAGAGCCAGCTCAGCGCGATGGAGCGCAAGGGCGCCCGCGGCGTCCGGGTCGCCGAGGTGGCCCGCGACCCCAACCGGTTCCTCGCGGCCGTGCAGATCGGCGTCACGGTCGCCGGCTTCTTCTCCGCGGCGTACGGCGGATCGACCCTCGCGCCCGACCTGGCGCCGTACCTCGAGGACCTCGGGCTCGGTGAGGACGCGGCCCAGACGACCGCGCTGGTGGTGCTCACCCTCTTCATCGCCTACCTCTCGCTGGTCCTCGGCGAGCTCGTGCCGAAGCGCCTGGCCCTGCAGAAGGCGGCCGGCGTCTCGCTCGCCGTCGCGCCGGTGCTCGACAAGTTCGCGACGCTGATGCGGCCGGTGATCTGGCTGCTGTCGCTGTCGACCAACGCGCTCGTGCGCCTGCTCGGCGGTGACCCCGACGCCACCAGCGAGCAGCTGTCGGAGGAGGAGCTCCGCGACCTCGTCTCGACCCACGAGGACCTCGACGAGCAGGAGCGCCGGATCCTGACCGACGTCTTCGCGGCGACCGAGACCAGCCTCAAGGAGGTCATGCAGCCGCGCGGTGACGTCTCGTTCGTCGCCGGTCGCCAGTCCTTGCCGGAGGCGGCGCGCGAGGTCCGCGAGCTCCCCTACTCGCGCTATCCCGTCACCGGGGAGGACTTCGACGACATCATCGGCTTCCTGCACGTGCGCGACCTGCTCGGCATCGAGGCCGACGACCGGCGCATCGTCTCCGACCTGGCGCGCCCGATCCTCGCGCTGCCGGGCAGCAAGCTCGTGCTGCCGACGGTCGCGATGATGCGCTCGGAGGGCGTGCACCTCGCCGTCGTCGTCGACGAGTACGGCGGCACCGACGGCATCGTCACGCTCGAGGACCTCGTCGAGGAGCTCGTGGGCGAGATCCGCGACGAGTACGACGTCGACGACCGCCCCTCGACCAGCGACGTGTCCGACGTGGACGGCGGCGACAGCATCGAGGACTTCGAGGAGGCCACCGGGATCGCCCTGCGCGACGGCTCCTACGAGACGGTGGCCGGCTACGCCATCGCGCTGCTCGGCCACATCCCGGAGGTCGGCGAGCAGGTCGGCGTCGAGGGCGGGCGGCTCGAGGTCAGCGAGGTCGTCGGCAACCGGATCACCCGGCTGACGTTGCACCGCGACGTGATGGCGGAGTAGGCCTCAGAACAGCTGGGCGGTCTGGAGCTCGATCGTCGGGTGGATGGTGACGTCGAGGCTCGAGGCCTTCGCTCCGTCGCGGACGAGCAGGTCGCCGATGGCCGCGATCATCGCGCCGTTGTCGGTGCACAGGCTCATCCGTGGCACCCGCAGCTCGATCCCGGCGGCGTCGCACCGCTCCTGGGCGAGCCCGCGGACGCGGCTGTTGGCGGCGACCCCACCGACGACGACCAGCGTCTCGACGCGCTGGTCGCGGCAGGCGCGCAGCGCCTTGCTGGTGAGGACGTCGGCGACCGCCTCCTGGAAGCTGGCCGCGGTGTCGGCCACGTCGAGGTCGGGCGTCTTCTCGACGTAGCGGGCGACCGCCGTCTTGAGCCCGGAGAAGGAGAAGCCGAGCGCGGGGTCGCCCGAGCCCGACAGCGGCCGCGGGAAGCGGATCGCCGTCCGGTCGCCCTCCTTGGCGATCCGGTCGATCGCCGGCCCACCGGGATAGGGCAGTCCGAGGATGCGGGCGACCTTGTCGAAGGCCTCGCCGGCGGCGTCGTCGAGGGTGTCGGAGAGGTGCTCGATCGGGGTGCGGGTCAGGTCGCGCACGTGCAGCAGCGAGGTGTGGCCGCCGGAGACGATCAGCCCGATGCTGCGCTCGGGGAGCGGGCCGTGGTCGAGGGTGTCGGCGGCGGCGTGGCCCGCGAGGTGGTGGACGCCGTAGAGCGGGATGCCGGCCGCGATCGCCAGCGCCTTCGCAGCGGCGACCCCGACGTGCAGGGCGGTCGCGAGGCCGGGGCCGGTGGTGACGGCAATGGCGCCGACGTCGCTGAGCTCGAGGTGCGCGTCGTCGAGCGCGGCCCGGATCGTCGGGACGATCGCATGGACGTGAGCGCGGGCGGCGATCTCGGGGACCACTCCCCCGAACCGCACGTGCTCCTCCATGCTCGAGGCCAGCGCCTGGCCGAGCAGCACGCCGTCGCGGACCAGCCCGACGCCGGTCTCGTCGCAGGAGGTCTCGATCCCCATGACGACCGTCATCGGGCGCCGCCGAAGGGCGAGGCCGGGGCCTCGACGCGCATGCCCTCGAGCTCGGCCAGCACCCGCGCTCGCTCCACCTCGCTGATCCGGTCGATGTAGAGCGTGCCGTCGAGGTGGTCGGTCTCGTGCTGGAGGCAGCGTGCGGCATAGCCCGTGGCCTCGAACCTGACCGGATCGCCGTACACGTCGAAGCCGGTGACCTCCGCGACCGCGGGACGGCTGAAGGTGGCGCGCGGGCCGGGCACCGAGAGGCAGCCCTCGCTGCCCTCGACCAGCGTCTCGTCGAGCGCGCGGTAGACCGGGTTGACGACGTGCCCGATGACCCGCTCGCCCTCGGAGTCGGGGCAGTCGATGACGAAGATCCGCCGTCCGACCCCGACCTGGTTGGCGGCGACGCCGACGCCTTGGCTGGCGTACATCGTCGCGAACATGTTGGTCACGAGCGCCTGCAGCTGCTTGGTGAACGAGGTGACCTCGCGGCAGGGTCGCGCGAGGACGTCGGCACCGTAGGTCGTGATGGGTTGGGCGGCGCCGCCGTGGCGCGGATCGAAGTCAGACATCGCGGGCAATTCTGCCAGTCGTACGGCGCTGGGCCGGCGCGGCCCGCACGTGCGCGCGCTCGCCCTGCTTGCCGACGAGGCTGAGGAACTCCACCGGCCCCGCGCTCGTGGCCCCGAACCAGTGCGGAGTGCGGGTGTCGAACTCCGCGGCCTCACCCGGCGCGAGGACCAGGTCGTGCTCGCCGAGGACCAGGCGGAGGCGGCCGCTGAGGACGAACGCCCAGTCGTGTCCCTCGTGCGTGCGCAGCTCGGGCTCGGCGTCGTCGCGGCCGGCCGGGAGGACGAACTTGTAGGCCTGGATGCCGCCCGCGCGACGGCTCAGCGGCAGGATCGTGCGCCCGTCGCCGGTGGCGATCGGCCGCAGGTTGATCCGCGGGTCGCCCGTCTCGGGGGCGTCGACGAGCTCGTCCAGCGTGACGCCGTGGACCCTCGCCAGCGGCAGCAGCTGCTCGAGCGTGGGCCGCCGCAGCCCTGCCTCCAGCCGGGACAGGGTGCTGGTCGAGATGCCGGTTTGGTCGGCGAGGTCGCTGAGGGTGATGCCCCGGCCCTGCCGCAGCGCCTTGAGGCGCGGGCCGACGGCGTCGAGAGTGTGGTCGCTCATCGTTCCAGTTTGCCATTCGGCAACAATGTTTGCCCATCCGTCACCGGCCGGTGATGGTCAAGGGCATGACGCACTCCTTCGACCAGGACTACTGGGACCAGATCTGGCACGGCGACCGGGCCGGCGCCATGGGCAGCAGCCCGCCCAACCCGCACCTCGTCTCGGAGGTGGCCGACCTGCCCGCCGGGACCGCCCTCGAGGCGGGTTGCGGGGGCGGGGCCGAGGCGATCTGGCTCGCCGAGCAGGGGTGGCGGGTCACCGGGGCCGACGTCGCGTCGTCCGCCCTGTCGATCGCCGCCGCGCGCGCCTCCTCGGCGGGGGTGGACGACCGGGTCGAGTGGATCGAGGCCGACCTGTCGACCTGGGAGCCGCCAGCGGCGTACGACCTGGTGACGACGCACTACGCGCACCCGGCGATGCCGCAGCTGGAGTTCTACGACCGTCTCGCCTCGTGGGTCGCGCCGGGCGGGACGCTGTTCGTCGTCGGTCACCTCGGGTACGGACACGGGCACGGCGACACTCCCGCCGAGGCGTCCGTGACCGCCGACGCGGTGACCGCACAGCTCGACCCCGCGCTCTGGGAGGTCGTCACCTCGCAGGAGACGTCCCGGACCGTCGCGGACGGGCACGGCCGATCGATCCACGACGTGGTCGTCCGAGCCCGGCGACGCGACTGACTGTCCCCGCCCGGGCGTAGGTTCTCGCCATGACTCGCGTTCGCATCGACCTGTTCGCCTCGCTCGACGGCTACGCCTCGACCACCGACGCCACCGACGAGAACCCGATGGGCGAGGACTGGGGACGACTCACCTCGGCGTACGCCGCGACGCGCACGTTCCGACAGCGCGTGCTCGGCGACACGAGCGGCGCGGGGACGACCGGGCTGGACGACCAGCACGCCGCCGCGCACTTCGAGGGCATCGGCGCCGAGATCATGGGCGCGGCGATGTTCGGGCTGCACTCGTTCCCCGACGACCCCGACTGGAAGGGCTGGTGGGGCGACGAGCCGCCGTTCGGCACGCCGGTCTACGTCCTCACCCACACCGCGCCGCGCGACCCGATCCCGATGCAGGGCGGCACGACCTTCCACTTCCGCAGCACGACCCCCGCCGACGTGCTCGCCGAGGCGACCGGGGCCGCCGGCGGACTCGACGTGCGGGTCGGCGGCGGCGTCAGCACCGTCCGCGACTTCCTGCGCGCCGGTCTGGTCGACGAGCTGCACGTGATGACGGCCCCGATCGTGCTCGGTCGCGGCACCCGCCTCTGGGACGACCTGCGCGGGCTCGAGCTGACCCACACCGTGCACAGCGAGGTCGCCGACAGCGGGACGATCCACGTGACGTTCAGTCGCTGACGGCTCGCAAGGCTGGCATCCCGCACACGATCAGCCGCTCGCCTTGAAACGCTCCCAGGCACCGAAGCCCCAAGGATCGGTCTCGTCGGTGAGCCGCTCGCCGCCGATCGTGCGGTGTGCGGCGAGCTCGGCGCCGCCGCGTGCGGTGAAGCGATCCTCGGACACCTCCCACAGGTTGCGGTTGTGCAGGTCCACCGCGCGTTCGACCGGGAGACCGTCGAAGCCGCCCACGGTCATGGAGCCGCGCTCGTGGAAGTCCACGACCAGCAGTCCGTCGTCGTCGTAGGAAATGTCCTCGATCCGCAGCTCGACCGAGGTGACGCGGAGGACGTTGGCGAACCGCCACGCCCAGAACGGCCTGGTGCCGGCGATCCTGACCACGGTGCCGTCAGCTGCGGGGAAGGTGCCGTCCGCTCCCAGCCAGTCCATGAACCCGTCGAGGTCGCGCGCGCGAAGGACCTCCTCGCACCGCCGGTAGTGGCGGTCCACCCGGTCGCGCATGGACGCGTCCACGTCTCGTGCCATGGCTCATGGTGGCACGCCGACCCGCCCGTCCGGGCGTAACGTCGGCGACATGACCCGCCGTCCCGCGTAGTTCCACCTGTCCCCCGTCATCGCCGTCACCGACCTCGAGCGGGCCAGGGCGTTCTACGAGGACGGCCTCGGGCTGGACGGCAGCCCCGCCCCCGGCGGTGGCTGGATCCCCACCGGCGACCACGGCACGACGCTGACCCTCCTGCCCGACGTGTCGGACGCCGGCTCGGCGAGCTGGCCGGTGGCGACGATCCGGGTCGACGACGTGCACGCCGTGGTGCGCGATCTCCGCGACCGTGGCGTCCCGTTCCTGGGCCCTGACGACCTGCCGTTCGAGCTCGACGCCGACGGCGTGTCTGTCTCGCAGGAGGGGCTGCAGGTCGCGTGGATGCGCGATCCCGACGGTTCGTTCCTGACGGGCTTCTCGGACTGAGTCGGCACGGCAGCTCCGCGCGTCGAGCGCGTGGACCTATTCCCCCAGGCGCTGGCGCAGCTGGGCGACCTCGTCCTCCAGCGCGAGCACGCGACCGATGCCGGCGATGTTGACCCCCTCCGCGAGGAGCGCGCGGATCCGGTGCAGCCGGTCGACGTCGTCCTGGCTGTAGAGCCGCGAGCCGCCGGGAGTGCGGTCGGGCTCGAGGAGTCCCCGACGCTCGTAGACGCGGAGGTTCTGGATCTCCATGTCCACCATCTCGGCGGCCACGGAGATGGCGAACACGCCTCGATCGCTCGCCGTCATCGTGCTCCTCCCGGTCTGGAGAAAAAGTCCGCATCAGGGCTTGATCTCTCATGTTCGAGTGGCTATAAAAAACCTGCAACGAACAATACAGGTCGTGGACCTGGACCAGGTCCACCAGCACGAATCAGGAGGACACCATGTTGCTTCGCACCACCGACCCGTTCCGTGACCTGGACCGACTGACCCAGCTCCTCGGCACGACCAACCGACCGGCCGTGATGCCGATGGACGCCTGGCGAGAGGGCGACCGGTTCGTGATCGAGTTCGACCTCCCCGGCGTCGCCCAGGACAGCATCGACCTCGACGTCGAGCGCAACGTGCTGACGGTCCGCGCCGAGCGAGTGGCCCGCAACGGCGACTGGGAGGCGATGGCCTCCGAGCGTCCCAAGGGCGTCTTCAGCCGGCAGCTCGTCCTCGGCGACAACCTCGACCTCGAGCAGATCCAGGCGTCGTACGCCGATGGCGTGCTGCGCCTGGTCGTGCCGGTCGCCGAGCGCGCCAAGCCGCGCAAGATCGAGATCACCCAGGACCAGCGCAGCGCGGGCGAGCTCGTCAGCTGATCGGACCACGTGCCCCGGGCGCGGGGCCCCGCCCTCACGCAGCGTGCGGGGCCCCGCGTGAGCTCAGGCCAGCAGGTCGGGGGCAGGCGTCGCGACCGTGCTCACGTCGTGCGCCGGAGTGGGCGTGTCGTCATGGTTGCCGTTGACGAGGGAAGCGAGTCCCTCGGCGAGGCCGGCGAGCTCGGTCGTCGCGATGCCCATCATCTCGGCGACGGCCCGTGCGTTGGCGGGTCGCGCCTCTGGGTCCTTCTCCAGCAGCGCCGCCACGACCGCACGGATCTCGGAGGGGACCTCGTCCGCCAGCGGGGGCGGCGGCTCGTTGACGTGCGACATCGCAGTGGCGATGGGGGTGCCGCGATCGAACGGTCGGATGCCCGTGAGCATCTCGTGGGCGACCACGCCCAGTGCGTAGAGGTCGCTGGCCCCCGTGGCGGGACGTCCCAGCGCCTGCTCGGGACTGATGTAGTTGGGCGTGCCGAGCATCTCGCCGATCCGCGTGTGCCCGCGGGCGTCGAGCGCTCGTGCGATGCCGAAGTCGGTGAGCATCACGACGCCGTCGTCGCGGACCAGGATGTTGGCCGGCTTGACGTCGCGGTGCACGACCCGGGCCTCGTGGGCGACACCGAGGGCCAGCGCAGCCTGGCCGACGATCGAACGCACGACGTCGGGCGAGAGCGTGCCCGCCTCGCGGATGACCATGGAGAGCGGAGCACCGGGCACCAGCTCCATGACGAGGTAGGTGAGGTGGTCGTCCTCGCCGTAGTCGAAGACGGTCGTGATGTTGGTGTGCATCAGGGCCGCGGAGTGCCTGGCCTCGTCACGGAACCGCTTGGCGAAGATCTCCTCGTTGTCCGGGTCGGCGCGCATGATCTTGACGGCGACGGCGCGTTGCAGCACGTCGTCCGTCGCACGCCAGACATCGGCCATCCCGCCGGACGCGATGCGCTCCTCGAGGACGTAGCGATCCCCCAGCCTGAAACCTCGGAGCAGTCGTTCCACGCGCAGGGGATCCCTCTCGAGCATTGGTGCGCATGCGGTGACGCAGGCGCGTCCTCGGATGGTAGACGGCTCAACCGCTGCTCGCGCCATTTGCCCCCCGAAGGGGTGGGCGAGGTCCCCTGCCGCACCAACGCCACGGCATGCGAAAGGCCCTCACGGTCGAACCGTGAGGGCCTTTCGGATTTGTAGCGGGGGCATGGTTTGGTCCCGCGCACCTTGGCTTGTTCGGTCTGGTCATCCACGCTCACTTCCCTGGTCGTGCACCTGGTTGAACCCCACATGCGAGGCTCACGCCAGGCCGGTGTCACACAATCGATCTGACAATTAGGGTGCCTCACACATGCGCCCTCGCAGTGGCCAAGAGCCGTGGACGTCGCCAGGCAACGGCGGTGCTACCACGACTTGCTGAGCTGATCCCATGCGTTTGGCCACCCCATCGCGGGACCGTCCGGCACCATCCCGGACTCCGCGAACGCGCGGCCACGAGCCGTCGCGACGATCGGGCCGGTGGTGTAGGGGTCGCAGTAGGACGCGTCCGGGTTCTCGACCTCGCAGACCAGGCGCTCCCCTGCCAACCAGGCCATCAGGTTCGCCGACTCAGCCTCGTCCATGTCGATCGAGTCGGCCACCGTCAGCGCCGTCGCCTCGCCCGTGCTCGTCTGCGCGAGCAGCTCCTGCACGAACAGCCGGCCGATCTCGTTCCAACCCTGCCTCGCCATGCGTGCCACGTCAGACCGTGATGTTGTTCTGGTAGAGCACGTTCGCGGCCTGCTGCGCCTCCTGATGGGCGTCCTCGGCCTCTTCCATCGCCGCGGCCGCGAGGCCCTCCACCGACGACACCCGCGAGGCGAGCGCCTGGAACGCCTTCGCCATCTGGTCGTGCCACTGCTGGTGACGTCCCGCGTCGCTGTCGTCCACCTGAGCTGCACATCCCGAACAGGTCCTCACGGACATGGCGATCTTCCCCTCCGTCGTGGCCGACACCTGCTGTCTCGACCGTGCGGCGAACCTAGCCACACCCACCGACACCGGCTGCGCCGTCAGTTGGACGCGCGCTGGTCCTCGGCGACCACGAGTGCCGGCAGGGCGTCGACGATCTTCATCGTCTCGACGCTGACCGTCACCACCCGGGCAAGTAGATCCAGGATGTAGCGCGGGTCGCCGACCTCCCTCGACCAGTGGTTGGGGTCGTTGACGATGCCGGACGGCTTGTCGGTCTTGACCCAGTAGCGGTCGATGATCCACTCGATGGCCGACCGCGCGCCGAGCTGGTAGCGGTACGCCTCCTCCGGGATGCCCGACAAGGTGATCCGATCGTTGAAGTGGATGACCGTACGGTCGTACCTCTCCCCCGCAGCCTTCTGCTCTGCCGAGGCCTTGCCGAACGTCATCTTCTTGGCGCCCACGGCGTAGAAGTCGTAGGGGTCACCGGAGGCCCCTACCTCCAGGCCAGCGAGCGGGTAGGGCTCCACCGTCTCGTAGCCGATGTGCAAGGCGCTCAGGGCGCGCCCGGCGTCAGCGAACGCCCGCGCGGCCTCAGGTGTGGCCACCAGCGGTATCCGAGGCAGCATCTTCTTCAGGTCGGCGGCGTACCGCTCGCGGTAGTCCGACGAGTGCAGCAGGCCGTAGACGTAGAAGAACACGTCGTCCTTGGTCCACTCCGGGCCGTAGGCAGTCTGCCAACGCTGCAGGGCCTCGTCGGTGACGTTGTCGACGCGGCGGTGGCCCTCGACGATGTCGGCCATGGGCCCGCCGTCGCCGAGGTCGAGAGTGTCCTCGCTCAGTCGCTGCCATGACCAGCGGGCGAAGTACTGACCCCCCGACCCCGCACCTGTGACGTGCAGGTCCGGGAGTGCATCGCTCGTGAGCACTCCGAAGGGGTTCGCCGAACCAGCGCCGACGTTGTAGAAGCCGACGTTCGGGTGCAGCGGCGTCGGGAAGAAGGCAGGCAATCGGTAGACCATGTCGTTGAGCGCGCGGTCGAAGTAGGCGACCTGCTTGGTGAAGGGCCGGTACAAAGCGACCTGCTCTGCGTCATGGCGAAGGTAGTGGGCGCGGCTGCGCTCGTGATCTGCGATCAGGCTTCGGTTCCAACTGATGCGAGTCTCGTCGGCAATGCGATGTCCTGCGGCCACGCCCTCGTTGTACGCGTCGACCAGCCGCTGCATGTTGGTCGCCAAGGCCTTCTTGCTGGCGTTGTAGCACCAAGCGTCGCGGTTCGTCTTCAGCCCGCCAGAGTAGAGCGCGAAGACACTTGGCGCGCGCTTGTCTCCCACCGGCATGAACGTGTCGAAGTCCTCGGCCCGCTGACGGGCCCAGTCACCGTGTGCGTTCGGAGTCAGAACCACAGCCTCGAGGCCACTCAGGGTCGCAGCGTCCGCCACCTTGTCGAGCTTCTCCTCCCGCGTGAGGTAGTCCCCGATGTCGGTGTAGTGAATCGCGGCCGGCCCGGAGGCCGCCGGGTTCTTGACCAACACGGTGACGGCGACCGTTGCTCGTGAGCCTCCGCCGAACACCTTGCCGCCTTCTCTCCTGGCCTGTTCGCCGGCGGTGCGTTGGTTGCCTCTCAGGTTGAGGACGTGGATGGCGGAGAAATCCTCAGCGAGGCTGAGCCTCATGCCGTCGGTGGTGTTGGCGTCGAGCCATCCGCCGTTGGTCACGAAGGCGATTACGCCACGATCCTGGATGCGTAGCGAGGCCCACTTGATGGCGCGGATGTAGGAGTCGTAGAGCGAGTTCTTGTTCGTGGCGGTCGACCGGGCGGCGTACGTGTCCCGGATCGCGGCGTCGATGGTCGGGTAGGACTGGTTGGCGTTGTCGTCGTTCGCGGAGTCCTGCCCGACCGAGTAGGGCGGGTTGCCGACGATCACCGTGATGGGCAGGGCGCGCTGCCGGGCGATGCGCTCGTTGTTCTCCGGGAAGATGTCGAGGTCGTCGCGGTCACCGTCCTCGTAGGACTGGAACGTGTCGGTGAGGACCAGGCCCGGGAACGGCTCGTAGGTCGGGACGGCGTCGCCGAAGTCGTCGCGCTCCTCCCCCAGCACTGGGGCAAGCTCCCGGCGCACGTCGGCGTAGATGGTCTCGATGTTCACGGCGGCGATGTAGTACGCCAGCAGCACCATCTCGTTGGCGTGGAGCTCGTAGGCGTACTTGCGGGCAAGGTCGTGGGGCTCGATGAGGTCGGACATCAGCAGCCGGGTGAGGAACGTACCGGTGCCGGCGAAGCCGTCGAGGACGTGGACGCCGCGGTCGGTGAGGCCCTGCCCGAACTCCGCGCGGAGGACCTGGTCAGCAGAGTGGAGGATGAAGTCGACGATCTCGACGGGCGTGTAGACGATGCCGAGCCGGTCGACCGTCCGCGAGAAGGCGGCGGAGAAGAACCGGTCGTAGAGCTCGATGATGACGCGCTGCTTGGCGTGCGCGTTGTCGAGGCCATCCGCACGTCGGCGGACGGACTCGTAGAAGCGGTCGAGCTTGGACTGCTCGGCGGCGAGGTTGTGCTCGTCGAGGGAGGCGAGCATGAGCTCCATGGTGCGGGCGACCGGGTTGTGCGCGGTGAAGTCGAAGTCGTCGAAGAGGACCTCGAAGATGGGTCGCGTGATGAGGTGCTGGGCGAGCATCTCGATGGCCTCGTCGCGGGTGATCCCCTCGTTGAGGTTGCCACGCAGGCCGGCGAGGAACTCCGCGAACTCTTGGGCGGGGTTGGACTCGGGGTCCTTGAGGAGGCCGTTGATGCGGGTGATGTGGGCCTGGGCGATGTCGGCGACGTCCTTGGCCCAGGTCTCCCAGTACTTCCGCTCGCCGACCTTCTGGACGATGCGGGCGTACATGGCGTCGCGGAAGCCGTCGAAGCCGTAGTCGAGGGCGAGCTGTTCGCTCTCGGGCTCGGCTGGCCGCGCGGCCCGATCGGGACGCGGGGTGACGTCGATGATGCGGAGCCGGTCGGGCTTGCGCTTGTTGAGCTCGATCTGGTTGATCATGGCGTGGAAGCGCTCGTCGTGTGAGCGAAGAGCCTGGAGGACCTGCCACACGACCTTGTAGCGCTCGTTGTCCCGCAGCGCCTCCTCCGGCGAGACGCCGGAGGGCACGACGATGGGCAGGACGATGTAGCCGAGCTGCTTGCCGGGGGCCTTGCGCATGACTCGGCCAACGGACTGGACGACGTCGACCTGCGAGCCGCGCGGCGTCAGGAACAGCACCGCGTCGAGGGCGGGGACGTCGACGCCCTCGGAGAGGCAACGGGCGTTGGTGAGGACTCGACACGCATCGACCGGGGGCTCCTCCTTCAACCACGCGAGGTGGGTGTTGCGCTCGTGGATGCCCATGGTGCCGTCGACGTGGCGGGCCTCCACGCGCAGGTCCGCGCGGTCGTCCGTCTCGTCCTGCCGGGCGCGGTCCACCATGACGGGGAAGGAGCCGGCCGCGAGCTTGGAGGCCTTGATGTCCTTCGCGAAGGCGACCGCGCGACGCATCGGCGCGTCGTCGCCGCCGAGGTCGTCCTTGCCGAAGTGCTTGCGCAGCCCGTTCCAGCAGCCGATGAGCTTGGCTGCGTCGCCGAGCGCGATCTCGCCGGACTGGGCCATGGCGGACTGGAAGTGCTCCGCGACGTAGGACTCGTCGACGGAGAGGACGAGCACCTTGTAGTCGGTGAGGAGGTCAGCCTCGACGGCATCGCCGAAGCCGAGGCGGTGCAGCTCCGGACCGAAGATCGTCTCATCGCTCATGTCGGCGAGGAGGGCCTCGGCGTCGGTGGCCTTCTTGCGGACCGCGTCGCCGAACACCCGCGGCGTCGCGGTCATGTAAAGCCGGCGGTCGGCCTTGAGGTAGTCGCCGTCGTGGACCTTCACGAAGTGGGACTCGTCCTGACCGGCAAGCGTCACCCCGGTCGTGCGGTGTGCCTCGTCACAGACGACAAGGTCGAAGCCGGGCACTCCCAACCGCTGGGCCTCGGCAACGACGTCGATGGACTGGTAGGTCGCGAAGACGACGGTCATCCGTGGGCTGGAGTGGCGTCCGACGCCCATGCGTGCGGCGAGGGTCGCGGCGTCGGTGGTGGCCGGCTCGGTGAGGTCGACCGTCGAGAGGTCGGCGTCGTCGGAGGTCTTGCGGCCGACCCGGACGTCGGAGCAGACGGCGAACGGGCGGATGTCGACCTCCCGGTTGACCATCCACTCCCGCAGGCTCTGGCTCATCAACTGGATGCTCGGCACAAGGAACAGCACCGACCCCCCGACACCCACGAGGTCCTCGGCGATGCGCAGGGAGGTGAAGGTCTTGCCCGTGCCGCAGGCCATGATCATCCGGCCGCGGTCTGCCGTTGACAGGCCGCGGCGTACGTCGTCCAGTGCGCGCGACTGGTGCGGCCTCAACGTCTTGGGGCCGGTGGTGGGGAGCACCTCAGGGGTCGACCAGGAGTAGCCGGACCAGTCGATCCCCGCGTCCTCCATGTAGCCGATGTCGACCCGCTGGACGGGGACCATCTGGCCCTCCAGCGTCTCGTCGGCGTTTCTCGACCAGCCCTTGGCAGTGTCGAAGATGTACCTCGCGCTGAACTCCGCCTTGGACGAGGCGGAGAGGAAGGAGTCGATGTCGCCCTTCGACACGGTGCTGTTCTCGTCGTAGAACTTGCACTGGATGGCGGCGAAGGTGTCGGTCTCACGGACCCTGGCGACAAGGTCGATGCCGGTGTCGGCGCGCGTCCCACGCTCGGGCCACTCGGTCCAGGTCCAGACGTCGTCGAACTTCGCCGTCCACTCCGGGTCCGTGCGCAGGAACGACTGCACCAGTCGCTCGAACTTGTCCCCCTTGTCGCGCTCATCGAGGGCCGAGGCCCGAAGCTCCCCCAGGACTTCGTGGATCGTCACCGACATGCGCGTGATTGTGCCTCACGCCGGACGGCCTCGCGGCCGAAGCCGGCGATGGGGCACTCCGCCGGATCGACAGGAGGGCTCGCCGACGCTCAGGCGCCGGGCTAGATTCACCGCATGAGCGGGCGTGCGACGACCTACGACATCGAGCTCTCCCCTGTCGCGCGTCAGCTCGGGGTGACGTACCTGCACGACGTCGACCTCATCGCCGACCAGGAACCCGCAGTAGGCGACCGGCTCGTCCTTCGCGACGAGGGTCTCGCTCTCTGGGATGCCGAGGTCGTCGCGCTCGAAGAGGTCCGGTTGGGACACAAGTACCGACTCCACATCAGCCCGCGCTCCGGGTAGCAGCGGCGCGACCGAGTCCACAGCCGGCGGCCGGCTGCGCACGGATGTCGTGACCACCCGCGACCCTGACAGCATGAGCACCCCTGACCAGCGCGCCCAGTGGCGCCGACGTGCGACCTGGTTGACGCAGCTGGGCCTCGCCCCCGACGACCCCGCGCCAGCGGAGATCGTCGAGGACGTCACCCATGCTGCGCTCCAGCTCCTGAACGAGATCGAGCGCCTCGAGGACGAGCTCCGGGAGTCGCGCAGCATCGGCGTCTGGCTCTACGACCACCTCTCCCCCGGAGCCCGCATCCTCCTCGGCGACGTGTCCGAGTGGCCGTGGCTCGTCTCCGACACCGATGGCCCCGGACCTGACGGTGACCCCGCCCCGCAGGGGCACGACAACGCAGAGTGAGGAGGAGCGCATGGATGCGCTCCTCCTCACTGGTTCTACGGGTGCATGAGGGCAATGCCCTCGGTCAGGGTCTCCCTGACCTTCTGCTGGGTGTCTCGTCCGAGGACGATGAGCTTCTCGAGCGAGTTCTTGGCCTGGTTGGCCAGGCGGCCGACCTCGTCGAGCTGGCTGATGCCGGCGAGGGCGACGTTGAGACGCGCCTCGACCTGGTCGAGGTCGATCTCGGACCCGTCGTCGTGTCTGACCTTCAACATCGCCACGTGCTCGCGAAGAAGAAGGTAGATGAGTTCCACGCTCGCCGGCTGCGAGCAGCTGACGACGTACGCACAGGTGTCGACACGGGCGAACGATCCGCCACCAGGCACCTCAGCATCGGTCGGGACGAGCACGAGACCTCCGGCCGCGTCTCGGACGCGACACGCGTTGGCGACCTCGTCGCGGTGTTGCTTGGCCGACAAGGGCCTGGTTCTCGACTTCGCCTCCACGACGAGCCGGACCTGCCGGCCGTGGCCGGTGATGGCCTGGGACAGCGTCACCACACCATCGCCCGAGCGACGCGTGCCCCCTGCGCCCGGCTGGCTGCCGGTGCGCTCGAAGAGGTCACCGGCGGCGGTGACGACGTCGTGGCAGAGCGCCATGGCGTCGTCCTCGTTGGCGGCTCCGATCGCGCGGCTGCTCTTGGCGCCAGCGGTCTTGGCCACCTGTGCGGCCTCGACCAGGCCCTTCACGAGAGCCAGCTGCTCGCCGAGCTCACGTCGCGTGCCGCCCAGCTCCTCGAGGAGGTCCTGCCGCAGCATGCGGACGGGTCCCTCCCGATCGAGGCTGAGTGCGTCACGCACCGACTCGGAGTGGCGCGCGAGCGCCGTGGTGATCTCCTGGACTCCGGCATCCTGGACGGCTCGAGCTGCCTCCATGACGCTGGCCCGGACGTTTCCGGCCTGGCCGGCCAGAGCGGCCTCAACCTGGGCTGGCAGCTTGTCGAGGACGGCACCTGCCGCTCGGGCCACAGCCTCCTCGCCCCCGCGGAGCCGGGTCAGCGTCTGGTCGAGGCTGGCCAGCGCCGCTCCGGACTTCTCGTCCACCCGATCGGCGAACGCGTCGAGGGTGCGGGTGAGGCTGCCGGTGTCGATGCCGGCTGTGCCGAGCGAGAGCGCGACCAGACCGACGGGGATTGCCCGCCGGACAAGGTCCGCGGCCGCTTCGGGACCGTGCTCGGACATGTGGGACCGGACGAGCGCCGCCGCCTCACCGTGGGTGACCGAGAGGTCGTGGATGACGACCGTGTCGGTGTTCACTGCGACCGGAGCTGCTCCCTGCGGGATGTGGGCGACGGTCATCGGGCACCTCCCAGACCAGCCGGCAACGGCAGGTCAGCCGGGAGGCCGAGCCGTGCCTTGCGGCAGATCAGGCAGTCCTCGGGCGGGGTCTCCGCCGTGTGCATCAGGGCGGCTTCCCAGCACCAGAGCTCGTCAAGCACCAGGTACGCGTCGTCCAGCCGGTCGCTGAGGACGTCCTCGACCTGCAGTTGCAGGTCACGCAAGGACGCCTCGTCGGGGCTGTGGTGCGCCGCCGCGGAGGCGGTGCGGTAGGCGAGCTGCACCCAGAGGTCGAGGAGACGCTGGGTCTCCCGGTCACGGGGTGGAGCCGGGGTGGCGGCCAGCGCGAGCGCGGGCTGCGGCTGGTTCGTTGGTGTCACGTGGACCCTCCAGCGGGTGTCGACCGCAGCAGAAGGGGCCGGATGCCCCCGCCGTCTGCGGGGGCTCTGTTGTGTGGCCCACTGCCACAGGTCTGCGCGGAGGCGCCCGACACAAGAAAGTGGTCCAGATCACACAAGAAGGGGGGTGAGCCTGATTGCGGAGTGATCGACGACGGCGACTTTCAGTAGTCGTCGCGACAGCGGCAACCCATCTGCCCGATCACACCGAGGATCCACATGCCCACCTCCACGCAGTCCCCCATCACCGTCTCCCCCGCGCCCGCCAACGACGTCGCGATCGTCGTCCGCCTCCCTCAGGACCTCCGTGAGGCCCTCAAGGCACGCGCCGCAGCCGAGGACAGGTCCGTGGCCTCGGTCATGCGCCTGGCGGCACGGCAGTACGTCGAGAGCGAGGTGACCCTGTGACCGCCCAGACGCTGCAGCCGGCGGTCACCGACGGCGCTGCGGCCTCCGACGCGTCGTACGAGCTCTTGGGCCGCCTGCGCCTGGCGAGCCGACTCGACAGCCGAAGCACGCCCCCTGAGCTCGGCCCGGACGCACTGCACGGGATCTCCGGACGGATCGTCCAAGCCCTCGCCCCCCTCACCGAGGCGTCGCCCCCGGCGATGCTCCTGACCCTGCTCGTCTCCTTCGCCGCCATGGTGGGGCGCAGCGCCTACGTGAGCGTCGGGCACCAGAAGCACTACCCGATCCTCTTCGGCGTGGTGGTCGGATCATCAGCCCGGGCGCGGAAGGGCACGTCAGCCGCCGCGGTCCGGCCTGTCCTGGACGCCGCCGACGGGGACTTCATGGCCACGCGACACATGCGAGGTGGCATCCAGTCCGGTGAAGCCCTCATCCAGGCACTCGCGTCACTGGCCGAGGGTCCAGAAAACGACGGGGATCAGCGCCTCCTTCTGACCGAGGAGGAGTACGGGCGTCTGCTCACCGTCGCAGGACGGCAAGGCTCGATCATCTCCCCCATCCTGCGGTCGGCATGGGACGGCGACGCGCTCAGCGCTCGGACGAGGGCGGCAACGCTCGTGGCCGAGCACCCCCACCTGTCCGTGCTTGGCCACGTGACGATCAACGAGCTCAAGGCGGTCCTGAAGCCGGTAGACATCGCGAACGGGTACGCGAACCGATTCATCCACGTCCTGAGCCACCGTGGCGCGCTCCTTCCTGAGCCCGGGCGTCTGGCCCCGGCCGAGGTCGATGCGTTCGGGACGGAACTGCGCGCTGCGGTCACCTTCGCTCGCAGTGCCGGCGAGGTCGCCCGCAGCAAGGCGTTCAGCCAGCGGTGGGACTCGCTGTACAACATCGTCGAGTCACAGCCGTCCGGCGGCGACGTCTACGACTCGCTCACCGTCCGGGCGAGCCCCCAGATGCTGCGCCTCGCCACGATCTACGCGCTGCTCGACCAGTCGACGACGATGGAGCCGGTCCACCTCAGCGCTGCGGCGGCGCTCTGGGAGTACTCCGAGGCGTCCGTCGCCCACATCTGGGGAGCCACCCTCGGCAACCCCGACCTGGATCGCCTCTACTCCGCAGTGTCCGCAGCCGGCGCCGCGGGCCTCAACCGAACCCAGGTCAGCGAGGTCTTCTCCAAGAACAAGGCCAGGTACGAACTGGACGCGCTCGTCCTGAAGCTCGTCGACCTGGGCATGGCGACGGTGTCGTCCCGAGCGTCCGGAGGGAGGCCCAGCTCCATCCTGACGGCCGTGCGCTGACGAAGGAAACGAAGGAACGAAGGAGCCGGCGGGCTTCTTCGTTCTTTCGTTTCCTTGGTGGCCGGCGTCGCGTACTGACCATGAAGCGGCCGGCAAGTTGTCCTCCCGGAAGGAGCGCTCACAGGTAGCGGACATGGCCGCCCCCACCTATGCCCTCGCCCTGCAGTCGTACCTCGACGAGCTGACCCGAGCGCGCACCCTCACCCCGGACCAGCTCGTCGATGAGCTCGGGGCCACGACCGCGATGTGGGCAGCTGTGACCGTCTGCTCGTCCGCGACCTGACCTGACTGCCAAGTCCCCCGGGCCCGAGCATCAGGACTAGGTCGGTCGACCACGGGCGCTGCAGCGCGGTGCCGCGCGCGCACCGTGACGGTGAGCGTGCACCTCCCGGCACAGAACAGGAGTAGGCGTGGAGATCCAGCAGGCCGATACGGTCGCCGTCGCCCTGATGACCGCTGCCAGCGTGCATGACGACACCTGCGCCGTCCTGGCCACCCGAATGGCCTTCGCGCACGTGGACGACCGTGTGCTCGTCGCGTTCTGCCTGGTCGAGGCCTGCTGGTCGTGGGCGCCGCCAACCGCCTTGAGTGACCACCCCGTCCTCGGCCCGGCGCTCCTCTCACTACGAGCCAGCGACGCCCGGGCCGTTCGGTCCGCGTTGGTCTCCGCGATGAGCGGCAAGACCCCCGGCACCTACGCCGCGCTCCTCGTTCAACTCGCGTACGGGGCCGTGCACCTCGTCCCTGACATCAGCGAGCGGCTGCGGGCCCGGGGCCTCACCATCGCAGTCGACCCAGACGACGCGGCGACGAGGCTGGCAGGAAACGGAAGCTGAGCTTCTGACCCTCTACCTTGAAGGTCTTGCCCGGGGTGGAGGAGTCCCTACCCATCTCGGTGAGCCAGAACTCCTCCATCGATCCCATTGCGTCAGGAGACCTCGCAGGCACGGTGCACCGCACCTACCCGAGGAGGACCCCTTGACTCTGTACACCGCCCGTAAGGTCTACAACCCGCTCGCCACCAAGCTCGGCGCCGGCCGGCCGACCAGCGGTCACCTGATCCGCTACTCCCTCGTCGGCGACGCCGGCGGCAGCGCCGGTCAGCGCGACTCCCACTTCAGCATCTACGGCGGCGACCCGGACATCGCTGCGATCAGCCAGTTCCCCGACGCTGCTTGGGACCCTGCCCAGCCCGACGTCGGAGCGACGCACGGCATCACGTGGATCACCATGGCCGACCTCCATCACGACGCGACCGGTCATGAGCCGATCGCCGCGGTCGTCTGCGTGGGCGACGTGGTGTTCCTCAACATCACGCTGTCCTCGACGATCAAGCACATCGTCCGCCTCGACGGCGAGGACCTGAACGGCGTCACCGTGCTGGTCATGTCGCTGCTCAACCACTTCCCCACCCTCCGGGAGGTCTGCTGGGCCGACGACGTCACCCGGGCCGGTCGCGATCGCGCCGACTGGTCCACCATCACCAACAAGTGCAAGATTCGTGACGTCTCGATGGTCTTCGGCGGACAGCGCTACGACCAATCCATCCCCGGCGATGAGCTAGCCCTCGGCGCCCTCGGCCTCGTCGGCGGAAGCGACGACCCCAACCGTCGCCGGCGCATGACGGGCAAGCGGCTCATGAAGTACAAGGCCGGTGGTGCGGCCCTTGCCGAACTTCAGATGCCGTACGGCTGGTGCCACAAGAAGGACAAGCACGGCCGCTCCGTCGAAGAGGGCAACCGCGGGCTCGTCCCGGAGGCCCAGCCTGAGATGGCACCGGTCATCGCGAGCCTCTACCAGGCCCACGCCGACGGCGAGACCTACCAGGACATCACCGCGCGCCTCGCGGCGTACGAGGCAGAGCGCCTGATCGTCCGCCGCGACCACACCGACCTCGACAACACCTTCGCCCGAGCACTCGGTGACGACAACGCGTCCTACGGCGCCGCGAAGAGCTTCTTCACGCGGAGTGACTCGAACCCTCCCGCGATCCCCAGCGACCTCGACATTGCCCGCTACCTGGAGGGCGAGGACCCGGCCGACGTCTTCGATGCCGACGTCCGCTTCTTCATCGCGAAGGTCGAGCTCATCAGGACGGGCCGGTACTTCCGGCGCCTCAACAACGACATCCGGGGCCGCAACATCGTCCTCGACGGGATCCCGGCCACCTACCGCGACGACCTCGACGAGTACGGGTACTTCGACGTCCTCTCCGCGTCCTGGGGGTGGCCCACGGATGAGCAGGGCAACGAGATCCCCCGCTTCGGCGTCCCTGACCGCGTCTGCCGCCAGGTGGCCGCGCGACTCCTGCGCGAGCTCCGAGCTCCCAAGGCGCCCACCGGTGGACAGGCCCACCACACGCCGACTCGCCGCGCTCTTCAGTGCTTCCCGAACTGGGTCGTCCCGCCGGGCCACCTCGGGTCGAAGTACGACGACGAGCCCACGCAGTGGGGCGTGCAGGCCCGCGTGAACAACAGTGGGCGGGCCAACGCCATCCTGCTGTTCCGGCGTGAGTCGGCCGCTGCGGGCAGCCGTACCGGCCGCGGTTGGTCCTACTTCGGCGTGGGTGAGAGCCGCCCCGACCACACCGCCGCCACGTTCTCCCTGCTCGAGCTCGAGGCCTCCGTCGCCTCCCGCCTCGACCACGGCGTGAGGAGCCTGCTGGACCCCACGACGATCGCCCAGCTCACAGAGGCGCAGCGACGCAGCGACGACGCCGACCCCACCACGACCTGGCGCCACCAGATCGCACTGAAGACAGCGGCCAGGACGCCGCTGGAGGACGAGATCAAGGGGCACCGCACGATGGCAGCCATCAGCGCAGCAGCAGGCGACGAGGACGAGGCCAAGGCCTACGCAGCCCAGGTCACCGAGGTGAAGACGAAGGTCGCCGCGTACGACGCTGAGATCGAACGGCTTCAGGAGAAGATCCGCAAGCACGAGTCCGGATCCGCCAACGTGCGACACGACCACACCGACGTCTCGGTCGCTGCCCACCTCGTCGCCGGACTCGAGTCGGCCGCACGAAACAACGGAGAAAGCCCCTCCAGGTTCGGCACCCTGTGCGACGAGACCTTCATCGAATGGCGCTTCCACGTCGACGGTGACGACGTCCTGTGGTCCTGCACCGCGCTGCTCCCACTCGCGTCCGGCGGACAGGCTCAGCTCCCCCTCACGGGCCGTATCCGCAACGTCCGCACCCGCACCGGACGCAACCTCGCGAACACCGAGACCGTCGTGCGCTACCTCTTCGAGGAGGGCCGCGAGCTGACCGCAACGGCAGACCTGCTGCAGGTGACCCGCGCGACGCTGCTGAAGAAGCGAGTCATGCCTTGGCTGGTAGTCAACGGCGTCACCTCCCGGGGTGCCAAGTGCGCCCTCGTTGACCACCCGATCTCCGAGGTCCGTCAGGAGCTCCACCGGTGGGTGACGGGGGCGGCAGGCGACGGCACCAAGTCGCCCACCAGCGCCTACACGGAACGGCTTCGTTCGACCTACACGGATCCAGGCCTCGCGTGGGGCGACGCTGCGGTTCCGGATGAAACCGTCTGGATCGCCGGCGCCATCGCGCTTCTCACGGTGGACACAGCCACGCGACGGAACGGCCTTCCGATCCTCGACGTCGCACTGGCCCTGGGCAGGACCGAGGACGAGATCCGGGAGCTGGTGAAGCCGCAGCGACGATCCGGCGGCTTCACGCGGCCCGTCTACCTGATGTACGCCAACCAGGACAAGACGCACGTCAAGGCGATCCCTTGCCCGCACGGCAAGTGCCGCCGCCGTCGGCATGCGGACCACGTCGTCCTGCTCCCCGAGGTAGCTGCCAGCGGCTACGGCGTCATCTGCGCGCACTGCCGTCGCACCCCGGCCGAGTATGGTGCCTGGCCGTTGACTCAGTACCCCACCGCCTACCTCGGCGGGTGGACTAGCGCCGGCGTCAGCGGGAGCCTCCGCGAGGCTCCTCGCACAATCCGGAGCCCCCGATGACGTCGGTGCGAGCAGCGATCGTCCCGGGACTTCAGCGCCCCGTACCCATCGCAAGGGAGCTGTAGGGGCGGCTGCTGAGGATGACCGCGCCGCCCGGCAAGTCCTCTTCGTCGAAGAGCACGGTCGCGATGTGGCCCGACTGCTCTTCACACGCACGAAGGATCAGCGCGTCCGACATGGTCGGCGTCCACATCAGCGTCCCGTACCGGAAGACCGGCAAGTGCGGATCGGGCAGGCCCGGGGCGTCGTACGTCCAGAAGCGGTCGGGCTGTTCGGAGACGAAGCTGGGAGCGGCGCTGTTGCACAGGTGGACCGCTAGAGAAGCAGGAATGGACAGGGTCAGGGTGAGGGTCTTGTTCTCGGTCATGACGCTCACCGTTGCGTTCCTCAGGGGATGCGCAATCAGCTCCATCAGGACTCTCCACCGTGACGCGGACGATTGCCTGAAGCCTCGGCACGACGCCCGCATGCCGCCGTGAAGTCCCGCGTCCGTAGGGAGTCCTCCCAGCGGCTCACGCCAGCGACAGGAAGAGCTTCTCCATCTTCTTCACGTCGAGGCTGTCCACATCGCCGTCGCCTTCGGTGAGGCACTGCTGGAGACCGGACGCGACGATGGCGAACCCGGCCCGGTCGAGGGCCTTGGAGACGGCGGCGAGCTGGGTGACGACGTCTTCGCAGTCGCGGCCTTCCTCGAGGAGCCGCAGGACGCCGGCGAGCTGGCCCTGAGCGCGCTTGATGCGGTTGATGACCGGCTTCATCGAGGTGGGGTCGAGCTCCATCACTTCTCCTGGCTTTCGGGGGTCTGCGCGGCAATGACGGCGAGGGCTGCGGTGAGGCGCTGCTTGGCGTCGGCGGCCACGGAGGCGAGGGCGCCGTCGCCCGAAGGGGAGCCCGCGAGGCCCATCATTGCGTCGGGGTCGAACGCCTCCACGACGGTGGTGCTCTCGCCGGTGGACCGGACGACGACGTTGCACGGCAGGACGGCCGCGATCGACGGGTCGACGCTGATGGCCTCGTGGGCGAGCTGCGGTCGGCAGGCGCCGAGGATGATCTGCGGGGGCAGGTCGACGTCGAGCTTCGCCTTCATGGTGGCCGCGAGGTCGATCTCGGTGAGAACGCCGAACCCCTGCTCGGCAAGAGCATGGCGGGTGAGGTTGACGGCTTCGTCGTAGGGCAGGTCGACGGTCGTGCTCATCGTGAAGGTCATGCGCCCATCCTCTCGGCCCCGGTGTGAGCGTGGTCGTCGCCGTGGCCGTGCGACTGTTGGTTCTCCCTGGCCTGGGCGTCGCGCATGGCGGCCTGTACGTCGAGGTCGCGCACGGACGCGGTGAGCTCGTTCAGCGCCGCGGCCGGGAGTGCGCCGGGCTGGGAGAACACGAGCACGCCGTCCTTGAACGCCATGAGCGTCGGGATGGAGGTGATGTGAGCGGCCGCGGCGAGCTGCTGCTCGGCCTCGGTGTCGACCTTGCCGAACACGATGTCGGGGTTGGCGGCGGCTGCGGCGTCGTAGACGGGCGCGAACTGGCGGCACGGGCCGCACCAGGCGGCCCAGAAGTCGACGAGCACGATGTCGTGCTCGGTCACGGTCGCCTCGAAGGTCCTGGCGGTCAGGTCCTGCGTGGTCAAGGAACCTCTCCTTGTCGTCGCGGCGGTTGCTGGCAACCAGTGCAACCACGATACCCCCCTCCGTATGCCCGCAGCAGCCGTGAACGCCATCACGCGCGGCGTCGCCCCCACTTCCCGAGCGTCAGGCCGGCCCATGCAGCAGGCCATGGGCGGGCCGCCGGCGAGCCTCGATGGTGCTGTGCGACCGTGGTTTTGGATACCCCCGGGGGTGTGTGTATGTTCCTCGTGTCGATACCCCACCGGGTATCACCCGAGAGCACCACGGAAGGACGACCGCCATGACCAACCAGACACCTGAGGTCGACGTCGACCAGCTCGCCGCAGCCCTCGACAGCGGCGCCGCCCTCGTGGACGTTCGCGAACGCGGCGAGTACGCCCAGGTGCACGTGCCCGGCGCCGTGCTCATCCCGATGGGACACCTCACGGCCCGCATGACCGAGCTCGACAAGACCGCACCCGTCTACGTCATCTGCGCCAGCGGGAACCGCTCGAGCGCCATGACGGACCTGCTGCGCGCCAACGGACTCGACGCCTACTCCGTCACCGGAGGCACCCAGGCCTGGGTCGCGTCCGGCCGAGCCGTCGGCGTCGGCCTGTAGGGCCCGCCCCGCCCCGACCCACACCCCCACCGCGAACCCGCCGCCCGCACAGGCAACCGCACCGCTCGTCGAAGGAGAACCCGTGACTACTGACATCACCTCGGACCCGGCCTCGGACCTGACCATCCTCACCATCGAGACCCCCACCCTCGGCAACCGCGGCTACCTGGTCCACGACGGCGAGGTCGCGTTCGTAGTGGATGCGCCCCGTGACTTCGACCGCGTCACGGCGCTTCTCGACGAGCACAACGTGCGGCTCACCCACGTCGCGGAAAGCCACCTGCACAACGATTTCCTCACCGGCGGCTACGCGCTCGCGCAGGCCACCGGTGCCCAGTACCTCGTCAACGGCGAGGACGACGTCTCCTTCTCCCGTACCCCCGTAGCGGACGGAGACGTCATCGAGGTGGGTGGACGTATGCGCCTCACGGCGCTGGCAACCCCCGGCCACACGTTCACCCACCTCTCCTACGCGTTGACCGACCTCGCCCACGATGAACCCACCGGCAAGCAGCTGGCCGTGTTCACCGGCGGGTCCCTGCTCTTCGGAGCCACCGGCCGACCGGACCTCCTCGGCGCCGAGCACACCCAGGACCTGGTCCACCACCAACACGCCTCAGCGCACAAGCTCGCAGACCTCCTCCCCGACGACGCCGAGGTGCTCCCGACCCACGGGTTCGGGTCGTTCTGCTCCGCCACCCAGTCGGATGCCACCTCCTCGACCATCGGCCGGGAGAAGACCGCCAATCCCGTCCTGACGCAGGATGAGCAGACGTACGTCGACGAGCTGCTGGCCGGCCTCGGCCCGTACCCGGCGTACTACGCCCACATGGCGCCAGCCAACGCTGCCGGCCCGTCCGCGCCCGATCTGTCCCCGCCCGCGAAGGCCGACGCAGACGAGCTGCGTCGCCGCATCGAGGCCGGCGAGTGGGTCGTGGACCTCCGCAACCGCACCGCGTTCGCTGCCGGTCACGCGCCCGGGTCGCTGAACTTCGGCCTCGACGGCGGGTTCGTCACCTACCTCGGCTGGCTCATCCCGTGGGGCACCCCCGTCACCCTCCTCGGCGAGACACCCGACGACGTCGCCGAGGCACAGCGTGAACTGGTCCGCATCGGCATCGACCGCCCCGCCGCGCACGCCACCGGGAAGCCCGAGAACTGGTCCGACCGTGAGCTGAGTTCGTTCCCGACTGCCACGTTCGCCGACCTGGCACAGGTGCGCCACCACCGCGAGGTCGTCATCCTCGACGTCCGCCGCGCGGATGAGTACGAGGGCGCGCGGATCGCCGGCGCCGTCAACGTGCCTATCCACGAGCTCCCCCAGCGTCTGGCCGACGTTCCGGCCGGAGAGGTGTGGGTCCACTGCGCAGGCGGCTACCGAGCCTCGGTCGCGGCGTCGTTTCTCTCGGCCGCTGGGCGGAACCTCGTCGCGGTGGACGACAGCTTCGACAACGCAGAGCAGGCCGGACTCCACCTGGTGGGACCCGACGCAGGGTCCGACGCAGGGTCACCGACGTGATCTTCGCACTCCTGGCCGCCGTCGTCGCCGGCGCGTTCATCGGGCTCAGCCTGGGAGCGCTCGGCGGCGGCGGGTCCATCCTCGCGGTCCCCGTGCTCCTCGCGCTCGGGCAGTCCGCGACGCAGGCCACCACCGGGTCCCTGGTCGTCGTGGGCGTCACCTCTCTGGCGGGCGCTGTGACCGCCCACCGAGCAGGGAACGTCCTCCTCGCGCGCGGTGTCACGTTCGGCGCGGTCGCCATCGGCGGCGCGGTCCTCGGGGCGCATGCGTCCGCGGCCGTGCCCGAGCCGGTGCTGCTGGCTGCGTTCTCCGCCCTGATGCTGGTCGTGGCCGGCCTGATGACCGCCCGGCAGCTGCGCAGCCGCCGCGGTAGGTCCGCCGGAGCGCACGCTGACCGGCCGCGGCTCGACGAGCCCATCATCACGTTCAGCCCCACCTTCATGTGCCAGTGCCCGCGAGCCCTCAAGGTGCTCGTCACCGCCACCACCGTCGGGCTGCTCACCGGGTTCCTCGGCGTCGGCGGTGGGTTCCTCGTCGTCCCCGCCCTCGTCCTCGCCCTCGCGCTGCCGATGGGCTACGCCGCGGGGACCTCGCTGGTAGTCATCACCATCACCAGCACCGCGGCCCTCGCCACCCGTGCCGGCACTGGCATCGCACCCGACTGGTGGCTAGTCGCCGCCCTCACCGTCACTGCCGTCGCCGGCTCCATCGCAGGCGCGCGCGTCGCCGCGCGCACCGACACCGCCCGGATCTCGACCGCCTTCACCGGCCTGGTCCTCCTCGTCGCTGCGTACACCGCCGCGACGGCCGTCCCAGCCCTCACCTGACCCCCGTCCGACCTCGCACCCCCGACACAGAAACGAGTTCCGCTCATGACGTCGACGGCCACCCGCCGCCACGCCCACACCCCGCCCCACGGCCCCTCCCATGCGGACCCGTACGGCATCGGCTACCGCCCCGGCCCGCTCGGCCGTCTCGGCCTGTGGGTCACCCACCACCGCAAGGCCACCGCCCTCGTGTGGCTGCTCCTCGTCATCGGCCTCGGCGCCTTCGCCCCCAAGGTCGAAGCCAACCTCTCCGGCGCCGGGTGGCAGGCCGACGGCTCCGAGTCCGTCGCCGTACGCGAGCTCGCCACCAAGTCCTTCGGCGGCAACGCCAGCTCCGCCATCCAGGTCGTCATCCACTCAACCGACGGGCCCGTCACCAAGGGCACCGGCGCTGACGTCATCGACGAAGCCACCCGCATCCTCGAGGCCGAACCCCGCATCGCCGACGTCATCGCCCCCCAGCCCGGCGCCACGCTGAGCCAGGACGATCAGACAGCCGTGCTCCTTGCCGGAGCCGGTGCGGACCCGAACGAGATGGTCCGCGTCGCCGACGACCTCAAGGGCGAGCTCAAGGCCCTCGCCGGTGACGGTGTCGAGGTCAACCCGACCGGTGCCTCGCTGCTGTGGTCGGACTTCAACGAAGCCAACCTCGACGCCATGCTGAAGTCCGAGATGTTCTCGTGGCCGGTCACGCTGGCCATCCTTGTGCTCGCGTTCGGTGCCCTCGTCGCCGCCGGGCTGCCGCTCATCCTGACCCTGGCCGGCCTGGTTGCTTCTGCCGGTTCGCTGGTGCTGATCAACGAGCTCATCCCGGTGTCCATCTGGGCGATGAACTTCGCCATGATGTTCGCCCTCGCGCTCGGCATCGACTACGCGCTGTTCCTCGTCGTCCGGTTCCGGGCCGCCCGCATGGGCCACCACGAAACCCCACGCCAGGCCATCGCGGAGACCATGGACACCGCCGGCAAGGCCGTCCTCCTCTCCGGCGCCACCGTCCTCGTCTCCCTGACCGCCGTCATGCTCGTGCCCTCACCCGCATTCCGGTCCATGGCCGGCGGCATCATGCTCGCCGTCGTCTTCGTCCTCCTGGCCACCCTCACGCTGCTGCCGCCCGTGCTGTTCAAGCTCGACGGCCGCATCAACAAGGGCGCACTGAAGTGGGTCCACACCGGTGAGCACCGCTCCGCGAAGTTCGCCGCCTGGGGTGAGCGCCTCTGGAAGCGCCCCATCGTGTTCGGCCTCGCGTCCCTCGTCGTGCTCCTCGCGCTCGCCGCACCCGTCCTGGGCCTGAAGACCGCCATGCCGTCCATCCAGGTCCTCCCCGACGACGCCAGCGCCCGCATCGGCTACAACCAAGTCAAGGACGCCTTCGGCGACGGAGCCCCCGGCACCCTCCAGGTCATCACCGACGCCGCCGACGCCGACGCCACCGCCAAGGCCCTCGCCAGCGACCCCGGCATCGCCGGCGCCATGCCCGCCCAGCCGGCCGCCGACGCCAGCGACCGAGTGCTCATCCAGGCCGTCCCCACCGTCGACCCGTCCTACCCCGAGCTCGCCAACACCGTCGACCGGCTCCGCGCCGACCTGCCCGACTCCGCCCTCGTCGGCGGGGCCGCGGTCGAGAACCTCGACCTCAAGACCCAGCTCGACGACTCCACCCCGCTCGTCATCGGCGTCGTCCTCGCCCTCGGGTTCCTGCTCCTCCTCATCGCGTTGCAGGCCCCCCTCATCTCCCTGCTCGGCACGCTCGCCAGCCTGCTCTCGACCGCCGCCGCGTTCGGCGTCGCGCGCCTCGTCTTCCAGGAAGGCGTCGGCGCCGACCTCATGGGCTTCGAGCATCAAGGCTTCCTCGACGCCTGGGCGCCGGTGTTCTTCTTCGCGATGATCTTCGCCATCGCCATGGACTACACCGTCTTCCTCCTCGCGTCCGCCAAGGAGCACTACGAGAAGTCCGGGGACCCCAGGGAGGCCATGGTCGGCTCGCTGGCCCACTCCGGGCGCGTCATCTTCGCCGCCGGCGCCGTCATGGTCGCGGTGTTCTTCACCTTCGCGCTCTCCGGACCGCTGCCCCCGAAGGAAATGGGCATCGTCCTCGGCGTCGCTGTTCTCCTCGACGCGTTCCTCGTCCGCCTCGTCCTGCTTCCCGTGATGCTCCGCCTCACCGGCAACGCAGCCTGGTGGGCCCCCCGCTGGCTCACCCGAGTCCTGCCCAACATCACCTTCTCCCACGGCTGACCCACCCCGCCCACCACCCACCAACTGCTCGACCAGAACGGAGTCACACCATGTGCCGACCGACCACCTGCAAGACCTGCCGCAAGACCACTTGGGCCGGATGCGGCCAACACATCGCCGACGTGAAGGCGACGGTCCCCAGCAACCAGTGGTGCAACGGGCAGCACACCGCCGCCGAGAAGGCTGCGGCCAACGCTGACAAAGCCGGAAGCAGTAGTGGCTTCCTCTCGCGGCTCTTCGGCCGCTGACCCCTGACCGGGTGGGGAACGCACACCCCCGGCGTTGCGTTTCCCCACCCACCCCTCACCCCGAACGGACAAGCGCACCCATGAACCTCGACCGCGCCGTGCTCGCCCTCGCTGGCACCATGACCCTCATCAGCGCCCTTCTCGCGGCCGTCGTGTCGCCGTGGTGGCTCCTCCTCACCGGCTTCGTCGGCGCCAACCTCCTCCAGTCCTCCGTCACCGGCATCTGTCCTGCCGCCGCGGTGTTCCGCCGCATCGGGGTCGACGCAGGTTGCGCGTTTCGCTGAGACCCGCCTGACTGGGCGCAGCCAACTGCATCTCAGCAGTGTGATGTCGTAGCCGTAAACCAGGAAGGAGTAGCCGGTGAGCGACGAGCAAGCGGCCCCAGTCCCCTCTAGGTACTCCGAAGCAAGGCAGGAGCTCGACGTCGACGTCGTGGTCATCGGCGGAGGCCAGGCTGGTCTGGCTACCGCGTTCTACCTGAGGCGTGCCGGGCTCGTTCCCGGCAGCGAGCTCGTCGTCCTGGACGCGGCAGACCGACCGGGCGGGGCGTGGCGACGCATGTGGGACGGGTTGCGGCTGTTCTCACCGGCCGGGTACTCGTCGTTGCCGGGCTGGATGATGCCGCCCTGGGACGACGCGACCCGAGGATTCCCGCCGCGCGACCACGTGGTGGAGTACCTGACGCGCTACGAGGAGCGGTACGACCTGAAGGTGTCGCGGCCGTATCGGGTCGAGTCGGTGTGTCGGGTCGACGACGACCCAGGCGGTCCACTTCTCGTTGAAGCTGACGGGCTCGCCCTATCGGCTCGTGCGGTCGTTTCGGCGACGGGAACGTGGGACAGGCCGTTCTGGCCGACGTACCCCGGGATGCGCGCTTTCAGGGGACGGCAGCTGCATGCGAGCGGCTATCGGGCCCCTGGGGAGTTCGCCGGGCAGCGAGTCGTCGTCGTGGGCGGCGGGAACTCCGCGGCGCAGATCCTCGCGGAGGTCTCAACGGTTGCTGAGACGACGTGGGTCACGACCCGGCCGCCCCGCTTCCTGCCCGATGACGTCGATGGTCGGGTCCTGTTTGCTACCGCACGGGCTCGCATCGAGGCGCTCGAGCAGGGCCGCGAACACGCTGGCGTGGCCGGGCTGGGTGACATCGTGATGGTCGCCAGCGTGAAGGACGCCCGGGAGCGCGGTGTCCTGCACGCGCAGCCGAAGTTCACCCGGCTCACCGCCGACGGAGTCGCTTGGGCCGACGGCACAACGCTGGCGTGCGATGCCGTCATCTGGTGCACCGGTTTCCGGCCCGCGCTGCGTCACCTGCGCCCGCTGGGACTTCGCACCCGTGGCGGTCACATCCCCGTGGGAGGCGCTTCCAGTACACAGTCGCTCGAGGAGCCGCGGCTGCACCTGGTCGGTTACGGGGATTGGACCGGTCCGGCGTCGGCGACGCTGGCGGGGGTCGGACCTTCTGCCCGGGCCGTCGCACGCGAGCTCACCGGCCGGTAGTCCTCCAGTTTCGGACTTGGACTTGCGCGCGCAGATTCGGTCAGCCAAGATTGACTCAACAACAGTTGAGCGACAGGACGGGTGATGGACTTCGACCTACGTCTGGCGGGCTTGTCCGCCCTGGCCGATCCGGCTCGTCTGCGCATCGTCGACCTTCTCGGCGAGGGTGACGCTTCCCCCGGCGAGCTGCGCGCTCAGCTCCACCTGCCATCGAACCTCCTGGCCCACCACCTCAAGGTCCTGGAGGAGGCTGGCATCGTGTCTCGCCACCGGTCGCATGCGGACAAGCGGCGCACGTACCTTCGGCTGCACCGAGACGGTCTCGACGGTTTGCTGCCCGCGGCGGTCCCAGCTCAGGGCGGAACGGCACAGCGGGTGGTGTTCGTGTGCACGGCGAACTCGGCACGCTCCCAGCTCGCCGCAGCGCTGTGGCAGCAGTCCAGCGCCATCCCGGTCGCTTCGGGCGGAACCCACCCCGGCACCGCCATCGCGCCCGGCGCCATCGCGGCGGCTCGGCGGCACGGACTGAAGCTCGTCCAGGAACGACCCCAGTCCTTGGAGGGCCTGCTGCGTGATGGCGACTACGTCGTCACCGTGTGCGACGCGGCGCACGAGGAGCTCGGCCCGACCGACCCAGATGAGAGCACTGGGCCTCGCCTCGCGGGGATCAGTCACTGGTCGGTGCCTGACCCGGTCGCGGCCGGGACCGGCACGGCGTTCGATGCCGCCTACGAAGACATCGCCGGTCGCGTCGCCGACCTTGCCCCCCGCCTCGCCCCTCAGACCAGCGCCACCGCCTCGTAGGAGACCCCATGACCACGGAACAGCACCCCGCACCGGGCTCCAACCGGATGGAGAAGCCGGACTGGCTCACGCTCGACCAGCAGCTCGCCGTGAGGACGGCCGCGAACCGCCTGGGCGAGGAGTTCAAGGGCATCTACGGTCCCGAGACCATCGGCCGGTTCATCGAGTCGTCGTTCGACCAGTTCGCGGACCGGGCGTCGGTGACCCGGTTCTTGCCGCTGCTCGCCGAGCGGTGGGCCCGCCAGCGCCTCCACGCGCTGGCGAAGGTTGAGGGGCTGGCACACACGGGCGCCCCGACCGTGCTGTTCCTCTGCACGCACAACGCCGGACGCTCGCAGATGGCGCTCGGGTTCTTCAACCACCACGCCGGCGAGAACGCCATCGCTTGGTCCGGCGGCTCCGAGCCGGGCATCGAGGTGAACCCCGCCGCCGTCGAGGCGATGGCCGAGCGCGGCATCGACATCACCTCCGAGTTCCCCAAGCCGTGGACCGACGAGGTCGTCCGCGCCGCCGACGTCGTGATTTCGATGGGCTGCGGCGACGCCTGCCCGGTGTTTCCCGGCAAGCGTTACGAGGACTGGGACATCGCCGACCCGGCCGGCGAGACGCTCGTCGATGTCCGGCCCATCCGCGACGAGGTCGAACGCCGGGTCCTGACCCTGATGTCCGAGCTCGGCCTCACCCCCGTACAGACCGGAGACCGCGCGTGAGTAGTGCGCCCCTGCCCGTTCCCATGCACCGCCGGCTGGTCGCCGAGTTCCTCGGCACCGCCGTGCTGGTCGCGGTCGTCGTCGGATCCGGCATCGCCGCCGAGCAGCTCTCCCCGAACGACGTCGGCCTCCAGCTGCTGGAGAACTCGACCGCGACCGTCTTCGGGCTCACCATCCTGATCCTGCTGTTCGGCCCCGTCTCCGGGGCCCACTTCAACCCCGTCGTGTCTGCCGCCGACTGGCTCCTCGGCCGCAAGGCCGGCACCGGCCTCACCGGCGGGGACGTCGGTGCCTACGCGATCGCGCAGACCCTGGGCGCCATCGTCGGCGCGGTGCTGGCGAACGTCATGTTCGACATCGACATCGCCGAGCTGTCCGGCAAGGACCGCACCGGCTCGAACCTGCTCGTCGCCGAGGTCGTCGCCACCGCGGGCTTGGTCGCGCTCATCTTCGCGCTCGCCCGCACCGGCCGCGGCGCCCTGGCAGCACCGGCGGTCGGCGCCTACATCGGCGCGGCCTACTGGTTCACCTCGTCCACCTCCTTCGCGAACCCGGCCGTCACGGTCGGCCGAATGTTCTCCGACACGTTCGCCGGCATCGACCCCTCCTCCGTACCCGGGTTCATCGCCGCCCAGGTCGTCGGCGGCCTCCTCGGCCTCGCGCTGGTCCGCTACCTGTTCCCCGACATCGCCTCGGTCGCCGACGACGTCGTCGTCCCCCACGCCACCACCCACCCGTCCCCTCCCGAAACAGCCGACACCAGGAGCACCCGATGAGCACCGCCACCCCCACGACCCCAGAGACCACCACCGACGTGCCTCAGGTCGTGTTCGCTTGCATCCGCAACGGTGGCCGCTCGGTCATCTCCCGCGTGCTGACCGAGCACTACGCCGGCGGACGCGTCGTCGCGCTGTCGGCCGGCACCCAACCCGGCGAGCACATCCACCCTGAGGTCGCGGACGCGCTGCAGAAGCTCGGCCTGGACACGTCGGCCGAGGTGCCGACCAAGCTCACCCGCGAGACCATCGAGGCGTCCGTCATGGCCATCACCCTCGGCTGCGGCGAGGAGTGCCCCTACGTGCCCGGCGTGAAGTACGTCGACTGGCCCGTCGCCGACCCGGGCGGCCAGGACCAGGAGACGGTGCGCGGCATCATCGCCGACGTCGACAGCCGCGTCCGGACGCTCCTCGTCGAGCTCGTCCCGGACATCGAGCTGCCGCCCTCGGTCCTCGCCTGAGGCACGCTGGGGTCTCGCCCGGCCTAGAGTGCCGGTCGTGACCGACGTCCACGCTCCCGGTCCGGCATCGCGGTCATGGTCGAGGTCGACCCCGGTGGCCTTCGCCGGCGGTGCCCTGGTCGGGCTGCTCGGCGGCCTGGTCGGCCTGGGCGGAGCGGAGTTCCGGCTGCCACTCCTGCTCGGCGTGTTCGGGTTCGCCGCGCTGTCCGCGGTCATCGTCAACAAGGCGATGAGCCTGGTCGTGGTCGTGGCCGCCATCCCGTCGCGGCTCACCGCCGTCCCCCTCGCCGAGGTAGCGGCCGAGTGGCCCGCGGTCGTGAACCTGCTCGCTGGCAGCCTGGTGGGCGCGTGGGTTGGCGCGTCCTGGGCGACCCGGATGGCCACGGCGACCCTCTACCGCGTGCTGGCCGTGCTGCTGGTCCTCATCGCCCTCGTCTTCACCGCCGAGCGGGTCGGGACCCTGCCGACCGCCAACCTCCCGATCGGCGTGCAACTGGTGGGTGGCGTCGTCCTCGGGTTCGGCATCGGGCTGGTGGCGGCGTTGATGGGCGTCGCCGGCGGCGAGCTCCTCATCCCGACGTTCGTCCTGCTGTACGCCACCGACACCAAGCTCGCCGGGTCGTTG
The DNA here is from genome assembly GCF_003057875.1 of Nocardioides currus. GTDB lineage: Bacteria > Actinomycetota > Actinomycetes > Propionibacteriales > Nocardioidaceae > Nocardioides > Nocardioides currus. The sequence goes on along the minus strand of NZ_PYXZ01000002.1, from coordinate 692,804 downwards.
TCGCTGCTCGTCTCGCTCCCGACGATGCTGGTGGCCTTCCTGCGCTACAGCCGCCACCAGGCGTTCAGCGTGCTCGGGGAGAACCAGCGCTTCGTCGTCGTCATGGCTGCCGGGTCGGTGACGGGGTCCGTCCTGGGCGGCCTTCTGCTGGGCGTCGTGCCCGAGGCGGTGCTGGTCCCGATGCTCGCGGCCCTTCTGCTGTTCTCGGCCGTGAAGGTCTGGCGTCACGCCTGACGCACCCGCTCCACCTGTCCAGGTCCTTCCCCTGCCAGTGAGGAGAGGCAAGCTCTACTCGATCGTGAGCTGCGCGCGGTGGAAGTCGTAGTGCAGAGTCGCGTAGCGGTAGACCTGCTCGAGCTTCATCGTCTCCTGGAAGAACGGGTCCCAGTCGACAGGGAAGTGCATCCCACGGGCCAGCGCCGCGTCGGACTCGGCATCCAGGCGTTGATGAAGCCGGTCGATGGTGCGGTCGAGCTGCCGGGTCAGCCGGGGACCGTGGAACACCAGGGCGCCGCCGACAGCACCCGCGTAGTTGACGTGATGGAAGGGCCGCGTGCCCGCGTTCAAGACGGCGGCGAACGTGCGGCTGAGCGGTTCCGGCAACCGCCCGAGAAGTCGCACCAGCGGAAGCAGCCGACGGACGAGCAGGTACCCGAACGCCATGTGCCACAGCATCTGACCGTTCGTCCACCGAGTTCCGTTCGTGCGTCGGCGCAGGTCGTCCACGGTGGCGCGAGAGACGAGCTGGTGCAGGTCGGTGCGCACCCGCTCCAGCTCGGCATGGATGCTCGCCCGGTCCTGCGGCTCCTGCGTGCCCATGAGGCAGTCTCTCGCGTGAGGGCGCGTCGAGAGCGGGAGCCACGCGCTCTCGTCGGCGTGGGGTGTCGACATGAACACGAGGTGGCACAGTAGAACTGCGAGACACACCGCGGGTCGTCTCGACGAGTCGCCCGAGGAGGACCACGTGCAGGTCGAGCTGTTGTACTTCGACGGATGCCCGAGCTGGCAGGTCGCCGACCAGCGCCTCCTCGAGGCGCTCGCTCTCGCGGGCCGAGGTGAGGTCCCCGTGCACCGACGGCGCGTTGAGACGCCCGAGGAGGCTGACGAGCTGGGGTTCATCGGCTCACCGAGCATCCGCGTCGACGGACGGGACCCGTTCGCCGTGGGTGGCGAACAGGTGGGACTGTCGTGCCGGATGTACCCCACGGCAGCTGGCCTGAGGGGCTCACCAGAGGTCGAGCAGCTCGTCGAGGCGTTGTCGTGAAGAAGGGTCTGCTGGCCGTGCTCGGGGCGTACGTCGCGGTGGCCGCAGGTTCGCGCGTTGCCGAGGCGCTGGGTGCGCGGTGCTGCGGATGCCCAAGGGGCTGCTGGTGTCGTCGTCCGGGCTTGAGCCTGTTCCGTTGGGTGTTCCCGTGGCGTCACAAGCTCGCAGAGCCCGAAACCCGAGGTGAGGTCGAGTACGGCGCCGCTGGCAGCCGCCGGTAGATCCGGCGCTGCCTTGGGTCCTGCGAACCGGTCAGGCGGGTCGGGGCGCGTACATGATGACCGCGACGCCAACCAAGCACACGAGCGCTCCGACGACGTCGTAGCGGTCGGGTCGGAAGCCGTCCACTACCATCCCCCACGCGAGGGAACCGGCGACGAACACGCCGCCGTAGGCGGCGAGGATGCGACCGAAGTTCGCGTCGGGCTGGAGCGTGGCGACGAAGCCGTACAGGCCGAGTGCGATGACGCCCGCGCCGACCCACACCCAGCCGCGGTGTTCGCGGACGCCCTGCCACACGAGCCAGGCGCCGCCGATTTCGGCGACGGCTGCGAGGGCGAACAGGAGCAGAGACTTGGCGACGGTCATGCGTGCAGTCTCCCAACCAGGCTGCGGCCTCGTGGCGACGGCCGCGCTGTGGCCGAGCCTGGAGCTCTTCGAGCTAGAGGTCAGGTGCCGTCAGCGGCGCGCGTCGGTCCGAGCTCGACGAGCTCAGGGCCGCTGGCGGTTGGGTCGGCTGGCGCGCAGGACATGCGGCGCGCGCGTGCACGGCGGGTGAGCACGGCGGCGACGGCGAGGAGGCCAACGACGAGGGCGAACACGACGCCAGCGAACGCGAGGGTGACCGCTGTCGCGGCGAAGCCGGCCACGCCAAGAAATCCGACGATGGGGGCTGCGCAGCACACGGCACATGCGGCTGCTGCGCCGCCGATGAGGTGACGGTTGCCGGGCCGGTCGCCTGTGGTGTCGGCCTCGGGCGTCTCGGTCATCGCGGCATCCTCGAGCTCGTCGGGGTGTTCGTCGCGGGTGCGTGCTGGCTGTCGGGGTGGAGGGTGATGGCCTCGAACGGGATGGGGCAGCACTGCGATGACGCGCACGCCAGGAGGTCGTCGCAGCCGGCGTCGAGTGCGGCGGTGAGGTTTTCGCGGATGGCGGTGAGGTCGGCGATGCGTTCCTCGACCTCGACGAGCTTGACGTTCGCGCGTTGCTGGAGTCCGGCGTCGATACGCCGTCCGTGGCGGTGGCGGCCGAGCTCGAGCAGGTCGGAGATCTCGTCGAGGGTGAATCCGAGGCGTTGGGCGGCCTTGATGACCCTGAGGACGGTGACGGTCTCGGGTGGGTAGAGCCGGTGTCCTCCCGGGCTGCGGTCGGGGGCGGCGAGGAGACCGCGGCGCTCGTAGTAGCGCAGCGTCTCGATGTTGAGGCCGGCGGCGGCTGCGACCTGGCCGCGGCGCATCCCTGCCGCGTCGGCGACCGCTCCCCCGGCTTCCTGGGCGGCGATGAGGCCGCTCATGATGCTGCGGCCAAGGCGGCGCGGGCGCGGTCGAGAAGCGCGGTGAGTACGTCTGCGTGTGCGGGCGGGACGTCGATGTCGAGGCTCACGTGGCCCGGTTGGGGCTCGCTGATGGTGAAGGTGAAGAACGAGCAGCAGGCGGTCTCGGCTTCGGAGAGCCGACGGGCGCGGTGCGCGAGCTCATGGTCGCCGGTCAACACCAGGTGCGCGTGAGTGTCGCTGGACTGGTCGATCGAGCGCAGCGACGTGGTGAACAGGTCGTCGAACTCAGCGACGCGTAGGGGCCGATCGGCGGTCGGGAGGGTGCATGCCTCGACGTCGGCCCATGCCAACCGGGTGCCGGGGGCGTCGCCGCTGGTGTCTTGGTCCATGAGCCCACGGTAAGCCTGTACCCGGGTACAAGATGCAAGGCCTTGGTTGAGGGTCGTCCAGCGTGTGCCGGTTCGCTGCCGAAGTGGGGCCTTTCGACCCCACGAGCGGGACCCATCCGGCACAGGCGCAAGAGGCCCTACGCCTGATGAAGTAGCGGTGAGGCGAAAAGGCCATGAGTGAGGTGAGTGCGATGTGGGACGACTACGACAGGATGCACGACGGGTACGGCGTCGGGTGGTTTGCGCTGATCGTGTTGCTCGTGGTGCTCGTCGGCCTTGCAGTCACGCTGCTCGTGGTGATGCTGCGCAGTCCCGGACGCGTTCTTGGCCGCGGTGGTCCTGACCTGTCCCCCACCGCGCATGCCGGTTCATCGGAGGCGGCCCTCATCCTGCGGCGACGGTTCGCAGCTGGAGAAATCGACGAGGATGAGTTCCGGCGCCGCCTGGCTGCGTTGTCCGAACCCGCCTAGCTGCCCATTTCGCACTTCGGAAGCAAGCACCCCGTAGCGACCCCAGCCGGATCACGAGGACTGTGCTTCCTGTGGACCGTGTGAATCGATCGGCCTGCAGGTGACGGCTGTCCACAACGAGCGCTATCATCGGCGGATGCCGCTGACAACTGTTACCGCAGATCTGGCGTTGACGCGTGGGGCGTCCTTGTTCCATGGCCTCGCGGAGCGAAATCGGCTCGCCATCGTGCGTGAGCTCGCTGACGGTGAACGGCGCGTGGTCGACCTGACTGTGGCGCTGGGGATGCCTCAGGGCACCGTGTCGGGGCACTTGGCCTGCCTGCGTGATTGCGGCCTGGTCCGCGGGCGCGCCGAGGGCAGGCAGATGTTCTACTCCATCGCCCATCCGGAGCTGATGGAGTTGCTGAGTGCGGCCGAGCAGCTCCTTGCCCTGACCGGCGAGGCGGTGGAGATCTGCCCGAACTACGGCATCACGAGCTCCATGCGCGCCGCGCCACCCTCCGAGGGCGTCGAAGTCACGCCCACCTCGACGACCTCGACGACCACGACGAAGGAAGAAGCACCGTGACTGATGCGTGCGGCTGCGGCCGCGACGAGCCCGAAACCGAGTCCGGCGAGTCCGAGGAGCATGAGCCTGAGCGGCTCTGGGAGGTCAGCGAGCTGCGGTTCGCCGCGGCCTCTGGTGTGTTCCTGGTCGCCGGGTTCATCGCTGGGCTGAACGACGCTGCTGGGTCCGTCGTCGTCGGCTTGAACGCGGTCGCACTGGTGTTGGGTGCGTGGACGTTCGTGCCGAACACGCTGCGGCGGCTGGGCAAGGGCAAGATCGGCGTCGGCACGCTGATGACGATTGCCGCCGTCGGTGCGGTCGTCTTGGGCGAGGTCGCGGAGGCCGCGACGTTGGCGTTCCTGTACTCCATCAGTGAGGGCTTGGAGGAGTACGCCGTGGCTCGCACGCGGCGTGGTCTCCGCGCGCTGCTGTCCCTGGTTCCAGCCGAGGCAACGGTGCTGCGTGACGGAGCTCAGGTCACGGTGGCGCCTGAAGAGCTGGCGGTCAGGGACGTGCTCCTGGTCCGCCCCGGCGAGCGCGTCGCGACCGACGGCGTCATCCGTTCCGGTCGTACGGCGTTGGACGTCTCGGCTCTCACCGGGGAATCCGTCCCGGTCGAGGCCGGGCCCGGCGACACTGTCTACGCCGGTTCCATCAACGGCACCGGTGTCCTCGAGGTCGAGGTCACCACCACCGCCGAGGACAACTCCCTGGCTCGCATCGTGAACATCGTCGAGGCCGAGCAGTCCCGCAAGGGCGACGCGCAGCGGCTGGCCGACCGCATCGCCAAGCCGCTGGTGCCCGGCATCATGGTCCTGGCCGCTGTCATCGCGGTCACGGGCAGCCTGCTGGGCGACCCGGCTACGTGGGTCGAGCGAGCCCTGGTCGTCCTGGTCGCCGCTTCCCCGTGTGCGCTCGCCATCTCCGTCCCGGTCACGGTGGTCGCTGCCATCGGTGCCAGTAGCCGGATCGGCGCGCTGGTCAAGGGTGGCGCCGCGTTGGAGGCGCTCGGGCGGATCCGGGCCGTTGCTTTGGACAAGACGGGCACCCTGACTCGCAATGAACCGGCGGTGGTCGAGGTGGCCACTGCGGCAGGGCAGACGCGTGAGCACGTCCTCGACATCGCGGCCGCCTTGGAGGCGCGCAGCGAGCACCCGTTGGCTCGCGCCATCTTGGCCGCGGTCGCGGACCATCGCGACGCCGTCGGGGTCGAGGCGGTGACGGGTGCGGGGCTGACCGGAACCGTTGACGGGCGGCCGGCTCGGCTTGGTCGACCTGGATGGATTTCGGCTGGCGATCTAGCCGCACCGGTGGCCCAGATGCAGGAGTCCGGCGCCACCGCGGTGCTGATCGAGTATGACGGGGTCGTCATCGGGGCAGTGGCGGTTCGTGATGACCTGCGTGCCGAGGCGGCAGAGGTGGTCGCCCGGCTACAGGCCGGCGGCTACCAGGTGGCGATGCTGACCGGCGACAACGAGCGGACTGCCGCCGCGCTGGCCGCCCGGGCCGGTATCACCGAGGTGTACGCAGACCTTCGGCCGGAGGACAAGTCGACCATCGTTCACCGGCTCCGTGAGGACCGGCCGACCGCAATGGTCGGCGACGGCGTCAACGACGCACCGGCCTTGGCCACAGCTGATGTCGGCATTGCGATGGGAGCGATGGGCAGCGACGTGGCCATCGAGACTGCTGACGTGGCCCTCATGGGTGAGGACCTGCGCCATCTGCCGCACACGTTGTCGCACGCACGGAGGGCCCGGTCCATCATGCTGCAGAACGTCGGCTTGTCGATCGCCCTCATCGCAGTCCTCATCCCGCTCGCCGCGTTCGGGGTGCTCGGGCTGGCTGCGGTGGTGCTGGTCCACGAGGTGGCGGAGATCTTCGTCATCGGCAACGGTGTGCGCGCCGGGCGGGTCCGTCCCCTTCCTCCGGCACCCGCGTCGGCAGCCATGCTTGCGGCGGAGCGCGCGGGGGTCGAGGCCCGGTGAGCCGCGACGCCGGTGGCTCGAACGGATCGAGCGGCGCTCTTGGCGCCGTTGGCGCCGTGAGGGGTACCGGGCGTCTCGCGGTCCTGCTCGTGGCGGTCGTAGGCACCGCGGCCGATCTGGCAGCCAAGGCCGTCTCCGAAGCACGCCTGCCCGGCACGTCTGTGGACTTGGGACTGCTGCAGCTCCAGCTGGCGTACAACTCGGGTGTGGCGTTCAGCCTGGGCAACCGGCTCCCGGTCGGGGTCATCGTGACCATCACCTTGGTCATCGCGTTGATCCTCACCGCTTACGCGTGGCACCAGGCTCCGCGCGCGGGGTGGGTGGAACGTGTCGCCGCCGGCGCGGTCATTGGTGGCGCTGTCGCGAACGTGGTCGACCGGGCTCGCGACGGCGTGGTCACCGACTACCTCCACACCGGCTGGTGGCCGACATTCAACCTCGCCGACACCTTCCTGGTCACCGGCTTCCTCGTGCTTGCGCTGGCGCACACTCGCACCGACCGCACCGCGGACACATCCAGGACTCTCTAGGGCGCGCCGCGAGCTCGCCGCCCCGGCACCGACCGCCCTGACCAGCCGGCCTGTGACTGCGCCAGCTCCCCGCGTGGGGACAAGCACGTGCTCGGCCGCACTCCGGCCCAGTCAGGCATCCACCCCGATCGAACCCGCGACGACGAACGTCGCACCCGAAGGAACGCCGTGAACGTGACCTCCATCCTGCAGGCGGCTGGCCTGTTCTTCGCCACCAACGTCGACGACATCATCGTGTTGTCGCTCTTCTTTGCTCGTGGCGCCGGTCGTCGAGGTACGACGACGCGCATCCTTGCCGGGCAGTACCTCGGGTTCGGTGGCATCCTGCTGGCCTCGGTAGTCGTGACCTTCGGTGCGGGTTTGTTCCTTCCAGACTCCGCCATCCCGTACTTCGGCCTCATCCCACTGCTGCTGGGCCTCTACGCGGCCTGGCGCACGTGGCGTCGCGGCGACGACGAAGATGAGGTGGCGGACAAGCCGTTGAGCGTCCTCCTCGTGGCGGCCGTCACGTTTGCGAACGGCGGGGACAACATCGGGGTGTACGTGCCGGTGTTCCTCGCCGTCGGCACCGGGGCCGTGGCGGCCTTCTGCGTCGTGTTCTTGGGGTTGGTTGTCGTTCTGGTCGCGGCGGCCAGGTTCGTGGCCACTCGCAAGCCGGTGGCAGCGGCGCTCGAGCGCTGGGAGCACATCTTGTTCCCTCTCGTCCTGATCCTGCTCGGTCTCGTCATCTTGGTCGAGGGCGGCGCCTTCGGTCTGTGAGGTCGACACGCCCAACAGCCTCACCGCGCCCGCCCAGGATGGTCGGCGCTGGTGTTCGGCGTGGACATTCGTGGTCGCAGGGCAGCGGCCTGGTGCCGCGCAGATCAGCGGCGCCGTGAGCGGGGTGCGCGACGCCTCGAACCCATGCCTCGCCCGAGAAGGTGCCCTCGCGTCTCCCCATCCCGGTGCCAACACACCGCCTCGTAGGACGGTGGGGCAGACAAGTACGCGCTTCCCGTGACGCTCTAGGTCAGGGGAAGGGGCGGCTCCAGCCGACTCTGACGCCTGCGGTGACGGCGAAGGCGCGGGCGGCCGCCCCCAGACCGGCGCGGCCGACGCGAGGTGCGGGCAAGTCGCTGCAGCAGGCCGGCGACGAGACCGGCAAGCACCGCGAGCCAGCCCAGCGCGAAGAGGAGAGAGGCGGTCTCGTCGAAGCTGCTGGTCAGGGCTGCGTCGTAGAGGACCCTGCTGGCTCCGTACCCCGGTAGCAGGTGCGCGAGGGTGGAGAGGTCGGGGTTGAGCATCGGGCTCTGCTCGATGGCGAGGTCGAGGAACGGGAGAAGGAACGCGACGAGCACGCCGCCGACGCGGCCGAAAAGCCAGCCGACCAGGACGCCGACGAGGGCGTACGTGAACGCGATGAGCAGGTTGGCCAGCACGTACGGGCCCCACTGACCGGGCTCGAAGAACAGCGCGGTGACCGTCAGCGAGGCGGCGGTGACGACGACGGCCAGCACGGCCACGACGAGGAGCCGGGACGTGAGCAGGCTGACCGGGCGGAACCCCGCGAGGGCGAGCCGTCGGTCCGCGGCGCGCGCCCCGAGAGCGGTGAACAGCCCCACGACGGCGGCCAGCGCTCCGACCGAGATCGGCGCCATCAGACCTGGATGGGTGTCGGGGAACCAGAACGTCGCGGCCACGGTCCGGCCGGCTTCGCGGACCATCATCGTCTCGTAGCCCTCGGGCGTGGTGAAGGCAGAAAGGGCGACGAACAAGCCCGGGACAGCGACCAGGAGCGCCCAGAGCACCCGGTTTCTGCCGACTTCCCGCAGGCCCATCCGGGTGCCGACCGCGAGCTGGCCGAGGGCCGAGCCCGAGCTGGTGCGGGCGCGGGTCCGCGCGGTCCGGCTGGTGGTCGCGACGACCAGCCAGCTGAGTGCGACGGCGACGAGGGTCCAGATGAGCGCCCAACCAAGGTCGCCGGGCCGGCCGGCGTGACCGGACGGCTCGTCCATCATCCACAGGCTCAGGTAGTGGGTCGGGAAGACCTTGGACACGAGGGTGTCGGCGGGCCGGAACGCGGGCCCGAAGACGACGTCGACGAGCCAGACGAACAGGACGAGCACCGTGCCGTTGACCGGGTTGGCCACCAGGGCGCCGATGAGGGCGCCGAGCGCCAGGTAGATGACCGCGAACATCACGGTGGCCGCGGCGACCCGGACGGGGTGGTCGAGCCCACCGACGCGGACCACGAGAGTCAGGTAGGACGTGGTGGCCGCCACCACCGCGAGCGCGGCTCCGGTCGTCATGCGTGCCAAGACCAGCCGTGCTGCGGGTAGTCCCGCCAGGACGAGGCGCTGGTCGGCAGCGCGGGCGGCGCGGACCTGGAAGTACATCGCGACCGCGGCAACGAACCCGGCCGTCCAGCCGGCCGTGGTCGTCTCGGCCTGAGGTCCACCCTGGCCGCCCAGGAGCTCGCCGGCATCGGTGATGACACCGCCCACGATGGCGACGAACACGACCGGGACGACGACGAGCAGGCCGAGGGTGACCCGGTTGCGGGCTGCCTCGACGAGGAAGCGACGCACCAGCAGTCCGCCACCGATGGGGACGCGAACGGAGGTGTCGACGGTGCTCATCGGGTGCTCACTCAGGCGGACGGTCGTGCGGTGGTCGGCCGTGGGTGGTGCCGTCGCGCAGCTGGACGATGCGGTCGAAGCGGTGTTCATCGACGACGAAGTGGCTGATGATGAGCACGCTGCGACCCGCGGCCCGGCGTTCGGCGACGAGGTCCCAGAACCTCAGGTAGGTGTCGAAGTCGAACCCGGCGTACGGCTCGTCGAGGAGCAGCACTTCGGGGTCGGCGAGCAGCGCCAGCCCGAGGTTGAGCTTGGACAGGGTGCCGCCGGAGAGCTGGTCGGCGCGCGTGCGGGCGTACCGGGTGAACCCGAGGGTCTCGTAGAGCCGGCGACGCGACGTGTGCTCGTCGGCCGGGTTCATCCGGTAGGCGTGCCCGAACAGCTCGAAGTGCTCATCGCACGTCAGGCGCTCGTACACGACCGGCTCCTGCGGGCAGTAGCCGAGCCGTCCGACGTGCTCCACGGTGCCTGCGTCCGGGGCGAGCTCGCCGACGAGGACCTTCATCAGCGTTGACTTCCCCGACCCGTTCTCCCCGACCAGACCGACGACCTCACCCGGGAGCAGCTCGAGGTTCGCGCCTTTGAGGACCGCCTGAGCGTGACGGGCCGGCCAGATGCCGCGCCGGTACGACTTCTCGACACCGGACGCGGTCATCAGCGGCCGACCAGCCGCCGTAGATGCGGCGTGGCCGGCGGGGCGGGGTGTGGCCTGGGCGGTCATGACGACCTCAGCGGTCCTGAGGGTGCTGGTCGTCGGAGCGGTCGTGCGACGTCGTGCTGCTGTCATTGCTGCCGCCGCCGTGCATCCCCATCATTCCGCCCATCATCACCATCATCATCAGCGGGCAGATGAGGGCGATGCCGACGAAGGCGAGGGTGCCGGCGGGGACGCCGACCCAGAGTGCGCCGACGATGGCGATGGCGGCTGCGACCGCGAACAGCCCAAGGTTCGGGCCGCGGGTCATGTTGGTGTTCATCGTTCTGCTCCTTGTCGTGGGTGGTGGACGGGTGGTTCGTGGGTGAGCGCGTGGGTTCAGAGGCGGATGACCTGCCGGATGGTGGCGGCGACTTCGTCCATCAGGGCCTGTCCGGCTCCGCTGGAGTCGCGGGCGGCTTCGAGGACGCAGTGGCGCACGTGGTCTTCGAGAAGCGCCGCGGCGACCTCTTCGGTTGCCCGGGTCACGGCGGCGAGCTGGTTGACCACGTCGGGGCACCAGCGGTCGTCGGCGACCATCTTCTGCACGCCGCGGACCTGGCCCTCGATGCGGCGCAACCGGTTCAGGTAGTTGTGCTGTCGACCGGTGTAGCCGCGGGCGGCAGGGAGGGAGCTGTCGGTGGCGGGGCGGTGGCACTCGTGCGCTCCGGCCGCAGCTTGGCGGGTTGTGTCGGGGGTGCTTTCGGTGGCATCCATGGCGGGCTCCTCGTGGGTTCTGCTCTTGTTCCATGGTGCGCGGGCATACCCCCGGGGGGTAGGGTCTTTCGGCCCCTGTGAGGCTGCCTTGCCGCGGCGGACGCGGCCTGCTCGCGCCGACTGGAGGTGAGGGGCTGAGGTCAGGGGTAGAGAAGGCGCGTCAGGTCTGCGGCGTAGTCGGGTGGGGTGGCGCCGCCGGTGTAGATGACGGTGCTGCCGTCGGGGCCGAACAGGTAGACGACGCTGGAGTGGTCCACGGCGTACCCATCGGGGTCGCCGTCGGGGTGGGTGTGCCCTTCCTCCGTCGACTGATGCTCGTGTGCGCCGGCGTCGGTTCCCTCGGGTGTCGGCGAGGACTTGCTGCTGTTGGAGGCGTACAGGGAGTCCTCTGCACGGTGTACGCGCCTGACGGGTCCGCGCAGTCCGACGATGTCGGGGTCGAACTGGTCGAGCCACCTGCGGAGAACGGGCGGGGTGTCGCGTTTGGGGTCGACGGTGACGAAGACCAGGTTGACCTTGCTCGCTGCGGAAGTGGGTAGGGACCTGCGTGCGGCGGCGAGGTCGGCCATGGTGGTCGGGCAGATGTCGTGGCAGTTGGTGAAGCCGAAGAAGATCGCCGTGGCCGTGTTCGGGGTCGGCTCGTCCATCCGGTAGGGGCTGCCGTCGGTGTCGCGGAGCGTGATGGGCGCGGGGGCGAGGGGCGGGTCGACGAGGGTGCCGTGGAAGTCGTCAGTGTCGCGGCTGGTGACAGCGTTGCCGCTCCCAGGGTTGGCTTCTCGGGAACTGCAGGCCGTGGCGGCGGTGAGGGTGAGGGCCGCGGCCAGTCCCAGCCGCGCCAGGCGACGGCGACGGGTTCGGGGGTTCGGTCGCGCACGGCTCGGCGTGGTGTTCACAGGGGGACCTGCCAGTTCGCAACCCAGCCCTGCAACTGGGCCATTAGCAGCGTCCAGGCTCCGGTGACCTGGAGGACGCCGACGATGATGAGGAGTACTCCCCCGATGCGAGTGACGGCGCGGGCATGCCGACGCGCGTAGGCGAACACGCGGAACGCGCGTTGGACGCCGAGGGCAGCGAGGAGAAACGGGATGCCGAGACCCAGGCTGTAGGCGAAGGACAGCACAGCTCCGCGGCCGGCGCCTCCCGCGGTGACGGACAGGGTGAGTACGGCGGCCAGAGTCGGCCCCATGCAGGGGGTCCAGCCGATGCCGAACATGACGCCGAGCAGGGGGGCGCCGGCGACTCCGACGCGGGGGTTGGCGTCGAGGCGGACGGTGCGGTTGAGGAACGGTACGCGGGTCAGGGCACCGGTGAAGACGACGCCGAGGACGATGGTGAGGACGCCGAGGACCTGGGTGATGGGCTCTTGGTAGGTGATGAGGAACGCGCCGGCGGTGCCGAAGAGCGCGCCGTAGCTGGTGAACACGGCGGCGAACCCGAGGACGAAGAGCAGGGTTCCGGTGACGGTGCGGCTGGGCAGCAAGCGGGGCCGTGGCCGTGTCAGCGTCAAGGTGTCGGACGTGCCCGCCGTCCGAGTCGCGGCGCCAGAGGCCGCCTGGACGGAGGCGTCTGCGCCGCTGGTTCCGGTGACGTACGCGAGGTAGCCGGGTACGAGTGGGAGGCAGCAGGGGCTGAGGAAGGACACGAGTCCGGCGGCCATCGCGATGGGGATGGCGACGAGCATGGGGCCGTAGGTGACGAGGTCGCCCGGGTTGGTGGCCAGCGGGCTCACGACGCGTCTCCTTCCGGATCGTCGGCGCCGGTCGAAGTCGAGTCGTCGTCTTCGGCGAGGAGGTCGTCGAGGACGCCCCGGAGGGTGCTTTCGTCGACGGCGCCGATGACGCGGGCTGCGACGTTGCCGTCGCGGTCGACGACAAGGCTGCTAGGGATGGCGGCGCTGGGGATGACGGACCCGAACGGCAACAGCGCCTTGCCGGCGGGGTCGAACACGCTCGGGTAGGGCACGTCGTAGTTCTTCACGAACGCCCTGGCGGAGGCGAGGCTGTCGCGCGTGTCGATACCGACGAACTGGACGCCTTGGCTGGCGGTCGCGTTGGCGATGCGGACGAGACCGGGCGTTTCGGCGCGGCACGGCCCGCACCACGAGCCCCACACGTTGATGACGACGATCTGGCCCGAGAGGTCGTCGAGGTTGAAGTCGCTGTCGTCGAGGGTGCGCCCCTCGAGCGGGGGCGCGGCGGCGCGGTCACCGGCCGGGTAGACAGTGAGGCCCGGCCCCGCGATACCGCGGTCGCTGCCACGACCGGAGGCGTCGGCGGTCCAGGGTGTCGTGCGGACCAACCACAGCCCAAGGAGCACGACGGCTACGACGAGCACCGCGACGAGGGCGATGCGGGCCGGCCGGGAGGGACGTCCCGGGGGTGAGGTCTGCGGGTGTGACGTGTCGGTCATGGCAGGGTCAGCTCGATCTGCTGGTCCGGTTCGAGCCGCAGGTCGGCGGGGTCGCCGCTCACGGGTGTGCCGTTGCTGGTCACCGTCATCTTCTCCCCGGGCTTCGCCTGGGCTCCACCGATCTGGGTGGGCGTGAGCGCGACGCCCCACTGGGTGAACAGCTGGCCGAGGGTGAACTTCTCGCCGACGGTGTCGGCTTCGATGTGGATGGTGCCGTCGCCCTCGTGGGTGTGGACCGCGGACATCGCGCCGGTGGCGGGGTCGACGCCGATGTTGAGCGCGACGGGGACCGGTTCTCCGCCGACGGTGATGGCCAGGTGGGGGTGGTAGTGCTCGGCGGTGCCCATCGGGCCGAGGTCGAGGCCGGCGGCGGCGACCCGGGCGGGAACGTCGCCGGGTGCGGGCCACGGCGGGAGGGACGTGGCGTCAGGCGTGACCTCGGCCGCATCCGAGGAGCTCGAACCGGACGAGCTGGTCGGGGCGGCGGCTTTGCTGCAGCCGGTCAGGGTGAGGGCGAGGGCTGCTGTGACGGCAACGGCCGCGAGGGGTGTCTTCATGAGGCCTTTTTCTGCATGTGGGTGTCCGAGGCGTCCGGGCGTGAGGCTGGTCGGCCCAGGGCCGGGACGCGGGATTGGGGGGAGCGGCGGTGGAATCGACGAGCGGACGCCACCAGTGAGGGTGGCGTCCGCGTCCGCGCGCGCCGCGACTCAGGAGCCGAGCAGGTCCTTCATGGTCTCGATCTCTTGCTTCTGGGCGTCGATGATCTGACCGGCGAGGTCGACGGCGTCCTTGAACTGGCCGTCGGCCTGCTCGGTCTCGGCCATCTCGATGGCGCCTTCGTGGTGCTCGACCATCATCTCGAGCCACATGTCCTGGAAGTCGGAGTCCGGAGCGTCCTCGAGCTCGTTCATCTCCTCGGCCGTCATCATGCCGGGCATGTCGTCATGGCCCATGTCGTCCATGGTGTCGGACATGTCGCCCATGTCATGACCGGAGTTGACGTGGTCGCGCATGGTCGCCGGGACGTCCTCACCCCACTTCGTGAGCCAGTCGGCCATGGTCTCGATCTCGGGGCCCTGGGCGTCGCGGATGTCCTCGGCGAGCGCCTGGACCTCGGGGTCGAGCTCTCGCTTCAGGGTCAGGTCGACCATCGAGAGTGCCTGGGCGTGGTGGGTGATCATGTCGCTGGCGAAGGCGACGTCGGCGTCGTTGTGCTCGGTGGTGCTGACCTCGGCCGTGCCGGCCGCGTCGGAGGTGTCGTCGCCGCAGGCGGTGAGGCCGGCGCCGAGGGCGAGGGTGAGCGCGAACGCGCTGAGAGCGCGCGTGCGGGTCTTGTTCTTGGCATGCATGGAGGTTCTCCGGAAGTCAGGTGGGTTGTGCGGGCAGGCAGAGGCGACACCCGGCCGGACGCTGCGGTCGAAACTCGAACTCGACGATCGAGATCAGCGGTGGCGGGTGGTCGCAGGGCCTGTCAGCACCTGATGACGGAGAACTGCCATTCGTGGGGAGGACCGGTGCCACGCACCCACTGCAACGTCCGCGCGCGTACGGCGGCCGGCATGAATGCGGCCGGCATCAGCGGCCGGAAGAGTCCCGTGGCGAGCACCGCCAGGAGCGTGAGCCCGGCTGCGGCGAGCATGACGACGCACAGCATGACCATGCCGGCCATGACGTGTCCCGAGCCAGAGTCAGAGCCGACGCCGGCTTCGTCCGTCAGCTGAGCGGCTGGCACCTCGTTGGCTTGCGACGCGTGCGGGTTGCTCGAGGTCATGGCCGTGTCGTCGGCCACCGTCATGCCCGGCATGCTCATCGCGCTCGACGCGGCCGCTGGTGCAGCGGGAGTGCCGTGGCTCGCGAGCGCGTGCATGCCGAGGATGCCGACGACCAAGGCCGCCACGAGCGCGGCCAGCCAGGAGTTGCCGGCGCCTCGCCCAGGCGTCGTCAGCGCCCGCAGGACTCGCCTGCGGGCGCTGACGGCGTTGGAAGGCTCGAGCTTCATCGTTCTCGATCGTACGGAGTCGCTGGTCTCACCCCAGCTTCTGGGTCCGCAACCGCAGCGCGTTGAGAATGACGCTGACCGAGGACAACGCCATCGCGGCCGCGGCGATGACCGGCGACAGGAGCCACCCGAAGGCCGGGTAGAGCACACCTGCGGCGATGGGGATGCCTAGGGTGTTGTAACCGAACGCGAGGACGAGACCCCTGCGTACGTTGCTCATCACGGCGTGGGAGAGCTGGCGCGCGTGGGCGATGCCGTTGAGGTCGCCGCGCAGCAGCGTCACACCGGCGGACTCCATCGCGACGTCCGTGCCGGTGCCCATCGCCAGACCCACATCAGCCGCGGCCAGCGCCGGAGCGTCGTTCACGCCATCGCCGGCGAACGCGACCACGCAGCCCTCAGCACGGAGCCGGTTGACGACGTCGGCCTTGTGGTCGGGCAGCACCTCGGCCTCGACCCGGTCGATGCCGAGCTCGGTGGCGACAGCCTGAGCGGTGACCTCGTTGTCACCGGTGAGCATGATGACCTTGATGCCCTCCGTGCGCAGCGCGGCCAGCGCGGCGGGGGTGGTGGTCTTGACCTGGTCGGCGATCCCGATCACACCCGCGGGGGTGCCGTCGACGGCGACGAGGACGGCGGTCGCGCCCGTACGTCGCAGCCGGTCAGCCGTTTCGGCCAGGACCGACGGGTCGATGTTCTGGCTGGTGAGGAACCCTGCGGTGCCGACGAGCACCTTGCGGCCGTCGACGGTCCCGAGGACGCCCTTGCCGGCCGGGGCGTCGAAGTCAGCCACCTCGGGCAACCGCGTGGAGTCCTCGCCCCGGTTGACCATGTCGGCTTGGGCCTTGTCGACGATGGCGCGGGCGAGCGGGTGCTCGGAGGCGTTCTCCACGGCAGCCGCGAGCCGAAGCAGCTCACGTGCGTCGTGACCGGTGGCCGGCTCGACGGCGACGACGGCCGGCTTGCCCTCGGTGAGCGTGCCTGTCTTGTCGACGACAACGGTGTCGACCTTCTCCATCCGTTCGAGTGCTTCGGCGTTCTTGATGAGGACACCCATCTGGGCGCCCCGGCCGACGCCGACCATGATGGACATGGGCGTGGCCAGGCCGAGCGCACACGGACAGGCGATGATGAGGACGCTGACCGCGACGACCAGCGCGTGGGCGAGCTTCGGGTCGGGGCCCACGAGGGCCCAGATGATGAACGCGAGCACGGCGATGCCGATGACGGCGGGCACGAACACCGCGGACACCTTGTCGACGGTGCGCTGGATGGGCGCGCGGGAGCGTTGGGCTTCGGCGACCATCTGCACGATGCGGGCGAGCATGGTGTCGCGACCGACCGCGCTGGCGCGTACGAGGAGCGCGCCGGTGGAGTTGAGGGTGCCGCCGATGGCGTTGTCGCCCGGTTCCTTCGTCACCGGCATGGACTCGCCAGTGACCAGGGACTCGTCGACGGCCGACTTCCCCTCCTCGACGACACCATCGACGGGGACCTTCTCGCCGGGGCGGACGCGGAGCAGGTCGCCGAGCTGGACCTGGTCGAGGGTGACCTCTTCCTCGGTGCCGTCGTCACGCACCCGCCTGGCGGTCTTCGGGGACAGGTCGAGAAGCGCCTTGATGGCGCCTGAGGTGGCCTCGCGGGCGCGGAGCTCGAGGACCTGGCCGAGCAGGACGAGGGTGGTGATGACGGCGGCGGCCTCGAAGTAGACGTCGACGGCGCCGTCTTCGCGGAACGCGGCGGGGAAGATGCCCGGGGCCACCGTTGCGACGACGGAGAACAGCCAGGCGACGCCGGTGCCCATTGCGATGAGCGTGAACATGTTCAGCTTCATGGTGCGTATCGACGCCCAGCCGCGGGTGAAGAAGGGCCATCCGGCCCATAGGACCACCGGTGTGGCCAACGCGAGTTGGATCCACGCGGACGTGGTGGCGGATACGGCGTCGTGCAGCGGTTCGATGAGGTCGCGGCCCATGCCGAGGATGACGACGGGGATGGACAGGGCCACGCCGAACCAGAAGCGGCGGGTCATGTCGCGCAGCTCCGGCGACGGGCCCGAGTCGACCGTGACCATCACCGGCTCCAGCGCCATGCCGCAGATCGGGCACGCTCCGGGGCCGGGTCGGCGGATCTCGGGGTGCATCGGGCACGTGTACTCCATTGCCTCCCCCTCGCCGGGCGTGGGCGGGGCAATGCCACTGGCCGTCGCAGCGTGTCCGGCGTGCGCGTGAGCGTTCCCGGCCTGGTCGTGCTGGTCGTGCTGGTCGTGCTGGTCGTGGCTTGCGTACCGGTCGGGCGTGGCCTGGAACTTGTCCTTGCAGCTGGCCGAGCAGAAGTAGAACTCCTGCCCCTCGTGGGTGAGCGTGTGCTCGGTCGCGGTCGGGTCGACGCTCATTCCGCACACCGGGTCCGTGACCTGGTGCGTCGTGGCCGTGTCCGACTCGTGCATGTGCGCGTTCATGTCTCCACCATACCCCTAGGGGGTATGCGGTCAAGGGTCGTAGGCACCTTGTTCCGGGTGCCGTTGGCCACGCCCTGCGCAGCAAAGAGTCACGCTGACGGCGGCACCCACGACCTCCACGCGAGCCGGACCGCCTCATCGGTCGCGTGGAGGGAGGGGTATCGAGCTTGGACCCGTCAGACCGCCAGCGCGAGGCGTGACGGGTCGTGCTCGGCGAGATACCTCAGCACGCTGACCCGAGTCACGTGGCGTCGCCGCTGGTGCTGCACGCGCACCAGCATTCCGTCAGCAACGAGTGCGTCGATGTCCGCGCTCGCCAGTCCGGTTGCGGCCGACACCTCGGCCCACGTCATGAGGTCGTCGCGGACCGTCGGAGTGGGACGGCGAACCGGCTGCTGGGTGGCCCCGGCGAGGCTCTCGCGGGTGACCATGCGACGACCGTCGTAGGCGCGCTCGTCCTTGTCCAACCTCCCGTCCTCCACGAGGTGCTCGACCGCAGCCACCGTCGTACCGAGCTCCTTCGCTGCCTTGGAGTAGGGCACGGCACGGCGGTGCAGTTCTGCCTGGTGTGCGTAGTGCTCGCGCAGGAGGGCGGCAGTTGCGGGCGGGACGATGAAGTCGCGCTCGCCCCAGGCCTCGAGCTCGAGCCCCTTCGCGCGGACGAACTGGTACACGGTGTGGTAGGTCGTCTGGACCTCATCGGCGAGCCGGACGAGCGTGATCTGGGTGCTGAGCCGCTGGCGCAGTGCCATGGCGTCGCAGAGACGCACCCGCCGCTCCTGCCCCTTGCCACGACCGCCGCACGGGACTGACGGCACTCGACCCTCGGCCATCCAGAGACGCGCCGTCTTGGGCGTGACGTCCCAGAGATCGGCAGCCTCGACGGTCCCGAGGAGCGGCTCCCCGCCCTCGTCCGTCGTGAGGACGAGGGAGCCACGCTCGGCGAGCTCGGCGTCGATGCGCGGACCGTCCAACGCGAGGAACTTCTGGTTGCCGGTGGTGCAGCGGACGGTGGTGGGGATGACGAGTCCGACCGGGAGGTTGGTGGTGAGCTCCTTCTGGATGAGGACGGCGATCTTCCGCGCGGGGCGGAGCTTCGGGTCGTCGAGGAGGTAGCTGCGGTGGAGGACGGCGGTGCCGGCGAGGTGGCCGGCGAATCGCCGCGTGTGGGTGCCCTTCACCTTGAGGCGATCGAGGTCGGACAGGATGGTCCGTCGCATGTCGTGGGGCGTGCAGGAGAAGACCTCGTCGATCACCTCCTCCTCAGGCGTGCAGTCGACGCGGGCGGCCTCGGCAGCATCCGCCAGGGCGGTGCGGAACGCAGCCTGGCCGCCGGCGTCTCGGCGGTTGAGGCCGGGGATGAGGCGAGCGTCCTGGCGGATCACCCCGTCGGCGTCGGTGTGGAAGACAGCGACGACGAGGCGGATGAAGTCCATGAGGGCGGGCGGGACGACGAGCACGCGCTTGGAGTTCTTGGTCTTGAGCTCGTCCTTGTCGTCGCTGGTGACCTTGGTGCCGTCCGGGGCGATCTGGGTGAACTTCTTGCCGCCCTGCGTCTTGACCGCGACGGCGCCGTACTGGCCCGGCCCCTGGTCGAGCACGTCGTAGACGCGGATGCCGTAGGCCTCGCTGATGCGCAGCCCGAGGATGCGCATGACCCACAGGGCGAGCTGGTGCACGACGTGCAACCGCGAGGCGATGTCGGCGCAGCGCGTGAGACTGACGGGCTGGCGCTCGGCGCTGGGCGCCTTGTCGGTGATGTGCATGGCGAGGCTGCTGCGGTCCTGCGGGACGTCGACGCCGTGGTCCAGGGCGTACTTGCAGATTTCCTCGAAGGCCCACATGACGTCCTTGGCGACGTCCTGGGAGAGGCTGCCGTTGGTGCGCGGTCCTCGGCGGAGCTCGCCGCCGGGGCCGAGGATGTCCTCGTTGTAGAGGTCGGAGACGAGGAAGCGGTGCACCGCGGAAGACGGGTCGACGGGAACGAGCTTGCCTTCGGCCTTGCGGCGCTTCAGCGTCGACTTGGATGCCATCTTGGGGAGCTCGAGGGCCTCGGCCATGGTGACCTGCTGGGTCGGGTCGACGCCGTCCGGGACGCGGACCGTGATGTCGGTGTTCGACCGGGTGAGGGTCGCCTGCAACACCTTCACCTCGTCACGCACCATGGTCTCGAGCACGAGGCCGCGCTCGTTCATGAAGGCGGCGATGCGCTTGATGTGGCCGAGGGTCGAGGTGGCGCGGTCGTGCTTGCCGCGCCGCAGCTCCTCGTAGCGCTCGGCGTGCCACCGTTCGGCCATGGCGCGGAAGTCGGTCCCGGTCTTCTGGGTGCGCTTGTTCGCGACGCGTCCCTCGGCCCCGGGGGCGGGGAGGTCGGTGTCGCTCTCGATGGCGGCGATGCCGGCGGCGATCCAGCGGTCGACGGCCTCTTCGGTGGTGAAGGTGTAGGTCCGGCGCTTGGTGGCGCCGCGGTGAATCGGGAGGCTGGCGGTCCAGCCGCCGTCGGTCTGCTTCTTGGAACCGGTCAGCTTGCGGCTCATGCTGCACCGCCCTTGCGGACCAGGCTCTTGAGGAGGGCGATGGTGTTGGCGCGCTCATCGGCGAGGGCCGCCGCGGCGGTGAGCCTCTCCTCGAGGCGGATGACCTGCTCGCGGAGGGCCCTGGTCTCCTTGGACTCGCGCCGGGCGGCGAGCTCGTTCGCGACCTGCTCGATCTGGGAGGCGTCGAGGACGTCGGTGGCGACGAGGTCGCGGACCGGGACGCGCCAGGTCTTGCGGCCGGTCTCGTCCTGGACGGCGTTGGGCCAGCGGCCCTTGCCGGAGTCGTTCCAGGTCTTGATGGTCTTGAGGTCGCGGCCGGTGAGGTCGGCGATCTCGCTGAGGGTGAGGGTGGTGTCGGGGCTGTAGGTGGCCGGCGTGTCGCCGGGCGTCATGGGGGTCATGTCGCAGGACCGTCCGAGGCGATCAGGGTCCGGCAATCCCCGCCACCAGCCGGGCTCAACTTTCTTCAGGAGTCGTCCCTCGACGCCCCCGGATGCCCCCGATCGCCCTCGATCGGGGACGCAAGGCGGTGCAGTACACGCGTGGATCGAATGGGGGATGCACCTGGTGCGACCAGGGTCACCTAGGTCATTCGAGAAACAATCAAGCCGACAATCGACCCCGGATAGGCGCATCGGGCCACTAGATGTGGGCTGAAATGCGCTTGGCCCCCACAAGATGTGGGGGCCAAGGTGCGAATCTTTTGATTCTTGAGTAGCGGGGGCAGGATTTGAACCTGCGACCTCTGGGTTATGAGCCCAGCGAGCTACCGAGCTGCTCCACCCCGCGTCGGTGAACAGAACCTTACGGGATGGCTGGCGACGATCCCAAATCGGGTCGCCCTCAGTTGCCGGTGGCCGCCTGGCTGTCGCGCTCGTCGGCGAGCGCGACGGCCCGGGTGATCAGGTCGCGACCCTCCTCCATCAGCCTCGCCCAGCCGACCGTGTTGCCGTTGGCCTGGGCCTGGTCGGCGGCCTCGAACTTCGCCTCGGCCTGGGCGAGCAGCGACCGGATCTGGTCGTTGACCGACCCCGACGGCTCGGGGTCGGTCTGGCCCGGGTCGGGATCGGGGTCGGGCGTGGGTGTCGGGTCGGTCGCCGCGACGCCGAGCACGTCGGCGATCGCCTCACGCAGCGACGTACCGATGCCGACCCTGCCGCCGTAGGACACGAGCACGAACCGCAGGATCGGGAAGCTCGCGTCGGTGTCGGACCGCTGGGCGTAGAGCGGCTGGACGTACATCAGCCCGCTCTCGACCGGCAGCGTCAGCAGGTTGCCGTAGACGGGCGTGACGTTGCCCTGGCTGAAGGAGAAGACCTCGCTGCGCACGTCCTCGTCGGAGCTGATCTCGTTGGAGATCGCCTCCGGGCCGTCGGTGAGCTCGTCCGGCAGCTCGAGCACGGAGATCTTGCCGTAGGTGTCCGAGGTCGCGTCGCTGTCGACGTTGACGAACGACGCCAGCTTCTGTCGGCGGTAGGGCACGTAGACCGAGGTCAGGGAGTAGTTCGACGACCCGTCGGCCCCTTCGGTGAACAGGCGGTACGGCGGCTGGAGGAGGTCCTTGGTGCGCGGGTCCTTCGGGACCTCCCACCGGTTGTTGTCCTCGTACCAGTCCTTCGCGTCGGTCACGTGGTAGCGCGCGAACTGGTAGCGCTGCACCTTGAACAGGTCGTCGGGGTAGCGCAGGTGCTCCATCAGGCTGTCGGGGATGTCCGACTTCGGCTGCACGATGCCGGGGAAGACCTCGCTCCACGCCTGGAGGATCGGGTCGTCCTCGTCCCAGGCGTAGATCTTGACGGTGCCGTCGTACGCGTCGACCGTCGCCTTGACGGCGTTGCGCATGTAGTTGATCTCGTCGGTCGGCAGCGTCTGGAAGCCGTTGTCCTGGGCCAGCGAGTCGTCGGTCATCGTCTCGAGCGACTCGCGCTGCGAGAGCGGGTAGCGGTCGGTCACGGTGTAGCCGTCGAGGATCCACTGGATCTTGCCGTCGATGACCGCCGGGTAGGGGTCGGAGTCGACCGTCAGCCACGGCGCGACCTTCTCCACCATCGTCCGGGGCTCGCGGTCGTAGAGGATCTTGCTGTTGCCGTTGACCCGGCCCGACAGCAGCAGGTTGGGCTCGCCGAACTTCAGCGCGTAGATCAGCTTGTTGAACAGTCCGCCGATCGGCACGCCGCCGTCGCCGTCGTACGTCGTGGTCTGGTTCTCGTCGTCGCGCACGCCCTTGGGCAGGTCGAGCTCGACGTCGTTGCCGTCGTCGGAGGACTTGCCGACGATGGAGTACGACGGGCTGCGCTCGCCGTAGTAGACGCGCGACTCGTAGCCGTCGGGGCTGAGGTCGGTCAGCGCCGACTGGCTGATCTCCTGGCCCTCGGCCCACTGGATCGTCCCCGACTGGGTCTCGTCGTCGATCGGGCGCTGGTTGGCGTACGCCGCGATGACGCCGTTGCCGTGGGTGTAGACCGTGTGCAGGTTGGACCAGTTGCGGGCCTC
This sequence comes from Nocardioides currus, assembly GCF_003057875.1. Classification (GTDB taxonomy): domain Bacteria; phylum Actinomycetota; class Actinomycetes; order Propionibacteriales; family Nocardioidaceae; genus Nocardioides; species Nocardioides currus. The sequence goes on along the minus strand of NZ_PYXZ01000002.1, from coordinate 670,193 downwards.
CGCGCGCAGGCCTGACTGCTCGAGCTCGCGCACGCCGAGCACCAGCGCGCGGTCCTTGCCGTCGATGTTGTAGCGGTCGACGTCGAGCACGTTGCTCACCGAGTAGTAGCCGCGCACCTGCTGCTGCACCTCGAAGGTGGGGCTGACGACCTTGGGGTCGAGCAGCGGCACCGAGGAGGTGATCGCGTCGAGCGCCTCCAGGTCGGCGTTCTTCGGGTCCGGTTCGCGGGTGTACGGCGAGACCTCGATCTCGTCCAGCCCGTAGGCCGCCCTCGTCGCCTCGATGTTGGCGGCGATGTAGTCGCCCTCCTTGTCGGGCACGTTGGGACGGACCTGGAACTGCTGGACCACACCGGGCACGATCAGGCCGAGCAGGATCGCCGACAGCGCCAGCAGCGCGATGCCCATCGACGGCAGCAGCCACGTGCGGCGCCAGATGTTGAGGAAGAACAGGACCGCGCAGATCAGGGCGACGCCGGCGAGGATCTCCTTGGCCGGCAGCACCGCCTGCTCGTCGGTGTAGCCCATGCCGGTGAACAGCGAGCCGGAGCCGGTGACCAGGTCGAAGCGGTCGAGCCAGTAGTCCGCGCCCTTGGCGAGCACGAAGACGCCGAGCAGCGCCGAGAGGTGCACCTGCGCCGCCCCGCTGATGCGGTCGCGCGGGACGGACAGCCGGATGCCGCCGTACAGGTAGTGCACGAGCGCCGCCGCCAGCAGCCCGATCACGGCGAGCGCCATCACGAAGTCGGTGACGTAGTGCCACCACGGCAGCTCGAAGACGTAGAAGCCGGCGTCGCGGTTGAAGTAGGGGTCGGTGGAGCCGAAGGGCGTGGCGTGGCGCCACAGGGAGTACTCCCGCCACTTCCCCGCCGCCGAGGCGCCGGCGAAGATCCCCATCAGCGCGGAGATGCCGCCGAAGAGCCAGCCCGTCACCGGCGAGACGGCGTCGCGGTAGCGCGCGAGGTTGGCGTCGCCGCCGCTGAGCAGCATCGGGCGGGCGCGGTAGGCGAGCGCGAGGTTGAGCGCGACCACGGCGGCCATCACGCCGCCGAAGACGAGGAACAGTCCGACGCGGGTCCACAGCAGGGTCTGGAAGACGCTGCCGAAGCCGGTCGACTTGAACCACAGCCGCTCGGTCCAGAAGGACGAGAAGCCCGTCAGGACCAGGAACAGCACCACCAGCACGGCGGCGGTGATGATCAGGGTGCGCGAGCGGGTCGAGCGACCGCCGCGGGGCGGGAGCTCCTCCTGCCGCTCGGCGTCGCCGTCGAACATGCCGCTCACGCGTCCACCTCCAGAGTGCTCCTCAGCAGCTCGAGCAGTCCGGGGACCAGCTCGGTGCCGTCGACGACCGACTGGTCGTCGTCGTGTGCCCGCAGGCGCAGGGCGCAGTACGTCGCTCCGGCGCGCGTGGCCCCGGCGACGATCCGGACCTCCTGGCGCAGCGGGTGCTCGCGCGCGAACTCCTCGGCGGCCGCGGGGTCGTCGGGGATCTCCGCGTCCACCTCCGGCGGCAGCACGAGCCGCTCGACCACGGCCGCGCACCCCGTGACCTCCGGCGGCCAGGCGATCGACTCGAGGGTCACCTCGAGGGCCTGGTCGGGCAGCGCGTCCTGCTCGACGGGGGTGAAGGATCCCTCCTCGGCGGCGGCGTCGAGGCCCATCTGGGCGGCCAGTGCCGGCTCCTGGGCGACGATGCGCGCCGTGTCGACGAGGGCGTAGAGCCGGGCGGGCTGGTCCCATCCTTCTCCGGCGATGTGCGACTCGATCTCGAGCACCGCAGCGGCGAGCGCGGGGTCCTCGGGCAGGGAGAGCTCGGTCATCGTGCGTCCAGGGTCATGCGGGGTCCTCACAGGTGGGCAGGGCGGCGTCGTGGTCGTCGGTCCAGGCGGTGATCGCCTCGACGGCGTCGTGCATGGTCTCGACCCGCACCAGGCGCATGTCGCCGGTGTCGAGGTCGGTCACGTCGGAGCAGTTGTCGGCGGCCACCATGAACAGGCGTGCGCCGGCCGCCTCGGCGCCGGCGATCTTCTGTGCGATCCCGCCGATGGGGCCGGTGTTGCCCTCGGCGTCGATGGTGCCGCTGCCGGCGATCACCGCTCCCCCGGACAGCGAGCCGGGGGTCAGGGTGTCGTAGATGGCCAGGGAGAACATCAGGCCGGCGCTGGGGCCCCCGATGTTCTCGCCGATGTCGACGGTGACGTCGAAGGGGAAGGTGAAGCCGGGGCCGGGCGTGATGCCGATCCGCTTGTCGCCGTCGACGGTGCGAGGCGTCACGTCGACACTGATCTCCTCGCCCTTGCGGCGTACGACGAAGGTCAACGGCTTGCCGGCGGGCGCCTCGTCGACGGCCTTGATCACGTCCTCGGCCGTCTCGATCTGCCGACCGCCGATGGAGACGAGGATGTCGCGGACCTCGAGCCGGCCGTCGGCGGGCAGCGACTTCTCGACGTTCTGCACCTCGACCTCGGGCTCCACGTCGTAGCCGAGCTCGGTCAGGGCGGTGGCGATCGCGGAGTCCTGCGAGGAGACCATCTGCACCGCGGACTCGACGTCGCTCGACTCGTCGGTCTCGTCGGGCGCGTAGACCGCCTCGTAGGGATAGACCGCCTCGTCGGGGTCGACCCACGCGCGCATCAGCGTGGCGAGCTTGACCTCGTCCTGCGGCTCGTCGACGTAGATCGTCGTCAGCCTCAGCTCGCCGTCGTCGCGGTAGGTCTTGTGCCCGGTGACCTCGACGATCTCCTTGCCCTCGCGCGTGGAGAGGATGTCGACCGTCGGGCCGGGCCGGTATGTGACGTAGGGCAGGGGCTGGGTGCCCACGAACACGAAGAGCCCGAGCAGCAACGGCACGGACAGTAATGCCGCTAGCGCCCGCTGACTCATGGCGTCAGCCTCTCAAACGCCTGCAACTACGAGGCGCGACGGGTCGGTCGCACCGCGATCCCCGTGCTCCGGTCGGTCTCCCGCGCCGGGCGTGGGGGCTGCTTGGCACGGTGGTCCTTCTCCAGCGCCTTCGCGAGGCGGCGTACGGCGACGTCCCGGTCGACCTCGCCGCGGCCCTCGCGCCCCAGCCAGCTCACCCACACCATGGCGCCGAGCGTCACCAGCGCGGGCGGCACCAGCCAGAAGAGGATCTCCACGTGCTCAGGGTAGGCCGACCCACTCCTCGCCACCGTCGGCGAAACGCTGGTGCTTCCAGATCGGCACCCGCGACTTCAGGGTGTCGATCAGCGACCGCGAGGCGTCGAAGGCCACCCCGCGGTGGCTGGCCGTGGTGGCCACGATGACGGCGATGTCGCCGATCTCCAGGTGTCCGACGCGGTGTACGGCGACGAGCCCGTGGACGTCGTACGCCTCGGCGACCTCGGCGCAGACCGCGTGCAGCTGCTCGAGGGCGCTCGGGTGCGCGCTGTAGTCGAGGGACGCGACACCCTGCCCGCCGTCGTGGTCGCGCACCCGGCCGACGAACAGGGTCAGGCCGCCGGCGGCGTCGTCGTCGAGGGCCGCCACGACCTCGGCGACGTCGAGGGGGACGTCGCGGATGTCGACGAGGCGGATGGCGGCGTGCGAGGGGGCCTGCGTCATGCGCCTCAGTGTAGGTATCGCGGTCGGCGTCGTGCTGGGCGCGGGTGAGTACGGTTGGGGTCATGAGTGAGACCCCCGACGGACCGGAGCAGAACCCGTTCAAGGGCACCCCGTTCGAGCAGCTCTTCAACGGCATGACGAGCGCGGGCGGCGCGATGCCCGACCTGAGCCAGCTGATGAGCCAGATGCAGGCCTTCATGCAGCCCCACGACGGACCGGTCAACTGGTCCGTCGTCACCGACATGGCGCGCAAGGTCTCGGCGCAGGAGCCGGACCCGACGCCCACCCAGGCCCAGCGCGACGCCATCGCCGACGCCGTCCGACTCGCCGACCACTGGCTCGACGACGCCACCGACTTCCCCTCCGGCGTCACCACGACCGCCGCGTGGAGCCGCGCCGAGTGGATCGTGGAGACGACCGAGGTGTGGAAGCGGCTCGTCGAGCCGATCGCCGGCTCGGCCGTCAGCGCCCTCGGCAACGCCCTGCCCGAGGAGGCACGCGCGATGGCCGGCCCGCTGCTCGGCATGCTCGGCAAGGCCACCGGCGCGATGGTGGCCAGCCAGGTCGGCCAGGGCCTCGGCGCCCTGTCCGGCGAGGTGCTCGGCGCCTCCGAGATCGGCCTGCCGCTCGGCCCCGACGGCAAGGCGGCGCTGCTGCCCGGCAACGTCGAGAAGTTCGCGGCCGAGCTCGACGTCTCCAGCGACGACGTGCTGCTCTACCTCGCGCTGCGCGAGGCCGCCCACCAGCGCCTCTTCGCCAACGCACCGTGGCTGCGCGAGCACCTGATCGGTGCGGTCACCGCCTACGGCCAGGGCATCGAGATCAACACCTCCGGGATCGAGGAGAAGCTCCGCGAGATCGACCCCACCAACCCCGAGGCCATGCAGTCGGCGATGGAGGGGGGTCTGTTCGACCTCGACAAGTCCCCGGCCCAGCAGGCCGCGCTCGAGCGCCTCGAGATCACCCTCGCCCTCGTCGAGGGCTGGGTCGACGAGGTCGTCTCCCAGGCCACCGAGACCCGGATGCCCAACGCCGCCAAGCTGCACGAGACCGTACGCCGCCGGCGTGCGGCCGGAGGTCCGGCCGAGCAGACCTTCGCCTCGCTCGTCGGGCTGGAGCTGCGGCCCCGGCGCCTGCGCGACGCCTCCACGCTCTGGGGCTCCCTGCGCACCCGCCAGGGCACCGAGGCCCGCGACGGCGTGTGGATGCACCCCGACCTGCTGCCCACCGGGGCCGACCTCGACGACCCGCTCGGCTTCCGTGAGGACGCGGCCTCGCCCGAGTCGCTCTCCGACGAGGACTTCGACGCCGGGCTGCGCGAGCTGCTCGACGGGCCGGACTCCCCCGGCACGGACTCCCCCGGCGACCCCGAGCGTCCGCAGGAGTGATCCACGACGACGCGCTCGCCACCTTGGCGGGCTGGACTCCTCCGAGCCCGCACGACGCCGAGCTGCGCGACCGCTACGTCGCCCACCTGCGCGAGCACCCCGACGGGCTGAGGAAGGCGTGCTTCCCCGACCACCTGACGGCGGGCGCCATCGTGGTCTCGACCACGGGTGATGCGGTGCTCCTCAACCACCACCGCAAGGCCGACGCGTGGCTGGCCTTCGGCGGGCACATCGAGCCCGAGGACGACACCCTGGTCGCTGCGGCCACGCGCGAGCTGGTCGAGGAGTCGGGACTGAGCGAGTTCGAGCTCGACCCCGAGCCGCTCTCGCTCGACGAGCACGCCGTGGACTTCTGCTCCGACCGCGGCACGGTGCACCACCTCGACGTACGGTTCCTCGCCACCGCGACGCCCGACGCCGACCACGCGGTCAGCGACGAGTCCCTCGACGTGCGCTGGTGGCCGGTCGACGCGCTGCCCGCGACGTTCGACGACATGTACCGCCTGATCGACGCCGCCGTCGCGCGGGTGCGTCAGTCGACCTCGTCGTAGCCCTCGGGCAGCTCGAGCCGCGCCGCCGACGACCAGCCCGCGAGGTAGCCCTTGGCCCGCTCGGAGCGGGGGTAGCGGTCGACCCAGGCCCAGAAGGCGGGGCCGTGGCCGGGCTCGAGCAGGTGCGCGAGCTCGTGGATCAGGACGTAGTCGACGACCCACGGCGGCATCTGCTGGAGCCGCTCGGACAGCCGGATCGAGCGGTCGCCCGGCGTGCACGAGCCCCAGCGCGACTTCTGGTTGCTGACCCACCGCACGCTCGCCGGCTTGGCCAGCCCGCCGAGCCACGCGTCGCTCAGGGAGGTGGCGCGGGCGAGCAGCTCGGTGTCGCTCGGCTTGCGCCGCGCCTCCTTCTTCTCGATCCGCGCGACCATGTCGGCGACCCATGTCGCCTCGTCGCGCTTGCTCATCGAGGCCGGGATGAGCACCACGATCACGTCGCCCTCGCGGTAGGCCGACACGGTCCGGCGGCGTCGCTTGGAGCGGCGGACCTCCACCTTCGCCTCAGCCACGGTTGGCCCACTCGAGCAGGCGGTCGCGCGACCATGTGTTGACGATCCGGTCGGCGTCGATGCCGGCCTCCTCGGCGCGCTCGCAGCCGTAGTCGAGCATGTCGAGCTGGCCCGGCGCGTGCGAGTCTGAGTCGATCGAGAACAGGCAGCCGAGGTCGCGGGCGAGCTCGAGCAGCTTCGTCGGCGGGTCGCGGCGCTCGGGGCGGGAGTTGATCTCGACCGCCGTGTCGTTGTCGCGGCAGGCCTCGAAGACGGCCCGGGCGTCGAACGTGCTCTGGTTGCGGACACCCCGGTTGCCGGTCACGAGCCGCCCGGTGCAGTGGCCCAGGATGTTGGTGCGCGGGTTGCGTACGGCGCTGATCATCCTCCGGGTCATGGCGTCCGACTCCATGGCCAGCTTGGAGTGCACGCTCGCCACCCGCACGTCGAGGCGGCCCAGCAGCTCGTCCTCCTGGTCGAGCGAGCCGTCGTCGAGGATGTCGACCTCGATCCCCTTCAGCAGGGTGAACGTCCCGCCGAGGTGCTCGTTGATCGCCTCGACCACCCCGAGCTGGCGCGTCAGCCGCTCGGCGCTGAGCCCGCGCGCGACCTTGAGGCGCGGCGAGTGGTCGGTGAGGACGAGGTAGTCGTGCCCGAGCTCCATCGCGGTCATCGCCATCTCCTCGATGGGCGAGCCGCCGTCGGACCAGTCGGAGTGGGAGTGGCAGTCGCCCCGGAGCCTCGCCCGCAGCTCGCGGCCGCCCTGCGCGAGCGGTCCCGCGTGCTCGGCCTCCAGCTTGGCGAGGCGGTCGGGCATCACCCCGCGACACGCGTCCGCGATCACCGCGGCCGTGCTGGGACCGATGCCGGCGAGGTCGGTCAGCGTGCCGGCCTCGGCCCGGGCCGCCACCTCGTCCTCGCCCAGCGGCAGGATCACCGCCGCGGCCGAGCGGAAGGCCTGGATCCGGCGGGTGTCCTCCCGCCCACGCTCGAGCAGGAACGCGATGCGACGCAGCGCGGCCACCGGGCCGCCGGCGTAGTCACTCATCGGACCTCCTGCTCCAGGTTTCTTCGGTCCACAGGCCGTGGATCACCATCATGGCTGGTCACGGCGTTCCCACGCCGCCCGACCGGGCGTGTCCTCCACATCCCCGTCCCGGTCGAGGGGCCGCTCCTCCCCCGCCGGAGCCCCGTCGTGCACACGTTGTCCACAGGTTTGTCCACACGGGTGGACGGACCCGCATTGACCGCACGATCCGGCGTCTCATAGGTTTGCGCCAGATGAGGCCCTCGGCCCGTCGGGCTCGACCAGCGTGGGGAAGCGCTCGGTCGGACGCCAGCGGTTCGAGGGCCTCTTCTCATGTGCCTGTCAGGCGCCCTCGAACCGGGGCGCCCGCCGCTCCCGGCTGGCGCGCACGCCCTCCTGGAGGTCGGCCGTGGCCAGCGTCAGCGGCTGCGCCAGCGCCTCCCACTGCAGGGCGCTCTCGAAGTCGGCGTGGCCGCCGTCGGCGAGCGCGATCTTGGTGAGCTTGGTGGCGATCGGCGCGGTGGCCGCGACCTCGGCCGCCACCGCCACGACGTCGTCGGTGAACGACGCCGCGTCCATCACCCGCGAGACCAGTCCGATGCGCAGCGCCTCGTCGGCCTCGACGACGCGACCGGTCAGGAGCAGGTCGCGCGCGTGGGCCGGACCGACCACGTCGGGCAGCAGGAACGTCCCGGCCATCCCGGCGTGCATCCCGAGCCGGACGAACGGGACGCCGAGCTTGGCTCCCTGCGCGGCGTACCTGATGTCGCAGGCCAGGGCGAGGCACAGCCCCGCGCCGATCGCGTGCCCGTTGACGGCGGCGATGGTGGGCACCTCGAGCTTCCGGATCGAGAGCCACGCGCGGTAGAACGGCAACATCTTGTTGCGCAGGTGGTCGACGCTGGCGTCGGGCTCGCTCGAGATCCAGCTGGTGTCGCCGCCCGAGCAGAAGGCCGACCCCTCGCCGGTGACGACGACGGCCCGCACGGTCCGGTCGGCGGCGACGTCGTCGATGGCCCGCACCCACGACGCAGTCATCTCCTCGCTCATCGCGTTGCGCATCCCGGGGTTGTCGAGGGTCAGTCGGACGACGCCGGCAGCCGGTCGATCGAGCCGCAGGTGCGTGAATTCCGTGGGATTTCCAGCCATGCGCGGCAGCCTACTGACCGCGCGTGTTGCGGCCGTGCGGGCGTGAGGTTGGCGTAGGGTCGCAGGCGGACCAGTGGCCCGATCCCCAGGCCGGCGTCCCCGACGGGCTTCCCCACCACTCCCGTCGTGACGAGGCTAGAAAAACAAGGAGGCCGTCATGGCGGAGACCTGGAGCGGCGAGTTCTACTGCGTCAAGTGCAAGGAGAAGCGCGAGGCGGAGGGCGAGGTCAGGGTCAACGACAAGGGCACCCGGATGGCCAAGGCCGTCTGCCCGGTCTGCAGCACCAACCTCAACCGCATCCTCGGCAAGGCGTGAGGCTCGGCCCCACGCACCCAGACTGAGCAGTCGGCGGCGCCGCCCATGGGGTGGCGCCGCCGCTGGCATTTCGGGGCGTACGGCGCCCTGTGGATGACCGGATGCGCCGCAGGGGCGTCCTTGCTTGAGTGTCGCCCATGGCCTCCTCGACCTGGACCCGCGCCCGGGTGCACGCGCCGCCCGCCTACCTCGAGCCGGTGACGTCCGTCCTGGCGCTCGCCGGGCTCCGTCCGTCGCCGACCGCCGACGTCGCGCTGCTGGTCGTCGACCACGACGACCCGTCCGTGGCCGACGCCTGGTCGGTCGAGTCGCTCGCCCACCTCGTCGTGCGGGTCTCGACGACGTCCGTCCGGGTCGGGCCCTTCGTCCAGCCCGGCCTGACCGCTTGCCTGCGCTGCCTCGCGGCGGCGGGCGGCACTCCGGTCGCACCGCGCCCCGCGTCGTACGCCGCCGTCGACCGTGGCCTCCTGGTCGCCGGCCTCGGCTGGGCGGTGCGCGACCTGGCGACGTGGCACGCGGGCGGGACCCCGGCGACGTGGTCGGCCACGGCCACGATCGACGCCGACCTGGCGCCGCGGACGACGCACTGGCCGCGGCACGTGCACTGCGGCTGCTCGTGGGGGCTGGGGCTCACCCGCGCGTTGGGCGCCGGCTGAGGCGGCGGGTCACCACCACTCGTTGTCGAGCTTGCCCTCGATCGCTCGCAGGTGGGTGCGCGAGCACTCGTCGCAGTAGCTGCGCTGCCGCCCGTTCTCGACCGACGTCGTCCAGGTCAGGGTCTGGCTCTCCTCGACCTGTCGCCCGCAGAAGTCACACGTCCGCATGTCCGTCAATCTACGCCGACCCCGGCGACGTACCCCCGAAATCGCCAGAGCCGGCACGACCCCTGGAACTGTTTCCAGGTGGTCGTGCCGGCTCCTCTGCATCACCCGCGATCAGGGCGAGGCTGGTCCCCCTAGATCGCGCGGGCGAGGGCGAGACGCGCCTGCTGCGCGGCCTGTTCGGCCTTGCGGCTCATGCGACGGGCCAGGGCCAGCTGGTGGCCACGTCGCAGCTGCTGCGCCTCTCCCAGGCGCGCGGTCATCTGTGCGCGCGCCAGGTCTTCGTGCATCGTGTTCATGTCGTGTCGTCCTTTGAAAGAAGTGGTGTTCATGAGGAAGTGAGCTCCGGGTGTTTCGTGAGAAGGGATGCCGACCTGCGTCAGGCTGCGGCTTCGTCCTTGCGGGGTCGACCGCGGGGACGCTTGCGCGGGATCACCACGCCCTGCAGGAAGAGCTCGCCGCCCCAGACGCCCCACGGCTCACGCCGTTCGAGGGCACCGTTGAGGCACAGGGCCTGGACCGGGCAGTCCCGGCACAGGGTCTTGGCGAACTCGACGTCGGACGGGGACTCGGCAAACCACAGCTCTGCGTCGTTGGTACGGCAGGGCAGCAGCTCGTCATCCACCTGGGCAGCCGCGTCGTGGAGGTCACCCAGGTCACCCTGGACGGCTTCGTCGGCTCGGTTGCGGTCGAGAACACTGATGGTCATGTGTGTCACCTCCTTCTCGTTGACCTGATCGCTGGTGCAGAAGTTCTTCTGGGAGTCAGGTCCGCGGCTCTTGCTCGTGAGAAACAAGAAGGCCGCGGATCCCGGTGTGGGGTCCGCGGCCTGGAGGTGAGCCGAATCAGTGTGTCAACTGATGGGCGGACTCCAGGCGTCGGGTCCCGTGATGCCGGTGTGAACGGCGAGGCCCGTCACTCGGGCTGCATCGACGCGCGGGCGCGCGACGAGGCCGGAGGTGGGGGCGCACATGGGCATGCCAAAGGTCGGCTCGATCGCCGACTTCTGCCAGATGTTGATGTTCTTCATGCGGTCCACCTCCTTCGGTGATGTGGGCGCCGACCGTTGTCAGGGGTCGTGGTGCGCGACGGCTGTTGGAGTAAAAGTAACCGCTGCCCCGTGTAATGGGCAAACGATTTAATGGGTATTTCTTCAGATTTCTTTTCCGGCCAGCACGGCCAGCAGGTCCTCGCCGTACTTTGCCAGCTTGGAGGCCCCGACGCCACTGATCTTCAGCAGGCCGCGCTCGTCCTCGGGGCGGTGCTCGGCGATCAGCTGGAGGGTCGCGTCGGTGAAGACGACGAACGCGGGGACCGAGTCGTCGGCTGCGCGCGCGAGCCGCCACTCGCGCAGGCGCTCGAACAGCTCCTCGTCGTAGGAGGCCGGGCAGTCGCTGCACCGGCCGATCTTCTTCTCGGCCGGCGTGGTGAGCGCGCCGCCGCACTCGCGGCAGTGGCGGGCCTTGCGGTTGCGCGCGGTGGAGGTGGCCGTGACCGCCGACCGCTCGACCTCGGCGACGCGGTCGAGGAACCGCGACGGCTTGCGCGAGCCCCGACCGCCGGGCTGGCGGGCCAGTGCCCACGAGATCGCGAGGTGCTGGCGGGCCCGGGTGACGCCGACGTAGAGCAGACGGCGCTCCTCCTCGATCGCGGCGGCCGTCTCGGCGTAGGTGATCGGGAGGGTGCCGTCCTGCATCCCGCACAGGAACACCGCGTCCCACTCCAGTCCCTTGGCGGTGTGCAGCGTGGCCAGGGTGACGCCGTCGGCCAACGGGGCGTGCTGCTCGGCGGCACGCCGGTCGAGGTCGTCGACCAGGTCGCCGAGCGTGACGCCGGGGTGCTCGCGGACGAACTCGCCAGCCTGGTCGACCAGCGCCTGCAGCGACTCCCAGCGGTTGCGGGTCTCGCCGCGGGTGCCCGGGGGCTCGGGGGTCCACCCCATGCCCGACAGCGTGGCCTGCACGAGGTCGGTGACCCCGCCCTCCGCCTGGCCGGACCGGGCGGTGCCGCGCAGCAGGGTGACGGCCTGTCGGACCTCGGCACGGTCGAAGAACCGCGCCGCGCCGCGGACGACGTAGGGGATCTGGCGCTGCGTCAGGGCGTCCTCGAACGTCTCGGACTGCGCGTTGATGCGGAACAGGATCGCGATCTCGCCGGCCGGGACCCCCGACGCACGCAGGGCGGCGATCCGGTCGGCGGCGGCCGCGGCCTCGGCGACCTCGTCGGGGTGGGCGCGATAGGTCACCTCGGGCCCGGTGGGCTGCTGGGCGACCAGCTCGACACCCTTGCTGGGCGTGCCGGCCAGCATCTGGTTGGCGGCCCCCACGATCTGCGGGCTGGAACGGTAGTTGCGGACGAGCTCGACGGAGGTCGTCGAGGGGAACTTCTTCGCGAAGTCGCGCAGGTAGGACGCGTTGGCGCCGGCGAAGGAGTAGATGGTCTGGGCGGGGTCGCCGACCACGCAGATCTCGTCGCGACCGCCCAGCCACAGGTCGAGCAGGGCGGACTGGAGCGGCGAGACGTCCTGGAACTCGTCGACGACGAGCCACTTGTACTGTCGGCGGACCTGGGCGGCGACGGCCTCCTCGTCGGCCAGCAGGCCGGCGGCGAAGAGCAGCACGTCCTCCATGTCCATGCGGGTCTGGCCGCGCTTGATCTCCTCGTAGCCGGCGTAGATGCGGGCCACCGACTCGGCGTCGAGGTGGGACACGGAGCGGCCGCGCTGGTCGGCGACCTTGGCGTAGTCGTCGGGCGAGACGTTGCTGACCTTGGCCCACTCGACCTCGCTGGCGAGGTCGCGCAGCAGCGCCTGGTCGGACTGGATCCGCAGCCGACGGGCCGCTCCCGCGAGGATCCCGATCTTGGAGTCGATCAGGTCGGGCAGCTCGTGGCCGTGCACGCGCGGCCAGAAGTAGCGCAGCTGGCGCAGCGCCGCCGAGTGGAAGGTGCGGGCCTGCACCCCGGCGGCGCCGAGGGTGCGCAGGCGCCCGCGCATCTCGCCGGCCGCGCGGGTGGTGAAGGTGACGGCCAGGACCTCGGTGGGGGCGTAGACCCCGGTGGCCACGCCGTACGCGATGCGGTGGGTGATGGCCCGGGTCTTGCCGGTGCCGGCACCGGCGAGCACCCGCACCGGCCCGCGGATCGCCTCGGCGACCTGGCGCTGCTCGGGGTCGAGCGCGGCCAGCAACTCGTCGGGCGTAGGCATCGGTGCGGAACAACTCCAGAGGATGGGAGGTTGGGGTGGGAGAACACCGGAAACCCTAGACGTCAGGACCGACATGAGCTTCACGATGTACAGCACCCCGTGGTGTGGCTACTGCCACCGCCTCAAGAGCCAGCTCGACCGTGAGGGCATCAGCTACGAGGTCGTCGACATCGAGCAGCAGCCCGAGGCCGCCGCGATCGTCGAGAAGGCCAACAACGGCAACCAGACCGTCCCGACTCTCGTGTTCTCCGACGGTTCGGCGCAGACCAACCCGTCGCTGGCGCAGGTCAAGGAGAAGCTCGCCGCCCTGGCGTGACACTCTCCCGGGTCGGCCGCGTCACCACCCGCGACGCAGCGGTTGGCCGACCCAGCTCTCCATCAGCGACGACGAGATCGAGACCCCGCCGGGCACGGCGATGTCGACGTCGGTCTCTCCTCGCAGGTCGGCCCGGCTGAACCACCGCGCCTCGGCGACCTCGGTGCCGTCGACCTCGATGTCCTCGCTCAGCGCCCGGCCGGTGAACCCGAGCATCAGGCTGGCGGGCAGCGGCCACGGCTGGTTGCCGAAGTAGGTCACCTCGCCGACCCGCACCCCGGTCTCCTCGAGCACCTCGCGGCGTACGGCGTCCTCCAGCGTCTCCCCCGGCTCGCAGAACCCGGCCAGGGTGGAGAAGCGTCCCTCGGGCCAGGCCGTGTTGCGCCCGAGCAGGATGCGCTCGTCGTCGCTGCCCGGCTCGCCCCGGGTGATGGCCATGATCACGGCCGGGTCGGTGCGGGGGAACTGCGACTTGCCGCACGACGTGCAGGTCAGCTCGTGCCCGGCGTGCGTCGACTCGAGGGTGCCGCCGCAGCGCGGGCAGAAGCGGGTCACCCAGTGCCACTCGGCCAGCCCGATCGCGTGGAAGAGCCACGGCACCTCGGCCTGGAGGGCCACGTCCCCGGCGAGCAGCTGCGGGAACAGCGCACGCAGTCCGGTCCATTCCTCCGGCTCCCCCGCGACGTCGCCGGGCTCGGCGATCACGGCGAAGCGGGTCACGTCGTCGGCGTGACCGAGCAGCAGCCGTCGCCCGTCGGGCGCCTCCGTCGGACTGACCCACTCGATCGCGCCGTCGACCGGCCGCAGCCGGGTGCCGGCCAGCACCAGCACGCGGGTCGAGGCGTCGGCCCACCGCTCGGCGAGCCACTCGTCGTCCGTGCGTCGCATGCCCTCGCGGTCGTGCGCGTGGGCGGACAGGGCGACGTGGGGCAGCTCGCGGGTCACGGGTCCTAGGGTGCCAGCATGAGCACTCATATCGGCGCCCAGGCCGGAGACATCGCCCCCGTCGTGCTGATGCCGGGCGACCCGCTGCGCGCGAAGTGGATCGCGGAGACCTTCCTCGAGGACGCGCGGTGCTACACCGAGGTGCGCGGGATGCTGGGCTTCACCGGCACCTGGCGAGGCCAACGGGTGTCGGTCCAGGGCTCCGGCATGGGCCAGCCGTCGCTCGCGATCTACGTCAACGAGCTGTTCCGGGAGTACGACGTCCGGTCGATCATCCGCGTCGGCTCCTGCGGGGCACTGACCGAGGACGTCGCGATCCGCGACGTCATCCTGGCCAGCGGGGCCTGCACCGACTCCTCGATGAACACCCACCGCTTCGGCGGCTACGACTACGCACCGGTCGCCGACTTCGGGCTGCTCAGTCGCGCGTACGCCGCCGCGCAGGCCATGCCCGATGTCACGACCCACGTCGGGCTGATCATGTCGAGCGACTCGTTCTACTCACCGCGTCCCGAGCTGATGGAGCCGATGGTGAAGCACGGCGTGCTCGCGGTGGAGATGGAGGCGAGCGCGCTCTACACGCTCGCCGCCGAGCACGGCGGCCAGGCGCTGTGCGTGTGCACCGTCAGCGACCACATCGTCACCGGCGAGGAGACGACCTCCGCGGAGCGCGAGCAGACCTTCGGGGCGATGATCGAGATCGCGCTGACCGCCGCTCTCGCCGACTCCGACTGACGGGCGCCTATCCCCCGACCAGCTCCTCCAGCTCGTCGCGCCCGGGCAGGTCGGCGGGCTCGACCGTGCGAGCGGTGCGCACGTAGTGGAACGCGGCTCGCACCGCGTCGACCGGCACACCGTGGATCTCCGCCCAGGCCAGGCGGTAGACCGCGAGCTGGAGCGGGTCGGCGCTCTCCGACCGGCTCGTCTTCCAGTCGACGATCAGGAACGACCCGTCGTCCTCCTGGTAGACCGCGTCGATCCGGCCGCGCACGACCTGGCCGGCGAGCACGATGGCGAACGGCGCCTCGACGGCGTACGGCGCACGGTCGGCGAACGGGCCGGACTCGAAGCTGGCGACGACCTCCTCGAGCTCGCCCGCGTCGTCGATGCCGGCGTCGGCCCGGCCCCACAGGTCGTCGGGCTCGATCAGGGCCTGCTGGCCGAAGCGCGCCTCGACCCACGCGTGGAAGTCGGAGCCGAACCGCGCCTGCGGCGACGGCGGCCGGGGCATCGGGCGCGCCAGCTCGCGGGCCAGCGCGTCGGGGTCGTCGTGCAGGCGGGCGAGCCCCGTGGCGGACAGGCTGGACGGGAGCGGCACCGACACGTCAGTGGCCCGGGACTCGCGCGCCTCGGCCAGGAGCTGCGCGAGGTCGTCGTCCCAGTCGGCGACCCGGGCGGACTCGACCAGGTCGAGGCCCTCGTCGGCCGCCGTCGGGTCGCTGGCGCGGACGAGCTCGGCCGCGGCGAGCCGCCGCCGCGCCTCATCGCCCGGTCCGGGCACCGGCCAGGGGCGTGACGGGTCGAGCTGGTCGTTGGGGTTGGCCGGCTTGCCCGCGGGCTTCTCCAGCCACGCGCCCACCGGGGCGCCCCACTCCTCGAGCTGCTCGCGCACGACCTGCTGGTAGGTCGAGGGGCCGAACGGGGTCGAGCGCTGTCCCCAGACGTAGGAGGTGACGGCGAGGTGGTGGGCCGCCCGGGTGAAGGCGACGTAGCCCAGGCGCAGCTCCTCCTCGGCGTCGTGCTCGCGGGTGGCGGCGCGGTAGGCCTCCAGCGCAGGCTTGTCGTAGCCCAGCAGCTGCGGCTGGTCGTCGCGGTCCCCGCGCAGTGGCGCGGGCAGCACGGCGGGCGACGAGGTCCACAGCGTGCGCGACCGGCCGCTGGGGAAGCGGCTCTCCCCCACTCCGACGCAGAACACCGAGGACCACTCGAGTCCCTTGGAACGGTGGACGGTGAGGAGCTTGACGGAGTCGGCGGCCGTGGGCGTCGCGATGTCGAGGCCGTTGCCCTGGTCGTCCTCGGCCGTGAGGTAGGCCAGCAGGGCCGGGAGGCTGACGTCGCCGTCGACCGACTGGAACTCCGCGACCGCCTTGACGAACAGGTCGAGGTTGTCGCGCCGGGCGGCCGCCGCCGGGGCGGTCGCCGAGGCCAGCTCGATGTCGACCCCGGTGGTGTCGATGACGCGGCGGACGACGTCGAGCAGGGGGTCGCCGACGTGCGCCCGCAGCCGGCGCAGCTCGCCGGCGAGCAGGGCGAAGCGCTCCCGGGCCTCGGGCGAGTAGGCGGCCTCGCCGGGATCGGCCAGCGCGTCGCTCAGGGCGGGCAGCTCGGACACGTCGATCCCGTCGGCGATCCGCAGCAGCTGCTGGGCGATGGTGGCGGCCTCGCTGCGGTCGCGGGCGCCGCCGATCGCGGCCGCTCGCTCGGCCAGCAGCCGCAGGTCGCGCGGACCGATCGCCCAGCGCGGACCGGCCAGCAGGGTCAGCACCGCCGTGTTGGCGGTGACGTCGTGCAGGAGCGAGAGGGTGGCGACCACCTCGGCCACCTCGGGCAGCCGGATCAGGCCCGAGAGACCGACGATCTCGACCGGGATGCCTGCGGCGGTGAGGGTGTCGTAGACCTCCTCGGCCTGCGCGTTGTCGCGGCTCAGCACCCCCACCTCCGCCCAGGGCGTGCCGGCGTCGTGGACCGCGTGGACCGCCCCGGCCAGCCAGTCGAGCTCGTCGAGGGCGCGCTCGAAGACGTGGGTCTCGACCACGCCGTCGGGGGTGCCGTCGGGCGCGCGGAGCCGGGCCACCTTGTCGCCGTACGACGCCAGCAGCGGCTCGGCGAGGCGGTTGGCGACGTCGAGGATGCGCCGGTCGGAGCGCCGGTTGACGGTGAGCGGCAGCCGCCCCGGCTCGCCGTCGGCGGCCGGGAACGTCTCGGCGAAGTTGAGGATGTTGGACACCGACGCACCGCGCCAGCCGTAGATCGCCTGGTTGGGGTCGCCCACCGCCATCACCGGGTGGCCGAGGCCCGTGGCGGCGTCGGGCCCGGAGAACAGACGGGCGAGCATCGTGGCCTGGGCGACGGAGGTGTCCTGGTATTCGTCGAGGAGCACGACCTTGAACCGAGCTCGCTCGGCGACGCCCACGTCGGGCTGCTGGTCGACGAGCCGCGCGGCGAGGGCGATCTGGTCGCCGAAGTCCATCAGCCCGAGGTCGGCCTTGAGGCGGCGGTAGCCGGCGACCAGCTCGAGCAGCTCCGCGCGCCGGTCGAGGGCGTTGACGGCCTTGTCGATCATGTCGAGGTAGGTCTTGCGGGCCTTGCCGGCGCTCTCCTCCGCGCGGGCGAGCTCGAATCCGCGGCGGGCCTCGCCGTCCACCCGCACCACGTCGTCGGCGGCCACGAGGTGCTCGCTCATCGCCCCGTCGAGGGCGAGGAGGTTCTGGATCACCGTGGCCGGGTGGTCGGAGAGCAGCTCGACGTGACCGGTGAAGCGGTCGATGACGCGGGCGCCGAGCTGGTAACGCGAGGCGTCGGAGACGACCCGGGTGTCGGGCTCGTGGCCGATCCGCAGGCCGTGGTCGGTCAGCAGGCTGCCGGCGTAGGCGTGGTAGGTCGCGACCGTGGGCTCGAGGACGTCCTCGTCGTCGGCGACGACGGACTCGTCCAGCAGGCCGGCCCTGCCCAGGGCCGTGACGACCCGGCTGCGCAGCTCGGCGGCCGCCTTGGTGGTGAAGGTCAGGCCGAGGACCTCCTCGGGGCGGACCCGGCCGGTGGCGACGAGGTAGACCACGCGCTGGGCCATCAGGGTGGTCTTGCCGCTGCCGGCGCCCGCCACGACGACGGTGGGGCGCAGCGGCGCGGTGATGGCCTCCCACTGCTCCGGGCTCGGTGCGTGCCCGCCCATCAGGGCCTGGAGGTCGGCCGGGGTGTCGAGGTGGATCGGGGTCGTGGCGCTCACTGGACGGTCACCGAGCCCGCGCCCTTGGCCGGGCAGATCGGGACGAACGTGCAGTCGCGGCAGTGGGCGCCGGGCACGGCCGGGAAGGTCTCCTCGCGCACGAGCGTCGCCGCGCGGGCGAGACCGGCTCGCAGCACCTCCCGCTCCGCGCCGTCGTCGGCGTGCGCCTCCTGCGCCTGCACCTTGGCGACGGTCGTGTCGTCGTTCAGGCCGAGCTGCACGAGCTCGGCGCCGCCGGAGCCGACGGAGCGGCCGACGACCTCGTCGAGGGCACCGGAGTCGACGGCCAGCTGGTAGAGCGCGAGCTGGAGGTTGGCCTTGACGGCCGGCGCGGACGGGGCGGTGCGGTTGGTCTTGAAGTCGACCACGACGACCTCGCCGTCGGCCGTCAGCTCGAGCCGGTCGGCGGTGCCGTTGAGGGTGACCTCCTGGCCGTCCACCTCGACCACGCTCCGGAAGCGCGACTCGGTGCCGACGAGCTCGCGCGGGTTGGCCTCGTGCCACTGGACGAAGCGTGCGAGGGCCTTGCGGATGCGGTCGTGCTCGCGCTTGCGCGACCACGGCGTGCGGAACGCGAGGCGACCCCACACGGCGTCGACCTCGGCCATCAGCACGTCGACGTCGGCGGTCAGCTCGCCGGTGGCGACCCGCTCGGCGAGGGCGTGCACGATCTGGCCGAGGTTGACCGCCTGGTGGGCCGCCGACACGCCACCGGCCTCGCGGGAGAAGAACCACTGCGCGGGGCACGTCAGCAACGACTCGAGCATGCTCGCCGACACAGGGACGGGCCGGTCGGCGTCGCGGACGGGCTGGACGGACCGCGACGCGGCGCGGGTGCCCCACCATGACCCCGGGTCGGCCTGCGGCACGAGGGGCCGCCCGGCCACCTCCTCGCCGGCCAGTGCGGCGAGCCGGCGGGCGGCGGCCTCCCGCAGCGCCGGCGACGTCGCAGGGTCGGCCACGGTGCGGCGGAGCTCGGCGACCAGGCCCCCGAGGGAGAGGGGGCGGGGCGGTCGGCCGTCGCGGTGGATGGGTGTCAGCTCGAGCTCGGCGAGGAACCGGGACGGCTGCTCACCGTCGTCCTCGGTGGACTTCACGGCCGTCACGACGAGCCGCCGCCGGGCGCGGGTGCAGGCGACGTAGAAGAGTCGTCGCTCCTCCATCAGCAGTGCCCGCGAGGTGACCGGCGGGACCAGGTCGGGCGCGCCCGACGGGTCGAGGCCGATGCGGTCGGCCCCGAGCAGGCTCGAGCGGCGTCGCAGGTCGGGCCAGCCCTCCTGCTGCACGTGCGCCACCACGACCAGCTCCCACTCGAGACCCTTGGACCGGTGGGCGGTGAGCAGTCGCACCGCGGAGCCGCGCACGCCGCGCTCGGCGAGGGTGTCGCCGGGGATCTGCTGCGCGACGAGGTTGGCGAAGAAGTCGGCGACGCCGACGTGGTCGCGGTGCTCGACCGCGCGGGCGGTCACCTCGAACAGGGCGACGATCGAGTCGAGGTCCTTGTGGGCGCGTCGCGCCCCGGCGCCGCCCTGGTCGACCTGGCGGCGGAGCCGCTCGGGCCAGCCGGTGCCGTCCCAGAGGTGCCAGAGGACCTCCTCGACGCTGGCGCGCCGCTCGAGCAGCGCGGCAGCGGATCGCAGGAGGGTCGCCAGCGCCCGGCACCGCTCCACCTCGGGGCCCTCGAGGTCGCCCAGGAACCCGTCCTCGACGACCGCCAGCCGCAGCAGCTCACGGCTGGTGCGGGGCGCGGCGCCCTCCTTGTCACGGGCGCGCAGCCGACGCACCAGGGCTCGCAGGTCGCCGGCGTCGAGCCCGCCGAGCGGGGAGAGGAGCAGGGCCTCGATGCGCCCGGGGTCGAGGAAGTCGGGCGAGTCGGGGTCGGTGTTGTCGAGGTTGACCACGGCGCGCAGTCCGTCGAGCAGCGGCAGGACCGCCGGGTCGCGCACCAGCGGCACGTCGTCGGACGCCACCTCGACGGGCACACCCGCCGCGACCAGGGCTCGGCGCAGTGGCGGGATGGACGCACGTCCCGACCGGACCAGCACCGCCATCTCGGACCAGTCGATGCCGTCCTCCAGGTGCGCCCGGCGCAGCAGGTCGGCGAGGTGCTCGGACTCGGCCCGATCGGTGTCGAAGGTGTGCACCTCGACCCGTCCCTCGCCGTGGGGCCCGGGCACGGCCTCGGGTGTGAGGAACGCGTCGCGTGCCTCGGCCCCGATGCTGCCGGTCAGCGGCAGCCGCCCGGCGATGCGGCCCGCGGCCACGAGCAGGCGTGGGCCGAACCGGCGGGTGCGGCGCAGCACCTGCACCGGCGCCCGCTCGCCGGCGGTCGTCGGGAACTGGTCGGGGAAGTCGAGGATGCCGTGCACGTCGGCGCCACGGAAGCCATAGATCGACTGGTGCGGGTCGCCGACGACCGTGAGATTGCGGCCGTCGCCGGCGAGCGCCCGGAGCAGGGAGACCTGACCGGGGTCGGTGTCCTGGTACTCGTCGACGAAGACGTGGCTGAAGCGCGCGCGGAGCTCGTCGCGGTGGGCCTCGGCGATGATGACGGCGCGGCGGATCAGGTCGGGGTGGTCGGTCGCGCCGAGGTTGTCGAGGATCGTGAGGTACTGCTCGAGGAACTGCCCGGCGGCCACGAACTCGGGCAGCCCGTGGGTCCGTCCGAGCGCCTCCAGCCCCGTCGGGTCGAGGCCCTTCTCCCGGGCCCGCGACAGGACGGCGTGCACCTCCTTGGTGAACCCCCGGGTGCCGAGCGCCCGGCCCAGCGCCTCGGGCCAGACCACCGCCTCGGGGTTGTCGCTGAGCAGCTCGCGCAGCACCACGTCGGACTCGGGCGCGGACAGCAGTCGCAGCGGGGCGTCGTACAGCTCGAGCGGGCTGTGGGCCCGGATCAGCTGGTAGGCGAAGGAGTGGAACGTCGAGCAGGTCGCGGACGACGTCGTGCGCCCGACCCGGGCGATCACCCGGTCACGCAGCTGCTCCGCGGCCTTGCGCGAGAAGGTCAGCGCCAGCACCTGGTCGGGGTGGACGCCGCGTCGCTCGACGAGCTCGGCGATCGCCTCGACCATCGTGGTCGTCTTGCCGGTGCCGGGGCCGGCCAGCACGAGCAACGGCCCGCCGGGGTGGTCGACGACGGCCTGCTGGTGCTCGTCGAGGGTGGGCGGGACGGTGACGCCGCCGCTCGCCCGCACCAGGTGGTAGCGGGTGCTCGGTGCGGTCGTGGCGGCCATGGCTGCACTCAAACAGACGTCACCGACATCGGGCTCGGCGCCTCACGCGTCCGGGGCTCGATTGTTGTAGTCCCCGGCCTCCTCCTGGCCGGTGAGCGCGGCGATCGCCGCCATCACCGTGTCGGTCAGCTCGCGCCGGGCCCGCCCGAGCGGCACCCCGTCGTAGCCGGCCGGCGAGATCGGGGCGCCGAACGCGACGCTCACCGGAGCCAGCCTCGGCAGCGTCGCCCCCACCGGCTGCAGTTCCTGGGTGCCGCGCAGGCCGACCGGGACGATGGGGACGCCGGCGCTGAGCGCCAGGTGGGCGACACCCGTGCGGCCGCGGTAGAGCCGGCCGTCGCGGGAGCGGGTGCCCTCGGGGTAGATCCCGAACGCCTCTCCCCGACCGAGCACCTCCAGCGCGGTGTCCAGGCTGGCCATCGCCGCCTTGGTGTCGTCACGGTCCACCGGCAGCATCCCGAGCCCCTCGAACCACGCCCGCTGCAGCGTGCCGCGCACCCCGGTGCCCTCGAAGTAGTCCTTCTTGGCCAGGAACACCACCTTGCGCGGCACCACCACCGGGATCACCACGCTGTCCACGAAGCTGAGGTGGTTGCTGGCCAGGATCACCCCGCCGGTGCGCGGGACGTTCTCGACGCCGACGACCTCGGGACGCCAGACCGCGCGGGCGACCGGGGGGACGACGGTCTGCACCACGGCGAAGAACATGGACCCATCCTCCCTCAGACCGACGACGTGCCGGACGGGTCTCGAAAGCGCATCCCGACCACGACCACGAGCACCGCCAGCACACCGACGGCCAGCGGCCACATCACCCGGTCCGGGTCGTCGAGCACGACCACGGCGGCGTAGGCCACCGGGGCGGCGACGAAGGACAGCAGCGTGCGGCGTACCCACATCGTCACCAGCCGCGGGTCGAGCTGGAGGCGCGCAGGTCCGTACGCCGCCAGCACGGCGGACACGTGGGCGGAGACCAGCGCCAGGGCGGACGCGAGCACGCCGGGCTGCAGGGGGTCGGGCACGGAGAGCGCCCACCACGCCATCACGACCAGCAGGGCGATCTGACCGGCCGCGAGCTCGGGGAAGCACGCCCAGAGCACCGACAGGACCACGGTCACCAGGAGGACCACGGCGTTGGGGCGCACGTCGGCCGTGAACAGCGCCAGCACCGGCAGCAGGGCGACGAGCACCCGGCACACCACCTGGCTGCGGCTCCAGGTCCGCCAGGCCGTCATCGGCTGCGCACCTGCGGCACCTGGCCGCGACGACTGAGCTGGCGCAGCACCTCGTCGACGGTGCCGGCGCCGCGCCAGGTGACGATCGGGCAGCCGAGCGCCGCCAGCTGCTGGAGCAGGGTGGCGCGCTCGATCATCCGCATCCGCCACGCGAGCCCGGTCGGCGAGGTCGCGCCGCCCATCTCGGCGCTGCTGCGCTCGCCCAGCGTGTCGATCACGACGACCGGGACGCCGCGCGCGGAGAGCGTCGCGCACGCCGTGACGACCGGCGCGTGCAGCATCGTGGACAGGACGTAGACCACGCAGCCACCGGTGACGCCCAGCTCGAGCGGCGCGTCGTGCAGCGTCCCGGTCTCGGGCACGACCCGCGCCAGCGTGCCCGTGATCCGGTGCAGGTGGCGAGGTCCGCTGCCGAACGGCACCCGCGCCTCCCCCGGCCCGAGGACGCGCATCCCGACGCGGTCGCCGCGCCGGACGTGATGGTCGGCGAGCGCTGAGGCGGCGCGCACGGTCAGGTCGAGGCTGCTGGCGCGCCCGTCGACGCCGCCGGAGACGCCGATGTCGCGGAGCGCGTCGACGACGACCAGCACCGACGCGTCCTGCTCGGCCCGGGTGGTGACGACCTGGAGCTCGCGGGTGCGCAGCGAGACCGGCCAGCTGATCCGGCGCAGCCGGTCGCCCGGCGCGAACGGCCGGATCCCGGCGAACTCCGTGCCGCTGCCGATCCGACGTGAGCGGTGGGCGCCGACGAGGCCGTCGGGCTGCGGCGCCTCGGCCGTCGAGTCGTACGCCGCTGCCTGGGGCCACACCGTCAGCTGCTGGGCGGGCAGCCGCACCGGGCCGTGGCGGTAGCCGCACCAGGCGCTGGTCATGGCGACCTGCTCGTCGCCGACGGCCCGCCGGCCCCACCGGCGCGGCCCGAGGTCGATCGCGCCGCCCCCGTCGCGCCAGAGCACGCCCACGGCTCCGGAGGCGGGGTGCATCGCGACGTACGCCGCTCGCGCCATCACCCGGGTCACCTGCTCGATCCCGTCGTCGTCGGCGACGTGCAGCGTCGAGGCCGAGCCCTGGCCCTCGTGCAGCCGGGTGGCGCCCAGCGTGGCCGTCGCCCGTGGCCGCGAGGTGGGGCGCCCGAGGAGGCCCATCAGGGCGGGGACCAGGAACGGCGCGGCCAGCACCACCAGCACCGGAGAGCCGGTCAGCGCGCCCGCGACCAACCCGGCGGCCGCGACCACGCTGGCGCGGGCCGCGGCGGCCGTGGGGGTCCAGCCGGTGCCGAGGTCGCTCATCCGAGCGTCACCGGTGCTCCAGCGCGCCGGGCGCCGGCACGCTCGCCAGCACGGCCTCGACGACGCGGCTGCCGGACGCCTTGGTCATCCACAGCTCGGGCTTCACGGTGATCCGGTGGGCGAGGACGGCGCCGGCCACCGCCTTGACGTCCTCCGGGATGACGTAGTCGCGGCCGCGGACCAGCGCCCAGCCACGCGCGGCGAGCACCAGGCCGAGGCTGCCACGCGGCGAGGCGCCGATCAGCACGTCCTGGTGGTCACGCGTCGCCTCCGCGAGCGCGACGCAGTAGCGCCCGACGCTCTCGTCGACCTTGATCCGCTCGACCGCCGCCTGCAGGGCGCGCACGCCCGCGGCGTCGGTGACGGCCTCGACGCTCACCTCCTCGCGCTGGCGCTCGAGACGACGGGCGACGACGGCGTACTCCTCGTCGGTGGTCGGGTAGCCGAAGCCGACACGGAGCAGGAAGCGGTCGAGCTGGGCCTCGGGGAGCGGGTAGGTGCCCTCGTACTCCACCGGGTTGGCGGTCGCGAGCACGTGGAAGGGCACCGGCAGCGGGTGCGTCTCGCCCTCGACCGTGACCTGTCCCTCCTGCATCGCCTCGAGCAGTGCGGCCTGCGTCTTCGGCGGCGTGCGGTTGATCTCGTCGGCGAGCAGCAGCCCGGCGAAGAGCGGGCCGCGGCGGAAGGAGAACTCCGAGACGCGCTGGTCGTAGATGTAGGAGCCGGTGAGGTCGGCCGGCAGCAGGTCGGGGGTGAACTGGGCCCGCGAGAAGTCGAGCCCGAGCGCCTGCGCGAAGGTCCGCGCGGCCAGCGTCTTGCCGAGACCCGGGAAGTCCTCGATCAGGACGTGCCCCTTGGCCAGGATCGCGGCCAGGACCAGGCCCAGCGGCTTCTGCTTGCCGACGACCGCGCGGCCGACCTGCTCCAGCACCTCCTGGGCGATCGCCGCGGCCTCGGCGTGGGTGAGCGTGGTCGTGTCGTCACTCGTCGTCACGGGGCGTCTCGATTCGGGTGAGGTAGCGGTCGATGTCGGTGGGGCTGAGCCGTCGCAGCGGCTGGTCGGCGAGCGTGCGGAGCTCGGGATCACGCAGGTTCGGGTCGCGCCCGCGGGCCAGGTCGAGCAGCAGGTGCCGGAGCGCGGGCCCGGGGTCGCGCGCGGAGAGGTGGCTGCTCAGCACCCGGTGGTGAACGCTCTCGTCGGCGGCGTCCGGCCGGGCGTACGGCGCGATCGGGTCGTCCCAGTCGGCCACGCCCACCCCGGTGGTGTCGTAGGCGAGCCAGAGGATCGCCACGATGGCCGTGGCCATCAAGGCCCAGTCGCGCAGGCGTGGGTCGAAGTCGAGCAGGGACAGGACCACCTGTCCACCGACGACGAGGAGGGCCAGCGCTCCGACGCGGACCAGCCAGCCCCTCATCGGCGTCCCCGCGGCGGCGTCGATTCCTCGCGCCCGACCGTGCGCTGCCTGACCTGGACCTGGCCCTGGATGGCCCGGAGCGCGGTGGCGGCGCGCTCCCGGTGCGCCTCGTCGAGGGCGTGCTCGGAGAAGCGGGCCTCGCGGTAGAGCTCGAGCAGCGAGGCCACCGCGGTCGAGTCGACCTCGGCCCGCTCGAGCATCCGCAGGGCGAACTCCGACGACGTCTCCCACGGGTGCCGCGGCAGGCCGGCGTCGACGGCCTGGAGCTCGAAGCGGTGCCAGCACGCCACGATGGCGTTGCGCGGCTCGCCGTCGAGGAGCAGCCGCAGCTGCTCGTCGGTGTCGTCGGCGATGGCCTGGCGCACGCGCTCGGGCGCGCCGCCCTCGAGGGTCTCGAAGTCCGCGTCCACCGGGGCGTCGTACCGCCTCCGCAGCCGCCAGGCCGTGAGCCCGCGACGCACGGCGAGGTAGGCCACCAGCAGCATGCCGGCGAGGGTGAGGACCTGGATCGCCCCGCCGACGAGGTTGGCGACGACGGTCGTGGTGGGGCCGTACTCCCGGGCCGCGACGTCGTCGCGGTCCTTCTCCTCCACCTCGTCGATCGGCGCCTCGGAGGTGGTGGTGGTCTCCTGGCTCGGCGTGGGGCCAGGGCCGGTGAAGACCTGCGACGGACCGATCAGCGCGGCCCACCCCACGAGGGTCACCACCAGGCAGGCACCGAGGGTGGCGGCGACGGCGCGCCACGCCTGGGCACGCGCGGATGCAGCCCCCTGGTCCATGGCGGGAGCCTAGACCGGGCGGCCGGTGGGAGCGGACCCGAAATACTGTCCAGCGGCTCCGTCGTCCCGACTGACGGAGCCGCTGGAGAACCGGTGACGGATCAGAGGACGGGGTTGAACGGCTCCGTGCCCAGCGCCAGCTGGAGGCCGCTGATGCCCGAGTGCTGCTGGGCGTAGGCGAGCTCGCGGGAGAAGTCGCCGATGTTGTTGGACAGCGGCAGCGGCGCGAGCCCGAGCGTGGAGAGGGTGCCGACGGCGTTGCCCTGCGCGTCGAGGAACGCGCTGCCCGAGTCGCCGGGGATGCCGGGCGTGACGGTGTAGAGCGGGTGCGTCCAGCCGCCGTCGGCGGCGTCCTGGCCGAGGCTGACGCCGGTCTTGGGCGAGAGCTGCTCGATGCCGCCGCGCAGTCCGGAGTTGCCGAAGCTGTAGACGCGGTCGCCCGCGGCGGTGCCGGTGGTGTTGATCCCGACCGGCCCGCCCCAGAACGGGACGCTCGGGTTGACCTTGGAGACGTCGGCGGCGTCGACCTTGACCAGCGCGAAGTCGTTGTAGGCGCACGTGTTGGCGTCGGTCTCCCCGCGAGCCTGCATGGTGTTCCACGAGCTGTAGGCCAGCGTGCCGGCCCCGACCTGCGTGCCCGGCGTCAGGACGCTGCCCTGGCGGTTGAAGGTCACCCGCGTGCCGAGCGGCAGCGGGGCGGCCTGGCAGCCGTCGGTGTCGGTCGCCTCACCGGTGCCCGAGCAGTGGGCGGCCTGGCCGACGTAGACCGAGCCGGCGGCGTCGGTGAGCACGAAGTTGGCCGTGCACTGGCCGGAGCCGGCGGTGTTGGTCTGCACGCCGGGCGTGATCGTGGCCGAGGCGGCCGGGGCCCACGCCGTTGCGACGGCAGCGGGCGACGTCGCCGAGGCGGCACCGGTGGTGGTGGCCAGGGCGCCCGCGAGGACGAGGCTGGCGGCGATGGCAGGGAGTCTCGTTGAGGTTCGCATGCAGGCCCAACGAGACGTGGCCCACACGGGTTACGCGCGGGTAGCCCTGTCGGGCCACCCGCGCGTTCCGGGGTGGGGGTGCGTCAGTACGTCGGCTGGCTGGGGTCGATCTGGCTGACCCAGGCCACGACGCCGCCGCCGACGTGCACGGCGTCGGAGTAGCCCGCGCCCTTGACGATCGCGAGCGTCTCGGCCGATCGCACGCCGGACTTGCAGTGCATGACGATCTGCTTGTCGCTCGGCAGCTGCGAGAGCGCGTTGCCGTTGAGGAACTCGCCCTTCGGGATCAAGATCGCGCCCGGGATGTGGTTGATCTCCGCCTCGTTGGGCTCGCGCACGTCGACCAGCACGAAGTCGCGCTCGCCGTTGTCGCGCTCCTTGAGCATGTGCTCGAGCTGCGTCACGGAGATCGTCGAGCCGGCGGCCGCCTCGGCGGCCTCGTCCGACACGGCGCCGCAGAACGCGTCGTAGTCGATCAGCTCGGTGACGGTGGCGTTCTCCCCGCACAGCGCGCAGTTGGGGTCCTTGCGCACCTTGAGCTTGCGGTACTCCATCTCGAGTGCGTCGTAGATCATCAGCCGGCCGGCGATCGGCTCGCCGATGCCGGCGAGCAGCTTGATCGCCTCGTTGACCTGGATGGAGCCGATGGCCGCGCAGAGCACGCCCAGGACGCCGCCCTCGGCGCAGCTCGGCACCATGCCGGGCGGCGGGGGCTCGGGGTAGAGGCAGCGGTAGCACGGCAGGTCGTCGCCGAGCATCGGCGCGAAGACCGAGGCCTGGCCGTCGAAGCGGTAGATCGAGCCCCAGACGTAGGGGATGCCGAGGAAGTACGCCGCGTCGTTGACCATGTAGCGGGTCGCGAAGTTGTCGGTGCCGTCGACGATCAGGTCATAGCCGCGGAAGACGTCGAACACGTTGTCGTTGTCCAGGCGCTCGGGGTGCAGCACCACCTCGACGTACGGGTTGATCTCCGCGATCGACTCCTTCGCCGACTGGCCCTTCGGCTTGTCGATGTCGCTCACGCCGTGGATGACCTGGCGCTGGAGGTTGGACTCGTCGACGGTGTCGAACTCGGCGATGCCGAGCGTGCCGACGCCGGCGGCCGCGAGGTAGAGCAGGGCGGGCGAGCCGAGGCCGCCCGCGCCGATGACGAGCACCTTGGCGTTCTTGAGCCGCTTCTGGCCCGTCATGCCGACGTCCGGGATGATCAGGTGGCGGCTGTAGCGCCGCACCTCGTCGATGGTGAGCTCGGCGGCTGGCTCGACGATCGGGGCGAACGACACGGCGTACTCCTCGGGTTGGGACTCAGGGACGGGGGTCGCTCGGCGCAACACCTCCGACGCCATCCATGTTCCCCGCGCGGGGAACACCGACCCGCCACATCCCGACATCCGGACGAGCGAGGCGTCGGTACGTCGGATACCTGCGAGTAGGCTGCCAACCCAGTGAGATGCCGGGAGGAACAGACACGTGAGCGTTGATCGCTTCGACTCCAGTGGGCCACGCCCCCGTGGCGGCCGGATGCCGCGCCGGGAGCGCCGCGCCCAGCTGATGGAGTCGGCCCTCGAGGTCTTCGTGGCCCACGGCTACCACGCCGCCGCGATGGACGACATCGCCGATCGTGCCGGCGTCTCCAAGCCGGTGCTCTACCAGCACTTCCCCGGCAAGCTCGACCTCTACCTCGCGCTGCTCGACGCCTCCTGCGACAACATCATCGACAACTGTCGACAGGCGCTGGCGTCCACGACGGACAACAAGCTCCGGGTGCAGGCGGCGATGCAGGCGTTCTTCGACTACGTCGCCGCGGAGACCGGCGCCTTCCGGCTGGTCTTCGAGTCCGACCTCACCAGCGAGCCGGCCGTGCGCGAGCACGTCGACCGCGTCACCACCGAGTGCGCGGCGATGATCACCGAGGTCATCCACGACGACACCGGCCTGCCCGACGAGGCCTCACGGCTGCTCGCGGTGTCGCTGGTGGGAATGGCGCAGGTGAGCGCGCGGTTCTGGCTCGGCGAGGCCGGCGAGAGCAGCGGCGCGATCCCCTTGAAGGACGCGGCCAACCTGGTCGCCGGCCTGGCGTGGCGCGGGATCCGGGGTTACCCGAAGACCGACGACAACTAGACGACACATCGACGAAGGAGTTCGACCATGGAGGTCAAGATCGGCGTCCAGCACGCCCCACGCGAGCTGGTCGTGGAGACCGACACCAGCCCCGAGGACTTCGAGGCGCAGGTCAGCGAGGCCGTCTCGTCCGGCGGCCTGCTGACGTTCGCCGACACGAAGGGCCGGCGCTTCGCCGTGCCTGCCGAGAAGATCGCGTACGTCGAGATCGGCACGGGGAGCCACAGCGCCGTCGGCTTCCGCTGACGACACACCCACCCGCCCGCAGGGGTGGTGGTCGTTGATCGCGCCTCCGCAGCGGCCCATGATGGAGGAAGCGTCGACTCGTTCGTCGCACCGCGTCGTTCGACGCGGCTCCTGAGAGGAAACATCAGATGCTCGGAACCATCATCGTCACCCTGGTCGTCGGAATCATCATCGGCTTCTTGGGCAAGGCGGTCGCACCGGGCGATCGCGACAACATCCCCGTCTGGCTGACCATCGTGTGCGGCATCGTGGGCGCGTTCGTGGGCAGCTACATCTACTACGCCATCTTCGGCGTCGCCGACAACAACCCCGGCGGCGACATGTACGACACCAGCAAGGGCATCGACTGGTGGCGCCACCTGTGGCAGATCGCGGTCGCGGCCATCCTGGTCGTCGTCGCGTCGACCGTCACCGGTCGCAACAAGTCCCGCGTCTGACGGACTCGACGCGGAGGGCCCCGCACCTCACGGTGCGGGGCCCTTCGTCTGTGCTCGGGTGTCGGTCGCTCAGGCGTCGAGACCGAGGTCGGCCATCCGCTGCGCGTGGTTCTCCGTCAGGCGGGTGAACATCCGACCCAACGCCGCGAGGTCGAGACCGGGGCGGTCCACCCCACCGGCCAGCAGGGCGGTGAGGGCGTCGCGCTCGGCCGCGACCCGCTGGGCCTGGGTCAGGGCCTCCCCCATCAGCCGGCGGCCCCACAGGGCCAGCCGGCCACCGAGGCGGTGGTCCTGCGCGATGCCGGCGCGCACCCGGTCGACGACGAAGGCCGACTGCCCGGCGTCCTCGAGCGAGGAGATGATCAGGTCGCGGGTCGCCGGGTCGAGGTAGGCCGCGATCTCGCGGTAGAAGTCGGCCGCGATGCCCTCGCCCACGTAGGCCTTGATCAGTCCCTCGTACCAGTCGGCCGGCCGCGTGTGGGCGTGGAAGTCGTCGAACCCGACGCGGAAGGCGTCCATCGCGGCGTACGGGTCGCCGCCGAGCTCGCGCAGTCGGGTGATGAGCAGCTCGAGGTGGCCGAACTCGGCGGCCGCCATCGAGCCGATCGCGACCTTGTCCTCCAGCGTCGGGGCCAGCTTCGCATCCTCCGCGAGGCGCTCGAACGCCGTCAGCTCGCCGTACGCGATGGCGCCCAGGAGGTCGATCACGGCGGCGGTGTAGGCGGGGTCCTGGGGCGGCTGCTCGCCCCCGGGCTCGGGCGTGGACGCCGGCGATTCAGACATGGCTGAACCCTAGGCGATAGACTCGAGCCATCGAGGGCCTGAGTGCGTGAACATCCCAGTGCACATCTCCCGGCGACCTCGACGCATGTGCGCGGCTGGCTTTCTCTTCCGAGTCCGCCGCACGACGACGACTCAACGAAGACACAAGAAAGCGAATAGACGTGACCACGTTCCGTGAACTCGGGGTGCTCCCCGGGATCTGCGACGCCCTCGAGCGCGCCGGCATCACCACCCCCTTCGCCATCCAGGAGATGACCCTCTCGGTCGCCCTGATGGGAACCGACCTGATCGGCCAGGCCCGCACGGGCACCGGCAAGACGCTCGCCTTCGGCATCCCGGTGCTCCAGCGCAGCGTCGCCCAGGACGACCCGGCCTACGCCGACATGCCGCAGGGCAAGCCGCAGGCCCTGATCGTCGCCCCGACCCGCGAGCTCGCGCTCCAGGTCTCCAGCGACCTGACCCTGGCCAGCAAGGACCTCGGGCTGCGCGTCCTGACGGTCTACGGCGGCGTCGGCTACGACGGGCAGCTCGACGCCCTCGAGTCCGGCGTGGACGTCGTCGTCGGGACGCCCGGGCGCCTCATCGACCTGGCCAACCGCAAGGCCCTCGACCTCTCGCACGTGCACGCGCTCGTGCTCGACGAAGCCGACGAGATGCTCGACCTGGGCTTCCTGCCCGACGTGGAGCGGCTCCTGAGCCTGACCCCCGAGACGCGGCAGACGATGCTGTTCTCGGCCACGATGCCGGCCGCGATCGTCGCCCTCGCGCGCACCCACATGCGCCACCCGATGAACATCCGCGCCGAGTCGTCGTACGAGAACGCCACCGTCCCCGCGACGGCGCAGTTCATCTACCTCGCGCACGACCTCGACAAGCCCGAGATCATCGGTCGGGTCCTGCAGGCCGACGACGCCGAGAAGATGATCGTCTTCACCCGCACCAAGCGCCAGGCGCAGCGGATCGCCGACGACCTCGCCGAGCGCGGGTTCGCCGCGGCTCCCCTGCACGGCGACATGGCGCAGGTCGCCCGTGAGAAGGCGCTCGCGAAGTTCCGCGAGGACAAGCTCAAGGTGCTGGTGTGCACCGACGTCGCGGCCCGCGGCATCGACGTGCGCGGCGTCTCCCACGTCGTCAACTACACCTGCCCCGAGGACGACAAGACCTACGTCCACCGCATCGGTCGCACGGGGCGCGCCGGCGCTTCCGGTACGGCGATCACGCTGGTCGACTGGGCCGACGTCGCCCGCTGGAAGATGATCAACAAGGCGCTCGACCTGCCCTTCCCCGAGCCGCTGGAGACCTACTCGACCTCCGAGCACCTCTTCCACGACCAGGGCATCCCGACCGGGACCAAGGGCCGCATCGTCGACCCCGCCCCGGTCGAGCGCAAGCCGCGCGAGGACCGCGGCGAGCGTGGGTCCGCTCCGTCCGGCGACCGCCCCGCGCGCAACCGCAACCGGAGCCGCAGCCGCACCCGCGGCGGCGCCCCGGTCAGCGAGGGTGGCGCCGAGAACACCGCCCCCTCCGGCGACAAGCCTGCGGGCAGCAGTCGCAACCGCAACCGCCGGCGCACCCGCTCCGGTGGCGGCGCCACGGCCGCGACCACCAGCGAGTCCTGAGGCTCCAGCACCGACCACGAAGGCCCGCCCGAGCTCTGCTCGGGCGGGCCTTCGCGCGTCCTGGGCACGGGACGTCGGACGTCCGCCGGGACGTCCGACGAGGTGGCTGCCCGGGCGGCCGGGGCGTCGGACATCCCGCTCAGCGTCCGACGGGGTGGCTGGTCAGCGAGGCGTGCGGCTGCGGCGGTGGCGGCACATCGCGCCGTACGGCGACGCGGACCGGCAATCCGCCGCCACCGGGACCACGCAACGACCGGAGCGTCGGACGTCCGCCGGGACGTCCGACGAGGTGGCTGCCCGGGCGGCCGGGGCGTCGGACATCCCGCTCAGCGTCCGACGGGGTGGCTGCGTCAGTTCTTGGACGGCACCCAGGCGCGCGCCCTGAGGGCGGGGTGGTCGCTGATCCCGTTGTAGACCTTCTCGAAGTCGGAGAACTCGGCGCCGGCGCCGAGCATCCAGTCCGGGCCGCCGAAGCGCGGGACGGGGCAGGGCTTCTTCGCGGTGCCACCGTTCATGGAGACCAGCGGCGTCGCGGCGGCGACCTTGTCGCAGAACTCGGAGCGCTCGTTGACGTCGCCCATCACGAACACGGGGCGGTCGCGCCCGGCGAGCAGCTTCTTGAGCAGCTTGATCTCGGCCGCGGTCGAGACGTCGCGCTCGTGCTCCTGGCCACCGGGGGCGTTGTGGATGGCGACGACCCAGAAGCCGCGGCCGGTCTCGCGGTCACGCAGGCGGACGTACGGGATGGGGCGGGCCCAGCCGAGGAACGGCCGCATGATGTAGCCGGTCTCCATCTTCTTGACCGTCTTGGTGTTCCACGCGATCTGGATGGCCGACCCGCGGGTGCCGAGGCCGCGGCGCGGGAAGAAGCTGTAGCGCGGCATCACGGTCTGCATCTGGCGCAGCTGGTCCTTGGCGACCTCCTGGAAGGCGGCCGCATCGGCGCCCTGGTCCTGCACCCAGCGGGCCGCGCGGGTCGCACGGTCGATGCCGCCGCGCGCGATGGAGCTGCTGAGGATGTTGAAGGTGGTCAGGCGCACGCCGTACCCGTTGCGGGGCTTCGGCACCTCGGCCGCGACGGGCGCCGCAGGAGCCTCGGTCGTGCTCGGCGCGGGCGCAGGAGTCGGCTCTGCCTGGGCCGCCGGACCGCCGGTGAGGACGGGCGTCAGCGACAGGCTGACGGCGAGCGCGCAGGCGGCAGCGAAGGCCTTGGGGGTGTGTGCCATCCGGACACCATGGCAAGACCCCCCGCGCGTCGCCAAATCGGCGTGGGTGGTACAAGCGGCTCAGACCACGACGACGGTGGTGCCCTCCGGGGCGAACTTCCACAGCGCGATCGCGTCGGCGGTGGCCTGCCGGATGCACCCGTGCGACTGGGCGGTGCCGAGCTGGGCCCGGGTCTGGAGCGGGGTGCCGAGCTTGGTCGGGATGGTGTGGAAACCGATCGCGGCGTTCTCGCCGTGGGCGAAGCGCACGAAGTACTCCATCACCCCGGAGTCGTCCACGCCGACCGCCCACCGGGAGGTGGAGTAGACGGCGTAGGTGCCCGGGTGGAGGTTGTCGACCACGCTGCCCGAGACGAGATAGGTACGGCGCACGGTGCCGTCGGCACGCACCAGCCAGACGCGCTGCTCGGTCTCGCTGAACACCACGCGCCGGCCCTGGCCGGTATCGGCGGGCAGCGCCTCCGGGTCGGGCGCGGCGCCCTCCTCCGGAGCACGGGGCCCCAGCAGCGTCGGCGGGTCGGCCGCCTCGGCCGACTCGGCAGCGGCCACGACGGCCGTCTCCCGGATCGTCGCGCCGAGTCCCTGACCGCCGGCCGCGGACGGCGCGGTCGGGACGATCCCCACTCCCCCGAGGACGGAGAAGACGGTGACGCTGAGTGCGGCCAGCGCCAACACGATCCGGCCGTAGCGCGGGCGTGCGGAGCGGTGGCGACTCATGGGATCAGGCCTTCGCCGACTTCTTGGTCGACTTCTTCGCCCCGCCCTTGCCCGCCTTGGCCGCCTTCGGGCGGGCGGCCCGCTTGACCAGGTTGGCCGCGACCTCGCGGTAGGCCTGGGCGCCCTTGCTGCTGCGGCTGGTCGCGAGGATGGACCGGCCGGCGGCCGGGGCCTCGGCGAACTTGATCGTCTTGGGGATCGGCGGCTCGACGACCTCGAGGTCGTAGGTGTCGCTGATCGTCTCGAGCACCGTGCGGGCGTGGTTGGTGCGGCCGTCGTACAACGTCGGCAGCACGCCCCAGACCTCGAGCCCGCGGTTGGTGAAGCGGCGGACGTCGTGGACCGTGTCGAGCAGCTGGCCCACGCCGCGGTGGGACAGGGTCTCGCACTGCAGCGGGACCAGCACGCCGTCGGCGGCGGTGAGCGCGGCGACGGTCAGCACGCCCAGCGAGGGCGGGCAGTCGAGCAGCACCCAGTCGTAGTCGATGCCGTCCTCGGCCAACGCCTCGATCGCGCCCCTGATGACGTGCTCGCGGCCCGTGCGGGTCAGCAGGTCGGCCTCCGCACGCGCCAGCTCGATCGTGGCGGGCATCAGGTCGACCCCGTCCTCGGTCTCGATGATGACCTCGCTCGGGTCCAGTCCCTTGGTCAGCACGTGGTGGACCGAGACGTCGAGGTCCTCGGGGTCGATGCCCAGCGAGAACGTCAGGCAGGCCTGGGGGTCGAGGTCGACCAGGAGCACCGAGTGGCCCAGCTCGGCGAGGGCAGCACCGATCGAGGCCACCGAGGTCGTCTTGGCGACGCCACCCTTCTGGTTGGCGATCGCGAGTGTCGTCGTCATCGTCTCCCATCATGCCCGACCCGGTTGCCCTCCCGGCGGCGACACCTGTTGGCTGGGCGCATGACTTCTGCCCTCGTCACCGGCGCCACGGCCGGCATCGGACTCGAATTCGCCCGCCAGCTCGCCCAGCGGGGCCACGGCCTCGTCCTCGTCGCCCGCGACGCCGACCGGCTGGCCTCCGTCGCCGACGAGCTGCGGGCGGCGTACGCCGTGGAGGTCGAGGTGCTCGTCGCCGACCTGGTCGACCGCGAGCAGTGCGCCGCCGTCGAGGCCCGGCTGGCCGACCGTGCGCGCCCGATCGAGCTGCTGGTCAACAACGCGGGCTTCGGGCTCAAGCAGCGGTTCCTGGACAACACCGTCGACCAGGAGAACGCCATGTTGGACGTGCTGGTCACGGCGGTGCTGCGCCTGACCCACGCGGCCCTCGGCCCGATGGCCGAGCGCGGGCGCGGCGGCGTCATCAACGTGTCGTCGGTCGCGGCCTTCCTCCCCCGCGGCAGCTACTCCGCCGCCAAGGCGTGGGTCAACAGCTTCAGCGAGTGGGCGCACAACGAGTACAAGCCGCGCGGGGTGACCGTCATGGCGCTGTGCCCGGGCTTCACCAAGACCGAGTTCCACGAGCGGATGTCGGTCAAGCGGGGCGACGGGTTCCTGTGGCTGGACGCCGAGTTCCTCGTGCGTACGGCGCTCGCCGACTTCGACAAGGGGCGGGCCTACTCCATCCCCGGAGCGCAGTACAAGACGATCGTGGCGCTGACGCGGGCCGTCCCCAGCACGGTGCTGCAGCGGTTCCAGTCGCTGGGTCGCAAGTAGCCGGCCGCTGGCTGGCTCAGGCGACCACGCCCGGGGCCGGGCGTCCGCTCGCGGCCGCCGAGTCCGCGGCGAGGTCGAGGAGCCGCTCCAGCTCCTCGGGGTCCGTCGTGTTGCAGCCCAGGTCGTGATCGACCTTCCCGGCGCCGTGGTGGTCGCTGGACCCCGTCACGACCAGGCCGAGGTTGCGCGCGATCGACCGCAGCTCCTCGCGCGCTGCGGGGGCGTGGTCCTGGTGGTCGACCTCGATGCCGGCGAGCCCGGCGTCGCGGAGCGTCGCCAGCACCGGCTCGGGGAGCACGGTCCGCTTGCCGCGGCCCCAGGGGTGGGCGACCACGCTGACCCCGCCGGCGTCGCGGACCAGCCCGATGGCCTCGGCGACCGGGACGGCGTAGCGGTCGACGTAGGCCGGGCGTCCGGGGTTGAGGAAGCGGGCGAACGCCTCGTCCCGGTTGGCGACCGCACCGGTCGCGACCAGGGCGTCGGCCACGTGCGGGCGGCCCGTGGCCGCGGCGTCGGCCGCACGGCGGCGTACGTCGTCCTCGGTGATGTCGAGGCCGAGCTCGCGCAGCCGCTGGCAGATCGCAGGCACCCGCGAGTTGCGGCCCTCGAGGATCCGGTCCAGCGCCGCCGCGAGCGGCGGGTGGGTCGGGTCGGGGAGGTAGGCCAGCAGGTGCACGCTGGAGCGGCCGAGGGCCGTGCTGATCTCCATCCCCCGGACCAGCGTGATGCCGACCTCGGTGGCGGCCTGCGCCGCATCGGCCCAGCCGTCGGCGGTGTCGTGGTCCGTCAGCCCCAGCACGTGCAGCCCGGCGGCCGCAGCGTGGCCGACGAGCGTGCGCGGATCGTCCGTCCCGTCGCTGACCGACGAGTGGGTGTGGAGGTCGATGCGCACCCGTGCAGGCTAGCCGGGTCTGGCGCTCGGGCGTGATCGCGGAGCACACTGCCCAGATGGCAACTGCGGACGACGTGGCCGAGCGCCTGCTCGGATCCTTCCTGGGCTTCGTGGACGTGCTGGCCATCCACCTCGGTGACCGGCTCGGGTGGTACCGCTCGCTGGCCGACGACGGGCCGGCGACCGCCACCGAGCTCGCCGGGCGCACCGGCACCCACCCCCGCTACGCCCGCGAGTGGCTGGAGCAGCAGGCCGTGTCGGGCCTGCTCGAGGTCAGCGGCGACGACGGGGCACCGGAGCGGGTCTTCTCGATCGACGACGCGCACGCGGAGGTGCTCACCGACGCGACGAGCCTGGCCTACCTCGCGCCGATCGCGCGGATGTTCGGAGCCGTCGGTCCGACGTTCCCCCTCCTGCTCGACGCCTACCGGACGGGCGGCGGAGTGAGCTGGGAGCAGCTCGGCGCGGATGCCCGCGAGAGCCAGGCCGACGCCAACCGGCCGTGGTACGACGCCCAGCTGGCCGACGCCCTCGCGGGGGTCCCCGACGTCCATGACCGCCTCGCCACGCCCGGTGCACGCGTCCTCGACGTCGGCTGCGGCGGCGGGTGGTCCACGATCGCGCTCGCCCGCGCCTACCCCGAGGCCAGGCTCGACGGCGTCGACATCGACGAGGCGTCGGTCGGGATGGCCACCGCCAACGCCGCCGGGGCGGGGCTCGCCGACCGGGTCACCTCCCGGCACGCCGACGCCGCGACCCTGGCCGAGGGCGCCTACGACGTCGCGTTCGCCTTCGAGTGCGTGCACGACATGCCGCACCCCGTGGAGGTGCTGGCGGCCGCGCGCCGGGCCCTGAAGCCCGGTGGCGTGATGGTGGTGATGGACGAGGCGGTGGCCGATGCGTTCGCGCCCGACGGCGACGAGCTCGAGCGGATCATGTACGGCTTCAGCCTCTTCATCTGCCTGCCCGACTCGATGTCGTCACCGGACAGCGTCGGGACGGGCACCGTCATGCGCGCCTCGACACTCGAGGGCTACGGCCGCGACGCCGGCTTCGAGTCGGTGTCGGTGCTGCCGATCGAGGACTTCGGCTTCTGGCGGTTCTACCTGCTGCGCTGACCTGCCGGGCTGACCTGCCACTCTCACCACACCGGCGGCGGGCCACCGAACGCCAACTCGACCAGGGGAGCGCCCACGCCGGCGGCGTCCCGCAGGATCCACTCGTCGCGCAGCAGCAGCATCGCCGACGCGGGACGCAACACCAGCCACAGCCACCGGCCGGCGGCCTCCCCGACCAGCACCGTCCGGTCGAACTCCTCGTCCGACTCGCTCGTCGACACCGCCCACAGCGGCACCTGGCCGGGCCCGATGCGGACCCTCGCCAGCGGTGGGCCCTCCCCGACGTCGCGCGGGTCGGGGCTGGCGAGCCGGGCCGCCCGCGCACCGAGGCCGGTGCCCGGCTCCTCCGAGACGACCATGACGTCGACCGGCCCGTCGAGCGTGCTGGTGCCGGTCACGCAGCTGATGGTCGCCCGGGCGCTCGACCCGGGCTGCACGACGACCCCGAAGTCGCTGACGTGCCATCCCGGACCCATCGGCCACGGGAGGTAGGTCGGGAAGTCGGCTGCCTCCTCGAGGTGACGGACGAAGGCGTCGTACGACGACTCCTGCGGACGCCACAGTGGGGGCGTCGGACCGTGCTCCGGGCAGGCCCAGGTCGTGCCGGCCTCCGTCAGCGGGAGGCTGCACCGAGGGCAACCGGCGTGCAGCATGCCCTCACGGTGGACGTGGCCGCCGTGCGCGTCAAGACCGGCGTCAGGAGTTCCAGCGCAGGAGCACCGGGGTCTCGCGCTCCCAGCCGAGGACGGACAGCGTCGAGGTGTCGAGGCGGAAGTAGCGCCCCTCGTCGACCGGCTGTTCCAGCCAGCGGGCGGTGAGGGCGCGCAGGGCGTGGCCGTGGCCGAAGACGAGGGTGCGCCCCTCGCAGGCACGCGCCCGGGCCACGACGCGGTCGAGGCGCTCGGTGACCTGCTCGGCGGTCTCCCCGTTGGGCGTCGCGTGGGACCAGACCGTCCATCCGGGCACCGTCTTGCGGATCTCGACCGTGGAGATGCCCTCGTAGTCGCCGTACGCCCACTCGACGAGGTCCTCGTCGACCTCGGCGTCGGGGAAGCCGACGAGCTCGGCCGTCCTGCGGGCCCGCTGGCGAGGGCTGGTCAGGACCAGCTCGAAGTCGGTGTCGGCGAGCCGGGGCGCCAGCGCGTGCGCGACCTCGATGCCGTGCTCGGTCAGCGGCAGGTCCGTCGTGGAGGTGTGGAGGCCGTCGCGGCTCCACTCGGTCTCGCCGTGGCGGACGAGCCACAGCTCGCTGGAGAACGACGCGTCTGCGGACATGGAGCGAGTCTGGCACGTCCCGTCGCGATTGCTGCCACGATCAGGCCATGGAGACCCTGCGGCGCGCGCGCCTGGCCGACGGCGCCGCGTTCTTCACGCAGGGCCTGGTCTTCATCTCGCTCACCACCCGCCTGCCGGACGTGCGCGAGCGCTGGGACTTCAGCGAGGTCACCCTCTCGCTGGTGCTGCTGATGATGGTGCTGCTCGCCGGCGTCGGCTCCGTGCTGGCCGAGCGGGCCGCGCGGTCCACCGACAGCGCCGTGGTGCTGCGCACCGGCTTCCTGGTCATGGTGGTGGCGGTGCCGGTGCTCGTGCTGGCCCCGGCGTTCCCGGTGTTCGTGGCGGGGATGGCGGCCTACGGCGTGGCGCTCGGCGTCGTGGACGCCTCGACCAACATGCAGGCCGTGGCGATCGAGCACGGCTACGGCCGCCCGATCCTGCCCTCCTTCCACGGCATGTGGACGCTCGGCGGGGTCGTCGGGTCCATCCTCACCCTCGCCACCGCGTCGCTGCCGTTCCGGTGGGCCGCGGTCGTCGCGCTGCTGCCCCTGCTGGTGGCGTTCGGGCCCCTCCTGCGGCGCGACCACGGTGTCATCGACCCGTCCGCACAGGCGGCCGCGGAGGCCATCGCGTGGCGACCGCTGCTGCTCGTCGGCGCGGCGCTCGTGCTCTTCTACACCGTCGACACCGCCGCCGCGACCTGGGGACCGACCTACCTCGACGACGCCTTCGACACCCCGACCGGGCTCGTCGCGCTGGCCACCCTCCCCTACCTCGTGGCCAGCGGCGCCATGCGCCTGACGGGCGACCGGCTGGTGGCGCGCCTCGGGCCCGTGCCGGTGCTGCGGTACGGCGCGGTGGTGGCGTTCGTCGCGCTCGGGATCATCGTCCTGGCACCGTCATGGCCGGTGGCCGTCCTCGGCTTCACCGTCCTCGGGCTGGGCGTCGCCGTGATCGCCCCGTTGAGCTACTCGGCCGCCGCGGTGCTCGCCGGCGGCTCCGGGCTAACCGGTGCGGCCCGTCAGGCGCGGGTCGACGCGGTGATCGCCCGGTTCAACCAGTTCAACTACGTCGGTGCGCTGCTCGGCTCGGTGCTCACGGGCCTGGCCGGCGCGGGCTCGTTGCGGGTGGGCTTCGCCGTACCCATGGTGCTGGTGCTGCTGCTGCTCCCGCTCGCGCGCGCCTTCGCGCCGGCGCCGGATCAGACCGGGATCAGCGCCCAGTAGTCGAGGTCGAGCAGCACGCCGTCGCGGTACTTCCCGTCCTCGTCGCGCAGGGTCATCGACTCGTCGCGACCACGCGTCGCGACCAGGCGCAGGCGCAGGGCACCGACCCCGGGCGCCCCGGTCTCCGCCTTGTCGAGCACCTCCGACCAGGCGTAGATGGTCCGGTCGGCGTAGGCCGGGCCGACGTGCGCACCCGCGTTGATCGCCGCGATGAGCTGGGCGTTGGCCAGGCCGTTGAACGACAGCGCACGCGCCATCGAGATGACGTGGCCGCCGTAGATGAGCCGATTGCCGTCGGGGCGGGCCTGGGTGTTGAAGTGCACCTTGGCGGTGTTCTGCCACAGGCGGGTGGCGAGCACGTGCTCGGGGTCGGTGAGGGTGACACCGTCGACGTGGTCGATCCGCTCGCCCACCTCGTAGTCACCGAAGCGGTGCGGCTCGCCGGCCGCGACGAAGTCGTAGTCGGTGAAGTCGAGCCCGGCCGGCACGACCAGGTCCTCGGCGGGGACGACGATCCTCAGGTCGGGCACAACCGGGTCCGGCGCCGGGGAGTCGGCGTCGCGCTTGTGGACCATCACC
This sequence comes from Nocardioides currus, assembly GCF_003057875.1. Classification (GTDB taxonomy): domain Bacteria; phylum Actinomycetota; class Actinomycetes; order Propionibacteriales; family Nocardioidaceae; genus Nocardioides; species Nocardioides currus. The sequence goes on along the minus strand of NZ_PYXZ01000002.1, from coordinate 629,620 downwards.
CAGCGGCACCAGTCGATCGCGACCTCGCCGCGCTGGTTGGTCGCGGTGGACCGGACGTACACCACGCCGGTCTTGCCGTTGGAGTTCTCCTTGAGGCCGATGACCTCGCTGCTCGTGCGCAGGGTGTCGCCGGGCGCGAGCGGGCGGTGGAAGCGGCACTCGGCGTAGCCGAGATTGGCGACCGCGTTGAGCGAGACGTCCGGGACGGTCTTGCCGAAGGCGATGTGGAAGCCGACCAGCTCCTCGACCGGGTGCACGTCGAGGCCGACCTGCCGGGCGAACTCGGCGCTGCTCGGGAGCGCGAACCGGCTGGGGTAGAGCGACTGGTAGAGCGCGCGGTCGCCCTCGGTGATCGTGCGCGGCGTGGCGTGCTCGATCACCTGACCGACGGTGAAGTCCTCGAAGAAGTTGCCCGCGTTGGTTTTCGTCACGGCCCACATCGTGCCGCACCCGCGCCCTGCTGGGCGCGGGTGCTCACGTGGTCCTTCTCACGGCTGGCTCAGCTGCCGCCGCCACCGGCCTTGCGCCGGTGCACCTTGGGAGCGGCGCCGCCCTCCACCTCGGCGCCGTGCGCCTTCTCGTGGACCGGGCCGTCCTGGTGGACGCCCTTCTCCTTGGTGTTCTTCTTGTCCAGCGCCTCGCGCATCTTGGCCTTGAGGTCGTCGTTCGACATGAGCGCATCCTCCTGAGTAGGTCAGGCCTCCACCCTGCCAGCCGGGTCAACCCGGGGTCGAGGGGATTAGACGTCCGGGTCGCGGGTCCAACGGCCGCATCCGCGCTCGGCCAGGTCGTCCCGCTGGTTTGTCGGTGCTCGAGGTGCGAGCGCAGCCATGGGCCCGTCTCGGTGGTCGAGGTGCGCGCGCAGCGATGGGCCCGTCTCGGTGGTCGACGTGCGAGCGCAGCGATGGGCCCGTCTCGGTGGTTGAGGTGCGAGCGCAGCGAGCCTCGAAACCCCGATCTCGTGCAGCACACAGCCGCTCGAAACTACTTCTCCACAGCCGTCCGGATCACCCTGATTCAGGGGCGTGATTGTCGGTGGTCCCTGCTTGGATTCTTGTATGGCGACACCGACCCGCACCCGCGCCGAGACCCTGCCGGACACCCCGGCCGGGGTGCTCGCTGCGCTGCGTGAGGAGCAGGACCTGCGTGCCGCCTCCGAGGTCCGGTCGATGCGGTTGGCTGTGCACTGGGTGGACCTGCACCCGGTCCTCGACCCGGGCGATGCGGGTGCCTGCTTCCAGTCGCCGAAGACCCTCGCCGGGGAAGGGTCACCGGCGATCGACGAGTTCACCATCCCCGACCTCGCCACCATCCTCGGCCAGACCTGCGACGCCATCGGGTCCTGGCTGACCGACGTCATCGAGCTCCGCCACCGCCTCCCCCACCTTGGGCCGGAGTCCTGGCCGGGGACATCACCCCGTGGCGCGCCCGACGGGTCGCGCAGACCACCATCGACCTCACCCCCGCCGCCGCCGCGTACGTCGACGAGCAGACCGCCTGGTGCGCCAACCGCCTCACCCCCACCCAGCTGACCCGGCTGATCGACCACGCCCGCGCCCGGCACATGCCCGACCAACGCGCGGCCGACCTGGCCGCGGCCGCTGACTCCCGCCACGTCACCTTCACCACCGACCAGGTGTCCTTCGACGGCACCATGCACCTCGAGGCCGACCTCACCATCCCCGACGCCCTCGGCCTCGCCGAGGCCGTCACCCACGGCGCCGCCAGACTCGCCGCGCTCGGGTCCACCGACACCCTCGACGGCCGCCGCGCCACCGCACTCGGCGACCTCGCCCGCCACCAACTCGCCCTCGGCTACGACACCGACCCCGCTCCCACCACCCCCGTGCCCGCGACCACGCAGATCGTGCTCCACGCCCACCTCCCCGCCCACGCCATCACCGACGCCATCACCGACGCCATCACCGGACACCCAGCGAGTGGGCTGACGGGGTTCGTCGAGCAGGCCGGCGGACGGGTGCTCACCGCCGAGCAGGTCCGCATCTGGTGCGGACGCCCCGACGTCCAGATCACCGTCCGGCCCGTGCTCGACCTCCACCAACGCCTCGAGACCACCGGCTACACCCCGACCCCGACGATGCGCGAGCACGTCATCGCCCGGGACCGGACCTGCGTGTTCCCCTGGTGCGGCCGCAACGCCCGCGGCTGCGACCTCGACCACGTCATCCCCTACGACCACGACGTCGGACCCGACCAAGCCCAGCGCGGCCCGACGGCCACCGACAACCTCGCCGCGCTCTGCCGCCGCCACCACCGCCTCAAGACCCACGGCCGCTGGCGGTACGAGGTGACCGCTCCCGGCGCGTTCGTGTGGACCAGCCCTCATGGCCATCAGTACCTCCGCGATCACACCGGGTCCCGACCCATCGCTGCGTCCGGCCACCCGCCCGACCAATAGCCACACCGCCCCGCACCCCGCAGAGCAGCCGACCTGCGGGGCCACAGGCACGTGCACGCCCAGCAGGTCGGTCGGCGGTCAGGTCACCTGACCGATCGGTACCTTTAACGAACTGGAACCCCCGTCCGTGCAGCAGGTCGTATTCGGACGTGCGGCTGCGCAACGCGTGGCCGAAGCAGAGGGTCCCGCTGTGGCTCGGCGTGCAGATCGCGGGCTTCCCTGAGCGTGACATCACGGACGCCGGCGCCGAGAACGTCGGCCTCGACTTGGAGGCGCGTCCAGAGAGGGTCCAGACAGGTCTGACGCGGGCGGTCGAGGGGTAAGCCTCGGGTCTGCTCGACGTCGACGCGGTTCATGCGGTGCAGTCCGGCCTCCAGGATGAGCGGGTGGGGATCGAGAACGAGTTCCGTGATGCGCGCGAAGAGGTCCGCAGCGGGGCGCCGATCAACACGGACGATTTCGATCACCTCGAGGTCGGAGCCGTGTCACCCGGCGAGTGGAACGTCCTTCTCGGGCGGGTCTTTCGCCGCGTTGAGGTGTGGCCGGACCTCCTCGTCCTCGTGCCAGTCGTGGGCGAGCAGACGACGCTTCCGCGATGAACGTCGGTCGATCTGGTCGGTGACCGTCACGAACGACTTCGCCAGGGAGGGGGAGCCGAGCAGGAACGCGCTGATGATGGCGGCGATCCCGGCCAAGATGCCACCAGTTCCGTCGATGATTTCAAGTACCTCCCGTCCCGCGAAGATGTCGAGAACTCCACGCCTCGGCTGTGATAAGTGCATCGGACCCAGGTCACCGGATCAAAGGGATGTGCACAAGCCCTTACCCACTTGGTCATTAATGCTTGTTGCTCGACCCGGGTAACAGCGCGTAGGCCCGCCCGAACGCCGCGACGTCCGCCGTGGGGGTCAACGCGCGATCGCCCGGTCAGGGTCGAGCTATGGGCGGCTGAGGACCAGGATCCGCCCAGACAGCTTGCCGAGCATCCGGTGGACGTGCCACAGCGAGTCACCGAGCATGACGTCGTACGCCGCATCGCCGAACGCCGCGCGGTAGCGCTCCGGGTCCCGCTGCAACCGCGCGACGCGTAGCAGCGCCCGGCCGCCCTGGCCCGACTCCTCCTCGGCGTGCTCGCCCCACTCGGACCCGAGCTCGAGGTCGGCGTCGACGACGAGACCGGCACCCGCGACGGCCGAGTCGGTGGCCTCGGGTGACATCGAGGACGGCACGACACCCATCACGGGGAACAGCCACGCCGCCTCGGCGTCCGACATCAGCGGGGTCGCCACGAACTGGTAGACCACGGCCCGGCCACCCGGTCGGAGCACGCGCGCCATCTCGGCGTACGCCGCGTCGAGGTCAGCCACGTGCACGAGCACGTCGCGACACCACACCAGGTCGGCGGACGAGTCGGCGACTGGCAGGCGCTCCGCACTCCCCCGGCCGAACGAGACCCGGGAGGCGATCTCCTCGGGCTCGTCGCGCCGAGCCTCGCGGGCGAGGTCGAGGTGGCGCTGCACCGGGTCGACGCCGAGCACCTCGAACCCGAAGTGGGTGGCGAGCCGGAACGAGTGGGCACCCTCGCCGCACCCCACGTCGAGGGCGACGGAGTCGGGCGGCAGGTCCAGCTCGCGCACGACCTGGAGCAGCATGCTCGGCCCGCGTGGGTCGAGCGACCGGTCGACGAGCTCGCCGAAGGCCTCCTCGATGCGGGGGTAGTCGTCGTAGAAGAACCGGGCGTCGAAGCTCACGACGGCTCCGGCGTCCTGATCTGGGCGGCCAGCACGCCGGCGAGACCGGCCAGGGCGGCGTCGAGGACGAGGCCGTCGTCGACGGACGCGGGGTCGACACCGGGCACGTCGACGGGGGTCAGGTCGTCCCAGGAGCCGACCAGGGAGACGCCGGCCTCGGTGAGGGCGGCGACCATCTGGGCTGCGTGGTCGCGCACCCAGCCAGCGACCGGCAGGCCGATCGCTGGCTCGGAGGACTTCCGGGCGGCCAGCACCTGCTTGGCGAGGAGGCCCTTGCGCACGTCCGTGCCCTCGGGGAAGACCAGCCCCTCGTCGTTGAGCAGCTCGTTGAGCCGTCGGATGACCAGGGTCGAGGCCGCCCCGACCGACTCGTTGTCCATGCGGGCCGGTGCGAATCCTCCCGGCGGCGTGCCGAGGACCGAGCAGAAGCGCTCCCACAGCAGCTCGCGCGGCGCACCCGGCGGCGGGACGGTCACGATCGAGACGGGGGCGAGCTCGCCCCACGTCCGGGCGATCCGCGCGAGGTTCTGCTGGCGCCAGAAGGTGCGACCCGACTCGGGTGCCGTGGCGGAGTCGTCGCGGTGCCCCGGGCGCCACGCCTCGATCCCCTCGAGGTAGTCGGCGAAGGTCCAGGTGCGCCCGTTCTGGACCGTCTCCTGCCACATCGCGGCGATCGACCGGTTGAGGTCGCGGGCCGTGACGACGACCTCGACCTCGTGCTCGGGGAAGGAGGAGACGACCCGCCGTGCGACGACCGGCCGGACCGGACCGAGGTACTCCATCGAGATGACCGACGTCCCGGGGTGCGCCTGCACCTTGCCGGCCATCTTGGCCCACTGCTCCTCGCCCGAGCCGAGGACGTCACGGGCCGCCATCACCTGCGAGAGCCAGTTCATGCCCGGCACGAGGATCTCGCGCTCGGCGAGGAGCATCGCCTTGTTGGCGAACAGCCGCGACTGGATGAACGAGGTGCCCGACTTCATGGCTCCGACGTGGAGCACGAGGCGGGGCGACATGCGGGCCAGCCTAGGACTTGAGCTTGTAGTCCTTGAGGAGGCTGCGGCCGATGATCATCTTCTGGATGTCGGAGGTCCCCTCACCGATGAGCATGAACTTCACCTCGCGCATCAGTCGCTCGATCTCGTACTCCTTGGAGTAGCCGTAGCCGCCGTGGATGCGGAACGAGTCCTCCACCACCTCGTTCGCCATCTCCGAGGCCAGCATCTTCGCCATCCCGGCCTCCACGTCGACGCGACCACCGCCGTCCTTGATCCGCGCGGCACGGACCATCATCGTGTGGATCGTCTCCACCTTGGTCGCCATGTCGGCCAGCCGGAACAGCACCGCCTGGTGCTCCGCGATCGGCTTCCCGAACGTGTGCCGCGTCTGCGCGTACGCCACCCCGAGCTCGAAGCCACGCCACGCCAGCCCGCACGCCCGGGCCGCGACGTTGACGCGGCCGACCTCGACGCCGTCCATCATCTGGAAGAACCCCTTGCCGGGCTCACCACCCAGGACCTGGTCGGCGGAGATGTGGTGGTCCTCGAGGATCAGCTCGGTGGTCTCGACCCCCTTGTAGCCCATCTTGTCCAGCTTGCCCGGCACGGTGACACCCTGCGCTGTCTCACCGAACCCGGGCTCCTTCTCCACCAGGAACGTCGTCATGTTCTTGTACACCGAGTCGGCGCCCTCGTCGGTCTTCGTCAACAGCGCCACCAGCGTCGAGGTGCCGCCGTTGGTCAGCCACATCTTCTGGCCCGTGATCGAGTACGACCCGTCATCCTGCTTCGTGGCCTTGGTGGAGATCGCCGACACGTCCGAGCCCAGACCGGGCTCCGACATCGAGAACGCGCCCCGGACCTCACCGGCCGCCATCGCGGGCAGGTACTTCTGCTTCTGCTCGTCCGTGCCGTGCTGCATCAACAGGTACGCCACGATGAAGTGGGTGTTGATGACGCCCGAGACGCTCATCCAGCCCCGCGCGATCTCCTCGACCACCAGCGCATACGTCAGGATCGACTCGCCCAGACCGCCGAACTCCTCGGGGATCGTGAGCCCGAACACCCCGAGCTCCTTGAGCCCCTCGATGATCTCGGTCGGGTACTCGTCCGCATGCTCCAGCTCCTGGGCGACCGGGATGATCTTCTCGTCCACGAACTGCCGCACCGCCTTCAGGATCTCGCTCTGGTCCTCGGTCAGTCCGTCGGTCTGGCACAGGCGACCCATGGGGCGTCCCTTCACTCGGCTGCGTCTGGTGGTGCTACGTCCTCCGCGGAGTGTAGGCGCGTCGGACCGGCCGGTAACCGCCGTCCGCGATGACACAGGTCACACGCGGCGGAGGGTCCTGCGCAGCCGTGCGAGGCGTCCCGGCGCGGGCGCGCCCGGCCCCGGTCGTTCGCCCTCGCTGCGGGCCTGGAGGTCGCCCATCAGGGTCGCGACCAGGTCGAGGGCCACGTCGGCCACCTCCGCGTCGGTCACCGAGTCGGGGTGGCGCCGCTCGGGCAGCTCGTCGGGGACCAGCAGGAGGTCCACGTCACCCACCACGTCGTACGCCGCTGCGCGGATCTTCTCCACGGCCCGCACGCCGCGACGGCGGGCGTCCTCGACCTGGTCGTCCGCGGGCCAGAACGGCTCGCCCCGGCGCGGCACGAGCCGTTCGTCGGCCAGGAAGGACCGCAGCCACACCCCGCGCGAGCGGCCGGTGTTGAACCCCGTGAGCCGCTCGTTGATCCGTCGCAGCGTCTCGGCCTCGGCGACACCCATCGAGGAGTTGGCGAAGCCCTGCGAGGCGTCGCACGTGTCGGGCGCGATGCCGAGCACGCCGCAGAAGCGGTCCCAGAGGTCGGTGCGTGGCACGCCGGGCGGCGCGGGCGCGAGGATGTGCAGCCGCTCGGGCGGCACGGCCGGCGACCAGCGGTCGAGCACCAGGCCGAGGTCGAGCGAGCGCCAGTCCCACACGGCCCGCGGGTCGTCGCTCTCGCTGCGTCCGTAGTCGGCCAGCCGGGTGGTGGCCTTGTTCTTCAGCGACTCCTGCCAGCTGCTCGTGAACAGCCCGAGCGGCTCGCGGGTGGTGAGGACCACGTGCACCTCCTCGGTCACGGCCGACAGCTGCGAGACCATCCGCTCCGCCTGCTCGGCCGACGCCGCGCAGAAGAACTCGTGGCTGATCAGCGCGTCGCCGTCGAACCCCGCGACGTCGGCCAGCACCCGGTCCCAGGCCCCCGGCGCCTCGGGGCCACGCCGCGCGACGCCGGGGTCGTCGCGCACGACCATCGATGCGAACAGGTGGTCGCTCTTGCGGGCTCCCGGCAGCAGCAGGCCAGCCGCGCGCAACCGGTCCCGTCCGGGCCAGGCGATGGCCTGGAGGTAGGACGTCCCGGTCTTGGGCAGCCCGATGTGGACGAAGGCCCGCCGGGTCATGACCCCAGCTCGTCGACGTACCGCTCGACCTTCTCCGTGTCGGCGGCCGGCAGCAGCTCGGTCACGACGTCGAGCAGCTCGGCGAAGCGCTGGTTGAGCACCGCCGCCTCCTCGACGCGGGCGGTCAGCGCCGCCACCTGCGCCTCGAGGTCCTCGACGCGCCCCGTCAGGTCCTTCCTGGACATCCTCATCGCCACTCCACCTCCAGGCGGCACGACCGCCACTGCTTCCCGTCGGACATCTCTTCGCCGTACCCGTAGTCGATGGCCTGGCCCACGAGGTCGACCATCCCCGTCACCTCGAAGCCGCGCGCCTCGATGTCGTCGATGACGTCGCCGCGCTCGAGCGGCCGCACCAGCGACGGGCGGCCCTCGGGATCCTCGATCGCCTCGGTCAGGAACTCGAGGTGCACCCGCTCGCCCGGCTGGAGCACCATCGTGACGAACCGCCAGAAGTTGTCGACGCCGTAGGGCGAGGTCGAGTCGATCAGGTGCCGCGCGAGCACGGTCCGCGGACCGGACCTGCCCTGCAGCAGCGCACCCCAGGCGAGCACGTGGCGCAGCTCGAGCAGGTTCATCGTGCACAGCTCGGCGGGCCACCCCTGCTCGGCGGCCTTGGCGGCGATGAACTGCATGGCGACGCCGGAGTAGTCGAGCCCGATCGCGGGACGCCCCTGCTTGGCCAGCCAGCGCACGTCGCGCCCGCGGCCGCAGCCGATGTCGATCACCCAGGTGCCCTCCTCCTCGCGCTCGTGGAGGTGGCGGGCGATGTCGTGGGGTGGTTGGTACGGCGGCAGCAGCCGCGCCAGGCCGTAGCGGTGGTCCCAGGCGGCACGGTGCAGCCGGGTGCCGCGGAACCACTCGTCGAAGCGGCGCTGCACGTCCGGGTCCTTCTCGTAGCGGAAGGCCGGGTCGGGGACGCGCCAGCCGGGCCCGTAGGTCACGGCCAGCAGCCGCTCGGGGTCGGCGGGCGCGGGGAACTCACGTCCGTCGAGCGTCACCGTCCCGAGCGGGAAGATCCACTCGCGCTCGTACGGCGCCCAGATCTCGCCCAGGAGGGCGAGGTGTCCCTCGGTGAAGAAGCCCCCGAACACGTCGAGGCCACGGACCGAGCCGTCGGCGTCGGGCACGTCGATCTTGAACGCTCCCCCGCTGTGCCGGCTCGTCGCGTAGCCCTGCCGCTCGACGGCCCGTTGCACCCGGTGGGACTCGCGGATCACGTCGATCGGGTGCGTGTGGCGGCTGACGTAGCCCACGTCGGCGTCGTTGTCGTGGCCGAGGAACGTCCCCTCGCGTACGGCGCCGAGCAGCGTCCCGTAGGCCGGGAACGCCTCGAGCCCCTCCGCGCGCAGCAGCCCGAGCACGGTGTCGAGCGCGTCGAGGAGCGGCGTGAGCTCCCCGGCCTCCTTGGTCTCGAAGGTCTTGACGAGCTTGCCGTACATGTCGATCCCCAGCGGCGCGCCGTCGCGGCCGACCACGGTCAGGCGACGATCCTCGCTGCCGAACCGGACCTCCTCCTCGAACGCGACGGTCCCGTCACCGAGGGAGACCCCCAGCCGGGTGAGGCCCTCGAGGTGGAGGGTGAGGCGCTCGGGCCAGGCGATGAAGCGGGCGCCCTCGGCGGCGACGCTGTCGCGCAGGGACCAGAAGGACCAGATGCGACGACCGTCGAAGGAGACGTTGCACAGCACGTCCTGCGCGGCCGCGAACCTCAGCCCGTCGTCGTCGACCCGGACCCCGGTGAGCACGAGACCGCTCATGGTGCTGCTCACACCCGGCCGAGGAACCGGTCCGGGATGCGCACGAACGGGCGGTTGCGCATCGCCTGCACCTGTCCGCCGCCGACCGCGCGCCACACGTCGGGCGCGCTCTGCTCGACGATCGTCGCCAGCTTCTTCAGCGGCGGCCCGAACGGGCGGATCGCGTCGTGGTCGATGTCAGTGGTGATCTCGTCGAGCAGGTCGACCATGTCGCCGCCGCTGCGCTCCCAGCTCGTCTTCGCGGCCCGGCCGTCGGAGCGGAACATCTGGTGCCGGTGGTCGGCCACGGCCTGGAGGTGGTCGCGGTCGGCGAACTTCATGTGGAACATGAACAGCTCGGGGTCGACCTCGAACGGGCACCGGATGCCGTGCGAGGCGAGCGCCCAGGCGGCCGGGTCCCACTTGAGCGACGGCTTGCACATCAGCGGCAGGAACTTCGCGAGGCGGCGCTGGCCGAGGATCGGCTCACCGTCGACGAGGGCCGGCTCCTGCGCGACGTCGTGCACGAGGTTGAGGCCCATCACGCCGACGGCCCGCCGGCCGGGCCGGGCGGCGGCGAAGTGGCGCAGCGACTCGTGGACCTTCGGGTCGGCGACGATGAACTCGTCGACGTCGCAGAAGATCGCGGCGTCGTACGCCTCGAGCAGGCCGCCGGCGATGCCGCTCAGCAGCCCCATCCGGGCGCCCTCGAAGGACTTCTTGGTCAGCGGCGGGATCCGCAGGACCGGGCACGGGAGGTCGTCGGTCGATCCGTCGGAGCTGTTGTCGTCGACGACGACGAGGTTCTCGACGCCCACCTCGCGCGAGTAGTGCTCGACCCACCGGCGCAGCATCGTGCCCTCGTCGCGGGCCATCGTGATCGCCGCGATCCTGGGCAGCTCGGTGGTGCTCATGGGGTCCTCTGCTTCTTCAGGCGACGCAGCCGCTGGCGGTGCTTCTGCTCGCGCTCCATGCCGATCTCCGCCATCCGGGCCAGGCCCTCCATGGCGGCGTCGAGCCGCTGCTCCGTCGACACCTGGCTGGGGTGGACGCCGCTGACCTTCTGCGGGAGCAGCTCGTCGAGGTCGCCGATGACGCGGTGGCGCTGCTTGCGCAGGGCGGCCACCTCGGCGGCGCCGCGCTTCATCACCCAGCGCTCGTCGAGGCCGAGCGTCGGCTCGCCCTGACGCGCGACCATGCCCCGCTTGGTGAGGAGGTGCTTGACGAGCAGGTCGTAGAACGGGTGGTCGGCGGCCGGGGTGCCGTCGCGGCCCAGGATCTCGTTGAGCTGGCGCAGGGTCATGGCGGTCGCCAGGCCGATGGAGCGGTTGGCGCGGACGTTGAGCTCGAAGGCGGCCGGGTCGAGCTGCAGCACCTGCGCGAACCGCTCCCACAGCAGGTTGCTGGGTGCGCCCTTGGCGGGGACCGTCATCAGCGTGAAGTGGTCGGCGCCCACGGCGTCGCTCCAGCGCCGGGCGATCGCAGCCAGTCCCTGGTGGTTCCAGAAGTTGCGGGCGACGGGTCCGTCGCCCTCGGCGCGTACGGCGCGGAGGTAGTCGTCCCACCCGACCGCGGACCCGTTCTGCACCGACTCCAGCCACATCGCGGCGATGTTGCGGGCGAGGTCGCGCCCCGTCAGGACCACCTCGAGGCGGCCCTGGAGGGAGTCGCGGATCATCTCGATCTTGTGCGTGACCCGGGGCGCGAGGAACTCCATCGAGACCACGACCGTGCCGGGCGTGGCGTTGATCGAGTCGACCAGCGTGCACCAGGGCCCGGTCGGGTCGAGCGGGGCCTGCTGGGGGCCGCCGTGCGCGATCAGGTCCTGCACCGCCGCGACCTGGTCGCGCCAGCGATCGCCGGCGAACGAGATCCCGTGCTGGGCCAGCTCGTCGCCGTTGTTGCCCAGGACGTTCTGGATGAAGCTGGTGCCCGACTTCATCGAGCCGATGTGGAGGACGACGCGCTCGGCCACGTGACCCCTTCCCTGGTGCTCGACTCCCTGGCTGCTGCGGGGCCGACCCTATCGAGTCGCCCCCGCAGCAGGCAGCGTCAGGGCAGGCGCACGTCCACGAGCGCCATGTTGTGGTCGGTGACCAGGCTCAGCAGCGGCGGACGGGTGTACTCGAAGTTGCTGTACGTCGCGTCCGGCGACCCGAAGATCCAGTCGACGCGCATCCGGCTGGGCGGGTTGGTGCACTTGCCGGTGGCGGCGTCGTACGCCCCGCCGAACGGGCTGACCAGGTCGGTCTTGGAGAGCACCTTGCAGAGGATCTCGCGCTTCTCGTTCATGTCGCCGACGAAGAAGACCGGCAGGCCGGTGGCGCGCAGCTCGTTGATCTTGTCGATCTGCACGTTGGTCGCCCGGTTGCGCTTGAACTGGTAGTCCCACGGCGCGTTGTGCACGTTGACGACGTAGATCTCCTTGCCGGTCACCCGGTGCCGGAGCTTGACGATCGGGCGCGGGAGCTCCTTGCTGATGAACTGGTTCATCATCGTCCCGGCCTCGACCATCTCCCAGACGCTGGTGCGCCAGGCGAGCGCCGCCTCGGAGGCGTCGTCGCCCGACTCGGGCCGGGGGTAGACGTCCCAGGTGCCGCGCGCGGCCTTGAGGAAGTGGAACATCTGGTCGGAGTTGGGCTCCTGGAGGCCCATGATGTCGATCGCGCTGTTGTCGAGCTGGTCGGCCATCCAGCCCATCCGGGTGGTGGCGGGGCCGAACGAGTCGTCGCCGGCGTAGGGCCGGGTGTGGCCGTTGCCCAGCGCGTTGACCGACGCGATGCGGAAGTCGGTCGCCCCGGCCGGGTCCGCCGGCGGGAGCGGCTCGACCTCGGTCGGCGAGGGGCTGCTGGTCAGGGTGCCGTTGCCGAGCTGGGCGCGGTCGTTGGAGCCCCAGCAGACGGCGCCCGCGGCGTTGAGGCCGCACACGTGGCGCCAGCCGCCCTCGATCTGCGACATGCCCGTCGGGCCCGCGACCGGCTCCATGGTGAACGGCAGGGTGCCGTCACCCACCAGGCCGTAGGCGTCGTTGCCCCAGCAGTAGACCTTGCCCTGCTCGTCGAGCAGGCAGGAGCCGCCCTCGAAGGTGGTGATGTCGGCCGCCTTGATGCCGCCCTTCACGAGCTGCGGGGTGCCGGTGGTCGTCACGTTGCCGTTGCCCAGGGCGCCGTACGTGTTGCGACCCCAGCAGTAGGTCGATCCGCTCGTCGTCAGGCCGCAGGTGTGGGTCCACGAGGTCGACACCTCGGCCCAGGTGGTGCCCGGGGAGACGCGGGTGGGCTTGGTCTTGCCCGTGAAGGAGCCGATGCCGAGCTGGCCGAACAGGTTGCCGCCCCAGCACCACAGCGAGCCGTCGGTCTTGGTGCCGCACACGAAGCGGCTGCCCACGGACACCGACGCCCACTTGCCGCCGGGCAGCTTCACCGGCGTGGCGGACTGCTTGCCCATCTTCTTGGCCGGGCCGAGCTGGCCGGCCGCGTTGTCGCCCCAGCAGTAGAGCTTGGCGTTGCTGGTGACCCCGCAGGTGTTGAACCAGCTCGCGTTGACGCTGGCCCACCTCGTGCCCTTGGCGACCACGACCGGGCGGGCGCGCACCTTGGTCGAGCCGTCGCCGACCTGGCCACGGTGGTTGACGCCCCAGCAGAAGAGCTTGCCGCTGTTCTTGATGCCACAGGTCGAGGCACCGCCGGCCGAGACCGCGCGCCACTTCTTGCCGCCGACGACCGGCTGGGCGACCATCGAGTCGGGTCCGACCTTGCCGTCGCCGAGCTGGCCGTACTGGTCGCGGCCCCAGCAGAGCAGCGACCCGTCGCCCGGCAGGCGGCAGGCGTGCTCGCCGCCGCTCGACAGCGTCTCCACCGGCGAGCGCTTCACCTTCAGGCGCGCCGTGCTCGCCGAGGCGCTGGACTGGGCAGCGCTGGACTGGACAGTGGACTGACCGCTGGCCGTGGTCGCGATCGGTGCGCCGGCGCCGGCGGGGGCAGCCAGGGCGACCGGCGTCAGCAGGCTCGCGATCAGGGCGATGAGGGCGGCGTGCGCCTTCATGACTACCTCCGGGTTAGACGGCACGGAACGTCTGCAACTTGTGCAACACCTGTCACGGTAGTTCACAAATGTCACAGGGGCCAGACCGCGACCGGCCTGGCCCCTGCCAAGAGTGACGCGCGGGAGCGCCCTCGAGTTGTCACGCGGAGGTGACGATCGTCCTCACATGGAGGGCTTCATCTTCCCCATGCCCATCTCGTCGCGGACCTTCGCGAAGGGATCGAAGCCGGGCATCTGGCGCAGCACGATCTCCTTGACCAGGTTCTGGCCCTGCGGCGGCGGGTTCTTGTAGAGGTACTCGATGAAGTTCGAGTACTTCTTCTCCAGCGTCTTGCTCCGGATGATGAAGCCCTGCTCGTCGGAGAGCGTGCTCATGCCCGACCAGTTGGCACTGCCCTGGTAGACGATGTGCGAGGAGCGCTTGCCGTCGTAGACGCCGGAGATGGTCAGCGCCTTCATGTGGATGTAGCGGTCGACGTACAGATCGCCGTTGGTGTCCTCGAGGATCGTCTTCTTCGGGATGTCCTGGAGGCGCTGGCGCGAGAGGTTGTTGAGCACGCCGTAGACGAGCTTGATCTTGCAGCCACGCTTGTGCAGCGAGTTGAGCTTGGCGGCGACCGCGGAGCCGGGCTTGCCGTTGAAGACGGCCTGCGAGACGCGGATGACGGTGTGGCCGTTCTTGCCTGCCTCGCCGACGGCGCCGTTGCAGCGGACGCGGTCGAGCATCCGGATCACGTTGTAGGTCTTGACCGGGCCCATGTTGGGGAAGAACCAGCCCTGGTAGGGGCCGTCGTCGAAGGTGTAGAACGCCTTCTTGATCGGCTTGTCCCGCGACATCTGCTTGAAGACCTTGGTGTAGTTGTCCCAGGTGACCTGGCGACCGGTCACCGTCAGCAGGTCGTTCCACTGGACGTACGCCGCGGCGTCGGTGAGGTTGGCCGAGGTGGACATGACCACGTTGTCGACGCCGCCGGTGCGGCTGAACATGAAGAACTTGCCGTGCTGGATGCCCTCGGTGCCGCGGCACGAGTTCTTGCACGTGCGGAACCAGCTGGTCATGTCGGCGTCGCGCTTCTTGTTGCCCTTGGCGAGCGCGTCGCGGGTGCGCGGGTAGTAGCTGCCCGCTCCCTGCGACTGCGCCAGGCCGTTGGCCATGATGATGCGGACGCTGACGCCGCGCTTGTGCGCCGCGATCAGGTCGTTGACGTAGAGGGCGTTGCTGTAGTTCCACGTCACCAGCCGGATCTGCGCACCCTTGGGGGTGTTGGCGATGGCGTTGCGGATGTAGCGGTTGATCTTGTGCGACTTCTTGGGGTCACGCGGCTCGTTGAACCGGACACCGTCCTTGGGCGACCACTTGCTCGCGTCCTGCGTCGGGTCCTCGGTCGGCGTCGGGACCGGCACCGGGGTCGACGGGGGCGGGGTGGTCGGGACCGGGGTCGTGGGCACCGGGGTCGTGGGCACCGGGGTGGTCGGGACCGGGGTCGTGGGGACCGGGGTCGGCGTGGTCGTCGGCGCCGATGCCTGCTCGGTCGCGTTGGCCTGCGTGGTGAGCACCGTCAGCGGCGCGATGACCGCCAGGACCGACGCTGCGACCGTGATGGTCATGCGTGACTTCATGTGGTGAGGTGTCCCCTTGCTTGTGAGCGCTGAGCGTGTGGTTCGAGTGGGCGTGCCTGTGCTCCTGAGATGGTGCGGGAGCGGGTTTCGTTGCCGTCAGGCCTGGCAGGTCGCCAGGAGCTGCTGGTACTCCTCGTTGGTCTCGAGGTCCCCGGCGTCCGTGATCGGGCCGCCCTTCATGGCGTAGAAGCGGCCGTCCTGCTCGAGGAACGTCGCGCCGTAGCCGCACGGCTTCTTGGCCGGCTTGATCGTCTCGCCGTCGGCGGTGCAGGAGGTGTAGTCCTCCGGCAGCTCCTGGCCGTCGATCCAGATGTCGGCGCACTCGGTGGAGGTGCCGGGATCGGCGCTCTCGCTGGTGGACTCGGAGGGCGACTGGCTGCTCGACGAGCTCGGGTCGCTGGCGGACTCGCTGCCGGCCTCGCCGTCGGCCTCGTTGCCGCACGACGTGAGCACGGTCGCGGCGCACAGCGCGACGAGCGCGGCGGCGGTCCTGGTCCGGAGAAGTGCCATACCACCGATAGTAGGTGAAGTCAGCAGCACGGCCACATCTGAAGGCAGAACCGTTCACGTGGCGTCGCGCTGCCGCGACGCTCGACCCCGGTAACGTTCCCTGGCATGAGCAGCACTCCGACCAGGGTCTACCTGGCCCGACTCGTGGGCCTGCCCATCTTCGACCCGCAGGGCGACCAGGTCGCCAAGGTGCGCGACATCGTGGTGGCCCTGCGATCGTCGGCCGCCAGCCAGCCGCGGGTGCTCGGGCTCGTCGCGGAGGTCTTCGGCCGGCGTCGCATCTTCGTGCCGATGACCCGCGTCACCAACATCGACAGCGGGCAGGTCTACACGACGGGGTTGCTCAACATGCGTCGCTTCGAGCAGCGCAGCACCGAGACCCTGGTGATGGGCCAGATGCTCGACCGCCGGGTCGTGATCACCGAGACCGGCGTGCAGGGCACGGTCTACGACGTGGCGATGGAGCAGGCCCGCAACCGCGACTGGGTGCTCTCGCGCGTCGCGGTGCAGGAGCCGTCCAAGGGCTTCCGTCGGCGCGGCCAGACCCACACCGTCGAGTGGCGCGACGTCGAGGGTCTCGCCCGGCGCGAGGAGACCCAGGGCGCCACGCACCTGATGGCCACGCTGAGCGAGATGCGGCCGGCCGACGCCGCCAACGTCATCCACGACCTCCCGCAGGAGCGCCGGCTCGCGGTCGTCGCCGCCATGGGCGACGAGCGGCTCGCCGACGTCCTCGAGGAGCTCCCCGAGGAGGACCAGGTCGAGATCCTCGAGCAGCTCGACTCCGAGCGCGCCGCCGACGTCCTCGAGGAGATGTCGGCCGACGACGCGGCCGACCTGATCGCGGACCTCCACCCCGACACCGCCGCGACCCTGCTGGCGCTGATGGAGCCCGACGAGGCCGAGGACGTCCGCCGGTTGATGTCCTACGCCGACGAGACGGCCGGCGCCATGATGACGCCCGAGCCGGTCATCCTCTCCCCCGACGCCACCATCGCCGACGCGCTCGCCCACGTGCGCAACCCCGAGCTCACCCCCGCGCTCGCCGCGCTGGTCTACGTCTGCCGCCAGCCGCTGGAGACGCCGACCGGCAAGCTGCTCGGCGCCGCCCACATCCAGCGGCTGCTGCGCGAGCCGCCGTCGACGCTGGTCGCGGCCGCCCTTGACGACTCGATGGACCCGCTCCGGCCCGACGCGACGATCGACGAGGTGGCGGCCCACCTGGCGACGTACAACCTCGTCGCGGCGCCGGTCGTCGACGACGAGGGCCGCTTGCTGGGCGCCGTCACCGTCGACGACCTGCTCGACCACATGCTGCCCGACAACTGGCGCGACCAGGCCGAGCGGCCCGGACCCATCACCGGACCGGTCCCCGGGGGTGAGGGATGAGCGAGCCCCGCCCCCGCGCCCGTCTCGACACCCCCCGCGACGTGGGCCGGCAGCCGCTCGTGCGGCGCCCCACCTACGACGCGGACGCGTTCGGGTCCTTCGCCGAGCAGTTCGCCCGGTTCATGGGCACGGCCAAGTTCCTGCTCTACATGACCCTGTTCGTCATCGTCTGGATGGGCTGGAACACGCTGGCGCCGCCCGACCTGCGCTTCGACGAGTTCCCGTTCATCTTCCTGACCCTGATGCTGAGCCTGCAGGCGTCGTACGCCGCTCCGCTGATCCTCCTCGCCCAGAACCGGCAGGAGCAGCGCGACAAGGTGGTGGCCGAGCAGGACCGGCAGGCCAACGCCCGCGCCCACGCCGACATGGAGTTCCTCGCCCGTGAGGTCGCCTCGCTCCGCATGTCGGTCGGCGAGGTCGCGACCCGCGACTTCCTCCGCTCCGAGCTCAGGGGGCTCTACGCCGACATCGAGGAGCTGGCCCGGGGTGACGAAGACGACGGTCCGGATGAGCCACCGACGACCTGAGGCGCCCGCCGGGCTCGTAGACTCGGCTCCATCATGAGCACCCCCAGCATCGAGCAGATCACCGCCGCCCTCGCGCAGGTCAACGACCCCGAGATCAAGCGCCCCATCACCGAGCTGAACATGGTCGACTCCGTGAGCGTCGCCGACGACGGCGCGGTCGCGATCACCGTCCTCCTCACCGTCGCCGGCTGCCCGCTCAAGGACACCATCAACCGCGACGTGACCGCCGCCGTGACCGCCGTCCCCGGCGTGACCGGCGTCGACCTCACGCTCGGCGTGATGACGCCCGAGCAGCGCGCGGGGCTCAAGGACATCCTGAGCAACGGCAAGGCCGAGCGCGAGATCCCCTTCGCCCAGCCCGGCTCGCTGACCAAGGTCTACGCGATCGCCAGCGGCAAGGGCGGCGTCGGCAAGTCGTCGGTCACCGTCAACCTCGCCCTCGGCCTGGCCAAGCAGGGCCTCAAGGTGGGCATCGTGGACGCCGACATCTACGGCCACTCGGTGCCGGCCATGCTCGGCGTCGCCGACTCCCGGCCCACCCAGGTCGACGACCTGATCATGCCGGTGCCGACCGCGAGCGGCGTGTCCGTCATCTCGATCGGCATGCTCAAGCCGCGCCGCGACCAGGTCGTCGCCTGGCGCGGCCCGATGCTCGACCGGGCGCTGGTCCAGATGCTCTCCGACGTCTTCTGGGGCGACCTCGACGTGCTCATGCTCGACCTCCCCCCGGGCACCGGCGACGTCGCCATCTCGCTGGGCCAGCACCTGCCCAACGCGGAGGTCGTGGTCGTCACCACGCCGCAGGAGGCGGCGGCCGAGGTCGCGGAACGGGCCGGCACGATGGCCTCGATGATGCACCAGCGCGTCATCGGAGTCGTGGAGAACATGAGCTTCCTGACGCTGCCCGACGGCTCCACGATGGAGGTCTTCGGCAGTGGCGGCGGCGACCGGGTGGCGGAGACGCTCTCGCAGCGGTTCGGCTACGACGTCAAGGTCCTCGGGCGCATCCCGCTCGACCCGGCGCTGCGCGAGGGCGGCGACGCCGGCAAGCCGATCGTCGAGTCCGACCCCACCGCTCCGGCCGCGCTCGAGCTCGCGAAGATCGCCGAGGGCCTCGGCGGTCGCGGTCGTGGACTGGCCGGCATGCAGCTCGGTCTCACCCCGAGCGCTAAGTTCTGATCCATGTTCGGAGTCGGCCTGGCGGAGATGGCGATGATCGCGTTCGTGGCGATCATCGTCTTCGGGCCCGACCGGCTGCCCGTGCTCGCCAAGCAGGCGGGGATCATGGTGCGCAAGGCGCGGGCGATGGCCAACTCCGCCCGCGACGAGATCCGTGAGGAGCTCGGCCCCGACTACGCCGACCTCGAGCTGCGCGACCTCGACCCCCGCAACATCGTGCGCCGCCACATCATCGAGGCGATGGAGGACGAGGACGCCCGCGTCGCCACCGAGCCCGTCCTCGCCGAGGGCCAGCGTCCGCCGTACGACGTCGACGCCACCTGATCAGTCCCGGCTCTGCACCGCGCTGATCGCGTCGAAGGCGATCAGGGCTGGTACGTCACTGGGCGACCCGACCTCCACGAAGTCGGCACCCACGCGGAGCACGACGGTCTCGTGCTGCCCGCCGTCGAGCAGGTGGACGACACAGCGCACCTGCGACTCGGCCAGCCGGCGCAGCGCCGACGACACGCCGAGCCGGTGCAGCGGCGACCACGCCACCTCGGGCACGGATCGCTCCGAGGCGCCGTGCACCACCTCGATGCGGGCCGTCCGCACGATCCAGTCCTGCGCGTGCCCGCTGACCAGGCACCAGCCGGTGCCGATCCGCTGGAGCTCGCCCTCGATCCGGCCGACGCCCGCCACCGTGAGCGCGACGTCCTCCCCCATGCTCGCCACCAGCCGTGAGTCGAGCGTGACCTGGTGGTACTCCGCCCGGCTGCGGTCGACCAGCTCGGCGTCGCGCTCGAGGCCGTAGAGCGCCGCGGCCTGGCCCTCGAGGTCGTCGAAGAGCGAGAAGAGCTGGTCGTCCCACGACGGGTTCGGCGCCATGACGGCGAGCCTAGGCCAGGTCACGCCCACGCTCCCGTGGTGGCACCTGCCCTGTGCACAACCGATTGACGTCCTCACCAAAGCGTCGTTGAATGACGCAAACAGACGCAAACGAAAGGTTTGAGGATGTCTCGGGGGAAGCAATCGGCACCGACTCGCGGACTCGCCGTCTGGCTGCTGGTCACGACCGCGGTGCTGGCCACGTGGTCCGGCGTCGGCGGCCCGGCCTCGTCGTTGGCGGCGGCCGCGACGTGGCACGGCACGTTCGAGGAGCTGCTCGTCGCCGTGGCGGCCGCCGCGACGTGCGTGTGCGCGACCTGGCTGTGGCTCGTGACGACCGCGACCGTGGTCGACGTGGTGCGGGGCCGAGTCCCCGCTCGCCCGCCGCGTGGCCTCACCCGGCGGCTGGTGCTGGTCGCCTGCGGCGTGGCCGTGGTCGCCGGCGTGGGCAGCCCGGCCCTGGCCGGGACCGGGACCGGCACCGGGACCGGCACCGGGACCGGGTCCGCCGAGCCGTCCCTGGTCGGGCTCCCGATGCCCGACCGCGCCGTCGCGCGCACGAGCAGCCATGCCGCCCCGCGGCCGGCTCCCGCTGAGCCCGCACCGCCCGTCACCGTCCGGGCGGGGCCCGCATCACCCATCACGGTCCGGGCGGGCGACTCCCTCTGGACGATCGCCGCCGCCCGCCTCGGCCCCGGAGCCGACGAGGCCGACATCGACCACGCCTGGCGCGAGCTCTACGCCGCCAACCGCGCCGCGATCGGCAGCGACCCCGACCTGATCCGCCCCGGGCTCGACCTCGAGACACGACCGCACGGAGAGGCACACCCATGACTCCACAGCCCGACGCCACCGTCATCCCGCTGCGCCGTGCCGTCCCCGTGGCCAGCGTGCAGGGATCGCTCGCCCTCGACCTGACCCCGCGCCTCGACCCGCCGGAGACCGATCGACCTGTGCGCGCGGCCGGCGGCCCACCGACCCGGCCGACCGACCTGGTCAGCGCCGATCCCGCTCAACGAGCGGGGCTGGACCGGTTCGTGCGCCGCCACCTGGCCTGCGCCGTCGAGATCGCCTGCGGCGACCGACCCGGCGCCCAGCTGCTGCGGCACTGCTCCCCCGAGGTCCACGCCGACCTCGCCCGGCGCGCCCAGCTCGTCATCCGTGCGGCCGGCACCACGGCCGCGTCGGGCCGCGGCCGGGGCGCTGTGCGACCGGTGCTGCGTTCCACGCACACCAGCCTGGTCGACGACGAGGTCCTCGAGGTGTCGGCCCACGTGCGCTACGGCGCGCGGTCTCGCGCCCTCGCCGCCCGCTTCGAGGTCGTCGAGGGTCGCTGGCAGTGCGTGGCCCTGGAGTGGGCCTGAGCAGCGGTCGTCAGCCGCCCGCGCGGGTGGTGTAGCCAGACGCCCCGCCGGGCGCGCCGTGGCACTGCTTGAACTTCTTGCCCGAGCCGCACGGGCACTTCTCGTTGCGGCCGGTGCCGGCGAACGGGTCGTCCTCGACCGCGGCGGCGACGACCTCGGCCTCGCCGTCCTCGCTCGGGGCGGAGTAGGACAGGTTGGCCGGCTTCGCCTTCGGCTCCAGCCCCTTCGCCCGGATCTGCGGGGCGTGCTGGTGGTCGTGGGCGTGGTCGGCGTGCGCCTGGGCCTGCGCGAAGTCGATCTGCGGGGTCGTCGGGTCCAGCGTCGGCGTGCCGGCGCGGTCGGCGTCGGTGAACGTGTCGTCCTCCTCCTCGACCTCGACCTGGAGGTTGAACAGGAACCCGACCGACTCCTCCTTGATGCCGTCCATCATGGCGGCGAACATGTCGAAGCCCTCGCGCTGGTACTCCACGAGCGGGTCGCGCTGGGAGTAGGCCCGCAGGTAGATGCCCTCGCGCAGGTAGTCCATCTCGTAGAGGTGCTCGCGCCACTTGCGGTCGAGCACGGACAGGACCACGCGCCGCTCGAGCTCGCGCATGACCTCCTCGCCCATCTCGGCCTCGCGACGGTCGTACGCCGACTGGATGTCCTTCTTCAGGTCCTCGATCAGCACCTCGCGGCTCAGGCCCGCGCGGCCGCCGGCCGCCTGGGTCACCGAGTCGGCGGTGAGCTCGCTGGGGTAGATCTGGTGCAGCGCGGTGAAGAGCCCGTCGAGGTCCCAGTCCTCGGCGTAGCCCTCGGTGGAGCCCATGACGTAGCCGGTGATGACGTCGTCGATGAAGGTGCGGATCTGCGCCTCGAGGTCGGCGCCCTCGAGCACCTTGCGGCGCTCGCCGTAGATGACCTCGCGCTGGCGGTTCATCACGTCGTCGTACTTGAGGACGTTCTTGCGGGACTCGAAGTTCTGCGACTCCACCTGGCCCTGGGCGCTCGCGATGGCGCCGGTGACGCGCTTGTTCTCGATCGGCACGTCGTCGGGGACCTTGAGGACCTGGAGCACCCGGTCGACCCAGTCGGACTTGAACAGGCGCATCAGCTCGTCCTGGAGCGAGAGGTAGAACCGGGACTCTCCCGGGTCACCCTGGCGTCCCGAACGACCACGCAGCTGGTTGTCGATGCGGCGCGACTCGTGGCGTTCGGTGCCGACGACGTAGAGGCCACCGAGGCTCTTGACCTCGTCGTGCTCGTTGGCGACAGTGCCCTTGACCCGCTCGAGCGTCTCGGCCCAGGCGGCCTCGTAGGCCTCGGCGGTCTCGCCAGTCGGCTCGAGGCCCTGCTTGCGCAGCTCCTGGTCGGCGAGGAACTCGGTCGAGCCGCCGAGCATGATGTCGGTGCCTCGACCGGCCATGTTGGTGGCGACGGTGACGGCGCCCTTGTGGCCCGCCATCGCGACGATCTTGGCCTCGTCGGCGTGGACCTTCGCGTTGAGGACGGTGTGCGGCACGCCCTTCTTCTTCAGCAGGCCCGAGAGGAGCTCGGACTTCTCGACCGAGACGGTGCCGACGAGGATCGGCTGGCCCTTCTCGTTGCGCTCGGCGATGTCCTCGACGACGGCGTCGTACTTCGCCTCCTCGGTGCGGTAGACCAGGTCGCCCTGGTCGACGCGCGACATCGGCTTGTTGGTCGGGATCGGCACCACGCCGAGCTTGTAGATCTTGTCGAACTCGCTGGCCTCGGTCATCGCCGTACCGGTCATCCCGGACAGCTTCTCGTAGAGGCGGAAGTAGTTCTGCAGGGTGACGGTGGCGAGGGTCTGGTACTCCTCGCGGACGGTCACGCCCTCCTTGGCCTCGATCGCCTGGTGCAGGCCGTCGTTGTAGCGCCGGCCGGCGAGCATGCGGCCGGTGTGCTCGTCGACGATGAGCACCTCGCCCTCCATGACGACGTACTCCTTGTCGTTGCGGAACAGCTCCTTGGCCTTGATGGAGTTGTTCAGGAACGAGATGAGCGGGGTGTTGACCGAGTCGTAGAGGTTGTCGATGCCGAGGTGGTCCTCGACCTTGGTGATGCCGGGCTCGAGCACCGAGATCGTGCGCTTCTTCTCGTCGACCTCGTAGTCGGTGTCCTTGACCAGGCTGCGGGCGATGGTCGCGAACTCGGCGTACCACTTCACCTCGTCCTGCGTCGGGCCGCTGATGATGAGCGGGGTGCGGGCCTCGTCGATGAGGATCGAGTCGACCTCGTCGACGATGGCGAAGTTGTGACCGCGCTGGACGCACTCCTCGATCGAGTCGGCCATGTTGTCGCGCAGGTAGTCGAAGCCGAGCTCGTTGTTCGTGCCGTAGGTGATGTCGGCGGCGTACGCCACGCGACGCTCGTCGGGACGCATGCTCGGCAGGATCACGCCGGTGGTCAGGCCGAGGAAGTGGTGGATGCGACCCATCCACTCGGCGTGGTACTTCGCGAGGTAGTCGTTGACCGTGACGACGTGGACGCCCTTGCCGGACAGCGCGTTGAGGTAGGCCGGGAGCGTGGAGACCAGGGTCTTGCCCTCACCGGTCTTCATCTCGGCGATGTTGCCGAGGTGCAGCGCCGCGCCGCCCATGACCTGGACGTCGTAGTGCCGCTGGCCGATGACGCGCTTGGACGCCTCGCGCACCACCGCGAACGCCTCGGGCATCAGGTCGTCGAGGGTCTCGCCCTTCTCCAGCCGGTCCTTGAACTCCTGGGTCATCCCCTGGAGCTCCTCATCGGTCATCGAGACGAAGTCGTCCTCGATGGCGTTGACCGCCTTGGCGATCGTCTCCAGCTGACGCAGGATCTTGCCTTCGCCGATGCGGAGGAGCTTGTCGATGATGGCAGGCACGGTGATGCGACTCCGATGGATGAGGATGGTTCTGGTCTGGGTCGCGCGGGGCGCGGGGCGGCCGGATGGCCGTCGATCATGCTACCCACGCCACCCAGCCGCGGCCGAAGCGGCGGCGAGTGCGGGCGCGAGATCCCCACGGGGCTCGACCGTGATGCTGGTCAGGTCGAGCCAGCCGGCGAGCCGAGCCAGCTCGGCGGCCAGCTCCTCGGGCGTCCCGGCGGGGGCGGCGGGCTCGGCGTAGGCGCCCTTGACCAGCAGGCGACCGGTCGCCCGGTCGGCCTTGAGGTCGACGCGGGCGACGATCGCGTCGCCCAGCAGGAACGGCAGCACGTAGTAGCCGTGGACCCTCTTCTCGGCGGGGACGTAGATCTCGATGCGGTAGAAGAAGTCGAACAGCGCCTCGGCCCGGTCGCGCTCCCACACGACGGGGTCGAACGGGCTGAGCAGCGCCCGGGCGGCGACCCGCCGCGGCAGGCGCGCCTCGGTGTGGAGGTAGGCCTGCTTGTTCCAGCCCTGGACCCGCACGGGCTGGAGCTCGCCGGCCTCGACGAGGGTCTGCACCGCCGCGGTCGTCGCCGCGACCGACATCCGGTAGTAGTCGGCGAGGCACCTGATCGAGCCGACGCCGTGCGAGCGGGCGGCGCGACGCACCAGCTCGAGGTCGGCGTCCTCCTTGGTCGGGGTCGGCAGGGCGAGCACGTCGGCGGGGAGCACCCGTTCCGGGACGTCGTACAGCACCTCGAACTGGCTGGTGCGGCCGGCGATGGCGACGTCGCCGACGAGGAAGAGGTAGTCGAGGACCTTGCGGGCGTCGGACCAGTTCCAGCCCCAGTGCTCCTTGGTGCGCGGGCCGCTGAACTCGTCGTCGAGCTCGCGCGCCGTCACCGGTCCGCGGTCCCGGACGGCGGCCAGGATGCGCGGCTCCAGCTCGGTGTCGGCGGCGAAGCCCCACTTGCCACGCTCGCTGCGGTAGCGGTCCATGCGGTGCTGCATGACCGGCCACAGGTCCACCGGCATGAACGCCTGCACGTGCGCCCAGTACTCCACCATCCGCCGCGGCCTGCGCTGCGAGGCGCGGCGCAGGAGGTCCTGGTCGTAGGCGCCCATCCGCGAGTAGAGCGGCATGTAGTGCGCGCGCTGGAGCACGTTGACCGAGTCGACCTGGAGCACCCCCGTGCGGGCGAGGGTGCGCTGGAGCGTGGCCAGGCTGGGCGTGGCGTGTGCCCGGTCCGTGAAGCCCTGGGCGGCCAGCGCGATGCGCCGGGCCTGGAGGTTGGTCAGCGACTCCATCACGGCAGGTCGAGCAGCTTCTCCTTCATGGCGTACATGACCGCTTCCATGCGCGAGTGGAGCTGGAGCTTCTCCAAGATGTTGCGCACGTGGTTCTTGACGGTGTTCTCGGAGATGAAGAGCTCCTTGGCCACCTCGCGGTTGTTGAGGCCGCGCGCCACGAGCCGCAGCACCTCGAGCTCGCGCTCGGTGAGCTTGAGCGCAGTGCTCTGCTCCTTCTCGGGCTTGGACATCTGCTTGAACTCGTCGATCAGCTTGATCGCCATCGACGGGCTGATCAGCGACTGCCCCTCGTTGACCACGCGGATCGCCTGGGCGACCTCCTCGATCGAGGAGTCCTTGAGGAGGTAGCCGGAGGCGCCGTTCTTGACCGACTCGTAGAGGTCGGCCTCCTCGTCGGAGACCGTCAGCATGATGATCTTGGCGGAGGGGACGGCCTCCTTGATCGCGCGGCAGGCCTCGACGCCGGAACGGCGCGGCATGCGTACGTCGAGCAGCACGACGTCCGGCGCCAGCGACTCGGCCAGCTCGGTGCCGTGGACGCCGTCGGCGGCCTCGCCGACGACGTTGATGTCGGCGTCCTGGGCGAGGAGCATGGTCAACCCTCGACGGAAGAGCTCCTGGTCGTCGACCACGAGCACCCGGATGGGCTCGGTCCCTGGCGTTGCTGTTGCCTCGGTCACGCCCGCATCATGACAGACGCGGGCGTGACCGGCATTGCTCGGGCGTGTGTCTAGTCGAGGTCGAGCGAGATCACGCCGTAGTCGTAGCCGCGGCGGCGGTAGACGACCGACGGCTTCTCGCTCTCCTTGTCCACGAACAGGAAGAAGTCGTGGCCGACCAGCTCCATCTCGTAGAGGGCCGTGTCGAGGGTCATCGGCTCGGCGGCGTGCGTCTTCTCCCGCACGACCAGCGGCCCGTCGCCGGTGACCGTGATGGGGCCGACCTGGCGTTCGGTGACGGTCTCGTCGGCGTCCTCGCTCACGAGGATCGCGTCGGCGCTGCCGGCCAGCGCCTGCCCGACCGAGACGGGGGTGTGGCGGCCCCGGTGGACTCGGCGGCGATCGGCCGCGCGTCGCATCTGGGAGGCCATCTTGTCGAGGGCGAGGTCCAGCGCGCCCATCTTGTCGTCGGCGGCGGCCTCGGCGCGGATCACCGGACCCTTCGAGAAGGCGGTGAGCTCGACCCTGACGGATCGATCGTGCTGGCGGGGGTTCTTCTCCTGTTCGACCTCGACCTGGACGCGGATGATCCGATGATCGTGCTTCTCCAGACGGGTGAGCTTCTCCGAGACATGTTCACGGAACCTGTCGGACACTTCGCAGTGCCGACCGGTGACGACAACATCCATGTGAACCTCCTGCTAGCAGGGTTGCGTGACGCGCACCTCAGCACTCTGATTGACCGAGGTGGCATGGAGTCCGCCCGGCCGACCTGGTCTTCGTCCCCACAATCGCCTGCGGGAGCTTTCGCAGCTTGGATGCCACTACCGGCCCTCTCCCGACGGTCGCCGTGTCTGACGGCGGCGCCGAAGCAGGACTTACCTCTAAGCCGCACCGTGATCGGCTGTCTCCAGCCTTACGTGGGCCGTTTCGCCTGCGACTGGCATCGGCTTGCCACCCGGGGTGGTGCGCACGCGCACCGGTCCGGATGACGCAACCACGGACCCGGACGGACTCCATGAAGAGACGCTAGCCCGTCGTGGGCCGCGACGAAAGGCGGGTCGGTGTTTGGTCCGGAATCCGGCGCCGGGTCGCCGCGACGGTCGCGACAGCGACCGGCCGCAGACCCACGGCGGACAGGGCCCTCGCTGCCTCGGCGGCACTCGCGCCGGTGGTCAGGACGTCGTCGCAGATCACCACGCGCGCCCGGGCGCGTCGCCGCGCGAGGCGCGCCAGGCCCGGCGACGGGCACGACATCGACCCGGCCAGGTTGTCCGCCCGCTCCCGCGCCGACAGCCCCGCCTGGTCCACCACACGACGGCTCGAGACCAGGAGCGACGCGCTCGTCGCGTCGTACGCCGCTGCCCGCAGCTGCCTCGCCGCGAGCCGCGCGAGGGTCCCCATCGGGTCGTAGCCCCGGCGCCGGCTCGACCCGGGCCGCGACGGCACCGGGACCAGGACGACGGGACCGTCTCCCGCCGCGACCGCCGCCCGGACGGCGACGGACAGCAGCCCCGCCAGCACGGACCGGAAGGCGAACTGACCACGGTCCTTGTGCCCGATCACCATCGCGCGGACGGCGCCGTCGTGGTCGGCCACCGACCACGGCACCGGGAGCCCCGCCGGGGTCGGCGTCGGCCAGCGGACGCACGCGGTGGTGGGGAGCGCGGCCCGGCACGGGTCGCAGAGCATCCGCCCGGGATGCGCGCAGCCCACGCACTCGCTGCCGGTCACGAGGTCGAGGAGCACGTCACGCACGGGCCCATCGCAGCACCGGGACGCGGTCCGGCCAAGGACGGGTGCGCGGCCTGTGGAGGACCGGCTCAGCCGACGTAGGTCAGCGAGGTGACACCCGCCGGGAGCGGGACGAGCGTGCGCTCGGGCGCCGCGAGGTCGCTGATCGCGTCCGGGGCGACGGCGAACACCTCGGCGTCGGTCACCGGCGAGCCGACGAGGTCGCGGACCCCGCCGCGGAGCCGGGACGCGCCCTCGATGCCGAGGTCGCCGGGCGAGCCGTCGACCGAGATCGTCTCGACCTGGGAGAGGTCCTCGTTGATGTCGGTCAGCACCGAGATCGCGGTCGGGGAACGCCAGCCGATGTCGCGCACCACCGAGGTGGCGTCGTCGGGCTCGAAGTCGAGCACCACGGCCCGGGTCGCACGGAGCACCCGCCCGCCGTCGGTGTGCAGGATCCTGCTCGCCACCACCCGGTCCCCCCTGGGCGTCCGGACGACGGCGACCAGACGGCTGCCGTCGCGGGAGACCAGCAGGTGGCGGACGTCGCGGCGGCTGATGCCCGGCACGTCGATGCTCCTCGGCGCCTGCTCCCCGACGACCACGCTGATCTGCGCGCGACCCCCGGCGCGGTCGGCGAGCCAGATGCGGTCGGCGAAGTCCCACGCGGGCGGCAGCAGGTCCCTGGCGCCGCTGGCCACCTCGACGGCGCGACCGCTGGTGTCCACCGGCGCGACGATCACGCTCCGCCCGTCGCCGGAGACGCCGGCGACGCGGTCGCCCGTGAGGTCCACGCCGATCGAGCGCACACCCAGGCGGGCCGTCCCCATCGGGCCCGGCGTGGGCGAGAGGGCGCCGACGGAGCCGCGGACCAGCCTGCCGTCGAGCAGGCCGAACAGGTCGCCGCTCGACTGCGCGCCCGTGGGGTCGTAGGCGTCACCGGTGCTCAGGCCGACCTGCGAGACCGCGCCACCCAGGCCCTGCTCCTCCTCGTCGCCGATGGTCAGCCGCAGCGCGCGGACCCGGGGCTCCTGGCGCAGGGTCCAGATCAGCTGGGTGAGGATCCGCTGCCGGACGTCCTCGTCGACGGCGCTCGGCTCGCCCTCCAGCGAGACCTGGGCGATGCCGCCGGAGGTGATCGGTACCGAGACCCCCGCGGTGAACCCCGGCGGCACGAACGTGCGGTCCAGCCGCGGGTCGAGGAGCGGGTCGTCGAGCAGGCCACGGACCATCGAGGACGCGAGCTGGTCGCCCTCCGGGACGAACACCGGCTCGGGGACGAAGATCTGCGCGGTGGGGTCGAAGAAGTAGAGCGAGACCCGGCTGAACTCGTCCTCGAACCACGTCGTCGGCACCATCAGCGCATTGGGCAGCTCGTCGATGCGCCACTCGCCGTCCTCGGTGGTGAGCTCGAAGGTCGTCACCTGGCCGACCCGCGATCCCTGCCACGCGCCGCGGCCGTCGTACAGCTCGACGCCGGCCATGGGTACGGCGACCTGCTGCTCCCCGACGGCGTCGCCGAGCTCGTCGTAGGTGACGATCCCGTCCTCCGGCTCCCACCGCTGCTGCGCGTCGGCGGTGAGGAACTCGCGGGCGACGCTGGCGCTGCTCGGGGTGGCCTTCATGGCCTCGAGGAAGTTGGCGACGATCTCCGTGGCCGACTCCCCCGGCTGCGGGGGCTTGGGGTCGAAGCCGATGCCGGTCGCGGTGCTGGTCGCGACCTGGTCCTCGACCTCGGTGACCGGGCCGTCGCTGGGCATCCGCACGCACGACGACAGCAGCAGGGCGGCGAGCGTCGCGAGGCCGGCGCCGGCGAGACGGGCCGGGGGACGGGGCGTGCCTCGGGTCCTCATGCCGTCTCCTTGGCGTCGAGCGGGACGAGCGGGATCGGGCTGTGACGCAGCGGCTGGCTGAGCCGCCGCGGCAGAGTCAGGCGGAACTGCGACCCCTCGCCCGGGCGCCCCCAGGCCTGGAGCCAGCCGCCGTGCAGGTGCGTGTCCTCGAGCGAGATGGACAGGCCCAGGCCGGTGCCGCCGCTGGTGCGGGCACGGGCGGGGTCGGCCCGCCAGAAGCGGTTGAAGACCATCGCCGACTCCCCCGGTCCGAGGCCGACGCCGTGGTCACGGACCGCGATCGCCGCCGAGTGCTCGTCCCCGCCGACGAGGATGTGGATGTCGCGGGACTCGGCGTGGTCGATGGCGTTGGTGACGAGGTTGCGCACGATCCGCTCCACGCGGCGTACGTCCGCCTCGGCCAGGCAGGGATGGCCGGGGCTGTCCACGATCACCCGGGTGTCACGCTGGTCGGCCAGCGCGCTGGTGTTGTCGGCGACCCGACGCGCGACGTCGACCAGGTTGACGTCGTCGGCCTCGAGCACCGCGGCGCCGGCGTCGAAGCGGCTGATCTCGAGCAGGTCGGCGAGCAGCACCTCGAACCGGTCGAGCTCGGTCTGAAGGAGCTCGGCGGCCCGGGCGGTGGCGGGGTCGAAGTCGCTGCGGGCGTCGTGGAGGACGTCGCCGGCCATCCGCACCGTCGTCAGCGGCGTCCGGAGCTCGTGCGAGACGTCGGAGACGAAGCGGCGCTGGAGGCGGCTGAGCTCCTCGAGCTGGCGGATCTGCTTCTGCAGGTTGCTGGCCATCTGGTTGAACGAGGTCGCGAGCCGGGCGAGGTCGTCCTCACCGGTCACCCGCAGCCGCTCCTGGAGGTGGCCGGCCGCCAGCCGCTCGGCCACCCGGCGGGCCATCCGCACCGGGGTGACCACCTGGCGGGCGACGATCCAGGCGAGCCCGGCGACGAGCAGGAGGAGCAGCGAGCCGGCGGTGACGAGCGCGCGCCCCACGAGGGCGAGCGTCTGGCGCTCCTCGTCGAGGGAGTAGATGTAGTAGAGCGTGTAGGTCTTGTTGTCCGCCGGCAGCGTCACCTGGCTGCCGACCACGATCCCCGGCCCCTCGGGCAGGCCAGCGATGGGCCGGTTGGTGGCGATGGTCGTGAAGGTCCACGCGGTCGCCGCGGGCTCCGAGAAGTGCAGCTCGAGCGACTCGGGCACGCTGCTCTCGTCGAGGCCCTGCGTGAACTTGGTGCCGCCGTCGGAGAGCCGCGCACCGTCGCCGACCGCCGGCGAGAGGATCACCGCGAAGCCGCGGGAGGCGCCGCGGCCGATGATCGGCTCGACCAGGTCGTCCTGCTGGCCCGACTCGTCCACGTCGATGCCCCGTGCCGCGCGCAGCAGCTCACGGGCGTCGTTGGTCTCGTTCTCCGCCTCAGCGATGACCTGGTCGACCCGGTTGTCGACGAGGCCGTCGCGGGTCTGCTGCATCAGGAAGGCGCCGACGATGCCGACCACGACGGCCGAGAGCAGCACCGTGCTCGCCACGACCCGCGCCTGGACCGAGCGGCGCCAGAACGTGAGGGCGCGGGCGATCGCACGGGTCGCTCGGTCGAGCGGCCGGGGCGGACCTTCATCGACGGGGGTGGCCATGGTCGTCGGCGGGTGCGCCCTACGCCGTACCGGCCTTGTAACCGACGCCGCGGACCGTCACCACGATCTCGGGGTTCTCCGGGTCGTGCTCGACCTTCGACCGCAGGCGCTGGACGTGGACGTTGACCAGCCGGGTGTCGGCACTGTGGCGGTAGCCCCAGACCTGCTCGAGGAGCACCTCGCGGGTGAAGACCTGCCACGGCTTGCGCGCGAGGCAGACCAGCAGGTCGAACTCGAGCGGGGTCAGGTTGACCGACTGGCCGGCCCGGGTGACCGAGTGGCCCGCGACGTCGATCGAGAGGTCGCCGATGGTGAGGGTCTCGCTGGTGGGGGCGTCGTTGCGGCGCACCCGGGCGCGGATGCGGGCGACGAGCTCCTTGGGCTTGAACGGCTTCACGACGTAGTCGTCGGCGCCCGACTCGAGGCCGAGGACGACGTCGATGGTGTCGCCCTTGGCCGTCAGCATCACGATCGGCACGCCGGACTCGGCGCGGATCTCCTTGCAGACGTCGATGCCGTCCTTGCCCGGCAGCATCAGGTCGAGCAGGACGAGGTCGGGCCGGAAGCTGCGGAAGGCTTCGAGGGCCTCGTCGCCACGGGTGACGATCCGGCTCTCGAAGCCTTCCTGGCGCAGCACGATGGACAGCATCTCGGCGAGCGACGAGTCGTCGTCGACGACCAGGACGCTGCCCCTCGTGGGCTGCTCAGTGACGCTCATGCAGGCAAGTCTGCCTCAGTAGCGGTACAGGTCGGACTTGTACGGTCCGGCCACGTCCACCCCGAGGTAGGCAGCCTGCTCCTTGGTCAGCTCGGTCAGCTCGACACCGAGGGCGTCGAGGTGCAGGCGGGCGACCTCCTCGTCGAGGTGCTTGGGCAGCACGTGCACGCCGAGCTCGTACTGGCTGGCCTTGCTGAAGAGCTCGATCTGGGCCAGCACCTGGTTGGTGAACGAGTTGGACATGACGAACGACGGGTGGCCGGTCGCGTTGCCCAGGTTGAGGAGCCGACCCTCGGACAGCACGATGATCTTCTTGCCGTCGGGGAAGATCCACTGGTGGACCTGGGGCTTGATCTCGTCCTTGACGACGCCCGGGATCTTGGCCAGCCCGGCCATGTTGATCTCGTTGTCGAAGTGGCCGATGTTGCCCACGATCGCCTGGTGCTTCATCTTCTCGAAGTGCTCGACCCGGATGATGTCGAAGTTGCCCGTCGTGGTGATGAAGATGTCCGCGGTCTCGACGACCGACTCGAGGCGCTTGACCTCGTAGCCGTCCATCGCGGCCTGCAGCGCGCAGATCGGGTCGATCTCGGTGACGATGACGCGAGCGCCCTGGCCGCGCAGCGACTCGGCGGAGCCCTTGCCGACGTCGCCGTAGCCGCACACGACGGCGACCTTGCCGCCGATCATGACGTCGGTGGCGCGGTTGATGCCGTCGATGAGCGAGTGGCGGCAGCCGTACTTGTTGTCGAACTTCGACTTGGTGACCGAGTCGTTGACGTTGATCGCCGGGAAGAGCAGCGTGCCCTCACGGAAACGGTCGTAGAGGCGCAGGACGCCGGTGGTGGTCTCCTCGGAGACGCCCTTGATGTCCTTGGAGATCTTGGTCCAGTGGTCCGGCTTGGACGCGACCGAGCGGGCCAGGACGCGCAGCACCTCCTTGAACTCCTCGTTGTCGGTGCTGTCGAGCGGCGGGACGACGCCGGTCTTCTCGTACTCGACACCGAGGTGCAGCAGCATGGTGATGTCGCCACCGTCGTCGAGGAGGACGTTGGGGCCACCCTCGGCGAAGTCGAAGACCTTCTCGGCCTCGTCCCAGTACTCGGCCAGCGTCTCGCCCTTCCAGGCGAAGACGGGGGTGCCGGCGGGCGCGTCGACGGTGCCGCCCTTCGACGGGTGACCGACGACGACCGCGGCGGCCGCGTGGTCCTGGGTCGAGAAGATGTTGCAGGTGGCCCAGCGGACGTCGGCACCGAGCGCGGTGAGCGTCTCGATGAGGACGGCCGTCTGGATCGTCATGTGCAGCGATCCGGCGATCCGGGCGCCGGCGAGCGGCTGGCTCGCACCGAAGCGCTCGCGCATGGCCATGAGGCCGGGCATCTCGTGCTCGGCGAGCTCGATCTCCTTGCGGCCGTACTCGGCCAGGCTGAGGTCGGCAACCTTGAAGTCCATGTTGTCTCCTGAAGTCGTGGAGCTGATCTGCGCCGCACATCTGTGCGTCTCGGGATCTCCCGCGCGGACCCGGAAAGCGTAGGACCGGGATCACGTATTCACGCAATCCTCGAGGGGCTAGTGGGCGCCGCCCGAACCGTGTCCCGAGCGACCCGGGATCACGTGCATGACCGCCACGACGACGGCCCCCACCACCAGCCCGACGATCGCCGAGAGCACGGTGTTGGTCAGCCAGCCGGCGACGGCGCCGACCGAGCCGAGGGCGTGGTGGACGTCCTCCTCGAGGTGGTGCACCCAGCTGTACGGCGCGTGGAGCACGTCGGCGATGGTCCCGCTCAGCGAGGTGGACAGCTCGTCGAGGCTGATGAGCAGGATGTGGCCGCCGACCCAGAGCATCGCGGCGGTCCCGACGACCGAGATGACGGCGAGCACCTTGGGCATGCCGGCCACCAGCGCGTGCCCGATCCGCTGGGACGAGGACGAGTCCTTGGACGCGAGGTGGACGCCGATGTCGTCCATCTTCACGAGCAGGGCGACGAAGCCGTAGACGGCGAGCGTGATGAACAGGGCGACCACGATCAGGATCGCCGCGCGGGCGAGGAACCCGGCGTCGGGCGAGGAGTCGACGACCTCCTTGAGGGCGATCACCATGATCTCGGCCGAGAGGATGAAGTCGGTGCGGATGGCGCCGGCGACCGTCGCCTTCTCGTGCTCGGGAGTCATCCCGCCCTGCTCGGTGAGCTGGTGCTCCGCCTCGTCCGCCTGCTCGTCGTGGCCGCTGACCTTGAGCCAGATCTTCTCGGCGCCCTCGTAGGCGAGGAAGGTGCCGCCGAAGATCAGCAGGATCGGCAGCAGCCAGGGCGCGAACTCGCTGAGGACCAGCGCCGCGGGCAGGATGAAGAGCAGCTTGTTGCGCAACGAGCCGACGGCGATCTTCTTGATGATCGGCAGCTCGCGATCGGCGGCCGAGCCCTCGAGGAACTGCGGTGTCACCGCCGTGTCGTCGACCACCACGCCGGCGGCCTTGGCGCTCGCGCGGCCGGCGGCGGCACCGATGTCGTCGACGGACGCGGCCGCCAGCTTCGCCATCGCAGCCACGTCGTCGAGCAGCGCGAAGAGTCCTCCGGCCATCAGGCGATCTCCTTCACGTCGGTCACGCGGCGCAGCCTATCCAGCGCTCAGTCGTCGACGAGCCCGAGGCGGAGGTACTCCGCCGCGTAGGTGCCTTGCAGCACGAGCGACGCGTAGCGGGCGACCTCGGTCCCGGCGTCGGTCGTCAGCGTCTCGACGCGGATGCCGCGACCGTCGGCCGCTGCCTGGAGGCGGCCGCGGTGCTCGCGCACCACCGGGTCGTCGGCGCCGTCGTCGAGGACCACCAGCAGGGGACGCAGCTCGCCGGCGTCGTCGGCGAAGGGGTCGGCGAAGACGTCGCGCTGCTTGGCGGCCTCGATCAGGGGCAGCAGGTGCTCGGCGTCGGCCCCCAGCGCGCTGCGCCCGCTCGCGCGGCGCAGCGACTCGGCCACGCGGCGGGCGGCGCGCGCGGCGAGCACCGAGCCGCCCCACACGACGGGGGTCGCGTCGGCCAGCGCGATGGCCAGCATCTTGGCGGGGTTGACGGCCAGGTCGTGGTGGGGCGAGCAGGAGACGGCCACGCCGTCGAGGGCGGTGGCGACGCTGTCGGCGTCGGCGCGCGGACCGAGGCCGACCTGCTCGAGGTAGTCGAGCATGACGACCGCCGTGGCCAGCTGGTCGCCGGTCACCGTGGGCAGGATCGTCGTGTAGCGACCGGCGGCGTGCTCGGCCACCAGGGAGGTCGGCGGGCAGGCGACGACCACCTGCGCCCCGCGGCGTACGGCCTCGGCGACGGCCGACGCGGAGCCGGTGTCGGAGCCCTCGGGCGCCAGCATCACCACGAGGTCGAGGCTGCCGGCCCAGCCGGGCAGAGCGGGGCCGGGCCAGGCGACGAACGGCACCGGGCACCACGGCTCCAGCACCGCACGCAGGAGCCGGGAGTCGGGGCCGGCGGCGATGACGGCGCGGGGCCGGGTCGCCGTGCGGTCACGGGCGATCGCCTCGGCGGTCGCGGCCTCGGCGTCGTGCGCCTCGCGCCGGACGCGGGCGCCGCTCTCGGCGAGGGCACGCAGGCGCACGTCGATGGTCGCGAGCGCCCGCTCGTCGTCGAGCCGGGAATCGTCGAACCAGGTTGCCACGTCGTGCCTCCCCTCGCCCCGTCCTCAGGCGGGCTTGCGGGCCTCGTCGACCAGCAGCACCGGGATGTCGTCGCGCACGGGATAGGCCAGGCCGCACGACGTGCAGACGAGCTCCTCGGCGCCGATCGTCGCCCGGGCCTCCAGCTCGCCGTGGCAGTCGGGGCAGACGATGATGTCCAGCAGTCCCTGGTCGATGTTCATGACGCACTCCTGATGGTGGTGAGGATCTCGTCGCGCACCCGCTCCATCGTGGCACGGTCGCGACCTTCGGCGTTGAGTCGCAGCAGCGGCTCGGTGTTGGACGGACGGACGTTGAACCACCAGTCCGCGTGGCTGACCGTGAGGCCGTCGAGGCGGTCGGTGGTGACGCCGTCGGCGCCGGTGAACTGCTCCTCGAGGCCATCGACGATGCTGGCCTGGTCGTCCACCGTCGAGTTGATCTCGCCGCTGACGACATAGCGCTCGTACGCCGCCATCAGCCCGCTCAGCGGCTGGTCGGTCTCCGCCAGGGCGGCGAGGGCGTGCAGCGCCGCGAGCATGCCGGAATCGGCCTTCCAGAAGTCGCGGAAGTAGAAGTGGCCGCTGTGCTCGCCCCCGAAGATCGCTCCGGTCTCGGCCATCGTGGCCTTGATGTAGGAGTGGCCGACGCGGGTGCGGACCGGGGTGCCGCCCAGCTCGGTGACGATCTCGGGGACGGCGCGGCTGGTGATCAGGTTGTGGATGATCGTCGATCCGGGCTCCTTGGCGAGCTCGCGGGCGGCGATCAGCCCGGTCAGGGTGGAGGGGCTCACGGCCTCGCCCCGCTCGTCGACGAGGAAGCAGCGGTCGGCGTCGCCGTCGAAGGCCAGGCCGATGTCGGCACGCTCGGCCACCACCCGCTGCTGGAGGTCGGCGAGGTTGGCCGGCTCGATCGGGTTGGCCTCGTGGTTGGGGAAGGTGCCGTCGAGCTCGAAGTACATCGGCACGACCTCGACGAGGTCCGCGCCGAGCCGGTCGAAGACGGTCGGCGCGGTGAGGCCGGCCATGCCGTTGCCGGCGTCGACGACGACCTTGAGCCGGCGTCCGGCCACCGGCGCGAGGGAGAGCAGGTGGGCGGCGTACGCCTCGAGGACGTCCTGCTGGCTGATGCTGCCGATGGCGGCGGCCGGACGGTGCCCGCCGCGGCCGACGGAGGCGGCGATCTCGGCCAGGCCGGTGTCGGTGCCGATGGGCGTGGCGCCGGCGCGGCACATCTTCATCCCGTTGTAGGCCGCCGGGTTGTGGCTCGCGGTGAACATCACGCCGGCGTGGCCGAGGTGGCCGGAGGCGAAGTAGAGCTGGTCGGTCGAGGCGAGGCCGATCATGACCACGTCGGCTCCGGCCTCGGTCGCGCCCTGCGCGAAGGCGGCCGCGAGCGCCGGGGAGCTCGGGCGCATGTCGTGGCCGATCACGATGGTCGGGGCTCCGATCACCTCGACGAACGCCGCGCCGGTAGCGTGGGCCAGCGCCTCGTCCAGCTGGTCGGGGACGGTGCCGCGGACGTCGTACGCCTTGAAGATCGCGGCGATGTTGGCTGGATCCAGCGTGCTGGCGCTCGTCGGCATGGGTGCAGCGTAGTCAGGGCGCCCGTCGTCCCTGCGGGCCAGGGGCCCGCGACCTCAGCTCGTGATCGCCGCGGACTCACCCAGCGGCAGCGACTCGACGTGGACGGCCTCGTCGAGGTCGATCAGTCCGCGTTCGCGCAGGGTCGCGACGGCACGTCGCCGCTGCGTGATGAGGTGCTCCCGCTCGCCGGCCGCCAACGCCTCCACCAGATCGCGTGCGCGGGCAGGATCCGGGTCCCCCACCCGTTCGAAGTGCGTCAGCACTGCGTCGCGGCGGCCTCGCGACGCGGAGACGATGGCGGCCAGGGACACCGCCGCTACGACGGTGGCGGCCCACACGGGCAGCGAGGCGGGCGCGGCGGACAGGACCTCGACCTGCCAGGCGTTCGCCAGCCCCCGCAGGGCGAGCAGCCCGAACCCGACATCGAGGGCCAGGCACACGACCTCCGGGGTGGTCCATCGACGGTTGCCCGTCCACCAGCGCCGCAGCACGAGGACCGGCCCGGGCAGGGACAGCGCGAAGCACGCGACGACGATCGGCACACCGAGCCAGGACTCGAAGCCCTCGAACTCCATCGCCCCGCCACCCGCGGTGGTGAACCAACCGCTCCCGGTGGCGAACATCCCGGCCATGGGCAGGACGAACAGCGGGATGAAGACCAGGTCGTCGCGGCGGGCAGGGCGCGGACCGTCACCCGTGGCACCTGCGCGGTACCGGCCCCGCCACCCCAGCGAACGCAGGACCTGGTCGTACTGCTGGAGGACGTACAGGTCCAGGTCCCTGAGGCGGAAGTCCCGCGGGGAGACGCTCTCCGACCATTCTCGGACGGTCGGCACCCTGCGCGTCCGAGTCGTCATGTAGGTCGTCCCGTTCCGATCCGTGCGAGCTCCCCCGAGGTCGCGGCCGGTGACAAGGTACGACACCCGACCCTGCCGTGGTTCCCAGGCTCGAGCGGGTCCCGTCGGGGGTCGTCGGCGGTAGCGTGGATGCATGGCGGTGGACCTGGCCTGGATCGCGGCGGTGGTGGCTGCGATCTGCGTCGTGTGCCGGGTCGTGCTCCAGCGGCCGCTGCCGGTGGTGGTCCGACTCTGGGGCTGGTCGGCCGCGTCGGTCCGGCGTCACCGACCCGCGCGCCCGACCGTCCGCCCGATCGAGCTGATCGCCTCCGACGCGCGGCGGCTCGGCCACCGCTTCCACCACCCCGGCGCCGGCGCGTCGTTCGTGAAGGTGGAGAGCGTGCGGTGGGCCTACGACAAGGTCCTCGGCGAGAGCTGTGCCGCCCTCGGGGTGGTGCACCTGCTCGACGTCCTGCCGGTCGGGGCCGAGCGGGACGCCGAGCGGGAGCGGGTCGAGTGGCTGCTGAGCCAGTGCGGCCTCGATGTCGACGACGCGGCCTGAGCGATCACTGGCTGGCGACCCGGTCGCCGTACATCCGCAGCGCAGCCTCGAAGTCCTCGCGCGCGAACGCCGGCCAGGCCTTGTCCGAGACGACCACCTCGGCGTGCGCGGTCTGCCAGGGCAGGAAGCCGGAGAGCCGGTGCTCGCCGCTGGTGCGGATGACGAGGTCGACCTCCTTGCGCGGTCCCCCGCCGAGGTGCCCGGTGATGACGGCGGGGTCGGTGGCGTCGTGGCCGGCCCGGATCGCCGCGCGGACGGCGTCGACGATGTCGGCGCGGCCGTCGTAGGCGATCGCCATGGTGAGGTGGCGCGGCCGACCCGCGGTGTCGCGCACGGCCGACGTCAGGACCGTCCGCGCCTCGCCCGGCAGCAGTGCGAGGTCACCCGCGACGTGCAACGACCACTCCCGGCTCCTCATCACGAGGTCGGGCAACGTCCCCGTCAGCAGGTCGAAGAGGTACTGCACCTCGGTCGCCGAGCGCTTGCGGATGTTGTCGGCCGAGAGGACGTACGTCGTGAGGTGCTCGATCCCTGCCTCCGCACACCACCCCAGGAGATCCTCGACGTGCTGGGCACCGACGCGGTGGCCGGCGCTCGCGCTGGCGTGCCCTGCAGCCCGTGCCCACCTCCGGTTGCCGTCCATGACGACGCCGAGGTGGGTCGGTACGGCGGTCTCACTCACAGTCCGCACGCTACCGATCAGGTGCGTGCGTGCCTGGGACCCCGCGGCAGGTGGGGCTGCGGGGTGTGGGGCGGGGTGGTCACTCGTCGGGCGGGTGGGTTGTCGGTTCGATCTCGCGAGTGCCGGTGTGGTCGCGGAGGTACTGATGGCCGTGGGGGCTGGTCCACACGTACTCCCCGGCAGCGGTCATGGCGTAGTGCCAGCGGCCGTGGGTCTTGAGGCGGTGGTGGCGGCGGCAGAGCGCGGCGAGGTTGTCGGTGGCCGTCGGGCCGGGCTGGGTCTGTCCGGGTGGGAGGTCGTGGTCGTAGGGGGTGACGTGGTCGAGGTCGCAGCCGCGGGCGTTGCGGCCGCACCAGGGGAACACGCAGGTCCGGTCCCGGGCGATGACGTGCTCGCGCATCGTCGGGGTCGGGGTGTAGCCGGTGGTCTCGAGCCGCTGGTGGAGGTCGAGCACGGGCCGGACGGTGATCTGGACGTCGGGGCGTCCGCACCAGATGCGGACCTGCTCGGCGGTGAGCACCCGTCCGCCGGCCTGCTCGACGAACCCCGTCAGCCCACTCGCTGGGTGTCCGGTGATGGCGTCGGCGGGAAGGTGGGCGTGGAGCACGATCTGCGTCGTCGCGGGCACGGGGGTGGTGGGAGCGGGGTCGGTGTCGTAGCCGAACGCGAGCTGGTGGCGGGCGAGGTCGCCGAGCGCGGTGGCGCGGCGGCCGTCGAGGGTGTCGGTGGACCCGAGCGCGGCGAGTCTGGCGGCACCGTGGGTGACGGCCTCGGCCAGGGTGAGGGCGTCGGGGATGGTGAGGTCGGCCTCGAGGTGCATGGTCCCGTCGAAGGACACCTGGTCGGTGGTGAAGGTGACGTGCCGGGAGTCAGCGGCCGCGGCCAGGTCGGCCGCGCGTTGGTCGGGCATGTGGCGGGCGCGGGCGTGGTCGATCAGCCGGGTCAGCTGGGTGGGGGTGAGGCGGTTGGCGCACCAGGCGGTCTGCTCGTCGACGTACGCCGCGGCGGCGGGGGTGAGGTCGACGGTGGTCTGCGCGACCCGCCGCGCCCGCCACGGGGTCACGTCCCCAATCAGCACCCCCGCCCACAGGTGGGGTAGGCGGTGGCGGAGCTCGATGACGTCGGTCAGCCAGGACCCGATGGCGTCGCAGGTCTGTCCGAGGATGGTGGCGAGGTCGGGGATGGTGAACTCGTCGATCGCCGGTGACCCTTCCCCGGCGAGGGTCTTCGGCGACTGGAAGCAGGCACTCGGATCGGCCGGGTCGAGGACCGGGTGCAGGTCCACCCAGTGTGCGGCCAACCGCATCGACCGGACCTCGGATGCTGACCGCAGGTCCTGCTCGGCGCGCAGCGCAGCGAGCACCCCGGCCGGGGTGTCCGGCACGGTGGTGGTGGTCGCGGTCGGTGTCATGGGTCAAGCCAAGCAGGGACCACCGACAATGGAGTTCCGGTTTCGGGCCGATCTGGACCGGCTGTGGAGAAGTCTCTTGACCAGCAACGGCACTAGCCTCGCCACTGTGAGCGAGACCGACTGGGTGGACTGGCACCGGGCCTATGAGCGGCCGGACTCGGGCCTGGGCGCTCGTCTCGACGCCGTGCGCGCGCAGATCGAGCGTGTCCTCGACCGCACCGCGCCCGATCCGATCCGGGTGGTCAGCGCGTGTGCCGGCGACGGACGGGACCTGCTGGGCGTGCTCGCCCACCGACCGGACGCTGCCCGGGTCAGCGCCGTCCTGCTCGAGTCGGACGCCGCGCTGGTCGCTCGGGCCCGGGACGCGGCGACCGACCTCGACGCGGAGGTGGAGGTGAGGCACACGGACGGGGGCCAGAGCGACTCCTACGACGGCTGTGTGCCGGCCGACCTGGTGCTCCTCTGCGGCATCTTCGGCAACGTCGGCGACGCCGACGTCCGGACCACCGTCCGAGCTGCTCCCCAGCTGTGCTCACCCGGAGCCCCCGTCATCTGGACCCGGCACCGCCACGATCCGGACCTCACGCCCAGCATCCGGCAGTGGTTCGCCGAGGCCGGTTTCGAGGAGGTCGCCTTCATCGCGCCGGACGAGGACGAGTGGTCGGTCGGCGTCCATCGCCTCGCCGTGGCTCCCAGCCCTCTCGAGCTCGGCCGGCACTGGTTCAGCTTCGTCCGCTGACGCGGAGCGACGCACGCGATCGGGGTTTCGAGGCTCGCTGCACTCGCACCTCAACCACCGACGGGAGAAAGCGCTCGCACCTCAACCGACGAGGACGCCGGGACGTCAGTCCGAGCTGAAGACCCGCAGGTGCCCGCGCTTCTCCCCGAGACGCGGGTCGTCGGCGGAGTGGAGGGGCGGGGCGGGCTCGGGCGGACGGGCGGCCTCGCGGACGGCGTCGGCGAGGGCGAGCAGGTCGTCGGAGCTCGGGCCGCGGGGCTTGACGTCCGAGGCGAGGCGCAGGACCTCCCAGCCGCGGGGGGCGGAGAGGCGCTCGGAGTGGAGCTCGCAGAGGTCATACGCGTGCGGCTCGGCGTAGGTGGCCAGCGGTCCGAGGACGGCCGTCTGGTCGGCGTACACATAGGTCAACGTGTTGACGGCGCTGCGACCGCAGGCCGTGCGCGAACAACGACGGAGACTCACCCGCCAGACGCTACCCGCCGACCCGCCGCGCGACCTTTAGGCTCGCGGTTGTGATCGAGGGCAGGCGGGCCACCCGCGACCGGCGTGGCCGGGGTCAGCGCGGGCCGGGCATCGTGCCTCTCGACCCGCGGGTGCCGGAGCGCCCGACCCGCCGGGAGCGCTTCGACCGCCTGGTGCTCGACGTCGTCACCGAGGTCGACACGCGCTGGCACAAGCAGCTGGGCCTGGTGGAGTACGCCGTCGAGGACACTCCCCTGCTGCCCGCCGACTGGGGCGACCAGACCGTCCCCCTGTCCTCGCTGGTGCGCGGCACCGGCGGCAACGCGACCCGGCTGGTGCTCTTCCGGCGCCCGATCGAGCACCGCTGCGAGTCGCGTGCCGACGTCGAGGCGATGGTGCTGATGCTCGTCGTCGAGCAGGTCGCCGAGCTCCTGGGCCTGCCGCCCGAGGATGTCGACCCGCGCTACGAGGCCTAGTCCGTCATCAGCGCAACGCCGGACGCACGTCCGGCACGCGCCCGTCGACCACCAGCTCCGAGAGCGGCAGCACCGCGAGCCCCGGCGGGCCGACCTCGACGGAAGCGACGGCCCCGGTGCGCTGGATCGTCAGGTCGAGCACCGCGCCCTTGCTTGGCAGCTTGATCCGCGCGGCCTCACCGGGCGTCAGCTCGACCCGCTCGTCGGCGACCTGGTCGCCCTGCGCGTCGGTCACGACGTACGTCGCCACGCCGGCGTTGTCCGCGCCCGCGATCAGCAGCCGCGACGGTCCGCCCGGCAGGGCGAGCGCCGTGCGCGACGCGAGCGGGGCGCCGGCCACGGCGTGCGACAGGTCTCCCCCGGCGAGCGTCCGCAGCGTCGCCGTCACCGGGAGGGTCGCGTCGAGACGCAGCCCGATCACCCCGCGTCCGGCGCGCCCCTCGAGCAGGTCGGTGAGGTCGACGGCCTCGGTCGAGCCGGGCGACACCCGGACCTCCTCCGCGTCGGCCAGCGCGAACTCGCTCTCCTTCGTCACCACCTTGACCTGCACGCGGGCCTCGCTGTCGCCGGGGTTGGCGAGCACGAGGGTGCGGTCGCCCGGCTTGCCGCCCAGCCCGAGGAGGTACGCCGCCGTGCCGGCCTCCGCCTGCGACGGGAGCCAGTCCTCGCTGCGGGCGCCTCGGCCCAGCTCGTCGACCTGGTCGACCACGTCGACACCCAGCCGGCCGCGCGACACGTGCACCTGCAGCGCCAGCTCGTCGCGTGTCGGCACGACCTCGGCGAGGTCGAAGCGCAGCGTCCGGCCGCCGGGCACGGTGACCCCGCGCAGGGCGGGCACGTCGACGGGGCCGTCGGGGCCGAGCACGGTGACGTCGGCGACGGCCGGTCCGCCGTCGGGGTTGGTCACCTCGAGGGTCGAGGAGTGCTCCGGGGCGGCGCCGACCCCGGTGAACCACTGGTCGGGCTGTGGAGCACGGCAGGAGGTGGCCACGCCATCGCCGTACCTCGTCCCGAGAAGGCCGGACGCGAGGTCCTCGGTGGCCTGGACGGCCACCGCGGCCGACTTCCCGACGCGCTTGGTGCCGTCGAGCGCGATCGTGTCCTCGTCGGGCAGACGGGTCGTGACGTCGCCGCTCGCTCCGTCGGCGTCGGCCAGCGAGACGGTCTTGGCGCCGGCCAGCGCGGTCGGACAGACGAGGGTCGTCCGCTCCAGGGCGACGTCGGTGGGCGGGTGGACGGTGGTGGCGTCGTCGACCGGGCGGACGAGGGCCAGCGCCGCGACCGTGAGCAACGGCACCACGATCGCGACGAGCTCGATCGGGCCGAGCCGGCGGCTCAGCGAGCGGGCGGCCGACCGGCGGCCGGGGGTGGGTTCCGGGGTCTCACTCATCGCGTGCCTTCCGCAGCGTCGGGGCGGCCAGCACCAGCACGACCAGGATCGCGAGGCCCTGCACGACGAGCAGCACGACCCGCAACGCCGAGGTGCGGCTCTCCACCCCCGCCGCCTCGAGCGGGCGGTCGACCTTCCAGGCGCGGGTCGAGCGGTCCTCCGCACTCGCCTGCACGAGCCCGGCGGTCGCGTCCAGCCCGGCGGCGACGGTGCCGTCGGCCGGCGAGGGGAGGACGACGTACTCGATGCCGGCGTCACCCAGCGTCTTCGCCACCGCCGACGTGGGGGCCGACACCAGCGCGCGAACCGCGGCGTCGAAGTCGCGGTCGACGTCGGCCAGCGACAGGATCTCGTCCTCGCCGAGCGTGATGCCGTCGCCGCGACGGACGCGGTAGTCCACGCCGTCGTCGACCGAGCCGCGGATCACCAGCACACCGTGCTCGACGCCGAGCTGCGAGCTCTGCTCCATGTAGGCCGGGACGACCGCCTGCTCGGTGCGGGTGAGGGCGTCGTCCTGGTTGACCAGCCACCAGCCGAGGCCGCCGAGCGGCACCACGGCGGCACCGACAGCGAGCAGCGCGGCGACCGCCCGCTGCCACAGCGGGTGTGCGGCGCCGTCGTGCAGGCGGCGCAGGTAGGCCTCCGCGCCCAGCACGGTGGCGATCACGGCCACGCCCTGGAGGATCACCACGAAGAGCCCGAGGCTCGGGCGCGTCTCGGTGGCGGGCAGCGAGAGCCGGACGAGGCCGAGGACGGCGGCGACGATCGCCGCCGCCAGCGCGACCAGCCAGCACACGATGACCGGCACCCGCGTCGAGCGCGGCACCAGCGCCAGCACGGCGAGCACGGCGAGGAGCACGCCGAGCCACCACGGC
This sequence comes from Nocardioides currus, assembly GCF_003057875.1. GTDB lineage: Bacteria > Actinomycetota > Actinomycetes > Propionibacteriales > Nocardioidaceae > Nocardioides > Nocardioides currus. The sequence goes on along the minus strand of NZ_PYXZ01000002.1, from coordinate 585,362 downwards.
GCACCGAGGTCGCCGAGCCGGCCGGTCACGAGGCCGAGGAAGTCGACACGGTCGCCGGGCAGCCGGCCCGCCTCGAGCAACAGGCCCGGCGCGGAGCCGGTCGTCACGAGGGGCAGCAGCCACGGCGCGAGCAGCACGGGTACGGCGAGGAGGCCGGCCACCGGCGGGCCCCACACGTCGCGGTCGCGGAGCACGCGGGGCGCGACGAACGCGGCGGCGCCGAGGACGATCGCCGCGACGAGCAGGGCGAACAGCCACACGCCCGGGACGAACGCAGCACCGAGCGCGACCAGCAGCGCGGTCCGCCAGGCGGCGCGCCAGCGACGGTCACGCTCGGGATCGGCGAACCCGAGGGCCGCGAGCGCGGTCCATGGCAGCAGGGCCGCGACCGCGACCGTGCCGAAGCGGCCCTCACCCCAGGCGCCCGAGGTGGCGGGCACCAGGCCGTAGGTCACGGCGCCCCACACGTGCAGCCAGCGCGGCAGGTCACGGGTGTCGACGAGGTGGCCGACGACCCGCAGCAGTCGCCACGCACCCCACGCCCCGAACGGGATCGCGAGCAGCATCAGGGAGGAGATCACCGCTCCCGTGCTGCCGCCGAGGATCGTGGCCAGGGCGGCGAAGGGCAGCACGTAGGCCGGGGCGGGCACGTCGGTGCCGGTGCCGAGTGGGTGCCGCGACTCGACGTGCAGCCGCCACCAGTCGGCGGCGTCGGCGGGGACCTGCGAGAGCGCGCCACCGGTGATCGTGCCGAACGCCGGCCGGGCGGCGACCACGGCGAGCACGACGAACAGCAGCAGGACCATCGCGACGGGGTTGGTGGCGAAGCGCGCCACGATGCCGGAGTCCTGGAGCAGCTCCTCCTCCTCGTCGACGCTCGCGCGGGACCGGCCGGAGGTCGGCGGCGGCGCAGCGTCGGCGAGCTTGGCGGCGCGACGACGCTCGGCGACGTCGGAGGCCTGGTTGGTCGCAGCGGTCGCGAGGTCGGTGAGGAAGTCGAGGCCGTGTCGGTAGGGCAGCCACGCCGGGGCCAGCAGGGAACGTGCGCTCGACGCCTCGCCCCGCCGGCCGGCCCGGGCGCGTCGCCCGGCGAGCACGGCGCGCGGCCGGGAGTAGACCGAGAGCACGGCGGCCAGCTCGTCGAGCGCCTCGCCGACCGAGCGCACGACCAGGAAGCCCAGCACCCGCAGCAGCGAGCCGAGGAACAGCCGGACGACCTGCCACGGCAGCGCCCGTCCCGAGGCGTTGACGAGCATCGTGAACAGTGCGGCCCGCCGCTCCTGGAAGTGTGTGTGGCGTCCGGTCAGTGGCGTGCGGCGTACGCCGCGGTGCGCCGCCTCGGCGTGGAAGACGACGGCCTGCGGGATCACCATCGTGGTGCGGCCGGCCTGCGCGGCGCGCCAGCCGAAGTCGATGTCGTTGCCGAACATCGGGAGCTCGTCGTCGAACCCGCCGAGCTCCTCGAGCACCCGTCGGCGCACGAGCATCCCGGCCGTGTTGACCGCCAGCACCTGCCGCGGCTCGTCGTGCTGGCCCTGGTCGTACTCCCCCCGCTCCAGGCCCGTCTCGCGGTGGCCGGTGCCGGTGATGGTCAGGCCGACCTCGAGCAGCCGGCGCAGCGAGGGCCACTCGCGCAGCTTGGGGCCGAGGACGTCGGCGTCGGGATACTCCTCGATCGCCAGCGTCAGGGCGAGCAGCGCGTCGGGATCGGGGTTGGCGTCGTCGTGGAGCAGCCAGATCCACTCGTCGTCGAGACCGGCCTCCGGGGCCTCGGTCGAGGTCGGCGGCAGCGTCGCGAGCGCCGCCCGGACGGCCTGCGGGAAGGTGGTCGAGCCGTCGAGCGCGTGCACGTTCTCGGCGCCCCAGGCGGCTTCCACGAGCGTGCGGCTCTCGTCGCGGCTGCCCGTGTCGACGGCGACGACGGCGTCGACGGGGCGGTTCTGGGCCGCGACTCCCGCCAGCACCGCGGGCAGCCACCGCTCCCCGTCATGGCTGACGAGCAGGGCGGTGACGGTCACCGGAGCACCCTAGCGAGCAGCGGGTGGGCCCCGAAATGCAGTCGCCCCGGGCCGTGGAGGGCCCGGGGCGCGACTGGTGTTCGGTGCTGTCGGCTCAGACTGCGCGCTTCTTCAGCTTGCGACGCTCCCGCTCGGAGAGGCCGCCCCAGATGCCGAAGCGCTCGTCGTTGCTCAGTGCGGACTCGAGACAGTCGTTGCGGACCTCGCACGTCAGGCAGACCTTCTTGGCCTCACGCGTCGAGCCACCCTTCTCCGGGAAGAAGGCCTCGGGGTCGGTCTGCGCACACAGCGCACGGTCCTGCCAACCCATGTCTTCGGCGTCCGGCTCGAGGAGAAATAGTTCTGCTCTCATGGCTTTCGCCCTTTCGACCCTTGGCTGCTGCAGTGTGAATCGTGCCGATCGAGTGAACAACACTGTGGGAATTACATGCCTGTCGTACCCACGAAGTCAAGCCCGAATCTGGTATGGCCCGAACGGGCCATGGGACGGGCCCGATCGGGCGATGACGCGTAGGGCAGGCTTGGCCGCATGCAGAAGATCACTGTCCTCTCCGGCGGCATGGGCGGCGCCAGGTTCCTGCAGGGCCTGCAGCACGGCATCCGCACCGGCACCCTCCCCGGCGTCTCCCCCGACGCGGAGGTCACCGTGGTCGCCAACACCGCCGACGACCTGTGGATCCACGGGCTCAAGGTCTGCCCCGACCTCGACACCGTCATGTACACCCTCGGCGAGGGCATCGACCTCGAGCGCGGGTGGGGCCGCAGCGACGAGACCTGGAGCGTGAAGCAGGAGCTCGAGGCGTACGGCGTGGAGTCGACGTGGTTCGGGCTCGGTGATCGCGACATCGCGACCCACGTCGTCCGCAGCCAGATGCTCGAGGCCGGCTACCCGCTCTCCGACGTCACGACCGCCCTGTGCCGGCGGTGGCAGCCCGGGGTGCGGCTGCTGCCGATGTCGGACGACCGGGTCGAGACGCACGTGGCGATCGCCGACGAGGCGGAGCCGAGCGGCAAGCGGGTCGTGCACTTCCAGGAGTACTGGGTGCGCCTGCACGCCGAGGTCCCGGCCCTCGCGGTCGTGGTCGTCGGACTGGACCAGTCCGCCCCGGCGCCCGGGGTGCTGGAGGCGATCGCCGATGCCGACCTCGTCGTGCTGCCGCCGTCCAACCCGGTGGTCTCGGTCGGCACCATCCTCGGGGTGCCCGGCATCCGCGACGCGCTGGTCGCGACCGCTGCTCCCGTGGTGGGCCTGTCCCCCATCGTCGGCGACACGCACGTGCGCGGGATGGCCCAGCAGATGCTGACCGCGATCGGCGTCGACGTGACCGCGGCCGCGGTGGGGGTGCACTACGGCGCCCGCTCCGACGGCGGCGTGCTCGACGGCTGGCTGGTCGACACGTCCGACGCACACCACGTGGCCGCCGTCGAGGCCGCCGGCATCGCCTGCGCGGCCGTGCCCCTGATGATGACCGACCACGACGCGACGGCCGCCATGGCCGCCGAGGCGATCCGACTGGTCCGACCGTGACCGAGCTCCGGGTCACGGCCCCCGAGGGCCTGCCCGAGATCACGGTCGACTCCGACCTCGCCGGCCTCGTCGCCGCCGCCACCCAGCTCGTCGACGGCGACGTCGTGGTCGTCACGAGCAAGGTGGTCAGCAAGGCCGAGGGCCGCGTGCGCGTCGGCGACCGGGGCGACGCACTGGCGGAGGAGACCGAGCGGGTCGTCGCCCGCCGGGGTCCCACCGTGATCGTGCGCAACCGCCTGGGGCTGACGATGGCCGCGGCCGGGATCGACGCCTCCAACGTCGAGGTCGGCTCGATCGTGCTGCTCCCCCTCGACCCCGACGCCAGCGCCCGCGCGCTCCGCCGGCGGCTGCACGAGCTGACCGGCGCCACCGTCGGCGTGGTCGTCACCGACACCGCCGGCCGCGCCTGGCGCGAGGGCCAGACCGACATCGCCATCGGTGCCGCCGGGCTGACCGTCGCCGAGGACCACGCCGGCCGGGTCGACGCCTACGGCAACGACCTCGTCGTCACCCTCCCCGCCGTCGCCGACGAGATCGCTGGGGCCGCCGACCTGGTGCGGGGCAAGCTCGGCGGCCGACCGGTCGCCGTAGTGCAGGGGCGCGCCGACCTGGTCCTGCCGCTGTCGGACGACGGACCCGGCGCGCGTTCGCTGACCCGACGCGACGGCGCCGACCTCTTCGGGTACGGCGCCCGCGAGGCCGTCGTCCGGGCGCTGGCCGGCGCCGAGGCAGACCGCGTCGCGTTCGGCGAGCCGGCCGGACCCGGCGAGCTGTGCGAGGCCCTCGACCGGGTGCTGGGCGGCGGTGCGACGTACGACGACGGCGGGATCAGCCTGCCCGCAGACGCGCCGGAGAGCGTCGTCGCCGCCGTGTGCTTCGCGCACGGCTGGCGGCTCGACGGGTGGGAGCCGGGCCGATCCGCCCTCGTTGCGGCTGTCTCACCCGTCACTCCGTAGACTCTGCCCCCGACCCCGCCTGCTCGTCGGGCGCGCCCACCGATCGTGAGAGACCCAACCACCGTGGCCAAGAAGGACAGGACCGACCGTCAGGCGGTCATCGACTCGATCCGCAACAAGCAGAAGGGCGCCGAGAAGCGCCGCGGATTCGCCATCGTCGGCGTCTGCGTCACGATCGCCCTCCTGATCGTCGGTGCCGCGGCCTACCAGCCCATCAAGGACTGGTACGACCTGCGCGCGTTCGACTCCCAGGACCTCGACCAGATCGGGGCCGAGGCGGACGCCTGCGGCGAGATCACGACCAAGAAGGCCACCGGCAACCAGGAGCACGTCGAGCCCGGCACGCCGATCCAGTACGAGGACGCCCCGCCCGCGTTCGGCACCCACTACAACGTGTGGGACGGGATCGAGCGCAAGCTCTACACCGCCTCCGACCGCCCCGACGTCGGCGAGCTCGTGCACAACCTCGAGCACGGCTACACGATCCTCTGGTACGACAAGACCGTCGCCGACAGCGACTCCCAGATGGACGACCTGCGCGGCATCGCCGAGAAGCTGCGCGGCACCGAGAACCTGCGCGACAAGTTCAAGGCCGTGCCGTGGACCTCGGAGGACGGCGAGGCATTCCCCGGCGGCCAGCACGTCGCGATCACCCACTGGTCCGTCGGCGGTGCCGGCGAGACCGACACGAGCAAGCAGGTCGGCGTCTTCCAGTACTGCTCGGCCCCCAGCGGTGCCGCGCTGGAGGAGTTCATGAAGAAGTACCCCTACCTCGACTCCCCCGAGCCGACCGTCGTCTGACCCAGCACCTCCCTCACCTCAGGTGAGGTGGTCGTGGCCGTCCTCCTGGAGGGCGGCCACGATCGATTTCACGTCCTGCGCCCGCTCCAGGGTGGTGACGAGCAGCGCGTCGCCCGTGTCCACGACGACGACGTCGCTCAGCCCGACCACGGCCACGGTCCGGCCGCTGCCCGGCACCACGAGGCCCGAGGCGTCGACGGTCCGCACGAGGCCGGCGTCGCCCAGCACGGTCACGGGCTCGTCGCCCGCCAGCAGGGTCTCGAGCGAGGCGAAGTCGCCGATGTCGTCCCAGCCGAAGCCGCCGGGCACCACGGCCACGCGGCCCGCCGCAGCGGCCGGCTCGGCCACCGCGTGGTCGAGCGCGATCTTCGGCAGCGTCGGCCACACCTCGCCCAGCGTCGCCGGGTCGGCGGCGATGCCGCGCAGCGCGGCCGCGAAGTCGGGGTCCTGCTCGCCGAGGAGGTCGAGCAGCACGCCGGGCCGCATGACGAACATGCCCGCGTTCCAGCGGTAGCCCGCCTCGACGTACGTCGCTGCGACCTGCGCCGAGGGCTTCTCCACGAACTCCAGCACGCCGAGGGCACCGTCCACGTCGTCGACGGCCGGGCCGGGCTTGATGTAGCCGAACCCGGTGGCCGGGTGGGTCGGCTCGATCCCGATCGTCACCAGCCACCCGGCGCGCGCGGCCCGCACCGCGGTCGACACCGCGCGCTGGAACTCCGCGTCGTCGGTGATGACGTGGTCGGCGGCGAACGATCCCATCACGGCGTCGGGGTCGCGCGCCTCGAGCAGGGCGGCGGCCAGGCCGACCGCGGCCATCGAGTCGCGGGCCGACGGCTCGGCGACGACCTGGTCGGCCCCGAGCTCGGGGAGCTGCTCGACGACGGCGTCGCGGTGGGCCTGCCCGGTGACGACGAGCACCCGGTCGGCGGCCAGCGGCGCGAGCCGGTCGCGGGTCGCCTGGATCAGGGTGCGCCCGCTGCCGGTGAGGTCGTGCAGGAACTTCGGGGACGTCCGCCTCGACACGGGCCAGAGGCGGGTGCCGGCGCCGCCGGCGGGGATCACGGCCCAGAAGTGGTCGATCATGGCCGCAACCCTAGGGTGTCGTGGTGACGACGTTCTCCTCAGAGCTGGCCCGGCAGCTGCGCGGCGATGCCGGCCGGCCGTTCATCACCTTCTACGACCACGAGACCGACGAGCGGGTCGAGCTGTCGCTGACCACCTTTGCCAACTGGGTGTCCAAGGCAGCGGGCCTGCTGGTCGAGGAGGCCGACCTCGAGCGCGGGATGCGACTGCGTCTCGACCTGCCCACCCACTGGCTCGGTCCGGTGTTCCTGGCCGCGGCCTGGACCGTCGGCCTCACGGTCACCGACGACGCTGACCCGGACGCCGTGGTCTGCGGACCCGACACCCTGGACGCGTGGGCCGCCCGGGCCGACGACCTGCCGGTGCTCGCCTGCAGCCTGCGCCCCCTGGGCGTGCGGTTCGCCGAGCCGGTCCCCGCCGGCGTGCACGACGTCGGCATCGAGATCTGGACGCAGCCCGACGCCTTCACCGCGTGGGACCCGCCGACCGATGCCGACGAGGCGGTGTCGTTGGGCGACCTCGCCCTGACGCAGGGAGCGCTCATGGAGGCGGCCGCCGCCGGGAGTGTCCTCACCGACGGCGGCCGTCTCTTCTCGGCGACGAACCCGGCTTCCCCACCGGGGATCGTCACCGTCACCGAGCCGCTCGTTCGCGGCGGCTCGCTGGTCCTCGTCCGGCACCTCGCGCCCGAGCGGTCCCAGTCGACGTACGACGAGGAGCGCGCGACGCACCGGATCTAGCCGGCCAGGTTGTAGGCCCCCATCCCCTCGGCCAGGAAGCGCGGCGGAGCCACGCCGGACTTGGTCCCGGAGTAGAGGTAGAGGTAGCCGGTGCTGCTCTGGCGCACGACGTAGTCGCCCGAGCCCTTGGCCTTGATGTCGCTGACCGGGATGACCCAGTCGAACGTCGACAGGTCGCTCGGCAGGCCGTTGCGGGCCACCGTCCGACCGGCCACGGCACGACCGTTGGAGATGCCCGTGCCGGTCCCGGCGAAGACCGAGAGCGAGCCGCCTGACGGGGTGCCGAGCAGGTCGGGGTAGCCGTCGCCGGTGACGTCGCCGACCGCGGTGAGGCCGGCGATGCCGCCGAACCCGCTGCCGATCTGGTTGGGCGAGGCGAGCTGCCCCGCCCCGTTCCCGCGGTAGAGCCACAGGTTGCCGTCGCCGGTGCGGGTGATGACGTCGCCCGACCCGTCCTTGTCCCAGTCGCCGGCGTTGATGATCAGCTCGGCCGTCGGCATGGCGACCCCGGTGTCGATGGGGGCGCCCAGCTCGTAGGTGCCCTTGTTGGCCACCACGACGAGACTGTTGCCCTTGACGCCGAGCAGGTCGGGGGCGGCGTCGCCGACGAGGTTGCCGGCGGCGGTCAGCGAGCGCAGCGAGCGCACGTTGGCGGCCGGGCCGATCGGCAGCGAGTAGGAGCCGTCGCCGCGGGCGAGGTGCACGTAGACCTTGCCCTTCTTGGTGCGCCCGACCAGGTCGCTGCGCCCGTCGCCGTTGAAGTCGGCGGCGGCCAGGCGGTTGTACGCCGCCCAGGACCCCGGCACCGCGGAGCGCCCACCGAACTTGCCGGCGCCGTTGCCGGCGTACAGGTAGACCCGGCCCTTGGTGTCGCGGGCGTAGAGGTCGGCCGAGCCGTCGCCGTTCTGGTCGCCGACCCCGATGAACTGGGTGTAGCTGCCCATGCCCTTGCCGAGCAGGACGCGCGAGAACCCGCCCTTCTTGGTCCCCAGCAGCGCCACCAGGCGTCCCTTGTAGCGCGCGACGAGGTCGTTGCGACCGTCCTTGTTCAGGTCGCCGACGGCCGTCAGCAGGGTGTGGCCCTTGGTCGTCGTGATGACCTTCGAGGTCGCCTTGAACTTGCCGCCGCCCTTGCCGGGACGGATGCGCAGGACGCCCTTCTCGCTGGTGGAGACCAGGTCGGCCACGCCGTCGCCGGTCAGGTCGGGTGAGACCAGCACCTCGGGCCGGTTGGACCAGCCCTTGGAGGAGATGGTGGCGCCCTTGCTGAACGAGGTCAGGCCCCCGGTCGGGACGATGAGCGCCTGGTTGTCGCTGGCGCGACGCACCACGAGGTCGGGGTAGCCACCGCCCACGAGGTTGGACTGCGGGGCCGGGTCGGCGATCTCGAGCGGCGGGGGCGGCGGCGCCGGGGTGGGCACCGCCGGCGCTGCCGCTGCGGCGTACGCCCGGATCGTCGGCAGCTGGGCGTAGAGGTACTTGCCCGGGCACGCGGTCTTGCCGGCGTCGCGGTGGCCGTTGATGGCCTGGAAGGTGGACTTCCCGACCTGCTGGGCCGTCGAGGCGGGGTTGACGCCGTTGAGAGCGAGCTTCCACGCGAACAGCTGGCCGTAGGCCCGGAGCATGACGTCCGGCGGCTGCACGAGGTCGAAGTTGCCGATCGCCGACATCGCGAACGAGTAGTCGTTGTAGCCGAGCGTGTGGGCGCCGACGACGTTCTTGTCGATGCCGCCGTAGCGGCCCTCCCAGATCCGACCGAAGCGGTCGACGAGGAAGTTGTAGCCGATGTCGCTCCAGCCGCGTGACTTCACGTGGTAGGCGTAGATGCTGCGCAGGATGCCGGGGACCTGGGCCTCGGTGTAGTCGTTGGCGTTGACGGTGTGGTGGACGAAGCCGGCGCTCACCGTGCCGTAGCGCAGGTTCTTCGGGTTGCGGATCGACTCGTCGGCACCCCACTGGGCACGGCTGTAGATCGTCGGCATCGCGGGGGTGGTCTTCGCGGCCCGCAGCGAGATGGCTCCCTCCCCGCGCTCCTCGAACTCGTCGTCGTACGACGAGGAGTCGCCGGTGTTCTCCGCGGGCGTCTCGCTCTCCGACTCCTTCGCGGTGCCGGGCTCGACGACGGCGAGCTTGAGGTCGGCCGGGAGCCGGGCGGCGGTCTCGCCGTCGCCGGTCATGGCCGCCTTGACCTGCACGTCGTCGACGTCGCCGATGACCAGCGGGTCGGTGCCGGGGCGGGCGGTCGCCGCCTCCGCACTGTCGGGGTCGGGCCCGTGGTCGTCGTGGTACTGGATCTCGCTCCAGTCGCTCCACTCGTCGCCGGTGCGGGTGCGGACCTGCACCGAGATGGCGTCCTCGCCGATCTCGGTGCCGTGCGCCCACGTCACGCCGACCGCGCCGTAGCCGGAGACCGGCTGCGGGCGACTGGTCAGGTGGGTGGCCGCGATCGACCCGCGCATCAGCGTCGACCCGCCCAGCGAGCGGGCGTCACCGGTCTGCGTGGTGAGGGGCACCTCGGTGACGGTCGACTTCACCGGCTTCGTCGGCACGGTCGCGGAGGCGAGCGAGCCGGCCAGCGCGGGCGAGCCGCTCGGCACCGGGCGGGCGCCGACGATGTCGAGCGACAGCACGCCGGCCGCCGGGGTGAGGACGGCCAGGACCACACCGAGCGCCAGCAGCTGCTGGCAGGCGGTGACGAAACGGGCTTGAACAGGACGCATCAATTGTCTACTCCAGTGCGCGGGGAAGGTCACACGAGAAGCAACTTTCACACCAGTCACACGAGTGCGCTAGGTTTCGTGAGTAACTACAACGCTGTAATTTCCACTCGCCACGCCGATGACTTCGCGAATTGTCAAGTTTTCTACCGAGTCGGCGCGAACCCACCGCCGAGTCGGCGCGAACCCACCGCCGAGTCGGCGCGAACCCACCGCCGAGTCGGCGCGAACCCACCGCCGAGTCGGCGCGAAGTCACTGCCGAGTCGGCGCGAGCTCAGTAGATGATCCGACGACGGCGGCTGGCGAAGGTCTCCCGTGCACGGGCGTAGCCGTCGGCCAGGCGCTCCTGCGCGTCCTGGTCGACCCCGAAGACGTTGCGGTGGTCGAGCTTCTCGATGGCATAGGCACGATTCGTCGCGAGCCAGGCACGGCGTCGGCCGTCGTGCTCGCGATCAGCGTCGGCGGTGTGGCAGCGACGTCCGTCGTACTCGGCGGCGTACATCAGGTCCTCCAGACCCAGGTCGAGGCGGAAGATCTCGACGCCGTCGACCACGATGGGGATCTGGGTGCTGGGCCACGGCAGCCCAGCCCCGTGCCACCGGCGTCGCATCGCCGACTCGCCGAAGGACTCGGAGCCCCCGTCCACGATCGGCGCCAGCTCGCGCAGTTGTACGACGCCACGCTGGCCCTTCAACCGATCGACCGCGGCGACCAGCTCGGCGATCTCGACCCCACCGAGCCGCGCCATCGAGTCCATGCCCGCCAGCGCGACGTCCGGCTTCTGCAGCCGGCCGAGGTCGAGAGCGGTGCGCAGCCTGCTGGTGGCGAGGATGCCGTTCACCTCGACGAGGTCGTCGGCGCGGACGAGACGCTCCCCGCTGATGCACAACCCGTTTCGCAGTCGGCCCTCGTCGCTGGGGCGGAAGAAGGTCACCCGCGGAACCAGCACGTCCTCGTTGGGGGCGAGCGTCATGTCCGCGCCGTGCAGCCAGCCGGCGCAGCGATCGGTGACGAAGCAGCCGGGCGGCATGACCAACGACACGCACGCGGCCCGCAGGCCGACGCTGTCGGGGACCGCTGACGAGACGTAGACCGCACGCAGCGGGCGCCGTACGGCCCGGGACGCCAGGAGTGCGGGGAGCTTGCGGTGCACGCCGGCCGCCCTCGCGTCGCGCAGCGTGAACGGTTCGTCGGGCGGCAGGGGCCACCCCGTCGGCAAGAGGTGCTCGGTCAGCATGGGACGGGCATGCCCGCCGGGCGCGACTACTACCCGGTCACGCGCGACCTGTGGACAACCGCGTTCACGCCGACTCGGCACCGCGTTCACGCCGACTCGGCACCGCGTTCACGCCGACTCGGCACCGCGTTCACGCCGACTCGGCACAGCGTTCACGCCGACTCGGCACCGCGTTCACGCCGACTCGGCTAGATGTCGGCGCCGAGCCCGTCGTCCGAGGTGTACTTGCCGCGGCCCTTGACCTCGTCGTCGTCATCGTCGTCGTACTGCAGGTAGGCAATGCCCTCGTCGACGTCGCCGTCGAAGGCAAGGCGGCCCTTCTCGAGGACGAGGAGGCGGCTGCAGAGGTTGCGTACGGCGCCGGGCGCGTGCGAGACGTAGAACATCGTCACGCCGGACTGCACGATCTCGTCCATGCGCTTCTTGCACTTGCGCTTGAAGGGCCGGTCCCCCACCGCCAGCGCCTCGTCGGCGATGAAGATGTCGGCGTCGACGTTGATGGCGACCGCGAAGCCGAGGCGGGCCTTCATCCCGGAGGAGTAGTAGGCGACCTCGGTGTCGAGGAACTTGTCGAGGTCGGCGAAGTCGACGATCTCGTCGAACTTGCGCAGCGTCTCGGCGCGGGACATGCCCAGGATCGCGGCGTTGAGGAACAGGTTGTCGCGACCGGTGAGCTGCGGGTCGAACCCGGCACCGGTCGCGATCAGGCCGGCGATGCGGCCGCGGGTGAGGACCGAGCCCGAGTCGGGGCGCATGACGCCGCTGACGAGCTTGAGCAGCGTGGACTTGCCCGAGCCGTTGAGGCCCATCAGCCCGATGGCCTCCCCCTCCTTGACGGAGAAGGTGACGTCGTCGACGGCGTTGAACACGTCGTGGGTCTTGCGGCCGCGGGCCTTGGCCAGCGCGAGCTGCTTGAGCGAGCGGTGGTAGGACAGCGTGAAGGACTTGGTGGCGTTGTCCACCTTGATCATGGTCGTCATCAGAGGCGCTCCGGCACCCGCGCCTCGAGGCGGGAGAACAGCCGCTGGGCGAGGACCACGCACACCAGGGCGATCAGCGTCATGACCAGGCCGCGGGTGTAGAGGTCCTCGGGCAGGTGGATGCCCGCGGTGTAGGCGGGGTCGCTCGTCGTGCCGGTCCAGAAGCCCCGCTGGATCAGCAGCACGGCCTCGGCCATCGGGTTGACGAGGTAGTAGGACGCGATGGGCTCGCCGAAACGCTCGTGGACCAGCGTGTAGGGATACATCATCGGCACGCTGAAGTTCACGAACTGGGTGAGCGTCTGGGCCACCTTGCCGAAGTCGCGCATGTAGACGTTGGCGACGCTGAACACGAGCCCGAGCGCGAGCCCGAAGAGCGCCGTGATGGCGAAGCCGAGCACGATCGCCACGAGGCCGGCCGGGTCGGGCGTCCAGCCGAGCAGCACGCACACGAACACGAGGATCGCGACCATCGGCACGGTGTGCCAGGCCGCCACCAGCATCCGCGAGACCGGGAACATCTCGCGGGGCACGGCCAGCTTGGTGATGAGCGAGCGGTTCTGCACCAGCGCCATCGTGCCGCCGTTGAAGGTCTCGGTGAAGAAGTGCACCATCACCATCCCGGCGAACAGGTGCACGGCGAAGTTCTCCATGCCGGCGCCGCGCCCGATCATCACCTGGAACAGGAAGTAGAACAGGCAGAAGCGGATCGCGGGCTGCAGGTAGCTCCACATCCAGCCCAGCGCCGTGCCCTGGTAGCGCGACTGGATGGCGTTGCGCACCAGCATCTTGAGCAGGTAGCGCCGGCGCACCACCTCCGCCAGCCCGGTCGCGGACGGCGGCAGCAACGGCAGCGCCTCGAGCTCCTCGGGCGTGCTGCGACGCCTGATCGGCGCGGGGCTGGGGATGGTGGTCATGACCGGTCGCTCGCCTCAGCGCTCGTCTGCTCGCTGGTCTGGCCGCTCGTCCAGGGCTCGAAGGTCTTGTCCCACGCCTCGGGCGAGGTGATGTCGCCGAGCGCGGCGCGATACTCCGCAGCGAGCCGCGGCCACTCGCGCTGGAAGCGCGCGTGGATCTCCAGCGTGCGCTTCATCAGGTCGCGGAACTTCTCGGGGTCGCGCTCGTAGAGCGCGGCCGAGGTGCCGTCGGGCATCGAGACGACGGCCGAGTCGTAGCGCGCGATGCGGTACCACTTGGCGTCCATGGCCGGGATCTCCGCCTCGGGGTTGCTCTTCGACGTGGGCCGCACCGACCTGAGCTGGCGCAGCGGCATCGTGGCCGCCCGGACCAGCAGGGCGGCGCGGCCGGGCACCCCGGAGTCGTCCTTGCCCTTGCGCGGCGGCTTGTGGCGGCGTACGGCGGGGAAGCTGTCCGGGTCGGCCTGGAGCTGCGCGTCGCTGAACTGCTTGCGGAACGCGTTGACCTCGGCCAGCTTGCCGGCGAGCAGCTCGTGCAGACCGTAGGGGCCGTTGAGCACGTCCTCCATCGCCATCAGCCGCAGCTCGACGGTGGAGTACTGCATCGACACCAGGTGGGCGATCTGGTGGTTGAGGCTCTCGCGCACCATCCGGCCGCCCCGCTCGTAGGCGGAGTGCAGGAGCGCCGCCACGAAGCGGTTGCGCTGGTGGAAGTAGGCCTGCCAGTCGAGGGCGTCGTTCTTGTCGGTCCACGGGATGTGCCACACGGCGGCACCGGGCAGCGAGACCGTCGGGTAGCCGGCGGCCTTGGCGCGCAGGCCGAACTCGGAGTCGTCCCACTTGAGGAACAGCGGCAGGCTGAGGCCGATCTCGTCGAGGACCTGGCGCGGGATCAGGCACATGAACCAGCCGTTGAAGTCGACGTCGATGCGCTTGTGCAGCCAGCGGGTCGAGCGCAGGTTGCGCGCGCTGAAGTCCCAGTCCTGGAACACGCCCGGGGCCGAGAGCCACCAGAAGCGCCACGGCGTGATGACTTCGCCGAAGCTGTGCAGGCGGGTGCGCGCGTAGATGGAGAACATGTGACCGCCCACGATCGTGGGGCGGCGGGCGAGGTCGCCGAAGGTGACCGAGCGGATGATGCCCTCGGGCTCGCAGATGACGTCGTCGTCCATCATCATCGCGTAGGTCGCGGTGCCCTTGCGGACCGACTCGAGCTGCCCGCGCGCGTAGCCACCCGACCCGCCGAGGTTGCCCTGGACGATCACGCGCAGCTTGTCCCCCAGCGCCTCGGCGGCGGCGGGGTAGAACTCGGAGTCCGACATCAGCTGGGTGCCCTGCTCCATCACCATGACCTCGTCGAGGTAGGGACGCAGCTCCGGCGTGGACCCGAGCTGGCCGAGCAGCTTGGCCACGAAGTCGGGGCGGTTCATGGTGGTGATGCACAGGTCGACGGTGCCGTGGGCGGCCCGGTCCTCGGGCACCTCGGCGGTCCACTCCGCCGAGCGGACCACGACGTCCTGCTCGCCGGCCACGACGTCGTACCAGTACCAGCCGCCGTCCACGAAGGGCTTGAGCGGCAGGTCGAAGGTGAACGTCGAGTCGGTGTCGTCACCGGTGGTGACGGTCTCGACGCGCTGCGAGCGGCCGTTGGCCATCGAGCGGTAGACCGTCACGGTCGCGCCGGCACCCTCGATCCGCAGCGTCAGGGTGACGTCGGTGACGATGGTGTAGCGGCGCCAGTACGACGCGGGGAACGCGTTGAAGTAGGAGCCGAACGAGATCCGCGCCTCCGCGGGCAGCGCGAGCGCCTCGCGGTCGAGGATCTGGTCGGGGTGGATACTGACGCCGGTCGAGGTCGACTGGCGCATCTGGGCGCTGTTGATGTTCTGGGCCGCGCGGCTCGAGCCGACCTCGTACTTGTCGGCGTCGAGGACCGCGGCCTCCGGGTCGACGTACAGCCGGAAGACGTCGGTGTCGCCGTCGATCGGCAGGACCTGCCGCTGCAGCAGTCGCGTGGTCGTGGGGCTCGTGGTCATTCGTCCACTCCTCCGCTCGTCAGCGGCGCTCCGTCGGAGAAGTGCGGCTTGAGCTTGTTGTCGAACATCGACAGGGCCGACCCGATGGCCATGTGCATGTCGAGGTACTTGTACGTGCCGAGACGGCCCCCGAAGAGGACCATCGGCTCCTTCTTGGCGAGGTCGCGGTACTTCAGCAGCTTGGCGCGGTCCTCGGCGGTGTTGATCGGGTAGTAGGGCTCGTCGTCGTCCTCGGCGAACCGGCTGTACTCGTGCACCACGATCGACTTGCCGGGCAGGTAGGTGCGCTCGGGGTGGAGGTGCTTGAACTCGAGCACGCGCGTCCACGGCACGTCCTGGTCGTTGGCGTTGACGACGCCGGTGCCCTGGTAGTCGTCGACGTCGACCGTCTCCTGCTCGAGGTCGACGGTGCGCCACGACAGGCGGCCCTCGCAGTTGCCGAAGTACTCGTCGACCGGGCCCGTGTAGACGACCGGGACCTTGCCCTTGAACTCGTCCTGCACGTCGAACCAGTCGGTGTCGACGCGCACCTCGATGTTGGGGTGCTCGGCCATCCGGGTCAGCCACGCCGTGTAGCCGTCGACCGGGAGGCCCTCGTAGGTGTCGTTGAAGTAGCGGTTGTCGTAGGTGTAGCGGACCGGGAGGCGCGTGATGATGTCGGCGCTCAGCTCGGTGGGGTCGGTCTGCCACTGCTTGGCGGTGTAGCCCTTGATGAACGCCTCGTAGAGGGGGCGCCCGATCAGGCTGATCGCCTTCTCCTCGAGGTTGGTGGCGTCCGCGGTGGCGATCTCGCTGGACTGCTCGGCGATCAGCTCGCGCGCCTCGTCGGGGGTGTGGGCCTTGCCGAAGAACTGGTTGATCAGGCCCAGGTTCATCGGCAGCGAGTAGACCTGGCCCTGGTACTTGCCGAAGACCCGGTGCTGGTAGCTCGTGAAGTCGGTGAACCTCCGCACGTAGTCCCAGACCCGCTTGTTGGAGGTGTGGAAGAGGTGGGTGCCGTACTTGTGCACCTCGATCCCGGTCTCCTCGTCGATCTCGCTGTAGGCGTTGCCACCGAGGTGGTAGCGACGCTCGAGGACGAGGACGTTGAGGCCGAGCTCGGATGCACAGCGTTCGGCGATGGTGAGGCCGAAGAAGCCGGATCCGACGACGACGAGGTCGGGGTTCGACAAGGGGAGGACTCCTGAGGTGTGGACGTGCCCGAAAGTCAGGCCCAGCGAGTCTAGCGAGGGGGTGCGGCAGATCCGGAAAGGCGGCGCATGCCCCGCGCCGACCGGATGGCGCGGATCACGTTGGCCGCCTCGCCCCGACCGCCGCGCACGGGGCTGAGCAGCACGACGACGAGGGCGATCAGGAACGGCTTGAGGCGCACGAGCACGTTCTCGCCGTACCGGAAGTGCACGACGAACAGGTTGCGGAACATGTAGAAGCCCTTCCAACCGGCCAGGTCGTGCTGCTGGTTGAAGTCGAGCTGACGCACGAGCCGGGCGTCGCGCAGCGCCCAGATGTGGAAGCCGGCGCGGCGGGCGCGGATCGCGAAGTCGACGTCGTCGTAGAAGATGAAGAACTCCGGGTCGGGGAAGCCGACCGTGGTGACGACCTCGCGGCGCACCATGAAGCCCTCGAAGGCGACGTTCTCGACCTCGACCCGCTCGGGCAGGTCGGCCCGGGTGGCGTACGTCGAGTCGACGCTCGCCGTCTTGGGGCGGATCGCCAGCGGGTTGGTGAGGTCGAACCTGAGCGCGGCCTTCTCGACCAGGTGCCCCTCGAGGTCGTCGCGCACCACCATCAGGCAGGCCTCGTCGGTGCCCATCATCACGGCGAGGCAGTCGGGGTCGGGCACCACGTCGTCGTCGACGAGCCAGATGCGGTCCCACCCGCCGTCGTACGCCGCCCGCATCCCGATGTGGAAGCCGCCGGCGCCACCGACGTTGCGCTCGGTCGTGGTGACGTGGAGCGGAAGGTCGGTGCGGGCGTCGAGCACCTCGCGGGTGTGGTCGGTGCTGGCGTTGTCGACCACGATGATCGCGTCGGGCCGGCGGGTCTGGGCCGCGAGCCCGTCGAGCATCCGCGTCAGCAGCTCGGCCCGGTTGAGGGTGACGATGACGACCGCCACTGTCTCGGTTCTCATCGCAGGAACCTCTCGTGTCCGTCGTAGTCCCCCGCCAGCCCGTCCTTCATGGCGCTCGCACTCAGGCGCAGCCGCGCCAGGCTCGGGCGGGTGAAGGTGTAGAACCAGATCGTCTTCAGCACGAACGCCATCGCGTGCAGCGGACCGCGGTAGTCGCGCAGGTTGACCAGGTTGTTGCGCGCCATGCAGTAGTGCTTGAGGTCGCTGGGGCTGTGGTTGTACGTCGTGCGGCCGAACGCCATCGGCGTGCCGAGCTCGCCGACGCTGGGGTGGGCGACGACGGCGTCGGTGATCGTGGCGACCCGGGCGCCGGCCTCGACGGCCCGCCAGAGGTACTCCACGTCGTCTCCCCAGATGAAGAACTCCTCGCGCGGCAGGCCGATCCGGTCGACGAGCTCGCGGGTGACGAGCACCCCGTTGAACGGGATGACGATGTCGGCCAGCACTCCCCCGCGCGCCTTGGCCCGGGCCTGCTCGACGGTGCGGAGCGCGGAGGCCGTCCGGGGCGGGCGGACCGGGAACACGAGATCGGCGGGGTGGTCCTCGTCGACGACCAGCGGGCCCCAGAAGTCGAAGTCGTGGTCGAGCAGGGTCATCAGGCAACCGGGCTCGGGCAAGCCGTCGTCGTCCATCAGCCAGACCAGGTCGGCGTCGCGGTCGATCGCCCAACCCAGCCCGTCGTGGAACCCGCCGGCGCCGCCCTTGTTGTGGTCGAGGGTGCGCGCCAGCACCGGGACCTCACCGGTCGTCGTGGTCCCGGCGAGCCAGGCCCCGGTGCCGTCGGTCGACGCGTTGTCGACGACCAGGACCTCGTCGAGGCCCTCGACCTCGCCGAGCCGCGCGACCAGGCGCTGCAGGAGGGCCAGTCGGTTGAAGGTGACGACCACGGCAACCGTGCGTCGATCCAGACCGTGAGCCACGCGCTACACCCTAGGGGCTGCCGCGTCAGCAGACCGATCCCAGGTCGTCGGCCTGGTTGGCGGCGTACCCGTCCTTCAGCGAGCCCACCGAGCCGCCGGTGACCGGAGCGGGAGTGGTCGTCGGACCCGGGGTGCTGGGCGAGGTCGTGCCAGCAGCAGTCTCGTCGCTCGTCTGGTCGCCCGCCTCGCTCGTGGCGGGCGCGGCCTCCGTCGTGGCGGGCGCCGGCTTGACGCCCTCGGCGCGGTCGATCGCCGCGGCGACCATCGAGTGCACGAGGTTGATGTCGGGGTCGGCGGTGACGATCTTCGGCGGCACCAGGCTGACCGTGCCGATCTTCTGCGACTTGGCCTTGATGGCCAGGTCGAGGAAGGTGTCGACCTCCCCCTTGGGCACGTTGGTCGAGATCATCTCGGAGGACGCCGCGGCGATCTTGGAGAAGTTGCGCAGCGCGTCCTGCGGGCTGATCTGCTGCAGCATGGCGTTCATGACGCACTTCTGGCGCGCCATCCGCGAGTAGTCGTCGGAGCCGTCGCGGGCCCGGGCGAACCACAGCGTGTCCATGCCGTCGAGCTTGCGGGTGCCGGGCTCGATGAAGCGGTAGAAGTCGTCGTACGGGAGCCCGACCGGGATGCGCTCGCGCACGGTGAGCGTGACCCCGCCGACGGCGTCGACGAGGTTGCGGAAGCCGGCGAGGTTGACCATCGCCCAGTAGTTGATCTTCAGGCCGGTCACGCCCTCGACGGCGCTGACGGTCGCGTCGACGCCGGGGGTCTTCGAGCCCTTGAACAGGTCGGTGTGGTCGCCGGCCCAGGTGCTGACGCCGTTGAGGTAGCACTCGTCGCAGTCGAACCCGTCGGGGAACTGCTCGGCCATCACCGAGCCCTCGGCGAACGGGAAGTTGGACATGTTGCGGGGCAGCCCGATCAGCACGGTCTTCCCGGTGCGGGCGTCGATGCTGGCCACTGTGAGGGAGTCGGGGCGCAGGCCCCAGCGCCCGGCGCCGGAGTCGCCGCCGAGCAGGAGCATGTTGAAGCGTCCGTCGTGGGCACC
The DNA here is from genome assembly GCF_003057875.1 of Nocardioides currus. GTDB lineage: Bacteria > Actinomycetota > Actinomycetes > Propionibacteriales > Nocardioidaceae > Nocardioides > Nocardioides currus. The sequence continues at coordinate 566,243 of NZ_PYXZ01000002.1, read as the reverse complement.
GACCACCGGACCGTCGCCGAACATGGTGATCATGAACTGGCGCTGCACGCCGACCATGTGCGCGCCGAAGAGCAGCGCCCCGGCGACGGAGAAGCAGAGGAAGCCGTTGACGCCCACGACGGCGAGGCGGTGCTGGCGCTGCAGCTCGAGCGGCTGCCCGAGCCGCCACGCGTCCATGAACAGCAGCGCCCAGCCGACCGCCAGGGCCATCAGCACCAAGCGGGCGAGGCCCAGCAGCCAGGTGTTGGAGACCGCCCAGAACGCGAAGCCGTGCGAGAAGTAGGAGACGACCACCGAGAGCAGCAGCGCGACGCCGAGCCCCATCCAGGTGCGCATCGCGATCCGGCCGACCCGACGGTTGCCGGCGACCAGCTGCGCCGAGCCGGGGACGGCCAGGGTCATCACCATCAGCGCGACGGCGCGGCGGAAGCGGACGCGTTGCGCGCGGTCCAGGGTCGTGAACCGGGAAACCTGCGACCCGGGGGAAGATGCGGGCGGCATCGGGTGCCTCTCTGCTGGGGGAAGTCAGCAGGCCCAGTATCACCAGTCACACCCGTCACACGCGGGTGCGACGCGCCGCAGTCGTCAGACTGTCGGGTCCACCCGGAAGCGATCGTCGAGGGCGGTGCGGATCGCGTCGTCGGGCTCGCGGTCGAGGTAGACCAGCCGGACCGCGTCGGGGTCGTCGTTGCCGGCGTCCGGCCCGCTCCACACCAGCGACATCCCGGCCTTCTCCGCCGTACGCCGCGAGGCGACGTTGACCTCGAGGAGGTAGGCCATCACCGGCCGGTCGGGGTCGACGTCGTGGGCCGCGTCCAGGGCGCGGAGCGCGGCCTCGAGTGCGTAGCCGCGTCCGCGGACGGAGGAGTCGAAGCGGTAGTAGAGGTTCCACCACGGCGCGTCGTCGACGACGGCGCAGCCGGCCATCCCGACCACCGGGCCGCCGTCCGACTCGCGGGCGCACCAGTAGCCGAGGCCGCGGCCCCACTCGACGTCGCTGCGGTCGAGGGTCTGCTGGGTGCGGGCCAGGTCGACATGGCGGCCTTGCGGGAAGTGCGTCCAGCTGTCGGGGTCGGCATGGATGCGGTGCAGGTCGGCCAGGTCACCCGCGACGGGCCGGTCGAGCCGGAGCCGCTCGGACCGGGCGTGCGTCCAGTCCGTCACAGGTCGCGGCCCTGGTCGATCTCCATCTTGCGGGCGAGGCGGTGGGCCCGGCGGATCTCCGCCTCGCGCTGCCGGCGCTGCTCCGTCGTGGTCTCGGTGACGAGGCCGGGGACGGGCCGGGACGCACCCGACTCGTCGATCGCGACGAACACGAAGTAGGCGCTGGCGACGTGCACCGGGTCGTCGGTGGCGTTGCCGAAGGGCTGGGCCTCGACCCGCACCCCGATCTCCATCGAGGAGCGGCCCGCCCAGTTGACCTGGGAGTAGGTCTTGACGATGTCGCCGACGTGCACCGGCAGCAGGAAGGTCATCTCGTCCATCGCGGCGGTGACCGCGGGGCCGTCGCTGTGGCGGAACGCCACGGCCCCCGCCGTCGAGTCCGCGAGCTTCATGATCTCGCCACCGTGGACGTTGCCGAGGATGTTCGCGTGCGCCGTGCCGGCCACGAACGCCAGGGACACCCGCGAGAAGGACACCGGACGCTCGGTGAGCGGTTCACTCATGTCCGCACGGTAGCGTCACCGCCATGGCTCAACCTCCCCCCGGGAAGGGTGGTCCCGAGGAGGGCACCCCCGAATACGACTGGCTGTACGGCTCCCGCGGCTCGGCGCGTCCCGACGACGCGACGCGGATGGTGCCGAAGCAACCCCGGCCGTCCGCCTCGCCCGACGAGACCCGCGTGATGCCGACGCAGCCGCGTCAGGACGGGCCGTCGAGTCGTCCGCCCGGCCGCGGTTCGGGTACGGCGGCCCCGGCACCCGCGTCCAAGCCGACCAAGCCGTCCAAGCCGCCGAAGCCGCCCCGCCAACGGCGGCGCCCGCGTGTCGGCTTCGGGGTCGTGAAGCTGGTGCTGCTGGCGTGGCTGGTCTTCCTCGTCGCCGTACCCATCTGGGCCTGGTCCAAGATCGACAAGGTCGATGCCGTCCCCGATGGCGACCGGCCGGCCGACCAGCCGGGCACCAACTACCTGATCGTGGGCTCGGACAAGGCCGACGACCTCACCGCGGAGCAGCAGAAGGCGCTGGGCACCGGCCCCCGCGGTGGCACCAACACCGACACGATCATCATCCTGCACACCGGCTCGGGCCCCGACACGCGGATGTCGATCCCGCGCGACACCCTGGCCGAGGTCCCCGGCCACGGCGAGCAGATGATCAACGCCGCGTTCGCCCTCGGCAAGGCGCCGCTGCTCGTCGCCAGCGTGGAGAAGCTGACCGGCATCCACATCGACCACTACGTCGAGCTGGGATTCGGCAGCGTCATCAACACCGTCGACGCCCTCGGTGGCATCGAGATCTGCCCGAAGACGGACATGAAGGACGAGAAGGCGCGCCTCGACATCGAGAAGGGCTGCCAGGACGTCGACGGCGAGACCGCCCTGGCCTACTCGCGGTCCCGCTACGTCAGCGCGCTCAGCGACCTCGACCGCGTGGGTCGCCAGGGCGAGGTCATCGGCGCCCTCGGCTCGAAGGCCAAGTCGCCCTGGACGATCATCAACCCGCTCCGCTACTGGCGGCTGACCACGGCGTCGGCCGACGCGATCCGCATCGACGAGGAGATGGGTCCCGTCTCGCTCGGGCGCTTCGCGTTCGCGATGACGGGCGACAGCCGCACGTGCACGATGCCCAACCTGCCGGCGCCCAGCGATCCCAACCGGCTGGTCGCCGATCCCGACCGGTCCCCGGCGGTGTTCCAGGCGATCATCGAGGACGAGCAGGTCGCCCCGGCCCTGTGCACGCCGACCGGGCGAGCGAAGCAGTGACCTCCGAGATGCTGACCTTCGAGACCCTGGCCGTCGAGACCGACGACGACGGCGTCACCCTGCTGACGCTGTCGCGCCCGGACGCGCTGAACTCGTTCACCGTCACGATGGCCCGCGAGCTCGAGGCGTTCTTCCTCGCGGCCGCCGACGACGACGCGATCCGCGCGATCGTGGTCACCGGGGCGGGGAAGGCGTTCTGCGCCGGGATGGACCTGTCGGCCGAGGGCAACGTGTTCGGTCTCGACGAGTCGCTGGAACCCACGCCCGCCGAGCTGCGCGAGCACCTCACCGAGGAGCCCTACCTCTCCGGCGTGCGTGACACCGGCGGCAAGGTGGCGCTGGCGATCCACGCCTGCCCCAAGCCGGTCATCGCTGCCGTCAACGGCGCCGCGGTCGGCATCGGCGCGACCATGACGCTCGCGATGGACCTGCGCCTGGCCTCGACCCGGGCGCGCATCGGTTTCGTGTTCGGCCGGCTCGGGATCGTGCCGGAGGCGTGCTCGACCTGGTTCCTGCCGCGCATCGTCGGCACCCAGCAGGCCCTGGAGTGGATCTACTCCGCCGAGATCCTCACGGCCGACCAGGCGCTGGCCGGTCGACTGGTCCGCTCCGTCCACGAGCCCGACGACCTGGTCGCAGCCGCGCTCGAGCTGGCCCGTTCCTTCGTCGTCGACCGTTCGCCCGTCGCGCTCGCGCTGGCCAAGCAGCTGGTCTACGCCGGGTCGGCCGCCCCGCACCCGCTCGAGGCGCACATCGCCGACTCGCTGGCGATGTTCCACACCTCCGTCGGCGACGGGCGGGAGGGCGTCGCCGCGTTCCGTGAGAAGCGCACGCCCTCGTTCACGGGCCGCGCCTCCGAGCTGCCCCGGATCTTCTGACCGATCTCCTCCCGTCCGCCCTTGAACCGGCCCGACAGTCGTGGCTACTATCGCGATATATCGCAATAGGTTGTCGATATCTCGACGACAGACGTCACAAGGGAGACGATCATGGGAACGAACACTCCGTGGGAGCAGCGCTTCCAGCAGCACGCCAGCTCGTGGCAAGGCTGGGACGGCGGCCAGCGCCGACGCCACGGCGCGGGCGGTCACGGCGGTCCGCCGCCATGGGTCCAGGGCCTCCTCGGCTGGGGCGCCCCGGGCGCCACGTCGAGCGGTCCCGGCCCCCGGGCGAAGCGCGGCGACGTACGCCTGGCCATCCTCTCGGTGATCGCCGAGGCCGCACGCCGCGAGGAGCCGATCAACGGCTACCAGGTGATCCAGCAGATCGCCGAGCGCAGCGACGGCGCCTGGCGCCCGAGCCCCGGCTCGGTCTACCCCACCATCCAGCAGCTCCAGGACGAGGGTCTGGTCGAGTCGGACGACGAGCGCGGCCGCAAGACGCTCCAGCTCACGGGCGAGGGCGTGGCGTACGTCGAGTCGCACACCGCCGACCTGGACGCGGTCTGGGCTCCGTTCGAGCGTGCGTCCCAGCGCGCCACGAGCGGCACCTCGGGCGACCTCAAGTCGGAGATCGGGCAGATGATGAGCGCCGTGTGGCAGATCGTCACCCAGGGCTCGGACGCGCAGCGCAAGGCCGCGGTCGGCGTGCTCGTCGACACCCGCCGCGCGCTCTACGGCATCCTCGCGGACGGAGCAGCCCCGACCGATCGCGACGACGACCTCGACGAGCAGGACCTGTGATGGAGCCCCGGATCGGCGACGCCGAACGCGACGTCGCCGCCGCCCGGCTCGGCGACCACTTCGCCGCCGGCCGCCTCGACCACGAGGAGTACGACGAGCGGCTGGACGCGATCTGGTCGGCCCGCACGCACGCCGACCTGGACCAGGTGTTCTGGGACATGCCGCTCGTCTCGACGCCGCGGCCTGCGCCGCCGGTGGCGGTGAACCGGTCGCGGGACGTCCGCTTCCCGGTCTGGATGATCGCCGTGGCGGCCATCGTGCTCATGGCGGTGGCCCACGTGCCGTGGTTCGTGTGGCTGATCCTGCTGGTCGTCGTCCTCAAGCGCCCGTGGGCGCGCGGGCACCGGGCCGCCTGGCGCCACAGCACGGGGCACCATCCCGGGTGGGGTCGCTGACCCTGCTCCCTCAGCCCTCGTCGGCGAGCTGTTCGGTGACCGCGGCCACCATCTCGACCCAGGTCCCGCCGAGGTAGACGTCACCGCTGCCGTCCCACAGACGCAGGGCCTCGGCGACCACGTCCCGTTCACGCTCCGTCAGCGGACCCGTCAGGGGCAGCGCCTCCTCGAGGCCGACGTGGCGCAGGAAGGCGACCCCCACGCGTGCCTGGGCGGCGTCGAAGTCGATCGACTCCATGCCCTGCGCCTCGGCGGCCTCCACCTCGCGGTCGAAGCGGAAGTGCTCCGGCATCGTGCCGAGCCGCGGGAGCAGCAGGACGGACTCGAGCTGGAGGTGCACGGCCAGCAGCCGGCGGGTCACGAGGAACACGTCCTCCCGGGCCGCGTGGTGGAGCAGCGGCAGGCGGCACAGCATCTTGCGGAGCTCGACGTGCTGGGTGCGGAGCAGCTCGCTGAGCTCCTCCCCCGTGCTGACCGTCGGAACGCCCTCGAGGGGAGCCATGGAGTGGGTCATGGCTGCGCCGTACCCCGTCGTTCGCGGCACATGCGCCCGGACGTCGGGGGTACGGCGACGAGGACATGTCGTCGACGAGAGGAACCACCATGGCAGGGCTCACCGCAGTCGTCCTGGTCTGCACGCTGAAGAAGTCCCCCGCCCGTTCGAGCTCCGAGCTGATCGGGCACCAGCTGCTCGACGCGCTCGGCGACCACGACATCAGCGGCGAGGTGGTGCGCGTGGTCGACCACGACGTGCGGTTCGGGGTGTCGACCGACGAGGGCGACGGCGACGGGTGGCCCGCGATCCGCGAGCGGATCGTCGCGGCCGACATCGTCGTGCTGGCGACCCCGATCTGGATGGGACAGCCGCCGTCGGTGACCAAGATGGTGCTCGAGCGGCTCGACGCCGAGCTGTCGGAGACCGACGAGACAGGTCGGCCCTCGATGAGCGACAAGGTCGCGCTGGTCGGCGTCGTCGGCAACGAGGACGGGGCTCACCACGTCGCGGCCGAGTGCTTCCAGGCCCTCAACGACGTCGGGTTCACCGTCGCCGCCAGCGCGAGCGCCTACTGGGTGGGCGAGGCGATGGGCTCGACCGACTACCAGGACCTCGACGAGGCTCCCGAGAAGACCCGCGAGACGATCGCGACGGCGGCCGCGAACGCGGCGCACCTCGCGGCGGCGTTGCGCACGGCGCCGTACCCCGCGTCCTGACGCGCGACCCGGAACGGCGACCGGCCGGCGCCCCTGTGCGGGGTGCCGGCCGGTGCGGTGGTGCGTGACGCGAGGTCAGCGCGATCGGGTCACTTGGTGACCTTCACGACGACCTTGGCCTTGCCTGCGGCGGTGAAGCCGTCACCGGCGTAGGCGAGCTTGATCTTGTTCTTGCCGGCCTTCAGCTTCTTGGCCTTCACGGTGATGGTGACCTTGCCGTTGTCGGCCAGCGTGCCCTTGCCGACCTTCTTCTTGCCGATCATCGCCACGACCTTGCCGGTCGGGTCCTCGTTGTCGGCCGTGACCTTGACCTTGACCTTGGCGTCCTTGCCGGACTTGATCGTCGCCTTGGTCTTGGCGGTCACGGTCGCGGGGTTGGCCTGGACCGTCACGGATCCCACCGAGGTGGGCGCTGCCGCGTTGGTGCACACGAACTCGGCCGTGCTTCCGTTGGCCAGGGTCGCGATCAGCTTGAAGTCCACGGGGGCGCTCACGACATAGGTGTCCGCAGCGGGGGTCGTGAAGGCAGCGTTCTTGCCGTTGATGTCGGCGGTCGACGTGCCGTTGCCGTTGTCGACGAAGGCCGTCGGGGCGACCACCAGGGACCCGGCGCCGACCCTGCCGTCGCCGAGGGTGAGCTTGTAGTCGGTCATGTCCAGGTTCGTCACGCCGAACTGGGTGAAGAGCGCCTTGGCCTGGTTGGGGATCGTGACCTTGTTCTTCACGTCCAGCAGGTCGGCCGGGACGTCGAAGCCTGCGGGCGCCGTGGGCGGCAGGGTGACGTCGGTGGCGACACCGACCGGGACCGTGCCGGCCAGGGCGTTGACACAGTTGTACGCATTCGTTGCGACGCCGGCGTTCGCGGCCGGAGTGGCGAGGGTGACGAGGGCGCCGGCGCTGAGCGCGGTGGCGGCTACCGCGGCACCGAGCCGACGGGACGAGGTGTGGAGCATCTGTGTTCCTCCTGGTGATCGTGCGGACCGTCACACTCAAGCACACGAGTCCCAACTGCAACACCGCGCCTCGGCCCCGGCTACCGTGAGGCCATGTCGACCAGCTGGCAGGACCCGGAGGCCGTCGCCCTGATGCTCGACGAGCTCGAGACGTGGGCGGTCGTGGGCCTGTCGGACAACCCGTCCCGCACGGCCTGGTCGATCGCCCAGCTGCTCCAGTCACGGGGCAAGCGGATCGTGCCGATCCACCCGAGCGCGGAGGTCGTGCACGGCGAGCAGGGCTACGCATCCCTCGCGGACGTGCCCTTCCCGATCGACGTGGTCGACGTCTTCCGTCGCTCGGAGGACGCCGGCGAGTTCGCCGACCAGGCCGTGGCCGTGGGGGCGAAGGCGGTGTGGTTCCAGCTCGGGGTGGTCGACGAGGCCGCGTTCGAGCGGACCGTCGCCGCCGGCGTGCCGATGGTGATGGACACCTGCCCCGCGATCGAGTGGCGCAAGCAGGGCCGGTGAGCCCCGCCCCGTTGCGGGTCCCGCCCGGTCCCGGCATCCCGGAGGGGCTCGTCGTGGCCGACGCCGACCTGGTCGAGCGCTTCTCCCGCTCCCCCGGTCCGGGTGGTCAGTCGGTCAACACCAGCGACTCCCGCGTCGAGCTCGAGCTCGACCTGCGCACGACCCGCGCGCTGACCGAGGAGCAGCGCCGTCGCGTCCTGCGCCGGTGGCCGGGCGGCGTGATCGCGGTGGCGGCCTCCGAGCACCGATCCCAGCTCCGCAACCGGGCGGCCGCGCGCGAACGCCTCGCCGACCTGTTGCGTACGGCGCTCGCCCCACCGCCCCCGCCGCGCCGGCCGACGAAGCCGAGCCGGGGCTCACGCGAGCGTCGCCTCAAGGCGAAGAAGGAGCGCGGTCACCTCAAGGCGATGCGCGGGCGCGTCACCGACTGATCTGCGCGAGCGTCTCCTCCATCACCCGCTGCACGTCGACGGTGTCGGCGAGCGGCATGGTGGGCGACTCCGTGAGACCGGCCGCGAGGCACCGGTTGACCTCGGCCGCCTCGAGGGCCAGGCCGTGGCAGCCCGGAGGGAGCTCGATCGTCTCCTCGCCGGCTCCGTTGCGGCGTACGACGAGGTGGTGCGGGTGGTGGAAGCGCGGGCCCAGCTCGATGGAGCCCTTCGTCCCCCAGATGACCGCCCGGCCCGGGGTCTCGGTGGTGAGCGCGCAGGCGAGCGAGGCGGCCCGCCCGTCGTCGTACGCCAGGTGGATCATCGCGCTGGCGTCGACACCGTTGGGGTAGCGGGTGCCGGTCGCCGTCACCGCGTCCGGGGTGCCGAGGAACTGCTGGGCGATCGAGACGACGTAGACCCCGAGGTCGAGCACGGCGCCGCCGCCGAGCTCGGGCGCGAACAGCCGCGAAGCGGGGTCGTAGGTGCGGAAGGCCCCGAGGTCGGCCTGGACCGCGACGAGGTCACCGAGCTCGCCTGAGTCCACGATCCGCTTGGCCTCGACCACCGCGGGTTGGAAGCGGGTCCACATCGCCTCCATGCAGAACACGCCCCGCTCGCGGGCCAGGTCGACCACGTCGCGCGTGTCGGCGAGGGAGGCGGTGAAGGACTTCTCGACCAGCACCGCCTTGCCGGCCTCGATCGCGGCCCTGGCCAGGGCGTGGTGCTGCGGGTGCGGGGTCGCGATGTAGACGACGTCGACGGGGGCGCCCATCAGGTCGTCGTAGGTGTAGCCCTGCGCGCCGCCGAAGCGCGCGCCGAACTCGCCGGCCCGCTCGGTCGAGCGCGAGCCGATGGCGACGATCTCGGCGTCCTCGACGTGGACGAAGTCCTCCGCGAAGGTCTCCGCGATCGATCCGGTGCCTGCCACTGCCCACTTGGTCGTCATGGGAGCAAGCCTGTCAGAAGCCGGTGCGGCCCGTCCTGCGCGAGGCGTCGCGGACGACCTGGCCCTTGGACCGCGCGGTCTCCACCAGCGAGGCCTCGAACTCGACGAGCCGCTGCTGGAGCGCGTCGTCGGACGTCGCCAGGATCCGGGCGGCGAGGATGCCCGCGTTGCGCGCGTTGCCGATCGCCACGGTCGCGACCGGGATGCCGGCGGGCATCTGCACGATCGACATGAGCGAGTCGAGGCCGTCGAGGTACTTCAGCGGCACGGGCACGCCGATGACCGGCAGCGGGGTGACCGAGGCGAGCATGCCGGGCAGTGCGGCCGCGCCGCCCGCACCGGCGATGAGCACCTTGAGCCCGCGACCGTGGGCCTGCTTGCCGTAGTCGAGCATCTCCTGCGGCATCCGGTGCGCGGACTGCACGTCGGCCTCCCAGGCGACGCCGAACTCGTCGAGCACGTCGGAGGCGGCCTGCATCACCGGCCAGTCGGAGTCGGAGCCCATCACGATGCCGACGCGGGGTGCTTCACTCACTGGTCTCTCCTAGGTCTCCGCGGAACCACGCGGCGGCGTGCCGCGCGCGCTCGAGGCAGTCGTCGAGGTCGTCGCCGTACGCGTTGACGTGTCCCACCTTGCGACCCGGACGCAGGTCCTTGCCGTAGAGGTGCACGCGCAGGTGCGGGTCGCGCGCCATCGCGTGCGGGAACCCGTCGTAGAGCCGGCCGGTGTCGGTGGGTCCGCCCAGGATGTTGACCATCACCGTCCAGCGAGCACGCGGGGCGGGCGAACCCAGCGGGAGGTCCATGACGGCGCGCAGATGATTCTCGAACTGGGACGTCACGGCGCCGTCCTGGGACCAGTGGCCGGTGTTGTGGGGGCGCATCGCCAGCTCGTTGACCAGGATCCGGCCGTCGGCGGTCTCGAAGAGCTCGACGGCGAGGATGCCCGTGACGTCGAGCGCACCGGCCACGCGCAGCGCGACCTGCTGCGCCTCGCCGGCCAGCGCGGGCGACAGGTCCGGCGCCGGGGCGATCACCTCGTGGCAGATCCCGTCGAGCTGGGTGGAGGCGACGACGGGGTACGCCGCGGCCTGGCCGCTCGGGGAGCGCGCGACGAGCGCCGACAGCTCGCGGCGGAAGTCGACGAGCTCCTCGGCCAGGATCTGCACGCCGGTCGCCGCGGCCGCCTCGAAGGCCGGCGTCGCCTCGGCGAGGTCGCGCACGACCCAGACGCCCTTGCCGTCGTAGCCGCCACGGGTGGTCTTGAGGACGCACGGCAGCCCGAACGCCTCGACGTCGGCGGTGGTGGCGACGACGGCGTTGCGGGGGCACGGGACGCCGAGCTCGGCGAGCCGGGCCCGCATCACCGCCTTGTCCTGGGCGTGCACGAGCGCGTCCGGCCCGGGGCGTACGGCGATCCCGTCGGCCTCCAGCGCGTGCAGGTGCTCGGTCGGGACGTGCTCGTGGTCGAACGTGACGACGGGGCAGCCGGCCGTCACGGCGCGCAGCGTCTCGAGGTCGGTGTAGTCGCCGACGACCTGGTCGACGATGACCTGCGCCGCGGAGACACCGGGCGCCTCGGCGAGCAGCCGCAGCGGCAGGCCGAGGGCGATCGCGGGCTGCGCCATCATCCGGGCGAGCTGGCCGCCACCGATCACGGCAAGGGTGGGGGCACGCTCGGACACGCAGAGCACCCTATGGCAGGGCCTGCGTGCGGCGACCTAGCTGGTGGACTCCAGGGCGGCCCCGCCGTGCTCGAAGCGCAGGCCGACCCCGCGCACGGTGGTGATCAACGTGGGCTCGCGCGGGTCGTCGCCCAGCTTGCGCCGCAGCCACCCCAGGTGGACGTCGATGGTCTTGGAGGACGACCAGAACGTGGTGTTCCAGACGTCGCGCATCAGCTCGGAGCGGGTCACCACGTCGCCCACACGCCGCATGAGCAGATGGAGGAGGTCGAACTCCTTGCGCGAGAGCCTGATCTCCCGATCCCCCCGCCACACCCTGCGCGCGTGCGGGTCCAGCAGGACATCCTGAATGGACAGCACGCGGCCAAGATAGGAATTCCGGGGGCCACCTGGCGGTGGTTCGCCGAAAGTCGGACCCGTGGTCCAGACCGCCACACGCTCAGCGGACGCGTCGGCGTCGGGTCGGCGGCGGGTCCGCGGCGGGTCAGCGGCGGCGTACGGCGACGGGCTCGACCAGGCCGAAACCGCGCACCGGACGGGCGGGCAGCCGGCGCGACTCGAACTCGTCCTCGGGCAGCAGGTCGGCCGTCGCCTGGTCGATGATCAGCCGGTTGCGACGCGCCACGGCGGTCAGCCGGGCCGCCAGGTTGACCGGCGGACCGAAGATGTCGCCGAGCCTCGGCACCACCGGGCCGGACGCCAGCCCGACGCGCACGTCGGGCATCCGCGGGTCACGGCCGATGACCTGGATGATCCCCTCGGCCACCTCGATGCCCTGGACGGCGTCGTTGAGGACGAAGAGCACCGAGTCGCCGAGGCTCTTGATGATCCGGCCGTGGTGCACCGAGACCACGTCCTGGCAGCGGGTCTCGAACTTCTCGACCAGGTCGCCGATCTGCTGGCGGTCGAGCTGGTTGGACAGCGCGGTGAAGGAGACGAGGTCGGCGAACCCGACGGTGACGTCGACGGTGTGCAGGTCGTCGTGCACGGCGCCCATCGCCTCCATCCGGGCGACCGCGGCGGCGAGGTGGCGCCGCCAGGCGTAGACCAGGGTCAGCTCGAACGGCTCGGTGAGCTCCTCGATGAGGCGCAGGGCCGAGCTGACGCGCGAGCCCGTCGCCTCGTCGCCGGACTCGATCTCCTCGACGCGCAGGGCCAGCGTCGAGACCTCCCAGTCGGCGAGCCGGGCGAGGGTCTGTCCGGCGCCGCGGGTCAGGTTGACCGCCATGTCGAAGTCGAGCGTGCCGGAGTCGACGATCGACATCACGGCCGACACGGCCTGCACGTCGGCCTCGGTGAAGGCCCGCTCGCTGCCCATCTCGGGGAAGCCGAGCGCGCGCCAGAGCCGGCGGGCCTGGTCGATGGTGATGCCGGTCTCGGCCGCGACCTCGGCGGCGTTCAGCGTCGGGCGCTGGCCCATGACCGCCAGGTCGAGGCGCTCGGGGACCGAGAGCTCGTCCCCGTCGCCGGGCGCGCGCTTCTCGTGGGAGCCGCGGGGCTCACGTGCCATCGTCGGCCCGGTCGCGGCCCGAGAGCGTGTGCAGCTCCTCGGCGACCTTGAGCTGCACCTGCTCCACCTGCGGGATGTCGTCGAGCAGCACGCGACCGTTGGTGCTCGCGTCGGACACGATCAGGGTGCCGCAGCCGAAGATCCGGTCGATCACGCCGATCTCGAAGTCGACGCCGCTGATCCGGTTGAGCGGGATGGTCCGCCCCTCCTTCGCGATCAGCCCCGACCGCTTGATGAAGCGCCGGTTGGTGAAGGTGTAGGTCGTGGTCAGCCAGTCGATGAACGGCCGCAGCACCCACCACACGACCACCACGGCGGCCACGATGCCGACGACCACGCCGAGCACGGTGGAGTCGGTGAGGGTCGCGGCGGTGATCACGGCGGCCACGACGACGACCAGGATGGCCGCGGGGCCGATCAGCGCCTTGGGGTGCGTGCGAGTCGAGACGACGACGTGCTCACCGTCGTTCAGGAGCTTGGTCGGGAAGGCCACGCGCCGATCATGTCACTGCTGGGCTCGCACGTGAACGACATCGCCGGCTCCGACGGTGAGCGTCCCGTCATCCGAGCTGACCACCAGGGCACCGCGGGCGTCGATGTCCAGCGCCTCGCCACGGCGGACCTGCTGGCCGTCCGCGCCTCCGGGCAGGTGGACGTCGACCACGCGTCCGAGGGTCGAGCACACGTCGACGTACGCCGTGCGCAGCGACTCCGGATCGTCGAGCAGCCCCTGGAGGCCGTGCAGCGAGCCGAGCACCTGGCCGAGCAGGCCGGTGCGGTCGACGGCCTCGCCGGTCTCGAGCTCGACGGAGGTGGCGAGCGCGACGGGCAGCTCGTCGAGGGTCTGGGACACGTTGATCCCGATGCCGACGACGGCGGCCGGTCCCGCGGGTGTGTCGACCCGCTCCACCAGGATGCCGGCGACCTTGCGCTCCTCGACCAGCACGTCGTTGGGCCACTTGAGCGCGATCTCCGGCAGCCGGTCGGCGAGCGCGGCCTGCACGGCGTAGCCAGTGAGCAGCGGCAGCCACGGCCAGTCCTGCGTCGGCACCGAGGGGCGCAGGAGCACCGAGAAGGTGAGCGAGCTGCGGGCGGGGGTCTGCCAGACGCGGTCGAGCCGGCCACGCCCCGCGGTCTGGTGCTCGGTGACGACGACCAGCCCCTCGTCCTCGCCGGACCGGGCCCGGTCGGCGACGACCGCGTTGGTGGACGGCGACGACTCCGTGATCTCGACCCACCAGCCGCGGGGCGCGGCGAGGCGGTCCGGGTCGAGTGCTGGGCGAGGTGCGGGGGCGGAGGTCATGGGCACTAGATTGACGTAGCAGACAACAGGAGGCCACTGGAGTGAGCGCACAGGTTCAGCCCGGCGAGGGCACGGACGTCCCGGACGACATCGACATCCACACGACTGCGGGCAAGCTCGCCGACCTCGAGCGCCGCCTCGACGAGGCCGTGCACGCCGGGTCGGCGAAGGCGATCGAGAAGCAGCACGCGAAGGGCCGCAAGACCGCCCGCGAGCGCATCGAGATGCTCTTCGACGAGGGCTCGTTCGTCGAGCTCGACGAGCTGGCGCGACACCGCTCCACCGCCTTCGGGCTCCAGGAGCGACGTCCGTACGGCGACGGCGTGGTCACCGGCTACGGCACCGTCGACGGCCGCCAGGTCTGCGTCTTCTCCCAGGACTTCACCGTCTTCGGCGGCTCGCTGGGCGAGGTGTACGGCGAGAAGATCACCAAGGTCATGGACCTCGCCATCAAGACCGGCTGCCCGATCATCGGGATCAACGAGGGCGCCGGCGCGCGCATCCAGGAGGGCGTGGTCTCGCTCGGGCTCTACGGCGAGATCTTCAAGCGCAACGTGCACGCCTCCGGCGTCATCCCCCAGATCAGCCTGATCATGGGCAACTGCGCGGGTGGCCACGTCTACTCCCCCGCCGTCACCGACTTCACGATCATGGTCGACCAGACCTCCGCGATGTTCATCACGGGACCCGACGTCATCAAGACCGTCACCGGCGAGGACGTCACGATGGAGGAGCTCGGCGGCGCCCGCACGCACAACACCAAGTCGGGCAACTCGCACTACATGGCCTCCGACGAGGAGGACGCCATCGAGTACACCAAGGCGCTGCTGTCCTACCTCCCGCAGAACAACCTCGACGAGGCGTTCGCGTTCGACGAGGTCGCCGACCTCGAGGTCAGCGACCTCGACACCTCGCTCGACACCCTCATCCCCGACGGCGCCAACCAGCCCTACGACATGCACACGGTGATCGAGGCCGTCCTCGACGACCAGGAGTTCCTCGAGGTCCACGCGATGTTCGCGCCCAACATCATCGTCGGCTACGGCCGCGTCGAGGGGCGTCCCGTCGGCATCGTGGCCAACCAGCCGATGCAGTTCGCCGGCTGCCTCGACATCGACGCCAGCGAGAAGGCCGCGCGCTTCGTGCGCACCTGCGACGCGTTCAACATCCCGGTGCTGACCTTCGTCGACGTGCCCGGCTTCCTGCCCGGCACCGACCAGGAGTACACCGGCATCATCCGGCGCGGCGCCAAGCTGATCTACGCCTACGCCGAGGCCACCGTCCCCCTCGTCACCGTCATCACCCGCAAGGCCTACGGCGGCGCCTACGACGTCATGGGCTCCAAGCACCTCGGCGCCGACATCAACGTCTCCTGGCCCACCGGCCAGATCGCGGTGATGGGCGCGCAGGGCGCGGTGAACATCCTCTACCGCAACGAGATCAAGCAGGCGGTCGAGGACGGCACCGAGGCCGAGCGGCGGGCCGAGCTGGTCCAGGAGTACGACGACACGCTGGCCAACCCCTACATCGCGGCCGAGCGCGGCTACATCGACGCGGTGATCGCGCCCCACGAGACCCGCTCCGAGATCGTGCGCTCCCTGCGGCTGCTGCGCTCCAAGCGCGCCACCCTGCCGGCCAAGAAGCACGGGAACATCCCGCTCTGATGGCCGACCCCGCGATGACCAGCCCAGGCGAGTCCCCGATCCTGCGGGTCGTCAACGCCGACGCGACGCCGGAGGAGATCGCCGCGCTCGTGGCGGTCTTCTCGGCGCTCGGGTCGTCGTCGGAGCCGGCTCCGCGGCGCCGTACCCCTGCATGGTCCGCCCCCGCCCGCCTCGTCCGCCGCCCCGTGGCCCACGGGCCGTCCGGCTGGCGGGCGAGCGGCCTGCCCCGCTAGCCGTCGAGCAGGGCGGCGAGGTCCTCGGCCGCCTGCTGGGCGTCGTAGCTCTCGATCAGGCCGCGGGTCTCGGTCGTCTCCACGTCGAGCAGGACGAGGCCGGCGGACTCGTCGTCGAAGTACCACGCGGCGTAGTCGATGTGGCTGTCGTTGGTGGGATAGACGGTGCGTCGCACGACCAGGTCCCGGTCCCCCACGGTGATCGTCTCCGTGGTCTCGACGTTGTCACCGTTGTCCTGCTCGCCGGGCTCGCCCACCTCGTCGCGGGCGAGCTCCAGCTCGGCCGGGTCGTCGAAGCGCGTGAGGACCAGGTCGGTCGCGGGTGGCGACCACCGGCACACGAGCCGGTGCCCGGAGTCGCCGAGCGTGCTGACGCCGACGTCGGTGTCGCCGTCGAGCTCCTCCCCGGCGACGGCCGGGGTGTCGAGCGGGCAGTCGTCGGAGCGCAGTGTCGGGATGTCGCCGACCTCGCCGGCGTCCTCGACGGCAGCGTCGAGGGCGTCGTACCACTCGGGGTCCACCCCGGTGCTGCGCTCGGGTTCCGGGTTGTCCCCGCTGCAGCCACTCAGCACCAGTGCGAGGGCGCCGACGACGACCCCAGTCCTCCCCCGGGAAATCATGGCGCGATCCTGACACACGCCGTGGCAGGGTGACGGTCGTGAGCAACCGAACCATCGATGCCCTGTGTGACCAGTTCGTCGCGGACTACGCGGCCCTCGACCCCGTGACCGCCACCGCCATCGGCGTCGCCGGCCACGACGACCGGCTGACCGACCTGTCACCCGCGGGGTACGACGCCCGCATCGCCCTCGTGCAGGCAGCGGTCGACGCCGTCGAGGCCGCCACCCCGGTCGACGACCGCGAGGCTGCGGCCCGCGACTCCTTCCTCGAGCGCAACCGGCTCGAGCTGGAGCTGGAGGCTGCCGGCCTCGCGCGATCGCGGATGTCGGTGCTGTGGAGCGGGCTGCACGAGATCCGCGAGGTCTTCGACCTGATGCCGACCGACGGGCCGGAGGCGATCGCCGACATCAGCGCCCGGATGGCCGCCATCCCCGAGGCCCTCGAGGGCTTGCGGGTGACGCTGTCCGACGAGGCGCGCAAGGGCCACGTCGCGGCCTCGCGTCAGTACGCCGAGGTCGCCGAGCAGGTGCGTCGATGGACCGGTCAGGTCGGCGACGGCGGCGACTTCTTCGCCGGGCTCGTGGCTCGTCTGGACGCCCCCGAGCTCTCCGGGGCCGCTGCCGCCGCGAGTCGGGCGTTCGCCGCCTTCGGACTCTTCCTCTCCGACGAGCTGGAGCCCCAGGGACGCGACAAGGAAGGCGTCGGACGCGAGCGCTACGCCCTCGAGAGCCGCTACTTCCTCGGCGCCGAGGTCGACCTCGACGAGACCTACGCCTGGGGCTGGACCGAGCTGCAGCGCCTGGCCGACCTGATGGCCGAGACCGCCGACGCGATCCTGCCCGGCGCGGGCGTCGACGAGGCCGTCGCCCACCTCGAGGCCGACGCCTCCCGCGTGGTGAAGGGCCGCGAGGCGTTCCGCGACTGGATGCAGGACCTCGCCGACCGCACCGTCGCCGAGCTCGCCGACGTCCACTTCGACATCCCGGAGCCGATCCGCCGGATCGAGTGCATGCTCGCCCCGACCAACGACGGCGGCATCTACTACACCGGCCCGTCCGAGGACTTCAGCCGCCCCGGACGCATGTGGTGGTCGGTGCCCGACGGCATCGAGGACTTCCACCCGTGGCGCGAGGTCACGACCGTCTTCCACGAGGGCGTGCCGGGCCACCACCTCCAGGTCGCCCAGACGGCCTACCGCCAGGAGAGCCTCAACCGCTGGCAGCGCCTGATGTGCTGGTGCAGCGGGCACGGCGAGGGCTGGGCGCTGTACGCCGAGCGGCTGATGGAGGAGCTCGGGCACCTCGACGACCCGGCCGACAAGCTGGGCATGCTCGACGGGCAGTCGCTGCGTGCCGCGCGCGTCATCGTCGACATCGGCATGCACCTCGAGCTCGAGATCCCCGCCGACAACACCCTCGGTGCGGGCGGCAGCGCGTTCCACCCCGGCGAGACGTGGACGCCCGAGCTGGGCCTGGAGTTCATGCGGCTGCACTGCCGGATGGACGACGAGGTGCTGCAGTTCGAGGTGAAGCGCTACCTCGGCCTGCCGGGCCAGGCGCCGTCGTACAAGGTCGGCGAACGCATCTGGCTCGAGTCGCGCGCCGAGGTGCAGGAGCGCCAGGGCGACGACTTCGACCTGAAGGCCTTCCACCGCGCCGCCCTCGACCTCGGCTCGCTCGGCCTCGACCCGCTCAAGGCGGCGCTGGCCCGGCTCTGAGCCGACCGTGTGGTCTGGACGTCACCAGCTGACACCCGGGCCACACTGTCCCGCTGTCCACAGGCCGCCCGCCACGCGATTGGGCAGCGGTCGAGGCGAGCATCCTCTGCACATGCCGCGACCGCCCCGCACCGAGAGCACGCTCGACGAGGTCACCTTGGCCCGGCTGATGGCGCGACAATGCGGCGTCGTCAGCCGTCGGCAGGTGCTCTGGGCCGGCGGCCGACACGACGACATCCGACGCCGGGTCCGCCGGCGCGAATGGGCAGTGATCCATCCCGGGGTCTACGTCGACCACACCGGCCCTCTGACGCGGGAGCAGCGCGAGTGGGCGGCGGTGCTCTACTACTGGCCGGCTGCGCTGCACCGGGAATCTGCCCTGACGTTGTACGGCGTGCGACACGACCGGTCCAGGCGCGCACCGGAGGCGGCTGTCCAGGTGCTGGTGGACGCGTCGCGAACCTTCACGCCGATGACCGGCGTCGAGGTGGAGCGAGTGCGCGAGTGGCGCACGTGGCTCTCGCCGTACCGCTTTCCGCCGCGGGTGAAGCTGGAGTTCGCGCTCCTGAAGGTCGCCAGCTCTCGCGACCTTGAGGGCGCGATCGCCGTCCTGGCCGACGCCTGCGCCCAGAAGAGGACCGACCCGGAGCAGCTCGCGGCGACCTTGACCCGGCTCAACAGGCTGCCGCAGCGCTCGGCCCTGCTCGAGATCCTTGAGGACGCAGCGAGCGGCGCACACTCGGTCCTCGAGCGGCGCTACCTCCGCGACGTCGAGAGGGCACACGGGCTTCCACGAGGCACGCGCCAGGTCGTGGAGCAGGCGGGTGCGAAGCGAGTCAGGCGCGACGTGAAGTACGCACCCCAGGCGACGCTGGTCGAGCTCGACGGCCAGTTCGGGCATCGCGACGCCGAGGACAGGTGGGCCGACCTCGACCGCGACCTCGCGGCGGCGATGGCGGACTCGATCACGGTGCGTCTCGGGTGGGCGCAAGTCCTCGCGCCGTGTCGGGTTGCCGCAGCCTTGGCTCACATCCTGACCGCACGCGGTCTGACCCAGCGTCCGACCCCGTGCGGACCCGGCTGCGAGGTCGCCGACGATGTGGCGTAGGTGTCACCCGCTGACAGCCAGGCCACACGGTCGGCGGTAGGAGGACCCGCCTAGGGTCGGGCCCATGCACCTCGTCCTGGCCTCCGCGTCCCCCGCCCGCCTCGCCACGCTACGCAGCGCGGGCATCGACCCGACGGTGATCGTGAGCGGGGTCGACGAGTCGCGGCTCGACGGACTGCCGCCGGCCGAGCTGGCGCTCCAGCTGGCCGAGCTCAAGTGCGCGGCCGTCGCGGCACGCGACGACGTGCCCGAGGGTGCGCTGGTGCTCGGCTGCGACTCGGTGCTCGAGCTCGACGGCGAGGCACTGGGCAAGCCGGGGTCGGCGGAGGTCGCCGTACGCCGCTGGCAGGCGATGCGAGGCCGCGCCGGCGTGCTTCGCACCGGTCACAGCCTCCGCGACACGGCCACCGGCCGGGTCGCCGCGGCGACGGCGAGCACGACGGTGCACTTCGCCGACGTCAGCGACGCCGAGATCGCGGCGTACGTCGCGACCGGTGAGCCGCTGGACGTGGCCGGCGCCTTCACCGTCGACGGCCTCGGCGGCGCCTTCGTGACCCACATCGAGGGCGACCACCACAACGTGGTCGGGGTCAGCCTCCCGCTCCTGCGCGACCTCGTGGCCGAGCTCGGGCACGAGTGGACCGAGCTGTGGAGCCCGACTACGGCTTGACGGCCACCACGGGGCAGGTCGCGTCGATGATCACCTTCTGCGCGACGCTGCCCATGATCAGCTTGCCGACCGGCGTGCGGTGCCGGATGCCGATCACGATGGCGTCGGCGTCGACCTGCGAGGCCACCGACAGGATCTCGTCGGCGATGTCGCGGCCCATCGTCTGGCGCAGCTCGTGCTCGACGCCGCTCTCCTCGAGGCGCTGCTCGAGGGTCGACATCCCCTCCGCGCCGACATATCGCTTGTCGATCAGGGCGTCGCCCTTGGTGCTGTTGACGACCACGACGCCGGTCTGGCGCCGTCGCGCTTCCTCGAGGCCGGCGGTGAGCGCCGCCTCGCCGTACTCGTCGGGGATGAACCCGATCACGACAGCCATCAGGAGACCTCCTGGTCCTCGCGTTGGACGTGCTGGTCGAGCAGGGGTGAGGGTCGGAACCGGGCGAGCAGCAGCGGCACCACGATCGCCAGGACGACGAGGACGTAGACGAAGATCGCGAGCGGCTCGTTGAACAGCCCGCTGACGTCGCCGTTGGACAGGTCGAGCGCCTCGCGCATCTTGACCTCCATCAGCGGGCCGAGGATCACGCCGAGGATCAGGGGGAGCACCGGGATGCCGAAGCGCCGGGTCGCGAAGCCGAGGCCGCCGAAGAGCAGCAGCAGGAGCAGGTCGAACGAGCTCTGGCCCACGCTGTAGGCGCCGAGGCAGGCGAAGAACAGGATGCCTGCGTAGAGCTGCGGTCGCGGGATCCGGAGCAGCCGCGCCCACAGCGGGGCGAGCGGCAGGTTGATGACGAGCAGCAGCGTGTTGCCGATCAGGAGGCTGGCCAGCAGGGTCCAGATCAGGTCGGGCTGGTCGGTCATCAGGGTCGGGCCGGGCACGATGCCGTACTTCTGCATCGCCGCGAGCAGGATCGAGGCGGTCGCGGTGACGGGCAGGCCGAGCGCGAGCAGCGGGACGAACATGCCGGCCGCGCTGGCGTTGTTGGCGGCCTCCGGCCCGGCCACGCCCTCGATGGCGCCCTCGCCGAACTCGTCGGCGCTGCCGCGGCGCGCGGCCAGCTTGCGCTCGGTGATGTAGGACAGGAAGGTCGGCGTCTCCGCACCGCCGGCCGGCAGCGCGCCGAAGGGGAAGCCGAACGCCGTGCCGCGCAGCCACGGCGCCCACGACCGGCGCCAGTCGTCACGCCCCATGAACGGCCGCCCGACGGGGATCACGTCGATCGGGCGGCGCCGCAGGTGCGCCGCCGTCCACAGCGCCTCGCCGATCGCGAAGACGCCCACGGCGACGACCACGATGTCGATGCCGTCGGCGAGCTCGAGGTAGCCGCCCGTCAGCCGGGCCTGGGCGGTCGACGCGTCCAGCCCGACGAGCCCGATGGTCAGCCCGATCGCCAGCGCGATGAAGCCTCGCAGCTTGGAGGCGCCGAGCACGCTGCTGACCAGCACCATCGAGAGCAGCATGATCGCGAAGTACGACGGTGCGCCGATCTCCACCGCCCAGCTCGCGATCGACGGGGTGAAGAACGCGACCAGCAGCGTCCCGATGGTGCCGGCGATGAAGGAGCCGATCGCCGCCGTCGCGAGGGCCTGGGCCGCCCGGCCCTTCTTGGCCATCTTGTTGCCCTCGATGGCCGTCATCACCGACGCGGACTCGCCGGGGGTGTTCAGGAGGATCGAGGTGGTGGACCCGCCGTACATGCCGCCGTAGTAGATGCCGGCGAACATGATCAATGCCTGGGTCGCGTCGAGGCCGTAGGTCACCGGCAGCAGCAGCGCGAGCGCCATGGCCGGGCCGATGCCCGGGAGCACGCCGACGAAGGTGCCGAGGAGCACGCCGATCGCGGCGTAGAGCAGGTTCTCCAGCGTGAAGGCGCTGGCGAAGCCGTCGAGGAGGAGGTTCAGGGTGTCCATGCCGGCCTCACAGGATCCCGTCGAGGATGCCCGGCGAGAGCGGCACCCCGAGCCCCACGTAGAAGAAGTACCAGCTGGCCACCGACAGCACGAAGCCGACAAGCAGGTCGCGCACCAGCGTCCGCGACCCGAGGGCCCACGCGCAGCCGGCGAACAGCAGGCCGCCGGTGATCGCCCAGCCGACGAGGTTCACCAGCAGGATGTTGAGGACCAGGATCCCGACGAGCTTGGCGACCGTGAGCCAGTCGGGCGGTGACGTCAGGTCGACGTCCTCCCCCTCCTCCGCCTCGGGCACGTCGCCGCGCGCCGTCGCCACGGCGAGCAGCACCGCCAGCACGACCATCGCGGTGCCGATGACGTAGGGGAAGACCCGCGGCCCTATCGGGTCGCCGAAGCCGACGTTGAGCCCACGGGCGTCGATGATCGTGTAGATCCCGACCACGGCCAGGACGGCGGCGAGCGCGAACTGCGCCCGGTCGACCCGCTGGTCGGCGACGACGTTCTTCTCGCTCACAGCAACCCCAGCTCCTCGAGGGTGGAGGACACCCGTTCGTCCTGCTCGTCGATGAAGGTGCCGAAGTCAGCGCCGGTCTTGAAGTCGTCGGTCCAGCCGTTGTCGGCGACCACCTTCTGCCACTCCGGGGTGTCGTGCATCGTCTCGAAGTAGCCGATCAGCTGGTCGGTGCGCTCGTCGCTGAGGTCGGGCGGCGCGAGCACGCCGCGCCAGTTGAGGAAGACCAGGTCGACGTCCGACTCGGTGAGCGTCGGGGCGTCGGCGAACGGGCTGTCGTCGGGGTAGCGCTCCTCCCCCGACACGGCCAGCACCCGCAGCTCGCCGGAGTCGATGGAGCCCTGGAACTCGGGCAGCCCGGAGAAGCCGGCGTCGATCTTCTGGCCGAGCAGCGCGCTGGTGAGGGGGCCGCCGCCGTCGTACGTCACGAAGTTGACGTCGTTGGGGTCGATCCCGACGGTCTGCGCGAGCTGCATCGGGAACAGGTGGTCGGGGCCACCGGGCGAGGACCCGCCGCCCACGGCCAGCGAGCCAGGGTCTGCCTTCCACGCCTCGAGGAAGTCGTCGAGCGTCTTGTACGGCGAGTCGCCGGGCACCAGGATCCCCTCGGGCTCGCTCATCAGCTGGGCGATCGGGGTGGCGTCGCTCAGGCCGAACTGGCTGCCGAACGAGTAGGTCGAGCCGACCACGCCGAGGCCGACGGTCATCAGCGTGTGCTCGTCGCCGACCTTCCCGACCAGCTCGGTCATGGCGACCGCACCACCGGCGCCGACGATGTTGTCGACCGTGATGGAGCCGCCGGTGATGTCGTCGTCCTCGAGCACCTGCACGGCGTCGCGACCGGTGAGGTCGTAGCCGCCCCCGGGGCTGTTGGGGATGATCATCAGGATGTCCCGGCTGTCGTCGCCGCGGGTGACACCGCAGCCGGCGAGCGACCCCACCACCACCAGACTCGCGAACGCTGCCGTCAGGGTCCTGCGCCGGGATCGCATCGCCTCATCGTGCCCGGTGGCTCACACGGTGTCGAGGGCATCCACGTCGTTGCGGACGTGGAACACGAACTGCCGGGTCAGCACGAACCGGGCGAGGTTGCCGAGCGCGAGGCCGATCACGTTGGCGGAGATGTTGTCGGAGAAGGGGTCGTCGAGGCCCATCAGGTTGCGGCTGATCCACAGGCAGGCCAGCGGGATCGCCATCGTCGCCACGCTGATCGTGACGAACGCCGTGCGGCCGCCGTCGGAGTGGGTGGTGCCGCGATGGCGGAAGGCCCACGAGCGGGTGCCGCGGTAGCTCACCGCCGTACCGACGAGGTTGGCCAGGACGTAGCCGGTCAGCGGGTGCCCGTTGAGGGGCGCGCGATAGGCGGTGCTGAAGCCGTGGACGAGGCCGTTGAAGAGGATGAACGCGACGATCGTGGCGCCGAGGCCGACGGCCATGTAGCGCCAGATCTCGCCCGCCAACCGGCGTCCTCTCGACGTCACGCCTGCAAGGCTACGGCTATCGGCCCGCCGATCGCGTATCCGTCGCGACCCGGCACGGCGCGGTACGACGCGGAATGCTGCTCACTCCACCGGCAGGCCGAGTCCGCGAGCGATCAGCATGCGCTGGATCTCCGAGGTGCCCTCGCCGATCTCGAGCACCTTGGCGTCGCGGTAGAAGCGGGTGACGGGGTATTCCTCCATGAAGCCGTAGCCGCCGAAGACCTGGGTCGCGATCCGGGTGGCGGTGACCGCCGACTCCGTGGAGTAGAGCTTCGCGACCGCCGCCGCCTGCTTGAAGTCCTTCATCGAGACGTTCGCGCCGGCGTCCATCGCGTCCTTCATGGCGGCCGCCTTGTAGGTCAGCAGGCGCGACGCGTCGAGCATCACCTGCAGGTCGGCGACCTGGAAGGCGACACCCTGCTTGCGACCGATCGGGCCGCCGAACGTCTGGCGGTCCAGGGAGTACTCCACCGACATGTCCAGGCAGGCCTGGATGCAGCCGACGGCCAGGGCGGCGATCGCGACCCGGCCGTCGTCGAGGGTCGCGAGGAACTGGGCATAGCCGCGACCGCGCTCACCCAGCAGGTTGGCCTCGGGGACGCGCACGTCCTCGAAGGACAGCGGGTGCGTGTCGGAGGCGTGCCAGCCGAGCTTGTCGTAGGGCTTCTCGGCGGTGAACCCGGGCGTCCCGCTCGGGACGATGATCGTCGAGATCTCCGGACGCGTGGTCCCGTCGGAGGCCTCGCGCTCGCCGGTGCGCGCGGTCACGGTCACCAGCGAGGTGATGTCGGAGCCCGAGTTGGTGATGAACTGCTTGGCGCCGTTGACGACCCACTCGCCGTCGCTCAGCTCCGCCTTCGTCCTCGTCGCGCCCGCGTCCGAGCCGGCGCCGGGCTCGGTGAGGCCGAAGCCGGCGAGCCGCTCGCCGGCCACCAGCGCGGGCAGGTGCTCCTGCTTCTGCTCGTCCGTGCCGTAGGTCAGGATCGGGTTGATGCCGAGCCCGACGGCCGCCTCGAGGGTGATGCCCATCGACTGGTCGACGCGGCCGATCTCCTCGATCGCGAGGCACAGGCTGGTGAAGCCGCCGTCCTCGCCGGCCAGCCCCGACCCGCCGTACTCCTCGGGAGCGGTGAGGCCCATGAGGCCGAGCGCGCCCATCTTCTGCACGACGTCGGTCGGGAAGTGGTGGTCGCGGTCCCACTGCGCCGCGTGCGGCGCGATCTCGGCCTGCGCGAAGTCGCGGACGCTGCGGCGGAACTGCTCGTGCTCGGGAGACAGGTCGAAGCTCATGCGAGGAGACTAGCGCCACAGGTTAGCGATCGCTAACCTCCGGCGCCCGCCCCCTCCGCTCTGCCTGATCGTCATCCGCTCGACGCCTCGCGGACACGTCGGCGCCGGACGTCGGACCCACCCTGCGAGGCGGACCATCCGACGAAAGGAACCACGATCGTGAAGCGCATCTCGCTCGCCGCCGCGGCCGGCGGCACGGCCGCCGTGCTGGCCCTCGGCGTCGCCGCGGCCACCGCCGTACCCATGGGATTCACCCAGGACCGCTCCGCCGACCTCGCCGGGGCGATCGACCCGGCCAAGCCCACGAGCGTCATCCTGCTCATCGGTGACGGCATGGACGACTCGATGATCACCGCCGCCCGCAACTACTCGGTCGGCGCTGCGGGACGCCTCGCGCTCGACGAGCTCCCCTTCTCGGGCGCGATGACGACCTACGGCCTCAAGGTCGGCGCGGGGCCGGACTACCCGATCGCCTACGTCTCCGACTCGGCCCCGACCGCCAGCGGATGGTCGACCGGCAAGAAGACCGTCGACGGCCGCCTCTCGCAGGGCCCCTCGACCGCGGCCACCGTCCCCGGCGAGGACTACGAGACCGTCCTGGAGAAGTTCGAGAAGGCCGGCAAGCTCACCGGGGACGTCTCGACCGCCGAGATCACCGACGCCACCCCCGCCGCGGCCGCGTCGCACATCAACGCCCGCGCCTGCCAGGGACCGGCCAACATGGCCGACTGCACCGCCGCGAAGAAGTCCAACGGCGGCAAGGGCTCGGTCGCCGAGCAGCTCGTCGACTCCGGCGTCGACGTCCTCCTCGGCGGCGGTGCCGCCCGCTTCGCCCAGGCCACCGACGCCGGCCCGACGGTGCTCGACTACGCGAAGAGCACCCGCAACTACGCCGTCGCGACGACCGCCGCCGAGCTGGACGCGGTGACCTCGGTGGCGACCAAGCCGGTGCTGGGCCTGTTCTCGAGCGCCAACATGACCCGCAAGTACGCCAAGCTCGAGGCCAAGGCGGGCGGCGCCACCACGCCCGACGGCACGTGCGCCGCGCAGGACCGGGGCACGCAGCCCACGCTCCAGGCGATGACCGAGAAGGCCATCACGCTGCTGGACAACCCCAACGGGTTCTTCCTCCAGGTCGAGGGCGCCAGCGTCGACAAGGCCGAGCACGAGCGCGACATCTGCGGCGCGATCGGCGAGCTCGAGGAGCTCGATCTCGCGGTCAAGAGCGCGCTGGCCTACCAGAAGACGCACCCCGACACGCTCGTCATCGTCACCGGCGACCACGCGCACTCCACGCAGATCGTCCCGGACGACTTCGGCGGCAGCATGACAGCGACCGTCACGGCCTTCGACGGCGACCCGATGACGGTGGCCTACTCCTCGTCGTACGCCGGCACGCCGCCGCAGCAGGCCACGCACACCGGCGCCCAGATCCGCGTCGCGGCGATCGGCCCGCAGGCCGCGAACGTGACCGGCGTGATCGACCAGACCGACCTGTTCGCCACGATGCTGGGCCGGACGCCCAGCACACTGCCCAGCGGTCCCACCACGACCGTCACGGCCAGCCCCACCGCCGTACCGACCACGACGGTGACCGCGAGCCCGACCAGCGGTCCGACGACGACCGTGACCGCCAACCCCGTCCCCGGGAAGAGTCGCCCCGTCGTCAAGATCGCCTCGGCCAAGAAGGTCGGCCGCGCGGCCGGCGCCTCCGTCGCGGTCGCGGCGATCGACGCCGACTCGGTCAAGGTCGTCGTCCGGCAGGGCAGGAAGAAGCTCCTCGCGGAGAAGCTCTCGGCCGGGGGCGGCGCCGTGACGCTGCCCGCCCTGGCCAAGGGCGCGGTCAAGGTCACCGTCGTCGCGAAGAACGACGACGGCACGACCCGGGCCAACCGCACGCTGCAGGTGCGCTGACCCACCCACCCACGACGGCCCCCGGTTGAGACCCCGGTTGAGACCCCGGTTGAGACCCCGGGGGCCGTCGTCGTGGGCGCCCCGTCCGCGCCCGACACCTCGGTCGGCCCCGCGCGAGGGGAGCGATAGTCTCCGCACGGAAGCAGTCGAGGAAGCCGGGAGTGAAAAACGTGGCCGACCACCAGTCCGACCAGCCGTCCGTTCAGCAGGGACTGCAGAAGGTCCTCATCGCCAACCGCGGCGAGATCGCCGTGCGCGTCATCCGCGCCTGCAAGGACGCCGGCATCGGCAGCGTCGCGGTCTATGCCGACCCCGACCGCGACGCCCAGTTCGTCCGGCTGGCCGACGAGGCGCACGCGCTCGGCGGCGCCACCCCCGCCGAGACCTACCTCGACATCGCCAAGATCATCGCGATCGCCGAGAAGTCCGGCGCCGACAGCATCCACCCGGGCTACGGCTTCCTCGCCGAGAACGCCGACTTCGCCCAGGCCGTCATCGACGCCGGGCTGATCTGGATCGGCCCGCCGCCCGCCGCGATCGAGGCGCTGGGCGACAAGGCCAAGGCCAAGCACATCGCCGACCGCGCCAACGCCCCGCTCGCGCCCGGCACCAAGGACCCGGTCGCCGACGCGGACGAGGTCGTCGAGTTCGCCAAGGCCAACGGCCTCCCGGTCGCGATCAAGGCCGTCTTCGGCGGCGGTGGCCGCGGCCTCAAGGTGGCCCGCACGCTCGAGGAGATCCCGGACGCCTACGAGTCCGCGGTCCGCGAGGCCGTCACCGCGTTCGGCCGCGGGGAGTGCCTGGTCGAGAAGTTCCTCGACAAGCCGCGACACGTCGAGACCCAGTGCCTGGCCGACCAGCACGGCAACGTCGTGGTCGTCTCCACCCGCGACTGCTCGCTCCAGCGCCGCAACCAGAAGCTCGTCGAGGAGGCTCCCGCGCCGTTCCTGACCGACGAGCAGCTGAGCGAGCTCTACGAGTCGTCCAAGCGGATCCTCAAGGAGGCCGGCTACTACGGCGCCGGCACCTGCGAGTTCCTCGTCGCCCAGGACGGCACCATCTCGTTCCTCGAGGTCAACACCCGCCTCCAGGTGGAGCACTGCGTCTCCGAGGAGGTCACCGGCATCGACCTCGTGCGCGAGATGTTCCGCATCGCCGCTGGCGAGGAGCTCGGCTACGACGACCCCGAGATCCGCGGCCACTCCATCGAGTACCGCATCAACGCCGAGGACGGCGGCCGCAACTTCATGCCCGCGCCCGGCACCCTCTCCGCGTGGGCCCCGCCGAGCGGACCCGGCGTGCGCCTCGACGGCGGATACGTGAACGGCGAGACCATCCCCGGCTCGTTCGACTCCCTGATCGCCAAGCTCATCGTCACCGGCACCACGCGCACCCAGGCGCTCGAGCGCTCGCGCCGCGCCCTCGACGAGTTCGTCGTCGACGGGATGCCCACCGTCATCCCGTTCCACCGCGCGGTCGTCTCCGACCCGGCCTACGTCGGCCCCTCCACCCCGTCCGGCGAGGGCGAGTTCACCGTCTACACCCAGTGGATCGAGACCGAGTTCGACAACCAGCTCGAGCCCTACGCCGGCGACTCGGCCGAGGCCGAGGAGGCGGGCGAGCGCCAGACCGTCACCGTCGAGGTCGGGGGTCGTCGCCTCGAGGTCGTGCTGCCGGCCGGGCTGGGCGGGATCTCCGCCGGCGGCGGCGCTGCCGGCGGGGCCAAGAAGCCCAAGCGGGCAGCCAAGAAGGCCGGCGCCGCGGCGTCCGGAGACTCCGTCACCTCGCCCATGCAGGGCACCATCGTCAAGGTCGCCGTGGAGGAGGGCCAGAGCGTCGCCGAGGGCGACGTCGTCGTCGTCCTCGAGGCGATGAAGATGGAGCAGCCGCTCAAGGCCCACAAGGCCGGCACCGTCACCGGCCTGCAGGCCGAGGTCGGCGCGACGGTCACCAACGGCGCGGTGATCTGCGAGCTGAAGGACTAACCCAGGCCGACGACCTCCTCGAGCACCCGCAGGTGGTGCTCGAAGAGGTCACCCGGCTGGGTGAGGGTGTCGGCGCCGTACTGCCCGAACACCTCGAAGCTGATGCAGCCGAACACCGCGGCCCACATCAGCATCCCGCGCGCGACCAGCGCGTCGGGGGCCGTGATGCCGGCCTCCCGGCGGATGCGCGCGAGGTCGCGGCTCAGCCGTCGTGGCGCGATCGCGCCCTCGTCGACCCGCAGGCTGCCGTCGAGCCACGCGGCCTCCCAGATCGCGATCAGCGCGCCGATCACCCGCGTCCCCGGACCGGTCGTGCGCTCCGACGGTGCGTGGTAGCCGGGCACCGGGCTGCCGAAGAGCAGGGCGTACGTCGCCGGCTCGGCCAGCGCCCAGGCACGCACCGCCCGTCCGACGGCCCGGAGACGGCCGGCGTGGTCGCCCTCGGGGACCACGGCGACCGCGGCATCCACCGCGTCGCCCAGCTCGTCGTAGCCGTCGATGACCAGGAGCGTCAGCAGCTCGTCACGGCTCTCGACGTAGCGATACACCGCTGACGACACCAACCCGATGTCGCGGGCGATCGCGCGCAGCGAGAGCGCGGCCGCGCCATCGGTCGCCAGGTGTGTGCGGCCGACGCGCACGATGTCGCGCATCGTCTGCTCGCGGGCTCGCGCGCGGGGCGTCGTGGGGTTGCTCATGCACCCGATCCTGACACAGATGAGTGCGCCAGTCACTGAAGAGAGCACTGCTCTTGCTTTTCGCGTTGCGACAGTTCATGCTGAGCGAAACGAGAGCACTGCTCTCCCAACCCGCGAGGAGTCACCATGAGCACCGTCCACGTCGTCACCGGAGCCGGCCCCGTCGGCTCGACAGTCGCCCTGCAGCTGGCTGAGGCCGGCCAGCAGGTGCGACTCCTGACCCGCTCGGGCAGCGGACCCGAGCACCCGCAGATCGAGCGCCGTCGGGTGGACGTCTCCCGCCTCGACCAGCTCGAGGCCGCGTTCGCCGGGGCATCGGTCGTGCACCACTGCATCCACGGGTCGGCGTACGACGCCCGGGTGTGGCGCGCGGAGCTGCCCGCGGCCGAGAAGGCGGTGCTCGAGGCCGCCGGCCGCGTCGGCGCGGTCGTGGTCTTCCCCGAGAGCCTCTACTCCTACGGTCTCGTCGACGGCCCGATCACCGAGGACCTCCCCCGCGCGGCCTCGACCGGCAAGCTGGGGGTCCGGACCGAGCTGCTGGCCCAGCGGGACGCCTCCCCCACCGCGACCGTCAACGT
This sequence comes from Nocardioides currus, assembly GCF_003057875.1. GTDB lineage: Bacteria > Actinomycetota > Actinomycetes > Propionibacteriales > Nocardioidaceae > Nocardioides > Nocardioides currus. The sequence continues at coordinate 536,309 of NZ_PYXZ01000002.1, read as the reverse complement.
GGCGGCGTCCGACTTCTACGGCCCGCGGGTGCTGATGGCGCACGCCGGCGACCGGATGATCCCGACCGTGCTGGCCGGGAAGACGATGCGCGTGGTCGGCAGCCTCGACCAGCCGCACTCGTTCACCTACGTCCCCGACCTCGCCACCGCGATGATCCTGGCGGCGGCCACCCCGAGGCTGCACAACTCGTTCCTGCACGCGCCGACCGCGCCCGCCGTCACCCAGCGCCAGCTCGTCGAGCGGGTGGCCGACGCGGCTGGGGTCGCCGTGCCGAAGATGTCGGCCATCCCGACCTGGGCGATGAAGGCGATGGGGGTCGCGGCGCGCAGCATGAAGGAGATGTCGGAAACGGCCTACCAGTTCGACAAGCCGTTCGTCCTCGACTCGAGTGCCAGCGAGGCGCGGCTCGGTCTCTCCCCCACGCCGATGGACATCGGCCTCAAGGAGACCGTCGCCTGGTGGCGGGACAGGATCGCCGCGGACTAGGAGCCGGCCGCGCGGGCCTCGGCCTCGACACGGTCGACCGAGGACACGGTGAGGTAGACGACCGTGGCCAGGATCGTGGCCAGGAAGACGATGCTGGTGACCAGCGTGCCGAGCCCGAGACCGCCGTCGGAGCGGCCCGTTGCGAGGAAGTCGCCGATGTTGGCCCCGAGCGGGCGGGTCAGGACGTAGGCGAGCCAGAAGGAGAGGACCGGGCCGAGGCCGGCGCGCCAGGCGACCAGCACGGCGAGGATCAGGCCGGCAGGCAGGAGGATCGCCGCGCCCGGCGACCAGCCGGTGAGGTCGAGGGTCCAGTCGCCGAGGGCCGTGCCGAGCGCGAAGGTCACCAGCACGACCACCCAGTACCAGCCCTCGCGGGCGGCGGTGTTGATGGAGTGGATCGACAGCGTCCCCTCACGGGCGTACCACGCGGCGAAGACGCCCCCCAGCAGCAACGCGAACACCGTCGAGCTCAGCCACAGGGGCACGCCGCGGGCGTCGGTGAGGTTGTCGGTGAGCAGGGTGCCGACCACGCTGACCAGGACCACCACGAGCCAGTAGGGGCCGGGAACGTAGCGGCGGGCCCGGAACTGGAGGCCCAGCGCGACGACCAGCGCCAGCCCGAAGGCGAGCGTCGTGTTGGTCAGCCCGAAGCCGAGTGTCTCGTTGACGTAGTCGGCGAAGCTCTCACCGACGGTCGTGCAGAGGATCTTGATCACCCAGAAGAACACGGTGACCTCGGGCACCCTGTTCAGCAGCGGCGCGACACGGATGCGGTGGCTGGAGGTCGTCATGGGCTCAGGATCGGGCGCGCAACCTGACTGTCACCTGACTGCGGTCGTCGCCCCTCAGGCCCGCGGGAGCTCGATGACGAAGCGGCTGCCGACGTCACGGCGCTCGAGCCGGACGTCGCCGCCCGCGCTGCGGGCGATCCGCCGGGCGAGCGGCAGGCCCAGGCCGGACCCCGCGTGACCCCCGCTCGTGTGACCGGCCTCGAAGATCCGCTCGACGTCGTCCGGTCCCACTCCGGGGCCGTCGTCGTCGACGAGGACCGCGACGTAGCCGGGGCGGGCGTGACCGACGGTGATCGTGACGTGGTCGGCGATCCGGACGGCGTTGTCCACCACCGGCCCGATGGCCCGGACGACCAGGCTCTCGGGCATGCCGATCGTGGCGTCGACGTCGCCGATCGCGACGTCGGCGTGCCGCTCGGTCACGTGCTCGACGGCGGAGCGCAGGTGCGAGACCGATACGGCGGCCATGCTCGAGGTCGAGCGTGCCAGCTCGAGCAGGCCCGTGATCGTCTCACCCATCCGGCGCGTGCCGACCAGGATCTCCTCGACGTCGTCACGCAGGTCGTCGTCGAGGTCCGGTCGCATCAGCATCAGCCCCGCCGTCCCCTGGACGGCCGTGAGCGGGGTCCGCAGCTCGTGGGCCAGCTCCGAGGTCAGCCGCTGCTCGGACCGGATCGCGGCCGACACCTTGTCCAGCAGCCCGTCGAGGGTGCCGCCGAGCGCGGTGATCTCGTTGGTCGGGGCACCGAGGTCGAAGCGTCGGCCGAGGTCGCGCTCGCTCCACTGCGAGGCGGTCGCGGCCATCCGCCCGACCGGACGCAGCGCCCGTCGACTCACCCACGCGGCCAGCAGTGCGGAGGCGAGGACGGCCAGCAGCCCGGTGCCGATGCTGACGGCCAGGGCGTAGCGCTCGGCCTCCTCGTACGGCGCCAGCCGCTCGGTCACCACCACGACACCACGCACGCCCGACGCGAGGGTGAAGGGCTGGGCACGGACGCGGTCGCTGTCGTCGATCTCGCGGGTCACGGTCGGCTCGGTGGTCCGGCTGAGCTCGTCGTAGACGTCGGCGAACGCGCTGGGGACGGCACCGCCCACCAGGGCACCAGCGTCGTCGTACACCGCGACACCCGCCTGGAGGGCCGAGGCGGGGACCACGATCGTCGAGCCCGTCGAGGCCCCGCGGACCGCCGTCGCAACGTTGTCGCAACGATCGCGGAGCACCTGGTTGACCGAGTCGGTGGACGTCTGGCCCAGCAGCAGCTGGACGAGCAGGGTGAGCAGGACGGCGGCGACCGCGGTCACCGCCGCGCTCAGCCCGACCAGCTGGCGACGCAGGGACCCGGCGCCTCCGGAGGCCTCAGACGACACGGAACCCCACACCGCGCACCGTCTCGATCCCGACCGGCGAGGAGACGGACTCGAGCTTGCTGCGCAGGCGTCGGATGAACGAGTCGATCGTGTTCTCGCTGACGGACGCGCCGTCGGGCCAGGCGGCCGCCACCACGCTGCGCCGGCGCACGACCTCGCCGGGACGTGAGGTGATCGCCGCCAGCATGCGGAACTCGGTGGGCGTGAGGCGGACCTCGCCGGCCGGCGAGCGAACGCTGTGCGTGACCGGGTCGAGCAGCAGCCCGGTCGTCCCGACGCTCACCGGCGCGCGACGCCCGAGCACGTCCAGTCGGGCCAGGAGCTCCTTGACGTCGAAGGGCTTCGACACGTAGTCGTCGCCGCCGGCGTGGAAGCCCGACAGCTTGTCGTGCATGTCACCCAGGGCCGAAAGGAAGAGGACGGGCGCGTGCTGCCCCGCCGACTTGAGCGCCTGGCAGACGTCGCGGCCGTCCGCGTCGGGAAGTCCGATGTCCATGATGACGACGTCCAGGGCCGCGTCGGCGCCGAACAGCCGCAGCGCCTCCGCGCCGGTGTGCGCGACGACCGACTCGTGCCCGGCGTAGCGCAGGCTCTGGGTGATCACCCGCCGGATGGCGGGGTCGTCCTCGCAGACTCCGACCGTCAGCACGTGATCACCGACTCCCTCACTTCCCGGCGGTCGTGCCGGCGTCCGACCAGGCGGCCCGCGCCCCGGAGTCGCCGACCCGGTAGACCTGCACGGCCGAGGCGAGTGCCGCGACCACGACGAGTGCCGCCACCACGTTCAGGAGGGTACGCGAGCCCACCGGTGCGCCGGGGCGACCTCGCCGCCACTCCAGCCACACCAGGGCGGCACTGAGCAGGAGCAGCGGCACCGCGAACCAGATCAGCTGGTCACCGAGCTCGGCGTGCCGCCCCGGGTCGCCGACGCGACGCTCGAGCGCCTCGCCGCTGGACGTCGCAACGGGGATGAGCGCAGTGGACAACGCTGCGGCGGCGACGACGAGCGGTCCGAAGCGCAGACGCCAGGCCGGCCGGGCGACGATGGCGATCGTGCCGAGGGTCGCGAGCGGCAGCAGCACCACCACCGCGTGGACGACGAGCGGGTGGAGCGGGATTCCGTCGATCAGGTCGAACACCTGAGGCCTCCTGAGGTCGGTGTGCGACCAGCCTCGTCCGGTGAACCTGCCGACAACCTGACCGTCAGTTGCGCACGATCGCGTCCCGCGGCGGCGTCGCGCGCTCGCTCGCGGGCGCGTCGTCGCCCGACACGGCCTTGAAGACCTCGGCGGCCACGCCACGCATCCCGGCCAGCATCGGGTGGAACGGCGCCGCGATGCCGAGCTTCAGCTCGGGGCCGTTGATCCAGGCGTCGTCTCCCGCGCAGACGTCGTGCCCCTCCGAGATCGAGTCGACATCGACGTACGACGCCCCGGCAGCCTCCGCCCCCGCCTTCAGCGAGGCGTTGAGGTCGGCGGCGATGCCGGCCGCCGCGGCGAGCTGGTCGGGCGGCAGCGGGACGGCCGGGCAGGTCGTGTCGGTGGGCAGGACGTGGGGATAGCCGACGACGTAGACCTCGGCCTCGGGGGCACGCTCCGCGACGGCTTGCACGGCGCCCGCCACCCGCTGCTCCACCCGGCCGGCGTCGCGCGCGAGCCGCTGCTCGAGCCGGGGCGAGCAGCCGTCGATGCAGGAGAGCAGCGTGGAGAAGATGCTGAAGTCGTTGCCGCCGATGCCCAGCGTCACCAGGTCGGTCTCGGCCGAGAGCGCATCGAGCTGCGGCGCGACCCGCTTGCCGTCAGCCGTCGTCTGGCGCCGGGTCAGGTCGCGGGTGTCGGCGCCCGAGCAGGTGACGTCGGTGTAGGTGTCGACCGAGAGCCAGCCGGCCACGAACGCCGGGTAGTTGTCGGTGGAGCGGACGCAGCCCGAGGGGTCGGAGCGGATCGTGGTGACCAGCGGGCCGGCGCTGTAGGAGTCACCCATCGCGACGTAGTCGATGCCCGCCGGAAGGTCGCCGAAGGTGCGCGGCTCCAGCATCTCGGCGTTGCTGCTGTCAGAGCACGCCGCGAGCGGGAGGACGAGCACCGCGAGGGCGGCGGCCAGCCGGCCGCGGGAGGGGTAGCGCATCCGGCGATTCTGTCACCCGGTTCCTCATCCGCCAACTTAGAGAGCATTCACTATCTAAGTGCTAGTCTCCCGCTCATGACCACCACGACCGTGACTGCGAGCACCGGCCGCCGCAGCCAGGCGGAGCGCCGCGAGGAGACGATCAGCCGCCTCCTCGACGCCGTCGAGGTCGTGGTCGACGCGGCGGGCTACGCCCACACCACGGTGGCGGCCGTGTGCGAGGAGGCGGGGCTCAGCCAGGGCGCACTGTTCCGGCACTTCCCCCACCGTCGTGCCCTGCTGGTCGCGACCGCCGAGCGGGTCGCGGAGCGTCAGACCGACGAGTTCGCCGCGCAGTTCGCGGGCGTGACGCTGAGCGCCGAGACGGTGCACGACGCGCTGCTCGCCCTGCGCCGGCTCGTCCGCTCGCGCTCCAACCAGGTCTGGCACGAGCTCGTCCGCGCCGCACGCACCGACGCCGAGCTCCGCGCCGACCTCGAGCCCGCCCTGCGCGACTACCACCGGCGCACGGCGCTGGCGGCCAGCACCTTCGCCGGCGACCTGTGGAGCGAGGACGTCCAGGCCGTGCTCCGCGTCGTCATCAGCTACCTCGACGGCGAGAACGCCGTCGCCCAGGTCCAGCCCGACCCCCGACGCGACGACGCCACCCTGCGCCTGCTCGCCGACCTCGCCCAACCCCTCTTCAAGGAGACGTCGTGACGCCTGACGCCATCGTCGTCGGAGCCGGCATCGCCGGCCTCGTCGCCACCCACGAGCTCGTGCTGGCCGGCAAGTCGGTCCTCCTGCTCGACCAGGAGAACCGCAACAACCTCGGTGGGCAGGCGTTCTGGTCCCTCGGTGGGCTGTTCCTCGTCGACTCCCCCGAGCAGCGCCGCATGGGCATCAAGGACTCCCCCGAGCTCGCGCTCCAGGACTGGCTCGGGTCGGCCGGCTTCGACCGGCTCGAGGACGAGGACGTCTGGGGCGAGCGCTGGGCCAAGGCGTACGTCGAGTGGGCGGCCACCGAGAAGCGCGACTACCTCCACGCGCTGGGCCTGCGCCTGCTGCCGCTCGTCGGCTGGGCCGAGCGCGGCGGCACCGCCGAGGGCCACGGCAACTCCGTGCCCCGCTTCCACCTCACCTGGGGCACCGGGCCCGAGGTCGTCCGCGTCTTCGCAGAGCCGGTGCTCGAGGGCGAGCAGAAGGGCCTCGTCGAGCTCGGCCTGCGGCACCGTGTCGACGAGCTCGTCGTCGAGGACGGGGCCGTCGTCGGCGTACGCGGCGCGATCCTCGCCCCCGACGACGACCTGCCGCGCGGCGAGAAGTCGTCGCGCGAGGAGGTCGACACCTTCGAGCTGCGTGCGCCCGCGGTGATCGTCACCAGCGGCGGCATCGGCCACAACTACGACCTGATCCGCAAGCACTGGCCCACCGACCGCCTCGGCCCGGCCCCCGAGCACCTGATCGCCGGCGTGCCGGCCCACGTCGACGGTCGGATGCTGCAGATCAGCGAGGACGCCGGCGCGGCGATCGTCAACCGCGACCGGCTCTGGGCCTACACCGAGGGCATCCACAACTGGGACCCGATCTGGCCCGACCACGGCATCCGGATCCTGCCCGGCCCGTCGTCGCTGTGGCTGGACGCCACCGGCCACCGGCTGCCCGCTCCCTGCTTCCCCGGCTTCGACACGATGGGCACGATGAAGGCCATCCTGGCCGGCGGCCACGACTACTCGTGGTTCGTGCTGACCCAGAAGGTGATCGAGAAGGAGTTCGCCCTCTCCGGCTCCGAGCAGAACCCCGACATCACCGGCAAGGACGTGAAGTTCCTGCTCCGCAGCCGGCTCGCCAAGGGCGCGCCCGGCCCCGTCGAGGCGTTCAAGGAGCACGGCGAGGACTTCGTCGTCGCCGACACCATCGAGGACCTCGTCGCGGGGATGAACAAGATCGCCCGCGGACCCGAGCTCGACGTCGAGCAGGTCCGCCGCCTGGTCGAGGCCCGCGACCGCGAGCTCGGCAACGAGTTCTCCAAGGACCTCCAGCTGATGGCGATCGCCAACGCCCGGCGCTCGCGCACCGACAAGCTGGTGCGGGTCGCCAAGCCGCACGCGTTCCTCGACCCCGACAACGGCCCGCTCATCGCCGTACGCCTCAACATCCTGACCCGCAAGACGCTCGGCGGCCTGCAGACCGACCTCGACTCGCGCGTGCTCGACACCTCGGGCACGACGATCCCGGGCCTGTACGCCGCGGGCGAGGTCGCCGGCTTCGGCGGCGGCGGGGTCCACGGCTACAACGCGCTGGAGGGCACGTTCCTCGGCGGCTGCATCTTCTCGGGGCGGGCCGCCGGCCGCGCGGTCGCGGCGGGCTGAGCCACGGGCTGAGCCACGGCGCTCAGTCGCCCTCCGCGAAGGACCAGTGGTCCTCGTCGGTCTCCACGACCGGTCCGAACAGCCCGGAGCCCAGGCCGTCCGACTCCGTCCTGGCCAGGATCTGGCCCGAGGCGTCGGGCTCGACCCGCACCTCGAAGCGCAGGATGCCGTCGCCGTCGGTGGCGACCTCCTGCTCGCCCGGCGCCACCTCGACCCCGTCAGGGGCGGTCACCGAGACCGTGCCGCCGACCTCCGGGTCGATGCACACGTAGAGATCGGCCGCCTCGTCGTAGGCGTGGTCGTCCTCGAGCCAGTGCATCGCGCTGGGGAACTGGAGGTCGTCGCCGCGTGAGTCGGGACCGTGGTTGCACTCGGCGAGGTCGGTTGGCACGACGACGTCGTCCCCGCCGCAACCGAGGAGGCCGAGGCACAGCGCGACGAGCACGGGCGCGACGCATCGACTCATGCCCCATGCTGACACGCCGAGCGGACGCGCGCGGTCGTTCAGCGGGACACGAGCCGGGGTCGACGACCGACCTGCGGACGCGTGTGATCCAGCCCACGCGACGTCGCTAGCGTTCTCACCATGTTCTCCAAGGTGCTCGTCGCCAACCGTGGCGAGATTGCGATCCGAGCGTTCCGTGCCGCCTACGAGGTCGGGGCCCGCACGGTCGCGGTCTTTCCCTACGAGGACCGGGGCTCCGAGCACCGGTTGAAGGCCGACGAGGCCTACGAGATCGGCGAGCGCGGCCACCCGGTGCGGGCCTACCTCGACCCCGACGCGATCGTCGCGGTCGCCCTGCGTGCCGGGGCCGACGCGGTCTATCCGGGTTACGGCTTCCTCTCGGAGAACCCGGCACTGGCCGAGGCGTGCGCGAACGCCGGCATCACCTTCGTCGGCCCCACCGCCGACGTGCTCACGCTGACGGGCAACAAGGCCCGCGCGATCGCAGCCGCCAAGGCGGCGGGCGTGCCGACGCTGCAGAGCGTCGACCCGGGCACGGACGTCGACGCGCTGGTGGCCGCCGCGGAGGCGATCCCGGCGCCGTTGTTCGTCAAGGCGGTCGCCGGTGGCGGCGGGCGGGGCATGCGTCGCGTCGACGACCGGTCCCAGCTGCGCGAGGCCATCGAGACCTGCATGCGCGAGGGCGAGGGCGCCTTCGGCGACCCGACCGTGTTCATCGAGCAGGCCGTCGTCGACCCGCGCCACATCGAGGTGCAGATCCTCGCCGACGCCGAGGGCAACGTGATGCACCTCTTCGAGCGCGACTGCTCGGTGCAGCGGCGCCACCAGAAGGTCGTGGAGATCGCCCCCGCCCCCAACCTCGACCCCGAGATCCGCGACCGCATGTGCGCCGACGCCGTGCGCTTCGCCACCGAGATCGGCTACCGCAACGCCGGCACCGTGGAGTTCCTCCTCGACCGGGACGGCAACTACGTCTTCATCGAGATGAACCCGCGCATCCAGGTCGAGCACACCGTGACCGAGGAGGTCACCGACGTCGACCTCGTGCAGTCGCAGCTGTTGATCGCCGCCGGCGCGACCCTCGCCGACCTCGGCCTCTCGCAGGAGACCGTGAGCGTGCGCGGCGCGGCCCTGCAGTGCCGCATCACCACCGAGGACCCCGCCAACGGCTTCCGTCCCGACACCGGCAAGATCACGACCTACCGCTCCCCCGGCGGTGGTGGCGTGCGCCTCGACGGCGGCACGACCTACACCGGCGCCGAGGTGAGCGCCCACTTCGACTCGATGCTGGCCAAGCTCACCTGCCGCGGCCGCACGTTCGAGAAGGCCGTCGAGAAGGCGCGCCGCGCCGTCGCGGAGTTCCGCATCCGCGGCGTCTCCACCAACATCGCCTTCCTCCAGGCCGTGCTCGACGACCCGGACTTCGCGGCGGGTCGCGTCACCACGTCCTTCATCGAGGACCACCCGCAGCTCCTGTCCGCCCGGGCCTCGGGCGACCTGAGCAGCAAGCTGCTCACCTACCTCGCCGACGTGACCGTCAACCAGCCCCACGGACCGGCACCGGTGCGCATCGACCCCGCCACCAAGCTGCCCGCCATCGAGCTCGGCGTGCCCGCTCCCGACGGCACGCGACAGCTGCTCCTCCAGGTCGGGCCCGAGGAGTTCGCCCGCCGGCTGCGCGCCCAGGACTCCGTCGCCGTCACCGACACCACCTTCCGCGACGCCCACCAGTCTCTGCTGGCGACCCGGGTCCGGACGCGCGACCTCGTCGCGGTCGCCGGCCACGTGGCCCGCACGACGCCGCAGCTGTGGTCCCTCGAGGCGTGGGGCGGTGCGACGTACGACGTGGCGCTGCGCTTCCTCGCCGAGGACCCGTGGGAGCGGCTGGCCCAGCTGCGCCGGTCGGTCCCGAACATCTGCCTGCAGATGCTGCTGCGCGGCCGCAACACGGTCGGCTACACGCCGTACCCCACCGAGGTCACCGAGGCCTTCGTGCAGGAGGCCGCGACGACCGGCATCGACGTCTTCCGGATCTTCGACGCGCTCAACGACGTCGAGCAGATGCGGCCCGCGATCGAGGCGGTGCGCTCGACCGGGATCGCCGTCGCCGAGGTCGCACTGTGCTACACCGGCGACCTCTCGAACCCCGACGAGAAGCTCTACACCCTGGACTACTACCTCCAGCTGGCCGAGCGGATCGTCGAGGCCGGCGCGCACGTCATCGCCATCAAGGACATGGCCGGCCTGCTTCGCGTGCCTGCCGCGCGGACGCTGGTGACCGCGCTGCGCAGCGAGTTCGACCTGCCGGTGCACCTGCACACCCACGACACCCCGGGCGGCCAGCTCGCGACGCTGCTCGCCGCCATCGAGTCGGGCGTCGACGCGGTCGACGCCGCGTGCGCGTCGATGGCCGGCACCACGTCGCAGCCGGCGCTCTCGGCGCTGGTCTCGGCGACCGACCACGGCCCGCGCGAGACGGGCCTGTCGCTGGCCAGCGTCAACGCGCTCGAGCCCTACTGGGAGGCGATCCGCCGGGTCTACGCGCCCTTCGAGTCGGGCCTGCCCGCGCCGACGGGGCGGGTCTACCGCCACGAGATCCCGGGCGGCCAGCTGTCCAACCTGCGCCAGCAGGCGATCGCGCTGGGGCTCGGCGAGAAGTTCGAGCAGGTCGAGGACATGTACGCCGCGGCCAACGACATCCTCGGCAACGTCGTGAAGGTGACGCCGTCGTCGAAGGTGGTCGGCGACCTCGCGCTGCACCTGGTGGCGGTCGGTGCCGACCCGCGCGCGTTCGAGGAGGACCCCGGTTCCTTCGACATCCCCGACTCGGTCATCGGCTTCCTCAACGGCGAGCTCGGTGACCCGCCCGGCGGCTGGCCCGAGCCGTTCCGCACCAAGGCCCTCGCCGGCCGCACCTGGAAGAAGCCGGCCGTCTCGCTCACGCCCGACCAGTCGTCCGGACTGGCCGGCGACCGCCGCGGGACGCTCAACGAGCTGCTCTTCCCCGGCCCGACCAAGGACTTCCGGGAGTCGCGGGAGACGTACGGCGACCTGTCGGTGCTGCGCACCCTCGACTACCTCTACGGCCTGCGCGCCGGCGAGGAGCACACCGTCTCCATCGGTGAGGGCCGGACCCTGCTGATCGGCCTCGAGGCGATCGGTGAGCCCGACGAGCGCGGCATCCGCACGGTCATGTGCACGATCAACGGCCAGCTCCGCCCGGTGGGTGTGCGCGACCGCAGCGTCGCCTCCGAGGTCGCCGCCGCCGAGCGCGCCGACACCGGCAACCCCGGTCACGTCGCCGCCCCGTTCGACGGTGTCGTCACGGTCGGCGTGAAGGAGGGTGACTCCGTGGAGGCCGGCCAGACGGTGGCGACCATCGAGGCGATGAAGATGGAGGCCTCGATCACCGCGCCCCGCGCGGGGACGGTCTCGCGCGTCGCCGTACCCGGGACGCAGGCGGTCGAGGGCGGCGACCTGGTGCTGGTGCTCGGCTAGCCGGTCGCGGGGTCGGCCAGCGGTCGGATCCGTCCGCTCGCCTCGTCGGGCGGGGCCACGCGGGCCGCCCCGGCAGCTGCGGCGATGTCGTCGGGCATCGGGGCCGAGGCCCCGCCGCGCACGTGCACGCCGAGGACCTCCTCGGTCGCCCGCAACCGGTCGTCCACCCACAGCTCGTGCCAGATCCACAGCAGCTTGCCGCTCACCCCGATCACCGACGACCTGACCTCGAGGTCGGCGCCGGCCGGGACCTCGGCGAGGTAGCGGACGTGGGCCTCGAGCGTGTAGAGCGACGCGTCGTGCGCCTCGCGGTAGGTCGCGTCGATCCCGACCGCGTCCATGACGTTGTCGGTGGCGTGGCCGAAGACCAGCACGTAGTAGGCCTCGGACAGGTGCCCGTTGTAGTCGATCCACGCGTCCTGGACGGGCTCGTTCCACAGGAGGCTCATGCGCGGCCCAGCGCCCGGAGGATCGCCACGACCCCGCGGTCACGCTCGGCGACGAGGTCGTCGATGGAGCGCCCCCCGGCCTCCCGGTCGCAGCCGTCGACCACCGCGTCGCGCAGCTCGGGCGTCAGCTCGGCCGCCTCCAGGCGCGTCCAGGGAGAGAGCAGCGACGGGCCGAAGTGGTCGAGCATGTGGGCCATCCCGCCCTGCCCACCGGCGAGGTGGAAGGTGAGCATCGGCCCGAAGACCGGCCATCGCAGGCCCGGCCCGTCGGTGATCGACAGGTCGATCTGCTCGACGGTCGCCTCCCCGGCGGCCACCATGTGCAGCGCCTCGCGCCACAGCGCCTCCTGCAGCCGGTTGGCGATGAACCCGGGGACCTCGTGCTCCATCGTGATCACCGACTTGCCGGCCAGCCGGAAGAACTCCGAGGTCCACTCGACGACGTCGATCGAGGTGCTCGTGCCGCCCACGACCTCCACGAGGGGGATCAGGTAGGGCGGGTTGAACGGATGGCCGACGACGGTGCGCTCGGGGTGGGCGCACTTCCCCTGCATCTCGCTCATGCCGTAGCCGGAGGTCGAGGAGGAGATCACCACGCCCTCCGGGGTGGCGGCGTCGATGTCGGCCAGCAGCGTCCGCTTGAGCTCGAGGTCCTCCGGCGCGCTCTCCTGGACGAAGTCGGCCTGCGCGCAGGCCGCCGCCAGGTCGGGTTCGAACGTGAGGTTGTCGATGCTCGCGCCCTCGGCGAGCCCGAGGTCGGTGAGCGCCGGCCAGGCCGCCGTCACCAGGTGCCGCAGCCGCTGCTCGCCGTCGGGTGCGGGGTCCCAGGCCACGACGCGGTAGCCCCGGGCCAGGAAGTAGGCGACCCAGCCGCCGCCGATGACCCCGGCGCCGATGCAGACGACGGTGCGGACGTCGCCCGGTGCGGGACGCGCGCTCATCGCTTCGCCAGCTGGAGGATCTCGCGACCCTCGTCCGGCGTGGCGACCTTCGCGCCCATCGCCTCGACGATGGTCCGTGCCTGCTCGACCAGCTGCGCGTTGGTGGCCTTGACCCCCTTGCGGAGGTAGAGGTTGTCCTCGAGGCCCACGCGCACGTGGCCGCCGAGGAGCACCGACTGGGCCACCCACGGCATCTGCATCGGCCCCAGCGCGAAGGACGCCCACACCGCACCCTCGGGCAGCTGGTTGACCATCGCCATCAGGGTCTGGGGATCGGCGGGAGCGCCGTACGGGATGCCCATGCAGAGCTGGTACATCGCCGGCGCGTCGATGAGTCCCTCCTCCACGAGGGTGTTGGCGAACCACAGGTGCCCGGTGTCGAAGATCTCCATCTCCACGCGGACGCCGAGCTCCTGGATCCGCTTCGCGCCCTCCCGGAGCATGTCGGGCGTGCTGACGTAGACCAGGCTGCCCTCGCCGAAGTTGAGGCTGCCGCAGTCGAGCGTGCAGATGTCGGGCCGGAGCTCCTCCACGTGCGGGAGCCGGTCGACGCCGCTGACGAGGTCGGTCCCGTCCAGGAACGTCGTCGGGTCGTGCGGATCGAGGACCAGGTCGCCGCCCATGCCGGCCGTGGTGTTGACGATGACGTCGACGTCGGAGGCCCGGATGCGCTCGACCACCTCGCGATAGAGCGCCACGTCCCGCGACCCCACGCCCGTCTCCGGGTCGCGGACGTGGATGTGCACGATGGTGGCGCCGGCCCTGGCCGCCGCGATGCCCGACTCCGCGATCTGCTCGGGAGTCACCGGCACGTGCTCCGATCGACTGACGGTGTCGCCGGCTCCCGTGAGCGCACAGGTGATCATGACGTTGCGGTTCACTGTCGTTGCTCCTTGGTCGTTGCGGGTGGTGGAGCGGCTGCGTCGAGCAGCGCATGGAGGCCGAGATAGCTGAGGTCGCGCGCCTGCCGGTCGACGAGGGCGTCGTCGTAGGGCCACAGCGAGGTCTTCACCGCCACGACGCCGGTGCGCCGGTCGACCGCGGCGAGCTGCCCGCGGCTGCCGTCGGCGACGACCCTGCGGCCCTCCTCGTCGAGCGGCCACCAGTGGAGGCCGAACCCCGCGTGGGTGGTGATGGTGCTGGGCAGGCGACCGGGGGCGAGGAAGGGGTACGGCGCACGCGCGGCCGCCTCCACCCAGGCGACGTCGAGCAGCCGGGTGCCGAGGTCGTTCGTGCCGTCGACAGCGAGCATGGCCACCCTCGCCCAGTCGCGCGTGGTGGCGGCGAGTCCCCCTCCCGCGAGCGCCACGCCATGGCCGTCGCAGGCGACGGCTGCGTCGTCGGTGCAGCCGAGGTCGCGCCAGAGCAGGGCCAGGTCGTCGGCGTACGCCCGGCCGGTCGCGCGCTCGCGCACCCAGTCGAGCACCTGCGAGTCGGCGGTGTTGTAGGACCACTGGTCGTCCGGGGCACTGCCGCGTCCGACGAGCCGCAGCAGCGCACGCGAGTCGCCGCCGGCACCGAACGCGCCGAGGAGCCGTGGGGCGGGGCTCGCCGGGTCGCGGTGGTCCTCGACCCAGTCCACCCCGCTGGTCATGGTCAGGAGCGAGCGCACCCGCACCCCCTCGTAGCCGGAGCCGACCAGCTCGTCGACGTGCCGCTCCACCGGGTCGTCGAGGTCCAGGACTCCGGCGCCCGCGGCACGCCCGACGAGATGCGCAAGGACCGACTTGGTCATCGAGGCGCCGAGGAACAGCGTGCCGGGTCCCGCCGGGTCGGCGTAGGACTCGTGGACGACGCGGCCCCGCTCGACCACGACCAGCGAGGTCGTCCAGGTCGCCGCGAGCCACTCCTCGAACGTGTGCCACCGTCCGGCACCGGCGACGGACACCGAGACCGGGCGCGGTGCGACCGGCAGCGCCCGCGCGCCGCTGGCCGGCACGACGACGTGACGCCACCCCGGTTCGTGCTGGGGGTCGGTGAACCTCAGGGTCGAGAGCGAGGACCTCGCGACCGACCCCGTGGAGGAGGTGGTCGACATCGGGGTCTAGTCGATCCTCGGGCTGTTGCCGAGCAGCTTGCGGGTGTAGTCCTCCTGCGGGGTGTCCATCACGGTCACGACCGATCCGGCCTCGACGACCCTGCCTGCCTGCAGGATCTGCACCCGCGCCGCGATCGAGCGCACGAGGGCGAGGTTGTGGGTGACGAAGAGCATGCTGATGCCGCGCTCGATCCGCAGCCCCTCCAACAGCTCGACAATCGACCCTTGCACCGAGACGTCGAGGGCCGAGGTGATCTCGTCGCAGATCATCACGTCGGGCTCGGCAGCGAGGGCCCGGGCGATGGCGACGCGTTGACGCTCGCCGCCCGAGAGCCGGCTGGCCTGGTAGTGCAGCATCTGCGGGCCGAGGGCGACCTGGCCCATCAGGTCGACGACCCGGTCGTTCGCGTCCTTGCCCTTGGCCAGGCCGAACAGCTCCATCGGTCGCCGGATGATCTGGGCGATGGTCAGTCGCGGGTTCAGCGAGAGGTAGGGATTCTGGAAGATGTACTGCATCCGCCGGCGGTCCTCGGCGCTGCGCTTGCGAGCGCTCGTGGCGAGCTGGCGGCCCTCGAAGGTGAGGGTGCCGGTCCAGTCCTTGTGGAGTCCGCCGATCGACCGCGAGATCGTGGTCTTGCCGGAGCCGGACTCGCCGACCAGCGCCACCACCTCGCCCTTGGCGAGGTCGAAGGACACGTCGTGGACGACGTGCTTGCGACCGTAGAAGACGTCGAGCCCCTCGACCGAGAGGATCACGTCGCGCGGGCGGTCGGGGTCGGCGTCGGGGACGGTGCCGATGTTGATGTCCCAGGTGCCGATCTCGCCCGCCCGGTGGCAGCGGACCTCATGCTCCGGCGCGATCGTGCGGAGCGCCGGCACCTCCTCGCGGCAGCGGTCGACGGCGAAGGCGCAGCGGTCGTTGAACCGGCAGCCCTCGGGCCGGCGGCCGGGTGAGGGCGTACGTCCCGGGATTCCCTTGAGGGCACGCGCCTGGCTCAGGTGGGGGATGGAGTCGAGGAGCGCGCGGGTGTAGGGGTGCGAGGGGTTGGCGAAGATCGCGTCCCGCGGGCCCAGCTCCGCGATCTGGCCGGCGTACATCACCGCGACCCGGTCGGCGATGTTGGCGACGACGGCGAGGTCGTGGGTGACGTAGAGCGCGCTGACGCCGTGGGCGCGGCAGAGCTCGGCCATCGTGTCGAGCACCATCTTCTGGGTGGTGACGTCGAGGCCGGTCGTCGGCTCGTCGAGCACGAGCACCTTGGGCTTGGGCAGGAACGCCATCGCGAGCGCGACCCGCTGCACCTGGCCACCAGAGAGCTGGTGGGCGTAGCGCCCGAGGAACTCGTCGTCGGTGGGCAGGCCGACCTCGGCCAGGCCGTCGCGGGCCGCCTGCATCCGGGACTGCGCCGTCCCGATACCGCGCAGCTGGTGCAGCTCGACGAGCTGCTTGCCGATGCGGATGCTCGGGTTGAGCGCCGAGGCCGGGTCCTGGGGGACGTAGGCGATCTCCTCGCCGCGGAGCTTGCGGACCTCCTTCCACGGCAGCTCGAGGACGTCGCGATCCTCGAGCAACACCTTGCCCGACGAGATGTGGGCGCCCGCCCGGGAGTAGTTGAGCAGTGAGGTGCCGACCGTGGTCTTGCCGGAGCCGGACTCGCCGACCAGGCCGACGACCTCGCCCGGCCTGAGCACCAGGTCGATGTCGTCGACGACGTCGACGCCCGTGCCGGTGAGGCTGACGCCGAGGTCCTCGATCACGAGCCCGCCGGTCTTGCGCACCTCGTGGCCGGTGCCGGATGTCGTGGTGGTCATGTCAGTCGCCCTTCTGGCTGGCCTGCGCCAGGCCGTCAGCCATCAGGTTGGTGGCGATCGTGAAGATCGCGATGACCAGCACCGGGGCGAGGACCGCCCACGGCTGCGTCTGGAGTCCGAGCCGGTTCTCGTTCATCATCTGGCCCCAGTTGGCCGCGCCCGGGTCGGCGGCGAAGCCGAGGAACCCCAGCGCGGCGACGATGCCGATGGAGTAGGTCAGGCGCAGGCCCGCCTCGGCCAGCAGGGGGCCGGTCATGTTGGGCAGCACCTCGGCCACGATCACCCGCGAGCGCTTCTCGCCGAGCGCCTCGGCCGCGACCACGAAGTCGCGCGAGACGATGCCCAGCGCGACACCCCGCGCGACGCGGGCCACGCGCGGGGCGTGGCCGGCGGCGACCAGGAGGATGATCACCCAGTCCGACGGGTTGCGCAGCGCCGTGAGCACGACGAGGGACAGCAGGATCTGCGGGAAGGCCAGCAGCACGTCGTTGAGCCGCATGATGATCTCGTCCCACCAGCCGCCGGCGTAGGCCGCGACGACCCCGATGAGGATGCCGACCACCATCCCGACCAGCGTGGCGAGCACCGAGATGACCAGGACCTCCTGACCTCCGTGCATCACGCGGCTGAGCACGTCCTGGCCGATGTAGTCGGTGCCGAACAGCCCGTCCTTCGCGTAGGGCGGACCGGCGGTCTCCTTCTCGCCGTACGGCGACAGGAACGGGGCGACGATGGCGAACAGCACCACGAGGACCGTGCCGGTCAACCCGAAGACGAACCGCTTCTGGCGCAGGGCCCGCCGGAAGAACGACTCGGGGGCGGACGCGGTCTCCGCGGCGGCGGGGGCGCCGGTCGATGGGTGGCTCATGAGGAGATCGCCGTCCTCGCTCGGGGGGTCAGCAGGATGGAGAGGACGTCGGCGACGAGGTTCACCACGATGTAGACGCCGGCGATGATCATGCTCAGCGCCTGCACCATCGCGACGTCGTGGTTGCGGACCGAGTCGACGAGCTGGCGACCGACGCCGGGGTACTGGAAGAGCGTCTCGACGAGCACCACGCCGCCGGCCAGCCAGGCCAGCTGCAGCGAGACGACCTGGATGCCGGGCACGATCGCGTTGAGCAGGGCGTGCTTGCGCATCACCACCGGCTCGGGGATGCCCTTGAGCCGGGCCAGCTCGACGTAGTCGCTGTCGAGGACCTCGAGCAGCGTGGCCCGCACGATGCGCGACACGTAGGGCGTCACGGCGATCACCAGGGTCAGGACCGGCAGCACCATGCTCTTGGGCTCGTCCCACGGGGCGCCGCCGGGGGCCACCAGGGTGACGGCCGGGAAGATCTTGAAGACCGTGGTCGACAGGAGGGCGACCAGGAGGATGCCGGTGACGAACTCCGGCACGCCCGCCAGCGCGAGCAGGATCGTCTGGATGACGGTGTCGGGGCGGCGCCTGCGGAAGTGGGAGGAGATCATCGCGATGCCGAAGGCGAGCGGGATCATCACCACGGCGGCCAGCAGCACCAGCACGATCGAGTTGGTGACGCTGCTGGAGATCTGGCCCCACACCGGCAGCTGGTTGGCCAGCGAGGTGCCGAAGTCGCCCGTGACGAGTCCGCCGAGCCAGTCGACGTAGCGGCTGACGATCGAGTCGCCGACGCCGAGCTGGGCCTCGAGCTGCTCGCGGCGGGCGATGTTGGTGCCGTAGTCGCGACCGAGGATGGCGCGCACCGGGTCGCCGAGGGCGGCCGTGGCGAGGAACACCACGATCGAGACCAGCCACAGGGTGACGAGCGCCAGGCCGAGGCGGCGGGCGAGCCAGATCGCCCACGCCGCCCCGCCGGAGCGTCCACGAGGAGGGGCGACCTCCGTGAGCGGATCAGGGAGAGTCGCTTCCTGTGTCATGTCAGAGGGACACCTTGCTGAACTTGTAGTTGCCGAGCGGGAGGTACTTGCTCGGTTCGAGGCCCTGCACGTTGGCGGCGTAGCCGTCGACCTGCTGGCGGAAGCCCCAGATGATCAGGCCGCCCTCGTTGTACTCGATCTCCTGCGCGTCGTGGAGGAGCGTGGCCCGCTTGGTCTCGTCGACCTCCTTGGCCGCGGCGTTGACCAGGTCGCGGTGGTCGGCGTTGTCCCAGTGGGTCTCGTTGTAGGTGCCGCCCTGGGCCGGTGGGAACGTCCCCACCACGGCCTGCGGAATGTAGTTGCGGGTGTTCCAGAAGTCCTGCGCGAACGTGTAGGACAGGTAGTCGTCGTCGTAGAACGGCGTCTTCTTGGTGACCTTGATGTCGACGCCCGCCGCCTTCGCCTGCTCGGCGAAGAGGTTGGCGGCGGGGACGGCGACCGAGCCGATGTCGTCGCCGGTGAACAGCTCGACCTGGAGGCCGTCGACACCCGCCGAGGCGAGCAGCGACTTGGCCTGGTCGATGTCCTGCTCGCGCTGCGGCAGGTCGCTGGCGTAGGCCACGTCGAGGGGGGCGTACATGTCGTTGCCGAGCGATCCGTAGCCGCTGAGCGTCTGGTCGATCATCGCCTGCCGGTCGACGAGGAGGCGCATCGCCTGGCGGACCTTGACGTCGTTGAAGGGCGCCTGGTCGACCCGCATCGTGAACGGCACCCACTGGCCACCCTCGGCCGTGAGCACGCCGCCGCCCGCGCCCTTGATCGTGTCGACCAGGTTGTAGGGGAGGTTGTCGAGCGTCTGGATCTGCTGGGCCTGCAGGGCGTTGACCTTGGCGTTGTCGTCCGCGAAGTCCTGGATGACCAGCTCGTCGAGGAAGGCCGCGTCGCCCCAGTAGTCGGCGTACTTGGTGAAGGTGCTGGTCTTGCCCGCCTCGAACGACTTGTAAGCGAACGCAGCGGTGCCCACGGGGGCGGACGGGTCGAACTTGCCGCCCGGGATGATCCCGAGGGTGTACTCGGCCAGGAGCGAGTCGAGGATCGCGTAGGGCGTGTTGAGCACGATCTGCAGCGTCGTGTCGTCGACGACCTTCGAGGACTCGAAGTCAATGATCTGCGAGAGCTGGCCGCCGGCGGACAGGGGCGCCTTGGGGTCGGCGACCCGGCGGATGCTGAGCCAGGCGTCCTCGGCCGTGACGGGGGCCCCGTTGTGGAAGGTCGCGCCTGCGCGCATCTTGACCGTCCAGGTGATGGCGTCCTTGGAGGCCTCCACGGACTCGGCCAGGGCCGGCTGGAGCGCGTAGTTGTTGTCCCAGATCAGCAGCGGCTCGTAGAGGTTGAGGCAGCGCGCGATGTCGGCCGCCGTCACCGGCTGGTGGGGGTCGAGGGTGTCCTTGGCCCCGCCGCCGGTCGCGCCGTGGATGAGCTGACCGCCGGAGCTCTGCTGGCCTCCACCGCCTCCGCCACCGCCTCCGCCGTCGTCTCCTCCACACGCGGCGAGGAAGCTGCTGCCGCCGATCGCGACCGCGCTGATTCCGGAGTACCTGAGCACTTGCCGGCGTGACATCTTCCAACTGCTGGGCGAGTTCTGGTTCACTTCGTGAGCCCCCTGTTGCGCAATGCGAACGGCGGTTGTGGTATCCGCAACATAGGTGGCCGGTCCCCGTTGGTCAATGAACAGGAGGGAAACGAACCCGGATGGCACCTTCTCCGCACCGTCCCGGGGCGACCCGCGTGCAGTCGGTCGAGCGGGCTGCGGCCCTGCTGCGAGCCGTTGCGCTCGCCACCGGCCAGGACGGCACGGCGGCCGCGCTGGCCGAGTCCGTCGGGCTCAACCGCACGACGACCTGGCGCATCCTCACCACCCTCGAGGACCAGCGCCTGGTGACACGGGACGACCGCAGCGGCATCTACTCCCTGGGCTTCGGCCTGATCGACCTCGCCGGCCAGGCCGGGGGCGCCAACCTGGCCCGGACGGCGGGCGCCGTGCTGGACCACCTCGCCGCGCGTTCCGGCGAGACCGCCGCCCTCGCCGTCGTACGCGACGGTGCGTTGACCTACGTCGCGGAGGCCACCGCGAACGCCGTGGTGGCCGCCGGATGGCGCGACCGCGCGGTGTCGCTGCACGCGACCTCGACGGGCAAGGTGCTCCTCGCGTTCACCGAGCCCGAGGACCTCGACGGGAGCCTGCGCCAGCGCGCTGACGGACGCCTGACCCGGCACACCCCCGCGACGATCACGTCCCGGGCCGAGCTCGACGAGGAGCTCGCCCGCACCCGGGAGCGGGGCTACGCCGTGTGTCGCGGCGAGTTCGAGAGCTCCGCGTGGGGCGTGTCGGCCCCGGTGCTCGACGCGACCGGCCGGGCCGTGGCCGTCGTCAGCATCTGGGGACCGAGCGAGCGGCTCACCGAGGACCGCTTCGAGGACCTCGGACACCTCGCCGTCGCGGCCGCGGGAGAGATCGCCGGGCGCCGTACGGCGGCACAGGACGCGACGACGACCCCTCACCCATGACTCCTGAGCACCCGACCATCAGATCAACCGACAGAAGGAAGCCCCACCGGTGAGTGACGACAACCCGCGCCCTGGACCCGACCGCACCCGTCTGCCCCTCGACGTCGACACGACGACGCGGCCGATCCGTCCGGTCGAGGCGGTGCCGGGGTCGCCGAACGTGGTGGTCGTGCTGATCGACGACATGGGGTTCGGTGCGTCCTCGGCGTACGGCGGTCCGTGCGAGATGCCGACGGCCGAGCGCCTCGCCGGGGACGGCCTGCGCTACAGCCGGTTCCACGTCACTCCCCTGTGCTCGCCGACCCGGCAGGCGCTGATGACCGGGCGCAACCACCACTCGGTGGGGATGGGCGTGACGAGCGAGATGTCGACGCCCGAGCCCGGCTACCACGGCTACCGCCCGTCGAGCGCCGCCACGATCGCGCAGATCCTCAGCGGCAACGGCTACTGCACCGCCGCCATCGGCAAGTGGCACCAGACGCCGCCGGTCGAGGTCAGCCCGTCGGGACCGTTCCACCGGTGGCCGATGGGCGAGGGGTTCGACTACTTCTACGGCTTCATGGCCTGCGAGATGAACCACTGGTACCCGCAGCTCTACCAGGGCCGCTACGCCGTCGAGCCGGACCGGCTGCCCGAGGACGGCTACCACCTCTCCGAGGACCTGGTCGAGAAGACGATCTCCTGGATCGAGAACCAGCAGGCGATCACCCCCGACCGGCCGTTCTTCACCTACGTCGCCTTCGGAGCGACGCACGCGCCGTTCCACGTGGCGCCGGAGTGGCGCGACAAGTACGCCGGGCGGTTCGACGAGGGCTGGGAGGCACAGCGGGAGCAGACGCTCGCCCGCCAGAAGGAGCTCGGGATCGTGCCGGAGTCGACCGACCTGGCGCCGTGGGCCGAGGGCGTGCCGCGGTGGGACGAGCTCGACGAGGACGACAAGCGCGTGGCGGCCAAGTTCATGGAGACCTACGCCGGCTTCGCCGAGCACACCGACGCCCAGGTGGGGCGTCTCGTCGACGCCCTCGACGAGATGGGCGTGCTCGAGGACACCCTGATCTTCTACCTGCTCGGCGACAACGGCGCCTCGGGCGAGGGCGGTCCCCGGGGCACGTTCCGCGAGCACCTCGTGGGCCACGGCATCCAGGACGAGACCGCCGACATGCTCGCCCGCATCGAGACGCTCGGCGACCCCACGACGTACGGCATCTATCCCGTCGGCTGGGCGCTGGCGATGAACACGCCCTACCCCTGGACCAAGCAGCTCGCCCACCTCGGCGGCACCCGTGACGGCATGATCGTGCGCTGGGGCAACGGCATCGAGGCGCGCGGCGAGGTCCGCCACCAGTGGCACCACGTGATCGACGTGCTGCCGACCATCCTCGAGGCCGCCGGGGTGCCGGAGCCGCGCACCGTCGGCGGGGTCGAGCAGCAGCCGATCGAGGGCACCAGTCTCGCCTACTCCTTCGACGACGCGGAGGCGCCCGACCGCCGCAGCACGCAGTACTTCGAGATGATCGGCAACCGCGGGATCTTCCACGAGGGATGGACCGCGGTGACGCGCCACGGCACGCCCTGGGAGATGGTCGACACCTCGAAGCGCCCCTTCGAGGAGGACGTGTGGGAGCTCTACGACCACACCAGCGGCGACTGGAGCCAGGCCCACGACGTCGCCGAGCAGCACCCCGAGAAGCTGCGGGAGCTGCAGGAGCTCTTCCTCCAGGAGGCCGCCCGCTTCCACGTGCTCCCGCTCGACGACCGCGTCACCGAGCGCGAGAACCCCGAGGTGGCGGGACGGCTCGACCTGCACCTGGGCCGGTCCTCGCTGTCGTTCGGCCCGCGGGTGGGGCGCCTCACCGAGGAGGCGGCACCCAACGTGAAGAACCGCTCCCACGTCGTCACCGCCGACCTGGAGGTCATCACCGGCGCCAGCGGCGTGGTGGTCGCCCAGGGCGGGCGCTTCGGTGGCTGGTCGCTCTACCTCGTCAACGGCGTCCCGCACTACGCCTACAACTTCGTGGGCCGCGACCTCGCCGTGGTGCGTGGCGGCAAGCCGATGACCCCCGGACGACACGACCTGGTCGTGCGGTTCGACTACGACGGCGGCCCGGTGGGCAGCGGCGCGAACGTGACCCTGGAGATCGACGGCGTCGCGGTCGGCAGCGGCCGGATCCCCGTCACCACCGCCTACTACTTCTCCTTCGACGAGACCTTCAACGTCGGCGTGGACCGCGGCACGCCGGTGGTCGACGACTACCTGCCCGTCCGCAACGCCTTCGAGGGGCTGATCCACCGGGTGCGCTTCGACCTCGACGAGGTCGCGGACCCCGGCACTCCGCAGGGGCGCGAGCAGGCGGTGATGGTCCACCAGTGAGGGGCCGCCGCCGGCGACGCTAGGACAGCACGGCGGTCATCCGGATCGAGACCAGCACGCCGGGTGGCTCCGGACCGAGGCGCGCGACGTAGCGCGCCGGCGGGTCGTGCGGGAAGTGCGCGGCGTAGGCCTCGTTGAGCCCGGCGAAGTCGTCGGGGTCGACCAGCAGCACCCCCACCTCGACGATGTCGTCCCGGGAGCCACCCGCCGCGGCGAGGACCCGCTCGCAGTTCGTGAGGGCCTGCTCGACCTGGTCCTGCACGGTGGGGCCGGCCATCCGACCCGACGCCGCATCCATGCCCGTCATCCCGGAGATCCACACGTGCGATCCCGACCTCACCCCTTGGGCGAACAGCGGTGACTGCGGGGCGTCCGGCACGCTGATGATCTGACGAGCCATCTCGTGACCTCCTGCGGGTGGCGGTGGGCTCGATTGTGCTCGCCCGACCGACGCCGGGCCAGACCTGTTGTCGCCAGACCTGGTGTCGGCGGCCGGGCATAGCGTGCGGTGCATGACGAGGTATGTCGACGAGGACCTGTCGGGCGCGGAGTTCCGCGAGTGCGACCTGAGCAACGCACGCCTGGTCGGGGTGGTCATGCAGGACGCCGTGATCGACGGGCTGGTCACCAACCTGACCGTCAACGGGGTGGAGGTCATGGCGTACGTCGAGGCCGAGCTCGACCGCCGCCAGCCGGTGCGCCTCCTCCTCCGCTCCGACGACCCCGCCGACCTGCGCCGGGGGTGGAGCGAGCTGCGCGCCGCGTGGGCGGCGACCGCGGACCGCCTGCGACAGTCGCCCGGACTCGAGCACGCGAGCGTGAACGACGAGTGGTCGGCCGTGCAGACGCTGCGACACCTGGTCTTCGTCCACGACTCGTGGTTCCGCCGGTGCTGCCTGGGGTCGACGGAGCCGTTCACCTCGATCGGCCTGGGGATCGAGTCCGTGCCCGACCGCGAGGAGCAGGGCCTCGACCCGACGGCCGACCCGACGCTCGACGAAGTGCTCACGGTCCGGGCCGAGCAGGCCGCCGAGCTGGAGGGCTGGCTGGCAGGCGTCACGCCCGGGCAGCTCCGGGAGCCGGCGCCGGTGCCGGACGACGGTCGGTGGCCGCCGTACGCCACCGGCCGCACCCTGCGTCAGTGCCTGGGCACCGTGCTCGGCGAGGAGCTCGAGCACCACGGGTTCTGCGTGCGCGACCTCGACCTGATCGATCAGACGCGCGTGTAGGTGGCGTCGACCTTCGGGGCCAGGTGCCGCCGGACCACGCGGCGCCGCAGGGTGGGCGAGGCGGCCACCTCGTAGCCCGCCTCGAGGAAGACCTGCAGCAGGCCGACCGATGCCTCGTCCCAGATGACCGTCTTGCCCTCCGGCGGGTCGATCGGATAGCCCTCGAGGAGACGAGCGCCGACCTGCTCGCCGTACTCCACCGTGGCCGTGGCCAGCTCGTAGGTCAGGCCGGCCTTGCGGAAGCCCTTGCGCACGACGAAGCAGGTGACGGACCAGACGCCCTCGAGCTCGGGGTCCATCCGCATCCACGGCTGCTTGCGGGCCCACAGGCGCGGGTAGTTCTCGCGCGGCTCGACGGCGACCCAGCCCGCCGGCTCGCCGTCGACGTAGCCGATCAGGCCGGACGTCGGGCCGTCGGTGCCGCACGCGGTCTGCTCCAGCTGCGCGGCGTCGCGCTCGGCCTGCGTGGTGTCGCGCCAGATCCAGCCGGGCACCTTCAGCCCCTGGCACCGGCACTTGTGCGCACCACTCGTCTCGAACACCGCGGCGACGTCCTCGTCGGTCGCGCGGTTGGCCGGGAGCCAGGTGAACTCAGCCACGGCGCGCCGAGGTCGGCGTGACGGTGAAGGTGAACCACGACGACTTCAGGCCGAGCTCGGTGCGCAGGGAGTCGCCGCTGAGGTCGACGCGGCCGGCGTTGCCGAACAGGGTCATCGCCCTCACCCGGCCGCCCCACTCGCCGTTGTCGTCGCGGGTCGCGACCTCGATCGAGGTGAGGTCCCCGATCGTCGGGTAGTGCTGCTCGATGAGCGCGTCGTCGATCTCGAGGGTCCACGCGTGGAACTTGTTGCCGTCCCAGCCGTCGTAGGGGTCCTCCTTCGCGACGAGGTACGGCGCCGAGCCGGCCGACACCCAGCCGCCGCTGCTCGCCGAGAACTGGGTGAACGCCGGCCGTCCGTCGTAGAAGAGGCCCTGGCGCGCGGTCGCCTTGATCGCCGCGGTCGCAGCGGGGTGCTCCACGTCGTAGCCGCCGTAGACCTGGCAGGCGGTGGTGTCGCAGATCTCGTAGTGCGCGGCGTTGGGGTGCGAGCGTTCCGCGGCGGCGTACGTCCGCGCGGCGACCGCCTGCGCGCTCACCGCGTCCGGGCTCCAGGTCGCCGGGATCTCGAGCGGCACGACGCCGCGCAGGTACTGCTCCATGCTGAGGATGTTGACCGTGTCGCGCGTCGCCGAGCCGGGGGTGGGCATGGCCGAGCGGAGCCGTCCGCGGTACGTCGAGGTGGTGCCGCCCTTGACCAGCGCGATCTTCTTCGAGGCCGCCGAGAACTCCCCCTCACCCCCGAAGGCGCGCCAGGTCTGCCAGCCGATCGCCACCTTGAACTGGACGAGCGTGCTCGCCCCCCGGGGCTGGAGCCGCCACCTCCTGGCACCGTTCGTGGGGAGGTCCCACGTGGTGCGCGGGTTGAGGCGGGTGACCTTCAGCCCCGGTTGGGCGAGCACGTGCACGTCGCTCGAGGTGTCGGCGGTGATGAGCACCTTGATCGAGCCCCGAAGATCCCCCCATGAGGTTCCCGGGTAGTAGAACTCGGTGATCTGCTGCCAGGTGAGCCCCTGACGGGCGGCCCCCTCGGCGCCGTACTGCGAGAGACCGCGGCCGTGCCCGTATCCGTGGCCGGTCAGCGTGATGGTCGAGTTGCCCGTGACCGGGAAGACCTCCGCCCGGCGTCCCGCGTGCGCGGGGGCGGCCAGCACGACGGTGCCGAGCGCGACCGCCAGCAGGGTGGCGAGGGACGAGGTCAAGCGGCGCATCGGGCGTCGGGCTCCGTGGTGTCGGGTGGTGCGTGGGACGGATGTGACTGGCGTGACGATTGATCAGAACACGGCGACCGGGGCGCGACAACCGGTCAGCGACAACTACACGTCTGTAGTTCGTGGCACGATCGCTCGCGTGATCCTCGAACAGGCCGTCCTGCCCGTCGTCCCCGGTCGCGAGGCCGAGTTCGAGGAGGCCTTCGCCCGCGCCAAGGCGATCATCGCGGCGATGCCGGGCTTCGGCGGGCTGACGCTGTCGCGCTGCGTCGAGCGCCCGGCGACGTACCTGCTCCTCGTGCAGTGGGAGCGGCTGGAGGACCACACCGTGGGCTTCCGCGGCTCACCCGACTACCAGGACTGGCGCGCGCTGCTCCACCACTTCTACGACCCGTTCCCGGTCGTCGAGCACTACGAGACGGTCGCGACCGCCTGACGCAGCAGTCGAGATCGAGCGTCCGACGACGCGGGGAAGAGCACCTCGCCCCGCCTGTGGAGAACTCGAACACGTGTTCGATTCAGGTGTAGAATTGCGTCATGGAGGGCACCCGCGAGACGCGCGACCAGCACCCGCTGCTGGGCCTCGTCGCGGCCATGTCCGACCGGATCGACAAGGCGGGCTCGGTCAACCCGACCTTCATGTCGACCACTGAGAAGGCGACCGCGCTGCGCGAGCTCTCGACCCTCGTGACCCGCAGTCAGGGACTGCTGCTGTCGGTGCTCGCCGCCTCCGGCGACGTGGCCGACGAGGTCGGTGCCCGGTCGGTCGGGGAGTGGTACGCCGCGTCGACCAGGCACGACCACCGACCCTCGATCGGACTGGCCCGGCTCGCCCGCTCCGTCGAGACCGACTACGTGCACCTGGGTGCCGCGGTGCTCGACGGGCGGGTCAACCTCGAGCAGGCGCAGGTCGTCGCGCAGGCGCTCGACGAGCTGCCCGCGGACGGCGTGAGCCCCGAGGTCCGAGAGCGCGCCGAGCTCCACCTGATCGGGCTGGCCGATGACTGGGCGCCCACACCGTTGAGGCGTCTCGCGCGCAAGGTGCTCGAGGTGGTCGCCCCCGAGATCGGTGACGATGCCGAGCGTCGAGCGCTGGAACGCGAGGAGCAGCGCGCCGCCGAACGCGCCCGCCTGTCCCTGACCCCGCTGGGCGACGGCACCACCCGCCTGACCGGCCGAATTCCCGACGCCACGGCCGCCCGGTTGCGGACCTACCTCGAGGCGTTCGCCTCTCCCCGCCGTACGGCATCGGAGGCCGACGGGCAACGCGTCCCGGCGCCACGGCTGCTGGCACTGGCCCTGACCGACCTCCTCGAGTCCCTGCCGGCGGATGTCCTGCCCGCGCACGGCGGCACCGCGACCACGGTGACCGTGCACCTGCGCCTCGACCAGCTGCGGGACAAGCTGGAACGCGCCGGCATCGCGACGCTTGAGACTGGCGACGCCATCACGGCCGGCCAGGCCCGACGGCTCGCCTGTCAGGCCAAGATCGTGCCCGTCGTCCTCGGCGGCAAGTCCCAGGTCCTCGACCTCGGACGCACTCGCCGGCTCCACACGCCCGCCCAGCGCAAGGCGCTGCGCAGCCAGCACAACCAGTGCCAGGCGGAGGGCTGCACCGTCCCCGTCGCGTGGTGCGAGACCCACCACCCACACCCGTGGAGCCACGGAGGGGCGACCGACCTCGACAACGCCGCCCTCCTGTGCACGCACCACCACCATCGCGCCCACGACACCCGCTACCTCACCCACCTGATGGCCAACGGCGACCACCGCTTCACCAGACGCACGTAGGACGACAAGGCAGGTGAAGCCCCGGGTCCTGACAAGATACGACCGTGACGGCTCGCCTCGTGGTCGTGGTGTCGGGACTCCCGGCGAGCGGCAAGACCACCGTCGGCGCTCTGCTGAGCGAGCGCCTGTCGATGGCGATGATCGACAAGGACGCGATCCTGGAGAGCCTGTTCGACACTCTTGGGTCGCCGGATCAAGAGGTGCGCACCCGACTCAGCCGGGCGAGCGACGAGGTGCTCTACCGGCTCGCGGAGAACTCGCACGAAGCGATCCTCGTCAACTGGTGGCACCACGACACCGCGCGCACCAGGCTGGTCAATGCCGCCGGATCCGTCATCGAGGTGTTCTGCGACTGCCCGGCCGACGTGGCCGTAGGACGGTTCGCGGCCCGCACTCGCCATCCCGGCCACCATGACGCTGACCGGTCGCCCGCTGAGATCGCGGCGGCAGTCAAGGCCGTGCGGAGCAGCTACCGCGGCCCGCTCGGCATCGGCGAGCTGATCCGGGTCGACACCCACGCGGCCATCGACGCCGACGCCCTGGCCGAGCAGGTCATGGCCGCGGCGACCGCCTGAACCCTCAGACCCGGTGCAGCCTCCGGGCGGCCTCGGCGATCGACCCGCTCATCGACGGGTAGACCGTGAACGCCTGTGCGAGCTTGTCGGCCGTCAGTGACTCCGCGACCGCGAGCGAGACCGGGTGGATCAGCTCGGAGGCGCGCGGCCCGACGACCACTCCCCCGACGATGATCCCGGTGCCGGGGCGGATGAAGAGCTTCACGAAGCCGTCGCGGACGCCCTGCATCTTGGCGCGGGCGTTGCCGGCCAGCGGGAGCATCACGACCTCGGCGACGATGTCGCCGGCGTCGACGGCCTGCTGCGACCAGCCCACGGTGGCGATCTCGGGTGAGGTGAAGACGTTGGACGAGACCTTCTTCAGGTCCAGGGGCGCGACGGCGTCACCGAGGAAGTGCCACATGGCGATCCGGCCCTGCATGGCGGCCACCGA
The DNA here is from genome assembly GCF_003057875.1 of Nocardioides currus. Taxonomy (GTDB): domain Bacteria; phylum Actinomycetota; class Actinomycetes; order Propionibacteriales; family Nocardioidaceae; genus Nocardioides; species Nocardioides currus. The sequence goes on along the minus strand of NZ_PYXZ01000002.1, from coordinate 507,366 downwards.
GGCGAGCATCAGGACGCCGGTGCAGTCGCCTGCGGCGTACACCCCGCGAGCCGAGGTGCGGGAGACACGGTCGACGGTGATGAACCCGCCGTCGTCGGTCGCGACCCCGGCCTCCTCGAGGCCGAGGTCGGCGGTGTTGGGGATCGACCCGAGCGCCAGGATGCAGTGCGAGCCGGTGACCTCGCGGCCGTCGGTGAGCCGCACGGTGACCTCGTCGCCCGAGCGCGTCACCGACTCCATCCGCGAGCGACCGAGCACCTCCATCCCGCGCCGGACCGACACCTCCTCCAGTACGGCGCTCGCGTCGGCGTCCTCCCCCGGCAGCACGCGGTCGCGTGAGCTGACCAGGGTGACCGGGATCCCGAGCGCGAGGTAGGCGCTGGCGAACTCCAGCCCCGTGACGCCCGAGCCCACGACGATCAGCTTCTCGGGGACCTCGGTCAGGTCGTAGACCTGCTCCCACGTGAGGATGCGCTCGCCGTCGGGCTGCGCGGTGGGCAGGGTGCGCGGCGCGGCACCGGTCGCGACCAGGATCGAGTCGGCCTGCACGGTCTCGTCGCCGACCGTGACGCTGAGGTCGGGCCCGAGCCGGCCCCGGCCCTTGATCACCCGCACACCGTCGCGGTCGAGCCGGGCCGCGATGTCGGTGGACTGGTCGGCGGCCAGCCGCATCACCCGGGCGTTGACCTTGCCCAGGTCGACGCGGACGGTGGTCGCGGCGTCGCCCTCGTGGTCGGCGAAGTCGATGCCGAGCTCGGCCGAGTCGGCCACCTCGGTCATCAGCTCGGCGGTGGCGATCAGGGTCTTGCTCGGCACGCAGTCGGTGAGGACCGCGGAGCCGCCGATGCCGTCGGTGTCGACGATCGTCACCTCGGCCCCGAGCTGCGCGGCCACGTGCGCCGCCTCGTAGCCGCCGGGACCGCCGCCGATGATCACCACACGATTCATGCGGCTCATTGTTGCAGCGACCGAGCAGGAACTTTCCGGGTGCCTACGACCGGCCTCCGGACCTAGCGTTGCCGCCATGACCATGGTGGGTGCCGACACGGCGGAGCTGGCCGACCTCGCGGGCCAGTTCGGCGACGCGGCCGTCGAGCTCGACGACCTCGCGCGACGCCTGGCCCGGTCGATCGACCGCACGCAGGCGTGGCAGGGCCCGAGCGCCGACCGGTGCAAGGACCAGTGGACCGGGCTCGCGCAGACCCAGATGCGGCAGGTCGCCGACGAGTTGGCCGCGGCCGGGCGCCACCTGCGGGTCAACGCGTGGGCGCAGGACATCGCCAGCGGCGACACCCATCTCTTCGGCATCCTCGGACGGCTCTACGACTTCGCCGTCACCGGCGACGCGGGCCGCCGCGCGTTCTCGGCGTTCAAGCGGCTCGGCGGGCTGGCGGCCTTCTTCCGCGCCCTGGTCCTCCCCGCGACCGGCTTCGCCGCGCTCACCCGCACCGAGCGGCTGATCGAGGCCGGGCGCGCCTTCCTGCTCGGCACCAGCACCAACCCGGTCCTCAAGCTCGCGTCCCGGGTGGCGCTGCCACTGACCGTCGTCTCGGCCATCGGCGACATCCGCTCCGGGGGCGGTTACCAGGGCTGGCGCGCGTGGGCCACCCGCGGATTCGCCCTCGGCGGTGGCGCCGGCGCGGTGGTCCTGATCGCGGGCGGGATCGGCGCCGTCGCCACGGCACCCATCACCGCGACCGTGGCCGCCGTCGGCGTGACGGCCTACGCGCTGTGGAGCGCCGGCAACTACGCCTACGACCACTGGGACTCCGTCGAGCGCGCCTACCAGGTGTCCACCGGCTGGGTCGCCGACCGGTGGCGCGACGCCATGTCGTCGTATGCCGATCGCGGCCGCAGCATGCTCGCGACCCCGGCAGGAGGCGGGCGATGACCGCGGCGATGGCCGACACGGCGGCCGGGCCGCACGTCCGCGCCGTCGAGGTCCTCACCGACGAGGAGCTCTCCCTGCTGGTCTCCGGTCCCGGCGCGGTGGTCACGCCCTACTTCTCCACGCTGGCGGCCCGCGACGTGGAGCAGGCCCAGCGCTCGGCGTACCGCAGCCTCGTCGCGCGCGGGATCGTCGACATCGGCGGCCGGCCGCAGGAGGGGCCCGTCCGGCTGCTGCTGCGCGAGGACGTGATGACGCTGATGACCCTGCGCGAGACGGCGGTCACGCTGGTCGCGGTGGCGCGCACGACGACGGACGGTCAGGACTTCTGGTACGCCCACGTCGTCGAGGACCTGCTCGTGGTGGAGGAGGTGAGCGAGGACGGGCTGCACCGCTTCGCGCTCGCCTTCACCCGCGACCTGCCGGCCCTGCTGGTCGGTGCGGCGCTCCACCCGGACGCCACCGACGGCCTGGGCGACGCGGTGAGGATCGCGGCCCTCCCCGAGGCGCAGGCCCCGGCGCAGCTGCTCGAGAGGCTCGGGCGGGCGCACGTCCGGGCGGACGTCGTGGTGCTGAGGGCCGGCCACCGCGGGCCGCGACCCGAGCTGGTCGGGCTGCACTCCGGACCGGACGGCTCGTGGTCGGTGACCTCGACCCCGGGCGAGGGTGCGACCGCGCGACCGGAGACGGTCGAGGGGATCCGGACGACCCTGCACGGCCTGGCCGCGCAGGCGGTGGGAACGTCATGACCTGGCGGGGCATGGACACCGAGGCGGTGCAGGCGCTGGGCGCCGACCTGCGCGACGCCGGTGCGCGGGTGCAGGAGCTCGCCGCCCGGCTCGATGCCGGGCTGGTCGGCACGGACTGGACCGGTCAGGACGCGACGCGCTTCCTGGAGTGCTGGGAGTCGCGGCTGCGACCGGCGCTGGAGCAGGCCGATGCGGCGCTCGCCACGGCGGCGCTGATCGCGGACGGGCACGTCCGCGACCAGACGGCCGCCAGCGGGTGAGGCGTGCCCTCAGAGGTTGATCATGTGGCCGGCGATGCCGTGCACGGCTTCCTTGACGGCCTCGCCCAGTGTGGGGTGGGCGAAGACGTTGCGGGCGACCTCGTCGGCTGTGAGGTCCCACTTCTGCGCCAGGGTGAGCACCGGCAGCAGCTCGGTCACGTCGGGACCGATCAGGTGCGCGCCGATGATCTCGTTGTGCTCGGCGTCGGCGACGACCTTGACGAAGCCGACCGCCTCGCCGAGGCCCATGGCCTTGCCGTTGGCGGTGAACGGGAACGTCGCGGTCTTCACGTCGTAGCCCCGCTCCTCGGCCTGCGGCTCGCTGTAGCCGAAGGAGGCGATCTGGGGCATGCAGTAGGTCGCGCGCGGCACGAAGTCGTACTCCACCGGCATGGTCTCCGCGCCGTTGATCGTCTCGGCGGCCACGATGCCCATCGCCTCGGCGACGTGGGCGAGCATCAGCTTGCCGGTGCAGTCGCCGATGGCGTAGACGTTCGCGACGTTGGTGCGGCCGAAGTCGTCGATCTCGATCGCGCCGCGGTCGGAGACCGCCACGCCGATGTTCTCGAGGCCGTAGCCCTCCACCCGCGGCGCGAACCCGAAGGCGGCCAGGAACTTGCCGGCCTCGAGCACCTGCTCGTCGCCGCCGGCGGCGGGGGCGACCGTGACCTTCACTCCCGAGCCCGTGTCCTCGACGTTCTTCACCGCGGTGCTGGTCAGCACCTTCACGCCGAGCTTCTTGTAGTGCTTGGCGAGCTCCTTGGAGATGTCGGGGTCCTCGGTGGGGACCATCCGGTCGAGGAACTCCACGATGGTGACGTCGACACCGAAGTTGGCCATGACGTAGGCGAACTCGACGCCGATCGCGCCGGAGCCGCCGATGATGATCGACTCGGGGAGCTGGTCGGTGAGGATCTGCTCCTCGTAGGTCACCACGTTGTCCGACAGCGTCACGCCGGGCACCAGGCGCACGGTCGCGCCGGCGGCGATGATCAGGTTGTCGAAGGTGTAGGGCGTGGTGGAGCCGTCCTTCGTCTTCACGTCGACCGACGTCGGGCTGGTGATCGTGCCCCAGCCGTCGACCTCGGTGATCTTGTTCTTCTTCATCAGGAAGTGGACGCCCTTGACGATCCCGGCGCTCACGTCGCGCGAGCGCTTGTGGGTCGCGCCGAACGCCATCGTGACGTCACCCTCGATGCCGAACTTCGCCTTCTCGTGCTGCAGCGTGTGGGCCAGCTCGGCGTTCTTCAGCAGGGCCTTGGACGGGATGCAGCCGACGTTGAGGCACACCCCTCCCCAGTACTTCTCCTCCACCACGGCCACCTTCTGGCCGAGCTGGGAGGCGCGGATCGCGGCGACGTAGCCACCGGGGCCGGCGCCGAGGACGAGGGTGTCGAAATGCGTGTCGGTCACGGGTCACACCCTAGCCGTCGGGTCGCACCTCGCTACCCTTGCCCCGTGACGCTCTACGCCGCCTACGGGACCAACCTGGACCCGGGACGAATGAGCGAACGCTGCCCCCACTCGCCGCTGCACAGCACGGGCTGGCTGCGGGGCTGGCGGCTCACGTTCGGCGGCGAGGAGCACGGCTGGGACGGCTCTCTCGCGACGATCGTCGAGGACCCGATCGAGCAGGTCTTCGTCGCGGTCTACGACGTCACGCCCGAGGACGAGTCCGAGCTCGACCGCTGGGAGTCGGCCGACACCGGGCTCTACCGCAAGACCCGGGTGCGGGTGGTGACGATGAGTGGCGAGCTCGTCGTGTGGGCCTACGTGCTCGACGCCTACGAGGGCGGCCTGCCGTCCGCGTCCTACCTCGGCGTGCTCGCCGACGCCGCCGAGGCGGCCGACGCACCTGCCGACTACGCGGCGGGCATCCGGGCCCGCGCCTGCCGCTCGACCGGTCTCTAGGCCCGCCGGTCGAGCCAGGCCCCGAGCGCGACCTCGACGAGCCCGACGTGCGGCTCGTCCGGCACCGCGGCGATCGGCACCCAGTCGGCCCGGTCGGTCGAGCCGTCGACCTCGAGCGTCCCGAGCTCGCCGCCGACGACCCGCGCGGTGAAGACGATCCGCAGGTGCCGCGCCCAGCGGTCCGTCTCGATGGTCCGGTCGCCCGGCGCCACGACGTGCGAGTCGACGACCAGCAGACCGGTCAGCTCGACGACGAAGCCCGTCTCCTCCCGGACCTCGCGGATCGCACCCTGCTCGGCCGTCTCCTCGAGCTCGATGCCACCGCCGGGGAGCGACCAGGCGGGAGTGCCGACGCCCTCGCCGTTCCACCACGACAGCAGGATCCGGTCGCCGTCGACGATCACGGCGTACGCCGCCACGCGGGTGTCGTAGTCGTAGAACTCCATGGCGCCATCATGCCCGGGGGCCCCACTAGGATCACCCGCGTGAACGACCACAGCACCGACCACGGCACCGACCATCAGGCCGACCATCAGGCCCTCGCCCGGGACGCCGCAGCGAAGCTCGCCGAGCTCACCGGCGTCGAGAGCCACGACGTCGCCCTCGTCCTCGGCTCGGGCTGGCTGCCCGCCGTCGACGCCCTCGGCGCGGCGACGGCGGAGATCGCCACCACCGACCTGCCCGGCTTCCACGCCGCCGGCGTCGTCGGCCACTCGGGCAGGATCCGCAGCATCGCGGTCGGCGACACCAACGTGCTGGTCTTCCTCAGCCGCACCCACTTCTACGAGGGCAAGGGCGTCGCGGCCGTCGTCCACCCCGTCCGCACCGCCGCCGCCGCCGGCTGCCGGGCGATCGTGCTCACCAACGGCTGCGGCGGCCTCAAGGAGTCGTTCCGCCCCGGCCAGCCGGTGCTGATCTCCGACCACATCAACCTGACGGCCACCAGCCCGATCGAGGGCGCCAACTTCGTCGACCTGACCGACCTCTACTCCCCCCGCCTGCGCGGGTTGTGCAAGGAGATCGACCCGACCCTCGACGAGGGCGTCTACGTCCAGTTCCCCGGCCCGCACTACGAGACCCCGGCCGAGATCGGCATGGTCCGCGCGATCGGCGGCCACCTGGTCGGCATGAGCACCACGCTCGAGGCGATCGCCGCCCGCGAGGCCGGCCTGGAGGTCCTCGGGATCAGCCTGGTCACCAACCTCGCGGCCGGCATCAGCGGCGAGCCCCTCAACCACGAGGAGGTCCTCGAGGCGGGCAAGGCCGCTGCGGGCCGGATGGGCGACCTGCTCGGCCAGGTCGTGCCGCGGATCTGACCTACGCTGCGCCCATGCGCATCCTCCTCACCGGCGCGGCCGGCTCGCTCGGTCGCGTCCTCACCCTCGGCCTGTGCGACCTCGGCCACGAGGTCGTCGGCCTCGACCTGGTGCCCGAGCCCGAGGGCTTCACCGGTCGCTGGCACACCGTCGACTGCAGCGACGCCGCGGCCGTCCGAGCCGTGTTCGCGGAGGAGCGGCTGGACGCGGTCGTGCACTTCGCCGGCCGCACCGACGAGGTCGACCTGCCGGCCGAGCTGACCTCGCACGTCATCACGACGGCGGCCCTGCTCGACGCCATGGTCGAGCACCGCATCACCCGCATCGTCTACGCGGGCTCCAACCACGCCGTGGGCCGCACCCCACGACGCGACCTCCTCTCCGAGGACGCCCTCCCCCGCGCCGACTCCTTCTACGGCGTCGCCAAGGTCGCCGCCGAGGCGCTGCTCCAGCTGTACGCCGACCGCTACTCGATCGACGCCGTCAGCTGTCGCATCGGGAGCTTCCTCCCCGAGCCGACCACCACACGCAACCTGGCGACCTGGCTGTCGCCCGACGACGCGGTCCGCATGGTCGAGGCCGCGCTGACCGCTGCCGCCCCGGGCTACGCCGTGCTCTACGGCATCAGTGACAACACCGACGCCTGGTGGGACCTCGAGCCGGGGCGTCGGCTGGGCTACGAGCCGCAGGACGACGCAGCGGCGTACCGCGACAGCATCGAGCCCCGCGACGAGGACGAGCTCGAGGCGTCGTTCGTCGGTGGCCCCTACGCCGGCGTCGACTTCGAGCGCCCGGCGCTCGACGGCTGACGGATCGCGTCCCACCCGTAGGGGCGGGAGGGTCTGTTGAACGCGTTCAACGGCACGTAGGTTGCCCGCATGCCTACCTCGGAGCACGGGACGACCTTGCGCCGGAGGACCGTCCTGACGGGTGGGGCGGTCGTGGGACTGGGAGCACTGACCGGCTGCGCGGGCCTGACCGAGCGGGTCTCCAGCACCTCCCGCGGTGCTCGCGATCGGCTGACCGTGCAGGTCTACGGCACCGACACCGAGACCGGGATCTACCAGCAGCTGGCCGACCGCTTCGCGCAGGAGCAGGGCGTCACCGTCGACCTCACGGTGGTGCCGTTCGCCGACTTCGCGACCGGGATCGACGCGGGCCTCATCTCCGGCACCGCGCCCGACGTCTTCCGTGTCGACTACCCGACGATGGGTCTCTACTCCAGCACCGGCCAGCTCCTCGACGTCACCGAGGCCCTGGGCGACCTCGCCGACGACGTGCCGGCGGCCCTGATGGCCGCGGTCGCCCACGGGGACCGGAGCTTCGGCATCCCCCAGCACGTCGACACGAGTGCGGTGGTCGTCCGCCCCGATCTCCTGCGCGACGCCGGCATCACCTCGGTCCCCGACCGGCTCGAGGACGCCTGGTCGTGGGAGGAGTTCGCGGACGTCGCCGATCGGCTGTCGCAGGCAGCCCCGGACGGCACGACGCCGTTCGGCGTCAACTGGCAGGCCGCCGGCGCGTTCCGGTGGCTCAACTTCCTCTTCCAGGCGGGCGGCCACCTCTACGACACCGACCTCTCGCGCGCGGTGGTCGACGACGACGCCGGTCGGCGCGCCCTCGACTTCACCGCCTCGTTCTTCGAGCGCGGCTGGGTGCCCGACTCGACGTCCACGAAGAGCGCCACCTATCCCGACGCGCTGTTCACCTCGGGCAAGCTCGCGATGCTCTTCGCCGGCAACTTCCTGCTGCCGGCCTTCGCGGACACGATCGGCAAGCGGTTCGAGTACGCCGCGACGTACCTCCCCCAGGACCAGCGGCAGGCGAGCGAGCTCGGGGGCAACGCCATCGTCGCGAGCCGGCAGGCGGTCAACGCCGACCTGGCCGCCGAGTTCCTGGTCTTCCTCGCCTCGCCGGAGGCGATGGGCGACTTCTGCTCGGCGTCCGTGCTGCTGCCCACCCGGGCGTCGCTGGTCGAGCGCGGCCTCGACTTCGCCCTGGGCCGAGACCTGATGCCGGTCTACGCCGACCAGATCCGGACCATCGAGGACCGCGACGTCGCCGATGTCACCACCCCCACCTTCGCGGAGGTGAACGTCGACCTGGCCAACGAGCTCGAGGAGACGTTCCTCGGCGGCCGGCCGGTGGACGACACGCTGCGGCGGCTCTCGGAGCAGGTCACGGCGGGCGCCTCACTCAACCGGGCGAGCACCGCATGAGCACCGTCGAGGCCCGCCCGCGTCAGCGCCATGGCCAGCGCCAGGGCCCCCGCCGGGACCCGCGACAGCACCGGGGGTCCTCCGTCACCGCGTGGGTGATGCTGGCCCCCAACCTGCTGCTGCTCGGGCTCTTCCTCCTCGTCCCCCTCGTCTGGGCGTTCGTGCTGTCCTTCCAGGCCAAGCGCTCCTTCGGTGGCGGGACGTGGGCAGGGCTGGACAACTACACGCGGCTCCTGCGGGACGACGTCTTCTGGCGAGCACTGCTCAACACGGCCGTGTTCACCGCGATCACCGTGCCCGTCACCGTGGTGGCCGGTCTCGCGCTCGCCCTGCTGCTCGACAAGGCGCTTCCGGGACGCGGGGTGTTCCGCACGATCGTCTACCTGCCCATCGTGGTCAGCACGCTGGTCACCTCGCTCATCGGCCTGCTGCTCTTCGACGAGTCGATCGGCATCGTCAACGGCGTCCTGGCCGACCTCGGCCTGGGAGCGGTGTCGTGGCAGAGCGAGGGGTCGTTGGCGATGGTCTCGGTGATCGTGATGGTGCTGTGGACCCGCATCGGCTTCGCCATGGTCGTCTACATCGCCGCCCTGCAGGACCTGGACCAGGAGGTGCTGGAGGCGGCGTCGGTCGACGGCGCGGGGAAGTGGGCACGGGTGCGCCTGATCGTGGTGCCCTCGTTGCGACCGACCACGATGTTCCTGCTCGTGGTCAACATGGTCTGGTCGTTCCAGATCTTCGACATCGTCTACGTCATGACCAACGGCGGTCCGGGCTACTCCACCACGATGCTCGTGACCTACGCCTACGACGAGGGCTTCGGGCCTGCGCGCAACTTCGGCTACGGCTCCACCGTCGGGGTCGTGCTCTTCGTCCTGACCCTCCTCATCACCGCGCTGCAGGTGCGCTCCAGCCGGAAGCAGGACGGCTGATGTCACGGCCCGTGCGGTTCCTCGTGTGCCTGGTGGTGGCCGCGATCTTCGCGCTGCCCCTCGTTGCCATGCTCGTGGTGTCCTTCACCCCGCGGGAGATGCTGTTCGAGGACGGCGCGTCGCTCTGGTCGAGCGACTGGACGACCGCCAACTACACCGGCCTCTTCGACCGCTTCCCGGTCGGGCGGTGGTTCCGCAACGCACTGCTGGTCGCCGTGATCACCACCGTGCTGTCCGTGTGCGTCAACCTGCTGGCGGGCTTCGCACTGGCCAAGCTCCGCTTCCGCGGGCGCTCACTGGTGCTGGGCGTCGTGCTGGCCACGTTGGTCGTGCCCGGTCAGGCGATCATGATCCCGCAGTTCGAGCTGGTGGCCGGGCTCGACCTCATCGGACTCTTCTGGGCGGTGATCCTGCCCTCCGCAGCCACGGCGCTCGGCGTCTTCCTGGCCCGTCAGTTCTTCGTCTCCTTCCCCGACGAGCTGCTCGAGGCGGCCCGCGTGGACGGCTGCTCCACCGCGGGGGCGTTCTTCCGCGTCGTGCTGCGCAACGCGCGCCCGCTCATCGCCGTGATGGTGCTGATCGCCTTCATGACCCAGTGGAACGACTTCCTGTGGCCGCTGATCACGCTGCGCGACCCCGACCTCTACACGCTGCCGATCGCCCTGCGCTTCCTGCAGAACCAGTACGACGCCGACTACGGTGGCGTCATGGCCGGAGCCCTGCTGTCGTGCGTCCCCCTGCTCGTCCTCTTCGTCCTGCTGCAACGGCAGTTCGTCGCGGGGTTGACCCGGTCCGGGATCAAGTGAGGAGATGCCCGACGACCAGGGCAGCTTCCTGGACCTCCTCTACACCGGCGCCCCGCGCGCCGACTTCGACCGGCTGGTCGAGGAGTACCCCGAGCGCGCCGGCGAGCACGACGTCGCGCTGCGGCTGCGCGACCTGATCGCCCGCCACCGCTCCCGCGAGGGCGAGCTGTCGGCGCTCTACGAGACGGCCCGCGACCTCACGGCGATCCGCGACCTCGACGAGATCCTGACGGCGATCGTGCGCCGGGCTCGTAGCCTGCTGGGCGCCGACATGACCTACCTCTCGCTGAACGACGAGGTCGAGGGCGCGTCGTACATGAAGGTCACCGACGGCGCCCTGACCCGCGAGTTCCAGACGCTGCGTCTCCCCCTCGGCACCGGGCTGCTCGGCCTCGTCGCCCAGACCGGCGCGCCCTACTTCACCGAGGACTACCAGTCCGACGAACGGTTCGTGCACCGCCACTACATCGACGACGCGGTCGGCGGGGAGCGGATCCGCGCCATCCTCGGCGTGCCCCTGCTGGTCGAGGGGCGGGTGATCGGCGCCCTGCTGGCCGTCCACCGCACCGTACGTCGCTTCCCGGCCGACGAGGTGTCGCTGCTGACCTCCTTCGCCGCCCACGCCTCGGTGGCGCTGGAGAACGCGCGGCTCTTCGCCCGGCTCGACGAGGCCAACCGGACGATCTCGGCGCACGCCTCCTCGGTGGAGGCGGCCGCGCTGGCGCACGAGCGGATGACCGACCTGCTGCTCGCCGGAGGCGGGGTCGCGGAGGTGGTCGACGTGCTCGGGGAGGTGCTCGGCGGCGAGTCCGCCGCCTGGGACCCGCGGGGGCAGCTGCTGGCCGGCACCGACCTCGGCGACGGACCGGCGATCATGGCCGCTGCCGAGGAGTCGGCGCGCTCGGGCCACGCCATCCGCGCCGGCGACACCTGGGTGTCGGCGGCCGTCGCGGCCGGCGAGCACGTCGCGACCGTCGCCCTCCGGCGCTCGCCGGCCGACCTGGTCGCGGTCGAGCAGCGCACGATCGAGCGGGGGGCGCTCGTCACCGCCCTCGTGCTGGTCTTCGCGCGCAGCGTCGCCGAGGCCAGCGAGCGCCTCGGCACCCAGCTGCTCGTCGACCTCGTCGAGGGTCGCGAGCTCGATGCCGACCGGCTGCGCGAGCGGGCGCGCCGCCACACCTTCGACCCCGACACCGAACTGGTGCTCGCCACCGTCCTCGTCGACGGCGACCGGGGCACCGCCGCCCGCGCCGCCGCCCGCGTCGCCGTCCAGCACCGCGGGCTCTCCGCCGAGCACCACGGCGACGTCCTGGTGCTGGCGCCCGCCGGGGACGCGATGGCGTTCGGCCGCGCCGTGCGTGACGCCCTCGGCGAGGGCGCCACCGTGGGGGTGGCGAGCACGTCGGTGGGCGAGGTGCCGGCGGCGTACGACTCCTCCCACCGCGCCGCTGTCGCCCTGCGTGCTCTCGGGCGGAGCGGCGACGTCGCCGACCACGCCTCCCTCGGGCTCGCCAGCCTGCTGCTCGGCGACGCCTCGCCCGACGCGGTGGAGCACTACATCGACCAGACGCTCGGGCCCGTCCTGGCGCACGACGAGCGGCGGGGCACCACGCTGCTGCCCACCCTCGACGCGTGGTTCGAGCACGGCGGGGCCGTCGCGGGCACCGCCGAGGCGCTGCACGTGCACCCCAACACGGTCAGCCAGCGGCTCGGACGGGTCGCCGAGCTGCTCGGGACCTCCTGGCGCGATCCGGCCCGGGCGCTCGAGGTCCAGGTGGCCCTGCGCCTCCTCCGCCTGCAGAAACTGTGACCGAACCACACTGACCGAGCACAACCATGTGGGTCCGACACATGGCTACCGGTGACAGCGCGGCCCTAGCGTGGAGCCCATGCCTGAGAGCCACGTCACAGATCCCGCCCAGCTCCACGGGCGCACCGCGGTGGTCACCGGCGCCGCCAGCGGCATCGGTGCCGCCGTGGCGACGCGCCTCGCCGAGGCGGGCGCGAGCCTCGTCGTCGTCGACCGCGACGCCGACGGGGCCGAGCGGGTCGCCGACCTCGTCCGCGGCAAGGCCCTCGTGCTGGACCTCAGCGACGGCGACGCTGTCACCGCGGCCATGGCCGGGATGGACGCCGACATCCTCGTCAACAACGCCGGCATCCAGCACGTCGCCCCGATCGAGGACTTCGACCCGCAGACCTTCCGCACCATCCACGCGATCATGCTCGAGGCGCCCTTCCGCCTCGCGAAGGCGCTGCTGCCCGGCATGTACGCCCGCGGCTGGGGCCGGATGGTGCACGTCTCCTCGGTCCACGGCCACCGCGCGTCCGCCTACAAGAGCGCCTACGTCAGCGCGAAGCACGGTCTCGAGGGACTCTCGAAGGTGATCGCGCTCGAGGGCGCCGAGCACGGCGTCACCAGCAACACCGTCTGCCCGGGCTACGTGCGCACCCCGCTGGTCGAGGGCCAGATCGCCGACCAGGCCCGCACCCACGACATCCCCGAGGACGACGTCGTCGAGAAGGTCCTGCTCGAGCGCTCCGCCCTCAAGCGGCTCGTCGAGCCCGGCGAGGTGGCCGACGTCGTGCACTTCCTGTGCACCGACTCGGCCCGCTCGGTCACCGGCACCTCCTACCTGATGGACGGCGGATGGACCGCCGCCTGACCCACCCGATCCCCCCGGAACGACCCCCGAGAAAGGCCTCACCCATGAGCACGTCCACCCAACCCGCAGGCAGCGCGGCGCACGCCGCCGAGCCGGAGAAGACCAACATCGTCAAGGTCGTCTTCGCCTCGCTCATCGGCACCGCCGTCGAGTGGTACGACTTCTTCCTCTACGGCTCGGCGGCCGCGCTCGTGTTCGGCACGCTGTTCTTCCCGGAGAGCGAGAAGGCGACCGGGACGCTGCTCGCCTTCGGCACCTACGCGCTCGGGTTCGTGGCCCGCCCGCTCGGCGGCGTGGTCTTCGGCCACTTCGGCGACCGGGTCGGACGCAAGAAGATGCTGGTCGCCTCGCTCCTCATGATGGGCGTCGCGACCTTCGCGATCGGGCTGCTTCCGACGTACGCCTCGATCGGCATCGGCGCCCCGCTGCTGCTGCTCGCCTGCCGGCTCGTGCAGGGCTTCGCCGTCGGCGGCGAGTGGGGCGGAGCGGTGCTGATGGCCGCCGAGCACGGCGAGGACAGCCAGCGCGGCTTCTGGTCGTCGTGGCCGCAGGCCGGCGTGGCGCTGGGCAACCTGTTCGCCACCGGCGTGCTGTGGGTGCTGGCCGCCGTGCAGACCGACGACGCCTTCAACGCCTGGGGCTGGCGCATCCCGTTCCTCCTCAGCGCCGTGCTCGTCATCATCGGCCTGTGGGTGCGCCTCTCGATCGAGGAGTCGCCGGTCTTCAAGGAGGCTCACGCCGAGATGGAGACCAAGGAGACCAAGCACCTGCCGATCCTCGAGGTCATCAGGCTCTACCCCCGCGAGGTCTTCGTCGCGATGGGCATGCGGATGGCGGAGAACATCTCCTACTACCTCTTCACGGTCATCTCGATCACCTTCCTGACGACCTACGTCGGCACCGCCGACGACAAGTCGATGATCCTCAAGGCGTTGCTGATCGGCGCGGTCGTCCACTTCGTCACGATCCCGCTCGTCGGCGCACTGTCCGACCGGATCGGTCGCCGCCCGCTCTACCTCGCCGGTGCCGTCGGCGTGGCCGCCTGGTCCTGGATCTTCTTCGACCTGATCACCAGCAAGGACGAGTCGAAGATCATCCTCGCCGTCGTCGTGGGCCTGGTCCTGCACGCGCTGATGTACTCCCCGCAGGCCGCCTTCTTCTCCGAGCTCTTCGGCACCTCGGTGCGCTACACCGGCGCCTCGGTCGGCTACCAGCTGGCCTCGATCTTCGCCGGCGCGCTGGCCCCGATCATCGCCGTCGCCCTGCTGGGCGCAGCGACGAAGGGCGACAGCAACGTGCACCTCGTCGCGATCTACATGACGATCGCGTCGGTGATCACCCTGGTCGCGGTCTGGTTCGCCAAGGAGACCGCGGGCTCGTCGCTGCGCCACGACCGGGTGCTGCCCGACGCCCACTGAGCACCATCCCCTCGCAGGCCGGCCCGTCGCCGTACGGGCCGGCCTGCTTGACGTCGAGCACGCTCGAGGGCGGAGACTGGCCCCATGAGCCTGACCATCGCCGAGGCCGCCGAGCAGACCGGCCTGACCGCCCACACCCTGCGCTACTACGAGCGGGACGGCCTGATGCGTACGGCGGTGCGCCGGTCGCCCTCGGGACACCGGGCCTACGACGAGTCCGACCTGACCTGGATCTCGCTCATCGCCAAGCTGCGCGCCACCGGCATGCCGATCCGCGACGTCAAGGCGTACGCCGCACTGGTCCGCGCGGGCGAGGGCAACGAGGCCGAGCGGCTGGCGCTGCTCCGCGCACACCGCGAACGGGTGCTGCGCCAGCTCGACGAGGTCCGCTCCCACCTCGGCGCCATCGACACCAAGATCGACCTCTACGAACGCGCCGTCCTGCCCGCTTGACTTCGAGCGCACTCCAAGGCGTTGACTCGGGGCATGACGATCCAACAGCGCAACCTCGGTGACCTGACCGTCTCGACCCTCGGCCTCGGCTGCATGGGGATGAGCGAGTACTACGGCTCGGCGGACGAGCAGCAGGGCATCGACACCATCCACCGGGCCCTCGACCTCGGGGTCACCTTCCTCGACACCGCCGACATGTACGGCCCCTTCACCAACGAGCAGCTCGTCGGCCGGGCGATCGCCGGGCGTCGCGACGAGGTGCAGCTCGCCACCAAGTTCGGCAACGAGCGGCTGCCCGACGGCACCCGCGTCGGCATCAACGGCTCGCCCGACTACGTCCGCTCCGCGTGCGACGCCTCGCTGCAGCGGCTCGGCGTCGACCACATCGACCTCTACTACCAGCACCGCGTCGACCAGACCGTGCCGATCGAGGAGACCGTCGGCGCCATGGGCGAGCTCGTCGCGGCCGGCAAGGTCCGCCACCTCGGGCTCTCCGAGGCCTCCCCCGCCAACATCCGCAAGGCGCACGCCACGCACCCGATCACGGCCCTGCAGACGGAGTACTCCCTCTTCACCCGCGACCTCGAGGACGAGATCCTGCCCCTGATCCGCGAGCTCGGGATCGGCCTGGTGCCCTACTCCCCGCTCGGTCGCGGCATCCTCACCGGCGCGATCGCGCAGGGCACCCTCGAGGAGGACGACTCGCGCAACAGCGCCTACTTCCCCCGTCTCAACGGCGAGGCGCTCGACGCCAACCTGGTGCTCGTCGACAAGGTCCGGCGATTCGCCGAGGACAAGGGCGCCACGCCCGGCCAGGTCGCCCTCGCGTGGGTGCTCGCGCAGGGCGACGACGTCGTCCCGATCCCGGGCACCAAGCGCGTGACCTACCTCGAGGAGAACGTCGGCGCCGCCGACGTCGAGCTCACCGCCGACGACCTGGCCGCGCTCGACGCGGCCGTCCCCCGCGACGCCGTCGTCGGGGCGCGGTACGGCGACATGTCGAGCATCGACTCCTGACCCGCACCGCCGGTCGAGCCGCCGGGTCGGGCAGCCGCGCTCAGGTGGCGGCGATCCCGACCCGGCCCTCGCGGAAGGCGTCGACGAACAGTGCGTGGTCCTCGCGCACCCGCACGGCGTAGGCGATCCCCCAGTCGCACAGCCAGCTCACGTAGTCCTTGCGACGACCCTGCAGGGACGCCGCGATGGCCTGCTCGACCTGGAAGTCGACGAGGTCCTGCTGGCTGTCCTCGTCGGAGGCGCAGTGGATCTTCGCGGTCGCCCGGCCGAGCAGCTCGACCACCGCGCGCATGTCGGCCGGCTCGTTGATCTCGTCCCAGTCGAGGTCGACCTCGTAGGGCGAGACCTCGGCGACGACGAACCCGATGTCACCGACGCGGGTGTGGCCGAGCAGGGGGTCGGTGTGCACCTGCAGCGCACGCTGGCTGACCACGGTGCGGTGCCCCTCGTGCTCGAAGTAGGCGTCGACCTCGGAGGTGTCGACGAAACGCGACACGGCCGGCACGTTGGCCTGCTTCATCGACAGCACCACGTCGTTGTCGAGGGCCTGGCTGTAGCCCTCGACGAGCACGTTGTAGGCCGGTAGGCCGGCGCTGCCGATGCCGAAGCCCGACTTGCCGACGACGTCGCGCAGCTCGTAGAACAGCGCGCGGTCGAACCGCTTGGACGACGGGATCGTCTCGAGGTAGTCGCGGAACGCAGCGACGACCGAGGCCCGCTCCTCGCGACCGAGCCGGCGCACCGAGTCGTCCTCGGAGAAGCGGCGCACACCCTTCGTCATCAGCGTCATGCCGTCGAGCAGCTCGGCACGGCGCATCGCCCGCGCCTCCTCGAGCGCGACGAGCACCGGACCGGTGGCGGTGTCGAGGGTGATCTCGAAGTCGTCGTCGGTGTCGGAGTCGACGTAGTGGTTGACCTGGGAGAGGTAGGAGCGCGCGTAGTGGGCGATCAGCTTGCGGACCGCCTCCTCCGGCAGCGCCTTCTGCCACGCGACCAGCGCCAGGCTGGCCGCGAAGCGCTGGAGGTCCCAGGTGAAGCGCCCGAGGTAGGCCTCGTCGAAGTCGTTGACGTCGAACACGAGGCGACCGTCGGAGTTGAGGTAGGTCCCGAAGTTCTCCACGTGCAGGTCGCCGTGGATCCAGATCCGCTCAGCACCGTGGCGCGACCAGTCGTCGGTCTCGGACGTCACGTCGTGGAAGAACAGGCACGCGGTGCCGCGGTAGAAGGCGTGCGGGTCCCTCGCCATCTTGCGGTACTTCGCCCGGAACGCGGCCGGGTCGGTGCGCATGAGCGGTGCGAACGCCTCCCGCACCACCTCGATGATCGTGTCCGTGCGGGTGGAGGTGCGTGCCTTCGCCATGGGTCGACCCTGCCACGTCGGGCAGGCGATAGCGTCAGCCCATGCCCGACAGCCTCGATCCCGCTCCTGCCGACGTGCTCGACGACCTGCTCGCCCGCGCCCGAGCCTGGGCCGCGGACGACCCCGACCCGCAGACCCGCGCCGAGCTGGAGCAGGCCGTCGCCGCGGTGGAGACCGGCGGCGACGAGGCCGCCCGGGCCGACCTCGGCGACCGGTTCGCGGGCACCCTCGAGTTCGGTACGGCGGGGCTGCGCGGCGCCCTCGGTGCCGGTCCCAACCGGATGAACCGCGTCGTGGTGACGCGGGCGGCGGCCGGCCTCGCGGCGTACCTCCTCGACACCGGCCACCGCGGCGGCAGCGTCGTCATCGGCTTCGACGCACGCCACAACAGCGACGTCTTCGCCCGCGACACCGCCGAGGTGATGACCGGGGCGGGCCTGAAGGCGCTGGTGATGCCGCGACCCCTGCCCACGCCGCTGCTCGCGTTCGCGATCCGGGAGCTCGGCTGCGCCGCCGGCGTGATGGTGACCGCCAGCCACAACCCGCCCCAGGACAACGGCTACAAGGTCTACCTCGGCGACGGCAGCCAGATCGTCCCGCCCGCCGACAGCGAGATCGCCGCTCGCATCGAGGCCGTCGGGGCGATGGCCGACGTGCCGCGGGGCGACGCCGGGACGACCGTGGACGAGGAGATCATCGACCGCTACCTCGACACGGTCGCCGAGCTGGCCGGCGACGGACCGCGCGACCTGACGATCGTCTACACGCCGCTGCACGGCGTGGGCGGCACGTCGGTCGTCCAGGTGCTGGAGACCGCCGGCTTCAGCGAACCGCACGTGGTGGCGCAGCAGGAGCAGCCCGACCCCGAGTTCCCCACCGTCGCGTTCCCCAACCCGGAGGAACCGGGCGCCATGGACCTCGCGATGGCGCTGGCCGCCGAGCGCGACGCGGACATCGTGGTCGCCAACGACCCCGACGCCGACCGGTGTGCCGTCGCGGTGCCGGGCGCCCACGGCTGGCGCATGCTGCGCGGCGACGAGGTCGGCGCCCTCCTCGGGCACCACCTGCTCTCCCTCGGTCGCCGGGGCACCTACGCCAACTCGATCGTGTCCTCCAGCCTGCTGGCCAAGATGGCGCAGGCCGCCGGCCAGCCGCACGAGGAGACCCTGACCGGCTTCAAGTGGATCAGCCGGGCGCCGGGCCTAGCCTTCGGCTACGAGGAGGCGCTCGGCTACTGCGTCGACCCCGAGCACGTCAAGGACAAGGACGGCGTCTCCGCCCTGCTCCTCGTGTGTGAGATGGCGGCCGCCGCCAAGGCCGAGGGACGCAGCCTCGACGACCTCCTCGACGAGATCGCCGCCGAGCACGGCCTGCACGCCACCGACCAGCTCTCGGTGCGGTTCGACGACCTCGCCGAGATCCCGGCCACGATACAGCGCCTGCGCGACGATCCCCCGGCCAGTCTCGGCGGCCTGGCCGTCGAGCGGATCGACGACCTGTCGCTGGGCAGCGACACGCTGCCGCCGACCGACGGGCTGCGTTTCGCGCTGGCCGACGGCGCCCGGGTCATCGTGCGACCGAGCGGCACCGAGCCCAAGGTGAAGTGCTACCTCGAGGTCGTCATCCCGGTCGACCCCGAGGACGGCGTCGGTGCGGCGCGGATCGCGGCGGCCGGCCGGCTCGACGCGATCAAGGGCGACCTCCGGGTCGCGGCCGGGCTCTGAGGCCGGTCACGCCACGACGGAGACCACCAGGCCGATGAGTGCCGCTGCGACGAGGCCGATGGGGAGCCAGGCGGGGGTACGGCGCACGCCCGCGGCCAGCGCCAGCTGCTCGTCGGAGAGCATCCCGACCCCGGTGACCGCTCGCGCGTGCTCCATCCGGCGGTAGATCTCCTGCTCGACGTACTCCGCGTAGTCGACCTCGGTGACGGGTCGGTCGCTGTCCTTGCGGGTGCGGTTCTTGTCCCCGACCATCGCCCGGCGCCAGTTCTTGCCGATGGCGGTGGAGACGTAGCGCTTCTCCCCGACCCGCACGGCCAGCACCTGCCGCACGGCGATGGACTCGATGGCCGCCAGGGGCAGCCGGACGTGCTCGAACATCGTGCGCAGCACGAGCTCGTCCCGGGTGACGCTCAGCCCGGGCCAGAGCATCGAGGCCCAGCCCAGCACCCCCACCAGCACGGCTCCGGCGACCACCGGGAGGGGCACGACACCCCGGTCCGACACCGCGACCAGCACCACCGCGAGGGCAGCAACCACGGCCAGCGAACCCATGACCCGACCGCCCGTCGGGCGGAACCTGACCACCTCGTCGTCCTGCTCCGGCATCGCTCTCCTCTGGTTGGCCGCGTGACCCTCGCCAACCCTATGCTGGGTCGGTGACGACAACTTCTGCCTCCACGTCGGGAGCGGGAGTCTTCGACGACATCACCGCGTCGGATTCATCCCTGCGCCGGTTCCTGCACGGTCTCCCCGGTGTCGACCAGGTCGGCGCGGAGGCACGGGCCGCGAGCCTGGGCACCCGGTCGATCAAGACCACCGCGAAGGCCTTCGCCATCGACCTCGCGATCCGGATGGTCGACCTGACCACCTTGGAGGGCCAGGACACCCACGGCAAGGTGCGCGCACTGGCGTCGAAGGCCATGCACCCCGACCCCGCCGACCCGACCTGCCCGATGACGGCCGCCGTCTGCGTCTATCCCGACATGGTCGCGACCGCCAAGCAGACCCTCGGCAGCTCGGGCGTCAAGGTCGCCGCCGTGGCGACCGCGTTCCCCAGCGGCCGGGCCGCCCTCGACATCAAGCTCGCCGACACCCGCGACGCCGTCGAGGCCGGTGCCGACGAGATCGACATGGTGATCGACCGCGGCGCCTTCCTGTCCGGTCGCTACCTCGAGGTCTACGAGGAGATCGTCGCGGTCAAGGAGGCCTGCGGGGACGCCCACCTCAAGATCATCTTCGAGACCGGCGAGCTCCAGACCTACGACAACGTCCGACGCGCGAGCTGGCTCGGGATGCTCGCCGGCGGTCACTTCATCAAGACCTCCACCGGCAAGGTGCAGCCCGCGGCCACCCCGCCGGTCACGATGATCATGCTCGAGGCGGTCCGCGACTTCCGCGAGCAGACCGGCCAGATGGTCGGCGTGAAGCCCGCCGGCGGCATCAAGACCACCAAGGACGCGATCAAGTACCTCGTGATGGTCAACGAGGTCGCCGGTCCCGACTGGCTCGACCCCGACTGGTTCCGCTTCGGCGCCTCCACGCTGCTCAACGACCTGCTCATGCAGCGCACCAAGATGGCGACTGGCCGCTACTCCGGCCCCGACTACTTCACCCTGGACTGAGGAACACACACATGGTCAAGGTTCCCGAGAGGGCCACCCCCTTCTTCGAGTACGCCCCCGCCCCCGAGTCGCGCTCGATCGTCGACATCAAGGCGTCGTACGGCCTGTTCATCGACGGCGAGTTCGTCGACGGCCACGGCAAGAGCTTCAAGACGATCAGCCCCTCGTCGGAGGAGGTCCTGGCCGAGGTCGCCGAGGCGGACGAGTCCGACGTCGACCTCGCGGTGAAGGCCGCGCGCCGCGCCTACTCCCGCACCTGGGGCCGGATGCCCGGCAGCGAGCGCGCGAAGTACCTCTACCGCATCGCCCGGATCATCCAGGAGCGCGGCCGCGAGCTCGCCGTGCTCGAGTCGATCGACAACGGCAAGCCCATCAAGGAGTCGCGCGACGTCGACGTCCCGGTCGTGGCCGCGCACTTCTTCTACTACGCTGGCTGGGCCGACAAGCTCTCCTACGCCGGGCTCGGGCCCGACCCGAAGGCGCTCGGCGTCGCCGGCCAGGTCATCCCCTGGAACTTCCCGCTGCTGATGCTGGCGTGGAAGATCGCGCCCGCGCTCGCCGCCGGCAACACCGTCGTCCTCAAGCCCGCGGAGACCACCCCGCTGACGGCCCTGCTGTTCGCCGAGATCTGCCAGCAGGCCGACCTGCCGCCCGGGGTCGTCAACATCGTCACCGGGGCCGGCGCGACCGGCCAGGCCATCGTGGCCCACCCGGACGTCGACAAGGTCGCCTTCACCGGCTCGACCGACGTCGGCAAGGCCATCGCCCGGGCCGTCGCCGGCACGAAGAAGAAGGTCACCCTCGAGCTCGGCGGCAAGGCCGCCAACATCGTCTTCGACGACGCGCCTGTCGATCAGGCCGTCGAGGGCATCGTCAACGGCATCTTCTTCAACCAGGGCCACGTCTGCTGCGCCGGCTCGCGCCTGCTCGTGCAGGAGTCGGTCGCCGACGAGGTGCTCGAGAAGCTCAAGCGACGGATGTCGACGCTGCGCGTGGGCGACCCGCTCGACAAGAACACCGACATCGGCGCGATCAACTCGGCCGAGCAGCTCGCCAAGATCCGCGAGCTCTCCGAGATCGGCGAGTCCGAGGGCGGCGAGCGCTGGTCCCCGCCGTGCGAGCTGCCCAGCAACGGGTTCTGGTTCCCGCCGACCCTGTTCACCGGCGTCACGCAGGCCCACCGGATCGCGCGGGAGGAGATCTTCGGTCCCGTGCTGTCGACGCTGACCTTCCGGACGCCGAAGGAGGCCGTCGAGAAGGCCAACAACACGCCGTACGGCCTCTCGGCCGGGGTGTGGACCGACAAGGGCTCGCGCATCCTGTGGATGGCCAACCAGCTGCGGGCCGGCGTGGTGTGGGCCAACACGTTCAACAAGTTCGACCCGACGTCGCCGTTCGGTGGCTACAAGGAGTCGGGCTTCGGCCGCGAGGGTGGCCTGCCCGGCCTCGCCGCCTACCTCGAGGGAGACCGCTGATGGCGCGCATCGATGTGAAGAAGACGTACAAGCTCTACATCGGCGGCCAGTTCCCCCGCTCGGAGTCGGGCCGCTCGTACGTCGTCAACGACGCCAAGGGCAACCTGATGGCCAACGCCGCGCAGGCGAGCCGCAAGGACGCCCGCGACGCCGTGACCGCGGCCCGCGCGGCGTTCGGCGGCTGGTCGTCGAGGACGGCCTACAACCGCAGCCAGGTCGTCTACCGCATCGCCGAGGTGCTCGAGGGCCGGCGCGACCAGTTCGTCGCCGAGCTCCGGACCAGCGAGGGCGTCACCTCGGCCCGGGCCAACGCGGCCGTCGACGCCGCGATCGACCGCCTCGTCTGGTACGCCGGATGGGCCGACAAGATCACCCAGGTCGTCAGCAGTGCCAACCCGGTCGCCGGGCCCTACTTCAACATCTCCACCCCGGAGCCCACCGGCGTGGTGGCCGTGGTGGCCCCGACCGGTCCGCTGCTCGGCCTGGTCAGCGTCGTCGCGCCGATCATCACCACCGGCAACACCTGCGTGGTGATCGCCAGCGAGGCCCACCCGCTGACCTCGATCACCCTCGGCGAGGTGATGGCGACCTCTGACCTGCCGGGTGGCGTCGTCAACGTCCTCACCGGCTCGGTGGCCGAGATCGCGCCGTGGCTGGCCTCGCACATGGACGTCAACGGCATCGACCTCACCGGTGTCACCGACCCCGAGCTGGCGACCTCGCTCGAGGTCGCGGCGGCCGACAACCTCAAGCGCGTCCGCCGGGCGCCCGACGGGGAGGTCGACTGGCTCCAGACACCCGGCACCGACCGCCTGACCGACTGGCTGGAGACCAAGACCGTCTGGCACCCGATCGGCATCTGAGCAGGCGCTCGACCGGACCCGCTCCACTGCGCAACGCACGAGGGGCCGCACCCGAACCGGGTGCGGCCCCTCGTCGTGTCGCTGGACGGTCAGTCGCGCGTCAGCAGGCCCTGCGCGAGCACGGTCAGGATGTCCTGCGGGTCGGCCGCCTCGTAGGCCTGGCTGTCGGTGGCCGCGGCGATCTGGTCGAGGGCGGACATGTCAGCCTGGGTGCTGATGCCGACCGGGATGATCCGCACGGGGCGGTCGGGGTCGTGCAGCTTGCCGAGCTCCTCGAGCAGCTCGTCGAGGCTGATCGAGCCCGGGTCCTCGTTGCCACCGTCGGTCATGATCACCAGGCTGTTGTAGTAGGCCGGGTTGAACTCCCGCGTCGCCGCCTTGTAGGCGTCCAGCACCGTGTCGTAGGTGCCGGCACCGCCACCGATCAGGGTCGGCATCACGTTCGCCTGCTCGCGCAGGAGGTCGGTCTGGGTCTTGCCGTTGCCGGTCGGCGCGTCGAGGCGACGCAGGGGCGCCAGCTCGCGCCAGTCCTGGCTGCCACCACCGAGGCCGATGGAGTAGCCCCACAGGCCGATGCGGGCGTGGTCGGGGAACGCGTCGAGCGCGGTCAGGGCAGCGCCCACGGCGAGGCCCATCCGGGTGGAGGATCCCGCGGCGGTGCCCATGGAGGACGAGGCGTCGATGACGGCCAGGACGCTGGAGGGCACGGTCAGCACGGCCCAGCTCTTCATGGTGGCGTCGACCTGGCCCTTGTCGGGGTCCGGGAGGATCGGGTCGGCCTCGACGGTCTGCTCGTCGGGCAGCGGGGCCGAGTCGGCGCCGCGCAGGTTCTCGGCGGCGAGGGCGGCGATGCCGTCCTCGGAGGCGAACCACGCGGCGAGCTTGTCGCCGGTGCGACCGGCGACGTCGAGCGCACCCGAGCCGACCGCGATGCCACCCGAGCCGGCGCCGGGCTGCACGAGCGGGAAGTCGAGGACCGCGGCACCGGTCTTCGGCAGCGACCAGGTCAGGGTCTCGTTGCCGCGGCGGGCGGTGAGGTAGTCCTGCTCGGTGACGGGGATGATCCGCTTGCTGCCGGCTGGGATGGTGTCGATGGTGACCGGGTTGGTGCGACCGGACGCGGCCTTGGCGCCGTAGCGCTGGGCGATCGGCACGATCGCGTTCTGCGCGGCGGCGGCCTCGCCCTCGAGGGCCTCCGACAGCGGGGCGACGAGCGCTTGACCGAAGGCGCCGCTGGCCAGAGGGTCGGTCTTGACGAGCTGCGGCGACGCCAGCGCGTCGAGCCAGGTGGCACGCGGCTTGGCCGTCGAGCCGCTGGCCAGGCCGACCGGGCTGGTGGCCAGGGCCGGGGCGAGCACGCGGCCCGTCATGTCGGCCTTGGTCAGCACGCTCTGCCAGGCCGGGGAGTCGGGGACCCACAGGTCGGGAAGGACGTCGTCCTCGCCCTCGCCCACCTCGGCCTGGGCAGCGGCGACCTCGGCCACGTTGGCCGTGGTGACGTCGAGCTCGATGCACTGGCCGTTGTCCTTGAGCGCGTCCACCGCCTCGTCGACGACGTCGGCCATGGCCGGGGCCACGGACATCGTGACGGTCGTGGTGGACGCCGAGGTGCAGGCCGCAGCAGCGGTGTCGTCGCCGCCGACGAGGGAGATGGCGACGGCGCCGCCCGCAGCGACGAGCGCGAGCACGACGCCGATGACGGCGATGCGGCGGACGTCGGGGCCGGTCTCGGCAGGAGTCTCTTCGGGCTCGACGGGAGCGGTGGCGTGGGAGCCGAACATGCACGTGCCTCTCAGGCGGTCAGGTGAGGATCCGGGGGGATTCGGTTGCCGACGATAGGTGCTGACGCGCGCTGCGGTTGGCGGAATGGCGAAACTCGATGCGCATCTGTTGTCAAGCGCACGCCCGCAGGCCGAGACCCGCGATGCCCCGCCGCTCGGCGGTCGGCCGAGGCCACGGCACAATGTGCGACGTGTCAGCCCGCGTCGTCGTCCTCGCCGGACCCAGTGGAGCCGGCAAGTCCCGACTGGCCGAACGCCTCGGGCTGCCGGTGCTGCGGCTCGACGACTTCTACAAGGACGGCGACGACCCGTCCCTGCCGACCATCACCGCCGGCGCCAATTCCGGCCTGGTCGACTGGGACCACCCCGACTCTTGGTTGTACGGCGACGCGCTGGCCACGCTCCTGACGCTGTGTCGCGACGGGGTGAGCGAGGTGCCCGTCTACGAGATCGCCCAGAACGGCCGGTGCGGGTCGGCCACCCTCGACCTCGGCGACGCCCCGCTCTTCGTCGCCGAGGGCATCTTCGCCCCCGAGGTGGTGCCGGCGTGCCGCGAGGCCGGTGTGCTCGCGGGGGCCTACTGCATCACCCAGCGCCCCCTGGTCACCTTCTGGCGACGACTGACCCGAGACCTGCGCGAGCACCGCAAGCCCCCGCTGGTGCTGCTGCGGCGCGGACTGGCGCTGATGCGCGACCAGCGCCGCGTGGTCGCGCACGCGACCGAGCTCGGCTGCGAGGTCGCGACTGCCGACGAGGCGCACACGTGCATCATGTCCTGGGCAGGCACCCCGTGATCGCCTCCGAGACCGGCCGCCTCGTGCTGGGCCGGCAGTTCCAGCAGCCCGACCGGCGCAGCTGCGGAGCCGCCGTGGCCGTGATGGCCGAGGCGCTGGTCAACGACTCCTACGCGCGACGGCTCCTCGCGGGCGGGGACACCGAGTTCGAGCGCGAGACGATGGCCATGCACCGCCGGATCACCGGCCCGGTCGACGCGGCCGGCGCGATCCAGGCGCCGTGGCTGCGCGCGGTCGGGACCCCACCGTGGGCCCTGTCCCGCCAGCTCGACCGCCGCTCGCACCGTGTCCGCTCGCGGCGGGTGCTGGTGGCCCGGCTGCGCCCGGGCCGGGCGTGGGCGGCGATGACGTCGGCGCTGGCCGACGGCGCGCTGGTCCCGGCCTACGTCGGCAGCCGGTGGCTGCCGCGGCACGTCGTGCTGGCGATCGAGCTGATGGACGACGCCGTGCGGTTCTACGAGCCCGGGACGGGCCGGGTCGTGCGGGTGACCCGCGAGGAGTGGCTGGAGGGCCGGCTCCTGCTCGGCGGCTGGCGCGACCCGTGGCTCGTCGTCAGCCCGCGGCGCTGATCAGCTCCGCGTAGCCCGGCTTGATCACATCGTCGATGATCGCCAGGCGCTCGTCGAAGGGCAGGAAGGCCGACTTCATCGCGTTGATGGTGAACCACCGCAGGTCCTCGAGGCCGTAGCCGAACGCCTCGACCAGGCCGGTCATCTCCTCGGTCATCGAGGTCTGGCTCATCAGCCGGTTGTCGGTGTTGACGGTCACCCGGAAGCGCAGGCGCGTGAGGAGCCCGATGGGGTGCTCGGCGATCGAGGCGGCGGCGCCGGTCTGCACGTTGGACCGGGGGCACATCTCGAGCGGGATCCGGCTGTCCCGGACGTACGCCGCCAGCCGGCCCAGCTCGACCGAGCCGTCGTCGGCGACGGTGATGTCGTCGACGATCCGCACGCCGTGTCCGAGCCGGTCGGCGCCACACCACTGGATCGCCTGCCAGATCGACGGCAGTCCGAAGGCCTCCCCCGCGTGGATCGTGAAGTGCGAGTTCTCGCGCTGGAGGTACTCGAACGCGTCGAGGTGGCGGGTGGGCGGGAAGCCGTCCTCGGCGCCGGCGATGTCGAAGCCCGCGACGCCGCGATCGCGCCAGGCGATGGCCAGCTCCGCGATCTCCATGGAGCGGGCCTGGTGACGCATCGCGGTCAGCAGCTGGCGGACGACGACGCGACCACCGGACGCCGCGACGCCCTGGTCGAAGCCCTCCTGCACGGCGGCGACCACCTCGTCGAGCGAGAGCCCCTCCTCGACGTGCTGCTCGGGCGCGTAGCGGACCTCGGCGTAGACGACGCCGTCGGCCACCATGTCCTCGACGCACTCGCGCGCCACGCGGGTCAGCGCCGGCGCGGTCTGCATCACGGCCACGGTGTGGTCGAAGGTCTCGAGGTAGCGCACCAGCGACCCGGAGTCGGCCGACTCGACGAACCAGCGTCCCAGCGACTCCGCGTCCGCCGCCGGGAGCTCGTGGCCGATCTCGGCGGCGAGCTCGACGATCGTCTGCGGCCGCAGGCCGCCGTCGAGGTGGTCGTGGAGGAGGACCTTGGGTGCGCGACGGACATCGTCACGGGTCAACGTGTTCATGTGCCTATCCTTCCAGCCATGCGCATCTTCACCACGCTCGACGAGGTCGCCGCGTCGGCCAATTCCGAGATCGGCACCACCGACTGGCTGCTCATCGACCAGGAGCGGATCAATCTCTTCGCCGACGCCACGGGCGACCACCAGTGGATCCACGTCGACGAGGACCGCGCCAAGGCCGGGCCGTTCGGGACCACCATCGCCCACGGTTTCCTCACCGTCAGCCTGCTGCCGCTGTTCAACGTCGAGTCGTTCGCCCTCGACACCCCGGGCGCCCGCCTCAACTACGGCCTCAACAAGGTGCGGTTCCCGCACCCGGTTCCGGTCGGCTCCCGGCTGCGGTCCCACGTCTCGTTCGGCGACGTCACCGACCTGCCGACCGGCAAGCAGCTGGTGATCCGGCACACCCTCGAGATCGAGGGCATCGACAAGCCGGCCTGTGTGGCCGAGCTCGTCGTGCTGCTGCTCGAGGCCTGAGAGCCCTCAGCGGGACAGGACGGCCTTGGCGAACACCCCGAGCACGTCCTGCGGCTGGGCGGCGAGGTAGGCCGCTCCGCCGGTCACCTCGGCCATCCGCTGCAGCGCCCCCAGGTCGGCGTCCTCGCTGATCGCGATCCCGATGATGCGCACCGGGCGCTGCGGGTCCCGGAGCTCGCGCAGGCGCGAGACCAGGTCGGTCATGGCGATCGAGCCCGTGTCCTCGTTCTCCCCGTCCGTCAGGAGCACGACGGCGTTGGAGTAGTGCGGCCGGTAGTCGCGCAGCGCCTGCTGGTACGCCGCCAGCGCGGTGTCGTACAGGCCGGTGCCGCCGTCGGTGAGGGACGGCAGCTCCGTCGTCCACTCGCGCAGGGCGTAGCGCTGGGTGCGACCGAAGCGGAGGTCGTCGAGGCGGCGCATCGGCTCGAGGACGCGCCAGTCCTGGCCGGGGCCGCCCTTGTCGATCGAGAAGATCCACAGCCCTACGCGCGCGTGGTCGGGCAGGAACCCCAGCCCGATGGACGCGGCGTCGGCGAGCAGCTCCATCCGGCTGCCCCCGGCCGTGCCGATGTCCATCGATCCCGAGGCGTCCACGACCGCCAGGATCGAGGAGGGCACGCTGAGCGAGCGCCACGACTGCACGGTCGTCGCGATCGTCCTCGGGCGCGGGGACGCCAGGACGCGCGTCGTGTCGGCGGCCAGGCTCTCCCCGGGGCTCGACCTCGGGCCGCGGAGCCCGGCGTCGCGCAGGGCGGCCAGCCCGGCCTCGCTCGCGAGGTGGTCGACCAGCGCACGCGCGACCTCGGCCGACCCGTCGGCCGCTCCCTCGCGCAGTGCGAGCGGGAAGTCCAGCATCGGGGCGCCGACCTCCGGCGTCCGGTCCTCGAGGTACGGCGCGTTGGCCCGCGCCTCGACGAGGTCCTGCTCGGTCGTCACGACGAGCCGACGGGACTCGCGCCCGTTCCACGCCATCCCCACGTCGGCGTCGAGACCTCGCGACACGCGGTCGCCGTACGTCTGCGCGAACGGCACGAGCATCTGGCGGGCCTCGCCGAGCGTCCGGCCGACCTGCCGTGCCTCCGCCTGCGGCGCCACGACGGCCAGCGACCCGGCCGTCGAGCCGAGCGGGTCGGGCACCGACACCAGGCCGGACACCTCCGCCTCGCCCCAGGAGGCGAAGCGGGGCGACTGCGGGCCACCCACGAGCAGGATCGGCGTGCTCGCCACGCTCGGGGTGACGATCCGCAGGGGGGACGTGCCCCCGAGGTAGGTGGGGGTCATCCAGAAGCGCGAGTCGGAGATCCACACGTCGGGTGGAGCGCCTCCGCTGGAGATCCGCAGGGCCACCTCGCTCGCGCTCCGGCTCGCGACGGTGACCCGGGTGCAGGACGGCGTGATCTCGTCGACCGCGTGGGTGACCACACGCAGCATCGACGCCGGGACGACGACCTCGACGCTGCGCTGCCGGGCGCAGTCGCTGCGCGTGCTCGACGGCCCGTCGGCGCCGGTGCGCATCAGCAGGAAGGCGGCCCCGCCCCCGAGCGCGACGCCGACCAGCAGCAGCACGACCAGCAGCAGCGGTCCGCGGGCTCGAACCAGTTTCGAGTCGGCACGGCTGTCCATACCCAGCACTCCTCTCCCCCCAGAGATGACTGGGACGCTAGGCCCGCGTCGATCGTGAAGGTAAAGAACAGGCAAAGAATCGCCAGAGTTGGGGACGTCCGGTCAGGCCTCGAGACGACCCTTCTGGACCTTGCCCATCGCGTTGCGCGGCAGCGCCTGGGTGAAGCGCACCTCGCGCGGCCGCTTGTGCCACGCCAGGTCGCGGGCGACGTGGTCGACGAGGGCCCGGCCGAGCGCCGGCGTCGCGGCGCCGGACGGCACGACCCACGCCACGATGCGCTGACCCAGGTCGTCGTCGGGCACCCCGACCACCGCCACCTCGGCGACCTCGGGCCGCGCCAGCAGCGAGGTCTCGATCTCGCCGGCACCGATGCGGTAGCCGCCCGACTTGATCAGGTCGACGGACTCGCGTCCGACGATGCGGTGGAAGCCGCCGTCGTCGCGCGCCGCGAGGTCACCGGTCACGAACCAGCCGTCGTCGGTCCACGACTCGGCGGTGGCCGTGGGCTGCCCGAGGTAGCCGTCGAACAGCATCGGGCCGCGCACCTCGAGGCGGCCGATCGTCTCGCCGTCGTCGGGGACCGGGCCGCCGTCCTCGGCCCGCAACCGCGTCTGCGCACCGAGCACGGGCGAGCCGACCCAGCCGGCGCGACGCTCGCCGTCGGCCCGGGCGCTGAGGGTGATCATGGTCTCCGTCATCCCGTAGCGCTCGACGGGCGCCCGGCCCGCGAGGCGCTCGACGGCCTCGAACACCGGGACCGGCAGCGGGGCGCTGCCGGAGACCAGCAGGCGCGCGGAGGCGAGCGCACGGGCCGCGTCGTGGTCGGCGGCGATCCGCGACCACACCGTCGGCACCCCGAAGAACATCGTCCCCTCCGTCGCGGCGTAGCGCTCGGGGGTCGGTCGTCCGGTGTGCTGCACCCGCCCGCCGACCCGCAGCGGCCCGAGCACGCCGAGGACGAGCCCGTGCGTGTGGAACAGCGGCAACCCGTGCACGAGGGTGTCGTCCGGCGTCCAGCCCCACGCGTCCACCAGCGCGTCGAGCCCCGCGGCGATCGCCCGGTGGCTGAGCGTGACGCCCTTCGGCGCCCCGGTGGTGCCGGAGGTGTAGAGCACGAGCGCCGGGTCGCTCGGCTCCACGGCGTACGTCGCTGCGCCGGCCCGCGCCGCCAGGTCCACCGGCAGGGTCGCGAGGTCCACGCCGTCAGGTCGCTCCCCGACCCACGCCGTGGCCGCGGAGTCGTCGAGCACGTGCCGGACCTCCGCCGGGCCGGCGTCGGGAGGCACCGGCACGGCCGGCACGCCGGCGAGCAGGCAGCCCACCACCGCGACGACGGTCTCGATCCGGGGCGTCGCGAGGACGGCGACCGGTCCGCTGTCGGGGAGGCGGCCCGCGAACGCCAGCGCGGCGTCCCGCAGCTGCGACGACGACATCGAGCCGCCGTCGACCGTGACCGCCCGGTCGAGGTCGGCGCCCACACCCAGGCCGGTCAGCAGCGGCTCACGCACTAGCTGATGCGGTCGATGACCAGGTCCTGCGGGGTGTGCTCCCCGCCGATGTCGAAGCCGCCCTCGAGCGAGGCGAGGGCACGGTCGAAGCGCTCCGGCTCGTCGGTGAGCAGCGTGAAGAGTGGCTGCCCCTCGGTGACGGTGTCGCCGGGGCGCGCGTGCCACACGACGCCGGCGCCGGCCTGCACCGGGTCCTCCTTGCGGGCCCGCCCGGCCCCGAGGCGCCAGGCGGCCAGCCCGACGGCCATCGCGTCGAGGCGGGTCAGGGTGCCGCTGTCCGGGGCGTTGACGACGTGAGTCTCCTTCGCGACCGGCAGCTCGGCCTCCGGGTCACCGCCCTGCGCCCGGACCATGTCCTTCCAGGCGTCCATCGCCGATCCGTCGGCGAGCTTGTCGGCGGGGTCGACGTCGGTCATACCCGCGCCGGCGAGCATCTCGCGAGCCAGCGCCAGCGTCAGCTCGACGACGTCGGCAGGGCCGCCGCCGGCCAGCACCTCGACCGACTCGGCGACCTCGATCGCGTTGCCGGCGGTCAGGCCGAGCGGGGTGCTCATGTCGGTCAGCAGCGCCACCGTGTGCACACCGGCGTCCTTGCCGAGTCCGACCATCGTCTCGGCCAGCTCGCGCGCGCGGTCGACGTCCTTCATGAAGGCGCCGGTGCCGACCTTGACGTCGAGCACCAGCGCGCCCGTGCCCTCGGCGATCTTCTTGGACATGATCGACGAGGCGATCAGCGGGATCGCCTCGACGGTGCCGGTCACGTCGCGCAGGGCGTAGAGCTTCTTGTCGGCGGGCGCGAGCCCGTCACCGGCCGCGCAGATGACCGCGCCGACCGACTCCAGCTGCGCGAACATCTCCTCGTTGGACAGCGCCGCGCGCCACCCGGGGATCGACTCCAGCTTGTCGAGGGTGCCGCCGGTGTGGCCGAGCCCGCGACCCGAGAGCTGGGGCACGGCGACGCCGCACGCCGCCACCAGGGGCGCCAGGGGCAGGGTGATCTTGTCGCCGACCCCGCCGGTCGAGTGCTTGTCGGCGGTGGGCCGCGACAGCGAGGAGAAGTCCATCCGCTCGCCGGAGGCGATCATCGCGGCGGTCCAGCGGGCGATCTCGCGCGGCACCATCCCGTTGAGGAGGATCGCCATCGCCAGCGCCGACATCTGCTCGTCGGCGACCTCGCCGCGGGTGTAGGCGTCGATCACCCAGTCGATCTGGCTGTCGCTCAGCTCGCCGCGGTCACGCTTGACGCTGATGACCTCGACCGCGTCGTGTGCACTCATCTCTCATCCCTCCACTGGCACGTGGGCGTGCCCTCGCAAGACAAACGTTCCCCGGCTCGTGGGCCGGCCCGCCAGTCGCAGGTCGGGGAAGCGCCGCCACAGGGCGGCGACCGACTCGGCCAGCTCCATCCGGGCCAGCGGTGCGCCCAGGCAGAAGTGCACGCCGACGCCGAAGGCGACGTGCGGGTTGGTGGCCCGGTCGACGAGGAGCTCGTCCGGGGACTCGAACACCGCTGGGTCACGGTTGGCCGAGCCGAGGAGCACCGCGATCCTCTCCCCCGCGGCGACGGTCACCCCGCCAACCTCGACGTCCTCGGTCGCCGTGCGCTCGAAGAGCTGGAGCGCCGAGTCGAAGCGCAGCATCTCCTCGACCGTGGCCGGCACGTCGTCGGCGGGACGCAGACCGCGCTCGAGCATGGCCATGGCGCCGTTGCCGAAGACGTTGACCGACGCCTCGTGCCCGGCGTTGAGCAGCAGCACGACCGACGCCACGATCTCGTCGTCCGTGAGCTCGGTCGCGACGAGGTCGGTGATCAGGTCGTCGGCGGGGGCGGCCCGCCGCGCCGCCATCAGCTCGCGGGCCAACGACGCGAAGTCGGAGCCGGCGGCCACCGCGGCGGCGACGACCTCGTCGGAGGGCTGGCGCTCGTACATCCGCACGATCGCCTGCGACCACGCGCGCAGGTCGTCGGCGTGAGAAGCCGGGACCCCGAGCAGCTCGGCGATCACCAGCACCGGCAGCGGCTCGGCGTAGTCGTGGACCAGGTCGAAGGACGGGCCCACCCCGTCGAGGAGCGACGTCGCGAGCTCGCGCACGCGCGGGCGCAGGCGCTCGACGTGGCCGCGGGCGAAGGCCTGCGCCACCGGACGCCGCAGCCGGGTGTGGGCCGGCGGCTCGTTCTCCATCATCTGGTTGCGGTGCAGCACGTTGAACGGCTCGAGGTAGTCGGTCGGCTCACGGTCGCGCCACAGCCGGGCGAGGCGGCGGTCGCGCTGGACGGCCGACACCGCGCGGTGGGAGAAGGCCAGCCACGCCTGCGAGGGCTCGTGCCACGCGACCTCGTGCGCGGCCCGCTCGCGGGCGAAGAACGGGTAGGGGTCGGCGACGAGGTCGGGGGCGTCCAGGTCAAGCGAGGTTGTCGGGCCCGAACGCATCCGGCAGCACCTCATCCATCCGTCGGACCCCCGACACCGTCATCAGCAGCAGGTCGGGCCCGCCGTTCTCGAAGAGCAGCTGGCGGCACCGTCCGCAGGGCATCAGCACGTCGCCGGCCTTGTCGACGCAGATGAAGTGCGTCAGGCGACCGCCGCCGGTGATGTGGAGCTGCGAGACCAGCCCGCACTCCGCGCACAGCGCGACCCCGTAGGCGGCGTTCTCGACGTTGCAGCCCGTGAGCACCCGGCCGTCCTCGGCCAGCGCGGCGGCCCCGACGGGGTAGGAGGAGTACGGCGCGTAGGCGTGCCCGCGCGCGGCCACCGCCTCGAGACGCAGCGCCTCCCAGTCGAAGTCGTCGTGGGTGACCTGACCCTGCTCGCTCACCCGGCCGATCCCTTGCGGTAGATCTGGCCGTCGGCCTTGGGCATCCGCAGCCGTTGGGCCGCGAAGGCGAGGACGAGCAGCGTGGCGACGTACGGCGTCATCGAGGTGAACTCGCGCGGCACCTCGTCGGTGAGCAGGAACCACAGCAGGAACAGCACGGCACCGACGCCGAGCACGATGGCCCGGGTCCGCTTGCCGCCGCGCAGGGCCAGGACCGCGAAGACGGCCAGGCCGATCGCCACGAGCAGCAGGAGGGCGTGGATCGTGCTGGCGTCGCGCAGGCGCAGGCTGTCGGTGTAGCCGAACATGCCCGAGCCGAGCAGGATGCCGCCCGGTCGCCAGTTGCCGAAGATCATGGCGGCGAGGCCGATGTAGCCGCGACCGTTGGTCTGGCCGGTCGAGAAGCCGCTGGCCGAGACGAGGGCGAGGTAGCCACCGCCGAGGCCGGCGAAGCCGCCCGAGATGATGACGGCGGCGTACTTGTGAAGCAGCACGTTGACGCCGAGGCTCTCCGCGGCCTGCGGGTTCTCACCGCACGAGCGCAGGCGCAGGCCGAAGGTGGTGCGCCACAGCACGAACGCCGTCAGCGCCACGAGGGCGAAGACGAGCAGCGTCACCAGCGAGATGCGGGTGGTGAGCGCGGCCAGGATCGAGGCGACGTCGGAGATCAGGAACCAGTGCTTCTCGCCGAGCGACGTCAGGGCATCGGAGACCCCGGGGATCGTCAGCGATCCGGGGTTGTCGAGTCCGGTGAGCTTGTTCTGCCCACCGGTGCCGCGCGAGGAGTTGAGGTCGGAGAAGAACGCCTCCGCCAGGAACGCGGCCAGGCCCAGCCCGATCAGGTTGATCGCGACACCGGAGACGATGTGGTCGACGCCGAAGGTCACCGTCGCGATGGCGTGGATCAGGCCGCCGATCGCGCCGAGGAGGATCGCGCCCATGATCCCGGTCCAGGGGCCGTACCAGTAGGTGAAGTAGGCCGCACCCCACGTGCCGAGGATCATCTGGCCCTCGAGTCCGATGTTGACCACGCCCGCGCGCTCGCTCCACAGGCCGCCGAGGGCCGCCAGCAGGATCGGGCAGGTGGCGGTGATCGCTGCGGCGACCGAGCCGCGCGAGTCGATCTCGTCGGCGCCGGTGAGGACGCGGACCAGGGAGACCGCGGCGAGCGCGCCGAGGGTGACCAGCAGCCACACCGAGGCGAAGCGGCGACCGCGCTCCTGGTCGCCGCGCGGGGCGGGGACGGCGGGAGTGGGTTCGGACAGCAGCGCGCTCATGCGGCCACCTCCTGCTTGTTGGCGTTGGCATCGAGGGCCGCGCGGACGGCACGCTGGTCGGCGGCGGCGCGCCAGCGCCCGACGACCTCGTAGGCGATCACGATCGTGAGGACGATGACGCCCTGCGTGACCAGGACGACGTCGTTGGACACGTCCACCCCGGCGAACTCGAGCTGGGTGGACTGCACGCCGAGGAAGGCGAAGAGCAGCGAGCCGAGCGCGATCCCGACCGGGTTGTTGCGACCGAGCAGCGCGACCGCGATGCCGGTGAACCCGAGGCCGGACTGGAAGACCGAGCTGGAGAAGTAGTTGCCCGACGCGGTCTCGGCGAAGAGGTTGGGCAGCCAGATCAGGCCCGCCACCGCGCCCGAGAGCATCATCGCGGTCACGACCATCCGCTTCACCGAGACGCCCGAGGCGACCGCGGCCGACTCGTTCATGCCGGTGGCGCGCAGGTCGAAGCCGAAGCGCGTGCGGTTGATGATGAACCAGAAGAGGAAGCCGACCACCACGGCGAGCAGGCTCAGCGTCCACACGGCGCCGTCCTTGTCCTCGAACAGCTTGAAGCCGCCGAGCATGGTGCTGTCCTCGAGCGGCGTCGTACGGCGCGTGTCGGCCGCCTTCTCGCCGTAGTTGCTCAGGAGGTAGCCGGTGAGGAACACCGCGATCGCGTTGAGCATGATCGTGGAGATGACCTCGGAGACGCCTCGCGTGACCTTGAGGACGGCCGGGATCGCCGCCCACGCGGCACCCGCGAGCATCGCCAGCACGATGCTCGCGACGATGTTGAGGGCGCCGGGCAGGAAGGCGCCGCCGGCGAAGACGGCCGCGACGTAGGACGCCACGCGGTACTGCCCCTCGACCCCGATGTTGAAGAGGTTCATCCGGAAGCCGATGGCCGCGGCGGTGCCGGACAGGAAGATCATCGAGGCCTGGTTGAGCACCGTCAGCACGTTGCGGTTGCTCGGCCACGACAACATGACCTCCCAGAAGTCGACCGGGGAGGCGCCGACGAAGACCACCACGCCGCTGGTGATCACGATCGCGGCCAGCAGCGCCATCACGGGCGCGAGCACCCCGGAGACGAGCTTGGGCATCATGAGGCGGCTCCTTCGCCGTTGCTCGTGGAGGTCGTCTCGTCCTTCGTCTCCGCGTCCTGGCCGCCGGTCATGGCCGAGCCGAGGTCCTGCGGGGTCACGGTGCGGGGGTCGAACTCGCCGACCAGCCGGCCGCGGAGGATCACCTCGATGCGGTCGGAGAGGCCGATCAGCTCGTCGAGGTCGGCCGAGATCAGCAGCACGGCCAGCCCCTCGCGCCGGGCGCGCTTGATGTGGTCCCAGATGGCGGCCTGGGCGCCGACGTCGACGCCGCGCGTCGGGTGGGCCGCGATCAGCAGCACCGGGTCGCCGCTCATCTCGCGCCCGACGATCAGCTTCTGCTGGTTGCCGCCCGACAGCGCCCGCGCGTGGGTGTCCATGGAGGGGGTGCGCACGTCGTAGGCGTCGATGATGCGCTGGGTGTCCTTGCGGGCGTCGCGCCGGTTGATCAGCGGCCCGGTGATGTTGGGCTCGCGGGTCTGGTGGCCCAGGACGCGGTTCTCCCACAGCGGTGCGTCCAGCAGCAGGCCGTGGCGGTGCCGGTCCTCGGGGACGAAGCCGATGCCGAGCTCGCGCCGCTCGCGGGTGTTGGCCTTCGCGATGTCGTTGCCCGCGAGGCGGACCGTGCCGGTGCCCTTGCGCATCGCCATGATCGTCTCGACGAGCTCGGCCTGGCCGTTGCCCTCGACGCCGGCGATGCCGAGCACCTCGCCCTTGTGGATCGTCAGGTCGATGTCGCGCAGCAGGTGGCGACCGCGGTCGTCGAGCAGGCTGACGTCGCTGAGCTCGAGGAGCACGACGTCGGTGACGGTCGACTCCTCGGTCTCCGGCGACGGCAGCTCGGAGCCGACCATCAGCTCGGCCAGCTCGAGCTTGGTCGCGGTCTTCGGGTCGGCCTCGCCGACCGTGGTGCCGCGGCGCATGACGGTGATGTCGTCGGCGATCGCGAGCACCTCGTCGAGCTTGTGCGAGATGAAGAGGATGGTGTGGCCGGAGGCGCGCAGCTCCCTGAGGTTGGCGAAGAGCGCGTCCACCTCCTGCGGCACCAGGACGGCGGTGGGCTCGTCGAGGATGATGATCTTCGCGCCGCGGAAGAGCACCTTGAGGATCTCGACGCGCTGGCGCTGGCCGACCCCGAGGCGCTCGACGAGGTCGTCGGGGTCGAGGTCGAAGCCGTAGGCGTCGGAGATGCGCACGATCTCGGCGCGGGCCTTGTCGCCGATGCCGTGCAGCTTCTCGGCGCCGAGGACGACGTTCTCGAGGACGGTGAGGTTGTCGGCCAGCATGAAGTGCTGGAAGACCATCCCGATGCCGACCTTGATCGCGTCGGTGGGCGAGGAGAAGCTGACCTGCTGCCCGGCGACCGTGATGGTGCCCTCGTCGGGCTTCTGCACGCCGTACAGGATCTTCATCAGGGTGGACTTGCCCGCGCCGTTCTCACCGATGAGCGCGTGGACGGTGCCGCCGCGGATCGTGATGTCGACGTCGTGGTTGGCCACCACGCCGGGGAACCTCTTGGTGATGCCCTGGACGGACACCGAGTTGCCGCCGTCTGCGGTGCTTCCCTGTGGCGCCGTTGCCATCGCGGTCAACTCCACCCTCCTCCGGTGCTGAAATGGGTCCACATAGTGCGGACCCGTGGCCACACGTTATCGCGTGACCACGGGTCCGTCTCGTCCTGCTGGTCGTGCTGTTCAGGCCGTCAGGCCCGGCTCACCTCAGGGGGCGACCGGGACCTCCAGGCCGCCCTTGATCTCGTCGGCGTAGCCGTCGAGGTCGCCGCTGATGTCGTCCACGAAACCACCCGAGGTGGCGTAGCCGACACCGTCGGAGGCCAGGTCGTAGGTGACGTAGCTGACGACCGGCTTGCCGTCGACGATCGACTTGATCATGTCGTACGTCGCCACGTCGACGCGCTTGAGCATCGAGGTGAGGATGTGCGGCTGCTGCTCGGCCGGAGCGGTGAGGTACTGGTCGGAGTCGACACCGATCGCCCACATGCCGTCGCCGGCCTCGGTCGCGGCCTCGAAGACGCCCGCACCCGAACCACCGGAGGCGTGGTAGACGATGTCGGCGCCCTTGTCGTACATCGCGGAGGCGGCGGCCTTGCCACCCGCCGGGTCGGCGAAGCCGGCCAGGTCGGACTCCTCGATGTAGGTGATGTCGACCTTGATGTCCTTGTTGACGGCCTTGGCGCCCGCGACGTAGCCCGCCTCGAACTTCTTGATCAGGTCGCTGTTGACACCACCGACGAAGCCGATGTGGTCGGTCTGCGTCTTGAGGGCCGCGGCGGCACCCACGAGGTAGGAGCCCTCGTTCTCGGCGAAGCCGAGGTAGGCGACGTTGTCGTTGGCCTCGTCGTCGGGGTCGAAGCCGTCGATCACGCCGAAGTTGATGTCCGGGTAGTCGGGGGCGACGGCGTTGACGGCCTCGGAGTAGGCGAAGCCGACACCGACGATCGGGTTGTAGCCCTGGTCGGCCATGCCGCGCAGGCGCTCCTCGCGAGCCGACTCGGGCTCGCCGTCGGCCGCCTCGCCCTCGAAGCAGGTCGCGTCGAACTCGTCGACGGCCTTCTCGAGACCGGCGTAGGCCGAGTCGTTGAACGACTGGTCGCCGCGGCCACCCACGTCGTAGGCGAGACCGACCTTGGGTCCGTCACCATCGGCGGACTCACAGACCGAGGCGCCGCTGTCGGCGGTCTCGCTCGTGGACTCGCTGGCGGAGGCGTCCGTGCCCTCCGACGAATCATCCTGCTTGGAGCAACCTGCGAACGCGAGCGCGAGCACCGCGCTGGTTGCTGCAATCTTGGTCAGACGACGCAAGACGCCTCCTCGAATCAAGTGGCGGGCCATGGGGCGGCCCACATCGGCCGACAGCGTAGTGCCCTGTGAGGCCAATCGCCGCAGGACACGTAAACCGTTATCGGGCGGTGACCGAGAAGATGTCTGGCGACAACGCGCCTCGTCGAGAAGATGTCAGGCGCTGAGGGCGGCGACCGCTGCTCCGGCCAGGACGCGGGCGCCGATGGCGGTGGCGCGCTCGTCCACGCGCAGGTTGCCCTGGTGCAGGTCGTAGGTCGCCCCGCCCGGGGTGCGGGTGCCGAGGCGGGCCATCGAGCCGGGGATCCGGTCGAGGTACCAGCCGAAGTCCTCGCCGCCGAGGCTCTGGGCGGTGGCGACGTGACCGTGGTCCCCGAGGACGCGCTCGACGGCGCCGCCGAGGACGGCGGTGGCGTCGGGGTCGTTGACCACCGGCGGGACGCCGCGCTGGTAGGTGACCTCGGCCGAGACGCCGTACGGCGCGACGATCTGCCCCACGAGGGTGCGCACGATGTGCTCGGCATCGGCCCACGCGACCGCGTCGAGCATCCGGACGGTGCCGGCGAGCTGGCCGCGCCCGGGGATCACGTTGGCCGCGGCACCGGCCTGCACCATCCCCCACACCAGGCTGACGCCGGCGCGCGGGTCGAGGCGGCGGCTGAGGATCGCCGGCAGCTCGGTGATCAGCTTGCCGAGGGCGAAGGTGAGGTCCTCGGTGAGGTGGGGACGGCTGGTGTGGCCGCCCTTGCCGCCGAGCCGGACGAACAGGGAGTCGGCGGCGCCGGTCAGCGGGCCCTCGCGCAGGCCGATCTGGCCGACGTCGAGGCTCGGGTCGCAGTGGAGGCCGAAGACCTGGTGCACGTCGTCGAGGGCGCCGGCCTGGATCAGGTGCAGCGCTCCCCCGGGCATGATCTCCTCGGCCGGCTGGAAGAGCAGCCGCACGCGACCCGGCAGCTGTCCGCTCGCGTGCACCTGGTCGAGGGCCAGCGCGGCGCCGACGAGCCCGGCCGTGTGGACGTCGTGGCCGCACGCGTGCGCGACGCCGGCGACGGTGCTCGACCACGGGTCGAGGGTCAGGTCCTCCACCGGGAGCGCGTCGAGGTCGGCGCGCAGGGCGATCCGGCGCTCCCCGGTCCCCAGCTCGCCGATGATGCCGCCACCCTCGACCGGCGTCAGTTTCCAGTCGGTGTCGACCAGCGCCTCGAGCACCTTGGTGCTGGTGCGCGACTCGGTCCACGCGAGCTCGGGATGGGCGTGGAGGTCACGGCGGAGGTCGATCAGCTCGTCGGCGTACTTCTCGATCACGTCGGCGATGAGCGTGGTGGTCGGGTCAGCTGAGGAGGACATGATCGTTCCAGCCTAGTTGAGACGGGCTCACGGTTCCGGAGATGTTCAGGAGTCGTACGCCTGCCCGCGCACCCGCGGCGGTGGTCCAGCCACATTCCCGGGTCGCGGAATGTGGGTCACCCACCCCCGGGGCGCGTGTCGCACGTGGACACGCCCGTGGCGGTGGCCCAGCCACATTCCCGGGCTGCCGAGGGTGGCTCACGCACCCCCGGGGCGCGTGTCGGACGTGGACACGCCCGTGGCGGTGACACAGCCACCTTTTCGGGCTGCGGACTGTTGCTCACTCACCGCCAGCGGGGGGTGTCGTACGCCGCGGCGCCGAAGGTGGCGGCACATCGCAACGCAGATCCCCTCACTGATGTCGTCTGCCGCCACCCTCACGTCAACGAAGGCCACGGCGGTGGCCCAGCCACATTCCCGGGCCGCGGAATGTGGGTCGCCCACCCCCGCGGCGCGTGTCGCACGTGGACACGCCCGTGGCGGTGGCCCAACTACATTCCCGGAGACCCGACTGTGGCTCACGCACCGCCGGTGGGCGCGTCGTACGCCGCGAGGATCCGGTCCGCGGCCATCGGGGCGGCGAGCTCGCCGGAGAGCACGGCCCGGCGTACGTCGTCGCGGATCGCCGCGACGCCGGGCGAGCGTCGCAGCCGCTCGGCCAGCTCGTCGCGCACCAGCGCCCAGGTGAAGTCGAGCTGCTGGTCGGCGCGCTTCGCCGCGAGGCCGGCCTCGCCGAGGTGCTCGCGGTGGGACAGCACGCGCTCCCAGACCTCGTCGACCCCGACGTCGGTCAGGGCGGAGCAGGTGACCACCGGGGGCGCCCACTCGCCGTGGCCGCGCACCAGCCGCAGCGCGCCGGCGAGCTCGCGCGCCGCACCGCGAGCCTCCTGCTCGCGGTCGCCGTCGGCCTTGTTGACCGCGATCACGTCGGCGATCTCGAGGATGCCCTTCTTGATCCCTTGCAGCTGGTCGCCGGTGCGGGCGAGGGTGAGGAAGAGGAAGGTGTCGACCATCCCGGCCACGGTGACCTCGGACTGGCCGACGCCGACGGTCTCGACCAGCACGATGTCGTACGCCGCTGCCTCGAGCACCAGCATCGCCTGCGTCGTCGCCCGGGCGACACCGCCCAGCGTGCCGGCCGACGGGGAGGGGCGGATGAACGCGTCGGGGTCGACGGACAGCCGCGCCATCCGGGTCTTGTCGCCGAGCACCGATCCGCCGGTGCGCACGGACGACGGGTCGACGGCGAGCACGCCCACGCGGTGTCCGTCCGCGGTCAGCCGCGAGCCGAGCGCCTCGATGAAGGTGGACTTGCCGACGCCCGGGACGCCGGAGATGCCGACCCGGATCGAGGTCGGGCCGCCCGCGAGCTCCACCAGGAGCTCGCGCGCCAGCGCGCGGTGCGCGGGCTTGGACGACTCGACGAGCGTGATCGCGCGCGACACCGCCGCGCGCTGCCCCGCCCGGACGCCCTCGACGAGCGAGGGGACGTCAGGAGTCACGGAGCCGCGCCAGCAGGTCGAGCGCCGACTCGGCGATCACCGTGCCCGGCAGGAACACCGCGGCGGCACCCATGTCCTTGAGCGTCTGCACGTCGTCGGGCGGGATGACCCCGCCGATGACGATCATGATGTCGTCGCGGCCCTGCGCGGCGAGCGCCTGCTTGAGGGCCGGCAGCAGGGTGAGGTGGCCGGCCGCCAGCGAGGAGACCCCGACGATGTGCACGTCGGCGTCGATCGCCTGCTGGGCGACCTCCTCGGGCGTGGAGAAGAGCGGGCCGACGTCGACGTCGAAGCCGAGGTCGGCGAAGGCGGTGACGACGACCTTCTGGCCGCGGTCGTGGCCGTCCTGGCCCATCTTGGCGACCAGGATGCGAGGGCGCCGGCCCTCCTCGGCCTCGAACTCCTCGGTCGCGGCCAGCACCGCCGCCACGGCACTCCCCTCGGGGGCGCCTGCCTCGTCGCGGTACACGCCGCTGATCGTACGGATCACGGCCTGGTGCCGGCCGTAGACCTTCTCGAGCGCGTCGGAGATCTCCCCGACGGTGGCCTTCGCCCGGGCCGCGTCGACCGCGAGCGCGAGCAGGTTGCCCTCCAGCGACCCGCCTCCGACCGCCCCGTCCTCGGCCGACCTCGTCAGCGCGTCCAGGCTGCGGCGTACGTCGTCGTCGTTGCGCTCGGCCCGCAGCCGCTCGAGCTTCGCGACCTGCTGGGCGTAGACGTCGTCGTTGTCGACCTTGAGGACGTCGAGCTTGTCCTCGGCGGCGAGCCGGAAGGTGTTGACGCCGATGACCTTCTGCGCGCCGGCATCGATGCGCGCCTGGGTGCGGGCGGCCGCCTCCTCGATGCGCATCTTCGGGATGCCCTGCTCGATCGCCTTCGCCATGCCCCCGGCCTGCTCGGCCTCGAGGATGTGCGCCCACGCCCGCTCGGCGAGGTCGTGGGTGAGGCGCTCGACGTAGTAGGAGCCGGCCCACGGGTCGATGATCTCGGTGGTGCGCGACTCCTGCTGGAGCAACAGCTGGGTGTTGCGGGCGATGCGCGCGGAGAAGTCGGTCGGCAGCGCGATCGCCTCGTCGAGGGCGTTGGTGTGCAGCGACTGGGTGTGGCCCTGGGTCGCGGCCATCGCCTCGATGCAGGTGCGTCCGACGTTGTTGAACACGTCCTGCGCGGTCAGCGACCAGCCGCTGGTCTGTGAGTGCGTGCGCAGGGACAGCGACTTGGGGTTCTGCGGGTCGAAGTCGCGCACCAGTCGGGCCCACAGGGCGCGGGCCGCGCGCATCTTGGCGACCTCCATGTAGAAGTTCATGCCGATGGCCCAGAAGAAGGACAGCCGCGGCGCGAACTGGTCGATCGTCATGCCGGTCTCGAGCCCGGCGCGGATGTACTCCACGCCGTCGGCCAGCGTGTAGGCCAGCTCGAGGTCGGCCGTCGCCCCGGCCTCCTGGATGTGGTAGCCGGAGATGGAGATCGAGTTGAAGCGCGGCATCTTCTGCGAGGTGAACGCGAAGATGTCGCTGATGATCCGCATGCTCGGGGCCGGCGGGTAGATGTAGGTGTTGCGGACCATGAACTCCTTGAGGATGTCGTTCTGGATGGTCCCCGCGAGCTGCTCCGGCTTCACCCCCTGCTCCTCGGCCGCCGCGATGTAGAGCGCGAGCACGGGCAGCACGGCGCCGTTCATCGTCATCGACACCGACATCTCGCCGAGCGGGATGCCGTCGAAGAGGGTGCGGGTGTCGTAGATCGAGTCGATCGCGACACCGGCCATGCCGACGTCGCCGCGCACCCGCGGGTGGTCGGAGTCGTAGCCACGGTGGGTGGCGAGGTCGAAGGCGACGCTCAGGCCCTTCTGGCCGGCCGCGAGGTTGCGCCGGTAGAACGCGTTGGACTCCTCGGCGGTGGAGAAGCCGGCGTACTGCCGGATCGTCCACGGCTGCGTCGTGTACATGGTCGGGTAGGGCCCGCGCAGGAACGGCGCGAGGCCGGGCCAGGTGTCGAGGGCGTCGAGGCCCTCGAGGTGCTCCGGGCCGTAGACCGGGAGGATGTCGATGCCCTCCGGCGACGCCCAGGCCTCGCTCCCGACCCCGGGCTCGGTGGTTGAGGCGCGAGCGGAGCGAGCCTCGAGACCCAGCGAGATGTCGGCGAAGTTCGGGATGCTCACGCGAGCGCTCCTCTCGTACGGTCCAGGAAGGCCAGCGCATCGACACC
The DNA here is from genome assembly GCF_003057875.1 of Nocardioides currus. Taxonomy (GTDB): domain Bacteria; phylum Actinomycetota; class Actinomycetes; order Propionibacteriales; family Nocardioidaceae; genus Nocardioides; species Nocardioides currus. The sequence goes on along the minus strand of NZ_PYXZ01000002.1, from coordinate 463,804 downwards.
CAGGGCACAGGAGTCGTCGGCGCCCACGACCGCGTCCGACTTGCCGGCGATGATCACGTGCGTGGCCCCGGCCTCGCGCAACGCGGTGACGAGGGCGGTGCCCCACTCGGCGTACGCCGCATCGGTCCCGGCCAGGCACACGACCCGCTCCCCGTTGTGGGCCGCGAGCATCGACTCGATGCCGTCGGTGGCGCCGGCCGGGGTGACGGCCACTCCCCCAGCGGCGAACAGGTTGGTGGCGAAGGTCGCGCGCGCGGTGTGGGCGGCGACGGTCCCCATCGTCGCGAGGAAGACCGGCGAGGAGGCTGGTTCGTCGCGCAGCGCCTCGAAGGCGTGGCCGTAGCGGCGGACGTCGGCGCCGACGGTCGAGCTCGCCCGCTCGGGAAGGGCCTCGCCGAGGTGGGGGAACTCGCTGACGCCGGTGATCGGTCGGCGGCGGGTGGCCACCTGCGCGTCGCGGGCGGCGGCGACGGCGGCCACCCGGTCGGCGAGTCCGGTGTCGGCGGCGAGTCCGCCGGCGGCCTCGATCCGCTGGAGCTCGGCCCACCCGGCGACGGCCAGGTCGTCGGTGAGCTTCTCGACGGCGTAGGAACCACCAGCGGGGTCGGCGACGCGGGCGAGGTGCGACTCGGAGATCAGCAGCGAGGAGGTGTTGCGGGCGATCCGCCGGCCGAGCGCGTCCGGCTGGCCGAGCGGCTCGTCGAAGGGGACCACGGTGACCGACTCCGCCCCGCCGACACCGGCAGCGAAGGCCGCGACCGTGCCGCGCAGCATGTTGACCCAGGGGTCGTACTTGCTCATCTGCGGTCGCGAGGTGACGGCGTGCTGCCGCATCTCGCGCCCGGTCGCGCCGGACGCCTCGAGCACGCGCGCCCAGAGCCGGCGTGCGGCGCGGAGCTTGGCGATGGACGGGAACTGCTCGTCCGTGACAGCCAGCCGGAACTCGATCACGGCGGCGGCCTCGTCGACGCTGAAGCCGGCCTCGGTGAGGGTGCGCAGCGCGGCGACGCCGGCGGCGATGGCCACGCCGAGCTCCTGCGCGTCGCCGGCGCCCTGCTCGTGCACGCCCAGGCCGGAGGCGACCACGCCCAGGATGCCGTGCTCACGTGCCAGGGTGGCGATCTCGACCACGTCGTCGGACAGCGCGTCGGCCCCGAGGTTGGTGCCGGGGTGCGGGTCGACCCCCGCGTCGTCGGCCAGCTCGAGCAGCGCCCGCGCACCGGCGAGTCCCGCTCCGGTGAGGACGACGGGCGCGAGGTCGAGCAGCACGCCACGGAGCGCGCGCGGCAGGTCCTCGACGGCCAGGTCGGCGCCGATCTCGACCCACAACGAGGTCGCGCCGTTGTCGAGGTCCACGAGCACGGCCTCGTTGGCGGCTGCCGCGTCCGGTCCGCTGACGTGCGCGCGGATGTCCCAGTCGCCGGTCCTCGTCGGGCGACCCTCGGTGGCCACGTCGGCGAGGTCGGACGGGGTTCCGATCGGCGCCACGTCGATCCCGTCGAGGGTGGTGCGGGTGAGCTTCGCCCAGACCGCGTCGTCGGGGTCGTCGTCGCCCAGCCGGCGTGCCTTGCGCAGGACCGCGGCCGTGGCCGCCTCCCACGCCTGCGCGTCGTGGGCGTCGTCGGGCGAGGCCAGGCGCAGCGAGCCCTGCTCCGGCTCGAGCTCGGCCGGCTCGGCCAGGCCGCCCTCGGGACTGTCGGGGACGTCGGTCATGCCCGACAGGTTAGGCCCGTCCGCCCGACCCCCGCCCGGCGTGGACTATGGCGTACGTCTCACGCGCCGGCGCCGGCCGACCAGTCGGGCAGCTGCTGGAGCGCCCACCGGTTGCCGTCGGGGTCGTCGAACCCGACGAAGCGACTCCAGGCCAGGTCCTGCACGTCGCTCACCTCGACCCCGCGACCGGTCAGGTCGGCGTGCGTCGCGTCGGCGTCGGCGATCACCATCTGCAGGTTGTCGAGCGACCCGGGCGCCATCTCGGTCAGGCCGCGCCCGATCGCGATCGAGCAGGCCGAGCCGGGCGGCGTGAGCTGCACGAAGCGGACCTCGTCGCTCACCGTCTGGTCGTGGTCGACGACGAAGCCGACCTTCTCGTAGAACGCCTTGGCCACGTCGACGTCGGTCACGGGCACCATGATCAGCTCCAGCTTCATCTCCATGACCCCACGCTAGGGCGACCCGCGGACAGGTCCTGTCCGCTGCGCGAGGCTTTCACCCGCCGTTGGCCGCCTCGTCGGACGGACGCCACGACCGTCACCCACGCTGCCGCCATGGAGACGCGACGGATCGCCCTGGTCACCGAGACGTTCTATCCCGCCGTCGACGGCACGACGACGACCCTCAAGCAGGTCGCCGACCACCTCATCGACGCCGGGCACGAGGTGCTCGTCGTCGCGCCCGGCCCGGGGCTGGGCACCTACCGCCGCAGCCACGTGGCGCGGATCCGGCCGCTCGACAAGCCGGGACGGCAGGTCCGTGAGGCCCTCGAACGGTTCGGGCCCGACCTCGTGCACGTCACCTCGCCGGCCACGCTGGGTCGCAAGGCGCTGAAGCACGCACGTCGCCTCGGCGTGCCCACCCTCGTCGTGCAGCACTCGGTCCCCCTCGTCGCCCCACGCGCCGACCGCGTGGTCGCGACCTCCGCCTTCCTGGCCGACCATCTTCGTGGTCTCGACGTCGACGCCGCGGTGTGGGAGCCGGGTGTCGACGTGCGGGCCTTCAACCCCGACCTCCGCGACCAGTGGCTGCACGACAAGTGGTCGCGCGCCCGCTCGCCCGAGGGACGGCAGGTCGTGGTCGGCTACGCCGGGAGCCTGCACGAGCGCCACGGCGTACGCCGCCTGGCGGAGCTCGCCGACCTCGCCGGCGTCCGCCTCGTCGTGATCGGGGACGGCCCGCAGCGAGGGTGGCTCGAGCGCCACCTGCCTCGGGCGAAGTTCACGGGGGCGCTGACCACGGGCGACCTCGCCGCCGCCCTGGCCTCCCTCGACGTGCTGGTCCACCCGGGCGAGGAGGAGTCGTGCTGCCACGCGCTGCGCGAGGCGGCCGCGACCGGCCTGCCGGTCGTCGCGCCGCGATCGGGCGGTGCGCCCGGCGTCGTACGACCTCTGGAGACGGGCCTGCTCTACGACCCCGCCTCCCCCACCGGCCTGCGGCGGGCCGTCGAGTCGGTCGTCGGCGACCGCCACCGGGGCCTCCTGGGCGCACGTGGGCGCGAGCTGAGCACCCGCTCGTGGAGCGACGCGTGCGGAGAGCTGGTGGGCGAGCACTACGGCGACCTGCTGGCCGCAGCGCTCACCGGTGCTGGAAGTCGATGACCAGCCGGCTCGGGCCGCTCAGGTGCCGGACCGTGTAGTCGGCACGGTGGCGTAGCGCGAACACGAACGTCACCTGCCCCTCGAAGTCGCCGGTGAGGGCGAGCGCCTTCAGGGTGGGGAACCCGGGCCGGGCCAGCCGCGGACCGCGGAAGATGTTGTTGCCCGCTGCGTCGTGCCCGTTGCCCGTGATGCTGAGCCAGACGCCGGCTGCACCGCGGATGGGCACAGGCTTGCCGCTGCCCTCGAAGAAGAACCGTCGCGACCGGCCGTCGCGGAACTCGGGGGTCGCGCCACCCCTCAGGTCGATCACCACCCGGTCGAAGCCCGGGTGGGTGGCGAAGCGCAGGTCGACCACGTCGACGGCACGAGGGGCGGCCGATGGCGCGACGGCCGCGTTGCCGCCTGCCGGCGCCGTGAGCAGCGCGGCGAGGACCGCGACGACGATGGCCAGGATGCGCATGCGCATGCCGGCGACGATACGCCTCCCGGGCACTGATCCACCATGATGCCGAGCGGTCACCGCGCCCAACGGCTCGCGGCGTACGACCTCCTCGGCCAGCGCATCGCCGTCGAGGACCGCGGGGAGGCGGCCGGCGCACTGCGCAGCCTGGTCGAGCTCATCACGACCCACGATGGCAGCTGTGAGGCCCTCCGGTCACCCGCTCAGCTGTCGGTGCGTCCGTCGTAGTCCTTGTTGCGCAGCCCGATCTTGTTGCCGAGCCACACCAGCGGGTCGTACTTGCGGTCCACGACCCGCTCCTTGAGCGGGATGATCGCGTTGTCGGTGATCTTGATGCCCTCGGGACACACCTCGGTGCAGCACTTGGTGATGTTGCACATCCCCAGCCCGGCTGCGCCCTGGGCGAGCTCGCGGCGGTCGTGGGTGTCGAGCGGGTGCATGTCGAGCTCGGCGTAGCGCAGGAAGAACCGCGGGCCGGCGAAGGCCGGCTTGTTGTCCTCGTGGTCGCGCACGACGTGGCAGGTGTTCTGGCACAGGAAGCACTCGATGCACTTGCGGAACTCCTGGCCGCGCTCGACGTCGATCTGCGCCATCCGGCGCTTCCCGTCGGCGTCGCGCTCGGGCGGCGCGAACGCGGGCAGCTCCTTGGCCTTCTCGTAGTTGAAGGACACGTCCGTGACCAGGTCGCGGATCACCGGGAAGCTGCGCATCGGGGTGACCGTGATGACCTCGTCCTCCTCGAAGTCCGAGAGCCGGCACATGCACATCAGACGAGGTCGGCCGTTGACCTCGGCGCTGCACGAGCCGCACTTGCCTGCCTTGCAGTTCCAGCGCACGGCCAGGTCGCCGGCCTGCGTCCCCTGCACGCGGTGGATCGCGTCGAGCACGACCTCGCCCTCGGAGACCTCGACGGGATAGTCCTTGATCTCCCCGCCGTCCTTGTCGCCGCGCCAGATCCGCAGCTTCAACAGATAGCCACTCATGCGAAGTACCCCTTCAGCTCGTCGGGCATCTCGGGCAACGGCTTCTCGTGCAGGTCGACGCCGGTGCCCGCGGCGTCGAGGTTGACCACCAGGTTCTTGGTGCCCCACTCGTCGCTCGGCCCGGGGAAGTCGTCGCGGGTGTGGCCGCCGCGCGACTCCTCGCGCGCCAGCGCGGCCTTTGCGATGCACTCGCTGACGATCAGCATGTTGCGCAGGTCGAGCGCGAGGTGCCAGCCCGGGTTGTACTGCCGGTGCCCCTCCACGACCATCGTCCGCGCCCGCTCCTTGAACGCCTCGATCTCGCGCAGCGACTCCTCGAGCTCCGCCCGGGTGCGGATGATCCCGACCAGGTCGTTCATCGACTGCTGGAGGTCCGACTGGATCGTGTACGGGTTCTCGCCACCCTCCACCTCGAAGGGAGCCAGCGCGCTGGCCTGCGCCGCCTTCACGTCCGCCTCGTCGACCTGCGGTCGGGTGCCGCCGAGCGAGGAGGCGTACGACGTGGCTGATTCCCCCGCCCGCTTGCCGAAGACCAGCAGGTCGCCGAGCGAGTTGCCGCCCAGCCGGTTGGAGCCGTGCATGCCGCCCGAGCACTCGCCGACGGCGTACAGGCCCGTCACCGCGCTCTCCTGCGTGTCCGCGTCGACCTCCACCCCACCCATGACGTAGTGGCAGGTCGGGCCGATCTCCATCGGCTCGGCGGTGATGTCGACGTCGGCCAGCTCCTTGAACTGGTGGTACATCGACGGCAGCCGCTTGCGGATGAACTCGGGCGTACGGCGACTGGCGATGTCGAGGTAGATGCCGCCGTGCGGGGTGCCGCGACCGGCCTTGATCTCCGAGTTGATGGCCCTCGCGACCTCGTCGCGCGGGAGCAGCTCAGGTGGCCGGCGGTTGTTCTTCTTGTCGTCATACCAGGCGTCGGCCTCCTCGACCGTGTCCGCCGTCTCCGCCTTGAAGAACTCGGGGATGTAGTCGAACATGAACCGCTCACCTTGCGAGTTCTTCAGGATGCCGCCGTCGCCGCGCACCGACTCCGTCACCAGCAGCCCCTTCACCGAGGGCGGCCACACCATGCCCGTCGGGTGGAACTGCACGAACTCCATGTTGATCAGGCTCGCGCCCGCCCGCATCGCGAGCGCGTGGCCGTCGCCGGTGTACTCCCACGAGTTGGACGTGACCTTGAACGACTTGCCGATCCCGCCGGTGGCGAGGATGACGCTCGGGGCCTCGAACACGATGAAGCGCCCCGACTCGCGCCAGTAGGCGAAGGCCCCGGACACCGCGTCCCCGTCCTTGAAGACGTCGGTGACCGTGCACTCCATGAAGACGTCGATGCCCAGCGCCACCGCCCGCTGCTGGAGGGTGCGGATCATCTCCAGGCCGGTCCGGTCGCCGACGTGGGCCAGGCGGGCGTACTTGTGGCCGCCGAAGTCGCGCTGGCTGATCAGCCCGTCGTCGGTGCGGTCGAAGAGCGCGCCCCAGTCCTCGAGCTCCTGCACCCGCTCGGGCGCCTCCTGCGCATGCAGCTGGGCCATCCGCCAGTTGTTCAGCATCTTCCCGCCGCGCATGGTGTCGCGGAAGTGGACCTCCCAGTTGTCCTCGGGCCACCGGTTGCCCATGGCGGCGGCGATGCCGCCCTCGGCCATCACGGTGTGCGCCTTGCCGAGCAGCGACTTGCACACGATCGCCGTACGCGCCCCGGCGTCGTGCGCCGCGATCGCCGCCCGCAGGCCGGCGCCGCCGGCCCCGATCACCACGACGTCGTACGCGTGGCGCTCCATCCCGCCCTGCGCCTCGCCGGACATCAGGTTGCCGGTCATGGGGTGCCGGTCGCTCATCAGAAGAACCTCACGTCGGTGATGGTGCCCGTCGCCAGGAGCCAGACGTAGAGGTCGACCAGCGCGACGGAGAACAGGGAGTACCACGCGTACCGGCCGTGGTTGACGTTGAGCCGCGAGACCCAGGTCCACAGCCTGTAGCGCACGGGGTGCTTGGAGAAGTGGCGCAGCCGGCCGCCGACGGTGTGGCGGCACGAGTGGCACGAGAGCGTGTAGAGCCAGATGAAGGTGATGTTGACCAGCATCAGCAGGGTGCCGAGCCCCATGTGGCCCCACTCGTGCTCGGCGTTGCGGAAGGCCAGCACGGTGTCGAAGGTCAGGACGAGGCCGACCAGCACGGCGGCGTACCAGAAGTAGCGGTGAACGTTCTGCAGGATCAGCGGCAGCCGCGTCTCGCCGGAGTAGGCCTGGTGCGGCTCGGCGACGGCGCAGGCGGGCGGCGAGAGCCAGAACGCCCGGTAGTAGGCCTTGCGGTAGTAGTAGCAGGTCATCCGGAAGCCGAGCGGGAAGATCAGGATGAGCAGCGCCGCGGACAGCGGGAACGCGCGGAAGGGTTGGCCGAAGTCGGAGGCCCCCTCGACGCAGTCGCCGAGGCACGGCGAGTAGAAGGGCGAGAGGTAGGGCGAGGCGTAGTAGTCGCGGCCCATGAACGCGCGGATCGTCGCGTAGACGACGAACGCGGAGAACACCACGAACGTCAGCAGCGGGGAGACCCACCACCGATCCGTGCGCAGCGTGCGGGCCTCGATGGCCGCCCTGGTCGGTCCTGTCACTCCGGTGTCGGTCGATGCCACAGGTGCCGCTCCTCCGTGCTGGGACAGGTCTGGGCTCTGCGGTCTCCGACTATGACCGCTGTCACACGTCAGGGGAAGGGGACGCGCCAGAACGACCCACCGGTAACCGGACATATGTCACAGGACCCGCGCCGTATGGGAGGCCTTCCGCGGGGTACGGTGCTGGACGTGTCAACCACGTCTCTGGTCAAGGGGGCGCGTGCGTCGCGCTCGACCATCGCGCTCAAGCTCCTGATGGCTGTTTCCGGCCTCATCTTCGTCGGCTTCGTGCTGGCGCACATGTACGGGAACCTCAAGGCCTTCTCCGGCCACGACGCCTTCAACGAGTACGCCCACCACCTGCGCGTCCTGGGGGAGCCGCTGCTGCCCTACTCGGGCTTCCTGTGGATCAGCCGCGTCGTGCTGCTGCTCGCCCTGGTCGTCCACGTGTACGCCGCCGTGACGCTGTGGCGCCGTGCGAAGGCCGCCCGCACAGTGCCGTACGTGATGAAGAAGAGCACCGGCGCGATCTTCGCGAGCCGGCTGATGCGCTGGGGCGGCGTGACGCTGCTGCTGTTCATCATCTGGCACCTGCTCAACTTCACCGTGGGCAAGGTCAACGTGCAGGGCGGGCCGACCAACGACCCGTACAACCTGATGGTCGACACCTTCGACACCTGGTGGCTGACGCTGATCTACCTCGTCGCCATGCTCGCGCTGGGCGCGCACCTGCACCACGGCGTGTGGAGCGCCGCGCAGACCCTGGGCCTGACCGGCACCGCCGCGGCCCGCGCCACGTGGAAGAAGATCGCCTTCGCGCTCGCGCTGGTCATCTCGGTCGGCTTCTCGCTGGTGCCGATCTTCGTCCTCGCCGGCGTCATCGAGAAGTAAAGGGACACCATGAACTACGAAATGCCGGACACCGTCACGGCCGCTGAGGCCTCGCAGGACACCCCTGCGGAGATGACCGACGACGCCGCGGGCTACTACACGCCCGGCGAGCCGCTGGTCGACGCCAAGGCGCCGACGGGCCCGATCGCCGACCGCTGGTCGGACCGCAAGTTCGAGGCCCGCCTCGTCAACCCGTCCAACCGCCGCAAGCTCGACGTGATCATCGTCGGCACCGGCCTGGCCGGTGCCTCGGCCGCCGCCACGCTCGGCGAGGCCGGCTACAACGTGAAGTCCTTCTGCTACCAGGACTCCCCGCGACGGGCGCACTCGATCGCCGCGCAGGGCGGCATCAACGCCGCCAAGAACTACAAGGAGGACGGCGACTCCGTCCACCGCCTCTTCTACGACACGGTCAAGGGCGGCGACTACCGCTCGCGCGAGTCGAACGTCTACCGCCTGGCCGAGGTCAGCACCAACATCATCGACCAGTGCGTCGCCCAGGGCGTCCCGTTCGCCCGGGAGTACGGCGGACTGCTGGACAACCGCTCGTTCGGTGGCGTCCAGGTGTCGCGGACGTTCTACGCCCGCGGCCAGACGGGCCAGCAGCTGCTCATCGGCGCCTACCAGGCCCTCGAGCGGCAGGTCGCGGCCGGCACGGTGCAGACCTTCACCCGCCACGAGATGCTCGAGCTCATCGTCGTCGACGGCAAGGCGCGCGGCATCGTCTCGCGCGACATGGTCACGGGCGCGATCGACACCCACCTCGCCGACGTCGTCGTGCTCGCCAGCGGCGGCTATGGCAACGTCTTCTACCTCTCGACCAACGCGATGGGCTGCAACGTCACCGCCGCGTGGCGCGCGCACCGCAAGGGCGCCTACATGGCCAACCCCTGCTACACGCAGATCCACCCGACCTGCATCCCTGTGTCCGGCTCGCACCAGTCGAAGCTGACCCTGATGAGCGAGTCGCTGCGCAACGACGGTCGCATCTGGGTGCCGAAGAACGAGGCCGACTGCGACAAGGACCCGCGCGACATCCCCGAGGCCGATCGCGACTACTACCTGGAGCGCATCTACCCCTCGTTCGGCAACCTGGTCCCCCGCGACATCGCCTCGCGCGCGGCCAAGAACGTCTGCGACGAGGGCCGCGGCGTCGGCCCCAAGGTCGACGGTGTCCGCCGCGGTGTCTACCTCGACTTCGCCGCCGCCATCGAGCGCCTCGGTCGTGACGGCATCACCGAGAAGTACGACAACCTCCTCGACATGTACGAGCGGATCACGGGCGAGGACCCGTACGAGGTGCCGATGCGCATCTACCCCGCCGTGCACTACGTCATGGGCGGCGTCTGGGTCGACTACGACCTGCAGTCCACGATCCCGGGGCTGTTCGTCACCGGTGAGGCCAACTTCTCCGACCACGGTGCCAACCGCCTCGGCGCCTCGGCGCTGATGCAGGGCCTGGCCGACGGCTACTTCGTGCTCCCGCACACCATCCGCGACTACCTCGCGGACGGGCCGTTCGAGAAGATCACCGAGGACCACCCCGCCGTCGTCGAGGCGCACACGTCCGTCAAGGAGCGCATCGACCACTTCCTGTCCGTCAACGGCACGCGCAGCGTCGACTCCTACCACCGCGAGCTCGGCAACATCATGTGGGAGTACTGCGGCATGGAGCGGACCGAGGACGGCCTGAAGAAGGCGATCGACCTCATCCGCACCCTCAAGGACGACTTCTGGCGCAACGTGAAGGTGCTCGGCACCAACGAGTCGCTCAACCAGTCGCTCGAGAAGGCCGGCCGCGTCGCCGACTTCATCGAGCTCGGCGAGCTCATGTGCATCGACGCCCTCAACCGCCGCGAGTCGTGCGGCGGCCACTTCCGTGGCGAGTCGCAGACCGAGGACGGCGAGGCGCTGCGCCACGACGACCTCTTCGCGTACGTCGCGGCGTGGGAGTTCGCAGGTGACGGCGAACCGCCGGTCCTGCACAAGGAAGACCTCGTCTACACAGCCATCGAGATGAAGCAGCGGAGCTACAAGTGAGCGACAACAACCACATGAGCCTGACGCTGAAGATCTGGCGTCAGCCCGACTCGGTCACGGCCGGTGCCATGCACACCTACCAGCTCGACGACGTCTCCCCCGACATGTCGTTCCTGGAGATGCTCGACGTGCTCAACGAGCAGCTCAATGCCAAGGGCGAGGACCCGGTCGCGTTCGACTCCGACTGCCGCGAGGGCATCTGCGGCATGTGCGGGCTGATGATCAACGGCGACGCCCACGGTCCCGAGGTCACCACGACCTGCCAGCTGCACATGCGCTCCTTCAGCGACGGCGAGACGATCACCATCGAGCCGTGGCGCGCCACGGCCTTCCCGGTGATCAAGGACCTCGTCGTCGACCGCAGCGCGTTCGACCGGATCATCCAGCAGGGCGGCTACATCTCCGTCAACACCGGCTCGGCCCCCGAGGCCCACTCCGTGCCGGTCCCGCGTGACGACGCCATGCGTGCCTTCAACGTCGCGACCTGCATCGGCTGCGGCGCCTGCGTGGCCGCCTGCCCCAACGGCTCGGCATCGCTGTTCATGGGTGCCAAGATCACCCACCTCGGCGAGCTCCCCCAGGGCCAGCCCGAGCGCGACTCCCGCGTGGTCGACATGGTCGCCCAGCACGACCACGAGGGCTTCGGCGGCTGCACCAACATCGGCCAGTGCACCGCCGCGTGCCCCAAGGAGATCCCGCTCGACGTGATCTCGCAGCTCAACAAGGACCTGCGTACCGCGCTCAAGCACGGTCACTGATCCTCGCGTCACCCACCGCTCCACCCGCCGCCCCGCGCGGTGCGTGAGCCACATTCCGCCGGCGCGGAAGGTGGCTGGCGCACCGCCGGGGCGCGTGTCGTTCGTGGCGCGCGCCCTGCCGGTGGCTCAGCCACGTTCTCGGCCCGCAGAATGTGGCTCACTCACCGCTTCCAGGCGGGTCCAGCACGACAGTCGCGCGAGCGGTGGCCCAGCCACGTTCTCAAGCCGCGGAAGGTGGCTCACTCACCGCCGGGGCGCGTGTCGTTCGTGGCGCGCGCCCTGCCGGTGGCTCAGCCACGTTCTCAAGCCGCGGAAGGTGGCTGTCGCACCGCTGAGACGCGGGCGCCGCGGCGTACGACGTCGTGGAGCGACCGGAACAAGGCCGCCCACAGCTCCCCGAGCTCGGGCTCGGGGCCGTCGTAGCCGGCCTCCGTCAGGGCGCGGTGGACCTGCTGCACCACCAGCCGCGGATGCCTCATCCGTTCCTTGGTGACCTGGACGTACGCGATGCCCATCCGACGGAACGCGAGGTAGCGGTCGATGTCGGCGACGTACTGCCCGCGGTCCTCCTGGTGGTGGGCACCCTCGTACTCGACGGCCTGCCGCCAGCACCCGAACCACAGGTCGGGGATGATCGTCATCCCGTCGGGGTCCCTCATGGCCACGTTCACCTCGGGTTCCGGCAGCCCGCTGAACCGCACGAGCGTCAGCAGCTCGGCCTCGGGCAGCGAGCGACACCGCGGCTCCAGGTGCTCGACCACCCAGGCCGCCTCCCGACAGCCCCGTCGCCACGGCTGCTCGACCAGCATCGTCTCGAGCTCGTGCAGGTCCATCAGCTCGAGGTGGAGCAACAGGCTGCCCACCGTGATCGCGTCGAGGGTCCTCGCCTCGGCACAGTAGGCGACGAAGGCCGCCGCACCGCTGACGCCGTCCTCGTCCGCGCGGGGCATCGAGACCGTTCGGTGCAGGAAGACTCCCGGCATCGCCAGGTGGAGGTCGCCGACGACGACGAAGTGCAGGACGTCCGTCGGGCCGGTCACGAGGCCGAGCTCCTGGATCCGGGTGATCCCGGTCGTGCGTGCCGACCCGGGCAGTGCGAGCCGCGCGGCCGTCACGCGGTCGGCCAGGGTCAGCTCGTGGTCGCGATGGCAGTAGACGGCCTCGTACAGACGGCGGAACTGCGCCCCCTCGAGCACCCTGGCCGGGACGCCGGCCTGGAGCGCCTCGGCGCGAGCGAAGGGACGGGTGCGGAAGTCTGCGGGTACGGCGAACATGGCCCCGATTGCGCCACGGTCCACCGACGTCTCGCCGCCCGACGGCTCCCGTCCTGTGGACGGCGCCGAGCGACGTACTCCTGTGAACGCCTCCGGGACCGCACGCGAGCGGTGGCCCAGCCACGTTCCGCGGGATCGAAAGGTGGCTCACTCACCGCCGCCGGGGCGGGTACACAGGCTCAGGAGCGCGAGCGCAGCACCTTCGCACCCCAGGCAGCGAGGACCCCGCCGAGGACGAGGTTGACGACGATCAGCACGGTGTGGGCGACCCAGTAGCCGGTGGGGCGGTCCTCGCCGGAGGTGTGGGCGGCGTACAGGTTCTTGGTGAACATGCCCCACGTGATGAAGTTCCAGACGGCCAGGCCGACCAGGAAGAGTCCGTGCTTGCGGGTCATCTGCATGTCAGTGCTTCCTTCTGCGGAGTACGGCGACGAGGGCGAGCATCACGCCCGCCCCCGCGGCAAAGGCGCCCCTGGTGGAGGCGGTGGCTGCGGAGGCGGTGGCTGCGGGACCGACCGGAGCGGACTCGACGGCCGCAGCGAGGTCGAGCTGCGGACCCTGCACCGTGGCGTCGTCGCGCCACTGCTCGCGCGCGCGCGCGGCGCGCGCGGCGGCGGACGTGTGGGCCCACGCGGCGGCGAGCACGACCAGGCGGGAGAAGTAGTTCATCCACACGAGCAGGATCAGCGCGATCCCGAACGCCTGCGCGGCGGGCTGGTCCTTGGTGCCGGCCAGCAGGAAGGTCGAGAGCTGCTTGAGCACCTCGAAGCCGACGGCGCCGAAGAGCGCGCCCGACCACAGCGACCGTGTCGGCGAGCGGGGCGCCGCGAGCAGGCGGAAGAACGCGAAGAACAGCACCGTGTTGGCACCGAGTCCCAGGACCAGTCCGAGGACCCAGACCACCGGGGCGACGCCCTCGCTCAGCCCGAGGGCGTCGAGGATCGGCGTGGCGAGCTTGGTCGCCACCCCGGACACGGCGACGCTCCCGATCAGCACCGAGCCGAGGGCGAGGAGGGCGAGGACGTCGCGGACCTTGCCCAGCACGAAGTTGGGCTTCTCCTTCTCCGGCTCCTCGAAGACCGCGATCAGGGCGGTGCGCAGGCCGGAGAGCCAGCCGAGGCCCGAGTAGAGCGCGAGCAGGAGCCCGATGCTGAAGATGCCGGGTGCGTTGTCCTGGAAGGTCGAGAGCTGGAGGCCGTCCTCCCCGCCGACGATCCCCGGCAACACGTCGCCGATCGCGGTGATCAGGTCCTCGTCCGCGTTGGGATAGGCGCGGGACACGAACCCGATGACGGCGAAGGCGAGCGCGAGGATCGGGAAGAACGACAGGAAGGCGAAGTAGGTGACGGCGGCCGCGAGCGCGCTGCCGCCCACACTCCCGTAGTGCTCGAACATCCGGACGACGTGGTCGATGAACGGGCGGCGCTTGCGCACGTCGGCGAGGCGCTGCTTGGCGGTGTCGATGATCGACATGGGGGTGACTCCCGAGGGTCAGGCGTGGGCGGGCCGGAGCGCGAACTCGCGGGTGGGCTGCCAGCCGGCGCTCTCGTCGTGGACGTAGAGCGCGAAGTGGTCGGCGTCGAACTCGCACTCGAAGTCGGCGAGCTCGGTGAACGCCCGGTCGAGCTGGGCGTCGCCGAGGTGGTGGGCGATGGTCACGTGCGGGTGGTAGGGGAAGTCGAGGTCGACGGCCAGTGGCCCGCGGCGTACGCCGTGAGCCAGCAGCTCGCACTCGGAGATCCCTTCGACGAGGGAGACGAACACGACCGGCGACACGGGGCGGAAGGTACCCGTGCCGCGCAGGTGTATGCGGAAGGCGTCGACGTCGGCGGCGACCGCGGCGAGGTGCTGCTCGATCGCGGTCAGGTCGTCCGCGCCGATCACCAGCGGCGGGATCAGCGTGATGTGCGTCGGGATCTGCGTCGCGGTCAGATCGCCGACGGAGGTCCGGTAGTCCTGGAGCTCGGTGGCCCAGGGTTCGGGAATCGCGACGGCAACTCCGATGGTCGGCACTGCTCGACCCTAGCGAGTCGCGGGCAGGAAGCCGACGCGGTCGTAGACGTCGCGCACCGTCGCCTCGGCCACCGATCCGGCCCGTTCGGAACCCTCGCGCAGGATCCGCTCGAGCTCGGTGCGATCACCCAGCAGCTCGCGCACCCCTTCGCGCAGGTGGGTCAGGGCCTCGACGACCACGTCGGCGACCTCGGACTTCAGGTCGCCGTAGCCGCGGCCCTCGAAGGCGCCCTCGAGCGCCTCGACCTTCTCCCCCGACAGCGCGGAGTGGATGGAGAGCAGGTTGCTGACGCCCGGCTTGGTCTCCCGGTCGAAGCGGATCGCGGTGTCGGAGTCGGTGACCGCGGAGCGGAACTTCTTGCGCAGCACGTCCGGCTCGTCCAGCACCCAGACGCACCCCTGCCCGCCGATGCTCTTCGACATCTGCTTCTCGGGGATCTGGAGGTCGTAGATCTTCGCGGTCGACTCGAGGATGTAGGGCTCCGGCACCCGGAACGTCTTCTTGTAGCGGTGGTTGAACCGCTGGGCGAGGTCGCGGGTGAGCTCGAGGTGCTGGCGCTGGTCCTCGCCGACGGGGACGTACTGCGGCCGGTAGAGCAGGATGTCGGCAGCCTGCAGGATCGGGTAGGTGAAGAGGCCGACGCTCGAGGCGCCCTCGCCGCCCTTGGCCGACTTGTCCTTGAACTGGGTCATCCGACGCGCCTCGCCGAACCCGGTGAGGCACTGGAGCACCCAGCCGGCCTGGGTGTGGGCGGGGACCTGGCTCTGCACGAAGACCGTCGAGCGCGACGGGTCGACGCCGGCGGCCACCAGCTGGGCGACCGAGACGAGCGTCCGCTCGCGCAGCACCTTCGGGTCCTGCTCGACCGTGATCGAGTGCAGGTCGGCGATGAAGTAGAAGGTCTCGAAGTCCTCCTGGAGGGCCACCCACTGTCGCAGCGCTCCGAGGTAGTTCCCGAGGTGGAACGAGTCCGCCGTCGGCTGGATGCCGGAGAGGACCCGCGGGCGCGAGGTGGGCGTCGAGGACATGCGGCCAGTCTCTCACCGGCCCGCGAAGCCTTTGGACGGGGTCCCGAGCGCCGTACGCATGTGATGGACGTCACACGCGAACGACCCCATTCGCCTGCGCAACCACTGTCGCCGTGATGTGACTCGTCAGTAACCTCCGTCACACCCGGGGTCCCCCGGTCACGAGGTTCTGCTTGGGAGGGCACAGACCGATGGCACGCGTTCGCACCCTGCTCACATCACTGGCCACGATCGCGGCGTCCGCCGTCGTCGTGGTCGCGACCCCGGCGCACGCCGCCGTGGACGAACCACCACGACCGGCGTTCTACGAGGCCCCGGCCACCCTGCCCGCCGCCAACGGCGCGCTGATCCGCTCGGAGGCCCAGACGTTCCTGCTGGACCCGGCCAACGCGTCCAGCCTGCACACCTTCGCCAAGCGCGTGCTCTACAAGTCCACCAACCGCGCCGGGCGCCCCATCGCCGTCTCGGGGGTCGTGAT
Source organism: Nocardioides currus (assembly GCF_003057875.1). Classification (GTDB taxonomy): domain Bacteria; phylum Actinomycetota; class Actinomycetes; order Propionibacteriales; family Nocardioidaceae; genus Nocardioides; species Nocardioides currus. The sequence continues at coordinate 447,950 of NZ_PYXZ01000002.1, read as the reverse complement.
GGTGCCGAAGGGCGCGTGGATCGGCGTCGGCAGCCGCCCGGTGATCGGCTTCGCCGCCGGCACCCAGGGCATGGGCGACCGGTGCGCCCCGTCGCGGCAGTACAGCGAGGGCTTCGAGTACGAGGGCATCGCCATCCAGGGCCTGCTCAACCGCGGGTACGCCGTGGCGGTCACCGACTACGAGGGGCTCGGCACCGCCGGGATCCACACCTACATGGACCGCGTCTCGCAGGGACACGCCGTGCTCGACGTCATCCGCGCCGCGCAGCAGCTTCCCGGCACGGGCCTCTCGGTGAACAGCCCGGTCGGCATCCAGGGCTACTCGCAGGGAGGTGGCGCCGCGGCGTCGGCCGCCGAGCTCGCGTCGACCTACGCGCCCGAGCTCAAGGTCAAGGGTGCCGCAGTGGGCGCGGTCCCGGCCGATCTCAAGGCGGTCGCCACCAACCTCGACGGCGGGCTGTATTCGGCGTTCGCCTTCTTCGCCCTGCGCGGCATCTCCTCGAGCTACGGCGTCGACCTGACGCCGTACCTCAACGCCAAGGGCGTCCAGACGATGACGCAGGTCGAGCAGGACTGCGTCTTCGACCTCTTCGGCCACTCCTTCGTGAAGTCCTCGACCCTGAGCTACAACGGCAAGCCGATGTCGGACCTGATCGCCCTACCGCAGTTCGCCACGATGATCGCCGAGCAGCGCATCGGCACCACCACGCCGAGCATGCCGGTCCTGGTCAGCCACTCGGCCCTCGACGACGTCATCCCCTACTCCGTCGGCCGGTCGATGGCGAAGTCGTGGTGCGGCAAGGGAGCCAACGTGCGGCTGTCGACCAATGTCATCCCGACGCACGTCGGCGGCTACATCCCGTTCGGCGCCGAGGCGGCCCTGTTCTTCGAGGGCCGCTTCGCCGGACTGCCGCAGATCAGCAACTGCTGGGCGGTCTGAGGCTCGCGAGGGGCGTGGCCGGACCGCTCAGGCGGTCCAGGCCACGCTCTCCTTGACGTGGTCGGCCCACGGGTTCACCCCGATGAGCTCCTGACGGCGTGCCATCAGCTCCATCAGGTCGTGCGTACGGCGATCGCGGAACGCCCGTCGGCGCTCGAGCTCTGCCTCGTCGGGTTGCGGGATCAGGTTCTCGTCCATGACCCGATGATTTCCCGCTCGTGCTAACGAACGGTTGACCGTGCGTTACGCGCTGATTGCGGCATCCGCGTCGTCGGTTGAGAGTTCGTTACGCCGGTGCACGAGCGCCGACAGCACGATCACTCCGAAGCCCGCGATGCTGAGCCCGACGCCCACCAGCGCCGGTGCACGGTAGCCCCAGCCGGCGGCGATCACGAGGCCACCGAGCCAGGCACCCAGGGCGTTGGCGACGTTGAGCGACGCGTGGTTGAGCGCGGCGCCCAGCGTCTGGGCGTCCCCGGCGACGTCCATCAGCCGCAGCTGGAGGTTGACCACCAGCACCGAGCCCAGGACCGTGATGAGGAAGACCACCGGCAGGGACAGCCAGCCGCCGGGCGCGGCCAGCCAGAAGAGCAGCAGGGTCGCGCCCATCCCGGCCGAGCCGATCAGCAGCGAGCGGAAGATCGACCAGTCGGCCATCACGCCGGCGAGGTAGGTGCCGGCGACCATGCCGAGGCCGAAGGACAGCAGGAACACGGGCACCGCGGACTCCCCCAGGCCGCCGACGTCGGTGACGGTCGGGGCGATGTAGGAGTAGACGGCGAACATGCCGCCGAAGCCGACGGCGCCGGCCAGCAGGGTCAGCCACACCTGCGGCAGGCGGAACGCACCGAGCTCGCGGCGGCCGCTCGCCTCGTCGTCGCCGGGGCAGCTGGGAACGTACGCGAGGACCAGCGCCAGCGTCACCATGCCCAGGACCGTGACGCCCCAGAAGGCAGTGCGCCAGCCGAGGTTCTGTCCGAGCCAGGTGGCGGCGGGCACGCCGACGACGTTGGCCACGCTCAGCCCGAGCATCACCGCCGCGACAGCGCGACCCTTGCGGGCGGGCGAGGCCATGCTGGCCGCCAGCAGGGACGCGACACCGAAGTAGGCGCCGTGGGGCAGGCCGGCCGCGAAGCGCGCGAGCATGAGTGCGCCGTACGACGTCGCGAGCGCACTGGCCGCGTTGCCGACGGCGAACGCGCCCATCAGCCCCATCAGCAGGGCCCGCCGCGGGAGGCGCGCGCCGAGGAAGGCCAGCACCGGAGCGCCGACCACCACGCCGAGGGCGTAGGCCGAGATCACGTGCCCGCCGGTGGGGATCGAGACGCCGACCCCGTCCGAGATCTGCGGGAGCAGACCCATCGTCACGAACTCGGCGGTCCCGATCGCGAACCCACCCATGGCGAGCGCGAGCACGGCGAGGCCGAAGTGGTGGGCCCGCACGGCCGGCGCCTGGTCGAGGTCAGGGGCCGAGCCGGTCGCGGAGGAGGTCGTCGTCATAGGCATTTCATTGTCCAAGGCGCGCGGACCTCGTCCAATTCCCCGAGGCACGCGTCCCAGGGTCACTCCCGGACGTGCGTGCCGACGGCGACCGCCTCGTCCCCGAAGATGTCGGCGACCTCGTGCAGCACCTCGCTGACGAGGCGGTAGGAGCACAGGATCCCGGCCGCGACGACCACCGGCGAGAGCTCGAGGGCCAGCGCGAGCCGGGTGAGCAGCTCGCCGGCCGGCAGTGCCCACCCGTTGCCGAGGTGGTGCGGCTCCCAGCCGGCGTCGAGCAGGCGGTCGTACGACCTCCCGGCGCTCGAGGCCATCAGGGCGACGACCATCAGCACGAAGCGCCACGCGAAGGAACCGAACGCGCCCTCGCGCCATCGCTCGCCCTTGCGCCAGATCGACGCGGCGTAGCCGACGACCGAGCTCGCCAGCGCGACGCCGACGACCCACAGGGTCGTGGTGTCCCAGGTCACCGGGCCGAACGTGTGGATGGCCAGCACGGGCCCGAGGACCAGCGCACCGAGCAGCATGGCGGCGACGGTCCTCCACTGGTCGCCGGTCTCCTGGACGGGCCAGCGACGGTCCGGCCGCGAGGCGAACATCACGGCGTAGGACAGCACGAGCTCGAGGAAGTAGACGAGCACGAGGTCGGGGATCTGCAGCTGCCCGGTCCACACGAGGTGGAGCGGCAGCGCGTTGCCGATCGCGATGCCGACGAGCCCGACCCAGCGTGACTGCGGTGGCAGCATCAGCCCACCACCGTCGCGCGGACGACCGCCAGCTGGTCGCCGATGTCGCTGTCGTCGCCGGCCGCCTCCACGGTGCACTGGATCTCGCTCGAGGTGACCGAGCGCCCCTCGTCGCCGTACACCTCGAAGGTCGCGGTGAACCGGATCGTCGCGTCGCCGACGTAGCGGACCTCGCCGACGTCGTCGCGACCGACGAAGACGGCGTCACCCTCGAACGCGCGCGAGGCACAGGCCTGCAGCGTGTCGTGGTCGAGGGCGCGGGCACCCCAACCGACCGACGCCGCCATGCCGAGGTAGAACCACAGCATGACGGCGTTGACCGCGATCATGATCCAGAACGCCCAGCGGGCGCGGGTGCGTGCCGCGGACGGGCCCGCGGCACGCAGTCGGCTCACAGAGAGGCGATGGCCTCGTTGAGGGTCGCGCTCGGGCGCATGACCTTCTCGGCCAAGGCATCGTCGGGCTCGTAGTAGCCGCCGATGTCGGCGGGCGAGCCCTGGACGGCGTTGAGCTCCTCGACGATCGTCGACTCGTTCTCGCGCAGCGTGCCGGCGAGCGCGGCGAAGGCGGCGGCCAGGTCGGCGTCCTCCGTCTGCTTGGCGAGCTCCTCGGCCCAGTAGAGCCCGAGGTAGAAGTGCGAGCCGCGGTTGTCGATCGTGCCCAGCCGGCGACCCGGCGACCGGTCCTCGTTGAGGAAGGTCTCGGTCGCGCGGTCGAGGGTGTCGCCGAGGATCCGGGCGCGCGCGTTGTCGTCGTAGCCCGCGAGGTGCTCGAGTGAGGCCGCGAGCGCGAAGAACTCGCCCAGGCTGTCCCAGCGCAGGTAGTTCTCCTTGACGAGCTGCTGGACGTGCTTGGGCGCCGACCCACCGGCGCCGGTCTCGAACAGGCCGCCGCCGTTCATCAGCGGGACGATCGAGAGCATCTTGGCGCTGGTGCCGAGCTCGAGGATCGGGAACAGGTCGGTGTTGTAGTCACGCAGCACGTTGCCCGTCACCGAGATGGTGTCCTCGCCGCGGCGGATCCGCTCGATCGAGGTCGCGCACGCGTCCGCCGGGGCGGCGATGGTGATGTCCAGCCCCGCGGTGTCGTGCTGCGGGAGGTAGGCCTGCACCTTCTGGATCAGGTTGGCGTCGTGGGCGCGGGTCTCGTCGAGCCAGAAGATCGCCGGGGTGCCGGTGGCGCGGGCCCGGGTGACGGCGAGCTTGACCCAGTCCTGGATCGAGGCGTCCTTGGTCTGGCAGGCGCGCCAGATGTCGCCGGTCTGCACGGTGTGGCTGAGCAGCTCGTCGCCGTTGGAGGCCACGATCGCGATCGTGCCGTCGGCCGTGGCCTCGAACGTCTTGTCGTGCGAGCCGTACTCCTCGGCCGCCTTGGCCATCAGGCCGACGTTGGGCACGGAGCCCATGGTCGAGGGGTCGAAGGCGCCGTGGGCGCGGCAGTCGTCGATGACGGCCTGGTAGATGCCGGCGTAGGACGAGTCGGGGATGACGGCGAGGGTGTCGGCCTCGTTGCCGTCGGGGCCCCACATGTGGCCGCTGGTGCGGATCATCGCCGGCATGCTGGCGTCGACGATGACGTCGGAGGGCACGTGCAGGTTGGTGATGCCCTTGTCGGAGTCGACCATGGCCAGCGCGGGGCCGTCGGCGAGCTCGGCCTCGAACGAGGCCTTGATCGCGTCGGCGTCGGCCAGGGAACCGATCCCGCCCATGATCCCGCCGAGCCCGTCGTTGGGGCTGAGGCCGGCGGCGGCGAGCGCGTCGCCGTACGCCGCGAACGTCTTCGGGAAGAAGGCGCGGACGACGTGGCCGAAGATGATCGGGTCGGAGACCTTCATCATCGTGGCCTTGAGGTGCACCGAGAACAGCACGTCGTCGGCCTTGGCCCGCGCGACCTGCGCGGTGAGGAACTCGTTGAGGGCGCCGACGCGCATCACGGTGGCGTCGAGGACCTCGCCGGCCAGCACCTTGAGCTCGTCCTTGAGCACGGTCACCGTGCCGTCGGCGGCGGTGTGCTCGATGCGCAGGGTGTCGTCGGCGGCGACGACGACCGACTTCTCGTTGTGCCGGAAGTCGTCGGCGTCCATCGTGGCGACGTTGGTGCGCGAGTCGGCGCTCCACGCACCCATCGAGTGGGGGTGCGACTTCGCGTAGTTCTTGACCGCTCCGGGCGCGCGCCGGTCGGAGTTGCCCTCGCGCAGGACCGGGTTGACCGCCGAGCCCTTGACCTTGTCGTACTTCGCGCGGGTCGCCTTCTCCTCGTCGGACTGCGGGTTCTCGGGGTAGGCCGGGAGGTCGTAGCCCTTGTCCTGGAGCTCCTTGATCGCGGCCTTGAGCTGCGGGATCGAGGCGGAGATGTTGGGCAGCTTGATGATGTTGGCCTCGGGCTTCGTCGCCAGCTCGCCCAGCTCGGCGAGCGCGTCGTCGAGGCGCTGCTCCTCGGTCAGGCGCTCGGGGAACTGGCTGATGATGCGGCCGGCCAGCGAGATGTCGCGCGTCTCGACCTCCACCCCCGCGGTCTTGGCGTAGGCCGCGACGATCGGCAGGAAGGAGTACGTCGCCAGCATCGGCGCTTCATCGGTGTGGGTGTAGATGATCTTGGCCATGGATACGACGCGCTCCTAGGACGATGTGTTCGACACGAGAAAACTAACTTGATGTCAAGATACCTGACGAGGTGCGCGTCTAGCCTCGCACCCGTGCTCCCCGCCTCGCTAGAGTGCCCGTGGTCCACGGGGGTGGGCGCTCGACACCAGGAAGGCAGCGCTTGATGACAGAGGCAACCAGCAGCACCGACGAGACGTCCACGACCGGGCAGAAGTTCGCGGCCGAGGTGCTCGGCACCTTCGTGCTGGTGTTCTTCGGCGTCGGGGCCGCCCTGATGAGCGGTGGCAACTACATCGCCACCGGCCTCTCGTTCGGACTCACCGTGGTCGTCATGGCGTACGCCGTCGGGCGCATCTCCGGAGGTCACTTCAACCCGGCCGTCACCCTCGGCGCCATCCTCGGCGGCCGCCTCCCGTGGAGCTCGGCGCCCGTCTACATCGGCGCGCAGCTCCTCGGCGGGCTCGTCGCCGGCGCCGCCCTCTTCGGCCTGATGCACGGCTTCGACGGCTACACCGCCGAGGGCGGCATCGGCGCCAACGCCTTCGGCTCCGAGGGCTCGGGCTACGCGATGTGGGCGGCCTTCGTGCTCGAGGCCCTGATGACGATGGTCTTCCTGTTCGTGATCCTCGCGGTCACCGACCAGCGCAACGAGTTCCAGGCCGTCATGGGCCCGCTCGCGATCGGCCTGGCGCTCGCGATGATCCACTTCGCCTCGATGGGCGCCACCGGCACCTCGGTCAACCCCGCTCGCTCGATCGGCGTCGGCGTCTTCGGCGGGACGGACGCGATCATCCAGCTGTGGCTGTTCATCGTCGCCCCGCTGGTGGGGGCCGCGATCGCCGGTCTCACCTACCCGCTCGTCTTCGGCCACGGCGCCGAGCCGGTCGCCGGCTCCGGCCTCAGCTTCGGCGGCGGCCGCCAGCAGCGCAGCTACGCCGCCCCGGCCAACTACGAGCAGCAGTGGAACCAGGGCCAGCAGCAGTGGCAGGCGCCCGCCCCGCAGCAGGGGTGGGGCCAGCCGGCCGCCGACCCCTACGCCCCGCCCGCCCAGCAGCAGCCGCCCGCCCAGCAGTGGGGACAGCCGCAGGCCCAGCCGCCCGCGCAGCCCGCGCCGCAGCAGGCACCCCAGCAGGCGCCGCCGCAGCAGTGGGGCCAGCCCGCGGCCGACCCCTACGCCCCGCCCGCCCAGCAGCAGCCGCCCGCCCAGCAGTGGGGCCAGCCCATCGAGGACGACGGCGAGGACGGCCGCACCCAGGTGCGTCGCCCCGACTGAGGCTCAACCCAGGGTCGAGGACGCCAGCGAGCTGACGCCGGTGGCCGACTCGGTGCGCACCAGGCCGATGCCGGGCGCGTAGTAGCGGAGGTCGCTGGCCGCGGGGTCGAGCGCGCTCGTCCCCGCGATCTCGACGAGGTCGGTCCACGAGCCGGCCGGTCCGGACGCCGTGGCCGCCACGTCGAGGACCTCGCTGCGGTCCTCGGCGAGGCCGGCGGCGTACTCCTCGACGAAGCCGTCCCCCACCCGCGGCGTCGCCGGCATCACCAGCCCGGCCTGGGCGCCGTCGACGCCCGCACGCCAGTCGTCCGACCCGAACGACCAGACGTTGCCGCGACGGTCCTGGGCGTAGTAGTCGACGCTCGTCACCGCGCGCCGGGCGCGCTGCACCGTGGTCGAGACCTCGGTCGTGCTCACGCCGGCGATCAGGTCGCTGCCCGTCACCCGGACCGTGACGGAGGGGCCGTCCTCGGCCTCGTAGACCCACTCCCCGTCGGCGGGGAGAGGGAACCAGGGGTTGTCGACGCGGCGCACGAAGTCGGCCGGCTCGGGGGTCGGCGTCGGGATCTCGAGACCATCGACACCGGCCGGATCGATCGAGCGTGGCTCCCCCACCCCGCACCCCGCCGTCGCCGCCACGAGCCCGATGACCGCGATCTGGACGAGACGCCGAGGCGTCGGGGCGGGGTGTGGCATGGGAGCAGAATGCCAGTCACCCTCGTGGGTCCGACCGGCAGCGCCGCTGCTAGCGTCGCGGGCAGATCCACCTCCACCCACTTCGCCTACAGGAGTCTTCGTGAGCACCACTCCCTTGAAGGTCGCCGTCACCGGCGCGGCCGGTCAGATCGGCTACAGCCTGCTCTTCCGCCTCGCCAGCGGCTCGCTGCTCGGCGACCGCCCGATCGAGCTGCGGCTGCTGGAGATCGAGCCCGCGCTGAAGACGCTCGAGGGCGTCGTCATGGAGCTCGACGACTGCGCGTTTCCGCACCTCGCGGGCATCGAGATCGGCCACGAGCCGGAGAAGATCTTCGACGGCGTCAACCTCGCCCTCCTCGTCGGCGCGCGCCCGCGCGGTCCCGGCATGGAGCGCGGCGACCTGCTCTCGGCCAACGGCGCGATCTTCACCGCGCAGGGCAAGGCCCTCAACGCCGTCGCCGCCGACGACGTCCGCATCGGTGTCACCGGCAACCCGGCCAACACCAACGCGCTCATCGCCTCGAAGAACGCCCCCGACATCCCGGCCGAGCGCTTCTCCGCGCTGACCCGCCTCGACCACAACCGCGCCATCTCGCAGCTCGCGGCCAAGACCGGCGCGAAGGTCACCGACATCACGAAGATGACGATCTGGGGCAACCACTCGGCCACGCAGTACCCCGACCTCTTCCACGCCGAGGTCAACGGCCAGAACGCCGCCGAGGCCGTCGGCGACCAGGACTGGCTGGAGAACACCTTCATCCCGACCGTCGCCAAGCGTGGCGCCGCGATCATCGACGCCCGCGGATCGTCCAGCGCCGCCTCGGCCGCGTCGGCCACCGTCGACGCCGCCCGCGACTGGCTGCTCGGCTCCCCCGCCGACGACTGGGTCTCGATGGCGGTCGTCTCCGACGGCTCCTACGGCGTCCCCGAGGGCCTCATCTCCTCCTTCCCCGTCACCACCAAGGACGGCGACTGGGAGATCGTCCAGGGCCTCGAGATCGACGAGTTCTCCCGCGGTCGCATCGACGCCTCGACGGCCGAGCTGGCCGACGAGCGCGACGCGGTCACCGAGCTGGGTCTCATCTGATCCGAACGCCTCACCGCAACGGGCCCACGAGCAGCTGCTCGTGGGCCCGTTGCGTTGCGGGATGTGCTGCCGGTCGTGCGCTGACGGAGGGCTAGAGCCCGGGCTGGTCCGGGATCGAGCTGGCCAGCACGAGCAGGGCCGCGCCGAGGCCGGCGAGCAGGGCGACGTCGAGCACCTTGTGGCGTACGGCGAGCATGCCGGCGTCGCGGGGCGAGAGCACCATGCGCACGGCGGAGGCGAAGAGCAGCCCGCCGCCGACGATGCGGATGCCGACGCGCCAGTCGCTCAGGCTCGCGACCGCCAGCCCGATGGCCGTGATCAGCAGGACGCTGAGGTAGAACGCACCGCCGATCGTGGAGGGATAGCGCCGCTCCTCGAGCTCGCCCTCGGGGTGGTCGCCGTCGACCAGGTCCTCGGCCGAGATCGGCGGAACGCTCTCAGGCGGGACGATCTCGCGCTCGCCGGGTTCGACGTCCTCGGGGACGTCGCGGCCCTCGCGGTCGTCGAGCGGCGGCTCGAGCGGGTCGGTCACGGGCTCCCTCATCAAGCGGGGTGGGTCTGTTCGGCGATCTCCACGATATTGCTCAGCAGCATGGCGCGGGTCATCGGACCGACACCCTTGGGGTTGGGCGAGACCCAGCCCGCCACGTCCCACACGTCGGGCGCGACGTCGCCGGTGACCTTGCCGTCCACCCGCGAGACGCCCACGTCGAGCACGGCCGCACCGGGCTTGACCATGTCGCCGGTGATGATCCCGGGCACCCCGGCCGCGGCGACGACGATGTCGGCGTGCCGCACGTGGGCCGCGAGGTCGATTGTGCCGGTGTGGCACAGGGTGACCGTGGCGTTCTCCGAGCGGCGCGTCAGCAGCAGCCCGAGCGGACGGCCGACGGTGAGACCACGTCCCACCACGACCACCTCGGCCCCGGCGATCTGCACGCCGTGGCGGCGCAGCAGCTCGATGGAGCCGACCGGGGTGCAGGGCAGCGGCCCGGCCTCGCCGAGCACCAGCTTGCCGAGGTTGGTCGGGTGCAGCCCGTCGACGTCCTTGTCGGGGTCGACGCGGGACAGCAGCGCGAACTCGTCGAGCCCGGTCGGCTGCTGGACGATGAAGCCGGTGCAGTCGGGGTCGGCATTGAGCTCGTCGATGACGGCCTCGACCTCGGCCTGGGTCGCGGTGGCCGGCAGGTCGCGGCGGATCGAGGCGATGCCCAGCTCGGCGCAGTCCTTGTGCTTGGCCCCGACGTACCAGTGCGAGCCGGGGTCGTCGCCGACCAGCACCGTGCCGAGCCCGGGCGTGACCCCGCGGGCCGTGAGCGCGGCGACGCGTTCGGCGAGCTCGGCCTTGATGGTGCGCAGGGTGGCGGCGCCGTCGAGGGTCTGTGCGGTCACGTGGTCTCCAGGGAGCTTGTCGGGGTGGTCACGGGAACGGGCCCGCCGTGTCGGGCAAGGTACCTCTCGGCCGCGCGAGCGGCCGGGTGCGACGCGACCGCGGCGGCCACGCCGATGGCAGCGATCACCGCCCAGCCGGGAGCGCCCCAGGTGAGGGCGAGGAAGGTGTAGAGGGCGGGGAAGACGATGGGCTCGATCTGGTAGCCGAGGCCCCAGACGCCCTGGTAGTCCCCCATCCTGCTCGGGTCGGAGAGCTCGGAGGTGAATCCCCAGTCGGACGCCGACTGCCACAGCTCGGCGCCGGTGATGGTGATGTGTCCGACCCAGATCAGCACGATCGAGACCCAGCCGACCGTCTCGTGGGTGACGCTGAGGACCAGGCACGACGCCACGAACGCCCACCCCGACCACCGCACCGCGCGCAGCGAGCCGTCGACCGAGTCGGCGCCTCGCGAGGCCCGCACCTGGAGCAGCACGGCCAGCACCGTGTTGGTGCCGAACAGCCACGCCAGCAGGGTCTGCGGGGCGTCGGTGCGCTCGACGAGCCACAGCGGCACGACGACGTTGAGCAGCACCTGGTTGGAGGACAGCACGCCGTTGCAGACCGACAGGGCCAGGAAGCCCCTGTTGCGCAGGGCGGCCGGGGAGACGTGCACGTCGGGGCCGGCAGCGACCTCGACCGTGCGCCGGATCGGCGGCAGGAACGAGATCATCACCGCGTTGACGAGGAGCAGGGCGGCGGTGACCAGGGGTACGGCGATGATCGCCTCCCGTGTCCCGATGCCGAGGGCCACCCCCGCCGTACCTGCTCCGAGCGTGTAGCCGACGTTGCGGGCAGCCCGCTGGTAGGCCATCGCCGCGACCCGCTTGTCGCGCGGGAAGACCTCGATCCGGTAGACGTTGCGCGCCGAGCGCCCCGCGGTCTCCACGCAGGCCAGCACGGCCAGCAGGAGGACGAAGGAGACGAAGCCGGCGGCGAGCGGCCAGGCGAGGTAGAGCAGCGCCTCGACGAACGCGCTGATCATCCACAGCCGCTTGGCCCCGACCCGGTCGGTGAGCCGTCCGAGCGGGATCGACAGCGCGAGGGTGACGAAGGCCGCCGCCGACATGCCGAGGCCGATCTGCGACCCGGTCAGCCCGACGATCTGGGTGAAGAAGACGGCCGTCCCGGTGAGGAACGACCCGGTCGCGAAGGCGGACAGCACCGACTGGAGCGCCAGGTCGCGCTCGAGCTTCGTCGGCGGGACGATCCCCCGCAGGAACCGCAGCATCAGTGGAAGAAGTGCCTCGTGCCGGTGAAGTACATCGTGACGCCCGCCTTCTCCGCCGCCTCGACCACCTCGCTGTCGCGCACCGACCCGCCGGGCTGCACGATCGCGGTCACGCCGCCGTCGATCAGCACCTGGGCGCCGTCGGCGAAGGGGAAGAACGCGTCGGAGGCGGCGACCGAGCCGGCAGCCCGGTCCCCGGCCCGCTCGACCGCGAGGCGGCAGGAGTCGACCCGGTTGACCTGCCCCATCCCCACGCCGACCGACGCGCCGTCGGCGGCGAGCAGGATCGCGTTGGACTTGACCGAGCGGCACGCTCGCCACGCGAAGGCGAGGTCGGCGAGGACCTCGTCGGAGGCGGCGGTGCCGGTCGCCAGGGTCCAGGTGGACGGGTCGTCCCCGTCCGCGTCGATGACGTCTCGCCCCTGCAGCAGCAGGCCGCCCGAGATGGCGCGCATGTCGCCGCCCCCGCGAGCGAGCGGCGCGCACTCCAGGATCCGGATGTTCTTCTTGGCCGCGAGCACCTCGATCGCGCCGTCCTCGTAGCCCGGTGCCACGACGACCTCGGTGAAGATCTCGGCGACCTGCTCGGCCATCGCGACGGAGACGGGCACGTTGGTGGCGATCACGCCCCCGAAGGCCGAGACCGGGTCGCAGGCGTGCGCCTTGCGGTGGGCGTCGGCGACGTCCGCGCCGATCGCGATGCCGCACGGGTTGGCGTGCTTGATGATCGCCACGGCCGGCTCGTCGAAGTCGTACGCCGCACGGCGGGCCGCGTCGGCGTCGACGTAGTTGTTGTAGGACATCTCCTTGCCGTGGTGCTGGGTCGCCTGCGCGAGCCCGGGACCGCCGGGGAGGAAGCCGTTGGAGAAGAGGGCGGCGCTCTGGTGCGGGTTCTCGCCGTAGCGCAGGACCGCGGACCTGTCCCACGTCGCGCCCATCCACGCCGGGAACCCGGTGCCCTCGGAGGTGTCGGTGAGCACGTTGCCCATCCACGACGCCACGTGCACGTCGTACGTCGCGGTGTGCACGAACGCCTCGGCAGCCAGCGCCTTCCGGGCCGCCAGCGTGAAGCCCCCGGCGGCGACGGCGGCCAGGACGTCGGCGTACCGCTCGGGAGACGTGACGATGGCGACGCTCGGGTGGTTCTTGGCCGCCGCGCGGACCATCGAGGGTCCGCCGATGTCGATCTGCTCGACGCATTCGTCGGGCGAGGCACCGGAGGCGACGGTCCGGGTGAACGGGTAGAGGTTGGAGACGACCAGGTCGAACGGCTCGACACCGAGGTCGGCGAGCTGCTGGACGTGGGAGTCGAGGCGGCGGTCGGCCAGGATGCCCGCGTGCACGCGGGGGTGCAGCGTCTTGACGCGGCCGTCGAGGCACTCGGGGAAGCCGGTGAGGTCCTCGACCTTGGTCACGGGCAGGCCGAGCGACTCGATCAGGGCGGCCGACCCGCCGGTGGAGACGAGCTCGACACCGGCGTCGTGGAGACCGCGGACGAGCTCGTCGAGCCCGGTCTTGTCGTAGACGGAGACCAGCGCGCGCTTGATCGGGATCTGGTCGTGAAGACGTTCGGACACGGGGCTGCTCCCACAGTCGATGCGGAGGGGAGCACCCAGGCGTTCGATGCTCCCTGGCTTCACTCCCTGGTGGTCACCCACCTGCGCCAGTCGTGTGGTCTCACCCTAGCCGTACGCGCCGACCGTCCAGCTCCCAGCCGTCGCGAGCCATCAGGCCGACCGTGTCGACGAGCATCAGCCGCTCGGCGCCCTTGATCCGCTCGTGCAGGGTCTCGACGCTGTCGTCGTCGAGCACCGGGACCACGGTCTGGGCGATGATCGGGCCGGTGTCGACTCCCCCGTCGACGATGAACAACGTGGCGCCGGTGACCTTCACGCCGTACGCCAGGGCGTCGGCCGGTCCGTGCATGCCGGGGAACGACGGGCACAGCGCGGGGTGGGTGTTGACCGTGGTGACGCGGCCCAGGAAGTCCTCGGAGACCAGCTTCATGAAGCCGGCGAGCACGACGAGGTCGGGCTCGAAGCCGGCGACGGTGTCGGCGAGCGCGCGGTCCCAGTCGTCGCGCGAGGAGAACTGGCCGAGCTCGCGGACGAAGGTCGGGATCCCGGCGCGCTCGGCGCGGGCCAGGCCCTCGATGTCGTCACGGTCGGCGCCGACGGCGACGACGCGGGCGCCGTACGCCGGATCGGCGCACGCGTCGATCAGGGCCTGGAGGTTGGTCCCGGCACCGGAGACGAGGACGACGAGGCGAGTGGTCACCCGCCGGATCCTAGGGCGCTTCGGCGGCTCGCCTGCGCTGCCACCAGAGGGTGACCACGGCGCCGACGAGGCCACCGAGGCCGAACGCCGTGATGGCGGCGACCAGCACGTCGGGGACGAACGGCCCGACGTGGCGCATCCGACCGGGGCCGGCGGCACCGCCGGCGACCGACGCGAGCACGGCGAGGGCGACCCCCGCCACGATCCCGCCTCCGCAGCCGCGCAGCGCGGCCTCCAGCCAGGTCGGCGCGGGGTGGCGCCGGTGCCACCACATCGTGGCGAGCGCGGCCACGAGGGGCGGCACCCAGACGAGGGAGGACACCAGCGGGCCGGTGGCGCCCGCGCCCGGGAGCGCGGCGAGCAGCGCGAACAGCGGGAGCGGTCCGAGGACCACGGCGCCCGGCGAGACGAGCGTGTTGGCCCCGACGGCGAAGCCGGGCCCGAGCAGGAAGGAGCCGGAGAACATGGTGGCGTTGGGCAGGAACGCGGCGTTGGCGACCGCGTAGACCACGCCCTCGCCCACCCCGAGGTGGAGCTGGCTCATCATGGTCGCTGCCTCGCCGACCCCCAGGGCGAGCGAGACGAGGACGGCGAGCGTGGACACCACGAGGAACGCCGTGAGCACCACGAGGCCGGTCGCGAGGCCCTGGCGCAGGACCGCCGGCACGAAGGTCGCCCAGATCGCGGCCCGCCCGGTGCCGATGCTGATCGCCGGCCCGGCGACCAGCAGCGTCATGGCCAGGCTCCACGTCAGCACTCCCGGCACGCTCGGCGCGGTCTCGGCGGTGGCGCTCAGGGTGGCGACCACGACGGCGACGACGGCGTAGCCGACGAAGAACATCGCCACCGCCGTCGGCACGGTCAGGTCGCGCTCGCCGTCGGAGATGCGGTCGGCGTCGGGGCCGTGGCTGGAGAGCGCGTCGCCGACGCGGTGGCCGATGCGCCACATGGACCAGGCGCAGACCGCCGTGAGCCCGAGCGGGACGACGTCGACCGGCACCCCGTTGACCGTGATGCCGGAGCCGTGGGCCATCAGCCACGCCAGCGCCCCCATCCGCATGCCGTCGCGCGGAGCACCGTGGGCCCCGGCGTCGGCGGCGAACCATCCGATGATCCCCACCGCGGCGCACACCAGCAGCGGCGCCAGCGCGGCGGCGGCCCCTCCGAGCGTCGCGATCAGCACCAGCGGGCGCTGGGCCCGCGGGCTCCCGGCACGGTCTCGTCGGTCACGGCGGTCGAGGAGGAGGGAGGTCATGGCTCCGCCATCATCACCCGACGGGTCAGGGCGTTCGCGCTGCCACGCCGCGACCCCGTACCGTTGGAGGGGTCATGAGGAGCCCCGAAGCGTTCGACGCGTTCTACGCCGAGACGCGTGATCGCCTCCTGCTCGAGACGTATGCGCTGACCGGCGACATCCCCGCGTCCCGCACCGCCGTGCGCGACGCCTTCTCGGTCGCGTGGCACCACTGGCCGAAGGTCGTCCGCCTCGGCGCCCCCGAGGCGTGGGTGCGCACGCACGCCCACAGCCGGGCCCTGCACCGGCACGCCGCCCGGCCCTGGCACCGCGACAGGAGCGTCGACGACGACGTCCGGGCCACCTTGGACGCGCTCTCCAAGCTCACCGGCCCGGAGCGCAAGACGCTCGTCCTCTCGAGCCTCTCCCCCCTGTCGCTCTCCGAGATCGCCCGCGAGGTCGGCCTCCCCCGCGGCGACACCGAGCAGGCGCTGCAGCGGGCCACTTCACGCTTCGCGATGGCCCGGTCCGTGCCCAGCACCGACGTCCGGCTGGTGCTCGACGCGCTGCGGGAGCCGCTGGTCGGCACACGCTGGCCGCGGAGCACGATCGTGCGCCGGACCGGGACCGCCCGGCGGCGTACGCACGCGCTGGTCGGCTCCGTCGCCGCGATCGCGGCGATGCTCGTGGCCGGCTCGGTGGTGTCCTCGGGTGGGGCCGAGCCGAGCTCGCTGGACCAGGAGACGGCGCTGCCCGGCATCACGCTGCGCGAGGGGTCCGCCGCCGCGGCCGTCGCCATCGACCCCGACAGCCTGCTCGGCGAGGACCAGCTCGCGCGCTACGGCCGCGGCCTGGCGTGGAGCGAGGACGAGACCTCCGACAACCTCGAGGGCGACGGACTGGTCATGCCCTGCCAGCAGACCCGCTTCGCCGACCCGAAGGGCGCCGGGGCCATGGTGCGCTCGTTCACCGGGACCGCCGAGGTGGTGAAGAAGTCGCGCTCCGGCAAGGGCAAGAAGGCGCGCACGACCAGGACGAGGGTGACCGAGGAGCGGGCGACCGCCGTCGAGTTCGTCGAGATGTCCGCCGACGCCAGGCGGGCGCAGGCGGCGTTCGAGACCGCCCGCGGTTGGTACGCCGCGTGCGCCGACTCCCGCGCACAGCTGCTGTCCACCGACGCGGTGTCGCGCGTGGGCGACGAGGCGACCGTGCTGACCCTGCGCACGTGGACCAAGACCCCCGAGCGGATCGCGGTCGGCGTGGCACGCACCGGCCGGCTGACGGTGACGACCCTGGTGCGCTCGACGGGCGCCCCGGTCAGCGCCCGCACCGCCGCCGCCGGCCTCGCCGCCGCCGTCAACGCGACCTGCGGCTCTCCCGGCGCCGGCTCGTGCGCCGGGCCGCCCAAGGTGCGCACGGCCCAGCCCTACCCCGTCGGCCGCCCCGCCGGCCTGCTCGCTGCCGTCGACCTGCCGCCCGTGACCGGGGCCGTCGGGCCGTGGGTCGGGACGGACCCCGAGCGGGCGCGCACCAACTTCGCCGCGACCCGCTGCGACAACACCCAGTTCACGGGCAAGGGCCTCAAGCACACGCTGACGCGCACGTTCCTGTTCCCCGCCAAGAAGAAGGTCGACACGTTCGGCCTCACCCAGACCGTCGCCACCATGCAGCTCCGCAAGGCGCGGTCGTTCGTCGGCGACGTGCGCAACCGGATCCGCCAGTGCGGCGAGGCCAACCTCGGCACCTCGGTCGGCACCCTGATCAACCGGCAGGGCAAGGACGTCGAGCTGACGGTGTGGGACCTCGGGATCGAGATCTCCGACAACCGCACCATCCAGTTCTGGATGGCGATCATGCGCGACGGCAACGCGGTCTCCCAGGTCGGCTTCACCCCGGCCGAGGGGATGACCATGACCCGCGACGACTTCTCACGCGTCGCCGAGCGGGCGCTCGAGCGGCTCAGCGACCTGCCCAGCGCGCGCTGAGCCCGCCCACAACAAAACACCTCCCCCGCGACGTCTTCCCCCGAGACGGCCCCGGACGGAGAGGAGTGGGAGATGAGGCGCCTCGTCCTGGCGTGCGCGCTCGCCCTGACGGTCTCCGGCTGCAGCCAGGAGGCTCCCCCCGCCTCGACCCCCGGTGCGCCGTCCGCGTCCACCTCGGCCAGCCCGAGCGCGTCGGCCACGACGATCCCCGAGTCGTTCCCGCTCGCGGACGGCATGGCGATGTACGACCGCGTCGACGTGTCCCCGCGCACCATCGGGATGCGGGCGCTCGACTTCTGCGGGCGCAAGCCGCTGCGCGGCCTGAAGCCTGCGGACCGGCTCGCGGCCGAGGCCAGCGGCGAGGAGTCGGCCTCCACCCGTGACCTCATGCTCTTCGACGACGCGGACCCGCCCGCGGCCGTCCTCGACGACATCCGCGCGGCGGCGGCCGCCTGCCCGGCGCAGGAGACCGGCCCCGGCTCGCGGCTGCTGACCGAGGTCCGCGACTCGACCCTCGGGCCCGACGCCGCGACAGTGCTGCACACCTACGAGCAGGACGGCGCGATCGGGATCGGCGCCGAGATCATCGACGTGGTGCGGGTGGGCCGGGCGCTCCTGGTGACGTCGGCGTACGCCGAGTGGGACCCGAGGACCAGCCTCGACGACGGCATCAGCGAGCAGGCCGAGCAGCTGGAGACCATCGTGGCGGCGATGTCGATCTTCGCCGACGGCTGAGCGTGGGAGGGTGCTGGACATGACCAGACTGCTCGCGACCCTCCTCGGACTGCTGCTCACGCTCCTCGCCGTACCCGCCTCGGCACTGGCGCCCACCCCGATCCCCGACGACTTCCCCCTGACGTGGCGCATCGCCGAGAACGAGTCGGGCGAGCAGCCCACCGCCTCGGCCGACGGCGACGGCGTGATGGAGCTGCGGGCGTGCGACAGGGCGGCCTGGCCGCTGCGCACCGGCGCGGTGAGCGAGCGGCTCGCGGTGCGGGCGACCGGTCCGGAGTACGCCGACGCGCGCGAGCTCGTCGTCCTGCGCAACGCCCGCGCGGCGGTGCGCCTGGTGGCCGCGGTCCGACGCACGATCCGCGCCTGCGTGGACCGGCCCGACGCGGGTCGCCAGTGGACGGAGTGGACGGGCCGGGCGGCGCAGACCGGCTACGACTCGTTCACGTTCAGCCTCACCTACTCCACAAGCCTGGGCGCGAGCGCGATCCAGGTCGTGCGGGTGGGCTCCGGCGTGCTGGTCACCGAGGCGAGCGGCGAGGGCACGCTGGGCAGCCTCCGACCGACGATCCGCAAGCAGACCCGGGTGGGCCGTCACCTCGCCGCCTCGATGTGCGAGTTCGCGCGCGCCGGCTGCTGATGCCGGGCCCGAGGCTCGGGTAACGCCACGAACGCAGCACTCCCGCCACCATCAGCGGTGGCGGGAGTGCGTGGTGTGTGGCGTTACCTGCGACGGTGAGACCCGGGGGGTCAGAGGCCCTGCAGGATCTCCCGCATCAGCGCGGCGGTCTCGGACGGCGTCTTGCCGACCTTGACGCCCACGGCCTCGAGGGCTTCCTTCTTGGCCTGCGCCGTGCCCGAGGAGCCGGACACGATGGCGCCGGCGTGGCCCATGGTCTTGCCCTCGGGAGCGGTGAAGCCGGCGACGTACCCGACGACGGGCTTGGTGACGTTGTCCTTGATGTACGCCGCCGCACGCTCCTCGGCGTCGCCGCCGATCTCGCCGATCATCACGATCGCCTTGGTGTCGGGGTCGTTCTCGAACGCCTCGAGGGCGTCGATGTGCGTGGTGCCCACGATCGGGTCGCCACCGATGCCGATGGCGGTCGTGAAGCCGAAGTCACGCAGCTCGTACATCATCTGGTAGGTCAGCGTGCCCGACTTGGACACGAGGCCGACCGGGCCCTTGCCCGCGATGGTGTGCGGCGTGATGCCGGCCAGCGACTCCTCCGGCGTGATGATGCCGGGGCAGTTGGGGCCGATCATCCGGGTGGACTTGCCCTCCTGGTAGGCCACGACCTCGGCCGTGTCCTGCACGGGCACGCCCTCGGTGATCACCACGAGGAGCGGGATCTCGGCGTCGATGGCCTCGATCGCTGCGTCCTTGGTGAACGCCGGCGGCACGAAGGCGACGGACACGTCGGCGCCGGTCTCCTTCATCGCCTCGGCGACCGAGCCGAAGACGGGCAGCTCCTTGCCGCCGAGCTCGACGGTGGTGCCGGCCTTGCGGGCGTTGACGCCGCCCACGATGTTGGCGCCCGACTCGACCATCAGGGTGGTGTGCTTGGCACCCATCCCGCCGGTCATGCCCTGGACGATGATCTTGGAGTCCTTGTTCAAGAAGATGCTCATGGGATTCTCTCCGTCCTCAGGCGTTCGCCAGCTCGGCGGCCTTGTCGGCCGCACCGTCCATCGTGTCGACCTGGGTCACCAGCGGGTGGTCCAGCTCGTCGAGGATCCGGCGGCCCTCCTCGACGTTGTTGCCGTCGAGGCGGACGACGAGCGGCTTGGTGGCCGCGTCGCCGAGGATCTCCAGGGCACCCTTGATGCCGTTGGCGACCTCGTCGCACGCGGTGATGCCACCGAACACGTTGACGAACACGCTCTTGACCTGGTCGTCGTTGAGGATCACGTCGAGGCCGTTGGCCATCACCTCGGCGTTGGCGCCGCCACCGATGTCGAGGAAGTTGGCGGGCTTGACGCCGCCGTGCTTCTCGCCAGCGTAGGCGACCACGTCGAGCGTGGACATGACGAGGCCGGCGCCGTTGCCGATGATGCCCACGGCACCGTCGAGCTTGACGTAGTTGAGGCCCTTGTCCTTGGCCTTCGCCTCGAGCGGGTCGGCCTCCTCGCGGATCTCGAAGGCGGCGTGGTCCTCGTGGCGGAACTCGGCGTTCTCGTCGAGCGAGACCTTGCCGTCGAGCGCCTCGAGCTTGTCGCCCTCCAGGCGCGCCAGCGGGTTGACCTCGACGAGCGTCGCGTCCTCCTCGACGTACACCTTCCACAGCTGCTGCACCATGTCGATGGCCTGGTCGCGCAGCTCGGCGGGGAACTTCGCCTCGTCGACGATCGCGGCGGCCTTCTCGGGCGTGACGCCCTCGATCGCGTCGATCCGGATCTGGCGCACGGCCTCGGGGTTGGTCTTGGCGACCTCCTCGATCTCGACGCCGCCCTCGACCGAGGCGATGCACAGGTGCGAGCGGTTGGCGCGGTCGAGCAGGAAGGAGAAGTAGTACTCCTCCACCGGCGGGGTGGCCGGGGTGACCAGGACGCGGTTGACCGTCAGTCCCTTGATCTCCATGCCCAGGATGTCGGAGGCGTACTGGAACGCCTCGTCCGCGGTCTTGGCGAGCTTCACGCCGCCGGCCTTGCCTCGTCCACCGGCCTTGACCTGAGCCTTGACGACGGTCACGCCGCCCAGCTCCTCCGCGGCCGCCCTCGCGGCCTCGGCGGTCTCGACGACCTTTCCGAGAGTGGTTGCCACTCCGTGCTTGGCGAAGAGCTCCTTCGCCTGGTACTCCATCAAGTCCACGACGTACCCAGTCCTTTTGTGTGCTATTGCGTCCGGGAATTCCTCTCGGCACCCTAGACCTGTTGGCCGGGTCACATCGAGGTCGGGGGCGGTGGCCCTGATCACCTCGTCGCTACGGTGATCGCCATGACCAGTGCACGGCCCTCGGTGATGTGGTTCCGCCGCGACCTGCGGGTGCGGGACAACCCCGCGCTCCTCGCCGCGCTCGACGACGGCCCGGCCGCGGCGCTCTTCGTGGTCGACCCGGTCCTGTGGTCCGGCGCCGGTGACGCGCGCCGCGCCTGGCTGGCCGCCAACGTCCTCGCGCTCGCCGAGCGCATCCCCCTGTCCATCCGGTACGGCGACCCGCTGGACGTCGTCCCGGCCTTCGCCGACAAGGTCGGGGCGGAGCGGCTCCACGTCTCCGCCGAGACCACCCCGTTCGGTGTGCGCCGCGACGCTGCCGTGGGCGAGAAGGTCGAGCTGGTCGCCACCGGGTCGCCCTACGCCGTCGGGCCGGGGCTGGTGCTGAACGGCAGCGGATCGCCGTACCAGGTCTTCACCGCCTTCTCGAAGGCCTGGCGCGAGCGCGGCTGGCCGGAGCCGGCGCACACGCCGCGCTCCCCCGACCTCGTCGACGCGGACTCGCACCAGAAGGCCGTGACCATGCTCGAGAAGGCCGTGGCCGACGCGCCGTTCGACCTGCCGGGCGCCGGCGAGGACGCGGCCTGGCGGCGGTGGCGCTCGTTCCGCGACGACGGCCTCGCGACGTACAAGGACGAGCGCGACCGGCCCGACCACGACGGCACGTCCCGCCTCTCGCCGTACCTCCACCTCGGCGTCGTGCACCCACGCTCCCTGCTCGCGGAGATCGACACACGCTCGACCTTCGCCAACGAGATCGCCTGGCGCGAGTTCTACGCCGACGTGCTGTGGCACACGCCCGAGTCGGCGTGGTCCGACCTGAAGCCGGCCCTGGAGGGCATGCGCTACGACGACCACGAGGACGCCGTCGAGGCGTGGCGCACCGGCACAACCGGCTATCCCATCGTCGACGCCGGGATGCGCCAGCTCCGCGACACCGGCTGGATGCACAACCGGGTGCGGATGATCACCGCGTCCTTCCTGACCAAGGACCTGCACGTGTGGTGGCCGGTGGGCGCGCGCCACTTCCTCTCGCTGCTCCTCGACGGCGACGTCGCGTCCAACAACCACGGCTGGCAGTGGGTGGCCGGGACGGGCACCGACGCATCGCCGTACTTCCGCGTCTTCAACCCGGTGACGCAGGGCAAGAAGTTCGACCCGACGGGTGACTACGTACGCCGCTGGGTGCCCGAGCTCGCCCACCTACCGGGCAGGACGGCGCACGAGCCGTGGACCTCCGACGTCGGCTACGAGCACGACTACCCCCGGCGGATCGTCGACCACGCGGACGAGCGGCGCGAGGCGCTGGACCGCTATCAGGCCGCCCGGGGGTGAGCGTGCTCCCACCGGCAAGTACGGTGAACCGCTGCGAAGCGACGGACGGGTCGTCCACAATCGGGTCACCGAGGATTTCGGAGGCCGTGACCTTTCCGTTACAGTCTGTCGTCGCCTGACCGGCGAATCCCCCGCACAAAGGACCATCTATGGGCAACCACCGAGCGCAACGCGGCCCCCGCCGCGAAACCTCGGCAGCACCCGTCGCGGGTCGACGCAAGGCCGTCAAGCAGCCTGCTCGCCACCCCCTCCTGCGTGCCCTGCCGTCCGCCCCGATCATCGTGGGCGTGGCGGCCCTGGCGGTCTCGGCCGGCGGCGCGGTCAGCGCGTCCGACGCCGACCTGGTCGGCCAGGTCACCTCCAGCACCGGCGCCCCGGCCGCGGCCGGCAGCACCAGCCTCGCCAACGTCGCGCCGGTGGGTCACCGCGACGCGATCGTCTCCCGCGACTCGCGTCGCGACGCGGCCACCGACGCCGCCAACGAGAAGCTCGTCGCCGAGGCCGAGGCCCAGGCCGAGCAGCAGCACGCGGCCCTCCAGCAGTTCGCGAAGGCCGCCGAGCGGCAGTCGGCGAAGATCAAGGAGAACCAGTGGGTGCTCCCGCTGGACAGCTACCGCATCACCGCCACCTTCGGCCTCTCGAGCTACCTGTGGTCCAGCGTCCACACCGGGCTCGACTTCTCCGCCCCCACCGGCACCCCGATCCACGCGATCGCCAACGGCACCGTGACCGAGGTCGGCTACGACGGGTCCTACGGCAACAAGACCGTCGTCACGCTCGAGGACGGCACCGAGCTGTGGTACTGCCACCAGACGTCGTTCCTCGTCAGCGTCGGTGACACCGTGCGCGGCGGCGAGACCATCGGCCTCGTCGGCGCCACCGGCAACGTCACCGGCCCGCACCTCCACCTCGAGGTCCGCCCCGGCGCCGGCGACCCGGTCGACCCCTTCACCGCTCTCCTCGAGCACGGCGTCACGCCGTAGCCTGCGGCTGCCTCACCGAGCCGCACGACCCGCCCGGCAGCGGTGAGCCAGCCACGTTCCTGAGCCCCGAACCGTGGCTCACGCACCGCCGGCGCGGCTCGGATCAGAGCTTCTCGACCGGCGCGTAGCGCAGCAGCAGCCGCTTCACGCCCTCGGACCCGAAGTCGATCGAGGCGACCGACTTGTCGCCGGCCCCCTCGAGCGCGACGACGGTGCCCATCCCGAACGAGTCGTGCAGCACCCGGTCGCCCGGCTCCAGCGAGGGGATCTCGCGCGCCGGCTTGGACTTCGCCATCACGTCGGCGCGGGCGGCCGCGGCGGAGAAGTTGCGGCGACCGGCGTCGGTGGGCGCACCCAGCCGCGCCGGTGAGCTGGCGGCGAGGTCAGGTCGTCCCCAGCGCGTCATGGCCTGGGCGGTGCGCCGCCAGTCGACGAGGTCGACCGGGAACTCGTCGATGAACCGCGAGGCCGGGTTGTGCGAGGGCGCACCCCAGGCGGAGCGCACCATGGCGCGGGAGACGTAGAGGCGTTCGCGGGCGCGGGTGACGCCGACGTAGGCGAGTCGCCGCTCCTCCTCCAGCTCGGGCTGGTCGCCGAGCGAGCGCTGGTGCGGGAAGACCCCGTCCTCGAGGCCGGTGAGGAACACGACCGGGAACTCGAGGCCCTTGGCCGTGTGGAGCGTCATCAGGGTGACGACGCCGGCGTCCTCGCCGTCGGGCGCGTCGGGGATCTGGTCGGAGTCGGCGACCAGCGCGACCCGCTCGAGGAAGTCGCCCAGGGTGACCGCGACGGTGCCGGCCTCCACCTCGGTCGGGTCGGCGGACGGGCCGGGCTGAGGGTCGTCGGAGAACTCGCGGGCGACGGCGACCAGCTCGGCGAGGTTCTCCACGCGGGTCTCGTCCTGCGGGTCGTCGCTCGCCTCGAGCTCGGCGAGGTAGCCCGACCGCTCGAGCACGGACTCCAGGATGACGTCGGCCCGCTCGTCCGCGGCGACCATCGACTGGAGCTCCTGGATCATCGCGACGAAGCCCTGGATGTTCTTCAGCGACCGCGTCGCCAGCCCGGGCGCCTGGTCGGCCAGCACCAGCGCCTCCCAGAACGACATCCGCTCCCGCTCGGCCAGGGCCTGCACGCACGCCTCGGCCCGGTCGCCGATCCCCCGCTTCGGGGTGTTCAGCACGCGGCGCAGCGAGATCTCGTCGGCGGTGTTGACCAGCATCCGGAGGTAGGCCAGGGCGTCGCGCACCTCGCGGCGCTCGTAGAAGCGCACCCCGCCGACGACCTTGTAGGGCTGGCCGGTGCGGATGAAGATCTCCTCGAACACCCGCGACTGCGCGTTGGTGCGGTAGAACACGGCCACGTCGGCGGCCTTCACGTCGCCGGTGTCGACGAGCTTGTCGATCTCCTCGGAGACGAACCGCGCCTCGTCGTGCTCGTCGTCGGCGACGTACCCCACGATCCGCTCGCCGTCGCCGGCGTCGGACCACAGCCGCTTGTCCTTGCGGCTCGCGTTGTTCCTGATCACCGAGTTGGCGGCGGTGAGGATCGTCTGGGTCGAGCGGTAGTTCTGCTCGAGCAGGATCGACGTCGCGTCCGGGAAGTCCTGCTCGAAGTCCATGATGTTGCGGATGTTGGCGCCGCGGAACGCGTAGATCGACTGGTCCGCGTCGCCCACGACCATCAGCTCGCTCGGGGTGTCCTCGACCGGGCGCCCCTCCTCGAGGTCCTGCCCGCAGAGCTGGTGGATCAGGGCGTACTGCGCGTGGTTGGTGTCCTGGTATTCGTCGACCAGCACGTGCCGGAAGCGCCGGCGGTAGTTCTCCCGCACGTCGGGCAGCGTCTGGAACAGGTGGACGGTCAGCATGATCAGGTCGTCGAAGTCGAGCGCGTTGGCCTCGCGCAGGCGCCGCTGGTAGTTGGTGTACGCCGCTGCGTAGGCCTCCTCGAAGGAGTTGCGCGCGTCCTTGGCCGCCTCCTCGGGGTCGCGCAGCTCGTTCTTGTGGTTGCTCACCCAGTGGAGCACCGCGCCGGGCTGGTACTTCTTCGGGTCGAGGTCGAGGTCCTTGAGGACCAGCGTCATCAGCCGCTTGGAGTCGGCCGCGTCGTAGATCGAGAAGTTGGACTTGAACGACGTGCCGTCGAAGTCGAGGGCGGTGATCTCCTTGCGCAGGATCCGCACGCACGCGGAGTGGAACGTCGAGACCCACATGATCCGCGCGCGCTTGCCGACCAGCTCCTCGACGCGCTCCTTCATCTCGGCCGCGGCCTTGTTGGTGAAGGTGATGGCGAGGATCGAGCCGGGGTGGGCCTTGCGCTCGGTGATCAGCCAGGCGATGCGCCGGGTCAGCACCCGGGTCTTGCCGGAGCCCGCACCGGCGACGACCAGCAGAGGTGCACCCGCGTGCACGACCGCCGCGCGCTGGGGCTCGTTGAGGCCCTCCAGCAGCTCGTCGCGGGTCGGCCCGCCGCGGGTCGTGCGAGGCTCCTCGAGGGGCGTGACGTGCTCGAGGCCGGGGATCGGGTGGGGGCTGCTCATGTCCTGCCCAGCCTACGGGCAGGCGCCGACAGCCGGGACGTCCGTGGGGGTCCGGTCAGACGGTGTGCGCGGGCGACCAGAAGATGGCCACCGCGATGTTGGCGACGCTGAGCAGGAGCAGGCCGAGCCACAGCCCCTGCGGGATCGACGGCTTGCGGGTGTTGGCCATCACCAGCACCAGCAGCACCAGCCCGATCGCGAACTTCACCCCGATCTTGGCGTGGTCGACCGGGTCGTCGCCGGCCTCCAGGACGCCGACGAGGAGCAGCCCGGCGAGGAAGGCGGTGCCGACGCCGTCGCGCATCGCTGCGTTGACCTTCTTCTCCGGCGCCTGAGCCTGCACGACGAGACCACCGAAGAGGGCCGCGAAGCCGAGCACGTGGACGAAGAGCAGGACCAGCCGCAGGATCTCCATGCGGCGAAGACTAGCGGCGCCCCTCGGGCGACCCGGTCACCGCTTCGGCTTGGGCTTGGGCCGCACCACCAGCACCGGGCAGGGCGCGTAGTGCTGCACGCGCTGCGCGGTGCTCCCCACGAGGACGCTGCCGCCGATCCCACGCCCGCCGGCCGCCACGACCACCAGGCCGGCGTCGTACTGCTCGGCGGCCTTGATGATCTCGTTGGCGGCCGAGCCGCTCCGGATGCGCTTGTTGACCTTGGGTCCCCAGCCGTCGTACACGGCGGCGATCGTGTCGAGGGCGCTCTGGGCGGCCTCCCGGAACGACCCGGTGGCCCACGAGCCCTGCTTCTCCGACAGGTCGTCGGCGAAGGCGACCGAGGCGAGCGGACGGACGACGGCGACGACCGAGATCTCGGTGATCTTGGCGGGGTCGGCGAAGGCCTTGAGCTGCTTGGCGGCGGCCAGCGACTGCCTGGAGCCGTCCGTGGCGACGATGACGTGCATGGTCATGCTCCCTTGTCGGTTTCGGCGCCTGTGTCGGTGCCGGTGTCGGTGCCGGGGTCGGTGCCGGGGTCGTCGAGATCGGGTGCCTGCGCGCCGGTGCCCTCGCTGCCGAAGAGCTTCTCGGCGACGTACAGCAGGCCGCCGAGCCCGACGAGGCCGGCGCACCAGATGAGCGAGGTCGGGTCGGTGGCGATGACGTAGCCCAGCAGGACGATGTTGCCGATGAGGCCGACCACCAGCAGTGCGCTCGGCGCCCGGAACGTCTGGTCCGACTCGTCGCTCCCGCGCAGCTTGAAGCAGGAGACGATCACGCCGGCGTAGACCACGAGCAGCAGCGCGACGGTCACCGAGGCGAGCCGGCTCACGATGTCGATGTTGAGCCCGAGCCGGCCGAGCACGTCGCCCACGACGACCAGGCCGATGACGACGACCGCGCTGAAGACGAGCGCGACGTAGGGGCTGCGGCGCGAGCTGTGGATCTTGGCGAAGGCACCGGGGACGACGTCCTCGCGGGCCATGCCGTAGAGGATGCGCGACTGCGTGACGACCTGCACGAGCGTGGTGTTGGTGATGGCGACCATCGCGATGATCGCGAAGACAAGCGTCATCACGCTCACCGAGAGCGGCAGGATGCCGGCCTTGACGACCTCGAGGAGCGCGGCGTCGGAGTCGGCGAGCGTGCCGACGGGGACCGTCAGGGCCGCCGCCATGGACACCAGGACGTAGATGACGCCGGCCGTGGCCATGCCGCCGATCAGCGCGATCGGGAAGTTCTTGTGGGGGTCGACGGTCTCCTCGGCGACGTTCGCGACGTTCTCGAAGCCGGTCATGGCGAAGAACGACAGCGCGACACCGGCCACGATGGCGAAGATGATGTTGTCGTCGGTGGAGAAGTCGGTGAGCACCGAGAAGTCGGCCTTGCCCTGCCCGACGTAGATGATGCCGATGATCATCACGATCACCAGGCCGGTGACCTCCACGAAGGTCATCACCATGTTGGCGACCACCGACTCGGTGATGCCGATGAAGTTGAGCACGGCCAGCAGGATGATGAACGCGATCATCACCAGCAGCGCCGGCGGCGCGTCCCAGACCTCTGCGACATACTGCGAGAAGCCGGCGGCCAGCGACCCGGCGGCGGCGAAGGTGGCCGAGAGGTAGAGCACCGTGGTCAGGAACGTCAGGGGCTTCTTGCCGAAGGCCTTGTTGACGTAGAGCGAGGCGCCGGCCGCCTGGGGGTACTTCGTGGCGAGCTCGGCGTAGGCGAGGCCGGTGAACCCGGCAACGGTCACGCCGACCGCGAAGGCGGCCCAGAAGGCCCCGCCCACCTCGCCGGCGACCGAGCCGATGAGGACGTAGATGCCCGAACCGAGCACGTCCCCCAGCACGTAGAAGAAGAGCAGGCGACCGGTGATGGACCGCTTGAGGCCACCGTCGTCCTCGGCGCGATCCTGGGCAGTGGCGGTGTCAGACATTCCCCGACCCCACCCGGTCGGGCGGTCGATGTCAACCGCGACCCACCCCAGTGGTCCGGGTCCGGTGGTGGCGATCCGTCAGAGCAGGCGCCGGTCCGAGGCCCACCGCGTCAGCTCGTGCCGGCTCGAGAGCTGGAGCTTGCGCAGGGTCGAGGACATGTGGGTCTCGACGGTCTTGACCGAGATGAACAGCTCCTTGGCGACCTCCTTGTAGGCGTAGCCGCGGGCGATCAGGCGCATCACCTCGCGCTCGCGCTCGGTCAGGCGGTCGAGGTCCTCGTCGACGGCCGCCACGTCGATCGAGCCCGCGAAGGCGTCCAGCACGAAGCCCGCCAGGCGCGGCGAGAACACGGCGTCCCCGTCGGCGACGCGGGCGATCGCGTCGACCAGCTCGGGGCCGGTGATGGTCTTGGTGACGTAGCCGCGGGCGCCACCGCGGATGGTGCCGATCACGTCCTCGGCGGCGTCGCTGACCGAGAGCGCGAGGTAGCGGGCATCGGGGTGAGGGGTGCGACGCATGACCTCGGCGCCGCCACCGCCGGGCAGATGGACGTCGAGGAGCACGACGTGCGGCTGCTGCTCACGCACGATCGCGACCGCGGAGTCGACGTCGGCGGCCTCGGCGACGATGTCGACGATCCCGGCGCCGGCGCTGGTGAGCTCGGCGCGCACCCCGGCACGGAACATCGCGTGGTCGTCGACGATGACGACCCGGACGGGGCGGGGGGCGGGCGGGGTGGCGGGTGAGTCCGTCATCACTTCTCCTCGTTCTTGAGCGGCAGGTGGAGCCGCACCTCGGTGCCCTCGCCCGGCGCGGAGCGGATCTCGCTGCTCCCACCGTGGCGGGCCATCCGGTCGATGATGCTGCCACGGACGCCCTGGCGGTCCTCCGCGACACCGTCCGGGTCGAAGCCGGCACCGCGGTCGCGGACGAAGACGTCGACGGCGCCGGGCGTCACCTCGGCGTAGACGTCGATGCGCGCGACGCCCGCGTGCTTGGCGGCGTTGGTCAGCGCCTCACGGGTGGCGTCGGTGATCGGCTTGAGCGCCTCGGTCATGTCCAGGTCGCCGACGGCCACCACGTCGACGACGAGGCCGTAGGTGTCCTCGACGACCGCCGCGTGGGCACGGAGCTCGCCGGCGACGGTGGCGTCGGTGCCGACGGACTCGAACAGCCAGCCGCGCAGCTCGCGCTCCTGCGAGCGGGCCAGCCGGGCGACCATGGCGGCGTCGCCGGAGTTCTTCTGGATCAGGGCGAGGGTCTGGAGCACCGAGTCGTGGAGGTGGGCCGCCATGTCGGCCCGCTCCTGCGTGCGCACGCGCTCCGCGCGCTCGGCCCCCAGGTCGTGCACCAGGCGCACGGCCCACGGGCCGACCACGATCGCCAGCCCGGCCACGCCGAGCAGGCCGGCGACGATCACCGGACCGGCGAACCGGAAGGAGCCCGACCACACGGCGAACAGGACCAGGGCCGTCACGACCAGCGAGAGGCCGGCGAAGACGCGGAAGTACGCCGCCCAGCCGCCGTCGCCGAACACGGCGCGCAGCGGGTCGATCCGCCCGGTCGTGTCGAGCCAGCGCTCGCGCTGCGCCTCGTCGGCCTGGCGCCACAGCAGCGCGATCCCGGCGATGGCGATGACGACCGGCCAGAAGAGGGCGCCCTGGCCGAAGGCGGCCTGGAACCCGAGGACGGCGCCGAGCAGCAGGGCTCCGATGGCGATCACCGGCCCGGCGTCGCGCAGCCGCGAGCCGCGCCGCTGGCGCTTGCCCGTGCGGGTGGCGCTCTCGAGGCCGGGAGCCGCCCGCTCGAAGTGGGAGTCGCTGGGCAGGAAGATCCACAGTCCGGCGTAGAACATGATGCCGACACCGTTGAGGAAGGTGAGCGCGACGAACGCGACGCGCACCCAGAGGACGGGCACGCCGAGGTGCCGGGCCAGGCCACCGGCCACGCCACCGGCGATCGGTGACTCCGTGTCGCGGGCGGCCCGCCGGTAGGGCCGGGGGGCCGTGCCGCTGGCGGGGGTCGGGGACGTGAAGCTGCTCATCGTGGCTCCATCGTCGCAGGCCGGCGGGTGCCTCACCATGAGGACTGACCCCGACCAGACCCTGAGGGCGCGCGGACGATGGCGCCGCAGGATCAGGGTCGTCCCCGATGGTGCGGACCGCGTGGGTGGCGTTGAGTTGGGGCCATGACGAACACCTCCCCGCCCCCGCCGTACGAGCCGGGGCCCACCGACGCCCAGGAGCCCGCGGGCCAGCAGGGCCCGCGCACCTCGCGCAACGAGGTCCTCGAGCTGGGCCGGCTGCGCCGCGCGGTCGACGACCGGCACATCGCCGGCGTCGGCGGCGGCCTCGCCCGCCACCTCGACATCGACCCCATCATCGTGCGGGTCGCGCTGGTGGTGCTGGTGTTCTTCGGCGGTGCCGGACTCCTGCTGTACGGCGCCGTGTGGCTGCTCGCACCGGAGGAGGGTTCCCCCGCCCAGCCGCTCGGGCTGGACGACCGCAACCGCAACATCGCGCTCCTCGGGGCCGGCGTGCTGGCGGCGATCGCCGCCGTCGGTGACTTCGCCGGCGCCTTCTGGTTCCCCTGGCCGCTGGTGATCGTCGGGCTGCTGGTCGTGTGGTTCCTCAACCGCAAGCAGGAGCGGTCGCAGCGGCCGACGAGCTATTCGTCCCCGACCCCGCCGTGGCAGAGCCAGGCGTTCGCGCAGAGCCAGGCGGTCCGCACCGAGGCCGGCACCACGGCCGAGGAGCCGGCGACCGGTGAGAGTCCCTCCGGGGGCCACCAGGCGCCGTACCAGCCCTACCAGGGCTACGGGTCCACCCAGACCTACGAGCAGACCTACCAGGGGTGGCAGCCGCCGCAGGCGCAGACCTACGTCAAGCCGCGCAACCCGCGCCGCCGTGGCCCGATCCTGTTCTGGTTCACCCTCGCGCTGATCGCGACCGGCATCGGCACGCTCGGCCTGATCGACGTCTCCGGCACCGCGGTGCCCGCCGCGGCCTATCCCGCGCTGGCGATGGCGCTCACTGGCGCGATGCTCCTCCTCGGCGCCTTCTGGGGCCGGGCGGGCGGGCTGATCTTCATCGGCCTCCTCACCGTCCTGGCGACGCTGGTCGGCACGGCGAGCGACAACTTCGAGAGCGAGCGCGTCCTGCACACCCCGACCAGCTCGTCGCAGGTCCGCGACGCCTACGACTTCGGTGCCGGTGAGTTCACCGTCGACCTCTCCGGCGTCACCGACGTCGAGGGCCTCGACGACCGCGAGATCACCATCGACGCCGGCATCGGCGACGTCGAGGTGGTCGTGCCCGAGGGCATGGACGTCACGGTCGACGCCTCGACCGGGGTGGGCGACGTGGCCGTGTTCGGCCGGAGCAGCGACGGGCTGGACGTCAGCCAGCAGGGCTCCGTCGACGGCGGCGACCAGGTCCCCGACATGAACATCATCATCGACCTCGGCGTCGGCCAGGTCACCGTCCGCGAGAAGTGAGGACAGCCATGAGCACCTACTCCAGCACCCCCGTCGACAGCCCCGTCGGCACCGACGACCAGAGCGGTCGCCACCCCGTGAACGTCGGGCACCTCGTGATGGGCGTCGCGTTCCTCGGCCTGGCCACGATCTGGGCGCTGTTCGAGTCCGACGCGATCGACAGCAGCGACCTGCGCTGGTTCCTGCCGCTGCCGTGGCTCGCCGCCGGCCTCGCCGGCCTGCTGGCGGTCGCCCTGACCGGGCGCCGTTCGCGACCCGAGCCGGAGGTGACGTACGCCGCCGACCCGATGTGGGCGCAGCCCGACTCCTACACCCGTGACCGTGACGCCCAGCTCGACGCCGACATCGAGTCGGCCGAGCGGGACCGCGACGAGTCCTAGGCGGCCTCGACCTTCGGCATGATGTCGTTCTTCAGCCGCTTCAGGTCGTCGATGGTCTTCGACACCGGGACGTCGGCGAAGGGCGGCCACAACAGCGGCATGGTCAGTCCGGCCTCCTCGTACTCCTTGAGCTTGTCGACGATCTGCCGCTCGCTGCCGACCAGGATGTTGGAGCCCTTGCCGTTGTCGGTCTGGTCGACGTCCACGTCGGTGATGGTGAACCAGATCATGCTGCACATGTCGAGGTCGTCGATCGACTTGCCGAGCTGCTCGAGCTCGCCCGCGATCGCGGTGCGCCACTCGGTCAGCTCGCGCGGGGTGTCCTGGATGCCGATCCAGCCGGCGAGGCCGTACTTCGCGACCCGGTTGGCCGAGCGCTTCGGGTCGCGCAGCCCGCTGAAGTAGATCGGCGGGTGCGGGTCCTGCAGCGGCTTGTGGCCGAAGCCCGACGGCTCGAAGTCGGCGAACTCGCCGTGGTACTCGAAGGTCTCGTTGGTCCAGATGCCCTGGCAGATCTCGATCGTCTCGCGCACGTGTGCGTGCCGCCGGGGGAAGAGGTGGGTGGCGCTCGCCGCGGCGAACTCCTCGGGCATCCAGCCGGCGCCGACCCCGACGTTGAGGCGGCCGCCCGAGAGGTGGTCGATGGTCGCGCACTCGGCGGCGAAGACGCCCGGGGAGCGGTACGGCGTGTCGGTGATGCTCATGCCGATGCGGACCTTCTCGGTGCGGGCCGCCAGCCACGGCAGCAGCGGCCAGCCCTGGAACCACTGGCCGTTCGACGCGACCGGCAGCTGCTTGGGGAACTCCTTCATCATCCCGAAGGAGTACTCCATCTCGTTGCGGTCGGAGGCCTCCGGCACGATCACCCGGTCGAGCGTCCAGACGGAGTCGAAGTCGAGCTCCTCGGCGAGGTCCGTCAGGTCGGCGAGCTCCTGGACGCTCACGTGGTTGCGGAAGGTGGGCAGGTACAGAGCGAGCTTCATCGGCGACTTCTCCTCGTGAGCGACCGTGGCCCGCGTCGGCCGGCGGACGGGGTCGTCGGCAGCTCAGGCCCTTGGTGGGTATCTGACCGCCGCCGCGGCGCGACCCGCAAGGGAGCCCGTGCTCATGGTTTCCTCAACGCTGCTCGGGCGGCCGTC
The DNA here is from genome assembly GCF_003057875.1 of Nocardioides currus. GTDB lineage: Bacteria > Actinomycetota > Actinomycetes > Propionibacteriales > Nocardioidaceae > Nocardioides > Nocardioides currus. The sequence goes on along the minus strand of NZ_PYXZ01000002.1, from coordinate 415,030 downwards.
CGCCGAGCCGGTCACGCAGCTCGCGCTTGAGCACCTTGCCGTAGTTGTTGGTCGGCAGGGACTCGACGAAGTGGTAGTCCTTCGGCCGCTTGAAGCGGGCGATGCGGTCGAGGCAGGCGCGGTCGAGCTCGGCGGTGGGCGGCTCGGTGCCGTCGGTGACGACGAAGGCGACCACCGCCTCTCCCCACTCGGGGTCGGGCCGGCCGACGACGGCGACCGCCTCGACGTGGGGGTGGGTCAGCAGCGCCTCCTCGACCTCGCGCGGATAGATGTTCATGCCCCCGCTGATGACGAGGTCCTTCGACCGGTCGTGGAGCGTGAGGAACCCGTCCTCGTCGAGGCTGCCGACGTCGCCGGTGTGCAGCCAGCCGCCGCGCAGGGTCTCCGCCGTCTCCTCGGGCTGCCCCCAGTAGCCCGCCATCACCACGCCGCCGCGGACGACGACCTCACCGGGCTCCCCCGGCGGCAGGGCACGGTCGGCGTCGTCGACGACCCGCACCTCCACGTCGGTGCGGGGGAAGCCGACGCCCTGCATGCGCTGGCGCCACCGGGGGTGGTCGGTGTCGGCGTGGTCGGTCTTCGACAGGCCGGTGATCGTCATCGGCGTCTCCCCCTGCCCGTAGATCTGGGCGAGGCGGGGCCCGAAGGTGGCCAGCGCCTGCTCGAGGTCGGCGAGGTACATCGGCGCGCCGCCGTAGATGATCGTCCTGAGCCCGGTCAGGTCGGCGCCGGCGAGCGCGGCGTCGGCCGTGAGGCGCTTGACCATGATCGGCGCGGCGAAGAACGACATCCCGGGCCAGCGCGCGAGCAGCGACAGCAGCGTCGCACCGCCCAGCGGCCCGGGCGGCGGGAAGACGCTCACCGCCCCGCGGGCGACGTGCGGCAGCCCGTACAGGCCGGAGCCGTGCGAGAGCGGGGCGGCGTGCAGGACGCTGTCGGTCGCGGCGACCGGGTCGATGTCGGCGTAGTAGCTCAGCGAGGCCATCAGCAGGTTGCCGTGGGTGAGCGTCGCGCCCTTCGGGCGGCCGGTGGTCCCGCTGGTGTAGAAGAGCCAGGCCGCGTCGTCGGCACCCCGGTCGGTCAGGGCGACGGGCGCCGCCGAGAGCAGCCCGTCCCAGTCGGGGCCCGGCACCACGACGACCCGCTCCACCGTCTCCAACCGCTCCTCGAGGGCACTCACGTCCGGCGCGTGCGCCGCGTCGGTGACCACGACCCGGGCTCCGCTGTGCTCGAGGACGAAGGCGACCTCGTCGCGGTGGAGCCGCGCGTTGACGGGGACGGCGACGAGGCCGGCGTGCCATGCGGCGTACTGCGCCTCGAGGTACTCCGCCCGGTTGTCCATCACGATCGCCACCCGGTCGCCCGGCTCGAGCCCGCAGTCCGCGCGCAGCCCGCCGGCGACCGCGGCGACCCGCGCCGCGAGCTCCGACCAGGTCGCGTGCACGTCGCGGCCCGACGCCAGCGCCGGCCGGTCGCGCAGCCTCCGCCCGTGACGCTCGACCCAGCTGGCGAGGTTCATCCGGCCAACCTGACCGGCCGCGACCCGGGGGTCAAGTCGCTCCGACCAGCGTTGAGGAACACGTGATTGTCCCCGGGCGGTTCGTCGGGGAGGGTGGGAGACATGCGGCTCGACGAGGCAACATCGCGGTCCCGGCTCGCCGAGCACGTCCACGGCGTGTTCGCCACCCTGCACCCCGAGCGCGGGCCGGACCCCACGCCGGTGGTCTACGCCGTCAGCGACGACGGCCACGTCGGGGTGCCGATCGACACGGTCAAGCCGAAGGCCTCGTCCCGGCTCCAGCGCGAGGACAACCTCGCCGCCGACCCGCGCGGCTCGCTGCTCGTCGAGCACTGGGACGCCGAGGACTGGACACGGCTGTGGTGGGTGCGGGCCGAGTGCCGCCACGTCCCCGACCCGTCCGACGCGCTGGCGGAGGAGCTCGCGGACCGGCTCGCCCGGACCGTGCCGCAGTATGCCGACAAGCCCTTCCACCGGGTGCTGGTGTGCCGCATCGTCAAGGTCACCGGCTGGGCGGCCAGCGAGGACTGAGCGCGGTCAGCGCGGGACGAGACCCGCGTCGCGCAGGCCCAGGTGCATCGCCGTGCCCCCGGGGCCGGTGCCGCCCACGGACAGGTCGCCGCCCATCGCCTGGGCCAGTCCCCGGGCCAGCGCGAGGCCGAGGCCGATGCTCTCCTCGGTCGCGCCGGCGCCGTCCCCGGTCGAGGCCGCGCGGGCGTAGGGCGTGAAGATCCTCGGGAGCAGGTCGGCGGGGATGCCGGGCCCGTCGTCCTCGATCAGGACGAGCACGGTGCCTGGCTGCGCCAGGCGGCAGCTCACCTCGACGCGACCACCGGAGCGACCGTGGCGCAGCGAGTTGGCGACCAGGTTGAGCAGCACCTGGCGCAGTCGGCGCGGGTCGCTCAGCACCACCTCGTCCTCGACGTGGTGCACGAGGGTGACGGACCGCTGCTGCGCACGCGCCGAGAGGAGGCCGAACACCTCGGCGACGACCTCCCGGAGCCGGACCGGCTCCAGCGCCAGCGGCAGGGCGTTGGCCTCGATGCGACTGAGGTCGAGGACGTCGGCGAGCAGGTCCATCACGTGGCCGGCCGCCGCGCTGATGTGGTCGAGCGCCTCGCGGCGCCGGGCCTCGTCGAGGTCGATGGTCGCCAACAGCTCGGCGAAGCCGACGATCGCCTGGATGGGCGTGCGTGCCTCGTGGCCGACCGTCGCGAGCAGCTCCGACTTCGCGTGGGACAGCTCCTCGGCCGTCCGCCGGGCGGTCTCGGCCTCCTGCCGCGCCTGGCGCTCCTCGAGCAGGTGGGCGTGGCCGATGGCGACCGAGGCGAGGTGGCTGAACCGGTCGACGAGCAGCTGTTCGCGCCGGTCCGGGCGGTGGGGTCGCGCGTGGTAGACCGCGAACGTGCCGACCGGCTGCCCGTCGCGGCCCTCGATCGGGGTCGACCAGCAGCTGCGGAGACCGGCGGCCGTGGCCAGCGCCCGGTAGTCGGTCCACCTGACGTCGGTGAGGACGTCGCGGGCGACGACGGCGACGTTGAGGGTCGCCGCCGTACCGCACGAGCCGGCCGCCTCCCCGATGGGCATCCCGTCGATGGCCGCGACGTAGTCGCCGGGCAGGCTCGGCGCGGCGCCGTGGTGCAGCGTGCGGCGCTCGCGGTCGAGCAGGAGCACCGAGCAGCGGGCGCCCGGCATGAGGTGCTCCAGCGAGCCGATGATGCCGGCCAGCACGTCGGGCAGGGGCGCCGCGTTCGCGATCAGCTCGAGCACCTCGGTCTGCCCGTCGAGCAGCTCACGGGCGTCGGTCTGCGAGTCGGGCAGGCCGGTCGCGGTGCTCACGGCTCGTCCACGAGGTGGTAGCCGACCCCGCGCACGGTCCGCAGGATCCGCGGGCGTGACGGGTCCTCCTCCAGCTTGAGCCTCAGCCGGTGCACGTGCTCGGTGACGGTGGCCTCGCCCAGCCACTCCGAGGACGAGTTCCAGACCCGGTCGACGAGCTGGCTGCGACTGAAGACGACCCGCGGGTGCGTGGCGAGGAAGGCCAGGAGGTCGAACTCCTTGGGCGTGAGCTCCACCTCGGTGCCGTCGCGCCGCACCCGCCTGCTCGCCGGCTCGATGCGGAGCGGGCCCACCTCGATCGCCTCGCCGGCCAGCTCCGGCGAGCTGCGGCGCAGCACCGACCGGACGCGAGCCGCGAGCTCGCCGGGCGAGAACGGCTTGACCAGGTAGTCGTCGGCGCCGAGGTCGAGCCCGACGATCCGGTCGTCCTCACCGCTGCGCCCTGACAGCACGATGATCGGGGTGTCGGACCGGCCGACCCGTCCGCCCCGCACGGAGCGGATGACGTCGAGGCCGCCGAGCCGCGGCAGCGAGAGGTCGAGCACCACCAGCGAGGGGTGGTCGTCGCGGATGCTGCGCAGCGCGTAGGTGCCGTCCTCGGCCTCGACGACGCGGTAGCCCGCGTGGTCGAGCTGCCAGCGCACGACCGTGCGGATGGCCGCGTCGTCGTCGACCACGAGGACGAGCGGCGCCCGCGCGTCCACGGGTGTCACCGCCGGAGCCTGGCTCATGCGTGATGGCTACCACACGTCGCGGCCCCCGGTCATCGCCTCGCTGGGTGGTCCGGTCGGCGACGTGCCGTCACAGGTCGAGCTCGCGAGCCGTCGCGAGCGCCCGCTCGGGGTGGTCGGTGATGACCCCGTCCACCCCCACGTCGAGCAGTGCCCGCACCTCGCCGGCCATGTCGCCGGGGGCGTCGGGCGCGTCCCCCCGCCGCAGGTTGGTCGGCAGGAAGCGGTTCTCGGCCCGCACCGTCCAGACGTGCACGGTCAGCCAGAGGCGGTGGGCGTCGCGGACCAGGCTCGACGGCTCGCCGATCGCGCCCACGCCGTCCCGGGGCAGCACCAGACCCTTGTGCGGACCGATGCCGTCGGCGTACTCGTCGATCCTGGCCAGCCCCTCGCGGGTGCACATCTCGGCGTGCGAGTCGCCCGCCTCGAGCAGCTGGATGATCGGCAGCCTCGTGCGCATCGCCAGCCGCTGCAGGATCGGCGCCTCGAAGGACATCAGGCTGATGCGTGCCCACGGGCGGTCGAGGCCGTGGCGGTGGAGGGCGGCGAGCAGGGGAACGTCGAGCGGCAGGCCGAGGGAGTCGAAGTAGGCCGCGTGCTTGAGCTCGATCATGACGCCGACGGTGCGGCCGCGGCGCATCGACTCGGCGTGCGCCATCGCGAGGACCTCGGTCAGGGTGGCGATCCCCTCGCGACCGTTGTAGGCCGTGTTGCCCGGTCGCGTCGCGGGCAGGCGCTCCCGCGCGGTGAGGGTCTTCAGCTCGGCCAGGGTGAAGTCCTCGGTGAACCAGCCGGTGACCTTGTGCCCGTCGATGCAGCGGGTGCTGCGCCGGTCGGCGAACTCGAGGTGCTCGGTGACGTCGGTGGTGCCGCTGAGCTCCGACTCGTGCCGCGCGACGAGCACCCCGTCCCGGGAGGAGACGAGGTCGACCTCGATGTCGTCGACGCCCATGCGGATCGCCGTACGGTAGGCGTCGAGGGTGTGCTCGGGGCGGTGGCCGCTGGCCCCGCGGTGCCCGACGATCGCCGGGGTGACGACCAGGCTCGGGGTCCGGTCGCGGAGTGGGACCTGCCAGGTCACCGTCATGCGCCCACGGTGGCGGGCATCCACGACGAGACGGCGACCCCTTGGTGAATGGCACATGATGGTCGCGTGACGCTGCCGAGCTTCCCTGCCCTCGAGTCCCTGCCGGTGCTCGACCACCTCGACCTCGTGGCCCCTCCGGTCGCCGGACTCCTCGCCGCATGGCCGCAGGCCGACCAGGTGGCGGTGGTCGAGATCGACCCGGAGCTCGCGGACACCGCGGCGATGACGGCGGAGTACGACCTGCCGCTCGCCGCCTCCGGCAACTGCGTCGTGGTCGTCGGGGCGCGCGCCGGCGAGGAGCGGATCGCGGCCTGCGTCGTGCGCGCCGACACCCGCGCCGACGTCAACAGCCTCGTGCGCAAGCTGATCGACGTCCGCAAGGCGACCTTCCTGTCCATGGAGCGCGCGGTCGAGGAGTCCGGGATGGAGTACGGCGGGATCACGCCGGTCGGGCTGCCCGGCGGGTGGCGCCTGCTGGTCGACGAGCGGCTGCTGGCCGAGCCCGTGGTGATCCTCGGCTCGGGCGTGCGTCGCTCCAAGCTGCTGGTGCCCGGCCCCGTCCTGGCGGACCTGCCGGGTGCCGAGGTCGTCGCGGACCTGGGGCGCTGATGTCGCGCGCCCGGCTCGTCGCCACCCGCGTCCCCCGCGACCCCGAGGGTGTCGTGCTGGTCCTCCACGGAGGCGCGAGCCGAGGCGAGTCGGCCATGGTGAGCCCGGCGCAGCTGTCGGTCCTGCGGATGGTCCCGGTCGCCCGTCGGATCGCCCGCGCGGGCCGCGGACGCCTGGCCGTGTTCCGCCTCCTCAACTCGCACCGCGGGTGGGACTCGTCGACGACACCGGTGATGGACGTCGCGTGGGCCCTCGAGCAGCTCGCGGAGCGGTTCGGCGACCTGCCGGTCGCCCTCGTCGGCCACTCCTTGGGCGGCCGCGCGGCGCTGCTCGCGGCCGATCGACCCCGCGTCACCTGCGCGGTCGCGCTCAACGCGTGGCTCTACCCCACCGACGACGCCGACCTGCAGGGCCGCTCCGTGCTGTTCGTGCACGGCACCGACGACCGGATCGCCTCGCCGCAGAACGCTGCGACGGTGGCCCGCCGCCTCGCGCGAACCGCCCGCGTCGGCTACGTCTCCGTGCCAGGCGGCAAGCACGCGATGCTGCGCCACGGGGCGCGCTTCGAGCGCTACGCCGCCGAGTTCGTGGCGGCGACACTGCTGGGTGTCGACGCGTCGTCCTCACCGGTGCGCGACGTCCTCGCCGGAGAATCCTTCGTGACGGCCTGACCCGACGAAAAGGATTCGCTCGCGCGGGCCGCGCGTCCGTACCCTTGGACGAGTGCGTCAGCTCCCCGTCCCCGACCCCGGCACCGCCGACCATCGCAGCGCGGGACGTTTCCTCTGGTGGCTGGCGCGCGGGCAGTGGCAGACCCTGGCCGGCGGCATGGCGTTCGGCATCGTGTGGATGTCCTGCCAAGCCGTGATGCCCGCCGTGCTCGGCCGCGCGATCGACCGCGGCGTCGCGGCCAAGGACCAGCAGCAGCTGGTGCTGTGGGCCGGCGTGATGCTCGCGATCGGGCTCCTGCAGGCGGTCACCGGGATCATGCGCCACCGGTTCGCGGTGACCAACTGGCTCACCGCCTCCTACCGCGTCGTGCAGCTCACCACCCGGCAGTCCGTGCGCCTCGGTGGCTCGCTGCCCCGGAAGGTCAGCACCGGCGAGGTCATCGCGATCGGCACCACCGACCTCGACCACATCGGCAACTCGATGGACGTGACCGCCCGCTTCGCCGGCGCGATCGTGTCCTTCCTCCTCGTCTCCGCGATCCTGCTCAGCACCTCGGTGGAGCTGGGCCTGCTGGTGCTGCTCGGGGTCCCGCTGCTGCTGCTGGTGATGGGCCCGATCCTCAAGCCGCTCCAGGCCCGCAGCGCCACCGAACGCCAGATGCGCTCCGACCTGTCCAACACCGGCACCGACATCGTCGGCGGGCTGCGGGTGCTGCGCGGGATCGGGGGCGAGGGGGTGTTCCTCGACCGCTACCGCCGCGAGTCCCAGGCCACCCGCACCGCGGCCGTCAACGTCGCCAAGCTCCAGTCGGTGCTCGACGCGCTCCAGGTGTTCCTGCCCGGCATCTTCGTCGTCCTGGTGGTCTGGCTCGGAGCCCGGTCCGCGGTCTCCGGCGACATCACGGCGGGCGAGCTGGTCGCCTTCTACGGCTACTCCGCCTTCCTGATGCTCCCGCTGCGTACGGCGACCGAGTTCGCCAACAAGCTGATCCGCGCCCGCGTCGCGGCCGGCCGGGTGTGCCGGGTGCTCGCCCTGACGCCGGACGTGGTCGAGCCGACCTCCCCCGCCGCCACGCCGGCGCCCGGATCGGCGCTCGTCGACGCCCGGTCGGGCCTCCACGTCCGCCCCGGGATCGTCACGGCGATCGTCTCCGAGCAGCCTGACGACTCCGCTCTGCTGGCCGACCGGCTGGGCCTGTGCGCGGCCGAGCAGGACGACGAGGTCACTCTCGGCGGGGTGCCGCTCACCGCTCTCCCCCACGCCGTGGTCCGCGAGCGGATCATGGTCTCCGACACCGGCGCCGCCCTGTTCGCGGGCCGGCTCGCCGACCGCCTCGACGAGCGCGGCACCGGCGACGTCGAGAAGGCCCTGGTCACCGCGTCGGCGGAGGACATCCTCGAGGCGCTGCCCGACGGGCTCGACACCGTCGTCACCGAGAAGGGCCGCTCCTTCTCCGGCGGCCAGCGCCAGCGGCTGGTGCTCGCGCGGGCGCTCGCCGCGGACCCGGAGATCCTGGTGCTGGTCGAGCCCACCAGTGCCGTCGACGCCCACACCGAGGCCCGCATCGCGGCCCGGCTGCGCGCCCACCGCGACGGCCGCACCACGGTGGTGACGACCGTCAGCCCGCTCCTGCTCGACGCGGTCGACGAGGTGGCGTTCCTGGTCGACGGCCGGATCGCCGCGGTGGGCAGCCACGCCGACCTGCTGGTCGACAGTGCGGCGTACCGCACCGTCGTGGTGCGCGACGTGGAGGTCCCCGCATGAGCGCGCGAAGCGAGCGAGTCATCCAGCACAGTGCGTTGTGTGCCTCGTGCGCGCACGGAGCGAAGCGAGTACGCGCATGAGCGTGACCACCAGGCTGCCCATCGCCGACGGCCGCGCCGTGCGCCGCTACGTCGGGCAGGTGGCTCGCCGCCACCCGCGCCTGCTCTACACCGCGCTCGGGCTGCACGTGCTCGCGGCGCTCACCGCGCTGGCGGCGCCGCGCCTCCTCGGCGACCTCGTGCAGGCTGTCGAGGAGGGCACCACCCGCGCCCACGTCGACCGCATCGTGGTCCTGCTCGCCGTCTTCCTGGTCGCGCAGTCGGTGCTGACGCGCTATGCGCGCTACCGCTCGCAGGTGATGGGCGAGCTCGTGCTCGCCGAGCTGCGCGAGGACTTCGTGGCCAACACGCTGGCGCTGCCGGTCGGCACCGTCGAGGCCGCGGGCTCCGGCGACCTGCTGACCCGCACCGGCTCCGACATCGACCGGCTCGGCTGGTCCGTGCGCTGGGCGCTGCCCGAGTGGACCATCGCGGTCGTCTCGGCGGTGCTGACGTTCGGCGCCGCGCTCAGCGTCGGCTGGTGGGTCGCGCTGCCCTGCCTGCTCGCCCTGCCGCCGCTGGTCATCGGGCTGCGGTGGTATCTCGCCCGCGCCAAGGACGGCTACCTCGCCGAGACCGCGTCCTACTCCCAGATCACCACGACGCTGTCCGAGACGGTCGAGGGCTCGCGCACCGTCGAGGCGCTCGGGCTGGGGACCAAGCGGATCGAGATGGGCGACGACGACTGCACCCGGTCGTTCAAGGCCGAGCGCTACACGCTGCACCTGCGCACCGTCTTCTTCCCGAGCATGGAGCTGAGCTACCTCCTGCCGGTCGTCGGCACCCTGCTCTTCGGCGGCTACCTCTACACGCAGGGCTCGGTCTCGCTGGCCGAGGTCACGACCGCGACGCTCTACGTGCAGATGCTGATCGACCCGGTCGACCGCATCGTCTCGATCCTCGACGAGCTCCAGCTCGGCGCGGCGGCGCTGTCGCGCCTGCTCGGGGTCGCGCAGGTGCCCGACGACCGCGAGGTCAGCGGTCGGGTGCCGTCGTCGGAGAAGCTCGACGCCGAGGACGTGCGGTTCGCGTACGTCGAGGGGCGCGACGTCCTCCACGGCGTCGACCTCGACGTCGGGGTCGGCGAGCGGATCGCGATGGTCGGCCCGTCCGGGGCCGGGAAGTCGACCCTCGGCCGGCTGCTGGCCGGGATCCACCCGCCCCGCTCCGGCTCGGTCACCGTCGGCGACGTCGGCCTGGTCGAGCTGCCGCTCGGTGACCTGCGCGGGCACGTCGCGCTCGTGACGCAGGAGCACCACGTCTTCGTCGGCACCCTGCGCGAGAACCTGATCCTCGCGCGGCCGTCGGCCACCGACGCGGACGTGCACGCCGCGATCGCCGCGGTCGACGCCCAGGAGTGGGTCTCCGCGCTGCCGGACGGGCTCGACACGGTGATCGGCTCGGGCGGGCGCGCCGTGACGGCCGCCCACGCCCAGCAGATCGCGCTCGCGCGGCTGGTGCTCGCCGACCCGCACACGCTGGTCCTCGACGAGGCAACCTCGCTGATCGACCCCCGCGCGGCCCGCCACCTCGAGCGCTCGCTCGCCGCCGTGCTCCACGGGCGTACGGTGATCGCCATCGCCCACCGCCTCTTCTCCGCCCACGACGCCGACCGCGTCGCGGTGGTCGAGGACGGGGTGATCAGCGAGTTCGGCTCGCACGACGAGCTGGTCGAGGCCGGTGGTTCGTACGCCGCGCTCTGGGACTCCTGGCACGGGAAGGGCTGAGCGAGATCGAGGCCGAGCCGATCACCCCGACCTCCCCACGGGACGCCGGTCGCACGGTCTTCACCCAGCGCTGGGAGGAGCTCACGTTCCTGCACTGGGCGGTGCGGCCGGAGCAGGTGGCGCCGCACCTCCCGCCCGGCACCCGCCCCGACACCTTCGAGGGCCGCACCTACGTCGGCCTGATCCCGTTCTGGATGCAGGGCATCGGCCTGGGCCGCGGTCCCGGGCTTCCCTACGTCGGGTCGTTCCACGAGACCAACGTCCGGCTCTACTCCGTCGACGAGCAGGGACGTCGCGGCGTGGTGTTCGTCAGCCTTGACGCGTCCCGGCTCGCGCCGGTGCTGGCCGCCCGATGGGGGCCGGGGCTGCCCTACCTCTGGTCACGGATGGACCGTCGGCGCTCGGGTGAGCGCGTCACCTACACCTGCTCGCGCCGGTGGCCGGGCCCGCGGGGCGCGCGGTCGCGGATCTCGGTGCGCGTCGGCCCGCCGATCGAGGCCGGTCCGCTGGAGCACTTCCTCACCGCGCGCTGGGGACTGCACCTGCCCGACCGGGGCGGCCGCACGCGCTACTGGCCCAACGAGCACCCCGCCTGGCCGCTGCACGACGCGACCGTGGACGAGGTCGACGACGAGCTGCTCGCCGTCGCCGGCTTCGCCGACCTGGCCGCCCGGGCGCCCGACCACGCGATGTTCTCGCCGGGGGTCGACGTCGTGTTCGGCCCGCGGAACCCCGCCTTGCAACCGTGACAGTAGTGGTGTCACAGTTGGCGCCATGAAGCTCTCGACGACGCTCATGTACTCCGGCAACCCGCGCGAGGCCGCCGACCAGGTGAGCCGCCTCGAGCAGGCCGGGCTCGACACCATCTGGGTGCCGGAGGCCTACGGCTTCGACGCCCCGACGCTGATGGGCTACCTCGCGGCCAGGACCGAGACCATCGAGATCGGCTCGGGGATCATGAACGTCTACTCCCGCACCCCGGGAGCGCTGCTGCAGACCGCGGCCGGCCTCGACAACGTGTCGGGCGGACGCGCGATCCTGGGCCTCGGGACGAGCGGGCCGCAGGTCATCGAGGGCTTCCACGGCGTGCCGTACGCCAAGCCGCTCGCCCGCACCGCCGAGGTGATCGACATCGTGCGCCGCGGGCTCAAGCGCGAGAAGCTCGAGAACGACGGCCTGATCAAGCTGCCGCTGACCAAGGAGGACGGCGCGGTCACCGGTCTCGGCAAGCCGCTGAAGATCCTCACCCACCCCGAGCGCGACGTGATCCCGATCTACATCGCCTCCCTCGGCCTGAAGTCCGTCGAGCAGACCGCGGCGATCGCCGACGGCTGGATCCCGATGCTCTTCCACCCCGAGAAGGCCGGGCTTGTCTGGGGCGACGCGCTCGCGGCCGGGAAGGCGAAGCGCTCCGCCGACCTCGGCCCGCTGGAGATCAACACCGGCGGGATGGTGGCGATCGGCGAGGGTGCCGAGACGAAGGCGCTGCTGGACCTCGCCCGCCCGCTCTTCGCGCTGTACGTCGGCGGCATGGGCGCCAAGGGCAAGAACTTCTACAACGACGTCGCCTGCGCCTACGGCTACGAGAAGGAAGCGACCGAGATCCAGGACCTCTACCTCTCGGGCAAGAAGAAGGAGGCCGAGGCGCTGGTGCCGACCGACTGGCTCGAGGCCGGCAACTTCGTCGGCCCGGCGTCCTACGTCCGGGAGCGGATCGAGGCCTTCCGCGCGGCCGGCGTCACCAACCTGTCCCTGACCCCCGTCACCGACGACCCGGCGGGCACCATCGCCCAGGTGAAGGAATGGCTCTCCTGATCACGCGGAGGCTGAAGGAGCGTGGGCGTCGCTACGACAACCTGCGCCGCATCCGCGCGCTCGACCCCCGCACCGACCACGACGAGATCCTCCGACTGACCGCGCGCCACGAGTTCCCGTGGGACTACGTCCAGGGCACCGGGATCGCCTTCATGCGCGACTACGGCGTGCCGTCGATCTCTCGGCTGCTCCACCGCACGGCGGAGTTCGAGCAGCACGGGATGAAGCGCTACGACGACACGATCCTGATCGGGCAGGAGGCGACGGTCGACGGCATCGACTCCGAGCGGGGTCATGCCGCCGTACGCCGCCTCAACCAGATCCACGGCCACTACGACATCCCCGACGACGAGCTCGCCTACGTCCTGGCCACCACGATCGTCGGCCCGGTGCGCTGGATCTCGGCCTACGGCTGGCGCCCGCTCGACCCGCACGAGCTGGTCGCGATCGAACGCGTGACCACCCGCTTCGGCGAGCTGATGGGGATCAAGGGGCTGCCCTCGACGTACGACGGCTATCTCCAGCTGCTGCTCGACTTCGAGCGCACGCACTTCGCCCCCGACCCCGCCAACACCGCGTTGGCCGAGGCCTCGATCGAGATCGCCCGTGCGGTCGCTCCGCTGCCGGTGCGCCCGCTGCTGAGGCGGGTGACGATCGCACTGATGGACGAGCCGCTGCGCGAGGCGCTCGGGCTGCCGGAGCAGCCGCGCTGGTTCGTCTCGCTCGTACGCCGCGGGCTGCGACTGCGAGGCCGCGCCCTGCGCTTCGCGCCACCGCGCCGGGAGCCCTACTTCCACCGCGCTGCCACCTATCCCGACGGCCACCGGCTGCGCGACCTCGGTCCGCTGTCGATGCTCGACGCCCTCAACGCCCATGACCGCGCCGACGAAAGGCAAGCCCGTGCCTGACCGCCCCAGCATCCTCGAGCAGGAGCACGAGGACTTCCGCGCCACCGCCCGCGCCTTCTTCGAGCGCTCCGTCGTCCCCTTCCACGACCAGTGGGAGAAGGACGGCGTGGTCGACCGTGACGTGTGGCTGGAGGCCGGCAAGGCCGGGCTGCTGTGCTTCGACGTCGAGGAGGAGTACGGCGGCGCGGGGATCAAGGACTTCCGCTACAACATGGTGCTGGCCGAGGAGGCCGCCCGGGCGGGTGCGTCGGGGCCGGGCTTCGCCGTGCACACCGACATCATCGTCCCCTACATCTCCTCGCTCGGGACGCCGTCGCAGAAGGCCCGCTGGCTGCCCGGGCTGGTCTCCGGCGAGCTGATCTCGGCGATCGCGATGACCGAGCCGGGCGCCGGCTCCGACCTGCAGGGCATCCGGACGAGTGCCGTCGACGCCGGCGACCACTTCGTGCTCAACGGCTCCAAGACCTTCATCAGCAACGGCATCCTGTCCGACCTGGTGATCGTGGTGGCCCGCACCGACCCGGACGCCGGGCACCAGGGCATCTCGCTGCTGGTGGTGGAGCGCGGCATGGAGGGCTTCGAGCGCGGCCGCAACCTGGACAAGATGGGGCTGCACGCGCAGGACACCGCCGAGCTGTCGTTCACCGACGTGCGGGTGCCGAAGGAGAACGTCCTCGGCGAGCTCGGCTCGGGCTTCGTCTCGCTGATGCAGAACCTGCCGCAGGAGCGGATCTCGATCGGCGTCATCGCGGTCGCCGCCATCGAGCACGTGCTGGACCTGTGCCTGTCCTACGCCAAGGAGCGCGAGGCCTTCGGCAAGCCGATCGGGAAGTTCCAGCACAACCGCTTCCTGCTGGCCGAGATGGCGACCGAGGCGCACATCGCCCGCGTCTTCATCAACGACTGCGTGCTCCAGCTCAACGCCGGGACGGTCGACACCGCGCTGGCCTCGATGGCGAAGTGGTGGACCACCGAGCTCCAGAAGCGCTGCGTGGACGCCGGAGTGCAGCTGCACGGCGGCTACGGCTACATGAACGAGTACCCGATCTCGAAGGCCTACACCGACTCGCGGATCCAGACCATCTACGGCGGGACGACCGAGATCCAGAAGGAGATCATCGGCCGCATGCTCGGCCTGTGACCTCAGGCCTCCGCCAGGACCTCGCGCAGCTTCGCGGCGAACTCGTCGGGCTGGCCCATCTGGCCGTACTCCCCGCCGAGGAACCCGTTGTGCCCACCGGGGAACACCACCGGCTCGACGCCGAGCCGGGCCGCGACGGCGCGGGCCGCTCGACCCGCGATCTCGCCGTCCTCGGCTCCGCCCGACTCCTGGCCGACGCCCATCACGACGCGGGTGGACGCGTTGCGCACCGCCTCGAGGTCGGGGACGCGGGTGCAGCCCTCACCGCGCATGTTGGCCATCAGTCCGTCGTTGCGTGAGCCGTCGTCGGTCGTGGGGAGCCCGAACATCGCCGGGTCGGGTGCGGGCTCGTCGCCCGTCCACTCGCCGCGGTGCATGACGAGGGCGATGAACCTCGCCATCGCGGGTCCGATCCCCTCGCGGTCGTAGGCCTCGACCAGGTCGTCGCACGCGCGGCCGATCGCGTCCCCGTCGGGGAGCAACGCGGCCATCGGCGGCTCGTGCGCCACGAGGAGGCGTACGTCGTCGGGGTGGGCGGCGACGAGGAACAGCGCGTTCACCGAGGCGCCCGAGGACGTGAACATGTCGACCGGTCCGCCGAGCTCGGCGACGACCGCGTGCAGGTCCTCGGCGTGCTGCTCCGGCGTCACGGCGGCTGTGTCGTCCTCACGCGTGCTCTGCCCGACGTTGCGGGGGTCGACCAGCACCAGCACGCGATGGCGGATCCGGGCGGCGAGGCTGGCGAAGCCGGTCGCGTCCATCGGCGACCCACCGAGCACCAGCGGCGGCGACTCCGGCGTCGTCGCACCGAGGTCGCCGTGGACGAGGTAGCTGAGGGTGGCACCGGGGACGTCGAGGGTGTGGCGGCTGGGGTCGGTCACCCGGTCAGGCTATTCCCACCGGCTGGCTAGGTTCTGGCCATGGACCTCTTCGAGATGGACGAGACCCGCACGATGACCCGCGAGGAGGCTGCCGCACGTCTGCGCGCCCTGGCCGACTCGCTCGCGAAGCACAACTCCGTGGAGTTCGCGCGCGACGGTGGTCGGATCACCGTCGCCGTGCCCGACGAGGTGAACCTCAAGGTCGAGGTGGAGCTCGGCGACTCCAACGAGGTGGAGATCGAGCTCACCTGGTGACCGCCTGATCCTCAGGCGGCGAGGCCGAACAGCGCGCGAGCGACGGCCCGCTCGGCCGGGCTCGGCGGTTCAGGCGCCGGCAGGCGCCGGGTGCCGCTGTGGTCGACGACGTACGTCGCTCCGTACGGGTCGCGCCAGAAGTAGATCCCCGGGACGGGCTGATGCACCTGCCACTTACCGTGGGTCTTGAGCCGATGGTGGAAGGCCGACATCGGACCGTAGTTGCCCACCCTCGACTGACCCGTGGTTCCATCGCGCCGGTAGGGCACCGTGTGGTCGATCTGGTGATGGCGGGTGGTGCTCACTCCCCAGGGGAAGGTGTCGGCCGGCGTCATCAGGTGCACGGCCTGCCGATGTCGCTCGGGGATCTCGTAGGCGTCGACCGGTGCCTGACCGGCGATGTCGAGGACCGGCCTGATGGTGAACCGTGCGTGCGGACCGAGGTGGCGGCGGACCCATTCCCCGGTCACCGGTCCATGGCCCTCGACGCGAACAGTGTCGGTGGGCTCGGGCCCGGCGTAGGTGTGCACGTGGAGCGTGATCGCCGGCATCACCGACGACCAGTCCACATCGGGACGTTCGCCCGACCCGTCGCGCCACTGCGCGAACTCCTCGATGAGGGCGACGGCTCGGTGGGGGTCGGCCAGCACGGCGACCGCTTTGACCCGCCGTTCTTCCACCCCGTCGGTGTCACCGAGGGACCGGAGGACGTCGGCGATCCACTGCACCCGCCCGTCGAGCAGGGCGACGACGGGGACCGGCGCACGGATGAAGAACCCGCGCATCCCGTCCTCCGTCGAGCGGGTGGGCCTCGCCACCTGCTGCTGCGCACTGGCCTGCTCCGCCTCGGCCGCAGCCTCCGGATCGCTGGCCACGACGAGGCCGGCCACGAGGTCCTCGAAGCGGGACCACGGGATGCGCCCGTCCGCCGGCTCAGCGACGCGCTCGTCGACGTACGACGCCTGATCCGGCGTCAGGTTGCGGGTGCGCCGGGCGACGAAGCGCGCGTAGGACGCCTTGACCTCCAGGGCCTCGACGCGCCGCCAGAGCTGGGGCAGCCGGATCATCAGGTCGAGCGCGTCGGCCATCAGCGAGCGGGCCGATCCGGACGAGATCTCGAGCCGGGCGCCCAGGGCGGCGGCCGCGAACTCAGCCACGTCCGGGGTGCCCACGCCGCCGAACCGCACGACGCGCTCGCGGCCCGGCAACCTGGCGACGTCGGGGTCGATGGTCTCAGGGCTGTTGAGCACGGCTGTCTGAGCGGCGATCCGCAGCACCTGCGCCTCGCACTTCCGCTGCGTGCGCGACACCTCGTCGGCGTGATCGAGGAGCTGTGCCTCGGTCATCTCGTCGAGGGTCGCGGTCAGGTACATGGGACCACTCAAGCAGGGACCACCGACAACGAACGGCCGTCCGCGAGTGGGCTGTGGACAACGCTGATGAGATCTGCACCGAGGTCATTCGAGGGCTGGCCTGCTCGTGCCATCACGGGCCGCACATCGGCGTTGCCGCGCCATCCACACATGCCGATGAGCGGACGTCGCACTAGGGTCGAGGGATGGCGAGCGTCTCCATCGTGAACAACGGGAAGGCGATGCTTTGCGTGCTCACTGAGCCGCTCGGTGAGGACTTCTGGATTGCGCCCGACCAGACGCTGACCTTCTCGGCTCCCGACGAGAGACCAATGGTTTCCTGGTATGAGGGCGGTACGTCCGTCTGGATCAACGACGGCGACCCATACGAAGTAGTCGTCACGACCGGAGCGGGCGAGGCCGTCACGTGCGGTTTCCAGCGGCCACCGGGTGCGTTCGAACCGGCCACCTGACAACCGCCCCGAAACGTCCGCTCATGCCGCGTTGAGCGCCGCTCGCCCGGAGTTGCTCGCGTCCAAAGCGTCTCTGTCAGTGCTCCGCCGCCACCATGAGAGCGCCTCGTGAGTAAGCAGTGGAGCCGGCATCTCAGGGAGTGTGGATAGCTGCCGTATCAGCGAGACGCCTCCTCCGGCCGCGCCTCAAGCCGCTCGTGCCAGGCGAGGTGCTGCTGCGGGTGGCTTCCTGTGTGGGCCACCAGAGCGTGGCACATGCGACAGACGAGACCCGTGGTCGAGCTGCCGCTGAACGAGGCCCTCCAGTCGCCGTACTTGTCCGACGTCTCGGGGTGAGGAAGTGCAGTGTCGTCCACGGCCATCACGCTACTCAAAGATTGACGAGGACGTGTCCGGATCTGCCGCGTCGAGCTTCGTACCGCCGCGACCGGCGAGCCGAGACGTCGTGACAGGCACAGCGGTTTCGGAGAAGCGGTGCCGCGTCGGCGTGACTAGCGTCGGTGGCACACGACCGAAGGGACCACGATGAGCTATCAGGCCTATCTCGACGCGATCGAGAAGAAGACCGGCAAGACGCCCGAGGAGCTGCTGCGGGAGGCTGCTGCGCGCGGGTTCACCCCGCAGAGCAAGGCGGCCGACTTCGTCGCCTGGCTCACGGACGACCACGACGTCGGTCGGGGTCATGCGATGGCACTGTTCGGCGTGCTCAAGAACGGGGCCACGATCAGCGACAAGCACCTCAACAGCGGCACCGCCCACTCCGATGCCTCCACCGAATTGCGTCTGGACGGCATCGCCCGCCGCTGACGGGCGTCGCCGGCCGGGCGCAGCACCTACCAGGGGACGACCCGGCGGTCCTCCCACAGCACGCCGGTCTGCGCGCCGTCGGCGTCCCGGCCCGCCAGCCACACGGCGGTGTCGGCTCCCTGCTCGGCCGACCGGGGCGCGTCCGGCCCACCCATGTCGGTCCGGCAGTGGCCGGGGCAGGTGGCGTCCACGAGCACACCCCGTCGACCCAGGCCCTGCTCGTGGGCGAGGTTGCGCACCAGCGCGTTGACTCCGGCCTTCGCCACGCGGTACGGCGCCAGTCCGCCGGCGTTGCCCGGACCGCTCATCCGCCCGAGGCAGGCACTCACCGCGATCACCCGTCCGTGGCGCCGCTCGACCATGCCGGGGACGAATGCGGTCATCGTCCGCCAGACCCCGTCGAGGTCGACCGCCATGACACGACGCCACTCCTCCTCGCTGGTGCGCAGTGTCTTGGCGGTGCGCTCGCTCATCACCGCGGCCGCGCAGACCAGGACGTCCACGGCGGCCAGCGGACCCAGACGCGCGGGCAGGACGGCCACGTCCTCGGCGCTGCCGACGTCGCAGCCCACTCCCACCGCATCGATGCCGTCCGCCACCAGCGCCTCGGCCGCTGCCTCGGCCGACGCGTCGCTCCGGCCGACCAGCACCACGGTCGCCCCCAGCTCGCCGAGCCCACGAGCGGCCGCGAGCCCGATCCCGCGGCTGCCGCCCGTCACCAGCGCCACCTGCCCGTCGAGCCGTCCGACGGCAGGGCCCGTGCGTTGCTCGTCGTACGTGGTCATGGGTCCACTATGCGTGTCGCCATGTCACCGCACAGCACGCAGCAACGGACTCGCCCGTCCACCTGAGCTCGCAAGCGGTCATGCAGTCCCGCGCTCATCCATCCGCGGACCGAGCCCGCCCACGGGGTGGAGATCGACCTCACCTCACCTCGCCGGATCCGGCGCAGCTCGCCGAATCGGGTTGCAGGATCGTCGGTCGCACCATGAGATGGACACATGGTGACCACACCGGGCGTCGAGTCCTTGAGATTCATCATCGAGGAGCTCGCCTCCTGGCCCTACGACCCCGACCGGGCGTCGCTCCACGTCGGGGACCTGGGGTGGAACCACCAGTTCGGGGCGGAGTGGTTGGCAGGTTCGCTGCGAGTGTGGGTCGAGGACGACCGGCTCGCCGCGGTCGGCCTCCTCGACGAGCCCGACCTGCTGCGTCTCGCTGTCGCGCCGCGAGCACGTCACGACGAGGACTTCGTGCGCCGCCTCGCCGACGACCTGGACGCCGCGGACTCACGCGTGCTGCCGGTCGGGGAGGTAGCGGTCGAGGCACGCTTCGAGGGTCCGTTGCGCGACCTGCTGCTGGCGCGCGGATGGCAGGACGACGAGGCGTGGACGCCGCTGGTCCGCGACCTGACGGACCCGGTCCCCGAGCACCACCTCCGTGTGGTGGAGGTGGACGCGCACCACCTGCCCGACCGGCTGGCGGTGCATCACTCGGCCTTCGACCGCACTACCTTCACCCAGCAGCGGTGGCAGGCCATGACCGAGGGCCCGGGATACCGGCAGGCACGTTCACTGGTCGGGTACGACGTCGACGACTGTGCCGTCGCCATGGTCACCGTGTGGGCCGCCGGGTCGCACCCCGGCGAGCTCGAGCCGATGGGTGTGCACCGCAACCACCAAGGGCGAGGTCACGGCCGGGCGATCTGTCTGGCCGCCTCCACAGCCCTGCAGGAGATGGGAGCCTCCCACGCGTTCGTGAGCACCCCGAGCACCAATCTGGGAGCGATCGCGACCTACCGCGCAGCGGGCTTCGAGGAGAAGACCCAGGTGCACGACCTGCGCAGGCCTGCCGACAGCAGTGCGGCCGTGGTCACTGGCTGACACAGCACGCAGCCACCCTGACCGGGGCTTACCCGGCGGGTGGCTGCGTGATGCTGCTCGCTGGCCCGTCAGCCGCCTCTCGGCGAATGGCCGCTCGTAGCGGCGAAGGGTGAGGCCCGGGGGCATGATCTCGGACCAGCTGAGGAAGAGAGCGCGACGTGCGTCGCGATCATTCCCCGATCAGAGGAGCCGACCGCACGTCGGCCACGGGGACCGGCCGCGCTGCTGGTAGAGCAGCTTGGCGCGGTAGGTCTGCTCGGCGGCGGACGCCTGCGTGGGCACGCCCGAGCCGCCGACGCTGTGCCAGGTGCCGATGTCGAACTGGTAAAGACCGTAGTAGCCCGCGGCGTTGACCGCCTTCGGGTTGCCGCCGGACTCACAGCCCGCCAGGGCGGCCCAGTTGAGGCCGTCGGCGCCGGGCACCGAGTAGGGCTCGCGGCCGACGAGGACGCGGCGCGGAGTCGGCTTCTCGACGGTCTTGCGCTTCACGACGCGGTACGTGACCGGGTCGCCGTTGTGGAGGGTCTTCACCGCGACCACGCGGCGGACGCCGGGCTGGCCCTCGCGCACGACCTTGCGGCGGCCCGGGGCGAGCTTCGTGGTGGGGACCTCGACGACGCCGGCGCGGACGGTCGTGGTCTTGGCCTTGCGGACCTTCTCGACCTGCACGAGCTTCACGGTGTCGCCCTGCCGGATGCGCTTGGCGGTGCCGCGGACCTCGCGGCCGTCGCGGACGACCTTCACCAGGTCGTTGCCGTCGACGGGGATGCCGTGGGCCTCGATCAGCTCGGTCGGCCAGGCGCGGGCGGTGACGGGCACCTCGACGGCGGGCTGGTCGGCGACCTTGAGGCGTACCGCGACCTGGCGCTCGGCGCCGGAGGAGTCGGCGGAGGCCTGCACGGGGGCGGAGGCGATGCCGGGGGCCAGGCTCAGCGCCACGGCGGCGGAGACGGCCGCGGCGGCGAGACCTCGGGATCGGGTACGACGGGGGTGGATGGTGGAACGCACGTGAAGACCTCACGGGGGTGTTGGTGCGCCATCGGGGGCGCTCGGACGCGACACCGTCGGAGCGGGCGTCGAGGCCGCGGCGCGCAACACCTCACGATGGGGAGGCGCCTCACAGGGGGAGGACGCAGCCGGCGACCCCACCACCACAACATGTTCGCGGCGCCACGTCGAATCCGCGACGCCCCGATCCGGGCGATCTCGGCGCTCGTACGGCGAGTGGTGCGTGACGAGGTTCACGCCTCGCCGGGCGGCCGCGTCAACCCAGGCGCCGCGCGAGCTCGACCCCGAGGGCTCGCCCCGAGCTCCAGGCGGTCTCGACCTTCGGCGCCGGTCCCCACCCGTCCCCGCAGGCCCCCACGAGTCCGTCCGGGCCCTCGACGAGGGCGTAGGGCTCGACGCGCTCGCCGACGGGCCGGGCGAAGGTCCAGCGGTGGACGTGGGTCCGCGACGGCTCGGGGAGGTCCATCAGGGTGCGCAGCGAGTGGACCAGCTCCGGTCCCGCCGCGCCGGGGTCCTCGAGGTGGCGACGGGCGAACCCGGGCGTGGAGTGCGCGACGAGGACGGGCGCGTCGTCCCCGCGCCGCCGGCCGTCGTCGGCGACCCACGCGAGGACCGGGTCGTCGTCGACGAAGGCCCCGTCGAAGCGCCCGCTCGGAGCGACGTCGTCCCACGCGCGCCCGCTCCAGCTCGCGGCCAGCGCGAGCACCGGCTCGAACTCGCGGTCGAGCCGAGAGGCGAGCGGGTGGCCGGGCGCGAGCAGGCGCCGCGCCTGCGGGTCCGGCATCGCGAGCACCACGGCCGCGCACGACGGGTCCGCCAGCTCGGCCACCTCGGCCACGTCGAGGCGCTCGACGTCCAGCCCGGAGGCGAGGTCCTCGACCAGCGAGCGCAGCCCGCGCGGGGCTCCCCACCGCATCGGGCCGCTCTTCGTGGC
This sequence comes from Nocardioides currus, assembly GCF_003057875.1. Lineage (GTDB taxonomy): Bacteria > Actinomycetota > Actinomycetes > Propionibacteriales > Nocardioidaceae > Nocardioides > Nocardioides currus. The sequence continues at coordinate 393,527 of NZ_PYXZ01000002.1, read as the reverse complement.
GGGCTCGCCCGTGCCGAGCGCACAGAACGTGTCGGTCCACGGCTCGGCCAGCCCGCGCGCCTGCCACTCCGCCACCACGGCTGCGAAGTCCGGGCCGGAGACCGTCAGGTAGGACGCCCCCAGGTCCACCGGTCGCTCGGAGAGCCGGCGCGAGGCCATGCGACCGCCGGGTCGGTGGCCCCGGTCCACCACGCGGACGGGGACACCCGCCGCCGCCAGCTCGCGGGCACACGCCACACCGGCGATCCCGGCTCCCACCACCACCACGCGACCCCGCGGGTCGGCACCCTTCTCGGTCACGTCGCCATCATCCCCCGACGGCCACGGCGACGACCGCCAGCGCTGCACCACCGACGGCGCACGCGCACCGCGCGCGATCGGCCACCAGCAGCCGGGAGACGAGCCGGTCGTCGCGCTCGCCCAGACGCCCGTGGATCGGCGCTGCCACCGTCGCCGTGAGGACGAGCGCGCCGGCCGTGCCGCCCAGGGCGAGCCACCCGGCGAGGTCGGGGCCGGCGACGACGAGGAGTCCGCCCGTCACGACGAGCGCCAGGTAGACGACGCCCACCAGGGGCGTGATGGACTGCGAGTGACGGTCATGGGCCACGCCCCACTGGGCCGCGCTCCGGTTCGCCAGCGCCGGGTAGACCAGCACCGTGACGGTGAGCTGGAAACCGGCGTGCAGGGCCGACGCGAGGGCGAACCCGACGACCGCGCTCATCGCAGGGTGTCGAGCACGGCCACGGCGGCCCGCTGCCCGCTGACCAGGGCGCCCTGGATCGAGCCGGTGTCGCGGTGGTCGCCACAGACGACGAGATCACCGACGAGCACGGGACGTCGCGCGGAGTACGGCGCTGGCTGGGCCGGCAGCGCATCCGGCACCTCGTGCACCGCCACGACCTCCCACCCGCCCGGGTCGACACCCAGCAGGTCGCCGGCGTGGCGGCGCATCGCGGGCTCGTCGACCCCGCGGCCCGGCCCGAGCAGCGCGGAGCCCTGCACCAGGTGGCGCCCGGGGGGCGCGTAGGTCGGGGCAGCGCGGGACACGACGGCGGTGTTGACGAGGGGCCCGTGCACCTCGCGACGCGCGTCGACGTGCAGGAGATCGGTCGCCGGAGCCTCGGGAGCCGACCACCAGGCGGTGACGACGCCCTTGGTCGCCGGCGCCTCGACGCCGGCCAGGTGCCGGGCCTCCGGGCCACCGGTGGCCACGACCACCCGCCGTGCGGACCAGGTGCGGTCGGTCGCGGTCACCGAGGTCGCCCCGACGCGCTCGACGCGGCGGCCCAGCAGGACCCGATCGCCCAGCGTTGCTGCGACCTGCTCGGGCAGGGCCTGCATCCCGGCCGCCGGCAGCGACGGCACGCCGCGCGCGAACATCCACGTCAGCAGGAGGGCGAACCGGTCGGCCGTGGAACCGTCGTCCTCGAGCAGCACGCCCGCGAAGAAGCGATCGACCACCCGGCGCAGCACACCGTCGACGCCGGCCCGGTCCAGCGCCTCTCCTCGGGTGACGTCGTCGCGCTCGCTCAGCACTCGCGAGAGCGACGTGTGACGCCGCGGCCGGGCGAGCGGCGCGGCCCAGCGGAGCACGGCGGCCACCTCGGCGGGCCGGCCCAGCGCCGTACGCACCGTCGACGGCGCCAGTCGCGGAGCGCGCAGCGGGTGGCCGAGCGCGACCCTGCCCTCGTCCGTGACGGCGGCGACCCCGGCCCCGAAGCCCTGGAGGCCGAGCGCGTCGACGTCGATCCAGCGACGGACGGCGGGATAGGCCGGGTTGAGGAGCTGGAAGCCCCGGTCGACGAGGAACCCGTCGACCCGGTCGGTGCGGATGCGGCCGCCCACGGCGTCGGCGGCCTCCAGCACGAGCACCGCGAGACCGGCGTCCTGCAGCGTCTGGGCGCACCGCAGCCCGGCGAGTCCTGCCCCGACGACCAGCACGTCCGCGTCCACGCCGCGACCCTAGTGCGCCGGGCGCGAGGTCGCCCCGCGCGTCACAGCGAGCGCAGGAAGTCGATCAGTCCGGGGAAGTAGTGCTCCGGGTCGTCGAACTGGGCGAGGTGGCTGCCGTCCGGGCAGTGAAGGTAGCGCCCCTGCGGCAGCTGCTCGGCCATCCACCGCATGTGCGCGGGGTCCATGGTGTCGTGGGTGGCCCCGATGACCAGGGTCGGTACGTCGATGTCGACCAGGTCGCCGGACCGGTCCCAGTCCTCGAGGGTGCCGCTCATCCCGAGCTCGCTCGGCCCCTGCATCGGCACGTAGATCGCCGGGTTGATGTGGGCCAGCGAGCGGTTGACCGGGTCGGGCCACTCCCCGACCGGGAGCCGGCACACGTGCAGGGCGTAGTGGTGCTCCATCAGCAGCTGCTCGTAGCGCGGGTCGTCGGTGGCCCCGTCCGCCTCGAGCCGCTGGATCTCGGCCAGCACGTCCTGGTCCATGGCGGGCATCAGGACGTCGTGCGCGTAGGCGTTGTAGAGCCGCGAGCTCGACATCATGTTGGAGATGACCAGGCCCTTGAGGTGCGCCTGGTGGTGCACGGCGTACTCCATCGCCAGCAGCCCGCCCCACGACTGACCGAGCAGCACGAAGTTGCTGCTGTCGAGGCCTAGCGCGACGCGGACCTGCTCCACCTCGTCGACGAACCGAGCGAGGTCCCACAGCGACGGGTCGTCCGGCTGGTCGCTGCGGAACGACCCGAGCTGGTCGTAGTAGTAGAACTCGATGCCCGCGCCGGGGAACCAGGTGTCGAAGCACTCGTACAGCTCGTCGGTGGCACCCGGTCCGCCGTGCAGCAGCAGGACCTTGAGGTCCGCGTTGGTCCCGACGCGCTTCGTCCACACCCGGAACTCGCCGGCCGGTGTGGTGATCGGCACCATCCGGGAACCACCGGACCGCACGTCGCGCGGATCCCAGGTCGAGGTGTCGAAGTACGAGGCCGGTGGGTGCTCCATCGTCGCAACCTATCCCCGCGCGCCGTTCAGGCCGGCCGGTCCGGATCGCCGTACGCGTCGTCGGGAGTGGCCTCGTGGCCCTCCCGACCGCGCGTGCGCAGCCGTTCCTTGGTCTCGGCCTCGTAGACGTGCCGCTTGCCCTCGACGAGCTCGTCGAGGGCACGCTGGTGCACCGCCTTCGTCTCGGCGTAGAAGCCGTCGTCGTAGGCCTCGACCATCTGGAAGGACCACATCCCCGGCAGCGGGTTGCGTCCCAGGATCACCCGCTCCATCTCGTCGGCGATGTCGTCGTGGCCGGCCTCGCGGACCAGCTCGGTCGCCTCCTCCATCGTCGTCTCGGCGCTGCCACACAGGCGGTGGAAGGCGTAGAGGTGGCCGCGTGCGTGCTCGACGTGGTCGAGGGCGGCGGAGAACTTGCCGAGGGCCTCGACGGTCGCGTCGGAGACACCGTCGGGACGGACGTGCTCGGGAGCTGGTTGGTCGGTCATGCTCCCGAGCATCACAGCGGCCGGGACGGCGCACCACACCCCGTCGAACGGGTCAGCCGCCCCTCACCCCGTTGTTGCCGACGAAGGCCGCGATCGGCGGGAGCACCGCGGCCACCGCAGACATCCCCACCGCCAGCGGCGTCGACCACAGGCGCACCCAGGTCCACGCCAGCACGATCAGGGTCAGGCAGATGCCCATCAGCAACAGGTAGCGGCGCTGTCGCCGCCGCAGCTGCTCGCTGCTCGGCCACGGCACCTGCGTGGCGGACTCGACGCGGCGGTCGCGGGGCATGCGTCCAACGTACGCCGCGGGGTCAGCCCACCCCGACCTCGTGCCACGCACCCCGGACGACCTGGGCGGCGCCCTTGTGCACGACGCCCGCCTTGACCAGGATCCGCGCCGAGTCCGCGATCTGCGCTGCGGCCTGGGCGAACGTGCTGGTCGGCTGCAGGAAGTGCAGCGCGTGGTACCAGATGCGTGCCGCCTCGGCCGTGTCGCCGAGCTCGGTGGCCACGAGGTAGAAGACGCGGTTGGGGATGCCGGAGTTGATGTGGACGCCTCCGTTGTCGGCCGAGCCGGTGTAGCGGTCGGCGTAGTGCGCCGGCTGCGGGTCCTTGCCGAGGATCGGGTTGTCGTAGGCCGTGCCCGGGTTGCGCATCGACCTCAGCGCCTCGCCGTACAGGTCGGGCGCCATGATCTCGTCGCCGATCAGCCAGTCGGCGTCGTCGGGCGTCTCGTCCGCGGCCCACTGCGTGATCGCGGTGCCGAAGACGTCGCTGAAGTGCTCGTTGAGCGCACCCGACTCGCCCTGGTAGACCAGCCCCGACGCGAACTGGGTGACGCCGTGCGCGAGCTCGTGCGCGACCACGTCGAGCGAGCGCGCGAAGCCCGAGAAGATGATGCCGTCGCCGTCCCCGAAGGTCATCTCGTCGCCGTCCCAGAAGGCGTTGTTGTAGGCGGTGCCGTAGTGCACGTTGAGCACGAGGTCGAGCGAGCGGTTGTCGATGGAGTCGCGGTTGAGCACGGTCCGGAAGAACGACCGCACGGTGCCGGCGCTGTCGTAGGCGTTGATGACCTCGGCGTCCTTGGTCTCCGGCGAGCCTTCCGACCGGACGAGGCTGACCCGCTGGTTGGTGGTGTTGCCGCTGTCGTAGACCTCGCGGCGGCTGGTGCCGGTCGCGGGCGGTGCGAGCGACGGCGCCGCCGCGGGCGTGTCGCGCTCGATGGCCTTGGTACGGCGCTCGCGCAGCTCCTCCGAGAGGTCGAGCTGCGGGTCGTCGACCGTGGTGACGGCGACGTTGTCGGCGAGTGCCGCCTCGACGTACGGCGGCACGAAGTGGCAGGTGGTGCGTGTGGATGCGTGCATGGGTCCCTCCCCCGGACGAGCGCCCGGCGGGCGCCTCATGAAGATGAGGACCCGCGAGCACCGGCGCGGGATACGCCCTCAGCCGCGCAGGACCTTCTCCATCGCCTTGCCCTTGGCCAGCTCGTCGACGAGCTTGTCGAGGTAGCGGATCTGCTGCATCAGCGGGTCCTCGATCTCCTGCACCTTGTAACCGCAGATGGAGCCCGTGATCAGCGACGCGTTCGGGTTGAGGTCGGCCGCGGCGAAGAAGTCCTCGAAGGTCGTCCCGTCGGCCAGGTGCTTCTCCAGGGTCTGCTGGTCGAAGCCGGTGAGCCACTCGATGACCTCGTCGACCTCGGCCCGGGTGCGCCCCTTCTTCTCCGCCTTCGCGACGTAGTGGGGGTACACGGAGGCGACACTGACGGTGAAGATGCGGCTCACTGGCGTGTCCTCCGTTCGTGCAGCCGCTGCCGAGCTGCCTCGAGGTAGGCCAGGCAGGGCGCCTCGGCCTCCGGGTGCTTCTCGACCAGGTGGAAGGTCCAGCGGTCCATCGCGGCCATGTAGCCGTTGTCGTCGCCCGGACGGTAGGTCGACCAGGCGCGCGGGCGGGTGCCGCCCGAGGCCGTGTTGCGGCACTGCGTGCACGCGACCTTGTAGACGAACTGCTGGTCGGCGTCGACGTCGATCCGTGCCGTCGCGAGCGGCCCGGCCTCCACCGACGCCTTGCGCTCGCGCGCCGACCTGCTCGCCACCATGGTCGCGAGCCTACGGGTGGACGAGCGCGAGGGTGGGACCGGCAGTCCCATGACAAGTGGTCCTCTGGCTCCGGCCCGTGCGCCGACGCACGGTGGAGGCATGACAGACCAGAGCACGTCCTTCCTCGGCCACCTGCCCGTACGCCGCATCGGCTTCGGCGCCATGCAGCTCGCCGGCCCCGGGGTGTTCGGCCCGCCGGCCGACCCCGACGCCGCCCGCGCCGTGCTGCGACGCGCCGTCGAGCTCGGCGTGGACCACATCGACACCGCCCAGTTCTACGGACCCGACGTCGTCAACGACCTGATCCGCGAGACGCTGCACCCCTACCCCGAGGGCCTGCGGCTCGTCACCAAGGTCGGGGCGACCCGCGACGACACCGGCGCCTGGCTGCCGGGCGCCGAGCCCGCGGACCTCAAGCACCAGGTGGAGCAGAACCTGCGCTCGCTGTCCGTCGAGCGGATAGACCTCGTCAACCTGCGACGGTTCGAGCGCGACGACCCCGACCGGGTCGAGCCCGCCCTCGAGGACCAGCTCGGCGCGCTGGCCGACCTGCGCGACGAGGGCAAGATCGACATGATCGGCGTCTCCAGCGTCCACGCCGCGACCGTGCGCACCGCGATCGAGACGGTCGGCATCGGCGAGGTGCAGAACCCGTTCAGCATCCTCGACCGCAGCGACGCCGAGGTGCTGGACCTCTGCCGCGAGCACCAAGTCTCCTACGTGCCGTACTTCCCGCTCGGCTCGGCCTTCACCGGCGGGCCGGCCGCGCTGGCCGCCGATCCGCAGGTCGCCGCCGTGGCGACGAAGCACGGCGTCTCGCCCAGCCAGGTCGCCCTCGGGTGGCTGCTCGCGCAGTACGACCGGCTGCTCCTCATCCCCGGCACGAGCTCGGTCGCGCACCTCGAGGAGAACCTGGCCGTCGCCGACATCCACCTCGACGACGACGACCTCGTCGCCCTCGACAAGGTCGAGCCGCGGCCGGTCGGGCACTGATCAGCCGGGGGTGAGCTCCTGCAGCCCGACGACGACCGCCATCGCGAGCGCGTCGGCGTCGGGCGTGCCGGGCTCGGCGGTGAACACCACGATCTGCAGGTCGCTGCCGTGCACGGTGAGCACGTCGCAGTCGAGCGTCATCCAGCCCACCTCGGGGTGCTCCAGCGTCTTGCGCTGGGCGCCCCGGACCCGCGCCGGCGTCGTCTCCCACAGCTCGGCGAACCGCGGGCTGTCCCGGCGCAGGTCGGCCACGATCGACGCGATGTCGGGGTCGTCGGGCAGCCGGAGCATGGCGGCGTGCAGGTCGGCGACCACGTCGCGCTCGACCATCGTCCGGGTCTGCGGCTCCATCCGTCCCATGCCCGGCACGTCCATGAAGGTGCGCCAGGCTCGGTTGCGGCCGCGCCCCGTCTCGCCCGACAGGTCGCCGAACACGGCCTCGCTGGCACGGTTCTGCATCACCGTCTCCCAGGCCGCGTCGATCACCGAGACCGGGGTGTCGCCGAGCCGGTCGACGAGGCGCAGGATGCTGGGCGTGACGTGGCGGTCCATCCGCCCACTCGTCGGCGGCAGGTGGCCGGCCAGGCGGTAGAGACGGTCACGGTCCTCGTCGTCGAGCCGGAGCGCGCGGGCCAGCGCCTGCACGACCTGCACCGACGGATGGCGGGACCGGCCCTGCTCGAGCCGCACCAGGTAGTCGCCCGAGAGCCCCGCGAGCTGGGCGACCTCCTCGCGCCGCAGGCCCGGCGCGCGGCGCCGAGGGTGGCTCGGCAGGCCGGCGCTGGCGGGCGAGATGCGGTCGCGCCACCCGCGCAGCTGCGTGCCGAGCTCGTTGTCGTCACCTCTCCATCTCACCACGTGTCGTATCCGGGAGGTGCCCTTCGTGGTCCTCACAGAGGACACGAAGAAATGAGGCACGTCATGTGGGACACCGTCCAGAGCACCACCCACCACCTGTCGCACGACATCCCGTGCCCGCGCTGCGGGCACGGCGCGCACACCTACCTGGCCTGCGGCGACACCTGCGACTGCGCACCCGCGCCGATGCCGGGCGGCGTCGCGCTAGTGGCGTGAGCCTGTCGAGGGGCGAGTCGGCCCTAGCCAGCGGGCCGCGCGTGCACGAGGATGCGTGACGCCGATCACACCGCTCGGGCCACCGACAGGGAGCAGCAGATGACCGACGTCCAGACCGACCGTGCACGCATCGAGGAGCTGGTCGGGGGTCGCACGCTCATCGACGCCCTCGCCGACACGGCGGCGAAGTTCGCCGACGACGCGGCGTACAGCGACCGGCACGACGTGCCCGACGGCGAGACCTGGCGCACCCTCACCTGGGCGCAGACCCGGGAGCTCGCCCTCGACGTCGCGGGCGCGCTGATCGCGAGCGGCGTGGAGCCCGGCGACACCGTGGCGATCATGGCCACCAACCGCATCGAGCACATGGTCGCCGACATGGGTGGCGTGCACGCCGCGGCGACGCCGATGTCGATCTACAACACCCTGTCCCCCGCACAGGTCGCCTTCATCGCCGGCGAGGCGCGGCCGAAGGTGGTCGTCGTCGAGACCCAGGACCACCTCGACCGTTGGGCGCAGGCGCTGGACGGCGTCGCGAAGGTCGTCGTCCTCGACCCGGCCGTCCGGCCCGAGGGTGAGGTGTACGTCGACTGGAGCACGTTCGTCGAGAGCGGTCGCGCCCACCGCGCCGAGCACCCCGACGTGATCGAGGAGCGCCACGCCGCGCTCGACCAGGACGCCCCGGCGACGATCCTCTACACCTCCGGCACCACCGGCAACCCCAAGGGCGTGGTGCTCACGCACCACAACGTGGTCTACGAGGCGTTGAGCACGCTGGAGGCCGCCGGCCTCGCGCCGGGCCAGCGCCAGGTGTCGTACCTCCCCCTCGCGCACATCGCCGAGCGAGTGCTGAGCCTCTACGGCCCGCAGGTCGTCGGCAGCCACTCCTACTGCATCGGGGACCCGGCCGAGCTGCTCGCGACCCTCGGCGAGGTGCACCCGACGGCGTTCTTCGGGGTGCCGCGCGTGTGGGAGAAGATCAAGACCGGCATCTCCGCCAAGCTCGCGGCCGACCCCAACCCCGACAACGTCAAGCTCGTCCAGGACTCGATGGCCGCCGGCCTGGCGTGGGTGCAGGCGCAGGAGGTCGGGGGCACGATGACGCCCGAGATCGAGGCGGCGTACCAGCAGGCCGACGAGGCGATCCTCGGGTTCCTGAAGCTGCTCCTGGGCCTCGACCAGGTGACCTGGGCCGGCTCGGCGGCGGCCCCGATGCCGATCGAGGTCGCCAAGTTCATGGCCGGGCTCGGGCTCAAGGTCTACGACGTCTACGGCATGACCGAGACCTGCGGCGCCGTCACCGCCAACGGGCCGGCCGACTTCCGGCTCGGCACCGTCGGTCGCGCGACGCCCGGGATGGAGGTCGCGCTCGGCGAGGACGACGAGGTGCTCGTCCGCGGTCCGGTCATCACGCCGGGCTACCACCGCCAGGAGCAGGCGACCCGCAACCTCATCGACGCCGACGGCTGGGTCCACACCGGCGACATCGGCACCCTCGACGAGGACGGATTCTTCGCGATCGTCGACCGCAAGAAGGAGCTGATCATCACCAGCGCCGGCAAGAACATCGCGCCGTCCAACATCGAGAACTACCTCAAGGAGTCGCCGCTCGTCGGGCACGCGATGGCGATCGGCGACAACCAGGCCTACGTCGTCGCCATCCTCACCCTCGACGGCGAGATCGCCCCGCTGGTGGCGCAGCAGCTCGGGATCGAGACCACCGACCTCGCCGAGCTCTCGCAGCACCCGAAGATCCGCGGGGCCGTCCAGGCGGCCGTCGACGCGGCCAACGAGCGGCTCTCGCGCCCCGAGCAGGTCAAGGCGTGGGAGCTGCTGCCGCACGAGTGGACGGCCGAGTCCGACGAGCTCACCCCGACCCTCAAGCTCAAGCGCCGGGTCGTGAACGAGAAGTACGCCGACGTGGTGAGCTCTCTCTACGCGTGAGCCTCGACCCTGTGCCCACGCACGTCTTCGACGTCGAGGCCCACCGGGGCGGCGCCGGGCTCAACCCCGAGAACACGCTGCAGGCGTTCGGGGAGGCGCTGGCCCTCGGCGTGTCCACGCTCGAGCTCGACGTCCACCTCACCCGCGACGACGACGTGGTGGTCAGCCACGACCCCGCGCTCGCCGACGCGCGGCTGATCCGGCAGCTCGGTCGCGCCGACCTGCCGCCGACGATGCCGCTGCTGCGCGACGTCGCGGCGCTGCTGGAGGAGCGCGGTGCCGACCCGGTGCGGGTCAACCTCGAGATCAAGTACGACGCGATGGCCGCCGCCGAGCTGACCTCGCGGGCCCACTTCGTGGCGATCGCCCTCGACGCGATCCGCATCGACGGGCTCCTCCTGCGCACCAGCATCCAGTGCTTCGACTGGGGGGTGCTGCGCCTGGTCGGCGACGAGGCGCCGGGGGTGCGCCGCAACCTCCTCGTGTCCCCGAAGTACCTCGAGCCCGCACCCGACGGTCCGTCGCACTGGTTCGACGGGCTCGACGTCGCGACCACCTTCGCGACCCAGTTCGTCGACACCGCCGCCGAGCAGGGCTTCGACGCCATCTCGCCCATCCACGGCAGCCCGTTCCTCTCCGGCGTCGACGACGCGGCGTACGTCCCCTTCGCCAGCGGCGAGCTGATCGATCGCGCCCACGAGGTCGGGCTGGACGTCATCCCGTACGTCGTCGACGACCCGCCGACGATGGCGCACCTGGTCCGGCTCGGCGTGGACGGGCTGATCACCAACTACCCCGACCGACTCCGCACCGTGCTGGCGTCGCTCGGCCAGCCTCTCCCCGAGCCGTTCCCGGCGGGCTGAGTCAGTCGACGGCGAGCCGCCCGTTGTCGTCCGCGCGACGCAGGAGCACCGCGCGCTCGCCCTCGTTCCGGGTGCGGCCGGCGGCCTCCGTGAACGCGTCGCGAGCGGTGGCGTGCTGGCCGGCACGTTCGAGCAGGTCGCCGCGGACGCTCGGCACCAGTGGGGAGTCGCCCAGGGCGCCCTCGTCCACGTCGGCCAGCACGGCCAGCCCCGCGTCCGGGCCGGACGCGCGGCCGTGCGCGACGGCGCGGTTGACCTCGACGACCGGGCCGGGTGCGGCCTGCGCCAGGACGTCGTACAACCCGGCGATCCGCCGCCAGTCGGTGTCCTCGGGACGGGCGGCCACCGCGTGCTGTGCGGCGATCGAGGCCTGCAGGAAGTAGGTCCCGACCGGCGTGCCGCGGGCGGCGAGCGCTTCGGCTCGGTCGAGCGCCGCCAGCCCACGCCGGATCATCAGCTGGTCCCAGCGGGTGCGGTCCTGGTCCTCCAGCAGGACCGGCAGCCCGTCGGCGGAGAGCCGGGCGGCGATCCGCGAGCCCTGGATCTCCAGCAGCGCCTGCAGGCCGAGGACCTCGGGCTCGTCGGGCGCCAGCGACGCGAGCATCCGCGCCAGCCTGGTTGCCTCGGCGGCGAGGTCGGGCCGCATCCAGTCCTCGCCGGCGGTGGCGGAGTAGCCCTCGTTGAAGATCAGGTAGATCACGGCCATCACGTCGTCGAGGCGCTGCGTGCGCTCGGCGCCGGTCGGCAGCTCGAACTCCGCCTGCGACGACGACAAGGTCTTCTTCGCGCGCGAGATGCGCTGCGCCATCGTGGCCTCGGTGGCGAGGAAGCCGCGCGCGATCTCGGCGGTGGTGAGGCCGCCGACGAGACGCAGCGTGAGCGCCGCCCTCGACTCGGGCGTCAGCGAGGGGTGGCAGGACAGGAAGACGAGGCGCAGGACGTCGTCCTCGATGTGGTCGACCTGGCTGTCGAGGTCGGGCACCTGCTCCTCCTCTCCCGTGCGCTCGAGCTCGGCGACCTTGCGCCGCAGGTTGTCGGCGCGCCGGAAGTGGTCGATGCCGCGGCGTTTCGCCGTCGTCATCAGCCAGGCGCCCGGGTTGTCCGGGATGCCGTGGGTGGGCCACTGCTCCAGCGCGGACACGAGCGCGTCCTGCGCGAGGTCCTCGGCCAGGTCCACGTCGCGGGTCATCCTGGTGAGGGCGCCGACGAGGCGGGCCGACTCGGCCCGCCACGCGGCGACGACGGCCCGCTCCGGGTCGTCCGTGATGGTGTGTGCCGGCACGGGGCCAGCGTAGTGAGCCAGGCTCAGGCCTCGGGCTCCTCCGGGCCGGTCGAGATCTGGCGCAGGGTCGAGATCACCGTGACCTCGGGCCAGTGCTTCGCGTGCAGCTCGGCGAACTCCTCCTGGTCGGCGACGGCTTCCGCGAGGCTGGGGTACTCCATGATCGACCAGCCGCCGACGACCTCCTTGCCCTCGGCGTAAGGGCCGTCGACGCGGGTGGACTGACCGTCGCGGACGACGAAGTTCACGGCGTCCTCCGTGCCGTACAGCCCGCCGCCGTCGAGGAAGATCCCCTTCGCGGCCCGCTCGCCGATGTAGGCGTCCATCGCCTCGAACAGCGACTTCGGCGGGGTGCCGATGTTCTCTTCCATCCGGACGAATCCCATGAAACGCGGCATTGCGATCACTCCTGTTGCTCGGTGGTGGTTGCTTCTCGCACGTACGTCGAACGGCCCGCCGGGTCCTCGACATCGACTCCCGGAGTTTTTCACCACGCCACCAACCACCCTCTACCCTCGGCGCCATGCACATCTCGGGCCGCCTTCGCCGTACCCTCACGACGCTCGCCCTCCTGGCGACCGGCCTCGCGCTCGTCGCGCCGGCCTCGGCCCAGGCCGCGCAGGCCGCGGGCGGGAAGGGTAGGGGAGAGCCGGGCTCGCTGACGGGCTACGCGTTCGACACCTGCTCCGCCCCGGCGCAGGAGGTGATGGACGCGTGGCGGCTCGAGTCGCCGTACGCCGGTGTCGGGATCTACCTCGGCGGCAGCAACATGCTGTGCCCGCAGCCCGAGCTCGACGCCGACTGGGTCCGCACGCAGCAGCGGCAGGGCTGGCACCTGCTCCCGCTGTGGGTCGGACCGCAGGCCAGCTGCTCGGGCTACCCCGACGTGATGTCCGCCGACCTCGCCACCGCTCAGCAGCAGGGTCGCGCCGAGGCCTCCGCGGCCGCGAGCACCGCCCGCGCGCTCGGGATCGGCCGGGGAAGCACCCTCTTCTACGACCTCGAGGACTACGACCTCGCGCCCGACGACTGCCGCCAGGCCGCCCTGTCCTTCGTGTCCGGCTGGACCAAGGCACTCCACTCCGCCGGCTACCGCTCGGGCGTCTACTCCAACATCGCGGCGGCCATCACCTCGCTCGACTACGCCGACCGGGTCTCCCCGGGCTCCTACGCGATGCCCGACGACATCTGGTTCGCGTGGGGCAACGGCCGCTCGGACGTGCGCACCGACCAGCGGGTGCAGGGCGACCGGTGGGACGACCACAGCCGCGTCCACCAGTACGCCCTCGACGTCACGCAGACCTTCGGCGGCTATGCCCTGCCCGTCGACGCCAACTGGGTGGACATGGGACGCGGCTCCGTCGCGCCGCGCAGCAGGCCGCTGTGCAAGGACGTCGACGTCGACCTCAAGCGCTACCCCGCGCTGCGCACCGGACGCAGCGGCGACGCGGTCCGCGCCGCCCAGTGCCTGCTCCGCGTCAACAAGGCGACCCGCGCTCCGATCACAGGGAGGTACGACGCCCGCACGACCGCCGCGGTCCGCAAGGTGCAGCGCCGGCTGGACCTGCGGGAGACCGGACGGACGGATCGCGCCACCTGGGCGGCCCTGCTCACCCACGGCAGCCAGCCGCTGCTCAAGGTCGGGGACACCGGCGCGCCGGTGCTGCGGCTGCAGCGCGCCCTGACGGCGGCGCTCGGCCGGCCCACCCGCATCGACGGCGTGGTGTCGAAGCAGACCGCGAAGGCGGTCGCGGCCTACCAGCGCAAGCAGGGCCTTGCCGCGACCGGTGTGGTCACCGACGATGTGTGGGGTGCCCTGCGCAACGACTGAGCGCAACCAATCACCGCGATCGGAGCGTCCCACTGCCATGAAGCGTCTCCTCACCTCCTTCGCCGTGATGCCCCTCGCGCTCGCGCTCGCCCTCCTCGGCAACCCGGCGCACGCCGCGCCGCAGGCACCGGTGACGAAGACGTTCGACGTCTCCGACCTGTCGACCGGGGCACCGCCGAAGCTGGTGTGGTCCGAGACGACCGACGGCACCACCAGCACCGTCCACGGCCCCGCCGGTGACACCACCGTCCAGGGCGACGTCGCCGCCCTCGCCCCGATGGGCTCGGGCTTCGTCGTCCAGACGGTCAAGGGCGGCCGGACCACCACGCGATGGGTCGGAGCGGACGGCAGCCCCGGGCGGTCGAGCTGGCGATCGGGCTTCGGCCTCGCGACGTCGCCCGACGGGGAGGCGGTGGCCTTCACGACGCGCCGTGGCGGCGTGCGGGCGATCGACGAGGACGGCGACCGCGTGCTCCGGATGCCGTCGGTCCCGAGCAAGGAACTCGCCACCCCGGTCTACGTCTCCAGCGGCGACTGCAAGGAGGACGAGACCAGCAACGGGTGCGCGATCCTGGTCAACTCCACCCGTCGCCTCGAGAGCTGGGTCGTCTCGTCCCACGGGATCGTCGACATCACCGGCTTCAAGGCGGTCGGCACGGCGCGCGGCCGGTGGGCCGGCGGCATCGTGCAGGCCACCGACACCGGGACGTGCAGCGTGATGAGGCGGAACCTGAAGAACCGCTGGCGGACCTGCGACAACCAGCTCAGCGACATCTCTCCCGACCAGCGCCGGGTGCTCGGCACACCGGCCTTCGCCGACGGGTTCGGGCCGACGACGCTCGACGTCCTCGACCTGCGCACGGGGCGGGTGATGACCACCTGGAGGAGCAGCCGCAAGGTCACCACCACCTACTTCGACCAGGTCTGGGAGGACGCCACCCACGTCCTGGTCGTGACCTACCACGACGAGGCCTTCGCCGTCGTACGCCTCGACGTCACCGACGGATCGATGGAGTACGCCGTGGAGCCGGTGGCCGACACCGATGGCGACATGGAGTCCCCGTTCCACCTCCAGACCCGCTGAGCGGACGCTTCGCACCCTGAGAGATCCCTGAGAGGTCCCTGAGCAGGGGCGGGGGACTATCCGGATGCACGATGTCGGTGGACTCGTCCACACTGAGCCCCATGCACCGACAGATCGCCGGCTCGCTCACCGGCCGTGCCACCAAGTGGGTGGTCCTCATCGCCTGGCTGGCCATCGCGGCCGGCTCCTCCATGTTCGCCTCCAAGCTGATCGACGTCCAGAACAACGAGGCCTCCTCGTGGTTGCCCGAGAGCGCCGAGTCCACGCAGGCGCTGGAGAAGCTCGGAGCCTTCCAGGACGTCAACGCGATCCCGACCCTCGTCGTCTACCAGCGCGACGGCGGCCTGACGCAGGACGACCTGGCCGCCATCGAGGACCAGGCGACCGAGTTCGCCTCCCTCAACGGCGTCGACCAGCCCACGGCCGACCGGCCGCCGCCGGTCATCAGCCCCGCCACGGCCCAGCAGATCGGGTTCCCGGCCGTCTCCGAGGACGGTGACGTCGCGCAGACCCAGGTCACCTTCAACTTCGGCGCGGACGGGTGGAACGCCTTGCCGGACGCGGCCGACGACCTGCGCGGCATCGCCGACATCGACGGCGTCGACGTCTACATCGCCGGCATGGGCGGGCAAGCGGCCGACGCGGCCGAGGCCTTCGGCGGCATCGACACGACGCTGCTGTTCGCGACCCTCGGGGTCGTGATCCTGATCCTGCTCTTCACCTACCGCAGCCCGGTGCTGTGGATCCTGCCGATCCTGTGTGCCGGCATCGCCCTGTTCACCGCCCAGGCCCTGATCTACTTCCTCGCCAAGTACGCCGACCTGACGGTCAACGGCCAGTCGCAGGCGATCCTGACGATCCTGGTGATCGGAGCCGGCACCGACTACGCGCTGCTGCTCGTGGCGCGCTACCGAGAAGAGCTCCGTCGCCACGGGGACCGGCACGAGGCGATGGCCTTCGCGCTGCACCGTGCCGCTCCGGCGCTGATCGCCAGCGCGGCGACCGTGATCATCGGCATGCTGTGCCTGCTCTTCGCCGAGATGAACTCCACGGCGGGCCTCGGCCCGGTGGCCGCCATCGGCATCGCGGTGACCCTGCTGGTGCAGATCACCCTGCTGCCCGCCCTGCTGGTCATCACCGGCCGCTGGATCTTCTGGCCGCGCCGGCCCGCCTTCGGCTCCGCCGAGCCCACGCAGACCGGGTTCTGGGCCAAGGTCGGACGACGGATCGTCCCCAACCCCCGTCGCGTGTGGGTCGCGACCAGCGTGATCCTCGCGGTCTGCTGCCTGGGCCTGTTCACGCTCGACACCAACGGGCTGGCCACCGAGGACTCCTACACCAAGGAGTTCGAGTCCATCACCGGCCAGAAGGTGCTCGTCGACCACGGCCTGGTCGACCAGTCCAACACCGTGGCGGTCGTCGCCAACGCCGACGCCGGCGAGGCGGTCGCGACCGCGATGACGGACGTCGAGGGCGTGGAGGACCCGAAGCCTCCCGTGGTGAAGGGCGACGTCGCGTTCATCGAGGCGGCCATCGACTCCGACCCGTCGTCGCCCGCGGCCTTCTCCGCGGTGGAGGGCGTCCGGGACGCGGTGCACGCGGTGGACGGCGCCGACGCCCTCGTGGGCGGCGGCTCCGCCTTCTACCTCGACACCAAGGAGGCGGCGAACGCCGACAACCGGCTGATCATCCCGATCATCCTGGTGATGGTGTTCCTGATCCTGATGGCGCTGCTGCGCTCGGTGCTGGCGCCGCTGATCCTGATGGCGACCGTGGTGCTCTCCTTCGGCGCGGCGCTGGGCATCAGCTCGCTGCTGTTCGAGTACGTCTTCGGCTTCGCCGGCTCCGACCCCGGGTTCCCGCTCTTCGCCTTCGTCTTCCTGGTGGCGCTCGGGATCGACTACAACATCTTCCTGATGACCCGGGTCCGCGAGGAGACCATGCACCTCGGCACCCGCAAGGGATCGCTGGTGGCGCTGACCTCCACCGGTGGGGTGATCACCAGCGCCGGTCTCGTGCTCGCCGCGACTTTCCTGGTGCTCGGGACGATCCCGGTCGTCTTCCTCGCCCAGCTCGGCGTCGCGGTCGCGCTCGGGGTCATCCTCGACACGATGATCGTGCGGTCGGTGCTGGTGACGGCGATCAACATGGACCTCGGCGGGAAGATCTGGTGGCCGAGCAAGCTCGACAGCGACGACCACCACCTGACGACCGCCGAGATCCAGGAGCCGATCGAGACCGTGCACTGAGCCGGGTCGGTCTCAGGCCCGGTGTTGATCGGACGTTGACCGCAGCGTGCCCGGCGGGCTGGAAGGATGAGGCCATGGAGCCGAATCCCGCCCAGATCCGCCGGGCCCTGGCACGTGCCGAGCGTGGAGCGACGCTGGACGTCGAGGAGTCCACTGCCCTGCTGGCGGCCCGCGACGGCGAGCTCGACAGGCTCTGCGCGGTCGCCGCGCGGGTCCGCGACGCGGGACTCGTCCGCGCCGGCCGGCCGGGGGTCGTGACCTACTCGCCCAAGGTGTTCATCCCGATCACCCGCCTGTGCCGCGACCGCTGCCACTACTGCACCTTCGTGACGGTGCCGGGCAAGCTGGCCTCGCCGTACCTCTCCCCCGACGAGATCCTCGACATCGCACGCGAGGGCGCCGCGCTCGGGTGCCTCGAGGCGCTGTTCACGCTCGGCGACCGGCCCGAGGACCGCTGGCCCGAGGCCCGGACGTGGCTCGACGAGCAGGGCTACGACTCCACCCTCGACTACGTCCGTGCCATGGCGGTGCGGGTGCTCGAGGAGACCGGACTGCTGCCGCACCTCAACCCCGGCGTCATGAGCTGGGAGGAGATGACCCGGCTCAAGCCGGTCTCGCCGTCGATGGGCATGATGCTGGAGACGACGTCGCGGCGGCTCTTCGAGACGCGGGGCGAGGCCCACTTCGGGTCCCCCGACAAGGACCCCGCGATCCGCTCGCGGGTGCTCGAGGACGCGGGCCGCCTCTCGATCCCCTTCACCACCGGGCTGCTCGTCGGCATCGGCGAGACGCTCACCGAGCGCGCGGAGACGATCTTCGAGCTGCGGAGGGTCGCGCGGCTCTACGGGTCGATCCAGGAGGTGATCGTCCAGAACTTCCGCGCCAAGCCCGACACCGCGATGCGGCACGCCGACGACCTCGCGCTGGCCGACTACCGCGCCGCCATCGCCGTGTCCCGGATCGTGCTCGGGCCGGCGATGCGGATCCAGGCCCCGCCCAATCTCGTCGACTCCTCCGAGTGCCGGGCGTTGCTCGAGGCCGGCGTGGACGACTGGGGCGGCGTGTCCCCGTTGACGCCCGACCACGTCAACCCCGAGCGGCCGTGGCCCTCCCTCGAGCGGCTCCGGGCCGTCACCGCCGACGCCGGGTTCGCGCTCGAGCCGCGCCTGACGGTGCACCCCCACTACGTCCGGCAGCGCGCGCCGTGGCTCGATCCGCGACTCGACGGCCACATCGACGCGCTCGCGCGACCCGACGGACTCGCGCGCAGCGGCGTACGCCCCGTCGGGCTGCCGTGGCAGGAGCCCGACGCCGCCCTCGACGGCGCGGGTCGCACCGACCTGCACGCCACCATCGACACCACCGGCCGCAGCGCCGACCGGCGCGAGGACTTCGACAGCGTGTACGGCGACTGGCAGGCCGTCGCCGAGACCGCGGCGGGCCTGTCCGTCGGGACCGGCGCGACCGGCGAGGGCTTCGCCGCCCTGCGCGCAGCCGAGCGCGATCCGGCGGGCCTGACCGACGACCAGGCGCTGGCCCTGATGACGGCGGAGGGTGACCTGCTGGAGCAGGTCTGCCGGCTCGCCGACGACCTGCGCCACGACACCGTCGGCGACGACGTCACCTACGTCGTCAACCGCAACATCAACTTCACCAACATCTGCTACGTCGGCTGCCGGTTCTGCGCCTTCGCGCAGCGCAAGTCCGACGCCGACGCGTTCTCGCTCTCGCTCGAGCAGGTGGCCGACCGCGCGCAGGAGGCGTGGGAGCTCGGCGCCACCGAGGTGTGCATGCAGGGCGGCATCGACCCCGAGCTGCCGGCCAGCGCCTACTTCGACCTCGTCTCCGCGGTGAAGCGCCGCGTGCCGGACATGCACGTGCACGCCTTCAGCCCGATGGAGATCGTCAGCGGCGCCGCCCGCACGGGGCTGTCGGTCAAGGACTTCCTGATCAAGGCCCGCGAGGCCGGCCTCGACACCATCCCCGGCACCGCGGCGGAGATCCTCGACGACGAGGTCCGGTGGGTGCTGACCAAGGGCAAGCTCCCCGCCAGGACGTGGATCGAGGTCGTCACCACCGCGCACCAGGTGGGCCTGCGGTCGAGCTCGACCATGATGTACGGCCACGTCGACAACCCGCGCCACTGGGTGCAGCACCTGCGGGTGCTGCGCGGGATCCAGGACGAGACGGGCGGGTTCACGGAGTTCGTGCCGCTGCCCTTCGTGCACACCAGCTCGCCGATCTACCTCGCCGGGGTCGCCCGCCCCGGGCCCACGTTGCGCGACAACCTCGCCGTGCACGCGATGGGCCGGATCATGCTCCACGGCTCCATCCCCCACATCCAGACCAGCTGGGTCAAGCTCGGGGTCGAGGGCACCCGCGCGATGCTGCGGGCCGGCGCGAACGACGTCGGGGGCACGCTGATGGAGGAGACGATCTCGCGGATGGCCGGCAGCAAGCACGGCTCGGCCAAGACGGTGGCCGAGCTCGTCGAGATCGGGGCGGGCATCGACCGTCCGGTGGTGGAGCGCACGACGACGTACGGCCGTCCGCACCACCGCCGGCCCTGACGGTCAGTAGCGGAGGTCGACCCAGACCTCGCGGTGAACGGATCAGACGAGCCCGAGCCTGGTGCAGCGCTTCGCGGTGTCGCCCTCGCACAGGTCCGCCAGGGTGATCGCACCCGACGCCACCAGGACGGTGGTGAGGTCGTTGACGGTCACCTCGACGGGCTCGAAGAGCCACGACGGCACGCCCTCCGCGTCCTGAGCCTCGCCCACCGGCTCGTCGGCGAGCTCGCCGACCACGACGTCCGCGGCCTTCGCGCTCATCGCCGCGGCCGGGACGTGGGTGAAGCTCTTCCGGTCGCGCGAGATCACGGCGCGCGCCGCCTCGAGGTCGCTGCCGGCGCTGTCGGGGGCGGGCGGCTGCTGGCTCAGCCCGACGAACCAGTCCGCTCCTGGCACGAGGGTGCCGTAGGCCAGGACCGGAACGTCGCCGGCCCGCTGGGCCAGCGCCTCGGCCTGCTCGACGTCGACCGGGTCGAGGACCACGAAGTCGGCACCGGCGGCGAGCGCCCGGTCGAGCTGGTCGGACTGCTCCCCCGCGTCGCCGGCCGCGTCGAGCACCTCGACCTCGCAGCCGGTGCAGATCGCGTCGACACGTTCGCGCAGGCGGTCCACGTCGAGGACCGGCCGGCCGCTCGCCGAGTCGTCGGCGGCCAGCACGGCGATCACCGTCGAGTCGGTCGCGCAGCCCGACAGCGCAGCCGCGAGCAGCAGCGCGCCGGGGGCCAGGAACCGGGTGGCCAGGACTCGTCGCATCAGGGGGCATGGTGTCAGACCACTGCGCGCGCGTCGTCCCGGGCGACGGGTTGACTTTAATTCGAGTCTCGTACTTAATAGTGACGTGGCTCTCGTCGTCGGCATCGACTCCTCCACCCAGTCGACCAAGGCCGTGCTGGTGGACGCCGACGACGGCCGGGTCGTGGAGACCCGCACCGCGCCCCACCCGCCCGGCACCGAGGTCGACCCCCGCGCCTGGCTGACGGCGGTGGACACCGCGGTGGAGGGCCTGCTCGACCGGGCCTCGGCCGTGTCGGTGGGCGGCCAGCAGCACGGCATGGTGGCGCTCGACGAGACCGGGGCACCCGTGCGTGACGCCCTCCTGTGGAACGACACCCGCTCGGCCGGCGCGGCCCGCGACCTCATCGACGAGATGGGCGGCCCGCAGGCCTGCGCCGACGCCATCGGGAGCGTGCTGGTCGCCTCGTTCACGTCCTCGAAGCTGCGCTGGCTCCGCGACCACGAGCCCGACCACGCCGCGCGCGTGCACCGCGTGCTGCTCCCCCACGACTACGTCTCGTTGCACCTCGCCGCTCCCGGCACCGAGCCCTTCACCGACCGCGGCGACGCCTCCGGCACGGGCTACTTCGCCACCGCCGAGGGCGAGTGGCGCCCCGACCTCCTGGAGCTCGCGCTCGGCCGCCCGGCCGCCACACCGCGGCTCGTGGCGCCCGGCGAGACCGGGGGGACCACCGCCGCCGGAGTCCCCGTCGCCGGCGGCACCGGCGACAACATGGGCGCGGCCCTGGGGATGGCGCTCCAGCCCGGTGACGTGCTCGTGTCCGTCGGCACGTCGGGCGTCGCGTCGGTGATCAGCACCACGCCGGTCGCCGACGGGACCGGGGTCGTGACGGGCTTCGCCGACGCCAGCGGCGGCTTCCTGCCCATGGTCACCACGATGAACGCTGCCGGGATCCTCGACCTGCAGGCCCGCTGGCTCGGGGTCGACCACGACGCCCTCGCCACGCTGGCCCTCGAGGCGGCGCCGGGGTCCGGCGGTGTGGCGCTGCTCCCCTACTACGGCGGCGAACGCACCCCCAACCGCCCCGACGCCGTCGGCACGTGGACCGGGCTCACCCCCGACACCACCCGCGCCGACCTCGCACGAGCGGCGTACGAGGCCCTGCTCTGCTCGCTCGCCGACGCCGTCGACCGCCTCGTCGCGGCGACCGGCGTCCAGCCGCGCCGCGTGCTGATGGTCGGCGGCGCCACGAAGAGCGCCGCGCTGCGCGCCCTGGCGCCGGCCGTCCTCGGCTGTCCCGTGGTGCTGCCGCCGGCCGGGGAGTACGTCGCACTCGGTGCCGCCCGCCAGGCCGCGTGGGCGCTGGCCGGGACGGCCGAGCCGCCGACCTGGCCCGCCGCCGACACCACGGTCCTCGAGGCCGACCCCACCCCCCACGTCCGCGAGGTCTACGCCGACCTGCGCGAGCGCACCACCACCTGGTCCAGCTGAAGCACGGAAGGCACCCGCATGAGCATCGAGATTCCCACCCCGTCCCCCGAGGACAAGTTCTCCTTCGGCCTGTGGACCGTCGGCTGGCAGGGCGTCGACCCGTTCGGCGGCGCGACCCGCCCGCCGATGGACACCGTCCACGCGCTGGAGAAGCTGGCTGAGCTGGGGGCGTACGGCGTCAACTTCCACGACGACGACGTCATCCCCTTCGGCAGCGACGACACCACACGCGACCAGATCATCGCGCGCTTCAAGCAGGGCCTGGAGGACACCGGCCTGGTGGTCACCACCGCCACCACCAACCTCTTCAGCCACCCGGTGTTCAAGGCCGGCGGGTTCACCAACAACAACCGCGACATCCGTCGCTTC
Organism: Nocardioides currus; assembly: GCF_003057875.1. Taxonomy (GTDB): domain Bacteria; phylum Actinomycetota; class Actinomycetes; order Propionibacteriales; family Nocardioidaceae; genus Nocardioides; species Nocardioides currus. The sequence goes on along the minus strand of NZ_PYXZ01000002.1, from coordinate 371,500 downwards.
GCGCTGCGCAAGGTGATGCGCAACATCGACCTCGCCGCCGAGCTCGGCGCGAAGGTCTACGTCGCGTGGGGTGGGCGCGAGGGAGCCGAGTACGGCGCCTCGCAGGACACGGCCGTCGCGCTGGACCGCATGAAGGAGGCCTTCGACCTCCTCGGCGACTACGTGACCGAGCAGGGCTACGACCTCCGCTTCGCCATCGAGCCCAAGCCCAACGAGCCGCGCGGCGACATCCTGCTGCCGACGATCGGGCACGCGCTGGCCTTCATCAACGAGCTCGAGCGTCCCGAGCTGGTGGGCGTCAACCCGGAGATCGGGCACGAGGAGATGGCCGGCATGAACGCCGCCGCGGGCTACGCCCAGGCGCTGTGGGCCGGCAAGCTCTACCACATCGACCTCAACGGCCAGAACGGCCCGAAGTACGACCAGGACCTGCGCTTCGGCGCCGGCAACGTGCGCGGCGCGTTCTGGATCGTCGACGTGCTGCTCGCCGGCGGCTACGACGGCCCGGTGCACTTCGACTACAAGCCCTCGCGCATCGAGGACGAGGACGGCGTGTGGGTCAGTGCCGCGGCGAACATGCGCAACTACCTCATCCTGCGCGAGAAGGTGAAGGCGTTCCGCGCCGACCCCGAGGTGCAGGAGGCGCTGGCGGCGGCCCGCCTCCCCGAGCTCGCCCAGCCCACCCTCGGCGAGGGCGAGGACTGGAAGCAGCTGCTCGAGTGGCAGCTGCCCGACCCCGAGGCCCTCGCCACGATCGGCGCGGCCACCGAGCACCTCGACCAGCTGGCTCTCGAGCACCTGTACGGCGTCCGCTGACCGTGCCGTCGGCTCCCGCCCACCGGCCCACGGCCGGTACCGAGGGCCTGCGCCGGGAGAACACCGCGTCGGTGCTGCGCGCCCTGCGCCGGCTCGGTCCCGCCACGCGGGCCGAGCTGGCCAAGGACACCGGTCTGGCGAAGGCGACGGTCGGCGTCATCGTCTCCGCGCTGGAGGCCGCCGGTGCCGTGGCGGAGCAGGGCTCCCGACCCGGCGCCCGCGGTCGGCCGGGTCGCCCGGTCGCGCTCCGGGGCGAGCGCTTCCTCGGCCTCGGTCTCGAGCTCAACGTGGACTACGTCGCCGCGGTGGTCCTGGACCTCGCGGGGCGGGTGCACGTCCGCGAGACCCGTCCGGCGAGCTCGGTCGACGACCTGCTCGACCTCGCCCGGTCCGTGTGGGACGGCTGCTCCGGACCGGACCGCGCGCTGGTCGGGGCGACGGTCGCGCTGCCGGCCCTCGTGCGCGCCGACAACCGCACGGTCGCCTGGGCACCGAACCTCGAGGCGCACGGGGACGACATCGCCGCCCGGGTGTCCCAGGTCGTGCCCGCCGGTGACGTGCGGGTGACGAACGACGCCAACTGTGCGGCGTACGCCGAGGCGCACCACGGCGCCGCCCGGGGCGTCAGGCACGCGCTCTACCTCACGGGCACCGTCGGCATCGGAGCCGGGATCCTGCAGGACGGCGAGCTCGTGCGTGGTGGCGCGGGGTTCGCCGGCGAGGTCGGGCACATGCCGGTCGGCGATTCGGCCGCCGTGTGCGGCTGCGGGCGCCGCGGCTGCTGGGAGGCCTCCGTCGGGCTGAAGGCGATGCTGGCCGCGGTCGGCATGCCCGAGCTCGACACCCCGCTCGTCACGGCGGAGGCGGTGGCTGACCGGGCCGCCTCCGACGGGGGCGTGCGCGCAGGACTGGAGCGGGTCGGGCACGACCTCGGGCTCGGCATCGCGATGCTCAGCAGCGTCCTGGACCCGACGGTGATCGTGCTGGGTGGCTACTTCGCGCCGCTGGGCGAGCTCGTGCTGGAGCCCGCGCGCCGCACGCTCGACGAGCGGTTGGCATCGCAGGTGCAGGTCCGCCCCGCGCTCCGGCCCAGCACCCTCGGCATCGAGGCGGCGGCGCTCGGCGCGGCCGAGCAGTGCTTCGACCCGGTCTTCTCCGGCAGCACCGACCTGACAGCGTGAGCCTCGACCCCCCTCAGCCGGCCAACCGTGCCTGCACGTCGTCGAGGGCGGTGCCGAGCGCGGCCACCGGGTCCACGAACAGCGGCTCGAGGGCGATCTCCGCGGCCCCGAGCAGGGCCGAGTCGGCACCGAGGCCCGGGAGGGCGAGCGTCACCGACTCCAGCGGGGCCGGCAGCGCGCGGTCGGCGAGGCCGGCGTTCACCTCGGTCGACACGAGCCGGTAGAGCGAGCGGAAGTAGCCGCCGAGCACCACCAGCTGCGGGTTGAAGGAGTTGACGATGCTGGCGAGCCCCTGCCCGAGGGCGGTGCCCGTCGCGCGCAGCTCCGGGGAGGCCTGGTCGAAGCCGTCGAGCACCTCGTCGAGCTGGGCGACCTTCGCTGCCGGGCATTGGATGGCCTCGGCGATGGCGTGGGCGCCCACCTCGGTCTCCCAGCAGCCCTGGTTGCCGCAGTGGCAGGGTCGGCCGTCCGGGTTGAACCGGAGGTGGCCCACCTCGCCGGCGTACCCCCCGGCTCCCTCGAGCCGGTGTCCCCCGGCGATGACGCCGGCACCGACGCCGACGTTGCCGGAGACGTAGATCAGGTCGTCGACGCCCACCCCGGCCCCGCGGGTGTGCTCGGCCAGGGCGCCGAGGTCGGCGTCGTTGGCGATCGAGACCGGGATGTCGAGGCCGAGCGCGGCCAGCACGATGCCGCCGAACGACACGTCGTGCCACTCGAGGTTGGGCGCGAGCCGCACCAGGCCGTCGCTGCGGCGCACCAGGCCGGGGACGCTGATGCCGATCCCGACCAGCGACGACGACCCGGGCACGTCCTCGACGACGGCCCGGATCAATGCGGCGACCGCGGCCCCGACCTGCCAGGCCTCGCCGTCGCTGCTCACGGGCGCCTGCGCCCGCTGCAGCACCTGCCCGCCGAGGCCGACCCGGGCGACGACCGCGCGGTCCACGCCCAGGTCGACGGCGATGACGTAGGGGCCGTCCTGCGCGATCCGGACCCCGGCCGAGGGGCGCCCGGCTCCCTGCCGGGCGCCCTCGGGCGCGGTGGCCCGCTCGGAGATCCCCAGCGACTCGAGCTCTCCGACGAGACCGGCGATCGTGCTCCGGTTGAGTCCCATCAAGGTGGTGAGCTCGGCGCGGGAGATCTGCCCGGCGCCGTGGACGTGCCGCAGCAGGGTCCCGAGGTTGTGGCGCCGGATGGCTTCCTGGTTGGTGCCCAGGCCCGAGCGCCGTTGAGGGCTCATGCGGTCGACCTAGACACCGGCCGACGAGCGACGACGGCGCGAGATCGCGTCGACGCTGGCGGCGAGGAGCAGCACTCCACCGGTGACGAGCAGGTTGATGTAGCTCGCCTGGTTGAGAAGGCCGAGGCCATTGGGGATCGTGGCGATCACCGCGCCGCCGATGACGGCGTCGATCGCCCGGCCCCGGCCACCGAAGAGGCTGGTGCCGCCGATGACCGCGGCTCCCACGGCGTAGAGCAGCTCGTTGCCGCCACCGGAGCCCGGCGACACCTTGCCCGTGTACGACGCGGCCAGCAGCCCGCTGATCGCGGCCATCGACGAGCAGATCACGAAGGCCATGATGCGGATGCGGCGCACGTTGATGCCGGCACGACGAGCCGCCTCGGCGTTGCCGCCGACGGCGTAGAGGTGGCGTCCGAAGCGGGTCTTGGTGAGCACGAAGGTCCAGAAGAACAACAGGGCGACCACGACCGGCAGCACCCACGGGATGCCGCTGATGTTGAACAGGTTGGGGTTGGGTGCACGGTTGGCGCTGAGCAGGAAGGTCAGGCCGAGGACGATCACGGCGAGCACGCCGATGCGGATCACGACCAGCCCGATGGGCTGGTGGACCAGGCCGCGCGACGACAGCGAGCGGTAGCGCCACAGCGAGAGCCCGGCGAAGCCGACCACGATGAGGATCGCGGCGATCCAGCCGACGCTGATCGGGACGTTCTTGATCGAGAGCCCGCGCAGCACCGGGTCGTTGAAGCGCAGCGACCCGCCGGAGCCGATCAGCTTGAGCGGGACCGCCTGCAGGGCCAGGAAGAACGCCAGGGTCACGACGAACGACGGGATGCCCAGGAACGACACCAGGGCGCCTATCGCGAGCCCGATCACCGCACCGGTGGCGATGCCGGCGAGCGTCGCCAGCACCCAGTTCCAGTCGTAGTCGATCAGCATCAGCGCGATGATCGTGGCCGAGGCACCGCCCGCGACGCCCGCCGACAGGTCGATCTCGCCGAGCAGCAGGACGAAGACGATGCCCATGGCCAGGACGATGATCGAGCCGGCCTGGACGACCAGGTTGGCCATGTTGTAGGTCGTCAGGAAGCGGTCGTTGAGCGAGGCGAAGACCACGACCAGGAAGACGAGGCCGAGGATGGCGGGCAGCGAGCCCATGTCCCCGCCCCGCAGCCGGTTGAGGTAGTCGCGGGCAGAGTCGCCGATGGTGGCGGCCTGCTGGTTGTCGTTGTCGAAGCCGCTCGAGGCGGGGGCCGCCGAGGGCTGGGTGGCTGAGTCAGTGCTCATGAGGTGTCTCCGGTCCTTCTCAGACGGTCGCGGTCGCGGGGTTCTCGGCGATGCCGAGGTTCCCGGAGCGTCCGGCGGTGATGAGCTCGACGACCTGGCCGTGCGTGACTTCCTTGGTGGGGACGTCGGCGGCCACCCGGCCGAGGTAGAGGGCGGTGATCCGGTCGGCGACCTCGAAGACGTCGCCCATGTTGTGGGAGATCAGCACGACGCCGAGGCCGCGGTCGGCGAGCCGCCGGACGAGGTCGAGCACCTGCCGGGTCTGCGCCACACCGAGCGCGGCGGTGGGCTCGTCGAGCAGCACGACCTTGGAGTTCCACAGGACGGCCTTGGCGATCGCCACGGTCTGGCGCTGGCCGCCGGACAGGCTGGCCACGCTCTGGCGCACGGACTTCACGGTGCGCACCGAGAGCGAGGACAGGGTCTCGCGGGCGCGCGTCTCCATGGTGACCTCGTCGAGGCCGAAGCGGGAGGTCTCCTCGCGACCGAGGAACATGTTCTCGACGATGTCGAGGTTGTCGCACAGCGCGAGGTCCTGGTAGACGACCTCGACGCCGAGACCGGCGACGTCGCGCGGGCCGTGGACCTCGACCTGCTGCCCGTCGAAGTAGTAGTCGCCGCTGTCGCGGCCGTAGATGCCGGCGATGATCTTCACCAGCGTGGACTTCCCGGCACCGTTGTCGCCGACGAGGGCGGTGACCTGTCCGGGATAGACGGCGAAGTCGACGTCGTGCAGGACGTGGACGACACCGAAGCTCTTGTTGACGCCGCGCAGCTCGAGCAGCGGTTCCATGGGTCTACTCCGATCAGCAGAATTTGTTGTGCGATAGGACGGAACGACGCCCGGGCCGAGGTGCAGCCCGGGCGTCGTCCACGATGGTGCGATCGATCAGGAGATGCCGGCCTCGGCGCACAGGTCGGCGAACTTGTCGACGCACACGTCGGCGGCCTTCTGGCCACCGTCGTCGATCACGTCACCGACGTTGTCCTTGGTGATGGCCTGCGGCTCGAGCAGGATCGAGGGGACCTCGCTGTCGTCCGAGGAGTCGACCGTGGTGCCGGTGGTCTCGGCGTCCTCGCCGTTGACGAGCGCGATGGCGGTGTCGGCCAGCGCGCCGGCCTCCTGCGTGGCGGACTTGTAGACCGTCATGCACTGCGTGCCCGCGAGGACGTTCTGCAGGCCCTCGACGGTGGCGTCCTGACCGGTGACCGGGACCTTCCCGTCCTGGCCCGCACCCTCGAGGATGCTGATGGCCGCGCCGCCGAGACCGTCGTTGGCCGCGAGCACGCCGTCGACCTTGCCGTCAGCAGCGGTGTAGAGCTGCTGGAAGATCGTGGCGGCCTCCTCGTTGTCCCAGTCCGGGACGGCCTGCTCGCCGACGACCTTGTAGTTGCTCATCTCGTCGAGGACGCTGTGCGCCCCCTCGGCGAAGAGCGTGGCGTTGTTGTCGGTGGGCGAGCCATTGAGGTAGACGATGTTGGCGTCCTTGTCGCCGAGGCAGTCCGCGAGGCCCTGGCCCTGCAGCTCGCCGACGACGGTGTTGTCGAAGGACACGTAGTACTCCGCCGAGCCACCGAGGGTGAGGCGGTCGTAGTCGATGGTGGCCACGCCCTGCGACTTGGCCTTCTCCTGGATCGCGGCACCCGACTCGGAGTCGAGGTTGACGATCGCGAGGACGGTGACGCCGTTGCCGATCATCGTGTCGGCGATCTGCGTCATCTTCTCCGCGTCGCCCTCGGCGTTCTGGATGTCGTACTCGACACCGGCCTCCTTGAAGGCCGCCTCGAGGGCCGGGCGGTCCGCGCTCTCCCAGCGCACCGAGGACTCGGTGTCGGGCAGGATGACGCCGATCTTGCCGGCAGCCTCGCTGCTCCCGCTGTCGCTGCCGCTGCTCGAGTCGTCCGACCCACCGTCGTCACTCCCGCACGCGGTGAGTGCCATGGACAGGCCGAGCAGGGGGAACAGGACCAAACTGTGCTTCCGCTTCACGCGAACCGCCTCCTAGCGATCTCATCACGCACCGCTCGTCTGGACGTCGGGTCAGCGCGCATATGTTGTTCGAGACAACATATGGAGTGACACCCGTCACGTCCAGACGCGCCTCGCCAATGTTGCCGGTTCGTTACCAGATCGGGGAACCGGTCCGGACCGGTCAGCGACCGGGACGCAGGGCGCGGACGAACCCGCCCGAGGCGATCTGCACGCCGCCGACCCACACGTCGGCGACGTCTGCGTCGCCGGCCAGGGCGAAGACCTTGCCCAGCGCCTCGTCGGGCGAGCCCGCGTGCCGGAGCCCGATGTCGAGGGCGGTGCCGGCGGGCGGCCGCAGGCAGATCGCGTCGAAGTCCTTGCCCACCTCGAAGTCGCCGATCACGTCCGAGAGCCCGAGGGCTGCGGCTCCGGCCGACGTGCTCAGGTGGAGCAGGTGCGCCGGCGCGAGCGGGAGCCCGACCGGCCCCAGGAGCCGCTGCACGAAGTAGGCCTGGAGCCCCTCCTTGAACAGCGAGAAGCCGGTCCCGGCCCCGACGTCGCACCCCAGCGCCACGGGCACCCCGGCCGCCACGTGCTCCCGGAGCGGGAAGAGCCCGGAGCCGAGCGCCGAGTTGCTGCTGGGGCAGTGCGCGATCGCCGTACGCCGCGCAGCGAGCACCTCCAGCTCGGCGCCCGTCGGGTGGACGTTGTGCGCCAGCACGGCCCGGGCGTCGAGGAGGCCGTGGTGGTCGTAGGTGTCGCAGTAGTCGGAGCGGTCGGGGAACTGCCCGGCGACGGTGGTGACCTCGGCGGGGTTCTCGTTGACGTGCGAGGTGAAGAACGCGCCGTCGAGGTCGGCCATCACGGCGGCGCAGGCGGCCAGCACCGGGTCGGACGCCGAGAGCGAGAAGCGGGGCGTCACGGCGTAGCGCGCGCGGCCGGTGCCGTGCCAGCGCGACGCCAGCTCCATCGCCTCCGCGTGCGCTCGCTCGGGCGTGGTCAGGAGCGGCTCGGGCAGCATCCGGTCGCTGACGACCAGACCGCTGGTCACCCGCAGACCGAAGCGCGCGGCCTCGGCGAAGAGTGCGTCGACGGCCGAGGCGTAGTGGGAGCCGAAGACCAGCGACGTCGTCGTACCCGCGGCGATCAGGCCGGCCACGAACTCGTTCGCGATCGTCTCGGCGTAGGCGCGCGAGGCGAGGTGCTGCTCCTCGGGCAGGGCGCACTTCTCCAGCCATTCCAGCAGCGGCATGCCCAGCGCGCCGATCACCCGCACCTGCGGGAAGTGGACGTGCGTGTCGACCAGCCCGGGCAGCAGGATGCCGGCCCGCAGGTCGATCACCGCCGCGTCGGGGTGAGCCGGCGCCACGGCGGAGAACGGGCCGCGTGCGGTGATCACGCCGTCGTCGGAGACGACCAGGCCGAGGTCGTCGTCGTAGCGGAAGCCGGGCTCGGTCGCCGCCTCGGTGAACGGATCGTGGGGGGTGTCGTAGGCGCGGGCGCGGTAGAGCAGGGAGGTGCTCATGCGGTCACGCGGGTGCGGAGCAGGTCGGCAGCCACCGACAGCGCGATCACCGCGGGCTCCTTGCCCACGACGGCCAGGTCGCCGATGGGGCTGCGGATCCGGCCGATCGCCTCCTCGTCGTGGCCCTCGACCCGCAGCCCGGTGCGGAACCGCGCCCACTTGGCCGCGGAGCCGATCAGGCCGATGCTGCCGAGGTGGTGGCAGCGCAGCGCGGCGTCGCAGATCGCGAAGTCCTCGGCGTGGTCGTGCGTCATCACCAGCACGTGCGTCCCGCGCGGGACGGCGCCCAGGGCCAGCTCGGGCACCGGCGACCGGTGCACGCGTACGCCGCCGAGCGCGTCGTCGAGGCACGCCAGCCGCTCGGCCGTGAGCTGGGACGACCGCGAGTCGACGAGGTGCAGGTCGAGGTCGTGGCGGGCCAGGATGCGGGCCAGCTCGAGCCCGACGTGGCCGACCCCGAAGATCGCCACGGCGGGCACGACGGGCAGCGGCTCGAGCAGCACGGTCACCTCGCCGCCGCAGCACTGGCGGCCGTGCTCGGTGCGGGCCTTGTCGGTGAGTCCGAGCGTCAGCTGCTTCGGCCCCGAGGCGGCCGACGCCAACAGGCCACGGGCCCGGTCGATCGCCGTCTCCTCGAGGTTGCCGCCGCCGACGCTCCCCCACACGTCGGTCGCCGAGACGACCATCTTGGCGCCCGCGTCGCGCGGCGCGTGGCCACGGACCTCGACGACGGTGACCAGGACGCCGGCGACCCTGTCGCGCCGGAGCCGCTCCACGGCAGAGATCCAGTGCACGTCAGGCTCCCGTGGGGGCGGTGGCCGGCTGCTCGGACGCCGGGTGCAGGGACGGTGCGTCGGGGTCCTTGCGGTCGGGCACGACACCCGGCAGGCCGACCGCGAGGTGGTGCTCGCCGGAGGTGCGCGCCCGCTCCACGGCCCAGAACACGGCCTCAGGGGTGGCGGGCGAGGGCAGGTCGACGCTGATGCCCGGAGGACCGAAGGCCGCGGCTGCCTCGCGGAGAGCTTCACGCACCGAGAAGGCCAGCATCAGGGGCGGTTCGCCGACGGCCTTGGAGCCGTGGACCACCCCGTCCTCGTGGGCGTGCTCGAGCAGCGCGACGTTGAGCTCGTCCGGCAGCTCGCTGAGGCTGGGCAGCTTGTAGGTGCTGGCGGACTGGGTCGTCAGCCGTCCGCGGCCCTTCCCGTCGGACTCGTCCCAGCGCAGGTCCTCCAGCGTCAGCCACCCCATGCCCTGCACGAACCCGCCCTCGACCTGCCCGAGGTCGACCAACGGCGACAGGCTGTCTCCGGCGTCCTGCACGATGTCGACCCGGCGGGTGGTGTAGGTGCCGGTGAACCCGTCGACCTCGACCTCCGCGGCGGCGACGCCGTAGGCGAAGTACTTGAACGGGTGGCCCTGCATCATCGCCGAGTCCCAGTGGATGCCCTCCGTGCGGTAGAAGCCGGCCGCCCACAGCTGCACCCGGCCGAAGTACGCCTCGCGCACGAGCTCGTCCCACGGAAGGCCGCGCCCGGCGTCGACCTCGCGCAGCCGCGCCAGGATCTGGTCGCACGCGTCCTTGACCGCACCACCGTTGAGGTCGGCGCTCGAGCTGGCTGCCGTCGCGGACGTGTTGGGCACCTTGTCCGTCCGGGTCGGCGCGAGGCGCACTCGCTCCATCGGGACGCCGAGGCCGGTCGCCGCCACCTGGAGCATCTTCGTGTGCAACCCCTGGCCCATCTCGGTGCCGCCGTGGTTGATCAGCACGGAGCCGTCCTTGTAGACGTGCACCAGCGCACCGGCCTGGTTGAACGCGGTGAAGTTGAACGAGATCCCGAACTTCAGCGGCGTCACCGCAAGTGCGCGCTTCGCGTGCTCGTGGGCGGCGTTGAAGTCCGCCACCTCGCGACGACGGCGCGCGACGTCACCGGTCTCGAGCACCTGCTCCCACGCGGCGACCACGCGCTCGGGATGGCGGACGACCTGGCCGTACGGAGTCGCCTGCCCGTCGACGTAGAAGTTGCGGCGACGCAGCTCGACCGGGTCGAGGCCGAGGAGCGGGGCGCAGCGGCCGAGGACGTCCTCGATCACCAGCATCCCTTGTGGCCCACCGAACCCACGGAACGCGGTCTGCGAGGTCTTGTGCGTGTGTGCGACCCGTCCGGCGACGCGGACGTGCGGGATCCAGTAGGCGTTGTCGACGTGGCACAGCGCGCGGGCCAGCACCGGCTCGCTGAGGTCGAGGCTCCAGCCGCCGTCGGAGGTGAGCGTCGCTTCGAGCGCGGTGAGCTTGCCGTCGTCGTCGAAGCCGACGCGCCACTGGGCGTGGAATCCGTGGCGTTTGCCGGTCATCGTCATGTCGTGGGTGCGGTCGAGCCGCAGCCGCACGGGGCGACCGGTCAGCGTGGCGCCCAGGGCGGCGACCGCGGCGAAGCCGTGCGGCTGCATCTCCTTGCCGCCGAAGCCGCCGCCCATCCGCAGGCACTGCACGGTGACCTCGTGGGACTGCCGCCCGAGCACGTGCGCCACGATCTCCTGCGTCTCGGTGGGGTGTTGGGTGCTGCTGTGCACGAACACCTGGCCGCCCTCGTCGACCAGCGCGAGCGACGCGTGGGTCTCGAGGTAGAAGTGCTCCTGACCGGCCATCTCGGTCGTGCCGCTGAAGACGTGGGTCGCTCCCGCGAGGCCCAGCTCGACATCGCCGCGCGTGACCACGGGCTGTCCACCCTGGAAGCTCTCGGCCTCGATCGCCTCGGTCAGCGCGACGATCGAGGGCAACGGCTCGTAGTCGACCTCCACGGCGGCAGCGCCGAGCCGGGCGGCCTCGAGGGTCTCGCCGAGCACCCAGCACACCGCGTGCCCGACGAACATGACGATCTCGGGGAACAGCGGCTCGTCGTGCTTGACCCCGGCGTCGTTGGTGCCGGGGACGTCGTCCGCGGTGAGCACCCGCACCACGCCGGGCACCTCGAGCGCGGCCGCGGGGTCGAGCCGCAGCACCCGGGCGTGCGCGTGCGGCGAGCAGACGGGGTGGGCGTGCAGCACGCGGCGGGTGCGGTGCACGAGGTCGTCGGTGTAGAGCGCCTGCCCGGTGACGTGCAGGGCTGCGCTCTCGTGGGGCAGTGCCTCGCCGACGCTCATGCGCCCATCTCCGCCCAGAGCCGGCGCAGCGCGTTGCCCAGCATCGCCGACCGGTAGGCCGCGCTCGCCCGGTGGTCGTCGAGCGGGCTGCCCTCGTCGCGCATCACGAGCGCTGCGGCCTCGATCGTCTCCGAGGTCCAGGGGCGACCCTCCAGCGCCGCCTCCGTGGCGAGCGCGCGGATCGGCGTCGCGGCCACCCCGCCGAGCCCGATGCGCGCCCGGGTCACCACCCCGTCCTCGACGTCGAGGGCGAAGCCGATCGCGACGCTCGAGATGTCGTCGGCGCGGCGCTTGGCGATCTTGTGGAAGGCAGTCAGGCCCGCGAGCGGGCGCGGGATCCGCACCGCCCGGATCAGCTCGCCGGGACGCAGCTCGGTCTCGCGGTAGCCGCTGAACCAGTCCGCCAGCGCCACCTCGCGCTCGCCGTCCGGGGACGCGGCGACGACGCTGGCCTCCAGGGCGAGCAGGGCCGGCGGCAGGTCGCCGATGGGCGATGCGGTGCCGAGGTTGCCGCCGATGGTGGCGCCGTTGCGGATCAGCGGCGACGCGAAGAGCGGCCACACGAGGTCGAGCAGCGGGACGGCCCCGCCGAGTCCCTCCTCGACCTCGCTCAGCGCCAGTCCCGCGCCGATCTCGATCACCTCGCCGGTGCTCAGCGTGCGGAGCTCGGGCACGCGATCGACGTACACGGCGTACGGCGATCGCCGCCCGCGCAGGTTGACCTCGACGCCGAGGTCGGTGGACCCGGCGACGACCGTGGCGTCGGGATGCTCGCGCAGCAGCGTGAGCGCCTCCGCGAGGTCGGCCGGGCGACCGACCGCGGACGGTGCGGAACGCTGCTGCCGCTCGGCCAGCGCGTCACCGGCGGCGGGCGAGCCGAGGGCGAGCGCCGCGTCGCGGATCGGTCGGTAGCCGGTGCAGCGGCACAGGTTGCCGCTCACGGCCTCCACGTCGAACCCGTCGGGCCGGTCGGGCCGGTCGGGGCGGTAGAACTCCGCGGCCATCGAGCACACGAAGCCGGGGGTGCAGTAGCCGCACTGCGACCCGCCGGCCCGGGCCATCTCGGCCTGCACGGGGTGCAGGTGGTCGGGGGTGCCGAGTCCCTCGGACGTCACCACCTCCTGGCCCGCCAGCGCCTCGGCCGGGACCAGGCAGGAGTTGACGGCGGTCCAGCGGCTGCCGTCGCCGGCGGGGCGGCAGACCAGGACGGCGCAGGCGCCGCACTCCCCCTCGGCGCAGCCCTCTTTCGCGCCGGTCAGCTCGATCCCGCGCAGGAAGTCGAGCGCATTGGTGTGGGCGGGCACCCCGGACAGCGCACGCGGCTGCCCGTTGACGGTGATCTGGTGCTCGGGCACGGTCCTCCCCCTCGATCGCACGGTCGTGATCGCATGGTTGTGGGAGTCACGGGTCGCCGGTTGTCCATGCCGAACGACGACCTGCCGTCGCCCATCCTACGTGACGGGGCTCACATCGTCAGGCGCGGATGACGGTTGACGTCCTTGTAGAGCAGGTAGCGGAAGCGGCCCGGCCCGCCGGCGTAGCAGGCCTGCGGGCAGAAGGCGCGCAGCCACATGAAGTCGCCCTCCTGCACCTCGACCCAGTCCTGGTTGAGCAGGTAGACCGCCTTCCCCTCGAGGACGTAGAGCCCGTGCTCCATCACGTGCGTCTCCGGGAACGGGATCGCCCCGCCCGGCTCGAACGTGACGATGTTGACGTGCATGTCGTGGCGGACGTCGAGGGGGTCGACGAAGCGCTGCGTCCCCCAGGCACCGTCGGTGTCGGGCATCGGCTCGATCGCCACGTCGTCCTCGTGGACGACGAAGGCGGCGGGGACCTCGACGCCGTCGACCCGCTCGTAGGCCTTGCGGATCCAGTGGAAGGTCGCCGCCTCGTCGCCGTCGTTGCGCAGCGTCCACGGCGTCCCGGGCGGGACGAAGGCATAGCTCCCGGGCCGGAGTGCGCGCTCGGTGCCGTCGACGGCCAGCGTCGCGGCACCGCCCACGACCAGGAGCACGGCCTCGGCGTCCGGGTCGTCGTCGGGTCGCTGCGACCCTCCTCCGGGCGCGACCTCCGCGACGTACCACGAGAAGGTCTCGGCGAAGCCGGACAGCGGCCGGGCGATCACCCACAGCCGGGTGTCGGTCCAGTGCGGCAGCCGACTGGTGACGATGTCGCTCATGGTGCCGCGGGGCAGCACGGCGTAGGCCTCGGTGAAGACCGCGCGCCCGGACTGCCCGGTGGTCAGGTCGGTCTGCGGCGGCAGCCCGCCGGGAGGGACCCAGTACGTCACGAGATGTCTCCCCTTCGCAGCAGTCGTCCGCGCGGCTCGGCCGACAGGTCGACCGGTCGTCCGCGCAGCCACGTGGACCGCACGGTGCCGGTGAGCGTACGCCCGGCGTAGGCCGAGACCGGGTTCTTGTGGTGCAGCCGGGCCGGGTCGACGACCCAGGTCTCGTCGGGCGCGAACACGCACAGGTCGGCGGCCGCCCCGACCTCGATCCGGCCCTTGCCGACCGCACCGACGCGGCGCGCCGGGGCCTCGGCCATCCACCGCACGACGTCGGTCAGCGGGATCCCGCGCTCGCGCGCGCCCGTCCACACGGCGGGCAGCCCGAGCTGGAGCGAGGCGATCCCGCCCCACGCGTCGGCGAAGTCACCGGTGTCGGCGCGCTTGAGGTCGGCCGTGCACGGGGAGTGGTCGGTGACCACGAGGTCGATGTCGCCGTCGGTCAGCGCGCGCCACAGCGCGTCGCGGTTGGCGCCGCCCCGGATCGGCGGGCAGCACTTCAGCTCGGTGGCACCGTCCGGGATCCCGTCCGCCTCGAAGGTCAGGTAGTGCGGGCAGGTCTCGACCGACACGTCGACGCCGTCGCGGCGGGCGGCGCGCAGCGCGGGCACGGCGGCGGCGGCGCTGAGGTGGACGACGTGGGCGCGGCCGCCCGTCGCGCGGGCCGTGTCGAGGACCAGGTCGATGGCGCGCTGCTCCGCGACGTCCGGACGGCTGGCGAGGAAACCGTCGTACGCCGCACCGTGCACGCACTCCGCGATCTCGGCGCCGTCCTCGGCGTGGACGATCATCAGCGCATCCAGCCGCGCGGTCTCGGCCATGGCGGTCGCGAAGTCGGGGGCGGTCAGGTGGGGGAACTCCTCGACGCCCGAGTCGAGCAGGAAGCACTTGAACCCGAACACGCCGGCGTCGTGCAGGCCGGCGAGGTCGGAGGTGTTGCCCGGGACCGCGCCACCCCAGAAGCCGACGTCGACCCACGCCTGGTCCCGCGCCACGGTCCGCTTCTCCTCCAGCGCGGCGACCGTGGTGGTCGGCGGGATGCTGTTGAGCGGCATGTCGACGATCGTGGTCACGCCGCCGGCGGCCGCCGCGCGCGTCGCGCTCGCGAACCCCTCCCACTCGGTGCGACCCGGCTCGTTGACGTGGACGTGGGTGTCCACCAGGCCGGGGAGCAGCACCTCGTCGTCGGCCAGCACCACCTCGGCGGCGCCGTCGGCCTGCGCGTCGACCGGGCCGATCTCGACGACCACCCCGTCGCGGACCCGGACGGACGCCGGACGCTCCACCCCCGCCACGACCGCGCGACCGGCACGGAGCAGGACCTCAGCTGCCACGGTAGGTGGAGTAGCCGAAGGGGCTGAGCAGCAGCGGCACGTGGTAGTGGTCGTCGTCGCCGACGACGAAGGCCACGACCACCTCGGGGTAGAACGGCGAGTGCGCCGCGGTCGTGAATCGGAGCCGGTGCACGCCGGGCGCCAGGTCCTCCCCGAGGGCACCGACGCGTCCGTCGGCGTCGGTGGTGCCGGAGGCGAGGACCGCGCCGTCGGCGGACTCGAGGACGACGTCGACGCCGGCGGCCGGGCGGCCGGCGGCGGTGTCGAGGACGTGGGTGCTCAGCGTGGCCATCAGGACAGCGCCTCCCTCATGCGCAGGACGGCGATCTGGGTCAGCTGGTCGACGGTCGCGGCCCGCTCCTGCTCGTCGGTGTTCTCCAGCCGGCGCGCGAGGTGCTCGAGGACGTCCTCGCCGCTGCGACCGGCGGCCCGGACGATGAACACGCGCCCGAAGCGCTCCTCGTAGGCGCGATTGCCCTCCGCCAGCAGGCGGGCCAGGTCGGCGTCGGCGGCGTCCACGCCCGCCTGCTCCCGGCTGGAGTGCGCCGCGTCGTGCTGGGCGGCGTCGGCCCGCTCGCCGATCCGCGGGTGCCGGGCCAGCGCCCGCTCGAGCTCGTCGTCGGTGATCGACGCGGAGGCGGCGACCATCGCCGCCTCCATGGCGCCGAGGTCGGCGTACGGTCCGCCCGCCGCCACCTCGTCGGCCCAGCGCGGCACGTCCAGGGCGACCAGCAGCTGCTCACGGGTCGGGTCCATCAGTCGTCCTCGCGCGTCACGGTCGCCTCGATCAGGCCGTAGGGGCGGTCGGCCGCGATGAACACCTCACCGGGGTTGTCCAGCCCGAAGGGTGCGAGGTCGACGAGGAAGTGGTGCTTGTTGGGGGCGGCGAACGAGATCTCCGCGACCTCGGCGTGCGCCTCGAGGACGGCCCGGCCCATCGCGTAGAGCGTCTCCTGGAGCGCGCGGCTGTACGTCGTCGCGAACGTCGCCAGCAGCAGCGACCGCACCGCGTCGTACGTCGCGTTCCAGTCGATCCCGTCCGTGCTCGCGTAGCGCCACCCCGCGCGCAGCGCCGTCGCCAGGATGCGGTCGTCGGCGTCGGGCAGGGTCGTGTAGTCGTCGCGGAGGAAGCCCTTGAACTCCGAGCCGGTGGACTTCAGCACGACCAGGTCGTGGAGGCCGGACTCGACGACCGCGCCCTGCGGGGTGACGTCGACGCTGGTGGTGCGGACCTCGCCACCGCGGCGTACGAACGCGTGGTCGTGCCCGGCGCCGTCGACCGGGATGCGGTCCCAGGCGAACTCCTCGACGGTGACCGCCGCTCCGGTGGCGGCGGGGGTCGCCTCGAGGAGGCGGCGTCCCAGCGCGAGGGCGTAGTCCTCGGGCGACGACACCCCGTGTCGCTTGGCGAAGGCGAAGGCGGTGTTCTTCTGGGTGTCGGTCGGCAGCACCTGCGACTGGTCGCCGTCGGTGTGCGCAGCGGCGAAGTCCCCGCGCAGCGCGGACGACACGTTGAGGTCGCGGATCTCGTGGCGCGGCGAGTCGCGCACGATCCGCACCACCCTCGACTCGGCCTTGCCGTAGCGGTTGGGTCCCAGCACGATGCCCATGCCTCAGCCTCCCTCTCTCGTGACGATGTCGGCGCCGCGGTGCGCCAGCCCGGCGAGGCGCGCCACGTCGAGTCCGGTGCCCTCGACGACCTCCGCGGGCGACAAGGCGCCGCAGTCGAGGCCGCGCAGCAGGTGGTCGGCCAGTGCCCGAGCGGTCGCCGGCTCGTCGAGGACGCCCGACTCCCGCCGCTCGACGTAGGTCCGCAGGCGGGCCGCGGCGGCGGGAAGTCCGTCGCGGTAGAACCCGAACGTCGCCGCGAAGCGGGTCGGCAGCTGTGCCGGGTGCAGGTCCCAGCCCTGGTAGTAGCCGCGGGCGAGCGAGCGGCGCACGAGGCGGAGGTGGTTGGCCCACGCGGCCCGTACCTCGTCCGCCGAGCCGACGGGCAGCACGTTGGTGGAGCCGTCCGAGAGCCGCACGCCGGTGCCGGCGGCCGCGGCCTGCATGATCGCCTTCGCGTGGTCGGCCACCGGGTGCTCGAGGCTCTGCTCGGAGGCGGCGATGCCGCAGAAGGCGGAGTAGTCGTAGGTGCCGTAGTGCAGACCGGTGCAGCGACCGGCGGACGCGTGCACCATTCGCGCGACCAGCGCGGTGCCGTCGGGACCGAGGATCGACTGCGGCGTCTCGACCTGGATCTCGAAGCGCAGCGCACCGCCCTCGAGGCCCAGGCCCTGCTCGAGCCGGTCGGCCGCGTGCACGAGCGCCTCGACCTGCTCGACCGCCGTCACCTTGGGCAGCGTGACGACGAACCCGGTCGGCAGCGGCCCGTCCTCGACGAGCGCGGCCAGGAACAGCGCCAGCGTGCGGAGCCCGCGGGCCCGGGTCGGTGCCTCGAAGCCCTTGAACCTGATCCCTGAGCCGGGCGGGTGGACGCCGTCGCCGACCGCGGCCCGCAGCTGGGCCGCCGCCTGTCGCGCGTCGCGGTCCTCCTCGTCGTCGCCGCGGTGGCCGTAGCCGTCCTCGAAGTCGATCCGGAGGTCCTCGACGGGCTCGCGGGCGAGCTTGTCGCGCACCCGGTCCAGCAGCGCCCGGTCGCCGTCGAGCAGGTCGAGCAGGACGTCCTCGTGGTCCGTGACGGACTGGAGCGCAGCGGCACCGTGCTCGCGGACCAGGCCGGCGTGGAAGCGGTCGGCGGGGACGTAGACCGTGTGTACGGGCTGACGTCCGGGCCGCTCGCCCGGGTAGTGCGCGGCGAGCGCGGCGTCGACCTCGACCAGCCGTCGGTCGAGCTCCGCAGCCACCTCGCCGACCAGGTCGTCGAGGCGCTCGGGGCTGTCCATGTCAGGACACTAGTGCGCCGGCGGTCGCTTCCGCTGCGGCCCGGGACGCGTCGGGTCGTCGTCGGGCGCCTCGACGTGCTCGGGGACGACGATCGGCTTGAGGCGCGCCCACCCGATGAAGACGACGGCGACGACGATCAGCGCCAGCCCGGTCCACAGGTTGGCGTTCACCCCGCCCGTCTTCTCCGGCTCGTGCTCGCCGAACAGGCCGGCGAGCGCCAGGATGACGCCGTACACCCCCATCAGGGCACCGATGATGTTGCGGATGTCGAAGACACCGGCGGCGTGCTTGTCGGAGCTGGTCGATGACATGGTGGCTCCTCTCAGAAGGCGAAGTTGAGGACGATGACCATCGCGAGGGCGATGCCGGCGAGCGGCACCGTCCTGCGCCACCACGGCAGCGAGGCCTCGTCGGGATCGGTGCGGTCCTCACGGGGTGTCTCGGAGTAGACGAGACCCTTGAGCTCGGAGGCCGGCTTGGGCTTCGTGACCAGGGAGACCGCCACGCTGAGCACGATGTCGACGACGAAGGCCGTCGACGCGGCCAGGAACGCCGCGCCCTGCCCGGGCAGGTCGATCACCCCGGCGGCGGCGAGCCGGTCGACGGCGATCGCGGACAGCGTGCCGGCCACCAGGCCGACCCAGCCTGCGGTCGGCGTCATCCGCTTCCAGAACATGCCGAGGATGAACGTCGCGAACAGGGGCGCGTTGAAGAACCCGAACAACGTCTGGAGGTAGTTCATGACGTTGTCGTAGCCCATGGCGATCTGGGCGGTGAAGATCGCGATGACGGTCGCGGCGACGGTCGCGAGGCGGCCGATCCGCAGGTAGTAGTCGTCGGTGTGGTCCTTGCGGATGTAGCGCTGCCACAGGTCGTAGGAGAAGACCGTGTTGAAGGCCGAGATGTTGGCCGCCATGCCGGCCATGAAGGCGGCGAGGAGGCCGGCGATCGCCAGCCCCAGCAACCCGTTGGGCAGCACGTCGCGCATCAGCAGGAGCAGCGCGTCGTTGTAGGCGACCCCGTCGCCCGACGCACCGCCGGCCGGCGAGCCGCCGTTCTTCAGGTCCACCATCTCGGTGACGAGGACGGCCGAGATCATGCCGGGCACGATCACGATGAAGGGGATGAACATCTTCGGGAACGCGCCGATGATCGGCGTCTTGCGCGCCGCCGAGATCGAGTCGGAGGCCATCGCGCGCTGCACCTCGACGAAGTTGGTCGTCCAGTAGCCGAAGGACAGCACGAAGCCGAGCCCGAAGACGATGCCGATGACCGACAGCAACGAGGAGTCGAAGCCGGCCAGCGCCTGCCCGGGCCACGAGTTGAGCTGCTGGGCGGCGGGTGCCACGCCCCCGTCGGCCGGCGCCTGCTCGGCGGCGGCGGTGATCTTGTCGGTCAGCCCGCCCCAACCACCGACCCGGTGCAGGCCGATCAGGGTGAGCGGGAGCAGCGACGCCACGATCACGAAGAACTGCAGGACCTCGTTGTAGATCGCCGCGCTGAGCCCGCCGAGGGTGATGTAGGAGAGCACGATCGCGCCGGCCACGATCAGCGCGACCCAGATCGGCCAGCCGAGCAGCGCGTGCACGATGCCGGCCAGCAGCGCGAGGTTGACGCCCGCGATCAGCAGCTGGGCGACGGCGAAGCTGATGGCGTTGACCAGGTGGGCACCGGTGCCGAAGCGGCGGAACATGAACTCCGGCACGGAGCGCACCTTCGAGCCGTAGTAGAACGGCATCATCACGACACCGAGGAACAGCATCGCCGGCACCGCGCCGACCCAGAAGTAGTGCACGGTCGGCAGCCCGATCTCCGCCCCGTTGGCCGACATCCCCATGATCTCGACCGCGCCGAGGTTGGCCGAGATGAACGCCAGGCCCGTCACCCAAGCCGGCAGCGAGCGGCCCGAGAGGAAGAAGTCGATCGAGTCCGACACCGACCGTCGGGCCATGACCCCGATGCCGAGCACGAAGCCGAAGTAGATGGCGACGAGCAGGTAGTCGAGCCAAGAGGCGTCGATGAGGGTGTCCGACGACATGTGTCTGCCTTCCGAGACTGGGGTTGGGCCACCGGCCAACCTAGACCTGCCTCCTCACCTCCGGCACCCCCCGTCGGACGATCCGGGAAAAGTTGAAAGTTCGTGCAACCGCTGGCGGCCCTCTGTACGAATTACTGATGTGGACCACGGAGAGGCACTGGGCGCACGACTGGCCCAGCACGACGAGGCAGCTCTGGAGGACGTCTACGCCCTCTACGGCCCGAGCGTGCTGTCCTTCCTCCAGCGCCACGTCGGCCCCGACGAGGCGGAGGACGTCCTGCAACGGACCTTCTTCGACGTGTGGCGCCACGCGGCCCGCTATGACAGCACGCAGCGCTTCTCCACCTGGCTCTTCACCATTGCCCACCGGCGGGCCGTGGACACGCTGCGGGCGCGTCGCCACCCGGTCGTCGACGTCGCGTCGCTGCGCGACCTCGTCGGGGAGGACGGTCGTGACACGGTCTCGCAGCTGGCCGACGCCGCGGACGTCCAGGCGGCCCTGCGCGAGCTGCCTGAGCACGAGCGCGAGGTCCTCCTGCTCGCCTACTACGACGGACTGACCCAGCGCGAGATCGCCGAGCGTCTGGCCGTCCCGATCGGGACGGTCAAGGCCCGCGCCGCGCGCGGCACCAAGCACCTGGCGGGTGCCATGCGAGAGACAGGAGGTGTCCGATGACGGCGCCGACCGACCACCCGGACCTGCTCGCGCTGCTGCGCGGCGAGCTCACCAACCGCGAGATCCTCGAGGCGTCCGACCACCTCGACGAGTGCGAGGAGTGTCGCCGCGAGCTGACCCCGACCATCACCGGGCACGCGCTCATCACCAGCAGCGCGCGCACGCTCGCCCCCGAGTCCCCCAGGCCCGTGCCGGTCGAGCAGGATCGCGCCCTGCCGGCACTGCCCCCGCTGCGCGAGATGCCGCCGATGGCGCGCACGCGGAACCGGATCGCTGCCGGACTGGCTGCGGCAGCGGTCGTGGCCGCCGCCTGGACGGGCGGCTACGTCGTGGCCGACCGTCCGGGCGAGCGGCCGCCGGTCGCCGTCCCCCCGACCAGCGACACCCCCGCGCCGACGCCGACCGGGACCACCGTCTCGGCGGTCCTGACGCCGGTGGAGGGCACTGCGGGGGGCACTGTGCGCATGACCGAGCACGGCGACACGGCCGAGATGACGATCGAGACCGACCACCTGCGCCCGGCCCGCCGCGGCGAGTTCTACTACGCCTGGCTGCTCGACCCCGAGACCAACAAGATGCTGCCGCTCGGCCAGGTCGGTCCCGGCGGCACCGCCTCCTTCGAGGTCACTCCCGCCCTGCTCGCGGCCTACTCGGCCGTCGACGTGAGCCTCGAGTCCGACGACGGCGACCCGGGCCACTCGCCCCGCTCCGTCCTCCGCGCTGTCTACGCATGAAACCCACCCCCTAGGAAAGGAACACCCATGAAGAAGGCACTCATCAGCTCCGTGGCCGCCCTGGCCGTGTCGGCGACGACCCTGGCCGCGGCGCCCGCACAGGCCTCCCAGCAGGCCGAGCGAGCCGGGACGACCAGCCTCGCCGAGGTGCTCGCCTCCGACGGGAGCAAGTTCGACAAGAACTGGAAGGACTTCGACATCCTCGAGGCCGCCGTGACCGCGGTGCTGGCCAACGACAAGAAGTCGCCGGTGGCCGTGCTCGCCGACGGGAAGACGAAGCTCACCGCCTTCGCGCCCACGGACAAGGCGTTCAAGCTCCTCGCGCAGGACCTGAGCGGGAAGAAGTTCAGCAGCGAGAAGAAGGTCACCACCTGGCTGGCCAAGAACGCCGGCATCGACACCATCGAGACCGTGCTGCTCTACCACGTGGTGGCGGGCAAGACGCTCGACTCCTCCAAGGTCGTGGCCGCCGACGGCGCCGCGATCAAGACCGCGCAGGGTGGCACCGTGACCGTCAAGGTGTCCGGCTCCGGCAAGAACACGTCGGTGACGCTGGTCGACCAGGACCCCGACTCCAAGGACCCGAAGGTCATCGCGCTGGACATCAACAAGGGCAACCGCCAGATCGCGCACGGCATCGACCGCGTGCTGCGTCCGCTGGACCTCTGAGTTCACCGCAGCACCCTCAGCCAGGCCCCCGGGACGCCCCACCCGGGGGCCTGGCGCTGTGCCGGGGCCCTCAGGTCGGGCGACTCACTCCCACTCGATGGTGCCGGGCGGCTTCGAGGTGATGTCGACGGTGACGCGGTTGATGTCGGCGACCTCGTTGGTGATGCGGGTCGAGATCCGCTCCATCACGTCGTAGGGCAGCCGGGCCCAGTCGGCGGTCATCGCGTCCTCCGAGGTCACGGGGCGCAGGACGACCGGGTGGCCGTAGGTGCGGCCGTCGCCTTGTACGCCGACCGAGCGGACGTCCGCCAGCAGCACGACCGGCATCTGCCAGATGTCGCGGTCGAGCCCCGCCCGCGTCAGCTCCTCGCGGGCGATGGCGTCGGCGTCGCGGAGCAGGTCGAGCCGCTCGCGGGTCACCTCGCCGATGATGCGGATGCCCAGGCCGGGACCCGGGAAGGGCTGGCGCCACACCATGGTCGAGGGCAGGCCGAGCTGCTCGCCGACGGCGCGGACCTCGTCCTTGAACAGCGTCCGCAGCGGCTCGACGAGCTCGAACTGCAGGTCGTCGGGCAGCCCGCCCACGTTGTGGTGGGACTTGATGGTCGAGGTGCCGGCGCCGCCGCCGGACTCGACGACGTCGGGGTAGAGGGTGCCCTGGACCAGCCAGGCGGTGGCCCGGTCGTCGGCAGAGCCCGCGGCCAGGCCGCCGAAGACGCGGACCTCGGCCGCCTCGAAGGTGCGGATGAACTCGCGGCCGATGATCTTGCGCTTCTCCTCGGGGTCGTGGACCCCCGCGAGGGCGTCGAGGAACTGGTCGGAGGCGTCGACCACGTCGAGGGCGGCGAAGACCTCCTCGAAGTCGCGCCTGACCTGCTCGGTCTCTCCCTTGCGCATCATCCCGTGGTCGACGTAGACGCAGGTCAGCCGGTCGCCGATGGCGCGCTGCACGATCGCGGCCGCGACGGCGGAGTCGACGCCGCCGGACAGCGCGCAGATGGCGCGCCCGGTCTCGCCGATCTGGGAGCGGATGCGCTCGACCTGCTCCTCGACGATGTTGACCATGGTCCAGGTCTGGCGGCAGCCGGCGATCTCGTGCAGGAAGTGCTCGAGCACCTGCTGACCGTGCTCGGAGTGCAGCACCTCCGGGTGCCACTGCACGCCGGCGAGGCCGCGATCGACGTCCTCGAACGCCGCGACCGGCGTGACGTCGGTCGAGGCGAGCACGGTGAAGCCGGCCGGCGCGCTTGCCACCGAGTCGCCGTGGGACATCCACACGTTGTGCGCCTCGGGGATGCCGGCGAGCAGCGTGCCGGGGGTGGTGACGGCGACGGGCGTGCGGCCGTACTCCCGAGCACCGGTGTGGGCGACCTCGCCGCCGAGCCCGGAGGCCATCAGCTGGAAGCCGTAGCACATGCCGAAGACCGGGGTGCCCGAGGTGAAGATCGCGGTGTCGATGCCGGGGGCGCCGTCGGCGTACACCGACGAGGGGCCGCCGCTGAGGATGATCGCCTTGGGGTTGCGCGCCAGCATCTCGGCGACCGGGAGCGTGTGCGGCACGATCTCGGAGTAGACCCGCGCCTCGCGGACCCGGCGGGCGATCAGCTGGGCGTACTGGGCACCGAAGTCGACGACGAGGACGAGGTCGTGGTCAGGGGTCGCGGTCACCCCCGAAGGGTACCGAGCGCAGCGCGTCGCGGCTCAAATGGCACCAGGGCCCGACGGGGAGGGAGGAAGTCGGGCCCTGGAAGTCCCGAGCTGCTGAAGACAGAGCTGGGGCAGAGAGTCCCGACCACTGGGAGGGAGCGATTCCGCCGGGTCTCTCACCCGTGCCAACGACCCCTCGTGGAGGGGGTTACGGCACGGACGGACAAAGTTCGGAACCGACGCCGGCTCGGATGGGAACGACTTCCGAGGAGCTCAGCTGACGCCGACGATGGGCAGGCGCAGGGCGGCCGGTGCGTCCACCGGGACCACCGGGTTCTTCGGCTCGACCGGCACGAGCTGCTGGTACGCCGCACCGAGCTCGGGCCTCGTGTCGCGCTCGTCCTTGTTGGGCCAGTAGGCCATGGCCCGCTCGGCCTGCGCGGTGATGGTCAGCGACGGGTTGACCCCGAGGTTGGCCGAGATCGCCGACCCGTCGACGACGTGCAGGCCGGGATGGCCGTACATCCGCTGGTAGGGGTCGACGACGCCGGTCTCGGGCGAGTCGCCGATCGCGCAGCCACCGATGAAGTGGGCCGTCAGCGGCATGCCGAGCGGCTCACCGACCGCGCCGTACGCCTGCCTGGCCCTCATCACGCGCGCCAGGCGGCGTACGGCCTCGTAGGCGGCGGGTATGTAGGTCGGGTTGGGCGCGCCGTGGCCCTGCACCGACGACATGTAGCCGACGCGGCCGCGCTGGCGCCACACCGTGGTGATGGAGTTGTCGAGGGTCTGCATGACCAGGGCGACCACCGTGCGGCGCGACCAGGTGTTCAGGGAGTAGAGGTCCCTGAGCCCGTTGCGCTGGCGCCACATCTCCTTGGCCCAGGTGCGCCAGCGCGGCTCGCCTTCCATCTCGTCGACGAGGACGGTCGCCATCAGCGGCATGATGTTGCGGCCGGGGCCGTAGCGGACCGGCTCGACGTGGGTGTGCTCGTCGGGGTGGAACGACGACGTGATCGCCACCCCGTCGCTCCAGTCGACCTCGTCGTCGTTGGCGGTCGCCCACAAGATGGCCTCGGAGTTGGTGCGGGTCAGCACGCCGAGACGGTCGGAGACGGCCGGCAGCGAGCCCTGGGCCTTGAGCCGGTGCAGCAGCTTCTGGGTGCCGAGCGCCGCCGCGGAGAAGACGACCTGGTCGGCCGTGAAGGTCTTCACGGCGTCCTTGCGCGACAGCTTCGCCTTGGTCCAGCGGGCCGTGACCTCGTAGCCGCCGTCGGGCCGCGGGCGCACGTCGGTGACCGTGGTGAGGGGGTGGACGACCGCACCCGCCTGCTCGGCGAGGTGGAGGTAGTTCTTGACCAGCGTGTTCTTGGCGTTGTGGCGACAGCCGGTCATGCAGGAGCCGCAGTTGGTGCAGGTGTTGCGGTCGGGCCCGACGCCCCCGAAGTAGGGGTCGGCGACCCGCTCGCCCTCCTGCTGGCCCGGCTCGCCGAGGAAGACGCCGACCGGCGTCGGGTGGAACGTGTCGCCCACGCCCATCTCGTCGGCGACCTTCTTCATGGCGACGTCGGCCGGGGTGGTGCGGGCGTACTCCGCGACGCCGAGCATCCGCTTGGCCTGGTCGTAGTAGGGCGCGAGCTCGCCCTTCCAGTCGGTGATGTGGGCCCACTGCGGGTCCTGGTAGAACTTCTCGAGGGGCTCGTAGAGCGTGTTGGCGTAGACCAGCGACCCGCCACCCACCCCGGCGCCGGCGAGGATGAAGCAGTCGTTGACGATGTCGATGCGCTGGATGCCGTACATCCCGAGCTCGGGGCGGAAGATGAACTTCTTCGCGTCGCCGCCGTTCTCCGGGAAGTCATCGTCCTCGAAGCGGGCGCCGGCCTCGAGCACGCCGACGGTGTAGCCCTTCTCGGTCAGTCGCAGCGCGGTGACCGAGCCGCCGAAGCCGGACCCGATGACCAGGACGTCGTAGTGGGTCCGCCCGGGGTCCTCGCGGCGTTGTTCGGCGGAGGAGCGAAGCGGGGGAGGCGAAGAACGCCGTGGGGATCTCATGCCCGGCCCAGCTTCTTCATCACCCGCAGGTTGGCGGTCATCACCTTGGCGTAGGCCTCGTCGGACATCCCGAACATCGGCGCGAAGCGCAGGCCGCGTTGGGTCGCGACGGCCTGCGACTCGGTGTAGCGGTGGATGCCCTCCGCGCCCTGGCGGCGGCCCATCCCCGACTCGCGCATGCCGCCCATCGGCGAGTCGATGCTGGCGAACGTGGCACCGAAGGCCTCGTTGATGTTGACCGTGCCGCACCTGATCTCGCGGGCGATCGCGCGGCCCCGGTCACCGTCCTGGGTGTAGATCGAGGCGTTCAGGCCGTACTCCCCCGCGTTGGCGCGGGCGACGGCGTCGGACTCGTCGTGGAAGCGGTAGACCGAGACGACTGGGCCGAAGGTCTCCTGGCCGAAGCAGGTCATGTCGGGGGTGACGCCCTCGAGGATGGTCGGCTCGAAGAAGAACGGCCCGAGGTCGGGACGCGCCTTGCCGCCGGCGAGCACCCGCGCACCCTTGGCGACGGCGTCGTCGACGTGCGCCTGCACGGTCTCGAGCTGCGCCTGCGAGATGAGCGTGCCCATGTCGACGCCCCAGTCCATGGAGGCGCCCAGCGACATCGCCTCGGTGCGGGCGACGAACCGCTCGACGAAGCGGTCGTAGACCTGGTCGGCGACGAACATCCGCTCGGTCGAGACGCAGAGCTGGCCGGCGTTGGAGAAGGACGCGCGTACGGCGCCCTCGGCCGCCTTCTCGATGTGCGCGTCGCGCAGCACCAGGATCGGGTTCTTGCCGCCGAGCTCGAGCGAGGACCCGATCAGGCGCTCGGCGCACTGCGTCGCGATCAGCCTGCCGGTGGCGGTGGAGCCGGTGAAGCAGATGTAGTCGGAGCGCTCGATCATCGGCGTGCCGATCTCGCGCCCCACGCCGGCGACGACGTTCCACACGCCCTCGGGGAAGCCGGCCTCCTCGAGGAGCTGGGCGCCGAGCAGCGCCGAGAGCATGGTCTGCGCGTCGGGCTTGGCGACCACGGCGTTGCCGGCGAGCAGGGCGGGCAGGCCGTCGCACAGCGCCATGGTGAAGGGGTAGTTCCACGGCGAGATGATGCCGACGACGCCCTTGGGCACGCTGTTGACCTCGACCCGCGTCAGGCCCGGCACGACGCCGAGCTTGCGCTGAGTGTCGAGGTGGGCGTGCGCCGTACGCCCGTAGTAGCGAGCGGTGAGCGCGACGTGCATCGGCTCGTCGAAGGCGTGCTTGCGGGCCTTGCCCGACTCGAGCACGATCAGGTCGATGATCTCGTCCTGGCGGTCGAGCACCAGGTCGTGCAGGCGCAGCAGCATCGCGGCGCGGTCGTCGATCGGGGTGCGCGCCCACGCGGCCTGCGCGCGCCGGGCCCGGGCGTAGGCCTCGGCCACGTCGTCGGTGCTCGACTGGGGGATGTGGGCGATCGGCTGCCCGTTGAGCGGCGAGTGGACCGGCGCGGTCTGCCCGGACGTGCTGACCACGCGCCGGGTCAGGTTGGCGACGTAGTCGGGCTCGAGGGCGTAGGACGCCGCCGGGTCGTGCTCGGGGTCCGAGGGACCGTCGACGAGGTGGCCGGAGGCGGGGGTCTGCTCGCTCATGCAGCGAGCGTAGGCCGCGGGCCGCACCGTTGCTACCCGCCAGTCACCCCGTCCCGCCATTTGACACCTGCCACCCATTTGTCAAACGACCGTCTCGGTTGGTGGGCCCGACCCGCGCCCTGTCAGGGTGGTGGCGTGCCCCCTCGTTCACCGCTGCCCGCCCGCCACGGGCTGAGCGCGGCCTGGGTGCGCACGCCCGACCGGCACCTCGCACCAGCCGACCGGTGGGAGACGATGGCGGACTGGCTGCGGCACAAGCTGCCGTCGCACGTCGACGTCGACGGGTTCCTCGCGACCGACCGGTTCGTGTACGACGACGGAGGGCCGGTCGCCGCGAGCGACCCCTACCGCCCGCACACCTTCGTCTGGTTCCACCGCGACCTGCGCGACGAGGTCGAGGTGCCGGGCCTGCTCGAGGTGGTCCACCGCGACGAGCGGATCCTCGTGGTCGACAAGCCGCCGTTCCTCTCGACCATCCCGCGCGGCCAGCACGTCCTGCAGAGCGTGGTGGTGCGGCTGCGCCACGAGCTCGGGCTGCCGGAGCTCTCGACCCTGCACCGCCTCGACCGCATCACGTCGGGGCTGCTGCTGCTCGCGGTCTCGCGCGAGTGGCGTGGGCCCTATCAGGTGATGTTCGAGCACGGGACGGTCCGCAAGACCTACCGCGCCGTCGCGCCCTACCGTCCCGACCTCGAGCTCCCCACGACCGTCCGCGACCACATCCGCAAGGTCCGCGGCTCCTGGCAGGCGGAGGTGGTGCCGGACGAGCCGGTCAACGCCGAGACCCTCGTCGAGCTCGAGTCGCGGATCGGGGACGACCTCGCGGTCTACCGCCTCACCCCACGGACGGGGCGGACGCACCAGCTCCGCCTGCACCTGGCCGGCTTGGGCATCCCGATCGTCGGCGACCCGCTCTACCCCGTCGTGCGCGAGACCGAGGTCGACGACTTCTCGACCCCGCTCCAGCTGCTCGCCGCCGAGCTGGCCTTCACCGACCCGGTCGACGGCTCGCCGCGCCGCTTCGTCAGCTCGCGGGTCCTGCCGCTGGCGCCGCCCTAGCCCTCAGAGGTCCTTGCGGAAGTGCACGTCGGCCTGGCCGTCGACCGGCATCCCGTCCCAGCGGAAGATCTCGCGGTAGCCGTGCTTCTCGTAGAAGCCCGGCGCCTGGAACGTGAAGGACGTGACGAAGACCCGGCGCGCGCCACGGGTGCGCGCCTCGTCCTCGAAGGCCGTGAGCAGCCGCGCTCCGACCCCGGTCCCGCGCTGGTCCTCACGGACCCAGGTCATGCCGATCCCGGCCGCCTCCTGCCAGGTCCAGCCGCTGACCCCGCCGAGCAGCTCGTCACCGTCGAGCGCCTGCACCGTCAGCTCGACCGCGGACGGGCCGGGCACAGCCGCCGCGTTGAAGCGGTCGAGCTCGTGGGAGAGCCGCTGGTCGAGGGCCGGGTCGGCGGCACTGGTCACGATCCGTGGGGTCACGATCCGCATGGTGGCACGTCTCGCCTCGGCGCTACCGGACCGTACGGCTGCCCGGGGCGCGCCACGACCACCCGACCGTCCGGTAGCGCTGGGTCCTCATGCGCGGACGCGCTGCCCGAGCCGTTCGACGAGGCCTTGGTGGAACCAAGGAGGGGTCGACACCGCCTCGACGGTGCTGGGAACGGCCGTGGTCATCAGCCGATGACGACCTCGACGCGCTGGAACTCCTTGAGCTCGAGGTAGCCCGTGGTGGCCATCGAGCGGCGCAGCGCGCCGATCAGGTTCATGGTGCCGTCGGCGACGCGGGAGGGCCCGAAGAGGATCTCCTCCATCGTGCCGACCCGACCGAACTCGACGCGCTCGCCGCGCGGCAGGTCGGGGTGGTGGGCCTCGCCGCCCCAGTGGAAGCCGTGGCCCGGAGCGTCGGTCGCGCGGGCGAGGGGCGAACCGACCATCACCGCGTCGGCGCCGCAGGCGATGGCCTTGGCGACGTCGCCCGAGCGGCCGATGGAGCCGTCGGCGATGACGTGGACGTAGCGACCGCCGGACTCGTCGAGGTAGTCGCGCCGGGCGGCGGCGACGTCGGCGACCGCCGAGGCCATGGGTACGGCGACGCCGAGCACCGTCCTCGTCGTGTGGGCCGCTCCCCCGCCGAACCCGACGAGCACCCCGGCCGCGCCGGTGCGCATGAGGTGCAGCGAGGCCTGGTAGGTCGCGCACCCGCCGACGATGACCGGCACGTCGAGCTCGTAGATGAACTCCTTGAGGTTCAGCGGCTCGGCCTGCGAGGACACGTGCTCGGCGCTGACGGTGGTGCCGCGGATGACGAACATGTCGACGCCGGCGTCGACGACGGCCTTGGCGAACTCCTTGGTGCGCTGCGGTGAGAGCGAGCCCGCCACGGTGACCCCGGCCTGGCGCATCTGCTGGAGGCGGGCGGTGATCAGCTCGGCCTTGATCGGCTCGGTGTAGATCTCCTGCATGCGGCGGGTGGCGTCGCTGCCGCGGAGGCCGGCCACCTCCTCGAGGAGTCCCGACGGGTCGTCGTACCGCGTCCAGAGGCCCTCGAGGTTGAGGACGCCGAGCCCACCGAGCTTGCCGAAGGCGATGGCCGTCTCGGGTGACATCACCGAGTCCATCGGCGCGGCCAGGACGGGGAGCTCGAAGCGGTAGGCGTCGATCTGCCAGGCGGTGCTGACCTCCTCGGGGTCGCGGGTGCGCCGCGAGGGCACGATCGCGATGTCGTCGAAGGAGTAGGCGCGGCGGGCGCGCTTGGCTCGGCCGATCTCGATCTCAGTCACGCGGGGCAGCCTATCGGTGCAGGACTGCCCCGCGTGCCGAGCAGGTCAGCGTCCGGAGTAGGCCCAGGCGCTGACGTTCAACGTGTTCTCCAGGCCGGTGAAGCCCTCCACCGGCGCATAGGTGTCGGTGACGAAGGCGACGTTGGCGTCGTCGGCGGTGCCGCCGATGCCGTCGGGGCCCACGCCGTAGAGGTTGGTGGCGAAGTTGGCGCCACCGCTGTCCATCATGTTCCCGACCTCGTCGGCGTTGTCGGTGTGGTAGTTGCCGATCGTGTGACCGACCTCGTGGGCCACCACGTTGGACACGGCTGCCGACACGAACTTCACCCGGTCGCTCGCCGCGGTCATGAACGTGTTGAGCGAGGACGCCGGCCCGGCCGGGGCGCTGAGGACGTCGAGCAGCACGATGGCCTCGTCCTGGTGGCCGTAGTTGCCCGGATCGATGTACTGCGCGATCCCGATCGTGCTGATGCCCGACTCGGCGATCGTGCCCGCGACGTAGATGTGGGACACGTTCTCCTGCCCGATCAGCTCGGGGTTGGTCCGGGCGTTGAGCACCTCCACGTTGACGTTGGGGTTGAGGCCGCCGGCCTCGAGCTCGGCGTCGAGGTTGGCCTTCACCCCGGCCAGGACCTTGTTCTCGACCTGGCGGGCCGACGCGCGCGGGATGCCCCAGAGCGGGACGAACGACGCGAACGGCGAGACGCTGCGCACGCCCGGACCGCCCCACGTGCCGGTGTTGACCCGGCCCGGCGCGAAGTCGAGGAGCACCGTCTGCGTCCGGCCGCGGTCACCCTGCGTGCCGGGGCGGTAGCCCTCGACCGTCACCTCGTAGTCGCCGACGAGGCCGCTGACCTCGACGGAGTACCACCCGGCCTCCTCCGCGACGTACGCGATGGTCGTGTTGCCACCACCCGGCAGCGGCGAGGTCGGCGGGTAGAGCGACGAGGCGTCCGTCTCGATGCCGCCCACGCGCTGCTCGCCGGCCGGCGTGCGCACGGTCAGCCCGGTCGCCCCGCCGCCGCTGGTCGCGCCGATGGTGTCGCCGGGCCGCAGGCGCACGGAGTAGAAGTCGGCGTCGAGCTGCTGCGACGCGACGGCGAGGTTGTAGTTGCCCTCGTCGGCGCCACCGGACCCGCTGCCGGAGTCGTTGGGGTCGGCCGGGAGCGGGTCGGAGGAGTAGCCGCCGACCATCACGTAGAAGGTGCCCGGCGCCGGCGGCTTGTAGGACAGCTGGCTGGCCAGCACGCCGAAGGACGCGTCGTCGTTGGCCGCGACCGGCTCGCCGGCGGCGTCGAAGACGACGAGGATCGTGTCGGTCGTCGACGGGCTGCCGATGGTGGACGCGGTCAGGGTGCGGCCGGCTCCGAGCTCCACCTCGTAGAAGTCGAAGTCGTTGCTGCCCGTGCCGGCGCTGCCGTGCGGACCGTCGCCGAGCACGGACGTGGTGGTCACGCGGCCACCCGTGGCCGGGATCGCGGCGTCGGTGGCCAGCGGGATGGAGCCCTGGTCCTCCGTCGTCGTGATCGCGCGTGTGGCCGGGGCCGCGGTGGCGGCCAGCTCACCGAGGATCCGCACGCGCTGGTTGCGCGTGGCCGCCGTACCGAAGCCGTCGATCGGCTCGGCGTCGGGGTGCGAGTCGTTGGTGCCCACCACACCGGCGGGCTCCTGCTCGTCGTAGACGAACGGCGGCACGCTCGGCGCCGCGAGCGCGGCCTGCCGGTTGGCGGCGAGCTTGGCCGAGTCGGCACGCTTGGCCGCGGCGGCGTCCATCTTCTTGTTCCACGACCAGTAGTCGGCGCTGGAGATGTCCGGCAGGTTGGCGAGGTAGGGGTTGGGGTTGACGGCGGGCGACAGGCTCGCCGCTCCCCCACCACCCTTGGGTGCGACCTGGAGGCCCAGGTCGAGGGCCGACTGCTGCGTCGGGGTGAGGGCGTCGCCCTCCGCTGCCCCCACCGCCATCGCCGGCATGGTCAGGCCGAGGACGCCGGCAATGCCGGTCGCGGCCATGATTGATCTGCGCACAGGTGCGCTCCTCCCGAGAGAAACCCGGAACGAAGCCGATGCGGCCGATCTGTGGTGCGTGGTCCCAGGGCCCCGTTCCCTGACTCCTGCAACCTAGGTGCAGGAGTGGGCGGCGCGCCAGAGCGAGATCGAAGTGATCCGATCAGCTGCCGGAGTAGTTGGGCGCCTCGACCGTCATCTGTACGCCGTGGGGGTGGCTCTCCTTGAGCGAGGCGGACGTGATCCGGACAAACCGACCGCGCTCCTGGAGCTCGGGCACCGTGCGAGCCCCGGTGTAGAACATCGACTGGTTGAGGCCGCCGATGAGCTGGTGGGCGACGGCACCGAGCGGCCCGCGGTAGGCGACCTGGCCCTCGATGCCCTCGGGGACGATCTTGTCGTCACTGGTGACCTCGGCCTGGAAGTAGCGGTCCTTGGAGTAGGACTTCTTGCCACGGCTGCTCATCGCGCCGAGCGAGCCCATCCCGCGGTAGGACTTGAACTGCTTGCCGTTGACGAACACGAGGTCGCCCGGGGACTCCTCGCAGCCGGCGAGCAGCGAGCCGAGCATCACCGAGTCGGCGCCGGCGACCAGCGCCTTGGCGATCTCGCCGGAGTGCTTCATGCCGCCGTCGGCGATGACCGGGACGCCGGCGGGCTTGCACGCCAGCGACGCCTCGTAGATCGCGGTGACCTGCGGGACGCCCACGCCGGTGACGACCCGGGTCGTGCAGATCGAGCCGGGTCCCACGCCCACCTTCACCGCGTCGGCACCCGCGTCGACGAACGACTGCGCGCCCTCTCGGGTGGCGACGTTGCCGCCGATCACCTGCACGTGCCTGGTCGCGGGGTCGCTCTTGAGGCGTCGGACCATGTCGAGCAGGAGGTGGACGTGGCCGTGTGCGGTGTCGGCGACGAGCACGTCGACGCCCGCCTCGACGAGGGTCGTGGCCCGCTCCCAGGCGTCACCGAAGTAGCCGATCGCGGCACCGACGAGCAGGCGGCCGTCGGCGTCGTTGGACGCGTGCGGGAACTGCTCGGACTTCACGAAGTCCTTGACGGTGATGAGGCCGCCGAGGCGGCCGTCGGCGTCGATCAGGGGCAGGCGCTCGCGCTTGTGCGCGCGGAGCAGTGCCGTCGCCTCGTCGCGGGAGACCCCGACCGGGCCGGTGATCAGGCCCTCGGCCGTCATCACCTCGTTGACCTTGGTGGTGGCCCACTCCGCGACGGGCGTGAAGCGGAGGTCGCGGTTGGTGATGATGCCCAGCAGCCGGTTGTCGAGGTCGACGACCGGGAGCCCGGACACGCGGTACTCCCCACAGATCCGGTCGAGCTCCTCGAGCGTCGCGTCGGGACCGATGGTGACCGGGTTGGAGATGATGCCCGTCTGGGTCCGCTTCACGAGGTCGACCTGATAGGCCTGGTCCTCGATGGAGAGGTTGCGGTGGAGCACGCCGATGCCGCCCTCGCGGGCCATGGCGATCGCCATCCGCGACTCGGTGACGGTGTCCATCGCTGCGCTGATGAGCGGCACCTTGAGCGAGATCTCGCGTGTCAGCCGCGATGTCGTGTCGATGTCCTGGGGCGCGAGGTCGGACTCACCCGGCAGCAGCAGGACGTCGTCGTAGGTGAGGCCCAGCGCGGCAAACTTCTCGGGGATCTCCACCCCCCGGAGTCTAACGCTCGCTCACAGCCGCGTGGCCTCCAGGTCGCGCAGCGGGACCCGCACGCTCAACACCTCGCCCGACATCCGGATCCGCCCGCGCAGCCCCGAGCCGAGCACCATCGGCAGCACGGCTTGGTTGTCGGCCCCGGTGACCAGCACCAGCTCGTCGTCGCCGAGTCGTGCCGCGGCCCGCGCCCCCTCCAGCAGCAGTCGGGAGCCGATGCCCTGGCGCCGCCACGCCGGGTCCACCTCGAGGGCCAGGCGGCGGCTGCCGGGAGAGACCTGCTCGGCGAGGAGGGCCCGGCCCACCGGCGTGCCCTCCACCTCCGCGACCACCTCGTGCGTCGAGGTGACGAACTCGGGAGTGCGCCCGGTCCCCAGCCGTCGTCCGGGCGTCGGGGAGGCCATCGCCTCGCGGCCGCGCTGGAGCACGTCGCTGACCAGGGCCGCCATGCTCGCGCCGCGGGCGTGCTCGGTCGCGGTGAAGGGCGCCGCCCGGTGGATCTGCACGGCGACGTCGCCGACCGTCATCTCCATGGCGTCCTGCGCGACGCTGTCGTCGGCCGGCTCGGGGTCGGCGTCGAAGAGCGCCGCCACCACCTCGGGGAAGCGGGCGGGCTGCGCCAGGATCGAGCGCGCCGCCTGCACGTAGCGCAGCGGCTGGTCGACGAGGGCGTCGGGCGTGCACGGCAGCGAGACGACCGCCTGCGCGCCGGCCCGCGCGACGAGCTCCCCCACCTCGTCGGCGTCCCAGTGCGCCGGCACCTCCAGCACCAGCTCGTCGGTCACCGACTCGACGCCGGGAAAGACCTGCACGGCCAGGATGTTCACCCCGGCTGCGCCGCACTCCTGGGCCAGGGTCGCCAAGGTCCCCGGTCGGTCCGGCATGGATGTTCGCACTCGCCACAACATGGGACGACTCTCGCCGTGCGATGTTGCCGGAGGAGTCCCACGATGTTTCGGGCGCGAAAATCCTTGCTGGGCGGACCCTGCACAATGTCCCGGTGCCGCTGACCCGACCGACGCCCCGCGCCGTGGTCGCGCTGTCCATGGTGGCGGCCGTCCTGGGGCGCATCCCCTCACTGCAGTGGCCGATGCGCCCCGACGAGGCGGGCTTCCTGCTGGTGGCCCGCGCCTGGCACCCCGAGCCGGACAGCATGTTCGGCACCTACTGGGTCGACCGGCCGCCGCCGATCATCGCGCTGTTCAAGCTCAGCGACTGGATCGGCGGTCCCTACTTCATCCGCGTGGTCGCCGCCGTCGCCGCCGCCGTGTTCGTCCTCGCCGCGGCTGGTACGGCGCGACGCCTCGCCGACTACGCCGGGGCCCGCGGCGCCGACCGGATCGGTGCGTGGGTCGCGGTCGCCACCGCCGCCCTGACCTCGCAGGCCGCCATCGACTCGGTGGCGGCGAAGGGCGAGATCCTCGGACTGCCCGTGGTGATGGGTGCGTGCTGGTTCGCGATCGGCGCGCTGATGCGTCGCTCGGTGTGGCACGCCGGCGCTGCGGGCCTGCTGGCGGTGCTCGCCATCGGCCTCAAGCAGAACCTCTTCGGCGGCCTCGTGTTCGGCGGCGTGCTGCTCCTGGGTGCGCTCCTCACCAAGCGCCTGGACCGCCGCGACTTCACCCGGCTGGCCGGGGCCGCGCTGGCCGGCGGCACTGTCCCCGTGCTCGCCGTCGTCGGCTGGGGCCTGGTCGTGGGGGTCCGGCTGTCCACACTGGCCTTCGTCACCTTCGGCTTCCGGGTGGAGGCGAGCGAGGTGCTGGCCCAGCAGCCCTCGAGTACCATCGACGCGCGCATCCACACGCTGTTCCTGATCACCATCGTGTCCGGCTTGGGCGCCCTGATGCTGTGGTTCGTGCTGCGCGTCCCGCGGCTGGTGCGCCGCTCGGTCGTCCCGACGGCGGCCGTCGCGGCGATGCTCGTGGTCGACTCGGCCGGGGTGTTCCTCAGCGGCAGCTACTGGCGCACCTACCTCCTCGTGCCGATCGCGCCCGCCGTGCTGGCTCTGGGCCTCCTGCTGGCCGACGAGCAGCTGATGGCCCGGCACTGGCGGCACTGGATCGGGCTCACCACGCGGGTGCTGGTCGCCTTCACGGTCGTCAGCTCGGCCGTCAGCGTCGTCGAGTGGGAGCGCACGCGCAACGACTACCTGCCCACGGAGTACCTCACCGGTCGCGCCATCGGCGAGGCTGCGCAGCCCGGTGACACGCTCGTGGCGTACGGCGGTCGCGCGGACATCCAGTGGGCGAGCGGGCTGCGCTCGCCGTACGAGCACCTGTGGTCGCTGCCCATGCGCACCCTCGACCCTGACCTCGACGAGCTCGGCGCGATCCTGACGGGCCCGGACGCCCCGACGTGGTTCGTGCAGTCGAAGCGGCTCGACGAGTGGTCGGAGGCCGGGACCGACGAGATCCGCGAGGAGCTGCTCGAGGACTACGAGCTGGTCTCGATCGCGTGCGGCGCCTATCGCATCTACCACCAGCGGCGGCTGGTGCGACCCGAGCTCGAGGTCGACTGCGACCAGCCGTTCGACCGGCTGGTCCCGATCTTCACCTGAGCCGGCCCGGCTCACGACGCACGACGCCCCGCCCGGCAGTGCCGGACGGGGCGTCGTGGTGGAGCGGGTCGATCAGTGGCCGTGGCCGTGACCGTGGCCCGCGCCGGCGGGCTCTTCTTCCTCGGGCTTGTCGACGATCAGCGTCTCGGTCGTGAGCAGCATGCCCGCGATCGAGGTGGCGTTGACCAGCGCGGAGCGGGTGACCTTGACCGGGTCGAGGACGCCCTGGGCCACCAGGTCGCCGTACTCCCCCGTCGCGGCGTTGTAGCCGTTGCCGATGCCGAGCTCGCGGACCTTGGTGGTCACGACGTAGCCGTTGACGCCACCGTTCTCGGCGATCCAGCGCAGCGGCTCGTCGGCGGCCTTGCGGACGATGCGAGCACCGACAGCCTCGTCGCCGCTGAGCCCGAGGTCGTCCTCGAGCACGGAGACGGCGTGGATGAGCGCGGAGCCACCGCCGGGGACGATGCCCTCCTCGATCGCGGCGCGGGTCGCGGAGACGGCGTCCTCGATGCGGTGCTTCTTCTCCTTCAGCTCCACCTCGGTGGCGGCGCCGACCTTGATCACGCAGACACCGCCGGCGAGCTTGGCGAGGCGCTCCTGGAGCTTCTCGCGGTCCCAGTCGGAGTCGGACGACTCGATCTCGGCCTTGATCTGGTTGACGCGGCCCTCGACGGCGCTGGCCTCGCCCGCACCCTCGATGATCGTGGTGTTGTCCTTGGTGATCACGACGCGACGGGCCTGGCCCAGCACCTCGAGACCGACCTGGTCGAGCTTGAGTCCGACCTCGGGGGCGACGACCTGACCGCCGGTGAGGACGGCGATGTCCTGCATCATCGCCTTGCGACGGTCACCGAAGGCCGGAGCCTTGACGGCGACGGCGTTGAACGTGCCGCGGATCTTGTTGACGACCAGGGTCGAGAGGGCCTCGCCCTCGACGTCCTCGGCGAGGATGAACAGCGGCTTGCCGGCGGCGATGACCTTCTCGAGCAGCGGCAGCAGCTCCTGGATCGAGCCGATCTTGCCCTGGTGCAGGAGGATGTAGGCGTCGTCGATGACGGCCTCCATGCGCTCGGGGTCGGTGACGAAGTAGGCCGAGATGTAGCCCTTGTCGAACTGCATGCCCTCGGTGAACTCCAGGTCGGTGCCCATGGTGTTGGACTCCTCGACGGTGATCACGCCGTCCTTGCCGACCTTGTCGAAGGCCTCGGCGAGCAGGTCGCCGATGTGGCTGTCGCGGCTCGAGATCGTGGCGACCGACGCCATGTCCTCGCGGGACTCGACCTCGCGGGCGGCCTCGCGCAGCGCGTCGCCGACGGCCTCGGCGGCGGCGTCCATGCCGCGCTTGAGGCCCATCGGGTTGGCACCGGCGGCGACGGCACGCAGGCCCTCGTGCACCATCGCCTGCGCCAGCACGGTCGCGGTGGTCGTGCCGTCACCGGCGACGTCGTTGGTCTTGGTGGCGACCTCCTTGGTGAGCTGCGCACCGAGGTTCTCGAACGGGTCGTCCAGCTCGATCTCGCGAGCGACGGTCACGCCGTCGTTGGTGATGGTGGGCGCGCCCCACTTCTTGTCGAGGACGACGTAGCGGCCCTTGGGGCCGAGCGTCACCTTGACGGCGTTGGCGAGGGCGTCGACGCCGCGCTCGAGGGCGCGACGGGCGTTCTCGTCGAACTCCAGGATCTTGGGCATTCAGGTGCTCCTAGTGGAAGAGAAACCGCCCGGACGTCATACGGAGCGTGACCGATGGGCCACCGCTCGTATGACGTCCGGGCGAGAGGATCAGGAAACGACGGCGAGGACGTCGCGGGCGGACAGGATGAGGTACTCGCCACCGGCGTACTTGACCTCGGTGCCGCCGTACTTGCTGTAGATGACCTTGTCACCCACGGCGACGTCGACGGGGACGCGGTTTCCGTTGTCGTCGACGCGACCCGGACCGATCGCCAGGACCTCGCCCTCCTGGGGCTTCTCCTTGGCGGTGTCCGGGATGACCAGGCCGGAGGCCGTGGTCTGCTCGGCGTCGAGCGGCTTGACGACGATGCGGTCCTCGAGGGGCTTGATGTTGACCGACACTTGTCGACCTCCACTTTCCACTTTGACTGACGTATTGGCTGTGGGCCTGCCGTGATGGGCGCCGTCGCGGGGGTCGCACGTCATGGCAAGCGCTGGCACCCTCAGGGCGAGAGTGCCAGTCCAGACGTTAGCACTCCCCCCAATCGAGTGCCAGAGTCGGCTCAGACGAACGCGCCCTGCGCGACCAGCGCCTTGAACGTGCGGGTCTTCTCCTCGCGATCGCCCTTGCGGCCGACGGTCACCTCGGTCTCGCCCGTCAGCCGGGTGCGGACCTCGAGCTGACCGGTGGCGCGGGCGGGGTCGACCTCGAAGATCGCGACCTGCGGGTCGTTGGGGTCCTCGTCCACCCCGGCCGGCAGCGCATCGTTGTTGGCGAACGTCTCCTTCGGCGCCCTGCCGTCGAGGAGGTACGACGACCGCGACTCCGTGACCTCGTAGGTGCCCTGCGGTCCGTCGAACTCGGCGGGCGCGCCCGGCAGCAGGGTGACGACGAGCCAGGTGCGTCCTTCCGGCGCCCAGCCGAGGCCGGCGACGTAGGGACGCTGCGCCGTCGAGGTGACGAGGCACTGGGTCACGCTGTCCCCGACGTCGGAGGCGTCGGGGCTCCACAGCGGGTCGCCGCACGGCTGGGCGCCGCCGGCGAACCCGAGGCTGTAGAGCGGCTCGGCGTCGTCGCGGTCGACCTCACCGGTCAGTCCGTCGACTTCCTGGTCCACGCCGTCGTACCCGACCCGGAGGCCGACCTCGGCCGGGGTGCCCTTCAGGGCGACGTACTGCCGGCGCGCGACCTGGGCGATCTCGTCCTCGCCCGCCCACCCCGTGAGTCCCTCGAGCACGTAGTCCTCGCCGTCGGCGACCAGCGTGAAGGTCGGGTCCTCCAGCGACGCGCCGGGCAGGCGGTCGGCGACCAGCAGGTCCTCGGGCCCGTCCAGCGACACCTGCACGCCGACGAGGCTGGCGCCGTGGCCGGCCTTCCTGCCCTCGTGGGTCTGCTCGAGGGGCTCGGACACGGTGACCTGCAGGGTCCCCCACGGGACGCGCACCTCGGCCGTGCGGCCCACCAGCGCCTCGGACGCGCTCTCGCTGATCAACGTCCCGGCCTTCAGCCCGTCGTCCTTCTCCTGCTGCGAGAGCCACACGCCGCCTCCGGCGAGCGCGGCGATGACGAGGACCAGGGCCAGTGGCCAGATGACTTTGCGCACGGCCCCGACCATGCCATCTCCACCCGTCCGGCGGGCGGAGACCCACCTGAGAAGATGCCCGGATGGACGTCCAGACGCTCGAGTGGCTCCTGACCGATGCCGGGCACGACCTGCTGGACGTGGCGATGGAGGCCTACGCCGACGCGGCCGGGGACCCGGTTCGCGCCGCGAGCGCGGTGCGACGGGCTGAGCCTGACCCGGAGCGGGCCGCGGCGGCGCTGACGCAGGTGGAGCTGCGGACGCGCGCGGTGGCGAAGTTCGGGGATCAGGCACCCCTCATGTTCTTCACTCCCGACGCCCTGGAGCAAGCGACGCGGCAGCGGGTCGCCGAGCACCGTGCCGCCCGTCTCGCCGCCGCCCGTCCCTCGAGCGTCGTCGACCTGGGCTGCGGCATCGGCGGCGACCTCATCGCCTTCGCCCGGGCCGGTCTGACCGCGGCCGGCGTCGACCTCGATCCGGTGCGGGTCACGGCAGCGCGCGCCAACCTCGCCGCGCTCGGCCTGCCCGGCGCCGTCGAGGTCGCCGACGTGGCGAGCATCGACCCGGGCGGCTTCGGGGCGGCGTTCGCCGACCCGGCCCGGCGCGGTGCCCGCGGCCGGGTCTTCGACGTCGACGGGTGGACCCCGCCGTGGGACTTCGTGCTCGAGCTCCTCGCCGGTCGCGGCCTCGTGAAGGTCGCGCCCGGGATCCCGCACGACCTGGTCCCGGACGGCGTCGAGGCCGAGTGGGTCAGCGAGGCGGGCGACGTCAAGGAGGCGGTGCTCTGGGCGCCGGTCTTCGCCAGCACCGCACGGCGCGCGACCGTGATCGGGGAGGGCGGCCTCGCCACCCTGACCGACGAGGACGACCCGCATCAGGGTCGGGAGCGGCCCGTGCGCGAGCTGGGAGCCTTCCTGTACGAGCCCGATGGCGCCGTGATCCGGGCCGGGCTCGTCACCGCCGTGGCCGCGGGCGTCGACGGTGGCCTGGTCGACGAGCACATCGCCTACGTCACCGGCGACGCCGCGTTCCGCACGCCGTTCGCGCGGTCCTACCGCGTGCTCGAGGAGGTCCCCTACCGCGAGAAGCCGCTCAAGGCGGCGCTGCGCGAGCGCAGCATCGGCTCCCTCACGATCAAGAAGCGCGGGGTCGAGATCGTCCCCGAGACGCTGCGCAAGCGGCTCGACCTGCGCGGCGACAACGCTGCGACGCTGGTGATGACCCGCATCGCGGGCAGCGGCACGGCACTGCTGGTCGAGCCCTTCTAGCCGGCCCGGTCAGCAGCCCTCCCGCTGCGCGCCGGCGACCTCGACCGGCAGCGAACCGGGCGCCGGAGCCTTCCCGAGCAGCACGTCGACCAGCGCCGACATCGCGCCCGGCGTGTCGCCGTACGTCGCGATCCGCACCGGCGCCTGCAGGGAGCCGAGGACGTAGGGAGTGTTGGTGGCGACCGCGATCTCGCCGTCGTGGGGTGTGTCCTGGTAGCCCGTGAAGCCGATGCCCGTGCCCCGGGCCAGGCGCGCGTCCTCGCTGGCCACGAACGCCGCGAGCTGGGACCGGCGCCGCTTCTCGCGCTTGCCCCACGCCCTCCTGCGCTGGGCGTAGGCCTTGCGGCTCTCCTTCTTCTTCCGCTTCGGCTCCGGCTCGGCGGTGGACAGTGACGCGGGCGGGGCCTGGCGCACCAGCACCGTGAGGCCGGCCGACCTCGCCGCGCCCGAGAAGTTGGCGACGGCGACCGGATCACCGCTCGGCGTGACCGCGCCCGAGACCAGCCGTCCTGTGCACGGGCCGGCGACGACGGTCAGGGCGGCGGCGCTGATCGCCCGCGAGGCCGCCCGGCCGCTGCCCGGCGCGCGTCCGCGGCGCTGCTCGGGCGTCCCGGCGTAGTGCAGCAGGAGCGCGATCTGGCGCGCCGCCGCCTGCTCGAGCCGCGACCGCTTGAGCCGGCCCGCCTTGACGGCCGCCACGATCCCGGCGCGGGCGGCGGCGGGCGAGGGCGGCATCAGGAGCACGTCGTTGCCGGCGCGCAGTCCCTGCACGGCCGAGTGCGCTGCGTCGTACGACGCCTGCACCCCGGCCATCGACAGCGAGTCGGTGACGACCAGGCCCTGGAAGCCGAGGCGGGTGCGGAGGGTGTCGGTCACGAGCACCTTCGACATCGACGCGGGGACCCGCGGGTCGAGGGCGCGGACGTCGATGTGCCCGGCCATGATCGCCGGCACGCCCTGCTCGACGGCGGCGGCGAAGGGGGCGAGGTCCACCGCGCCGAGCTGCTTGCGGGTCCGCGTCTGCACGGGCAGCGTCAGGTGGCTGTCCTGCGGCACCGAGCCGTGGCCCGGGAAGTGCTTGAGCACCGGGACGATCGCGGCGCCGGTGTAGCCCTCGACCGCGGCGCCGACCTGAGCGGCCACGGTCTCGACGTCCGAGCCCGCGGAGCGGGAGCCGATCGTGGGGTCGCCCGGTCCGGACGTGACGTCGGCGTCGGGGGCGAACACCACGTCGAACCCCAGTCCGCGCAGCTCGGCGCCGCTGGCCCCGGCCGCCCGGCGCGTCAGCTCGGTGTCCCCGGCGGCCCCGGCGCTCATGAAGGTCGGGAACCGGGTCGCGTCGCCCTTGACCCGCTCGACGATCCCGCCCTCCTGGTCGACGGAGAGGAACAGCGGCCACGGACGGCGTACGGCGCGCCGGAGCGTGGCGTTGACGGCGCCGATCTGCTGGGTCGAGGCCACGTTGTCGGCGAAGGCGATCACCCCGCCGAGGTGGAGGTTGCGCACCATCTCGACCGGAGCGGCGGTCCCGCGCCACTCGGCGACGATCACCTGGCCCGCGAGGTCGGGCAGCCGCATCCGGCCCACGAGCCGGGCCGCGCGCTCGAGCTCGGCGGTGGTCGGTCCCCAGCCCTCGACCAGGCCGAGCCGCTCGGCCGGGGTGGGCGGCGTGGTGGCGGACGCCGAGGCCGACGGAGTCCCGCCGGAGGACTGGTCGTCCGGTCCGGGGTCGCCGTCGCCCGAGCACGCCGAGCCGAGCAGGCTCAGCGCGAGGACCAGCGGGACGACACGGCGCACGCGGGTCAGTCTGGCACCGGCAGTCCGATCAGCCGGCGTTGACCTCGTCGCGCCAGGCCAGCCACGGGCCGACCCGCTCGATGTCGAAGTCGGGGCCACCGGCACTGAAGGTGAACAGCGTGGCCCCGAGGGCGCGCAGCTCCTCGCCCGCCACCTGCGGCTGCGGCGGCTCGTCGCCGTTGACGCTGGCGGAGATCTCGATCTCCGACGGGTCGCGACCGACGGCGGCGCAGTGACCGTGCAGCACCTCGACCTTGTGGCGCAGCTCGTCACCGGACACGAAGGTGTGCCAGATGTCGGCGTGCTGGGCGACGTGCCGCAGGGTCTTCCTCTCCCCACCCCCGCCGATCAGGACCGGGATGTCCCGGGTCGGAGCCGGGTTGAGCTGCGCGAGGCGGGCCTCGATCCGGGGCAGCGCCGCGCCGAGGTCGTCGAGCCTGCTGCCGGCGGTCCCGAAGTCGTAGCCGTACTCGTCGTAGTCGCGCTTGAACCATCCGGAGCCGATGCCGAGGATCAGCCGCCCGTCGCTGATGTGGTCGACGGTGCGGGCCATGTCGGCGAGCAGCTCGGGGTTGCGGTAGCTGTTGCAGGTGACGAGCGCGCCGATCTCGACGCGGCTGGTCTGCTCGGCGAGCGCTCCGAGCATCGTCCAGCACTCGAAGTGCTTGCCGTCGGCCTCGCCGTACAGCGGGAAGAAGTGGTCCCAGTTGAAGACGACGTCGACGCCCAGATCCTCGGCCCGGCGCACGGCGTCGCGGATCTGGGCATAGTCGGCGTGCTGCGGCTGGAGCTGCACGCCGATCCTGATGGGGTACGTGGTCACGACAGGTTCTCCTTCTCGGCACCGATGGTGGTGTCCGCCCCGTGGCCCGTGTGCACGACCGTGTCGTCGGGCAGGTCGAAGAGGCGGCTGCGGATCGAGTCCTTGATCTGGTCCTCGTCGCTGAACGAGCGTCCGGTCGCCCCCGGGCCGCCCTGGAAGAGCGTGTCGCCGGTGAAGACGCACCCGAGGTCGTGGACGTAGACGCACACCGCCCCGGGCGCGTGGCCCGGGGTGTGCAGGATCGTCAGGGCGGCACCGCCGACCTTGATCGACTGTCCGTCCTCCACGTCCACGTCCCACAGCTCGGCCCCCTCCTCGTCGCCGCCGTGGGTGAGCTCCCACAGCGGCCGGTCGGCGGGGTGGAGCAGGATCGGCGCGCCCGTCGCGACGCGCAGCTCGGGGGCGACCCGCACGTGGTCGTCGTGCGCGTGGGTGCACAGGATCGCCTTGACGGTGCGTCCGCCGACGACGGCGAGGATGTCCTCGACCGAGTGCGGCGCATCGATCACGACACAGTCCTCGTCGTCCCCCACGACCCAGATGTTGTTCTCGACCTCGTGCGTCTCCCCGTCGAGGGAGAACGTGCCGGAGGTGACGGCGTGGTCGACGCGCACGCTCATCAGAACACCACCACCGAGCGCAGGACGCCACCGTGGTGCATCTTCTCGAAGGCGGCCTCCACCTCGTCGAGGGCGATCTCCTCGGTGACGAACGCGTCGAGGTCGAGCCGGCCCTGCTGGTAGAGGTCGACGAGCATCGGGAAGTCGCGAGACGGCAGGCAGTCGCCGTACCACGACGACTTGAGCGCGCCCCCGCGCCCGAAGACGTCGATGAGCGGGATGTCGGGCACCTTCATGTCC
Organism: Nocardioides currus; assembly: GCF_003057875.1. Classification (GTDB taxonomy): domain Bacteria; phylum Actinomycetota; class Actinomycetes; order Propionibacteriales; family Nocardioidaceae; genus Nocardioides; species Nocardioides currus. The sequence continues at coordinate 327,377 of NZ_PYXZ01000002.1, read as the reverse complement.
GGCGTGGGCACGCCCACGAGGACGACGGTGCCGGCGAGGTCGCGGGCGTAGAACGCCTGCTTCCACGTCTCGGGGCGACCGACCGCGTCGATCACCACGTCCGCGCCGTGGCCGTCGGTGAGGGCCTGGATCGCCTCGACCGGGTCGTTGCCCGAGGAGTTGATCGTGTCGGTGGCGCCCATCCCGCGGGCCCACTCGAGCTTCTGGTCGTCGATGTCGACAGCGATCACCTTCGAGGCCCCCGCCAGGGCCGAGCCGGCGATGGCCGCCATCCCGACGCCGCCGCAGCCGATGACGGCCACGGACTTCCCGCGCCCGACGTCGCCGGTGTTGATGGCGGCACCCAGGCCGGCCATCACGCCGCAGCCGAGGAGCCCGACCGCGGCTGCGCGGGCCGAGGGGTCGACCTTGGTGCACTGGCCTGCGGCCACGAGGGTCTTCTCGGCGAAGGAGCCGACGCCGAGCGCCGGGGTCAGCTCGGTGCCGTCCTCCAGCGTCATCTTCTGCGTCGCGTTGTGGGTGGCGAAGCAGTACCACGGCTCACCGCGGCGGCAGGCCCGGCAGTTGCCGCACACGGCGCGCCAGTTCAGGACCACGAAGTCCCCGACCTCGAGACCGGTGACGCCCTCGCCGATCGACTCGACCACGCCCGCGGCCTCGTGCCCGAGGAGGAAGGGGAACTCGTCGTTGATCCCGCCCTCGCGGTAGTGCAGGTCGGTGTGGCAGACCCCGCAAGCCTGCACCTTCACCACGGCCTCCCCCGGCCCTGGGTCGGGGACGTTGATCGTCTCGATGGTGACCGGCTCGCCCTTGGCGCGTGCGACGATGGCCTTGACCTGCTGCATGTGGAGCTCCTCTCGATGACGAGCCGCTCGCCGGCTTCGTCAGTTCGTCCCCGCCGCGATGGAGTATGCCGCCTCGAGCAACGACGTCAGCGCGCCCTCGTCGACGCGCGGCGTCTGGTGCGCGATCTGCTGCTCGACCGAGGCCGAGGCGTACGACGAGCCCGCGGACTCGACGAGGTAGCCGGCCGCCAGCCCGCTCGGAGCGCTCGCGGCCGCACCGTCGGTGCCGTCCGGGCCCTCGAACGCGTCCTGTCCGCTCGTGCCGGTCCCGTCGGCGAGCTCGGAGACGACCCCGGGGTCGGAGCCCATGCGGAGTCGCAGTGTCGCGTCCTCCTCCTGGTTGCGGTAGAGGCAGACCGTCCGGCCGGCACCGTCGTCGGAGCCGCGGGCCTGTGCCACGTCACCGATGACGGAGGTGATGAGCTCGTCCTCGGGGTCGGGGCAGGCCTCGGGGAGCAGGATCGGGGTCGCGTCCCCGCTCGCCGCCACGAGGTCGAGGACCTCCAGCATGCGGTCGTCCATGGTCCCGAGCGGGTCGTCCTCCCCGGCGAGCCTGGCCTTGGAGTTGATGGGCGCGGCGACGGCGACCCAGGACCCGTCGGCGGGGGGCAGCACGCCGTACGCCGTCGAGGACAGCAGGTCGCCGGACGTCACGGCGGCGTAGAACCCCTGGTTGTGCGTCTCGCCGCCCGCGCTCGCCACGATCCTGTTGACCTTCTGCGGCGGGAGGTCGACGAGGTACCACCCCCACGACAGCGCCGTGGTCGCCCGGCCGTCGCCCTTCTCGAAGCTGACCTCGCAGCCGTACTTGGGGTAGTCGTCGGTCTCGAGCCCGCCGCCGCCCGCGACGGAGGTTGCCCCGAGCGTGCGGTCCACCAGCTGCGTGTCCGTCCGTGCCGTGGCGCGGCCGGCGCGCGGCACGAAGGTCATCCAGGTGTCGCGATCGACCAGCGAGCACGGATCGAGGTTCTCGACCGCCTCCGGGTCGATCGCCGGCTGGTCGGGGCTCGCGGACGACGCGGACGCCTCGGGCCCCTCGTCACGCTCGGACCCGCCGGAGTCGCTCGAGCACCCGGCAAGGACCAGCAGGATCGCGGCGGTCGCGACCATTGCCGCCCGGGAGACGTACCGCGCGTCGTAGTGTGCTGTCAGCGGCACGATCCGCCCCCTCGACATCGGCTCCGTGGTTGACGACTGCGGCTCCACCGTAACCGAGGGCAAATCATCAGGTTTGGGCGCGGTCGATCGGGGAAAGAGCCGCACGTCCGCGCGTAGCGGGCGGAAGACTCTCACGGCGGGAAGGTGTAGTTCTGATGTTCCTCTCAGACGTTGGCGGGGTGGGCGGGGTCGTCAACACCCTGAAGGAGTTCAAGGTCTCCGAAGGGGCGATCGCCAACATCGAGGCGTTCCTGACGAGCCAGGAGGAGGTGCTGGCCAAGCACAAGGACGACGAGGACTCGGGGAGCGAGTCGATGTTCGGCACCCGCTGGTCCGGTCAGTACCTCGGGATCCACCACCGCAAGGCCAATGCCTTCCTCACCAACAGCATCGTCGAGTCCATCGCCGCCCTGCAGGCCCTCACCACCGCGATGACCGACTTCAGCAAGGACGTCGGCCTGACCGCGGCCGACGACGAGGCCCGCAGCCAGGTGCTGCTCAACCGCGTCGCCACGGCCGGCGACGTGATGGACGGCGACCAGGACACGCCCGCCCAGGAAGAAGGTGCCTGATCATGAGCCGTTACTACCGTGACCAGCTGCAGAAGATGAACGACACCGTGCGGGACGCCCGCATCGACACCTCCTCCGCGGACTGGTCGAAGAAGTCCGGCATGCTCACGACGGTCTCCGAGGACCTGCTCCAGGCGGCCAAGGGGATCGTGTCCGAGGAGAACCTCACGGGCCAGACGGCCGACCGGTTCAACGAGGAGATGAAGAAGGTCTCCAAGAAGCTGGACGAGGACGCCGCAGTCTTCATGAAGGGCTCCGAAGCCCTCGGCAAGGCGCACAGCTCCGCCCAGACGATGATGAACGAGCACACCGCGATCTCCTCGGGCACCAACGAGATGCCCACGAAGCCGCAGGGACCCACGCCCGGCACGCAGGCCACTCCGGAGCAGGAGACGGCGATGGCGAAGTACAACTCGGCCGTCGGCGACTACTACGCCAAGGAGCAGGCCGACGAGGACCGCGCTCGCAAGGCCCTCGAGGCCCTGGACAAGGACTACGCCACCACCACCGAGGTGATGAAGGAGATCCACGGCGAGCCGGACCCGGTGACCCCCACGCCGACTCCCACCCCGACGCCGACCCCGACCAACACCCCGACCCCGACGCCGGGCAACACGCCGACCCCGACTCCGACCCCGACTCCGACCCCCACCCCGACTCCCACCCCCACGCCGACTCCCACCCCGACGCCGACTCCCACCCCGACGCCGACTCCCACCCCGACGCCGACGCCCACCCCGACGCCGACGCCGACCCCGACGCCGACGCCGACTCCCACCCCGACTCCGGTCCACACGCCGACGCCGGTCCACACGCCGACCCCGTACGTGCCCGAGACCAACGTGGTCGGCGGCACGGACGGCGGCAACACCTACACGGGCGGTCCCGGCTACGGCTCGAGCCACACCAGCGGCGGCGCCGGTGCCACCGGTGCGGGCATCGGTGGCGCTGCCGGAGCCGGAGCCGCGGGCGCTGGCCTCGGTGCGGGCATGATCAAGGGCGGCATCGCCGGAGCGGTGAAGGCTCCGACGGGTGGATCCGTCAAGAGCATCGGAGCCACCGGCAAGACCGGCGGGCCCAGCTCGATCGGCAAGAGCTCATCGGCCTCGGGCGCGCGCGGAGGAGCCGCGGGCACCTCGGGTCGTTCCTCGTCCGGCTCCCGCGCCGGTGCGGGCGGCCGGGCCGGCGGCACGGGCTCGGCCCGGGGCGCCTCGGGCCAGAGCGGCGCCCGCAGCGCCGCGGGCAAGGGCACCGCCGGCCGCGCCGGCAGCGCCGGGTCCACGACCGGCAAGGGCACCGCCAAGACCAACGCCAAGGGCACCGGCCGCGGCGCGGCCGCCGGCACCGGCAAGGGCTCGACCTCCGGCAAGGGCAAGGGTCTCTTCCGTCGCGGCGCCGGCAACGGCTCGACCTCCGGCAACCGCGGCGGCAAGAAGGGCTCCGACGAGCAGCGCAACGAGCGCGACTCCCTGGTCTACGAGCAGGACTGGCTCGGCGACGACGCCGCCGGGCCCGGCGTGCTCGACTGAGCCGGGAGCTCCACGCTGAGCACCGTCGCGTCGGAGCCGTCGCGGTAGTAGCGCCGCCGGGTGCCGATCCGGGTGAATCCGTGCCGGAGGTAGAACGCGATCGCCGAGTCGTTGGCGGCGCTCACCTCCAGCATCATCCGGTCGGCGCCGGCCGGGTGGGCCATCAGCTCCTCGAGGAGGCCGGTGGCCACACCGGCTCGCCGGTGAGCAGGCGCGACGCCGATCCGTTGCAGGTCGACGACGTCGCCGGCCACCCGGGACACCGCGTAGGCGCGCACGTCATCACCGACGTCGACCACGAAGCGCCGCCCGGGCCCCTCGAGCTCGGACCGCAGGGCCGCCAGGTCCCACGCGTCCGGCCCGAACAGCTCGGCCTCCAGGGCCGCCACGCTGGGCAGGTCGGTCGCCGTGGCGAGGCGGATCATGTCCCGAGGACGGACTTGCGGGTCACGTTGGCGACCGCGTCGGGCCGCCGCAGGTAGAGCGGCTCCGGGTCGAGGAGCTCGGCCCTCTCCTCGGCCACCACCCGGGCCAGCCATCCGGCGCTCGGGCGCGTCGGGAGCGCCGGGCGCGGGAACGACTCGGGATAGAGCACCGCGCCCGGACCGGCGGTCGGTAGCTCGCTGGCCACGTCGGCCGGCTTGGCGACCACGGGGCCGTCGAGGCGGCGGCCCTGGTCGTCGTACGACGCGAGGTAGACCTCCTTGCGTCGGGCGTCCGTGGCCACGAGGAAGTCGCCGGCGACCGCCCCCGTGTCGATCGCCTCGACCGCGATCGCGTCGAGCGTGCAGACGCCGTAGACCGGGATCTCCAGGCCGAAGCCGAGGGCCTGGGCGGTGACGATCCCGACGCGCATGCCGGTGAACGGGCCGGGGCCGACACCGACCGCGACCGCGGTGAGGTCCTGCCGCACCAGCCCGGTGTCGGTGAGCACTGCTTCGATGAGCGGCGCGAGCTGCTCGCCGTGCTTCATGGGCAGCTCGGAGAACCGCTCGGCCACGACGTCGGCGCCGTCGTGGAGGGCGACGCTGACGAGGGGTGTGGCGGTGTCGAACGAGAGGAGCACGATGGCGAGGTTACTCAGTCGCGCGGCCGACGGACGTGGACCACCCGCGGATCGAGCTCGTCGTCGTCGGTCTCGTGCCCCAGCGCCCGGGTGATCTCGACCTCGACCCGCGACTCGGTGAGCACGTGCGCCAGGCCGGCCCCCCACTCGACGATGGTGACCGCGGAGTCGAGGGAGGTGTCGAGGTCCAGGTCGTCCAGCTCCTCGATGCCGCCGAGGCGGTAGGCGTCGACGTGCACCAGGTCGGGCCCGCCCACGAGCGAGGGGTGGACGCGGGCGATGACGAACGTGGGCGAGTTGATCGGCCCCCGGACCCCGAGGCCACGGCCGAAGCCCTGCGACAGGGTGGTCTTGCCCGCACCCAGCTCGCCGCTGAGGAGCACCACGTCGCCGGCGCGCACGGAGTGCGCCAGCCGCTCCCCCAGGTCGCGCATCGCCTCGGCGTCGACGACCTCCCACGACGAGGGCAGGTCGCGGCGGAGCTCGACGTACGGCGAGGCGCGCTCGACCTCCACGAAGCCGTGCTTCTCCCAGAACGCGATCGTCTCGGGCAGCTCCTCGCGAGCCAGCACCGCCAGGGCGGGCTCGCCCAGCGTGCTCTCGACGGCGGTGCGCACGAGCGCTCCGGCCACTCCGGTCCCCTGGGCCGCCGGCGTGACGCCGAAGCGGCGCAGCAGCATCGCCTCCGGGCCGGGGCGGAACAGCAGCGCGCCGACCGGCTCGCCGTCGAGGGTCGCCAGCAGTCCGCCGTACGCCGCGAGCTCGACCGCGACGCTCTCCTCGGTCTCGGACAGCGCGTCGGTCGGTGGGTCAAGTACGGGGCGGGCCGCGAACGCGGTGCGGATCACCTCGAGGACGGGAACGGCGGACTCGGGGCCGACGCGACGGACGTCGAGGCTCATCGCGCCTCGATCCGGTGCTGGGCCAGCGAGATCAGGTCGTCGAGCTCGGCGGTGACGTCGGCGTGGCGCTCGAGGATCACCATGTGCCCGGCGCCCTCGACCTCGAGGAGGCTGGAGCCCGGGATCTGGGCGTGCAGCTTGCGGGCGTGCCCGACGCTGGTGATCTTGTCGTTGGTGCCGCAGATGACCGACGTCGGGACGCCGCCCAGCACGGCGACGTGCTCGAACTTCTCGAGGCTCGCGAACGTGGGGTAGAAGTCGGCCACCACCGCGAAGGGGGTGGAGTTGAGCATGTCGAAGACGAAGTCGACGTAGGGGCCAGGGACGTCGTCGCCGAAGGCGTAGGCGTCCGTCATCACGTCGGCCACGCTGCGGCCCCAGGTGCGGGCCAGGTCGACGACCTTGTGCCCACGGTCGAGGGTGCGGACCGCGCGCCCCACGACCCGGCCGCCGAGCCCGAGGGGCACCATCGGGAACAGGATCCGGCCGGGGTCGAGCCCGCCCGCGGTGGTCGAGATGAGTGCGGCGCCGACGACCTTGTCGCCGAACAGCTCGGGGTGCTGCTCGGCGAGGGCGATGACGCTCATGCCGCCCATCGAGTGGCCCACCAGCACGCAGGGTCCGGGCGAGGCCTGGTCGATCACTCGACGCAGGTCGCTGCCGAGCTGGTCGATCGTGGTGTTGTCCTCCGAGGAGCGGGCCGAGCGACCGTGGGAGCGCTGGTCGTAGAAGACCGTGCGGACCCGTCCGCGGTAGCTCGCCCGCTGGAAGTGCCAGCAGTCGAGGTTGAGGGCGTAGCCGTGGACGAAGATCACGGTCAGCTCGGAGTCCGGCGCCTCGTCGACCTCGGCGTGCAGGTCGATGCCGTCGTCGGTGATGATGTTGAGCGGCGTGCTGTGCAACGAGCCGAACTCGACGTGCTCCCCCGCACCGCGGCGGGAGATCGAGCGGCTGCGCTGGGCGACGCCGACGGCCACGCCGGCGGCGGTCAGCCCCGCGGCCGCGCCGACCATCGTGCGGACCAGGCCCATCTAGGAATCCTCCCGGTTGACGTGGCGGCGGGCCAGTCGGCCGCCGACCCGCGTCACGATCTCGTAGTTGATGGTGTCGAGCGCCTCGGCCCACTCCTGCGCGGTGGGCTCGCCACGGTCGCCGGGGCCGAACAGGACCACGTCGGTCCCGGGCGGCGGCAGGTCGCCGTCGAGGTCGATCACGAACTGGTCCATGCACACCCGTCCGCGGATGGCGCGGCGACGGTCGTCGACCCACACCGAGGCGAGGTTGCCGGCGGCACGGGGCACGCCCTCGCCGTACCCCGCAGGCACGACGCCGACCGTGGTGTCGCGATCGGCGATCCAGGTGTGGCCGTAGGAGACGCCGTCGCCGATGGCGATCTGCTTGCTCATCGCCAGGCTGGCGCGCACGGTCATCGCCGGGACCAGGCCGAGGTCGGGGGTGCGGCCGGGGGCGGGATCGAGGCCGTACGACGCGATGCCGCACCGCACGAGGTTGAACCGGGCCGACGGACGCAGGATCGTCGCCGCGGAGTTGGCGAGGTGGCGCAGCTCGGGGCGCATGCCGAGCTCCTCGGCCAGCGCCACGGCCTCACGGAACGCCGCTTCCTGCGCGTCGTTGGCGGGGTGCTCGGGCTCGTCGCTCGCGGCGAAGTGCGACCAGATGCCGGTGATGTCGAGCCGCCCCGCCTGCTCGAGCTCGGCCGCGTGGGCGAACACCGCGGGCCAGTCGGCACGCGCCGCCCCGCCGCGGGTCAGGCCGGTGTCGACCTTGAGCTGCACCCGCGCGCGTTCGCCACCCGACTCGGCGATCTCGTCGAGCTCGGCGACCGTGTAGGCCGTCAGGTCGATGCCGGCGGCCACCGCGGCGGCGTACTCCTCACCGGGGACCGCCAGCCAGCAGAGCACCCGACCCGGGTCACCGGCCTCGCGCAGGGCCATCGCCTCGTCGAGCGTCGCGACGCCGAGCCACTCGGAGCCGGCCTGCCGGGCCGCGCGCGCGACCTCGACCATGCCGTGGCCGTAGCCGTCCGCCTTGACCACCGTCATCATCGCGACGTCCGGGCCGACGAGCTCACGCAGTCGGGAGACGTTGTGACGGATCGCGGCGAGATCGACCACGATCTCGGCGCGCGCAGCAGCCGTCGACGTCATGGCAGAGGATTCTTCCACCCCTCAGATCAGGGACCGCAGCACGCCACCCAGAGCGTGGGCCACGTCTCGCGCGACGATCGGGCCGCCGGCCGACGCCTCGGTCGCGGCGGCGCCGTGCAGCCACGACCCGACCGAGGCCGCGTCCCACGGCGAGAGTCCCGCGGCGAGCAGCGCCCCGACCAGGCCGGCCAGCACGTCACCCGCTCCGGCGGTCGCCAGCCACGGCACCCCGGTCGTGGTCACACGCACGCGTCCGTCCGGTCGTGCGACGAGCGTGCGACGCCCCTTCAGCAGCACGACGGTGTCGTACGCCTCGGCGGCTCGCCTGGCGAAGTGGAGCGGTCGCGCCTCGATCTCCGTGCGGTCCGCGCCGAGCATCGCCGCGAGCTCGCCGGCGTGGGGCGTGAGCACGGCGGGTACGGCGAGGGGCGCGCCGACGTGGGACAGCGCGTCCGCGTCGACCACGACCGGCACGGAGTCGGCCAGCGCCGCGGCCAGCGCCTCGCCGGCCTCGTCTCCCCCGCCCGGACCGACGACCCACGCCTGCACCCGCCCGTCGCCGACCACCTCCGGGTGCGTCGACCGCACGGCGTCGGCGGCGTGGCCGACGTAGCGCACCATCCCGACCAGCCCGCACGACGCCCCGGCGACGCAGAGCAGCGCGGCCCCCGGGTAGGTCTCGCTGCCGGCCCGGACGCCGACGACGCCTCGGGAGTACTTCTGGGCGTCGCCACCCGGGCGCGGGACGAGCGCGGCGACGTCGGCGGGCTGGAGCGCCTCGACGGCGGCCTCGGGCAGGTCGAGCCCGATGTCGACGAGGTGCACCGCCCCACTGGCCTGCGCGGCTGGGTCGACGAGGTGCGCGACCTTGTGGGTGCCGAACGTGACCGTCAGGTCGGCGTGGACGTGTGGTCCGTCGACCTCGCCGGTGTCGACGCCGACGCCGGACGGCACGTCGACGGCGACGACGGGGATCCCCTCGAGGGCCGCCACCGCCCCGGCCGCCTCGGGCTTCAGTCCGGGGCGTCCGCCGATGCCCACGATCGCGTCCACGACCACGTCCGTCGCACGGTCGACGTCGGCGACGGATTCGACCACGCTGCCACCGCTCGTGAGGAGCGCGGCCAGACCTGCCTCGTGGGCGCTCGACCCGAGCAGGAGCGCCTCGACGCCGACTCCCCGCCGTCGGAGCAACGCGCCCGCGAACAGCGCATCGCCGCCGTTGTCCCCCGACCCGACGAGGAGCAGCACCCGGCGGCCGTAGCCGCCGCCGAGGAGGTCGATCACCGCGGAGGCCAGCCCTGCGGCCGCGCGCTGCATCAGCGCACCGTCGGGCAGGTCACGCATCAGGTCGGCCTCGGCGTCACGCACCTGGCCGACGGTGTGGGCGGAGCGCATTCAGCTCGTCGGGATCCGGAACACCTGGCCCGGGAAGATCAGGTCGGGGTCGTCGATCTTGTTGAGCCGTGCGATCTCCTCGTACGAGACCCCGAAACGGGCGCCGATCCCGGAGAGCGAGTCGCCCGCCCTGACCGTGTAGGTCTCGAACTTCGTCGCCTTCGCCTCGCGCGCCTCCTCGCGGGCGTCCTGCCGCGCTTCGTGGCGAGCCTCCTGCCGGGCCTCCTGGCGGGTCTCGCGACGCTCCTCCTGGCGCTCGGCCCGGTGGGCCGCCTTCTGCCCGGCCTTCTCGTCGGCCTTCTCGTCGGCCTGCTCGTCGAGCGCGTCGGGAACCACGGAGTCGGCGGGCTGCACGGGGCCGACGGTGGGGGCGGCCGGGGGCTCGCTGGTGGTCTCGCTGGTGGTCTCGCTGCTGGTCTCGGCGGAGGTCTCGTCCGTGGTCGTGTCGACCGACGCGGGGATCGTCGGCGGCGCGGTCGTGGCGGGCTCCTCGGCGGTCGGGGTGTCGACCTTCTTCGCGTCGTCGCCCTTCGACGCCGCGTCCTTCAGCGCATCCTTGACGTTGTCCAGAAAACCCATGATCCCTGCCTCTGCTTGGTGGACGTCACCCGAGTGACACCGCTTCGGACCGTCGGCGACGGCGTCTCGAACGCTAGTCCCTCTACCCCTCGAGCACCACGACGGCCGAGGCGATCCCGGCGTCGTGCGACAGCGAGACGTGCACGTGGACGGCACCGAGCGACTCGGCCCGCGCCGCGACCGTCCCCCGCAGCTCGAAGCGCGGCCGGCCGCTCTCCTCCGAGACGATCTCGGCGTCGTGCCACGCCAGGCCGACGGGCGCGCCCAGGGCCTTCGCGATCGCCTCCTTCGCGGCGAAGCGTGCCGCGAGCGAGGCCAGCGGTCGGGTGGCCTCGGACGGGGTGAACAGCCGGTCCCGCAGGGCGGGGGTGCGCTCCAGCGACTCACCGAACCGGGCGACGTCGACGACGTCGATGCCGACACCGACGACGGGCACGGCTGCTCCTCTCGGGAGGTCTACTCGACGGTGACGGACTTGGCGAGGTTGCGCGGCTGGTCGACGTCGTGACCCATCCGGGTCGCGAGCTCGCAGGCGAAGAGCTGGAGCGGCACGACCGCCACGACCGGCTGCAGGAGGGTGGGCACCTTCGGGAGCCGGATCAGGTCATCGGCGTACGCGGTGATCGACTCGTCGCCCTCCTCCGCGAGCACGATGGTGTGGGCGCCGCGGGCGCGGATCTCCTGGATCGCGCTCACCATCTTGGAGTGCAGCTCGTCGCGCCCCTCGGGCGGCACGACGCAGAAGACGGGCAGGCCCTCCTCGATCAGCGCGATCGGGCCGTGCTTGAGCTCGCCGGCGGCGAAGCCCTCCGCGTGGATGTAGGCGAGCTCCTTGAGCTTGAGCGCCCCCTCGAGGGCGATCGGGAAGCCGGCGTGGCGACCGAGGAACAGCACGGAGCGGGTCTCCGCGTGCTGCGCCGCCAGGTCGTAGATCGCCTGCGACTGGTCGAGCACCGTCTGGACGTGGTCGGGCATCTTGGCCAGCTCGTCGAGCACCTGGGAGATCTCGTCGCCGAACTTCGTCCCGCGGACCTGCGCGAGGTAGAGGCCGAGGAGGTAGCACGCGATCAGCTGCGTGAGGAAGCCCTTGGTCGAGGCGACGCCGATCTCGGGGCCGGCGTGGGTGTAGATGACGGCGTCGGACTCGCGCGGGATCGTGGAGCCGTTGGTGTTGCAGATCGCGAGGACGCGCGAGCCCTGGAGACGGGCATGCCGGATCGCCATCAGGGTGTCGGCCGTCTCCCCCGACTGGCTCATCGCGACGACGAGGGTGTCGCGCGTCAGGATCGGGTCGCGGTAGCGGAACTCGTGGGCCAGCTCGACCTCGCACGGGATGCGGGTCCAGTGCTCGATGGCGTACTTCGCGACGAGACCGGCGTAGTTGGCCGTCCCGCAGCCGACGATGATGATCTTGTCGACCGTGCGCAGCTCGTCCTCGGAGAGCCGGACCTCGTCGAGCTGGAGCTTGCCGGTGCCGTCGTGGCGACCCAGCATCGCGTCGGCGACCGCGCGCGGCTGCTCGAAGATCTCCTTCCGCATGAACCAGTCGTAGCCGTCCTTCTCGGCGGCCGAGAGGTCCCAGTCGACGTGGTAGCGCTTGCCCTCCGCCGGGCTGCCGTCGAAGCCGGTGACCTCGACGCCCTCACGGGTGATGGTGACGACCTCGTCCTGGCCGAGCTCGAGCGCCTCGCGGGTGTGCTCGATGAAGGCGGCGACGTCGGAGCCGATGAAGTTCTCGCCCTCGCCGAGACCCACGACCAGCGGCGAGTTGCGGCGGGCGGCGACGACGCGCGACGGGTCCTCGGCGTCGACGGCCACCAGGGTGAAGGCGCCCTCGAGCCGCTGGCACACGCGCTGCATCGCGGTGGTGAGGTCGGCGCCCGCCCGCACCTCGTTCTCGAGCAGGTGGGCGGCCACCTCGGTGTCGGTCTCGGAGGTCAGCTCGTGGCCGGCGGCCTCCAGCTCGGCCCGCAGCACCGCGAAGTTCTCCAGGATGCCGTTGTGCACGACCGCCACGCGGCGTACCTGTCCGAGGTGGGGGTGGGCGTTGACGTCGTTGGGGGCGCCGTGGGTGGCCCAGCGGGTGTGGCCGATGCCGGTCGTGGCGGGCGGGAGCGGGGCCTCGCCGATGGCCTTCTCGAGGTTGGCGAGCTTGCCGGCCCGCTTGTCGGAGGCGATGGTGCCGGCGCCGGCGGCGGTGTCGACGAGCGCGATCCCGGCGGAGTCGTAGCCGCGGTACTCCAGACGACGCAGCCCCTCGATCACGACGTCCTGCGCCTGCTTCTCACCGACATAACCCACGATTCCGCACATGGGCCGGAGTCTACGCGGGCGCACCGCTGGCCCTTCGCCGTACGCCCGGTGCAAGAATCCTCGACATGTCGGACGCCGCAGGGCTGGTCGTCGCGAGCGAGTCCTCCCCCTACGTGGAGCTCGACCGCAGCGCCTGGGCCGCACTCGCCAGCGAGACCCGCAGCCCACTGACCCCCGACGAGGTGCGGCAGCTGCGAGGCCTCGGCGACGCACTGGACCTGCACGAGGTGGAGCAGGTCTACCTGCCGTTGTCGCGGCTGCTGTCGAAGTACGTCGAGGCGGCGAGCCGTCTGCACCGTGAGCAGGAGGAGTTCCTCCAGCGCCAGCAGCCGCCGCGGACGCCGTTCGTGATCGGTCTCGCCGGGTCGGTGGCCGTGGGCAAGTCGACGACGGCCCGACTGCTGCAGCAGATGCTCGCCCACTGGCCCGAGCACCCCAACGTCGCGCTGGTGACCACCGACGGCTTCCTCTACCCCAACGCCGAGCTCGAGCGCCGCGGGCTCCTGCAGCGCAAGGGCTTCCCGGAGTCCTACGACCGCAAGGCGCTGCTGAAGTTCGTCGTCGACATCAAGTCGGGGCGCGACGAGGTCGAGGCACCGACCTACTCCCACCTGGTCTACGACGTCGTGCCGGAGCAGAAGGTCGTGGTCAAGCGGCCCGACATCGTGATCATCGAGGGACTCAACGTCCTGCAGCCGGCGCGCATCCGCGACGACGGGCGCACCGGGCTCGCGGTCAGCGACTTCTTCGACTTCTCCGTCTACGTCGACGCCGCGCTGAGCGACATCAAGCGGTGGTACGTCGACCGCTTCCTGCGCCTGCGCGAGACGGCGTTCGTCGACCCGGCGTCGTACTTCTCGAAGTACGCCGCCCTCACCCACGACGAGGCAGTCGACACGGCCACGCACATCTGGGACACCATCAACGGGCCCAACCTGGTCGAGAACATCGCCCCCACCCGCGGCCGCGCGACCCTGGTGCTCCGCAAGGACGCCGACCACTCCGTGCGCTACGTGCGGCTGCGCAAGCTCTGACGTCATGGCGGGTGGTCGCCCCGACGACCACCCGCCATGACGTCATGCTGCGGCTCGCCAACCCGCGTCCGCCAAGGCCCTCTCGATCTGCTCGAAGAAGGCGTCCTCGGCGACCCGGAGCCCGAGCAGGGGCAGACGAAGCACGGTGTCGCCGCTGATCGCCACCTCGTTGTGACGCAGGGCGTCGGACACCACGTTGTCGACCCACGCGTGGTGGATGCCGTCGATCTCGACCACCAGGTGCCACGGCTCCCACCACACGTCGAGGTAGTAGCGGCCGTCCCCGCCCCGACGGACAGCCTGCCGCGTGGGCTCGGGCAGGCCCCGACGTCGGCAGGCTCGCGCGAAGTCGAGCTCACCCAGCGAGCGGGCGCCACCCAGCATGTCCAGCACCACGTCGTGCAGGAAGGCCCGGCGCTTGTCCCGGCGGACCGCGAGCAGCGCCTCGCCGATGCGGTCTGCGGTCGACAGCCCCTGCTGGACCGTCATCGTCACCACGAGCGCGGCCTGCTTGTCACTGACCGCCCAGAGAGCGGCGCGAACCGCCGCCACCTCCACCTTCGTCCGGGGAACTCCTCCGGGCGCACGGTCCGAGGGATGCAGACGTCTCGTCCGACGGATCCGGAGGCCCTGACCGGTGAGGGGCTTGACGCCGCGCGGGACGGAGACGCGCTGCGCGGATGCCGCGTAGCGCTCGAGCCCTGATGCGATCAACGCGCTCTCACCATCCAGCAATGCACGACTCCCGCCTTCGAAGACCGCGGCCCACTGCCTCCCCAGCTCGGAGATAGCACCGGTGTGGACGCAGAGCGAGCGGGTCCACACCCGTTGCCAGCGTCGCGCACGGATCTGGGCCCTCACCTCCCCGCGGGTCATGCCGGCGTCGTACGCCTGACGCCTCGACACCACGTCGCCCTGACCTGCGGCGAGGGCCAGCACCTCGGTGAGGATGCGGTTGCGTTCGGCCACTGAATGTCGGTTCCCCTGGTCGCCCATGACGACAGGTTGAGCGCCTCCACTGACGTCCGGAGCGCCCATCACATCCGCCTGTGGACGACCACGACGGCGATCGGAGTTGTGGAGACCGTTGGGCCCTTGCAACGTCATGGGCGCTGGTCGTTCGGGCGACCACCCGCCATGACGTCAGAGGCGCTTCTGCAGCTCCAGCAGGGTCTCGAGGTGGCGGTAGCCGAGGGCCTCGTTCACGGCGTTCATGTGCTGGTTGACCTCGGCGTTGGAGGTGTCGACGGTGAGCAGGGAGGGGTACGTCGATCGCACGAGGTCGTGGGTGGCGAGCTTGAGCAGCAGCCCCAGCCGGTGACCGCGATGGGCCGGGTCGACGAGGGTGATGCCCACCTGCGCGTGCTCGTGGTCGGTGTCGTCGACCCGGACGTCGGAGACGCCCACCACCGAGCCGTCGGCGGCGATCGCGAGCGCGGTCTGCACGTGCCGACCGGTCGCGACCTGGCGCTGCTCGGCCGCCCGCAGACGGTCCGGGGTCCACTCCGACGACTCGAGGTCGAGGTCGCCGAGCGGCACCTCGTCCATCAGCATCCCGAGCAGCCGGCCGAAGGACACGAGGTGCTCGTCCGGGCAGACGGTGTCGAAGGTGACGACGCGGTAGCCGGCCGCGTCCCCGGCCTCGGCGACGAGGCTCTCGCGCCGCGCGGCGTAGTCGGCCAGCGTCAGCTCCTTGATCGTCTCGCGGCTCGCGACGGCGTAGCCGAGGGCCGCGGCGAAGTGCTCGGCCGCGGCCGTGCCGCCGGGCGGGAGGTAGGCCTCGCTCTGGATCGTCGTGCGGCCGTCCGCCAGCGCGATCGCCTCCAGCCCGCCCACCACGGCGCGCCCGATCCCCTCCCGCTCGCGGCCGGGCTCGACGTAGGCGAAGGCCATCGCCGTGTGCGGGTTGTCCTTCAACGTCCGGGTCAGGAGCCCCGACCCGACGACGTCATCGCCGTCGGCCGCGACCAGGAGGTCGATGCCGCGCTCGGGGTTGTCGGCGGGCAGCGAGACCCGGCTCTGCTCCCACAGCGGCCACGGCTTGCCGGGGCGTACGGCGGTGGCCGACCGTCCGACCTCCCACCACGACCGCAGGGCGGACTCGTCGTGCGGGTCGACAGGGCGGATCTCGATGCTCACCCGCCCGAGGCTAGGCAGGGTGGGGCGCCGGGGCACCCCGATTAGAGGGCGAGCTGCGCCTTCACCACGCCGGCGAGGCGGTGGGCGACGTCGTTGGCGATCTCCGAGGTCGGCGCCTCGACCATGACGCGGACGAGCGCCTCGGTGCCGGAGGGACGCAGGAGGATCCGGCCGGTCTCGCCGAGCGCGGCCTCCTCCTCGGCGACGGCGGCGGCGAGGACGGCGTCGTCGTCGGCCCGGGCCTTGTCGACGTCGGGGACGTTGACGAGCACCTGCGGCAGGCGGGTCATCACCCCGGCCAGGGCCTGGAGCGACTGGCCGGTCGCGGCCATCCGCTCGAGCACCTTGAGCGCGGTCAGGATGCCGTCGCCGGTCGTGGCGTAGTCGGAGAGGATGACGTGACCCGACTGCTCGCCACCGAGGGAGTAGCCGGAGACCTTCATCGCCTCGAGGACGTAGCGGTCGCCGACCTTGGTCTGGCGGACTCCGACCCCGGCGGACCTGAGGGCGCGGACGAAGCCGAGGTTGCTCATCACGGTCGCGACCACGGTGTCCTTGACCAGCAGGCCCTGGTCGCGCAGGGCGAGCGCGAGGACGGCGAGGATCTGGTCGCCGTCGACGACGTTGCCCTCGTGGTCGACGGCCAGGCAGCGGTCGGAGTCGCCGTCGAGGCCGAAGCCCGCGTCGGCGCCGTGCTCGAGGACCGCACGCTGCAGCGACCCCAGGTGGGTCGAGCCGCAGTCGTCGTTGATGTTGAGGCCGTCGGGATCGGCGTGGATCGCGATCACCTCGGCGCCGGCGTCGCGCAGCGCCTTGGGGCCGGCCTCGAAGGCGGCACCCTCGGCGCAGTCGAGCACGACCTTGAGGCCGTCGAGCGGCAGGGTCGTGGAGGCGACGAGGTGGGCGGCGTAGTCGCTGACGGCATCGGCGTACGGCGACACGCGACCGACGGCACCGCCGGTCGGTCGCTGCCACTCCTCGCGCATGCGCTGCTCGATCGCGACCTCGATCGCGTCGTCGAGCTTGTGGCCGCCCCGGGCCAGGAACTTGATGCCGTTGTCGGGCATCGGGTTGTGCGAGGCCGACAGCATCACGCCGAGGTCGGCGCCGAGCGAGCCGGTGAGGTAGGCGACGCCCGGCGTGGGCAGCACGCCGAGCAGCAGCACGTCGACACCGGCCGACGCGAGGCCCGCCACGACGGCGGCCTCGAGGAACTGCCCGGAGATGCGGGTGTCCCGGCCGACCACGGCGACGGGGCGGTGCCCCGCGAAGTCGCCGCGGTCGGCCAGGACGTGTGCTGCAGCAACGGAAAGGTCCAGGGCCAGCTCCGCCGTCAAAGCGACGTTTGCCAGACCCCGGACCCCGTCCGTGCCGAAGAGGCGACCCATGTGTGGCAGGTCAGCGCTTGCTGAACTGCGACGCCTTGCGGGCCTTCTTGAGACCGGCCTTCTTGCGCTCGACGGCGCGGGCGTCACGCGTGAGCAGACCGGCCTTCTTGAGCTCGGCGCGGTTGGCCTCGACGTCGATGCCGTTGAGCGAGCGGGCCACGCCGAGGCGCAGGGCGCCGGCCTGACCGGCGATGCCGCCGCCGTGGATGCGGGCGACGACGTCGAAGCGGCCCTCGAGCTGCAGCGCCACGAAGGGCTCGTTGACGATCTGCTGGTGCAGCTTGTTGGGGAAGTAGCTGTCGAGCGTGCGGCCGTTGACGGTCCACTCGCCGGTGCCCGGGACGAGGCGGACGCGGGCGACGGCCTCCTTGCGGCGGCCGGTGGCCGCGCCGGGCGCGATGGTCGCGGGACGCAGCGGGGCGTCGGCGGACGGGGCGCTCTCCGAGCTGTAGGCGACGCCGTCGGCGTCGGTCTCGTAGGTCTCCTCGACCTCGGTGCTCTCGATGTTCTCAGTCACTGTTCAGTCCTTGCGCTTACTGGGAGACCTGGGAGATCTCGAACGGGATGGCCTGCTGGGCCACGTGCGGGTGCTCCGGGCCGGCGTAGACCTTGAGCTTCTTCAGCACCTGGCGACCGAGCTTGTTCTTGGGGAGCATTCCCCACACAGCGGTCTCGATGGCCTTGCGGGCGTCCTTCTCGAGGAGCTCACCGAACGGCGTCGCGGAGAGACCACCGGGGTAGCCCGAGTGGCGGTAGGCCAGCTTGGTGACCTTCTTGTTGCCGGACAGGGCGACCTTGTCGGCGTTGATGATGATCACGAAGTCGCCCATGTCCATGTGAGGAGCGAAGGTCGCCTTGTGCTTGCCGCGGAGGAGGTTGGCGGTCTGGACGGCGAGGCGTCCGAGGACCACGTCGGTGGCGTCGATGACGAGCCACTGTCGCTGGATGTCAGCGGGCTTGGGGCTGTACGTGCGCACGGCTGTATCCCGTTCTCGTTCGTAGTGCCGGTCGGGAGGTGTCCCGACCGGATGGTGCTGCGGCTTCTGACGAACACTGCCCGGCTCATCGTCGTCCGGGTCTGCACCCTCGGTCCGTGCGGGACCGGGGCGCGGCAGGAGTCGCAACCAGCAAGGTTACGCGCGCGGCAGCGAGGGGGTCAAAACGGCACCGGGGGCCGACGGCGTGGCCGTTCCACATGGCGGGGGGCCATTGGCACCCGCGCGAGGGTCGCGGATAGGTTGGAGGGACAACTGACTCATCGCCTCTAGGAGCCGACGTGACCGACGCACCGGCCAACTCCACGGACTCCCTGACCGTCCGCGACAACCGCACCGGCCAGGAGTACGACATCCCCATCACCGATGGGACGATCAACGCCAAGGACCTCGGCCAGATTCGCACCAGCGACGACCTGCCCGGCCTGGCCACCTACGACCCCGGGTTCGTCAACACCGCCTCGTGCCGCAGCGCGGTCACCTACATCGACGGCGACAAGGGCATCCTGGAATACCGCGGCTACCCGATCGAGCAGCTCGCGGAGTCCTCCAACTTCCTCGAGGTGGCCTACCTCCTGATCAACGGCTCGCTGCCGTCCAGGGCGGAGTACGACGCCTGGGTGCACGAGATCACCTACCACACGTTCGTGCACGAGAACGTGAAGTCCTTCATGGAGGGCTTCCGCTACGACGCCCACCCGATGGGCATGCTGATGGCCTCGGTCGGCGCGCTGTCGACCTTCTACCCCGACGCCCGCAACATCAGCGACGCCGACAACCGGCACATGCAGATGGTCCGGATGATCGCCAAGATGCCGACCCTGGGCGCCTGGTCGTTCCGGCACGCGCAGGGCAAGCCGTTCATCTACCCCGACAACGACCTCGGCTACACCGCCAACTTCCTCTCGATGCTCTTCAAGATGAGCGAGCAGAAGTTCGAGGCCGACCCGCGCCTGGTCAAGGCGCTCGACGTGCTGTTCATCCTGCACGCCGACCACGAGCAGAACTGCTCGACCAACGCCGTGCGCTCCGTGGGCTCCAGCCAGGTCGACCCCTACTCTGCGGTCGCCGCCGGCGTCGGCGCCCTCTACGGCCCGCTGCACGGTGGCGCCAACGAGGCCGTGCTGCGGATGCTGCGCCGCATCGGCAAGAAGGAGAACATCCCCTCCTTCATCGAGGGCGTGAAGGCCGGCAACGAGAAGCTCATGGGCTTCGGCCACCGGGTCTACAAGAACTTCGACCCGCGCGCCACGATCATCAAGAAGGCCTGCGACGACGTCTTCGAGGTCACCGGGGTCAACCCGCTCCTCGAGATCGCCAAGGAGCTGGAGAAGATCGCGCTCGAGGACGAGTACTTCATCAAGCGCAAGCTCTACCCCAACGTCGATTTCTACTCCGGCCTGATCTACGAGGCCTTCCAGTTCCCGCCGGAGATGTTCACGGTCATGTTCGCGATCGGGCGCACGCCCGGCTGGCTCGCCCAGTGGTCCGAGCTGATCCAGGACAAGGACCAGAAGATCGCCCGTCCGAAGCAGATCTACACCGGCGACCGCGAGCTGACGTTCACGCCCGCCGCGCAGCGCTGGCGCTGACCGACCGGCCCTGACGCACCCGTCCCCTCGCTCGAGGGGGCGGGTGCGTTTCTTCATCTTCCCTTCAGCTGCGCTCAGGTGCCTCACAGCCTGGCGCGGCAACCTCGAGAGCATGAGCACCTACGGCCCCGACAGCTACGGCCCGCCCCCGACCACCCCGATGGCTTCCCAGACGGAGGAGCCGCCGAAGAAGAAGCGGCGCGCCGGCCTGGCCGCCGCCGTGGTCGCGACCTCCCTCGTCGTGGGCGGCGGGGCCGGCCTGGGCGGGGCGGCCGCGTGGGACGCGACGCACGACGACTCCCCGAGCGCGACCGCACCCGCCTCCGCCGACGCCTCGCCCGTCGCGCAGACGCAGACCCCCGCTGCCGAGGGGTCGGTCGAGGCCGTCGCGACCAAGGTGCTGCCCAGCGTCGTGAAGATCGACGTGGTCGGGCAGGAGGGGGCCGGGTCCGGCTCCGGCATCATCCTCACCGGCGACGGCACGATCCTGACCAACAACCACGTGGTCGAGGTGGCCGGCGACAGCGGCAAGATCACCGTCGACTTCGCCGACGGCACCAGCGCCGACGCCACCATCCTCGGCACCGACCCGCTCACCGACACCGCGGTGATCAAGGCGGACGGCGTCAGCGACCTCACCGCCGCGTCCATCGGCAAGTCCGAGAACCTCAACGTCGGCCAGCAGGTCGTGGCGGTCGGCTCGCCCTTCGGGCTCGACGCGACCGTCACCAGCGGCATCGTCAGCGCGCTGGACCGGCCGGTCAACGTCGGCACGGACGACGCCGGCAACGCGACGACGTACCCCGCCATCCAGACCGACGCGGCCATCAACCCCGGCAACAGCGGCGGCCCGCTCGTCGACATGACCGGTGCGGTCGTGGGCATCAACTCCTCGATCCGTACGGCAGCCTCCCAGTCGGGCTTCGGCGGGCAGTCGGAGTCGGGCTCGATCGGGCTGGGCTTCGCGATCCCGATCGACGAGGTGATGCCGATCGTCGACCAGATGAGCGCCGGCGAGACGCCGACCCACGCCCGCCTCGGGCTCAAGGTCGGCAACCCCAAGACGGGCGAGTCCGCGGGTGCCGTGGTCAGCGAGGTCACCGCAGGATCGACCGCCGACAAGGGCGGACTGGCCGCCGGCGACGTGATCACCAAGATCGACGACGCGCGCATCACCGACGCCGACTCCCTGGTCGCCACCATCCGCTCCTACCGGCCCGGCGACTCCGTGACCGTGACCTGGACCCAGGGCGGCGACACCAAGACGGGGGACTTCGTGCTTGACTCCGACGCAGAGTGAGTCGCAGCATCGCGCTGCGATGCCCCACCGACGACCAAGCCGAGGACCAGGAGCACCATGCAGCTCAAGCTGTCCGCCGAGGACGCCGCGTTCCGTGACGAGATGCGGACGTTCTTCACCACCGAGTTCCCGCAGGAGATCCGCGACAAGGTGCTCGCCGGGCAGCACCTGACCCACGACGAGATCGTCGCGGGCCAGCGGGCGCTCAACGCCGCCGGCCTCGCGGTGCCGCACTGGCCCGAGGAGTGGGGCGGCAAGGGCTGGACCGACCTGCAGCGCCACCTGTGGCACGAGGAGATGCAGCGCGCGGGGGTGCCGGCACCGCTGGCCTTCAACGCCTCGATGATCGGGCCGGTGCTGGCACAGTTCGGCAGCCAGGAGCAGAAGGAGCGCTTCCTGCCGAAGACGGCCAACCTCGACATCTGGTGGTCGCAGGGGTTCTCCGAGCCCGACGCCGGCTCCGACCTCGCGAGCCTGCGCACGACGGCGGTCCGCGACGGCGACGACTGGATCGTCAACGGGCAGAAGACGTGGACCACGCTGGGGCAGTACGGCGACTGGATCTTCACCCTCGTCCGGACCGACCCGGAGGTGAAGAAGCAGGCCGGTATCTCGATGCTGCTCATCGACATGACGCTCGAGGGGGTCGAGGTCCGCCCGATCGAGCTGATCGACGGCGGCCACGAGGTCAACGAGGTGTGGTTCGACGACGTGCGGGTCCCCGGTGACCTGCTGGTCGGTGAGCAGGGCGGCGGCTGGACGATCGCGAAGTTCCTGCTCGGCAACGAGCGGGTCGGCGTCGCCCCGGTCGGCGCCACCAAGCGGGCCCTCGCACGGCTCAAGGAGGACGCCGGCGACCTGCTCGACGACCCGCTGACCCGGGCGCGGGTGGCCGAGCTCGAGAACGAGCTGCTCGCCCTCGAGCTCACCGCGCTGCGCGTGGTCGCCCACTCGGCCGGCGGCGAGCCGCACCCCGCGTCGTCGGTGCTCAAGCTCAAGGGCACCGAGCTCCAGCAGGCGGTCAGCGAGCTCGCGCTCGACCTCGCCGGCCCGGGGTCGCTGGCCAGCGGGGCCGACGACGACTCCCCCGTGCCCGGCTGGGCCCGGCGGACCGCCCCGACCTACCTCAACCTGCGCAAGGCGTCGATCTACGGCGGATCCAACGAGATCCAGCGCCAGATCATCGCCCGCACGATCCTGGGACTCTGACATGGACTTCACCTACGACGACGAGCAGAAGGCCCTGCGCGAGGCCGTGCGGGGGCTGGCCGGCAAGGCGTACGCCGACTTCGAGAGCCGCCGCACGGCGACCGCCGAGGCGCCCGGGTTCGACGAGGCGCAGTGGGCGCGGCTCGCCGAGATGGGCGTCCTCGGGTTGCCCTTCAGCGAGGACGACGGCGGTGTGGGCGCCGGCCCGGTCGAGATCGGGCTGGTGTGCCAGGAGCTCGGCCGGGTGCTCGCGCCCGAGCCGTTCCTGGCCAGCGTCGTGCACGCCGGCGGGCTGGTGGCGGCCGCCGGGACGCCCGAGCAGCGGGCCGACCTGCTCGGCCGGCTGGCCGCCGGCGAGATCGTCCTCGCCGCCGCGGACACCTCGCCGGGCGGGCGCTGGAGCGCCGACGCCGAGGGCGTCACGGCCGCGGTCGACGGGGACGACTGGACCCTCACCGGGGTCCGCGACCCGGTGCCCAACGGGGCCCGCGCCGACCACGTGATCGTCTCGGCGTCGCTGCCCGACGGCGGCACCGGGCTCTTCGTGGTCGAGGGCGCGGCCGTGACCCGCACCGACTACGCCGCGGTGGACGGGAGCCGTGCCGCGCGCCTGGAGCTGGACGGCACCCCCGCCGTACCCCTCGGGACGCCGGGCCAGGACCTGACCCCCACCATCGCCACCGTCAGCGACATCACCCGCATCATGGGGGCCAACCAGGCGCTCGGCGTGATGCAGGCGCAGGTCGCGGCCACCACCGACTACCTCACGAGCCGCAAGCAGTTCGGCGTCACCCTCAACACCTTCCAGGCGCTCAACTTCCGCGCCGCCGACATGTACGTCTCGCTCGAGCTGGCCCACAGCCTGGTCGACTGGGCGACGATGACGATCTCCGAGGGCAGCCAGGACGACATCGCCGACGCCGCCGACCGGGTCGGGCTCCAGGTCGCGCGGGCGGGACGACACATCGGCCAGGAGGCGATCCAGCTCCACGGCGGGATCGCGATGACGGCGGAGTACTCCGTCGGCGTCGGCACCGCCCACCTCGCCGTGCTCGAGCAGTGGCTCGGCGGCGCGCAGCACCACCTGACGCGACTCTCGGCGCGGGTGGGCGACCACGGCGCGGTCGAGGCGCTCGGCTGATGGACCTCTCCCTGTCCGACGAGCAGGTCGCCTTCCGCGACCTCGCGCGCACGTTCCTGGACCGGGAGGCCGTCCCCCACCGCACGCAGTGGGACCACGACGAGTCCGTCGACCTCGCGATCGTGCCGAAGATGGCGGAGCTCGGGTTCTTCGGGCTCACCATCCCGGAGGAGTACGGCGGGCTCGGCGGCGACTACGTCACCTACGCGCTCGCCATGGAGGAGCTCGGGCGGGCCGACTCCGCCCTGCGCGGCATCGTGTCGGTGAGCAGCGGGCTGGTCGGCAAGTCGATCCTGTTCCACGGCACCGAGGAGCAGAAGCAGGAGTGGCTCCCGCAGCTGGCGAGCGCCACCAAGCTGGGCTGCTTCGGCCTGACCGAGCCCGACACCGGCTCCGACGCCGGCAGCCTCACCTCGCGCGCCACCCGCGACGGCGACGACTGGGTGCTCAACGGGCAGAAGCTGTTCATCACCAACGGCACCTGGGCCGACGTCGCGCTGGTCTTCGCCCGCACGTCCGACCCCGCCGTCGACCCCGGCCCGCGCGGCGTCACGGCCTTCCTGGTGCCGACCGACACCCCCGGCTTCGAGGCCCGCGAGGTCACCGGCAAGCTCGGGCTGCGCGGCCAGGCCACCGCCGAGCTCTTCCTCAGCGACGTACGTCTGCCGTCGTCCGCCGTGCTCGGCGAGGTCGGCCGCGGCTTCAAGATCGCGATGAGCACCCTCGACAAGGGGAGGCTGGCCGTGGCCGCGGGCTGCGTGGGGATCGTGCAGGGCTGCCTCGAGGCCTCGGTCGACTACGCCACCTCCCGCATCCAGTTCGGCAAGCCGATCGCGGCCTTCCAGCTGGTGCAGGACCTGATCGCCGACATCTCGCTGGACGCCGACGCCGCGCGGCTGCTCGTGTGGCGCTGCGCCGACCTGGTCGACCGCGGCGAGCCGTTCGGGACGGCGGCGTCCAAGGCCAAGCTCTTCGCCTCCGAGGCGGCGGTGCGCGCCGCCAACAACGCCATCCAGGTCCACGGCGGGGCGGGGTACGTCGACGACTACCCGGTCGCGAAGTACCTCCGCGACGCCCGGGTGATGACGCTCTACGAGGGCACCAGCCAGATCCAGAAGCTGCTGATCGGCCGCGCGGAGACGGGCATCAGCGCGTTCGGGTGACGCCGCTCCTGCCGGGCCCAACCGGGTCCGGCGCATGATGGAGCGATGACCCCGACCCGGCGCTGGTGCGCGGTCGCGCTGGCCGCGGCCCTTCTCGCGCTCGCGCCGGTCGCCGTACGCTCCCTGCCCGCCGGCGGCGCCGACGTGGACGAGGAGACGGTGCTCGGGCAGGCCCGGGCCGCGGTCGACGGCTCGTGGTCGGGACAGGTGGAGATCGAGGGCACCCTCCAGCTGCCGGACGCCGACCGGTTCAGCGGCATCGCGGCCCTCTTCGGCGAGCGCACCCGCCTGCGTGCGTGGTGGCAGGACGAGGAGCACTGGCGTGTCGACCGGCTGCTGGCCACCGGGGAGGACGACCTCTTCCGTGACGGCGACACCACCATCGGGTGGGACTACGAGCGCGCCGAGGCCACCGTCAGCCGCAACCCCGCCATCCGTCTCCCCCGCGCCGGCGACCTGCTCCCACCTGTCCTGGCCGAGCGGCTCCTGCGCGGACTGTCGGAGTCGGACGCGACGGCCCTCCCGGCCAGGCGGGTGGCCGGACGGAGCGCCGCCGGCCTGCGCGTCCGGCCGTCGTCGCCCCTGTCCAGCATCGACCACGTCGACCTGTGGACCGACCTCGCCTCGGGCGTGCCGCTCCTCGTCGAGGTCTACTCCGGCGGGTCCTCGACGCCCGACTTCAGCTCGCGCTTCACCCACTTCTCCCCCGACCGGCCCGCGGCCGACACCCTCACCTTCGAGGCCACGTCCGGCACCGACGTGGAGTTCGACGACGTGCTGGACATCGCCGACGCGGCCAACCAGTACGCCCCCCTCCGTCCGCCGACCAGCCTCGCCGGGCTCGACCAGTCGGGCGCCTCCGACGGCGCCGTGGGGGTGTACGGCGAGGGCACCGCCCAGGTCATCGCGATCCCGCTCCGCGACCGCGAGGCGGACGCCCTGCGTGAGCAGATGGCGGTCACGCCCGGCGTCGACCGGGACCGGACCCGGACCGTGGTCGCGCTCGGCCCGCTCGGCGTGCTGCTCACCGGCTCGGACGGCGACGGCGGCTGGCTGCTCGCCGGCACGCTCACGCGCGACGCCCTCGAGCGGGCAGGGCGCGACCTGCTGGCGGGCTTCGTCGTCCTGGACGACGCCTCGTGAGCGGCGGGACGGGCGTGGTCCGGACGCACGGCCTGACCAAGCGGTTCGGCCACGTCACGGCCGTGGACTCCGTCGACCTCGACGTGCGGGAGGCCGACGTCTACGGGTTCCTCGGCGCCAACGGGTCCGGCAAGACGACCACGGTCCGGATGCTCCTCGGCCTCGTCCTGGCCACCTCCGGGCAGATCGAGGTGCTCGGGTCCTCGATGCCCGCGGCCGGGCGCGAGGTGCTGCCACAGGTCGGCGCCCTCGTCGAGGGGCCGGCGGCGTACCCCCACCTGTCCGGACGGGCCAACCTCGCGCTCATCGACGCCACCGGCCCCGGTGGCGACCGGCGCTCGCGACGCCGGCGGATCGGGGAGGCCCTCGACCGGGTCGGGCTGGCCAGCATCGACGACCGGGCCGTCCGCGCCTACTCGCTGGGCATGCGGCAACGGCTGGGGCTCGCCGCCGCCCTGCTCCGCCGGCCTCGCCTGCTGGTCCTCGACGAGCCCACCAACGGTCTCGACCCGCAGGGGATCAACGAGATCCGCACGCTGCTGCTCGAGCTCAACCGGGAGGGCACCACGGTGTTCCTCTCCAGCCACCTGCTCGGGGAGATCGAGCAGATGTGCACCCGGGTCGGGGTGCTGGACGGCGGGCGGCTGGTGCTCCAGGACCAGCTCTCCGCCCTGCGGGGCCCCACCGGGCGCACCGAGGTGCACACCCCGGACGTGGACCTCGCGCGGAGCCTGCTGGACGGCACGGTGGAGGAGCACGGCGACGGGCGGCTGTTGGTCCGCGTGCCCGACGTGGCGGAGCTGAACGCGCGGCTCGTCGCGCAGGGGGTGCGGGTGACGCTGCTCGCGCCGGAGCACCGCAGCCTCGAGGAGGTGGTGCTGGAGGCCACGACCTCCGGGACCGACAGGTTCGGGCGGGAGGCGGGCACGCCGTGATGGCCACCGAGCTGTCGAAGCTCTTCCGCAACCGGCGCACCTGGGCGACGATCGCGCTGATCGACGCCCTGCCGACCCTCGTGGCGGTGCTGCTCGCCCTCACCGACCCCGGCCCACGGCCCGGGACCGGACCGGCGTTCCTGTCCGCGGTCCTGACCGACGGCACCCTGTTCCCCCTGGCCGCGCTCGCCCTGGTCCTGCCGCTGTTCCTGCCCATCGCGGTGGCGATCACCGCGGGTGAGGCGATCGCCGGCGAGGCCCAGCAGGGCACCCTGCGCTACCTCCTGATCCGGCCCGTCGGGCGCACCCGGCTGCTCGTCGCCAAGCTGGGTGCCGTCATGGTGTTCGTGGTCGTCACCGTCCTCGTCGTCGCCGTCACGGCCTACGTCGTCGGCGTGCTGCTGCTCGGCGACCAGACCGTGACCGTGACCGGTCCCACCACGAGCGTCTCCGGCACCGCCATGTCGACTCCCGAGCTGGTCGGGCGCACGGCACTCGCCTTCGGCTACGCCATGGTCTGCATGCTCGGCGTCGCCGCGGTCGCCCTGTTCTTCTCGACGATCGCCCAGTCGCCCCTGGGTGCCGCGCTCGGGGCGATGATGCTGCTGGTGGCCTCGACCCTCCTGCTCCCGCTCGACGCCGCCGAGGCCCTGCACCCCTACCTCCTGACGCGGCACTGGCTCGCCTTCGTCGACCTCTTCCGCGACCCGATCCTGTGGACGGACGTCCTGCGCGGGGTGCTCGTGCAGGCGGGCTACATCGTGGTCTTCCTGGGCGCCGCCTGGGCCAACTTCCTGACGAAGGACATCACCGACTGACGCACGCCGAGTCGTCCGGCTCGACGACCGGCCCGGTGCCGAGCACGGATCGGACCATCGCGATCACCGCGGGGGTCCGCGGCACGTCGGCGTGGGCCACGGTCAGGTCCGGGCAGATGCTCTGCACGGAGAAACCGAGCGCCCCCTCGAGGTCGCCCGAGTCCGGGGGCACCACGGTCGCGTCGTCGTCGGTCCACAGGGCGACCCACGCGGGACCGGAGGGCGCCTCGGTCCCGGCGTTCAACGCACGCAGCAGGTCGGAGTCGGGGTCGAGCTGCTGACAGGCCATCGGACAGGCCCGGGTGCCCAGGGACGAGGCCAGCGCGGCGAGGTCGGTGCCGTGGTGGGGCGAGGCGAGCGTGACGGCGCGACGGACCGTCGAGCCCCCGCCGAGGTCGGCGACGTAGATCCGCAGCACCACGCCGCCGGCGGAGTAGCCGACGACGTCGACCGACGACGCCCCGGACTCCTCGAGCGCGGCGTCGACCGCCCGCCCGAGGTCCACCGCCTGCTCGTGCAGGTCCCCCGTCCCCGAGCCGCCGGCCCCGACGATCCGCACCTCACGCCCGGCGCCCTGCAGGGCGTCCGCGAGCACCTCGAGCGCCGACGTCGAGCCTCCGAAGCCGGGCACCAGCAGCACGGGACCGGGGCGGTCCTGCGCCACGGGGCGTACGGCGGGGTCCCGGCGCAGCAGGACGGTCCCGACCACGGCGAGCACGGCGACCACGACCGTGGCCGTCGCACCGACGGCGAAGCGGCGCCGAGCCGGGGACAGGGAGGTGAGCACCGTTCCAGTGTGCCCGGCAGGTGGTCCGTCGGCGGCGCGCCGTCGAGGTCGGGGACGAGTCGGGGGAACGCCCGGCAGAATGGGGGTTGACCCTGTTGGTGGGCGCCCCCGACGCGAGGTGTGCTGGTGACATGACAACGATCCGCATCCCGGGCGGTGTGCGCCGCGTCGTGCTCCGGCTCGCCACGTCCCGCCGCGCCTGCCCGTCCGGAGGCGGGCTCGACGTCTCGACGATCAGTCGGTTCCCGGCGCGGGCCCGGCTCCCGCTGCTGCGTGACGGACTCGACCCCGTGCCGGAGCTGGCGGCGGCCCGCGCCCGCGGCGACGTCACCCGGCTGATCCGCGTGCTGGGCCTCGACGTCTGGCTGGTGACCGGCCACGACCTGGCCCGGACCGTGCTCGCGGACCGGGAGAGCTACAGCAACGACGTGCGTCACCTGCTCGGGACGCGGCCGCGCAGTGCGGCCGAAGAGGTCGGCGGGCTGGGGATGACGGACGCGCCGGACCACACCCGGCTCCGGCGCGTGCTCACCCCCCAGTTCACGGTGCGCCGGCTGGCCCGCCTCGAGGCGGGCATCGACCGGATCGTGGCCGACTGCCTCGACGACATGGAGTCCGCTGGGCCGGTCGTCGACCTGGCCGACCGGCTGGCCTTCGCCGTGCCGTTCCGGGTGATCTGCGACCTGCTCGGCCTGCCCGAGGTCGACCGGGCGGCCTTCCGCTCCCTCGGCACGGCCCGCTTCGACCTCAGCAACGGCGGCGCCGGCACCTTCGGCGCCGCGGCCACCACGCGCGAGTTCCTGATCGACCTCGTCACGCGCCACCGGCAGGGCGGCGCCGGCCTCGACCCCGACGGCCTGATCGCCAGCATCGCCGACGACCACCCCGAGCTCAGCGACGTCGAGGTCGGCGGGCTCGCCGACGGCGTCTTCCTCGGCGGCTTCGAGACCAGCGCCAGCATGCTCGCTCTGGGCACCCTCGTCCTGGTGCGCGACCGCGACGCCTTCGCCTCATTGGCCACCGGCGACCGGGATCAGGTCGACCGGGTCGTCGACGAGCTGCTGCGCTACGTCTGCCCCGTCCAGGTCGCCTTCCCGCGCTTCGCCCGCACCGCCATGGATCTCGGCGGCGTGCGGATCGCCGCCGGTGACCTCGTCCTCGTCTCGCTGACCGGCGCGAGCCGCGACCCGAGGACGAGCACGGCCGACGACTTCGACCCGACGTCGCCGGCCTCGTCCCACCTCGCCTTCGGCCACGGCATGCACCGCTGCGTGGGGGCCGAGCTGGCCCGGATGGAGCTGCGTGCCGCCCTGACCGGTCTCGCGCGCCGGTTCCCCGACCTCGACCTCGCCGTCGACCCCGGCACGCTGTCGTTCACGCCACTGTCCGCGGTCTACGGACTCGAGTCCCTCCCGGTCCGGCTCGACAAGGAGACGGAGGTGGCGCAGTCCGCCTGAGCGGCCTGCGCCGTCAGCGGGCCCGCGCCACCCGACCCTCGTCCCACACCGGACCGTCGGACTCGTAGACCTCGCCGTCCTGGCCGTAGACCAGGAACCGGTCGAAGCCGCGGGCGAACCACCGGTCGTGGGTCACGGCGAGCACCGTCCCCTCGAAGGACGCCAGCCCGGCCTCGAGGGCCTCGGCGCTCTGCACGTCGAGGTTGTCGGTCGGCTCGTCGAGCAGCAGCAGGGTCGCGCCCGAGAGCTCGAGCAGGAGGATCTGGAACCGCGCCTGCTGCCCGCCGCTGAGCGACTCGAAGGCCTGCTCGCCGGCGTGCGCCAGCTCGTAGCGGTCGAGCACGCGAGCGGCCTGCTCCTGACCCATCCCCCTCCGACCGTCCGGTGAGCCGTCGCCGCGGTGCAGGATCTCCAGCAGCGTGCGACCGACCAGCTCGGGGTGCTCGTGGGTCTGCACGAACCAGCCGGGTCGCACCCGCGCACCGAGCTTGGCCTTGCCGGTGTGCGGCACCGGCTTCGGCGGGTCACCGACGGGCTTGTGCTCCACGTCGGGGTCGGAGCCACCGGCGGCCAGCAGCCGCAGGAAGTGCGACTTGCCGGACCCGTTGCTGCCGAGGACGGCCACGCGCTCGCCGTACCAGACCTCGAGGTCGAAGGGACGCATCAGCCCGGTCAGCTCGAGGTCGGTGCACACGACCGCGCGCTTGCCGGTGCGACCACCCGTCAGCCGCATGGTCACCTGCTGCTCGCGCGGCTGCTCGGTCGGCGGGCCGACCTCCTCGAACTTCCGGAGCCGGGTCTGGGCGGCGCGGTACTGCGAGGACATGCCGTCGTTGTACTCCGCCTTGATCTTCAGCCGGAGCACGAGCGCCTTGATCTTCGCGTGCTCCTCGTCCCAGCGGCGACGCTGCTCCTCGAACCGCAGGAAGCGGTCGTTGCGGGCCTCGTGATAGCTCGCGAAGCCGCCCGGGTGCGTCCAGACGAGGTTGCCGGCGTGGCCGAGCTCGACGGTGACGATGCGGGTGGCGGTGTTGGCGAGCAGCTCGCGGTCGTGGCTGATGAACAGGATCGTCTTGGCCGACTCGCGGATCCGCTCCTCGAGCCAGATCTTGCCGGGCACGTCGAGGTAGTTGTCGGGCTCGTCGAGCAGCAGCACCTCGTCGGGCCCGCGGAGGAGGTACTCCAGGACCAGCCGCTTCTGCTCGCCGCCCGACAACGTGCTCAGGAGGCGGTAGCGGGCGCGGTCGAAGGGCAGCGCCATCGCGGTCGTCGTGCACACGTCCCAGGTGACCTCGAGGTCGTAGCCGCCGGCGTCGGCGTAGTCCGACAGCGCCGTCGCGTAGGCCATCTGCGTCGGCTCGTCGTCGCTGTCCATCAGCGCCAGCTCGCACGCGTGCACGGCGTTCGCCGCTTCCCGCACGGCCGGCGGCGCGACGCTGAGCAGCAGGTCGGCGACCGTCTCGTCGCCTCCCCCGTGCCCGACGAACTGGCGCATCACCCCGAGCCCGCCGCTGCGGGTGACGGCGCCGGCGTGCGGCTTCAGGTCGCCGGTGACGATGCGCAGGAGGGTGGTCTTGCCGGCTCCGTTGGCGCCCACCAGGGCGACCTTGGCGCCGTCGGCGACCCGGAAGGAGACGTCGTCGAGAAGGACCCGACCGTCTGGCAGCTCGTAACGCACTCCGGCGACATCCACGTGACCCACGGGCGCCATTGTCCGCGATCGGGCCGCCCCGGGGCCACGCGTTTGTTGGCGCGGACATTCGCCTGCGGTCTAGACCACCACTAGGTTGAGGACCATGTCCCTGCAGCACGACGAAGCCACGTCCTCCGTCCCCCGCTGGCGCATCATCGGCCCCGGCCTCGTCGTCGCGGCGACCGGTGTGGGTGCCGCCGACCTCGTCGCGACCCTGATCGCCGGCCAGAAGTTCGGCTACACCCTGCTGTGGTGCGTGGTCGTCGGCTGCGTGATGAAGATCGTGCTCGTCGAGGGCGCCGGACGCTACTCGCTGGCCACCGGTCGCACGATCTTCGAGGGCTGGCGCTCGCTCGGCATCTGGACGACGTGGTACTTCGCGCCGTACATCGTGATCTGGGGCTTCGTGTACGGCGCCGCCGCGATGGCCGGCACCGGGCTCGCGCTCCAGGGACTCATCGGCGGGCTCTCCACCACGTGGTGGGGCATCGCGTCCGGGTTGCTGGGCCTGCTGCTCGTGTGGACCGGGCGCTACGGCGTGTTCGAGAAGGTGCTGGCCGCGCTGGTCGGGATCATGTTCGTGACGATGGTCGGTGCCGCCCTGCTCACGCTGCCCAACCTCGGCGAGCTGCTGACCGGGCTCGCCCCGCGCATCCCCGACGGTGGGCTGGTCAACACCCTCGCCCTCGCCGGCGGCGTCGGCGGCACCATCACGCTCGCGGCGTACGGCTACTGGCTGCGCGAGAAGGGGTGGAGCACGCCGGCCTACATGCGGGTCATGCGCATCGACAACTCCGTCGCCTACGTCGTCACCGGCATCTTCGTCCTCGCCACCCTGATCGTCGGTGCCGAGCTGCTCTACTCGACCAGCGTGGCCATCGAGAGTGGCGACGCGGGACTCCTCGATCTCGGTGTCGTGCTGCAGGACCGCTACGGCCAATGGGCCGGGAAGGTCTTCCTGCTCGGCTTCTGGGCGGCGGCGATGTCCTCCTTGGTCGGGGTGTGGAACGGCGTCAGCCTGATGTTCGCCGACTTCATGACCAACATCCGCGGCGGCCACAGCGACGACGCCGAGGCCCGCGCCGGCGGCACGTGGTACCGCGCCTACATCCTGTGGCTGACGTTCCCGCCGATGCTGATGCTCTTCCTCGGCAAGCCGGTCTGGCTGATCCTCGCCTACGGCGTGCTCGGGGCGTTCTTCATGCCGTTCCTCGCCATCACGCTGCTGTGGCTGCTCAACACCGACCGCACACCCGCCGAGTGGCGCAACAAGCTGCACTCCAACGTGCTGATGGTGATCATCGCGCTTGCCTTCGTCGCCCTGTGCGTCAACGAGGTGCGCAAGGCGATCGACCAGGCGTGAGTCAGGACGTCGGCCGCTCCAGGGCGGCCGCCAGCTCCGGGGTCACCTCGCGCTCGCCGTCCGCGCGGAAGACACCGTTGCGACCCGGGCACGACGCCCCGGTGACCACCGCGATCGCGTAGGCGCCTCCGTCGAGGACGGCGAACCGGCCCGGGTCGGGCTCCTCGGTCGGGCAGTCGTAGTCGATGCTGCGCTCGGGTGCCGACGCCAGCAGGTCACGGACCCTCGTCGCGTCGGCCGCGGACAGCCGCCTGCTCCACTCGAGGTCGTCGCTGTCGTCGTAGCGGCACACCGAGAGCGAGTCGGAGCCGTCGGCCTTCGATGCCTCCGCGAAGCCGAGCATCGGCGGGCAGCCGTTGTCGTCGGCGCCGTCGGCCTCGACCACCCGCACGGAGCCGACGACCTGCTCGGTCAGGGCCCGGTCCGGGGTCACGACCGTCACGGCCACGTCGGCGTCGTACCAGATGCCCACCCAGGACCGGTCGGGATACAGCGCGTCGAACCCCTCGGGGGCCTGGTAGCGCCAGACGTCGCCGGAGGCCGGGAAGTAGCCCTCCGGGTCGCGCGGCTCGATGATCGCTCCGTAGCCCTGCCCGGGGCTGCACGCGATCATCGGCGTGACGTCGCTCGGGCGCCCGACGGTGGGTGTCGCGGCGGCAGGCTCCGCGGCGTTCGTGCACCACGCGGTCGGGTTGCCGACGCCCCACTCGCCGGGGACCTCGAAGGTCACGTCGTGCCACGACTCCGTGCGGGGCCCGTCGTCGGGGACGGTGCTCGTCGCGGAGGCGGTCGGGGACGTCGGGTCGGTCGCGACGTCGTTCGACCCCGGGTCGCGGTCCCAGACCAGGAAGGGCGCCACGACGACCACGGCCGCGACGACTCCCGCGGTCGCCATCGCCGTACGCCGTCGGCGGAGCCGTCGCCGCGCGCCGCCGGCCAGTCCCTCCGCTCGTGGCGCCTCGGCGGCCCGTCCGCGCAGCGTGTCGCGCAGGGTGTCCTCGAACTCAGTCATCGTCGTCTCCCAGCGCAGTCCTCATGGTGGCGATCCCGCGCGAGACGCGCGAGCGGACGCTGCCCTCGCGCACTCCCGTCAGCGCGGCGATCTCGGGGTAGTCCAGGTCCTCGTAGAAGCGGAGCACCACGGCGGTCCGCTGGTCGGGTGGCAGGGCCCGGCAGGCCTGCCACAGCGCGTCGCGGTCCTCGGACGGCAGGCCCGAGCGGGCCACGCCGTCGACCGGGACCGTCGTCGGGGTCTCCCGCCGGCGGAACCTGCGCCAGCCCGAGACGTTGGCGTTGACCACCATCCGGCGCACGTAGGCGTCGACGTCGTCGGCCCGGCATATCCGATCCCACCGGGGCAGTGCGCGCGACAACGCGTCCTGCACGGCGTCCTCGGCGTCGGCCCGGTTGCCGGTGAGCACGTAGGCCAACCTCAGCAGGTCCGGCCCCCGTGCCGACACCCACGCGTCGAAGTCGGTGATCGCCTCCGCCCGGCTCCCCCGGCCCTGGTCACGAGTCCCCACTGCTGTCCCCATGCCTCACAGACGCGCGGGACCTGCTATCCGTTGCGAGCGGATCAGTCCTCCGTCGACTTCGCCCACAGGTTGATGCCGGACTCGACGGCGTGCTGGTCGATCTCGGCGAGTTCCTCGTCCGTCAGGGGCGGGCCGTCGAGGGCGTCGAGGTTGGTGTCGAGCTGCTCGACGCTGCTCGCGCCGATGACCGCGCTGGTCACCCGGTTGTCGCGGAGCACCCACTGGAGGGCGAGCTGGGCGAGCTTCTGCCCGCGCCGCTGCGCGATCTCGTTCAGCGCCCGCACCCGGCGCAGCACGTCCTCGTCGAGCCCGGCGATGGTGCTGTCGTCCCGGGCGGCGCGCGAGTCGTCGGGGACGCCGTCGAGGTAGCGGTCGGTGAGGAGGCCCTGGGCCAGCGCGGTGAAGACGATGCACCCCATGCCCTGCTCCTCGAGCTCGTCGAGCAGGCTCTGCCCACCGTCCTCGGCCTCGATCCAGCGGTTGAGCATCGAGTAGGACGGCTGGTGGATCAGCAGCGGCGTCCCGAGGTCGCGGGCGATGCCGGCCGCCTCGCGGGTCTTGGCTGCGGAGTAGGACGAGATGCCGGCGTAGAGCGCGCGCCCCGAACGCACGGCCGTGTCGAGCGCCATCATCGTCTCCTCGACCGGGGTCTCGGGGTCGAAGCGGTGGCTGTAGAAGATGTCGACGTAGTCGAGGCCCATTCGGGCCAGCGACTGGTCGAGGCTGGCGAGGACGTACTTCCGCCCGCCCCCGCCCTGGCCGTAGGGCCCCGGCCACATGTCGTAGCCCGCCTTGGTCGAGATGACGAGCTCGTCGCGGTAGGGCTTGAAGTCCTCGGCGAGGTAGCGCCGGAAGTTCTCCTCCGCCCGGCCGTACGGCGGGCCGTAGTTGTTCGCCAGGTCGATGTGCGTCACGCCGCGGTCGAAGGCCCGTCGCAGGATCGCCCGCTGCGTCTCCTCCGGACGGTCGTCGCCGAAGTTCTGCCACAGCCCGAGGCTCAGCGGCGGGAGCTTGAGCCCGCTGCGGCCGGTCAGGCGGTAGTCGGTGTGGTCGTAGCGGTCCTGCGCGGCGTCGTACGTCATGGCTGCACTCTGTCAGGCCGCTTGGTCTCCGGACTAGCGTGGCCGGATGGCCCGCGCACGCCGCCCCGCCCCGCTTCCCGCCACGTTGCTGGGGCTGCTGGGGCTGCTGGCCGTCGCGGCGGGAGCGGGCTGCGCGGCCGAGCCCGAGCGCTCGGCTCGCCGCCCGGCCGGGTCGACGAGCACGGGACCGTCCTCGTCACCACCGTCGCCGACTCGGACGCCGACGTCGACGCCCACGTCGTCGTCCCCCTCGCCCACACCGCCCGCCACCGAGACCCCGGCGCGTCCCGAGCCGGCCCGCTCGTTCCTCTCGATCCCGCGACTCGGCCTCGCGGACTTCCCGGTCGTCCGCTACCGCGGGTCACCCGACGACGCCGTGGGGACCCGCCTGCAGAACGACGGCTCGCTCGCCTCGCCGCGCGGCCGGTCGGGCGGGGAGGCGCCGGGCGAGATCGGCAACTACATCGTGACCGGGCACCGGCTCTCCTCGACCGAGCCGTTCCGCTATCTGCCGTCGCTGCCGAACGGCAGCCGGGTCCGGATCAGGGTGGCCGACGTCGTGCACGTCTACGAGGTGCGTCGCACGCGGTGGACGTCCTTCCGGTCGCGGGCCTCGCTGGCGGCGCAACGCGCCGCGGTCCCGGGACGACCCGGCGTGGCGGCGACGCGGGCGATGATCACGCTGTCGACCTGCGCCACGATCGAGGACCACGCGGCCGGCAACTACTGGGCCGACGAGTTCGACAACCCCGAGCACCGGATCGAGAAGATCGGCGTGCTCGTGGCCACCCGCCCGGCCTGAGCACCCACTGGCACGATGGGTCACGCTGATCGCGCACGCCCACTGACGAACGGAGCCCGCCATGCCCCTGATCTACCCGGTCGCCGAGGACACCCCGGACGACGCCGACACCACCTTCGACGACTTCGCCGACGACTGGTCCGAGACGTGGGTCGTGGAGATCGACACCGACCACGAGAGCGAGGACGAGGGTGAGTACGTCCGCCTCGGCCCCGTCGGTGCGCAACAGGCCTGGGACCTCGCCCACGAGATCGAGGACAAGCGGCCCGGCTGGGTGATCAGCATCCTGCCGATCTTCGCCGTCGAGACCGACGCCGACGACCTCATCGCCCAGATCGAGAGCGACGACGACTGAGACCGGTCGTCAGCCGCGACGCGTCTCCAGCACCCGGAACCCCTTGACGCTGGAGAGCCGCGTCGTGGGCCAGCCCTGCTCGCCCAGCCAGCGCTGCAGCGAGTCGGCGCCGAGGTTCTTGCCGACGACCATGACGGCCCGCCCGTCGGGGCGCAGCCGCGGCAGCCACGTCAGCAGCAGCTCGTGCAACGCGGCCTTGCCGATCCGGATGGGCGGGTTGGACCAGATCTCGTCGAAGGTCATGTCGCTCGGGACCTGCTCGGGCAGGGCCGCGACGAAGCGCGAGGCGAGGCCCAGGGCCTCGGCGTTCTCGTTGGCCAGGAGCAGGGCGCGCTCGTTGACGTCGACCGCGGTGACGGTCGCGAGGGGTACGGCGCGGGCGATCGCGAGCCCGATGGCGCCGTACCCGCAGCCCAGGTCGAGGAACTGGCCCTGCACCGGCGGCTCGAGCTCGCGGAACAGCACGGCGGTCGCGTGGTCGAGGTGCCCGCGGCTGAAGACGCCGGACGCGCTGGCCAGCTCGAGGGAGTGGCCCCACGCCTGCGCCGTGAACGTCTCCCGGGTGAAGGGCGCGGCGGGGTCGGCGGAGAAGTAGTGGTCCTCGGTCACGGGATGGGGCTCCTCGGGTTGCGGGCACGAGCGGCCTGGGCGGCCAGCTCGTCGCCCTCGGGATAGCCGACCTCCTCGAGGGTCAGGCCGTGGGGGCGCACGACGACCACCGCGGGGTCGCGGACGCGGCCGGCCAGGATCCCGGCGGCCCAGGCGGGCTCGCGGCGGCCCTCGCCGACGGCCAGCAGGCAGCCCACCAGCGAGCGGACCATGCTGTGGCAGAAGGCGTCGGCGACCACCCGCCCCTCGAGCAGGCCGGCTTCGCCCCGTGACCACGAGAGCTCGAGCAGGGTGCGGACCGTGGTGGCTCCCTCGCGCCGCTTGCAGAAGGCGGCGAAGTCCTGGAGCCCGACCAGCGGCGCGGACGCCTCGTTCATCGCATCGACGTCGAGCGCACGCGGCCAGGCGAGCACGTGGCGGCGGGTGAGGGGGTCGACCAGGTCCGCGCGGTCCGCGATGCGGTAGGCGTAGCGGCGCCACGTCGCGGAGAACCGCGCGTCGAACCCGGGCGGCGCCTCCACGGCGCGCCGCACCCGGACGTCGGGCGGCAGGATGCCGTTGAGCCGGCGCGCCAGCGACTCGGGCGCCGACACCGGTCGTCGACCGGCGGCGGCCGCCAGCACGTCCGGCTCGACGTCGAGGTGGACCACCTGCCCGCGGGCGTGCACTCCGGTGTCCGTCCGTCCGGCGCAGACGACGCGGACCGGGAGCCGCAGGGTCGTGGAGAGCGCGTCCTCGAGCACGCTCTGGACGGTGCGCAGCGTGGGCTGGGTCGCCCAGCCGTTGAAGTCGGTCCCGTCGTAGGACAGGTCGAGCCGGATGCGCACCCCGCAGATCCTAGGTGGCCGGGCCCGTCAGGATCGACGGAGGCAGAACGTCCGCGACGCGACGACCGCTGTCGCGCCATACTCGATCCCGTGAGCAACCCGGCGATCATCCTCGTCTCCGACCAGCACCTCGACGTCCTCGAGCAGCAGTTCTGGCGCTACAGCCGGGAGTACGACGTCCGCTGCGTCCGCACCGCCATGGAGGCCAAGCACCAGGCGATCGACGTGCTGAAGGGCGGCGGACAGGTCGCCCTGTTCGTGCTGGAGTCGCGGCTCGCGGACATGGAGGTCTATCCCGCGATCGCCAAGATCCGGGAGTCGGTGCCGACCGCGCGCCGCGTGGTGGTGGCGCACTGGGAGAACTTCCGCGTGGACGCCGACGCGCTGCGGCACGGCCAGGCCACCGGGAAGTACGACGCGTTCCTCCTGATGCCCCGCGGGATCCGCGACGAGGAGTTCCACACCGCGATCATCGACCTCCTCAACGACTGGGCGGCGACCGTGGCGGTGCCCGAGGTCTACTCCGTGCGCATCGTGACCCCGGAGCAGGACGTGCTGACGCTCCAGCTGCGGGACTACCTCGACCGGGTCGGGGCGCCCTGCGGCGTCTTCCACCCCGACAGCGACGAGGGCCGTGAGGTGCTCGGGCGCCACACCGGCGAGCCCGACGCGTGGCCGCTCGTCGAGACCTTCAACTCCACGGTCCCCTTCGTCCCGACGAGCACCCGCGACCTCGCCGTCACGCTCTACGGGCGGCCCGACGACATCGAGGTCGACCAGGTCGTCGACGTGGTGGTCGTCGGCGCCGGGCCGGCCGGGCTCGCCGCCAGCGTCTACGCGGCGAGCGAGGGGCTGTCGACGGTGACCATCGAGAGCGAGGCGATCGGCGGGCAGGCCGGCACCAGCTCGATGATCCGCAACTACCTCGGCTTCCCCCGCGGCATCTCCGGGATGCGCCTGGCGCAGCGCGCCCGCAACCAGGCGATCCGCTTCGGCACCCGGTTCTTCACCGGGTGGCCCGTGCTGGGGCTGGAGCCCGGCCGCGACGGCGCTCCCCACGTCGTGCGCACCGAGGGCGGCGACGTGCACGCCCGCGCCGTGGTGATCGCGACCGGCGTCACCTACCGGCGCATCGGCATCGAGTCCATCGACACCCGGATCGGCTACGGCGTCCACTACGGCGCCGCGATGGCCGCCTCGCGCGAGATGGAGGGCGGCGACGTCATCGTCGTCGGCGGCGGCAACAGCGCCGGGCAGGCGGCGGTGCACCTGTCCCGGTTCGCCCGGTCCGTGACGATCATGGTCCGCCGCCCCGACCTGGCGGCCACCATGTCGCACTACCTGGTCAAGGAGATCGGCTTCAACCCCCGCATCGAGGTGCTGGCGTCGTCGCGCATCGTCGAGGGCGGTGGGGCCGAGCGGCTCGAGTGGGTCGACGTCGAGGACGTCACCACCGGTGAGGTCCACCGGCGCGACGTCCGCGGGGTGTTCCTCCTCCTGGGCGCCGAGCCGCACTGCGACTGGCTGCCCGACCAGGTCGCCCGCGACGAGCGCGGCTTCGTGCTGACCGGTCGTGACGTGCCGGGCGAGGCGTGGGCCGAGGGGCGGCCCCCGGCCAACCTGGCCACCACCGTCCCCGGCATCTTCGCCGCCGGCGACATCCGCTCCGGCTCGATGAAGCGGGTGGCCTCGGCCTCCGGCGAGGGCGCCTCGGTCGTCTCGCTGGTGCACTCCTTCCTCGAATGATCCTTGTTCAACCGAACGGTTGACAACGATCCTCTGGTCGGCCTACCTTTTATTCAACCAATCAGTTGAAGAAGGTGCCTCGCATGACCGACCAGCTCTCCAAGGTCTTCGCCGCCCTGGCCGACCCGACGCGGCGCGACATGGTCGCCCGGCTGACGGAGGCCGACGCGACGGTGAACGACCTGGCGGCGCCGTACGACGTCAGCCTGCAGGCCGTCTCCAAGCACCTCAAGGTGCTCGAGGACGCGGGCCTGGTCAGCCGCACCCGGGAGGCCCAGCGCCGACCGGTGCACCTGGAAGCAGAGGTGTTCGACCTGATGACCAAGTGGATCGAGCGTTACCGCCGGCAGGCCGAGGAGCGGTTCAGCCGCCTCGACGCCGTGCTGGCCGCCATGAACGCAGAGAACGCAGAGAACAACCGGACCCCGCAGGAAGGAACCGCATCATGACCGCCGTGCAGAACCCCGACACCCGCTACACCGAGGCCGCGATCGAGGCCGACCAGGACGTGCCCGCCGTGCACATCTGGCGCGACTTCGAGGCCACCCCGGGCCAGCTCGTGCGCGCCCACACCGACCCGGAGCTGTTCGCGCAGTGGGTCGGTCCCGACTCCCTGACGACCCGCATCGACCAGTGGGACTGCCGCACGCTCGGCTCCTACCGCTACGTCTCCGAGCGCGACGGCGAGGAGTACGCCTTCCGTGGCACGTTCCCGTTCGTCGGCGAGGACAAGATCGTGCAGACGTTCACCTGGGAGGGCATGCCCGACGCGATCGCCCTGGAGACCATGACCTTCGAGGACCTCGGCGACGGCCGCACCCGGATGCACGGCTTCTCGCTGTGCGACTCCTTCGAGGGCCGCGACGGCATGCTGTCCAGCGGCATGGAGGTCGGCGTGCACGAGGGCTACGCCAAGCTCGACCGGATGCTCGCCGACGGAGTGCTGGCCGATGGCGCTGCCTGAGTCCCCGGCCCAGCGCCACCGCGCGGTGGCGGCCACCTTCTCCGACCGCGTCGCGCAGACTCACGACTGGGAGGCGCCCGCGCCGGTGCCCGGCTGGACCGCACGCGACGTGGTGGGCCATCTCGTCGAGTGGTTCCCCGGCTTCCTGTCCGCGGGCGGTGTCACGCTGCCCGCCGGCCCGGGCGTGGCCGACGACCCGGTCGCTGCGTGGCGCCACCACGCCGACGGGGTGCGGGAGCTGATCGACACCCGCGGCGACGAGGAGTTCACCCACCCCTTCACCGGCACCCAGCGGCTCGAGGACGCCGTCGACCGGTTCTACACCGCCGACGTCTTCATGCACACCTGGGACCTGGCGACCGCCACCGGCCAGCCGCACGGCCTCGACGAGGACTTCGCGGCCACGATGCTCGCGGGGATGCAGCCCATCGAGGAGATGCTGCGCAGCTCGGGGCAGTACGGCGCCGCGGTGCCCGTCCCCGACGACGCCCCCGTGGTCGACCGGCTGATGGGCTTCATCGGCCGCGACCCGGCCTGGTCGGCCGGCTGAGCAGCACCGACCGGACCTAGCCGAGCT
This sequence comes from Nocardioides currus, assembly GCF_003057875.1. GTDB lineage: Bacteria > Actinomycetota > Actinomycetes > Propionibacteriales > Nocardioidaceae > Nocardioides > Nocardioides currus. Next base: position 286,193 of record NZ_PYXZ01000002.1, on the reverse strand, counting down.
CGTGCCGCCACGGTGGGTCGCCTCCCGGGCGGCCCACCGTGATCGCGGCGGCTCGCCCGGCGTGCTCCAGCACCGCGGTCCAGTCCTCCGCGCGCAGGGCGGCCAGCCCGCCCCGGGCGGCGCTGCCCACCACCCCGAGGTCCCAGAGGCCGTCGACGATCGCCGCGGTGACGGTGTCGCCGGCACCGATGGTGTCGGCCACCTCCGTGCGCACGGCCGGCACCACTCCCTCGCCGTCCGGCGTGAACCAGGCCAGCCCCCGCTCCCCCAGCGTGACGACCACGGCCCCGGTGCCCTGGTCCAGCAGCCGCGCCGCCACCTCGCGGTGCTCGAGGCCGGGCCACAGCGCCTCGAGGTCCTCGTCGCTGGCCTTCACCACGTCGGCCAGGGCGGCCATCGCCTCGACCCGCGCCACCACCGCCTTGCTGGTGCCGGTGATGGCCGGACGGGCGTTGACGTCGAAGACCGTCAGGGCCGTGGCGCGGTGCTGCCCGACCAGGCGCGCCACGTCCTCCGCGCCCGGCTCCAGCGCGGCACCGATCGAGCCGAAGACGACGGCCACCGGTTCGTCGCCCTCCAGCGACACCGGTCCGATGCGCCAGTCGATGTCGAAGACGTACGTCGCCGCGCCCGACTCCGCCAGGGTCGCGATCGCCGTCGCGGTCCGCTCCAGGATCACCGGGTCGCTGCCCAGCCGGACGCCGTTGTCGCCGAGGTGCTCCGCGAGCAGGCGTCCGTGGTCGTCGTCGGCGTAGGCGGTCACGAAGCGCACCGGGCGACCCAGCCTGGCCAGCGCCACCGCCGCGTTGGCCGAGCTGCCACCGGGATGGTCGCGAACCGACCCGTCACGGGCCCGCACGACGTCGACGAGCGCCTCACCCACGACCAGCACGACCTGTTCCATGACACCGAGGTCTACCACGCGCGACCTCGCCGTAGGGTCGCTGCATGCAGCTGGACCCGGTCGACCACGCGTCGCAGACCCCGCCGTTCGAACAGGTCCGCAGCCAGGTCGCCGCGCTGATCGCGTCCGGCGGGCTGCCGGCCGGCACCCGGCTCCCCACCGTCCGGGGACTGGCGGGCGAGGTGGGGCTCGCGGTCAACACGGTGGCGCGGGTCTACAAGGAGCTCGAGGCGGACGGGCTCGTCGCCACCGAGGGACGGCGCGGCACGTTCGTGACCTCGTCGCACGCCGGCAGCGACGTGCGCGACGCCGCGGCGGCGTACGTCCTGGCCTGTCGTCGGCGAGGCCTGACCCGGGCGGAGGCCGTGCGGCTCGTCGAGAGCGGGTGGGACGCGTGAGGTACGTCGTCTACGGCACCGGCGCCGTCGGCGGCGTCATCGGCGGGCACCTCGCGCTGGCGGACCGCTCGGTCACGCTGGTCGCACGCGGCGCCCACCTCGCGGCGATCCGCGAGGGCGGACTGCGACTCGACACGGGCTCCGGCATGCACCGCATCGTGGCACCGGCCACCGACACCGCCGCCGACGTCGAGTGGACCGACGACACGGTCGTCGTCCTGGCCGTGAAGTCGCACCAGGCGGCAACGGCACTCGCCGACCTGCGCACCCACGCGCCGAGCCGCACGCCGATCGTGTGCGCGACGAACGGCATCGCCACCGAGACCGCCGTCCTGCGCGTGTTCGCCCACACCTACGCCGTGTGCGTGATGCTGCCGGCCACGCACCTCGAGCCCGGTGTCGTGGTGGCCGGCTGCCACCCCACGCCCGCGATCCTCGACATCGGCCGCATCCCCGGCGGCACTGACGACACGACGGCCGCCGTGGCCGCCGACCTGCGGGCCGCCGGCATGGTGTCCGAGGAGCGCGACGACATCATGGCCTGGAAGCGCCGCAAGCTGCTGATGAACGTCGGCAACGGCGTCGACGCGTCCTACCGGCAGGGAGACGCCGCCGACGAGCTGGCCGATCGGGCCGTGGCCGAGGGCGAGCGGGTGCTGGCGCGCGCCGGCGTCTCGCTGGTCACCGCAGATCAGGACCGGGCGCGGCGCGGCGACGTCCTGGCGCGGCGCAGCGACCTCGCGCGCGAGGGAGGCTCGACCTGGCAGAGCCTGCGGCGCGGGACGGGCGACTCGGAGATCGACTACCTCTCCGGCGAGATCGTGCTCCAGGGCCGACTGCTCGGCGTGCCCACGCCGGCCAACGCGGCGATCGTCGAGGCCACCCGTGCGCTCGCCGCGAGCGGCGGCGAGCCTCGCAGCCTGGACGCGGGCGACACCCTCCGCCGCCTCTGACGCACGAAGGCCCGCCACCCCAGCAGGGTGGCGGGCCTCGATGTGCGTGGCTCAGGCCTTGGACTCGCCCTCGGCAGCCTCGGCGGCAGCCTCGTGCTCCTCGGCGGCAGCCTCGTGCTCCTCAGCGGCAGCCTCGTGCTCCTCGGCCGCGGCCTCGTGCTCCTCAGCGGCGGCCTCGTGCTCCTCGGCGGCGGTGGTCTCGTCGACCTCCGACTCCTCGACCGGCTGCTCGACTGGGGCAACCTCGACCGGAGCGGCCGCGGCGGCGGTCTTCTTCGACGAGGGAGCCTTCGGGCTGTAGGCCTCGGTCACCAGCTCGATGACCGCCATGGGGGCGTTGTCGCCCTTGCGGGGGCCGATCTTGGTGATGCGGGTGTAGCCACCGGGACGCTCCGCGAAGGTCGGGGCGATCTCGGTGAACAGCGTGTGCACGACGGACTTGTCGCGGATGGTCTTGAGGACCTCGCGACGGTTGTGCAGGTCACCCTTCTTGGCCTTGGTGATCAGCTTCTCCGCGACCGGGCGCAGCATGCGCGCACGGGTCTCGGTGGTGGTGATCCGACCGTGCTCGAAGAGCTGGGTCGACAGGTTGGCCAGGATCAGGCGCTGGTGGGCGGGGCTACCGCCGAGGCGCTTGCCCTTCTTGGGCTGGGGCATGTCATCTCTCGATTCTCTCCGGCCGTGTGAGGTACCGGGGTAGACGCCGCTCGGGCGAGCGGCGGTTTGGGTTTAGTACTGCTCGTCCTCGACGAAGGCGTCGTCGTCGTCGTCGCCGTAGGCCGCGAGGGCGGCGTGCGGGTCGAAGCCGGGCGCGCTGTCCTTGAGGGACAGGCCCATCTCGACCAGCTTGGCCTTGACCTCGTCGATCGACTTCGCACCGAAGTTGCGGATGTCGAGCAGGTCCTGCTCCGAGCGGCTGATGAGCTCACCCACGGTGTGGATGCCCTCGCGCTTGAGGCAGTTGTAGGAACGGACCGTCAGCTGCAGGTCCTCGACCGGGAGGGCGAGGTCGGCGGCGAGCTGCTCGTCGACGGGCGACGGGCCGATGTCGATGCCCTCGGCCTCGACGTTGAGCTCACGGGCCAGGCCGAACAGCTCGACCAGGGTCTTGCCGGCCGAGGCGATCGCGTCGCGGGGACGGATCGACTGCTTGGTCTCGACGTCGATGACGAGCTTGTCGAAGTCGGTGCGCTGCTCGACACGGGTGGCCTCGACCTTGTAGGTCACCTTCAGCACGGGGCTGTAGATCGAGTCGACCGGCATGCGGCCGATCTCGTTGTCGGCACCCTTGTTCTGGACAGCCGAGACGTAGCCGCGGCCACGCTCGACGACCAGCTCCATCTCCAGCTTGCCCTTGTCGGACAGCGTGGCGATCTTGAGGTCGGGGTTGTGCACCTCGACACCGGCCGGCGGCGCGATGTCAGCGGCGGTGACGGCACCGGCGCCGGACTTGCGGAGGTACATCGTGACGGGCTCGTCGTGCTCGGAGGAGACGACGAGGCCCTTCAGGTTGAGGATGATCTCGGTGACGTCCTCGGTGACACCCTCGATGGTCGAGAACTCGTGGAGGACGGTGTCCACCTTGATGCTCGTGACCGAGGCCCCCGGGATGGAGGACAGGAGGGTACGACGGAGCGAGTTGCCGAGCGTGTAGCCGAAGCCGGGCTCGAGGGGCTCGATGACGAAGCGCGAGCGGAACTCGTCCACCGACTCCTCGGACAGGGTCGGGCGCTGAGCGATAAGCACTGATTCTTTCCTTCCCGGATCCAACCACCATTTGATGGACCCGATCTCATTCTGGGAGAGGATGCCTCGGGGCCGCCCGTTGCCGGGCGACCACCGAGGAGGGGATTACTTCTTGGAGTAGTACTCGACGATCAGCTGTTCGGTGACCTGCGTGTCGATCTGCGCGCGGACCGGCACCTGGTGCACGAGGATGCGCATCCGGTTGGGCAGCGCCTGCAGCCAGGCCGGGACGTGGCGCTCGGCGTGGGTCTCGCGAGCCACGATGAACGGCGTCATCTCCAGCGACTTCTCGCGCACGTCGATGATGTCGTGGGCCGAGACCTGGTAGCTGGGGATGTCGACCTTGTGGCCGTTGACCAGGAAGTGGCCGTGCACGACGAGCTGGCGGGCAGCGCGACGGGTGCGGGCGAAGCCGGCACGGTAGACGACGTTGTCGAGGCGGCACTCGAGCAGCTGGAGCAGGTTCTCACCCGTCTTGCCCTGCCGACGGTTCGCCTCCTTGTAGTAGCGCAGGAACTGCTTCTCCATCACGCCGTAGGTGAAGCGGGCCTTCTGCTTCTCGCGCAGCTGGAGGAGGTACTCGCTCTCCTTGATGCGGCCGCGGCCGTGCTGGCCGGGAGGGTAGGGGCGCTTCTCGAAGGACGAGTCGCCACCGACGATGTCGACACCGAGACGGCGCGACTTGCGGGTCATGGGTCCGGTGTAACGGGCCATGTCAGTCTCTCTTTCTCAGTCTCGGGTCAGACGCGCCGGCGCTTGGGCGGGCGGCATCCGTTGTGGGGGGTGGGCGTGACGTCCTGGATGGTGCCGACCTCGAGGCCGATCGCACCCAGCGAACGGATCGCGGTCTCGCGACCCGAGCCCGGACCCTTGACGAAGACGTCGATCTTCTTCATGCCGTGGTCCATGGCCCGACGACCGGCGGCCTCGGCGGCCATCTGAGCGGCGAACGGCGTGGACTTGCGCGAGCCCTTGAAGCCGACGGTGCCGGCGGAGGCCCACGAGATCACGGCGCCGGTCGGGTCGGTGATGGTGACGATGGTGTTGTTGAACGTGCTCTTGATGTGGGCTTCGCCCTGAGCAACGTTCTTCTTCTCCTTGCGACGCACCTTGGTGGCGCGGCTCTTGGGAGGCATTCGGTTCTCCTATGAGTAACTGGTCTGGAAGCTGAGTGAAGCGGCGGTGGTCAACGCACGAGGCGTTGGATCACTTCGCCTTCTTCTTGCCGGCGACAGTGCGCTTGGGACCCTTGCGGGTGCGCGCGTTGGTCTTGGTGCGCTGACCGCGGACCGGGAGGCCCATGCGGTGGCGACGACCCTGGTAGCTGCCGATCTCGATCTTGCGGCGGATGTCTGCCTGGACCTCGCGACGGAGGTCACCCTCGATCTTGAAGTTGGCTTCGATCTCGTCGCGGAGCTTGACCAGCTCCTCGTCACCGAGCGTGTGCACGCGGGCGTTCGGGTCAACCCCGGTCGCGGCGAGCAGCTGCTGGGCGCGGGTACGGCCGATGCCGTAGATGTAGGTGAGTGCGATCTCGATGCGCTTGTCGCGCGGGAGGTCCACACCAACGAGGCGTGCCATGTGGCGGTTTCCTTGTCTGTTCTCGCATCGGTTTCTGGTCGTGTCGCGTCCCATCCCGCCTCGGGTGGGCTCCGGCCGGTGCTCCGGAGGTGACTTCAGTCCGCCTGGGCGGACCTAGCGATCACGTTGTGTTGTTGTGTTGCTCTGGCTACTACTGGGCGTCAAGCCCGCTTGCCGCAAGCGGCTGCGCGGCTCGCGATGAGCGTTCAGCTCCGGCTTCGCCGTATCTGAACGCTCACACTCAACCCTGCCGCTGCTTGTGGCGCGGGTTCTCGCAGATGACCATGACGCGGCCGTGACGACGGATGACCTTGCACTTGTCGCACATCGGCTTGACGCTCGGGTTGACCTTCACTTGTCAGCCCTTTCTAGCTAGGAGTGGCTGCTACTTGTAGCGGTAGACGATCCGACCTCGCGTCAGGTCGTAGGGAGACAGCTCCACCACCACACGGTCCTCGGGGAGGATCCGGATGTAGTGCTGGCGCATCTTGCCGCTGATGTGGGCGAGCACCTTGTGTCCGTTGGTCAGCTCGACCCGGAACATGGCGTTCGGAAGGGCCTCCACGACGGAGCCCTCGAGTTCGATCACGCCTTCTTTCTTCGGCATGTCCTCCACAATCTGTTGTTCGGTCTTCTACCGTTGCTGCACCGCTCCACCCTTGTTGGAAGGGCAAGGAGCAGGTGGCCCGCGAACCTCCGCCGCGCGACTACGTCGCCTGGCGGTGGACCTCGTGCGGTGGAGTGTGGTGACTCATTCCCGGACACGCAGCAACCCGCTCCTGTGAACGGACGACGCGTGATCGGGCAGCCGCGAGGCACCACAAATCACAACCCACGTTGGGCCGACACGCCAGTTTAGTCAGGCGTGGCTGGAAAAGACCAATCACGGCACCGCGGTCAGGACGAGCGCCGCTTGCCGCCGCGGGGCCGCTTCGACACCCGGGGCAGGGCCGGCACCCGCGGGAGGCGCGGCAGGCGCGAGAGGCGACCCGCCCGCGCGGGGGCGGCCGGCTCGTCGGAGGCCGGGGTCGTCGCTCCGATCGAGGTCGGTGAGACCGTGGCCGTCCCCCTCCGCAGCGAGGCGAGGCTGATCGCGGCGAGCAGGCGCCTGCGCCGGCCGACCGACGCCGACATCGTCCGGCGCTCGGCGTCGACGGACTCCCAGTAGGTCGCCGCTGCCTCGGCTTGAGGCGCAGTGGGGCCGAAGACGAAGCTGTCGGCGCGGCGCGCCAGCGACGGCGCCGACTCGGTGCCGATCGACCCCGACTGCTCGCGCCGTGTGACGGTCGGGCCCAGCGGGACCGGCTGGCCCAGGTCGCGCGCGTGGTCGACCAGCTCGCGCCAGGCGCCGACGAAGCGGGCGGACACGACGGAGGCCGTGCGCCGACGGCGTCGCCGCAGCAGCTTCAACCCGATGATCGCGCCGAGCAGCGCCACCACGAGGAGGAGCGGGCCACCGACGTACTTCACGACGACCAGCACCCAGGCCGGCAGCCGCTCGGCGATGGACTTCTCGTCCTCGTCCTCCTTGGTGGCCTTGCGCTCCTTGAGGTCGGCGTCGCTCTGGTCGCCGGCGTCGGACGGCGGCGGGATCGGCGCGGGCGGCGGGACGACCGTGCCGCTCATCGGGGTGTCGGTCTCGGGCAGCTGCTCCGACGGCTTCTCCGTCGACATGAACTCCTCGGTCGGCAACGTGCGCCACGAGCCGTCCGAGGCGCGCAGCTCGACCCACGCCTGCACCTGCTCACCGGTGACGACGCCGTCGTCGGGGACCACGGCACCGAGCACCACCCGCGCCGGGACGCCGACCTCGTTGGCCAGCAGGGCCATCACGGCGGCGTACTGCTCGTCGTTGCCGACCATCTGCTGGGCGCCGATGAAGCCGTCGGAGAGCCGCTGAATGTTGTGGCCCGGGTGGTAGATCTGCTCGGCCTTGACCACGCCGTCGGAGTACTTCCCCTCGGACTTGAGGTGGGCGGCGATCGCGAGCACCCGGCCCATCGGGGTCGTGGCCTTCTCGGACCAGTCGGCGGCCGGTTCCTTGAGGAAGCCGGTCCCGGGCGCGAGCCCGGTGAGCGACGAGGATCCCAGCGTCTCGGGCGTCAGCTCGTCGTCGGGCTGCACGGCGGTGAAGGAGTAGGTGTCGCCGCGTCGCAGGCCCGACGGCACGACGGCCGTCGAGGTCGCGAGGTTGTAGCGGAAGGTCTCGGCCTTGGTGGTCGGGTCGCCCAGCCCGAAGTCGACGCCCTGGAGGGCACCGATGGTGGGCAGCCACACGCCGTCGTACCCCTCCCCGATCGTGACCTCGGCGGTGACCTTCTTCCCCTTCACCGGGTTGTCGATCGTGGACGAGACGCGCTGGAACGAGTCGTCGGCCGCACCGGGCAGGGCGTCGTTGGAAGCGCCCCAGACCAGGCCGTCGTAGGTGTCCATCGCTGCGATGCGGATGCGCAGCCCGGCGCCGCCCTCGACCGTGAACAGCGTCTTGTCGAAGACGTTGGCCGGGTCCTCGGCGGAACCGAGGTCGATGTACTTGCGGAAGCCGGCCAGCGGCGAGGGGTAGCGACCGATGTCGAACGGCGGCTCGACCCAGGTGCGCACCACGGCGCGTCCCTCGTCGTCGTCCCCGGTCACGAGGGCGCTGGCCGGCATCGCGAGCGCGGAGGCCAGCAGCACCAGTCCCGCGCCGAGCGCGACGCGGCCCCAGCCCGAGGAGCCGCCGCGCACGCTCGCGGAGGCCCGCCGGGCCCGGATGGCCAGCCAGCCGAGCGCCGCTGCGGCGAAGGCGGAGCCCTGCACGAGCACCGACTGCGGGTGGCGCACGCCGAGGAGGATGACCGCGACCAGCACGGCGGTCAGCCCGAGCACGGGCAGCAGCGCGCTGAGCCAGGACCGGCGGAAGCCGAGGCCGCTCAGCACCGTGCCGACGAGGCCGGCCACCAGGCCCAGCAGCCAGGGCAGCACGAGCAGGGGGCCGTCGCCGTCGACGGGCGGCAGCGTGGTCAGCAGGTCCTTCCAGCCGAAGATCGCCTGGTCGGCCAGCTTGCCGAGGGTGGAGCCGCCCGGCAGGAACGCGGTGTCGCCGACCGAGCGCAGGCAGAGGGGGCCTCCGAGGAGGAAGAACAGGACGGCCAGGATCAGCACCGGCGCGATCAGGGGCCAGCGCAGGGCGCGGGACGCGTGGGCGACGGCGATGCCGATCACGGTGCCGAGCAGGCCGACGACGAGGAACCCGATGCCGGTGAAGGACGTCGCGAAGCCGCTGAGCGCGAGCCCGCTGAGGAGCAGCACGAACCCCAGGTCGAGCGCGGTCGCCGGGTCGGGCAGCACGGACCGGCGCCGCGACCGGGTGGCGGTGTCGACCGAGGCGTCGTGGGAGGCGTCGTGCGAGGTGCTCACTTCACGCTCCACTGCAGGAGGCCGCCGAGGTCGCCCTTGTCCGCCAGGTGCAGCACCGGGAGCCCGCCGATCTCCGTGACGCGGCTGGTCTCCGAGCCGTCGATGAGGATCGCGAACCGGCGCACCTCGGGCGGGAAGGCCGCGGCTCCGCGCAGCATGTCGGTGAAGTCGGTGTCGACGCCGCCGACGAGGAAGAGCAGGCTGCAGTCGGGGGCGACCTGGGTGGCACGGCGGGCCGACTTCACGATGCCGGTGCGCCCGTGCTCGGCGCGGCACACGGCGTCGAGCGCGAGGTGGCCGTCGTTGCCGGTGGAGGCGGTGTCGCCGCAGACGAAGGACACCTCGAAGTCGTCCAGCACGGCGCGTACGGCGATGGACGCCGCCACCGACATGGCCGACTCGAACGCCTCGGGGTCGGCCCAGGACGCCTCGACGTCGTCGACCACGATGGCCGCGTGGCTGCGCCGGGTGTCGAGGTACTGCCGCACGAGCAGGCTGGACTCGCCGCCGGAGGCCATCACCTTGGCCGACGAGCGCCAGTGGATGTGGCGCAGGTCGTCGCCGGGGGTGTACTCGCGCAGCGCGTGGAAGGCCAGGTCGCTCTGCGAGAGCGCGTCGGTCGAGACGCCCTCGAGGTCACGGAGCAGGCCCGCACCCAGCGAGTCGAGCGGCACCATCGGCGGGCGTACCAGGATCTCGCGGACGGGGGTCCAGACCATGTCGCGCGAGAAGATGCCGATCGGGTCGCCGCGCCGGGTGGTGGCCGGTCCGACGGCGATGACGCCCCGGTGCTCGGTGCGGATCGTGAACGCCTCCTCGTGCCGCCCGCCCGACGGCAGCGACGCGATGCCGTAGCGGTGGACAGAGGAGCCGACGGGCACCTCGAGGGTGGTCGGGATCAGCCGACCGCTGGCGATGTTCTGCACGATCACCCCGGCGGCGACGGACTCCCCCGCCGCGACGCGGTCGGGCTCGAGCCGCAGGTCGACCGCGACGTTGGTGCGACCGACGAGGAACGGCGCGGCGAGCGCGAGGAGGAGCAGGCAGGCAGCAGCGATCACGGCGAGCTCTCGCCAGTTGGCCACGATCGCGAGGTAGGTCGCGACGAGGCCCAGGCCGAGGATCAGCCACCCCACGGGGCGCACGATCGTCAGCAGCTGCGTGACCCGCTCCTTCACCGGACTCAGGCCACCCGGTCGGTCGGCGGCGCGACGGCGTCGAGCAGGCGGCTGATGACCGTCTGGACGCTGACCCCGCTGAACTGCGCCTCGGCGTCGAGCAGCAGGCGGTGCGACAGCACCGGCTCCGCGAGCTCCTTGATGTCGTCGGGCACGACGTGGTCGCGACCGTCCGCGGCGGCCCAGGTCTTCGCCACCCGGATGAACGCGAGGCAACCGCGCGCGGAGAGCCCGAGCTTCACGTGCGGCTGGCGCCGCGACTCCTCGGCCAGCTCGGCGACGTACCCCACGACGGCCGGGTCGACGTAGACCTGGTCGGCGAGGCCGCTCATCTGCGAGATCGTCGCGGCGGTGATCACCGGCGTGACGAGCGAGGCGCGGTCGCGCACGGCCGCGTTGATGAGCAGCTCGACCGTCGCCTGGCGGTCGGGGTAGCCCATCGAGGTCTTCATCAGGAACCGGTCGAGCTGTGCCTCGGGCAGGCGGTAGGTGCCGGCCTGCTCGATCGGGTTCTGGGTCGCGATCACCAGGAACGGCTTGCCGACGGAGTGGGCGACCCCGTCGACGGTGACGCGGCTCTCCTCCATCACCTCGAGCAGCGCCGACTGGGTCTTGGGCGAGGCACGGTTGATCTCGTCGGCCAGCACGATCGTGTGGAAGATCGGGCCGGGGTGGAAGTCGAAGGTGCCCTTGTGCTGGTCGTAGACCGTGACGCCGATGACGTCGGAGGGCAGCAGGTCGGGCGTGAACTGGATGCGCGCGTTGGAGCCCTGCACGGTGTTGGCGAGCGCGCGCGCGAGCATCGTCTTGCCCGTGCCCGGGAAGTCCTCGAGCAGGATGTGGCCCTCGGACAGCAGGCAGGTCAGCGCCAGCCGCACGACGTGACGCTTGCCGAGGACGGCGATCTCCATGTTGTCGGTCAGCTGGTCGAAGGTCTGCTTGAACCAGTCGGCCTGCTCGTGGGAGATGGTCATAGTGCTCCAGTCGTTGGGTGGTGGCCGGTCATCTACCAGCCGATCTCGTTGGAGTAGTAGCTTCCGTTGCCGCAGTTGACGCGCAGTCCGTGACCGGTCTCGCCCCAGTAGGCGCGTGGGGTGGCGCCGCTCGTCCCGGTGTCCATCTTGAAGCTGTTGACGTACTGCCAGCCGACGATGTTGTAGAACACCTCGATCCGGCAGTCCACCGAGCCTCGCTGGTTGTCGTAGGAGACGTTGACGAACGCACAGGACGCCTCCTCGCAGGTGAACCCCTGGCCCTTCACGTCCGAGCAGTTGGGCATGGAGGTGCCGTCGCTCGCGGTGGAGCACTGCGCGCCCTTGCTGATCGAGATGGAGGGCAGTGGTGGCTCGCCGGACGTGGCCGACCCGCTGTCGCGTCCCTCGCCGCGACCGCCCGGCGCGTCGTCGTACAACCGGAACGACATGTCCTGCTTCTGGCTGTAGTTGGTCGTGGCGACCGGCGAGGTCTGGATCTGGAAGGCCCCGGGCGAGGTGAGCCGGATCGTCTGCAGCGCCCCGCCCTCCGCCTGGAAGTCGATGATCGCGGCGTCGCCGTTGCTGGTGCCGGAGATGACCCAGTAGATCGACTTGCCCTCGACGACCGGGGTCTTGGAGTAGATGTGCGAGTTGTTCAGCGGACCGTAGGTCGTCACGCTGACAGGGTCGGAGAAGCTGCACCCGACCGTGGCCGCGAACTCGTTGCACATCCGCATCTGGACCGGGTAGGGCGAGCCGTTGCCGGCGGTGCGCACCCGCTCGTTGATGACGCGCCCGGGAGACACGGCGAGCTCCCAGACGGCGCCGCCGTTGACGAGGATCGCCGCACGGGCCGTCGAGCCGCGCGACTCCGGCGCGGTGCCGGTCACGAGCACCTCGTTGTCGACGCCGGTGGGGGTGGCGGTGATGGCGCCCCACTTGGCCGGCTTGCCGACGGCCTGGAAGGTGACGGCCGTGCCGGGCGGCGAGGTGTTCTTCTCGTTGCTCGCCTGGACGTAGTAGCTGTAGGTGTCGCCGTTGTAGGGCACCCCGGTGTGGGTGCAGGTCAGGGCCTGGATGCGGCTGCAACCGGGCACCGCGGTCAGCGGACCGCCCTTGACGGAGTAGGCCAGCGTGTAGAGCGTCGGCGCCGGCCCCTCCGCCGGGGTCGAGGTCCAGCTGGCCGACACGTCCGTGGCGTCGAGGCCGGCCTCGCGGTCCACGACCGCCAGACCGCCGGGCGACGCGGGCGTGCCGATCGACTGGAGGGGCGTCGACTCGCGCTTGGGCGACCAGCCGACGCTGTTGAGCGCCGACACCGAGAACACGTACTTCTGGTTGTTGTCGAGCCCCGTGACGACGGTGGTGGGCGAGGAGCCCGGGACGGTCACGGACTGGCCGAGCCAGGTGACGCGGTAGCTCTCGATCGTCGTGCTGCTCTGCGGCCTCGACCAGCCGAGGGTGATGGTGTGGTCGGCCCGGCTCACCATCCGGATGTTGGAGACGCGCGCGGGCTTGGTGTCGGCGTAGGCCGTCTGCGACAGGTCGCTCCACGGTCCCTGGCCGACCTTGTTCACCGCCGCGACGCGGAAGTTGTACTGCTTCTGGTTCTCCAGGCCCGACACGTCGCACTCGTTGGTGCGGCAGCGCGTCGTCTTGCCCTTGGTCATCTCCTTGAGGACGTAGCTGGTGATCGGTGCGCCACCGTCGTCCTTCGGCGGGAACCAGCCGACGCGGATCGTGCCCTCTTCGTTGTTGTCGTAGTCGTACGGCGTGCCGGGCTGGCCGGGGACGCCGGTGACGTCGACCTCGATGCGGCCCTCCACGCGGCGCGCGGAGCTGCTGGAGTCCTCGACGTCGCTCATCACCACGCGGAACACCGATCGCCCGCTGGTGTCGGCCCCCGCCTTCAGCGTCACGGTGGCGCCATTCTTGCTGGCCGAGACGCCTGACCCGCTGACCTGCTCGATCGTCACGACGGTCGGCGTGGGGTCGCTGACGCCGCTCTCGAGGTACGGCGCGAGGTTGATCTGGCGCGACTGGCCCGCCTCGAGGTCCTCGGACGGGATCTGGAGCAGGTCGGGCGGCGGCGCGCTCTCGAGGCGGAACCGGATCAGCTCGGGATCGCTGCCGTTGCTGGTGACGGACAGGACGGCCTCGCCACCCTGGTTGGCGTCGTCGGCCGCCGTGACGGTGAGCACCGAGCCGCCGCTCCCGCTCAGGCTCAGGCCGTCGACCTCCTGGGTCCAGGCGCCGTCGTAGGTGAGCCCGGGGGCGTCGGCCGGGTCGGGGGTGAAGACGTTGCAGAGCGTCAGGATGTCGAGCTCCTGGGTCTGTCCCGCCGAGATGTCGAACGTGTCCTGCGGGCAGTCGAGGACCGGGGTGTCGTCGCCGACCTGGACCGGGACCGAGAGCAACGCGGTGTAGCCGTCCGTCGGGTCCTCGGGGTCCTCGTTGCCACCCTCGTTGGTCGCCGTGGTGACCTCGAGCAGCACGGCGCCCGGCCCGCGGTAGCCCTCGCGCGCGGTCACCTGGAACGAGTCGTCGCCGGTGCGCTGCGCCTGGAGCTGGGACGGGGACGCCGAGACCGACTGGCGGGCGGTGAGCCTGATCGGGCCGCCCGACGGGTTGACGACGTAGTCCTTGAGCTTGCCCTTGGCCGTCGCGCCCTCGTCGAGCTCGATCTGCACGCCGGGCTTCACGTAGGGGATGGAGCGGCCGGTCGGGGGGACGTAGAGCGACGCGGTCGCGGCGGCCCCGCTCGAGTCCTCGATCCGGAACGGGACGACGACCGGGTTGGGGCCGCGGTCGACCTTCACGTTGCTGCCGTTGATGGTCGGGCGGCCGCCGGTGCCGTCCTCGCCGTACACCTCGACGACCTCGAGGTCCGAGGCCTTGCCGTCCGGGTCGTAGGCGCCCTCGAGCACGTCGACCGACACGCTCTCGCTCTCGTCCACGACGCCGAACGCGTCGGCGACCACGGGCGGGTTCTCGAAGTCCTCCGACAGCACCAGGGTCATGGTGGCGCTGGAGGTGTTGATGCCGTCGGAGATGGTGTAGACGACCGGGGTCGTCTCCCCCTGGGTGGTGTCCGGGGCCGGGACCGACACGAGGTTGGTCTTCGGGTCGATCTTCGCCCCGTCGGGGGCGTCGCGCAGGGCCAGCTTGATCTTGTCGCCGGGTGCGAAGTAGTCGTTGGCCATCGGGTCGAACACGGCGGTCCGGCCCGGGGCGATGGTCAGCTGGTCGGCCACGGCCAGGATCGGCTGCGGCTCACCGGGCGGGGCGATGCCGACACGCACGGTGCCGGTGGCGACGGCCCCGCGGCTGTCGACGACGGAGTACTCGAACTCGTCGGTGCCGGTGGTGCGCGGGTAGGCCTGGTACTCCAGGAAGTTGCCGCCGTAGCCGAGCACCCGACCCAGCCGGGGCGCGGAGGTGATGCCGTTGACGGTGACCGGGTCGCCGTCGGGGTCGATGCCGCTGCCCGGCAGCCTGATCTTGACCTGGCCACCCGAGACGACGCGCGACTCCAGCGTCGGCGGCTCGGGGGCGGTGTTGGGGTCCTTGGCCGGGGTGACGATCACGACCAGCTTGCCGGGCGCCTGCTCCCCCGTGCTCGTCTGGGCGATGTAGGAGATCTCGAAGGAGTCGCGCTCCTTGAGGTCGGGGGCGATGTAGCGCACGTTGCGACCCGAGACGAGCGCGGTGCCGATGTCGCCCTTCACGCCGACCGGCCGCTCGATCTTGAGCTCGCCGGCGACGCCCTGGGCCGCGTCACCGACCAGCGAGAGCCGGTCACCCGAGGGCGCGACGTCGTTGTCGAGCACGGCCGCCGTGACAGACGACCCGGAGCGCACGTGCACCCGGTCGGTGACGGTCACCGGCGAGTTGTCGGCCGGCGTCCTGCGCTGGCTGACCGAGACCTCGCCCTTGACGCCGGAGTTGGCACCGTTGCTGATCGTGTAGTTCACCAGCTGCGGGTTGGGCGACAGCTCACCCTGCCGCGCGGAGATGCGCAGCCAGCGCCCGTCGATGATCGCGACGTCGACCTGGTTGCGGTTCTCGGCGGTCGCGGTCTGCACGACCAGCAGCCCGCCGGCGGGGTCGAGGTCGTTGGCCAGGACGTCGACGATGCCGGCCGCCTGGCCGAAGATGGTCAGCGAGTCGGGCATCGCCACCGGCTCGCCGGGCGACTTGGGCTTGGGCCGGACGTCGACGCGGATCGTCGCCTTGTCGAGGGCCGCGTCGCCGTACGCCGCGTCGTACTGCAGGAAGTAGGTGCGCGCCTCGGAGGCGGTGACCGTGATGACGCCGGTCTCGAGGTCGGTCTTGACCTGGGCGCCGTCCTGGGCCGGCACCTTCGCGGCGATCGCCAGCTCGGCGTCGGGGCTGCCGGGGTCGGACCCGGGCAGGTCGTTGAGCAGGGGCCGGATCTTGATCGGCTGGCCCTGCTCGCCGCGGATCACGTCGGGCTCGGCGACGGCGGGGAACGTCTCGCGGTCGAGCCGCTCCTGGACCTCGAAGCTCATCGTCTGCCGGACGGGCTCGGAGCGGCCGTCGCTGACGAGGTACTCCACCTGGAAGGTGTCGCCGCCGTCGCGGGAGCCGGTGAAGCGCAGGCGCCCGTCGGAGGTGGTGCGGGCGACGGCGCCGGTGTTGCCCGCCCCGAGGACGGTGGCGGACTCGAGGATCAGCGAGTCGCCGTCACCGTCGTCGCGCCAGTCGGAGAGGACGGGGTAGCTGACGGAGCCGTTGGCGGCGACGCGGCGCAGGCGGGGCTCGAAGCCGTTGCGCAGCTTGGGCTGGTCGTTCTCGCCGTTGGTGCGCACCCCGACCCGCACCGTGGCGTGGGCGGTGGCGTTGCTGCGTCCGTCGTCGATGTAGTAGTCGAAGGAGGTGTCGCGCGCGTCGTCCGGCATCTCCAGCACGATGGTCTGCCCGTCGGGGCTGATCTCGGCCGACGCACCACCGGTGGGCTGGTCGACGTCGACGATGCTCAGCAGCCGCCCCTCGGGGGCGGAGTCGTTGTCGAGCGGGTGCAGCACGGTGGTGCGGCCCGGCCGCGCACCGTAGCTGTCGGGCTCGGCCTTCGGCGGGGTGCGGTCGGCCGCGCTCTGCTGCTGGTTCTCCTTGTCGTCGTCCTTCTTCTTCTTGCTGCGCGTGAAGGCGTTCCAGTTGTCGATCTTCTCGGGGGTCTGCTCGTCGAGGTCCCAGACCGTGCCGCTGGTGTTGTCGTTGAGGACGATCTGGCCGCGGTTGACCCGGAAGGCCAGCTCGCCGGCCTTCCCGCCGAGGGTGGAGTTCTGCGCGTCGTCGTCGCCGCACTGGACGGTCACCGACCCGATGCCGCCCGACCAGGCGGCGTACGAGCAGGCGCCGAGTCGCACGGGCTCGACCGGCACGCCGGTGCGGCCCTCGTCGACGATGGTCGCCTTGCCCGTCTCGAGGTCGACGCGCAGCAGGCCGCCGGGGTTGGCCACCAGCACCGAGTCGGCGTCGGGGCCGGGCTGCTGGAGCACGCTCTCGGCCGGCATCGTCGCGCTCGGGCCGCCGATGACGCTGAGCGCGCCCGTCGCCTCGTCCAGGGTCACCGCGGTCTCGCCGACCGCCGTGACGGACGTGACGTCGCCGGCGTCCTCGGGCAGGTCCTCGGAGCGCGGCTTCGCGAAGGCGTCGCCGGAGGGGACGAGGTAGGTGATGGTCGACTTGCCCTGCGAGGTGGCGATCACCGTGCCGGACTGGGTGACCGCGAGCGCGGCGCCGTCGCCGACCTTCGCCAGGGGCTTGCCCTGCGCATCGACCGTGGTGATGAGGGGGCGTCCGAGCTGAGGGTCAAGCTGCACGGCCCACAGCTCACCGTTCTCGGCGTCGATCGAGGCGAAGGTGCCTCCGGCCATCTGCTGGTCGCCGGAGGAGGGAAGTGAGATCTTGCCGGTCGGGTCGAGCTTGGAGGCCGAGGGGTCGATCACCTGGGCGGTAAGGGCCTTGCGGTCGATCGCCGCGACCGCGGCGCCGTCCTGGACCACGTCGAGCTGGCGGTCGCTGCCGTTCTCGCTCAGGATCGTGGTGTCGAGCTGGTTGATCGGCTTGTTGATCCGGCCGTAGAGCCCGCGGTCGCCGTTGACGACCCAGATGCCGCCGTCGTTGAGCTCGGCCTTGTGCGCCTGGTAGCCGTCGGCGGAGATGGCGTAGGCAACCACGGCACCCGCGGCCAGCACCAGAGCGGTGTTGGACGCGATGGCAACCCTGTGCCGGCGGATGAAACCTGCGCGCGCCACGAGTGTGTCCCCCTACTGCAGTGCGTCGACCCCATGGTCGCACCGAGAGCGTATGTAGGTGTGCGCTTCAGGACAAGTTGAGACAGAGTGCTGTCCGATCGGTGACGATGGGCGTGCAGAGCAGTGACCAGGCATGAGGCAATCTGTCCTGGGAAGGCCACTCGACGGGGTGAGGAGGCAGGCGTGGTCGTGGAGACGAGGTACGCCGCGGGCGACGGAGTGCTGCTGGGGGCGGGGGACCACTGGGTCCTGATGACCGACCCCGGCGACGACGACGTCCTCGACGACCTCTGGGCCGTGCTGTCGGGCGCGCGCGGGAGCGACGCCCCCGTCACCGAGCAGGTGCTCGCGATCGTGGAGAAGGCGTTCGCGGGCGACCCCCCTGGCCTGGCGATCATCGATCTCGCCGGTGGCAGCTCGACCTCCTTGTCACGCGGCGCCGGGCACGTCCGGGTCTCGGGCGCCGACCGGATCCTGAGCCTCGACGGTGGGGCCGACCCCGACTCGCTGCCGCGCATGCGCCGCCTGGCCGGCGGTGTCGTCGCGGCCTCGCGGGCGGTCCTCAAGCCGCTGTCCCACCGCACCTCGACCCCTCCCCCGCAGGTGTCCACCGCGCCGGCGCCGAGCGGTCGCATGATCGACGGCATCCCGGCCGCGATCCTGGCCGCGACCGGACCGGACGGCCCGCCCCCGCGCCCGCGCCGGCGGATGGCTCCCGAGCGCGAGCACGACACCGGGTCGCTGACCGACACGACCGAGCCCGACCCGGCCCTGCTCGAGCGGATCTCGGAGGGCACCCACACCACGATCCAGCCCGCCGAGGGCCACCCCGCCGACTCCGCCGACGACGCCGTCGTCCCGTCCCACGAGGAGGTGGACGACCACGACGGGTCGACCGTGCACCGGCCCGACCTGGCCTCACACCTGCGGCACGGCACGGCGGACACGGTGCTGGCGATCAGCTGCCCCTCGGGCCACCTGACGCCGGCCGACACCCCGGTGTGCCGGGTGTGCCGGGCGCCCGTCGCCCCGCAGGAGCCCCGCCGGCTGCCGCGACCCACGCTGGGCGGCCTGCGACTGCCGACCGGCGAGGTGGTCCCGCTCGACCGGGGCGTGGTGCTGGGCCGCAAGCCCGCGCCGCTCGAGGACAGCACCGACTGGCCGCACCTGGTGCACCTGCCCTCCGACCACACGTTCGTCTCCCGCATGCACCTGCACATCGAGCTCGACGGCTGGAACGTGCTGGCGCGCGACCTGGACTCGCGGGGTGGCACCATGCTCACCATGCCCGGCCGCGATCCCGAACGAATGACCGCCCGTGAGGCCTACGTCCTCGAGCCGGGCGCGCGCCTCGACCTGGCCGAGGTCTACGAGGTCCGCTACGAGGTCGGCCCGGTGGTGCCACGGTGAGTGCACCCCTCATCGGTGGCTTCACCTTCGTCGAGCACCTCGGCAGCGGCGGGTTCGCCGACGTCTTCCTCTACGAGCAGCAGTGGCCCCGCCAGCGCGTCGCCGTCAAGGTGGTGCGCCCCGACGTGCCACTCAACGACCGCGAGAAGCAGCTGTTCACCGCCGAGGCCAACGCGATGGCCCGGCTGGCCGACCACCCCTACATCGTCTCGGTGATCACGGCCGGCGTCACGCAGGAGGGCGGGCGCCCCTACCTCGTGATGCGCTACTGCCCGCCGCCCGACCTCGGCATCCGCGTCCGGTCCAACCCGATGGCCGTGGTCGACGCGGTCAGCACCGGCATCAAGCTCGCCAGCGCGATCGAGACGGCCCACCGCTCGGGCATCCTGCACCGCGACATCAAGCCCAGCAACGTGCTCGTCACGACCTACCACGAGCCGGCCCTGACCGACTTCGGCATCGCCGGTCACATGTCCGAGGTCGAGGGCGAGAGCGACGTACGCATCTCCTACCCGTGGTCGCCGCCCGAGCTGCTCGACGGCCGCTCCAACGGGTCGGTCGCCTCCGACGTCTACTCCCTCGGCGCCACCATCTGGCACCTCCTCGTGGGCCGGTCCCCGTTCTCGATCCCGGCCGGCGACAACTCGACCCGCGCCCTCAGCGCCCGCATCCTGCACGCCGCCCCGCCGGCCACCCAGCGCTCCGACGTGCCACCCGCCCTCGACCGGCTGCTCCAGCAGTGCCTGGCCAAGAACCCAGCCCACCGGCCGCAGAGCGCGCTCGAGCTCGCGCGGAGCCTCCAGCAGATCGAGGCCGCCGCCAACTGGCCTCGCACGGTGGTGGCCGTCGAGGGCGACCGCCCCGACTCCACCGTGCGAGCCACCGAGCCGGAGCCGGAGGAGGACCGCACCGTGTTGAAGGCGGTCACGGTCATCTCCGCCTCCAGCCCCCGGCGCGTCACCACGGCACAGGTCGACCCCGAGGACGAGGCGCCCGAGGAGCAACGCACCTCGACCCTGGTCTGGGCGGTGCTGGGCGTCGTCGCGACGGCGGTGCTCGTCGGCGGTCTGGTCCTGAGCGGCGGCCGTGGGGACGAGCCCGACCCGCCGCCGCCCACCGACTCGAGCACGCCCTCGCCGATCATCGCCGACACCCTGACCAAGCCGCCGTCGTTGTCCGGCACCCGCACCGGCGACACGGTCGTGTTCCGCTGGGACAGCGACTCCGTCGAGCCGGGCGACGAGTGGGTGTGGCAGGAGGTCGGCACCGCCGACCTCGAGCGCACCACGAAGCTCTCGACGAAGGTGCGCGGCGCCGGCCAGGTGTGCCTGGAGGTGCGTCAGGTGCGCGAGTCCGACGAGTCCCCCACGGCCAACGAGTGCGTGCCTTAGCACCGCGACTGCTCCTCGCGCTGACGATCCTGGTCTGTACGCCGCTGGCGACCCCAGCCCAGGCCGTCGCCGACCCCCGGGTCGACCGGCTGCTGCGGGCCGTCGAGGTCGTCGCGACCGAGCCCTACCACCCGGGCTACGACCGTGACTGCGACCCCGGCGCGTGCGTCTTCGGGGAGCCGTGGACCGATCGGCACGACGGTCCGTTCGCCGGCAACGGCTGCACCACCCGCGAGGACGTCCTGCTCCAGCAGATGAAGGACATCGAGATGCGGTGGGGCTCGCGGTGCCGCATCTACGACGCCCGTCTGACCGACCCCTACACCGGGCGTCGGATGACCTGGCAGCACGACGGCTACTCCATCGTGATCGACCACGTCTACCCGCTCGCCGAGGCCTGGCACGGCGGTGCGTGGGCGTGGACCCAGCGCCGCCGCGTCGCGTTCGCCAACGACGTGCGTCGCGAGCTGCTGGCGGTCTCCGCCGAGGCCAACGACGCCAAGGAGGCGGCGAGCCCGGCGGAGTGGCTACCCGCTCGCCGGAGCTACCGCTGCACCTACGTGCGCAGGTACCTCCGGGTCGCGGTGGCCTGGGACCTGCCGATCACCGCCGCCGACGAGGCGACGATCCGCTCGCTCGGCTGCTGAGCCGTCCGGCTCAGTCGTCCTCCCAGTCACGCCGCGGACCGGTGGCGGCGTCCTGCTCCTCCGAGCTCATCCGACCCGAGACCCACAGCGACAGCGCCGCCGTGATCGCCAGCGTCGCGAGGATGACGACGAGGGAGAGCCAGATCGGGATCTCCAGCCAGGGCTGGTCGAAGTGCTCGCCCCCGTTGATGAAGGGCAGCGTGTTCTCGTGCAGCGCGTGGAAGAACAGCTTGACGCCGATGAAGAACAGCAGGAACGCGAGGCCGTAGGAGAGGTAGATCAGGCGTTGGAGCAGGCCGCCGATCAGGAAGTAGAGCTGGCGCAGGCCCATCAACGCGAAGATGTTGGCCGTCAGCACCAGGTAGGGCTCCTTGGTGATGCCGAAGATCGCCGGGATCGAGTCGAGCGCGAAGAGCAGGTCGGTCGTGCCGAGGGTGATGATCACGATCAGCATCGGCGTGATCATCTTCTTGGCGCCCTCGCCGCTGACCAGCAGCTTGCGGCCGTGCCACTCCGAGGTGGCCGGGAACCGCCGCTCGACGAACGCGACGAGCTTGTTCTCCTCGAACTCGTCGTCCTCGTCCTCGGCGCCCTCCTTGGCGAGCTTGAAGGCCGTGTAGACCAGGAACAGGCCGAAGAGGTAGAAGACCCAGCTGAACTGGTTGATCGCCGCGGCTCCGACGCCGATGAAGATCGCCCGCATGACGAGCGCCATCACGATGCCGATCATCAGGGCGTACTGCTGCAGCTCCTTCGGCACGGCGAACTTCGCCATGATGATGATGAAGATGAAGAGGTTGTCGATCGAGAGGGAGTACTCCACGAGCCAGCCGGAGAAGAACTCCAGGCCGTGCTGGTGGTCCCAGGTGATCCACACCCCGATGCCGAAGAGGATCGCCAGCCCGACGTAGATCGACAGGTAGGTCGCGCACTCCTTCATGCTCGGCTCGTGCGGGCGTCGCCCGACGACCACGAGGTCGAAGGTGAAGATGACGACGGTCACCGCGAAGGTGGCGATCCAGACCCAGACGGGTACGTCCACGGGTGTGCTCCTCGAGAGTTAGGGGGTCAGACGACGGGTTCCGCGCAGGCCGCGGCACCCGGAGGTCTCTTCCGCCCACCCCGAGCGTCGCAGGCGGACCGGCGGCACCGGGTGCGGGCTCGCGCCCGCGCCGTACTGACGACACCACCACGGGGGAATACTCCCCTCCTGGGACCTCACTCTGTCACGCGTGGGGTCTCGCGGTCGAACCTGTCCACCCCGACGGAGGTACGGCGACGCCTCAGCGTCCGCCGAAGGCCACGCCGAGCTCGGCGAGCCGGGCGGCGCCGCCGTCGACCGCCGTCAGCACCCAGGCCCCCTCGGGGGTGAGGGTGAAGGTGTGCTCGAAGTGCGCGGCGAACGAGCCGTCGACGGTCGCGACGGTCCAGTCGTCCTCGAGCAGGTCGGTCTCCTTGCTCCCCAGCGTGACCATCGGCTCGACCGCGAGCGCGAGCCCCTCGACCAGGGTCGGCCCCTTCCCAGGTCGACCGAAGTTGGGGACGTTGGGGGCCATGTGCATCTCGGTGCCGATGCCGTGGCCGGTGTAGTCCTCGAGGATGCCGTAGCGGCCCTGGCCGCGGACGTAGCGCTCGACGGCGTGCGAGATGTCGGTGACCCGGCCGCCGAGGTGAGCGGCCGCCATGCCGCGCCACAGCGACTCCTCGGTGACCCGCAGCAGCTCGCTGACCTCCGGGGCCACCTCGCCGATCGGCACCGTGATGGCGGCGTCGCCGTGCCAGCCCTCGACGATGGCGCCGCAGTCGATCGAGACGACGTCGCCCTCGGCGAGCACCCGCTCGCCCGGGATGCCGTGCACGACCTCGTCGTTGACGGAGGCGCAGATGGTGGCCGGGAACGGCGGGTGGCTGTAGCCCTTGAACGACGGGATGCCGCCGTGGTCGCGGATGTTGGCCTCCGCGATCGCGTCGAGCCGGCCCGTCGTCACGCCCGGGCCGGCCGCGGCGCGCAGGAGCTCGAGGGTCTCCCCCACCAGCCGCCCGGCGACGCGCATCTTGTCGATCTGCTCGCGGGTCTTGATCTCCAGGCCGCGGTTGTGGAACACGAGGCGTCGCCTACGACTGGGGGACGACGTCCAGCGCGTCGAAGATGCGCTGGGTGACGTCGCCGATCTCGCCGAGGCCGTCGACCTCGATGAGCAGGCCGCGGTCGCGGTAGACCTCGATCAGCGGCGCGGTCTCCTCGCCGTAGATCTCCTGCCGGCGGCGGATGACGTCGGCGGTGTCGTCGGCGCGACCGTCGGTCTCGGCGCGCTGCAGGAGGCGCTCGACGACCTCGTCCTGGTCGACCGTCAGCACGACCACCGCGTCGAGCGCGTGGCCGGTGTGCTTGATCATCCCGTCGAGCTCCTCGACCTGGGCCAGCGTGCGCGGGTAGCCGTCGAGCAGGAAGCCGGGCTCGGCGTCGGGCTCGTCGATGCGGTTGCGCACCATCAGATTGGTGACCTCGTCGGGGACGTACTCCCCGGCGTCCATGTAGCGCTTCGCCTCGACACCGAGCTCGGTGCCCTGCGAGACGTTGGCGCGGAAGATGTCGCCCGTGGAGATGGCCGGGATGGCGAAGTGCTCGGCGATGAACTTCGCCTGCGTGCCCTTCCCCGCGCCGGGCGGGCCCATGATGATCAGTCTCATTAGCGCAGGAACCCTTCGTAGTTTCGCTGCTGGAGCTGGCTCTCGATCTGCTTCACGGTGTCCAGCGCGACACCGACCATGATCAGGATCGAGGTGCCGCCAAAGGGGAAGTTCTGGTCGGCGTTGATGAGCGCGAACGCGATCAGCGGGACCAGGGAGATGAGGCCGAGGTAGAGGGCTCCAGGGAACGTGATGCGGGACAGGACGTAGGACAGGTAGTCCTCGGTCGGCTTGCCCGCCCGGATCCCGGGGATGAAGCCGCCGTACTTCTTCATGTTGTCCGCGACCTCTTCGGGGTTGAAGGTGATCGAGACGTAGAAGTACGTGAAGAAGATGATCAGCAGGAAGTACACCGCCATGTAGAGCGGGTGGTCCCCACCGA
This sequence comes from Nocardioides currus, assembly GCF_003057875.1. GTDB lineage: Bacteria > Actinomycetota > Actinomycetes > Propionibacteriales > Nocardioidaceae > Nocardioides > Nocardioides currus. The sequence goes on along the minus strand of NZ_PYXZ01000002.1, from coordinate 262,258 downwards.
CGAGGTACTTGTTGATCCACGACAGCACGGGTGACGTGCTGGTCTGGTTGAACTGGACCGCCATCGCCGGCAGGTAGAGCAGCGAGCTGGCGAAGATGACCGGGATGATGCCGGCCTGGTTGACCTTGAGCGGGATGTACGTCGAGGAGCCGCCGAACATCTTGCGGCCCACCATGCGTCGGGCGTACTGGACCGGGATGCGGCGCTGCGCCTGCTCGATGAAGATGACGGCCGCGACGAGCACGAGCCCGATCACCATCACCATGCCGAAGACCCACCAGCCCTGCGAGGACTGGACGGCCCACAGCGACGACGGGAAGGTCGCGACGACCTGCGTGAAGATCAGGATCGACATGCCGTTGCCGATGCCGCGGTCGGTGATGAGCTCACCGAGCCACATGATGACCGCGGTGCCGGCGGTCATGGTGATGACCATCGTGAGGAACGTGGCGGTGGTGTCGCTGTGCAGCAGGTCGCGGTTGCAGCCCTGGAGCAGGTTGCCCGAGCGGGCGAGGGCGACGATGCCGGTGGCCTGCAGGAGCGCGAGGCCGAGCGTGAGGTAGCGGGTGTACTGCGTGATCTTGGTCTGGCCCGACTGACCCTCCTTCTTCAGCGCTTCGAGTCGCGGGATCACCACGACGAGCAGCTGGAGGATGATCGAGGCCGTGATGTAGGGCATGATCCCCAGCGCGAAGATCGTCAGCTGGAGCAGCGCACCACCGGAGAACAGGTTGACGAGCTGGTAGAGCCCGTTGGACTCGACGTCGTTGAGGCACGCCTGGACGTTGGCCACGTGGACGCCCGGGGTCGGAACCTGCGAGCCGAGCCGGAAGATCATGACGATCAGCAGGACGAACAGCAGCTTGCGCCGCAGGTCGGGAGTGCGGAAAGCGTTGGCGAACGCGCTGAGCACAGGATCCTCTTTCTGATGCGTTGCCGATGCAGGAGGTGTCCTGCCCCGGCCGAGCAAACCCTTGGGTTGGTGCACTCGGGAACGAGCCCCGAGAGGGCCCGGAGAAGCCTAACAGTGAGGCCGTCGCCGGATTCTCCCGGTGAACGCGCGAACCCGGCAGCACAGTTCCCACTGTGCGGCCGGGCCGCGTCGTTGCTGAGTGGTGACGGTCCTCAGACCACCGTGGCGCTGCCGCCAGCGGCCTCGATCTTCTCCTTGGCAGAGCCGGAGAAGGCGTCGGCACTGACCTGGACGGCGACGGTGATGTCGCCCTGTCCGAGCACCTTGACGGGCTGGCCCTTGCGGACCGCGCCCTTGGTGACCAGGTCCTCGACCGAGACGGCCCCACCCTGCGGGAAGAGCTCGCTCAGCTTGTCGAGGTTGACGACCTGGAACTCGACCTTGAAGGGGTTCTTGAAGCCCTTGAGCTTCGGCAGCCGCATGTGGATGGGCATCTGCCCACCCTCGAAGGCGACCGGAACCTGGTAGCGAGCCTTGGTGCCCTTGGTACCGCGGCCCGCGGTCTTGCCCTTGGAGCCCTCACCGCGACCCACGCGGGTCTTGGCAGTCTTGGCGCCGGGAGCCGGACGCAAGTGGTGCAACTTGAGCGTCATGTCACTCCACCTCCTCAACCGTCACGAGGTGACGGACCGTGTTGACCATGCCGCGGATCTCCGGGCGGTCTTCCTTGACGACGACATCGCCGATCCGCTTGAGACCGAGCGTGCGAAGCGTCTCGCGCTGGTTGGCCTTCAGGCCGACCAGGCCGCGCTTCTGCTGGACCTTGAGCTGCGCCATCAGGAGGACACCCCCGCGGCGGCCGCCGCAGCGGCCTCGACCTTGCCGGCCTCGCGAGCCTTGAGGATCGCAGCAGGGGTGACGTGCTCGACGCTCAGGCCACGACGGGCGGCGACCTGCTCGGGCTCTTCCAGCATCTTCAGCGCCGCCACGGTGGCGTGGACGATGTTGATCTGGTTGGAGGAACCGAGCGACTTGCTCAGGACGTCGTGGATGCCGGCGCACTCGAGGACGGCGCGGACCGGACCACCGGCGATGACACCGGTACCGGGGGACGCCGGGCGGAGCAGGACGACGCCTGCCGCCTTCTCGCCCTGGACCGGGTGCGGGATGGTGCCCTGGATGCGGGGAACCCGGAAGAAGGACTTCTTGGCTTCCTCGACACCCTTGGCGATCGCCGCGGGAACTTCCTTGGCCTTGCCGTAGCCGACGCCGACCATGCCGTCGCCGTCGCCGACGATCACCAGGGCGGTGAAGCTGAAGCGACGACCACCCTTGACGACCTTGGCCACTCGGTTGATGGCAACGACGCGCTCGATGTAGACGGACTTCTCCGCCTGACCGCGACCGTTGTCGCGTCCGCGACGGTCGCCCGAGCCACCGCTGCGCTGTCCGCGCTGGGCTCCGCTCATGAGATGTGCTCCATATCTAAGATCTCCTACCGCGTTGCGATCAGAAGGACAGTCCGCCCTCACGGGCGGCGTCAGCAAGGGCCGCGATGCGGCCGTGGTACTTGTTGCCGGCGCGGTCGAAGACGACCGCGTCGATGCCGGCAGCCTTGGCGCGCTCGGCGACGAGCTCACCGACCTTGGTGGCCTTGGCGGTCTTGTCACCGGCGGCGGCACGGACGTCGGCCTCCATGGTGGAGGCGTAGGCCAGCGTCGCACCCTGCAGGTCGTCGACGACCTGCACCGAGAGGTGCTTGGCCGACTTGGTGACGACCAGGCGCGGACGCTCGGCTGTGCCGGCGACGCGCTTGCGGCCACGCACCTGACGGCGCAGGCGCGACTTCACGCGAGCAGCGGTGTGCTTGTTGTTGCTCAGGGAGATAGCCATGTCACTTACCGGCCTTTCCGACCTTGCGGCGGATGTGCTCGCCGGCGTAGCGCACGCCCTTGCCCTTGTAGGGCTCGGGCTTGCGCAGCTTGCGGATCTTCGCCGCGGTCTCGCCGACCAGCTGCTTGTCGATACCGACGACGCCGAGCTTGGTCGGGCCGTCGGTGGTGAACGTGATGCCCTCAGGTGCGTCGAACACGATCGGGTGGGAGTAGCCGAGCTGGAACTCGAGCTGCGTGGGGCCCTTGGGCAGCACGCGGTAGCCCACGCCCACGATCTCGAGCTTCTTCTCGTAGCCCTCGGTGACACCGACGACCATGTTGTTGATCAGGGTGCGGGTCAGGCCGTGCAGCGAGCGGCTGTTGCGCTCGTCGTTCGGGCGGTTGACCGAGAGGACGCCGTCCTCCCCCTTCTCCACGATGATGGGCGTGGCCACGAGGTGGCTCAGGGTGCCCTTGGGTCCCTTGACGGTGACCGTCGCCTCGTCGATGGCGACATCGACACCGGACGGGACCGGGATGGGGAGCCTGCCAATGCGCGACATGCTGTGTTCTCCTTCTGGTCTAGTAGTCCGGATTACCAGACGTAGGCGAGGACTTCGCCGCCCACGCCCTTCTGGTTGGCCTGGCGGTCGGTCAGGAGGCCCTGGCTCGTCGAGATGATCGCGACGCCCAGACCGCCGAGCACCTTCGGGAGACCCGTGTGCTTGGCGTAGACCCGGAGACCGGGCTTGCTGATGCGGCGGACCCCGGCGATGGAGCGCTCGCGGTTGCGGCCGTACTTGAGCGTGACGGTCAGCGTCTTGCCGACCTCGCCCTCGCCCGGCTCCTTCACGTCGAACGACGTGATGTAGCCCTCCTGCTTGAGGATCTCGGCGAGGCCGGCCTTCATCTTGCTGAAGGGCATCGACACCTCGTCGTGGTACGCCTGGTTGGCGTTGCGCAGACGGGTCAGCATGTCTGCGATCGGGTCAGTCATGGTCATAGCTGGATGTTCTCTCTCTTCTGTGGTTTCCGCGCTCGGCGGACCTTCAGCGGTTGTGAGGTGAAGTCTGGTGGCTCACCAGGAGGACTTGGTCACGCCGGGCAGCTCGCCGCGGTGTGCCATCTCGCGCAGGCAGATCCGGCACAGGCCGAACTTGCGGTAGACCGCCTTGGGGCGACCACAGCGCTGGCAACGGGTGTAGCCCCGCACCGCGAACTTGGGCTTGCGAGCGGCCTTGACCTTGAGCGAAGTCTTCGCCATGTCAGTTCTCCTTGTACGGGAAGCCGAGCTGCTTGAGCAGGGCGCGACCCTCGTCGTCGTTGGTGGCGGTGGTGACGACCGTGATGTCCATGCCGCGCGAGCGGTCGATCTTGTCCTGGTCGATCTCGTGGAACATGACCTGCTCGGTCAGACCGAAGGTGTAGTTGCCGCGGCCGTCGAACTGCTGGTCGCTGAGGCCGCGGAAGTCGCGGATGCGCGGGAGCGCGAGCGAGAGCAGACGGTCGAGGAACTCCCACATGCGGTCGCCACGCAGCGTGACGTGGGCGCCGATCGGCATGCCCTCACGCAGCTTGAACTGGGCGATCGACTTGCGGGCCTTGGTCACCGACGGCTTCTGGCCGGTGATCGCGGTCAGGTCCTTGATCGCGCCCTCGATCAGCTTGGAGTCGCGAGCAGCCTCGCCCACACCCATGTTGACGACGATCTTGGTCAGGCCGGGGACCTGCATGATGTTCTTGATGTCGAACTCGGACTGCAGCGCCGGGATGATCTCCGTGCGGTAGCGAGCCTTGAGGCGCGGGATCTCGGTGGTCTCGGCCATCTCAGATCTCCTTACCGGTCTTGCGCGAGACGCGAACGCTGCGCTGTGCGGAGTACGTCGAACCGTCGGCGCGACGCTTGGTCACCTCGTCGCGACGGAAGCCGACGCGGGTGACGCCGTCACCCTCGACCAGCATCACGTTGCTGACGTGGATGGGAGCCTCGGCGGTGATGATGCCGCCGGTGCTGCCGCCCTGGACCGCCTTGGTGTGCCGCTTGATGCGGTTGACACCCTCGACGATCACGCGCTCCTCCTCACGGAGGACCGAGATGACCTTGCCCTCGGCGCCCTTGTCCTTGCCCGCGATCACCTTGACGGTGTCGCCCTTCTTGATGTTCATGCCCTTACCCATCTCTCACAGCACCTCGGGGGCGAGCGAGATGATCTTCATGAAGCGCTTCTCGCGCAGCTCGCGGCCCACCGGGCCGAAGATGCGGGTGCCTCGCGGCTCGCCGTCGGCCTTGAGGATGACGGCGGCGTTCTCGTCGAAGCGGATGTAGGAACCGTCGGCGCGGCGACGCTCCTTGACGGTGCGCACGATGACGGCCTTGACGACGTCGCCCTTCTTGACGTTGCCACCGGGGATCGCGTCCTTGACGGTGGCGACGATGACGTCACCGATGCCGGCGTAGCGACGGCCCGAGCCACCGAGAACACGGATGCAGAGGATCTCCTTCGCACCGGTGTTGTCGGCGACCTTGAGTCGCGACTCCTGCTGGATCATTGATATCTCCTGGTTGTCGAGCTGGTTCTCACGATCTCAGCGGATCGCGAGCCTGGCCGAACGGATAAGTGTTGAGGTGGTGCTCAGAGGCGGCGAGGCCTCAGGTCACTTGGCCTTCTCGAGGACCTCGACGAGGCGCCAGCGCTTGGTGGCCGACAGCGGACGGGTCTCCATGATCAGGACCCGGTCGCCGATGCCGCACTCGTTGGCCTCGTCGTGCGCCTTGAGGCGCGAGGTCTTGCGCATGACCTTGCCGTAGAGGGCGTGCTTCACGCGGTCCTCGACCGTGACGACGATGGTCTTGTCCATCTTGTCGCTCACGACCAGGCCCTCGCGGACCTTGCGCTGGTTGCGCTTCTGGTCCGTGCTGGTCTCAGTGGTGTCGCTCATGCGCTGGCCTCTTCAGTGTCGGTGCTTCCCGGGGTGCTGCGGATACCGAGCTCGCGCTCACGCACCACGGTGTAGATCCGGGCGATGTCCTTCTTGACCGTCCGCAGACGACCGTGGCTCTCCAGCTGGCCGGTGGCCGCCTGGAAGCGGAGGTTGAACAACTCCTCCTTGGCCTCACGCAGCTTCGACTCGAGGTCGACTGCGTTGAGCTCGTCGAGCTCGAAGGCGTTGAGCTTGTTGCTCATCAGAATTCACCTGCCTCGCGGGAAATGAACCGGCACTTCATGGGGAGCTTGTGCATCGCGCGGCGCATGGCCTCGCGAGCGGTCTCCTCGTCCACACCGGAAAGCTCGAACATGACGCGGCCGGGCTTGACGTTCGCCACCCACCACTCGGGGGAGCCCTTGCCGGAACCCATGCGGGTCTCGGCCGGCTTCTTGGTCAGCGGGCGGTCCGGGTAGATGTTGATCCAGACCTTTCCGCCTCGCTTGATGTGACGGGTCATGGCGATACGGGCCGACTCGATCTGTCGGTTGGTCACGTAGTGACCCTCGATCGCCTGGATGCCGAAGTCACCGAAGGCGAGCTTCGTGCCGCCCTTGGCGGCACCGGTCCGCTTCGGGTGGTGCTGCTTGCGGTGCTTGACGCGACGGGGCATCAACATGGGTCTCAGCCCTCCTGTCCGGTGCTGGCGACGGCAGCCTCGCCCGCCGCCGGAGCGTCGGTCGCGGCGGGAGCAGCGGCCTCGGCGGGGGCGTCGGAGCGGGCCGGGCGGTCGGAGCGCGAGCCACGGCTCGGACGCTCGCCGCCACGGGTGGGACGGCCGCCCGCGCCACCGCGACCCGGAGCACCGGCGCGGGCAGCAGCCTGCGCCTGGCGCTCGGCACGCGTGCCGGCGACCTCACCCTTGTAGATCCAGACCTTCACGCCGATGCGGCCGAAGGTCGTCTTGGCCTCGTAGAAGCCGTAGTCGATGTCGGCACGCAGCGTGTGCAGCGGGACGCGACCCTCGCGGTAGAACTCGGTGCGCGACATCTCGGCGCCGTTGAGTCGACCCGAGCACTGGATCCGGATGCCCTTGGCACCCGAGCGCATCGAGGTCTGCATGGCCTTCTTCATCGCGCGACGGAACTGCACGCGACCGGAGAGCTGCTCGGCAACTCCCTGGGCGACGAGCTGGGCGTCGATCTCGGGGTTCTTGACCTCGAGGATGTTCAGCTGGACCTGCTTGCCGGTGAGCTTCTCGAGCTCGCCGCGGATGCGGTCGGCCTCGGCGCCACGGCGACCGATGACGATGCCGGGACGCGCCGTGTGGATGTCCACGCGGACGCGGTCACGGGTGCGCTCGATCTCGACCTTGGAGATGCCGGCCCGCTCCATGCCCTTGGAGAGCAGGCGACGGATCGCGACGTCCTCACCGACGTACGACTTGTAGAGCTTGTCGGCGTACCAACGGCTCTTGTGGTCGGTCGAGATGCCCAGGCGGAACCCGTTCGGGTTGATCTTCTGGCCCATCAGGCACCCCTTCCGTTCTTCTTGGCAGCGACGGCCTCGGCCGGCTGCACCACGAGCGTGATGTGGCTGGTGCGCTTGTTGATGCGGGTCGCACGACCCTGCGCACGCGGACGCCAACGCTTCATCGTCGGGCCCTCGTCGACCATCGCGACGGAGACGACGAGGTCGCTCGTGGGCAGGCCCTCGGTGGTCTCGGCGTTGGCGACGGCGCTCTCCAGCACCTTGTAGACGGTCTCGGAGGCGGCCTGCGGCGCGAACTGCAGCAGGGCCAGGGCCTCGTCGACGGGAAGGCCGCGGACCATGTCCACGACACGGCGAGCCTTCATGGGAGTGATGCGGACGAAGCGGGCGCTCGCGAAGGCACCGGGCTGGTCACCCAGCAGGGTCTCGCGGCGGGCGCTCGTGCGCTGGCGCTCGGTGACGCTCATCGACGCTTCCCCTTCCGGTCTTCCTTGACGTGACCCTTGTAGGTGCGGGTCGGTGCGAACTCACCGAGCTTGTGACCGACCATCGAGTCGGTGACGAACACGGGAACGTGCTTGCGACCGTCGTGCACGGCGATGGTGTGACCGATCATGTCGGGCACGATCATCGACCGGCGCGACCAGGTCTTGATGACGTTGTGGCTGCCCTTCGCGTTCTCGGCGTCCACCTTCTTCTGAAGGTGGTCGTCGATGAAGGGGCCCTTCTTCAGGCTGCGAGGCATAGCGGTTACTTCCTACCCTTGCCGGACTTGCGACGACGGATGATCTGGGAGTCGGACGCCTTGCGCTTGCGCGTGCGGCCTTCCTTCTGACCCCAGGGCGAGACGGGGTGACGACCACCGGACGTCTTGCCCTCACCACCACCGTGCGGGTGGTCGACCGGGTTCATGACGACACCGCGGACGGTCGGGCGAACGCCCTTCCACCGCATGCGGCCGGCCTTGCCCCAGTTGATGTTGGACTGCTCGGCGTTGCCGACCTCGCCGATCGTCGCGCGGCAGCGCACGTCGACGAAGCGCATCTCGCCCGAGGGCATGCGCAGCGTGGCGCGGCTGCCCTCACGGGCCACCAGCTGGGCCGAGTTGCCGGCCGAGCGGGCGATCTTCGCGCCGCCGCCCGGACGCAGCTCCACGCAGTGGATGGTGGTACCGACCGGGATGTTGCGCAGGGGCAGGTTGTTGCCGGGCTTGATGTCGGCGTTGGGGCCGGACTCGACCGGGGTGCCCTGGGTCAGGCCCTTGGGCGCCACGATGTAGCGCTTCTCGCCGTCGACGTAGTGCAGCAGCGCGATGCGCGCGGTGCGGTTGGGGTCGTACTCGATGTGAGCGACCTTGGCCGGCACGCCGTCCTTGTCGTAGCGACGGAAGTCGATGATGCGGTAGGCACGCTTGTGACCGCCACCCTTGTGCCGGGTGGTGATGCGGCCCTGGTTGTTGCGGCCGCCGTTCTTGGGCAGCGGGCGCGTCAGCGACTTCTCGGGCGTGGTCCGGGTGATCTCGACGAAGTCGGCCACCGAGGAGCCACGACGGCCCGGGGTGGTCGGCTTGTACTTGCGGATAGCCATATCAGTTCCTTATCGATGGTCCGGTCAGGAGACCGGACCTCCGAAGATGTCGATGCGGTGACCCTCAGCGAGGCTGACGATGGCGCGCTTGGTGTTGGCACGCTTGCCGAGGCCGGTGCGCGTACGACGCGTCTTGCCCTGGCGGTTGATCGTGTTGACCGCGGTCACCTTGACGTCGAAGATCTTCTCGACCGCGATCTTGATCTCGGTCTTGTTGGCGTCCGGGCGCACGATGAACGTGTACTTGTTCGCGTCCAGGAGGCTGTAGCTCTTCTCGGAGACGACCGGCGCGATCAGGATGTCGCGGTGGTCCTTGTGCAGGGTGCTCACTTGTCGTCCTCCTTGGCGGCACCGCCGGCACGCGTGAAGCCAGCGGCCTCCGCGTCCTCGGCGCTCTTGAACCAGAACTCGGCCTCGGTGGCGGCGTACCACTGGCCGTCCGGCTCGTGGTAGAGCCCCGAGTCGGAGTTGCCCTTGATCTCGTAGCCCTTGGGAGCGTTGCCGCTCTTGAGGGGCGCCTTGGCACCCTTCGGCAGGGCCGGGGCCTCGTCGGTCGTGTCGGTCTCGGTCGCGGCGTCCTCGGCGGGCACGGCGGCGAAGCCCTTGACCTCGGTGGAGGTCTCGGTGGCCGGCGCGGCGGTCCCGGTCTCCACGACGGCGACCTTGCGGGCGCTGGCCGTGGCCGCGGTGCCGCTGACGAAGGCGTCGTAGGAACCCTGCGTGAAGACCACGTCGTCGCTGGCGAGCACGTCGTAGGTGTTGAGCTGGTCGACAGCCACGATGTGCACCTGCGGCGCGTTGCGCAGCGAGAGCCAGGTGATGGCGTCGCTGCGCTCGAGCACGACCAGGAAGCGGACGCGGTCGCTGAGGGCGGTCAGCGCGGCGAGGGCCGTCTTGGTGGACGGCTTGTCGCCGGAGATGAGGCCGTCGACGACGTGGATGCGCTCGTTGCGGGCCCGGTCGGAGAGGGCACCGCGCAGGGCGGCGGCCTTCATCTTCTTGGGGGTCCGCTCGCTGTAGTCGCGCGGCTTGGGGCCGTGCACGACGCCACCACCGGCGAACTGCGGCGCGCGGGTCGAGCCCTGGCGGGCGCGACCGGTGCCCTTCTGCTTGTAGGGCTTGCGTCCACCACCGCGGACCTCGCCGCGACGCTTGGTGGAGTGGGTGCCCTGACGAGCAGCAGCCTGCTGCGCGACGACGACCTGGTGGATCAGCGGGACGTTGAGCTCGACGTCGAAGATCTCGGCGGGGAAGTCAACCTTGACAGTCTTGGTAGCCATGCTCAGGCCTCCTGCGTCTTCTTGGCGGCCGAGCGCAGGACCACGAGACCACCCTTGGGGCCGGGAACGGCACCCTTGAGGAGGATCAGGCCCTTGTCGGCGTCGATGGCGTGCACCGTCACGTTCTGCGTGGTGACCGTCTCGCTACCCATGCGACCAGCCATGCGGGTGCCCTTGAAGACACGACCCGGCGTGGCGCAGGCGCCGATGGAGCCGGGCTTGCGGTGGTTGCGGTGGGCACCGTGCGAGGCGCTGACACCGGCGAAGCCGTGGCGCTTCATGACACCGGCGAAGCCCTTGCCCTTGCTGGTGCCGGTCACGTCGATCTCCTCACCGGCGGTGAACAGCTCGGGGCTGAGCTCCTGGCCGATGGAGTAGGACGCGGCGTCGGCGGTGCGGATCTCCACCAGGTGGCGGCGCGGCGTCACGCCGGCCTTGGCGAAGTGACCGGCGTCGGGCTGGTTGACCTTGCGTGCCTCGATCTCGCCGAAGCCGACCTGGATGGCGTTGTAGCCATCGATCTCGGGCTGGCGGACCTGGGTCACGACGTTGGTCGAGGCCGCGATCACGGTGACGGGGACGACCTGGTTGTTCTCGTCCCAGAACTGGGTCATGCCGAGCTTGGTGCCCAGCAGGCCCTTCACATTGCGTTCGAAAGTGCTCATATCAGACCTCAGAGCTTGATCTCGATGTCGACACCGGCAGGCAGGTCGAGGCGCATGAGCGAGTCGACGGTCTTCGGCGTGGGGTCGATGATGTCGATGAGGCGCTTGTGCGTGCGCATCTCGAAGTGCTCGCGCGAGTCCTTGTACTTGTGGGGCGAGCGGATGACGCAGAACACGTTCTTCTCGGTCGGCAGCGGCACGGGGCCGGCGACCTTGGCACCCGTGCGGGTGACGGTGTCCACGATCTTGCGCGCCGAGGTGTCGATCACCTCGTGGTCATAGGCCTTGAGCCTGATGCGGATCTTCTGTCCCGCCATAGGTCTCTCTCGTCCTTATCGATCTCGTACGCCCCACTGGGGTCGTACCGCGTTCTGGTCTGGTTCACGACACGTCCTCGGGTGAGTCCGCACCGCCCGTGCATCCGCCTCTCACCACCGACCCCCGCGGTCGGGCGTGTCGCGCTGTTTCGCACGGCACAGGACCAGGATCTCGATGTGTTGTTGTGAGGGGCACCCGACGGGTTCGTCGGGCTGATCGGGTCTCCGCCTCGTCCACTGGTGAGGTGCGGCGCACGCAACCACTCAATCGATCTCGGAGACGCGATTCAGAAGTCAAGTGCTGCCACACTCCGCCAGTCGCACGAGAGCGACCCGCCGGAGCAACCGGACTATCTTGGCAGACATCACGGCACGCGCCAAATCGGAATGACCGGGCGCCGGATCAGCCCTTCGCGTGGGCCAGGACGGCCCGTCCGACACGGGAGACCTTGCCGTCGAGGTCGGTGAGCAGCTCGTAGCCGTGGCCGCTGCCGCCGTCGAGGAAGCGGGCTCCGGAGCGCTTCGCCAGGCGCTGCGCGGAGGCGTACGCCGCGTCGCCGTCCGACCTCGCCATCACGACCAGTCCCCCGGCGGGCAGGTCCGGGGCAAGCCCGAGCAGGCCGGTCCCCTCCCACGCCGCCGGCCCGGACACGTCGATCCACGTGTCGGCGTCCGCGCCGGCGGCCGCGGCGATCACCGTGAGGGAGCCGCCCATCGACGTCCCGACCAGCGCCACCCGCTCAGCTCCGAGCTCCGTCCGCGCCGCCTCGATCGCCGGGGCGACCTCGTTGAGCGGATCGACGTCGCCCGCGTCGGAGCAGGTCGACTCGCCGTACAGGCAGGGAGCGACCACGACCGAGCTGAATCCGAGCCCGGCGGCGGCCGCGGCGAAACGGCCCCAGCCGCACACGCCGCCGCTGACCTCGGGCAGCAGGACGAGGGCGACGCGGGTGCCGCTGCTGGGGAAGAGCAGCGCCTGGAGGCTGCCGTCGGTGGCGCCCTCGAGCGTCATCGGACGGATCTGCGCGTCGGGCGGGACCTGCGAGAGGCACTCGTCGCGCACCGCCTGCTCGGGGTCGACCGCCGCCTCGGAGTCGACCGCGGAGGCGCCGGCGGTCGGCTCCGCCGCGTCCGGGTCGTCGCTCGAGCAGCCGGCCAGCGCGAGCAGGGCGAGCAGGGTGAGGACGGTCAGCGGCGCCACCCAGCGCCGTGCCCCCGTCGCCTTCATGGCGTACAGGGTATGGCGCCGGGGACGACCTGACAGGATTGCGCCCCACGCAACTTCCTGGGGGGACGTCTTGTCGGAGCAGCAGCCACCGCCACCCGGCTGGAGCGCGCCTCCGCCCGGCCCGCCGACGCAGCCCTGGGCCGCCCAGCCCGGACCCGTGGGCCAGGTCGGGCAGCCCGCGCCGTACGTCCCCGCCCCGCAGCTGAGCGCCCACAAGCCGGGCGCCATCCCGCTGCGCCCGCTCGGCCTGGGCGACATGTACGACGCGGCGTTCAAGATCATCCGGTTCAACCCGCGCGCCACCGTCGGCTCGGCGGTGCTGGTGGCCGCGGTCGCGATGGCGATCCCGGTGCTCGTCACCGCCCTCCTCGGCGCGGTGCTCGACCTGTCGCTGACCGGCGACCTCGCCACGGCCTCCCCCAGCGACGAGCCGCTGGCCGTCACCGGCGAGGACGTCGCCGGGATCGCGGGCGTCTTCGGGTCGCTGGCACTCGGCAGCGTCCTGCAGGGGATCGGCCTGATCCTCGTCGGCGGGATGATCGCCCACGTCGTGGCCGCCGCGGCCATCGGCCACCAGCTCTCCCTCGGGCAGGCGTGGGCCGCCACCCGCGGCAAGCGGTGGCGGCTGATCGGGCTGACCTTCCTGCTCGGGCTGGCCACCACCGTGCTGATCACGCTCTACGTCCTGTCGTGGGTGCTGGTCGCCGTGACCGCGTCCGGCTGGCAGGGGCCGCTGGTCTACGGCCTGGTCAGCGTGCCGGCCTTCATCGCCGTGATGCTGTGGTTCTGGGTGCGTGTCTACTACCTGCCCGTGCCGGCGCTGATGCTCGAGCCGATCGGGGTCTTCGCCGCGATCGCGCGCGGCAACCGCCTCACGCGCCGGGCGTTCTGGCGCACCTTCGGCATCGGCCTGCTCACCTTCGTGATCGCCCAGGTCGCGGGCTCGATGCTCTCCATGCCGGTGAGCCTGCTGAGCCAGGGCGTGATCCTCGGCGTGCCCGGCGAGGCCGGCGTCTACCTCCTCGTGGTCGGGCAGGCGCTCGCCTCGGTCATCACCGCTGCCTTCGTCGCGCCGTTCACGACCTCGGTCGCCACGCTGCAGTACGTCGACCTGCGGATGCGCAAGGAGGCCTTCGACGTGGTCCTGATGGAGCGGGCAGGGCTGACGCGCTCGTGAGGTGGGCCTCGCCGCACGGATCGCTGCTCGACCCTCCCCTCGTCCCGACCCCGGACGAGGGCCGCGACCTGCTGCGCCGCGAGCTCGTCGACCCCGCCTACCACCGCGACGACCTGCTCCAGCGCCTGATCGACTGGCTGGTCCGCCGCGTCGGCGACGTCCTGGACGCCGCCTCCACCGCTCCCCCGCTGTCGGCCCTCGCCGCCATGGCGGTCGGGTTCGCGCTGGTCGTCGCCCTGATCTGGCTGGCCACCCGCGCGCGGACCGCGCCGGGCCGTCGCGACGGCGCGGAGGCGCTCCTGCCCGACGCGGCGGTCACCGCGCGGGAGTGGCGCGAGCGGGCCGAGCGGGCGCTGGCCGAGGAGCGGCCCTCCGATGCCCTGGTCCACGGGTTCCGCGCGCTCGCCGCGCGGCAGGTCGAGCGGGGCCGGCTGGACGCGACACCCGGCACGACGGCCCACGAAGTGGCGCAGGTGCTGCGGGCGGCGTACCCCACGCGGGCCGACGCCATGGCCGAGGGCGCCCGACTCTTCGACCTCGTGCTGTACGGCGACCGGCCGGCCACCCTCGAGCAGGCGAGGTCCGTCCTGGCGCTCGACGACGAGCTGGCGGGGACGCGATGAACGCCTGGCTGCGGCGCAACCGCTCGCTGCTCGTGATCGGCCTCGGGACCCTGCTCGCCCTGGTCGTGGCGGTGATGCTCAGCGGCGGTCCACGCACCAGCGCGCCGCACGACCCGGAGAACCCCGGCGCGTCAGGCGCCCGCGCGGTGGCGCAGGTCCTCGAGGACGAGGGCGTCGAGGTCGACGTCGTGCGGTCCGCCGACGCGCTCGAGCAACGCGCGCCCGACGCCGACACCACCGTCGTCGTCACCTCCCCCGACAACCTCGGCCGGAGCACCGCCCGCCGCCTGCTCACCGCCACGGACGACAGCACCGTGGTCGTCGTGGACGCTGGCCAGGGCGCGATCGACGCCCTCGGGATCGATGCCGATGCCGCCTACGCCTCGTTCGAGGGCGCGCAGACCGGCGATTGCGCCGACACCGGCCTGGGCGACCTGTCGGAGCTGCGGATCGAGGTCGACGCCGCGGCGTCGTACGCCACCACCGCCGGCTGCTTCCCCGGCGCGGCGGGCTGGGCGCTCGCCTCGGCCGGGCCCGACCTCGCCCTCCTCGGGGCCGCCGCGATCCTGGAGAACGACCAGGTGCTGCGCGCCGACAACGCCGCCGTGGCGCTGCGGCTGCTGGGCCAGCACACGCGCGTCGTCTGGTACGTCCCGAGCCTCGACGACCTCGTCGGCGACGACGGGGTCGGCCTGGCCTCCCTCCTCCCGCCCTGGCTCGTGCCCGGGCTCTGGCTCCTCGGGCTGGCGATGGTGGCGGTCATCTGGTGGCGCGGGCGTCGGCTCGGGCCGCTCGCCGTCGAGCCGTTGCCCGTCGCCGTGCGCTCGCTGGAGACCACCGAGGCGCGCGGGCGGCTCTACCGCTCGGTCTCCGCGCGCGCCCACGCCGCCGCCTCCCTGCGACGCTCGACGCGCGCCGAGCTGGCCGCCCACCTGCGGGTGCCCGCCGCCGAGGTCGCGGTGCTCGTGCGTGACGTCTCCGCGCGCCTCGACCGCCCCGCCACCGACATCGACGCCCTGATCGGCGAGCAGGCCCCGGAGCCCGCCACCGACGACGAACTCATCCGCCTGGCCGCCGCACTGGCCGAGCTCGACAGAGAGGTACGCCGCACATGACCACCACCGACGAGACCACCGAGGGCCCCGACAGCCCGAAGAGCCCCGCCCCCGACCACCGGGCCGCGCGGGAGCGGCTCGCCGAGGTCCGCACCGAGGTCGCGAAGGCCGTGGTCGGCCAGGACGCCGCCGTGTCGGGCCTGCTCGTGGCGCTGCTGTGCGGCGGGCACGTGCTGATGGAGGGTGTGCCCGGGGTGGCCAAGACCCTGCTGGCCCGCACCCTGGCCGAGTCGCTCGACGTCGAGACCCGGCGCGTGCAGTTCACCCCCGACCTGATGCCCGGCGACATCACCGGGTCGATGGTGATCGACGGCCGCGCCGGCGAGCTGAGCTTCCGCGAGGGACCGCTGTTCACCAACCTGCTGCTGGCCGACGAGATCAACCGGACGCCGCCCAAGACGCAGTCGGCGCTGCTCGAGGCGATGGAGGAGGGGCAGGTCTCCGTCGACGGCGTCTCGCGGCGCCTGCCGCGCCCCTTCCTGGTCGCGGCCACCCAGAACCCGGTCGAGTACGAGGGCACCTACCCGCTGCCCGAGGCCCAGCTCGACCGGTTCCTGCTCAAGATCGTGCTGCCGATCCCCCAGCGCGACGCCGAGCTCGAGATCCTGACCCGCCACGCGGCCGGCTTCGACCCGCGCGACGTCGCCGGCGCCGGCGTCCGCGCCGTCGCCGGACCGGCGGACATCGAGGCGGGGCAAGCCGCCGTGCGCGCCGTGCAGGTCTCGCCCGAGGTCACCGGCTACATCGTCGACATCGCGCGCGCCACCCGCGAGTCCCCGTCGCTCTCGCTCGGGGTCTCGCCGCGCGGGGCCACCGCCCTGATGCGCACCTCCCGCGCCTGGGCGTGGCTGACGGGTCGCGACTTCGTGACGCCCGACGACGTGAAGGCGCTCGCGCACGCCACCCTCGTCCACCGCCTGGGCCTGCGACCCGAGGCCGAGCTCGAGGGCGTCGACGTCGGCGCCGTGCTGACCTCCGCGCTCAACTCCGTCCCCGTCCCCCGCTGAACCCGGCTGCCTGATGGTCATCACCGGACGCGTCCCGCTGCTCCTGGCCCTCGGCCTGGTGCCGGTGGTGCTGCGCCCCGGGCTGGGCACCGTGTGGGCCTGGCTGCTGCTGGTGGCGCTCGTGACGCTGGCCGACTGGTGGCTGGCCGTGCGTCCGGCGAGCCTGGAGGTGCGGCGCGCCGGGATGGGTCCGGTGCGGTTGGGGCACGACGCCCAGTCGCTGCTCACCGTGACCAACCCCGGGACACGGAGCGTGCGCGCCCTCGTCCGCGACGCCTGGCAGCCCACCGCGGGGGCGAGCGGCAACCGCCACCGGGTCCACCTGGCCGGCGGCGACGCCACCCGGCTGACCACCGCGCTGCGTCCGCGCCGGCGCGGCGACCTCCGTGCCCTCGGCGTCACGGTCCGGATCGCCGGCCCGCTCGGGCTGGCGGCGCGGCAGACGACGCTGGACGTGCCGGGCGCGGTCCGCTCGCTGCCGCCGTTCGAGTCGCGCAAGCACCTGCCCTCGCGGCTGGCTCGCCTGCGCGAGCTCGACGGCCGGTCCGCGGTGCGGATCCGCGGCGCCGGCACCGAGTTCGACTCGCTGCGGGAGTACGTCCGCGGCGACGACGTACGCTCCATCGACTGGCGAGCCAGCGCCCGCAACACCCACGTCGTGGTCCGCACCTGGCAGCCCGAGCGCGACCGCCGCGTGGTCCTGGTGCTCGACACGTCCCGCGTCTCCGCCGCCCGGATCGGCGACGTGCCCCGGCTCGACTCGGCGATGGACGCGGCGCTGCTGCTCGCCGCGTTGGCCGCGCGGGCCGGCGACCGCGTCGACTTCATCGCGGGCGACCGCCAGGTCCGGGCCCGGGTCCGCGCCGCCGGCGCACGCGACATCGCGGCCACCCTCCAGGACGCGATGGCCGACCTCGACCCGGTCATCGCCGAGGCCGACTGGGCGGGGCTCGCGGGCGCGGTCAACCACCTCGGCCGCCACCGCGCGCTCGTCGTGCTGCTCACGCCGCTCGAGCCGGCGTCGGTCGTCGAGAGCCTGCTGCCCGTGCTGCCGGCCCTGCTCAAGCACCATCGGGTCGTGGTCGCCTCCGTGCAGGACCCGGCGCTGGGCGCGATGCGCGAGCAGCGCGAGACGCTGCCCGAGGTGTACGCCGCAGCGGCGGCCGCGCAGGTCCTGCAGCAGCGCCGCCGGGCCGGCGAGATCCTGACCGCGCTGGGGGTCGACGTCGTCGACACCGACGCCGAACGGCTGCCGCCGGCGCTCGCCGACCACTACCTCGCCCTCAAGGCGCGCGGCCTGCTCTGAGGGACGCCGCGCACGCCCGCCTACGCCTGGGGCGCGACCCGGTCCTCGAGCAGCGCCGCGTCGATGTCGCCGGTGTGGCCACGCGCGACGGCGTTGCGTCCCACGACGAACACGTAGGCGAAGAAGGCGAGCTCGGCCACGACCCCGATGCCGACACGCACCTCGGTGGGCAGCCCCGAGGGTGTCACGAACGCCTCGATGACCCCGCTGACGAAGAGCACCACGACCAGCCCCAGCGCGACGGTGCCGGCAGTGCGCCCCTCGCGCGCCATCGACTGCCCGCGCGTCAGGTCACCCGGCGCGACCCACGACCAGAACAGCCGCAGGCCCACGCCGCCCGCCACGAACACGGCCGTCAGCTCGAGCAGCCCGTGCGGACTGATGAGGCCCCAGAAGTGGGCGGCGTGGTCGTGGCGGATCATGATCGAGCCGATGATCGCGAGGTTCGAGACGTTCTGGAACAGCAGGTAGACCACCGGCGCCCCCAGCACGCCGAGGGCGATGCAGAGCGCCGCGACCCAGGCGTTGTTGATCCACACCTGGGCGGCGAAGTGCGAGGCGGCGTACTCGCTGTAGTAGTCCTCGAAGTCGTGGCGGACCAGCTGGTCGATCTCCGCCGGCGACAGCAGGCCCTGCTCGACGGCCGGGTGCTGGAGCAGCCACCACATCATCACGCCGGTCACCACGACGTTGGCGACCAGCGTCGAGATCCACCACCAGCGCAGCCGGTAGAGCGCGGCCGGGAACCGGTCGACGAAGAAGCTGCCCACGCTGCCCCAGGTCGTCGCGCGGGTGCCGACGGTGCGCAGCCGGGCGCGCGCCAGGATCGAGGACAGGTAGGCGATCAGGGCCGCGTCGGGGGCCGAGGTGCGCACGACCGAGAGGTGGGTGGCGACGCGCTGGTAGAGGTCGACGAGCTCGTCGTTCTGCTCGCCGTCGAGGCGCCGCTGCGCCGTCAGCTCCTCGAGTCGCGCCCATTGCGCGTGGTGCGCCAGCACGTACGCGTCGAGGTCCACGGCGCCAGCCTATGCTGACCGCGATGCCAGCCTCCGGTCCCGCCTTCGCCAGCCTGACCGCCGATGACCACGTCACCGGCGAGGCCGTCGCGCTCGACCTGCCGCCCGCGAGCCTGGGCTCGCGGATCGGGAGCGGGCTGATCGACGCCGTCGTCACGGTGGTGCTGCTGGTCGTGGTGTTCCTGACCTTCGGCATCGCCGCGCTGCGCAGCGACGGCGCGCTCGCGCACGTGGCGCTGGTCGGGACCCTGGTCACCGTCTTCCTCGTCGTCCCCACGACCGTCGAGACCCTCACCCGGGGTCGCTCGTTGGGCAAGCTGGCCTGCGGGTTGCGCACGGTCCGCGACGACGCCGGGCCGATCTCGTTCCAGCACGCGTTCGTGCGGGCCCTGATCGGCTTCGTCGAGATCTACGCCTTCAGCGGCGCGCCGGCCTTCTTCTGCGCGATGCTCTCGGCCAGGGGGCAGCGGTTCGGCGACCACGCCGCGGGGACCTACGTCGTCCGCGAGCGCGTGCGCCTCCGGCTCGCCGCGCCGGCCCTGCTCCCCGCCCACCTCGCGGGATGGGCGCGCGGGGCCGACATGGCCTCCCTGCCGACGGGGCTGGCGCTCGCCGTGCGGCAGTACCTCGGCCGGGCAGCGAGCCTCGACCCGGCCACCCGCCACGACCTCGGGTCCCGGCTCGCGGCCGAGGTCGGGGCGTACGTCGCACCGCCGCCGCCAGCGGGCACCGCACCCCAGGACTTCCTGGCCGCCGTCATCGCCTCGCGCCGCGAGCGGGACTCGGCGCGGCTCGCGCGTGAGGACGCCATGCGCACACGGCTGGTCGGCGGGCGCTGAGTCCGGTGCCCGGGCTGCTGGCCATCGCCGCCATCACGGCCATGCTGGCGCTCGTGCTCTGGGTGGTGTTCTACGGCAGCGCCGCCCGGCTGTTCGTCCGTCGGCACCTGCCGGGCCCGACGGTCCCGGGCGGTCCCCCGATCGAGCGACTGGTCGCCGACCTCACCCGTCTCCGGGCCGCGACCCTCGCGGTCCCTCCCGGCACGAGCCAGGTCCGTCGCAGCGCCGCGACCGCGGCGTACGACGACGCGCTGGCGCAGGCCTGCCTGGCCCTCGGGCTGCCGGACACCCTCACCGGGCTCCCGGCAGGCACCGATCGCGAGGCCGAGCGGCTGTGCGTGGAGTCGTTGCTCGAGGAGGCCGGACTGCGGTTCAGGCCTCCGCAGTGACGCCGCGGCGCGGGATCATCAGGCACGCCAGGGCCGCGAGCAGGCACAGTGCCCCGGCGGTCAGCCACGCCCCGAAGTAGTCGCCCCGCCACTCGCGGACCCAGCCGGCGAAGCTCGCCGCGACGCCGGCGCCCACCATGTGCGCGGCGAACACCCAGCCGAACACCACGCTCGCCTTCTCGATCCCGAAGTGCTGGCGGCACAGGGCCACCGTCGGCGGCACCGTGGCCACCCAGTCGAGGCCGTAGAAGAGGATGAAGAGGAACAGGCTCGGGTGGACGTGCGGGCCGAGCAGCCACGGCACCCCGAGCAGGGAGAGCCCCCGGAAGAAGTAGTAGCCGCAGAGCAGGTAGCGGCTGTCGACGCGGTCGGTGAGCCACCCGCTCGCGATGGTGCCGACGATGTCGAAGACCCCGATCAGGGCGAGCAGGCCGGCGCTGGTCGAGGCCGGCATCCCGTGGTCGTGGGCTGCGGGGATGAAGTGGGTGCCGATCAGGCCGTTGGTCGACCACCCGCAGATCCAGGAGGTCCCGAAGAGGATCCAGAACGTCCGGTTGCCAGTGTTCTCCCGCAGCGCGTCGAGCGCCACCCGGGCGGCGCTGCGGGTCGGCGGGGCCGGGCGGGGCAGCGGTGTGGGAGCGCCGTACGCCGTGGTGCCGATGTCGCTCGGGTGGTCACGCAGCAGCCACCACACGAACGGCACGAGCACCGCCGAGAAGGCGGTGGTCAGGGCGGCGGCCCAGCGCCAGCCCGGACCCTCCGCGAGGTTGGCGATGGCGGGCAGGAAGACCAGCTGGCCGGTGGAGCTGGCGGCGGAGAAGACCCCCACCACGACGCCGCGGTGCTTCACGAACCAGCGGTTGGCCACGACCGCACCGAAGACCAGCGCCAGCGACCCCGTGCCGATGCCGATCGCGAAGCCCCACAGCAGCCACAGCTGCCACGGGCTGGTCATCACCAGGGTCAGGCCGCTGCCGACCGCGACCAGCGCCAGGGACGCGGCCACCACGCGGCGTACGCCGAACCGCTCCATGAGCGCCGCCGCGAAGGGAGCGGTCAGGCCGTAGACGATGAGGTTGAGGCTGACCGCGCCGCTGGTGGTCGCTCGCGACCAGCCGAAGTCCTCCTCGAGCGGCACGAGCAGCGCGCCGGTCGAGGACCGGAAGCCGGCCGCGGCCATCAGCGACGCCATCGTGACGGCCGCGACCCACCAGGCGGGGTGGATGCCCCTCCTCGTGCCGGTCTCCTGGGTGGCCGTCATGGGAGGACTCTATTTCTCGCCGCCGCGACCCGTCGCCCGGTTCCTTGCCACGAGACGCCGAAGTCCTGCCACTCCCGCTACACCCGGGTGTAGGCCAGGTCGGTGATGGTGCGGTCCTTGTCGAGCCCCTTGCGCTCGAAGCGCGTGATCGGGCGCTCGGCCCAGCGCTCGACGACCCCGCCCTCGAGCAGCGGCTCGGCGTCGAGGACCTCCTTCATCTGGGCGGCGTACTCCGCCCAGTCGGTCGCCAGCCGCCAGACCGCGCCGGGCGCGAGCCGGCTCGCGACGAGGGCGGCGTGGGGCGGCGTGACCAGCCGGCGCTTGTGGTGCTTCGTCTTGTGCCACGGGTCGGGGAAGAACGTCCACAGCTCGCTGATGCTGCCGGGACCCAGCAGGTGCTCCAGCGACCAGACGGCGTCGACGCCGCAGAACCGCAGGTTGTCGGCACCCGCCTCCGCGACCTTGGACAGCGCGTCGGCGATCCCGGGCAGCCAGACCTCGAAGGCCAGGATGTTGACCTCGGGCCGGGTCCGCGCCAGCGCCGCCGTGGCCTCGCCGATGCCCGAACCGATCTCGACGACCAGGGGGGCCTCGCGATCCCACCAGCTCGCGAGCTCGAAGCCCGGCTTGTCGACCGCCTCGTCCGGGATGACCCAGTCGGCCTGGTGCGCCGCCCAGCCGGCCGCCTGCCTGGGCGTGAACCGGCTCCCCCGCCGCGAGTAGGTCAGCACCTCCCGCATCCGACGACCGTCCTCGGTCAGCTTGTGGTGGGGTCGGGCGGGGCGGGCGTCGTTCACGCCAGGATTCTCGCAGCCGACGGCGGCGCGGGCACCGTCGGCTCACCTAGGTTGGGCGGGTGGAGATCGTCACGCTGCCCGACGGCCGGCAGGCGCAGCTCTGGCTCGGCGGCGCGGACGAGGGACCGGTCGTGCTGTTCTTCCACGGCTGCCCGGACACCCGCTGGGCAGCGCGGTCCGGGGCCGGCGCGGCCCGCGAGGTGGGCGTCCGCCTGCTGTGCGTCAACCGCCCCGGCTACGGCCGGTCGTCACGCGCGGCCTCGACGCACGCCTCGGTCGCCGACGACGCGGCCGCCGTTCTCGACGTGCTCGACATCGCCGACGTCGCCGCGCTCGGGATGTCTGTCGGCGGTGCGTACGCCGCAGCGTTCGCCGCCCGCCATCCCGACCGTTCCGGGGCGCTGGGGATCGTGGCCACCCTCCCGATGGAGGGGACCGCCACGGAGCCGGTCGAGGAGGCGATGGAGCGCGTCCGCCCCGAGTTCTCGGCGTGGGCGGCCGCGATCGAGGTGTCCGACCCCGACGACGCGGCCCTCGCCGGGAGGTGGGCGGCCTCCTTGCCCGACCAGGACGCCGCTCTCGTCCGGGCCCTTCCCGTTGCCGACGTGGCCGCCTCGGCACGCGAGGCGCTGGTCGACCACCACGGGTTCCTGCGCGACGCCGCGCTCCTCCACCAGCCGTGGACCGTGGACCTCGCCTCGATCGCCTGCCGGACGCACCTCTGGTACGGCGAGGCCGACCAGCGGGCGCTGCCGGGCGCCGCGTGGTGGGCCGGACGGATCGCGGGCGCGGACGTCGTCGTACGTCCCGGCACCACCCACCTCGCGACGCTGGCCGCCCACTGGCCCGACGTCCTGACCGCCCTCACCTGAGACCGGGGAAGACGCCACGAGGCCCCACTCCCGCAGGAGTGGGGCCTCGCGATGGTGCTGGTGCTCGTCAGGGACGAGCGAGGATCACTTGGTGATCTTGGTGACGCGACCGGCGCCGACGGTGCGGCCACCCTCGCGGATGGCGAAACGCAGACCCTCGTCCATGGCGATGGGCTGGATCAGCTCGACGGTCATCTCGGTGTTGTCGCCGGGCATGACCATCTCGGTGCCCTCGGGCAGGGTCACAACACCGGTCACGTCAGTCGTACGGAAGTAGAACTGGGGACGGTAGTTGTTGAAGAACGGCGTGTGACGGCCGCCCTCGTCCTTGCTGAGGATGTAGACGTTCGCCTCGAAGTTGGTGTGAGGCGTGGTGGTGCCCGGCTTGATGACGACCATGCCGCGCTCGATGTCCTCGCGCTTGGTGCCACGGAGCAGGAGTCCGACGTTCTCGCCGGCCTGGCCCTCGTCGAGCAGCTTGCGGAACATCTCGACGCCGGTGACGGTCGACTTCTGGGCGGTGTCGCGGATGCCGATGATCTCGACCTCCTCGTTCACCTTGACGATGCCGCGCTCGATGCGACCGGTGATGACGGTGCCACGACCGGTGATCGTGAAGACGTCCTCGACGGGCATGAGGAAGGGCTTGTCGGTCTCACGGGCCGGGGTGGGGATGGCCTCGTCGACGGCGGACATGAGCTCGAGGACCGACTGGCCCCACTTCTCGTCGCCCTGGAGCGCCGGGAAGGCGGCAACGCGCACGACGGGGATGTTGTCGCCGTCGAACTCGTACTCGGAGAGGAGCTCGCGCACCTCCATCTCGACGAGCTCGATGAGCTCCTCGTCGTCGACCATGTCGCACTTGTTGAGCGCGACGACCAGGGCGGGGACACCGACCTGGCGGGCGAGCAGCACGTGCTCACGCGTCTGCGGCATCGGGCCGTCGGTGGCGGCGACCACGAGGATCGCGCCGTCCATCTGGGCCGCGCCGGTGATCATGTTCTTGATGTAGTCGGCGTGACCCGGGCAGTCGACGTGCGCGTAGTGGCGCGCCTCGGTCTGGTACTCGACGTGCGCGATCGAGATGGTGATACCGCGCTGGCGCTCTTCGGGCGCCTTGTCGATCTGGTCGAACGCCGACGCCTCGTTGAGGTCGGGGTACGCGTCGTGCAGCACCTTGGTGATTGCTGCGGTCAACGTGGTCTTGCCATGGTCGATGTGACCGATGGTGCCGATGTTGACGTGCGGCTTGGTCCGCTCGAACTTCGCCTTAGCCACTGGGGCTCCTCCTGGTTGGGTTTGTACGTGAACTCATGGGTGTGGAACTGGTGGTGCTGGGGGGCCTGGTGATCGGCCCAGGCCCGTGGCGACTACTCGCCGCGGACCTTCTTGACGATCTCTTCGGCGATGTTCGAAGGAACCTCGGCGTAGGAGTCGAACTCCATCGAGTACGACGCCTGGCCGGAGGTCTTCGACCTCAGGTCGCCAACGTACCCGAACATCTCGGAGAGCGGCACAAGGGCGCTGACGACCATGTCGCCGTGACGCTCCTCCTGGGCCTGGATCTGGCCGCGGCGCGAGTTGATGTCACCGATGACCGTGCCGAGGAAGCTCTCGGGGGTGGTCACCTCGACGGCGAACATCGGCTCGAGCAGCACCGGCTTGGCGCGACGCGCGGCCTCCTTGAAGGCCTGGTTGCCGGCGATCTTGAACGCGAGCTCCGAGGAGTCGACGTCGTGGTAGGCGCCGTCCTCCAGCGAGAACTTCACGTCCACCATCGGGTAGCCGGCGAGGACGCCGAACTCCATGGCCTCCTGGCCACCCTGGTCGACCGAGGGGATGTACTCCTTCGGCACGCGACCACCGGACACGTTGTTGACGAACTCGTAGCCCGCGCCGACGCCGGTCTCGGGGTCGATGTTCGGACCGAGGTTGATGACGACCTTGGCGAACTGACCCGAGCCACCCGTCTGCTTCTTGTGGGTGTAGGAGTGCTTCTCGACCGTGTTGCGGATGGTCTCGCGGTAGGCGACCTGCGGCTTGCCGACGGTGGCCTCGACGCGGAACTCGCGCTTCATCCGGTCGACGAGGATCTCCAGGTGGAGCTCGCCCATGCCGGCGATGATCGTCTGGCCGGTCTCCTCGTCCGCCTTGACCGTGAAGGTCGGGTCCTCGTCGGAGAGGCGCTGGATCGCGGTGCCCAGCTTCTCCTGGTCGGACTTCGTCTTCGGCTCGATGGCGACCTCGATCACCGGGGCCGGGAAGGTCATCGACTCGAGGACCACCGGGTTGGCGGGGTCGCACAGGGTGTGGCCCGTCTTGGTGTCCTTGAGGCCCATGACGGCCACGATCTGGCCGGCGCCGACCGACGCGATCTCCTCGCGCTTGTTGGCGTGCATCTGGTAGACCTTGCCGATCCGCTCCTTGCGACCGTTGACCGAGTTGATCACGGACGCGCCGGCCTCGAGCTTGCCGGAGTAGACGCGGACGTAGATCAGCTTGCCGAGGTGCGGGTCGGAGGCGATCTTGTAGGCGAGGCCAGAGAACGGCTCGTCGTCGGAGGGCTGGCGGACGATGACCTCGTCCTCGTCCTTGACCGAGTGGCCCTGGATGCCGTCGATGTCGAGCGGCGAGGGGAGGTACTTCACCACGGCGTCGAGCAGGGGCTGGACGCCCTTGTTCTTGAACGCGGTGCCACACAGGACCGGGTTGAGCTTGTCGGCGAGGGTGGCGCGACGGATCGCGGCCTCGAGCTCCTCGACGGTGAACTCGTGCTCCTCGAGGAACTTCTCCATCACGTCGTCGTCGGCCTCGGCCAGCGTCTCCAGGAGCTTCTCGCGGTACTCCGCGGCCTGCTCGGCGAGCTCGGCCGGGATCTCCTCGACCTCGTAGTCCTCACCCATCGTGGTCTCGCCACGCCAGGTCAGGGCACGCATGCCGACGAGGTCGATCACCCCGAGGAACTCGGACTCGGCGCCGATCGGCAGCTGCAGCACGAGCGGGGTGGAGTTGAGGCGCTCGACCATCATGTCGACGCAGCGGAAGAAGTCCGCGCCCGTGCGGTCGAGCTTGTTGACGAAGCACATGCGGGGCACGGAGTACTTGTTGGCCTGGCGCCACACCGTCATCGTCTGCGGCTCGACACCGGCGACACCGTCGAAGACCGCCACGGCGCCGTCGAGGACGCGCAGCGAGCGCTCGACCTCGGCCGTGAAGTCCACGTGGCCGGGGGTGTCGATGATGTTGATCTGGTGGTTCTTCCACCAGCAGGTCGTCGCGGCGGAGGTGATCGTGATGCCACGCTCCTGCTCCTGCTCCATCCAGTCCATCGTGGCTGCGCCGTCGTGGACCTCACCGATCTTGTAGCTGATGCCGGTGTAGAAGAGGATGCGCTCGGTGGTGGTGGTCTTGCCGGCATCGATGTGCGCCATGATGCCGATGTTGCGGACCTTGTTCAGGTCGGTGGTGATGTCGACAGCCACTGAATGTCTCAGTCCCTCGTAAGAGTTGGTGGGGTTGTTGGCGGGAGGGGCGGGGCTCCGTCAGCGGAGCCCCGCACCGATCACCAGCGGTAGTGGGCGAAGGCCTTGTTGGACTCGGCCATCTTGTGCGTGTCCTCGCGCTTCTTCACCGCGGCACCGAGGCCGTTGGAGGCGTCGAGGATCTCGTTCATCAGGCGCTCGGCCATCGTCTTCTCACGACGGTCCGAGGCGTAGCCGACGAGCCAGCGCAGGGCCAGCGTGGTCTGGCGGTTGGTCTTGACCTCAACGGGGACCTGGTAGGTCGCACCGCCGACGCGGCGGGACTTGACCTCGATGGCCGGCTTCACGTTGTCGAGCGCGCGCTTGAGCGTGACGACCGGGTCGGTGCCGGTCTTCTCGCGGCAACCCTCGAGGGCGGTGTAGACGATGCGCTGGGCAACAGCCTTCTTGCCGTCCTGGAGGACCTTGCTGACGAGCTGGGTGACGACCTGCGAACCGTAGACCGGGTCGACGACGAGGGGGCGCTTCGGCGCGGGACCCTTGCGAGGCATTACTTCTCCTTCTTCGCGCCGTAGCGGCTGCGGGCCTGCTTGCGGTTCTTGACACCCTGGGTGTCGAGCGTGCCGCGGATGATCTTGTAGCGGACACCGGGAAGGTCCTTCACACGGCCGCCGCGCACGAGCACGATCGAGTGCTCCTGCAGGTTGTGGCCGACGCCCGGGATGTAGGCCGTGACCTCGACGCCGGAGCTCAGGCGCACGCGGGCGACCTTGCGGAGGGCGGAGTTGGGCTTCTTCGGGGTGGTCGTGTAGACGCGGGTGCAGACGCCGCGGCGCTGCGGGGATCCCTTGAGGGCAGGCGTCTTGGACTTCGACACCTTGTCCTGACGGCCCTTGCGGACCAGCTGCTGAATGGTGGGCACCGAGTGGTTCCCTTTCTTGGTCAGATCTCTCGCGACGGCGCTCTGCCGAGGCGGGTCGTGTCGGGAACTCCGCCTCTCGGCGGGGGTGCCCGGCCGCGGGTCACGAGGACCACGCGGGTGTTGTGTGTGGGGGCTGGTCAGGGCATGCCTGAGGGCAGCACAAACACGAGGAGTCAATCTACCGGGGGGCCCATGAGCGGTCAAAACGCCGGGCGTCGGTGCTTGACTGCGATCAAGCGGTCGTTTCGTACGCCGCCGGGTGGGCGTGCAGGTCCGAGAACCGCACGCCCCTCGCCCGGGCGAACAGCAGGCTCGCGCCGGCGATGCCCGCGATCGTCAGCAGCCCGCCCAGGACGAGGGTCCAGCGGGCGCCGAACGCCTCGCCGATCCAGCCGATGATCGGCGCGCCGAACGGGGTGCCGCCCATGAAGATCATCATGTAGAGGGCCATCACCCGCCCCCGCACGCCGGGCTCGAGGTGGAGCTGCATGTAGGCGTTCGCGCTGGTGATCAGGGTCAGCGCGGAGAGGCCGACGAGCGGCGCCATGATCGCGAAGGCGACGTACGACGGCATCAGGCCGGACAGCGTCACCAGCACCCCGAAAGCCAGTCCGGCCACGATCACCAGCCGCTGGCGCACGCGCTCGCGACGGGCCGCTAGCAGCGCGCCGCTGAGCGAGCCGACCGCGAGGAAGGTGCCGAGGAGGCCGTACTCGGTCGGGCCCTTGTCGAAGACCTCGGTCGCCATCAGCGCACTGGTCATCTGGAAGTTGAGCCCGAAGGTGCCCGCGGAGAAGACGATGGCGAGGATCAGGAGGAGGTCGGGGCGGGCCCGGACGTAGGCGAACCCCTCGCGGATCGCGCCCGGGCCGGGCCGCGTGAGCTCAGGGGAGTCGAGGCGGCTGGCGTCCATGCCTCGCAGGGCGAGGATCGGTGCGACGTAGGAGATGCCGTTGAGCAGGATCACCCAACCGGTGGCGACCGCTCCCCCGCCGAAGGCGGCGATCAGCACGCCGGCGAGGCCGGGTCCGACCAGGCGGGCGGCGTTGAAGCTGGCGGAGTTGAGGCCGACGGCGTTGGTCAGGTCGTCGGGCTCGACGATCTCCGAGACGAAGGACTGGCGGGCCGGGGCGTCGAAGGCCGAGGCGAGGCCGAGCACGAAGGCCAGGACGTAGACGTGCCAGATCTCGGCGGTGCCGGTGACGGCCAGCAGGCCGAGGACAACGGCCGGCAGGGCCATGCCGAGGTTGGTCATCTGGAGCAGTCGCTGCTTGGGCATCCGGTCGGCGACCAGACCGGTGAACGGGCCGAGGAGCAGGAACGGCAGGAACTGCAGGCCGGTGGTGATGCCGAGCGCAGCGCCCGAGCTGGCGGTCAGCTGGAGGACGAGCCAGTCCTGGGCGACCCGCTGCATCCACGTGCCGGTGTTGGAGACGACCCCGCCCGCGGCGTACAGGCGGTAGTTCGGGTTGTGCAGTGAGCGGAAGGTGGGACTCAAGTCTGTGTTCGTGCTCCTTCTCGTGGTTGGTCAGTCGGCCTGCGAGAGGCGGTCGAGGATGGGCGCGGCCCGGCGCAGGGCGTCGCGCTCCTCGGCGGTCAGGTGGGTGAGCTGCACGGCCAGCCAGGCGTCGCGACGCTTGCGGTCGGCCAGCACGACCTCGCGGCCGTGCTCGGTCAGCGCGACGACGACCACGCGACCGTCGGTCTCGTGGGGGCGCCGGGTGACGTTGCCGAGCTCCTCGAGGCACGTCACGGTGCGGGTCATCGACGGGGGCTGCACGCGTTCGAGGCGGGCGAGCTCGCCGATGGTCAGGTCGCCGCGCCGCAGCAGAAGCCCGAGCACGGCCATCTGGCCGAGGCTCAGGTCGTTGTCGGGGTGACGCTCACCGGCGAGGCGGCGCCGCAGGCGCATGACACCGACCCGGAGCTCGGCGGCGAGCCCCGCATCGGTGCGGACGACGGCTTGGGTGGTGGGCATGATGCTTAGCATAACTCATTAGTTCTGCTAAGTATTCCGGCGGCGATGTCGCCGGCGCGCCCGGACTCCGCGCGGGAAATGTGAACTTCTGGGGGTTTGCTTGCCCCCCGAAGTCTGGGTTTCCCCGGCTACCCGGGGAAACCGAAGGAGGCGAAACCGTCAGGAGAGCCAGCCGCTGATCGGCGAGTAGGCGAAGTAGACGACGAAGAGACCGGCGACGATCCACATGAGCGGGTGCACCTCGCGCACCTTGCCGGTCACGACCTTGATCAGGACGTGGGCCACGAAGCCGGCGCCGATGCCGACGCTGATGGAGTAGGTGAAGGGCATCAGCACGACGGTGAGGAACGCGGGGATGGCGATCTCGACGTCACGCCAGTCGATCTCGGTGACCTGCTGCATCATCAGGAAGCCGACGAGCACCAGCGCGGGCACGGCGGCCTCGGACGGGATGGCCGCGACGAGCGGGGTCACGAACATCGCGAGCAGGAACAGCACACCGGTGACGACGGAGGCCAGGCCCGTACGGGCTCCCTCTCCGACCCCGGAGGCCGACTCGATGTAGGAGGTGTTGGAGGAGACGCCGGCCGCGCCGCCCGCGATGGCCGCGACCGAGTCGACGACCAGGATCCGCTGCGCGTTCTCCGGCGTGCCCGCCTCGTCGTTGAGCCCGGCCTCGGCGCCGATCGCCGTCATCGTGCCCATCGTGTCGAAGAAGTCGGCGAGCAGCAGCGAGAAGACCAGCAGCAGCGCGGCGAGCACGCCGCCCTCCACGGAGCTGAACGCGCCGAAGAGATCCACCTCGCCGAGGGTGTCGAAGGACGGCAGGCCGACGAGGTCGCCGCTCAGGGAGGGCACGCTCAGCGACCAGCCGCCCGGGTTGTCGGCCGACGCCGGACCGAGGTCGCCCACCGCCTCGATGACGACCGCGAGCACGGTGCTGGCCAGGATCGAGATCAAGATGGCGCCCCGCACCCGGCGGACCCACAGGCCGATCATCAGCAGCAGGCCCAGGCAGAACACCAGCACCGGCCAGCCGACGAGGTGCCCGTCGGCGCCGAGCTGGACGGGCACGGTGGTCTGGTAGGCGTCGGGGATGCGGGTGACGAAGCGCGCGTCGACGAAACCGATCAGGGCGATGAACAGGCCGATCCCGACCGAGATCGCGACCTTGAGCTGCTGGGGTACGGCGTGGAAGACCGCCTTGCGGAAGCCGGTCAGCACCAGCGCGAGGATCACGATGCCCTCGAGCACGACCAGGCCCATCGCGTCGCCCCACGTCGAGACGCGGGCGATGGAGTTGGCGACGAACGCGTTCAGCCCGAGGCCGGTCGCCAGCGCGAGCGGGAAGTTGGCGAGGCCGCCCATCAGGATGGTGAGCAGTCCGGCGACCAGCGCCGTGCCGGCCGCGATGGCCGGGATCCCGCTGCCGGGCTCGGTGCCGCCGCCGAGGAAGGTCCCGGTCGAGTCGGGGACGAAGCCGAGGATCAATGGGTTGAGCACGACGATGTAGGCCATCGTCAGGAAGGTGACGAGGCCGCCGCGCACCTCCGTCCCGATGCTCGATCCCCGTTCGGCGATCTTGAAGAAGCCGTCGATGCCGCCGCCCTTGACCGTCACGGGCGTGATTGTGGCAGAGCCCGCGTTTCAGTGGTGTTGCGCGACACGGTCAGGACGCAGGGGCCCGCACCTCCAGGGCGTCGCGCACCCGGCCGCAGAGCGCCTGGTAGTCGGGGAGCCCGCGGATCTCGGCGACCGGGACCCGCTCGCCACTGCCGAAGACGGCCGACTCGTCGAGCACGATCCGACCGGGCCGCGGGCTCATCACCATGACGCGGGAGCCCAGGAACACGGCCTCGTCGACGCTGTGGGTGATGAAGAGGATCGTCTTGCCGGTCGCGCGCCAGATCTCGAGCAGCTCCTCCTGGAGCCGCTCGCGGGTGATGGCGTCGAGGGCGCCGAACGGCTCGTCCATCAGCACGATGTCGGGGTCGGCGGCCAGCACGCGGGCGATCTGGGCGCGCTGCTGCATCCCGCCCGAGAGCTCGTACGGCCGGTGCCGGCCGTAGTCCGCCAGGCCGACCAGCTCGAGGTGGCGCCGGACCGTCGCGTCCCGCACCTCTGGCGCGATCCCGGCGAACTTCGGACCGAGCCCGACGTTGCCCGCGACACTGAGCCACGGGAACAGGTTGGGCGCCTGGAAGACGACGCCCCGCTCGGCACCGGGCCCGCGGATCTCCTCGCCGCCGACGAGCACCCGACCCTCGTCGGGCCGCACGAACCCGGCCAGCAGGCGCAGGAGCGTGGTCTTCCCGCAGCCGGAGGGTCCGGCCAGGGCCACGAGCTCGCCGCGCTCGATCGTGAGGTCGATCGGCCCCAGGGCGGGGACCGGCGCGTCGCCGTACCTGTGGGTGAGGGCCTCGACCCGGACGCCGGTGGCGGTCACCGGGCGCCCGCCTCCGCGAAGGACGGGCTGACGTGGTCGGCGTAGACCTGCTTGTCACCCACGGCCTCGACCTCGCCCTGCTCGAGCAGGAAGGTGGCGGTCGAGAAGAGGTCGGAGCCGAGCTGGCCGCCGAGGTAGTCGGGTCCGGCCTGGTCGGCGGCGGAGACGAACTCGAGCCCGCCGAGCTGGGTGGTGGCCTGCTCGGGGCTGACGCCGAGCACCGCCGCGACCGACTCGGCGGCGGCGGTCGGGTCGTCCTCGATCAGCGCGACGGCGTGGTCCTGCGCCTTGATCCACTGGGCGAGGAACTCCGGGTTGGCCTCGGCGAAGGCGTGGTCGACGGTGCCGACGTCGAAGGTCGGGAAACCTTCCTTCGCGGTGTCCGCACTCGAGAGGATGCGGGTGCCGCCGGCGTCGAGCAGCTGCGTCTGCGCGGGCTCCCAGATCCAGGCGGCGTCGATCTCGCCCTGCCACGCGCCCGGCATCGCCTCGGGCTCGAGGTTGATGACCTCGACGTCCGTGCTCGGGTCGAGCCCGGCCTCCCCGAGCGCCTGGAGCAGGGAGTAGTGGGCGGTGCTGCTGAACGGGACGGCGATCGTTTTCCCCTTCAGCCCGGCGACGTCGGTGGCGTCCTTGGCGACCAGCGACTCGGCGTCGCCGATGACGTCGTGGATCCACACGACGTCGATGTCGACCTGGTCGACGAGCGGCGCCGACGCGGCGCGGGCCGCCGGTGCCGAGCCCATCAGCCCGAGGTCGAAGTCGCCCGAGCCGTAGCCTTTGAGCACGTCGCCGCCCGACGGGGCCTGCTTCCACTCGATGGTGGCGTTGGGCATGCAGGCCTCGAGGATCCCCTGGTCCTTGACGATCACGTCGCCGTTGGGGATGGCCTGCCACGCGATGCGGGCGGTGGTGGTGATCGACTCGTCGGGCTTCCACGGGCAGTCCGCCGCGGTTGCCGTGGTGTTGGTGGACGTGGCCGACGCGTCGTCGCCGCGGCCGGACTCGACGCAGCCGGTCAGGACGGCCAGCGCGGCGACGGCGGTGAGGGTGAGGGCAGGGGTACGGCGCATGTGTGGTGCTCGCTTCCGGGCGGGACGTTCGGGTGGACGAGGGGTGGTCAGGACTGCCCGCGCCAGGGCACGAGCCGGCGCTCGAGCCACGTGAGGCCCAGGTCGAAGACGATGGCGGTGAGGCCGATGACGGCGATGCACGCGATGACCAGCGGGCT
The DNA here is from genome assembly GCF_003057875.1 of Nocardioides currus. GTDB lineage: Bacteria > Actinomycetota > Actinomycetes > Propionibacteriales > Nocardioidaceae > Nocardioides > Nocardioides currus. The sequence goes on along the minus strand of NZ_PYXZ01000002.1, from coordinate 229,517 downwards.
CTTGAGCTGCTGGCCCGAGAGGTAGGCCAGCCCGCCGACGCCGGGGATGCCGTTGGAGATCTCGGCGGCGACGACGGTGGTCCAGGCGAAGCCGACGGCGACCCGGACGCCGGTGAGGATCTCGGGCAGGGTGCTCGGCAGCAGCACGCCGGTCATGATCTGCCGTTGCGAGGCGCCGAGCGCCCGGGCGGCGAGCACGTGGTCGGTCCGCACGCCCCGCACGCCGCTGATGGTGGCCACCGCGATCGGCGGGAACGCGGCGAGGAAGAGCAGCCAGATCTTCGACTGGTCGCCGATGCCGAACCACACGATCAGCAGACCGATGTAGGCCAGCGGCGGCAGCGAGCGCAGGAAGTTGAGGTAGGGCTCGAGCACGTTGCCGATGACGCGGCTGGTCCCCATCACCAGTCCGAGGGGTACGGCGAACACGACCGCGGCGCCCACCCCGATCCCGATCCGCTGGAGGCTCGCGACCAGGTGCTCCCACAGGTAGTAGTTCTGCTCGCCGCGCACGATCCGGTCGGACCCGGGGCTCAGCGGATGGTCGGTGTTGGCCCGCACGAACGCGTCCCACACGGCGCCCGGCGAGGGCAGGAACAGCGGCTTGACCAGCTCGAGCCGGGTGACCAGCCACCACGAGCCGAGCAGCACCGCGACGGTGAGCAGGTGCGGCAACCAACCGCGCACGCGGGAGCGGCCGGAGGCCACGCCTGACTGCGGAGCGGTCGTGGCGGGAGGGGCGGGGGCGGTCTGGACTGTCATTAGTCGAGTAATCTACCTGACAAAGGAGAGTCGCTGCACGCCGGTGTCCACGGGTAGCCTGAGCGCATGGAGCTGAGGGACGACCAGAAGACCCAGCACGAGATCGGCAAGCGCACCTACATCGTGGCCCAGGTCGCCCCGCTCGACGTCGACGGCGTGCGCACCACCGAGGTCGGCGTCGCCGTCTGGCTGATCGCCTTCGTCGCCCTCCTCCCCTTCTACGACGCCCTGCAGGACAGTGGCCGCACCTGGTGGCTGTGGACCTGCCTGGCCGGCTTCGGCCTGGGCCTCTTCGGCCTGGAGTACTGCCGCCGCCGCCGCAAGGCGCGCGCCGAGCTCGTCGAGCCGTGAGCCTCCCCCCGACCCGCTGGGAGCTCGTCGGCGAGGGCAACCGCGGCTACGGCCAGCACTTCGCCGCCCTGGTGGCCGACGGCGCCGACATCACCGGTGAGGCCCGGCTGGCCGACGCCCTCGTCCCGCGGCACGCCCGCATCCTCGACGTCGGCTCCGGGATGGGCAGGATCGCCGCCGCGCTGGCGGCGCGGGGCCACGACGTGGTCGCCACGGAGCCGGACCCGGCCCTGCGGGAGCAGTCGCGGTCGACGTACGCCGACCTGCCGGTGCTCCCCCACGAGGCGCTCGCCATCCCGCCGCTCGAACCCTTCGACCTGGTCGTCGTGGTCGGCAACGTGCTGGTCTACCTCGGCGAGGACACCGAGCGCGACGTGCTCGCCCACCTGCGGTCGCTGCTCGCGCCGGGTGGTCGGATCCTGGCGGGCTTCGAGCTGGCCAGCACCAAGAACGGCAGCCGCACCTACCCCGCCGACGAGTTCGTCGCGGACGTCGAGGCGGCGGGGCTCGGCGTCGTGTGGCGGTTCGGGAGCTACGAGCTGCACCCGCCGGACGACGACTACGCCGTGTGGGTGCTGTCCGCCGACCAGGCCGACTAGCTAGAGCGACTCGAGCTCGTCGTCGGTCAGCGTGTCGAAGACGTGGTCGGGCACCGGGATCGGCTGCTGCTTGCGGGCCAGCTTGACCTCGGAGTGCGCACCACAGCCGTGGTCGAGGGTGACGACCTTGCCGTCGTCGTTGGCGTTGCCGTTGGCGCAGACGCCGAAGGTGTCGGAGAGCGGGCCGGCGAGCCGGACCAGGAAGCCGCACGACCAGCAGGAGTCGGGGGCGCTCTTCGCGAGCGGCGCCTCGGGACCGCCGTCGCCGGCGTACCACCGCTCGGCCGCCATGTCCCGGCCCTCGATCGACAGCGTGCGGACGCGACCGAGGCCGAGGTCCCCCGCGACCTGGCGCACCTGCGCGCGGGCGTCGGGGTCGAGCGGGTCGTCGCCGACGAGGTAGGTCGGGACCAGGCGCGGGTCCTCGTCCTCGACGGGGAGCAGGTCGCCCGGGGAGAGGTCGCCGGGCTGGAGGCGCTCCTTGTAGGGCACCCAGGATGGCGCGACGATCGCGTCGGAGCCGGGCAGCAGCACGGCCTCGTTGACGGTGGCCCGGGTGGCGTCGGCGTCGCGGGTGACGGTCACCGACCAGTGCCAGCCGACGTAGCCCGGTCGCGTGCAGGCGAAGGTGTGGGTGACGACGAGCTCGTCCTCGTGGTGGACCCCGAGGTGCTCGCCGACGTCGCCGCCGCCCGTCAGCTCGAGCACGGCGGCTCGGGCGTCCTCGACGGCCGCGGCCAGGATGGCGTCGGGCGAGGTCTCGTCGAGGTCGATCACCGTCGCATCATCGCAAACTCCACCGGGTCTGTCAGTTCGACCTGCCACACGGACGCCTGATGCACCACCGCACTCCACCCACACGGCAGGATTGGCCCATGACCACCGACCACGAGCCCCCCGGCGACGCCACCGCGCCGCACCGGCTCGCGAGCGCCGGCCGGGGCGTGCGAGCCGCGGGCCGCGGTGTCGGGCGCGGCGTGGCCGGGGCCACCCGGGTCACCGGCCGGGCCGGCCGCTACACCGTGCGTACGGCGCGGCGTGCCGCCCGGGCCGAGGGCGCCGGCGAGTCCGGACTGTCCCGCCTGATCGCGCTGCACGCCGTCAACGCCGCCGGCGACGCGGCCGTCGCGATCTCGCTGGCCGGCACCCTGTTCTTCCAGGTGCCCACCGGGGAGGCGCGCGGACAGGTGGCGCTGTTCCTCGGCCTGACGATGCTCCCGTTCGCGATCGTCGCGCCCCTCATCGGTCCGTTCCTCGACCGCTTCAGCCACGGCCGCCGCTGGGCGGTCGGCTCCACGATGGCCATCCGCGCCTTCCTGTGCTGGGTGCTGGCCACGGCGGTCGCGACCGAGTCCGACTGGCTGTTCCCCGCGGCGCTGGGCGTCCTGGTGGCGTCCAAGGCGTACGGCGTCACGCGCGCCGCCGCCGTACCCCGACTCGTCCCCCCGACCCTGACGCTGGTCAAGGCCAACGCCCGGGTGTCGCTGGCCGGCGTCGTCGGCGCGGCGCTGTCCGCCCCGATCGCCGTGCTGGCCTCGACGGCGGGGCCGGAGTGGTCACTGCGCTACGGTTTCGTGCTGTTCGTGGTCGCGACCATCTGGGCGATCCGGCTCCCGAGCCGCGTCGACTCGAGCGTCGGGGAGGGCACGCTCGTGCTGATGCCCGCGGCCCGCGACCGGCAGCCCGAGACCGGCGGCAAGGGCCGGCGGCCTCGCACCCCGATCCCGGCCGCGGTGGCCTTCGCGCTGCGGGCCAACTGCGGTCCGCGCTGGCTCTCGGGGTTCCTGACGATGTTCATGGCCTTCCTGCTGCGCGACAACCCGATCGGCGACTGGAAGCCCGAGGTGCTGCTCGGCCTCGTCATCGGCGCCGCGGGACTGGGCAACACCCTGGGCATCACCCTCGGCTCGGTCCTGAAGAAGATCGACCCGAGTCTGACGGTCGTGCTCGCGCTGGCCGCCGACGCGCTGGTCGTGCTCGTCGCGTCGCTGTTCTACGGCCTGCCGTCGCTGGTCGCGCTCGGCCTGACGGCCGGGCTGGCGCAGTCGCTGGCGAAGCTGTCCCTCGACTCCACCATCCAGCGCGACGTCCCCGAGCGCATCCAGGCGAGCGCGTTCGCCCGCTCCGACACCACCCTCCAGCTGGCGTGGGTGGTCGGCGGGTTCGTGGGCATCGCGATGCCCTTGATGCCGCGCCTCGGGCTCGGGATCGCGTGCGGGGTGCTCTTCGCGTGGGCGGTCTACGTGTTCCTCAGCCGCCCGGGACGGGTGCGTACGGCGCCCGCGACCGCCTGAGGGTCAGAGCTCGAGCTCGTCGGCCAGCGCGCGCAGCAGCTTGGCCGTCGGCCTGGCGGTCTTCGCCTCCGGGTGCCGGCCGTGGCGGTAGGTCTCGCCCACGCCGTCGAGCAGCCGGATCAGGTCCTCGACGATGGTGACCATCAGCTCGGGGTCCTTGCGCTGGGCGTTGCGCTTGTTGCGCGAGACCGAGGCGGGAGCGTCGACGACGCGCACCTGGAGCGCCTGGTCGCCGCGCCGGCCCTGGGCGATGCCGAACTCGACGCGGGTGCCGTTCTTGATCGTCGTCATGCCCTCGGGGAGCGCGTCGGCGTGCAGGTAGACGTCGGGGCCGCTGTCCTGCGACAGGAACCCGAACCCCTTGTCGGCGTCGAACCACTTCACCTTGCCACTGGGCACGGCCTGACCTCTTCTACTCGCACGTCCGCACGACCGCCCTGCGCGATCGCGGTCGAACTCTAGGCCGACCCGCCAACACGCCGCCAACCGATTGGCGCCGGTGGACATCGGCGGGACGTCGCTCAGCCGACGCCCAGGTGCTCGTCGAGCCAGCCCGGGAAGTCGGCCAGGCTGTCGAGGACGACGTGGGTGCCGGCGGCGACCAGCTCCTCGCGGGTGCACCCGCCGGTCAGCACCGAGACGCTGACGACACCGGCCGCGAGCGCGCCCTCGACGTCGTGCACGTGGTCGCCGACGTAGACCGACGCACCCTCCTGGCGCAGCACGTCGGCCTTGCCGACCCCCCACACCGTCCCCTCGACGTGGTCGACGTCGAGGGCGAGGTGGTCGACGTGCCGCTGCGCGTTGGGCGCGAACTTGCCGGTGACGACCAGGACGCGGCCGCCGTGGCGGCGTACGGCGGCGAGCGCCTCGTGCGCGCCCGGCAGCACCGGCACCGGGGTGATGGAGTGGTCGACGTAGAGCTCGCGGAACCGGTCGACGGCGGGCCCGATGGCCTCCTCGGCGAGGTGCGGCCGCAGGATCACGTCCAGCGGCGGGCCCAGCCTCCGGGTCAGCTCGGCGACCGGGAAGCCGACGCCGAGCTCGGCGCCGAGCGCCTCCAGGGTCGCCGCGAAGCCCGGCACCGTGTTGATCAGGGTCATGTCCAGGTCGAAGCCGACGACGAGCTCGGGAGCGGGTGCGGGGGCCGGTGAGGACATGGCGCCAGCGTAGGTCCCGCCCGGGGACGGCTTTGCCTCCCCTCCGACCGGCTGACACCATGGAGGGTTCCGCGTCACAATGGCGCACTCCTGTCCCACCGACCGTCGAGGACCCACGTGAAGACCGTGCCGATCCGAGCCACCGCGACCCGGGGCTCGCGCGCGCTCCTGGCCGCGGTCGTGGCCGCGGCGGCGGTGACCGGCGCGCTGGTGTCGGCGCCCGCCGGGGCGGCCGCCGACGATGCCACCAGCCTGCAGCTGGTCACGCTGTCCGGGGCCGGGACCTCGGGGTCGGGCGACGATGCCGCGGCGTTGCTCGCCCGTCAGGACGCCGTCCTCGCCACGATCGGTTCTCCCACCGCCACCTACCGGTGGACGACGGCCCTCAACGGCTTCGCCGTCCAGCTGACGAACGACCAGGTGACCGTCCTCGAGGACGACCCCGAGGTGGTCGGGGTCGAACCCAGCACGGTGCTGCCGATGGCCGGGCGGATCACCTCGTCCGGTGCCCAGGCGGCCCAGCTCGCCGGGCCGCGGGGCGACGTCGGGCGCGGCGGGTCGGGCGTCGTCATCGGCTTCGTCGACTCCGGCCTGGCCCTCGGGTCGCCGCTGTTCGCGGACGTGCCCGGCCTCGGTGCCGGAAACGACTCCTACACCGGCGAGTGCACCGCCGGTGACGGCTGGCCCTCGTCCTCGTGCAACCGCAAGGTGGTCGGCGCCGGCTGGTGGGTGGCCGGCTTCGGCGCCGACCGCATCCGCTCCTCCGAGCGCCTCTCACCGCTCGACGTCGTCGGGCACGGCACCCAGGTCGCCTCCGTGGCGGCCGGCAACTCAGACGTCTCGGTGCGCGTGCGCGGGCGGACGATGGGCGACTTCGGTGGCGTGGCGCCGCGTGCCCGGATCGCGGCCTACAAGGCCTGCTGGGCGGCTCCCGACCCGGCCGACGACGGCTGCGCCACCGCCGACCTCGTCTCCGCGATCGACCGCGCCACCGCCGACGGGGTCGACGTCCTCAACATCGCCGTCGCCGGCCCGGCCGCGGTCGACACCGTCGAGCGCGCCCTGCTCGGCGCGGCCGAGGCCGACGTCGTGGTCGTGGGCGCGGCCGGCAACGCAGGTCGCTCGTCGTTCGCCGGCCACGCCTCGCCGTGGGTCACCACCGTCGGGGCCACCCGCGGCAGCACGCTGCGGGGCCGCGTCTCGGTCGTGGGCGGACCCAGCCTGACCGGGGCCAGCCGGTCTCGCCGGTCACTCGCGCCGGTCCGGCTCGTGGTCGGCGCCGACGTCGCCGCCTCGGGCGCGCGGCAGCGGGACGCCCGCCAGTGCCGCCCCGGCTCCCTCGACGCCCGCCGGGTCGCGGGCCGTGCGGTGCTCTGCGTGCGCGGCGGCATCGGGCGCGTCGACAAGTCCGAGGCGGTCGCGCTCGCCGACGGTGTCGCGATGGTGCTGGTCAACGAGCGTCCCGGCGTCGTGATCGACGACTTCCACAGCGTCCCGACCGTCCAGCTCACCCAGCGCGACGGCCGCCGCCTGTCGCGGTGGGCCCGCACCCACGTCCGCACGACGGTCCGGATCGCCGGGCTCCCCTCCGGACGCACGCCCGCCCGCGCGGCCGGCTGGTCCGCGCCGGGCGACTCACGCTCCACGGTCCTGAAGCCGGACGTCGTCGCCGTCGGCGAGGGAGTCCTCGGCGCCGTACCCGGCTCGTGGGCGCTGTTCTCCGGCACCTCCGCCGCCACCGCTCGCGTCAGCGGCCTCGCCGCGCTGCTCCGCTCGCGCCACGACTGGTCCGCACCGGTCGTCCGCTCCGTCCTCACCACGACCGCGCGGCCGGTCGCGGGCGCGCCCACGCTCACGCAGGGCAGCGGGCAGGTCGGCGTCGCGCTGCCGAGGCCCGGGCTGGCCCTCGACGTACGCCCCTCGAGCTACCGCAAGGCCCTCGAGGCCCACTCCTGGCGCGGCCTCAACACGTCCTCGATCATCGTCCGCGGCGGGGGCACGACGACTCGCCGCGTCACCAACCTCGGCTCGCGCGCGGAGTACTTCTCCGGGCAGGCGCTCGGCTTCACCCGTCACCAGGTGCGGCTGACCCCGGTCGCCCTCCGGCTCGCGCCCGGCGAGACCGCGACGGTCCGCGTCACCATCACCGGTCCGACCGGGCCCACCCCCCTCGACGACGGCTGGGTCGTGTGGCGTGGCGCCCGCGGCTCCGAGACCCGGATCCCGGTCGCGATCACCCGCTAGGTCGGCCGGTCAGGCCTCGCGGCGCACCGACATCTGACGGTCGCCGAACGACACGGTGTCGCCGTCGACCAGCGTGGCCGGCTTCCCGGGGGCCAGGGGCCGAGACACGCCCTGCCGCACCAGCACCGAGCCGTTGGTGGAGCCGCGGTCCATGACGACCAGGGCACCGTCGGGCGCCGGGCCGAACTGGGCGTGCGTCTTGGAGACCGACATGTCGCTCGAGGTCAGCGGCACGAGGTGGTGCACCTGCTCGCCCGAGCGCGGCTCGGGGCGGCGGCCGACCAGGGCCAGGCCCTGGACGACGAAGGTCTCGCCGTTGTCGAAGGTGACCCGCCAGCGCGGGCCCGCCGGCGTGGCGCCGGGCACCGTCCGGACCACCGTGCGGCCGTCGTCCGCGGGCGGCCGCTGGATCGGCGGGGCCGACGGCGGCGCGGCGTGCTGCGGCGGGGCGGCGTGCTGCGGCGGGGCGGCGTGCTGCACCGGTGCTGGCGGGGCGGCCGGAGGCGGAGCCTGCGGGGCCGGCGCCTGCTGGCGTGCCGGCTGCTGGGCGACGGGCGGCGGGGTCTGGACCGGGGCCTGGACCGGGGGCTGGCCGGGAAGGGGGGTACGCCGCGTCGACTGCTCCGGGTTGACCCGGCGCGGCGTCGGGGCGATCTCGACGGGCGGCGCCGGGATCAGGCGCAGGGCCGTCAGGTTCACCACGTGGCGCGGGGCGTCGTCGACCTCGTCATCGACGTGCTCGACCGGTCGGACGTCCACGACGACCGAGTGCGCGAGGTGGTCGTGCCAGCCGCGGCGCTGGTGGCCCCGGTCCTCGACGGCGGTCCAGGCCAGCGTGGCGAGCCCGAGGGCGAACGTGGGCACGGACGCGATCGCGAGCACGATCGATCGCAGCAGCGAGCGGCCGATGCCGATGGGGGTGCCGGTGCCGTGGTGCACGACCCGGAGGCCGACCAACGCCTTGCCGGGAGTCGTGCCGCCGACCCCGACCGAGACGACGAGGGCGAGCCACACGACGGCCATCACGCCGGCGGCGACCCACACGGCGGTCCACACGTCGTCGAGCGCCAGCCACGCGCCGAGACCGGCGGCCGCGACCAGCGTCCAGCCGAGGAGCCGGTCGACGAAGAAGGCGTAGAAACGGCGCTCGAGCTCCGCGATCGGGTAGCTCGCCGAGGCCTGCTGGTCGCTCACGTCTGGTCCTGGCGCGTTCTCGAGCCGGCTCACGGGTTGGTCGTCTGGATGGTGACGCCGTCGCCGAGGTCGAGGATCGCGCCGGGGATGAGCGAGACGGCGATGCCGGCCTGGAGGTCCTCGGCCGGAAGCCCGGGCTGCACGAGCACGGTGCCGTTGGTGGAGCCCATGTCGGTCACCACGGCCATGCCGTGGTCGGCACCGGCGCCGGGACGGATCTCGAGGTGCGTCGAGGAGATCTCGTGGTTGGGACTGGCGACCGTGACGAGGTGGGGCTGGTCGCTGGACGCGAACCGCCGGGCCTCCGGCGCGCGGCCCACGAGGATCACCCGGTCGACGTCGACCACCTCGCCGGTCGAGAAGATGAGCTTGGCGACGGGGTGCGCGACCACGGCCGGGGCGAGCTCCTGGCCGGGGATGCCGACCTGGGGCCGGACGAAGTCCTCGACCGGCGTGCCGACCGTGGTCTGTCCGTCGTGGTCCTGGCTCTCGTACGGCGCCGGCTCGGGCTGTTGGTCGGGAGCGACCGTGCCGCCGGTGACGGCCGGGTGCTCGCCGGTCGGCGTCGGGTCGTCCGCGCTGGGCGCGCCGAAGCTCAGCGGCTCGCCGGGCTCGGGAGCAGGTTCGGGCTCGGGCGTCGGCTCGGGCGTCGGCTCGGGCGTCGGCTCGGGCGTCTCCGCCTCGAACGGCGCGCTCTCGTCGGCCACGTCGGACGCGGCCGGCTCGGCCGGCTCGGGCTCGGCGGGGACCGCCACGGGCTCGGGCTCGGCGGGCACCTCGACGGGCGCGACCCCCGGATCGGTCTCCTCGACGGGCGCGGCAGCGACTGCGCCGGCGGCGTCGGGGGCGTCGGGGGCGGAGGCCGCGCCGGACGCCTCCCCGAACTGCACCGCCGACGCACGCGCGACGCCGGTGACGAGCGCCAGGGCCGACTCGCCACCGGCGGACCCGGCGACCAGGCGACCGCCCGTCACCCCCGCGAGCGTGCGGTCGGTCCACAGGACGTCGGGCTCGTGCGCCACGTCGACGTCACCCTCGGCCGTGTGGAACGTCGCGGCGACGCCGCCCCGGACCAGCACGCGGGTGGGCTCGCCGTGCCCCACGAGCGCGAACCCGGACAGGTTGGTCAGGCCGTCGGCGACGAGGCCGTCGAGCACCTCGTCGAAGCCGGCGCCCCGGTCGGCGATGTCCCACAGCCCGGCGACGCGGTCACGGGCATCAGCCGGCACCAGGGCGGTGACCTGCTCCCCCACGACGGCGTACCAGTCGCCGGCGGCGAAGGTCCTCGTGTGCGCGGCGTCCTCGGTCACGGTCGGGCCCCCAGCTTGTCTTCGAGACTCGCGCGCTGACGCTCGGAGTCGTAGGAATCATCGTGGACCAATCCCACCACATCGACGACGACCGCCGTGGCGTTGTCGCGACCTCCGGCGTCGAGGGCGGCCTGCACGAGCGCGTCGGCGGCGTCGCGGGGGTCGTGGACCCGGTCGAGGATGTCCTCGATCGCCTTGTCCTCGATCATCCCGCTGATGCCGTCGCTGCACAGCAGGAGCCGCTCGGCGGCGGACAGCGGCAGCAGGAAGAAGTCGGGCGCGACGCCCTCGGGGCTCCCGAGGGCGCGGGTGATCACGTGCCGCTCCGGGTGCGTGGCCGCCTGCTCGGCGGTGATCTCCCCGGCGTCGATCAGCTCCTGCACCACCGAGTGGTCGACGCTCACCTGGTCGAGCTCGCCGTCGTTGAAGCGGTAGATCCGGGAGTCGCCGAGGTTGGCGAGCATCCACTTGGTGCCCTCGTGGTCCTCGACCAGGACGGCGGCGACGCACGTGGTGCCGGCGTGCCAGCGCGGGTGCGTACCGCGCTGCGCCTCGCCGTACTGCAGGATCCGCACCTGCGCGCGGGACAGGGTCTCGGCGACGGACTCGGCGCCGCGGCGGGTGTCGTAGCCCAGCTCGACCATGCGCGCGAACTCCTCGACCACGATGCGGCTGGCCACGTCGCCGCCCGAGTGGCCGCCCATCCCGTCGGCGACGACGAAGACCGGCGGGGCGACGAGGAAGGAGTCCTCGTTGACCTTGCGCACGTGGCCGACCTCGGAGGCGGCACCGTGGTGCAGATCGACCGGCTTCATGCCCAGCCTCCACCCTCGACGACGATGAGCCACCGCGTGGGCTCGGCGAGTAGCGTAGAAGGGATGTCGAGCAAGGAGCAGGCGCCCCCGCGGACGCTGGCAGAGATGTTGCGCCGCTGGCCGGATGAGAGGCTCGCGGCGCTCCTGCGCGACCGTCCCGATCTCGCCACTCCCGCACCTCATGATTCCGCGCAGCTCGCGTCCCGCGCCGCGACTCGTATTTCTGTCCTCAGGGCGCTCGACAGCCTCAGCCGACTCGAGCTCTCCGTGCTTGATGCCCTCGTGGTTGCAAACCAAACCACCCAATCCGAACTTCTGCGGATCGTCCACGCCGACCCCGACGCGGCGGCCGCGGCCTGCGACCGGCTGGTCGACCTGGCGCTGGTCTGGGAGTCACCCGGCGGTCTGCGACCGCTGAGCGGGGTGGCCGAGGCGCTGCGCGGCGACGAGGCCGCGGGCGTGAGCGGCCTGCGCCCGATGTCGCCCGACCCGGCCACGCCGGACGAGGTCGAGGGCCGCCTCGCCCTCATCAGCCCCGGGGCGCGGGCCCTGCTGGAGCACGTGCTGGCGCACGGCAGCGAGGGCACGACCGGCAACGCCCGGCGCACCGTGTCCCCCGCCGACGCGGCGACCCCGGTCGAGGAGCTGATCGCGCACCGTCTGCTCGTCCCGCGCGACGGCGGGCTGCTGGTGCTGCCCGGCGAGGTGGGCATCGCGCTGCGGGGCGGTCGGACGACGACCACCCCGCGCGACGCCGTGCCCGAGATCGCGTCGTCGGCGCGCGAGTCCACCCTCGTCGAGCGGACGGCCGGCGGTGCGGCCTTCGACGTCGTACGCCGCACCGAGCTGCTCCTCGACCACTGGGGCCTGGAGCCGCCCGCGACGTTGCGCAGCGGCGGTCTCGCCGTGCGCGACCTCAAGGCCGCGGCCGCCGAGCTGCAGGTCAGCGAGCCCGAGGCCGGGCTCCTCGTCGAGGTGGCGGCCGCCGCGGGTCTGCTGACGACGGCAACCGACCCCGAGGGCAACGAGGTGTGGCTGCCCACCGACGGCTTCGACACCTGGGCCGCGAGCTCGACGGCCGAGCGCTGGGTGACGCTCGCGCTGGCGTGGCTCGACACCACGCGGCTGCCCAGCCTGATCGGCGGCAAGGACCCCGGGGGCAAGACGTGGAACGCCCTCGCCCCCGACCTGTCGAGCGTGATGGCACCCGAGGCCCGGTCGCTGGCGCTCACCGAGCTGGCCGGGCTGCCCGAGGGCCAGGTCCTGGCGACCGGCACCGGGGTCCCGTCGGTCGTGGAGCGCGTCGCGTGGCTGCGACCGCGGCGGCCGTCGGTGCACCGCGACCTGGTCGCGGCGGCCGTCCACGAGGCCGGCCTGCTGGGCCTGGTGGGCGCCGGCGGCCTCTCGACGGCGGGCCGCGCGGTGCTCGAGCACGACCACGACGCGGCCCTGGCGGCGATCACCCCGCACCTGCCCCAGCCGGTCGACCACGTGCTCCTCCAGGCCGACCTGACGGCCGTCGCGCCCGGTCCGCTGGAGACCGAGCTGGCCCGCACACTCCACCTGCTCGCCGACGTCGAGTCCCGCGGTGGTGCCACCGTCTACCGCTTCACCACCGGCTCGGTCCGCCGCGCCTTCGACGCCGGCTGGTCCGCGCTGGAGGTGCACGACTTCGTCGGCTCGGTCTCGCGGACCCCCGTCCCCCAGCCGCTCACCTACCTCGTCGACGACGTGGCCCGGACGTTCGGCACGGTGCGGGTCGGCTCGGCCGAGGCGTTCCTGCGCGCCGACGACGAGGCCGCCCTCACCGAGCTGCTCCACCACCCGAAGGCGAGCACCCTCGGGCTGCGTCGGATCGCCCCGACGGTGCTGATCTCCACGGTCCCGATCGACCTGCTGCTGCCGCGCCTGCGCGAGCTCGGGGCCGCGCCGGTCGTCGAGGCACCCGACGGCACCGTCCGGGTCGCTCGGCGCGACCTGCTGCGTGCCCGCCGCCCGCGCACGTCCCGCACGCGGTCCGCCGCGGCGGCCCGCGCCCACGCGACGGTGGCGTCGGTCGTCACCGCGATCCGCAGCGGCGACCGGGCGACGGAGGGCCGTCCCGCGACCCCGGCCGTCGCCACCACGCCGTCCGGCGCCCTGGCCGCGCTGCGCGAGGCGATCGAGGCCCGCGAGACGGTGGTCATCGGCTACGTCGACAACCACGGTGCGAGCTCCGACCGGGTCGTCGACCCCCTGCGACTCGAGGGCGGCCAGCTCACGGCGCACGACCACCGCAGCGACGACGAGCGGCTGTTCGCCGTGCACCGCATCACGACCGTGACGCCGCTGTCCCCAGCCCGACCGTAGAGTGGTGCGGTGGACTTCATCCGGTATGCCGAGTCGGCGGCAGCCCTGCTCAACACCGAGCTGCCCGACGCCGACGCGCTGCTGGCCCACCTCTCCGACCGCGCGTGGCTCCACCCCACCCTCGACGACCGCGACGTGACCGCACTCCAGCGCTTTCAGGTCGCGCTGCGCCCCGTCTTCGAGGCGTCGGACGCCGGCGAGGTGCGCGCCGTCGTCACCACCCTCAACGAGCTGCTGGTCGAGCACCCGGTGACCCCGATGATCAGCGACCACGACCCCGACGACCTGCACATGCACGTCGCCAACCGGGCGGCCTCCGTCTCCGACCTGCTGATCAGCGAGTCGCTGATGGGCCTGGCCAACCTCGTGTGCGACCTCGGCGCGACCCGGCTGGGCCTGTGCCAGGCGGTGAAGTGCGACCACGTCTTCGTCGACACCTCGCCCAACCAGTCTCGCCGCTACTGCTCGGAGCGCTGCTCGTCGCGTGCCAACGTCGCGGCCTACCGCGCCCGACAGAAGGCCGCTGCTGCTTCATGAACGACGGACCCCTCATCGTCCAGAGCGACAAGACCCTGCTGCTGGAGGTCGACCACCCCGGTGCCGGCGAGGCCCGCAAGGCCATCGCACCCTTCGCCGAGCTCGAGCGCTCGCCCGAGCACATCCACACCTACCGGCTGACGCCGCTCGGGCTCTGGAACGCCCGCGCCGCCGGCCACGACGCCGAACAGGTCGTCGACGCACTGCTGACGCACAGCCGCTACGCCGTGCCCCACGCGCTGCTGGTCGACATCGCCGAGACGATGGGCCGCTACGGCCGGCTCCGGCTGGAGAAGCACCCCACCCACGGGCTCGTCCTGTCCAGCACCGACCGACCGGTGCTCGAGGAGGTGCTGCGCGCCAAGAAGATCGCCGGGATGCTCGGCGCGCGCATCGACGACGACTCGGTGGTGGTGCACGCCAGCGAGCGCGGCAACCTCAAGCAGGCCCTGCTCAAGCTCGGCTGGCCGGCCGAGGACTTCGCGGGCTACGTCGACGGCGAGGCGCACCCGATCGAGCTCGCGCAGGACGGCTGGGAGCTGCGGAAGTACCAGTCCGAGGCCGCCGAGTCGTTCTGGCACGGCGGCTCCGGCGTGGTCGTGCTCCCGTGCGGCGCCGGCAAGACGATCGTCGGCGCGGCCGCGATGGCGCAGGCCAAGGCGACCACGCTGATCCTCGTCACCAACACCGTGAGCGCGCGGCAGTGGAAGGACGAGCTGGTGCGCCGTACGTCCCTGACGGCCGACGAGATCGGGGAGTACTCCGGCTCCGTCAAGGAGATCCGGCCGGTCACCATCGCGACGTACCAGGTGATGACCACGCGCCGGAAGGGCGTCTACTCCCACCTCGAGCTGCTCGACGCACGGGACTGGGGTCTGATCGTCTACGACGAGGTCCACCTGCTGCCGGCGCCGATCTTCCGGATGACCGCCGACCTCCAGGCCCGCCGCCGCATCGGCCTGACCGCGACGTTGGTGCGCGAGGACGGGCGCGAGGGCGAGGTCTTCTCGCTGATCGGGCCCAAGCGTTACGACGCGCCGTGGAAGGACATCGAGGCGCAGGGCTACATCGCGCCCGCCGACTGCGTCGAGGTCCGCGTCACCCTGCCCGAGGGGCAGCGGATCGCCTACGCCACCGCCGAGCCCGAGGAGCGCTACCGGCTCGCGTCGTGCACGCACGCCAAGATCGACGTCGTACGCCGCCTGGTCGACCAGCACCCGGAGCGACCCACGCTGGTGATCGGGCAGTACATCGACCAGCTCGACGAGCTCGGGGAGGTCCTCGGCGCGCCGGTGATCAAGGGCGAGACGCCGGTCAAGGAGCGCCAGCGCCTCTTCGACGCGTTCCGCTCGGGCGAGGAGCCGCTACTGGTGGTCTCCAAGGTCGCCAACTTCTCCATCGACCTGCCGTCCGCGGAGGTCGCGATCCAGGTCAGCGGCTCGTTCGGCTCGCGGCAGGAGGAGGCCCAGCGCCTGGGCCGGCTGCTCCGGCCCAAGGCGGAGGGCAAGTCCGCGCACTTCTACACGGTGGTCTCGCGCGACACCGTCGACGCCGACTTCGCGCAGAACCGGCAGCGGTTCCTGGCCGAGCAGGGCTACGCCTACCGGATCATCGATGCCGCCGACCTCGACACCGCTCGCTGAGCGCTGGCCGCTGCGGGCACTGACCGAGGTCCGCGACGAGCTGCTCGTCGCGTGGGACCGGCCGGGCTACCACGACCTGCGACACCTCGCCGAGGTGCTCGACCGCCTCGACGACCTCGACCGCGACGGCGCCCGCTTCGACCGGGTGCCGGTGGCGCTGGCGGCGTGGTTCCATGACGCGGTCTACGACGGGCGGCCCGGCGCCGAGGAGCGCTCGGCCCTGCTCGCGGAGGCATGCCTGCCCGACCCGCCGGCCGCGGAGGTGGCGCGACTGGTGCGGATGACCGAGCACCATCAGGCGTTCCCCGACGACCTCAACGCCGCCGCCCTCAGCGACGCCGACCTGGGCATCCTGGCGGCCGGTCGCGACCGCTACGAGCAGTACGCCCGCGACGTACGCACGGAGTATGCGCACGTGCCCGACGCCGACTTCCGCGCGGGACGGGCCGCGGTGCTGGGCGACCTGCTGGACGGACCGTCACTGTTCCGTACGCCGCAGGGCAGGGCGTTGTGGGAGGAGCCGGCGCGCGCCAACGTGGCGGCCGAGATCGCGAGCCTGACGGGCTAGGACGGCTCGCCGAGCTGGACGTGCATCGTGAAGCGGTCGGGCCGGAAGGCCGAGCGGGACACGTTGACGACCTTGTCGCCGCACAGGGCACGGCGCGAGAGCTGGAGGACCGGCGAGCCGGGGGCGATCTCGAGCAGGGAGGCCTCGTCCTCGGTGGCGGCGCTCGCGGAGATCGCGTCCTCGGCCCAGGTCGGGCGCAGGCCGCGGTCCTCGAGCGCCTGGTAGAGGCTGGTGGGCATGCCGCTCTGGAGGAAGCCGGGGAGCAGGACCTCGTTGAGGTAGGCGTCCTCGACGCAGATGATCTGCTGGTCGGCGCGACGCAGGCGCTTCCAGTGGATGACCGCGTCGCCGGGTGAGATGTCGAGCGCGCGGGCCACGCCGGGTCCGGCCTGCTCGCGGCGGGCCACCAGCGTCTGCGACTCCGGCAGCAGGCCGCGGACCTTCATGTCCTCGGAGTAGGACGAGAGACGGCCGACGCGCCGGCGCGGGTGGGCGACGAACGTGCCGCGGCCGGGGACCCGCTCGAGGAGGCCCTCGGTGACGAGGACGTCGAGCGCCTGGCGGACCGTCATGCGGGCGACGCCGAAGCGGGCGACGAGCTCGCGCTCGGAGGGAGCGGCCGACCCGGGAGCGGCGCCTGCCACCAGCTCCCGGACGTACTCACGCACCTGGACGTGCTTGAGCCCGCCCTCGCTGCGCTTCGCCTCCACGGTTTCCACATGCAGAGAGTAGGACCGTTATCACCCGGGCGTAAGTAAATCTTGCCAGCACATGTGAACGAGACGTCCACAAAATGTGGGATTCATTCCGATCCGATGGCCCGGAGCACGTCCAGCCTCGCCGCGCGGCGGGCCGGGAGGAGCGCGGCCAGGACGCCGATCACGACCGAGACCGCGAGGAAGACCGCGAGCTGCCCGGACGGCACCGAGATGACCTCGAGGCCCTCCTCGCGCAGGGAGTACATCAGCGCGATCCCGAACCCGATGCCCAGCACCACGCCGAGCACGGCGCCGAGCACCGAAATCACCACCGACTCCAGCGTCACCATCCGGCGCAGCTGGGGACGGCTGAGCCCGATGGCACGCAGCAGCCCGACCTCGCGGGTGCGCTCGATGATCGACAGGGCGAGGGTGTTGACGATCCCGAGCACGGCGATCAGCAGCGCGAGGCCGAGCAGGGCGAAGATCATCAGCACCATCTGGTCGATCGGCTCGCGCTGCTCGGCGGCGAAGCCCTGCTGGTCCTTGACGGTCACGATCGGCGAGTCCTCGACCACCGCGTCGAGGGCGTCCTGCATGCCGGGGCGGTCGTCGGTGTCGACGATGAGGAAGTTGTCGGCGTCGGGCGAACCGGCCCGGACGAGGGTCGTGGGCGTGGTGACGATCGACCCGAAGACGATCGGGTTCTCGGCGAAGATCCCGACGACCTCGAGCTGCTGCTCGCCGTCCGCGAGCTCGACGGTGGCCCGGTCACCGACGGAGAGGCCCTCCTCGGCGGCGTACGTCTCGTCGAGCAGGACCGTCCCGTCGACGAGGCCGGCGAGGTCGCCCTCGACCAGGTCGACGCCGAGGCCGTCGCGCAGGGTGCTGCGTGAGGCCGCGCTCACCGCCTCCCCGTCGAAGCCGGCGGCGAAGAAGCGCTGCGCCCACACGCTGTCGACGCCGGGCAGGTCGGCCATCTGGCGGCCCACCTGGGTGGAGAAGCTCTGCCCGACCAGGCTGCTCACGACGTAGTCGCCGACGAAGTTCTCCTCGATCGTCTGGTCGACGCTGGCCTTCGCCGAGTCGCCGACGATGGCCATGGTGCAGGCCAGGGACAGGCCGATCATCAGCGCCGAGGACGTCGCGGTCGTACGCCGCGGGTTGCGCAGCGAGTTCTGGCCGGCGAGCGCGCCGACGGAGCCGAAGAGGCGGGCGTAGAGCCAGGACGCGGCCGCCAGCAGCGGGTGGCTGATCACCGGGCTCGCCGATGCGACGCCGAGCAGGATCGCGAGGATCCCGCCGCCCACGAAGTAGAGCGGCTTCGGGACCGACTCGGCCAGTCCCGCCGCCAGCGCCGCCCCGCCCGCCAGGATCATCACCACCCCGACCAGCAGCCGACGACGCAGCGACGACTCCGGCATCGCGATGTCGTCGCGCATGGCCTGGACGGGAGCGATCCGCGTCGTCCGGCGGGCCGGGAACCAGGCCGCGCTCATCGTCACGACCACGCCCACGGCGTACGCCGCGATGATCGTCCTCGGAGCCATGATCAGCGGCTGCCCGGCCAGGTCGAGGCCGAACTGCGCGAACAGGCTGCGGATGCCGATGGCGAGCAGCACCCCGAGGCCGAGCCCGATCGTCGAGCCGAGCAGGCCCAGCACGAGCGCCTCCAGCAGCACCGAGCGGGTCACCTGCTTCTTGCTCGCCCCCAGCGCCCGGAGCAGCGCGAGCTCACGGCTGCGCTGCGCGACCAGGATCGAGAACGTGTTGACGATCAGGAAGGCGCCGACGACCAGCGAGATGCCGGCGAAGATCAGCAGGAAGGTGGTCAGGAACCCGACCGCCTCCTGGATGACGGTGGCGGCCTCGTCGGCGGCCTCGTCGCCGGTCACGGCCTCCACCCCGTCGGGCAGAGCGTCGGCGACCGAGGCGGCGAGGTCCTCCTGGCTGGTGCCGGGCTCGGCGGTGACCCAGATGTCGGTGTAGGCGTCCTTGCCCTTGAGGAACAGGTCCTGCGCCGAGCGGGTGTCGAAGCCGGTGAAGGTCGCGCCGTTGAGCGAGCCGCCCTCGGGGAACCCGACGATCCCGACCAGCTCGGCCGTCAGCGTGCCCTGGTCGGTGGCGGTGACGAGGTTGACGTCCTGGCCGATGACGTAGCCGCCCTCGCCCGCGGTGGACGAGTCGAGCAGGATCTCGCCCTTCTTCTCCGGCGCCCGGCCGCCGATGATCTCCATGCCCGCGAGGTCGTGACCGGCGGGGGCGTCGGTCCAGTTGCCGCCGATGCTGGGCGGGCCGTTGCCGCCGATGAGCTTGCCGTCCTTGCCGACGACGTAGACCCCGAAGCCGGTCACGTTGCCGTCGACCCGGGCGGCGCCGTCGATCCCCTCGAGCTCGTCGACCAGGGCCGCGTCCACCGTGCGCGTGGTCGGCTCGGCGGCGGCGTCGGTGTTCTCGGGGCGTACGACGACGTCGCCGACCGTCGAGGCCATCAGGGCGGTGAAGCTGCGGCTCAGGGTGTCGCTGAAGACGAGGGTGCCGACGACGAACGCGACGCCGATGACGATGGCGAACGTGCTCATCAGCAGGCGCACCTTGCGCCCGAGCAGGCTCTTGAGGGCCGCGCGGAACATCAGCCTGCCGCCGGCGTGTGCTTCTTGGTCATCTCGAGCACGCTGTCGCGGTCGGGGTCGCGCAGCTCGTCGACGATCCGGCCGTCGGCGAGCAGGACCACCCGGTCGGTGTAGGACGCCGCCACCGGGTCGTGGGTCACCATCACGATCGTCTGCCCGTGGTCGCGGGCGCTGCGCCGGAGCAGGTCGAGCACCTCGGCGCCCGAGGTGGAGTCGAGGTTGCCGGTCGGCTCGTCGGCGAAGACGATCGTCGGGCGACCGACGAGGGCGCGCGCGACCGCCACGCGCTGCTGCTGGCCGCCGGAGAGCTGGTTGGGCCGGTGGCCCAGCCGTTCGCGGATGCCGACCGTCTCGATGACGGTGTCGAACCACTCGCGGTCGGGCTTGCGGCGAGCGATCGACTGCGGGAGCACGATGTTCTCCTCGGCGCTCAGCGTAGGGACGAGGTTGAAGGACTGGAAGACGAAGCCGATCTCGTCGCGACGCAGCCGGGTGAGCTCTTTGTCCTTCAGGCCGCCGAGCTCCTGGTCCCCGATCCACACCTCCCCCGACGTCCCGGTGTCGAGGGCGGCGCAGCAGTGCATCAGGGTCGACTTGCCCGACCCACTGGGCCCCATGATCGCGGTGAACTCGCCCGCGACCAGGTCGAGGGTGACGCCGTCGAGCGCCCGCACCATCGCGTCGCCCTTGCCGTAGGTCTTGGTCAGGTCGCGGACCCGAGCGGCCACCTGGGTGGGCGGGGCCGCGTGCGCGCCGGTCGTCATGGGTCCAACCCTCCCGCAGCGGCACAAACGACCGCTACCGGGATCGTCCCTGATCGGCGCGTCAGGGTTGTGTCGAACGCATGTTCGACCTAGCGTCTGTCTCGTGGACTTCCAGTCGACCCTCTTCGCCCCCGCCGACCCGTGTGCCGACCCGTCCGTCGACACCTCCGACGCCCGGGCGCACGCGGCGCTCGCGCCGGAGCGCACGGTCCTGGGCGCGGGGGCGTGGATCGACGTGCAGCGCGACTGGCTCGCCGGCGCGGACGAGGCCTTCGAGGCGATGGTCGGGCAGGTGCCGTGGCGGGCCGAGCGTCGTCAGATGTACGACCGCATCGTCGACGTACCCCGCCTCGTGCACACCTACATGCTCGGCGAGCCGCTCCCCCACCCCGGCCTCGAGGAGGCCCGCGACGCGTTGAGCGCGCACTACCGGCCCGAGCTCGGCGAGCCCTTCGTCAGCGCGGGCTGCTGCTACTACCGCGACGGCAAGGACTCGGTGGCCTGGCACGGCGACACGATCGGGCGGGGGAAGAGCGCCGACACGATGGTCGCGATCGTCTCGCTCGGCGACCCGCGCAAGCTGGCCCTGCGCCCGCGCGGTGGCGGCGACTCTGTCGGCGTGACCCTCGGCCACGGTGACCTCGTGGTGATGGGCGGCTCGTGCCAGCGCACGTGGGAGCACGCGATCCCCAAGGTCGCGTCGGCCGGGCCGCGGATCAGCGTGCAGTTCCGGCCGTTGAACGTGTTCTGAACGGAGTGCCGGGAGTCAGCCGGCGTAGGCCTCGTCGTAGAGCCCGGTGAGCAGGTCGTCCTTGGGGGCGCTGAGCCCGCAGACCGACACCTGTCCGTCGAGGCTGCTCACCAGGTAGGTCTGGTCGACCTGGAAGTCGACGGCGAGCAGCGCGTCGGCGAGCTCCTGGCTCGGCAGCGCCACCGAGACGGTCTGCACGTCGTCGCCCTTGAACGACTGCTCGACCTGGAGGGTCGCCATGTCGTCGTCGACGGCGGTGACGACGCCCTCGAACGCGGTGTCCTGGGCCTGGAGGTTCTCGACGTTGGGCGCCATGCACCGGCCCGCCGGCGCGGCCGGCAGGGTCAGCTCGAGCGTGGCCGCTCCGGCGGTCGGGGTCGCGCCGGTGGACGTCGAGTCCGAGGGGCCGGGCTCGGCGTCGTCGGCGCCGCAGCCGACGAGCACGCCCGCGGCGAGGAGGGCGAGGACGGCGAGCGAGGTGGTCGTGCGAGGCATGGTGCGTCCTTGTGCGGTCGGGTGGAACCACTGTTCCACACCACTGGGACGCGTCCCGCCCGGCCCGAGTTCCCTCAGCAGCTCCCTCAGCGCCGGCGCACGAGCCGCCGCAGGACGGCGAGTCCGGCGAGGACGCCGAGGGCCTGCTTCCAGTAGGCCCTGGCGAGCACCGGCAGCACCGCCGAACCGAGGTCGAGTGCCTCTGCGGGGGGCGGCGGAGACGGCGGCGACGCCCTCGGCGTCGGCGGTGCTGCGGCTGCTGCGGCCGGCGCACCGGCCGATCCACCGGGCGGGGGCGGTCCGGTGGTCGGCTCGGCGGCCAGCGCTGGGGGTGCCTCGGGATCGGGCTCGGGTTCGGGGTCGGCCTCGGGGGCGCTCAGCCGTTGCTCGAGGCAGGTCACGAACTGCCCGAGCAGCTTGTCGGAGACGTCCTGCATGACACCGCGGCCGAACTGGGCGGGCTTGCCGGTGATGGCGAGGTCGGTCTCCACGGAGACCTGCGTGGAGCCGTCGACGTCGGCCATCGTCACCGTCACGTTGGCGCCCGCGGTGCCGTTGCCGCGCTTGTCCTTGCCCTTGGCGTCGACGACGAACCGGTGGGCGGCCTCGTCCTTCTCGACGAAGGTCCCGCTGCCGTTGTAGAGAAGTGCGATCGGACCGAGCTTGACCTTCACCGATCCCTCGAAGGAGTCGCCCTCGGCCGAGGTCACCTGCGCGCCCGGGAAGCACGAGGCGACGGAGGCGATGTCCTCGAAGTGCACCCAGGTCTCCTCCAGGCTCGAGGGGACCGTGAACCGGTGGCTCAGCTCCATCGGCTCACGCCCCCGCGGCGGCGAGGACGGCCCGCCGGGTGAGGACCTGGGCGAGGTGGCTGCGGTAGTCGGCGGCGCCGTTGAGGTCGGAGGGCGGGTTGGTGCCCTCGGTGGCGCGGGCGGCGGCCGCGGCGACGGCGTCCTCGGTGGCCGGCTGACCGACGAGCGCCTCCTCCACGGCGTGGGCCCGGATCGGGGTCGAGCCCATGTTGGTCAGGCCGACCCGGGCCTCGGTGATGGTGCCGCCGTCGGACTTCACCGCGGCCGCGACCGCGACGATCGGCCACTGATGGGCGACCCGGACGAACTTCTCGTAGTGGGCGCCCCAGCCGGTGTGCTTGGGCACGCGCACCTCGGTGAGCAGCTCGTCGTCACCGATCGCGGTCTCGAACAGGTCGACGAAGAAGTCGGCCGCCGCGACGGTGCGGGTGCCGCCCGCCCCGGCGATCACGAACTCGGCACCGAGCGCGAGCGCCGGCGCACCCAGGTCGCCCGCGGGGTCGGCGTGCGCGAGCGCCCCGCCGAAGGTGCCGCGGTGGCGGATCTGCGCGTCGGCGAGCTGGTGCTCGGCGCGGGTCAGGAGCAGGGCATGCTCCTTGACGAGCGCGTCGGTGAGCACGTCGTGGTGGGTCGTCATGGCACCGATGACCAGCGCGTCCCCGTCCTCGCGGATGCCGCGGAGACCGGCGATGCCGCCGAGGTCGATGACGACCTCGGGGGCGTTGAGCCGCATCCGCAGCACCGGCAGCAGGCTCTGGCCGCCGGCGATGATCTTCGCGTCGTCACCGTGCTCCGCCAGGGCGGCGAGGGCCTCCTCGACGCTGCTCGGCGCGAGGTAGTCGAACTGGACCGGGATCATGCGCCCGCTCCGTCCGTGCGGTCGGTCTGACCTTGCATGCCGGTCTCCTCCGTGAAGTGCGGCGCCGCGGCGCCCTCGGTGGGTGCGTCTCCGTCGTGGGCGTGGATCGCGCGCCAGACGCGCTCGGGCGTGCACGGCATCTGGATGTCGTTGACGCCGAACGAGCGGACCGCGTCGACGATCGCGTTGACCACGGCCGGCGTCGAGGCGATGGTGCCCGCCTCACCGACGCCCTTGGTGCCGAGCGTGTTCGTGGTCGAGGCGGTCGTCGTGTGGTCGACCTCGAAGTTGATCGTGTCGGCCGCGGTGGGCAGCAGGTAGTCGACGAACGAGCCTGAGACCAGGGTGCCCGAGTCGTCGTACACCGCCTCCTCCCACAGCGCTTGCGCGATGCCCTGCGCAAGCCCGCCGTGCACCTGCCCCTCGACGATCATCGGGTTGATGATGTTGCCGATGTCGTCGACGCAGACGTACTTGCGCATCAGCACGCCGCCCGTCTCGGTGTCGACCTCCATGGCGCACAGGTGGGTGCCGTGCGGGTAGTTGAAGTTGACGGGGTCGTACGTCGCCTCGCTGTCGATGCTCGGCTCGACCCCGTCCGGCAGGTTGTGGGCGGCGAAGGCGGCGGTCGCGATCTCGCCGATCGCCAGACCCTGGTCCGTGCCTCGCACGCCGAAGCGGCCGGCGCTGAACTCGATGTCGTCGACGTCGGCCTCGAGCAGGTGGGCCGCGATGGGCCGGGCCTTCTCGATCACCTTGTCGACGGCCTTGACGAGCGCCTCGCCGCCGACGACGAGCGAGCGCGAGCCGTAGGTGTCGAGGCCCTTGTGGGAGATCTGGGTGTCGCCGTGCAGGACCTCGACGTCCTCGAACGCGACCCCGAGCCGGTCCGCGACGATCTGGCTGAACGCCGTCTCGTGCCCCTGACCGTGGGCGGACGCCCCGGTGACGACCTCGACCTTGCCGGTCGCGAGCATCCGCACGGACGCGTGCTCCCAGCCGCCGGCGCCGTAGTTGAGCGAGCCGAGCACCCGGCTGGGCGCCAGGCCGCACATCTCGGTGAAGGTCGAGATGCCGATGCCGAGCTGGATCCGGTCGCCCGAGGCCCGTCGCTCCTCCTGCTCGGCGCGCAGGGCGTCGTACCCGAACGCCTCCTTCGCCTTGGCCGTGGCCGCCTCGTAGTTGCCGGAGTCGTACTCCAGGCCGGCGACGGTGGTGAAGGGGAACTCCTCGTGCTTGATCCAGTTCTTCTCGCGGATCTCGAGCGGATCGACGCCGACCTCGACGGCGAGCTCGTCCATCAGACGCTCGATGGCGTACGTCGCCTCCGGCCGGCCGGCGCCGCGGTAGGCGTCGGTCCAGGTCTTGTTGGTGAGCACCGTCTGGCAGGCGAAGTGGTAGGCCGGGAACTTGTAGATCGCGTTGAACATGAACGCGCCCAGCACCGGGACACCGCCGCCGACGATGGCGATGTAGGCACCCAGGTCGGCGGTGAGCTCGACCTTGAGGCCGGTCACCGTGCCGTCCTTCTCGGCCGCGAGCGTCAGCTTCTGCCACTGGTCGCGGCCGTGGTGGGCGGTCATCAACGACTCGGAGCGGGTCTCGGTGTACTTCACCGGCCGGCCGACCTTGCGGGCGACGGCGAAGGTGATCATCTCCTCCGGCGTCTGCTGGAGCTTGCCGCCGAAGCCGCCGCCGACGTCCGGCGCGATGACCCGGATCTTCGACTCCGGCACGCCCGTGGTGGCCGCGATCGCGAACCGCAGGATGTGCGGGATCTGGGTGGCGCTCCACACCGTGATCTGCTCGCCGGTCGGGTCGACCACGGTCGAGCGCGGCTCCATGAAGGCGGGGATGAGCCGCTGCTGGCGATACTCCCGCTCGATCACGATGCCGTCGCCGCGGGCCTTCTCGATCGCCTCGTCGGCGCTGCCGCCGGTGCCCGCCTCGCCCGAGTCGAAGACCCAGTAGGCGCTCTTGTTGGTGCCGAGGTCGGGGTGCGCGAGCACGGTGTCGGCCGCCGCCTCCTTGAGGTCGAGGGCGGCCGGCAGCTCGGCGTACTCCACGTCGACCAGCTCGGCCGCGTCCCTCGCCTCGGCCGCGGAGCGCGCCACCACGACGGCCACGGTCTCGCCGGCAAACGCGACCCGGTCGGTCGGCATGGGCGCGTGCGGCGGGGTGACCTGGTCGGGCGTGATCGCCCAGGCGTTGATGCAGGCGCCGGCGTAGTCGGCGAGGTCGGCGCCGGTGAACACCGCCACGACGTTGGGGGCCTGCTTGGCCGCCTCGGTGTCGATGCCGGTGATGGTGGCGTGCGCGAACGGGCTGCGCACCATCGCGAGGTGCAGCATGCCCGGCAGCGCGAGGTTGTCGGTCCAGCGCGTGCGACCGGTGATGAGGCGCTGGTCCTCCTTGCGGCGGCGCTCGCGCCCGATCTCGAGGTCGGGCTTCTCGGCGGTGGCGGTCACTTCGCACCTCCCGTGGTCGATGCGGCGTGCAGCACGGACTTCACGATGTTGTGGTAGCCGGTGCAGCGGCAGAGGTTGCCCTCCATGCCCTCGCGCACGTCGGCCTCGGTCGGGCTCGGGTTCTCGTTGAGGAGGTCGACGGCCTGCATGATCATCCCGGGGGTGCAGAACCCGCACTGGAGGCCGTGGCACTCGCGGAACGCCTCCTGCACCGGGTGCAGCGACTCGCCGTCGGCCAGGCCCTCGATCGTGGTCACCTCGCGGCCGCTGGCCTGCACGGCCAGCACGTTGCAGCTCTTCACGCTGCGTCCGTCGAGGTGCACCGTGCAGGCACCGCAGTTGCTGGTGTCGCACCCGATCACGGTGCCGGTCTTGCCGAGCTTCTCGCGGAGGTACTGCACCAGCAGCATCCGGGGCTCGACGTCGTCGGAGACTCGCGCCCCGTCGACGGTGAGTTCGATCTTGGCCATCGCGATATCCACCTTCACCTGGGAGTCGACGCTGTGATGGCGCTCACACTAGGAAGGGCTGGTTGGCCAAAGGTTGCCCGCGACCGAGCGGCTCGCGCTCAGCGTCCTGAGGCGGCGAGCCGGCCCTTGAGCAGCGGGACGGCCGGGTGGACCTGGTGCCCGATCGCGGCCAGGCACGCCTCGACCACGTGCGTGTCGTACGGCGCCAGCTCGCTGTAGCGCAGCACGGCATCGGGGTCCGGGTCGGCCAGCAGCGCCTCGCGCACGCTGACGGCGAGGTAGTCGCCCATCTCGACCAGGGCCGGCGCGTCCGTGCCCGGCAGCAGGTCGCCGCCGTAGCGTCCGAGCGCCCCGCGGACGTCGCCCACCCGCAGCCGCTGCTGCACCTCGTCGATGTCGGTGGCGACCGGCAGCGTCAGGCGGTAGGGACGGGACGAGAGCTGGCCACGCAGGGCGGCGCGGAGGTGCGAGACCTCCGCCTTGAGGGTGGAGGTGGTGACCGCGGAGTCGCCGTAGAGCAGGGAGTGCAGCTGTTCGACCGAGAGCCCGGAGGGGTGCATCGACAGCAGCGCCAGGATCTCGGTCTGGCGCCGGTTGAGGAGCAGGCGCTGGCCGTCGAGCCACACCTCCGCCGTGCCCAGCAGCGTCAGGGTCAGGCCGGGCTCCCCCGGGGCCGGGACGTTGCTCGCGACCGCGCGGGCGGAGGTCGGCATCGCGGTCTCGATCAGCCGCGCCATCACCCGGGCCGTCGCCAGCCCGATCGGGTGGGTGCGGTCCCAGGTGGTGGAGAGGTCGATGACGCCGAGGCGACGACCCGTGGCGGGGTCGTGGACGGGGGCGGCCCAGCACACCCAGTTGTGCACGACCTCGGCGTAGTGCTCGGCGCTGAAGACCATCGACGGGGCGTCGGTGCGACCGGCGATCGCCAGCGCGTTGGTGCCGACGCTGGCCTCGTCCCACCGGCCCCCGGGCACGAAGTTGACGGTCTCGGCCTTGCGGCGCATCACGCGACCGCCGTACGTCCACAGGATGCGGGTCTCCTCGTCGGTGACCGCGATGACGAGGTCGCCGTCCTCGGCGGTGCGGCGCAGCTCGTCCTGGACGCGGGTGACGGCCGTCTGCAGCGGCGAGGCCCGCCAGAAGTCGGCCGTGTCGGACTCGTCGGCCAGCGGGGCGTGCGTGAGGGTCGGCGACACCACTCCGGAGAGCTCCCAGCTCCGCAGGATCTCCGGGCGCACGG
Organism: Nocardioides currus; assembly: GCF_003057875.1. Classification (GTDB taxonomy): domain Bacteria; phylum Actinomycetota; class Actinomycetes; order Propionibacteriales; family Nocardioidaceae; genus Nocardioides; species Nocardioides currus. The sequence continues at coordinate 202,501 of NZ_PYXZ01000002.1, read as the reverse complement.
CGGGCTCGCCGCCGTCGCCGAGCGTGACGAAGCTGGTCCACGCGCGCACGGCGTCGACCCTGCGCAGGTGCAGGTCGTCAGTGCTCATCGGCGGCTCCACGGGATCGGCTGCCCACGGTAGCGCCGCACTGGTCGCCGCGTCAGGTGGTCAGGCGCGCCGGTGTGGACCACGCATGGCCGGCAGCAGCGCGCGCGGCGACCGGGCGCGCAGGGCACCGGACCAGACGCCGGCACCGTAGGCGAGGTCGTCGAGTCGTCGGGCGAGGACGTAGCGCACCGGGTCGAGGTCGGCGCCGACCCGTCGCCGGTCGACCAGCCCGTCGACGACCGCGGCGACGACGACCGCCCGCCGCGCTCGCCGGGACCCGAGGGCAGCGAGGGCTGCGACGGGCCAGTAGTGGCGCGTGAGCGCGGCGGCGGTCTGCCACACGACGGCGACGCTTCCCTCCAGCGTGAGGACGGCGGCGGCGCGCACCGGGTGCTCGCTGCGCCCCAGCCGACGAGCGGTCCCGGCCGTGGCGACCGCCGCCGCGCCGAGCGCGACCGGGACGGACCACCGGCGCTGGGCGAGCACCGCGCCGGCGAGCACCGCGGACCACGGCGAGAGCACCATGGGAGCCACGGCGGTCCCGTGACGCTCGGCGAGCGGTGCGGCGGAGGTGCCGTAGAAGGCCTTGCGCCCCAGCCACTCACGCAGCTCGGCGCGGTGCCGGTGGCGCACGGTGGCCGCGGGCTCGTAGCGCACGCCGACGCCCGAGGCGAGGAGCCGCCAGACCAGGTCGACGTCCTCGCCGCAGCGCAGCGCCTCGTCGAAGCCGTCGCCGAGGGCGTCGACGCGGGCGACCAGGCACGCGCTCGGCAGGTAGGAGACCATCCCCTGCTGGCGAACGGCGGCCGGCTCGGGCCCCAGGTCGAGGGAGGACCGAGCCTGCTCGTACCTCTCGATCCACCCGTCGTCGGCCCGCGCGGTCGGGCCGAGCACCCGCGGGGCCACCACGGCGAGGGCAGGATCGTCGAGGTGGCGCCGCAGCGTGGCCAGCCACCCCCGGTCGGGGACGACGTCGGAGTCGCAGAAGGCGACGTACGGCGTGGTGACCCGTCGCAGGCCGGAGTTGCGCGCTGCGGCCGGGCCGCGGTTGGCCTCGTGCACGACGAGGGTCGCGCCGTGCCGCCTGGCCACGCCGGCGACCGGGCCGGGCGAGCGTGATGCGTCGTCCACGACCACGACCGGGACCGAGGGCGGCAGCGCGTCGAGCAGGCGGGCCAGGTCGAGCGGGCGGTCGCGGACGGGCACCACCACCGTCACGTCCGTGACGTCGGCGTCTGAGCCCGGCGGGTCGGACCACCACGGGTCGGCGAATCCCCGGTCCAGCAAGGAGCGGGCCAGTGCTTCGGCCGCACCCGGAGCGGCCGCCACGACGCCTTCGCCACCGAGCAGGTGGGCCGCAGCCGGACTGAGGTAGAGGACCGAGCCCCTGCTGCCGCCGACGAGCGCCGTGCCACCGTCGCAGACCTTCGTGCGCGCCGACAGCCGCACGGTGAAGCCCGCTGGGAGGCTCACCTGCGCGCGCCGGCGGGCCTGGCGCTGCGGAGTCGTCCCTCGTCGCCCACGTCGAGGAGGGAGATCTCGCGGAACAGCCGCTCGACCAGGTCCTCGAAGAGCCGACGACCTTCCTCGGCGGTGCTGCCGGTGGCGTCGCCGAGGATGCCGTTGGGCGAGACCGTGCGGACCCCGACCCCGCGCAACCTCGGCATCAGCTCCTCGATCGGCTCGGTGGCGCCTACCTCGGCGAGGTCGACGCGCACCGACCACGGCGAGAGGTGCCGCAGCAGCGAGGTCTCGGTCCGCCCGGCGTGGGCGTCGCCGGCGAGGGCGCACCCTGTCCAGGCGACGGGTCGCCCCTCGTCACGGAGTCGGGTCACGGCGTCCACCACGGTGGCCACGTTGCCGCCGTGACCGTTGACGAGCACGAGGCCACGAGCCCATCGGCAGGCCGAGCGTCCGAGCTCGACCAGCTGGAGCCACAGCGCCTCGTGCCCGATCGAGATGGTGCCGGGGAAGTCCTCGTGCTCGCCGCTGGCGCCGTAGGCCAGGGTCGGCGCGACGAGCACGCGCACGCCCGCGGCGGCGAGCCGGCGGGCCACCGCCCGCGTCGCCGCGCACGCCACCATCGAGTCCGTGGCGAGCGGGAGGTGGGGCCCGTGCTGCTCCAGCGACCCGAGTGGCACGAGCACGAGTGGCGGCTCGTCCTCGAGGGTGGGCCACCGCACGCCGCCGAGCCCGAGCCGACGGCCGTGCTCGCCGGGCGGGGTCGTCGTCATCTCACGACATCCCCGCGACAGGGCTCTCGTCGCACGCGCTCGTGGGGCGGGTGCGGGTGGCGCCCAGCGTCAACGGCACCGGGGCGTTGCGCACGGTGCCCGTGTGGGAGTGGTCCTGGCTCGACCCCGGCAGCGTGCTCCGGTCGAGACCCGCGAGCGCCTCCTCGGCGTTGCCCTTGACGCACTCCGGGTCGGGTCCGTCGAGCGGCAGCCCGGTGAAGAACTTGGCCGCCATGCAACCACCACGGCAGGCGTCGTAGGCGGAGCACTGCGTGCAGGCACCCCCGGTCTGCGGGCTGCGGAGCTCCTCGAAGAGCGGCGCCTCCTTCCACACCCGGTCGAAGCCGCCGGTGCTGCGGACGTTGCCGGCCTTGAACCGGTCGTGGATCGCGAACGGGCAGGCGTACACGTCGCCGACCGGGTCCACGAGGCAGACCACGCGGCCGGCGCCGCACAGGTTGAGACCGGGCAGCGGCTCGCCGTACGCCGCGAGATGGAAGAACGAGTCCCCGGTCAGCACCTTCTCCCCGTTGGCCATCAGCCAGTCGTAGAGCTCGCGCTGCTGGTGGGGCAACGGGTGGAGCTCGTCCCAGACGTCGGCTCCGCGACCGGACGGGCGCAACCGCGTGAGGCGGAGCTGGGCGCCGTACCGGTCGGCGATGGCCTTGAACTCGTCGAGCTGGCCGATGTTGTGGCGCGTGCAGACGACCGAGATCTTGAAGTCCTTCATCCCAGCTGCCTGCAGGTTGGCGAGCGCCCGCATCGCGGCGTCGTAGGTGCCCTGGCCGCGGACGGGGTCGTTGACCTCGGCCGTCGCCCCGTCGAGCGAGATCTGCACGTCGACGTAGTCGGTCGCCGCCAGCATCGCGGCGCGCTCGGGGGTGATCCGGAAGCCGTTGGTGGAGAACTTCACGCCCACGTGGTGGTCGACGGCGTAGTCGAGGAGCTCCCAGAAGTCGGGGCGCACGGTCGGCTCCCCGCCGCCGATGTTGACGTAGAAGATCTGCATCCGCTCGAACTCGTCGATGAGCGCCTTGGCCTCCGCCGTGGACAGCTCGTCGGGGTCGCGGCGCCCGGAGGACGACAGGCAGTGCACGCAGGCGAGGTTGCAGGCGTACGTCAGCTCCCACGTCAGGCAGATCGGGGCGTCGAGGCCGAGCTCGAACTGGTCGACGAGCCGGCCCACGCGCGGGGACCCGGTCGACGTCTCGGTCAGCGTGGCGGTCATGGTGTGCTCCTGATCAGCACGCCGCTGGCGGCGAGGCCGTCGAGGGCGCGGAGGTAGCCGGCGCGCTCCCCGTCACCCACTCCTGCCGAACGGAGCGCCTCGTCCACGTCGCTCGCCCCGTCGAGGCGGCGGACGACGTCGAGGAGGAGCAGGGTCTTGAGGAAGCTGAGCCGTCGGGTCGAGAAGTCGTAGACCAGGGCCCCGAAGGGCTCCGGCCGCACCGACACCGACGGGCTCAGGCGCCAGGCCTCGCCGGCGAGCATCAGTAGACGCCGCACATGCCGTCGATCGAGACCTCCTCGACGAGCGCGTCCTCGGTGGTGGCCCAGTCGGAGTGGGGATCGGTCTCGAGCGCGGTGTCCACCGCGGTGTCCTGGGTCGGGTCGGTCATGGCGTTCCTCCGTGGTCGGGGCGGGGTGGGGTGTCGCGTTCCCACGCTAGGAAGCACGCGGCCCGCGGCGCACCCCTCGCCCAACGGGGCCGCACCTGTCCTGACGGTCAGGTCGGGGCCTGCCCCACCGACCCGTTTGCCGATCCTCGTCTGGTCGGCCCCCGACCCCGGTCCTAGCGTCCGGAGCATCACCACATCCGCCCCAGGAGGTCATCCATGCAGGTCGACGAACTGCTCAAGCCGTTCCCCATCAAGGAGTTCCACCCCTTCCCCCGGGCTCTGATGGGACCCGGCGCGCACGAGATGATCGGACCCGAGGCCCTCAAGCTCGGGTTCCGCAAGACGCTCGTGATGACGTCGGGACTGCGGGGCACCGACATCGTCCACAAGATCGTCGAGTCGATGAAGTACCACGGCCTCGAGGTCGTGGTGTACGACAAGGTCGAGTCCAACCCGAAGGACTACAACGTCATGGACTCCGTGGCGATGTACCAGGAGAACGAGTGCGACTCGTTCGTCTCCATCGGCGGCGGGTCGTCCCACGACGCCTGCAAGGGCGCGCGCGTCTCGGTCGCGCACGACGGACGCAACGTCAACGAGTTCGAGGGCTTCAACATGTCCGAGAACCCGAAGAACCCGCCGCACATCGCGGTCTCGACGACCGCCGGCACCGGCTCGGAGACGTCGTGGGCCTACGTCATCACCGACACCACGACCGACCCGGACAACCCCCACAAGTACGTCGCGTTCGACGACGCGTCGGTGACGAGCCTGGCGATCGACGACCCGGTGCTCTACTTCGACTGCCCGGTCGACTACACCGCGCAGTGCGGCTTCGACGTGCTCGCCCACGCCAGCGAGCCCTATGTCTCGCGGCTCAACTTCCAGCCCTCGCTGGGCAACGCGCTGCACGCCATCAAGCTGACCTCGCAGCACCTGCGCGCGGCGACGTGGAACGGCCAGGACCTCGAGGGCCGTCAGGGGATGATGTACGCGCAGTACATCGCCGCCCAGGCGTTCAACTCCGGCGGCCTCGGCATCATCCACTCCATCTCGCACGCGATCAGCGCGTTCTACGACACCCACCACGGGCTCAACAACGCGATCGCGCTGCCCCGCGTGTGGGCGTTCAACATGCCGGCGGTCTACCACCGCTTCGCCGACATCGCCGAGGCCATGGGCATCGACACCCACGGAATGACCAAGCCCCAGGCCGCTGACGCCGCGCTCGCCGCGTCGATCCGGCTGCTGCGTGACGTGGGCATCCCGGAGAAGTTCACCGACGTCACCCAGGACAGCTACTCCAAGAACCGCCTCGGCGAGGGTCCGACGAAGTTCTACGAGAACGCCAAGGTGATCACCGGCGACGGCGCCGACGTGGACCGCATCACCAACCACGTCCTTGGCGATGCCTGCACCCCGGGCAACGCCAAGGAGTGCACCTTCGAGACGGTCCGTCCCGTGGTCGACCACTGCATGAACGGCGACCTGGACGACCTCATCTCCTGAGCGGCAGGTTCCCCGACCCGGCCGGGCCCGCGTCACGAAGCGCGGTCCCGGTCGGCACCACTCCCAGGGAAGGACCCCGGTGACCACACCCGATCGAGACAGCGGACCCCACGACTTCAGCGACGTCGCCGACACGGCCGCGCGCTTCGGCGAGGCGGGCTACCTCGCCGACGACCGGCTCGCGACCACGGTCTTCCTCCAGACGAGGCTCGACAAGCCGATCCTGCTCGAGGGGCCGGCGGGGGTCGGCAAGACACAGCTCGCCACCAGCCTGGCCGCCGTCACCGGGCGTCGGCTGATCCGGCTGCAGTGCTACGAGGGCCAGGACGAGACCAAGGCCCTCTACGAGTGGGACTACGGCAAGCAGATGCTCTACACGCAGATCCTGCGGGAGAAGATCGGCCAGGTCGTCGAGGACGCCGCCGACCTGGGCGAGGCCGTCGAGCGGATCGCCAAGCAGGACAGCGTCTTCTTCTCCGAGCGCTTCCTCTCCCCCCGCCCGCTGCTGCAGGCCATCGACTCCGACGAGCCGGTGGTGCTCCTGATCGACGAGGTCGACCGGGCGGACGAGGCGCTCGAGGCTGTGCTGCTCGAGCTGCTCTCGGAGTTCCAGATCTCCATCCCGGAGATCGGCACCGTGGTGGCTCGCCACCTGCCGTACGTCGTCCTCACCTCCAACAACACGCGCGACCTCTCCGCGGCGCTCAAGCGGCGTTGCCTGCACCTGTTCCTCGACTACCCGGAGCCCGAGCGCGAGCTCGCGATCATCCGCTCCAAGGACACGGGCCTGGCCGAGTCGCTCGCGGTGCGGCTGGTCGAGATCGTGCGCGGCCTGCGCGAGCTCGAGCTGCGCAAGTCGCCGAGCATCTCCGAGACGATCGACTGGGCCCGGACGCTGGCGGTCCTGGGGGTCGAGGAGCTGAGCGCCGACGTGCTGTCGCAGACGGTGAACGTGGTCGTGAAGTACGAGCGCGACCTCGAGAAGGCCCGACGCGCCATCCCCTCGCTCGTCGACCCCAACGCGGAGGTCCCCGAGCACCTGCACGGCCACGGCCACGGGCACGGGCATGGGCATGGGCACGACCACGGGCACGACGACGACAGCGGCGATGTCGACGGCCGGGCCAAGCGCGCAGCCAAGGACAGGCCGGGGCGCCACGACGCGGCGTACCAAGGCGTCAAGGGCAGCTCCGACGACGCCGCCGCGGCTCCCGCCAAGAAGGTCAGCACCGGCCAGGGCGAGCGCTCGTTCGCTGCCCGGTCGGCACGCAAGCGGCCGGTCTAGGGACCGGCCATGGAGGGGGCCGTCCACCGGTTCATCCGCCTGCTGCGGCTGTACGGCGTCCGGGTGAGCACCGCCGAGGCCGTGGACGCGATGCACGCCGTCGCCCAGCCGAGCGTGCTCGAGGACCGGGCAGTGCTCAAGTCGGCGCTCGCCGTCAGCCTGGTCAAGGACCGTCGCGACCTGGAGACCTTCGACCGCGTCTACGACCGCTTCTTCGGGCTGCGGGCCGTGATCGAGGAGGACGACGAGCACGGCCACTCGCACGCCCACGACGACCTGTCCGACGAGGGGCAGCTCGAGTCGTTCACCCTGTCCGACGAGCCCGGCGACGTGCCCGAGGACGGCCACTCCCACGGCAAGCCCGACGACATCAAGGAGTTCTTCAAGCCCGAGGACATGGCGCAGCAGTACAACCTGCACCAGGAGGCCAACAAGATCGACATGGCCGCCCTCACCGACGAGATCGTGCTGTCCAACGACACCGAGGGCAGCGCCGGCGAGGCGGCCCGCGTCCAGATCAGCACCAGCCGCATGCACAACCCGGGCGCCCCCGGGGAGCTGGCGAAGGCCGCCGGGATGCAGCTCGACGCCGAGCTCACGGTGGCCGAGGAGATGGCCCTGCTGTCGTGGCTGGAGGACACCGTCCTCGACGACGAGTCGCTCGCCGATCCCGACGCGATGGCCTCCCTGGCGGCGCTGCGCCAGGCGCTGGCCCCGTTCCTCGCCACACTCCCCGACCGGCTGCGCGAGCACCTCGAGCGGCTGATGGCGATGGAGCGGGACATCGAGACCCGTGAGGTGAGGGCCGCGCAGGCCGAGACGATCGACGAGGCCGAGCGCGCGCACCTCGAGGAGGTGCTGCGGCGCCTGCTCCGCAGCCTGCACGGCGCGCCCCGCCCCCGCCGGAAGGCGGCCGCGCGGGGCACGGTCGACGGCGCCCGGACCGCTCGCGCCAACATGAGGTACGACGGGGTGCCGTTCCGGCCGATCACGGTCAGCAAGGTCGAGGACCGGTCGCGACTCCTGGTGCTGTGCGACGTGTCGATGTCGGTGCGCTCGACCGCTCGCTTCACCCTCCACCTCGTCCACAGCCTGCAGTCGATCGCCAGCTCGGTGCGCACCTTCGCCTTCGTCAAGGACCTCGTCGAGGTCACCGACCTGTTCGCCGAACACCGCACCGAGGAGGCGCTGTCGCTGGTCATGTCGGGGCTGCCCGCCGGCGGCGTGCTCGACGTCGACGCCGACTCCCACTACGGCCACGCGTTCGAGACGTTCCTCGAGGAGTTCGGCTCCGCGATCACGCGCCGTGTCACCGTGCTCGTCCTCGGTGACGGTCGCGGCAACAGCAACGACCCCGGCCTGGCCGCCTTCGAGGAGATCACCCGCCGGGCGCGCGCGACCATCTGGCTCACCCCGGAGCCGCGCTACTCGTGGGCGCTGGGTGCGTGCGACCTGCCGCAGTACGCCGAGTTCTGCGACCGCGTCCAGGTGGTGCGCAACCTCAGCGGGCTCGACCTGGTGTCCGAGTCGATGACGGCGGCCGGGCGATGAGCGAGGCGGCGACGACGACGCCGATCGACCCGCTCCGCCCGAGCCTCGACGGCGCCTACACCGACGAGCTGGTCGAGGTCCGCGCGCAGGGGACGGTGCCGCCGCGGCGCGCGCTGCACATGGTCCGCACCGAGCACTTCGACGTCCACAGCGACGGCGACCGGCTGCACGTGCGCCACCGCGTCCCGCCGGAGAAGGTCGACGACGACCTGGCCGGGCTGCTGGCCGACGAGCTCTTCGCGGCGGGCTGGCTGCGCGGACCCGAACTGTTCGAGCGGATCTTCACGGGCACGGTGCTCACCTCGGGCGTCGACGCCCTCGACAGCTGGGAGCTCTTCTACCGCAACACGCTGGCCCGCATCGAGTCGTGCGTCGACGAGACGACCGCGGGCGGGCACGGGACCATCGCCGGCTACGCCCCCGTCTACGCTCGCGCCGAGAGCCTGCTCGCGCCCGGCTCGGTGCTCGAGCTCGGGTGCTGCTTCGGGTTCCTGTCCCTGCGCATCGCGGCCTCCGGGCGACGTACGACGGCCAGCGACCTCTCCTCCGGGACCACCCGCCTGTTGGCCGAGGTGGCGCCCCGGCTCGGCGTCTCCCTGTCGACGCTGCCCGCCGACGCCGGCCACTTCCCCGCTGCGAGCCGCTGCGCCGACACGGTGCTGGCCATCCACCTGCTGGAGCACCTCGACGCCGACCACGGCGACCGCGTGCTGGCCGAGGCGCTCCGGCTCGCCGCGCGCCGGGTCGTGGTCGCCGTACCCCTCGAGGAGGAGGCCGACGAGACGTGGGGCCACGTGCGCACCATCAGCCTCGACGACCTCACGGGATGGGGAGAACGCACCGGCCTGCCGTTCGAGGTGAGCGAGCACCACGGCGGGTGGCTGGTGATCGAGACGTCGTGACCGGCGAGTCATGAGGCCACGACGGCAGCGGTGAGTGAGCCACATTCCCGGGCCGCCGAATGTGGGTCTGCCACCGCCGGGCCGGCGCGCCGCTCGAAGTCGGCACGGCAGCGGTGAGTGAGCCACACTCCCAAGCCTCGGAATGTGGGTCTACCACCGCCGGACGAGGGCGTACGGCGAGGTCAGATCAACCCGAGCTTGGTGGCCTCGTAGACGGCCTCGGCCCGGCGGGAGACACCGAGCTTGCGCAGGATGTTGCCGACGTGGAACTTCGCGGTGGTCTCGGAGATGTAGAGCTTCTCGCCGATGTCACGGTTGGACAGCCCCCGCGCGAGCAGGCGCAGCACCTCGCGCTCCCGGCTCGTGAGCTGCTGCGACTCCTCCGGGTCGGGGGCATTCAGGCCGCGCACCATCGCGGCCGCCGAGCGCGCGTCGAAGGCACTCTCGCCCCGGCTGACATCGCGGATCGCGCGGACCAGCCCGGAGGTGTCGACGTCCTTGAGGACATAGCCACGAGCGCCGGCCCGGATGGCCTTGAGCACGAGCTGCTCGTCGAGGAAGGTCGTGAGCACCAGCACCCCGACGTCGGGGTGGCGGGCGGAGAGCTCGGCGCACAGGTCGAGCCCCTCGCTGTCGGAGGCCGTGGACAGCTTGAGGTCGAGCAGCACGATGTGGGGCCCGGACCGACCGATCACCGTCAGCGCCTCGTCCGGGGTGGATGCCTCGGCCACCACGACCAGGTCGCGCTCGCGCTCGAGGATCGAGCGCAGGCCCTGGCGGACGATCGCGTGGTCGTCGACGAGCATGATCCGCACCGTCGTCACGTCGGATCCCTGCTGCTGCGGGGTGAGCGTCGTCATGCATCCTCCTGGGGTCGATCGGTGGTGCCGACCAGCTGGTCGATGAGTCCGGGCCGGTCGGGCCGTCGCAGCGGCAGCGGGACGCGCATCTCCACCCGCACGCCCCCGATGCGGGCCCGGCGGAACGCGACGGACCCACCGAGCTCGACCAGCCGACTCTCGATGTTGGCCAGGCCGCGGTGCGACCCGTCGCCGGACCGGCCTCGCTCCAGGCGCAGGAGCCGGCTCAGCTCCGTGGGGTCACCCTGCCCGTCGTCCGCGACAGAGACCATGACCATGTCGGGGCGGTAACGCAGCCGCACCACCGCTCGCTCGGCGCGGGCGTGCACGGCGACGTTGAACAGCGCCTCGCCGACGGCGCGCGCGACCTCGTGGCCGGCCTCGGCGGGAAACGCGACCGCCGTTCCCTCGACCCTGACCTGCACGACCAGCTGGGGCCGGTGGTGGGCGGCCACCTCCCGCAACAGCTCGGGGAGCTCGACGACGGTGTCGCTCGGGGTGCGGTGGAGCGCGTAGATCGCGCGGCGGAGCTGGTCGACGGCTTGCTGGGAGAGCTCCTTCGCCGTCCCCAGCCGCAGGGAGATCGCGGCGCCCGGCTCCCCGAGGCCCTCGGCCTCGCCGCGTGCCACCTCGACGGCCATGCCCGCGGACAGGACGTACTGCGCGACCGAGTCGTGCAGCTCGCGGGCGATCCGCTGGCGCTCGGTGTCGATGACCTCGCGCTGGTGCGCCAGCACCAGCCGGTCCTCGACGCGCCGCAGCTCGGCCGTGCGGACCTCCAGGTCGCGCTCGTGCGCCCGCGCCTCGTCGTACAGCAGCTGCGCCCGACGGTGCAGCGCCATGCTCGCCTGGTACTGCTCGGAGGTGTGGAGCGAGACGGCCGCCTGGTTGGCGAGGATGCGCAGCACGGACAGGTCGCCCGGCTCGGGGTCGACCTCGAGACGGTGGAGGCCGACCAGGCAGCCGATGGGTCGGCCCTCCAGCGTCATCGGGACCCGCACCCAGCGACCGTCGTCGTTGCTGCGGACCGCGTGCCCGGCGCGGACGGCACCGAGCTCGCGGCGCACCATCGGCGGCAGCCCGGAGTCGTCGGCGGTCGGCTGGGCATGGGGGCCGTCGGCCGGCCCGAGCACCAGGAACCGAGGGCGGGCGTTGCGCAGGTGCCCGTCGGAGAGCGCCAGCAGGGTCCACTCCGCGTCGAGGTGGGCCCGGGCCGCACGCACGACCTCCTCGAGCAGGCCGCGTGGCCCCTCGAGCGTGCGCACCAGGGCACGCGAGATCGAGTCCATCGCGCGTACGGCGCGTTGCATGCGCTCGTCGGAACGGACGTAGGCGCGGTAGTAGGAGCCCTTGCCGGACCTGACCCCCGTGAGGGTGGCCAGGTCCGGGGCGGGTGGCTGCGGACGCGTCGTCACAGGGCGTCCTTGAACAGCTGGCGGATCTCGCCCTCCGACGCCTCGCGCGGGTTGGTGGTCAGGCAGGCGTCGTCGAGCGTCGTGTGCGCCATCGTGTCGATGTCGGCCTCGGTCACCCCGAGCGCGCCGAGGCCGTGCGGGACACCGACGTCGTCGGCGAGGCTGCGGACGTGCTCGGCCAGCAGCTCGGCCGCCTCCTCACCCGGCATGCCGTCGACGGCGAGGCCCGCCGAGCGTGCGAGGTCGACGAACCGGTCGGGGCTGGCGCGGGCGTTGTAGCGGATGACGTGGGGCAGCAGGACGCCGTTGACGACGCCGTGCGGCGCGTCGAGCAGTCCACCCACCTGGTGGCTCATGGCGTGCGTGGCACCGAGGATCGCGTTGGTGAAGGCCAGGCCCGCCTGCAGGCTGGCCTGCGCCATCTTCGCGCGCGCGGCCATCTCCTCGGGCTCGGTGATCGTCGTGCGCAGGTTGCGGCACACCAGCCCGACCGCGTTGAGCGCGTGGGTGTCCGCGAGCGGGTTGTGGGCGAGCGAGACGAATGCCTCGATGCCGTGGGTCAGGGCGTCGAGGCCAGTGGCGGCGTTGAGGTCCTCGGGCATCGTCGTCAACAGCCGCGGGTCGGTGATCGACACCTCGGGCACCAGCGCGCGACCCATGATGGTGAGCTTCACGTGCCGGTCGGTGTCGGTGACGATGCAGAACTGCGACACGTCCGCGCCCGTCCCCGACGTCGTCGGGATCATCAGCAGCGGCGGGATCGGCCGGGTCACCTGGTCCACCCCGGCGTAGTCGCGGATGTCGCCACCGTTGCCCGAGAGGATCGCGACGCCCTTGGCCGCGTCGATCACCGAGCCGCCACCGAGCGCGATGATCACGTCGCACTCGCGCTCGACGTAGAGCTCGTGGGCGCGGCGCACCTCGTGGTCCTTGGGATTGGGCGTGACGTCGCTCCACAGCACCGGCGTGAGTCCCTCGGCCTGGAGCAGCGTGAGGAGCATCGAGAGCCAGCCCGCCTCGATGATGCCGGGATCGGTCACCAGGAAGGGACGCCGGGCGCCGAGCCGGATGGCCGCGAAGCCCGCCTCGCCCAGGGAGTCGGCGCCGAAGACGACCTCCGGCGCGTGGAACTTCGCCAGCGCAGGCGGGGCCGGGGTGGTCGGGCGCGACGGCGTGAGCGCTGACGCCACAGGACCTCCTCACCCGGTTTCATCCCACGGTAACCCCCCGAGCGATCCTCACCCTAGGGGTCGGCGGGGTCCGTGCACCCGGTCTGTGTGCGGGGGCGGACCTCTCCGTTCGGAGAGGGACAACCACCTGCGCTACCCCGACCCGCCACCCACCTCGACCACCGACCCGTTGAGCAGCCCGCCGGCCACCGAGCAGCAGTGCGCGATCGTCGCGGCCACCTCCTCCGGCTCGTGGACCCGGCGCGACAGCTGGTGCGCCGTGAGCTCGGAGGGGTCCGCGAGCCCGTAGAGCCGTGCGGTCGCGTCGAGCATCGGGGTGCGGGTGGCGCCGGGCGACACGGCCACCGCGGTCACCCCCGTCCCGACCAGGTCGGCGGCCAGCCCGCGCACCAGCCCGACGACCGCGTGCTTGGCCATCGTGTAGCCCGCGAGGTGGAACAGCCCGCGGCTCGCCGCCGTCGACGCGACGGCCACGACCCGGCACCCGGACGGGTCGGGGCCCGCCAGCATGTGGGGTACGGCGACCGCCGCCGTGCTCCACACCCCGAGCGTGTCCACGGACCAGACCGAGGCGAGCTCGGCCTCGGTCGTCTCCCACAGCGGGCGGCCACCCGCCATCACGGCCGCGCCGGCGACCGCGACGTCCAGCCGCCCCCAGCGCTCGACCGCGAGCGCCGCCGCCTCGGCGAGCGCCTCGCGGTCACGCACGTCGGCGACGACGGGCACGACCGAGTCGCCCGATCCGTCCGCCACCGCGTCGAGGTCGGCGCGGGTGGCCAGGGGGTGCTCGACCCCGGCCAGTCCGTGGTCCTCGCCGAGACAGGCATCGACGGCGACCACGCGACAACCCGCCGCCACGAGCGCTCGCACGGTGGCAGCGCCGATGCCACGAGCGGCACCGGTCACGAGGGCGACGCGGGGCTGGGTCACGACCGGCTCAGCTCCGGGCCACGCCCAGGGTGCGGGTGAACCCGTCCGGCACGACCACGTCGTCCGGGGTCAGGTCGTGGATCGAGGAGTGGCCCAGCCCGAGCAGCGCCGAGTCGATGCCGCCGCGCAGGATGTCGAGGACGTTCTCCACGCCTGGCTGGCCACCGGCAGCGAGTCCCCAGAGGTAGGCGCGGCCGATCATCACGGCCCGGGCACCGAGGGCGACGGCCTTCACGACGTCGCTGCCGCGCCGGATGCCGGAGTCGAGGAGCACCTCGACGTCGTCACCGACCGCGGACGCGATCGACGGGAGCACGCGGATCGGCGCCGGCGTGCTGTCGAGGTTGTTGCCGCCGTGGTTGGAGACCGAGATCGCGGTGACACCCGCGTCCCGGGCGCGGTGCGCGTCGTCGACGCGGCAGATGCCCTTGAGCATGAACGGCCCACCCCACTCCTCGCGGAGCCAGGCGACGTCCTCCCACGTGGGCGGCGGCGTCATCATCCACTCGCCGTACGCCCCGAAGAACGTGGGCGCCTGGCTGCCGGGCTCGGCCAGGTTGGGCGTGGTCAGGTCGGGGAGCCGGCCCGAGCGCGCGAAGTCGGCGAGCCAGCGCGGCCGGCGCAGCACCTCGGGGGCGAACCGCGCCATCGCCTTCACGTCGAGCTTCTCCGGGATCTTCGGGCTGCCCCAGTCGCGGCCGTGCGAGAACGACCAGTCGAGGGTGGCGATCAGGCCGACGGCACCGGCCTCCCGGGCTCGGTCCATCCGGCGCAGCATCGAGTCACGGTCGCCCATCCAGTAGGTCTGGAAGAACGTCTGCGGGTTGGCCGCGACCACGTCGGAGAGCGGTTTGCTGGCGAAGGAGCTCAGGCCCATCGCCGTACCCCTCGCCGCGGCCGCACGGGCGACGGCGACCTCGCCGTCGGGGTGGACGGCCTGCACGCCGGTCGGCGAGATGACCACCGGCATCGAGATCTCCTGGCCCAGCACGCTGGTCGCGAGGTCGCGCTTGGCCGACAGGCCCGCGACGTGCGGCGCCAGGCCGAGCTCGCCGAAAGCGCGGGTGTTGTCGTCGTAGGAGACGCCCCGCTCGGAGCCGGCGAGCAGCGCGGAGTAGACGGACGACGGCAGCCGCTTCTTCGCCCGCCGCTGCGCTTCACTGACTGTCTCGAACCACTGGCCCATTGCCTCACTCCTCCGGTCGTCGTCTCGACGCTAGGTGGCTCGGCGCGCGGCGATAACTGCCCGTCCGGAGGGGACGGACCCCCCGAGTGAGGGGTACGTCGGATCAGGCCGTGTCGTGGTGGATCCGGCCCTCGGTGCCGGCCAGGCGCTCGCCGCTGCCACCCCAGCGACCGGCGATGATCTCGGCCGCGATCGAGATCGCGGTCTCTTCGGGAGTGCGCGCGCCGAGGTCGAGCCCGATGGGCGAGGACAGCCGCGCGAGGTCGTCGTCGGTCAGGCCCACCTCGCGGAGCCGGGCCATCCGGTCGTCGTGGGTGCGCCGCGAGCCCATCGCGCCGACGTAGGCCGGGCGCGACTCCTCGGGCAGCCGCAGCGCGACCTCGAGCAGCGGCACGTCGAACTTGGGGTCGTGGGTCAGCACGGCGACGACCGTGCGACGGTCGAGGTGACCGGCCTCGACCTCGGCCGTGAGGTAGCGGTGCGGCCAGTCGACGACCACCTCGTCGGCCTCGGGGAAGCGGCTGGTCGTGGCGAAGACGGGCCGGGCGTCGCACACCGTCACGTGGTAGCCGAGGAAGGTGCCGACCCGGGCCACGGCGGCGGCGAAGTCGATGGCACCGAAGACGAGCATCCGCGGCTTGGGCGCGAACGCCCAGACGAAGACGCGCATCCCCTCGCCGCGGCGCTCGCCGTCGGGGCCGTAGGACAGGGTCGCCGACTGGCCGTGGGCGAGGAGGCCGAGGGCGTCGTCCCGCACGGCGTCGTCCGCGCGCGCCGAGCCGATCGAGCCGGTCGAGACGCCCTCGGGCCGGAGCACCAGGCGCCGCCCCAGCCACGCCGGGTCGGGGTGCTCGACCACGGTGGCGACGGCGACCGCGCGACCGGCCTCGAGGTCGGCAGCGATCTCGCCAAGCTCGGGGAACGTCTCGCGGGAGACCTTCTCGACGTAGACGTCGAGGATCCCGCCGCAGGTCAGGCCGACGGCGAAGGCGTCGTCGTCGGAGACGCCGTACCTCTCGAGCACCGGCTCCCCGGACTCGACGACGGACTGGCCGAGCTCGTAGACCGCTCCCTCGACGCAGCCGCCCGAGACCGAGCCGACCGCGCTGCCGTCTGGGCCCACCAGCATCGAGGCGCCGGGAGGGCGGGGCGCCGACTGGAAGGTCGCCACCACCGTCCCGACACCCACGGTCTCGCCGGCCGACCACCACGCCATCAGCTCGTCCATCACCTCACGCACGACCGACCACCTCCAGCAGCTCCTCGAAGGTGGCCAGGGAGTGGCCGGCCACGAAGTCGTCGCAGTGTGGCAGGGCGATCGCGATCCCCTGCTGGACCGGCTCGTAGCCGGGCTTGCCGCGGTGCGGGTTGACCCACACGACCCGGTGCGCGATGCGCCGGAGCCGGGCCATCTGCTCGCCGAGCAGGGCCGCGTCGCCGCGTTCCCAGCCGTCGCTGAACACGACCACGACCGCGCCGCGGGCGAGCCCCCGCTGTCCCCACCGGTCGAGGAACACCCGCAGCGTCTCGCCCAGGCGGGTGCCGCCCGACCAGTCGGGAACCGTCTCCCCCGCTGCGACGATCGCGCGGTCGCCGTCGCGGTGCCGGAGCGCGCGGGTGACGTGGGTGAGCCGCGTCCCGAGGGTGAAGACCTCCGCGCGGGGTTGCGTGGACACGACCCGGTGGGCGAGGCGCAGCAGCGCATCGGCGTACGCACTCATCGAGCCGCTGACGTCGACCAGCAGCACCACCCGGCGCGGCCGGACGCGACGCCGCCGCCAGGCGAGGTCCCCCGGCTCGCCCATCCGGCGCAGCGAGTCGCGCAGCGTGCGGGAGGCGTCGAGGCGGCCGCGGTGCCAGCGCTCGTGCCGCGAGGTGCGACGGGTGGGGGCGGTCGGGTGCAGGGTGGCGAACATCGCCGCGAGTCGCTGGCGCTCGGCGGCGTCGAGGCCCGCCACGTCGCGGTGGCGCAGCACGTCGGTGGTGGTGGCCGCCGCCCGCAGCACGTCGTCGGCGTCCTCGGCCGTCCCCTCGTCCGCCTCGTCGAGGCTCGGGAGGGTGGACGGCTTGGGCATCGGCAGTCCGGTGTCGCGGCGACGGGGCAGCTCGCCGCGCGGGTCGAACCACGCGTCGAAGACCTGGTCGTAGCGCAGGAGGTCGTCGGGGCTCGCGCACAGGGTGGCGCGACCGGCCCAGTACGTCACTCGGCGGTCGTCGAGGCCGACCAGTGACGTCGCCTCGACGAACCCGTGCGCGCGGTCGGGCGTCACGGGGACGCCGGCGGCCTTCAGCGCGCGGGTGAAGCCGACCAGCGCCGGCATCGGGTCGAGGGTGTCCATGTCGCTCATGACGTCAGCATCCGGTCGAGCGCCTGCTTCACCCGTTCGGCGTCCTCGCGGTACTTCACCAGCGCGCCGAGCGTGGCGGCGGCCGTCTCGAGGTCGAGCGTGGTCGTGCCGAGGTGCTGGAGCGCCCGGGCCCAGTCGAGTGTCTCGGCGACGCCGGGCGGCTTGAGGAGGTCGTCGCGGGTGCGCAGCTGCTGCACGACCCCGACGACCTGGCGGGCGAGGGCCTCGGCCACCTCGGGCGCACGCGATCGCAGGATCGCCACCTCACGGTCCAGGCCGGGGTGGTCGATCCAGTGGTAGAGGCAGCGTCGCTTGAGCGCGTCGTGGAGCTCGCGGGTGCGGTTGGACGTGAGCACGACGTACGGCGGGGTGGCGGCGCTCACCGTGCCGAGCTCGGGGATCGTGACCTGCCAGGTCGAGAGCACCTCCAGCAGGAAGGCCTCGAACTCGTCGTCGGCCCGGTCGACCTCGTCGACGAGCAGCACCGCAGGCGACTGCTGGAGCGCGGCGAGCACCGGACGCGCGAGCAGGAACCGCTCGTCGTACAGGCTCTTCTCGGCCTCCTCGACGCTCCCCTGCGAACCGGCGGCCTCGAGCGCCCGCAGGTGCAGGATCTGGCGCGGGAAGTCCCAGTCGTAGAGCGCCTGGGTGGCGTCGATCCCCTCGTAGCACTGGAGCCGCACCAGCGGGACGTCCAGCGTCGCGGCGAGCGCCTCCGCCAGCGCAGTCTTGCCGGTGCCGGGCTCGCCCTCGAGGAGCAGGGGCCGCTGCATCCTCATGGTCAGGAAGAGCACCGTCGCCAGCTCGTCGTCGGCGAGGTAGCCGGTCGCACCGAGGCGCGCTGCAACGTCGGCAGCAGAGTCCATGTCGGTCAGGTTACGGGGCGAGACGTTGGCCGGACGTTGGTCACGCCCACGGTCGGTGCCGGTCGTGCAGGAGGTGCTCGGCGCTGGCGAGGAAGGGCCTCCCCACGCGCTCGGCGCCGAAGGACATGACGTAGAGCCCGGTGGACACGCGCTCGAGGAACGCCCACGCCCAGATCCGCGCCGGATCGAGACCGGTGTGGTCGGCCGCCAGGTCGCACCAGCCCTCGAGCCGCGCCCGCGCCCCGGGACCGGTCAGGTGCGAGCACCAGTCGCGCAGCGCGACGCCCGCGTCGTAGGCGGGGTCGCCGCGGAAGCCGTCCGGGTCGACGAAGACGTGGCCGACGGGCGCCCCGCCGCGCGGAGCGAGGACGGGCAGCGTGTTGCCGGGATGGGCGTCACCGTGCAGGACGACGTCGTGGCCCGGGTCGTGACCGGCCAGGGCCTCGGCGTGGTCGAGGGCGGTCCGGAGCACGGCGGGGTCGGTCGGGTGCCCGAGTCGCTCGTCGAGGTCGCGCACGAGCGCGTGCAGCGAGACCGCCTTGTCCTCGCCGGGCGGCACCGCGTCGAGGGGCAGCGTCCAGGCCTCGCGCAGGGTGTCGGCGACCAGTCCGATGGCGCGTTCGGGCGGGTCGGGCGTCTGGGCGAGCGAGCGGCCGAGGGCCTCGACCAGGATCGCGTCGCGCTCCGCGTCGTGGGCGTGGAGGAGGACGTAGCCGCGCCCGCCGGCGGCCCGGAGGACGCGGACCTCGGCCACGAGGTGGTGCCCGGGGGCCCCGACCTTGACCACCCGGGCCTCGCCGTCGCGGGTGGTCGCACGGCAGACGTACGACGCGCTGCCGCCCGGCAACGCCCGCCCCAGCGTCAGGTCCCACTGCTCGGCCAGCTCGGCGAGCACGCTCGGAAGCGCGCGGTGCCACGCCGCACCCTCCTCGCCCTGCCCGGACAGCTTGGCGCGGGTCAGCGGCTGCAGCCGGGGGACGCTCATCGCCGGTCGCGGTCGCGTCCGGTGGCGAGGTCGCCGCACTCGACACCGAGCGTGTCTTGGGCCTCGAGGTAGGCCTTCGCGCCGACGTCGCCGTGCAGGGTCGCGGCCAACGGCTCCACGTGGTCACGGCCGATGAGCACGGGGTGGCCGGGCCTGCCGTCGTACGTCGCTCGCGCCAGCGTCGCTCCGCACGCCAGCACCCGCGCGATCACGTCGGCACCCACGTCGGGGAGGTCGACGAGGGACACCAGCACGTCACCGTCGTGCGCGGCGGCGTCCAGGCCGGCGCGCAGGCTCGCGCCCATCCCCTCGGCCCAGTCGTCCGCGACGACGACCGTCGCGGCCGTCCCGGTCAGGAGCGCCCGCGCTTCCCCGGCCTGCGCCCCGAGGACGACGCGCACCTGCGTGCAGCCGCCGTCGAGGAGCACCTCGACGGACCTGCGCAGCCAGGACGTGCCGTCGGCGTCGTGCACCAGCGCCTTGGGCATGCCCATCCGCCGGCCCGCGCCGGCAGCCAGCAGCAGCCCGGCGGTCACGTCGTGCGGTCCCCGCCCTCGAAGTCGGCCTTCATCGCCGCGAGCGTGCGTCGGATGTTGCGGCGCTGGAAGTCGGCGAAGAGCCGCCCTCCCGTGACGGTGCGGTCGAAGGCGGCCGCCACGACGTCGGGCCAGCCGCGGCGGCCGTCGGCCCACGTCTCGGTCACGCGGGTGCCTCCGTCGACCGGCTCGAAGTCGTAGGTCCAGGTCGCGATGCGGCCCGGGAGGAGCGGCGTCCTTGCGCCGATCTTGCGTACGGCGAAGGCGAACCGCCGCCCGGGCTCGGACTCCGTGACGACGCACTCGGTGCTCCAGCGCGCCCGGCCGCGACGGTTGGTGCCGTCGAAGACCTCGCCCTGCGTCAGGGGCCGGCCGGCCTCGGGCGTCCTCGCCCCTGTGTTCTCGCCGCTCCAGCGCGGCATCTGGGTGGGATCGGCGACCTGCGCCCAGAGCGTGCCGGCGTCCTCGTCGATCACGACGCTGTCACTGACCTGCATCTCGCGGGTCACTCGCGCACCGCCGCGGTGGTGCCGTCCTCGCCCTGCTGCTCGTCGATGCGGCGCTTGATCCGGCCGAGGCCGGGCAGCTTGGCCAGCATGTCGTTGAGCTCGCGCGAGACGGCGAGCAGGTCGTGCAGGTCGGGGGCCACGGTGCCGAGGGTCGTCATGATCGGCAGCACGTCCTCCTCCAGGCGGGTGCTCAGCTCGGGCAGGTGGTCGACGAGATGGACGAGCGCCGCCACCTCGTCGGGGTTGGTGGTCTCGGACAGCTTCTCCAGGGTCGGCTGGAGCCGGGCCAGCGACGGCTCGAAGTCGTCGAGGAGGGTGGTGATGCGGCCCACCTGGGTCTCGGCGCGGTCGACGACCCCGCTCGTGCGGACCACGACGCCGGCCGCGTCGCGGGTCACCGCCTCGACCTGGTCGATGGCGGCCGACGCCCGGACCATCAGGGCCTCGGCCTGGTCGAGCAGGGCGAGGACGCGGGGCACGGCGCCGAGGAGGGCCTCCACCTGCTCGGAGCCCCTCTCCAGCACGGCCAGCAGGTCACGGGGTCCGGGGACGGGCAGTCGCATGCCCTGATTCCTATCAGGTGCCTGCGCGGCGACCGCCGGACCGAGGACGACAGCAGGGCCCCCGTCCGAGGACGAAGGCCCGAACGAACGAATCTGGGCCGCGGCGGAGCCGCGACCCAGATCGTTTGTGAAGCGCCGATGCGGACTGCGACTTGTCGCAGGCCGCGAGGCGGGCTCGAGGACTCCTAGAAGTCCATGCCGCCCATGCCGCCCATATCGCCGCCGCCACCCATGGGCGCCGCCTTCTCGGGCTTGTCGGCCACGACGGCCTCGGTGGTGAGGAACAGCGCCGCGATCGAGGCAGCGTTCTGCAGGGCAGAGCGCGTGACCTTGGCCGGGTCGATGATGCCCTCGGCGATCATGTCGACGTAGTCGCCGGTGGCCGCGTTGAGACCGTGACCGGCCGTCAGGTTGCGGACCTTCTCCGAGACGACGCCACCCTCGAGACCGGCGTTGACCGCGATCTGCTTGAGCGGGGCCTCGATGGCGACGCGCACGATGTTGGCACCGGTGGCCTCGTCACCCTCGAGCTCGAGCTTGGCGAAGGCCTCGTTGCCGGCCTGGACCAGCGCGACGCCACCGCCGGCGACGATGCCCTCCTCGACGGCCGCCTTCGCGTTGCGAACGGCGTCCTCGATGCGGTGCTTGCGCTCCTTGAGCTCGACCTCGGTGGCCGCGCCGACCTTGATCACCGCAACGCCGCCGGCCAGCTTGGCCAGGCGCTCCTGCAGCTTCTCGCGGTCGTAGTCGGAGTCGGACTTCTCGATCTCGGCGCGGATCTGGTTGACCCGGCCCTCGATCTGGCTGGCGTCGCCCGCGCCCTCGACGATGGTGGTCTCGTCCTTGGTGATGACGACCTTGCGGGCCTGGCCGAGGAGCTCGATGCCGGCCGACTCGAGCTTGAGGCCGACCTCCTCGGAGATGACCTGGCCACCGGTGAGGATGGCGATGTCCTGCAGCATGGCCTTGCGGCGGTCACCGAAGCCGGGAGCCTTGACGGCGACCGACTTGAAGGTGCCCTTGATCTTGTTCACGACCAGGGTCGACAGCGCCTCGCCGTCGACGTCCTCGGCGATGATCAGCAGCGGCTTGCCGGACTGCATGACCTTCTCCAGCAGCGGGAGGAGGTCCTTGACCGTGGAGACCTTGGAGTTGGCGATCAGGATGTAGGGGTCCTCGAGGACCGCTTCCATCCGCTCCAGGTCGGTGGCGAAGTAGGCCGAGATGTAGCCCTTGTCGAAGCGCATGCCCTCGGTCAGCTCGAGGTCGATGCCGAAGGTGTTCGACTCCTCGACGGTGATGACGCCTTCCTTGCCGACCTTGTCCATCGCCTCGGCGATGGCGTCACCGACGGTGGTGTCGCCACCGGCGGAGATGGTGGCGGTGGCCGCGATCTGCTCGCGGGTCTCGACCTCCTTGGCCATGGAGAGCAGTTGCTCGGACAGCGCCG
The DNA here is from genome assembly GCF_003057875.1 of Nocardioides currus. Classification (GTDB taxonomy): domain Bacteria; phylum Actinomycetota; class Actinomycetes; order Propionibacteriales; family Nocardioidaceae; genus Nocardioides; species Nocardioides currus. The sequence goes on along the minus strand of NZ_PYXZ01000002.1, from coordinate 180,475 downwards.
AGACGGCCGCCTCGATGCCGCGCTTGAGGCCCATCGGGTTGGCGCCCGCGGCGACGTTGCGCAGGCCCTCGCGGACCATGGCCTGGGCGAGGACGGTGGCCGTCGTCGTGCCGTCACCGGCGACGTCGTCGGTCTTCTTCGCGACCTCCTTGACCAGCTCGGCGCCGATCTTCTCGTAGGGGTCCTCGAGCTCGATCTCCTTGGCGATGCTCACACCGTCGTTGGTGATCGTGGGGGCGCCCCACTTCTTCTCGAGCACGACGTTGCGGCCCTTGGGACCGAGGGTCACCTTCACGGCGTCGGCGAGGGTGTTCATACCCCGCTCGAGGCCGCGGCGGGCTTCCTCATTGAAAGCAATCAGCTTGGGCATAACTCGTGAGACTTCCTTCGTCATGAGTCAGGGTGGACGACCGGCTGGCTGCCCGCGACGGACGACCCCCGCGTCTCCGACGGACCATTCCCGACGGCGCGTGAGACCTCAGCGTCACCGGTCTCGCATTGGCACTCTCATGTTGAGACTGCCAGCGTCATGTTTAGCACTCGCACCCGGAGAGTGCAAACGTCGTCCTACTCGACGAGGCGGATCGGTTCGCCGAGGATCTCAGCGGTCCAGGTGGTGGCGTCGTGCACCCCGTTGGAACCGCCGAAGTCGACGGTGACGCGCCACCAGCAGCCGCCCTGGGACTGCCAGGTGCAGGTGTAGTTGTTGGGGATCGGCACCTTCATGTACTGCTGCTTGCCGTTGAAGGCCGTGCTGATCGCCATCGAGCAGGTGGGCAGGTTGGAGGTGACGAAGCCGGAGGCCTTGCAGTTGGTGGCCGAGGACATGTTGGAGTCGGCCGGCGGCACGATCCTCATCGAGGCGCTGCTGGTCGCGCCCTCACCGACGTCGAAGAACCCGAAGTTGAGCGTCTTGCCCTGCGCCGCCGGCACCACGCGCACCAGGTTGAAGGAGGTCTGGGCGTTCTCGCCGTTCACGAAGATCCGCATGCTCTTCCAGGCCGAGATGGACACGCTGCCCGCGGTCCCGGAGTAGGCCCGCAGGCCGAAGGAGTTGACGGCCGTGCCCTTGACGGTCGTGTCGTCGCCCGACTGCGAGAAGATCGCGCTGTTCCCGCTGGTCGAGGTGTCGGTCGCGGCGCCGCTGAACTTCACGTTCGAGCGGACCTGGAGGTAGTAGTCGCCCGCCACGGACGGCGTGAAGGTGCACAGGGTGTTCCACTGGTGGAACACGCTGGCGAGCCCGTCCTTGTAGTTGCTGTTGCCCCTCGTGAGCGCGGCCGTGGTGACCTCGCTCTCCTTGTACCCGCGGTACTGCTTCGCGCAGGAGGTGATCGGGGTGCCCTGGGTCGGCACCTGGGTGTCGGTCGGGTTGCGCAGGCCGAAGGAGGTCACGGTGGGCGCCTCGGTCTGGCTGCCGGTGCGCATGTCGTTGTCACCCGTGCACAGGGCGGTCGCGGCTTCGCGGTTGGTCGTTCCGGACGCGTACGACGCGGGGTTGGGGTAGCGCAGCTTGGCGTCGGCCGGCGTCCAGTCGTTGGCGTTGTTCGTGGTGCTCGACGACGTGCCCCAGTTGGGACGTGACTCGCACTGCTGGCCGGTGGGGACCGAGGCGGGGTCGTAGACCTGGATCGTCACCGGGCTGCCCGGATTGGCGACGCGGACGACGTAGAAGTAGCCGAGCGGGTCGAACTCGGTGTTCTTGTTGGCGCTGTCGCAGCCGTCCTCGTTGCCGGCGCACGTCCGGGCGGCGAACCGCTCACCCTGGGTCTTGGCGATGTCGGGGCCGTTGATCGAGGCCCAGAAGTCGGGGTTGCTCGTGCAGTTGGCACCGGCCGGGATGTTGCCGGGGAGCTGACTGCCCGTGGGCCCGGCGGCCGTGGTGCCGGGTGGCTCGTTGCCGAAGGTGTTGCAGGGGCTGCCCATGGGCGCAGGGCCGTTGTAGTCGGCCACTGCGGAGCGCGTGATGGTGCTGGTGCCGATGCCGAAGGCGTTGGCGAAGAAGTTGTCGACCGACTGGCTGATCGTGACCTTGAGGCGGGTCGGCTTGTCGCCCTGGGTCACGGTCACCGTCGTGCCCGAGCCAGCGGTGTAGCCGTTGATGGTGGCCACGGCCACCGCCCGCGAGCGGGCGCTGTTGATGTCATCGGGCATGTACGTCACGCCCGCCGTCGAGGCCGCGTCCGCCGCAGCCTGGAGGTGCTCGGCCTCGACCCACCAGCGCGCGGTGTCGATCGCGAGGGCGCACAGCGGGATCGCGAGGAACGCGAACAGGATGGCTCCGAGCACCATGACGGCGCCGCGCTCGTCGGACTTGCTGTAGCGCCGGCGGGACTGGGCGGATCGGGTCGCGGTCATGCGGGCCTCACTGGTGCGCGTTGGGGGTGCCCGGCTTGCACCGGTCGGACTCGAGGGGCTCGAACTGCATGACCGTGCGCTCCTGGATCGCCTTGGAGGCGCCGAAGAAGCCCGAGACCATCTTGTGCGTGACCTGCATGCCGACGCCCACGCTGTCGCGAGCGGCGTCGTTGAGGCAGGCGTTGATCGAGGCCGACGCCCAGCTGCCGCTGGAGTAGCGGAACTTCGAGAGTCCGGAGTCCCAGACGTACTTCACGCAGTTGGAGCCGCACGTCAGCGACGTCTGGCCGGCGGGATAGCCGTTGGCGCCAGGCTTGTAGATGAGCAGCCAGTCGATGTCGTTGGTGTCGAGCGAGGTCGCGGTCGTCTGGATCGCGTCCGCGGCGCCCTGGGCGAACGCGGGGGCGTTGGCCGGCGTGCACGGCGGCGGGTTGGCGCTGGCCTCGCACGTCCCCGGCCCGGCGCCGCCCGAGGCGGACGCGGTGCGGGCCCCGTTGCGCACGGCGCTGTTGACGGCGACGTAGTCCTTCATGAGGAAGGCCGACTCGACGATCATGAACATGAGCAGGATCAGCGGCATCGCGATCAGCGCGAACTCGACCGCAGCGGCTCCACGCTCTTCGCTGCGCGCGCGTCGTCGAACGTTCACGGGTGTCCTCTGCTCGGTGTGGACGGGGCCATCGAGGCCCGGTCCGGAATGCCAATCGTCCAAGAAAGAAGGCTAGGGGTGAGGACTTCCCCGTCGGCTCCCCCGATCCGGCCATTTGGACTAGTCCAAATGGGTCACTCGAGACGGCCCGCGACGAGGTCGGCGAAGGGCTGCGCGTTGTCCGGGAGGACGTCGAGGTAGAGCCCGGGCTCCGTCACCTCGAGCTCGCTGACGGCCCACGCGCCGTCGTGGTGGAGCAGGTCGACGCGCGCGTAGTCGAGCCGCCCCCCGAGGGCGCCGGCCGCATCGACGGCCCGCTCGGACAGCTCCGCGAGCTCCGGCCCGAGGGGCACGGGCGTCGAGGCGCCTCCGTAGTGCTCGTGCACCCGGATCTCCCCGTCGGCCGGCAGCTTGTCGACCTGCGACACGGCTCGGCCGCCGAGGACGAACACGGACGTCTCGCCGCGGGTCCGCACGGACTCGACGAGCGGCTGCACGATCCACGGGCCGCGCGCCGTCGGCAGCTCGGGGTGGTCGACGAAGTCGCGGCCCAGCCGTTCGTCGGCGGGGTCGTCGACCACGAGCACCCCGGCGCCGCCCGCGCCGATGCGGGGCTTCACGACCGCCGTACCGAATCCGGCGACCGCCGCCGAGAGGGACGCGACGTCGTCCGCAGCGACGGTCGGCACGACGGGGACGCCCGCGAGGGCGGTGAGGTAGACCTTGTCGAGGTTCCAGGTGAAGACGTCGGCGCCGTTGAGCAGCCGGTCCTGGTCGAGCCGCCCGGCCCAGGCCAGGAAGTCGGAGGGGCGGGCCATGTAGTCCCACGTCGAGCGGACCGCGACGAGGTCGGCCGCCGACCAGTCGACCGCCGGGTCGTCCCAGACCACCCAGCGCGACTCGACGCCGCGGTCCGCGAGGGCGGCATCCAGGGCGGCGGCGCCGGGCTCGCCGGCGGGCCAGTCGGCGCTGGTCACCAGCAGGACGGTCACGAGGACGCTGCCGGGTCGTCGTTGCTGCCGTGGAAGGTGTGGGCCGCGGTGTCGCGGTTGCTCCCCTCCACGTTGTCGCCCTTCTCGATCACGACCAGGTTGTGGTAGCAGTGCACCGCCGTCACGTGCCGGTCCGTGTAGCTCGACTCGTAGCCCTCGACCAGCAGCTCCTCGTGGTTGAGCCCGTCGACGAGGTCCTTCACCAGGTCCATCGACGTGCCGCGCGCCCGCGGGTCGAGCGCACCGCCCCACGCCGGCCAGTAGGACGTCTGGATGTCCTCGATGCAGTAGATCGCCCCGTCGGGAAGCAGCGGGAAGAGGATGGCGAACGTGGTGCGCACGTGCTCGGGGATGTGGCTGCCGTCGTCGATCACGACCAGCGGTGCGCCCTCCTCCTCGATGATGCGCTGCAGGATCCCGGGATCGGTCTGGTCGCCGAGGTACGTCGCGACGTGCCCGCCGTCGAGGAACGACTTGTCCTCGATGTCGAGGCCGACGATCCGCGCCTTCGGGAAGAACCAGCGCCACATCTTCAGCGACGCCCCGCTGCGCCGCTTGCGCGTGTAGCCGCCGATGCCGATCTCGAGGAGCACGAACTTCTCCCGGCGCAGGTGCTCGAGGTGCCGCTGGTAGTGCGGGGTGTAGCGGTGCACGCCCCACTTGTCGGTGCCGAACTCGACGGCCAGCTCGGTGAGGTCGAGCGACATCAGCCGCTGGCGTCGCTCGGCCCTCTTCGCGGCCTTCTTCGCGGCCTCGTCGTCGGGCGGACTGGCTGCGGCACGTCGGAATGGCACGGCACGACCCTAGTCGCGCGCCAGCACGGCCTCTTCGTGGCGGTGGCCGATCGTCTCGTAGCCGATGACCGTCACCCACGGCGTGGCCGCGACGACGAGCAGGCACCACTCGAGCGGCTGCCCTGCCTGCGCCATGACGACCCCGGCGGCCATGACCGCCACGCTCGCGACCAGCAGCGCGAGGTGGAAGGGATCGAAGGTGAGCGTGAGGATCGAGTAGAGGACGAGCACGCCGATGACGTACGCCGCCAGCGGCACCACCACCGTCCACAGCGTGGCGACGGCGTCGAGCTCGCTGTGGTGCTCGATGAAGTAGGCGGCGACGTGGAGCCCGGCCCCGACGGCGACCAGGGCCGCCATCACGACGAAGTGGCTGTAGCCCCACGCGAGCCCGCGACCGGGGTGGCGGTCGAGCAGCTCACCGTTGGGCAGCACGAAGTAGATCCACCACATGCCGAAGATCAGAGCCACTCCGGCCACGCCGAGGATCGCCACGTCCCCGCTCCAGCCCGGCCCGTCCGGCCCGACGATCGCGCTGAGCGCGGCGACGGTGCCGAGCAGCCCCTCCCCCAGCGCGATGATGACGAGCAGCCCGTAGCGCTCGGCGAGGTGGTGGGGGTGCCACGGGATCCGCTGGTCGGCGGCGACGCGCTCGCCGAAGACGGGACCGCTGAGCTCGACCACGAGCGGCACGACCATCACCAGCAAGGTGTGCTCGATCGTCATCTCGGCGAGTGCGATGTAGCACCAGATCACCTGCGAGGCCACGATCGTGGCGACGTAGACCAGCGGCGACCTGCGCCGGGGCGGGTCGGCCCGGGCGGCGCGCAGCCACATCGCCACCATCGGCACGCGCATCACGACGTAGCCCAGCACCATCACCCGGTTGTCGAAGTGCTCGCCGTGCTCGAGCGAGGAGAACAGCGCGGGCAGCCCGAGCGCGAGGATCAGCACGCCGATCATCTGGACCATCACCATCAGCCGGCACAGCCAGTCGTCGGTGTCGTAGGCGCTGGCGAACCAGGTGTACTGGATCCACGCCCACGTCACCGCGAACATCGCGAACGCGAAGCCGCCGAGCCCGGACCCGACGTGGTCCGCCGCGAGCGCGTGAGCCAGCTCGTCGGCCGCGAGCCCGAAGGCGATCACGAACGTCAGGTCGTAGAGCAGCTCGAGCGGGGTCGCGGCCCGGTGCGACTCGCGCGGGTCGCGCCCGGTCATCGGGGTCAGCCGGTGCGTCAGGGCCTGCGTCACGACGACGCAGTCTAGGGAGGCGGGTCAGCCCAGGGCGAGGCTCAGCGCGATCAGCACCATGACGACGGCGATGAGCCCATCGAGCACCCGCCACGCCACCGGCCGGGCGAAGAGGGGTGCGAGCCGGCGCGCGCCGTACCCCAACCCGAAGAACCACGCGAAGCTCCCGAGCGCCGCTCCGAGCGCGAACACCCACCGGCCGTTGTCGCCGTGCTGGTTGGCGATCGACCCCAGCAGCAGGACGGTGTCGAGGTAGACGTGCGGGTTGAGGAACGTCAGCGCGGCGGCCGTGGTGAGCGTGGCCCGCACCGTCGCCCCGCCCGCGGCCTCCCCCGTGGCCATCGCGTCGGGGCGTACGGCGCGGCGCAGCGCCAGCACGGCGTAGCCGAGGAGGAAGAGGACCCCGCCCCAGCGCACGACGTCGAGGACGACCGGCGCCCGCTCCACGACGGTGCCGATGCCGAGCACGCCGGCGCCGATGAGGACCGCGTCGGCGAGGGCGCACAGGAGGGCCACGGCACCGACGTGCTCGCGACGGATCCCCTGACGCAGCACGAACGCGTTCTGCGCGCCGATGGCGACGATCAGGGACAGCCCAGCCCCCAGGCCGGCCAGCAGGGTGAGGAGCACGGTCCGAGCGTAGGGTTTTCCATTGTTTCAGCCCAGCGAAAGATATTAGCGACGCATTAGCATTGCTTCATGTATGACCGTGCGCAGCTTGCCGCCCTCGAGTCCGTCGTCGCCCGCGGATCCTTCGAGGCCGCCGCGCGGGACCTGCACCTCACGCCGTCCGCGGTGTCCCAGCGCGTGCGCGCCCTCGAGAACGCGACCGGCGCGGTGCTGGTGCGCCGCACCCGACCCTGCACCGCGACCAGCGCGGGAGAGCACCTCGTCCGGCTGGCCCGTCAGGTCCGCGAGCTCGAGTCCGACACCGACGCCGAGCTCCACCAGCGCGACGCGCCACCGACCCTGGCGATCGCGGCCAACGCCGACTCGGTCTCGACGTGGTTCGTCGACGCGCTGCGCAGCGCGGGCGACGCGACGGACGCGGGCTTCGACGTGCGGGTCGACGACGAGAACCACACGGCCGCCCTGCTCCGCTCCGGTGCCGTGATGGGCGCCGTCACCACGACCGGCGAGCCCGTGCAGGGCTGTCGGTCCGTCCCGATCGGCTCGCTGCGCTACCGCGCCGTCGCCTCCCCCGACCTGGCCATCACCGACCTCGCGAGCCTGTCCGTCGCACCGCGCGCGAGGTTCCACGCCACCGACGACATCCCGGACCGGCTGGTGGCCCGCGCCACCACCCGCGCGCTCACCGGGAGGCTGCACACCGTGGGCGCCGGCGACGGCTACCTCGCCGCGATCCGGGCCGGGCTCGGGTGGGGCGCCATCCCCGAGCTGCTCGCCGCGGAGCACCTCGCCACGGGCGCGCTGGTGGAGGTCGCCGGCGGCCGGCACCTCGACGTACCCCTCCACTGGCAGCACTGGCGCATCGCCTCCACCGCCCTGGTAGCCCTGACCGACGCTGTCGTCGCGACGGCGCGCACGCAGCTCGTCCGCACCCGCACCCGACGCTGATCGGGCGCCGGACAACTTTTCGTGGCCCCGTCTGCTCTAATATGAGTAACTCACTAGACTTTTGGAATCCAAGGAGCGCCATGCACGTCATCGCCGTCGATGTCCCCGAGCTGGGCAACCGCGCACACCTCGTCCACGACGGTGCGCGGGCGCTCGTGGTCGATGCCCCCCGTGACTGGCGACCGCTCGAGCTCGCCGCGGAGTCGGCCGGCGTCGACATCGTCGCCGTCGCCGACACCCACGTGCACAACGACTACCTCTCGGGCGGGCTCGGCCTGGCCACCCGCCACCGCGCGGACTACTGGCTCAGCGGCGACGAGCGGGTGCAGTTCGACCGGCTGCCGACCCACGACGGCGACCTGCTCGACGTCGGTCGCCTCCGGGTGCGGGTGCTGTCCACGCCCGGCCACACGCTGCACCACCAGACGTTCGTGGTGGGCGACCCGCGCAGCGGCGAGACCGGCGTCTTCAGCGGCGGCAGCCTGCTCCACGGCACGGTCGGCCGCACCGACCTCGTCGACCCGCTGCTGAGCCGGATGATGGGGCGCGCCCAGTGGGAGAGCGCGCGCAAGGTCGCGTCCCTCGACGCCGCGGCCACGCTGCACCCCACGCACGGCTTCGGCGGGATGTGCGCCGCGACGGCCACCTCGCCGGTGGGGCAGGGCACGGTCGGCGACGAGCGCGGACTCAACCCGGCCCTGGTCACCCCGCGCGACCGGTTCGTCGAGGAGCTGGTCGCCGGCTTCGGCCCGGTGCCGAGCTACTACCGCCGCATGGGCCGGCTCAACCGTGCCGGCGCCGGGGCGGCCGCGACGCTGCCGCCGACCGAGATCACCGAGAACGACGTGCTCGACGCCGTGCGTCGCGGATCCTGGGTCATCGACCTCCGCCCGCGGGCCACCTTCGCCCGCGCCCACCTGACCGGCTCGATCAACATCGAGGACGGCCCCCTCTTCGCGCAGTACGCCGCGTGGCTGGCGCCCTGGGGCGGTGACATCGTGCTGATCAGCGACTCGGCCGACGACCTCTCCTCCGGCGTGCACGACCTCGCGCAGGTCGGCGTGCAGGTCCGCGCGACCCACCTGCTCGGCCCGGCGAGCACCTGGTTCGACAGCCACGACTACCGGGTGGCCGACTGGGCGACCTACGCCCGCAGCGCCCGCGGCAGCGTCACCCTCGACGTGCGGCTCGACGCGGAGTACCACGACGCTCACCTGCCCGAGTCGTTCCACGTCCCGCTGCACGAGCTGGAGGGCGCCGCGTCGCGGCTCCCGGACGGGCAGGTCTGGGTGCACTGCAAGAGCGGCTTCCGCGCCGCCATCGCGGCCAGCCTGCTCGCCCGGGCCGGGCGGGACGTCGTGCTGATCGCCGACGACTGGGAGAAGATCGCCGACCAGGGGCTGCCGGTGCTCCGGGGGCGCGCCGCCTGAGGGCTACCCGACGCCCGGGGCGTGGTGTCCGAACGGCAGCACGTCGTCGTGCCCCAGCGCCGCCAGCACCGAGGGCAGCATCGCCCGGGCCGTCCGCTTGTAGCCCTGCGTGCTGGGGTGGAAGCGGTCGAGGCTGAACATCTCGTCGGGGTTGGTGATGAAGAACGGCCCCACCACGTGCGCCAGCGACACCGCCCGCGCACCGTGCGCCAGGGCCGCCTCCCGCTGTGCCTGCGCGAGCTGGCGCGACGCCCGCGAGCCGAGCGCGCGCAGCGGTTGCGGCACGGGCCGGAGTGCGCCGAGGTCGGGGCAGGTCCCCACGACCACCTCGGCACCGCGGGCCTGCAGGGCCGTGATCGCGTCGGTCAGGTGCCGGATCGACTCGGCGACCGGCACGCGATGGGTGACGTCGTTGCCGCCCACGACGATCACGGCGACGTCGGGGGCGTACGTCGCAGGGAGGCCGGCCACCTGCTCGGCCAGCAGGCTGCTCTCGGAGCCGACCACGGCGGCCGTCCGGAGCCGCACCGCGCGCCCGGTCCGCTTCGCGAGGCGTCGGGACAGCCCGCCCCCCAGCGTGTGCTTGGGATGGTCGGCGCCGAGGCCGGCCGCGATCGAGTCACCGAGGACCACGAGGTCGATGGTCTGCCCGTAGCGCTTCCTCCAGACCTTGTCGGCGCTCGGTGCGACGTGCCCGAGCGGGTCGCCGATCCGGCTGCGGGCGATGGCCGCCTGGCGCGTCAGCACCTCCTTGGTCGCGTACGCCGCTGCGCCGGCGACCACCCCGAGCGCACCGGCGGCGATCCCCCACCGCGCCACCACCCTGCTCCGCATGGGGTCGTTCAACCAGACGCGGGCGAACGCCGTGCCACGACTGGGTGGCCGCGGGCGAAATGATTGGGCGCGCGTACTCACGCCCGCGGTCGGCAACGGCGCCACCATGGGCGCATGGACACCATCGAACGTCGACCCCTGAGCGGTGAGCACTACCGCTGGCTGCGGCGCGAGCTCGCCGACTGGCAGAACGAGGGACTCCTCGACGCCCGCACCGCCGAGGCCATCACGGCACGGTACGCCGACGTCGGCGACCGCCACCGCCGGTTCTCGCTGGGCCGCCTGCTGCTCGCCCTCGGCGGGTCGTTCGTCGGCGTCGGCCTGATCTGGCTGGTCGCCGCCAACCTCGACGCGCTGCCACCGATGGTGCGCTTCGTCGCCGTCGCCGCGATCTGGCTGGCCCTGCTGACGGGCGCCGAGCTGTCGAGGGTCGGCGGCGCCGTACGCGGAGCACTGCGCCTGATGGCGGCACTGGCCTTCGGCGCGGTGGTCTTCCAGGCCGCCCAGTCGTTGCAGGTGCCGGCCTTCGCTCCCGGCCTCGTCGGGCTGTGGGCGGCGGGGGCACTCGTCCACGCCTACGCGTTCCGCGCCCTCCTGCCCCTCGTGGTCGGTGTCGTCACCGGCGTGGGCTGGTGGATCGCCCAGCCGCTGTGGGACGACGGCAGCGCCGCGAGTGCGGTCGTCGGGATCGGGACGGCCGGCGTGGTCGCCATCTCGGTCGCGGTCGTCCACGACCGCGGCCTCACCCGATTCGGGCAGGTGTGGCGCGCCGCCGGCGCGCTCCTCGGCATGGTCAGCCTGTTCGTGGCGGCCGTGCCGTACACCACGACCGACGGCTTCCGCTGGAGCGGCTGGCTGTTCGCGGCCCTCGTCGCGGCCGGCGTCGCTGCTGGTGCCGCGCTGCTGGTCGCTCGCGGTCGGGCCCGCCTCGAGCCGCTGGTCGCCGTCGCGGTGGTCGGCGTCGCCGGGCTGATGGTGCTGTGGGACACCGGCACCGACACCTCGAGCGTCGGTGCGGCCGACTGGGCGCACGCCGCGGTCGGGGTCGTCGCCTTCGTCGCCCTCGCCGTCGCGCTCGTCGCACTGGGCACCCTGCGCGACCACCCGATGCTCACCGTGGTCGCCATGGTCGGCCTCGTGGTGTTCACGACCTTCCAGAGCTTCGCGGCCTTCGCCGCGATCGTGCAGGGGGCCTGGTTGTTCCTAGTGCTCGGGCTGGTCTTCCTGGCCACCGGGTTCGCCTTCGACCGGGCCAGGCGGGAGATCGCGGCCTCCCTCGAGGACACCGAGCAGGAAGGTGGAGCCCGATGAACAAGCTCGTCACCCTGGCGACCGTCGTCGCCGTCCAGGCCGGACTGGTGGGCGTCGCGGTCGCGCCGCAGCTCTCGGCCCGCCTGACAGGCGAGGCCTACGCCCTACGGGTCGCACCACTCGACCCGATCGACCCGTTCCGGGGTGCGTACGTCACCCTCGACTACCCCGACCTCCAGCTCGAGGACCAGCTCGAGGGGCGACCGATGTTCATCACGCTGGTCGAGCGGGACGGCGTCATGGTCGCCGACGACTACACGCTCCAGCGCCCCGACCAGCAGCCCTACCTGGCCTGCGACTCCACCGGGTGGCGGGTCGACTGCGGCATCGACAGCCTGTTCCTGCCGCAGGACGAGGCCGCCGCCATGGAGGAGACGCTGCGCGACGGGGCGATCGCCGAGGTGCGGATCGACGGGCGGGGCCACGCCGCGCTCATCGGCGTACGCGCCCCGTGACGAGGTGCCGGGGTCGTCAGGACCGCGAGAGGCTGACGGTGTAGTAGCGCTCCTCGTCGGTCGCGGACTTCTCGGGGTCGATGGTGATCGACTTCGGGATGCCGCGCGGCGTGTAGGTCACCTCGACCCGGTCGGCCGTCTCGTAGCCCTCGCGGAGCATCGCGAACAGCTGGTCCATCGACCAGCCCTTGCCGTCGCCGAGCGTGCGGGTGCCCTGCGTGACGGTGCGCGTCTCGCCGTCACGCACGACCGTCCTCACGCCGGGCGCCTGAGGGCAGAAGCAGCTGAGCCTGACCGTCGTGGTGTAGTCGTCGATGCCCTTCTTCTCCCACGCCTGCCAGGCCGCGACCAGAGCCGGGTCGTCCTTCGAGGTGGGCTCGAAGTCGCCGGCAGCGTGCGCCGGCACCACGAGGCCGAGGGTGGGGAGCAGGGCGAGGGCGAGGACCAGGACGCGCTTCATGTGGGTCATGGTCGCTTGGACGGACCCCTTCGTCGAGCGGTTGCGTCGAGCGGTCCCCTCAGCCGCCGGCGACCGCCGGGATCACCGAGACCTGGGTGCCGTCGGGCGTCGCGGTGTCGAGGTTGTCGAGGAACCGCACGTCCTCGTTGCCGACGTACACGTTGACGAAGCGGCGCAGGTTGCCCGCCTCGTCGAGCACCCGGCCCTTGATGCCGGCGAAGCGCGCGTCGAGGTCGTCGAGCACGGCGGCGAGGGTCTCGCCGTCGGCGCTCACCTCGGACTCGCCCTCGGTGTAGGTGCGCAGGATGGTCGGGATGCGGACCGAGACGGCCATGGGTGTCTCCTCAGACGATGTTGGCGGCGGTGAAGGCGGAGTAGCTGGGCTCGATGGTCGCCGCGGGACCGACCCGGTCCGAGATGGCGTCGAGGGTCTTGAGGCCGTGGCCGGTGTTGATGACGACGGTCTCCAGCGTGGTGTCGAGCTGCCCGGTCTCGACGAGCTTCTTCAGCACGCCGACGGTGGTGCCGCCGGCGGTCTCGGTGAAGATCCCCTCGGTGCGGGCCAGCAGCACGATGCCGTCGCGGACCTCGTCGTCGGTGATGTCCTCCACGGCACCGCCGGAACGGCGGCAGATGTCGAGGACGTAGATGCCGTCGGCCGGGTTGCCGATCGCCAGGCTCTTGGCGATGGTGTCGGGCTTCACCGGGCGGATCGCGTCCGTGCCGCCCTTGAAGGCGACGCTGACCGGCGAGCAGCCGGTCGCCTGGGCACCGAAGATCTTGTAGGGCTTGTCCTCGACGAGGCCGAGCTTGATCAGCTCCTGGAAGGACTTGTCGACCTTGGTCAGCTGGGAGCCGGACGCCACCGGGATGACGATCTGGTCGGGCAGGCGCCAGCCGAGCTGCTCGGCGATCTCGTAGCCCAGGGTCTTGGACCCCTCGGCGTAGAAGGGGCGGACGTTGACGTTGACGAACGCCCAGCCGTCCTCCTCGCCCGCGATCTCGGAGGCGAGCTTGTTGACGTCGTCGTAGTTGCCGTTCACGGCCACGAGGTTCTCGGTGAAGATCGCCGAGTTGACCTGCTTGGGCTGCTCGAGGTTGCTGGGGATGAAGACGACCGTCCTGATCCCCGCACGGGCCCCGGCCGCGGCGACGGCGTTGGCGAGGTTGCCCGTGGAGGGGCAGGCGAAGACCTTGGCGTCCAGCTCGCGGGCGGCGCTCAGCGCGCAGGCGACGACGCGGTCCTTGAAGGAGTTGGTGGGGTTGGTCGAGTCGTCCTTGACCCACAGCGTGTCGATGCCGAGCTCGCGGGCGAGGTTGTCGGCGCGGAGCAGGCGGGTGAAGCCGGGCTCGGTGTTGGGGCTCTGCTCGATGTCGGTCGGGACGGGCAGGAGCGCCTTGTAGCGCCAGATGTTGCGCGGGCCGGCCTCGATCTCGGCCCGGGTCACCTGCGGGAAGTCGTAGGCGACCTCGAGCGGACCGAAGCACTCCGGACACGCGTAGTGCGGGCCGAGCTCGACCTCGTGGCTGCACTCGCGGCACACGAGGGAGCGGGCGTTGCCGAAGGCCCCGTCGCGCAGGGTCGAGGTGGCCGGGGTGTCGGCGACAGCAGTCATGACAGAAGTCCTCCTTCTCATCGACCCCGGCGCGACTTTCGCTCCGGGACGGAATTGGCACCGTTTCCACGACTTCTCGCGCGAGGCGGGAAGGAGGTTCGTGGCGGTTGCCGGGACTTCGTCGGGCCGTTCCCTCAGTCCCTCGTGATGAGGTCTCCAGAGTAGGCAGGTCGTCTCAGCATGTGCACATCGAGTCCATATGCTGGCACGCGGCGTGCGGAGCGGACTCAGTCGGCGGCGTCGGAGACGAACTGCCGCAGCAGGGCCATCACACCGTCGGGTCCGGGGACCACGACGTCGGCCAGCGGGAGCAGGGCCGACTGCTCGTCGGACGCGGCACACACCAGCAAGGTGGCCAGCCCCTCCTCGCGCAGCTCGGCGACGGCCTCGAAGGCCTCGACGTCGCCGAGGTCGTCACCCGCGAACAGGAATCCGCCGGCGCCCTGCTCGCTCGCCAGGGTCCGCACCGCGTGACCCTTGTGCTGGCCGTCGGAGCGCACCTCGATGACGTTGCGACCGGGCTCCACGATCAGGCCGTGGGACAGCGCGAGCTCGGACATCGGTCCGAGGAGGCGCTCGAACGCGTCGCCGGCGTCGTCGAGGCGTCGGGTGTGTACGGCGACCGCCAGCCCCTTCTCCTCCACGAAGGCCTCCCCCGCTCCACTGCGGCGCAGCAGCGCCGGCAGCTCGCGCTCGAAGGTGGACAGCCCGTGCGGGGGACGCGGCGAGATGACCCGACGCTGCGTCGAGGACCAGCGCTCGTTGCCGTACTGCCCGAAGACGAACAGCTCCTTGCCGTGGTCGCCGATCGCGTCGCCGACCTCGTCGAGCCCGCCGAGGGCCAGCACCTGGCGTGCCGGGCGGCCGGTGACGACGGCGACCGCGAGGACGAGGTCGCTCAGGTCGACGAGCAGCTGCGGCGCGTCGGTGTGGATGTGCGCCTCGGTCGGGTCCTCGACGATGGGCGACAGGACGCCGTCGAAGTCGAGGCCGACCACGGTCTGGTGCGCCTTCGCGACGAGGTCGGCGTAGCGCTGCTGGGAGGCTGCGGAGGTGAACTCCATGCGGAGAAGCCAACCACGTGGGTCGGCTGCGGGGTCAATCAGCCCGCGTCACCGGTGAGGACGATCGTGAGGCGGTCCATCTTCATCGGCTCGACGGCCGGGTTGGTGCGGGCGATGCCGAGGTCGAGCGCGAGCTGCTTGCCGGCGGCCTCGAGGCGGGCCGGGTAGTAGACCGTCGAGGCCGGGATCGACCCGACCCAGTTGTCCTCGCCGACGACCTGCCAGCCGACCTGGGTCGCCTTCGCGGCGGTGGTCGCGGCCAGGCCCTTGATGCCGGAGTTGTTGAAGACCTCGACGTACACCTCGCCGCGCTTGATCGTCGGCTTGGGCTTGGCGGTCTTCACCGGCGTGACCGGCGTGGCCTCCGGGGTCGGGCTCGGCGTCGCCGCGGCGGTGGTGACCTTGCGCTCGACCGGGGCGGCGTCGCGGGTCGCGACGAAGGCGAACCCCGCCATCGCGATCGCGATGACGCTGAGCATCACCAGCGGCGACGGGAAGGCGACGCCGCGCTGGTTGCGCGTGCGGGGGCGGGACGGCGTGGAGATCGGCCTGGAGCTCATGGGTGCCTCGCTGGGGGAAGGTAGGCGGGACAAGACGGGTGGATCAGACGTCGAAGCCGAGGCGCCGGGCCGAGCGCTGGCGCTGGCGGGAGGCACGCAGCCGGCGCAGGCGGCGGACCAGCAGCGGGTCGGCCTCCAGGGCCTCGGGGCGGTCGATGAGCGCGTTGAGGACCTGGTAGTAGCGGGTCGAGCCCATGTCGAACTTCTCGCGGACGGCCTGCTCCTTGGCCCCGGCGAACTTCCACCAGTGGCGCTCGAACTCCAGGATGTCGCGGTCGCGCTGGCTCAGACCGGGGGTGTCCTCACCCCCGTGTGCGACGTATGCGTTCGCGGCGTCCATGACTTGCATCTCCTGGGATCGACGTCTCGGTGGGGCCACTGTAGGCGACGAACAACACCGATGTCATTCGCTCCCGGCGAGTCGCGTTGGCCAAACGGTGGCGGGCAGGTAGCGCACACCCGACCGATAGGGTTCACGCGTGACCAGACAGGCGCTCGCCGACCTCGTGATCGTGGCCAACCGCCTGCCGGTGGACCGCGTCACCCTCCCCGACGGGACCACCGACTGGCGTCGTTCGCCGGGCGGGCTGGTCTCCGCGCTCGAGCCCGTGATGCGGGCCAACGACGGGGCGTGGATCGGCTGGCCGGGCTCGACCGACGACGACGTGATGGAGCCGTTCGTCGAGGACGGCCTCCAGCTCGTGCCGGTGCACCTGACCGCCGACGAGGTCGAGGAGTTCTACGAGGGCTTCTCCAACGGCACCCTGTGGCCGCTCTACCACGATCTGGTGGCCAAGCCGGAGTTCCACCGCGAGTGGTGGGACTCCTACGTCCGGGTCAACCAGCGCTTCGCCGAGCGCGCCGCCGAGGTCGCCGCCGAGAACGCCACCGTCTGGGTGCAGGACTACCAGCTCCAGCTCGTGCCGCAGATGCTGCGCGAGCTGCGCCCCGACCTGCGCATCGGCTTCTACCTCCACATCCCGTTCCCGCCGGCCGAGCTCTTCAGCCAGCTGCCGTGGCGCCGCCAGATCCTCGAGGGACTCCTCGGCGCCGACCTGATCGGCTTCCAGCTCTCCGGCGGCGCGGCCAACTTCGTGCGGCTCGTGCGCGGCCGCGTCGGGCACAAGACCCACCGCGACCTCGTCTACCTCCCCGACGGCCGGACCGTGAAGGCCGCCGCCTTCCCCATCTCCATCGACGCCGAGGGGTTCATCGAACTGGCCCACGACGAGGCCGTGCAGGCCCGCGCCGCGGAGATCCGCGAGGCCCTCGGCAGTCCCCGCAAGGTCTTCCTCGGCATCGACCGCCTCGACTACACCAAGGGCATCTACGCACGCCTGCGCGCGTTCTCCGAGCTGATCGCGGAGGGGAGGCTCGACGTCGAGGACGCGGTGTTCGTCCAGGTCGCGACCCCCTCGCGCGAGCGGGTCGAGCAGTACCGCATCCTGCGCGACGACATCGACCGGCTGGTCGGGCGGATCAACGGCGACCTCGGCCGGATCGGTCGCCCGGCGATCTCCTACCTCCACTCCTCCTACCCGCGCGAGGAGATGGCCGCGCTCTACCGCGCCGCCGACATCATGGTCGTCACGCCCTACCGCGACGGCATGAACCTGGTCGCCAAGGAGTACGTCGCCTGCCGCTACGACGACGACGGCGCCCTCGTCCTCAGCGAGTTCGCCGGTGCCGCCAACGAGCTCCGTCAGGCCTACCTCGTCAACCCCTACGACATCAACGGCATGAAGGCCGCGCTGATGGAGGCGTTCGAGGCGGACCCGAAGGAGACCACCAAGCGCATGCGAGCCATGCGCAAGCAGGTGGTCGACAACGACGTGACGGCGTGGGCCAGCAACTTCCTCTCGGCGCTCGCCGACACCCGCCCCGAGCACGGCAAGGCGGTGCGACCCGCGCGCAAGCGCTGACGCGCCCCGTACCGCCCCTCAGGCTGGGTGCTCGGCGGTCGCCTCGGCCATGATCGTCTCGATCTCCTTGGCCAGCGTGGCGCCGACGGTGCCCCATCCACGGCCGTAGCCGTAGACCTCGCGCAGCGGTCGCGACGACTGGAGCCCGTCGATCAGGTCGATGTCGTCGGCGGTGATCAGGGCGGGGTGGGCGACCCCGACGGCCTCTGAGACCTTGAGCAGGTCGCGACGCAGGGTCTTGACGTAGTTGGCGGCGCGCGCCGACTTCAGCTCGGGGTCGAGCCCGTGCATCAGCCACGGCCTCTGGGTCGCGACGCCGGTGGGGCACTCGTCGGTGTGGCACTTCTGGGCCTGGATGCAACCGATGGCCAGCATCGCCTCGCGCCCGACGTTGACCATGTCGCAGCCGAGCGCGAACGCGACGAGGGCGTTGTCGGGCAGCCCGAGCTTGCCGGCGCCGATGAAGGTGATGTCGTCGGTGAGACCCGCCTCGGCGAACCGCTTGTAGACCTTGGCGAACCCGACGCGGAAGGGGAACGCGACCGAGTCGGCGAAGACGAGGGGCGCCGCCCCCGTGCCGCCCTCGCCACCGTCGATGTTGACGAAGTCGACCATCCGCTCCGGCGTCATGGCCGCGATCAGCTCGTCCCAGAAGTCCATGTTGCCGACGGCGCTCTTGATGCCGACCGGCAGGCCCGTCGCGGCCGCGATCGTCTCGACGAAGTCGAGCAGCGAGTCGACGTCGTGGAACTCGGCGTGCCGACTCGGCGACGCGCAGTCGACGCCCGGTTTGATGCCGCGGATCTCGGCGATCTCCTCGGTCACCTTGACCCCGGGCAGCATCCCGCCGAGGCCGGGCTTGGCGCCCTGCGACAGCTTGATCTCCACCATCCGCACCGGCGCGCCGGCGCACAGCTCGACGAGCCGGTCGAGGTCGAAGGCACCGTCCTCGTCGCGGCACCCGAAGTAGGACGTGCCGATCTGGAAGACGAGGTCGCCGCCTTGGCGGTGGTACGGCGACAGCGCGCCCTCCCCCGTGTTCTGCAGGCATCCGGCGAGCTCGGCGCCCCTGTTGAGCGCCATGATCGCGTTGCTGCTCAGCGAGCCGTAGCTCATCCCCGAGATGTTCACGACCGATGCCGGTCGGAACGCCTTGGCCCGCCCGCGGGCCAGGCCGATGACCTTCGCGCACGGCAGCGGCGTCTCCTCGCCGGAGTGCGCGTGTCGCGACGGCGCGACGTCGGCGAACGTGCGCTGCTTGATGATCGGGTAGCCGGTGCGGCCCTCGAGGTCGTTGTCGGTGCCGAACCCGAAGTAGTTGTTCTGGAGCTTGGCGCTGGCGTAGACCCACCGCCGCTGGTCGCGGCTGAACGGACGCTCGTCGTCGTTGCCGGTCACGATGTACTGCCGCAGCTCGGGGCCGACCGCCTCGAGGAGGTAGCGCAGGTTGGCGATGACGGGGAAGTTGCGCTTGAGGGCGTGCTGCTTCTGGGTGAGGTCCCGCACGGCCACGGCACCGACGGCGGCGGCACCCAGGGCGGTGAGCGTCTTCTTCATGTGTCGTGTCTAGTCCTGCGCACCGTGCCGGGGCAACAGCCTCACGGGTGCACGGCCCCGGCGTATCTTTCGCCCCATGGATCTCCTGCCCCCGAAGCCGGCCCAGGTGGTGTCGGCCGCCAACAACGTCGCGCACAAGCTGTTGTACGGCGGGCTGGCCGATCTGCGTCCGATGCCGCGCACGCTCATCGACGACGGCGAGCTCCGCGAGGTCTACCACTACCGGCCGGCCGCGGGGACGACCGAGTCGGGCAACCCGGTCCTGATGGTGACCCCGCTGGCCGCTCCGGCCCTCTGCTTCGACCTGCGCCGGGGCTGCTCGCTGGTCGAGCACTTCGTCACGCAGGGACGCCCGACCTACCTCGTGGAGTACGGCCAGGTCTCGTTCCGCAACCGCACGCTCGGCATGGAGCACTGGGTCGACGAGGTGCTGCCCCAGGCCGTCCGGGCCGTCTCCGAGCACGCCGGCGGCCGGCCCGTGCACCTCGTCGGCTGGAGCCTCGGCGGCATCTTCTCGCTGCTCACCGCCGCCGACCAGCCGGACCTGCCGATCGCCTCGCTCAGCGTGGTCGGCTCGCCCGTCGACGTACGCAAGGTCCCGCTCGTGGCGCCGGTGCGTCCGCTGCTCAACCTCAACTTCACCGAGCGCGGCGGTCTCGTGACCCGCGGCTACCAGGCCCTCGGCGGCGCCCCGAAGCCGCTGGTCAACTGGGCCTTCCAGCTCGCCAGCGTGCAGAAGATGGTGACCAAGCCGCTGGCCATCGCGACCCACCTCGACGACACCGAGTTCCTCGCCCAGCTCGAGGCCGTCGACCGGTTCTCGTCCAACATGATCGCCTATCCCGGCCGCGCGTTCGGGCAGCTCTACCACCGCATGGTCAAGGGCAACGCCCTCGCCGCCGGGTCGATGACCTTCGCCGACCGCACCATCCAGCTCTCCGCGATCAAGGCGCCCGTGCTGGTCTTCGGCGGGGCGACCGACGGCATCGCCCCGATCGGCGCCGTCAGGGCCGTCGTCCCCCTGCTCACCGGCTCGCCGGAGGTGCGCTTCGAGATCGTGCCCGGCGGCCACCTCGGGATGCTCACCGGTCGCGCCGCCCGCACCTCGACCTGGCTGGTGATGGACGAGTGGATCGACCAGTGGTCGGCGGCGACGGCCCCGACGAAGGCCCCGACGAAGAAGGCGGGCACGAAGAAGGCGGCAGCGAAGAAGGCGGCAGCGAAGAAGGCACCGGCGAAGAAGGCGGCTGCGAGGAAGCAGGCCCCCGACCGCGCGGCGATCGGGTCCAACCCGTCGCGGCGCTACGGCTCCGCGGGCTCGCGCTCGCTCGGTCGCTGAGGGCGCCGGGGATGACCGACCTGCACGAACCCCGCACGAGCCTGCCCCGCAGCGTCCGCATCGGCTACGGCTCGGGCTCGGTCGCGACCGGGGCCTTCGGCACCGTCCCCGGCCTGATGCTGCTGCCCTACCTCACCGACGAGCTCGGCATCGCGGCTCTCTGGGCGGGACTGATCGTCTTCCTCCCGAAGGCCTGGGACGTGGTGCTCAACCCGGTCGCGGGCCGCGTCTCCGACCGCACGATCGATCCGGCCGGGCCCCGGCGCCCGTGGCTGCTGCGCGCGGGCGTGATGCTCGCCGGGGCGTTCGCGCTGATCTTCGCCGCCCCCGACCTGGGCTCGCAGGTGCTCGAGGCCGCGTGGGTGCTGGTCTTCTTCGTGCTGGCGGCCTCGGCCTACGCGTTCTTCCAGGTGCCGTACGTCGCCATGCCGGCCGAGATCACGTCGTCGTACCACGAACGCACCCGCCTGATGACGGCCCGCGTGGCCATCCTCGCGTTCACGATCATGCTGGCCGGGGCCACGGCGCCGGTGATCCGCGACGCCGTCGGCGGCCGCGAGGGCTATCGCGTGATGGGCGTGGTGATGGCGCTCGTCATCGCCGTCGGCGTGGTCAGCGCGTACGTCGGCACCCGCCGCGCCCCCATCGGGGCCGTGGCCGCGGGCGCCGGGTCGCTGCGTGAACAGCTCCGGATCGTGGCCACCGCGCGCGACTTCCGCCTGCTCCTCACCACCTTCGTGCTCCAGGCCCTCGCCACCGGCTGCATGCTCGCCGGCGTCGACTACCTCGCCGGGGACGTGCTCGACGACCAGGGGGCGTCCACGATCCTGTTCGTCTGCTTCGTCGGTCCGGCCCTGCTGCTGACGCCGGTCTGGGCACGCTTCGGGGAGCGGGTCGGCAAGAAGCAGGGCTACCTCGTGTCGTCGCTCGTGCTCGCGGCGGGAGCGGCCCTCGCCGTGCTCGCGCAGGCGGCGCCGGCGGCCGTGGTCTTCGCGGCCACCGCGCTGGTGGGGGTCGGCTACGCCGGCTGCCAGGTCTTCCCGATGGCGATGCTGCCCGACGCCGCCGCCACCGACGCCGCGCGCACCGGCGAGAACCGGGCGGGGGTCTACACCGGTGTGTGGACGGCCGGCGAGACGCTCGGCCTCGCGCTGGGGCCGGGACTCTTCGCCCTCGTGCTCGCGGCGGGTGGCTATGTCTCGTCCGCCGGGGACGACGTGGTCCAGCCGGGCTCGGCGCAGACCGCGATCACGCTGGGCTTCTCGCTCGTCCCTGCCGTCCTGACGCTGGTGAGCCTGTGGTGGCTGACCCGCTACACCCTCGACGAGAACCAGGTGGAGGCAGCATGACCGACCCCCTCGCACGGCTGCAGGAGCTCCAGGCCGGCGACCTCCCCGTCCACGGCGGCCGCACGCTGGCCTACGTCTACGACGGCGGCGACGCCGAGGTCGACCGGATCGGGCGCGAGGCCGTCGCGGCCTACGCCGGGTCGAACGCGCTCGACCCCACGGCGTTCCCGTCGCTGCTCACGATGGAGAACGAGCTCGTCGGCTTCGC
This sequence comes from Nocardioides currus, assembly GCF_003057875.1. Taxonomy (GTDB): domain Bacteria; phylum Actinomycetota; class Actinomycetes; order Propionibacteriales; family Nocardioidaceae; genus Nocardioides; species Nocardioides currus. The sequence goes on along the minus strand of NZ_PYXZ01000002.1, from coordinate 158,745 downwards.
GTGCTCGCTGCTCGACGCGCCGGACGGCGCGGTCGGCACGGTGACGTCCGGCGGCACCGAGTCGGTGCTCCTCGCCGTACAGGGCGCGCGCGACGCCCGCCCCGACGTGCGCGAGCCGAGCATGGTGATCCCGTCGACCGCCCACGCGGCGTTCCACAAGGCGGCGCACTACTTCGGGGTGCGCGCGGTCGTGGTGCCGGTCGGACCCGATTTCCGCGCCGACGCCGCCGCGATGGCCGCGGCGATCGACGACACCACCGTGCTGGTCGTGGCGAGCGCGCCGTCCTACGCGCACGGCGTGGTCGACCCGGTCACCGAGGTCGCGGCGGCCGCCGCGGAAGCAGGCATCCGCTGCCACGTCGACGCCTGCATCGGCGGGTGGGTGCTGCCGTACGCCGCCCGGCTGGGCCGCGACGTGCCGGCGTGGACGTTCGCAGTGGAGGGCGTCACGTCGATCTCCGTCGACACCCACAAGTACGCCTACGCCCCCAAGGGCACGTCGCTGCTGCTGCACCGCTCGTCCGCGCTGCGCCACCCGCAGCTCTTCGCCTCCGCCGACTGGCCCGGCTACACGATGCTCAACCAGACGATGCAGTCGACGCGGTCGGGTGGCCCGATCGCCGGCACCTGGGCGGTGGTGAGCGCGATCGGGGACGCGGGCTACCTGCGACTGGCCGGCGAGGTGTTCGAGGCGGTCGACCGGATCGTCGAGCTCGTGTCGGCGACGCCCGCGCTGCGGCTCGTGGTGCCGCCGGACTCCACGCTGGTCGCACTGACGACCGACGGCTCGTGCGACCCCTTCACGCTGACCGACGAGCTCGTCTCGCGCGGGTGGTACGTCCAGCCGCAGCTGGCGTACGCCGACCAGCCGGCCTCCGTCCACCTGTCGGTGAGCGCCGCGACGCTGCGCCACCTGCCCGACTTCGCGACGGCCCTCGCCGACTCCGTGGCGGCGGCCCGGGCCGCGGGGCCCGTGAGCGTCGACGAGGGCGTGGTGTCGTTCATCGAGGCCCTGGACCCGGCGGCGCTCGGCGACGACGACTTCGACGGCCTGCTGGCCGCGTCCGGGCTGGTCGGCGCCGGAGCGGACGGGTCGCTGGACCTGCCGACGCGGATGGCGCCGGTCAACGCGATGCTCGACGTCGCGTCGCCGCCGATGCGCGAGGCGCTGCTGGTCGCGTTCCTCGACCGGCTCTCTCGACCGGTGCGACCGGCGACGGAGGTCCCGGCGTGAGCGCGCTCGCCGGCCTGGTCGACAAGGGCCTGATGGCTCCCGACTGGGCGGAGGCGCTCGCGCCGGTGGACGAGCGCATCGCGGCGATGGGCCAGTTCCTGCGGTCCGAGCTCGCGGCGGGTCGCGACTACCAGCCCGCGGGCGACCGGGTCTTCCGCGCGTTCGAGCGGCCACTGGGCGACGTACGCGTGCTGATCCTGGGGCAGGACCCCTACCCCAACCCCAGTCACCCGATCGGACTGAGCTTCGCCGTCGAGAAGCACGTCCGGCCACTACCGCCGAGCCTGCGCAACATCTATGCGGAGCTGCGCGACGACCTGGGCATCGAGCCGCCGGAGCACGGGGACCTGTCTGCGTGGGCCGACCGCGGCGTCATGCTCCTCAACCGCTGCCTCACCGTCCGCCCCGGCGACTCCAACAGCCACCAGGGCAAGGGCTGGGAGGCGGTCACCGAGCGGGCGATCACCGCGCTGGCCGCCCGCGGCGGGCCGTGCGCCGCGATCCTGTGGGGCTCCAACGCGAAGTCGCTGGCGCCGAAGCTGGCCCCGATCCCGGCCGTCGAGTCGGCCCACCCCTCGCCGCTGTCCGCCCAGCGCGGCTTCTTCGGGTCGAAGCCCTTCTCCCGGGTGAACGCGCTCCTCGAGGAGCAGGGCGCGGCTCCGGTCGACTGGTCGCTGCCGCCGGCCTGACTCGGATAGCTTGAATTTAGTTGTACCTTCAACTAAGGTGAGGCGCATGAACGACCGCATGCCTGCCCTGTACATCGGCCACGGAGCCCCGCCGCTGCTCGACGACCCGGTGTGGTCGGGCCAGCTGGCGGCCTGGGCGCGCGACCTCCCCCGGCCGAAGGCGATCCTGATCGTCAGCGCGCACTGGGAGTCGGCGCCGGTCAGCCTGACCGCCAGCCACGCGCCGCTGGTCTACGACTTCGGCGGGTTCGCGCCGCGCTACTACCAGATGACGTACGAGACCCCCGACGCCACGGCGCTCGCCCAGCGGGTGGCCGCGATGATGCCGAAGGACGAGCCGGTCCACCAGCACGCCAGCCGCGGCCTCGACCACGGCGCCTGGGTGCCGCTGAAGATCATGTACCCGAAGGCCGACGTCCCGGTGCTGCAGATGTCGCTGCCCACGCAGGACCCGGTCCGGCTGATGAAGCTCGGCGAGCGGCTCAGGCCCCTGCGCGACGAGGGCGTGCTGATCATCGGCTCGGGCTTCCTCACCCACGGCCTGCCGTTCCTCAAGGACTTCAGCATCGACGCGAAGGCTCCCGGCTGGTCGAAGGACTTCGACGCCTGGGCCGGCGAGGCGCTCGCGCGCGGCGACGTCGACGCGCTGGCGGCGTACACCTCCCAGGCGCCCGGCATGCCCTACGCCCACCCGACGGTGGAGCACTACACGCCGCTGTTCGTGACGCTCGGTGCCGCGACGACGCCCGACGAGCCCGGCGAGCAGGTCATCGACGGGTTCTGGATGGGACTGTCCAAGCGGAGCCTGCAGGTCGCCTGAGCCACGGGACTAGCCTGATCGGGTGCGCATCCTCTCGATCCAGTCCTCGGTCGCCTACGGCCACGTCGGCAACTCCGCCGCCGTCTTCCCCCTCCAGCGCCTCGGCCACGAGGTCTGGCCGGTGTTCACCGTGCACTTCTCCAACCACACGGGGTACGGCGCGTGGCGCGGCCCGCTCCTCGCCCCCGACGACGTCGCGGCGGTCGTGACGGGCATCGCCGAGCGCGGCGTGCTCGGCTCGTGCGACGCGGTGCTCTCGGGCTACCAGGGTGGGGCCGGCATCGCCGCGGTCATCCTCGACGCCGTGGCCCAGGTCAAGGAGGCCAACCCCGCGGCGACCTACACCTGCGACCCGGTCATGGGCAACGCGACCTCCGGCTGCTTCGTCGACCCGGCGATCCCGCCGGTCATCCGCGAGCAGGTCGTGCCGAAGGCGGACATCATCACGCCCAACCAGTTCGAGCTCGGCTTCCTGACCGACACCTCGCCGACCTCGCTGGAGGAGACGCTGGCCTCGGCCGACCTCGCCATGGCGATGGGTCCCTCGACCGTGCTGGTGACCTCGGTGGACCCGACCGACGACTCCATCGGCATGCTCGCCGTCAACCGCGACGGCGCCTGGCTGGTCGAGACACCGCGGCTGCCCATGAAGGCCAACGGCTCGGGCGACATCACCGCCGCCATGTTCACCGCCCACCTGCACGAGACCGGCTCCCCCGCCGACGCCCTCGCCCGCACGGCGTCGGCGGTCTTCGCGGTGCTGAAGGAGACCCTCGACTCGGGCGAGCGCGAGCTGCGGCTGGTCGCCGCGCAGGACGCGATCGCCGACCCGGCCTGCGAGTTCGAGGTGCGCCAGGTGCGCTAGTCCGGCCGGTCGAGCTCGTCCCGCAGCTGGCGGGCGAGCTCGACGGAGGCCTCGATCTCGGCGCGCCGGATCGAGACGCTCTCCACGTTCATCCCGAACGGGAGGCCCTGGCGGCGGCAGTAGGACATCAGCTCCCGGGCCACCCCGAGGGCGTGGTCGAGGGACGCCGCGAGAGTGTCCTCGGCATGCGTCAGGTCGTTCTCGATCCAGCGGGGGACGTCCACGCCCAGCCACCTGAGGAACTCGAGCGTCTTGGTCGACCCGCACACCGAGAGCGTGAAGACGACCGGGACGGGCGTGAGGCCGCGCGCGAGGCACTCGTAGCGGTAGTCCGAGACGAGGTCCTTGGCGGCGTTGACGTCGTAGACCACCTGGGTCACGAAGAACGAGCAGCCGGCCACCTGCTTCTCGATCATCCGCAGGTGCTCGTCGCCCCGGCGCGCGTGCCGCTCGGGGATCGCGACGCCGCCCAAGAGCAGGTCGGGCCGCACCTCCGCCCGCAGGGCCTGCGCCCGCTGGATGGACGTCGCGACCTCCTTGGTCCCCGACGACGCACCGACGAAGACCGACAGCGTCCGGTCGGGCGCCGCCGACCTCAGCCACGACTCGAGCTCGGGCTCGGCGTACTTCCCGACCGCTCGGTAGACCACGACCGGGATCGGCCAGTCCTCGAGGTGGTGGGCCAGGTAGTCGACCGGATCCATCGTGGGCAGGAACGGGAAGGGTCGCTCCTCGGCGTTGCGATCGCTCTCGTCGTCGATGTCGTAGAGGATCAGGCCGTCGAGCCCCAGCGGCTCCAGCCGCTGCGCCGTGACCTCGGCGATCTCCCGGACCCGCTCCGCCGGAGCCGACTGCCGCGGCGGCGTGAGGGCGAAGAGCAGCACCTCGCCCCGGCCCTCGATGATGCTGCGACGCAGGTCCACGGCCCAGACCGTAGCCGAGCGTGTGGTCGTGGTGTCAGTCGGTGACGCCACGACCACACGGACGGGTCACCGGGGCAGCACGTTCGTTCGGTACGGCGACCTGCGGAGCGGTCAGTAGGACTTGCCGTCGGCGTAGCGCTGCCGACGCCAGGCTCGGCCCTTGCCGCGGTTGCGGGCCTTGAAGGTCGGGAGCTGCGAGTCGCAGTTGGGGCAGATCAGCCGCAGGTTGGCTCGCGCGTTGTTGGTGGAGTCGCCGTCGACGTGGTCGAGGACGAAGCGCAGCTCGGAGCCGTTCCACTCCGCTGGGCACCCGCAGATCGCGCAGAGACCGTGCTGCTCACCCAGGACATGGCCCCGGATGTAGTGACCGACGCCGCTGCCGGGATGGCCCTCGCCGGTCTCCAGCCACCGCGCGACGTTGGCCGCACGCTCCATCGCGCGCTGACAGCGGTTGCTGCAGAAGACCTTCTGGTGGCGCTTCGTGAGCGCAGCGCCGCATCCGAGACAGGTCATGGGACGGACCGTAGGGCGGCGCACCGACATCGAGCCGCGTGAGAGATTCGAACTCTCGCAACCCAATTTACAAGATTGGTGCTCTACCCCTGAGCTAACGCGGCCTGCTGCAAGCAGCGGCGCAATCCTAGACGGAGCGGCTGCCAGACTGGCGCCATGACCCTGCTCCACGAGCCCCACCACGACGGCTCGCCCCGCTACGTCGCCGACGACTCGCCGCGCCTCGGCGACACGGTCACCGTCCGGATGCGCAGCCACGTCGGCGACGCCATCGACGGGGTCTGGCTGCGCACGACGTACGACGCGGAGCCGGTCTTCCACGCCACCACACGCACGACCGACGGCGACGCGGTCTGGTGGGCCGCCGACCTGCCGGTGCACAACCCGGTGACCCACTACCGCTTCCTGATCGGCCGCACCGACGGGACGCAGCAGTGGCTGACGGGCGCCGGCCTGCTCGACGTCGACGCCCCCGACGCGACGGACTTCAAGCTCACGTCCTACGACCCGGCCCCCGACTGGGCGCGCGACGGGGTCGTCTACCAGATCTTCCCCGACCGCTTCGCCCGCTCGGCGGCCGCCGACGCCCGCACCACGCCCGACTGGGCGGTCGCGGCGGAGTGGACCGACACCGTCGTCTTCGAGCCCGGCGACCCGCACACCCCGGCGCAGCTCTTCGGCGGCGACCTCGACGGCATCACCGAGCACCTCGACCACGTCGAGCGGGTGGGTGCTGACATCGTCTACACGACGCCGGTGTTCCCCGGCGAGAGCAACCACCGCTACAACGCCACCACCTTCGACGAGGTCGATCCGCTGCTGGGCGGCGACGCGGCGTACGAACGACTCAGCACCGCGATCCACGCCCGCGGCTGGCGGATCCTCGGTGACCTGACGACCAACCACACCGGGGACACGCACGAGTGGTTCCTCACCGCGAGGGACGATCCGCAGGCGCCGACGCGCACCTACTACTACTTCGACCACGACGGCTCCTACGCCAATTGGATGGGCCACGACACGCTGCCGAAGGTCAACCACGGCGACCCCGACCTGCGCGCCGCGATGGTCGAGGGCGCGGACTCGGTGGTCGGGCGCTGGCTGCGACCGCCGTACGACGTCGACGGCTGGCGCATCGACGTCGCCAACATGACCGGCCGCCTCGGCGCGCTGGACGTCGCCCACGAGGTCGCCCGGTCCGTGCGCTCCACCGCCGCCGCGCTGCGGGAGGACCCGCTCGTCATCGGCGAGCACAACCACGACGCCTCGGGCGACGTGGACGGCGACGGGTGGCACGGCACCATGAACTACTCCGGCTTCTCCTGGCCGGTCTGGTCGTGGCTGCGCTCACCCGACACGACGGCCCGCCCCTTCGGTCGGCCGCTGCAGGTGCCGCGCCGGCCGGGACCCGCGGTCGTGAGGACCTTCCGGGCTTGGCAGGGCGCGCTGGGCTGGCAGGCCACCACCACCAGCTGGAACATCCTCGGCTCCCACGACTCCGCCCGCATCCGGACGATGGTCGGGGGCGACCCGTCGCTGCATCGCGTCGCCGCCGGGTTGCAGTTCACGATGCCGGGCGTGCCGATGCTCTTCGCCGGCGACGAGCTCGGCCTCGAGGGCGTCACCGGCGAGGACTCACGACGGCCGATGCCGTGGCAGGGCGCCGACGACTGGGACACCGCGACCCTCGACACCTATTCCGAGCTGGCCCGGGTCCGCCGGTCCCGCGCGACCCTGCGGCGCGGCAGCCAGCGCTGGGCGTACGTCGACGACGACACGATCTCCTTCGTGCGCGAGCACGACGACGGATCTGTGCTGGTCGTCGCCCGGCGAGCGGCGGGCCCGTCGTTCGAGCTGCCGCTCACGATCGGCGAGCACCTCGTCGGGACCGAGCCGGGAGCGCCGGCCACCGACGGCGGCACCGTCGGCGCGAGCGACGGTCCGCGCCTCGACGTCTGGTCGCTCGACTAGCCCGCGACCACCAGCACAGGCGTCCCGGCGATGGAGACGTCGACCCGGTCCTGGGGCGCCAGCCCGACCGCCAGCGCCGACGGGAGCTGCGCCATCAGCGCGTCGCCCGCCTCGGTCTGGACGTGCACCCGCGAGATCGGCCCGAGGAACCCGACCGAGACGACCGACGCCGTGCCGGTCGGCGACGCCGACACCGAGACGGACTCGGGTCGCACCATCGCGACGCCTGCCCCCGAGGTGATCGAGCCGTCGATGACCGGCACGCTCGCCCCGAGGACGGTGGCGGTGCCGCCCGACACGGTCGCCGCAACCTTGTTGTGCAGGCCGACGAACTCCGCGACGAACGGGGTCGCGGGGCGTTCGTAGAGGTCGACGGGCGGCGCGATCTGCTCGAGCCGGCCGGCGTTCATGACGCCGACCCGGTCGGCGACGGCGAGCGCCTCCTCCTGGTCGTGGGTGACGAAGAGGGTGGTGGTGCCGACCTCGAGCTGGATGCGGCGGATCTCGTCGCGCAGCTGCACCCGGACCTTCGCGTCGAGCGCCGAGAGCGGCTCGTCGAGGAGCAGCACCGAGGGCTCGATGGCCAGTGCGCGGGCCAGCGCCACGCGCTGCTGCTGACCGCCCGAGAGCTCGGCGGCGTAGCGCGACGCGTGCTGACCCAGGCCCACCAGCTCGAGCATCTCCAGCGCGCGGGCCCTGCGGGCCGAGGTGGAGGTGCGTCGCAGCCGCAGCCCGAAGGCCACGTTGTCGGCGACGGTGAGGTGCGGGAACAGGCTGTAGGCCTGGAACACCATCCCCATGTCGCGCTTGTTGGCCGGCACCCGCGTCAGGTCACGACCGCCGACCAGCACCTGTCCCGACGTGGCGACGTCGAGGCCGGCCAGGATCCGCAGGGCGGTGGTCTTGCCGCAGCCCGACGGTCCGAGCAGGGCGACCAGCTCGCCCGGCTCGATGGACAGGTCGAGGCCGTCGAGGGCCCGCGTGGCGCCGTACGTCCGCGTGAGGTCCTGGAGGTGGACGGCGACGCCGCGCTCGGTCGAGGTGTCTGGGGCAGCAGTGGTCATGACGAGCTCCGACGGTTGCGGTGGAGGAAGGACAGTCCGATGAGCAGCACCGAGACGAAGACCAGCGAGGCGAGCGACGCCGCGACGGACGTGCTGGCGTCGCTCTTGCCGAGCAGCGCGATCTCGACCGGCAGCGTGTCGAAGTGCAGCAGGGAGGCGAAGACGTACTCCCCGAGCACCAGCGCGACCGCGACGAAGGCGGCCCCGAGAACGCCCTGCGCGATGTTGGGCAGGACGACGGTGACGATCACCCGCGTCCAGCCGGCACCCAGCGAGCGGGCGGCCTCGGCGAGCGTGCGCACGTCGATCGCGGACAGCGCCGTGTCGATCGAGCGGTAGGCGTAGGGCAGCACCAGCACGACGTACGCGAAGGTGAGCGTCAGGGCCGAGTCGCCGAGCAGGTAGGTCACCCACGAGTAGACGTTGGCGATGCCCACCACGATCACGATGGCCGGGATCGTCAGCGGCAGCAGGCACAGGAACTCGATGACGCGCGTGGCCCCCGGCACCCGCAGGCGCACCCAGATCATCGTCGGCACCAGCAGCACGACCATGGCGACGGCCGTGAACAGCGCGAGCAGCAGCGACATGATGATCGCGTTGCGCAGGTCCTCGTCCTGGAACAGGTTGGCCCAGGCCTCGCCGGTGCGACCCTCGGCACCACCCTTGGCACGCGTGCTGAAGTCGAGCATCGACAGCAGGGGCAGCGCGAAGTAGATCGCGAACAGGGTCAGGGCGATCCCGCGACCGATGCGGGCCGGGAGGCTCATCTCATCCACCTGCTCGTGCGCCGCAGCAGCAGCGCGTAGAGCGTCATCACAACCGCGACGACCACGATCATCTCGAGCGCGAGCGCGAAGCCGAGGTTGGCCTGGCCGAGCAGGACCTCGCTGGTGAGGGCCGAGCGGATCAGCAGCGGCGTGATCGGGTTGCCCTGGCTGACCAGCACGGCGGCCGTGGCGTAGGCCGCGAACGCGTTGGCGAACAGCAGCAGGACCGAGCCGAGGAAGGCCGGGGTGAGGAGGGGTACGGCGACGTGGCGCCAGTACTGCCACCTCGACGCCCCGAGGTTGACCGCCGCCTCGCGCCACTGGACCCGCAGGCCGTCGAGGGCCGGCACGAAGACCAGCACCATGAGGGGGATCTGGAAGTAGCAGTAGACGACGATCAGGCCCTTGAGCCCGAACAGCCACCCGCCGCCCCAGATGTCGACACCCGGCCACGAGCGCAGCGCCTCGGTCAGCACGCCCGAGAACCCGAGGGTGGCGATGAACGCGAAGGCCAGCGGCACGCCGCCGAACTGCGCCAGGACGCCGCTAACGGCGAGCGTGACACGACGCAGCCGACTGGTGGGCCCGGCGCTGACGACCAGCCACGCGAGGAGCGCCCCGAGCGCGCCACCGATGATCGCGGTGCTCCCGGCGAGGATGATGCTGTGCCACAGCGTGGTGAGGGCGGCCTCCGAGCCCAGCGCGCGGATGTTGTCGAGCGTGAGGCCCCCGTCGGCGCCCTGGAACGAGGTCGCGACGACGGTGACGGTCGGCACGACGAGGAAGATGCCGATGAACAGCAGGAAGGGCACCAGCCCCAGCGCAGGGGCCGCCGCCGCCAGGCGACGACCCCCGCTTGCGTGAGTCGAGCTCACGTCAGCTGATGACCTTGGACCAGGTGTCGGCGAGCACGGTGCCGGCCTTCTCCGTCTGCTCGTTGGTCGGGATCACCGGGTCGCCGCCGACCTCGGGCAGGGCGCCCCACAGGTCGGCGTCGATGGTGCCGTCCTCGGCCATGGCGTCGCCGCGCACGGGTCGGGCACCGCCGGCGAGCCACAGGTTCTGGCCCTCGTCGCTGTAGAGGAACTCCTGCCACAGGCGCGCGGCGGCCGGGTGGGGCGCGTCGGCGTTGATCGCCTGGAAGTAGTAGCCGGCCACGACGGCCTCGGACGGCACCACGGTCTTCCACGTCGGGACGTTCTTCGCGGCGGCGGCACCGAGGTAGTCCCAGTCGATGACGACCGGCGTCTGGCCGCTCTCGATGGTGGCCGAGTCGGGGTCGACGGGCAGGAAGTTGCCCGCCTTCTTCAGCTCGCCGAAGAAGTCGACGCCGGGCGCGATGTCGTCGGCGGAGCCGCCGTTGGCGATGGCGGCCATCATCACGCCGCTGAACGCGGCACCGGCCTGCGTCGGGTCGCCGTTCAGGGCGACCTTGCCCTTGAAGTCGGGACCGAGCAGGTCCTCGAGCGACGTCACGTCGGGGACCTTGGATGAGTCGTAGCCGATCGACATGTAGCCGCCGTAGTCGTTGACCCAGGTGCCGTCGGCGTCCTTGAACTCGTCGGGGATGTCGTCGAAGGTCTCGACCTTGTAGGGCGCGAACATGTCGGTGTTGGCCAGTGCGACGGACTGTCCGAGGTCGAAGACGTCGGGGGCGCGGTCGGTGCCGGCGAGGGTGTCGGCGGCGTTGATCTCGTCCTGCGAGGCGGCGTCCGGCTGGTCGGAGTTGACCTTGATGTCGTACTTGTCCTCGAAGGTGCTGATGATCTCGCCGTAGTTGGCCCAGTCGGGCGGCAGCGCGATCACGTTGAGCTCGCCCTCGTCCTGGGCCGCCGTGACGAGGTCGTCCATGCTGCCGAAGTCGGCGACGCTCGTGGCCTCGGCGGCCGCGACGCCACCGTCGCTCGACTCGCTCCCCGAGTCCTTCTCCGGGGCGGCGCAGGAGGCCAGCGCCAACACGGTGGCAGCGCTGGCGATCGTCGCCAGGACACGTACATGCTTCATGGATGGAACCTTCCGACACGGTGTCGACCCGTCGGGCGGCGGGCCGCGCTGAGAGTAGGGACACTAGTGCGGCACCAGGGAAACGCGCGATGGCCGTCACGCAAACCCCCAGAATCTGCTCGCGGACGAGCAGCGTCGATCGGGAGTAGGTTGCCCCCCATGGCGCTGCGCATCGTCGCGAACCGGCCCGACCCGGCGATCATCACCCTGCCGTGGTCGACCCCGCTCGAGGAGTGGTCGGACGACGTCGTCGTCCCGCTGCCTCGCGGGCTCTCGCGCCACATCGTGCGCATCGTCCGGCTCGGCGAGCGGACCTACGCAGTGAAGGAGACGCAGGAGTCCATCGCCTTCCGGGAGTACCGTCTGCTCCGCGACCTCCAGCGCGAGGGGCTCCCCTCGGTCGTCGCACAGGGCGTCGTCACCGGCCGAGTCGACGCACGCGGCGAGGAGCTCCCGGCCACGCTCATCACCGAGCACCTGCGCTTCTCGCTGCCCTACCGCAGCCTCTTCGCGCACGGCATGACCTCCGACAACCTGCCGAGCCTGATCGACGCGATCGTCGTGCTCCTCGTGCGCCTCCACCTCGCCGGCTTCTTCTGGGGCGACGTGTCGCTGTCCAACGTGCTGTTCCGACGCAACGCCGGCGGGTTCTCCGCCTACCTCGTCGACGCCGAGACCGGTGAGCTGCACGACGGCGTCAGCGACCGCATGCGCGACCACGACATCACCGTGGGCTGCGAGAACATCTTCGCCGAGCTGATGGACCTCCAGGCCAGCGGCGCCGTGCACACCGAGGTCGACGGGCACGCCATCATCGACCGGCTGCGCAGCCAGTACGACGCGTTGTGGGCCGAGCTCACCGGCGAGGAGGAGTTCAGCGCCAGCGAGATGTGGCGCATCGAGAGCCGGATCGAGCGCCTCAACGACCTCGGCTTCGACGTCGACGAGCTCGACATCGTCACGGACTTCGACGGCGACCAGATGCGGATCCAGCCGAAGGTCGTCGAGCTCGGCCACCACCGTCGCGAGCTCCAGTCGCTCACGGGGATGACCGTCGAGGACGCCCAGGCGCGGCGCCTCCTCAACGACCTCGCGGCCTACACCGCCCACTTCGACCTCGGCCGCGAGGACCGCCACCTGGTCGCCAACAGGTGGCTGACCGAGGTCTACGAGCCGATCATGCGGATGGTGCCGCCCGAGGCCCGCGGCAAGCTCGAGCCCGCCGAGATCTTCCACGAGATCCTCGTGCACCGCTGGCACCTGTCGCAGCGATACAGCCGCGAGGTCGGCATCTTCGACACCGCCCGCGACTACATCGACACCGTGCTCGCCTCCAAGCCCGACGAGCTCATCACGGCGCCCGAGGACCCGCCGCCCGACTACACCGACGAGCCCGACCCGTCCTAGGCCAGCTCGACGAGCTCGGTGACGAGGAAGTCCTCGTCGATCCTCAGCAGGTAGGACCCGATCTTCTTCTGCTGCATCGTCGTCGTGTACGCCGTCACCGAGCAGCCGAACGGCGAGCCGCCCAGCTTCCCGGCCAGCGGGTCGGAGTCCCCCGCGGCGACGCAGGTGTCGACGTCGACGTACGCCTTCTTCGCGGTGAGCACCGCGACCTGCTCCTCCGCGGCCGGCGAGAGGAGGGCTTCGGTCGGCACGTCGGGGAAGCCGCTGACCAGGCTCGAGACCCGGCGCGCGCTGGCCTCGGGGCTGCCGGTGTCGGTCTTCTTGAGGCGGTAGCGGATCGCCTTGCCGTCCTCGGTGATGCAGTCGGGGCCGCCGATGAAGTTGGTGACGCCGTGGAAGGCGAGGTCCTGGCAGTAGCGCACGTCCTGGGTGCCGAGGATCGGCTCCCAGCCGGAGGCGGACTTCTTCCAGATGATGGAGTAGCCGCCGCCGGCGCACGGGCCGTAGGAGCCCTCGCCGCCGCCGCCGAACCCGCGCGCGTCGAACCGCTTGACCACGACGGTCGGAGCGGTGGCGCAGCGCGGCTTGCTGCCGGCCTCCTCGAACAGCTCGTCGAGGCGGGCCCTGATGAACTTCTTGAAGCTGCGCGGGGTGCCCTTGAGCTTGCGCTCGTCGCCGCTGGTGCGCTTGACCTCGATGCCGATGCCGGGGTACTTCACCTTCGTCACCGCCCGATCAGTGGACCGGTCGCTCGAGCGACCCGACTCCGCCTCGGCGGATGCCGTGAGGGCCAGGGCGGTGGTGCCGAGGCAGAGCACGAGGACGGGGGCGAGGATGAGGCCGAGCAGGGTGTACCTGGTCGTGCGAGGCCTGGTCATGAGAGCTCCTTCGAGACGATGGTCGGTGGCCGAGAATGCACCGGTCGTCACTATGACGCGCGGGCCCGGCGATGCGTTGTCACGCCCCTAGGGTGTTGCCCATGACCGAGACCCGGCCCCTGGTGGCGACCGACCTACCCCAGATGCTGGCCCTGGCCCAGGACGCGTTCGGGGACTTCCCGGCCGGCTACGTCCCGCCCGTCCCGGCCGACCACCCCGCGCCGGGCCGCCACGACTGGGGCACCTTCGACGGCGACGTGCTCGCCGCCAAGGTGGTGCGGCGGGAGTACGACTCGTGGTTCCACGGCCGGCGCGTGGCGACCAACGGCATCGCCGGCGTCGCCGTCGCGGCCGAGCACCGGGGCCGCGGGCTCCTCGACGACCTGTTCGCCGCCGTCCTCGACGAGGGGATGCGCGAGCGGGGCGAGGTCGTGTCGACCCTGTTCCCCACGGCGCCGGGCATCTACCGGCGCTACGGCTACGAGCTGGTCTCGTCCTACGACACCGTCGAGATCCCGACGTCTCGCCTCCTCGCCGTACCCAAGCCCGCGTCGACGACGCTGCGGCGCGCGACGGCGGCCGACGTCGGTGAGATCCGTCGCGTCCACGAGACCTGGGCGCGCGCGCAGAACGGCCCACTGACACGCGACGGCGCGTCCTTCACCGCCGACGCCGACGCCTTCCTCGCGTCCTTCAGCGGCGTCAGCATCGCCGAGGAGGACGGCGAGGTCGTCGGCTACGCCGCGTGGCAGCGCGGACGCGGCTACGACACCACCGCCACGTTCGAGATCGAGGACCTCGTCGCCCTCACCCGTGACGCGACCCTGGCCCTGTGGCGGCTCGCGGCGTCGTACGCCACGGTCACCGGGCACGTCCGCCTGCTCACCTCGGGTCGCGACACCGCGCGCCTGGTGCTCCCCTTCGACACCTGGACGGTCGTGCAGAGCCACCCCTACATGCTGCGCGTCCACGACGTCGCCGGCGCGTTTGCCGGGCTCCCGCTCGACACGCAGATCACCTTCTCGGTCGCCGGCGACCTGCTGGGGACGACGAACGGCGACTGGACCCTGACCCCCGTCGACGGGCTCGCGACCGTCTCCCCGGGCGGCCCCGGCGGTCCGGTGCTCGCCCCGCGGGGCGTCGCCCTGCTCTACGCCGGCGCGGCCTCCACGACCGACCTGCGGATGGCCGGGCTGCTGAGCGGCGACGCCGGCCAGGACCGGGCGCTGGACACCCTCCTCGACGGCCGCCAGCTCCACATCCGCGACTACTTCTGATCGAGGCCGCGTCACACGGGGTTGCCCAATTGCAGTGATGACCGCCGGTCGTCCCGCCACTAGCGTCTGGAGACATGCGGCGCTCGACCGAGCCCACGAGCCACGGCAATGAGCCGGGCCGACCGGTCGCGCTCGGCTACCAGCCGGCGCTGGACGGGCTGCGTGCGCTGGCCGCGCTGAGCGTGGTGGGCTTCCACCTGCGGGTGCCGGGATTCGACGGCGGCAGCCTGGGCGTCGACATGTTCTTCGTGCTCAGCGGCTTCCTCATCAGCGGGCTGATCCTGCGTGAGGTGTCGGCTCGCGGTTCCCTCAGCTTTTCCGGCTTCTACCTCCGCCGCGGCCTACGACTGCTCCCCGCCTACTTCGCTGTCGTGGCGGTGTGTGTCGCGGGCGACGTCCTCGTCGTCGACGCCGGCGGGACGCTGCGCGGCGCGCTCTTCAGCTTCCTCTACGTCGCCAACTGGGCCGCGGCCCTCGGCGCCGGGATGGGCACGCTGGGCCACACCTGGTCGCTGTCGGTGGAGGAGCAGTTCTATCTGCTCTGGCCGGTGCTCCTGGTGGGCGCGACGACGGCCGCACGCCGGTGGCGCACGAGTCTTCCGGCGATCATCGCCGCGGCGTGCGCGCTGGCGTGGGCGGGCGCGGCGTACGCCGTGTTCGCGGCCGACGTCGAGATGGGGATGCTCAACAACGCCACGCAGTTCCGCGCGGCCGAGCTGCTGACCGGCTGCACCCTGGCGGCCGTCCTCCTGACCGGCGATCCGCGTCGCCGGGTCTGGACCGCGCGGTCGGCCCCGCTCGCCGGGGTGGTCTCGCTCGTCGGGCTGGTGGCGCTCGTGATGGTGGGCGCTCCGACGTCGACCACCGTGCTGCTCGGCACCTGGGTCGGCGTCTCGGTGTTCACCACCGCCCTGATCGCGTCCGTCCGCTCCGAGGGGAGCCCTGCGGCCCGGCTGCTGTCGGTCGGCCCCCTGGTGCTGGTGGGCAAGATGTCCTACGGGCTCTACCTGTGGCACTACCCCGTCCTCGTGAGCATCGACGCGGCCGTCGGCCTCGACTCGCTCGGCGCGAAGCTGCTGGCGGCCACCCTCACCGCGCTCGTGGTGCCGGCGTCCTACTACTGGCTCGAGACGCCGTTCCTGCGCCTGAAGTCGCGGGTCGGCGCTCAGCTCTCGTCGTCGAGCACGAGCTCGGCGTACTCCCCGACGACGAACACGCCGTTGGTCCGCAGCCGCACCCACTGGGTGCCGACCGGGTGGCCGTCACGGTAGGTCACGAGCGACACGTCGGCGTCGCGGCGCGGCTTGCTGCCGACCGCGATGGCGTACGCCGCCCCGCCCGTCGTGCCGTTGGTGAAGGTGTATCCCGCTCGACCGTCCTCGCCCTCGACGAGCTCCGGTCCGGCCTGGACGTGCGTGTGCCCGCCGACCACGAGGTCGACGCACCCACGCGCCAGTGACTCGCCCCCGAGGTTGGCGTCGTGGACCAGCAGGGTCGAGATGCGCTCTCCGTCGTCGGCGACCTCGCACGCGGCGTCGGCCAGCCGCTCGCCGACCTCGGAGAAGCTCAGCCCGGTCTCGTCGCGCCAGTTGCCCAGCCCGCTCGAGCGTGGGTCGTCGACGCCCATCAGCAGTCCGCCCCACGGGGCATCGACGGCGGTCCCGTCGAGCATCTGCCAGCCGAGGTCGTCGAGGTAGCCCGCGACGAACGGGCCGTTGTCGTGGTTGCCCGCAACCGCGAACCGGTCGAGGTCGTCGACCGCGCGGTTGAGCGAGTCGAGGCTGAAGGCCTCCCACGGCTGGCCGGTCGAGGTGTCGTCGCCGGCGTCCAGGACGACCGTGGCCCCTGCGCGGTCGCCGATGGCGCGCGCGACCCGGTCCATGCCGATGTTGTCGTGGCGGTCGCTGACGACGAGGGCGACCGTCTCGTCGTCGGCCGGCTCGTGCAGCTCGAGGGCACCGGCCTCCTCGGCGGCGCGGTCGTAGAACTCCGTGCTCTTCTCGTAGGTGTCCACGGCGCTCTGGATCAGCCGCTGCGTCTGCACCGTGGTCGCGCTGTTGCGGATCTCGATTCCCGCGGCCTCGGCCGGGATCGGGAAACCGGCCATGAAGGTCTCGAGCGGCTCCCACTCCCCTTGCGACTCCTGGGACTCCTCGTCCGCCGACCACGGCTGCCACAGCAGCAGGGGCACCGAGACGAGCACCAGCGCGGCGGCCACGCCCTTGCGGGTGCGCACCCCGCGGAACAGCTGGCCGCGCCGGTGGGGTCCGAGGAGCCACCAGGTCCCGAGCGGGACCATGCCGAGGGCGGCACCGCGCAGGGCCGCCGACACCGCCATGTCGCGCACGGCCGCGGTCACCTTGGCGACCTGCGAGTCGGGCTCACTGGCGATGAACGCATAGCGCGCGAACAGCTCTTCGACCGACGAGCTCTGGGTCTTTCCGAGCACCAGGTCGACGCCGATCGGACCTCCGGTCGCCTGCCGCACGTCCGGCAGGAGCGGGCCGGTGCGCAGGGCGACGTACCCGTCGAAGGTGGGCGTGACCACGGCGTCGTGGCTCGCCACGACCACCGTGCGGCTGTCGCCGAGGAAGAACGCCAGGCCGGACGAGACCGCGACGGTGAGGCACACCGCCGCGAGGACGAGCCCCGTCAGGACCCGCCCGGACCTAGCTCCTGGCCTGCGCAACGGCATACAGCGTCACGGACGCCGCGACTCCCGCGTTCAGCGACTCGAGCTGGTTGTGCATCGGGATCGACACCAGCTGGTCGCAGGTCTCCGCGACCAGGCGGCCGAGGCCCTTGCCCTCCGAGCCGACCACGATCACCAGCGGTCCGGTGGCGAGGCCGTCGGGTGCGGTCAGCTCGGGCAGCGACACGTCACCGTCGGCCGCGAGCCCGACCACCATGCACCCGGCCGCCTGCAGCGCCTTGAGCTGGCGGACCAGGTTGACGGTCTGGGCGACGGGGATGCGCGCGGCCGCCCCGGCGCTGGTCTTCCACGCGGCCGCGGTCATGCCGGCGGCGCGGCGCTCTGGGATCAGCACGCCGTGGGCGCCGAAGCCGGACGCCGAGCGCACGACGGCACCGAGGTTGCGGGGGTCGGTCACCGAGTCGAGGGCGACGATCAGCGCGTCCTCGCCGGCGGCCACGGCGCGGTCGAGCAGGTCGTCGGCGTGGGCGTACTCGTACGACGGCAGGCGGGCCGCGAGGCCCTGGTGCACCGCTCCGCCGGTCATCCGGTCGAGCTCGGCACGGGTGACCTCGAGCAACGGGTAGCCGTGCTCGGCGGCCATCTTGAACGCGTCGCGCAGCCGGCCGTCGCGCTCGGCTCCCTCTGCGACGTACACCCCCGTCACGGGGATGCCGGCGGAGAGCACCTCGACCACCGAGTTGCGCCCGGCCACCCACTCGGCGTCGGTCGACTTCGCCTGACGGCGCGGAGGCCGCTTGGCCTCGGTCCGCTCGGCGCGCTTCGCGTCCTTGTGGGCCTTGTGGTAGGGCCGGTCCTTGGCCGCCGGAGTCGGACCCTTGCCCTCGAGGCCGCGCCGGACGCGACCGCCCGAGCCGACCGTGGCGCCCTTGCCGCTCTTGCGGACCGAGCCCTTGCGTTGCGAATTACCCGGCATTGTCGATGCTCCACTTCGGCCCTGAGGGCGTGTCCTCGATCTCGATCCCGGCTGCCTTGATGCGGTCGCGGATGGCATCCGCTCGCGCCCAGTCCCGGTCGGCCCGCGCGGTGGCGCGGTCCTCGAGCAGTGCTGTGATGAGTACGTCGACGGCGCTGGTCAGCTTCTCGTCGCCGGCGCCGGCGCCGGCCCACGCCTCGTCGTGCGGGTGCAGTCCCAGCACGTCGAGCATGGCCTCGACGTGTCGGGCGTGCATCCTCGCGTCCTGGTCGGAGGCGAGCGCCCGGTTGCCGTCGCGCACCAGGTCGTAGACGACCGCCATGGCGGCCGGGGTGCCGAGGTCGTCGTCCATCGCGGCCACGAACTCAGCGGTCATCTCCTCGATCCCGGTCGGTCGGGTGGAGGCGTAGCCGACCCGCTCCAGGAAGTTCTCGATGCGACGGAACCCGGCGGCGGCCTCGTCGAGCGCCTCGAAGCTGAACTCGACGTGCGAGCGGTAGTGCGCGGAGACGATGTAGAAGCGCAGCTCGATCCCGCGCACGCGCTTGAGCACCTCGGGCACGAGCAGCGAGTTGCCGAGCGACTTGCTCATCTTCTCGCCGGCCGTGGTGATCCAGGCGTTGTGCAGCCAGTAGGACGCGAACGGCATGCCGGCTGCCCGCGACTGCGCCTGCTCGTTCTCGTGGTGCGGGAAGCGCAGGTCGACGCCGCCGCCGTGGATGTCGAAGGCGGGGCCGAGGTACTTGCTGGCCATCGCGGAGCACTCGATGTGCCAGCCGGGGCGGCCGGGTCCCCACGGGGAGGGCCACGCGGCCGACTCCGGCTCCGTCTCCTTCTTCCACCCCTTCCACAGGGCGAAGTCGCGCGGGTCGCGCTTGCCGCGCGGGTCGGCGTCGCCGGCCGGCTCCATGTCGTCGATGCCCTGGCGGGTCAGCTCGCCGTAGGTCGGCCACGAGCGCACGTCGAAGTAGACGTCGCCGGAGCCGTCCTCGCCGACGTAGGCGTGACCGCGCGCGATCAGCTTCTCGATCAGCTCGACCATCTCGGGGATGGTGCCGGTCGCGCCGGGCTCGTAGGTCGGTGGGAGCACGTTGATCGAGGCCAGCGCCTTGGTCAGCTCGGCGTGCATCGCGTAGGCGAGGTTGTACCAGGGCCGGTCCTGCTCGGCGGCCTTGGTCAGGATCTTGTCGTCGATGTCGGTGACGTTGCGGATGAAGTGCACGGCATAGCCGCTCGCGCTGAGCCAGCGGCGCAGCACGTCGAAGTTGACGGCCGAGCGCACGTGGCCGACGTGCGGCTCCGACTGCACGGTGAGCCCACAGACGTAGATGCCGACCTTCCCCTCCTCGAGGGGGACGAAGTCACGGACTTCGCGGGTCGCGGTGTCGTGGAGGCGCAGGGTCACCCGCCAAGTCTACGGGCGGGCGGGGTCTGGCCCCGATTCCCCGGAGCCTGTGACTCGTGGGACAGATGGGACGTCGGCGGGTTACCGTCTCCGGGTGGTACGTCGCCTCGCCCCCGCCCTCGCAGCCGCCTCCCTCACGGCGCTGGTCGCCCCGCTGCTGCCGGCGGTCGGACCGGCTCACGCCGCCGACCCGGCCTCTCGCCGGGCCGTCTCCGGCATCGCGAACGCCGGCTGGTCGACCGCTGCCGACTGGCAGACCGGCACCCTGAAGGGCCTGCGTGTGAAGGGCGACTCGCTCGTCCCGAGGAAGCCGCGCACGGGCAAGCTCGGCGGTCGCCGCTACCAGGTCGGCACATGGACCTCCCCGTGGTCGGCGCCCGGCTTCGGCTTCACCCAGCTGATCCCGACGTGGGAGGCGATGACCACCGGCGACTCGGTGGTCAAGGTGCAGGTGCGCGCCCAGGCCGCCGACGGCACCGTGTCGAGCTGGGACTCGATGGCCGAGTGGAGCCTCGACAACCCGAGCCGCCGGCGCCGCTCGCTCGGCAGCCAGCCCGACGACCTGGGCCGGGCCAACGTCGACACCTGGCAGGCCACCGCCCCGCTCGCGCAGTGGCAGGTGCGGGTCGGTCTCTACCGCAGGAACAGCAAGTCGCCCGTGAGCCTCGACCGGGTGGGCGCGATGGCCAGCGCGCTGGTGCCCCGCGGCAGCGCCCCGACGTCGGTGCCCGGGCCGGGTGTCGGCACCGTCCTCGACGTACCGACCTTCTCCCAGATGACGCACGGCGGCCACTACCCGCAGTGGGGCGGGGGCGGAGAGGCCTGGTGCTCGCCCACCTCGACCGCGATGGTGCTGGCCTACTACGGCCTCCAGCCGGGGCCCTTCACCGACATCACCGCGGGCCACGCCGACGCCCAGGTCGACCACACCGCGCGGATGGTCTATGACCACGCCTACGGCGGCACCGGCAACTGGGCGTTCAACACCGCCTACGCCAGCACCCTGACCACCGGCGACGCCTACGTCACGCGGCTCCCCGACCTGCGCGCCGCCGAGCCCTTCATCACCGCGGGCGTGCCGCTGGTCGCCTCGATCGCCTTCGGGCGCAACCAGCTGAGCGGTGCGCCGATCTCCACCAGCAACGGGCACCTGCTCGTGATCGTCGGCTTCGAGCCCGACGGCGACGTGGTCGTCAACGACCCGGCGGGCGCGAGCAACGGCGCCGTACGCCGTGTCTACGACCGCGACGAGTTCGAGGACGTCTGGATCAACGCCAGCGGCGGCACGGTCTACGTCATCAACCGCTGAATAGTGTGAGGGCATGAGTCCTCGCACAGCACTGGTCCTCGGTGGCGGCGGCATCACCGGCATCGCGTGGGAGGTCGGCATCCTCGCCGGCCTCGCGGCCGAGGGGGTCGACCTCACCGGCGCCGACCGCATCATCGGCACGTCGGCCGGCTCCGTCGTCGGCGTCCAGGTCACCAGCGGCACGCCGATCGCCGACCTCTACGACGAACAGCTGTCGCCGCCGGACGCGGAGCTCGGTGGCCGGCTCTCGCGCCTCGCCCTGATCAAGATGGTGCCGCCCTTCGTGCTGCCCGGTGACGGCAACACCAAGAGGGCGCGCATCGGCAAGCTGGCGATGAAGGCGCACGAGCCCGGCAGCGTCGATCGCGAGGGCGTCATCCGGTCCCGCATCGACACCGAGGAGTGGCCCGACCGCGACCTGCAGATCACCGCCGTCGAGGCCGAGACGGGCGCCTTCACCGTCTTCACCCCCGACAGCGGCGTCGACATCGTGAGCGCGGTCGCGGCGAGCTGTGCGGTGCCCACGGTGTGGCCGCCGGTGGCGATCGACGGGCGCCACTACATCGACGGCGGGATGCGCTCGACCGCCAACGTCGACCTGGCGGCCGGGGCCGAGCGGGTGATCGTGCTCGCGCCGCTGCCCCAGGCCTTCAGCAAGGCCACCTCGATCCGCGCCCAGCTCGAGAAGGTCGCCGCCCGGGAGTGGTCGGTCATCACGCCCGACGCCGAGGCGCTGGCCGCCTTCGGCAACAACCTGCTCGACCCGGCCAAGCGCGCCGACGCGGCCCGGGCCGGCCTGCGCCAGGCGGCCGGTCTCGTCGCCGAGGTCCGACACATCTGGGGCGTGCAGCCCTAGTCCGACCCGGCGTCGACCCGGATGGTGTGCCAGCCGGTGGCACCGTCCGGCACCACGTCGCGCAGGACGCCCGTCTGCACGAGCCCGTCCTTGTCGGTGGCACGCACGCGCAGCTCGTGCTCGCCCTCGTCGAGGTCGACGGTCAGCGCCCACTGCACCCAGGTGTCCTTGCTGGGGCTCGCGCCGAGCTCGGCCGGCAGCCACTCGCCGCCGTCCACCGCGACCTCCACCGCCGCGATGCCGGTGTGCTGGGCCCACGCCAGTCCGCCGACGTTGACCTTGCCCGCGACGACGTCCGCCCCGGAGCGGGGTACGTCGATGCGCGAGGAGATCTTGACCGGCCCCTGCTCCGACCAGCCGCGCTGGGTCCAGAACGCCGCGACGTCGGCGAAGCGGGTGACCTCGTAGTCCACGACCCACTTCGTGGCGGAGACGTAGCCGTAGAGCCCGGGCACGATCGTGCGGACCGGGAAGCCGTGCTCGATCGGGAGGGGCTTGCCGTTCATGGCGACCGCCAGCATCGCGTTGCGGTCGTCGGTCAGGGCCGTCAGCGGCGTCGAGCAGTTCCAGCCGTCCTCGGAGGTCTGGAGGACGCAGTCGGCGGTCGGGTCGAGACCGACCTCCTCGAGGATGTCGGCCACCCGGATCCCGCTCCACCAGGCGTTTCCGACCAGGTCGCCGCCGACCTCGTTGCTCACGCAGTTGAGGGTGACCCAGGCCTCGGTGAGCCGTCGGGCCACCAGGTCGTCGTACGTCAGGGTGAGCTCGCGGTCGACGAGCCCGTGGATGCGCAGGGTCCAGTCCTTCGGCTCGATCGTCGGGACCGAGATCGCCGTGTGGATGAGGTAGAAGTCGTCGTTGGGCGTCTGCCAGGGCGAGATGCCGGCGAGGCCGAGCGTCGTGGCGGGCGGTGCGGGCGGGAGGGTCACGCCGTCGAGCCGGAGCAGCCGACGGCTCTCCACCACGTGGCGGCGGCCGCGCCCCACGATGCGCCCGGCGCCGGCGATCCCGACGGCCGCGAGCGCGAACACGCTGGCGACGGAGAGGAAGACGCGCCGCTCGCGCGACACGATCTCGGGATGGTGGCGCTCGGTGATGAGCGGCTTCACGATCGCGGACAGCACCGCGACCCAGGTGACCAGGCCGACCATCACCGGCAGCACGTCGACGGCCCGCGCCCCCGGCTGGAGCATCACGGCGGTGGCGCCGATCGCGGCCAGCGCCACCCAGACGACGACGGGCCTGACCACGCTGGTGCGGGCCAGCAGGCCGGCGACCGCCCCCATGGCCAGCAGGAAGAGCACGATGCCGAGGATCAGCAGCGGCTTGTCGAGCTGGCCGACGAAGCGGATCAGCCGCTCGGCGACCGGACCGGGCGTGATGCGGATGATCAGCTCGGCCACGGCGACGACCGGCGACTCCCGGATCGTGAGGGCCATCGCGGTCGCGTAGCTGGTGGCGAGTCCCACGAACATCGTCACGACGCCGGCGACCGCCCACCGGACCTTGCTCTCCTCCACGCCACCATCATGGCTGATGGCTCCGCAGTCCGGACGGTTCGAGGTTACGTGGTGGTGAACTCTGCCGGGTCGACCCGGCATGATCGACCCGTGAGCCTCCCCCGCACCGGCATCGGCACCGACGTCCACCGCCTCGTCCCGGGGGGGCCGATGCACCTCGCGGGACTCGCGTGGCCCGACGAGCCCCTCGGCCTGGAGGGTCACTCCGACGCCGACGTCGCCGCCCACGCCGCCTGCGACGCGCTGTTCTCGGCTGCCGGGATCGGCGACCTCGGCTCGCACTTCGGGACCGGGGAGCCCGAGTGGGCAGGGGCCTCCGGTGCCACCCTGCTGGCCGAGGCCGCCCGCCGCGTCCGCGCGGCCGGCTTCGAGATCGGCAACGTCGCCGTCCAGGTGGTCGGCAACGCTCCCCGCCTGGGTCCGCGCCGCGCCGAGGCCGAGGCCGCGCTGTCCGCCGCCGCCGGTGCGCCCGTCTCGGTCAGCGCCACCACCACCGACGGACTCGGCCTCACCGGCCGCGGCGAGGGCGTCGCCGCCATCGCGACGGCGCTCGTCGTGGCGACCGGCTGATCGCCGTACGCCGCAGCGCGGTCAGCTCGGCCGATGGGTGGCGGCACCTGACAGCGTTTCGCCGCCCGCGCGTGCGATCTGCCGCCACCCTCGCCGGCCCGCCCCGGGGTAGTTCAGTGAGAGTTCGTCGTCCACACCTCGGATTCCGACAAAGTCGCACTGAACTACCCCCGCCCCCGGCCGCCGCCCCCGCCAATCCAGGGGCACACGGACCAACGCCGTACGCCGCGGCGCGGTCAGCTCGCGACGGCCAGCCGGTATCCCCGCTTGACCACGGTCTGCACCACGCGCGTTCCGAGCGCCGCACGCAACCGGGCGACGGCCATCTCGACGGCGTGCTCGGACCCGGCGGTGCCGCTCGGGAGGGCCGCGAGGAGGTCGGCCCGCGAGACGACGTGGCCGGGGTTGACCACCAGCGACTGGAGGACGGCGAGCGGCGCGGGCGAGAGGCGGATCTCGGTCCCGTCGAGCAGCACCATGTCGCTGTGGAGCAGCAGCACGTGTCCTGCGACGTCGATCGACAGCCCGTCGCGACGCGAGGGCAGCTCGGCCTCGAGCATCTTGATCATGGCCGCGAGCCGCGACCGCTCGGGCATGATCGTCGGCACGCCCCACATCTCGAACGCCGCGGCGGTGACGGGCCCGACGCAGGTCGCGATCACGTCGGCCTGGAAGGCGGCGACGAGCTCGTCGCGCCGACCGGTGACGCCGGCGACGGACATCAGCGCCGCCACCGCGGGGGCCGAGGTGAAGGTGACCGCGTCGAGCTTGCGCTCCGCGACCAGGTCGACCATCCGGAACATCGGCTCGGGGTCCTCGGCGCTCGCCACGCGATAGACGGTCACGACGTCGACCCGCGCCCCCTGCCGCGCGAGCGCGTGGGCGACCATCGACAGCGACTGCCCGTGCTCCTGCACGACGATCCGCAGCCCCGCCAGGTCCCGCCCCCGCAGGTGCGCGAGCACGTCCTCGAAGCACTCGGAGTCGGGCGCCCACAGCTCCCGGATCCCGCGACGACGCAGCGCCCCGACGCTCTTGGGCCCGCGGGCGAGCACCTCGGAGGCACTGATCGCGCCGACCAGCTCGTCGTGCAGACCCCACTCCTCCGCGGCGTCGAGCCAGGTCCGCATCCCGATGCCGGTCGTCGCCACGAAGATGTCGACCGGCTCGGCCAGCACCGCCTCCGTCGCCGCCCGCAGCTCGGCGTCGTCGACCCGGTTGGGGTCGCTGGAGAGCATCGGCGCCCAGTCGACCTTCGCCCCGCGCCGTTCGAGCAGGGCGATCTGCTCCTCCACCTTGCGGGCGGCCGTGACGCCGACGCGATAGCCGTCGAGCGGGAGCTCACTCATGCGACCTCACGGCGTCGTCCGCCGATGTGGACCACGCCGTCCTCGATCAGCACCTCGTAGCAGGGGACGCTGGCGTGCTCGTCGTCGAGGCACACGCCGCTGCGGAGGTCGAAGGCGTGCTTGTGCATCGGGCTGGCCACGAACGGGATCCCGTCGCGCGTGCCGACGATCCCGCGCGCGAGGACCGATGCCTTCGCGAAGGGGTCGTGGTTGCCGAGGGCGTAGACCTCACCGTCGTGCGTGCGGAAGATCGCGACCGCCTGGCCGTGGACCAGTGCGGTCACCCCTCGCTCGATCTCGAGGTCGGCGAGGGGGCACACCTTCTCCCAGGTGCGGTCGCCGCGGGTCATCCGAGCACCGCCGCGTCGACCGGTGCCCCGACCGGGATCGTGGCGGCCAGCACCACCGGCGCGTCCGGGTCCGCCGGCCTGATCTGGCCGCGTTCCTCGGTGAAGGAGATCGCCGGGTCGGGGGTGTCGGGCGCGTTGACGAAGGACACGAAACGACCCAGCTTCTCCGGGTCCTCGAGCGTGGCCTTCCACTCGTCGAAGTAGCTCCCGACGTGCCGCTCCATCTCGGCCTCCAGCTCGGCCCCGAGGCCCAGCGCGTCGTCGACCACGACCTCGCGGACCCGGTCGAGGCCACCGTCGAGCGAGTCGATCCACCCGGCCGTGCGCTGGAGCCGGTCGGCGGTGCGGATGTAGTACATGAGGAAGCGGTCGAGGTAGGAGACCAGGGTCTCGGTGTCCAGGTCCCCGGCGAGCAGCCGGGCGTGGGCAGGTACGGCGCCGCCGTTGCCGCCGACGTAGAGGTTCCAGCCCTTCTCGGTCGCGATCACCCCGAAGTCCTTGCTCCTGGCCTCGGCGCACTCGCGGGCGCACCCGCTGACCCCGCCCTTGAGCTTGTGCGGGCTCCGCAGCCCGCGATAGCGCAGCTCCAGCGCGATCGCGAGGCCGACGCTGTCCTGCACGCCGAAGCGGCACCACGTCGACCCCACGCACGACTTCACCGTCCGCAGCGACTTGCCGTACGCGTGGCCGGACTCGAAGCCCGCGTCCACCAGCCGGCGCCAGATGGCGGGCAGCTCCTCCATCCGGGCGCCGAAGAGGTCGATCCGCTGACCGCCGGTGATCTTCGTGTAGAGGTTGAAGTCGCGGGCCACCTCGCCGATCACGATCAGCTTGTCGGGCGTGATCTCGCCGCCCGGGATGCGCGGGACGACGGAGTAGGTGCCGTTGCGCTGGATGTTGGCGAGATAGGCGTCGTTGGTGTCCTGGAGCTGCCGCGTCCCGCGGTCGAGCACGTGCCCGTTGAACTGGCTGGCCAGGATGCTGGCGATCGCCGGCTTGCAGACGTCGCAGCCGCGACCCGTGCCGTGCGCCTCGACGATGTCGTCGAACCTCTTGTAGCCGTGGACGGCGACGATGTCGAAGAGCTCCTGGCGGCTCAACCGGAAGTGCTCGCACAGCCCCCTGTCGACCACCTTGCCGACGCTCTCGAAGTGCTCCTCGATGATGCTCTTGACCAGGCCGACGCAGGACCCGCAGGTGCTGCCCGCGCGGGTGCACCGCTTCACGTCGGCGACCGTCTCGCAGCCCTCCTCGCCGACCGCGTGCTTGATCTGCCCCTTCGTCACGTCGTTGCACGAGCAGACCTGCGCCTCGTCCGGCATCCCGAGCGGGGCGGCGCCCGACGAGACGGGGAGGATCAGCGACTCCGGGTTGTCGGGGAGCGCGATGCCGCTGGCGACGAGCGGTCGGAGCACGCCGTACGCCGATGCGTCGCCGACCAGGATCCCGCCCAGCAGCCGGGTGCCGTCCTCGGAGATGACAAGCTTCTTGTAGACCCCGGCGACCGCGTCGGAGTAGACGAGCTCGAGCGACCCCTCGGCGGTCGCGAACGCGTCGCCGAAGCTGGCGACGTCGACGCCGAGCAACTTGAGCTTGGTGGACATGTCGGCGCCGGTGAACGTGCCCGGCCCCTCGAGGAGCGCGTCGACCACGACCTCGGCCATGGCGTAGCCGGGGGCGACGAGGCCGTACATCCTCCCGCCGGGGGCGGCGCACTCGCCGATCGCGAAGACCCGGTCGTCGGACGTGCGGCACTGCTCGTCGACGAGGATGCCGCCGCGCTCGGCGACCTCGAGGTCACACTCGCGGGCGAGGGCGTCGCGCGGTCGGATGCCGGCGGAGAAGACGACGATCTCGACCGGGAGCGGCTCCTCGGCGTCGGCGAACTTCAGGCCGCTGACCACACCGTCGGCGTCGCCCTCGATCAGCTCGGTCATCACGCCCGTGTGGATGCTGAGCCCGAGCTGCTCGACGTGGCGCCTGAGCGTGGCGCCGCCGGCGTCGTCGACCTGCACGGCCATCAACCTCGGCGCCATCTCGACCACGTGGGTCCGGACGCCGAGCTGGTGCAGGGCGTTGGCCGCCTCCAGCCCGAGCAGCCCACCGCCGATGACCGCGCCGGCGGTCGCGGTCGTGGACGCCTCCCGGATCGCCTCGAGGTCCTCGATCGTGCGGTAGACGAAGACGTTGTCGAGCTCGCGCCCGGGCACCGGCGGCACGAACGGCGCCGCACCGGTCGCCAGCACCAGCACGTCGTAGCCGATCTCGTGCACGGCCCCGGGGTTGGCCAGCGGCTCCGCCGACGCGCGCGGGGCGGGCGAGACGTAGGTGACGACCCGCTCCGTGCGGTCGATCGCGGTGACGGCGGCGTCGAGGACGAGGCGCACCCGCGGATCGGCGTACTCCCCCTCCGGCAGCAGCGACAGCTCGTCCGCGCTGTCCGCCGCGAAGAAGCTCGTCAGGGCCACCCGGTCGTAGGCCGCACGCGGTTCCTCACCCAGCACGACGACGCCATGGGTCTCGGTCAGCCCGCGCTCGACGGCGGCCTGGACGAAGCGGTGGCCGACCATGCCGTGGCCGACGACGACGAGGGTGGGGCGCGTGTGCGTCATGTCGTCGACGGTAGGAACGCGATGTTGTCGGCGGTGTCACCCCATGTTTCGGGGAGGAAAACCCTCACTCACTCCCCTCACGGCGCCACGGCATCAGCAGCGCCGAGTCGCCGAACTCGTGCCACAGGTAGTGGTTCGCCACCGCCGCGTCGTACGCCGCCTGCGTGAGCGCCCGTCCGGCCACGGCCTCGACGAGGAGCAGGTGCGAGGCGTGCGGGTCGTGCCAGCCCGTGATCAGGCCGTCGACGACGACTGGAGGCGCGGCCGGGGTGACCACGCGGTCGGTCCACCCGGTCGCGGAGACGAGGGCGCCGTCACGCACGGCCGACTCGACGGCCCGGGTGGCCGTGGTCCCGACCGCGACCACGCGCCCGCCCCCGGCCCGAGCGGCGTTGACGGTCCGCGCGCTGGCGTCCGGCACCTCGAACCACTCCGGCCCGGGCGCCTCGCCGGCCTCCTGCGACGACACCCCGGTGTGCAGCGTGACCGGGGCGAAGGCGACGCCCCGGGCGACCAGCGACGTCACCAGCGCCTCGGTGAAGGGTCGCCCGGCCGAGGCCATCTCGGCGCTGCCGGGTCGGGTGCCGAAGACGGTCTGGTAGGCCTGGAGGGGGTAGGGCCGGTCGAGGTAGCCGTAGGCGATCGGTCGCCCGGTCCGCGCGAGCACGGCGTCGAAGTCGCCGCGCACCCGCGCCCGCCAGAGCCGGTTGCCAGCCCGGGTCGGCGAAGACGCCTCCCCCGTCGGCCAGGGCGCCGCGAGCGTCACCCGCACGTCGCCGGCCAGCACCACGTCGCCCGGCCAGGCGTCGAGCAGGGCACGGGACGCGTCGGGCGCGGAGCGCAGCTCGACCACCCGGTCGCCGTCGTCCAGGCGGGCCGCGACGTGCAGCACGACCTCGGCGCCGTGCAGCGTCGCGTCCACCTCGCCGGGCACGGTCGCGGAGTTGTTGACGACCAGGACGTCACCCGCGCGCAGGTGGTCGGGCAGGTCGCGGAACCGGGCGTGGGTGACGCCGTCGCCGGTCCCGACGAGCAGTCGCACCTCGTCGCGCGCCAGACCGCGCGACTCCGCGGGTTGCGGGGCGAAGTCCGACGCCTCGAAGTGCACGCCGGGCGCCTCGCTGAGCGTGGTCATCGAAAGTCCTCCGCCCGGTAGCGGCCCGACTCCGGGCGTTGCTCCAGCAGCCGCAGCAGGCGCGGGACGACGGTCTCCGGGAGCGGCCGGTCCGAGATGTCCTCGCCCGGGAACGCGTCCTGGTGCATCTGGGTGCGCATGTCGCCGGGGTCCACGGCGTACGCCGCCACGCCGGTCTCGGCCCCGAACGTGAGCGTCAGGTGGTCGAGCGCGGCCTTCCCAGCGCCGTACAGCCCCCAGGTCTCGTAGTGGTGGACGGCCGCGTCGGAGCTGATCGAGACGAGCGTCGACTCCCCCGGGCGCAACCAGGGGAGGAGCTCACCGGTCAGGACGAGCGGCGCGCCGACGTTGGTCCGCCACGCCTCCGCCATCTCCTCGATCCGCACCTCGCCCAGCGGCTTCATCGGCAACGGCCCGAGGGTGCTGGCGTTGTGGACGAGCAGGTCGAGGCGTCCGACCTCCCAGACCCGGTTGACGAGCGCCGAGCGGTGCTCGGCGTCGGTGATGTCGCCGACGACGGCGGCGACGACGGGCGGGAGGTCCGCCTCCTTGAGCCGTCCCTCGTTCCTGCCGTCGGTGATGACGTGCCAGCCGTCGGCGGCCAGCGCCTTGGTCAGGGCGAGCCCCAGGCCCGCGGTTCCTCCGGTGACGAGTGCCACCCGTGCTTGTGATTTCCTGGTCATGCGGCAATCATTCAAGTTGAAGTTAACTTGAGTTCAAGGGGCCAAGATGGACAAGCACGACGTGCTCCCGATCGGCGAGATCGTGCAGCGCAGCGGCTTCGCTGCGTCGGCGTTGCGGTTCTACGAGTCTGAGGGGCTGATCGAGGCCATGCGCTCCGGTGGGGGGCAGCGCCGCTACCAGCGCAGCGTGCTCCGACGGCTGGCCTTCATCCGGGCCGCGTCCAACGTCGGGCTGACCCTGGAGGAGATCAAGGACGAGCTGTCCCGGCTCCCCTCCAACCGCACCCCCACCAAGTCCGACTGGCACCGCATCTCGCAGCACTGGCGAGGACGCCTCGACGAGCAGATCGTCGCACTGGAACGGCTCAAGACTGGACTCGAGTCGTGCATCGGCTGCGGCTGCCTGAGCCTCCAGCGCTGCGCGTTCTCCAACCCCGGTGACTGGGTCGCGTCCAGCGACAGCGCTCCGGGCGCCGGCCTGCTGCCCGACTCGCTGCGCAAGCCACACCCGACCCGCCGCTGAGGCCGGCACGGCCGCGAGGTGGAGACTGTGGGCATGGCCGAGACAGGCACGACCTCCGAGCCCGGCAGCGAGAGCATGCTCACCGTGCTGATCGCCCTCGGCGCCAACGCACTCATCGCCGCCGCCAAGACGGTCGTGGCCGTCATCACCGGCTCCGCGTCGATGGTCGCCGAGGCCGCGCACTCGTGGTCCGACGCGGGCAACGAGATCTTCCTGCTGGTGGCCGAGCGCCGCTCGGCCAGGCCGGCCGACGCCAGGCACCCGCTCGGCTTCGGCCGCGAGGCCTACGTCTGGTCGATGTTCGCCGCGTTCGGGCTCTTCACCGCCGGTGCGGTGGTGTCGATCTGGCACGGCGTGACGAGCTGGACCGGCGGCGAGGGCGAGGAGGTCGACTACACCTGGGCCTACGCGGTGCTCGCGCTCGCCTTCGTGCTGGAGAGCGTGTCGTTCCTCCAGGCCCGCCGCCAGACCCGGTCCGCGGCCCGGGCGGCGGGGCTGCACCCGCTGCGCTACCTCTCACGCACCTCCAACCCGACCCTTCGCGCGGTGTACGCCGAGGACGCCGCGGCCTTGATCGGGATCGGCATCGCGGCCACCGGCATCGGGCTGCACCAGGCGACCGGCGACGCCCGGTGGGACGCCGCCGGCTCGGTGCTGGTCGGGCTCCTGCTCGGGTGCGTCGCGGTCTACCTCATCAGCCGCAACCGAGACTTCCTGGTCGGCCAGGCCGTCGCGCCCGGGATGCGTGACACCGCGATCAGGACCCTCGAGCGCGACTCAGAGGTCCAACGGGTCACCTTCCTCCACCTCGAGTACGTCGGGCCCGGCAAGGTCTTCCTCGTCGCGGCCGTCGACCTCACCGGCGACTCCCCCGAGACCGAGGTGGCACGGCGCCTGCGCACGATCACCGAGCGGATCGAGGGCCACGACAACGTCGCCCGGGCCGTGCTCACGCTGTCGTCGCCGGAGGACGAGAGCCTCACGCACGGCTGAGGGAAGCAGGCTCCGCCTCGTCCAGCAGGCGCCGTACGACCGACTCGCAGCCCCCGCACCCGGTGGTCGCGCGCGTGCCCTCCCGGCACGCGTCGAAGGACGAGCACCCACGGATCGTGCCGGCCGTGACGCCCGCGCAGGCGCACACCTCCGCCTCGTCCGGCAGCGCGACCGGCGCGGCGGCGGGCTCGCCGAGGAGCAGCTGCCCCGGCTCGTCGGGGCCGAGCACCGTGCCGCGGTCGTAGAGCTGGGTGATCAGGCCGACGCGCGACAGGTCGCCCACCAGCGCGGCGGCGACGATCACGCCACCCTCGACGACCAGTCGGCGGTGGGAGCCGGCGATCGGGTTGGTCATCTCGACGACCTCGCCCGCGGCGTGCTCCGGGTCACCGAGCACCGCGACCTCGAGGTCGGTCGCGCGGAGCCGGGCGACGCTGCGCGAGCCGTCGTAGCGCTCGGCCCCGCCGCACAGCACGGACGCGAGAACGCCGGCCTGCTCCCACGCCGGCGGGACGAACCCGGTGACGCGGCGCCGGTGCTCGGCGCAGTCGCCGATCGCGTGGACGCGGTCGTCGGTGACGGAGCGCAGGTCCGAGTCGACGACCACTCCGCGCCGGACCATCAGTCCGGCACGCCGGGCGAGCGCCGTGGAGGGTCGCCCGCCGGCCGTGAGGACGATCAGGTCGGCGCTCAGCTCGTAGCCGTTGTCGAGCCGCACCCCCGCCTCCGTCATCCGCACGACGCGCGCGCCCGTGTAGACCGACGTCCCGAGCCGACGCAGGTCACGCGCCAGCACGCGACCACCCGGCTCGCCGAGCTGGGAGGCGAGCAGGTGCTCCGCACCCTCGACGACCTCGGTGTGCAAGCCACGGACCGCCAGCGCTCGGGCGACCTGGAGCCCGAGCAGCCCTCCCCCGACCACTACCGCACGCGCCCCGGGAGCCGCGGCCGCGTCGAGTCCTCGACAGTCGGCCAGCGACCGGAAGGCGTGCACCTTCGGGTGCAGCGAGCCGTCCATCCGCACCAGACCCCGGATCGGCGGCAGCGTCGGGATCGACCCGGTCGCGAGCACCAGCCGGTCGAAGCCGATCCGCGTCCCGTCGACCAGCATCACCTCGCGCCGCTCCCGGTCGACGTCCAGCACCCGCGCCCCGAGCCGCAGCTCGACCCCGTGCGCGTCGAACCACGACGCGGGCCTCAGGGTGATCGCGTCGACGCCGTGCGTGCCCTCGAGCACGGCCGACAGCAGGATCCGGTTGTACGGCGCCTGCTGCTCGTCCGCCAGCACGGTCATCGAGCCGTCGTACGACCGTGCGGTGAGCTCCTCGACCAGGCGGACCGCGGCCATGCCGCCGCCGACGACCACCAGGCGTTCGCTCATGCCGTCACCGCGGCGGCGCACACCTTGAACTCCGGCATCCGCGACGCCGGGTCGAGCGCGTCGTTGGTCAGGCGGTTGGCGCCGACCCAGTGGAACGGCACGAACACGGTGTCGGGGCGGATGGTCGTGACGACGCGGGCCGACGCGGTCATCGACCCGCGGCGGGTGGTGACGCTCACCGGGGCGCCGTCCACGGCGCCGATCCGGCCCGCGAGCATCGGGTGGAGCTCGACGAACGGGCCGCTGTCGGGGAGCTCGCGCACGCGACGGGTTTGCGCGCCGGACTGGTACTGCGCGAGCACCCGCCCCGTCGTGAGGTGCACCGGGTAGTCCGCGTCCGGCACCTCGGCCGGGCCACGGTGCTCGACGACGTGGAAGCGGGCGCGGCCGTCGGGGTGGGCGAAGGAGTCGAGGAACATCCGCGGCGTGCCAGCGTGGCCGGGCGACGGGCACGGCCAGAAGACGCCCGCCTCGTCGCGGATGCGCGCGTAGGTGATGCCGGCGTAGTCCGCCTTGCCCCCGGCCGACGCGCGGCCCAGCTCCGAGAAGACCTCCTCCGGGTCAGTGGCGAAGGGGACCGGCGAGCCCAGCCGGGTCGCCAGCCCGGAGATGACGTCGAGGTCGGAGCGCACCCCGGCCGGCGGGGAGACGGCCCGCTGCCGCAGGATCACCCGTCCCTCGAGGTTGGTCATCGTGCCGGTCTCCTCGGCCCACTGCGTCACCGGCAGCACCACGTCGGCGATCGCGGCGGTCTCCGAGAGCACGACGTCGGCGACCACGAGCAGGTCGAGGGCCTCGAGCCGCGCAGTCACCCGGGTCGCGTTGGGCGCGGAGACGACGATGTTGGACCCGAACACCAGCAGCGCCGAGGGTCCGTCGTCCGTGCCCAGCGCGTCGAGCATCTCGTAGGCCGAGCGCCCCTTCCCCGGCAGCGAGTCCGCGGGCACCCCCCACACCGAGGCGACGTGCTCGCGGGCGACCGGGTCGTCGATCATCCGGTAGCCCGGCAGCTGGTCGGCCTTCTGCCCGTGCTCGCGGCCGCCCTGGCCGTTGCCCTGCCCGGTCAGGCAGCCGTAGCCGGCTCCCGGCGTGCCGCACATCCCCAGCGCCAGGGCGACGTTGATCCAGGCGAGCACCGTGTCGGAGCCGGTCGCGTGCTGCTCCGCGCCCCGGGCGGTGAGCACGACGACGCGCTCCGCCCCGCCGAGGAGGGCGGCCAGCGCCCGCACCTCGGGCGCGGGGACGCCGGTCACGCGCTCGACACGCTCGGGCCACCACGCACCGACCGAGTCCCGCACGTCCGCCCAGCCGCTGGTCCGGTCGGCGACGTACGACTCGTCCACCAGCCCGCCGGCCACCAGCAGGTGCAGCACGCCCAGCGCCAGCGCGAGGTCAAAGCCCGGGACCGGTTGCACGAAGACGTCTGCACGGTCCGCGGTCGCCGTACGCCGCGGATCGATCACCACCACCTGTCCCCCGCGCTCCCGGAGGGCGTCGAGGTGGCGCGCCGCCGGCGGCATGGTCTCGGCCAGGTTGGAGCCGACGAGGACGACGACGTCGGCCTGCTCGATGTCGGCCAGCGGGAAGGGCAGGCCGCGGTCCAGGCCGAAGGCGCGGGTGCCGGCCGTGGCGGCCGACGACATGCACCAGCGTCCGTTGTAGTCGATCTGCGACGTGCCGAGGGCGACCCGGGCGAGCTTCCCCAGCTGATAGGCCTTCTCGTTCGTCAGTCCGCCGCCACCGAACACCCCGACCGCGTCCGGGCCGCGCTCGGCCCGGAGCGCCGAGAGGCGGTCCGCGATGGTGTCCAGCGCCTCGTCCCAGCCCACCGGGGTGAGCTCACCGGTCGCCCGGTCGCGCAGCAGCGGCGTCGTGAGGCGCTCGCGGCCGGCGTACAGCCCGGCGGCGCTCCACCCCTTGCGGCACAGCGCGCCGCGGTTGACGGGGAACTCGGCCCACTCGCCGATCTCGGGCACGGCGGGACCGCGTCGGGTGACGCGCATGCCGCACTGCAGCGAGCAGTAGGGGCAGTGCGTGGCAGTCATCAGACGCTGGCGCCCGCCAGGCTGCGGGCGCGACCCGGGACGCTGACGTTGCGGCCGTAGACCAGCCAGGTCGTCGTCAGGCAGATCGCGTAGAACCCGGTGAAGACGGCGAACGCGACCTTCACGGCCGCGACCGGGTCGTCGATCCACGGGGCGCCGAAGGTCATCGGGATCAGGAAGCCGCCCAGCGCGCCGACGGCACCGGCGATGCCGATCACGGCGCTCGACTCCTTGGTGGCGGTCACCAGCGCCGCGTCGACGCCGTCCGCCGGGGCGTTCCTGCGCGCCTCGGTGGCCAGGATCAGCGGGATCATCCGGTACGTCGACCCGTTGCCGATCCCCGACGCCGCGAAGACGAAGAGGAAGGCCGCCAGGAACAGCGGGAACTCGAGCACGGCCAGGCTCCAGATGACCCCGAGGTTGCCGACGATCATCGCCGCGAAGGTCGCCAGGGTGATGCGCGCCCCGCCGTAGGTGTCGGCGAGCCAGCCGCCGAACGGACGGGCGACCGAGCCGACGAGCGCGCCGAGGAAGGCGAAGTAGGCGAAGTTGATCTCGGTGAAGTTGAGCTTGATCAGCAGCGGCATCGCCGCGGAGTAGCCGATGAACGAGCCGAAGGTGCCGATGTAGAGGAACGACATCACCCACGTGTGCCTGTACCTCACGACCTTGAGCTGCTCGCGCGGGCTGGACTTCGCGCCGGCGAGGTTGTTCATGCAGAACCACGCGGCCCCGGCCGCGACGACCGCGAGCGCGGCGTAGAGGTAGCCGGCCCGCTCGAGGTGGAAGCCGCCCGCGCTCGCCTTGACCAGCCCGAAGGCGCCCGCTCCGCCCACGATGATCGGCAGGAAGAACTGGATGACCGCGACGCCGAGGTTGCCGCCGGCGGCGTTGAGGCCGAGCGCGACCCCCTTCTTGCGGGTCGGGTAGAAGAAGTTGATGTTGGCCATCGAGCTGGCGAAGTTGCCGCCGCCGAGCCCCGCGGTCGCGGCGATCAGGCAGAACACCCAGTACGGCGTCGTGGGGTGCTGCACGGCCCAGGCGAAGAGCAACGTCGGCACCAGCAGCGCGAGCGCGCTCACCACCGTCCAGTTGCGGCCGCCGAACCGCGGCACCGCGAACGTGTAGGGCAGCCGGATCAGCGCACCCACGAGGTTGGGGATCGCGACCAGCAGGAAGAGCTGGCCGACGGTGAAGGTGAACCCGGCTCCGGGCAGCAGGGCCGCGCTCACCGACCACAGCAGCCAGACCGAGAAGCCCAGATGCTCGGAGAAGATCGACCACGTCAGGTTGCGCCTGGCCACGTCCTTCCCGGTCGTCTCCCAGAAAGTCTCGTCCTCGGGGGTCCAGTGCTGGATCGTGGCCCCGCCTCGATAGGTGTCGCGGTAGGTGTTCATGGCCGGGAAACCTAGGTTCGCGAGGTTTCGCGCTCGCTCGCGTTTGTTTCACGCAGGAGTCAACTTGTCCTCACGACCTCACGGCGTCCTACCCTTCGACCATGCCCGTCGCCGTCGTGATCGTCGCCGCCGGCTCGGGCAGCCGGGTCGGAGCCGGCGTCAACAAGGTCCTGCTCCCCCTCGGCGACCGCCCGGTGCTCGCCTGGTCCGTGCGCGACGCGCTCGCCCTCGACGACGTACGTCGCGTGGTGGTCGTGGTCCGGCCCGCCGACCGTGACGCGGTGGCCGAGGCGCTGGGTCATCACCTCGGCGACGGCGCGGAGGTGGTGCTCGTCGACGGTGGCGCCACCCGGCACGCGTCGGAGTGGGCGGCCCTCCAGCACCTCGCGCCGGCCATCGAGTCCGGCGAGGTCGACCTCGTCGTGATCCACGACGGCGCGCGCCCGCTCGCCGGGGTCGCCCTCTTCGAGGCGACGGTCGCCGCCGCCCGGGACCACGGGGGCGCGATCCCGGTGGTGCCCGTGCACGGCCTGCTGACGTCGCGGCTCGAGCCGGTTGCTGGCGACCTCGGCGCCGTACAGACCCCGCAGGCCTTCCGCGCCGACCTGCTGCTCGCCGCGCACGCCGCTGCGGCAGCGGCCGGGTTCGAGGGCACCGACACCGCGGCCGTGCTGGCCGAGCAGGGCACCCTCGACGTCGTCGCGGTCGTCGGGAGCCCGACCAACGTGAAGATCACGTTCCCCGAGGACGTCGCCCTGGCCGAACGGCTGCTCAGCCGGCGGTGAGCGCCTCGAGCACGGCGATCTCCTCGACGGAGGAGACCCGCCGGGCCGAGGCCGGCGCCTCGAGCGCGACGACCTGGTGGTCGGTCGCGAGCCGGGCGACCAGGGCGGCGAGGTCGGTGCCGGGCGCGTGCTCCAGCGCGGCGACCACGGACGGCGGCAGCACCAAGGGCGAGGCGATCGACACCAGCTCGTCGCGGTCGACCGTCCCTCCGACCACACCACCGGCGACCTGCTTGACGGTGTCGGTGACGGGGCGGGTGCCGACCACGACGGTGTCGTCGGCGAGCGCCCGGGCGACGCAGGTCGCGATGAAGTCCGCCGGGGTCATGGGGCACAGGGTGTCGTGCAGCACCACCGGCTCCCCCGCCCCGCGCACGCCGTCCCAGCCGACCCCGGTGTCGAGGGGCGTCACGCCGGCCTCGCCGAGGGCCCACGCCGCACAGGCGACGAGCGCCTCGCCGTGGATGAGGGCGTAGGGCAACGACCCGCGGTCCTGGTCGAGCACGATCCCCAGGGCCGGCGGCAGCTCGCCCTCGAGGACGTCGTACGGAAGATGCGTCATGGCGTCCCCACCGTACGGCGTCCGCAGACGCACAGCGGCCCCCGGGATCACTCCCGGGGGCCGCTGTGGATCGATCAGTGCGTCAGGACGCGAGCACCTCGTCGAGGATGGCCTCGGCCTTGTCCTCGTTGGTGTGCTCGGCGAGCGCGAGCTCGGAGACGAGGATCTGGCGCGCCTTGGCCAGCATCCGCTTCTCGCCGGCCGACAGGCCGCGGTCACGCTCACGGCGCCACAGGTCGCGGACGACCTCGGCCACCTTCATGACGTCGCCGGAGTGGAGCTTCTCGAGGTTGGCCTTGTAGCGGCGCGACCAGTTGGTCGGCTCCTCCACGTGGGCCGCCCGCAGCACGTCGAACACGCGCTCGAGGCCGTCCTTGTCGACGACGTCACGCACGCCGACGAGGTCGAGGTTCATGGCGGGGACCCGCACGACCAGGTCCTGCTGGGCGACGATCCGAAGGACGAGGTACTCCCGGTCCTCACCCTTGATCGTCCGCGTCTCGATCTCTTCGATGACAGCGGCCCCGTGATTTGGGTAAACAACCGTTTCGCCGACGGTGAAAGTCATGTATTTGTACCCCTTCCTAGGTGAGCAGTCTAACACGCTCCCCGAGCGCCCCCGACATCGTTTGTGCAGGTCAGAGCCCATATGCGGTATTGACAGACCGCGATTCGTATGGTCCGGGCGGCTCGGAATCGCCCCGCCGTGGTCCGCGAATGTGCCGATCCCGAGCCGAAGATGTGCACATACTGCGTGCCATGTCGCCCCTCAAGCGCCAGCGTGAGAGCGCGCCCGCGGACGCCTCGTCCCGGACGCCGCCGGCGGCCGGTTCCACCACCCCCGACCCCGCCCCGGCGCGACCGGAGGACACCCGGGCAGGCGCAGCGCCCCGTCCCTTCCGCCTGAGCGAGACCCTCCCCGTGGTGCTCGTCCGGGCCGCCCATCCCAAGCAGGCGCTGCTCACCGCCCTCGGCCTCGCGGTCGCCGCCGCGCTCGCCGGCCGCCCGCTGCGGGAAACCCTGCTGGTCCTCGCGACGGTGCTCGTGGGGCAAGCGATGCTCGGCTGGGACAACGACCTCGTCGACCGTGCCCGCGACGAGCGGCACGACCGCCCGGGCAAGCCGGTCGCGCAGGGGCTGCTCGATCCCGGCACGGTGTGGTTCACCCTCACCTGCGCGTTGCTGCTCCTCGTCCCCCTCAGCCTCAGCGCCGGCCCGCGCGCCGGCGGCGCCTACCTGGTGGCCGTGCTCGTCGGGCTGCTCGGCAACCGGGTGCTGCGCGCCAGCGTGCTCTCGTTCCTGCCCTGGATGGTCCAGTTCGCCCTCTACCCCGCCTACCTCGCGTACGGCGGCTGGAACGGCGCCGGGACCGACACCCCGCCCACGGTCGAGCTCACCGTCCTCGCCGCGCTGCTGGGTCTCGGCGTCCACGTGCTGCGCGCGCTGCCGGGGCTGGTCCCCGACAACCAGGACGGTCTGCGATCGTTGCCGTTGCGCATCGCGCTGAGGACGGGAGCGTCGCGCCTGCTGGTGCTGGCCGGGCTGTTCACGGCCGCCGTCCTCGTGGGCCTGCTGGTCGCGGGACAGGCAGTCGGCCTGACCTGAGTCGACGCTAGGCTGTGCGCCATGCAGTTCCGACGCTCCCTCGCGCTCACGACCGCCGCCGTCGCCCTGACCGCCGGCCTGTCCTCCTGCGGCTTCGACTACGCGACCGATCGCTACTACACGCCGAGCGTCGGGACCAACGACCACGACGGCAGCGTCAAGGTCCTCGCGGCCGTCGTCGTGTCGACGGAGCCCGGTTCGGGGACCTTCATCGCCTCGCTGTCCAACCGCGACCAGGACAACGCGGCGTCGCTCACCGAGCTCGGTCTCAGCGACGGCACCCCGATCGACTTCGAGCCGATCGAGATCCCGAAGGGCGGGCTGGTCAACCTGGCCGAGCCGCCGGCCGACCTCAAGCTCACGGGCGACTTCGAGGCCGGCGACTTCGTCGAGGTGGCCCTCGGGTTCGAGAGCGGCGAGAGCGTCGTCCTGGACGTGCCCGTCGTCCCCAACGCCGGCTACTACGCCGACCTCGACGGTCCCGCGCCCGCCGAGTCATCCGATGAGGCACCTGACGAGGAGTCGGCCGAATGACCTACACCCTGATCCTGCTCCGCCACGGCGAGAGCGACTGGAACGCCAAGAACCTGTTCACCGGCTGGGTCGACGTCGACCTCACCGACAAGGGTCGCGCCGAGGCGGTCCGCGGCGGCGAGCTGCTGGTCGGTGCGGGGCTGCTCCCCGACGTCGTGCACACCTCGCTGCAGCGCCGGGCCATCACCACCGCCCACCTGTCGCTCGACGTGGCCGACCGCCACTGGATCCCGGTGAAGCGCAGCTGGCGCCTCAACGAGCGCCACTACGGCGCCCTGCAGGGCAAGGACAAGAAGCAGACGCTCGAGCAGTACGGCGAGGAGCAGTTCATGCTCTGGCGCCGCTCGTTCGACACTCCTCCGCCCCCGATCGAGGACGACGACGAGTTCTCCCAGGTCGGTGACCCGCGCTACGCCGACCTCGGCGCCGAGATGCCTCGCACCGAGTGCCTCAAGGACGTGATCGCGCGCTTCCTGCCCTACTGGGAGGCCGAGATCGTGCCCGACCTGACGTCGGGGAAGACCGTCCTCGTCGCCGCCCACGGCAACAGCCTGCGTGCGCTGGTCAAGCACCTCGACGGCATCTCCGACGAGGACATCGCCGGCCTCAACATCCCGACCGGCATGCCGCTGGTCTACCGCCTCGACGACTCGCTGGCCCCCACGGTGGCCGGTGGCGAGTACCTCGACCCCGAGGCCGCAGCAGCCGCAGCGGCCGCCGTGGCCAACCAGGGCCGCTGACCCGCGTCAGCGCCCGTCAGCGGTCCGCGCGGGAGACCTGCTCGCCCGTGACGACGAAGATGACGCGGTTGGCGACCGAGACGGCGTGGTCGGCGATGCGCTCGTAGTAGCGCCCGAGCAGCGCGATGTCGACGGCCGCCTCGACGCCGTGCTGCCAGTCGTCGCCGAGCAGCTCGGCGAAGCTCTTGCGGCGGAGCTGGTCCATCACCTCGTCGTCGCGACCGAGCTCGATGGCTGCCTCGACGTCGCGGTCGGCGATGATCGCCTTGACCCGGCGCACCATGTCCTCGGCGGTCTCGGCCATCTTCACCACGGTGTCCTGGATCGACTCGGGCACGGCGATGTTCGGCACCCGCAGGCGCGCGATCTTGGCGACGTGGACCGAGAGGTCGCCCATCCGCTCGAGCTCGCTGACCATCCGCAGGGCGGAGACGACCACCCGCAGGTCACCGGCCACCGGCTGCTGCAGGGAGAGCAGCGCGAAGGCGTTGTCCTCGACCCGCTCGCGGTTGGCGTCGATGGCCCGGTCCGCGCTGATCACTTCCTCGGCGATCGCCGCATCGCCGCTCATGAGGGACGCGGTGGCGCGGTTGACGGCGGTCTCGACCTGGCCGCACATGGTGGCGAGGTCGACGAAGATGGCATCGAGCTGGTCGTGGAAGGCTTCACGCATGGGCGAAGCGTAAGGTCGCGATCCGGCCCCTCGGACCACCCCAGGTGAACGAGGCGTGAACACTCCGCGCCGGGCGTCCAGCCGGCGGATCCGCCCTGTCACCCTGCGTACGATCTGCGTGTGGACCCGACGACGCAAGCAGCGCTCGCGGCCGTCATCGGAGCGATCATCGCGGGCGGCAGCGTGCTGGCCTGGCACATCAGCGATCGCCAGCAGTCCCGCCTGCCCCAGGTCGAGGAGCCGCTCGTCCCGCCCGGTGTCGCGGCGGTGCTCTCGGTCCTCCGCTCGAGCGCCGTCGTGGTGGACCCCGACGACCTGGTGCTCAAGGCGTCCGCCCCGGCCTACGCCCTCGGCCTGGTCCGCGGCAGCGAGGTGCTGGTCGACGACCTGACGACGCTGATCCGCCAGGTCCGCCGGGACGGGCAGATCCGCGAGACCGAGCTCCACCTCGGCGCCGACAGCGCCACCGCCCGCACGGTCATCGCCCGCGTCGCCCCGCTGGGCTCGCGCCTCGTGCTGGCGCTGGTCGAGGACCGCACCCGCGAGAAGCGGGTGGAGGCGGTGCGCCGCGACTTCGTCGCCAACGTCAGCCACGAGCTCAAGACACCCGTCGGGGCGATCCGGCTGCTCGCCGAGGCCGTGACCGAGGCCGCCGACGACCCCGAGGCGGTCGAGCGGTTCGCGTCCCGGATGCTCACCGAGAGCGACCGCCTGACCACGCTCGTCCAGCAGATCATCGAGCTGTCCCGGCTGCAGGGCGACGACCCGCTCGAGGCGCCGGTGTCGGTCTCCCTCGACGACGTCGTGGCCGCGGCCGTCGACACCAGCACCATCGACGCCGGCGCGAAGCGGATCACGCTCGTGACGACCGGCGACCACGAGCTCCACGTCTTCGGCTCGCTCGACCAGATCAGCGCCGCGGTGAGCAACCTCGTGGCCAACGCCGTGGCCTACTCCGACGAGGGGTCCCGGGTGCTCGTCAGCACCAAGGCCCTCGGTGACACCGCTCAGATCTCGGTCGTCGACCAGGGCATCGGCATCCCGGCGCGCGAGATCGACCGCATCTTCGAGCGGTTCTACCGCGTCGACCCCGCCCGGCACCGCTCCACCGGCGGCACGGGCCTCGGGCTGTCGATCGTCAAGCACGTCGCGGCGACCCACGGGGGCGACGTGAACGTGTGGTCCGTCGAGGGCCAGGGCTCGACGTTCACCCTGACCCTCCCGCTCCAGCCGCACGCCCTCGACGGGGACGGCGAGCCGTCGGGTCCCGTGCCGATGATCGCTCCCCCGCGCCGTACGCCGTCCACCACCCATGCAGAAGAACAGCAGGAGATCACCAGATGACCCGGGTACTCGTCGTCGAGGACGAAGAGAGCTACAGCGACGCGCTCGCCTACATGCTCCGCAAGGAGGGCTACGAGGTGGCGATCGCCGCCGACGGCAACTCCGCCATCAGCGAGTTCGAGCGCAACGGGGCCGACATCGTGCTCCTCGACCTGATGCTGCCCGGCCTGCCCGGCACGGAGGTGTGCCGCCAGATCCGCCAGACCTCCAGCGTGCCGGTGATCATGGTCAGCGCGAAGGACGACGAGGTCGACAAGGTGGTGGGCCTCGAGCTCGGGGCCGACGACTACGTCACCAAGCCCTACTCCCCCCGCGAGCTCGTCGCCCGGATCCGCGCCGTGCTGCGCCGCGGTCAGGAGCCGGACCTGCTGCCCGACACCCTCGAGGCCGGGCCGGTGCGGATGGATGTCGAGCGCCACGTCGTCACCGTCGACGGCACCGAGCAGCGGCTGCCGCTCAAGGAGTTCGAGCTCCTCGAGATGTTCCTGCGCAACCCCGGGCGGGTGCTGACACGCGGCCAGCTGATCGACCGCGTGTGGGGCTCCGACTACGTCGGCGACACCAAGACCCTCGACGTGCACGTGAAGAGGCTGCGCGCGAAGCTCGAGCCCGACCCGAGCGAGCCGAAGTTCCTCGTCACCGTGCGCGGACTGGGCTACAAGCTCGACCTCTGAGCGAGGCGGGAAGTCGGGGTTCGCTGTCCGGAATCCGCTCGCGCGGCGTCATGGTCGTCCCTAGCCTTGACTCGTGACAACGACCGAGCAGAGCGCCGAGCCGATCGCCCCGTCCCACCCGGCCTGGTTCCCGGCGGCAGCGGGCGGGATCACGCTCGTCATGTGGGCATCGGCGTTCGTGGTGATCCGCCACGTCGCCGACGACATCAGCCCCGGCTCGCTCGGGGCCGGGCGGCTGCTGGTCGCCGCGCTGTGCGTGCTGCCGCTCGTCCTCCGTCGGGGCTGGGTGAAGCCGACCCGGCGCGAGTGGATCCTGCTGACCGCGTGCGGTGTCGGGTGGTTCGGCATCTACAACCTCGCCCTCAACGAGGGCGAGCGCCGCGTCGACGCCGGCACCGCAGCCATGATCATCCAGATCGGGCCGATCATCGTCGCGGTCCTGGCCGTGTGGATCTTCGGTGAGGTGCTGCACCGCTGGCTGGTCGTCGGCATGGTCATCGGGTTCGGCGGCGTCGCGATCATCGCGCGCGGCTATTCCGGGGGCGGTGACGGCGACCTCGTCGGCATCCTGCTGGTCGTGCTCGCGGCGGCGATGTACGCCGTGGGCGTGCTGAGCCAGAAGTCGTTGCTGCGCCGCATCCCTTCCGTGCAGGTCGTCTTCGTCTCGTTCGTCATCGGCGCCGCG
Organism: Nocardioides currus; assembly: GCF_003057875.1. Taxonomy (GTDB): domain Bacteria; phylum Actinomycetota; class Actinomycetes; order Propionibacteriales; family Nocardioidaceae; genus Nocardioides; species Nocardioides currus. Next base: position 114,971 of record NZ_PYXZ01000002.1, on the reverse strand, counting down.
GTCTGCCTGCCGTTCGCGCACGACCTCGTGGGTGTCGTCTCCGAGGGCGGCTCGACGCTGTGGTGGACGGTCTACCTCGGCGTCTTCCCGACCGCGATCGCCTTCACCACGTGGGCCTTCGCCCTCGCGCACACCGACGCCGGCAAGCTGTCGCTCACCACCTTCCTGGTGCCGGCGATCACCACGCTGATCGCGTGGGCCCTGCTCGACGAGGTGCCGCCGGGCCTGACGTTCGTGGGTGGCGCGCTGGCGATCACCGGCGTGCTGCTGACTCGCAGGAAGCCCTCCACGGTCGGTCGCTGACCTGCCATGCTGCGGGCATGACAGTCGTCGCCAACGTGCTCGTCGGCCTCGTGGCCGCCCTCCACGCCTACTTCCTGGTCCTCGAGATGTTCCTGTGGACCAAGCCGGCCGGGCGCGGCGCGTTCAACCTCACGCCGGAGTTCGCGGAGGAGACCAAGGCGCTCGCGGCCAACCAGGGGCTCTACAACGGCTTCCTGGTCGCCGGCCTCGCCTGGGGGCTGATCGACGACAACCTCCCCTTCAAGGTCTTCTTCCTCGGCTGCGTCATCGTCGCCGGGGTGTACGGCGCTGCGACGGTCGGCACCAAGATCCTCTTCGTGCAGGCGGTGCCGGCCGTGGTCGCGCTCGCCGCCGTGCTGATCAGCCGCTAGTCGACGGGCGGCGCGGGCTCGTCGCCCGACTCGAGCCAGCCGCGGAACGCCTCGAGGTTGGCGGTCGACTCACCCCGCGAGATCCGCCATTCCCACTCCTTGCGGATCGAGCTGGCGAAGCCGAGCTCGAGGATGGCGTTGAACGACTCGTCGGCGTGGGCGAGCACGGAGCCCAGCAGCCGATCGAGCTCGTCGTCGCTGACGCTCGCGAGCGGCAGGCGGGCGTCGAGGTAGATGTCGCCCGCGTGGTCGACGGCGAACGAGACGGCGTACATCCGCAGGTTGCGCTCGAGCAGCCAGCGGTAGACACGGGCGTGGTTCTCGTCGGGGTTGCGGCACACGAACGCGTGCACCCCGAGGGCGTGCTCACCGACGTCGAGGCGCACCGGCGTCTGGAGCTTCTTCTCGCCGGGCAGGGTCAGCGAGAAGCTCGCCGGCCCGGCCATCGCGTAGTCGATCTCGTTGGCGTCGAGATAGCCCCGGATGACCTCTGCCGCACTCACACCGACATCTCATCACGCATCAGCGTGCGTGCCGCGTGGTAGGCCTCGAGCGTGCGCTCGGCGGTCCGCTCCCAGGAGAAGTCCCGGGCCTGCTCGAGGGCACCGGCGCCGAGCCGGGCAGCCAGCGCGGGGTCGTCGATCAGCCGGCGCAGCGCGTCGGCCCAGTCGTGGGCGTCGTGCGTCGGCACCAGCAGCCCGCTGCGCCCGTCGGCCACGACGGTGGTCAGCCCGCCCACGGCCGCGGCCACGACGGGAGTGCCGGTGGCCTGGGCCTCGACGGCCACGAGCCCGAACGACTCGTTGAAAGAGGGCACGGCGACGGCGGTCGCCGCGGCGCACCAGCGCGCGAGTTCGGGCTGGGCGACGGGCGGCACGAACCGCACCACGTCGTCGAGGTCGAGCTCGGCGCTGAGCTGGGCCAGGGACTCCGGGTGCTCGAGGCCGCTGCCAGACGGACCCCCGACGATCGGCACGACGAGGCGCGAGCGCAGCGACGGGTCGCGGTCGAGGAGCACGCTCACGGCCCGCAGCAGCACGTCGGGCGCCTTGAGCGGCTGGATCCGACCGGCGAACATCAGCACGATCGCGTCCTCGGGCAGTCCGAGCTCGCGGCGTACGACCGCCTTGTCGTGCGGCCGGAACACGGACAGGTCGACGCCCGGGTGCACCACCTCGACCCGGTGCGGGTCGGCGGCGTAGAGGTCGATCAGCTGCTTGGCCTCGAGGTCGGTGTTGGCGATCAGGAGGTCGGAGGCCTCGACGACCTGCTCCTCACCGATCACGCGCGCCAGCGGCTCGGGGGTGTCGCCGACCGCGAGCGCCTCGTTCTTGACCTTGGCCATCGTGTGCATCGTGTGCACGAGTGGGACGCCCCAACGGTCGCGCGCCAGGGCACCGACCTGGCCCGAGAGCCAGTAGTGGGAGTGCACGACGTCGTAGTGGCCCTGCGGCTGGCTGGCCTCGGCGCGCAGCACCTCGCGGGCGAACGCGCAGAGCTGACCGGGGAGCTCTCCCTTGGTCAGGCCCTCGAAGGGCCCGGCGGCGATGTGGCGGACGTGAACGCCGTCGAAGGCCTCGACGACCGGCGGCAGCTCGGACGACGTGGCACGCGTGAACACGTCGACGGCGATGCCTTGGGCTGCGAGGCGGCGCGAGAGCTCGATGACGTAGACGTTCATCCCACCGGCGTCACCGGTCCCCGGCTGGTCCAACGGGGAGGTGTGCAGGCTGATCATCGCGACGCGATCCACGCGGCATCCTCTCGTCCTCGACCACCCGATGTCCGGGGGCCATCAGGCTCCAACACTGACAGCGCGCGGACGATTCCCTGCCCACCCCTGGGGATGGCAGGTGCCCGGAAGGCCCGACGAGCCGCCGCACGATGGCGACGGCTCGTCGGGGATGCTGCGAGGGACCGCTCAGCGGCGGACGGCCCGGATCCTCACGCGCTGGACGGAGCCGTCGTCGCGCTTGATCGTCAGCTTGAGGATCTTGCCCGGTCGGACGCCGGCCGGCACCCGCACCCGGCTGGTCCAGTGGCCCACGCCGTCGAGCCGACCGGCGAACCGGAAGTCCTTGGCCGCGAGGTCGCCCTTGGCCTTGACCACCGGGAAGCCGCTGTCGACGAGCTGCAGCATCCGGCCGCCGCCGATCGGGACGTTCCAGGCGCCGCCGACCTGCTCGCTGCGCGTGATCCAGAGGTCACGCACCGAGTACGTGGTCGCGGCCGTGGTCGTGTTGCCTGCGAGGTCGGTCGCCGTCACGGTGGTGCGGAGGGTGCCGGGGCGGTTGCCGCTGGTCACGACCGTGCAGTCCGCCAGGCCCGACAGGGCGTCCGTCGCCGCGCAGGCGGCGTCCGGGGCCGTGCCGTTGTAGACCCGTCCGGCCTCGACGCCGACGGTGCGGGCGTCCGGCGCGGTGAGGTCCAGTGAGACCGGCGCGCTGGTGACGACCGCGATGCCGCCGTCAGCGGCGACCACGGTCCGGGTGACCGTCTGGCCGGCGCCCTCCTTGTCGATCACCGCGGGAGCCGGGCAGGTGACCGGCGCGGAGCCGGGGGCGCAGGTGAAGGTCACCGTGACGGGCTGGTTGTGCCAGCCGTTGCGAGCCGTGCCGGACAGGGTCGCCTGGACCTTCGGGTCCTGACGTGCGGTGGAGACGGCCGAGGACAGGAAGTCGGCAGCTCCGGAGTACGTCGCGGTGACGACCGAGTCGGGCCCGCCGGTGTTGTCGCCCTGCCAGGTCGCCGTACCCCCGGTCAGCGGGACGGTGGCCACGTCGGCGCCGTCGATCGCGAAGGTGACGGCCCCGCCGGGGGTGCCGGCGGCGGAGGCCACGGTCGCGGTGAGCGACGAGGTGACCGCGAGCTTCGTGGTGGTCGGCGCCTGGGCGACGACGAACCTCTGGGTCGTGGTCGCGGTGTCGTAGGCACCCGCCGGCGTGGCGGTGAAGGTCGCCGAGACCATGTGGGTGCCGGCGTGGACGCCGGTGAGCGCCGGAGCCGTGGCGACGCCAGAGCCGTTGACCGCGACCGGCGACCCGACCGGGCTGCCGTCGAGGTTGAACTGCACCGACCCGCTGGGTGCGCCGTCGGGGCTGGTGGCCGTCGCGGAGAGCGGGATGCCGTCGCCGTACGTCGAGGTCGGCAGCGCGCCGAGCTCGAGGCTCACCGAGGGCAGGGCCGAGACGAGCGTGGCCGTGCCGGACACGGAGCCGTCGGTGGCCGTGACGCGGAAGCTGCCGGGGGCACCAGGAGTGCACACGGCGTCGGGGCACGGCACGGAGGAGCCCGAGCCGTCGGCGCGCTGCAGGCTGAACGCGCTGGTCGCGGTGCGGTCACCGAGGCTGTTGCCGTAGGTGTCGGCGCCGGCGGCCGTGTAGGTCACGTCGGTGCCCGGCGTCACGGTGGTGACGTCCGGCGAGACGACGAGGCTCGACAGCGGACCGGCGGTGACCTCGAGGTCGGCCGAGTCGGTCTCGCCACCGACGGTGCCCTGGACGGTCCAGGTGCCGGCGGTGGTCGGGGCGCACACGCCGTTGGGGCAGGTGATCGTGGTCGCCCCGCGGGTCGCGGTGACGGTCGCGGCGCCCTGGCGGACGTTGTCGAACCGGTCGTAGGCCGTCACGGTGTAGACGACGGGCGTCCCGGCCACGGTGGTGGCGTCACCGGCGAGCTCGACGTGGTCGAGCGCAGCGGGCGCGACCGTCAGCGTGGTGGCGTCGGAGGCGGGCGCGCCGGCTCCGGACTGGGAGGCGCTGACGGACCAGACGCCGGCGACGGTGAGGTCGCAGAGCCCGGAGGCGCAGGTGACGGGCGTGCCGCCGCCGACCGGCGTGGCGACGACCGTGCTGGCGGACGTCTGGTCGGGCAGCGCGTTGCCGAACTCGTCGATGCCGCCGACGGTGAACTGCACCGGGGTGCCGGCGGTGGTGGCGGAGTCCTCAGGGGTGATCGACAGGGCGGCCACGTCGTCGGCCAGCACGGTGAGGGTGGTCGAGGAGGTGACCGGGCCGGTCTTGCCGGGCGCGCTGGCGGTCACCGTGTAGGTGCCGGCGCTCACGGGGGCGCAGGCTCCGCTCGGGCAGACGGTCGACGCTCCGCCGCCGGCAGGGGTGAAGGAGTAGGTCGCCTGCTGGCCCGGGATGGCGTTGCCGCTCGAGTCGGTGCCCTGGACCGAGTAGGGCACCGGCTGGCCGGCGGTGGTCGAGGCGTTCAGCGGGCTGATCGCCAGCGTGGCCAGGTCGGACTGGGCGGCGACGACCGTGATGGTCTGCGTGGCGCGGCCCGGGTCGTGGTCGACGTCACCGGCCGCGTCGGCGGCCACGACGCACGTCCCGCTGTGCTGGAAGAACAGCGTCTGGTCGTCGTCGGCGAGGCGGCAGGCGTTGTTCGTGGTGGACGCAGCCACGGAATAGGTCACCGGGAATCCGGCGTCGGAGGTCGCGGTCGGCTTGTACGTGTCGCCGACGCGAGCCGGGTTGGGCGCGGTGGTGCCGAAGGTGACGACCTGCGGGATGCCCGCGTCGATCTTCAGGCTCCACGACCCGATGTTGCCGGCCCCTCCCCCGATGTCGTCGTAGACGAACAGCTGCCACGTCCCGTTGGGGTTGGTCCCGTTGAACGCGCCGGCGAAGGTCGTCGCACCCGACTGGGCGGGAGCCGGGGCCGGGAACGTGTTGGGTCCACCCAGGTCGGTCGGCGCATACCGCCCGGTCGGGGCGGCACCGGGCCGACCGGACGTGAGGGCGGGCGCCCCGTCGGCGAACGTGAAGGTCCGCGCCTGCGACTGGTTGTTCCAGTACACGTCCGACACGACCGTCAGGTTCCGCCCGGTCGGGGAGACGAGCATGACGTGGGCGTCGTACGAGATCTCGTGACGGATGTCGGTCAGGGTCAGCTCGACGTTCTTCACGTTCGTCGCCAGTCCGCTGACCGCGATCGTCGACGGATAGGGAGCCCCGTTGCCGAACTGCGGGATGGCGATCGGGGCCGAGTTGGTGAACGTGGTGACCGCGGCGTTGGCCGGGCTCACCAGCCCGAGGGTGCCGAGAGCCGGCAGCAGCAGCGTGGTCGCGACGAGGATTCGACGGAGACGGGAGGAGGGGAGGATTCGCACCCGCGCAGCCCAACACCGGTCGTGGATCGCCGTGGTCGTACGCCTCGTTTGTGGGTCGCCCGTTACCGTCCTGTGGGTCGTCGGCACCCTCACCCCACCCCGACGGGTGGAGCTCAGGCCTCGGCGGTGCCCTGGTGGAAGCGCTGCTGCCACTGCCCTCCGGTGCGCTGCCACACCGAGCTGCGCAGGCGGGTGCCGTCGTCGTCGGAGGCGCGCCACACGAGCAGGATCACGTCCGTCGACAGGCGCGAGACGGTGATGACGTCCAGGGTGACCGGGACCGTGAGCGGCCCGATCTCGTCCAGCACGGCGTCGCGCTCCCACAGGCGCCCCGACGCGCCGATCTCCTGCCACTGCGGGTGCAGCAGCGCGGCCACGGCGGCGCGGTCGGAGCGCACCTCGTCGCTCAGCAGCGAGCGCTCGAGCTCGACGACGTGCTCCTCGTCGGTGGCCGCCGCGTCCGCGCCGAGGTCGCTGAAGAGGTCGGGCTCCTCCTCGACCTGGCCCACGGTCGCGGCAGGGTGGGCGGTGCTGCTGCCGGCGAACCCGGGCCCGGGGTCGGGCGTGGCACCACGCTGGTACGCCGATGCGGCGGCGTTGGCCCGCGCGTCGGCCGCCTCGTTGAGGGAGTGCCCGGCGTGGCCCTTGACCCACTCGAACCGCACGGTGGGCCGCATCGCGGCGTCGAGGGCCTTCATCAGCTCCACGTTCTTCACCGGCTGGCCGGCGCCGGTCTTCCAGCCCTTGCGCTTCCAGCCCGCCATCCACTTGGTGATGGCGTTGATGACGTAGGTGCTGTCGCAGTAGACGAGAAGGTCGTCGTCGAGGTGCGCGGTCTGCTGGAGCAGGTCGAGCACCGCCATCAGCTCGCCCATGTTGTTGGTGCCGTGGGGCCAGCCGCCCGAGGCCCAGCACGTGTCGTCGACGTACCACGCCCATCCCGCCGGTCCGGGGTTGCCGAGTGCCGAGCCGTCTGCCGCCGCGATGATCACGGGTGCATCCAATCAGGGAAACGGCACCCGGCAGGATGGGACCCATGACCGACCAGAGGATCGCCGTCGTCACCGGAGCATCGAGCGGGATCGGTGCGGCCTCCGCGCGCGCCCTCGCCGCGGAGGGGTTCCGGGTGGTGTGCGCCGCACGCCGTACGGACCGGATCGAGGCCCTCGCGGCCGAGATCGGCGGCGAGGCGATCGCGCTCGACGTCACCGACGCCGACTCCGTGGGTGCGCTGGCCGCACGGCTGGACGTCGTGCACGTGCTGGTGAACAACGCCGGCGGGGCCTTCGGGTCCGAGCCGGTCGAGCAGGGCGACCCCGAGCAGTGGCGCGCGATGTACGACGTCAACGTCGTCGGGCTGATGCGGGTGACCCAGGCGCTGCTGCCCGCCCTGCGCGCGAGCGGGGAGGCGCTGATCCTCAACATCGGCTCGATCGCCGGGCGGGTGACCTACGAGAACGGCGGCGGCTACACGGCGGCCAAGCACGGCACCCGGGCGGTCACCGAGACGCTGCGGCTCGAGCTCAACGGCGAGCCGATCCGGGTCTCGGAGGTGGCGCCCGGGATGGTCCGGACCGACGAGTTCGCGCTGGTCCGCTTCGGCGGCGACCGGGCGGCGGCCGAGAAGGTCTACGAAGGGGTCGCCGAGCCGCTCGTCGCCGAGGACGTCGCCGAGGCCGTCCGCTGGATCGCGACCCTGCCCGCCCACGTCAACATCGACGAGCTGGTGATCAAGCCCGTCGCTCAGGCAGCCCCGCACAAGGTCCACCGGGTCTGAGAGACTTCGGCTCGTGCAGACAATCGGACTCATCGGCGGCATGAGCTGGGAATCCAGCGCCGTCTACTACCGCGACCTCAACCTCGGCGTGCAGGAGCGGCTGGGCGGGCTGTCGTCGCCGAGGCTGGTGCTCAGCACCGTCGACTTCGCCGAGCTGACCGACCTCGAGGAGCACGAGCGCTGGGACCAGGTCGGCGAGCTGCTGGCCGAGGCCGGTCGCGGTGTCGAGCGCGCGGGCGCCGACTTCCTGCTGCTGTGCACCACGACCTTCCACAAGGTCGCCGACGTCGTGGCCGACGCCGTGGGCATCCCGCTGCTGCACCTCGGGGACGTCGTCGCCGAGGCCTGCACGACAGGGGGCCACACCACGGTCGGCCTGATCGGCACCACGGTCGCGATGGAGGACTCGTTCTTCGTCGACCGCCTCGCCGAGCACGGGGTGACCGTGCTCGTGCCGGAGGCGAAGCACCACGAGACCCTGAACTCCGCGATCTACGACGAGCTCGTGCACGGCGACGTCGTCGACGCCACCCGTCGCCGGGTCGTGGCGATCACCGAGGAGCTGTGGGACGCCGGGGCGGAGGCGATCCTGCTGGGGTGCACCGAGCTGGAGCTGCTGATCCGCCAGGCCGACATCGAGCTGCCGGCGATGCCGTGCACCACGCTGCACGTGCAGGCGGCGATCGATCGGGCCCTCAGCGCCTGAGGTTCACGCCTGGTTCCTGAGCACCAGCGTGGCGAGCTCGCCCAGGTCGCCGGTGACGACCTGCTCGGGCAGCGTCACCGGGTCGCCGTCGTCGATCTGGAACGTGAAGACGTACATGTCGGGCATCTGCTTGTACGCCGCTGCGCCGGCCGCGGCGGCGTCGAGGTCGACCCGCTCGACGAGGCTCCGCACCCCGTCGTCGGCGTCGCTCAGCGTGACGATGCCCTCCTCGGTGCGACCGGCGAACCCGCCCGACCGCTTGACTCGCACCACGCCCGCGGTCCCGACGGGGACCGGACCCGGCTGCGGGATCGAGGAAGCCGCGCCGGTCACGCCGACCTGCTCCCACGCGGCAGTCACGGCCGCGGCGTGCTCGCCGGCCGCGGCGACGGTCGCGGCCGCGAAGGCCGCGAAGTCGGCGGTCGACGCGACGTCGCCCGAGGTGAGCGCGGCGTACCACACCTGGCCGGCGCCCTCGAGGCTCGTGCCGCCGATGGCGGTCGCCGCGAGCTGGAAGGCACGGTTGGGGATGCCGGAGTTGAGGTGGACACCGCCGTTGTCCTCGGCCGTCTCGACGTAGTCGTCCATGTGGCCGACCTGGGGGTCCGTGCCGAGCTTGGGGTCGTCGTAGGCCGTCCCGGGAGCGGCCATGTCGCGCAGGGCGCGGGCCTGGATGCCGGCGACGAAGATGCCCTCACCGATCAGCCAGTCGCCGTCGGCAGCGGACTCGCCGGCCAAGTGCTGCTTGAAGCAGGCGGCGAAGACGTCGGAGACGGACTCGTTGAGGGCGCCGGACTGGCCCTCGTAGACGAGGCCGGCGGTGTGCTCGGTGACGGCGTGGCCGAACTCGTGGGCCAGCACATCAGCGGCCTTGGTGAAGCGCTCGAAGACCTCGCCGTCGCCGTCACCGAAGACGAGCTGCTCGCCGTCCCAGAACGCGTTGTCGTAGCGCTGGCCGTAGTGGACGGTGATGCTGACGGGGGCACCGGCCCCGTCGTAGGAGTCGCGGGAGAAGCCGTCGGCGAACATCGCCAGCGTTCCCTCGATGCCGGCAGCCGCCTCGTCCACGCCCTCGTCGCCCGACGGCTCGCTGCCGGCCGATCGCACCGCGCGCCCGGGCAGGGTGGTCGTGTTGTCGGCGTCGTGGACCGTCCACGCCGGCTCGTCCACCGCTGCCGCGCGGGTGGTGCGTGGCTCGGCCGCGCGCGCGTTGCGGCGCAGCCGCAGCTGCTCGTCGAGCACGAGCGCGTCGGCGGCGCCCACCCGCTCGAGGAGATAGGGCGGGATGAAGGTGCAGTGAGCCCGAGATGTGTCCATGTCCTCTGTCTACCGGTTCCCACCGACAACGCAAGGGCCGAGCTCGGGCACGGTGTGCTCCCGTTCACAGTGCCTGTCCTGCGATTCGGGGCCCTGCGCCGTACGCCGGTAGCCTTGGGCGGCGCGCCGTACGCGCCCCTTCTCTCTGCCCCGAAAGCGAGCATCCTTCGCATGCCAGCACGCTCTGACCTCCGCAACGTCGCCATCGTCGCCCACGTCGACCACGGCAAGACCACGCTCGTCGACGCCATGCTCCGCCAGGCCGGTGCCTTCACCGCCCACCAGGCCGAGAGCGTGGCCGAGCGCGTCATGGACTCCGGCGACCTCGAGCGCGAGAAGGGCATCACGATCCTCGCCAAGAACACCGCGGTGCACTACGCCGGTCCCGCCGGTGGTGGCCAGCCGATGGTCATCAACATCATCGACACCCCCGGCCACGCCGACTTCGGTGGCGAGGTCGAGCGCGGGCTGTCCATGGTCGACGGCATCGTGCTGCTCGTGGACGCCTCCGAGGGTCCGCTCCCGCAGACGCGCTTCGTGCTGCGCAAGGCGCTCAACGCCGACATGCCGGTGATCCTGGTCGTCAACAAGACCGACCGTGCCGACGCCCGCATCGAGGAGGTCGTCGACGAGAGCTACGAGCTCTTCATGGACCTGCTCGACGACTCGCACAGCCAGGACGCCCTCGACTTCCCGGTCGTCTACGCGTCGGGTCGCGCCGGCATCGCGTCGCTGGAGCGCCCCGAGAACGGCGCGATGCCCGAGGGCAGTGACCTGGAGCCGCTCTTCAAGACGATCCTCGAGACGATCCCCGCCCCGGAGTACGACGAGGGCGCGCCGCTCCAGGCCCACGTCACCAACCTCGACGCGTCGCCCTTCCTGGGCCGCCTGGCCCTGCTGCGCATCAAGCAGGGCACGCTCAAGAAGGGCCAGCAGGTCGCGTGGATGAAGCGCGACGGCACGGTCAAGAACGTCAAGATCACCGAGCTGCTCGTCACCGAGGGCCTCGAGCGCCAGCCCGGCGAGTCGGCCGGACCCGGTGACATCGTCGCCGTCGCGGGCATCCCCGAGATCACCATCGGCGAGACCCTGGCCGACCCGGACAACCCGGTCGCGCTGCCGCTCATCCACGTCGACGAGCCCGCGATCTCGATGACGATCGGCACCAACACCTCCCCGCTCGTCGGCAAGGTCAAGGGCGGCAAGGTCACCGCGCGCCTGGTCAAGGACCGCCTCGACTCGGAGCTCATCGGCAACGTGTCGCTGCGCATCCTGCCGACCGAGCGTCCCGACGCCTGGGAGGTGCAGGGCCGCGGCGAGCTGGCGCTGGCGATCCTCGTCGAGCAGATGCGGCGTGAGGGCTTCGAGCTCACCGTCGGCAAGCCGCAGGTGGTCACCAAGGAGGTCAACGGCAAGGTGCACGAGCCGTTCGAGCGCCTGACCATCGATGCGCCGGAGGAGTACCTCGGCACCATCACCGAGCTGCTCGCCGCCCGCAAGGGCCGCATGGAGGGCATGACCAACCACGGCACCGGCTGGGTCCGCATGGACTTCGTCGTGCCCGCCCGTGGCCTGATCGGCTTCCGCACCGACTTCCTCACCGAGACGCGCGGCACCGGCATCGCCCACCACATCTCCGAGGGCTACCACCCGTGGGCCGGCGAGATCCGCTCGCGCAACAACGGCTCGCTGGTCGCCGACCGCAGCGGTGCCGCGACGGCGTACGCCATGACGTCGCTGCAGGAGCGCGGCGTGATGTTCGTCGAGCCGACCACCGAGGTCTACGAAGGCATGATCGTCGGCGAGAACTCGCGTGCCGACGACATGGACGTCAACATCACCAAGGAGAAGCAGCAGACCAACATCCGGTCCGCGACCTCGGACAACTTCGAGAAGCTGATTCCGCCGAAGCGGCTCTCGCTCGAGCAGTGCCTGGAGTTCTGCCGCGACGACGAGTGCGTCGAGGTCACGCCCGACTCGGTCCGCATCCGCAAGGTCGTGCTCGACGCCAACGCCCGCGCCAAGACCGCGTCCCAGGCGCGCAAGGCCAACAAGTAGGTCTCACGTCGACAGCCCGGTCCCGCATCGCGGGGCCGGGCTGTTCGCGTCGTACGGCAGGTGGTCAGCAGCCGAGAGCGTTGAACGTCAGGTCGCTGACCAAGATGCCCTGAGGACCGGGGGTGCCGGCGTTCCAGTAGACGAGCTGGAACGAGGTGAACGACGACCCGCCCGCGTAGGTGATCGTCACGTTGCCGGCGTTGCTGGTGTCGTCGATCCCGGTGAGCCCCGTGTAGCGGAAACCTCCACTGTCCGCCGTCAGTTCAGTCCCAGTATTGCCGTTGCCCTGGACCGTGCCGACCCGGACGTAGCTCGTCGGGGTCGGAGAGAAACTCGCGCGGTCCCAGAAGTTCGTGTCACGGTCGAGGTCGACGACGGTGAAGCTGAGGTTGCGGACGGCACGGCTGAAGCCGAACGTGATCGTCTGGCTCCGGGAGATCCCGAGCGGGCCGCCGACCGAGGGCAATCCAGTGGTGGCGCTCCGGATCGCCACGCCCTGCTCACCGGGGAACCCACCGATCCCGGTGGTGGCCAGGACGTTGAGGTTCTGGTCGTAGCGGGTGACGCCCCCCTGCAGCGTGCTGGTCAGGGTGACCGTCACGGCGCTGGCTCCGGGGCCGCCGCCCGGGAGAGCGGGGACGATGGCAGTTGCGACGTTGGGGTTGACCGTCAGGTTCGCCGGCGGAGTATACGGCGTCGTGCCCCAGTCGAGGCGGTAGGAGTAGGTGTCGGAGCACGGCGAGGCCGCGAACGCGGGGGCCGCCGTCGCGATGGCGACCACCGGAACGCTCCACGCTGCGCCGCGCACCAAGGTGCGGCGGGTGGGGCCTGCGGCCTGCTCTGACATGACGATCTCCCGGGACGACGTCGTCTTTACCTCATCTTTACCCTAAATGAGGTATCCAACGAATCCCAAAAGATCGCAGAAATGCCGACGTCCCGGCCTCCGCATCACGGAGCCGGGTTGTCGGGTTCAGGGGCTATCGGTTGATCAGCAGACCGCCGCAGTGAAGGACATGTTGGAGATGCCGATGAACGGCGAGCCGTTGGCCGTCCCGTCCTGGGCGTAGGTGAAGGAGACGCTGTTGAGCGCAGCGGCCCAAGTGACTTGCACGTTCCCGTTCGTCTGCCCACCCTGGACCTGGCCGGAGGTGTTGGTGCCGTTCCCGCGGAATGCGTTGGCCAGGTCGACACCCGTGCCTGTGACGTAGGTGGTGTTCTGGATCGCGCGCGTGAAGCCTGCCGTTCCGACCCACACCCGGTCGTCCCACGAGGCGCCACCGGAGTCGATGTCGAGGAACGAGAAGCTCAGGTTCGTCACGTTGAAGGGCTGGCCGCCCTTGGTGAACGTGAACGTCGCCGTCTGCGAGCTGTTGGCAGTGCCGGTGCTGTAGAAGCGCAGGTTGCTGGTCTGTCCGCCGGTCTGGGTGGTCGAGACCGTCCGGTTGTTTGCCGCTGTGGTCGCGCCGGAGAGACTGAGGGTGATCGTGATGCCGGCGACCGTCGTGCTCGAGAAGACCGCGCCGTTTCCGAGCGAGGCCCAGTTAAGGGTCTGGTTGCAGGCCGACGCGGCGAAGGCCGGCGCAGCCGCAGCGATCGAGACGACGGGCACGCTCCAGGCGGCGCCGCGCACGAGCGTGCGCCGCGTGGGCCGGATCTGGGTGCTGGTCATGACGATTCCCCCTGTAGTGGCCGATCCCAACGATCGACAAGAAGAAATCTAGAAAGGCGAAGGGATCCGGGCGTCCACGCCAAGTCAACGCACGAGTAACAACACAAATTGGGTAGGTGAGCCGGGTCACAGGACCGCCAAGCGATCCCCACAGAGGTCCCCCTCGGGCATGCATAGGATCCGTCTCGTGCCCGCTGCCGACCTGCTCGTGCTCGCCTGCCTGGCGGCCGTCCTGGCCCTGAGCGGTGCCTCCAAGCTCCGAGCCCGCGAGGAGACCGAGGACGCCTTCGCGTCGCTCCGCGTCCCGGCCTGGATGCCTCGTCGGCTCGGCGCCGCAGCGCTGCCCTGGCTGGAGATCGCACTCGCGGCGGGCCTCGTCGCCTCTCCGTCGCGGATCCTCGTCGTCGTCGCGATCGCGGCGGCGGTGCTGATGGCGACGTACACCCTCCTGGTCGCCCGGGCCCTCACCTTCGACGAGCCCGTCACGTGCGCCTGCTTCGGCCGCCTCGGCGGCCACCGGGTCGATCGGCTGACGCTGGTGCGCAACGTCCTGCTGACCGGGCTCGGCGCGTGGGCGGTCGAGGTGGCCGCCGGCGGTGGCTCCGTCCCCGGGGCGGCTGGGGCCCTCGACAGGCCCGGGTGGGCTGCCGTCGGGGCAGCCGTCGTCGTCGCGCTGGTCGCGGCGCTGGTCGCGGCCGGCGGTCGGCCGGTCGAGGGTGCGTACGGCGACGCCGAGCTCGACTACCAGCGCACCCCGATCCCCTTCGCCCGCCTCGACTTCCCCGACGGCACGTCGCAGTCGCTGCGCGACCTCGCCTCGACCGGCGCGCGACTCCTCGTCTTCCTCAGCAGCGGCTGCGGATCCTGCATCCGGGTCTCGGAGCACGTCGACGACTGGAGCGCCCGGCTCGCCCCGGCGGTGGACCTGGTGACGGTCTACACCTCGGGCACCACGGAGTTCCTCCACCACGACCCCGACCTGGTCGCGCTCGACCCCGACGCCACGGTGCGCGCGGTCTTCAACATTCCGAGCGCGCCGGCCGCCGTGCTGCTCGGCGCCGACGGCCTGCTGGCCGGCGGACCGCTCGGTGGCCGCAACGACATCACGCAGCTCGTCGAGGACGTCCTGGCCGAGCTGGAGTCGGCGCCGGACGCGGCCACCTAGGATCGGCGCGTGCCGCCTCCCCTCGTCTCGGTCGTCGTGCCCTCGCGCGGCGGTGCCACACGACTCCCGGTGCTCCTCGACGCGCTGTCCGCACAGCGGGTCGCTGCCGAGTGGGAGCTGGTCGTCGTCCTCGACGGCGACCTGGACGGCAGCCGCGTCGTGGTCGAGGGCTTCGCCGACAGGCTTCCGATCCGCATCATCGAGCGGGCCGGGGGCCACGGGGTCGCAGCGGCGCTCGCGGACGGGTACGCAGCGGCGTACGGCGAGATCGTCATCCGCTGCGACGACGACCTGACCCCGGCCCCCGACTTCGTCGCCCGCCACCTGGCCCACCACGTCGGCCGCCCGGAGGACGCACCGGCGCTCGGCGTCATCGGGCTGACGCGCGACGAGTTCGTGGACGGTCCCTACGCGAGCTCGTACGGACGACCGGCCAACGAGCGGCTCCTGGCCGCGGCGTACGCCCGGCCCGCCGACCAGCGGTGGTTGCACTGGGCCGCGTGCAACTCCGTGCGCAAGGCGGCCTACGACGCGGTCGGTGGCTTCGACCCGACGATGGCCTACCGCGAGGACTCCGAGCTCGGACTGCGACTCGCCCGGTCCGGCGTCGAGATCGTGATCGATCCCGCCCTCGAGATCCCCCATCGCGGGCCGGCACCCGACGCCGAGACGCGGGTCGCCCGCGCCTTCACCTCAGGCGCGTCCACGCGGGCCTTCGAGGCACGGCACCCCGAGCAGGCGACACCGGCCGATGCCGACCGTGGGCCGTGGAGTCGGCTCGTCGCCGCCGAGGCCGATCGGCTCGGCAGCCGAGCCGACGCGGCACGCCTGGGCCGCCGGCTGGACCGCCTGCTGCCGCGGGTGCCCCGGCGCGCTGGCGGCAAGCTCGTCGCGTGGGCCGTCGAGTCGGCCGCCTCAGCCGGTCGTCGCGTCGGCGACGACACCTGGGAGCGCGAGGCACCGGCGCCGACCGTCAGCGTCGTCGTTCCCCACCACGGCGACCCGACGCCGACCCTCGCCCTCATCGAACAGCTGCGCGCGCAGACCTGTCCCGTGCAGGTCGTCGTGTCGGACGACGCATCCCCCACCCCCTTTCCCGAGACCGCCGGCGTCGAGGTGGTGCGGCGGGCCACCAACGGCGGGTTCGGCGCCAACGTCAACTCCGGCGCGGCTGCGGCCACCGGCGACGCGATGCTCGTGCTCAACAGCGACCTCACCCTCGAGCCCACCTTCGTCGCCGACATGGTCGCTGCCGCCCATGCGCACCCACGCGCGGTACTGGCCCCGCGCATGGTGGACGAGCACGGGGTCGAGGCCTGGGTCGGCCGCTCCTTCCCGAAGGTCCGGCACGACGCCGTCGGCTGGCTCACGCCCCTGGCACGCTTCCGGAGCACCACGGCGTGGCACCGAGCCGTGGGCCACGACGTGCGCGCCCACACCGCCGAGGCGGAGGTCGACTGGGTCGTCGGCGCAGCGATGTGGATCCCCCTGGCCGACTTCCGTGCCGTCGGCGGCTTCGACGAGCGCTTCTTCATGAACTCCGAGGAGGTCGACCTCCAGCGCCGCCTCCGACAGCGCGGGCTCTCCGTGGTCGCCCTCCGCTCACCGACCGTCCTCCACGAGGGCGGCGGCTCGTCGCCCTCCGAGTCGCGACGACGCTGGCTCGTGCAGGGTCGGTTGAGCTACGCCGACAAGTGGGGGTCGCGCCGACGGCTCCGGGCCGCACTGACTGCGGCCACGGCGGCCAACTTCGTCGTCAACACCGTGCGGCAGGCCGCCGGGCGCGACGTCGACGCCGTCGGCGTCGCCCGCACCGAGCTGGCGTTGATCAGAGGAGATCGATGACCCGCGCACTGCTCCTCTCCGAGCACGACCTCGACCGCTGGTACGCCCGCTACCGCGCCGGCGAGGTGCCGGCTCCCCTGCCGTACGGCGTGGACGCCCTCCAGGACGCCGGGTTCTCGCTCCGTGGCGCACCGAGGGCGACCGACTCCCGATGGAAGCGCCTGCGGGACGTCGTCGAGCACCGGTCGGGGTTCCCCGTCGAGCGGGCGGTTCGGGGTGCTCGGGCCGCGGCCGAGGCCGACGTGGTGCTCGCGCTGCTCGAGCGTGAGGGCTTCGCGGCGGGGCTGGCGAAGCGGGGGCGCCTGGCGCCGTACGCCTCGACACCGCTGGTCATCTGGTCGTGCTGGCTTGCCGACGACATCCGTCGCGCCGACGCCGACCAGCGGCGGAGGCTGAAGCGCCGCTTCGAGGCAGCCGACCTCGTCACCCACCTGTCGCGGCACGAGACCGAGGTCTTCACCGACCTCGGGATCCCCGAGGAGCGCCTGTTCCCGGTCACCTACGGCGTCAGTCACGAGTTCTACGTCCCCGGCGGGGCCGAGCGCGACATCCAGCTGCTCGCGGTCGGCCAGGACCGTGGTCGCGACTACGCCACGTTGTTCGACGCGATCCGCGGCACCGACCTGACCCTCGACCTGGTCTGCCGACCGGACAACGTGGCGGGGCTCGACGTGCCCGACAACGTGCGGCTGCACGGAGTGGTGCCGCTGCCCACCTACCGGAGCATGCTCCAGCGCGCGCAGGTCGTCGCCGTCCCGACCCGCGACCTCGCCTACCCCACCGGGTCGAGCGTCGCCCTCGAGTCCGCCTCGTCGGGCGCGTGCGTCGTCGTGACCGGTACGCGGGCGATGAAGGACTACTTCACCGACCACACCGACGCGCGCCTCGTGGCGGAAGGCGACGCGGACGGGTGGCGGAGCGTGCTGGCCGAGCTGTCCGAGGACCGGTCGCAGCGGGAGCGGCTGGGTACGGCCGCTCGCCGCAGCGTGGCGACGACCTTCAACGCCCGGCACATGTGGACCGAGCTCGCCGAGGTCATGCGCCGGCGCGGGATCGTGTGACCCAGCTCCGCCTGATCGTGTCCGCGAAGGTCTCGCGGCCGTAGCGCGTGACCGCCCACCGCTGGGCGGCGTCGGCCCGCCGCTGCGCGGACGTCGGGTCGGACAGCACGGCGACGAGCGCATCCGCGAGCCCGGCCGGGTCGTCGGCGAGGCCGGCAGTGACATCGGGTCCCTCGATGCCCTCGAGCCCGACCGTGGTGCTCACCAGCGGGACGCCGTGCAGCAGTGCCTCGATGGCCTTGAACTTCACCCCGGCTCCCTGGAGGACCGGGACGAGGGCGACCGACGCAGCGGCGTACTCCTCGTCGAGGTCGTCGACGAAGCCAGTGAGCACGACGTCCGGCTCACGGTCGGCGCGGTCGACGAGGGCGGGCAGCGCTCCCCCGCCGACGAGCCTCAGCCGCGCCCCGGGCACCCGCGCACGCACCTGCGGCCACACCTCGTCGAGGGTCCAGCGTGCGGCCTTGTCGTTCTCGTCGCGGGCGAGGTAGGAGACGACCAGGACGGTCGGTGCCGGCGCGGGTGCGTGCCGCTCCTCGAGGCCGGTCGCGAGAGGTGGGTCGACCCTGGTGGCGTCGGGCACGCGGAGCAGCTCTCCGTCCTTCGCGCTGAAGACGAGCACCTCGTCGAGCCGGCGCACCATCGCGGCCTCGTGCCTGCGGGAGCGCTGGGCCACCGCCCGCCAGAAGTCCGGATCGCCAGGCTCGCGGGAGAACGACTGGGACATCACGTCGTGGAAGGTGCCGGTGATCCGGGCGCGCGGGTTGAGCCGTCGCAGGAGTCGCACGAGGCGGATGGACTCTGAGTACTGGAGATCGATGACGTCCGCCTCGCGCACGGCAGCGCGGGCCTCCGGGGAACGCAGCAGTCCGAGGACGAACGCTGCGGACGCCATCCCGGGATCGCGCCTGTGCCGCCACGTCGTGTCAGCCAAGACGGCGAGACGGTTGAGGACCCTGCCGAGGGGACCGCGGCCAGCCTCGTGCCCCAGCAGGAGCAGTCGACGCGGCACTCCCGCCTCCCCGAGCACACCCCGGTTCAGGTTGTTGCCCACCGACAGCATTGTCAGGTCCGTCTCCTCGTCGAGCAGCCGCTGCAGCTCGAGGAGGTAGCGCCCTCCGGCGTGGGGGACGCCCTCGTGTCCGACGTACATGGAGATCAAGACGACGCGTGGCCCGGGCACCGGCACATCCTGCCACCGGGACGCATCGCCCCACCTAGACTCTGGGCGTCCCCGACCGAGGAGAGCGATGAAGCGGCTGATCCTGGCGCCCCACATGGACGACGAGGCCATGGGGTGTGGCGGCCTGATGGCCAAGCATCCCGACGAGTGCGTGGTCGTGGTGATGACCGACAGCGGCGAGGTGCGCGCAGCCGAGCACCAGAATGCGATGGAGATCCTCGGCGTCTCGGAGTCGCGCGTGCTCGGCTTCCCCGACGGCGAGACCCCGGCCCACATGTCCGAGATGGTCGGCGCCATCGACGCGATCATGGCCGAGCTGAAGCCCGACGAGCTCTACCTCCCCTACCCGTCGCTGCACCAGGACCACATCTCGGTCTACGAGGCCGGCATGCGCTCGTGCCGGGTGTCGATGTCGCTGGACCACTGGTTCCCGCCGAGCGTCTACGTCTACGACATCGCGGTCTACGACGTGAACCTCTACCCGACCGACCTGCGCTGGAACGTCTTCGAGGCCCTCACCGAGGAGCAGATCACGCAGAAGGAGCGCGCCTGCCAGGCCTACCAGTCGGAGATCCCCACCGAGGTGCACCCGATCAACAGCGTCCGCCAGATCGCCGGCGCGCTGGGACAGGTGCGGCTCGTGCCGTACGCCGAGCAGTTCGCGCTCGTCCGCACGGTGCGCCGGTGACGGCGCGATGAGGGCGGCGATCCACCAGCCAGACCTGCTGCCGTGGCCGGGGTTCTGGTTCAAGATGCTCAACTGCGACACCTTCGTGCTCGCCGTGCACGACCAGCTGCAGAAGCACTGGGTGCAGCGGCGCGTGAAGATGCGCGACACCTGGGTCACGATGCCGCTGGAGTCGGGCGCCCACCTGGTGCCGATCAACGAGACGATGGTCAAGCCCGGGTGGCAGGACCACCTCGAGAGCTCCATCCGCGGGCGCTACGTCGGCGCCAGGCACTGGAAGTCCCGCAGTGGTGACGTGCTGGAGATGATCCACGCCGTCGACAGCCACAACCTCGCCGACATCAACCACCAGCTCATCCTCAGCATGCGCGACTACCTCGGCATCACCACCGAGGTCGTGGTCACCGAGCCGCCGACCGAGAAGGCCGCCGACCGCGTGCTCGAGCAGCTGCAGATGGTGGGCGCGACGTCCTACCTGTCCGGCACCGGCGCGAAGGACTACCTCGGCGACGAGGCTCGCGCGAAGTTCGACCAGCTCGGCATCGGGCTCGAGTTCTCCGACCACGAGAAGACGACCGGCGACTCGATCGTCACCGTGCTGATGGACTACGACGACCCGATGGAGATCGTGTCGAGGGCGGCGACGGCTCACTGATCGACCTGGTCGACGCGCCGGGCGCCAGGCCGAGGAGGCAGATGCCGACGAACATCGCGACATCGATGTTGTCGACGAACCAGCCCGTCCCGTGTGCGTCGGACCACTCGGTGATCGGGATGTGGAGGTAGCAGAAGACGAGGATCGCCAACCCGAGGACTCGAGGGAGCCACGGCGTGCGCAGGGCCAGCACGATGCCCGCGAGCGGCAGCCAGATCTGGTGGTGCGGCCACGCGATCGGGGTGGCGACGACGGCGGCGCAGCCCAGGAGGACGGCCGAGGCGACGTGGTCGCCGGCCCGACGGCAGCGCTCGGCGTTCCAGAAGGCGAGAAGCACCAGGGCACCACCGAGCAGCAGCCACAGCACCGAGCGCGTCGTGCCGTCGACGCCGGCCCGTGCCAGCACGCCCATCACCGACGAGTTGAAGCGCAGCTCGACGTCACCCACGCGGCTGGTGTCGAGCACCGCGTCGGTCCAGAAGCGACGCGAGTCGGACGGGAGCACGACCCAGGCGAGCACCACGCACGCGGCGAACGTGCCGACCGAGGCGGCGAGCGCCCGCCACTGGCGTGTGAGGGCGTACCAGCCCCAGACCACCATCGGCGTGAGCTTGATCGCGGCCGCGAGCCCCACGAGGACGCCACGGAGTCGGTCGGGCACGTAGCGACCCACGTCCAGGATCACCAGGAGAGCGAGGACGAGGTTGACCTGACCGGTAATCAGGTCGCTCTGCACCTGCGACGACCCGAGGAAGAGCCCGACCCCGAGGCCGAGGACGGTCAGGCGGGCGAGCGTGGACGTCGGCCAGGAGCGGCTCGCCACCACCAGCGCCGCCACCGCGACGGCGATGACCACGCACAGGGTGAGCCAGACCTTCCCGGTCGTCAGCGGAGACAGCCAGGTCAGCGGCCGCAGCACGATGGCCGAGAAGGGGGGGTAGGTGAAGCCGTACCCACAGCCGAGTGGGTAGTCGTAGAGCGCCCCACCCGACTTCAGGTAGTTGATGGCACCGATGTAGACGGAGATGTCGCCGTCCTCACCGAGACGCATGCTTGCGCCCAGCCGCCACCCGCTGACCAGCTGGCGTACGGCGAAGAGCCCTGCCGCCACCAGGAGCACCGACGTCGCGATTCGTGGCACTGACCTCGGCGCGGTCTGCGTGCTCATGCGGCTCCTCCGGAGGCCAGGGCCTCGTCCAGCGCGGCGACGGCGTCGTCACCGCCGGGCGAGAGGAACTTGCGGGCGAAGAGCATGTGGTCGGGCAAGGTCACCAGCGCGGGTACATCGCGTGGGGTCATGGCTCGCGGGAGGTCCCAGTCGCCCTCGGTCCAGTCGATGTGCGTGAGAGTCGGCCCGACGTGCTCCCAGAGCGTCGGGTCCACACCGACCGCCAGGCTCTGGAAGTAGGACTCGTCGGGATACTGGCTCCACCGCATGAACTCCTCCAGCTCGGGGTGCTCGTCGCGGTAGGCCATGACCGCCAGCGCGGTCTCCCACGACATCGCCCACCACTGCGATCCCCCGGCGATGCGGTCCTTCACGTGCGGGCGCGGCTCGCCGATGATGCGGAGCACCTCCACCGCTCGCCGCAGGCCGTGCTCGCGGATCAGGCGGCGGGTCCAGCCGACCAGCTCGCGGGCGTTCATCTCCCGCCTGGGTCGGAGGAGCAGGAGGTCGCCCTTCCTCTCCGACATCGGGATGCAGAAGTAGTCGAGGCGGTCACGGTGGTTGTCCGACCACCGGTCCTCGAGGCGCCACAGGTCCATGTGGACAGCGCCCGCGTGCTCGGTGAGGAAGCGGTCGATGTAGGCCGTGGACTTGACCGGATAGCTCTGACCGCTCAGAGCCACGACGTAGCCGGGGTCGTCGGAGGCAAGGCACGCCCTCAACTGGTTGACCTGCGGCTCGACCATCGACCATGTGCCCCAGAGGCACGTCGCGCGTGGCTCGACCAACCGGACGTCGGAGCTGGCGACGACGGCGTCCCACGCGGTCAACGGGCTCCGTGCGTCGAGGTGCAGCCAGAAGGTCGACTCGCCGTCGTCCAGCCGCTCGACGAGCCTCCGGACGTGCCCGGGCTGGTCGTGGGCGAGCACCAGGTAGTGCTTCCTCACCACGGGCCTCCGCTCCAGAACCGGTCTCGTCGGTGAGCATCCTTCACTATTCTCGCCGGATGCGAGGCGACCTTGGCGTGACTGCCACCTCCGGCAGCCGGTCGCGGGCGCCGTACCTCTGGTTGCTGGTGGCGACGCTGCTGACCGTGGCGTCGGCCGTCCAGAAGCTCCCGTGCCTGCGCGGCAAGGTCGACACCGACGTGCTGGCGACTGCCCAGTGCTACAGCGACATCCCGTTGTTCTACGACGGCCGCGGGCTGGCCGCCGACTTCGGGTGGCTCGGCCACCTGAACCCGGGCTTCCGCGACCTGGAGTACCCGCCGATCATCAACCTCTTCATCGAGGCGAGCGCCAAGCTGACGCACGTCGTGCTCGGCATCCCGTCCGCCGAGCTCGACCGCCGGGCGTCGCTGTCCTCGGCAGAGCTCTACGACCTTCCCGGCATGGCGGGCGAGGAGAGGGCGTTCTTCCTCGTCACGTGCGCCCTGCTCCTGGTAGCGGTCCTCGCCACGGTCTGGATCGCCTGGCGCTTCGGATGGGCCGTCGGCGACCCCGTCTCGTGGGCGGTGGTGGCGCCGCTCGTGGTCCTCACCCTGACCGTCAACTGGGACGCGATCGCCGTCCTCGCCACGGCTCTGGCCCTCGTGGCCTGGCAGCGGGACAGGCTGGCATGGTTCGGCGTCTTCGTCGCGCTCGGGACGGCGACCAAGCTCTTCCCCCTCGTCCTCCTCGCCGCGGCCCTGATCCTCGTGACCAGGTCACGGCCACGAAGTGCATCGGCGATGGTCGTCGCCTTCCTGGTGACCACCGTGGCTACGAACGCTCCGCTCTACCTGTCGAACCCCGAGGCGTGGCGGGAGTTCTGGGACACCAACACCAACCGTCCAGCCTCCTTCGGGTCCGCATGGATGGCACTGCGCATGGTGGGCACGACGGTCGGCGCCGACGAGCTCAGCCTGGTGCTGGGTGGCGGGATGCTCGCGGCGTGGGTGGTCCTGGGTGCGCTCACCTGGCGTCGTCTCATCGAACCGACCTTCATCGAGCTGTCGTTCGTCTTCCTCGTCGTCTTCTTCGTGCTGGGCAAGGTCTACTCCCCGCAGTACTCGCTCTGGGTCGTCCTCGGTCTCCTGCTCGTGACGCGGAGCAGGTGGCTGGTCACGCTGGTGGCCGCCGCGGAGACCTGGCACTACGTGACGACGTGGCTCTACCTCCGAGGGATCACCACGCCCGACGCGGGTATCGACAAGACGTACTGGTCCTCGATCGCCATCAGGCTCGCGGTCGAGGCATTCGCCGTCGTCGTCGTGCTCGAGCATGCCCGTCGGCGTGCGCGACAGGTCCGGTCGGTTCCAGCACTCGCGGTGACGGTCAGGTAGCCCGGCCTCACTCCTCGCGAGCCGGTCGAGATGCCCTCAGCGCACCCATCGCACGGCATCGACCACCCGGCGTCCGCTTCGCCGCATCGCTACGCGGACGCGGTTGTAGGGGTCGGTTGCCCCGCCGAAGGCCTGATAGTGGCGCAACACGACGTCAGTGGGAAGCAGCGACGGCGAACCGGGCGCCGTGATCGCCTCGAAGGCCTCCCCCAGCCGTCGGCGGACGAGCTCCGGGCTGTGCCGGGCGCGTACCCACTCCCGTCCGGCCTCGGCGCGCTGACGGATGACCTCGGGGGAATCCTCGAACCACTCCATCGCCTCGAGCGTGCGGTCGCACATGTCGACGACGTCGGAGTCAGCGATGACCGACGAATGAGCCGGGAGCATGTACTCCTTGGCTCCATCCCCGGTGAATCCCACGACGTAGCAACCGGACGCCATGGCCTCGGCCCCGGGCAGACCTACACCTTCGCGCTCCGCACCGAAGAGGAAGATGGCCGCACGACCGAGCTCGTCCGCCACCTGCTGTTGTGTCATGCCGTCGATCAGCACGATCTGCCAGTCACGCAGACGGCCGGACCTGCGGACCAGCTGCACCGCCCCGAGCAGGTCTTCGCGGCGTCGTCGGGGCATCAACGCGATCCGCTTCTCCTTGGTCGCGGGCTGGAACCAGTCCTCGATCTGCACGGGCACGTTGTGCAGTGGGAACTCGTCGTGGCAGGCACGCTCGAGGAACGCGTGGATCGCGTCCGACACGGCAATCGCAGCCGTGGCCTGCGGCCAGCCCGGGTACGCACCCGGCTCGTCGGTGAGGAAGTCCGAATTGGAGAAGACGAAGTCCATACCTTGGCAGAGCATCACGACGGGCTGGCCGTCGGTGATGAAGCTCCACTTCGAGCCTCCGGTCTCGGGCACCACCAAGACGTCCCCGGCAGCGAACTCGAGATCCTTGCCCGTGTCGACCGGCGCTGTCGATCCCCACGACTCGTACGCGAAGCCGGGAGTTCCGTGCCAGACGCGAGCGTCGTACCCAAGTGCGCTCAGGTGCTCGACATAGCGGTAGATCACCTTGATTCCGCCGCTCGGCGTGGGCAGGTCGGGCGCCATGAACCGGATCACCAAGACATCCTCGCATCGCTCATTCGTCACACGGCTGCGCATCGCATGAGCGACAATGGGCGCTAGACAAGTTGCCGAGACCACGGAGGCCCAGTGCATCGCGTCGGTGTCGTCATCCCGACCTTCAACTCCGGCTTGCTCCTCCGGGAGGCCGTGGACTCGGTCCTCAACCAGACAGAAGCCGTCGACCTCGTGATCGTCGACGACTGCTCGACCGACGAGGCGTCCGTGGCCGTCCTCGCCGAGTTGGAGGCCCAGGGCCTCCACGTGTTGCGCCACGACGTGAACACCGGCCCGGGTGGATCGATGAACTCCGGGATCCGTCTCCTGGAAAATCCCTACGTCGTCGCCGTGGCGGCCGACGACGTGGCGGACCCGGAGTACGCCCACGAGGCTGCCGAAGTCCTGGAGCGTGACCCGAGCGTCAGCGTCGTCACCACGGCTCTCCAGAAGTTTGGGGCGTCATCCGAGCTGTACGTCCCGGAGGGCGCACCGAACGGCGTGACCGACTTGCTCTTCTACAACACCGTCCCCGGCATCTCAATGTTCCGTCGCGAGGATTGGGAGCGCATCGGCGGCTATGCCTCCCTCACGTGGGGCGAGGACTACGACTTCTGGATTCGGCTGTTGCACGCCGTGGGTGGGACCTGCTTCGTGCTACCCACGCCGCGGTACCGCTACCGAATCCACGACGACCAGCTCACGTCCACCCGGCGCGGCGACGACAAGATCGCGCAGCAGGTCGAGATGGTGCGGCGCCACCCGGATCCATGGCGAGACAACATCGACGTCGTGATGGAACGCTTGTGGCGCAACCAGGCGGAGCTCGACTACTACCGGAGCAGCTACGGCAAGATCAACTACGTCAAGAACGTGCTTCTCAACAGGGTTCGTACCACTCGCGATCGGCTGCTGGAGTCACGTCGATCACGACAGCGCGTGCACCCGGGAGCCTAGGTGTCACCTCGTCGCGACGACGCGTTGGGCACACTGTCCCGGTGACGACCATGACTGCCGTCCCCCTACGACGCCTTGCCCGCCTGTTGGGGTTCCCGCCCGGGACGGGAGAGCTGATCGACCAGCCGACCCGACGACGGCTCGCAATCTCGGTCGCGCTGTCGGCGCTCCTGGCGTTGCTCGACATGGCCGGAGTGGTCGCAATGCTCCCGATGATGCAGTACGTCACTGGCCAGCCTGTGGATGCGGGAGCGATCGGCATCGTCAACGGCGTGCTGGGCGAGCCGAGCGTGAGGGTGCTCGTGCTGGTCCTGGCGCTCCTCATCTTCGGAGCCTTCATCGTCAAGGACGTGGCCTCACTCCTCGTACGCAGATGGCAGCTTCGTTTCATGGCAGACCAGCAGATCCACCTCTCCACCTCGATGCTGGAGGGTTATCTCACGGCTCCTTACTGGTGGCACCTACGCACCAGCACTGCTGACACCCTGTGGGCTGTCCAGGGTGCGGTGGGCATGGGCTACTCGGGTGGACTGTCCTCGGCCCTTGCGGCACTCACCGAGATCTTGACCATCGCGTTCATCTTCGGATCGCTCGTGGTGATCTCCCCCACCGTTGCCCTCGCTGCTGCCGCCTACTTCGGCGTGGCGGCATACCTCGTCCAACGGGTGATCCGTCCTCGCATCCAGGCTGCGGGCGAAGAGGCCCGGGTCGCGGGGATGGCGGTGTCGAAGACCTCCTTGGAGGCTCTGACCGCGGTCAAGGAGGTCAAGCTACGTCGTGCCCACGCGCAGTTCGTCGCTGACTTCCGCGACGCCAGCGCTGACAGCGCGGGCGCAGGTGTCCGGGCGTCCGTCCTGAACGCGATCCCCTCCTACTTCCTCGAGGTGGTGTTCGTCCTGGGCGTTGGCGTCCTGTCGGTGGTGGCTACGACGGGCAGCGGCGACCAGGGTGGTCTGGTGCTGCTCGGGATCTTCGTCGCTGCCGGCACCCGAGTCCTCCCCAGCTCAGTCAGGCTGATCAATGCGTTTGCGGGAGTGCGATTCGCCTACTCCCCCCTCGAACACATCATCAGCATCCGGCGCGCGGTGCGGTCGCACCGCGCCGCAGAGGAGGCGTCGGTCGTCACCGATGTCAACCCCGCCGGTGACCTGGAGATGCGAGGCGTTCGATTCGCCTACCCGGATGCACCTGACGTCCAGGTCCTCAACGACGTCAACCTGACGCTCCCGCGGGGTTCGTCGCTCGCTGTCGTCGGACTCAGTGGCGCCGGCAAGAGCACTCTCGTGGACCTGATGCTCGGGCTTCACCGTCCGACCGGGGGAACGATCGAGGCAGGTGGCACCTCCATCTTCGACAACCTTCCGGGCTGGCAACGGCACGTCGCCGTCGTTCCGCAGGAGGTGACGCTGCTCGACACCACGATCCGGCAGAACATCGCCTTCGACGAGGAGGTCGACGACGAACGGCTGCGGCTCGCGATCGAGAGGGCGCAGCTCGCAGACCTGATCGCACAGCTGCCCGACGGACTGGACTCGAGCGCAGGGGAACGCGGCAGCCGACTGTCGGGAGGACAACGTCAACGCATCGGGATCGCTCGCGCCCTCTACCGGAACCCGTCATTGCTCGTGCTCGACGAAGCCACCTCCGCGCTCGACAACGACACCGAGCGTCGAATCACATCGACCATCGACGGGCTGTCTGGCGAGGTCACCGTCGTGGTCGTCGCACATCGACTCTCGACCGTGCGTCACTGTGACGCGCTGGCCTTCCTCGAGCACGGTGACGTCGCCAGCTACGGCACCTTCGAGCAGGTCCGTCAGTCGAACCCGACCTTCGCCGGCTTGGTTTCACTCGGCACCCTGAGCGACGAAGCCGCCGATGCAAGCGCGCCGGCTTGGGATGTCGCCGAGCTCAGCGATAGTCCTCGAAGACGACCTTGATCCTGTCGTCGTGCAGGACGTGTGACTGGTACTTCAGGCACAGCGGCCCGACGATGCTGCCCATCAGCCCGAGCCACGGGACGACGTAGCCCTCGACCTGTCCTCGGTCGCCGCCCGGAATCCGCCGCAGGTCGTCGGCCCACTCGTCCATGCGTCGGTACTGCTCGGTGAGCAGCTCGTCGGTGAACGGCGTTCGCGGGCGCGAGATGAAGGACCCGCACCCGAAGACCTGCGTCGATCCGCGCACCAGGTCGCGTCCGAGCACACCGGGGATTTTGGCCACCATGTCGAAGCGGTGCTCGGTGTAGCCGACGAGCCACGAGTCCGAGGCGTCCAGCCGGTCGTACGCCGACGCCCACGGTGACCGGAGCGGCTTCACGTCGCTGTAGCCGCCGCCGTGGTGGTGAAGGAGATAGGCCCGCAAGTGGTCCGACCTGTGGTTGAGGGACAGGTGCTCATAGGCCGGGTGCAGCGGGTGGCCCTCGACGAGCCAGTCGTCCACGTTCTCATCGGTGACGAATACGACGTCGAGGTCGGGATTCATGCTCCTGATGCTGTCGAGACCCCGTTGCCGATTGGGGGTCAGCGCGTTGGGCCCGGTCCACACGACGAAGATCCGTCGCGGCACCTCCGCTTCGGTGTCGACGACCAGTCCGGAGGTGCGCGCAAGGAAGGTGTGCGCATAGCGTGCCTGGTCGTAACGGAACGGGCGCAGCCGCTGGTAGAGCCGCCACGGAGGGTCCGCCGGTCGTACCCACGCCATGTGCCAGCGCCAGCCGGCTCGCTTCTTGACCACGAACAGGAAGAGCTTCACCTGTCGCAGCACGTGGATCACGGTGGCCACAGGACCGCGTCGAGACGCGGTCATCGGTAGTCCTCGAAGTGCAGGAGCATGCGGTCGTCGCAGCGTACGTGGGCGAGGTACTTGAGAGTCAGCGGATCCAGGACCCTCGCGAGAAGGTCGGTCCAGGACAACGGATATCCCTCCGCGCCGTACACGCCACCGGGCTGCGCGGCGATCTGCGCAGCCTTCTCGTCGAGGATGTGATGCATCTGAGCCATCCATGCCGCCGTCAGAGGGGTGTGGGAGCGCATCATGAAGCCGCTCTTGCCGAACATCTCCCTGTAGTGGAGCAGGATGTCGCGGCCCAGACGCCCACGCAGCTTGCCGATCCAGTTCGCGTGGCTCGACGAGTAGCTGGTGACCCAGATGTCCGGGTCTGCCGCCATCTGCTCGTACGACGGCAGCCACGACCCGAGCGGCTGCTTGATGTCGACGTAGGCGCCGCCGTGATGGTGCATCAGGTAGCCGCGCAGGTAGTCGGAGCGATGGATCAGCGACAGGTCGCGGTACGACCCGTGCAGTGGGTGGCCCGGGACCAGCCACGTGTCGAGCGAGTCGCTGGTCACGAGCTCGAGGGGAAGCCCTATCTGCTGGCGAATGCGTCCGAGGTTCGCCATCCGGTTGGGAGACATCTCGTTGTCTCCTGTCCAGACCGCGAAGACCCTGCGGGGGAACTCGGAGTCCCCGTCCGTCCGGACGTCGTGGGACAAGAAGGTGTCGGCATAGCGATCTGGCCGGTAGACGAAGGGCCGGAACCGATCGGCGTCGCGAAAGGCGACGGTCGCGACCTCGAACTTGGTCTTTCGCGCCCAGCGCCGGCTTCGCTTGTTGGCCACGAACCCGAGGTGCTTCGCGCGACGAGCAACGCTGAGCAGTTCCATGTCGGCATCCTCTCCTAGGGTGAGTGCGTGGCTGACAAGACACCCGTGTGCTCCGTGGTCATCCCGACCTTCAACGCTGCCCATGTGATCGGCCACCAGCTGGAGGCCCTCGCGGCCCAGGTCGACGCGCCGCCGTTCGAGGTCGTCGTCGCCGACAACGGGTCGACCGACGACCTCGCGTCGGTCATCACCACCTGGCGGGACCGGCTCCCCGGCCTGCGGCGGATCGATGCCTCGCGCGGTCGTGGCGTGTCCGTCGCGCGCAACGTCGGCATCGGGGGCGCTGCGACCGACCTGATCCTGATCTGCGACGCCGACGACCGCGTGTCGAGCGGATGGGTGTCGGCCATGACCGCCGCTCTGGCGGATGCGCCGCTCGTGAGCGGTCCCGTCGAGACCACCGTGCTGTCCGGGCGGTCCGCCGAGTGGGTCCCGATCGACCAACGAACGGCCGCGCTGTTCGAGACGTGGGAGAGCCGGACGTACGGCATCGGCTGCAACCTCGGGCTGCGTCGCGAGGTGTGGGAGGCCGTGGGCGGCTTCGACGAGAGCTACCCGGCCGGCGCCGAGGAGATCGACTTCGCCTGGCGTGCGTGGGACCTCGGCCACCGGTTCGCCTACGTCCCCGACGCCCTCGTCCACTACCGGATCCGGACCGACCTGCGCGGCGTGCTCCGCCAGCAGTACAACTCCGGGCGCGGCACCGCCACCCTCTACGCGAAGTTCCGACCCGCGGAGGTCACGCCGAAGTCGTGGAAGCGGCGGGTGCACCACGAGCTGCTCCTGCTCAAGGGCTTCCCGTGGCGCGGCACCGGCGACGAACGTCGCCGGTGGCTCACCCTGATGGCCTTCGAGGCCGGCAAGCTGGTCGAGGCCCGTCGTCTCGGTTCTCCCGCACCCTGAGCCTCCGTCGTCACTAGAGTTGCGCCCGTGACCCTCACCCGACGACTCGCGCAGGCGCGCCCGTCGGTGCGGTGGCACCTGGGACGTGCTGTCACCTCCGCGGTCTACCGCCGCGCCTTCGGCTCGATCGGGGCCGGCACGGTCATCGTCCGCCCGCACAAGCTGCAGGGCGTCGACCGCATCCACCTCGGCGACGGCTGCTCGGTCTTCGAGGGCGCGTGGCTCGCGTGCGAACCGGGTGGCGGCCCGCTGCGGATCGGCAACCGCACCTATCTCGGCCACGGCGTCCACGTCCACGCCCTCGACCCGGTGACGCTCGGCGACGACTGCGTGCTGGCCGACGGCGTGTTCATCGGCTCGTCCGACCACGATCGCGACGACCGCCACCAGGTCCACGGCACCGGGCCGATCACCATCGGCGACCGCGTCTTCGTCGGCCAGCGCGCCGTCGTGCTGGGCGGCGTGACCATCGGGGACGGCGCCACCGTCGGCGCGCACGCGGTGGTCACTCGTGACGTCCCGGCCGGCGCCACCGTTGTCGGGATACCCGCGAAAGTTCTCGGAGGAGACGCATGAAGGTCCTGATCAGCGGCGGAGCCGGCTTCATCGGCCAGCACCTCGCGCGAGCCCTGACGGGCTCCGGCCACGAGGTCGTCGCGCTCGACAACCTGCACCCCCAGGTGCACCTCGACCCGGAGGGTGCGCGAGCGGCGTTTCCCGGTGGGGTGCTGGTCGCGGACGTCGCCGACGAGGCGGCGTGGAGCGCGATCGAGGGGATCGACGCGGTCGTCCACCTCGCCGCCGAGACCGGCACCGGGCAGTCGATGTACGAGCAGGACCGCTATCGCCGCGTCAACGTCGAGGGCACCCGCCTCGCCGGGGCGTTCGCCGCCGAGCACGGGATCACGCTCGTCGCCCTGAGCTCGCGGGCGGTGTACGGAGACGGCACGCCCGACCGCCCCTCGTTCGAGGACGACCCCCACCACCCCGTCTCGTTCTACGGCGAGACCAAGTCGCTGGGCGAGGCCGCGCTGGAGGACGCCGCACAGCGGGTCGGCATCACCACCATCCGCCCGCAGAACGTCATCGGCCCCGGCCAGGCCCTGCACAACCCCTACACCGGTGTGCTCGCTGCCTTCCTCGCGATGCTGCGCGAGGGCCGTCCGCTCACGGTGTACGGCGACGGCACCCAGACCCGCGACTTCATCCACGTCCAGGACCTCGCCGCCCTCATCGCCTGGGCCGTCGAGCACCCCGCCGAGCCCGGGGCGCAGCGGATCCTCAACGCCGGCACCGGCACCCGGACGACGCTGCTCGAGCTGGCGGCGTACGCCATCGAGGGCTCGCCCCACGACGACGTGCCGATCGAGCACCTCGACGTCCACCGGGCCGGCGACATCGACCACGCCTGCGCCTCGCTCGACCGGCTGACCGAGGTCGGGGCGCCGATGCCGGAGTGGACGTCGCGCGAGGCGGTCGTCGACTTCATCCGATGGTCGTGGGACAAGCCCGGGGCCGCGTCGCAGGCCTGGGACCTCGCCCTCGAGGAGCTCGCGCAGCGCGGGCTCACCGACGGCACCGGGAGCGCCGGGTGACCGAGCGCCGGGTGCTGCTCGTCAGCCCCGCCTTCCACGGCTATCACGGCGCGATCGCCGCGTCCCTCGAGGCGCGGGGCCACACCGTCGTCCGGCACGTCTACGACCAGCACCTCGGCATGGCCCGACGGGTCGGGCACCAGATCCGTCATGAGCTGCCGCAGAAGGTCGGCGTCGGGTCGGGCCGGCGTCTCGGGCGCGAGCAGACGGCCGCGGCGATCGAGGCCGTCCGTGACACCCGGCCCGACGCGGTCGTGGTCGTCAAGGGCGACGCCCTCGAGCCCTCGTTCTGGGAGCACCTCTCAACCGCCGGGCTGCCGCGCGTGACCTGGCTGTACGACGAGGTGCGCCGCACCCGCTACACCCCCGAGCTGCTGTCCGAGATCGGGCCGCTCGCGACGTACTCCATCCTCGACGACGAGGCCTTCAACGAGCTCGGCTGGGACACGCGCTACCTGCCGCTCGCGTTCGACCACCGGCTGACCATCGGACCGGCCCGGCCGCGGACCAAGCACGTCACGTTCGTCGGCGCGCGCTATCCCAGCCGCCAGTTCGCGCTCGAGTCACTGGCCGCCGCGGGCGTCCCGGTGCGCGCCTACGGACGCGACTGGTCGTCGCACCCGGTCGACCGGCTGCGCACCTGGAGCGTGCGCCGCCCGGACGTCACCGGGCTTCGCGACGTCGACCGGGCCACGGCCTATCGGGTGATGGCCTCGTCGACCGCGACCCTCAACCTGCACGGCGACCAGGACGGCTTCACGATGCGCACCTTCGAGGCCGCCGGCGTCGGTGCGCTGCAGATCGTGGACCGCACCGACACGGCTGGCCTCTACCGCGACGGCGTCGAGCTCGTCGCGTTCACCTCCCTCGAGGAGCTCGTCGATCTGTGCCACCGCGCGGCGAGCGACGCCGAGTGGGCCGAGAGCATCCGAGCGGCCGCGCGTGAGCGCACCCTCGCCGAGCACACCTTCGACCACCGCGTCGCTGAGCTGGAGGCCGCGTGGGACACGGTCTGAGGCATCCGGGCGACCTCGTCGCCTGGCGCCGCTGGCACGAGTCCCGGCACCCGGTCCGCGCCGCCCGCTCCCGGCTCCGGCCGACGCCCGAGACCGTCGTGGACGTCCTTACCCCGTCCGGCGGCGGTGACCTGCTGGTCGCCGTCGAGGCCACGCACGCCAGCGTCGACCGCGCCGTCGTCGCGCCGCTGCGGCACCTCCCGGCCGAGCGGACCTCGATCGTCTGCCCCACCGAGTGGCAGCCGCCCGAGGGGTACGCCGCCCATGACCGCCGGACGATCGCCCTCGACGCAGTGGCGGCCATGCTCGAGCCGACCGCGGTCCTGGCCGCCGGCCACTACACCGAGATCGGTGCCGCGGCCTTCGCGCTCGCCGAGCTGCGCGGCGTGCCGTTCCTCGTCTCCCAGCACGGGGCGCTGACCCCCTTCGCGCCGCCGCTCCCCCGGGCAGCTCGTCTGCTCGCCTGGAGCGAGGCGGATGCGGGCTTCTGGACGACCGGTCGCGACGACGTGCGCGTCACGGTGTCCGGGAGCCAGCTGCTGTGGAAGGCCGGGCTGCGCACCTCCGCGGCCACCGGGGGGGCCGGACCTCTGACTTACCTCGGGCAGGGTCACGCCGCCGAGATCGGTCGTGCACGGCTCGTGCACGCAGCCCTGTCGACCTGCCGGGAGCACGGTGCCGTCTACCGCCCCCACCCCTCCGAGCGCGACCTCGCCTCGCGGGCCGCGCTCGCGGCGTACGAACGCGCCGGGATCACCGTCGACGACCGGGGCGTGCCGCTGGTCGAGCTGACCTCGCCGATCGTGAGCGTGTTCTCGACCGGGGTGCTCGAGGCGGCCGCGCGGGGTCTCGGTGCGTGGGTCGACTTCCCACGTCCGCCCGCCTGGCTGGGCGAGTTCTGGGAGCGTTACGGCATGAGACGCCTCGGCAACGACCCCACGACCGCGCCCGCCCGACCCGACCTCGAACCGGCTCGACGCATCGCTGAGATCGTGACGGAGGCTGCGCGATGACCCTCTGCGTGATCCCCGCCCGCGGCGGGTCGAAGGGCGTGCCGCGCAAGAACCTGCTCGACGTGGGAGGCAAGCCGCTCATCGTCTGGACCATCGAGCAGGCGCTCGCGACCGACGGCCTCGACGTCCTGGTCTCGACCGACGACGAGGAGATCGCCGACGTCGCGCGCGCGGCCGGCGCGCGGGTGCCGTGGCTGCGGCCGGCTGAGCTCGCGCAGGACACCACGCCGACCGAGCCGGTGGTCCGGCACGCGATCGAGCAGGTCACCGCCGAGCGCGGACGCCCCGGCGCCGTGATGCTGCTCCAGGCGACATCACCCGTGCGGCACGACGACACCCTGGCGCGCGCCCTGCGCGAGTTCGACGGGCTCGACTCGATGGTCGGCGTGGTCGAGCAGGCGCCGTTCATCTGGCAGGCGACGCAGCCACCGACGGCGGCGTACGACGTCAGTGCCCGCCCGCGCCGCCAGGACCTCACCGCCGAGACGATGCGCTACCGCGAGACCGGCTCGCTCTACGTGACCCGCACCGAGGTCTACGAGCAGCACGACAACCGCCTCGGCGGTCGCATCGGGCTGTTCGTGATGGCCGAGGACGAGGGCATCGACATCGACACCGAGGTGGATGTCGCGCTCGCGGAGAAGTTCCTCCGCAGGTCATGATGGTGGTGACCGTGGCCACGTCTCGGGTCTCGGCATTCGCCTCTTCCCGGCAGCCTCCGATGGCTACCGTGGGGAGACCATGACCACTGAGAAGGCCGACCGTTGATCATCGAGCGCGACCTCACCCCCTACGTCGTCTACTCCGGCGATCCCGTCCTCCGGGCCCTGGAGAAGATCACCGCCAACAAGGCGCGGGTCATCTTCCTGGTCGACGCCCACGGCCACCTCGACGGCGTCCTGTCCGACGGTGACTTCCGGCGCTGGGTCAGCGGCGGCGCTCGGCTCGACGTCGACGTGCCCGCCCTCGAGGCCGCCAACACGTCTCCGCGCAGCCTGCCGATCGGCAGCAGCCCGGCCGAGATCGCGCACGCCTTCGGCTCCGGCATCGACCACGTCGCGCTCGTCGACGAGCGCGGTCACCTCGTTGCGATCGCGATCAACCGCGCCGACGAGTTCCGCATCGGTCGCCACCTCGTCGCCCAGGACGCGCCGACGTTGGTGATCGCCGAGATCGGCATCAACCACCAGGGCGACATCGACCTGGCCAAGCGGCTGGTCGACGAGTTCGCCGCCGCCGGTGCCGACGTCGTGAAGTTCCAGCTGCGTGACATGGAGGCGCTCTACCGCCAGGGGTCCACCGGCTCGGGTGGCGAGGACCTCGGCACGCAGTACACCCTCGACCTGCTCGCGAAGTACAACCTCGACGCCGACGGTCTCGTCACGGTCTTCGACCACTGCGCCGACATCGGCATCGACGTCATGTGCACGGCGTGGGACCCACGCTCGGTCGACCGGCTGGTCGACTACGGCGTGCCGTCGCTGAAGGTCGCGTCGGCCGACATGACCAACCACGCCCTGCTCCGGCACATGGCCGCCACCGGGACCCCGATGGTGCTCTCCACAGGCATGTCCACGGAGGGCGAGATCCGCGAGACCGTCGAGGTGATGCGTTCGAGCGGCGTCGCGCACGCCTTCCTGCACTGCCAGTCGACCTACCCGGCGCCGTTCAAGGACATCAACCTCGCCTACCTCACCCGGCTGGCCGAGCTGACCCAGACCCCGGTCGGCTACTCCGGCCACGAGCGCGGGTTCCACGTGCCCGTCGCCGCCGTCGCGCTCGGGGCCCGCATCATCGAGAAGCACGTGACCATCGACCGCGACCTCGAGGGCAACGACCACAAGGTCAGCCTGCTGCCCGGCGAGTTCGCCGAGATGGTGCAGCGCATCCGCGAGGTCGAGGAGGCGCTCGGCACCGATGCCCCCCGCGCGGTGTCCACCGGCGAGATGATGAACCGCATCAACCTCGCCAAGTCGCTCGTCGCCACCCGCCGCATCGAGGTCGGCGAGGTGCTGACCCCCGCGGACGTCGACATCAAGAGCCCCGGCCGCGGCCTCCAGCCCAACGCGTACGACCGGCTGATCGGCCGCACGACCAGCCGCGCCCTGGACGCCGGTGACTTCTTCTACGCCACCGACCTTGGCGACGGCGCCCCGCGCGGGCGCGACTACGACTTCCGCCGGCCGTGGGGCCTGGCCGTGCGCTACCACGACATCGAGGCGATGACGCGGGACACGACCCCCGACTTCCTCGAGTTCCACTTCTCCTACAAGGACCTCGACCTGCCGGTCGCCGAGGTCTTCGCGCCGTACGCCGACGGGTTGCCGATGGGCTTCACCACCCACTCCCCCGACCTGTTCGCCGGCGACTTCCTGCTCAACCTCGCGTCAGAGGACGACGCCCACTGGGAGCGCTCGATCCGCGAGCTGCAGCGCGTCGTCGACACCACCCGCGAGATGCAGCAGCACTTCCGCAAGCCCGCCGACGACCGCGCCGACGACCTGGGCCCGGTGATCGTGGCCAGCCTCGGCGGCTTCACCACCGACGCGTTCGTCAAGCCCGCCGAGCGCGCCGAGATGTACGCCCGGGTGGCCGCCGGCCTCGCCCGGGTCGACGACGCCGGCGTGCGGCTGTGCGCCCAGACCCTGCCGCCCTACCCGTGGTACATGGGCGGCCAGCTCTACTGCAACCTCTTCGTCGACCCCCGCGACACGGCGGACTTCGCGGCGACGTACGACCGTCGCCTGTGCTTCGACGTGTCGCACTCGAAGCTGGCGGCCAACTACCTCGGCATGTCGTTCGCCGAGGCGACCGACCTGCTCGCGCCGCACACCGAGCACCTCCACCTCGTCGACGCGACCGGCGTCGACGGCGAGGGCGTGCAGGTCGGCGACGGCGAGATCGACTGGGGCGTGCTCGCGCAGCAGCTCGACGCCATCGTCCCGGGCGCCAGCTTCATCCCGGAGATATGGCAGGGCCACGTCAACGACGGCGAAGGCTTCTGGATCGCCCTGGAGCGACTCGAGCAATGGTTCTGACCCAGCCGATCGCGCTCTGGGTGGTGCCCGTCGGCAACCTCGCCGGCGTCGCGCGCCACGCCCTCGACGTCGCCCGTGCGGGCGTCCCGGGCTGGCGGCTGGTCTTCCTCACGCCTCCCGGCGAGCTCCCGGCCGCGCTGCGCGAGGCCGGCGCGGCGGTGCTCGAGCGTCCGATCGGTCCCGACCACGGCCTGCGTTCCTCGGTGGCCACGCTGCGCCACGCCGTGCGGACGCTGCGGCCGGCCGTCGTGCACTCGCACCTGGCGTACGCCGACATCGTGGCCGCCACCGTGCGCGGACCGGGCCTCGTCACCACCGAGCACGGCATCGCCCGCGACGACCTCGTCTACCACCACTCAGCCGGCCGCTCGCGGCTGATGAACACCGTCCACACCGCCCGGCTCCGCCGCTTCGACGCCGCGATCGCCGTGAGCCGCGCGACGGCGGACGCGATGGTCGAGAAGTGGCACCCGCACCGCGAGGTGGTCGTGATCCCGAACGGGGTGGACCCCGTGGCCTCGGTCTCGAGGCTCGCTCCGCTCGCGCCTCGACCATCGACGATTCGGGTGCTCTCGCTGGCCAGGTTCGCCCCCGAGAAGCGGCTGGACGCCCTCGTCGACGGCTTCGCCGAGCTGCGCCGCTCGCATCCCGGCGCCACCCTGACCCTGGGCGGCCGGGGCGAGGGCGAGGCCGCTCTCAGGTCGCAGGTCACGCGCCTGGGGCTCGACGACGCCGTGGCGTTCCCGGGGTTCGTCGATCCCGAGCAGGCGATGGCCGACCACGACGTGCTCGCCATGCTGTCGGTCTGGGAGAACTGCTCCTACGCCCTCCTCGACGCCGCCGCCCGCGGCCTCGGCGTCGTCGCCAGCCGCGTCGGTGGCAACCCGGAGATCCTCCCCGACCGGTGCCTGGTCGACGCGGTCGATGCGCGGGCCGTCGCCGACGCGCTGGCCCGGCAGGGACTCGAGGTCGGAGCTCGTCCCGGGCTGGGGTCGTGGCCGACCGTGGCGGACATGACCCAGCGGATCGGTGAGGTCTACGACTCGGTCCGGAGTCGCGGATGAAGAAGATCGACTCTCCCTGGGACCTGCCCGACAAGCGGATCGAGCGGGCTGCGGTGGCCGACCGCGAGATCCGCATCACCGACTTCCTGCTCTTCGCGCTGATCCCGCTGCGCAGCACGGAGGCGGCGGGCCTGCCGCTCAACGAGTTGGCGACCGGCCTCCTGGTCGTGCTGGCCCTCGCACGTCCGCAGCGGGCGCGAGGCGGTCTGCCTCCGCCGGCCGCGGCTGCCTGCATCGCCCTGGTGGCCCTGCTGAGCTTCTCCGGTCTGGCCAACCACGTCGACTGGACCCGCCGCGTGGGTCACGTGGCGATCTACGCCGGGCTGATCTGGGCCGGCGCCTCCGGACGATTCTCGCTCCGCTCCGCCGGGCTCGGCCTGGGCACCGGCCTGATCGCGGTGATCGGCTACGGCATCGCGACCATCGGGGCCAGCGCGTACGACGGCCGCCTGACCGGGTTCCTGGCCGATCCCAACGCCGGCGCCTACTTCATCGTCACCCTCGGCACGCTGGCGGTCGGCTTCGCGGGGCGAGACCGCCTGCAGACCATCCTGGTCGCCGTGCCGATCATCGCCGGCCAAGTCATGTCCTTCTCCCGCACCGGTCTGCTGGCGATGACCTACGCCATCGTGTGGGCGGCGGCGGGACGGCGCCTCGGGTTGTGGGGCGGGATCGCCCTGGTCGTCGGGCTCGTGTGGCTGGTCGACAACATCCCGGAGAACCTCGTCGAGTCGATCCCGGCCTTCTCCAACCGCTCGGGCAGCGACGAGCTGCGCGACCGGATCATCGCCGCCGAGCGTCGGTCGCTGGCCGACATCCCGTGGTACGGCCACGGGCCGGGGACGGCCAGCGTGTCCCTCCAGGATCGGTCGTTCTTCTTCCACAACAGCTTCCTCGCCGTGCGTCAGGAAGGAGGCTGGATCGCCCTCGGCCTGGTGCTGTTCCTGCTCGCCTACTCCTTCCTCCGCCTCGGCCGCTGGTCCCGCCTCGGTGATCTCCCC
Source organism: Nocardioides currus (assembly GCF_003057875.1). Lineage (GTDB taxonomy): Bacteria > Actinomycetota > Actinomycetes > Propionibacteriales > Nocardioidaceae > Nocardioides > Nocardioides currus. The sequence goes on along the minus strand of NZ_PYXZ01000002.1, from coordinate 76,189 downwards.
TCGATCGCGGCGCAGGCCGCGCTGATCTCCGTCCCAGTGATGGCCGTGACCCTCGGCGAGGTCCTGCTCGACACGCCCGCCGCCATCGCGATCGCCTTCGCGCTGGGTCGGGCCCACGAGATGCGGCTGGCCAACCCGGAGTGGAAGGCGCCTGCCCCCGGGCTCGGGAGGCTGCGTGCCTGAGACCGTGTTCCTCGCCGCCAACAACGGCGACCTCGGGGGCGGCGAGCAGATGCTCCTGCGCACCGCCGCGGCCGTCCGCGACCTCGACCGCGAGGCCGTCGTCGTCGCGCCCGCCACGCCCGGCGACGTCGTCGCCGCCGCGCGGGCCGAGGGGCTCGAGGCGGTCGCCGTACCCGGGGAAGGACGTCGCGGCTACCTCCGCGGTCTCCGGCGCTGGGACCGCACCCGCGACGGACTGCTCTGGTGCCACGGCCTCGTGCCGGCCCTCGCCACCGCCGGTCACCGGCGTCGCGTCGTCCACCTCCACCAGCTCCCCCGCAGCCGGGCCCAGTGGGCGGCGCTCGCGGTGGCCCGCCGCGGGGCCCTCACGGTGCTGACGCCGTCACACACGCTGAGCCGCGGGATCGTCGGCTCCCGGGCCCTGCCGAACTGGACCGACGACCCTCCGGCGGCGCCCCGTCCAGTGCGGGCGGACGGGCTGCGCGTCGGTTTCCTCGGACGCCTGTCCACCGACAAGGGTCTCGACGTCCTGGCCGACGCCGTCTTGGCCCGACCGACCGCCACCCTGCGGGTGGCGGGGGACGACCGCTGGGTGGCGCAGGCCGACCTCGAGCCCGTACGCCGCTCACTGGCCGCCCTCGGCGAGCGGGCCACCATCCTGGGCCACGTCACGCCGGCGGACCTGTTCCGCTCGGTCGACGTGGCGGTCTTCCCGAGCCGCGTGCCTGAGTCGTTCGGGCTCGTCGTCGCCGAGGCGATGGCTGCCGGCGTGCCGTTCGTGGTCTCCGACGCGGGCGCCCTGCCGGAGGTCGCCGGCCCCGACCACCCGTGGGTCTCACCCGCCGGGGACGTCGCGGCCCTTGCCGCGATCATCGAGGCGATCGACCAATCCGGACCCGGCGAGATTTCGAAGATAACCACGGCAGCACGCCTGCGTTGGGACACTGAGTACTCACCGGCCGCCGGCCGGGAACGCGTCCGACGACTGCTGGAGGAGGTGGGATCGAGATGACCGCCACGACGGGCGAGGCCGTGCCCACCACCAAGATCCCCCTCGCGCTCGCCCACGACTACCTCACCCAGCGCGGCGGCGCGGAGCGGGTCGTGCTGACGATGCTCAAGGCGTTTCCCGGTGCCCCGCTCCACACCGTGCTCTACCACCGCGGCATCACCTACCCCGAGTTCAAGAACGCCAACGTCATCCCCCACCCGATCAACCGGATCTCCCGCTTCCGCCGCGACCACCGGCTCGCCCTGCCGGCGCTGCGCCGGGCCTCGTCGGGCGTCACGATCGATGCCGACGTCACCATCGCGTCGAGCAGCGGCTGGGCGCACGGCTTCCCGACCACCGGCCACAAGGTCGTCTACTGCCACAACCCGGCACGCTGGCTCTACCAGACCGACGAGTACCTCGGCGGCTCCGCGTGGAAGCACCCGCTCGGCATGCCACTGCTCGCGATGCGGCCCCGCCTCAAGCGCTGGGACGCCCGCTCGGCCGAGTCCGTGGACGTCTACCTCGCCAACAGCCGGGTCGTCCAGCGCCGGATCGCCGAGACCTACGGCCGCAGTGCCGAGCTGCTCCCACCCCCGCACTCGATGGACGTCACCGCCGCACAGGAGCCGATCGAGGAGCTGGCCGACTTCGATCCCGGCTACGCCCTGGTCGTCTCGCGGTTGCTGCCGTACAAGAACGTCGACGTGGTGATCGATGCCGTACGCCGCACGAAGCGACCGCTCGTCGTCATCGGATCCGGACCCGAGGCCGCCCGACTGCGAGCCGACCTGCCCGGACACGTGCGGCTGCTGTCGGGCCTGTCCGACGAGCAGCTGCGCTGGGCCTACGCCCACGCCGGCATGCTGGTCGCCGCCAGCCACGAGGACTTCGGGCTCACTCCCCTCGAGGCGGCAGCCTTCGGCGTGCCGACCGTGGCGCTGCGCGCCGGTGGCTACCTCGACACCATCCTCGAGGGCCAGACCGGGCTGTTCTTCGACCACCCGCGGGCGGACGAGGTCGCCGCAGCCATGGCGGACGCGGACACCCACCCGTGGGACCGTCGCGCGATCCTCGACCGCGCGGAGGCGTTCAGCGAGGCGAAGTTCATCGACCGTCTCCGGACGATCGCCGACGACGTGAGGACCCGGGCCTAGCATGGCCACGATGCCCGAGGAGTCCGAGGCTCAGTCGCCTGCACCGCTGCCTGCCCACGAGACGGGCTCCGCGAGCCGGATCTCGCGTCAGGGCCTGCCCTGGTTCATCGCCGCGGTCGACCTCGCCATGGTGCTGGTCGCCACCGTGTTGGCCGTCCGGTTCCGCGTCTCGCTGTCGATCTTCACCACCGCCGGCGACGTCCTGGAGAACACCACCGTGGCCGGCGCCTTCCTGGTGATCGCCTGGATCCTGGTGCTCGTCCTGTTCGGCGCCTACGATCGCGACCTCTTCGGCGCCGGCACCGAGGAGTTCCGGCTGATCGTCAACGGCTCCTTCGTGACCGCCGCCCTGGTCGGGGTGAGCGCGTTCCTGATGAAGTTCCCGCTCTCCCGTGGGTTCTTCGTGCTGCTCTTCCTGATCGGCGTCCCCCTGCTCCTGATCGGCCGACTGCTCGCGCGGCGCGTGGTGCAGCGGCTGCGGGTGCGCGGGATCCTCAACCAGCGGGTGATCCTGATCGGCACCCCGGGCTACGTCAGCGAGATCTACGCCGTCCTGCGTCGCGAGCCGTGGCTCGGCTACCAGGTGATCGGCTGCCTGGTGCCGCCCGACTACGCCGGCCTCGTCGAGACCTCCACCGGGATCCCCGTGCTCGGCCTGGCCGACAAGGTCCGCGACGCGGTGGACGAGCACGACGCCGAGATCGTCTTCTTCGCCGGCGGGGCGGTCGGCTCCTCGACCGAGCTCCGGCACGCGGCCTGGGAGCTCGAGGACCACCCGTACGTCCAGATCATCGTCGCGCCCAACGTCACCGACGTCTCGAGCGAGCGCGTTCGCATCCGACCGGTCGCCGGACTGCCGCTGATGCACCTGGGCCGGCCGCGCTCGCAGGCCGCCACCAACAGCGCCAAACGCATGTTCGACCTGGTCGCCGCGACGCTGATCCTCGTGCCCGCCGGCCCGGTGCTGCTGGCCCTGATGTGGTGGGTGCGCACGCACGACGGCGGGCCGGCGATCTTCCGCCAGCAGCGGGTCGGACGCGAGGGCAAGGTCTTCTCCTGCCTCAAGCTGCGCTCGATGGTCGTCGACGCCGACAAGGTGGAGCTCGTCATGCGCGAGGACCACGTGCTCTTCAAGGACGCGGCCGACCCCCGCATCACCCGCCCCGGCCGCTTCATCCGTCGGTTCTCCCTCGACGAGCTCCCCCAGCTGTGGAACGTGCTGCGGGGCGAGATGAGCCTCGTCGGCCCGCGCCCGCCGCTGCCCTCGGAGGTCGAGCGCTACGAGGACGACATGCTGCGTCGGCTCAACGTGCTGCCGGGCATGACCGGGCTGTGGCAGGTCTCCGGTCGCTCCGACCTGTCGTGGGAGGACACCGTGCGCCTCGACCTCTACTACGTCGACAACTGGTCGATGGTGCAGGACCTCTCGATCCTCGCGCGCACCTTGACCGCGGTGCTGGGCTCGCGCGGCGCCTACTGAGCGGACCGCGTCACTTGCTGCGGCGCTTGCCCTTGCCGGCCGTGGAGTAGGCCTCGCGGGAGGCGTACTCCGCCTGCGCGCCGTACCCGCCGTAGCCGTAGCCGTCGCCGTAGGCGATCGCCCCCACGCCCTTGAGGGGCGCCTTGTTGAGGACGATGCCCAGCAGCCGGCTGCCGACCTGGTCGAGGATGCGGCGGCAGTGCTCGCTCTGCTCGATGTAGGTCTGGCCCGTCGCCTGGACGAGGAGCGCCCCGTCGCAGAAGGCCGAGAGCAGGCCGGCGTCGGTGACCGGGAGCAGCGGCGGCGCGTCGAGCAGCACGAGGTGCGTCCGGGCCAGCTCGTCGATCAGCTGGCTCATCCGCAGCGAGCCGAGCAGCTCGCTGGGATTGGGCGGGATGCGGCCCGCGGGAAGCAGCCAGAGGTTGTCGATGCCCGACGAGACCATCGCCTCGCCGGCCCGGAGGTCGCCGGCCAGCACCTGCGTGAGGCCCACCTCGCCGTCGATGTCGAAGGTGGTGGCCAGCATCGGGCGCCGCAGGTCGGCGTCGATCAGCACGACCTTCTCGCCCGCCTGCGCGACGAGCCGGGCGAGGTTGGACGACACCGTCGACTTCCCCTCGCTCGCCAGCGCGCTGGTGATGACGATGCGGCGCGGAGGGTTGTCGACGTCGAGGAAGCGCAGGTTGGTGCGGAGCTGCCGGAAGGCCTCGGCGGCCTGGCCGAGGTCTCCGCGCACCCCGCGGTGGGTGCGGTTGAGGGCGTCGACCTTCGGGATGATGCCGATGACCGCGGAGCCGGTGGCGGTCTCGACGTCCTTGACCGATCGGATGCGCCGGTCGATCAGGCGGCGCGCGATCAGGATCACGTAGGCCAGCACGAGGCCGCCGCCTGCGCCCTTGATCGCACCGTTGCGGTAGTTGGGCGTGAACGGCGCGCCGGGGAGCTGGGCCTGCTCGAGCGGCACCACCTGGACGAGGGTCTCCGCCTTGTTACCGGCCGGCCGTCCGGTGTTCTCGATCTCCTCGGCCTCGTCGGCGATGGCCTGCACGACGATGCTGGCGAGGTCGCGGGCCTCCTCGGGCGTCGTGCCGATCGCCTGGACGGTGAGGAGGTTGATGTCGGTGTCGACCGACGCGCTGAAGCGGCCGGCGATCGCACCCGGGTCGACGTCGAGGCCGAGCTTCTCGACCACGCGCTCGGCGACCGGGGTGGTGTTGGCGAGCGCGACGTAGAGCGCTGCCTTGTCGGAGGCCAGCGACTGGTTGCTCATCTCCTCGCCCGCCGAGGACGAGAAGCCGACCTTGACGATGCCCGACGCGCCGGCGGAGTAGAGCTCCGGCTCGCGCGACGTCTTGGCAATCATGACCCCGGCGCCGAGAGCGGTGAGGAGGACCAGGAACCACCAGTAGGCACGAGTCAGTCGCACGAACTCGGCAAAGGTCATGCGGCGGAGTCTAGGTGAGGGGCTGGCACCATGTGGGCATGACGGCCGCATCCCACGACCCGGGCGAGCCCGCGTCCGCGAAGGCCGTGAGCATCCCCCTGGCGGCCCGTGTGCACCTCGCGCACGCGGTCGTCCAGCACCTAGCGGAGCGTGCCGGAGCCGACCTGCTGCACATCAAGGGGCCGGCCCTGCTGCCCGACCTGAGGCCGGCCACCCGCAGCTCGAGCGACGTCGACGTGCTCGTCCGCCCGACGCACCTGCACCTGCTCGTCGCCGCGCTCGAGGGGGCCGGCTGGACCAAGCGCAGCGACTTCGCCACCGGATCGGTCTTCGCCCACGCCGCCAACTGGTGGCACGACGACTGGGGCTACGTCGACGTGCACGTGCACTGGCCCGGCGTCCGGCTGCCGCCGGAGGTGGCGTACGCCGCCTGGTCGGCCGACGCCGAGACGCTGGACATCGCCCACGTGCCCTGCCCGGTGCCCGACCGCACCGGCCAGCTGCTCGTGCTGGTGCTGCACGCCGCACGCTCCACCGACCGCTCGGACGTGGAGTACGCCTGGGACAACGCGGACGCCGAGCAGCAGGCGGCAGTGCGCACGCTCGCCCGCACGCTGGACGCCGAGGTCGCCCTCGCGGCCGCGCTCGGCGAGCTCGAGCAGTTCCGCGACGACCCCGCCTACGAGCTGTGGCGGCTCTTCTCGCAGGGCGGCGGCACCCGCTTCCAGGAGTGGCGGGCCCGCTTCATCGCCACGCCGGGCACCCGGGAGCGGGCGCAGCTGCTCGCGGCGTCGTTCCGGGTCAACCGTGACCACCTGGGCATGGAGCTGGGCCGCACGCCCACGCGCCGGGACCTGCGCGAGCGGCAGCTGCTGCGCGTGCGTCGGGCGGCGCGCGAGCTGCGCGGCCTGCTGGGCAGCCGGTCGGGCGGAACGGCGTGACCACCTACGCGATCGCCGACGACATCGCCTGGGTGAGCCGTGAGGAGCTCGACGCCGGGGGCCTGCCCGTCGCGTACGTCGCCCCGCTCCCCCACGGTCCCGCGGTCGTCCTGGAGGGGTCGGCGTGCCTGGTGTGGCTGCTGGTGGCCCAGGGCGGCACGCTCGAGGAGATCGTCGAGGAGGCGGCCGAGCTGGCCGGGCTCGCGCCCTCCGAGGTGGCGGCGGACGTCGAGGTGCTGCTCACGGACCTCGTCGCGATGGGCGTCGTACGCACGCAGTGACGACCAGCGCGCCGACCGCGGCGCCGAGGGTGTTGGTGAGCACGTCGACGGGGTCGGCGTCGCGCGGCAGCACGAGCTGGAGCAGCTCGAGGGCCGTCGAGGCGGCCGCGGCGGCGAGGCACACCTGCCACCACCGCCAGCCGGTGACCAGCGCGAGCCCGACCCCCAGCGGGACGAAGAGCAGCACGTTGAGCAGCAGGCCGTAGTGCTCGGGCAGGGCCCAGTCCGGGGCGATCGGCCAGGTGTAGCGGAACTGCACGTAGAGCCGGACGGTGAGCCGGTTGAGCGCATGACCCCACGGTCCCGCGACGACGAGCAGCATCGCCGCGGCGTACGCCACGAGCACCGCTCGGACGATCCACGTGGTGCGCACGAGCCACACCCTAGGGTTGGGGCGTGACCGCTCCCGAGCTCGTCGTCGTCGAGACGATGGGTGTCGCCGTGGGCATCCCGGTGCCCGACGACGCGACCGCCGCGCGGCTGCGGCACCAGTGGTCGCGCGCGGTGACCGACCGCCCCGCCGAGGTGCTCGTCGAGGACCTGCCCGACCCGGCGGACCCGGTCGCCCACGACTACGCCCTCACCGTGCTCGTCACCCTGACCGCGCTGCGTGCCACCGCCGGGCAGCGGCTCAACATCCACGCGGGCGCCGTCGCCGACACGGAGGGGCGTGCCCTGGCCGTCGTCGGCGAGTCGGGCAGCGGCAAGACGACGGCGGTCCGCGCTCTCGCCGGCCGGCTGGGCTACCTCAGCGACGAGACCGTGTCCCTCACCGAGGACCTCGCGGTCCACCCGCACCCCAAGCCGCTCTCGGTCATCACCGACCCGAGCCGGCCCCGCGACAAGGCCAGCGTCTCCCCCGACGACGCCGGGCTGGTCGTGCCGCCGCAGCACGCGAGCCTGCGGCGGGTCGTGCTCCTGCGGCGCGGCCACGGGACCCACGGTCTCGAGCCGGTCGGCACCGCGGAGGCGATGGTCGAGATCGTGCCGCAGACGTCGTCGCTGACCCAGCTCGAGCACCCGCTGCTCACGCTGGCCAGCGCCATCGACCGCTGCGGCGGCGCGTTCGGCCTGCACTACGACGAGGTCGTCGACCACCTCGACGAGCTGGTCGACCTGCTCGCCGAGGAGATCGAGGCTCCCGAGCCGCCGGAGCACCACCCAGCGTCGCCTCCCGTGGAGCCGAGCGGCGACCAGTGGGCGCGCACCCCGTGGCTCGACGCCGTGCAGTACGGCGACGAGCTGGTCGTCATGGTCGGGGACGTCGCGCACCTGCTCGGCGGGATCGGGACGACCGTGTGGCTCACCCTGTCCGCGCCCGCCACCGTGGACGAGGTCGTGGCCGCGACGGTGGCCGAGCACGGCCCGCACCCGCAGGCCGGGGCGCTGGTCGAGGAGGCGCTGGCCAGCCTGCTCGGCAGCGGGCTCGTCGTCGCCCCATCCCCCGTCCCACCGCCGTCGTGACGGAGGTAGCGTCGCGGCCATGAGCGCCGTACGCACCCTTCCCACGGACGAGGCCACCGAGCTGCTGAAGCTGGTGCGCGAGATCGCCACCAAGGAGCTCGCCCCGCGGTCGGCCGAGGCGGAGGCGACCGAGACCTTCCCGCGCGACGTCTTCAAGATGCTCGGCGAGGCCGGGATCCTGGGCCTGCCCTACCCCGAGGAGCTCGGCGGCGGCGGCCAGCCCTACGAGGTCTACCTGCAGGTGCTCGAGGAGATCGCGGCGGTCTGGTCGTCGGTGGGCGTCGGCGTCTCGGTGCACGCGCTCTCGTGCTTCGGGCTCTTCACCGCCGGCACCGACGAGCAGAAGCAGCGGTGGCTGCCGGAGATGCTGTCGGGCGACCTGCTCGGGGCCTACTGCCTCTCCGAGGCGCACGCCGGCTCCGACCCCGCGGCGATGCGGACCACCGCCCGACTCGACGGCGACTCCTACGTCATCAACGGCGCCAAGGCCTGGACCACCCACGGCGGGCACGCCGACTTCTACAAGGTGATGGCCCGGACCTCCGAGGACAAGGGCGGCATCTCCTGCTTCCTCGTGCCCGCCGACAGCGAGGGCCTCACCGCCGACCCGCCCGAGCGGAAGATGGGCCTCACCGGGTCGGCGACCGCGACGATGCGCTTCGACGGCGTCCGCGTCCCGGTCGAGCGCCGTCTCGGCGCGGAGGGCGAGGGACTGCGGATCGCCCTGGCCGGCCTCGACTCGGGCCGCCTCGGCATCGCCGCCGTCGCGACCGGGCTGGCCCAGGGGGCCCTCGACGCCGCCGTGGCCTACGCCCGCGAGCGGGAGACCTTCGGCAAGCCGATCATCGAGCACCAGGGCCTGGCGTTCGTGCTCGCCGACATGGAGGCGGCGATCGTCGCGTCCCGGGCCACGATGCTGCATGCCGCACGTCTCAAGGACGCCGGCCACCCCTTCTCCCGCGAGGCCTCGATCGCCAAGATGGTCGCCACGGACAACGCCATGAAGGTGACGACCGACGCCGTGCAGGTGCTCGGCGGCTACGGCTACACCCGCGACTTCCCGGTCGAGCGCTTCATGCGCGAGGCCAAGGTCATGCAGATCTTCGAGGGCACCAACCAGATCCAGCGGATGGTCATCTCGCGCTCGCTGGCCAAGAACAACTCCGGCACGATCAGCTGAGACGAAGGACTCCCATGCTCCAGCTCGGATACAAGGCATCCTCCGAACAGTTCGCCCCCGTCGAGCTGGCCGACCTCGCCGTGCTGGCCGAGGACTCCGGCTTCGACTCGGTCTTCATCAGCGACCACCTCCAGCCGTGGCGCCACGACGGCGGGCACGCTCCCGCCGCCCTGCCCTGGCTCGGCAACGTCGCCGCCCGCACGTCCCGCGTCACGCTCGGCACCAGCGTCCTCACGCCGACCTTCCGCTACCACCCCGGCGTGATCGCGCAGGCCTTCGCCACGCTCGGCTGCCTCGCTCCCGGCCGGATCATCCTCGGCGTCGGCTCCGGCGAGTCCCTCAACGAGTCGCCGCTCGGGCTCGAGTGGCCCGAGGGCAAGGAGCGCTTCGCCCGGCTCAAGGAGGCGCTCCAGGTCATCCGGTCGCTCTGGGAGGGCGAGCGCGTCACCTTCGACGGCGACTACTACCAGCTGGCCAACGCCACGATCTACGACCTGCCCGACCAGCCCGTCCCCTTGTACGTCGCCGCGTCGGGCCCCTCCGCCACCCGGCTCGCCGGCCGGGTCGGCGACGGGTTCATCTGCACCAGCGGCAAGGGTCGCTCGCTCTACGAGGACACGCTGCTGCCCGCGCTCGCCGAGGGCGCCGGCAAGGCCGACAAGACGCTCGACGACCTCGACCTGATGATCGAGGTCAAGGTGTCGTTCGACCCCGACCTCGAGCGCGCAAGGGACGACACCCGCTTCTGGGGCGCGCTGGCCCTGTCCGGCGACGAGAAGACCGGCGTCGAGGACCCGATCGAGATGCAGCGCCTCGCCGACGCGCTGCCCGTCGAGCGGACCGCGTCGCGGTTCATCGTCTCCAGCGACGCGGGAGAGCACGTCGAGAAGATCTGGGACTACGTCGAGATGGGGTTCCGCCACCTGGTCTTCCACGCCCCGGGTCCGGACCAGGCGCGGTTCATGGCGGCGTACGAGAAGGACGTGCTGCCGCGACTGCGGGCGCGCGCGAGCGCCGAGGGGATCAGCCTGCCGGGCTGAGCCCACCCTTCCGAGGGTTGTCCGCACCCGGCCGGCGAGCGATGGTGAAGACATGGCCGACACCAAGCGAATCGCATTCCTGACCGCAGCCGAAGGCATCGAGGCGGTCGAGCTGACCGGACCCTGGGACGCCGTCACCGGTGCCGGGCACACCGCCGCACTCATCTCGCCGGAGTCCGGCGAGGTGCAGCTGTTCAACCACCTCGACAAGGCGGAGACGCGACCCGTCGACGTCACGGTCGCCGACGCGTCCGTGGACGACTACGACGCGCTGGTCCTGCCCGGCGGCGTGGCCAATCCCGACGCACTGCGCACCGACGAGGCGGCAGTCGCCCTGGTCAAGGCGTTCGTCGAAGCCGGCAAGCCGGTGGCGGCGATCTGCCACGCGCCCTGGACGCTGGTCGAGGCCGGCGTGCTCGACGGCAAGCGCCTCACGTCGTGGCCCAGCCTGCAGACCGACATCCGCAACGCCGGCGGCACCTGGGTCGACGAGGAGGTCGTCGAGGACGGCAAACTCATCACCTCCCGCAACCCCGAGGACCTGCCGGCCTTCAACAAGGCGCTGCTCGCCGCTCTCAGCTGATCAGCCAGCGGCCGAGGATCGTGCCGTCCTGCTGAAGGAGCAAGATCGGCTCCAGCGCGACGTCGACGTCCGGGCCCGTCATGATCCGCAGGCCGTCGCCGCCGAGCAGCCGCGGCACGACGGTGTGGCACAGCTCGTCGACCACGCCCGCCTCGACCATCGTGCCGAACAGCTGCGGCCCTCCCTCACAGAGCTGGTCGACCCAACCGCGGTCGGCGAGCGTGGACTTGAGGGCCGCGAAGTCGATCTCGTCGTCGCCGAGCACGAGCGTGTTCTCCTCCCCCAGCAGGGACCGCGTCGCGTCCAGGTGCTCGGCGCTCGCCACGGTCGCCATCAGGATCCGGCCGTACGGCGCCTCGCGGAGCTTCTCCGGCACCTCCGCCTTGCGGCTGACGACCACGAGCGGCAGCCGCGGGACGTCGTACCCCTCCGAGCGCAGCGTGCCCGCCCCCACGACGAGGCAGTCCGCCTGCGTGCGCAGTGCGTCGAAGACGCGCTTGTCGGCGTCGTTGTTGATGCTCTTGCTCAGCCCGTCGCCGCCCTGGGAGGTGCCGTCGACGCTGCTGACGAAGTTGACCCGCAGCCACGGCTCGGCGCGCGGGGCGTACGCCGCGGCCAGTGCGTCGTCGTCGAGGTCGCGCAGGGAGTGCAGGCTCAGTTCGGTCACCGTCCTAGTGTGGCCCCCGTGATCACGCTCGCCGACCTCGCGTCCCTGCAGGTGGAGCACGCCGACGCGTGGCGTGCCCCGGTGACGCCGGTCGTCCTCGACGGACCGCACGGGTCGGTGTCGATCGGCGACGGGCCGGTCACGCTGATGGGCTGCGTCAACCTCTCGCGCGACTCGACCTACCGCGAGAGCGTCGCCGTCTCGCCGGCCGACGCTGTGCGGATGGGCCGGATCCAGTCCGCGCAGGGTGCGGCGATCATCGACCTGGGCGCCGAGTCGAGCAACGCGAAGGCCGTGCGGGTGGGCGCCGACGACCAGGTGCGGACCCTGGTGCCGGCGATCGAGGGGCTGGTCGAGCACGCCGTCGTCTCGGTGGAGACCTACGACCCGCGGGTGGTGAAGGCGTGCCTGGCCGCCGGCGCCGGGATCCTCAACATGACCGGGCGCGAGCACGAGGACGAGATGCTCACCCTCGCCGCCGAGCACGACGCGGCGGTCGTGATGTGCTTCGGCGACGCGGCCAACGTCCGCGAGCCCACCGACGTGCCTCCCGACGCCGACCCGATCCCCGCCCTCCTCGACCACTTCGGCGCCCGGCTCGAGCGGGCCCGCTCGCTCGGCGTCGACCGCGTGGTCATCGACCCCGGGATGGGCTTCCACTACGGCAACCTGCTCGACCCGGTCGGCCGCGCCAACCACCAGACGAAGGTGCTCACCCAGACCTTCCGGCTCCGCCCGCTCGGCGCGCCGGTGTGCAACGTGCTGCCGCACAACTACGACATCTTCGGCGACGAGTTCCGCAAGGCCGAGGGGTTCTTCGCCGTGCTCGCCGTCCTCGGTGGCGCCCACCTGCTCCGCATCCACGAGGTCCCGCACCTGCGGGTCGTCCTCAACGCCCTCTCGACCCTGGAGGTCCGATGACCACCCCCACCCGCGAGTCCTGCGTCGAGCTGGACGTCAAGGACCCGCTGGCGGGCTTCCGCGACGACTTCGTGATCCCCGACGGGGTGATCTACCTCGACGGCAACTCCCTCGGCGTCCTGCCCGCGCACACCGCGTCGCGGATCGAGCACGTGGTGACGCAGGAGTGGGGCCAGGGCCTGATCCGCAGCTGGAACGACGCCGGCTGGTTCGACAAGCCGCGCACCCTCGGCGACCGCGTCGGAGCGCTCGTCGGCGCCGGGCCGGGACAGGTCGTGGTGTGCGACTCCACCTCGATCAACCTCTTCAAGGCGCTCGCCGCGGCCCTCACGCTCCGCCCCGACCGGCACGCGGTGGTGGGTGACCGCGACAACTTCCCGACCGACCTCTACATGATGGAGGGCGCCACGGGCAGCCACCACGAGCGTCGGCTCATCTCGGCCGACGGCCCCACGCTCGCCGACGTCCTCGACGAGCAGGTGGCGGTCGTCGTGCTCACGCAGGTCGACTACCGCACGGGCCGGATGTACGACATGGCCGCCGTCACCGCACAGGTGCAGGCCGCCGGTGCGCTGATGATCTGGGACCTGAGCCACAGCGTCGGTGCCGTGCCCGTCGACCTCGACGGCTGCGGTGCGGACTTCGCCGTCGGGTGCTCGTACAAGTACCTCAACGGTGGCCCCGGCGCCCCCGCATTCATCTACGTCGCGTCGCGCCACCAGGACGCGGCGACGCAGCCGCTCGCGGGCTGGCACGGCCACGCGCGCCCGTTCGAGTTCACCGACTCCTACGAGCCCGCACCGGGGATCACCCGCTTCCTCGTGGGCACGCCACCGCTGCTGAGCTACGCCGGTCTCGAGGCCAGCCTCGAGATCTGGGACCGCGTCGACATGGCAGCCCTGCGCGCGAAGAGCCTGGCCCTCACCGACCTGTTCATCGAGCTCGTCGAGTCCCGGGTCCCCGACCACGTCGAGGTCGTCACGCCGCGTGACCACGCCGTCCGCGGCAGCCAGGTCTCGCTGCGCCACGAGGACGGCTACGCCCCGATGGCCGCGCTGATCGAGCGCGGAGTCATCGGCGACTTCCGCGCCCCCGACCTGATGCGCTTCGGCTTCACCCCGCTCTACGTCGGGTACGCCGACGTGTGGGACGCCGTCGACGTCCTCGCCGACGTCCTCGAGTCCGGGGTCTGGCGCGAGGCACGGTTCGCGACCCGCAACGCGGTCACCTGAGCGCCCGGCGGGCACGACGCGTGGCGAGCGCGCACCGCACCAGGTAGCGCGGCGTCGGCGGCACCCACCCGAGCTGGAGGCTCTGGCCCAGGTCGTCGCGCACCGCCCAGTGCTCGGTGACGAGTCCGTCCGCGAGGCGGAACCAGTGCGTCTGGGCGACGGCGAAGGTCCGCCCGGTCGGCGCCCACACACGATCCACCGTTCCGTCCGGGCCGTGGAGGACGAAGTCGCCGGTGTGGCAGCCAGACATCGTCGCGTGCACCACCACCAGGTCGCGCTCGGCGACGACGTGGTCCATCTCGTGGCGCAAGTCGCTGTAGGCCGCCCGCAGCCACAGGGCCGTGGCGTGGAAACCCTCGGGCCCGCCGACCCGGCACGCCGGCGGCTCGACCGCGTCCTCGCGGTTGACCGCTCCGGGCGCGACGACGGCCTCGAAGTCCGCCAGGTCGCCGACGGCCATGACGTCGATGCTGCGCACGGCCGTCTCGCTCGCCGACAGCGACGGTCGCACCGTGTCGTGCGCGTCCATGACACCTCCTTTTGATTACAGTGAACATGTAACGAATAGGATGGACCCGATGCCCGACGACGTCAACAGACCCACGCGCTCCTACGACGCGAGTGGTCGCCGCGCCCGTGCCCTCGCCAGCCGCCGGGCCGTGATCGCGGCCGCCCAGGAGCTCCTCGAGGAGGTCGGCTACAGCGCGACGACGGTGGTCGAGGTCGCCCGACGCGCCGGCGTCTCCCCGGAGAGCATCTACAAGGGGTTCGGCACGAAGGCCGCCCTCGTCAAGGTCGTGTTCGACGTGGCCATCGCCGGCGACGACGATCCCGTGCCCGTCGCCGAGCGCCCGGAGGCGCTGGCCATCCGGGCCGAGCCGGACGTCCGGGAGAAGCTGCGCCTCTACGCCGCGGGGGCCGCGCGCCGTGGCGCGCAGTCGGCTCGGGTGCAGCTGGCCCTGCGCAACGGAGCACACTCCGACCCGGCCATCGCCGAGCTGTGGGCGACCCTGCAGGACGAGCGACTGGCCGGCATGACCATGGTCGCGCGTCACCTCGTCGACACCGGGCAGCTGCGCGCCGGGATCGGCGTCGAGGAGGCGCGCGACGTGCTGTGGGCCTGCATCGCCGTCGAGGTCTTCGACCTCCTGGTCCTCCAGCGCGGCTGGACCGTCGAGGCCTACGCCGACTGGTTGTCCCGCACGCTCGCCGCCTCGCTGACCTGAGGCCCGCTCAGCCCAGGAACGACCTGACGCCCTCGGCCAGCCCGGCGGCGTACCGCGCGCGTCCGGCCCTCGTCGTCATCACCCGCGCCTCGGACGCGCTGCGCATGTTGCCGAGCTCGACCATCACGGCCGGCACGTCGGAGAGGTTCAGCGTGGCGAGGTCGGAGCGGACGTCGAGACCGTCCCCGCCGGCGATGTAGTTGGCGACCGGGAAGCCCGCGCGCCCCAGTCCGGTGCGTACGGCGAGGGCGAGCCGCATCGACGAGTCGTGGATGTCGGCCGTCCACGGCGCGCGGTCGGCGGGCGCGATCACGTGGAAACCACGGGCGCCGGCGGCGTAGGACCCGTCGCCGTGGACGGAGACGAGGAGGTCTGCCTGCACCTTGTTGCCGGCCCGCCCCCGGACGTCGACGCACGGCCCCCAGCGGTCCTCGCGGTTGGCGTGGCGCGTCATCACCACGGCCGCGCCCTCGGCGACCAGCGTGCGCTTCAGCGCCCGGGAGACCTGCCAGGCGAAGGTCGCCTCGGCGTAGCCGCCGGCGGTGGCCGTGCCGGTGGTGTTGCACGGCTTGGTGAACCCGCCCGCAGGCACCGGGCGGTTGATCTGGACCGGGAAGTTGTGGTTGCCGAGCTGGTGGCCGGGGTCGATGACGACCGTCGACCCCGCCAACGGGAGGGCCGCGGCGAGCACCACCCCCGCGAAGCCGGTCAGCATCAGCCGCCGTACCCCTCGGGATTCTGCGACTGCCAGCGCCACACGTCGGCGCACATGTCGTCGATCGTCTTCTTCGTGCGCCAGCCCAGCTCGGCGTTGGCCTTCGACGGGTCGGCGAAGGAGGAGGCGACGTCACCGGGACGGCGGGCGACCACCTCGTAGGGCAGCTCGCGACCGACCACCCGCTCGAAGGCCTTGAGCAGCTGGAGGACGCTGGTGCCCTGCCCGGAGCCGAGGTTCCAGGTGTTCACCGGCTCGGTGGTCGTCGTCAGCGCCTCGAGGGCGGCGACGTGTCCGGCGGCCAGGTCCTCGACGTGGATGTAGTCGCGCACGCCGGTGCCGTCGACGGTGTCGTAGTCGTCGCCGTACACGCTGAGCTTCTCGCGCTTGCCGACCGCGACCTGCGCGATGAACGGCATCAGGTTGTTGGGGATGCCGTTGGGGTCCTCGCCGATGGTGCCGGACGGGTGCGCGCCGACGGGGTTGAAGTAGCGCAGGAGGGCGAAGCGCATCTGGGGCGCCGCCACGGCGACGTCGCGCAGGATCTGCTCCTGCATGACCTTGGTCCAGCCGTAGGGGTTGGTCGCGAAGGTGCGCCGGTCCTCGGTCGCGCCCGCCTGGTCGGTGCCGTAGACCGTCGCGCTCGAGGAGAAGACCAGCTTGTCGACGTCGTAGCGCTGCATCGCGCGCACCAGCGAGAACGTCGAGCCGAGGTTGTTCTCGTAGTAGTCCAGCGGCTTCTCGACGCTCTCGCCCACGGCCTTGTGGCCGGCGAAGTGGATGACGGCGTCGAAGTCCTCGGTGGCGAAGAGGTGCTCGGTCTTGTCGTAGTCGCACAGGTCGAACGCGTGCATCGACATGGCCTGGCCGGTCAGCGCCTCCAGGCGCCCCAGCACGGTCGGTCGGGAGTTGCTGAAGTTGTCGACGATGACGACGTCGTGGCCGGCGGCGATGAGCTGGAGGACGGTGTGCGAGCCGATGTAGCCCGCTCCACCGCTGACGAGGATCTTCATGGTCCGGCAGCCTACGGCCAGCGCGGCTGACACACTGGCCCGCATGCCTACCGCGCTCATCACCGGGATCACCGGCCAGGACGGCCTCTACCTCGCCGAGCTGCTGCTCGCGAAGGGGTACGAGGTCCACGGGGTCATCCGCGGCCAGAACAACCCGCGTCGCGAGCTGGTCGAGCGCCTCGTGCCCGACGTCCGCCTCCACAACGGTGACCTGACCGACCTGTCCAGCCTGATGCGCGCGTTGCGCGACTCCGAGCCCGACGAGGTCTACAACCTCGGCGCGGTCAGCTTCGTGGCCTACTCGTGGGAGAACGCGTTCGTCACCAGCGACGTCACCGGGCTGGGCGTGCTCAACATCCTCGAGGCGGTCCGCCTGCACGCCGGCGACGACCCGGGTCGCATCCGCTTCTACCAGGCGTCGAGCTCGGAGATGTTCGGCAAGGTGCAGCAGGTGCCGCAGTCCGAGGGGACGCTGCTGTGGCCGCGATCGCCCTACGGCGTCAGCAAGGTCTACGGCCACTACATGACCATCAACTACCGCGAGTCCTACGGCATGCACGCGAGCTCGGGGATCCTCTTCAACCACGAGTCGCCCCGGCGCGGCGAGGAGTTCGTGACCCGCAAGGTCAGCAAGGCCGTCGCGAAGATCAAGCTCGGCATGCAGGACGAGATCGTCATGGGCAACCTCGACGCCCGCCGCGACTGGGGCTTCGCCGGCGACTACGTCGAGGCGATGTGGCGGATGCTGCAGCAGCCCGAGGGCGACGACTACGTCATCTCCACGGGCGAGACCCACTCGATCGAGGAGCTGCTCACCGTCGCCTTCACCCACGTCGGCATCACCGACTGGCGCAGCCACGTCCGCCAGGACCCGCGGTTCATGCGGCCGGCCGAGGTCGACCTGCTCATCGGCGACGCGACCAAGGCCCGCACCAAGCTCGGCTGGGAGCCGAAGGTCGCCTTCGAGGAGCTCGTCACGATGATGGTCGACGCCGACGTGGCCGCCCTCGAGGCCGGCTGGTGACCGCCCGCGCCTTCGTGACCGGCATCGGCGGCCAGGACGGCAGCTACCTCGCCGAGCGCCTGCTCGCCGACGGCACGGAGGTGCACGCGCTCGTCCTGCGTGACGAGTCGGCGGCGACGTACACCCCGCCCGAGGTCGTCACCCACGTCGGTGACCTCGGCGACGTCGAGGCGACGCGACGGCTCGTGCTCGACCTCGCCCCCGACGAGGTCTACAACCTCGCGGCCATCAGCTCGGTGGCGCAGTCGTGGGACGAGCCCGACCTCACCGCCCACGTCAACGGCCTCGCCGCGGTCGCGCTGATGGAGTCGGCCCGGCAGGTCGGCGACCACGTGCGGTTCGTGCAGGCCTCGAGCGCGGAGATCTTCGGCGAGCCCGACGCGTCCCCGCAGTCCGAGCGCACGCCCGTGCGCCCGCTCAACCCGTACGGCGCTGCGAAGGCCTTCGCCCACCTGTCGGTCGCGGTCCAGCGATCGCGCGGGCTGCACGCCTCGAGCCTTGTGCTCTACAACCACGAGTCGCCGCGGCGACCCGAGCGGTTCGTCACCCGCAAGATCACCAGCGGCGTCGCCGCCATCGCGCGTGGCCGCGCCGACATCCTGACCCTCGGCAACCTCGACGCCCGCCGCGACTGGGGCTGGGCGCCCGACTACGTCGACGCGATGCTGCGGGCGGCGCGCACCGACGAGGCCGATGACTTCGTGGTGGCGACCGGGGTCGGCCACACCGTGCGCGACTTCGTCGAGGCGGCGTTCCGGCACGCCGGGATCAGCGACTGGGAGCCGCTGGTCGCCACCGACCCCGCCTTCGTCCGGCCCGCGGACGCCACCGATCTCACGGGCGACCCGACACACGCGCGTGACCGGCTGGGCTGGGAGCCGACGGTCGACTTCGACGGGATCGTGGCGGCGATGGTCGCCGCCGACCTGGCGCTGCTCGACGAGTCGGCGTGAACCCGGTGCCGAGTCGGCGTGAACCCGGTGTCGAGTCGGCGTGAACCCGGTGATTGACGCCGACTCAGCCAGTCATTGACGCCGACTCAGCCAGTCATTGACGCCGACTCGGCCAGTCATTGACGCCGACTCAGCCAGTCATTGACGCCGACTCAGCCAGTCATTGACGCCGACTCAGCCGGTGATTGGCGCCGACTCAGCGCCCGGCCTGCTCCTCGAGCAGCCCGAGGAGGTAGGCGCCGTACCCGCTCTTCACCAGCGGCTCGGCCCGCTCGGCGAGCTCGGCGTCGGAGAGGAAGCCCATCCGCCACGCGACCTCCTCCGGCGCACCGATCTTGAAGCCCTGCCGGCCCTCGATGGTGCGCACGAAGTTGCTGGCGTCGTTGAGCGAGTCGAACGTGCCGGTGTCGAGCCAGGCGGTGCCGCGCGGCAGCACCTCGACCTGGAGCTTGCCCTGCTCGAGGTAGATCCGGTTGAGGTCGGTGATCTCCAGCTCGCCGCGCGCCGACGGCTTCAGGTCGGCGGCGTGGCCGATCACGTCGTTGTCGTAGAAGTAGAGGCCCGGCACCGCGAAGTGGCTCTTGGGCTGCTCGGGCTTCTCCTCCAGCGACAGCGCGCGACCCTGGTCGTCGAACTCGACGACGCCGTAGGCCTTCGGGTCGGCCACGTGGTAGCCGAAGACGGCCGCACCGTCGAGTGTCTCGAAGCGCCGCAGCCGGTTGCCGAGGCCGGTGCCGTAGAAGATGTTGTCGCCGAGCACGAGCCCGGCCGTGTCGGAGCCGATGTGGTCGGCGCCGATGATGAAGGCCTGCGCGAGCCCGTCGGGGCTGGGCTGCACGGCGAAGGTGATGTTGACGCCGAACTGCGACCCGTCGCCCAGCAGGCGGTGGAAGCCCTCGGCCTCGTGCGGGGTCGTGATGATCAGGACGTCCCGGATCCCCGCGAGCATCAGCGTCGAGAGCGGGTAGTAGATCATCGGCTTGTCGTAGACGGGCACGAGCTGCTTGCTGATGCCCTGCGTGATCGGGTGCAGTCGCGACCCGGTGCCACCGGCCAGAATGATTCCGCGCATGCCGGCAGCCTATGTGCCGGCGACCGCCCGGGTGCGTTTGGCACCATGTCGCCCGTGCCTCCCCGCCGGATCGTCCTCGCGCTCGTGGCGGGGGTCCTGCTCGTCGGGGTGGCGATCGGGGTGCCCCTCGGTTGGACGTGGTGGCAGGCCCGGCAGGCGCAGTCGGCGCTCGAGCAGGCGGTCACCGCCCTGCAGGACGACGACCTCGACGCGGCCGAGGCCCACGTCGAGGACGCGCGCACGCACGCCGACCGGGCGGTGGCGACGCGGCACGGGGTCATGGGCGCCGCGTGGCGGCACCTGCCGGTCCTCGCGGCCGCCGACGACGACGTACGCCGCCTGGCGGACGCCCTCGACGACCTCACGTCCGTCGCGGAGACCGGGCTGGTCGTGCTGCCGCAGCTGTCGGGCGACGAGGGGAGCCTGGTCACCGACGGGCGGGTCGACCTGCGGGCGCTGCGCGAGGTGCTGGCCGGGTTCGACGAGGTCCGCGACCGCGTCGCGGACGCCCAGGGCGAGCTGGCGGCCGTCGACGCCGGCGCGCCGCTGCTGGGCGGCCGGATCGCCGATCTCCGCGACGACGGGCTGGCCGGCCTCGACCCGGTGCAGCGCGGACTCGACTCGCTCGCCCCGCTGGCCGACGTGCTGCCGGACGTCCTCGGCGCCGACCGCGAGCGCAACTACCTGGTCGCGATCCTCAACCCCGCCGAGCAGCTCTACTCCGGCGGCACTCCCCTGACCTTCACCCCGATGTCGGTGCGCGGGGGCAGGATCGAGATGGGCGCGCCGCAGGACACCGCCACGCACGGCCGCGCCTTCGTGCCCCGCTACTGGCCCAAGGTCGACGGCAACCCGTTCCACCGGGGCAGGCTCCGCATCGGCACCGCCACCTTCGCGCCCGACTGGACGGTCTCGGGCGAGGAGGCGCTGCGGGCGTGGCGCAGCCTGCGCGGCAAGCAGATGGACGGGCTCGTCGCGATCGACGTCATGGCGCTGCGCGACCTCGTCGCGCTCACCGGCCCGCTCGAGGTCCCCTACTACGGCACGATCACGGCCGAGAACTTCGTGCCGACCCTGATCGGCAGCTACGACTCGATCCCCGACTACCGCGTGCGCCACCAGGTCAACCAGGCGCTGGTCCCGATCTTCCGCGACCGACTGTTCGCGACCGGGCAGTTCGTGGAGAAAATCCGGGCTCTGTCCGACAACGCCGCCGGACGCCACTTCGCGGTCTACCTCCGCGACCCCGACGCCCAGGCCGCCTTCTCCCGGCTGGGCCTCACCGGGGAGCTATCCGGCACCGACCACGACTACCTCGGCGTCTTCTCCCAGAACGCCGTGCCGAGCAAGACCGACTACTGGCAGAGCCGGACGGTCACCTCCGACGTCGTGCTCGCCGCCGACGGCAGCGCCCGGGTCACGGCGACGACCCGGATCCACAACGACACCACGCCGTACCCGTTCCGGGGCCGCGACCCGCGCCAGGGCTACTCCACCCGCTTCGCCACGCTGTCGCTCGCCCAGTTCCTGCCGCGCGGTGCGAGCGACGTCGTGGCGCGGGTCGACGACGCGTTCTTCACCCCGCACGTCGGCGACTTCTACGGGAGGCCGTTCCTGCGCCGCACCGTCCCCTTCCGCCCCCAGGCCACGCACGAGCTCGCCGTCGCGTACGACGTCCCGGGCGCCGCGGCCAGGTCGGGCGACGAGCTGGTCTACCGCCTCGACGTCGACCCGCAAGGGCTCGTGCGCCCGTCCGCGATCAACGTGACCGTGCACCTGCCGGCTGACTACGAGGCCGTCGACCTCCCCGACGGCTGGGTCGAGCTCGACGAGGAGACGATCGGCTGGGGCGGGTCGGCGCTGATCTCCCGACAGTCCTTCGAGGTCACCCTCGCCCTGAGAGGATGACCGCCGTGCCCTCGCTCTCGACGCTCCGCAAGCCGATCGTGCTCACCGCCACGGCGGTCGGCCTCGCGGCCCTGGGCTGGTCCGTCGCTCGCGTCCCCGGAGCAGCCGACCAGGCCCGCGCCGACCTGGAGGCGGCCAAGATCGCCATCGAGGCCGGCGACGAGACGGCCGCCGTCGCCGCCGTCGACCGGGCCCGCGGGCAAGTCGACGTCGTCCAGGTGGCCGTGCAGGGCCCGGTCGGGCTCGTCGGCCAGTGGATCCCCGTGCTCGGCACCAGCGTCCAGGACGCCCGCCACCTCGGGGACGCCCTCGACGCGGTGACGTCGGTCGCCGAGCTCGGCGCCGAGACCTTTCCCGAGATCACCGGCGACGACTCGACGTTCTTCACCGGCGGACGGGTCGACATCCCCACCCTGGAGCGGCTCGTCGACAACGCCGGCGAGGCCGAGACCGCCCTCCGCGAGGCGCGGGCCGACCTCGAGGCCATCGACGGGACCGGACCCGGCGCGGCCAGGCTCACGTCCGCGCGCGACGAGGCGCTCGGGCAGGTGCGGCCGCTGCACGACGGGCTCACGTCGTCGATGCCGCTGATCGACCAGCTGCCCGACATCCTCGGCGCCGACGGCGAGCGGAAGTACCTCGTCGCCATCCTCAACCCCGCGGAGCTCCGCTACTCCGGCGGCACCGCGCTCACGCTGACCCCGATCACCGTCCAGGACGGAAGCATCGAGTTCGGCGAGGCGGTCGACACCGAGACCACCCCCGACCTGCTGAAGCCGCGCTACTGGCGCAAGGTGCCGGGCAACCCGTTCCACAAGGGGAAGACCAGCCCCGTCAACGCGACCTTTCCGCCGTCGTGGCCGATCGCGGGCGAGGAGACGCTCAACGCCTGGCGCAGCGTCCGGGGCCGCAACATGTCCGGGCTGTTCGCCATCGACGTCGTCACCCTCGGCCGGCTGGCGCAGATCACCGGCCCGATGGACGTCCCCGGCTACGGCCAGGTCGACGGCGACAACCTCGTCCAGACCTTGGTCGGCAGCTACGACCAGTACACCGACGTCGAGCAGCGCAAGGCCGCCAACCGGGCGCTGGTGCCGCTGTTCGTGGACCGGCTGCTGCAGAGCGGACAGCTGCCCGACAAGGTGAAGGTGTTGACGGAGGCCGCCCGCGGCCGTCACTTCGCCGCCTACTTCCGGGGCGAGGACTCGCAGGCCGCCATGCAGGGCCTCGCGATCGCCGGCGACCTCTCCGACACCGAGCACGACTACCTCGGCGTCTTCACCCAGAACGTCGTGCCAAGCAAGACGGACTACTGGCAGTCGCGGGCGCTGCGCAGCGACGTACGCCTCCGTGCCGACGGCAGCGCGCGGGTGGCGCTCGAGGTCGAGGTCCACAACGACAGTCCGCCCTACGTCGGCACGACGCCCGACTACCGGCAGGGCTACCTCACCCGCTACTCCACGCTCTCGATCGGGAGCTTCCTGCCCCTCGGCGCCGAGGTCGACTCCGCGGCGGTCGACGGGGCGGAGGTCGACTTCGTGGTCGGCGACTACTTCGGACGTCCCTTCGTCCGCCGCACGATCGCCTTCGACCCGCAGGCGCGCCACGTCCTGCGCCTGGAGTACGACGTCCCGGCCGCGGCCGTCGTCGTAGGCGACCGGCTCGACTACCGGCTCGACCTCGATCCCCAGGGCATGGTCCGACCGGAGGGCGTGACGACGACCGTCCGGTTCCCGGCGGGCTACGTCGTCGAGGGCCTGCCGGAGGGCTGGTCGGCGTCGGGCGAGCGCGGCGCCACGTGGACGGCGGACGCCCTCGACGAGTCCCCGCGCCTCACGCTCAGTGCCCGGAGTTCAAAGCCCAACCCCTAGGATCGCGGCCATGGAACGTCTTCTCGTGACCGGCGGCGCCGGATTCATCGGCTCCAACTTCGTCCACTACCTGATGCGCGAGACCGACGTCCGCGTGACCGTGCTGGACAAGATGACCTACGCGGCCAGCAAGGAGGCCCTCGACGGCCTGCCCGAGGACCGAGTCTCGCTGGTCGTCGGCGACATCGCCGAGGCCGACGTGGTCGACCCGCTGGTCGCCGAGCACGACGCCGTCGTCCACTACGCGGCCGAGTCCCACAACGACAACTCGCTCAACGACCCCTCGCCGTTCATCAAGACCAACATCCTCGGCACCTTCACCATCCTCGAGTCGGTGCGCAAGCACGAGAAGCGCCTCCACCACGTCTCGACCGACGAGGTGTACGGCGACCTGGAGCTCGACGACCCGAAGCGGTTCACCGAGGACACGCCCTACAACCCGTCCTCGCCCTACTCCGCGTCGAAGGCCGGCTCCGACCACCTCGTGCGCGCGTGGGTCCGCTCGTTCGGCGTGCAGGCGACCGTGTCGAACTGCTCGAACAACTACGGGCCCTGGCAGCACATCGAGAAGTTCATCCCCCGCCAGATCACCAACGTCATCGACGGCATCCGGCCCAAGCTCTACGGCTCGGGGGAGAACGTCCGCGACTGGATCCACGCCGACGACCACTCGTCGGCCGTGTGGACGATCCTGAACAAGGGCGAGATCGGCGAGACGTACCTCATCGGCGCCGACGGCGAGAAGAACAACCTCGAGGTCGTCCAGCTGATCCTCAAGCTGATGGGCCAGCCCGAGGACGCCTTCGACCACGTCAACGACCGCGCCGGCCACGACATGCGCTACGCCATCGAGTCCGGCAAGCTGCGCCAGGAGCTCGGCTGGTCGCCGCAGTTCCAGGACTTCGAGTCCGGCCTGGCCAACACCATCGCGTGGTACCAGGAGCACCAGGACTGGTGGCGCCCGGTGAAGGAAGCGGTCGAGGCGGCCTACGCCCAGAAGGGCCAGTGATGTCGCTCCCCTCCCTCGAGACCACGCCGATCCCCGGCCTGGTCGTGGTGCGGCTCGACCGTCGCGACGACGCGCGTGGGTTCTTCAAGGAGAACTGGCAGCGCGAGAAGATGGTCGGCATCGGCCTGCCCGACTTCGGCCCGGTGCAGAACAACGTCTCCTTCAACTCGGACCGTGGCGTGACCCGCGGCATCCACACCGAGCCGTGGGACAAGTTCGTCTCGCTGGCGACCGGGCGGATCTTCGGTGCGTGGGTCGACATGCGGGAGGGCGAGTCGTTCGGGGCGACGTTCACCCTCGAGATGGACACGGCGCTCGCCGTCTTCGTCCCGCGCGGCGTCGGCAACAGCTACCAGGTGCTCGAGGACGGCACGGCCTACACCTACCTCGTCAACGAGCACTGGCGCCCCGGCATCACCTACCCGGCCCTGGCGCTCGACGACCCGACCGTGGCGATCGCGTGGCCGATCCCGCTCGCCGAGGCGATCATCAGCGAGAAGGACCAGCACAACCCGGCGCTCGACCCCTCCACCGCGATCGCGCCGAAGAAGACGCTGATCGTCGGTGCGCTCGGCCAGCTCGGTCGCGCCCTGCAGGCCGACTTCCCGGGCTCCGACCTCGTGGACCTCGCCGAGGGCTCCGTGGGTGATCGCACCGTCGCCCGGCTCGACCTGACCGACGCCGCCGCGGTCGCCGCGTGGCCCTGGCACGAGTACGCGGTCGTCCTCAACGCCGCCGCCTACACCGCGGTCGACCTCGCCGAGACGCCCGACGGGCGCCGTACGGCCTGGGCGGCCAACGCGACCGCTCCCGCGACCCTGGCCAACCTCGCCGCGACGCACGGCTTCACGCTCGTGCACTACTCGAGCGAGTACGTCTTCGACGGCACCGCCGAGGAGCACACCGAGGACGAGCCCGTCTCGCCGCTCGGGGTCTACGCGCAGTCCAAGGCCGCCGGCGACATCGCCGTCGGCACGGCGCCGCGCCACTTCCTCCTGCGCACCTCGTGGGTGATCGGCGAGGGCAAGAACTTCGTGCGCACCATGGCCACGCTCGCCGCCAACGGAGTCTCGCCGTCGGTCGTCTCCGACCAGGTCGGGCGGCTGACGTTCACCTCCGAGCTCTCACGCGCCACCCGGCACCTGATCGACTCGGGCGCGGCCTACGGCACCTACAACCTCTCCAACGGCGGCGACGAGATGTCGTGGGCCGCGATCGCGCGCGAGGTCTTCACGCGCAGCGGTCGCTCGGGCGACGACGTGTCAGAGACGACGACCGAGGCGTACGCCGCCGGGGTGCTCGAGAAGGGCGGCCCCTTCGCCCCCCGCCCGCTGCGCTCGGCGATGTCGCTGGCCAAGATCCGCGCCACCGGCTTCGAGCCCGAGGACGCGATGGTCGCCCTCGACCGCTACCTCGCCGACTGACGTCGGCAGTTCACCGGGATTCACCCGCCGTCCACGCTCAGGGCCCCACCGGCTGCTCTGAACTGCCGACGCCAGATCAGCCTGTGGACGACGGGGATCGCGCCGCTCGCGTGGGCATGTTCCCCGCATGGGAGACGTGGTGCGGGAGATCCGGAAGCGCGGAGGCGTTGCGACCTGGAGTGAGCTGAAGGCGTGCGTCGACCGCGATCGACTAGAGGCCGCGCTGATCGGCGGTCGCATCAGCCGCCTGCGTCGCAACCTCTACGTCCTGACGGACCTGCAGGAGGTACGTCGCGTGGCGATCGAGGCAGGCGGCACCGCCTCGCACCTGACGGCTGCCCAGCACTGGGGCTGGAAGTGAAGGACCCGCCGCAGCGGCCGTGCCTCACGCTGGCGCGCGGCTCGCGCGTCCCGGTCGGTGACCTGGAGCTGCACTGGCAGGACCTTAGGTCCGGCGACGTCGCCAGCCACGTGACACGACGGGTGCCGACCGTCATCGCATGTGCTCGTGCGTACGACGAGGTGACGGCGTTGTGCGTCGCGGACTCGGCACTGCGGGAAGGACAGGTGACCCGCGAGCAGCTGATGGCGGCCGCTCGACGTTCACCACGCACGGGGCGGTCCAAGGCGATCCGGGTCGTCGGGCTGGCCGACGGGCGGGCGGCCAACCCGTTCGAGTCCGTCCTGCGCTGGTTGTGCGCCTCGGTGGCCGGGCTGTCCGCCGTACCCCAGGTCGAGCTGGCCGGCGTCGGGCGCGTGGACCTGATGGACGAGCGGCTGGGGATCGTGATCGAGGCAGAGTCGTTCGAGTTCCACGGCTCTTTGACGGCGTTCCGCCGCGACGTGCGGCGCTACACCGAATGCGCCCGACGGGGCCTCGTCGTCGTCCGGTTCACCTGGCAGGAAGTCATGCACCAGCCCGACTACGTACGCGCTGCGCTGGCCGACATCGTGAACACCCGGTCCGCGTCCTGACGTCGGCAGTTCGCGATGTCAGCCGGCAGTCCGACGCCCAGCGGACCGGAATCGTCGACGAACTGCCGACGCCGGGCCGAGGTCAGGCCGTGGCGTCCGAGCGCCCGTAGTCGTCCTCGAGGCGGCAGATGTCGTCCTCGCCGGTGTAGGCGCCGCGCTGGACCTCGATGATCACCAGCTCGTCGTCGTGCATGTTGGTGATGCGGTGCGCGGCGCCCTGGGCGATGTCGACGGAGTGACCGGCCTCGGCCACGACCGTGCCGCCGTCGACGACGCACGTCGCGGTGCCGGCGATGACGACCCAGTGCTCGGAGCGGTGCTCGTGCGTCTGGTAGGACAACCGCTGGCCGGGCATCACGTGGATGCGCTTGACCTTGTAGCCATCACCCTCGTCGATGACGTGCCACGACCCCCAGGGCCGCTCTTCCGAGTCCATCGTCGACATGTGCTGAAAACCCCGTCCGGTTGCGTGATGACGCCGACAACCCTAACGACCGATCCGTCCACGTATGGTGAGGTTGTGAATCTTTTCGAGCTCCAGGGCAACGTCACACTGGTGCTGTTCCTGGTGCTGCTGGTCGTCAAGGGGTTCGCGTTCGTCAACTCGGTGCTCTACCCGACACAGGCCTACCCCGCCGCCAGCCGCGGCACCAAGGCCGCCTGGACGATCGGTCTCGGCATCGGCCTCGTCGCGCACCTCCTCCTCGGCGTGCTGATCGTCAACCTCGCGTTCACGGTCGCCGCGCTGGTCTACATCCTCGACACGCGACCGGCCCTGGCCGAGGTCACCAGTCCGCGCTGATCCCTGACGCGACGAGGCCCCCGGCAGCTGCCGGGGGCCTCGGATCACGCCGTGGGGCTCAGAACAGCGTCAGCTGTCCCTCGTCCTCTCTTCAGTCGCCGACCTTCTCGGCGGCGTCGGCAGCGGCGGCGACCGCGTTGGTGGCGGTCTTCTTGGCCGCGGTGACGGTGGCCTTGGCGCTGCTCTGCGCGGTGGTCGTCTTCTTGGCGGCGGCCTTGCGGACCGGGGCCTTCTTCGCGGTGGCCTTCTTGGCGGCCGTCTTGGCGGCGCTGTTGGTCTTCTTGGTGGCGGTGACCTCGGCGTCGGCGGCCTTCTTGGCCTGCGTGGCGGTGGTCTTGGCCTTCGCCACGGTGGTCGAGGCGGACTTCACGGTCGCCGTGGTCGACTCCTGGCGACGGATGCGGCCGACGAGCGACTCGCCGCGCTTGACGAGCTCGGCGTAGGTCTCGGTGGCCTGGTCGGCCGCACCCTTGGTGACGGTGGCCTGCAGCTCGGCGACGCGGGCCTCGATCGCCTTGCGGCGGGCCTTCGCGTCGGAGGTGATGGCGTCGACGCGGGCGTTGACGACGGTCACGGCCTGCTGGCGCAGCGCCTTCGGGTCGGCGACGGTCTTCTGCACGTCGGCCACGCGGGCGTTGACGTCCTTCTGGACGCCGGCGAGGCGGGTCTGGGTCGAGGCGACGAGGTCACGGACGACCTCGACGGCGAGGTCGGTGACGCCGACGTAGGCGTAGACGGGCTTGGGGAGGGTGGCCTTGGCCATGGTGGTGCTCCTTCGGTGGGGTGTGGTGGGTCGTACGACGCTGGGCGCGTCAGCTCGGGTCGCGCGGCTCCCCCGCGTTGAGGGCGAGGAAGGAGGCGTAGACGTCCAGCAAGGACTGCTTCTGCCGCTCCGTCAGACCGGCGTCCGCGAGGACGGCGAGCTCGACCGACTGGTCGCCGTGCGCGACGGGGCTCACGATCCCGGCGCGGACGTAGAGCTGCTCGGCGGAGATCCGCAGCGCCTTGGCGATCTGCTGGAGGACCTCGGCCGACGGGCGGCGGAGCCCTCGCTCGATCTGGCTGAGGTAGGGGTTGCTGACGCCGACCTGCTCGGCGAGCTGCCGCAGGGAGAGGCGCGACGCGAGGCGCTGCTCCCGGAGGAAGTCCCCGAGGGATGCGACGACGGTCTTCCCGTCCTTGCCGATTGCCATGCTGCCAGTGTGCTAACAGTTGTTAGCAAAATGCAAACATTGCTAGCGTGATCCGAACCACAGGCTCAGAAGCAGGCGCGGATCTCCCCCACCGGTCGCCCGCCGCCCAGCAGCGGCAGCTCGCCCGTGCGGCGCACGGCCTCGGCGTCGACGCCGTCGAGGTCCAGCACGCCGGAGCGCTCGAGGGCGGCCGCCATCAGGACCGGGCGCACACGGGGCGCCCCGTCGTCGGTCTTGAGCGCGACGGCCCGCCCGTCGGGGAGGGCGACGGCGTAGCAGGACTCCGCACCCGCCTTGCCGATCGAGCCGGGGATCGCCGTGAGGAGCGCGAGCTCGTCGCGGGTCGTCCCGGAGACGTACGCCGCGTGGCCCCGGATCGCGTCCGCGACCTCCGCCGACGGACCCGAGGTGGCGACCGCGAGCGCCCGGAAGGCGCGCGCCAGGCCGGTCAGCGAGGTCGACAGCAGCGGGGCGCCGCAGCCGTCGACGGCCACGACCTCGACGGGTTCGCCCGTCAGCTCGGCGAAGGTCTCGGCGATGGCGACCTGCAGCGGGTGGGCGGGGTCGAGGTAGTCCTCGGTCGACCAGCCGTTGAGGACGCAGGTCGCGAGCATCGCCGCGTGCTTGCCCGAGCAGTTCATCTGGATCGACGTCTTGCCGCCGCCGCCACGGATGACGTCCTCGCGGGCGGCGTCGTCGAGCGGGTAGTCGGGCGGGGTCTGCAGGTCGGACTCCGCGAGTCCCGCGCCGGCCAGGATGCGGCGTACGCCCTCGACGTGGAACGGCTCGCCCGAGTGCGAGGCACAGGCGAGGGCGAGCAGCTCGGGCGGCAGCGACAGCCCGGCGCGCACCATGGCCAGCGCCTGGATCGGCTTGTTGCACGAACGCGGCAGCACCGCCTCGTCGACCATGCCCACCGACCAGTCGACCTCGCCGGCCGCGTCGAGGGCGACCACGGATCCGTAGTGGTGCCCCTCCACGAACCCCGAACGCACGATCTCGGCCACGACGACTGGTCTCGACATGGGTGGAAGGCTAGTGCCCGCCGACTGGCAGGATTGACCCCGTGTCCACACCCCAGCACTGCCCGACGCCCCGCGAGCTCGACGACCTGGAGCTGCTGACGACCGGCGCGCTGCTGCCGCTGACGGGCTTCGGCGAGCCGGGCAGCGTCATCACCATCGACCTCCCCGCGGCGCTCGCCGAGGCGTCCGAGGTCGAGCTGGTGGACCCCGAGGGCCTGCCGCTCGCGGTGCTCGCCCCCCAGAGCGGTGCGGTCACCAGCCTCACGCACGCGCAGTACGGCCCCTTCCGGCGGCTCCACCTCACTCCCCAGCAGACCCGCGAGCGTCACCCGCACCGCACCCTGGTCCCCGTCACCGACGCGCTGACGGTCGCCGACCTCGAGGACGTACGCCGCCTCGGACCCGTGCTCCTCGTCGCCCTCTCCGGCCACGGCACCCCGGCGCTGTCGCCCGTCGCCCTGGTCCGTGCCACCCTCGCGGCCGCGGACCTGCTCACCGACGCCGAGGTGGTCGTCGTCCCGCTGGCCGCCCACGGCGACGCCGCCGCCGACCACGCCCTCGGCCTCCGGGTGCTGGCCAACTACGCAGGCGACAACCCGGTGCACGCCCTCGCCGACCGTGACGCCGACCGTGACGCCGACCCCGACTACCCGTCCGCGATCGCCGAGATCGTCGAGCGCGACCAGCCCGCGCCCGACGAGCAGGGGCTGGTGCTGTTCTTCACCGGCCTCTCCGGCAGCGGCAAGTCGACGCTGGCCCGCGCCCTGATGGACCGCGTGCTGGAGCAGGGGGTCCGGACCGTCACCAGCCTCGACGGGGACGTCGTACGCCGCAACCTGTCGGCCGGGCTCACCTTCTCCAAGGAGGACCGCGAGACCAACATCCGGCGCATCGGCTGGGTGGCCGCCGAGATCTCCCGGCACGGCGGGCTCGCCGTGGTCAGCCCGATCGCTCCGTTCGCGAGCACCCGCGCCGACGTGCGCGAGATGGTCGAGGACGCGGGTGGTGCGTTCTTCCTGATCCACGTGGCGACCCCGCTCGAGGAGTGCGAGCGCCGCGACCGCAAGGGGCTCTACGCGAAGGCCCGCCGCGGGGAGATCCCGGAGTTCACCGGCATCTCCTCGCCGTACGAGGAGCCCGACGACGCCGCCGTACGCGTCGACACCACCGGGCGCACCATCGAGGCGGCCCTCGACGACGTGATCGACGCACTGGCCGCGTCCGGCCACCTCGACCTCCGCACCGAGTACCCCACCGACGACCCCGCCGAGGACCCCGCCGTGGCCTCGGCCGAGCAACCGCGCACCGACGACGACCTCCACGTCCTCTTCGTCTGCACCGCCAACATCTGCCGCTCGCCCTACATGGAGCAGACGGCCCGCGCCCTGGCCGGTGACGCGGCCATCACCTTCGCAGGCGCCGGCACCCACGGCCTCGTCGACCAGCCGATGGACGAGGTGATGGCGGCGACCCTGTCCGCCAGCGACCCTGCCTTCCGCAGCCGCCCGCTGACCCGCGACCTCGTCGAGTGGGCCGACGTCGTCCTCACCGCCGAGGCGAGCCACCGGGCGCTCGTCATCGAGGAGCACCCGCGGGCCGTGCGGAAGGCCTTCACCCTCGGGCAGTTCGCGCGCGTCGCCCAGGAGTCTCCCGACCTGCACGGCCGCGAACTGATCGCCGAGGCGGCTGAGCGACGGGTCCGCCCCCTGCCCGAGGACGACATCGACGATCCCTACCGGCGCGGTACGGCGTCCGCCGAGGCCGCAGCGGGCAGGATGTCCGGGATGCTGGCGCTGGTCGTGCCGGCGCTGACCGGCGCGTCGACGCAGGAGGAGAGCTGATGGCCGACCTGATCACCATCACCGCGTTGTCGATCCTGGCAGCAGGCTTCTTCGTCGGCGTCGTCGTGGGCCTGACCGGCATGGGCGGCGGCGCCCTGATGACGCCGGCCCTGCTGTTCCTGGGCGTGGGCGAGGCGGCCACGGTCGTCACCGCCGACCTGACGGCCGCGGCGATCTACAAGAGCGGCGGCGCGATCGTGCACCGCCGCGAGGGCTCCCCCAACATGCAGCTGGCCACGTGGCTGATGATCGGGTCGATCCCGATGGCGCTGCTGGGCCCCCACCTCGTCTCGTGGTTCACCGACGACATCGACCAGCTCAACCACGTCCTGGTGATCTGCATCGGGTTCGCCCTCCTGCTGGCCGCGGCGACCTATGCACTCCGTCTCTACGTCAACCTGCTGCGCGTGCGCTCCGGCGCCCACGCCCCCGACGACGACCCCGCGATCCGGGTCGTCCCCACGCTGCTCGTCGGCATGCTCGGCGGCCTGCTGGTCGGCGTCACCAGCGTCGGCTCGGGCTCGGTCATCATGATCGCCCTGCTGATGCTCTATCCCGGCCTGTCGGCCGTGAAGCTGGTCGGCACCGACCTCGTGCAGGCCGTGCCGCTCGTGCTGGCCGCGGCGGTCTCCAACATCGCCCTCCACGGCATCGACTGGACGATCCTCGTCCCCCTGGTCGTCGGGTCGGTGCCCGGCACCATCCTGGGCTCGCTGCTCGCCCCGCGCGTGCCGCAGTCGTTCATCCGACGCGGCATCGTCATCGTGCTGACGATGAGCGGTGTCGCGCTCCTCGACAAGTCGGGCTGGGCACCGCTCGGCGAGGACGAGACCCACCCGTTCCTGATCGCGGGCATCGGCATCGCCGTGCTCCTGACCCTGCCCGTCGTGTGGGGCTTCCTCCGCAAGCGGCAGGGCCTGCCGATGTTCGGCTCCCCCACCATCGCGCAGCTCGAGGACCCGGCCTGGAAGCCCGGCCTCGTCGGGATGAAGCGCACCGACGGCTCCTAGGCTCGGGGCCGTGCGAGCCGTCCTCCAGCGCGTCCTGTCCGCCAGCGTCACCGTCGACGGCGAGGTCGTCGGCGCCATCGACGTCCCCGGCCTCCTGGTCTACCTCGGCGTCACCCACACCGACACCGACGCCGACATCACCTGGATGGCCCGCAAGATCCGCGACCTGCGGATCCTCCGGGACGAGCAGTCGGTCGGCGACGTCGACGCCCCGGTCCTCGTCGTCAGCCAGTTCACGTTGTACGGCGATGCGCGCAAGGGCCGCCGCCCCACCTGGCAGGCCGCCGCCCCGGGCCCGGTGAGCGAGCCGTCGTACGCCGCCGTGTGCGCCGAGCTCGAGCGGCTGGGCACCACCGTCCAGCGCGGCGTGTTCGGGGCGGACATGCAGGTCAACGCGGTCAATGACGGCCCCGTCACCGTGATCCTCGACTCCCCGGCCACTGGACGGGATGCGTGATGCGGCATTGGGGCCCGGCCTCGCTACGATGTGGGCTGCTGTCCCCCAGAGAGGCATCCCGTCTGTCATGACCCAAACACACGCCGACTACCAGCTGAGTCAGCTCGACCAGCTCGAGGCGGAGTCGATCCACATCTTCCGTGAGGTCGCTGCCGAGTTCGAGAAGCCGGTCCTCATGTTCTCCGGCGGCAAGGACTCCATCGTCATGCTGCGGCTGGCGGAGAAGGCGTTCTACCCCGCCAAGCTGCCCTTCCCGCTGCTCCAGGTCGACACCGGCCTCGACTTCGACGAGGTGCTCCAGACCCGCGACAACTGGGTGGACCGCCTCGGCGCACGCATCCACATCGCCAGCGTCGAGGACGCGATCGCCCAGGGCATCGTGATCGACGACGGCAAGACCTCGCGCAACCGCCAGCAGATCGGCGCCCTCCTGCACGCCATCGAGGACAACGGCTTCACCGCCGCGTTCGGTGGCGGTCGCCGCGACGAGGAGAAGGCCCGCGCCAAGGAGCGCGTCTACTCCCACCGCGACGAGTTCGGCCAGTGGGATCCCAAGATGCAGCGTCCCGAGCTGTGGAGCCTCTACAACGGCCGCATCCACGCCGGTGAGCACATGCGCATCTTCCCGCTCTCCAACTGGACCGAGCTCGACATCTGGCACTACATCGACCGCGAGCAGATCGAGATCCCCTCGATCTACTTCGCCCACGAGCGCGACGTGATCCTGCGCGACGGCATGTGGCTCTCGGTCTCCGACGCCGTGCAGCCGAAGGACAACGAGTTGGTCGAGACCAAGATGGTCCGCTTCCGCACCGTCGGCGACAAGTCGCAGACCGGCTGCGTGGAGTCGACCGCCGCGACCACTGCCGAGATCATCGACGAGATCGCGATCGCCCGAGTCACCGAGCGCGGCGCGACCCGCGGTGACGACCGGTTCTCCGAGGCGGCCATGGAAGACCGCAAGAAGGAAGGCTACTTCTGATGGCTACCCCCCAGACGTCCTCTGACCACGGTCAGATGGACCTCCTGCGCTTCGCCACCGCCGGGTCGGTCGACGACGGCAAGTCCACCCTCATCGGGCGCCTGCTGCTCGACTCCAAGTCGATCTTCGAGGACCAGCTCGAGGCCGTCGAGGCCTCCTCGGTCTCGAAGGGTTACGACTACACCGACCTCGCGCTGCTGACCGACGGGCTGCGCTCCGAGCGCGAGCAGGGCATCACCATCGACGTGGCCTACCGCTACTTCGCAACCCCGTCGCGCAAGTTCATCATCGCCGACACCCCCGGCCACATCCAGTACACCCGCAACATGGTCACCGGCGCCTCGACCGCCGACCTCGGCCTCGTGCTCGTCGACGCCCGCCAGGGGCTCACCGAGCAGAGCCGTCGCCACGCCGTGCTCCTCTCGCTGCTCCGCGTCCCGCACCTCGTGCTGGCGGTCAACAAGATGGACCTCGTCGACTGGTCGCAAGAGGTCTACGAGAAGATCCACAAGGAGTTCACGCAGTTCGCGACGAAGCTCAACATCCCCGACCTCGAGGTCATCCCGATCTCGGCGCTCCAAGGTGACAACGTCGTCGAGCGCAGCGCGAACACGCCGTGGTACTCCGGACCCACGCTGATGCACCACCTCGAGCACGTGCACGTGGCCTCCGACCGCGACCTCGTCGACGTCCGCTTCCCGGTGCAGTTCGTGGTCCGCCCCAAGTCGGACGAGTTCCACGACTACCGCGGCTACGCCGGCCAGGTCGCCGGTGGCGTCCTCAAGCCGGGCGACGAGGTCGTCGTGCTCCCCAGCGGCATGACGTCCACGATCCAGGGCATCGACCTGTTCGACGAGGAGGTCGCCGAGGCGTTCCCGCCCATGTCGGTCACGGTGCGCCTCGAGGACGACGTCGACGTCTCTCGCGGTGACCTGATCGCGCGCGTCAACAACGCCCCCAAGCCCAGCCAGGACATCGACGCGATGGTCTGCTGGATGACCAACGAGCCCCTGCGTCCGCGCCAGAAGCTCGCCATCAAGCACACCACCCGCACCGCGCGCGCGATGGTCAAGGACATCCAGTACCGCCTCGACGTCAACACCCTGCACCGCGACCAGGACACCAAGGAGCTCGGTCTCAACGAGATCGGCCGCATCCAGCTGCGCACCACCGTGCCACTGCTGTGCGACCCCTACTCCAAGAACCGCACCACCGGCTCCTTCATCCTGATCGACGAAGCCACCGGCGTCACCGTCGGCGCCGGCATGATCAACAACGCGAGCTGACACCCGGCCCGCGACGCACGAGGCCCCAGACCGTCCGGTCGGGGGCCTCGTCGTGTGTACGGCGCTCGCGTCAGGCGGCCGGCTTGGGCCAGACCTTCACCCAGTCGACGTCCATGCGCTGCGGCAGCTCGTCGTCGCCGCCGAGGTGCTGGAGCTCGTAGTCGGAGCTGAGGAGGCTCAGGATCAGGAACTCCGGGACGCCGGAGACGCCCTGGGTGATCGTGTTGGTGACGTGGCCGTCGATGCGGAAGACGTACTTCTCCGGGGTCCACTCCACCGAGAAGACGTGGTACTTCGAGGACCAGTCGCCACCGAACTGGTCGGGATCGGGCAGCCAGCCGCCGGCGGTCTTGCCCTTGGCGGTCGGGTGCCAGTAGACGAAGCTGGTGAGCCCGCCGTCGGGGTGGTCGTCGCCGAAGTACTCGATGACGTCGATCTCGGCGCCGGTGTCCTCGGCCTTGCCGACCGGCTTGGAGCCGAAGCCCTGCAGCCAGAAGGAGCCGTGCTGGCCGCGCAGCTCCTGGAACTTGATGCGCGCGGCCGCGACGCCGTACAGGAAGCTGTAGCCGCTGCCGATGTGGCCGTTGAGGCGGTAGTCGTACTTCTTGCCCTTGACCTTGCAGGTGCCCTTGTCGGGGTCGTCGAGCACGCTCAGCTGCAGCGTGCCGTCCGCCACCTCGACGGCGTCGTCGGACGCGCGGGAGCACAGGCGGACGCCGGTGTAGCCCTGGTCGCGGGTGCCCCACGCCTCCTTGTGGAACTCGTCGAACTCGTCGACGAACGCCGGCTGGAGGGCGTCGTCGGTCGAGACGTGCACGCCGACCGCCTTCTCGCCGTCGGAGACGACGCGGAGCTTGCCGGTCTCGTCGGTGGTGAGCGCGACGCGGCCCTCGTCGTCGGTGTCCGCGCTGTCGACGACCTTCCAGTCGCCGCCGTCCTCGACCTGCAGCTCCACGGCCTGGCCGGCGCCCGCGCCGTCCACGGTCGCGTCCACGACGTACGACGCCCGGTCGGACTTCTCCGGGTCCTCACCGGGGGCCGCGATCTGCGGGAGCATGCTCGCCGAGATGCCCTCGCCGTCCTCGTAGTCCGACTCGGACAGCTCGATCCCGGACGCGCCGCCGGAGCAGGCGGTCGCGGCGAGCAGGCTGGCCACCACGCAGGCGGTGGCGGCGGAGCGGCGTACGGCGGAGCGCGATCGGAACATGTCGCGCATCCTCTCGCACGACCGGTGGACGGACCCAATCAGGCCGTGCGCAGCCTCAGGCCCAGCAGGTAGAGCTCGCAGCCCAGGCAGAGCCCGAACACGGCGTTGAGGAGGGCGGCGACCACCGCGAAGCCGATCGCGACCTGGGCGACCAGCACGGCGCCCGTGGCGAACGCGATCAGGGCCGCCACGGTGAACAGCAGGCCCACACCTTGGGCGAAGCGAGGCGGTCGCGCGTCCTCGAGCGCGGCCGGTGGAGCCAGCCGAGGGCGCACCAGGGTGCGGAAGACGACGGCGGTGGGGGTGTGCTGCACGCCCAGGCCCGCGCCGATCGCGAAGAAGACGGCCTGGCCGGCCACGACCACCACCGCGGCCGGGGTCGGGACGAGGAGGGCCACCGCGAGGACGACGAGGGTCACGGCGGCGGTGAACCGGGGTCCGCGGGGGTCGATCACGGGGTGGCTCCGATCGGCAGGACGGCCAGCACCTGGTCCCGACGGGGCGCCCCCGCTGCGCGCGCGACCTCGTGGCCGCTCGCGTCGAGGACGAGGGTCGTGGGCGTGCGCCGCACGTCGAGCGCCCGCACGAGCTCGAGGTGCTGCTCGGCGTCGACCTCGAGGTGCGCGACCCCGTCGCGCTGCTCGGCGATGTCGGCGAGCACGACACGGGTCGTGCGGCACGGGGCACAGAAGGCGGAGGAGAACTGGACCAGGGTGGCCCGCTCCCCGAGGGACGCCGACGGCAGGGCGGCGCTGACCTGCGTCCAGGTCGTGCTCTCGGACTCGGCCGCGAAGGCACCGTCCGTGGCGCGCCGGAAGACCCCGAAGGTGACCGCCACGACGACGGCCACCCCCAGGATCACGATTCCGGTCATGCAGTGCTCAGATCGCGACCGCGACCTCGGCGACCGAGCCGACCGCCGCCACCACGCGGGTGTCGACGGGCTCGGCCTTCGGGGCCAGGGTGCGCAGGGTCCACTCGCCGTCGCCGGCGAAGAACCGGAAGTGGCCGGTGGCCGACGTCGGGACCTCGGCGGTGAACTCGCCGGTGCGGTCCAGCAGGCGCACGTACGCGTTGGGCACGGGGTCGCCCGAGCGCGTGACCTGGCCCTGGATCACGGCCTCGATCTTGGTGTTGACCCCGTCGAGCGAGAGGCCGCCCTCAGTGGCGCCGCACATCTCATGCCTCCCCGGGCTCGTCGCCGAGCGCCACGGGGACGCCGACGAGGGAGCCGTACTCGGTCCACGAGCCGTCGTAGTTCTTGACGTTCTTCTTGCCGAGGAGCTCCTGCAGCACGAACCACGTCAGCGAGGAGCGCTCACCGATGCGGCACAGCGCGATGGTGTCGAGGCTCTCGTCGAAGCCGACCTCGGCGTACAGCGCCTGCAGGTCCGCCTCGGACTTGAACGTGCCGTCGTCGTTGGCGTTCTTGCTCCACGGCACGTTGACCGACGTCGGCACGTGGCCGGCGCGCTGGGCCTGCTCCTGCGGGAGGTGGGCCGGGGCCAGCAGGCGGCCGGCGTACTCGTCGGGGCTGCGGACGTCGACGAGGTTCTGCGAGCCGATGGCCGCGACGACCTCGTCGCGGAAGGCGCGGATCGAGGTGTCCTGCTCCTGCGCGGTGTAGGTCGTCTTCTCGCGGGTCGGCAGCTCGTCGGTCAGCTCGCGGGAGTCGAGCTCCCACTTCTTGCGGCCGCCGTCCATCAGCTTGACGTCGGCGTGTCCGTAGAGCGTGAAGTACCAGTACGCGTAGGCGGCGAACCAGTTGTTGTTGCCGCCGTACAGCACGACGGTGTCGTCGTTGCTGATGCCGCGCTCGGAGAGCAGGGCCTCGAACTGCGCCTTGTTGACGAAGTCGCGGCGGACCTGGTCCTGGAGGTCGGTGGTCCAGTCGAGCTTGATGGCGCCACGGATGTGGCCCTTGTCGTAGGACGTGGTGTCCTCGTCGACCTCGACCAGGACGACGCCGGGGGTGTCGAGGTTGTCCTCGACCCACTGGACGGTGACGAGTGCGTCTTCGCGGCTCATGGGGTGTGCTCCTTGGTGTGTCGTGCGTGGCGTGCGGTGGAAGGCAGTGCTGGAAGGCAGTGCTGGAAGGCAGTGCTGGAGGGCTGTGGCGGGTGGCGGCGTGAGGGACCGCGGGGCGCGCCGCCGTGGCAGCACGCAGGAACGAGCCCACTCCCGCCAGAATAGTCCACAAAGCAAGTGGACTTAGCGAGGAATCGAGTGCGGGCTCGTCAGGGCATTCGACACAGCGCCGAGCGCGTGCGGCAGTGGTCCACTGCGCGGCGCTTGGTCAGCATGGTCGAGAACATGCTGACGACTCTAGGGCGGACGCCGCAGCCGCCCCCGGTTCGTCTCACATCATGGATAGCCGTTCCATCCATTGAGATCGCCTGTGGACGACCCGGGCCACAGGAGCGCCGTTCGTGGTCCGCTTCAGACATGTCGTCCAACGCCCTCTTCACACGCGACTCACCGATCATGCGTCCGGCGTCGTTCAACCGCGCCGAGAACTGTGCCGACGTGGCCATCGCGATGATCGCTGCGGGCGGCTGCCGCAGCATCTCCGCCGGGTCGCTCGCTGGCCACCTGCGGGTCACGCCGGCCGCCGTCCTCACGTGGTTCGGCACGACGGCACAGATGTGGGAGCAGCTCACCGAGGCCATCGGCCGTCGGTGGTTCGTGCACCTCGGTCAGACGTCGCGCCTGCGTGTCGAGGGCCGTCCCATCCTCCAGGGCGCAGCCGATCTCGACATCGCCTCGTGCCTGCGACTGTTCCTGCCGCTGAGCGGCGACGAGGTCGAGTGGACCCGTGTCTGGCTGTCCCTGCAGGAGCACGGACGCCACCACGACCTCGTCGGTTCGCGGATCGCCCAGTGGGAGCGACAGGAGCTCGAGCGGCTCCACCGCGTCACGGCCTGTCGCGATGTCCCCACGCTCACCCACACCCTGGTGCTGGTCCGCGGGCTGCGACAGATGGTGACGGCCACCCACGAGCCACTCGCCCTGGAGGCGGCCCACGACCTGCTGACCCGGCACTGTCAGCTGACCTACGTCGAGAACGGTCCTCCCGAGCCCGCGAGCGACGACGACGTCCTTGACTCCACCCGTCGGTTCGCGTTCATCGGCGGGAGCGGGGTGCCCCGCCGCGGCTGAGGTTGGCAGGTGCATACCGAATCGGCCATTTCTGCGCCCCCACCCCACTCGGTTGGTAACCAGTTACCTACGAGCTCGGGTCGGCAACCGAAAACGGCCGATCTGGTATCCACCTGCCAACCGCAGCGGTGAGGATCCGCTCGAACTCCTCGGCGCTCCGGGCGAGTCCGAACTCGCGCTCGGCGAGCGCGCGCGACTCGGACCCGAGCTGCGCGAGGCGGGCGGGGTCGCGCAGCAGTCGGTCCGCCCACGCGGCGGCGGCGGCCAGTGCCGAGCGATGGGGGCCGGCGACATAACCGCCGGCGTCGGCGATCAAGCGGGCCGCGAGGTTCTCGGGTGGCATCAGCCCCAGCACGGGGCGTCCGGCGGCGAGGTAGGACAGGGTCTTGGAGGGCACCGAGAACTCACCGGCGTCCTGCTCGAGCAGCACCACGAGCAGGTCCCCAGCCGCCAGCACGTCGGGCAGGTCGTCGTACGCCTGGAACGGCAGGAGCGTGAGCGGGACGCCGTGGCGCTCGGCGGCGGCGCGCACGACGGGCTCGGCGGGACCCTCGTTGACGACGACCAGCCGCACAGGGGTCCCGTGCCCCCGGACGGCCGCAGCGAGCCCGACGAGCAGCTCGGGGTCGTGCTTGAGCCCGAGCGTGCCGGAGTAGAGCAGTGTGCGCTCGGTGACCAGGTCGTGGCGGGCGGCCCAGTCGTTGTCCCGCGGTCTGGGGGTGATCTCGTCGAGCGGTGCCCAGTTGGGGATCACCGTCACCTTGTCCGCGGTCCCCCACTCCTCGTGCACGGCCAGGAAGGCGGGCGTGATGGCCACGACCGCCTTCGCACGACGCGAGGCCCACCGCTCACCCCACCCGAGGACGCGGGCCAGCACACCGAAGACCGGGGACAGCTTGGTGCCGGCCAGCCGTGACACCGCCAGCGCCTGGGCGTCCTGGTGCCACAGCACGAAGGGTGTACGGCGCACGGCGAGCACGGCACCGAGCATCACCAGCATCGGGATCGGCGTGTTGGCCACCAGCACGACCTCGGGGCGACGGCGCAGCACGTGGCGCACCAGGTCGAGACCGAGGCGCACCTCCTGCAGCGACCGGCGCAGGTAGCTCGTCTTGGCGATCGAGCGGCCGGTCGAGACGGGTTCGAACCGCACCGTCTCCCCCGGCTTCGCGGCGAGCTGGCCGCGCCCGCTGACGTAGGCGGCGCACCACGAGTGCACGACGTCGTGCCCGCGACGCACGAGCTCGCGACTCAGCTGGGCCTGGAAGGGATGTCCGCTGAAGTCGAAGACCAGGATCCGCACGTCAGCCCATCGACCGCTTGAGCTGGTCGTGGACCCAGGCGTACGTCGACTCGAGGCCGTCGTACAACGACGTCGTGGGCGCCCAGCCGTAGCGCTCGGTCACCACCGTGTTGTCGCTGTTGCGGCCCCGCACGCCCAGGGGCGCGTCGAGGAGGTGGGTCCGCTCGCAGCTGACGCCGGCGATCTGCTCGACGATGTCGACGAGCTGGTTGATGCTCACCAGCTCGGCGCTGCCGATGTTGACCGGGTCGGGACTGGAGCCGCGCATCACGAGGTCGGTGCCGTCGAGGCAGTCGTCGATGTAGGTGAAGCTGCGGGTCTGGTGACCGTCCCCCCAGATCTCCAGCCGGTGATCGCCGGTGATCACGGCGAGGGCGACCTTGCGACACACGGCGGCGGGGGCCTTCTCCCGGCCGCCGTCCCACGTGCCCTCGGGTCCGTAGACGTTGTGGTAGCGCGCGACGCGGGTCTCGAGGCCGAAGTCCTCGAGGAAGTGCCGGCACATCCGCTCCGTGAAGAGCTTCTCCCACCCGTAGCCGTCCTCGGGCATCGCCGGGTAGGCGTCGTCCTCGCGGAGCGCGGTCACGCAGGCGGTGTCCTGGAGCCCGGCCGGGTAGACGCACGCCGAGGACGAGTAGAAGTAGCGCTCGACGTCGTGGGCCCGGGCCGCCTGCAGCATGTGGGTGCTGGTCAGCACCGACAGCATGCACGCCGCCTTGTTGTTCTCGATGAAGCCCATGCCGCCCATGTCGGCGGCCAGCATGTAGACCTCACCCACCCCTCTCGTCGCGCTCATCGCGGAGTCGAGCAGCGAGAGGTCGGCGACCACGTTGTCCGCCGCCGGGTGGAGCTGGTGCCACTCGTCGAGCGGCTTCACGTCGACGCTGCGCACACTGCGCCCCTCGGCGAGCAGGCGCGCCACGAGATGACCGCCGATGAACCCGCCACCACCGGCAACCAGGACCTCTGCGTGCACGTCGACCCTTCCGTTCGCCCTGCACCGGTCAACGACCGGCAGTGAGTGGGGTCACTGTGCCATCCTTCACGCTTGTGCGGGTGGAGAAGTCGATGGCACAGATGCAGGAGTCGGACTACGGCGCCGGTCGCGACTACGCCTACGGATCCCCGCACCTGACGCACGCCCGACTCACCGCGCGCATCGAGGAGCAGCTGCACGACCTCGTGGCCGGCCTGCTCGACCGGCACGACCGGTGCCGGGTGGTCGAGGTCGGCGCCGGCCACGGCACCTTCACCGCGGCCCTGCTGGCGGCCGGCGCCACCGTGACGGTGACCGAGATGAGCGGGCCGAGCGCCGAGGTCCTCCGCGAGCGGTTCGCCGACGACCCGCGCATCCGGGTGGTCCACGACCCCGACGGCACCGCCGCGACGGAGCTGGTCGCCGCGGGGTGCGAGGCCCTCGTCTACGTCTCGGTCCTGCACCACATCCCCGACTACCTCGGCGCCGTCGGCGAGCTCGTGGCCGTGATGCCCGCGGGCAGCGCCTTCTACTCGACGATGGACCCGACCTGGTATCCCGCCCGCTCGCGGGTCACCCACGCGACCGAGCAGGCCAGCTACCTCGCCTGGCGTATCGCCCAGGGCAACCTGCGACGCGGCCTCGCCACCCGCTGGCGACGCCTGCGCCACGGCTTCGTCGAGACCGAGGCCTCCGACATGGTCGAGTTCCACACCGTGCGCGACGGCGTCGACCAGCACGCGCTGGTCGGCCTGCTCGAGGAGCACTTCGCGGACGCCGAGCTCGACGAGTACTGGTCGACCCAGAGCCGTCTCCTCCAGCGGCTGGGCGAGCGCACCTCGATGCGCTGCACCTTCGGGATCACCGCGCGGCACCACCGGTGACAGCACCGGCCGGCGCACGACGCCGACTCCCCCCGCTGCCGTGGAGCGACGGCATCCGCGGGGTCGCGCTGGTCGTCGTGGTCGTGTGGCACGCCGTCCTGACCGTCGTCCCGGCCGACCCGACACCGGTCCAACACGCGCTCATGCTCCCGCTCGGCGTCGCCGCCCGGCTGTCGCTGCTGAGCTTCATCGTGCTCTCGGGCTTCCTGCTCGGCCGGCACTGGGACGGTGACCTGCGCCGCTTCACGCTCCGCCGCTGCTGGCGGATCCTGCCGCCGTACTGGATCGCCGTCCTGCTGACCATCGCCGCGATGGCGTGGCTCGGGCTCGCCGAGCCGCACGGATCCCACTGGGACACCGGCCTGCCGTTCACCCCCGAGCGGACCTGGGCCACGCTGCTGCTCGTCACCGACCTCGCGGGCATGGTCCCGATCAGCCACCCGCTGTGGACGGTGCCGGTCGAGCTCCACCTCTACCTCCTCGCCCCGCTGGTGGTGCTGTTCCGTCGCGAGGCGACCGTGCTCGTCGCGGGCGTCCTCGGCACGCTCGCGATCGCGTTCCTCGCCCCGGGGTTCATCGCCCCGCACTTCGTGCTCGCGTTCATGGCGGCGTTCTGGTCGGGCGTACGCCGCCAGCGACCGCTCGAGGTCACGCCGGCGTTCGCCGGTGCGATCGGCGCGTCGTTCCTGCTCGTCGCCGGGGCGGTGCTGCTCCTGGGCGACCTCTCCTCGAGCGCGACCCGCTACCTCGTCGTCGACTGCGTCGTGGCGCCCGTCCTGCTGCTGTGGATCCTGCGCGGCGACCTCGTCGGCGGACCGAGCGCGCTGCGCGACCTGCTCGCCCGACGTGGCCCGCAGCGGCTCGGCTCGCGCTCCTACAGCACCTACCTCCTGCACGCCGTCGCCCTGGAGCTGGTGTGGCGTGCCGGCGTCGACGAGGTGCCCGGCGAGACGGCGGCCCTGGTCGTCATGTGCCTGCTCGGTCTCCTCGCCAGCCTCGTCGCCGGCGAGCTGCTGTTCCGTGCCGTCGAGGCGCCGTGCACCGCGAGGGCGGCCTCCGTGCGGCGTACCCTCCCACGCGAGAGGAGGCCGGCATGAGCGACCGAAGGGAGCGAATCATCCGACACAGCGCGGACGGTGCCTCATGCGCGCACGGAGCGAAGCGAGTACGCACATGAGCTACAACGGACGAGTGGGCGCGGCCCGTGAGCACGTGAAGCTCGCCCTGCGCCGCGCGCTGCTGACCGCCGACCTCGACCTCGGGCGCACGCCGTTCGTGCGTCGCGTCGCCCAGACCCTGGCCAGCCGCGGGATCGACACGGTGGTCGACGTGGGCGCCAACGTCGGGCAGTACGCCGCGATGGTCCGCGCCGCCGGGTTCGCGGGTCGCATCGTCTCGCTCGAGCCGTTGCCGGACGCCTTCGGCCGGCTGTCGCGGAGGATGCGCTCCGACGACGACTGGACCGGCCACCGGGTCGCCGCCGGCGCTCAACCCGGACGCGCGACCATCCACGTGTCGGCCAACTCCTACTCGTCCTCGCTGCTGCCTCTCACCGACCTCCACCTCGCCGCGGACCCGGCCTCGCGCACGGTGCGCGAGCTCGAGGTCGAGGTGGTGACGATCACCGGGCTGGTCGAGCAGGAGGGCATCGACCCCGCGCGCGCCCTGCTCAAGGTCGACACCCAGGGCTTCGAGGCCGCCGTCCTCGACGGCGCCGACGACCTGCTCGACGCGTTCGCCGCGATCCA
This sequence comes from Nocardioides currus, assembly GCF_003057875.1. Lineage (GTDB taxonomy): Bacteria > Actinomycetota > Actinomycetes > Propionibacteriales > Nocardioidaceae > Nocardioides > Nocardioides currus. The sequence continues at coordinate 31,562 of NZ_PYXZ01000002.1, read as the reverse complement.
GCTCGAGCTCTCCTGGGCCGAGCTCTACACGGGTCAGGCGACGGGCGCCGACCTCACCGAGCGACTCGAGCGCCGTGGCCTGGACCCGTGGACCTGGGACGCCGGCATCTCGGGGGCCGACGGTCGCCTGCTCCAGTCGGACACCCTGTTCGTGCGCCGGTGAGGATCCGGTGAAGATCCTGGTCGACGCCCTGCCGGCCGACTTCGGCGGGATCAGGACCTACGCTCAGCACCTCCTCGCGGCCTGGCCGGCGACGGCCCCCGACGACGAGGTGCACGTGCTCCTCGCCGACGACTCGCACCTGCCGGTGCCCGACGGCGTGGTCGCCCACCGGGTGCCGCTGGGCCACCGTCGATCGCTGTCCCGCGCCGTGGCGCAGAGCCGTCACCTGCCGCGGCTGGTGCGCGAGCTGCGCCCCGACGCCGTCCTCGCCACCCTGCCCTCGACCACGGTGCGCCGGCTCGGCGCGCCTCTCGTCGTCGTGGTCCACGACCTGCGCCACGACCTCCGACCCGACCAGTTCGGTCGCGTACGGCGCGTGCTGCGTCGCGTGTCCTACGCCCGCGGCTACGCCCTCGCGGACGCGCACCTCGCGATCAGCCGCCGCACGCTCGACGACCTGCACACGGTCCACCCGCGCACGAGGTCGACGCCGAGCGCGGTCGTGCACCACGGCGCCGACCACGTCGCCGGCACGCCGGGCGCCGGCGCTCGCACCGGGCCGGTGGTGACCTTCGCCCACCAGACCAATAAGAACGCCGACCTGGTGCGCGCCGGCTGGCGAGTGCTCGGGCCGGATGCACCCGAGCTGGTCGTCCTCGGCGACCCCTATGTGCCGGACGAGGAGTACGCCGCGTGGCTGGGGCGCGCCGCCGTCGTCGTGATGGCGTCGGACTTCGAGGGCTTCGGGCTGCCTGTGCTGGAGGGCATGCGGCTGGGCGTCCCGGTGGTGGTCGGGCCCGACCCGGCGATGCTCGAGGTGGCGGGCGGTCACGCCTTCGCCATGACCGGATGGACCCCCGACGAGGTCGCACGCGCGACGCGTGAGGCCTTGGCCGCCGACGGGGCGGTCGTCGCCGCGGCGATCGATCACGCGGCGAGCTTCACCTGGGCGAGGACGGTCAGCGGGACGCGGGAGCTGGTCCGTTCAGTGCTCTGACGAGCTGCACCGCCTGGCCGACGAGCGTCACGGCCCCCGCGGCGAGGAGCACCAGTCCCGGTCGCAGCGGGTGGTCGCCGGGCGAGCTCGCCAGCATGCCGACCACCATCGTCGCCAGCCCCGCCAGCTCGGCTGCGGTCGCGCCGCTCGCCCGGCCGAGCCCCACGAGGCAGGAGGCGGTCACCCGTCGCAGCCCCAGCAGCACGCCCGCCGCCGTCAGCACCCGCGCCAGGTCCAGCGCCGGCTCGGCCTCGGGTCCGAACGCCCACACCAGCACCGGCGCGAGCACGAGCTGGATCGCCGCGCACACCACCACCCCGACAGCGACGGAGACCAGCAGCCAGCGCCGTACGAACTCCCGGTGGCCGCCCGCCAGGGTGCTCAGCCGCGGACCGACGAACGCGGCGAGCGCCGCCAGCACCATCACCGGCCCGGTCTCGAAGGCCCACCCCACGACGAAGAGCCCCAGGACGTAGTGGCTCGCCACCAGCCCGAGCAGCACCTGCTCGAGGCCGAGGGTGTCGATCGGTGCCAGCCCGGCGATCGCCGCACGACGACCGTAGGCGCGCGTCTGCTCCGGGGTGGGCAGCGCGGTGGGCTCGTTGCCGGACGACCGCAGCCCGAGGGCGAGCGACACGGCCGCCACGACCGCCCAGCCGGCGAGGCTGAGCGCGAGCAGCGTCGTCACCGAGCCGGCGTCGCGGACCCAGAGCACGGCCACCACCGCGGCGTACGACACGGCCGGCAGCGCCTGGAGGACTGCGAACGCACCGAAACGGCCCAGCCCCTGGAGCGCCGCGAGCCCGAGCACGGCGAGCATCAGCGCCAGCACGCCTGCGAGGGCGATGACCCCGCGGACCCAGCCGCCGCCGGTCAGCAGGACGACGACCCCCGCGACGGCGACGGCGCTCACCGCGACCTGGACGAGGTAGCCCCTCAGCACGCCGCTCACGATCCGCACCGGCTCGATCCCCCGGCTCGCGGCGAACCACGTGACCGCGGTCGGCAGGCCGAGCATCGCGACCTGGCTGGCGCCCAGCACCACGCTCCACGCGAGGGCCAGCTCGCCGCGCCCTGGCACCCCGAGCAGCCGCACCACGAGCGGGCCGGAGACGAGCAGCGCGAGCTGGGCGACCACGGACGACGCGAGCACCGCGACGGCCGGGTGCCGCACGGCGGCCGTCACCTCACGCGCCGGTGACGACGAGGAACACCTCGGTGCGCGGGTCGAGCTCCGTCAGCGTGCGCGTCAGGTCGGCCTGCCGGGTGCGGCCCGCCTCGACCACCAGGAGCACGGCGTCGACACGGCGAGCGAGCGCGGCAGCGTCCGCGACGGCGTCGAGCGCGGGGGCGAGCACGACGACGTGGCGCCGGTCGGCACCGAGCTCGTCGAGCACCCGTCCCATCGCGGGCGAGTCGACCAGCTCCAGCGCGCCGGTCGCGGCGCGGTCTCCCGCCAGCACCCGGAGCCCGTCGGCGGTCGTGACCACCCCCGGGGCCAGGTCGGCCTCGCCGCGCAGCACGGCGTCGAGCCCGGGGGTCGCGGTCAGGCCGAGCCGCTCGGCCACGACCGGGTGCCGCAGGTCGGCGTCGACGAGCGAGACCTCCCGTCCCGCCTGCGCGAGCGACTGTGCCAGCAGGGTGGCGACGGCGGCGGCGTCGCCCCGGTCGACGGCTGCGACCAGGACCAGCCGGTGGTGGCCGGTCTCCATCCGGATGCGCAGCCGCCGGACCGCCTCGGCGACCGGCGTCTCCGAGCCGGCGACCAGGGTCCGGTCACCCTCGCCGATCCGCGGGAGCCGGCCGAGGACCGGCGTGCCCAGGGCGTCGGCCTCGTCGGCGCGGACGCTGGTGTCGAGCAGGTCGCGCACCGCGGCGACGGCGATCCCGAGCGCCAGGCCGGCGAGCAGGCCCGCGAGCAGGTTGAGGGCGATCTTCGGCGACGACGGGCTGGTCGGCAGCGAGGGCTGGTTGACCGTGGAGACGCCGACCTTCAGCTCGGTGGCGCGCGCGCCCTCGACGTCGGTGAGCAGGGTGTTGTAGTTGTCGGCGACCGATTGCGAGATGTCCTGCGCCCGCTGGGCCGTCGGGGCGGTGACCGTGAGGTTGATCAGCACCGTGCCGTAGGGCACCTCGGTGCGGATCAGCGCGTCGTCCATGGCGTCCTCGCCCAGGTCGTCGGCGACCAGGCTGGCCATCTGCTGCGAGCCCGCGACGGCGGCGTACGAGTACATCCGTCCCTGCGCGTGCAGACCTGCGGCCTGCACCGACTCCATGTCGGGCTGGTCGCTCAGGCTCGCGACGTAGAGCTGGGACGACGACGTGTAGGTGACGGGGGTCGTCAGCGTCACCACGACGGCCGCGGCGAGCACCGCCGCCGTGACCAGGGCCAGGAGCCGCCACCTCGCGAGGATGCGACGGGCGTACTGGCTGATCGTCATGGGCGTCCTTCCGGCTCCTGGTGCGGAAGTGAAGTATCACACCGCGCCCGCTTCGAGCCGGACTAGTCTGGCCGCCGTGAGCGGGGCGATCGTCATCGGGCTGCTGGGCGCCGGGGTGGTGCTGCTCGCGGTCCTGACCGTGTCGATGCACGCCCGCCTCGGGACGTCGCTGCTCCTGCCGGTCGGGGTCGTCGCCGTGCTCCAGCCCCTCAACGGGATCCGGCCGTTCCACTCGACCGCCGTCGGTGACCTCGCCCTGGTCGCGCTCGCCGCGGTCTGCCTGCCGCTGCTGCCGCGGCTGCGCATGCCACCGCAGGTGCTCGTCGTCTTCACCGGCGTGCTGCTCCTGACCGCCGGCGGGTTCCTCGGCACGATGGCCGACGGGTCGTGGGACGAGACCGGCGCGATGCTCCGCTTCCTGATCGGCGCCCCCGTCGTGATGGGCCTGCTGAGCGTCCTCGACCCGAGTCCTCGTGCCGCGTCGTACCTCGCGCTGATGTATGCCGCCGGCGCCGCGATCAGCTCGCTGGGGGCGATGGCCGGTCGCACCAGCTCCTACTTCCAGCGAGCCATGGGATTCAGCGAGCACCAGATGCACCTCGCCCTCGCCGCGATGTTCGGCTCCGTGGTCGCCGTCGGCTGGTTCGTCTCGACCCGCGACCGCCGGGCCCGGCTCGCGGCGGCCGTCCTGTTCGTGGTCTGCGGGTACGGCGGTCTCCTCACCGGCAGCCGCTCCGCCCTGCTGGGCACGATGGCCGCGCTGGGCTACCTCGCCCTCCTGGGCCGCTGGCCGGCGATCCGGGCCGCCTTCGCCCTCGGCGTGGCCGGCGCCGTCGCGCTGGTCGTCGCGATGCCGTTCATGCCGCAGGGCAGCACGGTCTTCCGGCTGCTGGGCCGCGGCGAGCTCAGTGGTCACGTCGACCTGAGCAACGCCGACCACGTCCAGAAGGCGCGTGACGCGATCGAGGAGATCGGGCGCCACCCGTGGACCGGGCTCGGGTTCGACCAGGGCCTCGACGCCCACAACCTGTTGCTCGAGTCGGCCAACGTCGGGGGCGTCCTGGGGGTGCTGGGCTTCCTGACGATCTGGGGGACGATCGGCACCCTCCTCGTCCGACAGCTCGTCCTCGGCGTACGCCGCGAGGACGCCCTGCGCGCCAGCGTCCTGGCCGCGCTCGCGGGCTACTTCGTGCTCGGGATGCTGGAGAACATCATCTGGGACCGGCACCTGTGGTTCTTCATCACGCTCGCCCTGTTCGCCCTCCCCCCGACGAGGGCGGACGCACGCGACCCCGGACGCGACGATGCCCCGACGAATCGCTTCGTCGGGGCATCGCCTGGTGCATCGGGTGGTGCTCAGGCTCGGCGCGTCAGCGCTTGACCTTCACCTTCTTGGCGACCTCGGTCGAGCCGACGCTGCCCTTGCCGGTGAAGAAGAAGACGAGCTTGTGCTTGCCCTTCTTCAGCTTGCCCAGCGAGACGGCGCCCTTGCCCTTCTTGATCTTGGCCTTGGCGACCTTCTTGTACTTCACGGTGCCGTTGTCGGTGACCTTGACGATCTCCTTGACGACGATCGAGCCCTTGACCTTCTTGGCCTTGACCGGGCTGGCCTTGACCTTGAAGGAGGCCTGGCCGCCCTTGACCTTGACCTTCACCTTCGGCTGGTAGCCGATCTTGGCCGACGGGGCCGAGGTGGCGGTGCCGACGAGGCGGCCGTTCTCCGCGGTCACGCGCAGGGTGAGGCGGTCGCCGATCTGCGCGGAGGTCGGGGTGAACGTGTCACCCTGGCCGACGACGGTCGTGCCGACGAGCCACTGGTACTTGAAGGCCGTGTCGGTCTGCAGGTTCCATGCGCCGGGGTCGGCGGTCACGGGCTTGCCCACCCACGGGTAGCCGGGGATCTCGGGCCGCTCGGTGGCCGCGAGCTTGTTGCCGAGGACGGCGTTCAGGCCGCTGGTGACCTGACCGGCCTTGACGGTCACGAGGACGGCGTCGTCGATCGCCGACTTGTCCTTCCACCACTCACCGGCGTGGTAGCCGGTGTTGTCGTCGAAGCGGATCTTGTAGGTGCCCGGGCGGATCGAGCGGGACTCGAAGGTCGAGTCGGCCTCGAAGACCGCACCGACCGAGGCGAACTGGCCGTCCACCGGACCGAAGGCGCTGACGCTGGGGCTCAGCGGGGCACCGGCGATGCCGGTCACCGAGCCCGCGATGCCGCCGGCACGGTCGAGGACGAAGTCGACGGCCCCGACGGGCGTGCCCGGGGTGACCGTCACGGCCGGCGAGCCGTCGTAGTTCTGACCGCCACCGAACCAGGTCGAGAAGAGCTCGAACGCGTCGTCGTCACCCTGCTCGTCGGCACCGGCCTGGACCTTGAACTGGTTCTCGCCCTGGACCTTCTCGAGCTCGGTGAAGCTGTAGACGCCCTGGCGGTTGGAGTAGACCGTCTCGACGCTACGCTGGTCGGTCGGGATGCCCGGCGTGGTGTGAGCCGACACTACGGCTCCGACGATCGGCGCGCCGAGGCTGTCCTTGACGGAGCCCGTCAGCTCGACCGTCTTGCTCGGGTCGGCGGGCTTGGGGGTCATGTTGGCGTTGATGTTGCCCACGGCCTGGTCGGGACCGACGACGACCGGGGTCGGGTCGCCCGTGGTCGTGATGTTGTTGAACAGCTCCGAGGCGTACTCACCGATCGGGTCCGAGAACTGGATCGTCTGGCCGCCCACGGAGGCGTTCTTGATCGTGTAGATGCCGTTCTTGTCCGTGTAGTCGCTGCCGCCGCTCGAGCTGCTGACCCGGATGAACTCCAGCGGGGCACCGGCGTCGCTGGTGACCTGGCCGCTGATGGAGCCGCCGGCGGTGAGCACGACGTTGAGCACGGCGCCCGCGGCGGTCGCGGCGACCGGCTCGGCCTCGGCGAAGTTGCCCTTGTCGTTGTAGTACTCGGTGGCGTAGCCGTTGGCCGAGTAGGCCACCTTGACCGGGGCGGCCTGGCTGGGGAACTTGTAGACGCCGTTGACGTTCGTGTAGCCGGTGCCGGCGTAGTCACCCTCGACGGCGTCCAGCGCGTTGACCTCGACGCCGGCGAGCGGCTTGCCCGCGGCGTTGGTCACCGTGCCGGTGAGGTAGGGCTGGTCGATGGTCCACTGGCCGAGCGAGACGGCCGTGGTGCCGCTGACGGTGAAGGTGTCGGCGGTGGCCTGGTCGGCCTTGTCCTTGTAGTACTCGATGTAGGTGCCGCTGCTGTAGCTCAGCTTGTAGACGCCGTCGGGCAGCTGCGTCTCGAGGTAGCCGCTCGCCTCGACGAAGTCGTTGCCCCAGTAGGAGAACGTGCCGCCGGAGCCCTGCTGGTAGATGGTCACGTTGCCCGAGACCGGGTTGCCCTGGCCGTCGATCAGGCCGAGGTTCACCGTCGCAGCCGCGTTGGCGGGGGCCATCACCCCCAGACTCAGTCCCGCGGCGACGAGTGCGGCGCCCGCACCCATCGCAGTCATGCGGCGCGCGAGGCGCCGGGAAATGGCATTGCTCATACTTCCCCCTACTTAGGTGATCACTTCGGACTGAGTCGTCCTCAGCCCGCACTTCCCACAACCGGTCGAGATCAAACCACCGCGATGCGGCGCACTCGCACACGGGTGGTGACGATCCGACAAGCCGTTTGGTTGTCGGTCGCCGGGACGAGTCCGCCCGGCGGCTCAGCCGCCGGCGAACGGCGGGAGGAACTCGACGCTCGCGCCCGGCGCGACGACGACCTGCGCCGGGTCGTCGGTGCCGGCCGGCCGGTCGTCCACCAGCACCGAGCAGACGCCGATGGTCCGGGCGACGTCGGCGCCCGGGTGGGCGGCGAGCACGCGGCGTACGACCTCGGCCAGCGTGGTGGGCCCGTCGACGTCGAAGACGTCCGCGTCGACCCCGGCCGCCGACCGGGCCCCGGCCCAGTAGCGGGCGGTGACAGTCGTCTCAGCCGCGCCGGTCCGGCCCGTGGAGGTGCTCACGAGCCCTATCCTTACGTATTCCTCCGTCATGGGAAGGACCACCATGGGCACGTTGCTCCTGCTGACCGGCGCCTTGCAGCCGTCCGCCGAGGTGCTGCCTGCCCTCGCCCTGCTGGGCCACACGGTGAAGATCCTGCCCGCCGAGGGCAGTGCGCTGCTCGAGGCTCCCGACTCCGACCTCGTGCTGGTCGACGGCCGGCAGGAGCTGGCCCACGCCCGTGACCTGTGCCGACTGATCCGCACCACCGGCAGCGACGTCCCGGTGCTGCTGGTGGTCACCGAGGGCGGGCTGGCCGTCGTGGCCCACGACTGGGCGATGGACGACGTGGTGCTCCACACCTGCGGGCCGGCCGAGCTCGAGGCGAGGATCCGGTTGGCGATCGGGCGACTCACCGCCGCGCGCGAGGCGGCCGACCCGTCGTCCCACGTGATCCGCTCCGGCGAGGTCGTGGTCGACGACGCGACGTACACCGCGAAGATCAGCGGCCGCGCGCTCGACCTGACCTACAAGGAGTTCGAGCTCCTGAAGTTCCTCGCCCAGCACCCCGGTCGGGTCTTCACCCGCCAGCAGCTGCTGCAGGAGGTGTGGGGCTACGACTACTTCGGCGGCACCCGCACCGTCGACGTCCACGTGCGCCGGCTGCGCGCGAAGCTCGGCCCCGAGAACGAGCACCTCATCGGCACCGTCCGCAACGTGGGCTACCGCTTCGTGCTGGCCGCCCGCGAGGACGCCGACGCAGCGGCCGAGGAGCGCGCCGACGCCTGACTCACGCCTCCCGGCGATACATCACGTGCGTGTCGGCGTCGGCGTGGGTGAAGCCGAGCTTGCTGTACGTCGCACGGGCGGCGTGGTTGTCGGCCTCGACGTACAGCAGGACCTCCGCGACGCCGAGCCCGGCGAGGTGGTGCAGCCCGGCCAGGGTGAGCGCGCGGCCGAGGCCGCGGCCCTGCGCCTCGGGCGCGATGCCGACGACGTAGACCTCGCCGAGGTCCGCCGAGTGCTGCTTGGTCCAGTGGAAGCCGAGCATGCGCTCGCCGTCGTCCGACATCGCCACCAGCAGCCCCGCCGGGTCGAACCACGGCTCGGCCATCCGGGCCGCCAGGTTGGCGTGGTCCATCGCCCCCTGCTCGGGGTGGTGGGCGAACGCGGCGGCGTTGACGCGGAGCAGCTCGTCGGTCTCGGCCGGGGTCCAGGCCCGGATGGGCACGTCGGTGGGCGGCGGCAGCGGGTCGCTGGTCGGGCGGCGCATCACCCAGAGGTCGCGCACCCGCTCGTAGCCGAACCGCGCCGCGAGGGCCGCGGCGGCGGGATGGTCACCGTGCGACCACGCCTGCGACGGACCCGCGACCTGGCTCACCAGCCCACCGGCAAGGCCACGGCCCCGAGCGTCGGGGTGGATGACGAGGTGCAGGTCCTCGCCGTGGGTCAGCGCGAACCCGACGTCGGTGGCGGTCACGGTCCAGCCCTCGGCGTCGCCGCGCAGCGCGAGCCAGGTGCCCTCGTCGAGCGGCTCGACCCCGTCGACGGCGGCGGCCGCGTCGCTGACCGCGCGGATCCGGTCGAGCGGGACGGGGTGGTTCACCGCTGCGGCCGCACGTGCAGCCCGACCTCGGGATCGACGACGACCTCCTGCGCGGCCGGCATGTCGTCGACGGTCAGCACGGCGTCGATCGCGACGTTGCGCTTGACCATGGCCAGCGCGATCGGACCGAGCTCGTGGTGGCGGGCCGACGAGCCGACGAAGCCGACGACCTTCTCCCCCACGCTGACCTCGCTGCCGTGCGGCGGCAGCCGGTTCTCGGAGCCGTCGAGGTGGAGCAGGGTGAGCCGGCGCGGCGGCCGGCCGAGCGTGTGCACGCGAGCGACGGTCTCCTGGCCGCGGTAGCAGCCCTTGTCGAGGTGCACGGCCGGGCCGATCCAGCCGAGCTCGTTGGGGATCGAGCGGTGGTCCGTGTCGATCCCGAAGCGCGGCTCGCCGCGGGCGATGCGCAGGGCCTCGAAGGCCCAGAGGCCGGCAGCCGGGCCCGCTGCCGCGGCGTAGTCCTCGAGGCGCTCGCGCGGCACCAGGTCGTACGTCGCACCGCGCTCGCTCGTCGCCGGGCGCCACGCGACGGCCGTCTCAGAGGTCCGCAGCGCGACCTCGACGCGCATCATGAAGCGCATGCGGTCGAGGAAGTCGACCAGCGCCTGGCCCGCGCCCGGCTCGGTGTGCGCGACGAACGACTCGCCGTCGTCGACGCCCTCGAAGGCGTGCTCGACGTGGCCCTGCGGGCTCAGGATCAGCGCCTGGGTCCACACGCCGGGAGCGAGGCCGTCGAAGAACTGGGTGGTCAGGCTGTGCAGCCAGGTGAGCCGGTCGGGGCCGGTGACGCTCACGACGTCACGGTGCGACAGGTCGACGAAGCCCTCGCCCGCCTCGAGCACGCGCTGCTCGCCGTTGAACGAGCCGTAGTGGGCCGCGACGGGGGCGTCGATCCCGTCGCCCCCGACGGCGCCGGGCAGGTGGAGCAGGGGCGAGATCATGTCCCCGAGTCTAGGTCGCGGGTCAGGCGCGCTTGAGCCGCGCCCACGTGTGCGGCTGGAGCTCCTGGCCCATCGCCGCCATGTCGTAGGCGTAGAGCAGGTCGCCATCGACGTTGCCGTACATCCGCGACCCGGAGGTGACCTCCTTGGCGGTCTCGGTGAATCCGACCCCGGCGGTGTGCAGCTCGACCTTGCCGGCGTCGGCAGCGCCGTACCAGACCTCGGCGAAGCCGGTGTTGTGCGCGAGCAGCAGCTCGAGCTTGCCCGGCTCTGGGCAGCGCAGGAAGCCCGACTCCATGGCGGCGTCGCGGACGAGCTCACCCTCGGCGTCCACGATCCACGCGCGCGACATGTAGTGGAAGAACGGGCGCCCGTCGTGGGTGAAGATCAGCTCCTGGCCGAACTCGAAGCCCTCGATCGTCGGGTAGTCCCCGTGGCCGTTGCCGCGCCAGGTGCCGAGCAGCCAGGCGACGGGAGCGCAGTTGGGGTGCAGGTTGTCGGGGATCTCGAAGACCATGGCGCTCACTCTAGGCTGCTGGCATGGCTCGCTCACTCGTCGTCAAGGTGACCTGCGGCTCCGAGGACGCGGAGCGGTGCAACCAGGCCTTCACGGTCGCGGCCGCCGCCGTCGCGGGCGGGGCCGACGTCTCGCTGTGGCTGACCGGCGAGGCGGCGTGGTTCGCACTGCCGGGCCGCGCGGAGGAGTTCGAGCTCGACCTCGCGACGCCGCTGGCCGACCTGCTGGGCGTCGTCGCCGACGCCGGCCGCGTCACGGTCTGCACCCAGTGCGCGGCGCGGCGCGGGATCGTCGAGGGCGACCTGCGTGAGGGCCTGACGATCGCCGGCGCCGCGGTCTTCGCGGAGGAGATCCTCGGCGACGGGGTGCAGGCCCTCGTCTACTGATCAGCCCTACCGACCAGGTCGTCCAGCACGTCGGTGAAGTACGCCGCCTGCCGCTCGACCCACCGGGCGTCGAGGTGCGTCGGGTCGACGTAGACCGGCGTGCCCTCTGCCTCGGCACGGCAGGACCGGTCGTCGCACAGCTCGTCGGTCAGGTCGACCACCCGCGCATCGCCGGCCGAGGCCTCTAGCCAGCGGGCGCTCTCCCCCGACGCCGCGGACGCCACGTCCCGGTCGACGTCGCACGCAGCGACCCGCCACCACCGGGTGGAGCAGGAGGTCCCGGAGGCGGCGAGCTCGGGCACCGGGGCCACGAAGGTCGTGATCTCCTGCGCCAGCCCGCGCGTCGCCCGGTCCAGCATCCGCAGCACCCGCGGCTCGGCGCCGTCGCGGTAGGCGGGCCACGCCGCGGCGGCGATCGTCGCGACTCCGGCACCGTCCCGGAGCCCGGCGAGGTCGAGCGAGGCCATCTGGTTGACCACGAGGCAGTCGGCCCACCGGTTCCAGCCGGGTGAGCCACGTTCGTACGTCGTGAGGAACCGCCACGCCGCCTCGTCGGTGAGCTCCAGCGGCGGGCAGTCGGGATAGATCCACGCCACGACGTTGACGTCTCGCTCGCGGGCCTCGCCGAGCACGGCGGGGAGCAGCTGCCAGGCCTGGCTGTCGCCGCGCAGCACCACCGTCGGTCGGCGAGCGTCGAAGTGCGTCACCTCGCAGCGGGCGCCCGTCCGCGGCACGGTGTCGGTGGGCTCGAGCCGGCAGCTCGCCGGCGGGCGCGGGAAGTCGGCCGGGCGGGACGCCGCCTGGGCACCGACGCCGGCACTGGCCACGGACAGGACGAGCACGGTCGACAACGCGGCGGCCAGGGTCGGCACCGCCCGCGCCTGCCGTCGACGGATCGGCTGCTCGAGCAGGTGGTGGCTGAGCGCGGCGGGCACGAGCGAGCCGATCGCCAGCAGGGTGACCGTGGACTCCGGGACCGGCCCGAGGTTCCAGGCTCGGGCCAGCTCGATGGCGGGCAGGTGCCAGAGGTACCACCCGTACGACAGCGTGCCGACGTAGACCAGCGGGGGCAGCGCGAGCCACGACGGTCGCGCCAGGACGAGGGCGACCGCGCCGAGGCAGGGCAGCAGCACCAGGTGGCCGGGGTAGGCCCCCAGCCGGTCGGGGACGGCCATGACGGTGGCGAGCAGCACCAGGCCGCTCACGCCGAGGACTGTCCGCACGCGGCCCGACCCCACCTCACGACCCACGAGGGCGACGGCGACACCGAGGCAGAGCTCGAAGGCGCGGAAGGGCAGCAGGTAGAGAAGCCCCGGTGCGGTGTCCCCGCTGACCGCCGACGTCCACGCGTAGGAGCCCGCACCCAGGAGGACGGTGGCGACGAGCAGCGCGGCGCGCGGCGTCGTACGTCCCCGCGCGATGAGGCCGCGCGCGAGCCACAGCGTCGCGAAGGCGACGAGGGGGAGCACGAGGTAGAACTGCTCCTCCATCGAGAGCGACCACGTGTGCAGCAGCGGCGTCGGCTCACCGGCCACCATCCCGTCGCGCCACGTCCACCAGTAGTGGAGGTTCGCGGTCGAGGTGAGGGCGGCGACCCCCGCGAGCGGCACGGTCCACGGGTCGCTCCAGGCCGACCCGACCAGCCCCGCGAGGGCCACCACGACGGCGACCATCAGGGCGGCGGCGGGAAGCAGGCGGCGTACGCGTCGGGCGAAGAAGGCCGGCCACGACACCCGGCCGGTGGCCTCGAGCTCGCGCAGCAGCATCGCGGTGATGACGAAGCCCGAGATCACCAGGAAGACGTCGACGCCCACCAGTCCCGCGGTGAAGCCCGGCCACTGCGCGTGGTAGCCGACGACCATCACGACGGCGACGGCCCGCAGGCCGTCGATGTCGGGGCGGAACCACGCCGCCCGTCGTGATGGGGTCATGGCAGGTCAGCGCACCAGTCCCGCTCGCAGCGCGTCCGCGATCCCAGCCACTGCTGCTCGCGCGCTGCTGCCGACGCCGACCATGTTGAGGAACCCGTGGATCAGGTGCGGGTGGCGCACGGCCTCGACGGCGACGCCGGCCCCGCGCAGCCGCTCGGCGTAGGCCTCCCCCTCGTCGCGCAGCGGGTCGAAGCCGGCGGTCACGACGAAGGCCGGAGCGAGGTCGGGCGGCAGGTCGGCCAGCAGCGGGCTCACCCGCGGGTCCGTCCGGGTCGCGGGGTCGGGGGTGTAGGTGTCGGTCGCCAGCTCGCGGAACCGCCGGGTCAGGTAGAAGCCCTCGGAGAACAGGCGCTTGCTGCGGGTGTCGGACGCCGCGTCGGTCATGGGATAGACGAGGAGCTGGAGGGCGCACGGCCAGCCCTGCTGGGCCGCCTCGATGGCGACCCCGGCCGCGAGGTTGCCGCCCGCGCTGTCCCCGCCGACCCCGATGCGGTCAGGGTCGGCCTGCCACTCGTCCGCCCGCTTCAGCACCTCGGCGTAGGCGTTGACGCACTCGTCGTACGCCGCCGGGAACCGCGCCTCGGGAGCGAGCCGGTAGTCCACGGAGACGATCCGCACGCCGGCGCGCTCGGCGAGGAACCGGCACACCGCGTCGTGGGAGTCGAGGTCGCCGTAGATGAAGCCGCCGCCGTGGAAGAACACGAGCAGCGGCGCGACGCCGCCGACGCCGGACGGCTCGTAGAGCCGGGCCGGGACGCCGGCGACGACGTCGTCGCGCACCCGTCCGATCGGCTGCCGACCGCCGACCAGCGCCGACTGCCGGGCGAGGGCGCGGCGTCCGGCCGGGATCGGCAGCGACTCGACGGCCGGCTCCCGCGCGACCTTCTGCAGTCGCAGCATCAGCTGGGTCTCGACGTCCAGCGTCTGGCCGTCGAGGACGACCGGGCGCCCTGCCAGGACGCGCTGGACGCGTCGGGGAAGGGCGAGGAGCCCTCTGAGGGCGAGTGCTCGCAGCCGCTCGACGCCGTTCACGCGAGCAACCTAGACGCACCGCCGATGCGTGCGACACCTGCCGTTCACGATCCGGTGCCAGACTGATCGACATGTCCGAAGCACCCGTGGCCAGCACGCCGCCCACCAGCACGATGCTCCCCAGCACCACTCCCCCGAGCACCCGGCTCCCCAGCACTGTCGGCGCCTCCGTCGAGGACGGTCCGACCGCCGAGCCCTTCGGACACCCCAGCGACACCTTCGACGTCGAGCCGCCCTACGTCCCCGACGCCGCGGAGATCGCCGCCGTCGAGAAGTTCGACGACCGCTTCCTCGACCGCGAGCTGTCGTGGCTGCGCTTCAACCAGCGCGTCCTCGAGCTGGCCGAGAACACCTCCCTGCCGCTCCTCGAGCGGGCCCGGTTCCTGGCGATCTTCGCCAGCAACCTCGACGAGTTCTTCATGGTCCGCATCGCCGGCCTCAAGCGCCGGATCGCGGCCGGTGTCGCGGTCCGCGCCGCGAGCGGCCTGCTGCCGCGCGAGCAGCTCGAGCAGCTGTGGACCGGCAGCCGCGAGCTGATGGAGCGGCACGCGCGCGTCTTCAACGAGCAGGTCATCCCCGACCTGCGCGACCAGGGGATCGAGATCGTCCGCTGGTCGGAGCTGGACCGCGAGGAGCAGAAGATCTGCAAGAAGCTCTTCAAGGAGCGGATCTTCCCTGTGCTGACGCCGCTCGCCGTCGACCCGGCGCACCCGTTCCCCTACATCTCCGGGCTCTCGCTCAACCTCGCGGTCGTCGTGCGGCACCCCAAGACCGGCACCGAGCACTTCGCCCGCGTCAAGGTGCCGCAGACCTTCGGCCGCTTCGTCCCGCTCGGCAACCAGCGCTTCGTCCCGCTCGAGGACGTCATCGGCGAGCACCTCAAGAAGCTCTTCCCGGGCATGGAGGTGCTGCAGGCCCACACGTTCCGCGTGACCCGCAACGAGGACCTCGAGGTCGAGGAGGACGACGCGGAGAACCTGCTCAAGGCCCTCGAGAAGGAGCTCCTGCGGCGCAAGTTCGGCCCGCCGGTGCGCCTCGAGGTCGAGGAGTCGATCGACCCCAAGGTGCTCGACCTGCTCGTCTCCGAGCTGGGCGTCAGCAGCGAGGAGGTCTCGCGCCTGCCCGGCCCCCTCGACCTGCGCGGACTGCACTCGATCGCCGACCTGCCGCGCGAGGACCTGAAGTACCCCACCTTCGTCCCCACCACCCACTTCCAGCTCGCGGAGGTGGAGTCGGCCAAGCCGGTGGACGTCTTCGACTCCGTGCGCCGCCACGACGTGCTGCTCCACCACCCCTACGACTCGTTCGCCACGTCGGTGCAGCGCTTCGTCGAGCAGGCCGCGGCCGACCCGCACGTGCTGGCGATCAAGCAGACGCTCTACCGCACCTCGGGCGACAGCCCGATCATCGACGCCCTCATCGACGCGGCCGAGGCCGGCAAGCAGGTGCTGGTGATCGTGGAGATCAAGGCCCGCTTCGACGAGCAGGCCAACATCCGCTGGGCCCGCAAGCTCGAGCACGCCGGGTGCCACGTGGTCTACGGCCTCGTCGGTCTCAAGACCCACTGCAAGCTGTCGATGGTGGTGCGCGACGAGCCCGACGGCATCCGCCGCTACACCCACATCGGCACCGGCAACTACAACCCCAAGACCGCCCGGCTCTACGAGGACCTCGGCCTGCTGACCGCCGACACGGCCGTCGGCGAGGACGTCGCCCACCTGTTCAACAACCTCTCGGGGATCAGCCGCAACACGACGTACGACGGCCTGCTGGTCGCGCCCGACAGCGTCCGCGACGGCCTGGTGTCGCAGATCCACGCCGAGATCGCCAACCACCAGGCCGGGCGGCCCTCGGGCATCCGGATCAAGGCCAACTCGATCGTCGACGAGGCGATCATCGACGCGCTCTACCTCGCCTCGCAGGCCGGCGTGTCCGTCGACCTGCTGGTGCGCGGGATCTGCGCGCTGCGCCCCGGCGTGCCCGGCCTGTCGGAGACCATCCACGTGCGCTCGATCCTGGGCCGCTTCCTCGAGCACAGCCGGGTCTTCTGGTTCGTCAACGACGGCGACCCGCTGGCCTGGATCGGGTCGGCGGACATGATGCACCGCAACCTCGACCGCCGCGTCGAGGTGCTCGTGCGCCTGCCGGAGGGGCCCAACGTGGGTGCCGTGGGCGGGCTCCTCGACCTCGCGTTCAGCCCCGGGACCATCGCGTGGGAGCTCGACAGCGCCGGCGAGTGGCACCTGAACGAGGGTGACGTGCATCTCCAGGAGCGCCTGATCGAGCTGCAGCGCAGGCGGCGCTAGCGCATCGCCGTACCCCCCGCTGTCTTGCTGGTTTGCGGCGTGTGGCGACCTACCCCCTAGCATGTGGATCGTTCACGCCCCCCTCATTCGGAGTTCTCCGTGCGTTTGAAGTTCCGGCCCGTCGACGCGTCCTTCTACGACCTGTTCAGTGAATCCGCCGCACACCTCGTGGTGGGCTCGCAGCTGCTTGCCGAGATGCTCGGCGACGGCGGTGATCGCGAGAGCATCGCCCAGCGCATGCGCGATGCCGAGCACGCCGCCGACGAGACGACCCACGCCATCGTCAAGCGCGTCAACTCGACGTTCGTGACGCCGTTCGACCGCGAGGACATCTACGCCCTCGCCTCGGCGCTCGACGACGTGATGGACATGATGGACGAGGCCGTGGACCTGGTCCTGCTGTACGGCGTCACCACCCTGCCCGCCGAGACCTCCGAGCAGGTCGAGGTGCTCCAGCGGTGCGCCGACCTCACGGTCGAGGCGATGCCGAGCCTGGCGACGATGAGCGCGCTCGACGAGTACTGGATCGAGATCAACCGCCTCGAGAACGCCGGGGACAAGTCCTACCGCCGCATCCTGGCCAACCTGTTCAACGGCGACTACAAGGCCATGGAAGTCATCAAGCTCAAGGACATCGTGGAGTCCCTCGAAGGCGCCATCGACGCCTTCGAGCGCGTCGCGAACATCCTGGAGCAGATCGCCGTCAAGGAGTCCTGACCCCCGATGGAAATCGCGATCATCATCGCGGTCGTCGTCGTGGCCCTGGTGTTCGACTACACCAACGGGTTCCATGACGCTGCCAACGCGATCGCCACGTCGGTCTCCACCGGAGCGCTGACCCCCAAGGTCGCGCTGGCCATGGCCGCGGTCATGAACTTCGTGGGCGCGTTCCTGGGCCAGAAGGTGGCCCACACGGTCTCCGACACGATCGACCCCGGGGTCGGCAGCCACGGCCTGGTGATCGTGATGTGCGGGCTCGTCGGCGCGATCGCGTGGAACCTCACCACGTGGTACTACGGCCTCCCCTCCTCCTCCTCGCACGCCCTCATCGGCGGCCTGGTCGGCGCGGCGCTCGCCGCCGGCGCCACGGCCCACTGGGACGTCGTGATCGAGAAGGTCGTGCTCCCGATGCTGATCTCGCCGCTGGTGGCGTTCAGCCTCGGCTTCGCGGTGATGCTCGCGATCATGTGGATGTTCCGCAATGCCAACCCGTCGCGGGCCAACCGCGGCTTCAAGGTCGCGCAGACCATCTCCGCCGGCGCCATGGCGCTGGGCCACGGCCTCCAGGACGCCCAGAAGACGATGGGCGTCATCTTCCTGGCCCTCCTCACCGGCGGGTACGTCGCCGAGTCCGACGGCCTCCCCCTGTGGGTCATCGGCGCCGCGGCCACCGCGATCTCGCTCGGCACCTGGTCGGGCGGGTGGCGCATCATGCGCACCCTGGGCCGCCGCATCATCCACCTCGACCCGCCCCGCGGCTTCGCCGCCGAGTCGGTCGCCGCCTCCGTGCTCTACACGACGTCGTACGTCTTCGAGGCCCCCATCTCCACGACCCACACCATCACTTCCGCGGTGATGGGCGTCGGCGCCACCAAGCGCCTCTCCGCCGTCCGCTGGGGCGTGGCCAAGTCGATCCTGACCGCCTGGGTGCTCACCTTCCCGGCCGCCGGCCTCGCTGCCGCGCTCACCTACTGGGTCGCCGCGATCTTCCTCCCCTGACCCCGCCTCCCCCGCCTCCCCCGCGGCATCCGTCATACGGATCCGCATCAACCGGTCCCGGTCCGCACGACGGATGGCCGGCCCGGCAGGCCCGCCCCGACCAGCGCCCGCTCGACCTGGTCGAAGAACTCGTCGGGAGCGAGCCGCAGCCCAAGCACCGGGAGGCGGAGCACGACGTGTCGCTGGAGGGTCACCTCGTTCTGGCGCAGGGCGTCGGGCACTACCTGGGGCGCCCACGTGTGGTGGATGCCGTCGATCTCCACCACGACGCCCCACTCCTCCTAGCACACGTCGAGGTAGTAGCTATTCCGCGGACCTCGTCGCAGCACCTGACGCGTGGGCTCGGGCAGCCCGCGCCGCCGGCACTCCGCAGCGAAGTCCAGTTCCGCGAGGCTGTGGGCTCCGTCGAGGAGGTCGCCGACGATGAGCCGCAGGAACGCCAACCGCGGCGCCTTCCTGATCCTCAGCAGCTCGCGCCCGATCCGATCTGCGGGCGCGACCCCCTGCTGGACAGCCATCGCGAGCAGCAGGGCCGCCTGCTTGTCGCTGCGGGCCCAGAGCGCCCCGCGCACGGCCGCCACCTCGTTGCGTGTGCGAGGGATGCCCACAGGCACGAGGTCATCCTCTGACCAGCGCCTCGTCTGTCGTATGTCGACGCCGGCACCGCGGAAGGTCCGGGCACCCCGCGGGACGGAGACCCTGTGCACGTCCACCGTGTAGCCCTTCAGCCCCGCGGCCAGCAGCGACGAGGCGCCGTCGAGCTGAGCCCGTGGCCCGACGGAGAGCACTGCGACCCACAGTGGCGCACGCTCGACGAGCGGCCCGCAGTGCACGCAGACGACGTGCCGCCCCACCAGCTGCCACCGGCGAGCGCTCACGTTCGCGCGGATCTCCGCTCGGCTCAGCCCGAGCGCCAGCACCTGCCTCCGCGACACCAGCCCGTCCTGGCTGGCAGCGAGCGCGTCGACCATGGCGCGTCGCGCCCGTCGCATCGTGGCGGTCCGCTGACCGCGTCGTCCGTCCATGCCGACGACAATCCGGTCGACCTCCGACATCCCGTTCGTCGGCGGGCGAGGCCTGTGGAGTCAGCGGGCGACACCGCGCCTGTGAGCGTCTCGCGACCCACACCACCCGCCTGAGCCCACGACCCATCATACGAACACCGACGCATCGCTGCGCCTTCGCATGACGGATGGCGCCGGCGCCGCAGACGACCGGGCGGATGGGGCACCCCGAGACAAACGGACCCACGGAACCCCCGAACCGGGGTCCGTTTGCCATGGACTACCCCACCACACGGACCAAGGATCAGCCGAAACGTCCCGAGATGTAGGCCTCGGTGTCGGGGTTGTCGGGGTTGGCGAACATCTTCTGCGTCGAGTTGAACTCGACGAGGTGGCCGGGCTGGCCGGCGGCCTTGAGGTTGAAGAAGCCGGTCTCGTCGGAGACGCGGGCCGCCTGCTGCATGTTGTGGGTGACGATGACGATCGTGTACTCGCTCTTCAGCTCGTGGATCAGGTCCTCGACGGCGGAGGTGGAGATCGGGTCCAGCGCCGAGCACGGCTCGTCCATCAGCAGCACCTCGGGCTCGACCGCGATGGCGCGCGCGATGCACAGGCGCTGCTGCTGGCCGCCGGAGAGCCCCAGCCCGGGACGGCCGAGCCGGTCCTTGACCTCGTTCCACAGGTTGGCGCCCTTGAGCGACCGCTCGACGATCTCGTCGGCGACGTTCTTCTTCATCTTCTTCGCGTTCAGGCGGTTGCCAGCGAGCACGTTCTCGTAGATCGACATCGTCGGGAACGGGTTGGGCCGCTGGAAGACCATCCCGATCTGGCGGCGTACGGCGACGGGGTCGACGTTGGCGCCGTACAGCGACTGCCCGTCCACCATCACCTTGCCCTCGACCCGTGCACCGGGGATGACCTCGTGCATGCGGTTGAGCGAGCGCAGGAAGGTCGACTTGCCGCAGCCGGAGGGGCCGATGAAGGCGGTGACCGACTTCGCCTTGATCGTCATGTTGACGCCCTCGACGGCCATGAAGTCGCCGTAGTAGATGTTGAGGTCAGAGACGTCGATGCTCTTGGCCATGGTGTGTTCCTAGCTCCTTCAGCGCCCGGTCTTGGGCGCAAAGATCTTGCCGATGACGCGCGCCGCGATGTTGAGCAGCAGCACGATGACTACGAGGACGAGGGCGGCGCCCCAGGCGAGGTCGAAGTCCGCCTTGGTGCCCTTGGCGAACTGCGAGTAGATGAAGACCGGGACCGTGGTCATGAACCCGTCGAAGGGGTTCGTGTTGGTCCGCGTGGTCAGGCCCGCGATCAGCAGCAGCGGCGCGGTCTCGCCGATGATGCGCGCGGTCGCCAGGGTCACCCCGGTGATGATGCCGCCCAGCGACGTGCGGAGCACGACCTTGGTGATCGTGCGCCACTTCGGCGTCCCCAGGGCGTACGCCGCCTCGCGCAGGTCGTTCGGGACGAGCCGCAGCATCTCCTCGGTCGAGCGGACCACGATCGGGATCATCAGCAGCGACAGCGCGACCGCGCCGCCGATGCCGGCGCGGTAGCCCGCGCCGAAGAAGGCGGTGAACATCGAGAAGGCGAAGAGACCGGCGACGATCGAGGGGATGCCGGTCATCACGTCGACCAGGAAGGTGATCCCGCGGGCGAGCTTGTTGCCCTTGCCGTACTCCACCAGGTAGATCGCCGCGAAGATGCCGGTCGGCACCGAGATGACCGCCGCGCAGATGGTGATGACCAGCGTGCCGATGATCGCGTGGTAGATCCCGATCGGCTGGTCGAGGCTGGTGCGGAACGCCGAGAACGTGAGGAACGTGCCGTTGACGTGCGGCGCGCCCTTGGAGATCACGGTCCACAGCAGCGAGACCAGCGGCACGAGCGCGATGCCGAACGCCGTCCACACCAGGGACGTGACCATCCGGTCGATCGCCGAGCGGCGGGTCTCGACGACGGCCGACCAGATGGTCAGGCCGGCGATGAAGAGGACGACGGAGACCAGGACCCACGCCACGAATCCCCAGCCGAGCAGCAGCGGGAGGAGTCCCGCCGCAGCGATCGTGACCACGGCGACCAGCGCCGGCGCCCAGCGGGGCAGGCGGGCGTGGGTCAGCGGGATGGTCGGCGCGGGCGCCAGGTCCGGCGCGGTGTCGAGGCTCATGACCGGGGTCCCCTCGAAGTTGTCGGGCGGAGGAGCGAAGCGGGGGAGAACGAGAAGTTCGCGGGGTGGTTCATCGGGTCAGCTTCCGTTCGTTGCGCGCCACGATCCATCGGGCGGCGAAGTTGACCAGGAAGGTCACGATGAAGAGGACCAGGCCGGTCGCGATCAGGATGTGCAGCGTGGCCGGGGTGTTCTCCTTGTACTGCGAGGCGATGTTGGCCGCGATGCTGGTCGGGTTGGAGGTCCCGATCAGGTTGAAGGAGATGCCGCCGGCGCCCGAGAGCACCATGGCCACCGCCATCGTCTCCCCGAGCGCGCGGCCGAGGCCGAGCATCACGGCCGAGACCATGCCGGACCTGGCGTACGGGAAGACCGCGAGCCGGATCATCTCCCAGCGGGTCGCACCGAGGGCCAGGGCGGCCTCCTCGTGCAGGACCGGCGTCTGGTTGAAGACCTCGCGCGAGATCGCGGTGATGATCGGCAGGATCATGATCGCCAGCACCAGGCCGGCGGTCAGGATGGTGGTGCCAACCGGGTTGACCGGGGCCTTGAAGAACGGCAGGAAGCCGAGGTTCTCCTCCAGCCACACGTAGATCGGGACCATCTTCGGGGCGAAGACGTTGATGCCCCACAGCCCGAAGACGACGGAGGGTACGGCGGCGAGCAGGTCGATGATGGACGCGACCGGCCCGGCGATCCACGTGGGGGCGTAGTGGCTGACGACCAGGGCGATGCCGAACGCGAGCGGCACGGCCACGAGCACCGCGATGGTGGCCGAGAGGACCGTGCCGAACAGCAGCGTGTCGACGTACCCGAGGAAGTTGCCGTTGCCCTTGTAGGCGCCCTCGTCCTGGAACAGGCCGGGGATGCCCTCGATGGACAAGAAGATGAAGACCCCGGCCAGCGCGGCCAGGATGACGAGCCCGGCGGCGCGCGAGATGCCGGAGAAGACCCGGTCACCGGTCTGCGTGGGCGCGGACTCCTGCGGCGGGGCGGTCAAGGGGGTGGAAGACAACGGGGGTTCCCTCGCTAGTCAGATCAGGAGGTGCACCTGTGCGGCGGGCCGGGAGACGGCCCGCCGCACAGGGTGACAGGTGGAGCTACTTCGCGGCGATCGCGCCGACGATCTCCTGCGCCCGGCTGGCGGTGTCGGCGTCGAGGGGAGCCGAGCCGGCGTTCTCGGCGGCGGCGGCCTGGCCCTCGTCGGAGACGACGTACTCGAGGAAGCCCTTCACCAGGTCGGCGTCCTCCGCCGTGTCGTAGGTCTGGCAGGCGACCAGGTAGGACAGCAGGATCACCGGGTAGGCGCCGGCCTCCGTGGTGGTGCGGTCCACGTCGACGGCCATGTCGGTGTCGCTGCGACCCTCGGCGGCGGGCGAGACGGCGACGACCTTGGCGGCGGCCTCGGCGGACGGGGCGACGTACTCGTCACCGACCTTGACGTTGACGACCGACAGGCCGGCGTCCTTGACCTGGGAGTCGTCGGCGTAGCCGATGGTGCCCTTGCCGTTGGTGACGGCCGCGACGACACCCGAGGTGCCCTCGGCAGCGACGCCGCCCTTGACCGGGAACGCGTCCTCGGCCTCGTAGGACCACGACTTCGAGGCCTTGCCGAGGTAGTCGGTGAAGTTCTTCGTGGTGCCCGAGTCGTCCTGGCGGTGCACGGTGGTGATCGGCGTGTCGGGCAGGTCGGCATCGGGGTTCTGGTCGGCGATGGCCGGGTCGTTCCACGTCGTGATCTTCTGGTCGAAGATCTGCGCGATCGTGTCGGCGTCGAGGTCGAGCGAGTCGACGCCGTCGAGGTTGAACATCACGGCGATCGGCGAGACGTAGGCCGGGACCTCGATGATGTCGGTGCCGCAGCGCTCGTTGGCGGCGGTGAGCTCGCCCTCGTCGTCGCTGAAGTAGGAGTCGGTGCCCGCGAAGAGCGTGCCCCCCTCGATGAACTGGGTGCGACCGTCGCCCGAGCCGAGCGGGTTGTAGTTGAGGGTCACGTCGGGGTTGAGGCCCTGGAACCCGACGGACCAGGCCTCCATGGCCTTCTCCTGCGAGGAGGCGCCGGCGCCGTTCAGCTCGCCGGACAGGGTGCCCGTCTCGGTGGTGGTGTCCGAGCCCGAGTCGGCGTTGGCGTCGGTCTCGTTGCCGGCGCCACATGCGGTCAGCGAGATGCTGAGGGCGAGCGCAGCGGCACCCGGGACGAGGGCCAAGCGGTTGGAAGAGCGGTTCACTTGCGTGACTCCTGAAGGTCTGTGTGCGTGAGGCTGACTCCGTGAAGGTAGGCACGCGAAGTGACCGACTGCGTCGGCCTCGATGAACGAGCGGTGAACTGAAATGGGCCGGTCGGCTACATCCGGCCGGGGTGGAGACGTCTGTCACATGAACAAGGCGCCGGGCACCTTGACGACCACCTCAGCGCGGGCGTATCCGTGGCAGGTTCACAACCCGATGCGGTCGGCCGCGACGACCCGGCCCTTGCGGTGGTGGACCACCAGCATCTCGGCCGGCTCGAGCTTCACGTCGGCCAGGCCGAGCGAGGCGAGCACCGTCGGCAGCACCGGACGGTGCGTGCACAGCACCGCGCTCGAGTCGGCCGCGAGCATCTTCTCGACCAGCTCGTCGACGACCGGCGGGAGGACTCCCTCCTCGCTGAGCTCGTCGTAGGAGTGCAGCGGCCAGCCGGTCGTGTGGACGTACGGCGTCACGGTCTGCACGCACCGCACGCTGGACGACGAGTGGACCTCGGTCGCGTCGAACGCGGCCAGCACCGGGACCAGGCGCTGGGCCTCGGCCTCCCCCGCGAGCAGCAACGGCCGTCGGCGGTCGTCGCCCTTCCACGAGCGCCGCGAGCGGGCGTGCCCGTGCCGCAGCACCACCAGCGCCCGGGTCCGCCTCCTCAGTCGCCGTGCTTCCTCGAGCGTCTCGCGGTCGTGCTCGTAGGTCAGCCGCTCGGCGGCCTCGGCCCACGGAACCCATTCGACCTCGTCGATCTCGTCGTTGACGAGGTAGCCGCTGACGTCGTCGTCGCCCTGCACCCGCGCGACCCAGTAGTTCACCGTCTTCATCCGACCGCGCCCGGTGTCGTAGCGCTGCGTCGCGAGCGCGGGTCCGAGCCGGACGTCGAGCCCGGTCTCCTCGGCGACCTCGCGGACCGCGGCGGTCGTCACGTGCTCGTCGGGGTCGAGCTTGCCCTTGGGGAAGGACCAGTCGTCGTAGCGCGGGCGGTGCACCAGCAGGACGTCGCCACCCTTGCGGGTCACGACGGCGCCGGCGGCACGCACATCCGGGGGCGGCATGGGCGCTAGTCTCACACCACCAGCCGCCCCGTGAGGAGTCCCCCGTGCTTCGTCGTCTCCCCCGGCGCCTGGTCGTCGCGCTCGGAGCCGCACTGGTCCTGGTCGTGGTGGCGGTCATCGGGATCCGCTGGTGGCACCAGGAGCACCGAACGGAGCTCGCCAGGGCCGTTGCGATGGCCCCCGCGGCGACCGAGCGGCTCTCGTGGACCGACTGGCGGGGCGTACGCCGCTCGCTGGGCGTCTCACTGGACGCGCGACCGTCGACCGACGAGGTCACGGCGTTCCTCGACGAGGCCTTCGGCCGCGACCTCTCCCCGTCCTCGGCGCTCGTGGAGTCGGCGGCCACGCTGAACGAGGAGTTCCGCTTCTCGCCCGCCACGATCGACTGGGAGCTGCTCGCGCAGGGGGCGGAGGGTGCGGTCGACATCCTCGGCTTACCCGAGGACACGGACTTCGACGCGCTGGGCGACACGTTGGAGTCGCTCGGGTTCACGCGGCCGTCGGACGAGACCGGAGTCTGGGTCGGCGGACCCGACCTGCTCGCGCGGATCGGGCCGTCGCTGACCCCGGAGCTGCAGCACTTCGCGCTGCTTCCGGACGCGGGGGTCGTCCTGACGTCGGACACCGAGGGCTACCTCGAGGAGGCGCTCGACTCCGCGACCGGCGACGGGGACCACCTCACGTCGGTGGACGAGGTGGTCGAGGCCGCGGGCTCACCGCTGGCCGCCGCCGTCTACACGGGCGCCTACGCGTGCGAGCACCTCGCGATGGCCGCGGCCGACGACACGGACCGGGCGCAGGCGGACGAGCTGATCGCCGGCGCGGGAGGCGTCCACCCGGTGTCGGGCTTCGCGATGGCCAGCCAGCCGGACGGCGAGGTCACGGTGGACCTGTCGTTCGAGACCGACGACGCGGCCCGGGCGGACGCCGACTCGAGGGCGACGCTGGCCGCCGGGCCCGCGCCCGGCCAGGGGGGCTCGTTCACGGACCGCTTCGAGCTCACCTCCGCGACGGCGCAGGGCAGCGTCGTGCGCCTCGTGCTCGACCCGGTGGAGGGTCAATACGTCCTGTCGGACCTCACGAGCGGCCCGGTGCTGTTCGCGACCTGCTGAGCAGGCCGGCTCACTCCTCGCGCGGGCGCGGCAGCGGGACGTCGTCCTTCGGGGCCACCGGGGTGACGCCGAGCAGGCGGTCGATCTCCGCCTGGGAGAGGTGCTCGTCGGACTCGCTGGCGGCGATGATGAGCGTCGTGGTCAGCTCGACCTCGCCGAGGAGGTCGTCGTCCTCGAGGGTCACGTCGAACTGGTCGTGCACGGCACACCTCCAGTCGTCGACGTCGAAGAGTCCACCCTGCCCGGTGGACGCGATCCCAAACCAATTAGAACCCAGAAATCACCAGATCAGGCTGAAGATAGTCCGAACGGCAACGAGGCCCCACCCAGATGGGCGGGGCCTCGTCGAGAAGAAGTCCGGGACAGGTGCTGTCCGGCTTCGCGCGCTGTCAGAGCGGGCGAACGTTCTCCGCCTGGGGGCCCTTGGGGCCCTGGGTGACGTCGAACTCAACCTTCTGGTTCTCGTCCAGCGACTTGTAGCCGTTGGACTGGATGGCGCTGTAGTGAACGAAGACGTCGTCGCCGCCGTCCTCCTGCGCGATGAAGCCGAAACCCTTCTCGGCGTTGAACCACTTCACGGTGCCTTGAGCCATTGCTCTGTTACTCCTGTTTATCGGGCGAAAGGCCATCACTTCGACGACCCCGCATCAAGTGCGGTGACACGTCGCTCCGACTCGCGGACTGGCAGGCCCGAAGAAGAAACGCCGTTGGATCACAAACTCCGCTGGCGTCTACCTGCTGGAACTTGCACCTGTTGCATGACACACACTAGCAACTACCGGCCCGATCGAAACCTTCCGCGCACACCCAAAAGGCGGGAAGGGATGAACTTTGCGTTCCGCGGTCGCTACGCGCACGTGACGAAGCGACGCGCTCGTGCCCATCAGCACTGGGATGTACGGCGACTGGTAGGCCCTGTCGGGCTCGAACCGACGACCAGCGGATTAAAAGTCCGACGCTCTACCAACTGAGCTAAGGGCCCTCGCGCGCAGCCTATCGAGGCCCGATCGGCGGGCAGCGATGAGGCTCAGGCGTCGCTGTGGACCCCGCGGGCGCCACTGTCGGTGAGGCGCGCCTCCTCCGCGGCCTTGGCCTCCAGCTCCTGGCGGGTCGTCTCGAGCATCGCCCGCGCGGCGTCGTACGCACCGGGGTCGGACACCAGGTCGGTGGCTCCCCGGCGCAGCCGCGCGAGGGCGGCCCTCGCGAAGATCTGCTGCTCGGTGGTCGTGCGCTCCGAGCGGCCTCGACCCAGGAACGAGACGAACCAGTGCATCACCGCGGTGACGCGGTTCTTGAAGCCGGTGATGTAGACGAGGTGGACCGCGAGCCACATCAGCCAGGCGATGATGCCGGTGAGCCGGAGCTTGCCGACCATCGCGACGGCGTTGAAGCGGCTGATGATGGCCATCGAGCCCTTGTCGAAGTACTTGAACGGCTCCTGCGGCGCCTTGCCGTCGAGGCGGTGGTGGATCTCCTTGGCGGCGTACTTGGCGCCCTGGATCGCGACCTGCGCGACGCCCGGGAGGTTGTCGAGCGCGATCATGTCGCCGACCACGA
Source organism: Nocardioides currus (assembly GCF_003057875.1). GTDB lineage: Bacteria > Actinomycetota > Actinomycetes > Propionibacteriales > Nocardioidaceae > Nocardioides > Nocardioides currus. The sequence goes on along the minus strand of NZ_PYXZ01000002.1, from coordinate 4,415 downwards.
ACACCTCCGGGTGGCCCGGGAGCGTGAGGTCGGGGTTGACGCCGATGCGGCCGGCACGGTCGAGCGGGGCGCCGGACTGCTCGGCGAGGGTCTTGCCCAGCGGGCTGGCCTGGACGCCGGCGGCCCAGATCTTGGTGACGGTGTTGATCCGCTCGACGCGACCGTCCTTGAACTTCATCTCGATGCCGCGCTCGTCGACGTCGGTGACCATCGCCCCGAGGATGACCTCGACGCCCAGGTCCTCGAGCTCGCTCTTGGCCTTGGCGCCGAGCTTCTGGCCGAACGGCGGCAGCACCTGGGGAGCAGCGTCGAGCAGGATGACTCGCGCGCTGCGGGTGTTGATCGCGCGGAAGTCGCGCCGCAGCGTGCGGTGGGCGAGCTCGGCGATCTGGCCCGCCATCTCGACACCGGTCGGGCCGGCACCGACCACGACGAAGGTCAGCAGGTGGTCGACGTCGTCGCCGCGGTTGGCGCCGAGCTCGGCCATCTCGAAGGCGCCGAAGATCCGGCCGCGCAGCTCGAGCGCGTCGTCGATGCTCTTCATCCCCGGCGCGTGCTCGGAGAAGTGGTCGTTGCCGAAGTAGGACTGCGCGGCACCGGCGGCGACGATCAGCGAGTCGTACGGCGTGACCGTCTCGCGACCCAGGACGTGACTGGTGACGGTGCGAGCCGTCAGGTCGATGTCGGTGACCTCGCCGAGGAGGACCTGCGCGTTGTCCTGCCCGCTGAGGACCTCGCGGGTGGGCGGGGCGATCTCGCCCTCGCTGAGGATGCCGGTCGCGACCTGGTAGAGCAGGGGCTGGAACAGGTGGTGGGTCGTCTTGGCGAGCATCGTGACGTCGACGGGTGCACGACGCAGGGCCTTGGTGCCGAACAGGCCACCGAAGCCGGAGCCGATCACGACCACCTTGTGGCGAGCAGTTGCCTGGACCGTCGACATGTCAATCCTCTCGTGGCGAGAGCCCCGCGCGGCTGTCCGGAGCCCGTCTCCCCCCAGTCTCGCGCTAACGGGGCCCGATGCGCGAACCCGGGGGCAGGTCTCGTTGGTCACACGGGACGGACTGGCGAAAAAATGTGTGCGCCATGCGTTTGAGGACGCCCGGCGATGGGTAACCGAGCGGCGCTCGTCTACCCACTCCGGCCCGCCGAGAGAGCCCCCTTGCCGCTCAACAGAGATCCGTTGTCACTGTCGCAGACCCCGCGTGCGGCCGCCGACGCGAGGCACTGGGTTGCGCACATCTGCCGTGAGCTCGGCCGCGAGGACCTCCTGGAGTGCGCGGAGCTGGGGACCTCCGAGCTGGTCGCCAACGCGATCCTCCACGGCCTCGAGCCCATCACCGTCCGGGTGCGCGGCACCGCGACCCACCCCCGCATCGAGGTCAGCGACGGCTCGTCGGAGGCACCCGTCCCACCGGTCGCCACCGCGGACCCCGACGACCTGCTCGCCACCTTCGGCCGCGGGCTGTCGATCGTCGCGATGGCAGCCGTGGCCTGGGGCGCCTCGATCGAGGACAACGGCAAGGTGGTGTGGTTCGAGCCGGCCACCGGCGTCGGCGACCACGAGGCGGCCGAGCCCGTGTTCGACAGCCTGACCGAGCCGGACGTCACGACGAGGAGCGACCACGCGGTCGCCGTACGCCTCCTCGGCCTCGACGTCCCCCTCGCCTTCTCCTTGAGCAGGCAGTACGCCGACCTGCGGCGCGAGCTCCGGCTGCTGGCCGTGGCCCACCAGGACGCCTACCCGCTGGCGGCGAACCTGTCGGCGATGTTCTCCAGCTACGAGCGTCAGCTCCCCAGCGAGGTCAGCTTCGCCGTCAAGCGCGCACGGCGTGACGGCTCGGAGGCGATCGACCTCGACGTGACGGTGGAGCCCGAAGCCGCGCCGATCCTGCGGACGATGCTCGAGATGTTCGACCTGGCCGACGCGTTCTGCAAGGCCGAGCGGCTGCTGTCGATCCAGCGCACGCCGGAGCAGCGGGCCTTCCACGTGTGGTACCTCAGCGAGTACATCCGCCAGATCGACGGCGAGGCGCCCGTCAACTTCCGCCAGTCGGAACCCGTCCGCTCCCTCGGCGACCAGCAGGTCTCGTGATCCGAGCCCTCAGGGCCGGGGACCTCGTCGTGGTCGCCGTGGGTGGCGCCACCGGAGCCGTCCTGCGCTGGTCCCTCGGCGAGCTGGTCCCCGACGGCGACGGCTTCCCCTGGACGACGATGTCGATCAACGTGCTGGGCTGCTTCGCGCTCGGGCTGCTGCCCCTCGTGCGACACCGCGACCACCGCCTGACGCTGCTCCTGGGCCCGGGGCTGCTCGGGGGCTTCACCACGGTCTCGACGTACGCCGAGCAGGCCCGCGGCCTCGTCACGGACGGCGACACGTGGCTGGCCGGCGCCTACGTGGTCGGCACCGTCGCGGCTGCCGTGCTGGCCGCGTGGGCGGGACGCGCGCTGGCGCATCGCCCGGAGCCCGAGGACGCGCTCACGTGACGGCCCTGCTGGTCGCCCTCGGGGCGGCCGTGGGCGCACCGTTGCGCTACGCGCTGGCCCACACGCTGGACGAGCGTTCGCCGACGGGCACGATGGTCGCGAACGTCGTCGGGTCGCTGCTGATCGGCATCTTCGCCTCCCTCGCGCTCGGCGGTCAGGCGTGGGCCCTGCTGGCCACCGGCTTCTGCGGGGGTCTCACCTCGTTCTCGGCGTTCGCCGTGCAGTCCGTCGAGCGGGGGCCGCGGCTCGGCACGGCATACGCAACGGCCACCGTCGTGCTCACGCTGGCGGCCTGTGCCCTCGGGTTCGCGATCGGAGCTGCGCTGCCGGTCGGCTAGGCGTAGCCGAGGTCGTGGAGACGGGCGTCATCGATGCCGAAGTGGTGGGCGATCTCGTGCACGACGGTGATGCGCACCTCGTCGGCGAGCTCCTCGGGCGAGTTGCACATCGCGAGCAGGTTGTTGCGGAACAGGACGATCCGATCGGGGAGGTCGCCGGCGTGGTTGGCCGCCCGCTCCGTCAGGGCGACGCCGTCGTAGACGCCGAGCAGGTCGGGGTCCTCGGGTGGCGCGTCGTCCTCGACCAGCAGCACCACGTTGACCACACGGGCCGCGATCTCGGCCGGCAGCGAGTCGAGGGCCTCCTCGACCAGGCGGTCGAACGCGACGGGTGCGAGGTCGAGGGGCATGTCGCCAGCGTAGGAGGACGGTGCGAAAAATGCCGACTGGCCCGGAGCAGTGCTCCGGGCCAGTGATGGCGACCCCGACGGGACTCGAACCCGCGGCCTCCGCCGTGACAGGGCGGCGCGCTAACCAACTGCGCTACGGGGCCTTGAGGTGGTGCTGGTGCTTCTCTCGAAGCGGGGGAACTCTAACCCATCGATCGCCGCGCCTCACAATCGAGGGGCACCGGTGCGACGGGCCGCACCCCCAACGGGATTCGAACCCGTGCTACCGCCGTGAAAGGGCGACGTCCTAGGCCGCTAGACGATGGGGGCCTGCCTGCCGGAACACCGTCCCGGAGGCGTCGTACAGCATAGGGGCACGCGTTCGGGCCGCCCAAAATGTCCGGGCAGTTCGCGAACTCCGTCGCGTGCACCCATCAGCGCCGATAGCCTCGTGCTGTGGACGACGACGAGACCCAGCTTCGCTTCCTCGTCGTGGACGACACCGAGGACATCCGCGAGCTGATGGCGCGCATGGTCGTGCGCCAAGGTCACCTCGCCGACCTGGCCGCCGACGGCGTGGAGGCCGTCGCCGCCCTGCAGCAGCAGGCGTACGACGTCATCCTGCTCGACCTCACCATGCCGGTCATGGGCGGCGAGGACGTCGTCCGCTGGCTCAACGAGCACCCGGAGCACGGCGTCGGGCTGCGGGTCGTGGTCATCACGGCCTGGGCCGGCGAACGTCGCGCCGTGCTGCACGAGCTGGGTGTCACGCGGGTGCTCCAGAAGCCCCTACGGGCCCAGCAGCTGCGGGAGCTGATCGCCGAATCTGAACCTGGGACTCGCTCGTAGCACGTCCCTCACTTTAAAATACGCGCGGGTCGACTGGGAGGTAGACCCGCCCGCCGCACATCGACCACGACTGCGGCGTTTTCTAGGTGAGGGAGAACCATCGTGATGCACATGATCGCGCAGCGCCGAGCTGCCAAGCGCGTGTCCGAGCAGACTTCTGCTNATGGCCCGCATCGCGCAGCGCCGAGCCGCCAAGCGCACCGCCGAGCAGACCTCCGCCTTCTACTCCTGGCGTGCCGGGGTCGTCCGATGATGGCCCGCATCGCGCAGCGCCGAGCCGCCAAGCGCGTGTCCGAGCAGACCTCCGCCTTCTACTCCTGGCGTGCCGGGGTCGTCCGATGATGGCCCGCATCGCGCAGCGCCGAGCCGCCAAGCGCACCGCCGAGCAGACCTCCGCCTTCTACTCCTGGCGTGC
>NZ_PYXZ01000019.1 GCF_003057875.1 Nocardioides currus | reverse complement strand
GGCGGCGGTATGACGCAGCCTTCCCGGGTGCACGGATCGCGGCAGATCCGGGCGTTCATCTGAAAGGCTGCGGGCTGTGACATACCCGCCACCGCCGAACCCCGATTGGTCCTATCTGCTTGAGCACGTGATGCCACGACTGGGCATGTGGACAGGCCGCGAGACCTACGAAAGGGCCGTCTTCTTGGTCGAGGGCTTCGACTTGGCCCAAGGTGGCCACGTCCACCCGCAACTGCAGGAGTGGGCGCAGCGGCGCTCTGGGACGACGAACATCGGCTGGCCGTGGGTGTTGCTCCGGCTCGCCCTGGGAACATCGCCCGACGTTCTGGAGGGCCGCGATCTGGGACCCCTTACTGCTGAGGAGGACCTTGCTGCCCTGTCCCTACTGCGGAAAGCACTTCGTGACGTGGTTGCGACTCACTAACCGCTCATCGGCATGTGCGGGCGCGCCGGTCGCGGCAGATCCGGATGCTCGGGATACACCCCTACCAGCCCTACGCGCGAACCACGCGTCAGCCATTACATGAGGAAGTCCAGTTCCTTGCCGGTGGACGTTGTCGCGCGAATGATGGCCGTCGGGGCACCCCACACGGTGGCCCAGTTCGTCCCGGCCGTCACCTCGATCGGGTCATCTGAAGGCGACTGAATGCGTATCCGCAGATGATCGCCGGGCCCGATGTCGTAGTCAGGACCGGCGGGCTCGAATCGAACGTGGAGCGGCTCGTCTTCACCTGGAGTCAGCAGGAATGTGTATGTGTCTCGCGCTGTCGCGCTTCCTTCGGGCATAGAGCAAGCCTCACATTCGTCAAGTGGCTCCATTCGAACATCGGCAGATCCGAACGTCCGGCAAGGTCCCACGAATCCGCCTAGCGAAACTCAGCCACGACCTCGATGCGCCCCACGATATGGGCATTGAGATCTTGAAGGTCCTCCGCCGGAATCCAGTACTCCAAGATCGTCTGGCCACCCGCTTGATGTACGTCGTAGGAATCGAGGAACGACTTCTCGACCTCGAAACGGGTCACGTACCCAGCACCACTCGCCTTAACGTTCCAGTCGCGCGCGATCCGGGTTGCGTAGTCCTCGTTGAGCACTGGGTAGAAGATCGGCTGGTCAGGTAGGCGCGGTGGCCACGCACGCCAGCCGGACTCCTCAACCAGGGCCAGTTCGTTCGGTCCAGTTGGCCGCCACAGCGTCACCGTCTCCACGACAGGAGCATCGCACGTCGACAGTGCAGCCCGCAGGGTGTGCTCGCACATCGGCATGAGCGGACACACGGATCGCGGCAGATGCGAACGAGCTGATTGCGGCATGAGCGGATGTTGGGATGGGAGACTGTGCCCATGGTGCTACGGCGCGACTTCGGGGAGTACCGATGGGCGATGACGCAGTTGTTTGCTGACGTAGACCCGTGGGGCTACATCAAGGACTATGCCGCCCCGGACGACGAGTACGACGAATACATCAACGCCCTATTGAGGTGGCGAGCGCCAGTGACCTCCGAGCATGTGGCCGAGGTCTTGGGTGGCGTTGAGCCCGAGAAAGTGGCGCGCCTAGTCGAGGGCATCGCTCGCATCCGCCGTGACTACGGCTACGACGGCGGCGAAGAGTAACTTTCCGCTCATCGGCAGATCCGGATGTTGCGAGCGTCCCCGACAAGCGGCGGAATGGGCTACGGCGCGTGTGACGGCGATCCAGGAGCAGCTTCCGCAGGTGCGCTCCTGCCTCGCTACCGCTATGTTCAGCCGTCGTCCGGGCGTAGAAGCGTTGAGGCTCTACCTG
>NZ_PYXZ01000018.1 GCF_003057875.1 Nocardioides currus | reverse complement strand
CCGCCCACTATGGGCTAGCCCCGTCGCTCACCGTGAATCACCCGAGCGACCGACTTTCCTACTGAGTGAGGCGGCGGTCATAGATGACCGAACGACCACGATGCTAAGGCCGCGGCAGCGACGCGTTCCGGCAACTTGCCCCGCTTTGTCGGCCCCACCTGAGATGGTGGAGCATGAAGTTGATCTCCTTCTCCCTTCAGAACTACCGGCGCTTCGTTCAGCGCACGACGATCAAGTTGCACGGACCGATGGTTGCGATCGTTGGACCGAATGAGGCCGGCAAGAGTTCGCTGTTGCGAGCGCTCGCGCGTCTCGGAAGTTCCGAGCCGTTCGACAGAACCGAGTCCCCGCGGCGCTCGGCTAGTGAACCAACGCTCGAGTGGCACTTTGCGTTGGACGAATCAGACGTAGCGCTCTTGGATTCCATACCTGAGGCATCTGCTGTCAAGACTGTGACTCTGACCAAGAGCGGGTCCTCGAACACTCCCATCTGGTCGTTCGGACCCACCCCTCCAGCTCGCGACCTGGCCGCTCGTCATTCTCTCCTCCGACTCATGGACCAGCACTCAGACGCTGTCGGCCCGTTTCGCAACGAGAGGGAAGAGGAAGCGGTGGACGCACTACGCGAAGAACTACAGGAAGCGGGATCGTTTCTCGAAGGTAAGGGGCCAAACCTAAGCGACGAAGAACGTGGAGTACTGGACACTCTCCTTGAATCAGTCAGAAGAGCCGCCGCGGAACTCGCCGAACCCACTGGGACAGAGGACGCCCTCGAAGCGCCGCCAGTCCTGAGCGAGTTGATCGACGCCATCGGTGCAGCGCTCGCAAAGGAGCGGGAAACGCCACCAGAGGTACTCGCACGGAGGGCATTGCAACCACAGGTGCCTAGTATTCAGGTCTTCCAACAAGAGGATCGAGATCTTGAGTCGTCCTACGAGCTCACAGAACACGCTGAGTCGCCTCCGGCAGCATTGATGCATCTCGCGTCACTCGCGGAACTTGATCTAAGAGAGCTCTTGCGCGAAGCCCAAGAGGGGGCGATTGCTGACGTCGGCACTCGCCGCAATGCCGCCAATCGCGTTCTCCTTGAACGCTTCGATCAGGCCTGGAATCAACAGGGAATTGCGATTCAATTCGACGTCCAAGGGACAATACTCCATGTTCAAGCGACCACGCCCGAGGACTCCGGACTCTCGTCAATCACGGAAAGAAGTGACGGTCTGCGCTGGTTCGCGGCGCTTCTTGCGTGGAGTCATGGATGGGCAGAGAAGCCGATTGTGCTGGCCGACGAGATCGAAACGCACCTTCACTATGATGCACAGTCGGACCTCATTGATGTACTTGCACAACAAGAGTTCGCTTCGAAGGTGGTATTTACAACTCATTCTTTTGGCTGTCTGCCACATGATCTCGGCACAGGGGTGCGCGCCGTCGAACAGATCGACGCGGCAACGTCTCGCGTCGAGAACGCCTTCTGGCAGAAGGGCGCCGGGTTCTCGCCCCTCCTTGCGTCGATGGGGGCAGCAGCGACTTCTCTAACCCCAACTAGACATGCACTCCTTGCTGAGGGACCGAGCGACGCGATCTTGCTGCCGACTCTCCTTCGGCAGGCAGGAGACCTCCGCGCATTACGTTTCCAAGTCGCCCCGGGTCTGGCCAGTGTGGCCGCGGTGGCAGTTAGTTCGTTGGATGCAGAGGCTGGCCGGGTCTGCTTCGTCGTCGACGGTGACCAAGCGGGCGAAGACATTCGCGCAATGCTTGTTGCGGGCGGTGTCGAGGACCACCGCGTCATCGTCCTCGCCGATCAAGACACCGGTGATCCAATAGAGCTCGAAGACTTGATCGACCTTCAGACGTACTTGGCGGTGGTGAACGCGGAGATCCTGCGGTGGCAATCGGACGCTCCTCAACTGAACAGTTCGGATCTGACCGCAACGATGCGAACCAAGGCAGTTGCCACTTGGGCGGCAGGTCACGGATTCACCGGGCCCGATAAGACAGCGGTCGCGCAGGCCGTGGTCGACTTGTCAGTTGACCGACCCGTCTTCGATACCTCACGCCAAACCACTCTCAGGTGGATCCTCCAACGAAGTTGGTCCGCACTCAGCCTCGCCCCGAACTAGGACCAGAGTGACCAGATAGTCGTACCAACCGGCAATCGACATCGCTGTGTCGGATGGTCTATCAACTGATGAGGGAATCCCACGGGCACCATAGACAACCGTGCTATCAGACCTCACAGTCCGGCGTATAGATCCGCCCACGACCGATCCCCAGACTGACGCCGCGCACCTCCTCACTTGGGGCTAGCATGCCGATGCGCGTCTTTTCGCCGCGTCAAGGCGCGCCTCTCGGAAGGTGCTCTGCCAAACTGCAAGTCCAAGGGTCGGTCGCGCACACGGTTCTCGCCCCCGCGGAGATTAGAGGGTGAGTAGACGCTGCTTTGCGGCAGCAAACTCCTCGTCGGAGAGAACGCCTGCTTGGTGAAGGTCAGCGAGCTTAGCCAACTGATCCGCAAGTCCGGCTCCCTCGCCGAGGCCGGCAGGTGGCGGGATTGGCGCAGACGTTGCAGCTGCGGGTGCAATGTTAGCGGTCGATACCGGGGTGGAGGGTCCGGGATTCTTAGCGATGCTGATCCGTCGTCGAAGCTCGGTGATCTGGTCACCAGCCGATCTGTATTCGGCCTTCGCGAGGGGCAAGGTGTTGCTCAGCGTCCATGGGTCGTTGGCATTGGCATTACGGCTCTTAGTGGAGCCACGCCAGAAGTCCTTGTTGGCGCTTCCCGAGTAGGACGGGGTGAGGATTTCGAGCACGCCGTTCATCAGCCCAGAGTTGTACTCGATGCCGGTGATGTCGGTGTAGTGAAAGACCGCCGATCGTTCGCCGCCAAGCGAGCCTGCCATGAAGCTGGTCATCGCGCCGGTCTTTACGATCGCGAGCCGATCGTCCCAGGCGGCGAGCAGGCCCGCCCCTCCGCTGGAGACAAGGATCCACCCAAGGCTCGTCATCCTGGCAGAGTCGGGCGACTGCCAGGCTCGCCTTCTTCGACAGGCCCCCGTTTCCGGCGATCCGGGTGCTCGGCCAGTTCTTTGCCTTGGCGCGATCTTCAAGTGACTCAGCGATCTCGCCGTCCCCGCTGCCCTCATGGGGCTCGGTAGCCTGGCGCGGAGCGTTGTCCCGTGCCCACTGAAGAGTTCGTTGCAAGAGGTCGTGGTCTTCGCGGGCGACGGCGCGGAAGACGTAGAGGCTGTATGCGCCTTGGGCAGTGATCTCCTGCTTCTTGTCATCCGCGGTCAGGGTGAGTGATGCGTTGTGCGAGAACTCGGCGGTGACTTTTTCCCCGAAGGCAGCGGCCAGCCGGTAGTTGGTGACGATCAGGAGGTCCGCGGCCGCCGGGCGCACTTGGACGCACTTGGTCATGTAATAGACCTCCTCGTCGGGTCGCAGATTGGGAAGCAACTTGCTCAGCCGCTTGGCCCCCTTAGCTGGCAGTAGCTTTGATCCAAAGTGCGTTGCCATAGCTCGTCTCCTCCGTCCAAGGTCCACCGCTACCTACCTCACCACAAAGTGGTGACGCCTGTCTGGGCTTCATTCGGAGGCATGAAGCGATGTGCGCGTACTCGACGTTTCGGTGAACGACAGGACGTATGCGGCGCAGGGCCGAGTCTGGCGCGACCGATGCGGCATATCGGCCGTACGGGAATCGTCTAGCAGCCGCGTGGCGGTGCCCATCTGAGTACCAGGACCAGTGGTCGCAAAAACGTTGACGATCTTCCTCCGGCGATCCCTCGTAGTCGGCGCCCACTTCCATCGTCTCCGCGTTCACGACGAGTGGGGCCAAGGACGGCTCGTCGCTGCATGGTTGCGTCCTTCCGCCGCCTGT
>NZ_PYXZ01000017.1 GCF_003057875.1 Nocardioides currus | reverse complement strand
TGTCTGTGTCTCGTACGTGTGGTGATTGGTTTTGTACGGTGTTGGGACAAGCCCTCGGCCTATTAGTACCGGTCGGCTAGGCATTACTGCTGTACACCTCCGGCCTATCAACCCCATAGTCTGTGGGGGGCCTTACCCAGTTAACCTGGTGGGAAACCTCATCTTGAAACGTGCTTCCCGCTTAGATGCATTCAGCGGTTATCACTTCCGAACGTAGCCAACCAGCCGTGCCCCTGGCGGGACAACTGGCACACCAGAGGTTCGTCCATCCCGGTCCTCTCGTACTAGGGACAGCCTTTCTCAAGTTTCCTGCGCGCGCGGCGGATAGGGACCGAACTGTCTCACGACGTTCTAAACCCAGCTCGCGTGCCGCTTTAATGGGCGAACAGCCCAACCCTTGGGACCTACTCCAGCCCCAGGATGCGACGAGCCGACATCGAGGTGCCAAACCATCCCGTCGATATGGACTCTTGGGGAAGATCAGCCTGTTATCCCCGGGGTACCTTTTATCCGTTGAGCGACGCCGCTTCCACCTGCTGGCGCCGGATCACTAGTTCCGACTTTCGTCCCTGCTCGACATGTCTGTCTCACAGTCAAGCTCCCTTGTGCACTTACACTCAACACCTGATTGCCAACCAGGCTGAGGGAACCTTTGAGCGCCTCCGTTACATTTTAGGAGGCAACCGCCCCAGTTAAACTACCCATCAGGCACTGTCCCTGATCCGGATTACGGACCTAGGTTAGACATCTAATACTACTAGAGTGGTATTTCAACGATGACTCCACATTCACTGGCGTGCATGCTTCACAGTCTCCCACCTATCCTACACAAGCAGTACCAAACACCAATACCAAACTATAGTAAAGGTCCCGGGGTCTTTCCGTCCTGCCGCGCGTAACGAGCATCTTTACTCGTAGTGCAATTTCGCCGAGTCCATGGTTGAGACAGCGCCCAAGTCGTTACTCCATTCGTGCAGGTCGGAACTTACCCGACAAGGAATTTCGCTACCTTAGGATGGTTATAGTTACCACCGCCGTTTACTGGGGCTTAAATTCTCCGCTTCGACTTGCGTCTAACAGGTCCTCTTAACCTTCCAGCACCGGGCAGGAGTCAGTCCGTATACATCGTCTTACAACTTCGCACGGACCTGTGTTTTTAGTAAACAGTCGCTTGGGCCTGGTCTCTGCGGCCATCACCGCGTCCCCCAGCTAGTGGGTTCACGGATCCGGCCCCCCTTCTCCCGAAGTTACGGGGGCATTTTGCCGAGTTCCTTAACCATGGTTCTCTCGATCGCCTTAGTATTCTCTACCTGATCACCTGAGTCGGTTTGGGGTACGGGCGGCTCGTAGCTCGCTAGAGGTTTTTCTCGACAGCATAGGATCACCCACTTCACCTAACGGCTCCGTGTCACATCTCAGACTCCACATCAAAGTGAGCGGCCCGGATTTACCTGGACCACGTCCTACATGCTTACCCGTGGACAACCATCGCCACGGCTGGGCTACCTTCCTGCGTCACCCCATCGCTTGACTACTACCAGTTCGGGTCCCACGCTCCACAACATCGTCTCGCCCCGAAGGGTCCGATCAATGAAGCTTCGGATGGTTAGCATCACCAGGTTCATCATGGGCGCTACTTCGCCGGTACGGGAATATCAACCCGTTGTCCATCGACTACGCCTGTCGGCCTCGCCTTAGGTCCCGACTTACCCAGGGCAGATTAGCTTGACCCTGGAACCCTTGATCATTCGGCGCACGGGTTTCTCACCCGTGATTCGCTACTCATGCCTGCATTCTCACTCGTGTGGCCTCCACACCTGGATCACTCCGGCGCTTCACTGCCCACACGACGCTCCCCTACCCATCCAGCGCACTGAACACCGATCGAGTCGATGCTGATGTATTCGCTGAATGCCATAGCTTCGGCGGATGACTTGAGCCCCGCTACATTGTCGGCGCGGAATCACTTGACCAGTGAGCTATTACGCACTCTTTCAAGGGTGGCTGCTTCCAAGCCAACCTCCTGGTTGTCACTGCGACTCCACATCCTTTTCCACTTAGTCACCGCTTAGGGGCCTTAGCTGATGGTCTGGGCTGTTTCCCTCTCGACAATGGAGCTTATCCCCCACTGTCTCACTGCTGCGCTCTCACTTACCGGCATTCGGAGTTTGGCTAACGTCAGTAACCTGGTCGGGCCCATCGGCTATCCAGTGCTCTACCTCCGGCAAGAAACACACAACGCTGCACCTAAATGCATTTCGGGGAGAACCAGCTATCACGAAGTTTGATTGGCCTTTCACCCCTATCCACAGGTCATCCCCTCAGTTTTCAACCTAAGTGGGTTCGGTCCTCCACGTCGTCTTACCGACGCTTCAACCTGCCCATGGATAGATCACTTCGCTTCGGGTCTTGAGCGTGCTACTCAAACGCCCTATTCGGACTCGCTTTCGCTACGGCTACCCCACACGGGTTAACCTCGCAACACACCGCAAACTCGCAGGCTCATTCTTCAAAAGGCACGCCGTCACCCCGTGCCACAAGGGCAGTCAAGGCTCCGACGGATTGTAGGCACACGGTTTCAGGTACTATTTCACTCCCCGCCAGGGGTACTTTTCACCTTTCCCTCACGGTACTTGTCCGCTATCGGTCATCAAGGAGTATTTAGGCTTAACGGGTGGTCCCGCCAGATTCACACGGAATTTCAGGGGTTCCGTGTTACTTGGGGTACTGCTCCAGAGCCCAGCACATACGTCTACGGGGCTATCACCCGCTCCGGCGCCACTTTCCAATGGACTTCGACTTCGACGCTGAGTTTCTTACTCTGCACACGTCCGGCAGAACGTGTCGAACAACCCCACAACCCCACACTCACAACCCCTGCCGGGTATCACATGAATATGGTTTGGCCTCATCCGATTTCGCTCGCCACTACTCTCGGAATCACTATTGTTTTCTCTTCCTGTCGGTACTGAGATGTTTCACTTCCCGACGTTCCCTCCACACACCCTATGTGTTCAGATGCGGGTAACTGGACATGACTCCAGCTGGGTTTCCCCATTCGGACACCCCCGGATCACAGCTCGGTTGCCAACTCCCCAGGGCTTATCGCAGGCTCCTACGTCCTTCATCGGCTCTTGATGCCAAGGCATCCACCATGTGCCCTTCATAGCTTGTCTCAACAACGTCAAAACAAATCACAACACCCACTCACGCAGGCTGCTACTACGAAAGAACAAACACACCCACACACGACAATCAACACGCATGGGTGCGCACAAAAAATACACTACAAAGCATTAATTAATGCTCGCGTCCACTATGCAGATCTCAAACAACAACCCCACCAACCCCCCGACACCACCAACCGGTGGCACCAGGACAAAGGGAGGACCAGAAACAACCACACCACAAACCCCACTCCACAGAGTGAGCTTCTCGGCCTGATGCTTCAGGACCCAACAGTGTGCCAACCATCCCCCCACCACGACCAACCCCGTTCCACACCCCCACCCACCGCGAACGACAGGAAGGAGGTAGTACTAAGCGCCGGCCCCGACAGGGCTCAAGCATCATCGACGATTCCACTAGTGAACACCACCAGAGCCACCAACACATTCGGCTGGCGTGCGGGGTGTGTGCTCCTTAGAAAGGAGGTGATCCAGCCGCACCTTCCGGTACGGCTACCTTGTTACGACTTCGTCCCAATCGCCAGCCCCACCTTCGACGGCTCCCTCCACAAGGGTTGGGCCACCGGCTTCGGGTGTTGCCGACTTTCGTGACGTGACGGGCGGTGTGTACAAGGCCCGGGAACGTATTCACCGCAGCGTTGCTGATCTGCGATTACTAGCGACTCCGACTTCATGGGGTCGAGTTGCAGACCCCAATCCGAACTGAGACCGGCTTTTTGGGATTCGCTCCCCCTTACGGGATCGCAGCCCTTTGTACCGGCCATTGTAGCATGCGTGAAGCCCTGGACATAAGGGGCATGATGACTTGACGTCATCCCCACCTTCCTCCGAGTTGACCCCGGCAGTCTCCTATGAGTCCCCACCATAACGTGCTGGCAACATAGAACGAGGGTTGCGCTCGTTGCGGGACTTAACCCAACATCTCACGACACGAGCTGACGACAGCCATGCACCACCTGTACACCGACAAAAGGGGCCTCATCTCTGAGGCTTTCCGGTGTATGTCAAACCCAGGTAAGGTTCTTCGCGTTGCATCGAATTAATCCGCATGCTCCGCCGCTTGTGCGGGCCCCCGTCAATTCCTTTGAGTTTTAGCCTTGCGGCCGTACTCCCCAGGCGGGGCGCTTAATGCGTTAGCTGCGGCACGGAACCCATGGAATAGGCCCCACACCTAGCGCCCAACGTTTACGGTGTGGACTACCAGGGTATCTAATCCTGTTCGCTCCCCACACTTTCGCTCCTCAGCGTCAGGTAATGCCCAGAGAACCGCCTTCGCCACCGGTGTTCCTCCTGATATCTGCGCATTTCACCGCTACACCAGGAATTCCGTTCTCCCCTGCATACCTCTAGTCTGCCCGTATCGAAAGCAAGCGCCGTGTTAAGCACGGCGTTTTCACTCCCGACGCGACAAACCGCCTACGAGCCCTTTACGCCCAATAATTCCGGACAACGCTCGCACCCTACGTATTACCGCGGCTGCTGGCACGTAGTTGGCCGGTGCTTCTTCTGCACATACCGTCACTTGCGCTTCGTCTGTGCTGAAAGAGGTTTACAACCCGAAGGCCGTCATCCCTCACGCGGCGTTGCTGGATCAGGCTTCCGCCCATTGTCCAATATTCCCCACTGCTGCCTCCCGTAGGAGTCTGGGCCGTGTCTCAGTCCCAGTGTGGCCGGTCACCCTCTCAGGCCGGCTACCCGTCGAAGCCATGGTAGGCCATTACCCCACCATCAAGCTGATAGGCCGCGAGCACATCCCCCACCGAAAAAACTTTCCACCAACACCCATGCAGG
>NZ_PYXZ01000016.1 GCF_003057875.1 Nocardioides currus | reverse complement strand
GCGGCGGAATGGGCTACGGCGCGTGTGACGGCGATCCAGGAGCAGCTTCCGCAGGTGCGCTCCTGCCTCGCTACCGCTATGTTCAGCCGTCGTCCGGGCGTAGAAGCGTTGAGGCTCTACCTGTCAGAGGAGTGTCGTCGCTGCAGCTTGGGCCTCGGGGGCACCGCTGCAAGCTCAAGGAGCTCTTGGCATCGATGAGTTCGGCCTCGTCGATGGGGGCAGGCTTTGCGACACCGTGCTGGTGGGCCGGCAGCACGACAGTTGTCACGCTCAGTGGGCTGACCGTCGGACGCGCGTGGCTCCGGCCGTAGCTCTATTCGTTGACGCGGAGCACCGCCTCGTATGCATGTTCGGACCGCTCGTAGACGGTGACTGGCGGGTGGATGTTGCGGACGAATGCCCGACCCGACTCGATGGAGGCAGTCACCGGTGCTGAAGCGATCAAGTGCCAGCGGTTCGCGTTCGGAAACCGCGCTTCGGCCGTGGCAAGGGCAACTCGCCACTGCTCTCCGAAGTTGATCAGCGACTGCTCGTGCGCGAGCAAGGTCGGCTTGGGCGAGGTGTCGGCAGGCCGAACCTCAATCACGGGCGCTCCGTCGAGCGTGTCCGGGAACGCGGTCCGGTTCACCTCGCTCGTGAGCGCACAGACCAGCACGACGTTCTCGGCTGACGACTCTGCATCGGACGACGTGACCTCGAAGTCGACGGGATCGCCTTGGTCGGTCCAGGACCAGCCGACGAACTGGTCGCGGTGTTTCTGGAAGAGACGTGTCGGAGTCTTGTCGTCCAAGTGCGATCCCAGGTACACGAGCAGTGGCACCGGGGCGATGGCGAACACGGAGATATGCTCGACATCGCCGCTTGCGATGGCTTGGTGCACCTGAGCGACCACGTCGTCGATCGACTGCTGGGCGGCATCCCAGAATCCTCGCCCACCGGCAGAGCCACCGATGCGACAAGTGAAGTCACCGCTGCGTTGGGTTTCGACGAGCCCGAGATAGTTGACCGCTAGGAGTGTTTCGGCGACCTCGCGTTGCGACGCCATTGCGAGTGCACCGCGGATCATGCATCCGACGCGAAGAGCTGCTGTGCGCGTGAGCCCGCCGTGTTCGGTAACCATCTCGATGCGGCGCTCGAAGGCCTCCTTGATCTGGCGCAACTTCTCGGGCGGGAAGAAGTCGATGTGGTCGGAGTGGTCGATGATCTTGTGGCAGTCGTGGCACAGGAGCAGGAGGTTCTCCTCAGCCTCGGTGTCGTCGACCCCGTCGTTTTCGACGCTGCGGGGCGAGGCGTCTCCGTCGGTCGCGCCGATGTTGTGTGCGAGCTCGGCCAGGAGGACGGAGTGGAGGTAGGTCCGATGGTCGCCGAGGAGTCGGCGGTTGCAGATCGTGCAGCGGCCAGCGGTGCGTGCCCACAGCGCGTTGCGGACCGAGTCCGTGATTCGGTCGCGCTTGACGGTGGTGTTGCGGGAGTCGACAGGGGACTCTGCGGGTTGCCGCGGGTCAGGCATCCGACCCCTCCTCGGTCTCGGTCGCGTCCGCATCTGGATGCGCAGGTCCTGTCGTCTCGTTGACGGTGATTGGCACGAAGTGCCGGATGGGCCCGGCCTCTCCGTGCGCCAGGGAGATCAGGTGCGTCCCGGACAGTGGGTCGGCGGACCCGAGGTGGGACCCCAGAATGCTGGTCAGGCTGGCAGCCACGGCGCTCAGGTCGGCAGCGGATCCGTGGAACGTCGGAGTCGAGCAACCGCGCGTGGGGATGATCTCGTCGGTGTCGGCATCGGCGCCCCACAACTCCCGGAACGGCTCCAGCGCCTTCGCTGTCTTGGCGGCTTCTCCGACCTGAGCGTCGATGGTCAGGCAACCGGTGGTCTCCGGGGGCATCGAGACAGTGAGGATTCCTTGGGTGCCGGTCCGCACGTCGCAGGCCATCTGGGCGATCACGGGCCGGGCGGCATTCGCAGCGACACGATCGAGCAGGCGCCCGATCGCGATGCTCACGGTCGCATCGATGACCAGATCGGCCCCGTCCCAGTCCGAGGCCACCGGCATGGGCGCGTTACGCGCGACCACCTCCACGGCGTCGGCGGTCGAGCGAAGGCGCTCGGCCAGTGCCTCCACCTTCGGGCGGCCGACGTCGGCCTCGGTGAAGTTCTGGCGCACCAGCAGACCGCCCGTGACGCGGCCGGGGTCGCACAGCACGACCTTCGTAGCGCCCGCGCGTACGACGAGCTCGGCGACCCACGAGCCGAGGCCACCGCAACCCCAGACGTGCACCGTCTTGCCTGCGAAGGCGGACACCGGTCGCGTCGAGTCGCGACGCGTGGTGACCTTCTCCCGCTCGTCGGAGACAGGCAGCCACTCCACGTCGATCTCGGGCTCTATCTTGGCCGGGTCGATGTTGATGACAGAACTCCTCATGGTGCTCGCTCGGGCGTGGGCGCGGAGCCGGTCAGCGCCGGGCCCGGGGATGCTGGCGACCAGCAGGTGAGGCTCACCGCCTGTGGGGTGAGGGACCGCGATCACGATGCGCTGCGCGGTGCCGTCGGGCTTGCGGATCGCGCTGGCGGCGACGGCCGTCAGGAATGGCACCGCGAGTCCGGCGAGCCAACGCACGGTCGTGAACGCCTCGCCAGGAGCCGGGAATCCCGCGTACGGATCCTCGACGACGCTCAACAGCTCCGGCAAGGTGCTACCCGCCCCCAGCGGGAGGGCGGCGTCCAGGTGAACGATCGGGACGTGCTCGGCTGCGCCGCTCCTGTCGCGTTCGAGGGTGAGGTCGTAACGGAGCGGGGCTCGCTCGATGAGCCACCCGTGTTGGACGAGCACTCCTGTGGGCAACGAGTCCCGAATGACGGCGCTCGGGGCGCCGTCCGTCTCGTGGAGGACGCCGCCGACGGCGTGGTACAGCGCCGTCTGCGCGTCGAAGCGCCCCGCCGCGGCGTCTTCGAGCCACTCCATCAGGCGGTCGACGAGCCCGCCGAAGCCGTGAGCCGGGTCCCACTCACGCGACGGGTCGAGATACAGGCAGAGCCGCATCCCCAGGAGGACGTGTGCGTGGTTGAGGAACCGCAGGTGGTCGACGTCCACGCGAGGTGGTGCGAGGTCGGTCTGCCCCACGGTGACCAGAAACTCCTCGTATTCGCGCAGGCGCAGGCCGCCATCACCGTGTTCGATGTCAGCGGTGCGCACTCGTAGCCGCAGGTGCATGTCCTTGCCCCGGCATCGGTACCTGCCGACCATCTCGACCTCGCCCGGGAATGCGGTCTCGAAGGCGTCCAGGTCGGAGAGGACCCTGGACTGCCACTCGCTGATGCGCCTCCCGCTCACAACGCCCCCGCCCGGCCGCTCACCCGGGCGTTCAACCGGCGCTCACCCGGCGCGGCCGGAGTGCTTGACGGTCGAAGTGGAAGCGGCTGCCGCGGCACCGATCGAGATGCCGCTGAACTTGCTCGACCCCGCCGTGCCGGACGACGACTCGGTCGCCTTGGGTGCCTTGAAGGCGTCGCCGAACAGCGCCTGCCACTTCTTGACGCTCTCGTCGAAGTCCTCCTCGTCGTAGGCGTCCTTGATCTCGGCGGCGTGGACGTTGATCCGCTTGCGGAAGTGGGCGTAGGTCTCCTGGCTCCACCGGTGGTCGAACGAGGTGCCGGAGCCGGAGGGGTCCATGATGTTCGGCTTGTACGGGTTGGCCTGGAGGTAGTCGTCGAGGTCGGAGACGATGTGGAGCAGGGCCGTCGGCAGGTCGCTGTAGTAGCCCGCATCGAGGGTGGTGCGCCACTCCTCGACCCGCTCGCCGAGCAGCGTCGTCAGCAGGATGGACTTCGTCCCGGTCCAGGAGTTCTTGTGGTCGCGCAGGAACTTCATGACCCGGATGACCTCGCGAAGGCGCTTCTTGGCGATGCCGTCCTTCTTCTTCATCCACTCCGTGAAGCCCTCGGGGTCGGTGCGCTCCCACGTGTTGTCGTCGCGGTTGATGATCCACTTCGTGCCGTCGTCGCGGACGACGAACGGGACGATGTCGACATGCATCGCGTTCTCGGCGTAGTTGACGTAGACGCAGCGGCACTTCCGGCCGTGGGGCATGTCCTTGTACGGCGAGGTCTTGTGGAGGACGTCGTAGACGGCGTTGCCGTACTTCTTCAGGTCGTCGGCCCAGTCGGGGTCCTCGACCATCTGGATCATGAAGTCCGCGTCGAACGCGTTGCCGTTGACCGGCTTGATGATCGTGCGCTGGGGCCAGGAGCCCTGGGGCACCTTCTTCTTGACCAGCGGCCCCAAGGTCGCGTCACCCTTCAGGCAGTTGTAGATCGAGTCGACCCGGTTGCTGAGCAGGTCGATCTTCGACTCCGGCAGGTTGACGGTGTTGTCGAGGAAGTTCTGGAAGTAGTCGGTGTGCTTCATGCTGCGCCTCCGGGCATCGTCGGGGTGCCGGGCTCCTCGCCGTCGGCGTGCTGGGGGTTGGGGGTGTACCGATCTGCCGTGTGCTCGGCGAATCGTTCGGTGAACAGGGGACTCAGGACCCGGCTCTGGCCAGCGGCCAGTCCGGCGAGCGCCTCGGGGCTGGCCCGGTCGAGGGTGAAGACGTTGCCGGGCACCAAGGCGTCGAACCGGACAAAGTCGTCCTTGCCGACCAAGTGCGCCGCAGTCCCCTGAGTTCCCCGGCTGGCGGCGGTGATCATGAAGCTCGCAGCGGGCTTGGCCCAGTTCAGCCAGCCGCCGGTGTCGAGTCTCTCAGCATGGTTGGTTCGCTGATCGACGGTGCCCACGTTGAGGACCCGGATGTCGTCGAGGTCGGCGTCGAGCATGCTCACGGCCTCGCCGATGGCGACGACGGACGGGTTGTTTGCCCAGACCCCACCGTCAACCAGACGTTGTCCGTCGACGCTGGCGGCCTCGAAGTAGGTCGGTGCCGCGGTGGTCGCCATCGCGACGTCGACCATCGGGATCCTCCCGTCGCGTCGGAGACGCGGGTGGTGCGGGGTCTTGAAGATGTGCACCTCCGCGCGCTGCACGTCCCAGGACGGGATGATGAGCCGCTTGGTGCTCTCACCGAGCAGGCGCTGTCCGAGGACCTCAGAGAGGCCGTCTCGCAGGAGCGCACCGGAATACACCGGACCGAGGGCGCGCGCGCCGACGCGCCACGGCGCACGACGCGACGGAGGGAAGACCCGCTCGGTTAGGTCGGTGTAGCGCTCGACGATCTCGGCTGGAGCCAGTCCGGCTCCGAGGCCGAGCGCGAGGATCCCACCGGCCGAGGTCCCGGCGATCAGGTCGAAGTGGTCGGTGATGCGGACCCCGAGGTCGGCTTCGAGGCGGGCGAGAACGTGGGCGGTGAAGAGCGCCTTGACTCCGCCGCCGTCCAGGGCGAGCACCTGGAACGGCTTCGGACCCGGCGGCGATGCCGACGGGTCGCGAGTATGGCTGGGGTCGCTGGGCACTGCGGTCCTCCTGAAATCGTCACCCGACGACGAGAACCCTGTACCCGAGGATGTGTGATCTCCAGAACAGGTACGGCGGTTCTTCTTCCGAAGACCCCACACCCGACCTATGCTGGCGAACAACCACGAAACACCGCGTAGGCCCTGAAATCAGACATCTCTCTGGCTCGGGGCCTTCGTGCTGTCTGGCAGAGGTCGATCTGACCTCCCTTACAGGGTACCGGCGACCACCGACAAATTCGGACTGGTCAGGGTCGTCGAATAACAGGCTTGTAGTTATCCCCAGGATGGACCGACGGTTCCCCACATCTTGTGGTTGGCTCAGATCGATCTGCTACATGTTGGGTCGCGGCCCGATTACTCGGGAATGCAAGCTTGACCGATCGCTAGCACTTCCGCCGCATTGGTCACAGGCGTCACGTCATCCACAGGATGCACGATGGGGATTGTGGCAAAAGTTTTACTTTTGTTGCGACGGTTGGGCGCGATTTGAGCGCCAGCGAGTTGTTCACGGACCGCGGTTGGCGCTGCCTCGCATGCGGAAGACTGCTGCCGAATCATCGAGTGAGCGCACAGCGCAGACCCGTACCGCGCTGCGTCATAGTGGGCG
>NZ_PYXZ01000015.1 GCF_003057875.1 Nocardioides currus | reverse complement strand
GGCGGCGGTATGACGCATGCTCCCCTCGCTGCCGCGCACCACGGATTGGGAAGGCACAACACGCCAAACCAAGTTTTCGACAAAGATGTGGCGATGAACATTTTCGAACGGGCGGCCCTGGTCGAACACCTCGATGCCCTCGCAGCAACGACCTGGCACAAGGTGAGTATCGGCCCCAAACGAGGGCACAAGTTCCGTGAGGAAAGCGTCACGGACCACAACTTGTTCGCGCTCGACGAAGCCCATGCCGCCTTGACGGTTTACAAGTTCGACTCGGGTGAAGAGCCCCTCAACGGAGCCGATTTCGACTGGTGGCTTGGAAGCGACAACGCAGGGTGGACAGGCATCCGTTTCCAAGCGAAGAAGCTCGACGATGGGGTCTACGCGAAACTCGGATACAGGGTGGGTGTCGACCGCCAATATGACCTCCTCATTGAGGAAGCGCTCTCCGACGGAGTTTGGCCCTTCTATTGCTTCTACAACGGGTGGGAGGGCGGTTGGCCCCCAGCAATCTCCAACGCCGCCTGCCGCAACGGCCGAGAGCCCGTGACGCTTAATTCAACACGCGGGCGCGATGCGTGCACGCACGTATCGCTCGAACACTTCGGTTGTGCGGTGGCCCCAGCGCAGGCAGTTCGCCGAAGGCATCGGGGAGCGAGACGTGGCCGCCTTGAGTTCGAATCGTATCTTCCGGCATCGATACCTTGGTCCAGGATGTTCGAAGGCACGAGCAGGTTCGCGGACGACGATCCCCAGATGCAGGAGGCGACCGTCCAACAGGACGTTGAAAGCAACCTCGGCGCATTCTTCGCTTCTCAAGATCTGCCAGACCAAGGAGGCAGCCGGCTGCCCGAGTTGCCCGCTTGGGTGGAGGCAGTGAGGAGGGGGGAACGCGGCGAAGCGCGCTACGCCCGGAAGCCCCGAGCCTTGGTTCTCTTCGACTTGGCGACAGGCTAGGTCGATATCGTTCTAAGCGGCCCAGAGTCGTGGTCCAGATCAATCGGGGTCGGTCTGTTGAGAGAACGCACTTAGCCCAATCCACCTGCGAGACCTGACTCGACGCATGGGAAGCCGTGCCGACTGCTTGAAACGGTGCGTTTCGCCGGCGTACGATGGGCTGATCCCGCCAAGGAGCAACCATGCAGACCATCGCCAAACCGGCCGTGCGCGGCCGTCACCGCCGAGCCGAGGAGCGGCCCCGCCACATCGAGGACGGCGAATTCCGTGCCCGAGCTCTGGACCGGATCGCCCGTGATCGACTTGCCCGGATAGCCGAGCGACGCGACGTGGCCGAACTCAGTGCTGCGGGCAAGTCCCAGCGCGAGATCGCAGAAGTCCTGAGCACGACACAGCCGAGGGTGGGGCGCATCGTCAAAGTCATCGAGCTGCTCGGCGACCCGTTCGAGGAAACGCCCGAAGAGATGGTGATGCGTGCCCACGTCGACGGCGAGGATCGCGGCGTGCTTGTGAAGCGGCTCAGCGCCATCAGCTACACCGGCTCGGAGTACGCCCCCTATCCGTCCGAGGGCAAGGCCGCAGGCACATGGGACCAGGTTCGCCAGGCGTACTTCTCGGGCTTCCTCTCCGAGGATGAGTTCGACCGGATCAAGTCCGCTGCCCACGTCGGCTAAGCGCGACGACGTCCACGACGAGCTCACCGCCCTCCTCGTCCCGGGTGGGGATCTGCACTGGGACCACCGTGAGGTCCACCCTGCACTCGATGACGACGCTCTGATTGCGCGCGTGACGCGCAGGTACCGAGCCATGGCAGGGACGGTAACGATCGGTGGCGCGGCTGCGGTGGTGACGGCCGGCCCTCCTGGGGCGGGGAAGTCGACAGCCATGGGGGCCGAGCCGTTCTCCGGATACCGCCGCATCGACCCTGACGAGATCAAAGATCTCCTCTTGGAGGAGGGCGCATCGCGAGGGCTGCTGGACGGGGCCGACGGCGTCTTGCTGTGCGACGGACGGCCGGTGATGCAGCGCGAGTTGTCCGCGCGCACTCACAGGGCATCCACCGACATCGCCGACGCGATCCGGGACGAGGCGATGGCGATGCGCGAGAACGTCCTCATCGAAGGAACCCTCACCTGGGATGGCATGGCCGCCGTATTGGCGCGCCGTCTTGCCGACAACGACTACGACCGGCTGCGCATAGTCGACGTCGAAGTTCCCGCAGACGTCGCAATCGAGCGCGTTCGCGAACGGTGGTGGTCGCGCCGCGTCGTCGACGCCCCGCTGGGCGGGCGGTTCATGACCGACGCGGACGTCGTTCACTCTTACGAGAAGTCGACCAACGGACGCGACCGTTCGCAGTGCGCCGACGTCGCCGAGGACCTCTTCGCGCGCAGCTACGGGTTCCTCGGCGAGACGATCTTGGTGCGCCATCAGTCGGCTGCGGCCGGGACCTTGGCGCCCATTAAGGAGCGCGTCGCATACGACGGTGTCGTCACCCGGGACACCCTCGCCTGACACACCGTCGCAGGCTGGGTCTACTCGGCACCGGGGCAATTCGGCCTAACCTGATGGCGAACCATCCAACGCCCGACATCACCGCTGAGATCGCGCCTTATCGGAGGAAGACCATGAGCGATCGCTCCATCCCGCCCCACACCGACATCCCGTTCACTAGCTGGCTGCGCGAACTCGCGCACGAATACAAGCCTGCAGAGGATCTTGTCGTGGACATGGACGCCGACACAGCGATCGCCGGCCAGGACCTGACGGCCGACGAGCTCTACGACCACATGGTGTCGCAGGGCGCGCAGCCGATCGCGCTCGACGTCGTGTCGTACGCCGCACGCGAAGGCGGGTATCTGCTCACGCGCGGCTGACGCGCAAGACCTGCCAAGCCTCGACCGATCGCGAAGGCGTCGCCTCTCGGGCGGGCGGCGACCCGCAATGACAGTCAGCTCCTGTAGTTGCTTGCGCTCGTCAGGCCGCTACGGCGCTGTTCGGGCGCGGATTGAACGCGGCGGTATGTCGCGACGCGAGTCGCCGCACGTCCCCTCAGTGCGCGGGATGCACGGTGCCTGAGCGGATACGGTCTCGGTCGTGACCGCCGTAGTTGTTGCCCTGATCGCTTTGCTGGGTGTTTCGCTGCCTTACGTAGCGACGTCCCAACGCCGCCGGCTGTTGAAGCTCATCACCGAGGAGGCCGAGGCCATTAGGGCAGTTAAGGAAACAGGCAACGACTACGCATTGGAAAAACTCACTCAGTCACTGTCGGACAGCGCATTCGACTACCGCACGCTCACCGAGCCGAAGACGCCTCTCCAAGCGGCCGCGCATCGTCTAAGCCGTTGGGGGTCATACCTCGTCGCTGGATCGTTCCTCGGGCTCCTCGCGTCCGTTCTACTAGATGGGAAAGCTAACAGCGACGGAGGGGCCTGGCAGGTCATCAGGGAGGTATCCCTAGCGTTGTCGTATGCCTGTTCTGGGGCGGTGGGCCTGCTCATCGCAGACGCGATCCGGCAGGGGTACAAGGCCGGGCTACTCAGGCGTCCGCGTTCAGAGTCCGATACACCGACTGCTGAGTCACATTGAGCCAGGCTTCTGTGCGGCAACACTTCGCCTGGAGCCACATCTTTTGTGCGGTCGAACCGCCCTCCCCAACATGCGGCGGTTAGACGATGTCAGCATCACGCAGGCCGAGGGCCATGATCACGCGACGGTGCGAACATTCACCCGCGAGATCGGGGGTGTCTCCAGGGCTATCGCCTTGGCTGCATCAGAAGATCGTCGGGCCCGACCGGGTCAAATCTCAGGCGAGGTTGTGGCCAGGTTTGCTAGGTAGCCGACTCGCGGACGTACCAGAACATCGTTTTGCTGCCACTCGGGGACGTCGTGGTTACGAGGTAGTCGCGGCTGTTCATGTCGTGCAGCGCGTCCCAGATGTTGATGTAGACGGAGTTCTCGATCAACCGCCGGACTTGCCACAGCCGCAGCCCCTTGTCGCCGACAGACCATCGGCCGCTCACGATCAATTCCTCGACGGCGGCGATGGCGTCGGGCAAGGGCAGCCGACGCGCGTTTGGGTAGTGCCGAGGAGACCGCAATGGGCCGGCCTCACCGCCCGGGTCGTCGATCAGCACCCAGTCACGCTGGAACTGGTTGCTCACCCGGTTCCACGCGTTCCGCGCAACTGAACGGTTGGCGATCTCGAACCGCTCCATGATGCGAGCGAGCCAACCACCCCAGTTGTCGAGCACACCCTCCTCGTACGACGTCAGCACGAACTCGCGGATCGGCTCGTCGAGCCCCCGCGGCGCTGATCGCGTGGTAGCCGCGGTCCTAGCGATGGGAGTGAGTTTGCCGTGCTGGCCGCAGTAGCACGGGTCGGCGTCACACAGATCGCAGTAAGAGTCGCTCACCCATCTGATCCAACCACCCGACAGTGCTCTCGTGCACTACAGACTCGGCCTACTTGCTCAGCCGCAACGACTATCGTGCGGTGCTTCGATCGTCGCACAGCCAGCTGGTCGGAGCGCATGCCCCGGCAGGCGGCGAAGTGACGCAGGCACGCGACATCGCCTTGATTGGGTATGTCTGCCCCGGTGGTCCACACGTCGTGGCGATCGGCCATCAATCGAGGCAGCCAGCCAGTACGGTCCACGGACGGCTGGAAGTGTTCGATAACGCATGGGAGGTCTCGGATGTCAGGTCGACAGGTGTCGACCCCTCACCAGGGTCGGCGGATCCTGTTCGGAGGTCTCCCATTCGTGTTGATCACGCTCGGCCTGGCACTCTGGCTCGTCGTTGACGTCCACCCCTGGGCGTCACTGGCACCGGCGGTGGGACTTTCGTTGCTGAGCTACGTCGCCTACTTCGTCGTGTCGTTCCGCGTCTACACGGCGCCGACGCCCCGAGTAGGTGGCAAACCCACCGCTAAGCCATCTGAAGCTCGTGCACTCATTGCCCGCCTGGAGTCCTCGTTGACCCAGGAGGCGGCGGAGTTCTACTCGCAGATGATCATCGACCCGCCGAGATACACGATCCGCATTACCGACAGGATTTCACCCACCTCCCGGGCCTACGACTTCGTCCGGAGCATGAAGGTCGGCATTCCATCAACGCTGGCTGCCGACAGGATCCCGATTCCTCTGGATCTAGTAAGCAAGGGCAACCTGATGCACAAGCTCCATGTGCAGGACCAAGGTGGCATGACTCTGTCGACGTTGTCGCAAGACGCGACGATCGCACACTCCGCGCTCGTCGCCCGCAAGATGGTGAAGCGGATCAGAGGTGGTCGCTATCTGAAGGAGTACAAGGACACGATCGAGGTCGACGTCGTCTCCTACCTTTGCCGAAACGAGCAGGTTGACGTCTCCACGGACCCTGAGTTCCAAGACATGGCGCAACGGATCGTCGCGCTGGCCTCGCGCCAACGCGACTTAGTGAAGCTGCTCATTGTCGTTTCCTACCTTCAGGTCTTGGCCACGCACTATCCCTTGGTGGTCTACGCGAAGACGGGTGACGCCTCCGCTGGCGAAGAACTGATCGCTGGTGAGTACCTCAGAATGACGATCTCCCGACGCACGATCCCGGTCATTGGTCGCGACATGACATGGTGGGACACCCAACGAGAGCGGGTCAGGTCGTTGTTCGGAATCCGCCCAGCCCGGATCACCTGGAGTCTCGTGCCGGCCCTTCGCGCACGCAGCTACCATCTCGAGTGCCTAGGGCCTGAAGGAAGCTATCTGGCCAGACAGTCTGTCTACGCACACACTGCGACCGGCGACGCGCTCCTGGCTCGGCTTAACCACCGGCTTCTGGCACGGCACGGTCAGCGATTCTCCCACTTGTACATCCACGACTTCCGTCCGCTGAGCAACCTAGGGAGCGCACAGAACGGTAGCCAACTTAGCTACGTCGCCTCGTTCTATGAGAGGCCGCCGGGGACCACGGCGAACGCCGCCATCTCGGCCCTCACGGCGGCTGTGCTTATAACGATCGCCGCCGCGACGAGGCTCCAGAACGTGGTTGGCGGCAACACTGACATCCTTGCGATTTTGCTCACCGTTCCGGTCGTAGCCAGCGCATGGCTGGGCTTCGGTAGCGGACCGTCGGTCTTCTTGGGCGCGCTGGGTGCTCGACTCGCGTTGTTGAGCACCATGGTCTGCTCCTTGGGCGCCTCTGCCCTATTCCTACTCGGGGCATCCGCGGCCGTCGACAGAGCTGATCCATGGTGGGACCGAGAGAGTGCTGCCATGTGGGTTGTCCTGTGCACCGTCATCTGGTTCACGTTCGCCGCGGCGGGACTTTCGTGGACCCTCCGAGTATTCACATACCGCGCCTTCATCAGGCGTGAACCAATAGGCTGACGGACGAAGGAGAGCCATGGCCAACCACATCGCACATCACCGAGCCGGCGCTAAGGGGTCGCAGACCACGAGTGCGCCAGGCGATGCGCCCGCCGGCGCCGAGGGGTCGCAGACCGAGGGTGCGCGCGCCGGCGCGAAAGAGAGCGGTGACCCGGCTACTCGGCGCCCAAGTCGGGAGAATCTGTCCGCGTGGTGGTTCCCGGATCTCGAAGGGCCGGATCTGAGTACCGAGGTGATCCCGGGGCAGCATGAGGCGCTGAAGCTCCTCAATGGGTTCAGCATCTCGGAACTCTTCGCCGAGGAGACCGAGAGCGAGCTGGGCGACGATGCTGAGGACCTCACACCGGCACCCGACGATTCGCTAGACAGCAAGGTCGGCCAGCCTGGGTCGATCGCGTCAGGATGAGCCGTTTCCGCTGAGCCGTGTCGTCTCCCCGCCGCGCGGGACGCACCACGGCTGGACCGCGCGCCGGACGCTACTTAGTGAACGCACCCGTCCTTGGAGGTTGTAAGCGCAAGGTGTCGCGCATCGGCTTGCACGCGGCGTTCTCCCTGCCCGTCGAGGTCCGGACCGAGCGTCGACGCTGGTTCCGCATCCTGATGCCCGCGTTGAGCAGACGAACGCGGCGGGATGCCGCCCATGGTCCCGCTCGCGTGATTGCCTGCTTCTAGCGCCCGACAGTGGGTGGACTGCACACTGACGCATGAGTTCCTTCGACCACGTGTGGGATCGCATTCGCCGCAATGCCGGGCAGACGTTCTCGACTGCCACTGGTCTTCCTTTCACCTACCGCGTGCCGGGTGACTTCCTGCGGATCGAGCGAGATGGCCGTGAGATCAACCGGTCGTTGTCGCGCACCAACTTCGAGAAGGCAGCAGTCGACATGCCCGCAGACAGGCCCAGTGACATCAAGGGCCGACAAGGATCCGCCTATACCTGGGCGATTCTGATGGACAAGCGCATCCGCCAGAGCGGCTGGTAGCGCCGGCAAGGCGCGGATATCCGCGGCACTGTCCGAGCCCGCCTAGACCCCGGCGACGTAGGCGGTGAGGAAGTGGACGCCGTGGCGGTCGAGGTTTCCGCGCGCGCGGTCGTAGTGCTCGGTGGTGCGAGGGTCGGAGTGTCTGGCGAGGATCTGCGCGTCGCGGAGCGGTACGCCGGCGTCGAGGGCGTTGGTGATGGCGGCGTGGCGGAGCGAGTGTGGGCTGATGTGGCGCGGGATGGCAGCTGCTTTCGCGATCCGGACGACCATCCGGTAGGCGTCGCGGCGGTCGATGGGGTTGCCGGACACCGGGCGCAGGATCAGGCGCCCCTCGGTACGACTGCCGCGGCAGGCCTCGAGGACGCGCAGCACCGGGACGGTGATCGGCATGGTGGCGGGCTTGTCGCCCTTCCCGACCAGGTGGATCACGCGGTGTCCGCGCAGAGTTTCGGAGTAGTCCTCGATCCTGACCGCGGCGGCCTCGGATGCGCGTAGTGCGTTGATGCCGAGCAGGAACGCCAAGGCTCCGTGGTGGACGGTGAGGGTCTGGGCGACTTGGAGGAAGCGGATGAGCTCGAGACGGTCCAGTCCTTGGGTGCGGGACTCGTCGCGGTGAACTTTCGGCAGGCGTGCGTAGACGGCCGGGTCGGAGACGATGAGTCCGTCGATGTGGGCGTAGCGGAAGTAGCCGCGGACGGCGTGCATCGAGGTGACCACGGAGGACGCCATCAGTCCGGCTTGTCCGAGGTGCCGGATGTAGAGCTCGATGTGCGCCCGCTGGATCCCTATGAGCGGGTCGAGGGCGTTGGTCTCACACCAGGCGAACCAGCGGCGCAGCTGAGAGGAGTACAGCGTGTGAGTGTGGCCGGAGTAGCGGGCGAGGTACGACACCGCCGCGAGTTGGGCTGGTGTCATGGCGTCTGGTTGGAACGGCAGCAGGGTACTCATCGATGTCACCTGGCGGGGTCGGGCAAGCCCCGACCCGGTCCGCCGATCGAGGACGAGGCACTTGCCCGACGCTAGGCCGGTTCGCTGCCCCTGGACACCTAGCTAGAGGGATCGCGGCGGATAAACGCACTTTGTTCGAGGATGAACGTGCGAGCCGAGCTTAGCCCCAACTGGTCGTGTTCTCGCCGTCGAGGCCAATCCCTCCCAGTGTCTGAAGTCCCTAGATGTACAGGGACATCACAGACGCGACAGTGGAAACCACAACACCACTGAGAGCGACCATGCCATCGGTCTTGAACACGATGAGTGCGTCAGCAAGAGCGGCCCGCCTGCTCCAATACTCGACCGGTAGACGCATGTCGTTATATGAGGGCGGCGGGTCTGTCACCCCTATCGAGGCAAGAGCATCGGCGATCTCCGCCTCGTTGGCTACTACCCGTTGGCGAAGTACCCCTGGCGCCTGTTCGTCGTCCGACTTGGCGGCTTCGAAGAATTCGACAGGGTCGGGGTCCGTGAGTGAGTCGTTTCTGGACTTGATTGCGTCATACGCGGCCTTCTGCCTTTTGGCGCGTCGGTAGGCGGCAGCGACGCCATAGATGGTCATGAGCGCACCGGAGACGTACAGGGCCGCGACGAGTTCGGTCACGCTTTTCACCCTGCACTATCGCGCTCTCGCCAGACACTTAGCCTCGCCGAGCGCCTCGACGCCGCCAAGGCGCATCGCACCTGGCGAATCTCAGGCGGCGGTTAGATGCATCCCAGAACTAGCCGCCAGCGAAACGCGACCCGTTAGACGGCGTCTGTAGAGGCCTCGTCGATCCATCGGGCAAGCAGGCTAAGTGCGGTCTGCTCATCGAGTTCGACCTGGTCATTGGGAAGATGTCCGAGCGGATTCCGAATGGCGGCGAAGCACCCCGCTCCGAAGTCCATCGCGCCCTGCCTCATCGACTCGCGCGTCTGTTCGTCCTCGATGTGTGAGAACTGTAGTCGAGGCTTGCCCTCCTCGGGTGCACGCTCGCTGAATGCTTGGCGGACGAGATCCTTCTCGGAAACGTCGCGGCGGGAGAGCTTCGCTTGGAGTTGCGAGTTGACGGCCTTCGACGCGGCGAGCACGGCCTCGTGTCGATGTCCGGTCGACCACTGCGCTTGCGCGGCGGACCAGATCAGCCGGTGGAGCGAGGCGGCTGTGATGCGTGGTGACGTGTCGCCACCACCCAATCTCCGCTCGACTTCGTTTGCGTTCTCCAGTCGGGCGAGTAGGCGACGGCAGGCGTCACGTTCGCTCCTGAACTCGTCGTTCTTGCTCCCGGTGTTCTCCGAGCGCCATTCCGGGTAGAGGCGATCCAGGATCGGACGGATGGTTTCGGTGCGTGCGATGGCTTCTGCGCGACCACACTCCGGTGCAGTGCGCGCAGTGATGGACGTGTAGCCGCCTCCGGAGTGCGATTGGTTCACCGCACGCGTGCGGCCGATGTAGTCAGTCAGCTGTTCCTGAACCCAGTCAATGTCCACCCCGTCGGTCTGCATGGTCATCATCATCGTCCGTACCACCGACACCTCGCGTTGATCTATTGAGACATGGCGAACTAACCACCGATCGGCGACATGGGGTATGCCTTGCGGCCGGACGGGCCCCGGACTTCGACCCAGACGACTCTGATGCTGTCGCGATGCTCGACGACCCCGTCCGTCCACCTAGTGCCCATCGATGAACTCGGCCGCCAGTTCCTGGCCTTGCCGCCCGAGGAACAGCGAGGACTTGGCGACGCAGTTGATGAAGTTGACGTCGATGCGCGACGACCTCAGCGCCAAACTGGGAGCCGACGATGCACCCTTGCATGATTCTCGCCGAACTCTGCCGGAAGCCTTAAACGATCACATCGAAGGGTTCCGACAGCGGATAGTCGAGGTTGGGGACCAGCCCAGGGAGTAGCCCCGCCGATTGCTTGCGGGCAGGCGGGTACGCGGCGGAGTGACGCGATCGGTTTGGTCCCACCGCTTCGAGACGCCGCAGCGCACTGGACGCCACCAGTGGCACTGTTAGATGGGACCATGGAGGAACCGGGATCCCTGCTGGCCACGTTGGCGCAGTCGTCAGCTGCGGTGGTCGCGATTGTGGGCGGGTTCCTTGTTAGCCGGCTAGTGCAGCTTTCCAGTGAGCGCGAAGGCTTGCGGCGGCAGATGGTGCATGCACTAGATGAACTAGCCCACGTCTCGAAGGATCTGCAGGAGGCTCACGAGTACCGGTTGCATAACAGTCAACGAACATTCAAAGAATGGGTCCTAGAGGCACTAGTTGCTTCCGATCCAGACACGCTCGACCGTGAGTCCATCGTGGCCGACAACATTCCTCGTGGCAGTTCCGCGGAGGAGATGGCGGATTACATCGATGACCTGTTGCGCATCATTCAGCAAGCCAAGGCAGATATTGCCCGCTACACACGGGACGGTGACGATGCTGGTCTTGAGATAGACCACCTGCGTGCTCGCGGTCTCGTCGTGCCTGACGGCCAGGGCGAGGTATATGACGAGGTGGTTTCGTGGGTCGGAACGCAACTGCCCGCAAGCCGATACGTTCTTGGGGTTTCCATGGCCGCGCTGCGACCCTTCGACGCAGCAGGTCACGCAACCGACATGCGAAGACTGGATGAGTCCATCCGTGATGAGCAGAATCTCTATAGCCGGAAGCTCGTGCTGGACGCGACTCGCTCACGACTCGCGACGGAAATCGAGCGAATCGGGCGACCGACTGGCGTGCTCTCGGCCATCGGTATTCTCGCCATATACTCAGTCCTCGGCATCGTCGCCCCAGTGGTCGTCATGAGCGTTGATCCGGAGGAACTCCACGAGTGGCAGAAGTGGGGGCTTGTCGGCGCTTTCATCGGCGGCCTATTCGCAGTGCTTGGGTACATATGGTGGTATGCGACTACGCTGAACGACCCGCTGCCGACGGCGCCCGCAGAGGCGAAGGTTCAAAGGCCCATCGGGGGCGCCCGTCACGCGGATCCTTAACACGGATTCGCCGCAAGGTGCTGTATCGAGTACCGGTGCGAGGCCAATACTGGAGTGCCGTCCTCTGCGCCGGCCGCTCCGTCTCCTGCGCGCGTCACCCGGACCTCGCGTGCGAACGCGGCGGAATGGGCGTGTTCAGCCGGACACTGATCCATGCAGGAGGCCCAGGTCCGCACTCGAGCGCTGTCGGTGACCACCGACACAATGCACCCATGGCTACGAACTCTCGTGTTGGTGAACACGACCTCGACTGGCCGGAGTTGGATCGCCTCTTGGATGTTGCTCGATCGTGCGTCCGTGAGTGGACGACTGTCGAGGCTCCCCCAGAAACCCCAGCAAACGAACAGACCTTTAAGACTCGCCGCGTTGGGCTGCCCATGGCCACCCACGCACTCAACTGCACGCAGGTTGCGTTAGGCATCTGGGACAGGTTTCCGTGGGTGGCCGCGTCCAACGTCCGGGTGGCCTTCGAGCACGCCTTCGTCGCCCAATGGTTGTTCTTTAGTCCGGACGGGCCAGCGCATTTCATGCGAGTCGCGGAGCATGACAATCACGTTCACTCCCGAGAGTTCAGCCGCGCCATCGAAGATCAGCCCACCCTGACGGCTCAGGTCTCGGCTGACGAGTTGACGGACTTCCACGCGTACGCCAAGAGCGACATGACACCCGGCCACGAACGATCTTGGAGTATGCAGAACCTGCTACGCGAACTTGAGCCCTCTGGTCTCCTCTACTCGTCGTACCGCGCTCTGAGCTCAGCCGTTCATCCGTCGCTCGGCACGATCTCTGCGCACTACGACTTCAAGGCAACCGCTTCTCCGCAACCCATGCGCTCCGGCGAAGGTTCAGCCGATCGGCACGAGATTGCTCAGGGGTTGGCGCTCAGTGCTCTTTGGGCGCTAAACGCGGCTGAGAAATGGGCGGCGGACTATGACGAACCGGGGCGAGCCGGCGCCATCGCCATTCCCAACAATCTTCCGTACGACCTATCGCACAGCCTTCCGTCTGCGACAGAGTGACTGCACCCGCTCCTGTCGATTGGCATTCGAGGGGTGGAGGGTTTAGGCGAGCCCCCGACGATTGACCTCGTCAGAAGCACATGGCGATGCCACGGACCGATAGCGGCGGAGTGCCTCTGGGTGTTCGTGAATGATGCGGCGCCGTCGCTGATCACCGGTCTCGAGGTTTCCCGCGGGACGTGCAATCGATTAGCAGATCCTGGCGGGCTGTTCCCGTCGCTCGAGGACATAGGGCGTCCGCGCCCAGTGGTTGCCGTAGACGTCAGTAAACACCAGGGTTGCGCCGCCTAGGAGCTCGGCGAATACCACCTCGCGCCGACGCGCCTTGTGAGTCTGCTTGATGTGCTGACCCGGGAGAATCGTCCCGTAGACGATCTCCATCGGGTAGTCGTCACATGCCAGTTCTAAGACCGCACCGCTGATCGGGAACTGGCCAGAATTTAGGACCTCCGTGTGGACCGGCATTAAGCCGTCGTGACCTGGAGGCGGCCCACCGTCGGATCCAGGCTGCCAGGACGCAGTCACGCCAACCGCTTGAGCCATTGCGACCCGGCGCTGCTCCTCGAGCTCGTACTCCCGATGGCGAGCGGCCTCTGCCTCGGTGCGTGCACGCCGAATTTGGTATGCCGCTGCGACCAAGCCACCCCCAGTGAAGACGGCGGCTACCCACTCGGCGACGTTTCCAGGTTCCATGGCTCGATGCTAATGGCGCTTGGTCGGACCGCCAGCGCCTCCTGACGCTGCCTGCGACCAGAGGAACCGGATCGAGGGCGAAGGCGGTGGCGTGACGCTCGGATAACGTCGCCACTGTGGAGCAGTCGACGTCGAAGTACGTGAATCTGACCGTCCCGCCAGTTCTCTTCGGAGGGAATCCAAAAGGACTCCTCGAGTGGATGAGGTTTCGAGCGCAGCCGATACCTGGGCGCTCGGGCGTGTGGCGAGTCTGTACGGAGGAGAACTACCTGAACCGGTCTCGCCCGGGCTTGCTGCGATACCAGAAGCTGGCCGGTCCAGGCGTGGCTGACCAGATCGCCCGAGTATTGGGGACGCCGCCGCGCGGCACCACAGTTGAGGCTGGCGACGAGGCCATTGCGCGAGTAAATGCTCTGGGCGATCGATTAGAGCAGTCGTCAGAGATGGCCGACCTCTTCACCCATATTAGGCTGACGACGATTGTTGCGCCCGATGCCCAGGTGCCTGACGTCATCTCGGCTGCGTTCGAGGCAGTTCGCGAACTTGGCTTCGATGACGACCCCGATGCGCGGCCATTCGCCGACGCGAGTGTGCACCTGGCGCAACGCGATCCCGCGATAACGCATCGGGTCAAGTTCCCGTCCGTATGGCTGCGCTTCGACTACGACGACCTTTTGGCGAAGGGAGAGGCGCCGACGATCGCCCGCGACCCAGCCGCAGACCCGGGATTCGCCGCCGCGTTCGATCTCCACAGTGGGATGCTTATGCTCGAGGTCTACTTTGGGCCATTGGCCGGCTGCCTGAGTCCCTACGTGTGGTGCCTACTCCTGCCGAGAAACCATGGCGTGGTGGTGCTCGATCTAGGGACCGCGCTCGCCGGCACCAGGTCCGAGATCGGTGAGCTGCTGCAGACATTGCCGACGTACGGGTCGGACCGGGTCTCGGTTCGACCGCGTCTGAATCCACGCGCATGCGACGGCGCTGTGTCTTGGTGGACTGGTCGGCTGGACGCGCTCTTCGGAGTGCTCACCGATCCAGCTGTGTTTTCCGACCGAGGCGGCAACTATCTCGCGACGGCGCACCTGCACGCGCTGCTTACGACCGAACAGCTCTTTCAACGAGTCGTCTCAATTCAAGGTGCCGCGCGTGACACTCAGGCGTCGAGGGTTCTGCTGTTCTCCGTGCTCGACACTCTTCAGCGTCTTACTGGGAGGCCGATCGAAACTCACTGTTCGGCCGAGTACGCCAGACGCACCCTTGACCGCCTCGAGCAAGCACTGCCACCGTCGACTCACGAGCTACTTCTCTGGGGTCCTGAGCGTGCAGTGGCGGCGCTAACCGAGGTCCAGAACGGGTTCTTCCTTCGGACGCTCGCAAGCGACGAGATACGCATTCGGAACGACGACGGTTCCGAGCGACGCATGAACCTTGATGTCGCGGCCGCCCACTACTTGAAGGTCCTGCGGGACGCCACTCACGGTCACGGCTCCAACAAGGACAACGCCAAAGGTAAGACGAACTCGCTCCTAGCTCAGCATGACGGTCGTATCCCTCACGAGATCGCGGGCCTCGGCTTTCTATATCTTCTCGACGTTCTGGCAAATACCGAGAACCTGCGGCGAGTGCTGTCGAGTCACGCCAGCGCTTGACGCTCGTCGTGAAGATTAGCGCCCAGCGGATAGCCGCATGCATGTGGAGAGGGGCATTCTGGGCG
>NZ_PYXZ01000014.1 GCF_003057875.1 Nocardioides currus | reverse complement strand
TCCGAGGGATCTATGGCCAAGCTCTACGACACCAGCGATACTGACTCGGTCGCCGCCATCGAGAGCAGCGACGTGTAGGCACCGAGGATCACCTCAAAGCCCACCACCCCGCGGGGCTCTGTCCATGACCAGACCCCACATCGCGTAGGGACTCCGCTCCAAGGCATCGTGCAGGACCCCCAGCGGGGGTAGGTCGTGGAGCTTCTGAGCAGGCTTCGGGCATGGGACGGCGATACCGAGACACGCTCGCAGGTTGATGGCGTGCTTGCGACGCGTCGACGCGGTCAGGACTCGCTGCAGACGACTGTTCAGGAGTGCGAGTGTTGCTTCTTCCACGTGCAGGTCAGCGACTCCTAACGTCCGAAGGGTGGCGAGGTACTCCTTGTGGGTTGACTCCTTGATGGGCCGGTTCTGTAGCCGGTTCTGTGCGAACTCCAGGCAGGTTGTCATGCGAACTCCCAGCCGTCCGGCAAGACGCATGGGCAAGGCCCGAAGGGAAGGCAGGAGTTCCAGGGGAACTCCTGACACCTACGTGATGGCCGACGGCGACGTGGTGGAGTTCCGCTTCAACGTGTGAATCGACGCAAAACCGCAGGTCAGAGGGGGTGTGCCCCCTCCCAGTCCGCACAGAGTCCGCAAGAATTTCAGCTGCATGGGCTTGATCGGGATGTTCCGAAGGTCCAATCTCCGCCCTCGGCGCATCCAATTGACACGACTGTGACGCGACCCTTCGGCGGCTGGAAGGAAGATGGGACGCTCGGCAGGTAGGGGTGTCCCGCATCGCCGAGGTGAATGACATATACCGTCGCTCGCATGACCCTGCGGATCGTGATGCACGAAGCATTTCCACCTGAGGACGTCGAGGCTGTGCGGGATTTCGCACGCAACTGGGATGAGGGTGCGGAGGTCACCGCCAACTACGGGACCAAGTCGGCTACGGCAGTACTTATCGTCCTGGCCTTCGTCGGTGGTGCGTTTGGCAGGGGCTTCTTCGAGGAGGCCGGCGCGGATTCGTACCACGGACTCAAGAAGTTCGTTGAAGGACTTCGCGCGAAGATGCGTGCCGAGTCGCAACTGGTCCTGGAGGACGATGAGGGTCTTCAACTTATTCTCGGACCGGCAACCCCGGCTGAAGCCCTGCTAGAACTTCCCGAGGACGTCCGTGAGGCGGCAGGTGAGTCCGGGGAGTTGTACTGGGACGACGACGAACAGTCCTGGAAGTCGCCGTTCTAGCTTCCTGGTATAGCCAACAGGCGGCAGATCGTGTCAGCAGCAATCGTCCCGCGTCCTTGGTCGTCGTGGTCAATGCCCCATGTGGCGTCGCCGGTGCATGCGACCTGTTCTAGACGCGAGCTGTGTCCGGCGGATCAGGAAGCGGATGTTGCGCAGACAGGACGTTGAAGGAGGCACGGGCGGCACGCGACAGTAGACCCGTGGCGAAGAGGGAGAAGGACAAGACTGCGCGGCAGTTGCGCGGGCAGCTGATGCTCCAGATCGCTGCGGGACGCTTCTTCCGACCCGACGTCCCGCTCAACGAGACCGAACACCGCTACACGGTGTACAGCAACGCTTGGTTCATCGGTGACACGCCGATCGAGTTACCTGTCGGCGAAGTGGTCGCTTCGACTGAGACGGGGCTCACCACATCCGCGATGATCGCGGTCGTCGACCGTCTCGAGCGACAACGTCCCGACGGCACCGACGACTTCATGATCGCAACCGCTGGTACGGACCTCGTCGACGACCTTGCCTACCTAATGACCTTTGTGCTGAACCGAACCGTCAGCCGCAACCACGACCAGACCCGCCGACTGGTCACCGGCGAAGGCACGTCGCGTGGTCGCTCGGCCAACGACCTGTTTCCGGGCGTGTTCGAGCCGAGACAATCGGTGAGGCCCGACCAGTGGGACGAACTCCGCCAGTTCATGGACGACCTCCTCAACTTGAGCCGAGCGGACTTCGCTCGCGTCATGCGCGCCGTTCGCAACACGGTTGACGCCACACGACGAGCCCTGGACGACCCCACGGGGGCCTACACCGACTTGGTTGCAGCTCTCGAATCGATCTCGGACGACGAACTCTCCACCCCAGTCACCTGGGACCGCTACGACGGTTCCAAACGGAAGATCATCGACGCAGCTTTGGCCGACGTGAATCAGGAAGTGGCTGACGGAGTGCGTGCTGCTGTTCTCGAAGCCGAGCGAGCCGGCCTCAAGCGGCGCTTCATTTCCTCCACCATGGCCAGACTGTCACCGGACTACTACCGCAGCGAGGCAGTTGGGGCGGTGAGTCCACCCCGGGCGCCCGACATCGAGCGGATGCTTGCTATCGCCTACGACATCCGGTCCCGGCGCAGCCACGTGCTCGAAGACCTTGGTGAAGGCGTGTGGCTCTTCACCAACGGTGCAGAGACCGCGTACGAGCCTAGTTTCGAGCGCGTACTCACCCTCGCCGGACTGTGGCGCCTCGTCAGACACGTCGTCCGCCGGTACGTCATCGACGCGGACAAGGTCCCAGCCGAACCGTGGGACTACCGCAACGCTCTGCCCGGAATCGTCGACATGCAACTCGCGCCTCAGTACTGGATCTCGCAACCCGGGGGACTCTCCGAGGAGACGGCGACGCGCCGGTTCGACGGTTTCGCCGAGGCACTCATCGGATGGATCGGCGGACACCACAAGGAGGGGTTCCCTCTTCACGAGGTGTGCCAGGAGATCGAGGGCCTGGTCCCCACCCTGCCCGCCGGTGAGGCAAGGACGGCCCTTATCGCAATCCACGTCCTGTGGCACGCATGGGTCGACCCGTCAGAGCACCGCCCGGAGGCGATCGCGTTCCTGGACGAGTACAAGGCGGTGCTTGACGCTCCATCACCCAGTGCCTTCACCGTTTCGCTGCTGTCCAACGTTCCGCTGCAGACGTGGAGTACCGACGACTGGGTCGCCATGGCGCAGGCACGAAACGACGCCCGGCACACCGGGAAGCAGGCGCCGCTTCCCGCCGCAATCGACGCGCTGATCCAGCTTGAGGCCGCCGACCAGCTCGAGGCCACCGGCAGACACGACGAGGCTGTTGTGTTCGCCGGAAACGCCGTCGCCGAACTGCCCGGCAATGAACCTCTGCTCGCATGGGAGGCGCGGCTAATCGCAGGCGACCACGATCCCAACTTCGACTCTCACAAGTTCCTCTTCGGCGTGCGGAACGTTGAGGCCGGCGCGGACTCATCCGAGTCTGAGCCGCCAGACGAGCCTGCAACCGAACGCGATGGCGCGACAGCGGACGAGGGATGAGTAGTTGCTCCGCCACCAGCGGGACGCGGACCGCGGTCGGGTTCCACGATGGAACTCCGCCGTAGTCGTCGAAGTCAGCCACTAAACCGACAGTGACGCTCGGCCGACCGGACTCGACCCGGTGGGCGGGACCCGCCATCTGGGTGGCGGAACGCAGCCTCCCGCCTTCGCTCACACTCCGGCCCCACTGACGGTGAGGAAGTCGACGCCGTAACGATGGAAGTTGCCGCGAGCGCGGTCGTAACACCCGGTTGTGGTGAGTCGGTACGTCGGACGAGGACCTGCGTCGCGTGAAGGCCGGCATCGAGAGCGCTGACGATCCCGCCGAGCGCGAGGACGTAACGACACGCCAGCGTGACAGACATGGTCCTGTCAGCTCGCGACGTCGAGCTCCCGCGAGGCCTTTGACACCTGTTCGTCCATATCGACCACGCCCTGCTCGCCCAGCAGGTCCATTAGTTCCCGGGACGCCTGCTTGACTGCTTCATCGGCGGAACGCAGTCCGAGCGCGATCACCTTTGGGGCAGAGGTGACAAGACCGTGGCGTGCCAGAGTCCTGGTCTCGTCGCCTCGGAGGAGTCGGGTCATGAGAGCCACGGCGTCCCCGGTCTGCGTGTGCGCGGCTTCCTCGATGTGCTCGCCAATGAAACTGCGGCCGTCGAAGTCGATCTGGTCGGCTACGCGGGCGAGACGGGGGAGCCACCAAGTAACGGGGAACTTGTTGCTGTGAACCCACCAGTAGAACTGGGCGAGTTGCCCAGCATCTGCGTCTCCGCGATCGACCACAACCTGTCGAGCGTCCCAGATCGCCTCAGCGCGCTCGACGAGTCCCCGCGGGGGTTCGGCTGTGTTCATCAGGCGCCAACCCACCTGCCCGAGCACGGATGCAGCGGCCTCGGTGCTGACGCGCGCGAAGTAGGACTCCGTGCGCGCGGGCCACGGAGAGGATGCGCCCCACATTGCCAGGGTCATCAGATGGTCGCCGACGACCTCGTCGATGGAGCGGTCCGACCGCCAACCCATCTCAACAGATTCGCCTGAAGCAGTGCGATCGAGGATGGCGTCGATGCTGGCCCAGAGGTCGTTCAGCAGTTGGGTGCTCGTTGTGTTGGTTGTCAGAGCGGTGGTCACGAAGACGTCGCCCCAGGCGTCGGCCGTCGTGGCGCTTGGCAGCCACGAGGTCGTCCACGGCGCGTCCATCCACATCATCAGGCTCAGGCCCTCACCAAACGCGGATGAGACGGCCAGGCTCGCATCACGTGGAAGGAGCCGGCCGTGGAGCGCCTCTTGAACCGCAGCGATGACCGGCGCAGAGTCGAAATCCTCGCTGTGGGCAAGTTTCGCCGCTCTGGCAATGCGGATCAGGGTGCGAACGGCGACGGGGCGCAGGGTGTTGAGCGCCTGAGTGAGGTGGTCGCCACCGGAGTTTGCCCCGTCGCTGGGGTCGGGGTCGTCGATCCACGTCGCGACGATCGATGCAGCATCCGAGAGCAACTGCTCAGGTATCCGCG
This sequence comes from Nocardioides currus, assembly GCF_003057875.1. GTDB lineage: Bacteria > Actinomycetota > Actinomycetes > Propionibacteriales > Nocardioidaceae > Nocardioides > Nocardioides currus. The sequence goes on along the minus strand of NZ_PYXZ01000014.1, from coordinate 18,669 downwards.
TCCGCTCTCCGTTCACGGCGCTCTCGATGGCGTTGCACACCTGTCGGGCCGGGTAGGTGTTCCGACCTTCCTCCCGTTCGAGGATGCCGTGTAGTTCTCTCGCGCCGAGCAAGTATGCAGCCCAGTCAATGGCAGTCGCCTGGGATTCGGCAGCCCTTCGTATCCCGTCCAGGAACCGAGACCGGTAGGGCTCGTCGAGCTGCACAAAGGTCTGTGTCAGCGGGCTGAAGTCGGCGGGTCGGGCCTGGGTGACTTCTCGCAGGGACTCCGCCAGACCTTCCTTTGACCCGGTCTGAGTTTTGTCGGGTTCCCAACAGCGAACGGCGGCTAGGACATCGACGGCAGGCAGTTCGGCGAGTTCGATGGCAATCGGCGGAGCCTCCTCGCCATAAGAAGTTGAGTGCCAGCTCCGAAATCCCGCGTGTTCGTACTCGCCGAAGTCCTTTACGAGCGCAGTGTGGGTGTCGAGCAGGCGACCGCGGAGCGCACCGGCGCCGATGGCTGAGAGCAATTCGTGGCGACGCATGGTGGCGTACTGATCGAACGCGTCGTCTTCGGTCTGTCCTTCCTCCCGATGCTCCACGATTCGCTGACGACGTTCCGCGCTGACCTGAGGGCCTTCGTCGACGAGCGCTTCCCAGCGACCGAAATCAGTGTCGTTGAGTCGTGGCAGAACAGCTGCCGCCAACTGCGTGTACTCACGGAAGAACCAAGGCTGGTGAAGGAGGTCCCTATCGAGCACGCGCTCTGTCGCCAACTGCAGCGCGTCGCCTTGTTGGCCGCTCTGCGCAGAGAGTGCATAGAGGGCGATTCGCATCGCGATCGGCATCCTGTCGCGTTCGAGGGTGTCAAACACCCGCTCGAGGCTGATCCCGGATTCCATCTGACTGATCGCCAGATCCCTGAGAACATCAACCAGCGCGTCTGCAATGTCGTGGTGGCGATGGTTCTGTTCGTGGTCGCTGATCGACGGTCGCCAGATGGTGCTCGTGTCCCAGTCCCTGGCCCTGTCCGGGTCCCATGCATCGCTGAGCAGCTGTTCCTCACGTAGCCAGGCGTAGACCGTGCCGAGAAGCCGCGGGTCGGCGCTGAGGGCGGACGTCACCCGCTTCAACGCCTGCGCGTACCAGTACGAATCGATTCCGGCGCGCACGGCCCGGCGGCCAATGCCTCCTGTGCTGGGAGAAGGTCGCGGACGTAGCACGGTCTGGGCCAGGCGCATTGCTGGTCGCGACTCTCCCGCCCGCGCAAGCTGTTCGATGAAGGCCACCACATCCAGGGCCAGATTCGGGTCGAGCTCGTCGGTCAGGTGCGACTGGATGGCTGATGCCATCCCTCGGGCCTGCGTGGCCGGCATCCGAAGAGCTGCTTCGAGGAGGCGGACCTTGGCAGGCCATGCCGTCTCCTCGTCGACGACCCGGAGCAGGACTTGTCGCACCTCGGCGGGTCGGTGGTCGGCCATGCGTACGAGGTAGTCCCCGGCCGGCCATGGTTGCCAGCGCTGTTCGGCGTGCGGGTCGATCGCCTTAGGTGGCTCGAGCGCTTTAAGACGATCCAACGGCCCGATCCACTCAGGGTTGCCGAGCTGGTCGTAGAAGATCCTGCGGTGCTGAAGCCCTCCGATCCGCGCGAGTGTTGTGCGCACGTCGGATTCCGCGGGTGGTGTCCACGCACCGTCTTCGGTCTGCACGTTCGCAGCGTCAACCACGTCCTGAAGCTTCGCCTTGACAGCGAAGAAGCCCAGGATGCGACTGGTGATCGCGTTCTCGATGATGCTCAGGGCGTCCTGAAAAGCGTTTCGGTCCACCGGCGACTCGGAGTCTGCCTTGGACGGATGGCGGAGGCGCTCGAACGCACCGACTGCGCCGATCAGAACCGTGACGCTGCTATCCGCGACTGCCTCGGTCGTCCCTAAGACCAGTGCCGCTCGGCGCGTCTGGGAGTTCTCTGTGATCTGGTTCTGCGCTTGAACCCATACGTCGATGGCGTTCGCCACCCTGGTCGTTATCAGACCGGGAGCAGCAGCACCGGTGGCGATGGCGGCCTTGTACTCGTTCCACGCCGCTACGAGCTCGTCGCGGAGATCGGAGTCGCGTACTCGCTCGGGCAGGTTCACGTCGCCGAGGACTGCCGGGAGAAGGTTGACGAGCTCGCGCACGGCGTGACCAGCGACGACCAGCCTGCCTACGTCGAGCTCAGGTGCCCCCAGAGCGTCGACTGCTTCTCGATACAGCTGGCCGCACAGGGCATTCTGCGACGCGAGCGCACCGCGGAGTTCCTCGCGCTGAGCGGTCCAGATTCCGCGGTGAATCCCGGGGCCTGACGTGGGTGCGTGCGAACTCAGCTCAAGGGCGTCCGGGGTGCCGGGTTGTTCGACTGGGGTACCGCTGGTCTGCTCGGCCAAGGGACGCGCTTCCGGTCATCTCGCTGGTTGCACCTAGGAATCTGGGGTGTGAAGAGACTAGGCGTGACCTGCCGCGCAGGTAGGGAATGGGCTATTCCCGCCCGAACGATTCAACTGCGTCTATCTGGGCTGGGACGCACCACCGGCGACGTACGAGGCGACGCCCTTGAGAGCACATTTGCGAAGAGGGACGTGGTTCACTCCCTCGAGCTTGACCGTGAGTCGGCGTGGGCCGCGGCGGGCTCGCCAATGGACGCGGACATGATCGACTCCGCGGCCTTGCGAGTGCGGTCCTCAGCGGTCGGCCAGAGGTGCGCGTACGTGTTGAGCGTCGTGGTGGCCTTCGCGTGGCCGAGCGACCGCTGAACGGTGACGACGTCGCACTCGGCCGCGATCAGGCCGGAGGCGTAGAAGTGCCGCAGGTCGTGGAGCTTGATGCCAGACAGGCCGGCGTCGCGCAGGGTCTTGCGCCACCAGTAGCCGACGGTGTTCTGGTGCGGTGGGTTGTCGCCCTCCCCGGCGAAGAGCCACCGATCCTTGCCGGTGGTGCCGTGAATGGTGACGTGTTCGGCGAGCACGTTGACGAGACTGTCGGCGAGGTAGACGACGCGCTCTGAGCCGTACTTCGGGGCCCGTACGTCGATCGCGCCACCGTTGACGCGCTGGACCTGGCGGGAGACCTTCAGCGACCTGCGGAGGAAGTCGACATCGCCGAGCTGGACCCCGGCGGCCTCGCCGAGCCGCAGGCCGGCGAAAGCACAGAGGGCGATGAACGGCTGGAACCGCTCGTCAGCCACGGCCATGGGCTGTCCGACCTCCTCCGGAGCGGGAATCGACATGGCGACGTCCGCGCGACGGCCGCGGGGGAGGCGTACGCCGGCGGTCGGGTCGGAGCCGATCACCCGGTCCTTCACGGCGGCTCGGAACACCGATCTGACGTTGACGTACCGCGTCTTGATCGTGCCGGGGGCGAGCCCGGCGGCGTTCATCTGCTTGATCCAGGTCTCGACGTCCGAGCGCCGGACCTGTTTCATCGGCTTCCCCGCGAAGGGCACCGATCTGGCCGCCAGCGACATCGCGAGCACGGTGCCGGGGGCCCAGACCTGGCGGGCCGACCACTCGCCGAAGAACGCCGCGAACGTGATCCGTCCGGCCTTGGGATCGGCGTACGTGCCGGTGACCACCGCGGAGGTGACCTGGTCCAGCCACTGCTGGGCGTCGACCTTGCGATCGAAGTGCCGCGAGTGCTCCTTGCCGGACTCGTCGCGGTACCGCGCCCGCCACCTGCCGTTGGCTCGCTTGGCGATGTTTCCCGCCATGGTGATGCTCCTTCCAGGATCGCTCCATCGTCTCTCTGAGATCCGACGGTGGGGCAGGGTCAGCTGCGGTTCTGGGGACGGTTGGTCTGCTCGGTGAGCCAGAGGACGAGGTCGGCGCGCCAGTAGCGGACGTGGCGGCCGACCTTGAAGCTGCGGGGTCCGGCGCCGAGGTGGCGCCAGTAGCGCAGCGTCCCCTCGGGCACGCGGAGGTAGCGGCACGCTTCCTGGAGGGTGAGCATGTCGTCGCCTGGGTTCTGGCGGGGTCGTGGGGCGTTGGGTTGTGCGGTCATGGCGGCCTCCTTGTGGCTGGGTTCCCGGCGTCGTTCGTCGCCGGTCGTGATGGGTGGGTGTCTGTCGTCGAGAGGTACGCGCCCTAGGGTGCGCGCTGGGGGGCACCAATTCGCGCCCGTCCTGACCCCGCCCCTCCTCGGGACGGGCGCCCCCGTCAGGTGGCGTTTTCGCAGGTCAGGCGGCGCCCGTCCGAAAGTTCATGAACTCATCGGGTGCTCCTCGCTGGTTGTCGTCGCGAACGACCTGTACGTGTTGATCAGCATGGGCGGGCAGGTTCCCCGAAATCGGGGGAACCTGAGGGGGATACCTGCCAGGAGACCTGCGTTTCCGCAGGTCAACAGGTATCCCTAAGTCGTTTCCCAGCGGGCTTTTCACGGTGTTGATTCACGCCGATCAGCGTGGGCGAGGGGCTTTACCGGAATGCGGTAACAAGGAAGGGGGAACGCGAGGGGGAACGCTGCGTTCGTGCAGGTCAACGGCGTTCCCTAAGTCGTTGGCTGCACCCGCTTCTCAGAGGCAGATTCCGAAGGGTTGTGAGATGGGCGGCCGGTACTCCGGGGCGGGGAGCCGTGGCGTTGGAGGCGCTACGGCGACCGCGCCGTACCGGTCGATCGCGTCGACGGCAAGCCGTCGGGCGTGGGCGGGGCCCAGGTCCGCGCGGTCGCGGCTGAAGACGTCGACCCACTGCTTCCGGGCGTCCTCGAGGGACTCGGCGACGAGGTGGGCAGTGTTGGATTCGCGGCCGCGCGTCATCGCGACGTACGCCGCGGCGGCACCGGTGGTGTCGCCGAGGGAGACGTGGGCGTTGTCGACGGTCTCGCCCTGGGATCCGTGGACTGTGGTGGCGTAGGCGAGCTCGACGAACCGGGTCGCGTACTCCGCCGGGATCTCGCGATCGCGACCGCGGCCGTGAAGGATCAGGTGGCCGTCCTCGCCGATTCTGGCGACCGTCCAGTTCTGGCGGTTCGCGACCCCGAGATCATGGTCGTTGCGGCGGGTAGCGACGCGGTCCCCGACCCCGACCCGTTCGCCTCGAGCGGTCACCAGGGACGGGTCTGCGTCGGCCGAGTTGCCCGTGGCGGGGTCGGCGCGACGCTGGTCGCGGATCGCGGCATTGAGGCTGGCCACTTGCTCGCGGGTGTCGGCGACGACGAGGCCGCCGGCCGCTCCCGCCTCGGCGAGGGCGGCGGTGCGTTCGCTGTCGCTGGGGTGGATGACGATCGACCCGCGGCGATACAACGCGTCGAAGACGGCGGCAGGGTCGTCGCCGGTGCGTATGCGCAGGGAGAGCGCGGCGTAGCCGGGGTCGGTGAACCGGTGCACCTTCTCCAACGACACGACCGCCGTCGGGTGGGCCCAGGCGAGGGCGTGGTCCAGGACGCCGCCGCGTCCGACCGCTGGAAGCTGGTGCCGGTCGCCGACGAGGGCGACCCGCGCCCCGGCCTCGTCGGCGACCGTCAGGAGCGCGCGGGCGGTGTCCTGGTCGAGCATGCCCGCTTCGTCGACCACCAGCAGGTCTCTGTGTCGCAGCCGAGCGGCCGGGTCGGGGGTGGTGTCGGGGCGGTGGGCCCAGTGCCCGTCGTCGTCCCAGCGCCAGCCGTGCTGGTGGATCAGCCAGGCCGCCGAGTGCCCGTCGGCACCGGTCTCCGCGGCCGCAACCTCGGCCGCCTTCAACGTCGGCGTCACCACCAGCAGCCGATGTCCCTGCCGTGCCAGTTGGGCCTGCGTCGACCTCAGCGCGGTGGTCTTGCCTGCACCGGCCGCGCCCTCCACGACGACCAGCTGGCCGTCACCGGCCAAGGTTCCGACGACCGCGGCCCGGGTCGGGGCGACCCGCCTCAGCCCTCGTCCGTGCAGCCGGAGAGGCTTGGCGGGCTTCTCGGTACGGCGGGCGAGACGACCGACGAGGTCCGCCTCGACCTTCACCACCTGCTGGGAGGTCAGCGAGCGGACATGCTCGGGCACGTCGGGTGAGGCGAGCAGCCGAACACAGCGTGCGGCGGCACGGGCGGTGACATCCTCGGCGAGGTCGATCCGTGCGGCGGGCTCGGCGACCAGGTTGGTCTGGGCCAGCAGGACCTCGACCTTGCCGCGGATGTCGGCGGCGTTCCACGCCGACCGCTTCGCCCCGAGCTGGGAGATCACCCAGTCCGCCGCACCGTCGCGGTCGATCCAGCCAACCTGGGTCGCTTCGAGCACGGCTCGGGCGGCCGGGTCGGGGTAGCCCAGGGCGCGCAGCTCGGCGTTCCATCTCGCCACCAGGTCAGCTCCGTCGGTGGGGACGACCTTGTCAGGGCGCGCATCGGCCCACGCCCGCCGATCCCACACCTCACGCAGCCGCGGGCCCGGCTCCTCACCCGGATGCTCGCGCCGCCACTCAGCCTCGTACCGGTCGATGTTGCGGTGGATCTGACTGGTCCGGGCGCTGAACGCCCCGACGTACGGCGCGAGCTGCTCGATCTCCCCGGTCTCGGGGTCCAGGGTGAAGCCGCGTGCGGCGAGGGCCGTCCGGAACTCCGGGTCGGTGGCGACCGCGGCGTGCCCGATGCCGTTGATCGCCTCGATCATGTCGCGCAAACCCACCGAGTGCAGGCCCCGCCAAGCGCCGGCCGCCCATACGCGGGCGTTGATCTGAAGGTGCAGGTGCCGGTGCGGATCACCGGCACGCGACGTGTAGTGCCGGATCACTGCAGCCTCCACCTTCTCGACAGGCACCTGCACCTGGCGACCGCGCGGTCCCACCCGGTGGTCGCGTGCTGCGCGACCCAGCCGACGATCTCGGCGGCGGCCCTGTCCTGGGCTTCGTCCAGCCCGGCCGAGATGTCTGGATGAAGCGCGGCGGCCAGTGACCAGGTCTTGGGTCCGTTAACGGTGACCTCGACGAACCGCAGCGCGTTCGCGTCGTCGCGGACCCGACCCTTCTTGCATCCGGTGTCGACATCGACCCCGGCGACCCACTGCTCGTAGGTCTCGCCGTTCATCGAGCCCGCGTGCTCCACGCCGTCCGGGGTCGCGGTGAGCCGGGTTGCGACGCCGGTGCCCTCGCCGAGGTATTAGTCGTCGGCCCGCGAACGGTCGCGCTCGACATAGGCGCGCGCAGCCTTCGCAGCGCCGCGGTAGAACTTCACCCCACCGTGCACCCGGACCACCGCCTCAACGACGTCCGTCGACAACCAACGGACCCCTAGAAATGCCGCGTGGGTCGCCCGATTACGGGCGACCCATCTACGAACCTTCGTAGCATGCGTGCCGCCTGAAGGGGACGTGTTGAGAGGCTCAAGACGGGTGGAAAGTGAGGAGATCCTGAGGACCGATGAAGGTCGATGATTGTCAATCAAGGGTGGACAAGAGGAGGGGCAGGTTGTCGGTGGCGGTGGGGGTCGTCAGATACTGAGTCCATGGCCGTCCCAGAGACCGATCTCGCGCTGATACGGCGGTTCTGCGAGAAGCAGGTCCCGCCCGAGATGCGCGAGCAGGTGCGGGTGGAGCACCGCGTGCGCGGTCGCACCGTGACGATTGTCGAGCACCGACCGCCGTGGAATCCGGCGTTGGGCCCGGAGTGGACCGACACTCCGCAGGCTCGGATGAAGTACGACGAGCAGACCAAGGGCTGGACGTTGTACTGGTTCGACCGGAACTCCCGGGCTTATGTCTACGACCTGCTCGAGCCGAATCAGCCGATCGAGCGGATGTTGGCCGAGTACGACGACGACCCAACCTGCATCTTCAAGGGCTGACACGGCCTGTCTTTCCACAGGCGTCGCTGACGCGATAGTGGCCGCGGTCACGGCGACCTAGCGTTGCGGGATGTCGATCAGATCGCGGACGCTCGCCGGCGACCAGCCTCGCGAGCGACTTCTGCGTCTGGGACCTGGTGCGCTCAGCGACGCCGAGCTTGTCGCCCTGGTGGCCGGCATCGAAGCAGAGGGACGCGACGACGTAGCGGTGGGCAGCGAGCTGATCCTCGAGTGCGGTGGACTCCGCGGCCTGGCTGCGGCTTTTCCTGAGGAGCTGACGCGATCATCGGGCATCGGCCCGGCTGGGGCAGCGCGCCTGCTCGCCGCCTTCGAACTGGCGGCGCGGGCCACAGATGCCCCTACCCACCGCGTCGTGGACTCGGCGGCCGCGATCGCTGAGTTGGTCTCACCGGTGCTCACCCGCGAGCGACGGGAGAAGGTCGTGGTCCTGGTGGCTGACGCCGCCAACCGTGTGCTTCGCGTCGTGCCGGTCGCGATTGGGGGCCTGGACTCGAGTCCGTTGCCTGTCCGAGAGGTGCTGCAAGCCGTGCTGCGTTACGACGGTCGAGCGTTCGCCCTGGCACACAACCATCCTTCGGGCGATCCAACCCCGAGCGTCTACGACCGCGCGGCCACGGAGGCCGTAGGTCGGGCTGCCGACGCGACTGGGCTTCGTTTCCTTGACCACGTGATCGTCGCCGGCACTTCCTGGCGCAGCGTCAGGTGAGTCCGGCGAAGGCTTCGTTCCTTGCGGCGGGAAGGAGCGCGCTCGAGACTACGTCCCGCTGCTGCAACTGTGCCTCGATCGTCTCGATTTGATGTGCGAGATCGACCAGACGCTGTTGTTGAGCGAGCGGAGGCAATGGGATCGAGATGTCCAAGAACCGCGGGCTAGACAAGGTCCGGTTTCGGTCAGCCGACCCCGGTGATGCCCTCCCAAGCAGCGACAGGCCCATTTGCGTGGCGAAGAACAGCCGAAGATATTGCAGGTCTACGGCGGCTGGGTCGGCGACTTCCCACTGAAGGAAACGGGTGGACGCAACCAGATCCTCGTCGCCATCACAGGTCATGGCAACAGCCCCTTCCCAAGCCTTGATGTTGCTGACCACGAGGCGGTTCGGCTGGACGGAGTAGTAGCGAAGCTTGGAGAGGTCCTCACCCTTTGTCGCCGGGTAGCGAATTAGACCCTTGCCGAACGATCGCACCCCGAGCGGCCTGTACGACTGGTCGGCCTCGATGTCGATCGGAGTCCTGGCTGCACGCACGAGGTCTTTCATGGGTCGGGCAGGGAGAGCCGAAGCTTCTGCAATGGCTAAGACGCGCGCCTTCACGCGCGCCAGCGGTGCTCGCGTCCGTCCAAGACCGGCAGCCGTCGAAGCCACACGGTCGAGGCGCGCGACGATGCGCTGTTGCTCGGAAGGACTTGGCAGGGGCACCAGGATGTCCTCGAACCTCGACGCGGCCAGGGTGCGGTTGCGATCCGCGGATCCAGGTGACGCGCGCTGAAGCCGTTGGTTGCCCTCCTCGGTCAATAAGTAATGCCTGAGGAAGTTCACGTCAGCCTGGCCATCGATCGGCTCATAACTCAGGAAGCGATTGGAGGCGATCGTCCCGTCCTCGCTCGATCCTGAGACGGCGACTGCGCCCTCCCATGCCTTGATATTGCTCACGACGAGAGAGTCGGACTCGACCCTGAAGAACCTAAGTTTGCCTAGGTCCGAGCCGACGGTCGGCTCGTAATGGAAGATGCCCCTCCCGAAGCCGCGTACGACAATGGCCACGTATTCCGCGAGCTCATCCACCTTGACCCACCGTCGGTTGGGGCGAAGCACCGTTCCTATGCGTACCTCCCGCACAGTCATTAGCCGTCACCCCTGAGTTCGACCTGGAGATGCCCCAAGGCTTCGAGGATCTGTTCTTCCACTGCGATCAATTCCTTGACGAGCTCCTCGGGCGAGCGATGTGCCAAGTCGTCGGCACGATGTGGGTTGCGGAGGTCCAGGTTGTATCCGTCTTCCGCCACCGCAGCGGCGTCGACCTTCCAAGCGTGCTCGTTCTCGACCCTGGCGACTCGACCACGACCACCCCACCACGCCTGGAGATCGGCGAATTCCTCGAAACGCAGCGGCTTGGTTTTGGTGTAGTTCTTCCGCCCCTCCGGTAGGGGGTTCTCGTAGAACCAGACGTCCTTTGTCGGACCGCCGTGCTCGAAGAAGAGCAAGTTGGACGGGATGAGCGTGTAAGGCGCGAAGACGCCGTTGGGCAGCCGCACCACCGTGTGCAGGTTGAACTCCGTGAGCAGCTTCTTCTTGATCCGTGCCGGCGCGCCCTCGTTCGCGAAGAGAACGCCGTTGGGGACGACGATTCCGCAGCGGCCCTTCTTCTTCTCCAGGCGCGCCATCACGACCTGGAGGAACAGCCAGGCGGTCTCCGCCGTCCGCGAGTCAGCAGGGAAGTTCTCGAGGCTGCTGCTCTCCTCCTCGCCCCCGAACGGCGGGTTCGTCAGAACGACGTCGACGCCGGCCTTGCGCTGGTCAGCCAACGGGAAGGTCAGCGAGTTCGTGCGGGTGACCTTGGGCTGCTCCACCTCGTGCAGGAGCAGGTTCATCTGGCAGAGCAAGTAGGGGAGTGGCTTCTTCTCGAAGCCGCTGATCGATCTCTTCGCCGTCGCGATCTCGGTCGCGGAGCGCGCTTGGGCGCGGAGGTGCTCGTAGGCCTCGACCAAGAATCCGCCTGTGCCGACAGCCGGGTCCAGCACTGTCTCGCCCAGGCGCGGATCGACCTGCTCGACCATCAGCCGGATCACCGGCCGCGGTGTATAGAACTCGCCCGAGTCTCCGGCGGCGTCCCGCATCTCACGCAGCATCGACTCGTACAGATGGGCCATGGTGTGGATGTCGTCGGCCGACGTGAAGTGCACCTTGTCGATCTGGTCGATCAGGTCACTGAGCAGGTAACCGGACAGCATCCGGTTGTTGGTCTCCTTGAAGACCGTTGCGAGGGTGGCGCGAGGGTCGCCCGCCTTGCCGGAACCCTCCAGACCTGCCAGGCCCGGGAGCAGGGTCCCGTTAACCCAGGTGATCAATGCATCGCCCTGCTTGCGCTTCGTCGGGTCCGCCGCCCACGCGCTCCAGCGGAGTCCTGTTGGGAGGGCTGGCTGGTAGCCGGGGTCGACGATCATCCGGTTCTGCTCCAGGTCGTCGAAGGCTTTGAGGAAGAGCAGCCAGGACAGCTGGGGGAGCCGGTCCAGGTCGCCGTTGAGGCCGGCGTCCTTGCGCATGATGTCCCGGCTGGTCTTGATGACCGACGCGAGACGCGCCTGCGGGGTCTGGACGGCAGCCTTGGCGGCACGGGTCACTGCTGGTTCTCCTCGGTGGCTAGCGCCTCGGCGAAGAGCCGTTCGGCGGTGGAGCGGGCGGTCGGGTAGTCGATGTCCAGGTCGAGCTCGGCGGCCATCGCGGCGTAGTCGCCGATCCAGGCCGCTGGGAAATCGGGGAGCTGCGCCGGTGGCGGCACGCCGTCCCGCACCTGCCAGACCGTCTGAAGCCGGCCGGCCAGGTCGGGATGAGGCAGCAGCCCCGCTTCCGCGAGCAGCACCACGTCGACCAAGTCCTTGACCCGGCTGCTGGGTCGGCCGCCGGCGTAGGTCCGGGCCATGGCGTGGAACTTCTCCGCGGCGTGTTGGGCAACGTCCACGGCCGGCATGGCGGTGCTGCTCAGGCGTTCGGCGAGAATTGGAGGACGCACCTCGATCGTGCCAACTGCGCCGGCGATCTCATCGCTCCGCGCGACGACGTCCAGGCGCAGCGACGCGAAGACCTTGCCGCCGAGGACCGACGTGACGGTGAATGTCCAGCCGGGGTTGCCGGCCTCGTCCGAGGCGGTCGCCCTCGGTGCGGACACTTGGAAGGTCAATCCGTCATCTGCATCGACGTCGAGAGCATCGAGCAGACGATCCTGCACCTCAACGCCGTCGAGGTCTTCCAGCATGGCTAGATCCAGGTCCTTGGTCGCCCGGGCGTCGAGGCCGAGCCTCACCTCGAGGGCGAAGCCTCCCTTGAGGACCCAGGTGTCATCATCTGCGGACAGTCGAACCAGGATTCGCTGAAAAACGAAGTGGCGGCGGATGCGGTCGGGGGCGACCTGCTGCTCGGCGGCGAGGTTGGCCAGTCGGTGGTTGATGCTGTCGCGTAGTGCTCGGTCAACGGTCACTTTGTGGTTGCTCCGAGCGCCCGTTCGATCCGCAGTGCCGCTCGGTCGCCGGCCTCGTCAGAGCGGCTGCGAATCCGGCGGGCGGTCGTCAGTCCGCGCTCGAGCGCAGCGGCGACGGCAGCGTCGAGTTGCTCCTGGGAGGTGTCAGAGCCGGCGAGGTCGAGCAGCGTACGTAGCGGAGTGGTCACCCGCCAGCCCCCCTGATCGAGGACGTCCGTCGCAGGTAGCTCGCTCACGTGCGTCACGACCGCCGGGTCGACGGCGCGGAACCCGACGGGCACGGAGAGGTGCACATGGCGAGGATCGAGCTCACCGAGATCGTGGACGAGCGCGGCCGAGTCGTGGGACACGACGCCTCGGTCCTCGCTCCACAGCGTCCAGCGCACCCACTGGTCCTCCGGAGCGGAGGGCCAGTCGGGAAGCCGGAACAGGCCGCGGTCGACACGCAGCCAGTTACCACTGTCGACGTGGTACTTCTGCGCCTGATAGCTGTACCCGAGGTCGAGAGCCTGGGCGGCAGTGAAGTATCCAGACTGGCTGAAGGCTAGGCGTTGCAGCGCCAGCCTCAGGTCCTGTCGTGTACCCGCCATGGGGCCAGCATAGCGATATTCGAAGTCAATATTAACTTTAGTTATGCGTGAGTCATGATCACCAAAATAATACTCACGCTGAGTACAGCCAGCCCTGGAGCTCGCTGATGGCTTGGCGCCAGCCTTCGACGCCGCCGAAGTGTCGTGCCGCTTCGACCGGTGAGCCGAAGTTGCTGAGTGGCGGCACCTGGAAGGCATAGACGTGAGTCATCTCCTCGACGCCGTACTCCTCGTAGCGGTCGAGGAGGGCAGAGATGATCTCGCGAGCGGTTGGCACCAGCGCCTCGAGGTCGTTCGCGTGGTCTTCGCGCACCAGCCGAGCGCGTTCCGCCCTGGTCCGTTGAGGGATGTTCCACGCCGCGTATGCGAGCACATCAAACGCGTCCGTCTCGGGCGCAAGTTCGAGGCGCCTCGACATCTCCTCGATGGACACGCCGCGGGAGGCGAGGCCTTCCTCCAGAACCGCACGTAGCTGGGGATCGGCCCAGCGTGCGCGAAGGTCATCGATGGTCGGACACAGCACGCGCACCTGGCCGGCCAGATAGTCCGCGTATTCCACGAGGCGGAGGGCGCCCGTGCTGGTGTCGGCGACGTAGTAGGCCTCGGCGGTGACCGTGACCTCCGTGCCATCGACGTAGTACTTCCGCGCTGGCGGCTGGTCGAGTTCTCCCTCGGACTGAGTGCGGTCGAAGTCGGGCTCCGGTTCGCCGAGCGACGGCATCGAGGGGGCGACGTCCCCGGCTCCGCTCTCGACGACCTCCCCGGACTCGTCGATGCGCTCGGTCCGGATGCGCACCGGCTCACCGTCGAAGCCCGGGTCGGAGAAGAGGACCGAGGCGCCGACGTAGTCCACGATCTCGAAGGAGTACTTGTCGTTGTCGGGGTAGAGGCGCGACCCTCGCCCGACGATCTGCTTGAACTCGACCATCGAGCCGATCGGGCGGAACAGGACGACGTACTTCAGGTCCTGGATGTCGATGCCGGTGGACAGCATCCGTGATGTTGTGGCGACCACGGGTGACGACGACTCCGGGTCGCAGAACCGGTCGAGCTGCCGCCGGCCGGTCTCGCCTTCGGCACTGACGATCCGGACCACCCAGAATGGATCGGCCTCGACGGCTGCCCGGTTGTGCGCCACCAGCGCCATGCGCATCTGTTCCGCGTGCTCTGAGTCGACGCAGAAGACGACGGCACGTCCGGGGCGGTCCTGGAACACCTGGGTGAGGTGACGAGCTGCCGCGTCCGTTCGGCGCAGGAGCGACACGAGGCGCTCGAAGTCACGCGTGGTGTAGAGCCCGTCGGGGATATCTCGCCCGAAGGTGTCGACCTCGCCGGGATCCGGCCGCCATCCCTCGGCATCGGGAGTAAGCACGACGCGCCGCACCGTGTAGGGGGCGAGGTAGCCGTCCTCGATGCCCTGGCGCAGGGAGTACTCGAACACCGGCTCGCCGAAGTAGTCGTAGGTGTCGACGTTGTCCTCGCGCCTTGGCGTGGCGGTCAGGCCGAGGTGGACTGCGGACGTGAAGCGGTCGAGCACGGCACGCCAGGAGGACCCGGGCACGGAACCGCGGTGGCACTCGTCGACGATGACCACGTCGAAGAAGTCCGGCGGGTAGCCCTCGAACGTCGACTCGGCGTCGTGACTGTTCTTCAGCGACTGGTAGGTGGCGAAGTAGATCTCTCGGCCCATGACGGCGTGCCCCTGGATGCGCGTCGCGCCCTCACCGAACACAGGTCGGAAGTAGCCATTGAGCGGGGACTTGATGAGCGCGTCGCGGTCAGCGACGTAGAGGATTCGCCGGGGTTGCTCGGCATCGACGGCCCGCCAGTACGAAAGGAGCTTCCAGCAGAGCTGTAGTGCGGTGAGGGTCTTGCCCGAGCCCGTGGCCATCAGCAGCAGCACACGAGGCTCGCCGGCGAGGATGGCACGCAGGACGCGGTTGATCGCGACCACCTGGTAGTAGCGCAGCTGCCTTATGGATCCGTCGGCGTTCGTCAGGGTCTGCGAGAGGGGCTGGGAGAGCGCCGACCGCGCCTCCTCATCCAACTGGTGGTGGCGCGCGTACCGGTCCCACAGCTCGGGCGGGGTCGGGAAGGCGTCCAGGTGTCGCTCGGTCCCCGTCGACAGGTCGCGCTCGATGATGGAGTGACCGTCCGAGGCGATCGCTGTCGGGAGGTCGAGTGCGACGGCGTACTCGATGGCCTGCTGGAGACCCTGACCCGGGCTCGAGTATTCGCGCTTCGCCTCGACCACGCCGATGGGCAGGCCAGGCACGATCTCAAGCAGGTAGTCGACCCGGCCATCGCCGCCGAGGGTGGTGTTGGTGGCAAGGTGCGAGCGGACCACGTACTCGGTGCGGAAGCTGGCCTCCCAGCCGGACTCCACCAATCTCGGAACGACGAACTCGCGGCAGGTATCCCGCTCGTTTCGCCCCGTCATGCTCAAAGGCTAAGGGGACGCGCAGTGGAGCCGCCGGAACTTGGCGCCCAAGAGGGCCGGAACACAGCACGTAAGCACGCGCGCTGCCGGTGGCCTGTGGAACTCTTGCGGCGTGAGCGACAAGGAATCGATGACGGTGTGGGAACTCCTCCGGGATTATGCCGCGACCCAGTCCGGGGCCTTCAGCTCGCAAGAGGCGCTCTCGTGGTTCCGCCGCCACGCGCCCCCGACAAGGCCAACGAGCGGACCATCCGCACTCACATCCGCGGCGCCTCCTGGAACGTGGATAACCGCTCGCAGTTCTCGTCCAAGGAGCCGTTCCTTACCAAGCTCGACAGAGGTCTGTTCCGGCGAGCGCGCCCCGAGGAGATCGAAGGTTGGCGGGCCGATGTCCCCGCTCCAGCGATTGCACCGATGCCCGCTGCCCCGGCCGAGGGGGACCCGTCGTCCGAGTGGCACACGGAGGAGAACACCCAGCGCCTTCTCGTCGAATGGCTCGCACGTGGGGGTTGGACCATCGTCCGAACGGCGAATACGGCGACGCGCGAGCACGGCCTCGATGTCGTTGCCGAGCGCGACGGTCAGCGTCTCGGGGTTGAGGTGAAGGGCTACCCGTCTCGCTTCTATGTCACCGGTCCGAAGAAGGGCCAAGTGAAGACCAGCACGCCAAAGGAGCAGGCGAAAAAGTGGTACGCGCACGCGCTGGTGCCGGCCATGCGCCTTCGGACGCAAGAGCCCGACTCGATGTCGGTGATGTGCTTCCCCGACTTCCCTGTGTATCGCGAGCTGTACGCGGCCACGGCCGCGTCACTGCGCGTGGCCGGCATCGAAGTCTGGTTGGTCTCGGAGGATGGCGAAGGCGAGAGCCTTGCTTAGTGTCGACTACTGATCGGTCGAGCGCTCCTACCACCCGGGCCAGTTGTTGAAGTGCTGAAACTGCATCGGCGTGAGTTCCCGCTCGGCCGCTCGCGCCTTCTCGCCCCCACGGTCGAGCAAATCGGTAAGAGAGTCGACACGTTCACTGTGCATCGAGATGACCCGGTCCGGGCCAAGTTGATTCACGGTTACACGAGCTGTTGACCAGATCGCTGAGACAAACTGGTGGGAGAACAGCGGTAGCGGCACGATGTGCATCCCGCTGAAGTGAAACTGCAGGGAATCGTTTCCGCGCGCATCCTGGAAGGTGAGGTCGTCGTCGCCAGTGAGGAACCACTGCTCGGCGAGGTCTAGTTCATCCATCTGCATGGATGACCGACGAACTCGGACTGCTAGCAGGCACTTACTGATGTCGGCACTCTCGTCCCGGTACAGCGATGGCCTGTCCAGTCCTCCGGTCACGAAGGAGAGCAGGTTCGAGAACTGGTCGAAGTCGTTGGGTCTGATCCGCCAAGTCCGGTTCATATGCTCGAACAGCTCCCATGCGCCGCACAGCGCCGTCAGGCGGACGACAGGGCTTCGACCGAAGGTTGCGCCGGTTGCCATGGGACCAAGGTCAATGAGCCCCCCGAGGGTGTCATAGCGATACCGGACGGGCAGCCGCTCCATGACACCAGGGCCGGACGGAGAACTTGGTGACAACCTCACCCGTTCCTTGAGTTCGAGCGCCCATGCCAGCGTGAAGCCGGCAACGAGATCAGACGGTGTCTGCCAGCCCCCCGGGTGATCGGAAAACACAGGTGAACTGAAGTCCACTTCCTCCATCTTCATCGGCAGTCCTTCCTGGTGCGCCAACTAGCGGTCCGAACGGGCCGACACCGACGGGCCGACTCCAGCAAGATGGACATTCTGATGGTCCACGACGATCGCTGCGCGACATTCGGCACGAGACCAACCTTGTCGGACCGATGTCTTTGTTGGCCTCGGTCCTCGAGGACTGGGCGGCTTCGAGTTGCGCAGCGGGTCCGCAAATAGTCCGCAAGAAGTCCGGCCGAGACCGCTGATCGCCAACGACGCCCAACGACTCCGAGAACGCGTTTCCGCAGGTCAGCCCGTGTTTTCCGGTGCCGACCACCGATGACCAACGACCACCGAAACCCCGCATGATCGTTCCGCTTCAACGTCTGACGCAACACTGTTTGCCCAGGTCAGAGGGGGTTTGGGGCCCGTTCAGGCCTGTTCTGCCCTCAGTGTGCCCTCACCAGAGCCGGCGACTTCGGCGAACAGGTGGGCCGCGGCGTCTCGCACGCGGTCCTCGGCCGAGGGCCACAGGTGGGCGTATGTGGTCAGCGTCGTGGTCGACTTCGTGTGCCCCAGCGCGCGCTGGACGGCGACCACGTCGCAGCCCGAGGCGATCAGCCCGGAGGCGTAAGGGTGCCGCAGGTCGTGCAGGCGGACGTCCGTGACCCCGGCCCGGCGCAGCGTGGTGCGCCAGCGGTGGCCCACTGTGTTCTGGTGCGGCGGCACGTCCTCGATCTCGGCGAACAGCCAGTCGTGGGGCAGGCCGAGCGCGACGTGCTCGGAGAGCATCTGCAGGAGCGCGTCGGGGACGTGGACGGTCCGCTCGGAGTTGTACTTCGGCAGCCGGATCTCAAACCTTCCGTCGAGGCGCTGGACCTGGCGCCGGACGTGGACCTGGCGACGGAGGAAGTCGATGTCGCCGACCTGAAGCGCGGCGGTCTCTCCGAGCCGCAGGCCGGCGAAGGCGCACAGTCCGACAAAGGCGCGGAACCGTGGGTCCGCGGCTTCGAGGATGCGGCGCACGACCTCGGGCGACGGGATCTCCATCGCTGCTTCTCGACGGCGCAGCCGGGGGAGGCGGACCTGGGTGGTCGGGTCCACCGCGATCATCCCGTCGCGAACCGCTGCTCGGAACACGGATCGCACGTTGACGAAGCGAGTCTTGATCGTGCCCGGTGCAAGGGGCCGCTTCCGGCCGGCGGTGGGCACGGCCATCGCCTTCACCCACGCCTCGACGTGGCTGGGACGGATGAGGCGAAGGTCCACCTGAGCGAAGGTCGTGGACCGTGCCGCAAGCGACATCGCCTTGCGTGTCCCGTCGGTCCACAGCTGGTCGCGTCCCCACGCCTCGAAGTAGCTCAGGAACGACACCTTGCCCGCCTCGGGGTCAACCCAGCGTCCCCGGTCGAGGGCGTCCAGCTGCTGACGGCGCCAGCGCACGGCTTAGACCTGCTTGTCGAAGGTCCGCTGGTGCTGGCGACCGGTCTCCGGGTTGCGGTAGCGAGCCCGCCACGAATCGCCGCGGCGGGTGACGCCCTCAGGCATCTCTGGCCTCGGACTCGCGAGTGATGCAGCGCATGTGGGTCCTCTNTGACGATCGCCAGGCGGAGCTCGTCGCGGGTGCGCCAGCGCTGCCGGTTCAGGACGTTCTTCTGCAGCAACGCGAAGAACGACTCCATCGCGGCGTTGTCGCCGGCTGCACCCACGCGTCCCATCGAGCCGGTCAGGTGGTGGTGCTTGAGCTCCTCCACGAAGCGCCTGGAACGGAACTGGCTGCCACGGTCGGAGTGGACCGTGCACCCGGCTACCGCGGCCGGTCCACCGCGGCGCGCGACCGCGCTCGACAAGGCGTTGACCGCGATGCGGGTCTTCATCCTGGAGTCGATCGAGTAGCCCACGATCCGAGTCGAGTAGACGTCCTTGATCGCGCAGAGGTAGAGCTTGCCCTCGTCGGTGTGGTGCTCGGTGATGTCGGTGAGCCACAGCTGGTTCGGGCCGT
>NZ_PYXZ01000013.1 GCF_003057875.1 Nocardioides currus | reverse complement strand
CCGAGCGACCGCAACGACATCGTCGCGGAACTCCTTGGGATGGGGAGCAGGCATGGTCGACATCCTTCCAGCGGCGACTCACATCGCCACAGGTCAGGTGACAACCAAACCTTCAGCAGTCCCGCCTACGACAACGCCCTGATGGAGTGCGTCATCGGGCTCTACAAGACCGAGTGCATCCGCACCACGGTCTTCCACACAGGGCCGTACCGGACCATCGCCGACGTCGAGTACGCCACCGCAGGCTGGGTCGACTGGTACAACAACCGACGCCTGCACGGCACCCTTGGGATGATGAGCCCAGTGGAGTACGAGCAGGACCACTACGCGACTCTCAACCGAGAGCCGCACCCCGCATAGGAACGGCCGAAAACCTGGGGCGCTGCAGACGTGCTCATCGACGCCAATGACCTTCACGCCCTCAAACCGCGTGGGGTCGTTGATCAGCAGCCGCTTGCCTTCAGCCAGGACCGCGTTGTTGGCGGTGTCCCACGCGACCCCGAGTCCCTCGGCGACACGGGCGACGGTGAGGCGTGCGACCACGATCCCTTCCAGCGCCCACCGCAGCCCGGTGCGCGAGAGCTTCGCGCGTGGCTCCGCCGCGGCGCTGGTGTCTTGACGCCACACGTGTCCGCAGTCGGCACAGCGGTAGCGGCGCACTACAACTTCCAGCACGGTCGGTCGCCAGCCCAGCGGCTCGTGGGCCAACCGCCGGATCACGGTGTCACGAGCAGCGCCTTCGCTGCCGCACCGTCGGCACCCCTGATCTGGTTCCACCAAGCGGCACGCGAGGACCGCACGATCCGGTTCAAGTCGTTGTCCGGTCACGCTCAGACCGAGGCCGTCGAGTCGAGCGAAGGCGGTCAGGTCAGGGCGGCCGAAGCCGGCCGGCGGGGTAGCGTCGGACACGTCGAGGTCTTTCGGATGGATGGCGTAGGAACCTCCGTCGTCGGGAGACCTCGACGTCTATCTGCGGACCGACGCGCCCGGCCGACCTACACCGTCATCTGAGAAGACCCCTGAAACGTCTTCGGCGACGACGGGACCGGCGAGGAGGAGGGCGCGGTGAACTAAAGGAATGGAGCTTGCTCGGCTTCGACGCCGCCGCAAGCTCCGGTGAAACGGTCGGTACTGGTCGGTCGTCGTCGGTCACCACCGGATGGCGGCGTCCCCCACGCTCGGCGTTTGCGCAGGTCAGCGGCTCGTTCGCCCAGTGGGCGCATCAAGCGATAGACGCAAAGCCGACGTGATTAGGTCGTCGGTTCGATTCCGACAGGCGGCTCCGGCGAACAGCCCCTGACCTGCGGAAACGCAGGGCAGGGGCGGTTCGGTTCTGGTGGTCGCGCGATGCGCTGGCCTCACGGCTCTGCCCGACACCGACGTCGCTCTCCTCTGCGACGGACCCCTCGCCGGCTGAGCGCTCGCGGCCGGCATCCCGTCCGTGTGCCGAAAGGCCTCGCACCGCTCGGCAACGCAGCGTGGCGTTGCGTCGCGACCCGGCGACGGCTCGGCGGGGCGCGATCGTCTCGTGCGTTGGCGGACTACGGGAGCTTGGACGCGAGGACGTCGGCCGCCAGGATCTCGGGTGCTGCGCCGAGGAGGTGCTGGTTGGCCATCAGGGCTGCGACGATGGCGCCGTTGGCGTGGGCGTCGCGAGCGGCCTCGTCGGGGAATGCATCGAAGATCCAGAAGGTGTCGGCGTGGGTCCTGACCGCGAACCAGACAATCGTTCCTACTTCTTCGTTGGCGAGCGCGACAGCGCCGGCGAGCAGATCGGCGAGCGCGTCGTGCTGCCCATCGGCCGCGACGATCTTGGCGACGAAGGCATACGGAAGTGATGCGGGTGCGGACATGAGGGGTTCTCCTAGGTGTCGAGGTTTCCTGGTGAAGCGAGTTCAGCGTATGACGAGCAAGGGCAGGTGAGAAGTGGCGTATACGGCAGTATTGCTATTGTTCGCGCCATGCGTATCGGACTGATCGCGATCGACGGCTGCTTCGGTTCGGCTGTCGCGTCGGTCATCGACATCGTGCGGGTGGCCGACGGAGCCCGCGGCGATGTCGACCCGCGGATCGACCCGATCGAACTCGCCATCCTCGGACCGAAACGGAGAGTGACCACGACGGCATCGATGACCCTGTCGGTGGACCACCCGCTGTCAGAGTCCGCAGAGTTCGACGTGGTCGTCGTCCCTGCGCTTGGAACCCTCACGGCCGCCGCTACCAACGACGCCCTCCAGAGCCGAGATGCTCGTTCGGTCATCGCCTCGCTCGGGCGCCTCGACGACGCGACCACCCGGATCGCCGCGGCGTGCACCGGCGTGTTCGCTGTCGCCGAGACCGGACGGATGCATCATCGGCGGGCGACGACCAGCTGGTTCCTGGGGCCGGAGTTCCTGAAGCGCTATCCGACCGTCGCCCTCGATCTCGACACCATGGTCGTGGTCGACGGGAACCTCGTCACCGCCGGCGCCGCGTTCGCCCACATCGACCTCGCGCTCTCACTCGTGCGATCGATCAGCCCCGACCTGGCCCAACATGTCGCCAAGCTCCTCATCATCGACGAGCGTCCGTCGCAGGCGGCCTTCGTCGCCTACGAACATCTCCGGCACGAGGACCCGATCGTCGTCGAGTTCGAACGCTTCGTGCGCGCCCGCCTGGACGAACCGTTCAACGTCGCCTTCGTCGCGCAGTCGCTCGGCACCAGCCGGCGCACCCTCGAACGACGAGTCCGTGCGGCGCTCAACCTCACTCCGCTCGGCTTCGTCCAACGGCTTCGCATCGAACGAGCTCGGCACCTCTCAGCAACCACGGACCTCACCTCCGCCGAGATCGCGCTACGGGTCGGCTACGCGAACGCCGAGACTCTGCGCTCCCTCCTGCGTAGGGAGCGACGCCGTTCCTGACCTATCGCCATGCCTGTAGCCGGTGTCCTAGTGCTCGACTGGAACCACCTCTCAGCACGTCGCGTCGACGCTCCTGCGTCGCCCTGGACGACCCACTCGACACGCCCGCAGCACAGGCCATGTGACGTGTCCCGGCTTCCCGGACGGTCGGGGTTGGGTGGCTGTGATGTCGCTGCGTTCTCGTCGAGGGGGTCAGCAGACTCGATCAGGGTCGGTTGGGATGAGACGCGAAGGCGGTCAGGTCAGGGCGGCCGAAGCCGGCCGGCGGGGTAGCGTCGGTCACGTCGAGGTCTTTCGGATGGATGGCGTAGGAACCTCCATCGTCTGGAGACCTCGACGTCTATCTGCGGACCGACGCGCCCGGCCGACCTACACCCTCATCTGGGAAGAGCCACGAAACCGGCCGGCGACCCACTTAGCTTAGGTACGTCCGTGTGCACGGGCACCGGTTTCGGCAACAGCGGACACTTGACCCGTCGGCTTCTGTGCCCTCTCCCCCGTCACCGGATCGCAGCCGTCTACCTAAAGAACCGTCGTTCTCTAGGTTAATCTGGGCGGTCTGTTCGCTTCCAGGACCCCTGCAAGAAGAGCTAGCCTGTTACAAGTCCGGTACAAATGACCGGGAGATCTCGACGTTTGCGCAGGTCATCGTGGGTCAGTCAGTCAGTACTACGACATCTGAGCCACGTCGCGAACGCCGCCGTCCGACCTCCGGGTCGGTCGGCGGCGTTCTGCGTCTCCGGTCGCCACGACCAACGTGCGAGTCTTGGTGATCGCCACGGGTCCGCAGCATCCGCCGCCGACCGCAGCGGCGTCGGGGTCGTCGAATGCACCCGCACCGTTGCAGACGCCGGTCTCGGGAAGGACCAGGTCGACCCGGTCGGCGGCCTCGTAGTCGCCGTCCAGCGCGGCGACCACGGAACGCACCTGCTCGTAGCCAGTCATGGCCAGGAACGACGGCGCGCGGCCGTAGGACTTCATTCCCACCAGGAACAGGCCGTTCTCGGGCTGGGTCAGCTCGCGGTGGCCGTGCGGGGCCACGTCTCCGCAGCTGTGGTGGTCGGGGTGGATCTGGTCTGCCAGGACACGCGTCGACCCGAGGGCGGGGTCGAGGTCGAGCCGGACCTCGGAGAGGAACGTGAAGTCGGGACGGAAGCCCGTCACCACGATGACCTCGTCCACGTCGGTGACCTGCTGGCCGTCGACCGACGCGATGCTCAGCCGGCCGTCCTCCTGGGGGGTCACGGACATGGTCCGGAACCGGGTCATGCTGGTCACGACACCGCTCTCGGCGGCGGCCCTCGCGTCCTGACCGAGCTTGCCGCGCTCCTCGAGCTGGTCGTTGTCGCCGCCACCGAACGCGTCCCCGACCGCGGGGCGGCGCAGCAGCCACGACACGCGGGTGGCGGAATCAGTCTGTGCGAGCTGGGCGAGGCCGATGAGGACGCCTTGCGCCGACGCGCCCTTGCCGGCCACGGCCACGTGCTTGCCCGCGAACCGGGCGGCGACGGCCGGGTCACGGAAGTCGGGGATGCCGTAGGTCAAGCGGGCAGCGTTCTCGGTCTCTCCGAGTGCGGGGTAGCCGTCGGCACCCAGCGGGTTCGGCCTCGTCCAGGTGCCCGAGGCGTCCACGACCGCGCTGGCCAGCAGCCGCGCACGGCCGTCCGGACCGTCGACGTGGAGGGCGAACGGGTCAGACTCGCGGCCGGAGTCGACCAGCAGGTCACGTCCCGCACGGCTCACGCCCGCGACGCGAGAGCCGTACCGCACGGAGCCACGGGACAGGCCGTCAAGCAGCTCGGCCAGCGGCTGCAGGTAGGCGCTGCGCCACTCCGCGCCCGTCGGGTACGCGCCATCGTCGGGCGCGGACCACGTGCCCGCGGCGTCGAGGAGTCGGCGTGCCGCCGGGTCGACGAGCTCGGACCAGGACGAGAAGAGCCGTACGTGGGCCCAGTCTGCGACCGCCGCGCCCGCCTCGGCTCCGGCCTCGAGGATGACGAAGTCCATGCCTCGCTCCGCAGCGTTGGCCGCCGCAGCGAGACCGATGGGACCGGCGCCGATGATGGCTACCGGAAGAGGTGTGGGCTGCGAGGTGGTGCCGACGTGGTCCTGCGTGGTCACAACAAGCTCCTGAAGCATTGACGGTGATCGATATCTGCGGACAGTATCGACCGGAGTCGATGAAAGCAAGGGTTCCATCGACAATCTTCGATGTAAGGTGGCTTCGTGACCACCACGACCGAGAACGAGACCGTCGCCGCGCACGCGCAGGATGCCATCGGTGCTTCGCGCGAAGTCGGGTGCGACATCGCCTGCCGGCCTGACGACGGCACTTCACCGGCGCTGGGTCGCGCGGAGGCCGAGACCTTCGCCGGCTGGTTCTCCACGTTGTCCGACCCCACGCGGGTACGGCTCCTGCACGCCGTGTCGACCGCTCCGGCCGGCCACATCCGCATCGGCGACCTGGCGCGCGAGCTCGGCATCGGCCAGCCCACCGTCACCCACCACGTGCAGAAGCTTGCCGAGGTCGGGTTCGTGTCCGTGGACCGCGTCGGCACCAGCAAGCACGTGTCGGTCAACCCCGAGTGCTGCACCGGGCTCCCCCACGCCGCCGACGTCGTCATGGGGACTCTTGCTGCGCGGCCGTGCTGCCCCGAAGACCTCCCAGCCGGCGTCGCGACCCGCGCGATGACCGACGCTGACCTGGCGGTCGTGCGGGAGATCTACGCCGAGGGCATCGCGACCCGCAATGCCACCTTCGAGACCCAGGTGCCGGACGTGTCCACCTTGGCGAGGAAGTGGCTCGACGGTCACCGGTGGGTCGCCGAGGCCGAGGTCGACGGCACCACCCAGGTCGTCGGCTGGACCGCCGTCTCGCCGGTCTCGGAGCGAGAGTGCTACGCAGGCGTCGGCGAGTCGTCGGTCTACGTCACCGAGGCAGCCCGCGGCCGCGGCATCGGAAAGGCACTGCTGTGGCGCCAGGTCAACGAGGCCGACGCCGGTGGGCTCTGGACGCTGCAGACGTCGATCTTCCCGGAGAACCGGGCCTCCATCGCACTGCACCACTCGGCCGGCTACGCCACGCTCGCGGTCCGCTCCCGGATCGCGCAGCTCGACGGAGCGTGGCGGGACACGGTCCTGCTCGAGCGTCGCAGGGCCGACTGAGCCGAGCAGGAGAGGAGTCCAGCGTCAGGCGAGCACGGACTCCGGCAGCTCGAGGTCCGGGACGAGCTCGACCAGCAGCGCGCGGACGCGCCCGTCGATGTCGGCGATGATGCCGCGCACCGTCTCCTCGTCCTGACCGCCGGGGTCGGCGACCGGCCAGTCGACGTACCTCACCCCGGGCACGTAGGGGCACTCCTCGCCGCAGCCGAGCGTGATGGCCATGACCGAGGCCGCGATGGTCTCGTGCGTGAGCCGGGTCGGCGTCTCGGCGGAGGTGTCCAGTCCGAGCTCCTCGAGTGCGTGGGCGACCTCGGGGTGGATGTGCTCGCCGGGCTGCGTGCCGGCGGACAGGGCGACGACCCGACCGCCCGCGTAGTGCTCGGTCAGGACGCGGGAGATGACCGATCGGCCGCCGTTGCGGATGCAGGCGAACACGACCTGCGGGACGTCGGTGTCGGTCGGGGACGTCGGGGCGGTCATCGGGTGCTCCTGGGGGTCGACTCGGCTGGGGTGGTGATGCGGGGAACGACGACGTCGCCGGCTGCGGCCTCGACGTCGGGGAACAGGTAGCGGACCAGGGCGATGCCGGTCAGGCCGCCGACCAGCTGTGCCGCGACGAAGCCCGGCACGGAGGCGGGGTCGATGCCGGCGAACGTGTCGGAGAAGATCCGGCCGATGGTCACGGCCGGGTTGGCGAACGACGTCGACGCGGTGAACCAGTAGGCCGCGCCGATGTACGCACCGACGGCCGGCGCAGCCAGGGGGCCGCGGCCGGTGCGGGCGAGGGCGAAGACGAGCGTGACCAGTCCTGCGGTCGCAACGACCTCGGCGATCAGGAGGTTCGAACCGGCCCGCTCCGTGCCCGACAGCTCGGTGACCTCGATGTCGAACATGACGTTCGCCAGCACGGCACCTGCGATGGCGCCGGTCGTCTGCGCCACGGTGTACGTGCCGACCTCGACGCCGGTGAGGCCGGTCCCGGCGCGACGGCCGAGCACCCAGTCGGCCGCTGAGACGACGGGGTTGAAGTGAGCTCCGGAGACGGGACCGAAGATCACGATGAGGACCGCGAGGCCGAGCACGGTGGCCGTCGAGTTCTCGAGCAGCTGGAGGCCGACGTCGTCCGGCGAGAGCTGCTGTGCGGCGACGCCGGAGCCGACCACGACCGCGACCAGCAGGGCGGTGCCCAGGAGCTCGGCGACGAGCCTGCGGTGCAGCGGGACGGGCGGGGGTGCAGCACTCACGCGTTGCCTCCCGCGCCGCCGGGGCGAGGGTGATCTCCGACATGAGCGCACGGACGACACTGCTCGGTGGTCATCGACTCTCCTACGAGGCGGTGGCACGGGGGTGGGCGAGCCGAGGCGCAAGGTCGGCGACACGGCCCGCGATGTCGTCGTACGCAGCGTCGAACGCCGCGTCGGTGCCTGCGGCGACGGGGTCGGCGACAGACCAGTGGCTCACGCCGGCCAACCGCGGCCGGACTCCCGGTCCGGGGTCGATCGGTCCGAGCTCCTCGTGAGCGGCGTCGCACACCGTCACGACGTAGTCACCGTCGCGGAGCAGGCCGTCGAGCGACTGGGGTCGCTCCTGAACCAGGGTCAGGCCGTGGCGGCGTGCAGCCGCGACCGCGCCGGGCGCGATGACCGCTCCGGGGTGCGTGCCACCCGAGGTGCCCGGGAGAGGGCTGGCTTCTCGCCAGAGCGCCGCCGCGAGCTGCGAGCGCGCCGAGTTGGCCGTGCACACGAACACCACGCGCTCCGCCGCCGACCCGGCCGCGGACGCGGTGCCGGGCAGCAGACCGATCAGGCTGTCGTGGTGCAGCCGGAGATAGGTACGGCGCCGGTCGGCGTGCGAACGGTGTCGGGACACGATGCCGGCGTCCTCGAGCACCGTGAGGTGGTGGGCCAACAGGTTCGAGGGCAGCTCGAGCTCCGCACTCAACTCGCCGGGGGACGCATCCCCCGCGTGGAGCAGGTCGACGACGCGCAGCCGAACCGGTTCAGCCAGCGCCGACAACCCCGCCACCCGCGAGCCGAACTCCATCGCCACCCGCCATTCGCCATTCGCTCAATCAGTATTGAGTCAATAATGGCTGACCGAAAGTCCTCGCACAAGTTCTGACCCGGTCGGGCGACAGGATCGCGCCGACGGCGCGTCGACGGTCGGCGCTCACCCGGCGTCGTCGAGCTCCCGCGACCGCGGAAGCACACTGAGGACCATGGCGATGTAGGCGCGGACCTGCGTCATGTAGCAGTCAGCGACCCGCGCGGCTCCATCGCTTACTCCGACCTGGGGGTCGAGCGGATCCTCGCCCTCGACGACAACGTCGGTGAGGTCGAGCGCCTGATCGATGACTGGCTGGGGGAGCTCCTGAGCTACGACGACGGTCACGGCACCGATCTCGTGCCCACGCTCGCGACGTACCTCGATCTGGGCGGCAGGTACGACGACACCGCGCGTGAGCTCTCGGTCCATCGCAACACGCTGCGCTACCGGTTCGGGCGCATCGCCGAGATCTCGGATCACGACCTCGCGGACGTCGACACCAGGCTCAACCTGCACCTGGCCCTGCGCGCGTGGCGGTTCCGCCGCGCACCCAGGCGTTGAGTGTCGCGTCAGATCCGCTGCCGCCTGCCTGCCCGGGTGTCCGTGTCGAGACGGCCACGCGTCTCGGGGCTCCACAGCACGGCTGCGATGAAGACCGCCGCCGCACCGATGATGAACGCCACCAATCGACCCGGGATGTCGGAGACGGTCGGGCTCAGCAGGTTGACGAAGGTGGGCAGCAGGCCACCGAGCATGAAGCCGGTGTTCCACGACACGGCCGTGCCGCGCGAGCGGATCGCGGTCGGGTAGCGCTCGTTGAGGAAGATCATCACCGGCGAGTAGGCCGCGTTGGCCAGGAAGGCGAGCAGGCACGCCGCGAGCATGATCCGCGTCGTGCTGCCCGGGTCGCTGCGGGCGATGAAGAGCGTGAGGACCGGGAGGGCGACGATGTTGACCACACCCAGCGTCACCATGGTCGGGCGACGGCCGTAGCGCTGGCTGGCCTCGCCTGCGATGATCGATGCGACCACGACGACCAGGCTGCTCGCGAGCAGCACACCGCCGCGCGGACCCGACGGCATCCCCACCACGGAGTCGAGCATGGTGGGCAGGAAGCCGGACGTCAGGTAGTACATCGCCCCTCCGCCCGCGGCGACCGCGATGTTGACCAGGGTGATGCTGCGGTACTCCCCCTTGACCAGGTCGAGGAACCGCATCCGCGCGGCCGGAGCACCGGACCTCGCGGCCTCCTGGGCCTGGAGCCACATCGGTGACTCCTCGACCTTGCGCAGCACGAAGAGGCTGAGCAGGCCGCCCATCAGGCCGCTGAAGAACATCACCCGCCAGCCGAACTCGTTGAACGAGTCACCGGGGTAGAACTGGCTCACCACGATGAACGTGATGCTGGCCATCGCCGCACCCAGCCCGGCGCCGCCGGCGCCGATCAGGCCGCTCATCAGGCCGCGCCAGCGTGGAGGGACGCTCTCGGTGCCCAGGGTGTGGGTGGTGGCGGTCACGCCGCCGACGAACAGGCCCTGGATGACACGCAGGACCAGGAAGATGATCGGGGCGGCGACGCCGATCGAGGCGTAGGTGGGCACCAGGCCCATGGCCGCCGTCGACAGGCCGACACCGGCCATCACCGTGACCATGATGGTCTTGCGGCCCTTCCGGTCGGCGAGCTCGCCGAAGAAGGCCGCACCGGCGGGACGCATCACGATGCTGACGGCGAACGACGCGAAGACCAGAGCCAGGCTGAGCGTCTCCGACTCGGCCGGGAAGATCTGGTGTCCGACCGCCTTCGCGACGTAGAGCAGCAGGAACAGGTCGAAGAGGTCGAATGCCCAGCCGGCCACGGAGGCGAAGGCGGCGGGCAGCGCGGACTTGCTCGGCGGAGCGCCGGCAGCGGGGTCAGTTGTGGGCTGGGACATGGGTCACCGTTCGTCTCTGGAGGGGGGCCGACGCCCGTCGCGTCGCCTGTGGTCCCGGCTGCGTTGCCGGAGGTTCCTGTAGCGGGTCCGGGCCCTGTCGGACAGCGCGCCGAAGAGGATCGCCACGGCACCGGGCGGCTTGGCGCCGACATCGGGCTCGGCGCCGGCCGCGGCCCGGTCCATGCCCCGGGCGAAGTCCTCGAACATGCGGCGGCTGACGTCGCCGGCGAGGGAGCGCCCGAAGCTGGCGATCCGCCCGGTGAGGAACACCCTGGCCTCGGCGTGCAGCGAGACGCCGGTCCCCGATGGCGTGGCCGTCATCACGATCTCCGCCTGCGCGCCGCCGCCACCGGTGTCCTTGCCCTGAGCCTTCAGGGTGAGCCGGTCGTCGCGCTGCTCGAGCACGTGCGCGATGCCGTCGAAGGACAGCCGGACGGGGCCGAGGGCGATCCGGGCCCGGCCGCGGTACCAGTCGTCCCCGAGCTCGTCGGTGAGCTCCGCGCCGGGCAGGCAGCGGGCGAGCAGCCGGATGTCGTGGAAGACCCCGGCCACCTCCTCCGGCGTCGACTCGAGCTGGCTGGTGACGTCGACGGTGATGGTGGGCTCACCCGAGGGCAGGGCGATCTCGTCGGGGTGGTGACCCGGGACGGCCACCTGGGCGTCCTCGGCCGTCGCGGAGGTGCCCGCGCCGGCCGGCGTACGCCCGACCAGGGTGCGTTGGGCACAGTTGCCCGGTCCCGGGAGCCCGGCGCGGTGGGCGTTCGCCACCTCGTCGACGGCGTCGATGATGTTGCGGTAGCCCGTGCACCTGCAGAGGACTCCGGACAGCTCCCCGGGCAGGTCGTCCGTCGCGACGTCGGGCTCGTGGGTCAGCAGGTCGTAGGAGCTCATCAAGAAACCCGGCGTGCAGAAGCCGCACTGGAGGGCGTGGTGCTTGCTGAACGACTCCTGCAGCGGGTGGAGGTCGTCCTGACGGCCGAGGCCCTCGACGGTGACGATCTCGGCACCGTCGAGCTGGACGGCAAAAAGCAGGCAGGCACGGGAGGCCTGGCCGTCGACGAGGATGGTGCACATCCCACAGATCCCGTGCTCGCACCCGACGTGGGTGCCGGTCAGTCCGAGGTGGTCCCTCAGCGCGTCCGACAACGTGACCCGGGCGGGCAGCGACATCGTGACCTCGCTTCCGTTGACCGTCATGGTGACGTCGACGGTCTCGTCGGCCTCGGTGCGGGCGTAGGCGTTCGGGAGGCTCACGAGGACTCCCCCTCTCGGTTGGGTCGGACGGATTTCAGGTAGGCGCGCGCGACGTGGCGCGAGACCAGGCCGGCGACCAGCTGGCGGCGGTACGCCGCGCTCGCGTGCGCGTCGCCACCGGTGTCCACCACGTCGTCGGCGATCGCCACGGCGTGGTCCCGAAGGGCACGGCCCAGACCGGAGCCGTCGGGCTCGGCCCCGGTGGCGTCGAGTGCTGCGCGAAGCTGCGGGGAGACGTCACGGGTGACCGGATGGTCGGAGATGCCGAAGCAGCTGATCCGAGCCTCGGGGCCCGCGGTGGTGGTGCGCACGCGCACCGCCACGCCCGCCAGGGCGAAGTCGCCGTGGCGGCGGGCTATCTCACCGAAACCGAAGCCCTCGCCGTCCGCGGCCACGGGGAACCGGACCTCGGTCAGGAGCTCCTCGGGCACGACCGCGGTGCTCATCGCGCCGGTGAAGAACTCGCTGGCCGAGATCTCCCGCGCGCCCCCCGCGCTGGTCACCACCATGGTGGCGTCCAGGCACGAGGCGACGGCGGGGAGCTCGGCAGACGGGTCTGCGTGCGCGATGCTGCCGCACACGGTGCCCCGACTGCGGATCTCCCGGTGACCGACCCACGGCAGCGCGAGCCGCAGCAAGGGCACGGCCGCCGCCGCGTCGTCGTACTGCACCTGTCGCTGGCGCACCGTCGCACCCACCCGGAGGTGGCCGTCGGTCCGCGACATCCGGTTGAGCTCGGGGACCGCGTTGATGTCGACCAGCGTGGACGGGCGCCCCAGTCGCATCGCCAGCACCGGCACGAGCGACTGGCCACCGGCCAGCACCTTGGCGCCGTCCCGGCCGAGCTCGGCCAGGACGTCCTCGGTCGTGCCGGGGCGGACGTAGGCGAACGGGGCAGGCTTCACGGCCGGCTCACCGACCCTGGAACTTCGGCGGGCGCTTCTCTTCGAACGCCGCGACACCCTCGGCGAAGTCGTGGCTCGCACGCAGCATCGAGTAGGCCTTCCGCTCCAGCTCGATGCCGGTGTAGAGCGGGCCGTCGACGCCCTTGTCGAGGACCTCCTTGGCGGTCCGCATCGCCATCGGCGAATGGCTCAGCAGCAGGGCGACGACCTCGTCGGTCCGCTTCTCGAGCTCGTCGGCATCGGCGCAGTTGTGCGAGGTGAGGCCCCAGTCGAGGGCCTGCTGTCCGGTGATCCGCTCGCCGGTGAGGATGTGGTACTTCGCTCGGGACAGGCCGATCAGGCGAGCCAGTCGCTGGGTCCCGCCGCTGCCGGGAATCATGCCGAGCTTCATCTCGGGCAGGGCGAACCGCGACCGGTCGGTGGCGATCCGGATGTCGCAGGCCAGGGCCAGCTCGAGGCCGACGCCGAAGCAGTAACCGTCGATCGCGGCGATCACGGGCTTGGGGCTGCGAGCGGCCGCGGTCACGTTGTGGCCGAGGTCGGTCAGGTCGACCGGGTCGACCTCCATGAAGCCGGCGATGTCGCCGCCGGAGGTGAAGTGCTCGCCCTCGGCCCGGACCACGACGACCTGCACGTCCTTGTCCGAGTCGATCTCGGCGAAGCGGTCGGCCATCACCTGGCGGGTCTCCCAGGTGATGATGTTGTAGCGGCCGTGCGACAGCGTCAGGTTGGCGACCCTGCCGTCGTGGCTGCGGTCGAGCCGGATCTCGCCTCCGGTGAGTGGCATGTCAGGTTCCTTTCGTCTGGTGAAGCAGTTGGTGAAGGACGTTTCCGTGCAGCGGAAGCGAGCTGATCGCGACGCCCTCGGGCGCCAGCGCGTCGGCGACGGCGTTGGCGATCGCGACCGGCAGGCTCATCGAGCTGCCCTCGCCCGATCCCTTCGCGCCGAGTCGCGTGAGCGGCGAGGGCGTGACCACGTGGTCGCTGACCAGGGGGAAGCACGACTCCGCCGAGGTGGGGCACAGGTAGTCCATGAAGGTGCCGGCGGTCGGCTGCCCCGCGTCGGAGTAGGTCATCTCCTCGTACAACGCGCCACCGAGGGCCTGCGCGAGGGCACCGTGGATCTGGCCGTCGAGCAGCGTCTGGTTCAAGATCGTGCCGGCGTCGTGCACGCTCGAGACGTTCTCGATCGAGACCCGCATCGTCTCCGGGTCGATCCGCACGACCACCACCTCGGCCACGAAGCCGTAGCAGAGGCTGGAGTTGATCTGGTCGGTCCGGGAGGCCGCCTTCGACTGCGGCGGGGTGAAGGCCGCCTCCTCGTAGAGTCGCGCCGCGACGCCGTCGGGCAGCGAGCCCGGGTCCCAGTGCACCAGCCCGGCGGCGTGCCTGAACTCGACGGCCCGATCGGGGTCCTCGATCACGCGCACGTGGCCGTCGGCCAGCTCGAGTGAGTCGGGGTCGGCCTCCAGCAGCACCCCTGCCGCGAGCCTGATGGTGGCCGCGATCCCGTCGGCGGCCTCGAGCAGCGCACTGGTCAGCAGCGGGGCGAACCGGGAGGAGTAGCTCCCGGAGCTGATCGTCCACGGGGTGCTGGCCGTGTCCATCTCGACACGCGGCCGCACCTGCTCGACGGGAAGTCCGAGGTGCTGGGCGACGATGTCACGCGCCACGGTGGCGTGGCCCTGTCCCTGCGGGACCGTGCCGAGCAGCACCGAGACGACGCCCTGCAGGTCGACGCTGATCCGCACGTGCTCGGTCGAGCCCGACTTGCCCCGTCTGGCCGTCCGGTCCTGCACCGGCGTCGCGAGTCCGACGTAGCCGATGTTGGTGGCGGACGGGTCGACGATCGTGGCCATGCCGATGCCCATCCACTCTCCGTCGGCGCGGGCTGCGGCCTGTTCCTTGCGCAACCGCTCGTAGTCGACGTTCTCGAGGGCCAGCTCGAAGGCGCGGTGGTAGTCACCGCTGTCGTAGATGCCCCCGCTGGGCGTGGCGTGCGGGAACTGGTCGGCGTGGAGAAGGTTGCGACGGCGGACATCGGCCGGGTCGAGCCCGAGCTCGACCGCGATGTCGTCGATCAGCCGCTCGAGGCCGAAGTAGAGCTGTTGACCGCCGAACCCGCGGTTGAGTCCGGTCGGAGCCTTGTTGGTGACGACGGCACGGGCCCGGATCTCGACCTCGTCGATGCGATAGGCGCCGGTGATGTTGCCGAAGCAGCGGTAGAGCGTGCTGGGCTCGGGGGGACGCAGGTAGGCGCCCACGTTGTCCACCAGGTCGACGCGCAGGGCGCTGATCACTCCGTCGGCGTCGACCGCCGCCGAGAAGGTCATCAACCGGTCGGAGCCCGACGAGCTGGCCTGCAGGTGCTCGAGCCTGTCCTCGGTCCAGCGCACCGGCCGGCCGGCATGCTTGCTCGCGAGTGCCATGAGCGCGATGTAGGGGTAGACGGCCGACTTGATGCCGAAGCTGCCACCGATGTCGGCCGGGACGACGAGCCGCAGCGACGAGGTCGGGATGCCGAGGCAGCCGGCCACGACCGGGGCCATCGAGAACGGTCCGTGGAAGTTCGACCAGGCGGTGACCTCCGGTCCGTCGGCGCGGTCCTGCCAGTCGGCGACGACGGAGTAGCACTCCATGGGCATGGAGGAGTAGCGCGGGAACGAGTAGTGGCCGGTCACGGTGTGAGCCGCTCGGTCGAAGGCGGCGTCGACCTCGCCGAACGTGAAGGTCCGATCGGTGGCGACGTTGCTGTCGGCCTGGTCGTGCAGTCGGGGGGCGTCGTCCTCGAGCGCCTGATCCGTCCGTACGACGGCCGGGAGCACCTCGTAGTCGATCTCCACGAGCTCCGCGGCGTCCTCGGCGGAGTAGCGGTCGGTCGCCACGACCACCACCACGGGCTCGCCCACGAACCGGGTCTTGTCGGTCGCGGTCGGGTAGTAGGGCGTCGGCGCCTTCACCGACAGCGGGAACGGCCGCAGGGTGGCCAGGACCTCGTCCGGACCGATCACGGCGGCCACACCCGGGTGCCGGCGCGCGGCGTCGAGGTGCACTGCCGTGATCCGGGCGTGCGCATGGGGGCTGCGCACGACGGTGGCGACCAGGGTGCCGGGCAGCGGGTCCATGTCGTCGAGGAAGCGCCCCTGCCCGGTCAGCAGGGCGGCGTCCTCGATGCGGCTCGGTCCGGTCTTGCTCGGCGCGCTCATCGCGGCGCCGTACCGGTGGAGTCCGCGAGCGCCGAGAAGTCGCCGGCGACGAGGTGCCGGCGAAGGGTCTTGCCGACGGCGGACCTCGGGATCCGGTCGACCACGACGATGCGCTTGGGGCGCTTCATCGACGGCAGCCCGGAGGCGTCGCGGACGTAGGCCTCGACCGCCGCGAGCGTGTGGGCCGGGTCGACACCGCGAGGTCCGACCACGAAGGCGGTGACCGCGTGGCCCCACTTGTCGTGCGGCGTGCCGACCACGATGACCTCGTCCAGGTCAGGGCACCTCGCGAGGGCGTTCTCGATCTCCTCGGGGTAGATGTTCTCCCCGCCGGAGTTGATCATGTCGTCGACGCGTCCCGCGACCCACAGGTCGCCGTCCTCGTCGGTGGTGGCCAGGTCGCCGGTGAAGTACCACCCGTCGCGGATCGACTTCGCGTCGGCGTCCGGTCGGTTCCAGTATCCGGCGAACGCCTCGGGACTCGCCATCGAGACCGCCACCTGGCCCTGCTCGCCGTCGGCGACGACGTCGTCGGGGTGGGCGCCCGGGTCAGGATCGACGAGCCGGAGCCTGGAGAAGACCCCGGCCCGGCCGGCGCACCCGGGCTTGGCGACGCCGTCGGGGCCGATGGAGAACGTGTAGATCTCGGTGCTGCCGAAATGGTTGACGAACCGCTCGGGGTTCAGGGTCTCCCCCAGCCCCTCGGCCAGCGTGGGAGTCATCGACGCCCCGGCGTACGCCAGCTTGCGCACCGACGTCGCCTCGGCGAGGCGGCCGGTCTGGAGCAGTGCCCAGAAGATGGTCGGGACGAGATAGAGCGCGCCGATCCTCTCCCTGACGATCAGCTCGAGCGACGCCTCGGCGTCGAACTTCGCCTGGGGCACCCAGGTCCCGGCGGCGAGGACGGTGGCCAGCAGGCTGCGCAGACCCATCGTGTGGAAGAGGGGCATCACACCGAGGGTCGCCTCGCCCGGAGCGTGCCCGGTCTGCAGCAGGTGGGCGAGCGCCGACTGAAACTCGGCGAAGTGCGTGCGGGGCACCCCCTTGGGGCGACCGGTGGTGCCCGAGGTGTAGAGCATCACGCTGATGTCGGCCTCGCTCGGCACGAAGCCGACCGGGCCGGGGCTGGTGCGCTCGATCTCGGCCGACAACGACATCGTGCCGCGAGGTGCGTCGGCAGCGGCGCCGGCCCACACGACAGCGGGTGGCTGCTCGACGCTCTCCAACGCCAGTGCGACCAGGTCGTGGGTGGTCTCGTCGACCACGATCAGCACCGGCGAGCAGTCGGAGATGCAGTAGGCGAGCTCGTCGGCGCCGAACCGGGTGGAGAGCGGGAGGGAGGCGATGCCGGCTTTCTGCGCCGCCAGGTGCAACGTGGCGAGGGGCTCCCCGCCCTGGAGCAGGAAGATCGCCCGTGTCCCGGGTGTGGCACCGAGGGCGACGAGGGCACGTGCGACCCGGTCTGTCCGTGCGTCCCACTGGGCATACGTCATGGGAACGGGACCGCCGACGGCCCGGCGATGGGGGTAGCGCTCCGTGGTCCATCGGAAGGCGGTGGCAAGATCCATGGTCCCGATCCGATCGTCTGATTCATACCGTCTGTTTCGAACGACACGCACGCTACGGTACGATCCGGACCATGTCAATGGGAAAGCTGACCACCACGTCCTACGTCGTGCTCGGCATGGTCGCGATGCGCGGGCCGAGCACGTCGTACGACCTCAAGCGCGCCGTGAACCACTCGGTCGGCTACTTCTGGCCCTTCCCGCACGCCCAGCTCTACTCCGAGCCCAAGCGGCTCGAGGAGCTGGGCCTGCTCGACCTCGAGGTGGAGTCCGAGGGCAGACGCCGACAGACGTACTCCATCACCGACGAGGGCCGCGACGCACTGTGCACCTGGCTGGCCGAGCCCACCACCGAGCAGCTCCAGGTGCGCGACGTCGCCGAGCTCAAGCTCTTCTTCGGCGAGTTCGCCCAGCCCGAGGACGTGCTCAACCTGGCGCGTGAGCAGATCCTCCAGCACCAGGACCGCATCGAGGTCTACGAGTCCATCCAGGCCCGCTTCTCCGAGCGCGAGGAGGTCGCCGACCGCATGGTGCCCCTCCAGCTGGGGCTCGAGATCGAGTACGCCGCGCTGGAGTTCTGGCGACGGCTGGAGAAGGAGCGAAGCGGCTCGTAGCCGCCGGCTCCGGGTCGTCCTCGCCGCACCTCAGCCACGTGCCGACGCCGGCCCGCGCACCGAGGGTCAAGATGGATCATGACCTACGACCCGAGCGACACCTTCGTGCACGTGCGCGGCGCCAGCGAGCACAACCTGCGCCACGTCGACGTGGACATCCCGCGTGACGCCATGGTCGCCTTCACCGGCGTCTCCGGCTCCGGCAAGTCCTCGCTCGCGTTCGGCACGCTGTACGCCGAGGCGCAGCGTCGCTACTTCGAGTCCGTCGCGCCGTACGCACGACGGCTTCTCCACCAGGTCGGCGCTCCGCACGTGCAGGAGATCACCGGACTCCCGCCGGCCGTGGCCCTCCAGCAGCGGCGGGGTGCACCCAGCTCCCGGTCGACGGTCGGCACGATCACGACCCTGTCGAACCTGCTCCGGATGCTCTACTCACGAGCGGGGACCTACCCGTCGGGCGCCGCGCACCTGGCGGCCGAGGCCTTCTCGCCGAACACAGCCGCCGGAGCCTGCCCGCGCTGCCACGGGCTGGGCGTCGTGCACGACGTGGCCGAGGACCTCCTCGTCCCGGACCCGTCCCTGAGCATCCGCGACGGCGCCATCGCGGCCTGGCCCGGAGCCTGGCAGGGCGCCAACCTCCGCAGCATCGTGAGCGGGCTCGGCATCGACATCGACAGGCCGTGGAGCAGGCTGAGCACGAAGGACCGGGACTGGCTGCTCTACACCGACGAGCAGCCCTCCGTGCTGATCAAGCCCCAGCGGGACCGCATCGACCACGGCTACCACGGGAAGTTCTGGAGCGCCCGCAAGCACGTCATGCACGTGCTCTCCGACTCCACGAGCGAACGGATGCGCGACCGCGCACTGCGGTTCGTGCGGAGCGTGCCCTGTCCCGCGTGCCACGGCAGCGGGCTTCGACCCGAGGCGCTCGCGGTCACCGTGGCCGGGCACTCCATCGCCGAGGTCAACGCGATGTCCCTCACGGACGTGGTCGCCGTCCTGCGGCCCGTCGCCGAGCTGCCCGAGGAGACCAACGAGGTGGCGGTGCGGATCTGCGCCGACCTGGTCGCGCGCATCGAGGTGCTGCTCGACCTGGGCCTGGGCTATCTCAGCCTCGGACGGTCCTCGACCACCCTGTCGCCCGGCGAGGCCCAGCGCCTGCGCATCGCGACCCAGCTGCGCTCGGGCCTGTTCGGCGTCGCCTACGTCCTGGACGAGCCGTCGGCCGGGTTGCACCCCGCCGACGCCGAGCCGCTGCTCGACGTGCTGACCCGGCTCAAGGCGTCCGGCAACTCCCTCTTCGTGGTCGAGCACGACATGGACGTCGTACGACGCGCCGACTGGGTCGTCGACATCGGTCCGGGTGCGGGGGACGGCGGTGGTCGTGTGCTCTACAGCGGCCCGGTGGCCGGCCTGGAGCACGTCGAGGAGTCCGCCACCAGCAGGCACCTGTTCGGGCGCGCGGACGCCCTCGACCACGCCCCGCGAGCGCCGCACGGCCACCTGCACCTGCGCGGCGTCTCCCGGCACAACCTCGCCGACGTGTCGGTCGACATCCCGCTGTGCGTGCTGACGGCGGTGACCGGGGTCTCCGGGTCGGGCAAGTCGACGCTGGTCACGCAGGTGCTCGCCGAGCTCGTGCGCTGCCACTTGGGCCTGGCACCGGAGGACCCCGAGCAGGCCGACCTCGACGTCGAGGTGGGGGACGCGTCGGGGCTCGAGGCGTTCGACCGCCTGGTCCTGGTCGACCAGCGCCCGATCGGACGGACCCCGCGGTCCAACCTGGCGACCTACACGGGGATGTTCGACGCAGTGCGCAAGCTCTTCGCGGCGACGGACGAGGCGAAGGCACGCGGCTTCGGCGCCGGTCGGTTCTCGTTCAACGTCGCCGAGGGCCGGTGCGAGACCTGTCAGGGCGAGGGCTTCGTGGCGGTCGAGCTGATGTTCCTGCCCGGGACCTACGCGGCCTGCCCGACCTGCCATGGCTCTCGCTACAACGCCGAGACGCTCGAGGTGACCTACGAGGGCAGGACCGTCGCCGACGTGCTGGCGATGACGGTCGACGACGCGGCGACGTTCCTCGTGGATGTGCCTGCGGCCTCCCGGAGCCTCGAGACCCTGCGCGAGGTGGGGCTGGGCTACCTGCGGCTGGGTCAACCCGCGACGGAGCTCAGCGGCGGAGAGGCCCAGCGCATCAAGCTGGCCACCGAGCTGCAGCGCGCCAGGCGCGGCCACGCGCTGTACCTGCTCGACGAACCCACCGCCGGCCTTCACCCCGCCGACATCGACCTGCTGCTGCGACAGCTGCACCTGCTCGTCGAGGCCGGCAACACCGTCGTCCTCGTCGAGCACGACCTCGACACCATCGCCACCGCCGACTGGGTCATCGACCTCGGCCCGGGCGGTGGCGATGCGGGTGGGAGGGTGATCGCGACCGGCACCCCCACCGACATCGCATCGGCAGCGGGCAGTGCCACGGCGCCGTACCTCGCGCGCCGGCTGGCTGCTCGACCACGATCAGGCTCATGAGCCTGCTTCCGAGCGGCGGCGACCGCCGCGCCGCCCTCCGCGGGCGAGCAGACCCGGTCGGAGCGGATGCCTCAGGAGAGGTACTTCTCCACGGTCTCCGCCGGATGCACGTGCGCCTCGGACTCGGGTGCGCCGAACTCGCGCTTGGCGCGCCGCTGGCGAAGCAGGTCCCAGCACTGGTCGAGCTGGATCTCGAGCGCCTCGAGCCGCTCGCGGTCGGTGCCCGACCCGGACCGCAGTCGGTGCTCCTCGTCCACGAGCGCGTTGATCCTGCTGATGATGTCCTCGTCGGCCATGCGTCCACCATGACACCTCCCCGGCGGTTCGTCACCAGCCATCCGGGCCGTCGAGGCCGGTCGTGCCCGCCACCGGCTGTTAGCATCGCGCAGCGCGTGCCGAGGGAGGACAAGTGGTGGTGGACCGGTGCTGACCCTTCCCGCCGCTCCCCACCACGGACTCGAGTTCGGGCACGACGCCTTGGTCGTGTGCGACAACGTGGTGCGGATCTACCAGACCGAGACGGTCGAGGTGCAGGCCCTGCAGGGGCTCGACCTGCTCGTGCACGAGGGCGAGCTGATCGCCCTGGTCGGCGCGTCCGGGTCGGGCAAGTCCACGCTCCTCAACGTGCTGGCCGGCGCCGACGCCCCGACCGCCGGACGCGCCCGGGTCGCGGGTCACGACCTCACCGAGCTGTCCCGCTCCGAGCAGGTGCACTACCGGCGCCACGTCGTCGGGTTCGTCCGCCAGCAGGCGGCGCTCAACCTGGTGCCCTACCTCACGGCCGGCCAGGTCGTGGACCTGCCGATGACGATCGCGGGCGAGCGCCGCGGCGTACGCCGATCGCGTGCTGCGGAGCTGCTCGAGCTGCTCGGGGTGGCGCACTGCGCCGACCGGCGTCCCGTCGAGATGTCGGGCGGTGAGCAGCAGCGCGTCTCCATCGCGGTCGCGCTCGCCAACCGACCGCAGCTGCTGCTGGCCGACGAGCCGACCGGCGAGCTGGACAGCGAGACGGCCGCCGAGGTGTTCGCCGCGCTGCGCACCGTCAACCGCGAGCTGGGGACGACCGTCGTCGTGGTCACCCACGACGCGGCGGTGAGCGGGCAGGTCGCCCGGACCGTCGCGATCCGTGACGGTCGCACCAGCAGCGAGGTGCTGCGCAGCGAGGAGACCGACGATGCGCCGGCCACGGCCGAGGAGTACGCCGTGATGGACCGTGCGGGTCGGGTGCAGCTTCCCCGGGACTACCGCGAGGCGCTGGACCTCACCCGGCGGGTCCGGCTGGCGCTCGCCGCCGACCACGTCGAGATCCGCTCGGACCGCGGCGAGGGGGCGTGAGCGACCCCGCCGAGCCGTTGGCAGGACCGATGGTGCAGGTGCGCGGGCTCACCCGCACCTACGGCACCGACGCCACCGCCGTGCCAGCGCTGCGCGACGTCTCCTTCGACGTCGCACCCGGCGAGATGGTGGCCGTGGTGGGTCGCTCGGGGTCGGGGAAGACCACCCTCCTCAACCTGCTCGGCGGCCTCGACCGCCCCGACTCCGGCTCGGTGCGGATCGACGGTTCGGAGGTCACCACCCTCGACGAGGACGGGCTCAGCGCGCTGCGGCGCGACTCGGTGTCCTACGTCTTCCAGACGTTCGGGCTCATCCCGGCGCTCACCGCGGCCGAGAACGTCGGCGTGCCGCTGCGGCTGCGGCGCACGCCCGTCGCCGACCGGGAGAAGCGCGTCGAGCTGCTACTCGACCTCGTGGGCCTGCGCGACCACGCGGGCCAGCGGCCGGGCGAGCTGTCGGGTGGCCAGCAGCAACGGGTCGCGATCGCCCGCGCGCTCGCCGGGTCGCCGCGCCTCCTGCTGGCCGACGAGCCCACCGGCCAGCTCGACACGGAGACCGGGCTGGCCGTGATGTCGTTGCTGCGCGCGGTCGTGGAGTCCGAGGGCGTGACCGCCGTCGTGGCGACGCACGACGCGGTGCTGATGGCCCTCGCCGACCGGGTCCTCGCGATCTCGGACGGCCGGGTCGGCGGCTGAGGCGGACCGTGCTGGGCCTGGTGCTGCGGCGAGCGTCGGTGCAGCGACGGCTGCTCGCCTCCGTCGTCCTGCTGGTGGCCACGGCCGCCACCCTCGTCGGCGTCTGCTCGCTCGTGCTCACCACCACGGCCGACCGGGCCTTCCACGTCGCCGTCGAACGGTCCCAGCCCTCGGACCTGAGCGTGACGGCGTACGTCGTCGAGCTGGCCGGCGACGACGTCGCGGACGTCCGCGACGAGGCGGATCGCGTGGTGGGCGACGTCCTCGCGGCGACAGACCCGCGCCTGGAGACGACGGCCGTGTCCCGGTTGCGGCTGCTCGAGGACGGTGAGCGACAGGCCTACCTGACGACGACCGACGACCTGGAGTCACGAGCCGTCCTCGTCTCGGGCCGGTGGCCGGGCGAGTCGGCCGCGCCGTACGAAGCCGTGGTGCCGGCCACGACCGCCCGGCTGCTCGACCTCGCCCTCGGCGACGAGCTGGTGCTCGGCCGGGAGATCGGCCTCGGCGGGCTCGACGACCCCGTCACGGTGGAGGTCGTCGGCACCTTCCGCCCGCGCTCGCAGGCCGACTGGGAGGGCGACCCGCTCTCCGGCGCCGGCTTCTCGGCCACGTACAGCAACGGTCTCGAGGCGGCGCCGACCTACGGCCCGTTCGTGGTCACGGAGACGTCGTTCCTCGCGACGGGGTCGTCCGTGGGCGGCCTGCGCGTGACCGGCCACCCGAGCCCGGCCCGGGCCACCGACTCCGCGCTGAGGGGCGTGGTCGACGGCCTGGACGACGCGTCGGGCGTCCTCGCGGCCGGCGCGGGCGACCGGGCGCGGCTCACTCGGGTCGCCTCAGACCTGTCGGTGACCCTGGCCCGGCTGCACGCGCAGCAGGACAGCACCCGGGCCACCGTGCTGGTGGTGCTGCTGCTCGGGGTGGCGCTCGCCCTGGCCGCCGCGCTGCTGGCGGGGTGGCTCGTGGCCTCGGTGCGTGAGGCCGAGCGTGACCTCCTGGTGGCGATGGGCCTGAGCCGGCGCCAGCGGATCGCGGCGGCAGGTGGCGAGGCGCTCCTCCTCTCCCTCGTGGCGACGGTGCTCGCCGTCCCTGCGGCCGCGGTGATGCACGCGCGCCTGACGCACCTCCCGGACCTCGCCGCCGCCGGCCTCGCCCGCGGACCTGCCTTCACGTGGCCGCTGGTGGCGGCGGTGCTCGCGGCCGCCGTCCTCCTCACCACGACGCTTGTCGCGACCACGTTGGGCGGGGTCACCGACCCGGGCCCCGCGACCCGACGCAGCGTGCTGGCGCGGCTCGGTGCCGGTCCCCTGCTGCTGGCGGCCGCCGCACTCGCGTGGTGGCAGCTGCGCTCCCAGTCCCCCACGGCAGCCGGCTCGAACGACGTCACCCTGACCGTGGCGCCCGTGCTCGCCATCGCGGCCCTGACCGTGCTGGGCGTGCGCCTCGTGCCGTTTGTCCTCGTCCGGGCCGCCGGCGTCGGCACCAGGTCTCGCTCGTTCGTCTGGCCCCTCGCGACGCAGCAGGCTGCCCGCCGACCGCATGCGGGTACGGCGATGGTGCTGGTCGGCGCGGCCGTGGCGGCGGCCGTCTTCGGGGTCGCCCTGCGCTCGACCTGGGAGCGGTCCCAGGTGGACCAGGCGGACCTGCGCGTCGGGACCGACCTCGCCCTCGCGCTCGCCGCGCCGGCCGGGACGGCGGAGGCCGCCCGGGTCGAGGAGGCCACCGACGCGGAGTCGACCGTCTCCCCGGTCGTGCACCGGCCGCTGGCCCTCGGTCGCTTCGTCGGGACCGACGCGTCGCGCCCCGTGCTGCTGGCCGTCGACACCCGTGAGTCGGGTGCTCTGCTGCGCGGTCGGACCGGCGAGGACCGGAGCTGGGCCGAGGCCGGGGGCGGGTTGGCACCCGACACGGCGGTCGCGGGCGTGCCGCTGCCCGGCGGCGGCGAGCCCGTCACGCTGCGCGGAGAGAGCGCTCCCGGCACGGCCCTCACGGCGGTGCCGACCGCGGTCGTCGAGGACGGCTCCGGGTTCCGCAGCACCGTCTCCGCGGGTGTGCTGCCGCTCGACGGCGCCGCCCATCCGGTGCGGTGGCTCGCGCCGCTCGACCCCGGGCTGCGCCTCGTCGGTCTCCGCCTCGAGCTCGACGGCTACGCGGGCGAGGAGCCGACCAGGGACCGCACCGAGGTGGCCGTCGTCGTCGACGTCCCGGCGACGGGTCGGGAGGGCGCCGTACCCCCGCCGTGGCGGTTGCTGCCGTTGCAGGACGACAGCCCGGTCGCCGGGGCGACGATGGACGTCCGGTCCACCGAGGATGGCGACGCGACCGAGCTGACCGCGACCTTCGGCCTCGACCTGGAGTACTTCTCCTACTCCGGGGCGGACCTCCTCGCCACGGCGTTCCCGGCCACGACGAGCATCCCCGTCGTCGCCTCGCAGGCGCTGGTGGACACCGTCGGTGCCCGGGTCGGCGACCGCCTCTCCGCCGTCGTCGACGGCACGACGCTCACCCTCGAGGTGCGCGGCGTGGTGCCCGCCGTCCCGTCCGCGCCGGCACAGGTCGCGGTGCTCGCCGACGTCGACGCAGTGTCGCGAGCCCTCATCGACGCCGGGCGGCTGGACCCGGTCGTGGACTCGTGGTGGGTGGCCGACCCCTCGCCGGCGACGGTGGACGCGCTGCGGGACCTCGGCCTCGGCGAGGTCACGCTGCGGCAGGACGTCGCGCAGCAGCTCACGCAGGGACCGCTGCGAGTCGCCGTCCCGACCACGCTCCTCACCCTGGTCGCGCTCGCGGCGGCCCTCCTCCTCGCGGGCGTCGGGCTCGTGCTCGGCGCCGAACGGCAGCGGCGCTCCGCCGAGGTGGTGCGACTGCGCGCACTCGGTCTGTCCCGCCGGTCCTCGCGGCGCCTCCTGCTCGCGGAGCACCTCGCGTTCTTCGTGCCGACCATCGTGGTGGGCGCCCTGGTCGGGGTCGTCGCCACGGTCCTCCTCGGGCCCGACCTGGTGCGCTCCGACCTGGGTGCGGCGCCCGTCCCGTCGGCCGTCGTCGCCTGGCCGTGGACGAGCGAGCTGCTGCTCCTGAGCGGGCTGCTCGGGGGCACGGTCGTGGTGACCACGGCGCTCACCGTGCTGCACGTGCGCGCCTCCGACCCCTCCCGGCTGCGGGGTGCGCGATGAGGAGGCGATTCCCCCGGGCGCACGCGGCGACGGTGGGCGGGCGGTGGCGGGCGGACTGGCCCCTCCTGCTGCTCACGGGGCTGGTCGTGGCGCTCACCGTGGGTCTCGCGGCGGCCGTGGACCCCGTGACCGAGCGGGCCGCCGACCGCGCGATCGCGGCGGCGGTGCACGACGCGGGCGCGAGCGGGGCGGTGGTGGCGACCCTGCCGGCGTGGTACGACGACCCTCGGGGCAAGACGAGGGACCCGTCGACCGCCGTGCAGGTGCGTCAGGACGCCGACTATGCGCGACAGGCGCTCCCAGCAGGGCTCGACGCCGTGCTGCGGCCGGGCGTCGCGTGGGTCACCACGCCGACGCTGCAGGTGCGTCAGGTCGGGCCCACGAAGCTCCTCCAGCTCGCGTTCGTCGACACGGCGGGTGAGGCGCCCGCCGTGACGTACGACGAGGGCGGCCCACCGCGCGCCGTGCCCCGCAGGGCGTTGGGACTG
Organism: Nocardioides currus; assembly: GCF_003057875.1. Lineage (GTDB taxonomy): Bacteria > Actinomycetota > Actinomycetes > Propionibacteriales > Nocardioidaceae > Nocardioides > Nocardioides currus. The sequence goes on along the minus strand of NZ_PYXZ01000013.1, from coordinate 114,051 downwards.
GTGGAGGTGGCGCTCTCCCAGACCGTCGCCGACGCCCTGGAGCTGGAGGCGGGCGACCGACGAACCGTCCAGGACGAGCAGGGCCGCTCGGCGAAGCTGCGTGTCAGCGGCGTGTTCACGCCCGGGGACCCGGACGCCGAGGCGTGGGACGTGTCGGCCCGGCTGCTCCACCCCGTCCAGGGCACGGCCGACGGCCTTCCCTACACCTCCGCCGCGGCCCTCGTCTCCGCCGGGTCGCTCGCGGACCTGCGCCTCGTCCTTCCCGCGGACGACCTCACCCGTCGTGTCTCCTTCAGGCCCGACCCGTCCCGTGTGCGGTGGCTGGCAGCGCGGTCCCTCGAGCGGGAGATCGTCTCGCTGCAGGCCTCGGCGTCACTGTCGCGGGGAGACGTCGCCTGGGACAGCCTGCTCGGCTCGACGTTGGAACGGGCCCGGGCCGACATCGCCTCCGCACGGGGCCGGGCCGACGTGCTCCTGATCGGCCTGCTCGCCGCGACGCTCCTCGTGCTCGTCCTCGCGGCGCAGCTGCTGGTCCTGCGGCGTCGCGATCCGCTGACCATGGCCCGGCAGCGCGGCGCCTCGCTCGCGAGCATCGGGCTGGAGCTGCTGGTCGAGGGGCTCACGGTGGCCGTCCTCGGAGCGGTGGTCGGGCTGGGCGCGGTCGTGCTCGTGACCGGTTCGGCCGGGTGGGCCTGGGCCGTCCCGGTGGCGGTCGTCGCCGCCCTCGCCTCGCCGGTCCTCGGGGCGTCGTGGGCGGACGTCTGGGCCGGCGCCCGCCGGGTGCCTGCCAACCGCAGCGCACGTCGTACGGCGACCAGGACCCGGCTCCTGCGTCGACTCGCCGTCGAGACCGCCGTGCTGCTCGTGGCCGCCCTCTCCTTCTCGGCCCTCCTGCAGCGGGGTGTCGCGGGCGACGGTGCGGCCGGCGGTGACGTGACGGCCGCGAGCGCGCCGACCTGGTGGGCGGTCGCCGGGGCGCTCGTCCTGCTCCGCGTGCTGCCGGTCCCCGTGCGCTGGGCGCTGCGCGCCACCCGTCGCTCGCCGGGTGGTGTCGGCTTCTTCGTGGCGGCCCGGATCGGGGAGGCCGGCGCGCGGGCCCTCCCGGTGCTCGTCGTGGTGGTGGCCGTCGCCGGCATCACCCTGGGAGCCTCGCTGGCCGAGTCCGACCGCGCGGGCCAGACGTCCGCGGCGCTGTCGTCGGTCGGTGGCGACGCACGCATCGACGCGGATCCCCAGGCGGACCTGGCCCAGCTCGCCGAGGACGCGGAGGACGAGCCGGGCGTGGACGCCGCCGCGGCCGCACGGGTCGAGGACGGCGCGCGCCTGTCATCCGGCGGCGCGTCCCAGGCCGTGCGACTGGTCGTGGTCGACGCGGGCGACTACGCCGCGCTGCTGGCGGCGAGCAATCTCGCGGACGCGCCCCAGCTCGGCCGGCTCGACGCCGCGGACGGCGACGAGGTGCCCGCCCTCCTGGTGGGCGGCGACTCCGTCCTGCGGGACACGGCCTCCCTCCGCTGGGAGGACACGAGCGTCCCGATCGACGTGGTGGGCACCGCACCCGACGTGGACGCCTCCGCGGCCCCGGTGCTCGTCGTGGACACCGACTCCTTCGCCGCCGCCGGTGCCGTCGCCCTGCCCGACACCCTCTGGGTCGTCGGCACCGGCACGGACGCCGCGCTCGATCGGATCGCCTCGCGGGTGGACGGCGTCGACTCCGTGGTGCGGCTCTCCGACGAGCTCGAGGCGCGGCGTACGGCCCCCCTCCCCTCGGCGCTGATCGACCTGGCCGTCGCGTCCTCCGTCCTCCTCCTCGTGCTGGGCATCCTGGGCCTGCTGCTGTCCGCCGCGGCCCAGGCGCCGGAGCGCGCGCGGTCCCTCGGCCGGCTCCGCGCGCTGGGCCTGCCGCAGGGCGAGGTGCGCCGCGTGCTGGTGGGCGAGCTGGCCGTTCCGGTCGCCGTCGCGGCGCTCGCCGGCTGGCTGCTGGGGGTCGCGTGCTCCTACGCGATGCTCGGCTCCCTCACCGCGGGGTCACCCACCGACGTCGAGGTGTCGTGGTGGACGATCGGGGTGGTGCCGATCCTGGTCGTCGCTGCTGTCGCCGTGGCCGTCCTCGAGTGGCGACGCATCCGGCGCCGACCGCTCTCCCAGCTCCTCCGCACCTGATTTCCGACCTCCGCTTGACCCGTTCGAACAGGTGTTCGATGATGGGTGGATGTCGTCCTCCCGCTCCGCCGTCGCGCTCGATCCGGGCCGTCCGGTCGTCGAGCAGCTGCGCGAGCGGATGGCCGCGATGGAGCGCAAGCCTGCCGCACAGCCGGTCCCGACGCTGCCGGGGCTGGTCGACCTGGTGCCCCTGCACGCGGGCTCGACCTACGCCGTCGACTCCGCGTCGCTGGCGCTGGCGCTGGCCGCGGGTGCTTCTCGGGCGGGCGAGTGGGTGGGGTTCGCGGGCTGCCCCGACTTCGGCGTCGAGGCCGCCGCCGAGCTCGGGATCGAGCTGTCGCGCACCGTCCTCGTGCCCGACCCGGGCGAGCACTGGCTGGAGGTGACGGCCGCGCTGGTCGACGTGCTCCGCGTGGTGGTGCTCCGACCGCCCGCCTCGGTCGACGAGCGCACCGCCGGCGTCCTCGACTCCCGGCTGCGCACGAGGTCGGCGGTCCTCGTCGTCCACGGGGACTGGCCGCGGGTCGAGGCCCGGGTCAGCGTCGAGCAGTCCACGTGGAGCGGGCCGGGGTCCGGGACCGGCCGGCTGCTGGAGCGGCGGGCACGCGTCGTCGTACGCCGCGGGGCGCGACCGCCCCAGCGAGCAGACCTCACCTGGCCGGGCGCGCAGCGGGTCGATCGTCCCCTCGCCGAGATCCGCGCGGCCTCGGGATGAGGGTGATGGTGGTGTGGTGCCCCGACTGGTCGGTGGTCGCCGCGCTCGACGAGGCCGATCGGTCCCCCCGCGCCGCCGCGGCGGTCCTGTCCGCCAACGCCGTCGAGGTCTGCAACGGTCCGGCGTGGTCCGAGGGGGTGCGTCGCGGACAGCGTCGACGCGACGCCCAGGCCCGGTGCCCCGAGCTGCTGCTGCTGCCCGCCAACCCCGATCGCGACGCCCGGGCCTTCGAGCCCGTCCTCGCCACCGTCGAGGACCTGCGTCCGGGGGTGGCCGCGCTGCGTCCCGGGCTGCTGGCCGTCCGGGCGCCCGGCAGCTGGTACGGCACGGAGCCGGCCGCCGCCGCGACGGTGTGCCAGGCGCTGGTCGAGGTCGGTGTGTGGGACGTGCGCGTCGGGATCGCCGACGACCTCTTCACGGCGGAGCAGGCCGCCCGCACGGCCGACGTGCAGGCCTGGACCGTGGTGCCCGAGGGCGGGTCCGCCTCCTTCCTCAGCGGGCTGCCCGTCCACGTGCTCCAGGACGACGGACCCCGCGGGCGCGAGCTGGTCAGCCTGCTGCAGCGCCTCGGGCTGCGCACCCTCGGCGACCTCGCCGACCTCCCCGGCGAGGCGGTCGAGCACCGCCTCGGTGCCTACGGCGCGGCCGTGCGCCGACGCGCACGGGGCGAGGACACCGCACTGTTCGCGGCACGCACCCCGCCGCCCGAGCTCGACGCCGACGCGGTCTTCGAGCCGCCGCTCGACTCCGTCGAGGCGATCACCTTCAGCGTCCGCACCACGGCGGAGCGGTTCGTCGCGCAGCTGGCCCACCACCAGCTCGTCGCGACCGGGGTGCGGGTCGAGGCAGAGTCCGAGGGCGTCGTGTGCTCGTCGCGCACCTGGCTGCACCCGCGCCACTTCGGCGCCCGCGACCTGGTCGACCGGGTCCACTGGCAGCTGCAGGGCGCCGACGTCGGGGGGTCGCTGCGCGGTCGCAAGGCCTCCGGTGAGGTCCGCGCCCCGATCGACCGGATCCGGTTCGTTCCCGAGGTGGTCGAGCCGGCCGCCGCCCACGGCGAGGCGTTGTGGGGCTCGGCCTCCGACGACCTCGTCGAGCGCGGCGTCGCACGCGTGCAGGGGATGGTCGGCTTCGAGGCGGTGCTGCGGCCTGCCCTCCAGGGTGGGCGCACCCCCTCGGCGAGGCAGTCGCTGGTGCCCTGGGGCGAGCGTGCGGTCGACCTGCGCCCGGTCGACCGGCCCTGGCCCGGCCGCGTCCCCGGGCCGGCGCCCGTCCGGGTCTTCGCCACGCCCCCGGTCGCGGAGGTCGTCGACGACGCCGGCCGCGAGGTGTGCGTCACCGACCGTGGTGTGGTCAGCGGCGTGCCGCGGCGTTTCCGCGTCGGTGACGGCATGCTCCCCTGGCAGCCCGTGACCGCCTGGGCGGGGCCGTGGCCGACGGACGAGGGCTGGTGGTCCGGCGGGACCGGACCGAGTGCCCGCTTCCAGGTCGTGGGCGCCGACGGTCGCGCCTGGCTGCTGGTGCGCGCCCCCGAGGGCTGGTCGCTGGAAGCGGGCTACGACTGATGGGCTGGAACAACCCGGCCATGCACTGGAAGGAGCTCGAGCGGCGGCTGAGCGGCCTGCCCGGAGCGGACGACGCCCCCGTGTCCCGGCGCAGGCGCGCCGCCACGGAGGCGGCCGCGATCCAGCGGCCGACCTCCGTCACGCCGTACGCCGAGCTCCACTGCCACAGCCACTTCAGCTTCCTCGACGGCGCCAGCTCGCCCGCCGAGCTGGTCGAGGAGGCGGTGCGCCTCGGCCTGCACGCGCTGGCGGTGACCGACCACGACGGCTTCTACGCCGCGCCGATGGTGGCAGAGGCAGCGGCGGCGTACGACCTGCCCACCGTCTTCGGCGCCGAGCTGTCCCTCGGACTGACCGCGCCGCAGAACGGCGTGCCCGACCCGGAGGGCAGCCACCTGCTGGTGCTGGCCCGCGGGGTCGAGGGCTATCACCGCCTCGCCGCCGCGATGACCGACGCCCACCTGCGCGGGGACGAGAAGGGGCGCCCCGCGTACGACCTCGCCGAGCTCGGCGAGCGCGGGCGCGGGCACTGGGTCGTGCTGACGGGGTGCCGCAAGGGCGCCGTCCAGCAGGCACTGGCCTCCGGAGGAGTCCCCGCGGCGAGCGAGGCCCTCGACGAGCTGACGTCGCTGTTCGGCATCGACGACGTCCTCGTCGAGCTGTCGCCGCGCCCGGGCGCCGACCCGACCAACGCCGCCCTCGCCCGCCTCGCCGGCGTGCACGGCCTCGACGTCATGGCTGCCGGCAACGTGCACCACGCCACCCCGCAACGGCACCGCCTGGCCTCGGCCATGGCGGCGGTGCGCGCCCGGCGCAGCCTGGCCGACCTCGACGGCTGGCTCGACCTCTCCGGCTCGGCCCACCTGCGCAGCGGTGCCGAGGTGAGCGCGGCCCTCGCGGCCCACCCGGGCGCCGTCGAGCGCAGCGTCACCCTCGCCGACGAGCTGGCCTTCGACCTGCGCAAGGCATCCCCGGCGCTGCCGAAGCGACAGATCCCCGAGGGCCACACGGCCGACTCCTGGCTGCGGGTGCTCGCGGAGCGTGGGTTTGCGGAGAGGTACGCCGGGGTCCCCCACGAGGCGGAGGCGCGCGAGCGCCTCGAGCACGAGCTGCGCGTCATCGCCGAGAAGGACTTCGCCGGCTACTTCGTCATCGTCCACGACATCGTCGCCTTCGCCCGCGGACGCAGGATCCTGTGCCAGGGCCGAGGATCCGCCGCCAGCTCGGCCGTCTGCTACGCCCTGGGCATCACCGCCGTCGACGCGGTCTTCTACCAGCTGCCCTTCGAGCGGTTCATCTCCGCCCACCGCGACGAGGAGCCCGACATCGACGTCGACTTCGACTCCGACCGCCGCGAGGAGGTCATCCAGTGGGTCTACGACACCTACGGCCGGCGCAACGCCGCACAGGTCGCCAACGTCATCACCTACCGGCCGCGGATGGCGGTCCGCGACGCCGCCAAGGCGCTGGGCTTCTCCCCCGGCCAGCAGGACGCCTGGTCGAAGCAGATCGACGGGTGGAAGTCCGTGGTGGCCGGCGACCAGGGCGACCCGACCGCCCACGACGTCCCCGCACCGGTGGTGGCCCTGGCCGAGGAGCTGATGGGCGCACCCCGCCACCTCGGCATCCACTCGGGCGGGATGGTGCTGACCGAGCGGCCGATCGGCGAGGTCTGCCCGATCGAGCGGGCTCGGATGGACAAGCGCACCGTCCTGCAGTGGGACAAGGACGCCTGCGAGACGATGGGACTGGTCAAGTTCGACCTGCTCGGCCTGGGCATGCTCGGCGCCCTCGACCAGATGATGCGGCTCGTCGCCGACCACCTGGGCGAGGAGTGGGACCTCGCGTCGATGCCGAAGGAGGAGCCGGCGGTCTACGACATGCTGTGCCGCGCCGACTCGATCGGGGTGTTCCAGGTCGAGAGCCGCGCGCAGATCGGCACGCTGCCGCGGCTGCGGCCCCGCGAGTTCTACGACCTCGCCATCGAGATCGCGCTGATCCGACCCGGCCCGATCCAGGGCGGGGCCGTGCACCCCTACGTCCGCCGTGCCACCGGCCAGGAGGCGGTCACCTACGACCACCCCGAGCTGGTGCCGGTGCTCGAGCGCACCAAGGGGGTGCCGCTGTTCCAGGAGCAGCTGATGGCGATGGCCGTCACGCTGGGCGACTGCAGCCGCGACGACGCCGACCTGCTGCGACGCGCCATGGGGTCCAAGCGCGGGGTCGAGCGCATCGAGTCGGTCAAGCAGAAGCTCTACGCCGGCATGGAGAAGCGCGGGATCACGGGCGACCTCGCCGACTCGATCTACGTCAAGATCCTGTCCTTCGCCAACTTCGGCTTCGCCGAGTCGCACGCCCTCTCCTTCGCCCTGCTGGTCTACGCCTCGTCCTGGTTCAAGCTCCACTACCCCGCTGCGTTCCTGGCCGGTCTGCTGCGCAACCAGCCGATGGGCTTCTACTCCCCGCAGTCGCTGGTCGGCGACGCGCGGCGCCACGGCGTCGACGTGCGCCGCCCCGACGTCGCCCGATCCGCGGCGCAGGCCGAGCTCGAGCCGGTGGTCGTCGGGCCCGTCGCCGCCACCGGTCCGGACGAGTGCTGCCGACCGAGGTTCGAGCGCACCGAGTGGATCGGCGGGACGCCCGACCCGGTCCCGGCGCACCGGCGCGACCACTACCTCGCCGTCCGGCTCGGGCTCGACTCGGTGCGCGGCATCGGCCTGGAGGTGGCGCGGCGGATCGTCGCCGCGCGCGACGAGACCCCCTTCACCGGGGTCACCGACCTGTCCCGGCGCGCCGACCTGACCTCGGCCCAGCTCGAGGCGCTCGCGACGGCCGGCGCCTTCGACGCCTGGGGCATGGACCGCCGCGAGGCACTGTGGGCGGCCGGCTTCGCGGAGGGAGCGGAACACGTCCCGGGCACCACTCCGGCTCCGGCGGCCCCGATGCTCCCGGGCATGAGCGAGGAGGAGGTGACCCTGGCCGACCTGTGGGCCACCGGGGTCTCGCCCGAACGACACCCGATCGACCACCTGCGCGAGGACCTGCGGCGCGCCGGCATCCGCTCCGTCGCCGAGCTGGAGGGGACCGAGTCCGGCCGCCGGGTCCACGTCGGCGGGCTCATCACCCACCGCCAGCGACCCGGGACCGCGATGGGCGTCACCTTCCTCAACCTGGAGGACGAGACGGGCATGCTCAACGTCGTCTGCTCGGTCGGCGTGATGAAGGTGCACCGGCAGGCGGCCCGCAACCGGATCGCCGTGGTGATCCGTGGGCGCCTCGAGCGCAACGAGGGAGTCACCAACCTGATCGCCGACCGGGTCGAGGGCATCGACGTGGTCGCACCGGGAGCAGGGGCGGTGCTGCAGGCGCGCGCCTCGTCCCGGGACTTCCGGTGACGACCCGCCGCGGGGTTGTCCGCCGGAGCGTGCCACGCCACCCTGTGGGCATGATCGGGACGAGGGTGCCGTGGGCCAGCTGCTTCGAGGACCCCGATCGTCCGGGTGAGCCCGCGACCATCCTGCTGCGGCAGGTGGGTCGCAAGTCGTTCCTGCTCGAGTCGTCGATGACCTACACGGGCGACACAGGGGTCGCCGACCTCCCCGACCGCGCCCGCACGCTGCGGCCGAGCGACCTGGGCGACCCGCCGCTGACCGACCTCGCGTCGGTCCCCGCCGCGCTGCGCTGGTTCGTCAGCTCCTACGACGTGCACACGCCGGCGGCCCTCCTGCACGACCGGCTGATCGGGCCGACCAACGACCTCGGGGTGGAGGACGCCGTCGCCGACCGGTTCTTCCGGTTCATGCTCAAGGGGCTCGGGGTCCGGTTCGTCCGCCGCTGGATGATGTGGACGGCCGTCGCCTTCGGCACCCGTTGGCGGTCCCCGCGCCTGCGCGGCCTCCTCCTGCTCTGGTCCGTCGCGGCGGCGGTCGGGATGTCCACCTTCGTGATCGCCCTGTGCACGCAGGAGTGGCTCCTCGTGGGCGTCGCCGCCGCGGCCCCCCTGCCCTCGTCCCTGCTCTGGGGTCGGCAGTACGGCGCCGGGCTGACCGCCGCCGCCACCGCGATCTGGGTGTTGCCGCCGACCATCCTGGGTGCGGTCGGCTACGCCATCTACTGGCTCCTCGAGCACGCCGTCTCGGCGATGCCGGTGCACGCGTCCGTCAAGGGCGACGAGCCGGTCGACTACGAGCACTTCTGACGAACGGCCGGCTCACCAGCCGGCGGGGAAGCGGGCCGACCCGGCGACCGCCAGGAAGACCGCCACCGTGGCGACCGCCCCCACGAGCAGGAGCTCGCGACCCACGTGCCGCCAGCGCGGGACCAGGTGCAGAGCCAGCCCGAGCACGAGAGCGACGGCCGGCAGGGCCAGGATCTCCAGCTGCCGCTCCAGCAGGCTCGCCACGAGGCCCACGACGCCGCCGCCGAGGACTGCTCTCAGCGCGTTGACGGGTCGGTCCCCGCGGGCCAGGCCGACCCTCGTGACCGCGCCCTCGTCCGACAGCTGATCGGGGGCGAGCACCCGCAGCAGCAGGGTGGTCGTCGCCGGGTCGGCCACCACCACGACGTCGCGGAACCGGTCGGCGAGGGCGTGGCGGCGCACCAGGTCGTCCAGCCGGTGCCCGCGGTCGAACCCCGGGTGGCTCACGGGGGCCAGCAGCACCTCGGCCCGGGGAGTGGCCGCCAAGGAACGCACCACCCGCTCGGCGTCGGCGGTCGGGGCGGTGAGGACCAGCGCGTCCCGTCCCAGCTCGGCCCGCGCGCGGGTCAGCTCCGCGTCGGTCGCGGCGGTGGTGACCACGAAGATGCGTTGGTGCCCCGGCATGGGGCGACGGTAGTCGTCAGCGCCTGCATCTCGGGAGGCGCCGGGGTCCGATACGTTCGTGGATCATGTCGACGATCTCTGACACCGGACAGGAGCGCGGCCTCGCCCGCCTCGCCCAGCGCAGCGCCGCCTGGACGGAGAAGTGGTTCCCCGACGCCTACGTCTTCGCCCTGGCCGGGGTGGTCATCGTCTCGGTCGCCGCGATGGTCAACGGGTCCAGCCCGGTGACGGTGGTCGAGACCTTCGGCGGCGGCTTCTGGGACCTGGCCCAGTTCACCCTCCAGATGGCGATGGTGGTGCTGACGGGCTACGTCGTCGCGACCTCACCGCCGGTCGCGCGGATCATCGAGCGCATCGCCCTCTTCCCCTCGACACCGCGCGGGTCGGTGGCGTTCGTCGCCCTGCTGTCGTGCCTGGTCTCGATGCTCAACTGGGGCCTCAGCCTGGTCTTCAGCGGACTGCTCGCCCGCGCGATCGCCCGGCGCAGCGACCTGCGCACCGACTACCGCGCCCTCGGCGCCGCCGCCTACCTCGGCCTCGGCGCCGTCTGGGCGCTCGGGCTCTCCTCGTCCGCCGCGCAGCTGCAGGCCACGCCCGAGTCGCTGCCGCCCGAGCTGCTCGACATCACCGGGGTGCTCGACTTCGGCGCCACGATCCTGACCTGGCAGTCGCTGACGATGGCCGCGGTCCTGATCGTGCTGAGCGTCGCCGTGGCGTGGGCCTCCGCCCCCCGGGGTGCGGCGATCCGCACCGCGGAGGACATGGCCGTCGACCTGTCCGACGAGGTGCAGCCGCCGGCCGAGCGGACCCGTCCCGGCGAGTGGCTCGAGTTCTCCCGGATCCTCCCGGCGCTGGTCGGCCTGCTGACCCTCGGCTGGCTGGTGCACCAGTTCGCGACCCTGCCGTTCCTCACCGTCATCAGCAGCCTCAACGGCTACCTCATGGTCTTCCTGATCCTCGGACTGGTGCTGCACGGGACGCCGCGTGGCTTCCTCAACGCGGTGACCAAGGCCGTCCCCACGACAGCGGGCGTCCTGGTGCAGTTCCCGCTGTACGCCGCCATGGCGGCCGTCCTCACCCGCGCCCCCGGTCGCGGCGGGGCCACGGTCTCGGAGCACCTGGCCGACCTGTTCACCAGCGTCGGGGACAGCGGCGCCTTCGCGGTCGTGATCGCGCTCTACACCGCCCTGCTCGGGCTGCTGGTGCCGTCCGGCGGCGGGAAGTGGCTGGTCGAGGCGCCGTACGTCATGCAGTCGGCCACGGACGTCGGGATGAACCTCGGCTGGACGGTCCAGATCTACAACGCCGCCGAGGCGCTGCCCAACCTGGTCAACCCGTTCTTCATGCTCCCGCTGCTCGCGGTGCTCGGGGTGCGCGCCCGCGACCTCGTCGGGTTCACGTTCCTGCAGTTCGTCTTCCACCTGCCGGTGGTGCTGCTGCTCCTGTGGCTGCTCGGCACGACCTTCGAGTTCGTGCCCCCGGTCGCCCCCTGACCGCGAGAGGCACTGTGACGTCGGGCTCACCCCGGCACCGCGAGGCATAGGTTCGCCTCGCGAACCGTTCCAGCCAGGACCGAGCAACCACCCCGATGGAAGGCACCACCCATGCGCGCACTCGTCCAGCCCCAGTTCGGCGACCCGGCCGAGGTCCTCTCGGTCCAGGACGTCCCCGACCCGGAGCCCGGCCCGGGCCAGGTGCTCGTGCGCGTGCTCCTCTCCCCCATCCACAACCACGACCTCTGGACGGTGCGCGGCAGCTACGGCTTCAAGCCCGAGATGCCCGCCCGCGCCGGCACCGAGGCCGTCGGGGTCGTCGAGGCCCTCGGTGAGGGCGTCGAGCACCTCGAGGTCGGCCAGCGCGTCGCCACCGGCGGCAGCTTCGGCGCCTGGGCCGAGCTCATCGTCGCGCCGGCGGCCGGCGTGATCCCGGTCCCCGACGACATCGACGACGAGGCCGCGTCGCAGCTCGTGTCGATGCCCTTCAGCGCGATCTCGCTGCTCGACTTCCTCGAGCTCTCCGCGGGCGACTGGTTCGTCCAGAACGCCGCCAACGGCGCGGTCGGACGCCTGCTCGCCCAGCTGGCCGCCGCCCGCGGCGTCCACGTGCTCGGCCTCGTGCGCCGCGCGGACGGCGTCGAGGAGCTGCGCGCGCAGGGCATCGAGAACGTCGTCGCCACCGACGACGACGGCTGGCGCGAGCGCGTGCAGGCGATCGTCGGGGACGCCCCGGTCGTGGCCGGCGTCGACTCGGTCGGCGGCAGCGCCGCGGGCGACGTCGTGTCGCTGCTCGCCGAGGACGGCGTCCTCGTGGTCTTCGGGGCGATGGCCTCGCCCACCCTGGAGATCGGTTCGGGCGACGTGATCTTCAAGCAGGTCGTCATCAAGGGCTTCTGGGGCAGCAAGGTCTTCGCCGCCATGTCCCGCGAGAAGCGCGGCGAGCTGCTCGGCGAGCTGGTCGCCGGGATCTCGTCCGGCTCCCTCACCCTGCCGGTCGAGAAGGTCTACGGCCTCGACGAGATCGCCGACGCCGCCCGGGCGAACTTCGAGCCCGGTCGCGTCGGCAAGATCCTGCTGCGCCCCTGAGTCCGGGACGGCCTACCGCGGTCAGCTGCCGAACGACGGCTTCTCCTTGGCCAGGAACGCCCGCACGCCCTCGGCGAAGTCGGAGCCGGCGTAGACCGAGCGCAGCAGCTCCTCGTCGAACCCGGGCGCGGCCTCCTGCTCGAGGGCGCGGGCGTTGAGCTGCCGCTTCGTCGCGCGCTGGGTGGTCGCCGACCCGGCCAGCACGTCGGCGACGAGCTGGTCGACGGCCGCGTCGAGGTCGTCGGCCAGCTCGGTCAGTGCGCCCACGGCGAAGGCCCGGTCGGCACCGACGAGACGCCCGGTCAGCAGCATCGAGCGGGTCAGCGACTCGCCGAACACCGACGTGCACCGGTGCACGACCGGGGCCGCGAGCGCGTTGCCCAGGGTCCTCGCGATCGGGTAGCCGAACCGCGAGGCCGGGGTGGCGATGCGTACGTCGCAGTGCGTCGCCACCGCCAGCCCGCCGCCCACGCAGACGCCGTCGATCGCGGCGATCGTCACCTGCGGCAGCTCGAGGAGCAGGTCGAGCAGCTCGCGGATCCAGGTCTCGTAGGCCACCGCATCGGCCTCGACGAAGTCGGAGATCTCGTTGCCGGCGGCGAACGCTCGCCCGCCGGCTCCGCGCAGCACCAGCGCGCGGACGCGCGAGTCCTGGCGGAGCTCCTCGCACAGCTCGCGCAGCTCGGCGTACATCGCGCGGGTGAAGGCGTTGTGGCGGTGCGGACGGTTGAACACCACGGTCACGACGTCGTCGGCCCTGGTCACGACGAGCTCGGGATCACTCACGGGCGCCACCGTATGCGTCGCAGGTCTAGCGTGGTGACATGACCGACGAGCAGGTGCGCCGGGCGGCCGACGCGGCGATGCTGCCGCTCGTCGCCTCGTTGGCACCGGCCGGCGTGCTCGAGGCTCACTGGTTGCCCGACCGTGGCGGCGACCCGGTCGTGTGGCTGCTGGTCGGGACGGAGATCGCCCGGGTGCAGCTGCAGTCGACGAGCTGGGTGCTGCCGCAGGTCCAGGCCATCCTGACGCGCGTCAACCTGCCTCCGGACAAGGTGCTGGCGGTGCGCCTCGAGGTCACCTCCGTCGAGGCGCAGGACCGGCTCTTCGACCCGTGAGCGTGTGGATCGCGGGGCTACGCTGAAAGTCAGTCGCCGGTGTCAGCCCGGCTCTTCGATCCCAGGAGCACCCCATGTTCGCGATCATCGGCTTCCTCTTCTTCGGTCTCGTCATCGGGGCGATCGCCCGCCTGATCAAGCCCGGTCGGCAGAACCTCAGCATCCTGGCCACGCTCGGCCTCGGTGTCGTCGGCTCGGTCATCGGCGGGCTCCTCGCCAGCTTGATCGGCACCGGCAAGATCACCGAGCTCGACTTCCTCGGCACCGTGTTCGCGATCGTCGCGTCCGTCCTGCTGATCGGCACGGCCGAGGCGATCACCGGCGGCAAGGGCAGCACGCGCGAGCTGCGCTGAGCGGACGTACGGGCTGCGCGGCGACGGCCCCGCGCGCCACGCCCGCAGCGGTGACCCACCCACCTTCCAACGCGACGAAGTGTGGCTGGCTCACCGCCTGCGCACCGACACTCCGACCGCCCTCAGCGGCCCTGGTGGCTGCGCACGGCGCGGGCGACGAGCTCGCGCGCCGGGCCGGCGGGCGGCTGCGTGCCGTCGCGCCACACCGCGTTGAGGCGCCGCGGCAGGTCGAGGCCGTGCACGGTGACCGCCACCAGCCGCCCGGTGGCGAGGTCGTCGCGCACCGCGTGCGCACCGAGCACGGCCGGGCCGGCACCGGCGGCGACCGCCGCGCGCACCGCCGCCGTGCTCGACAGCTCCAGCACCGGCGTCGCGACCGCCAGTCCCACCAGCGCCCGCTCCAGCACGGTCCGCGTCCCCGACCCCACCTCGCGCACGACGAGCGGGGTCCCGGCGAGCGTGCTGGCGGCGACGCGCCTGCGTGACCGCTGCGCCCACGGGTGCTCCGGGGCGACCACGACGACCAGCTCGTCGCGACCCACCAGGCGGTGGTGGAGGCCGGTCGGGGCATCGGGTCCCTCCACGAACCCGAGGTCGACCTCGCCGGCGGAGACCATGTCGACCACCCGGGCGCTGTTGGTCGCCGTCATCGTGAACTCGGTCGGCTCGAGCCCGGCACGCACCTGATCCGCGCGTACGGCGACGAGCCAGCCCGGCAGGAGGTGCTCGGCGATCGTCAGGCTGGAGGCGATGCGCAGGTGACCGCGCCGGTCGGAGCGCAGGGCCGCGATGCCCGCATCGAGCTGGGCCGCCTCCTCGAGCACCCGGTGTGCCCACTGGACCACGAGGTCCCCGGTGGGCGTGAGGCTCGAGCCGCGGCGGGTGCGGAACAGGAGCGGCTCGCCGATCATCGTCTCCATCGTGCGGATCCGCGACGAGGCGGCCTGCTGGGTGATCCCGAGCACGTCGGCGGCGGCGCTCACGGTGCCCGTGCGGGCCACCTCGACGAGCAGCTCGAGGGCGCGCAGCTCCGGCACGCGAGGTCCCAACACAGCCACAAGGCTACCTTGTGAGAGGACAACCACAACTTCGTTATGTGTCGAGACATCCCTGTCAGACTTGGCGTCATGACTCTTCGTGTTGCCATCGTCGGCGGCGGTCCGGCCGGCATCTATGCCGCCGACCAGCTCGTCAAGTCCGACGTGGACGTCTCGATCGACATCCTCGAGCGTCTGCCCGCGCCCTTCGGCCTCGTGCGCTACGGCGTCGCGCCGGACCACCCGCGGATCAAGGAGATCATCAAGGCCCTGCAGCGCGTGCTGCTGCACCCCGAGGTCCGGCTCCTCGGCAACGTCGACCTCGGCGACGACATCAAGCTCGAGGAGCTGCGCGAGTTCTACGACGCCGTCGTCATCGCCACCGGCGCCCGCTCCGACCGGGCCCTCGAGATCCCGGGCGAGGACCTCCAGGGTTCGTACGGCGCTGCCGACTTCGTCTCGTGGTACGACTCGCACCCCGACGCCCCCACCACGTGGCCGCTCGAGGCCGAGCACGTGGCCGTGCTGGGCGCCGGCAACGTCGCCCTCGACGTCGCCCGCGTGCTCGCCAAGACCGGCGACGAGATGCTCACCACCGACATCCCCGCCCACGTCTACGAGGGCCTCAAGGCCAAGCGCGCCACCGACGTGCACGTCTTCGCCCGCCGCGGCCCGGCCTACGCGAAGTTCTCGCCGCTGGAGCTGCGCGAGCTGGCGCACTCCCCCAACGTCGACGTCGTCGTGCACCCCGAGGGCTTCGAGGTCGACGACGCCTCCATGGCGCACATCGGCCGCAACAAGCAGGCCAAGATGGTGCTCGACACCCTGGCCAACTGGGTCGGTCGCGAGCCCACCGGCAAGCCGCACCGCATCCACCTGCACTTCCTCGAGCAGCCCGTCGAGATCGTCGGCGACGACGGCTCGGTCCGGACGCTGCGCACCGAGCGCACCCGCCTGGTCGGCGACGACTCCGTCGAGGGCACCGGGCTCATCACCGACTGGGACGTCCAGGCCGTCTACCGCGCCGTGGGCTACCGCAGCTCCTCGGTGGTCGGGCTCCCCTTCGACGAGCGGGCCGCCGTCGTCCCCAACGACGGCGGACGCGTGCTCGACCTCGACGGCGAGCGCGTCCCGGGGACGTTCGTGACCGGATGGATCAAGCGCGGTCCGATCGGCCTGATCGGCCACACCAAGAGCGACGCGGCCGAGACCGTGGCGCACCTGCTCGCCGAGACCACCGAGACCGCCACCTCGCGCGAGCCCGCCGCCGTGGACGCGTTCCTGCTCGAGCGCGGCGTCGACGTGGCCGATCTCGAGCACTGGCTGAAGCTGGACCAGCACGAGATCGGCCTCGGCGAGACCGCCGGCCGCATCCGCGTGAAGGTCGCGACGCGCCTCGAGATGCTCGACGCCGGTCGCTGACCGTCCGGCCTCCGGGCCTAGCATGACGTCGATCGCCATGACGTCATCCGTTGCCCCGAGCCGCAAGCTGCTCCTCGTCGTCGACGCGCCGTCGCTGCTGCACCGCAACCACCACGCGCGCGCCCACACCCGGATCCTCGACCGCTCGGGACGCCCGGCGTGGGCGCTGCACGGCATGCTCCGCCAGATCATCGAGTGCATCGACGGGTTCGCGCCCGACGCGGTGGTCTTCGGGCTCGACGACCGCACGTCGTCGAAGCGGCGTGACGCCTATCCCGACTACAAGGCGGGCCGCGCGCCCAAGGACCCCGAGCTGATCGACCAGCTCGAGCGGGCGGGTGCGCTGCTCGACGCGCTCGGCCTGGCCACGGTCACCCCGCCCGGGCTTGAGGCGGACGACGTCAACGCGGCCGCGGCCACGTGGGCCGGACGGCACGGCTGGAGCTGCGTCATCGTCACCTCCGACCGCGACGCCTTCGCCCAGATCAGCGAGCACACGCAGGTGCTCCGGCTCATCGACGGCGGCATCCACGGCTCGCCGCTCCTCAATCCCCGTAGCCTGCAGGCGATGTACGGCGTCGCGTCGACCAACTACCTGGCCTACGCCGCCCTGCGTGGCGACGCCAGCGACAACCTGCCCGGAGTCGCCGGGATCGGCGAGAAGACGGCCGCCGCCCTGCTCGCCGCGGCCGGGTCGATGACCGCCGCCTGGGCCGACATCGACCACGACGAGGGCCGGACCCTCGCCGCGGCGCTCGACGCGTGGTCGCTCGACGCCGGCGGCCGTCGGCTCGGCGCGGGGGTCGTGCGCCGCCTCTCCGCGCCCGGGGCCCGCGAGCGCTACGACTTCAACGTGTCGATGATGGCCGGCCACGACGACATCGACCTGGGGCTGACGCCGGAGGTGCCCGGGACACCCGGGCTCCTGCCGCTCGACATCGAGCGGGTCAGCCGCGTCGTCGGGTTCCTGAACGTCGAGGCGACGACGGACCTCGCCGTACGCGTGTTGACCGGTGAGCCCGCCTCGCGCTCCGGCCGCTGAGTGAGACGCCGGGATGGCGATCGGTGCAGGTTAGGCTAACCTCAGTCGTCCGATCCCCCTCCCGCCCGAAGGCGAGCCGTCCGATGATCGTGTGCCACTGCCGCGTCGTGAGCGACCGCGCCGTGTCCGCTGCGATGGCCGACGGCGCACGCACCGTCTCGGCGGTGTGCCGCTCGACGGGAGCGGCCCAGGATTGTGGGTCCTGCATCTTCACGGTGAAGGCGCTGGTGTGCCAGCATCACGAGCAGGAAGCGACTCTCCTGGAGGTGGATGGTGCAGCCAGCTAGTCCCCGTGTCGTCGAGCTGCTCAACGACGCGCTCACGTTCGAGCTCACCGTCACCAACACCTACTTCCTGCACGCGCGCATGCTCGACAACTGGGGCCTGGGCCGGCTCGGCACGGTGTTCTACGACCTCTCGATCGACGAGATGCGCGACGCCGACGACCTCATCAACCGCATCCTGATGTTCGACGGCCATCCCAACGTGCAGAAGCTCGGCGCGATCACCGTGGGCGAGACCGCCGAGGAGATGCTGCGCCTCGCGCTCGCCAGCGAGAAGGCGGCCGTCGACCAGTTCAACGCCTCGGCGCAGGAGTGCCACGACCTCGGCGACCACGGCACCGCCGCGGTGTTCGAGGAGATGGTGCGCGACGAGGAGAAGCACGCCGACTGGTTCGAGAGCCAGCTCGACGCGATCGAGAGGGTCGGGCTCCAGCAGTACCTCGGCCAGCAGATCCCGGCCGGCGAGGGCCCGGGCGCCTAGCTCGAGACATCCGGTTCCGCCGCGTCCGACAGGGTCTGGCGCAGCGCGTCCCAGCGCTGGTGGCCGACCCGGTCGCGCCAGCGCGACTCGACCTCGCGGATGACGGCCTCGCTGTCGGCCACCGCCCGCCGGCCCCGCGCGGTCGGCCGCAGGATGCGGGCCCGGCGATCGCTCGGGTCGCGCACGCTCTCGAGCAGCCCCAGCCCCTCCAGGCCGGTCGCGAACTCACCGAGCGCCTGCTTGGTCATGCCGACCCGTTCGGCCAGGTCGGTCACCCTCATCCCGTCGACGGGCGTCAGGCTGAGCAGCCGGATGTGGCTGCTCCGCAGTCCGTGCGCCGGCCCGGCGATGAGGGACGTCTGCTCCAGCACCTCGCGGCGCATCCCGTCCATGACGTAGCCCAGGAGCGCCAGCGCGTGGTCGGGAAGATCGTCCTTGACCGATGTCATAAGGCAACCTTACTATCTGCGAAGAAGTAAGGTTACCTGACGATTCGGAGTGCCCCGTGGACCTGACGACCGAGGCTCTCGGGCACGGCGCTCGTGTGCGGGACGACCTGCCGCCCGTGCCGACCACCACGCTCGCCGCCCTGCTCGGCTGCGACGCGGACCAGCACGCGGTCGACCGGGCCCTGGACGAGCTGGTGACCGCCTCGACGGGCCGGCACCCGCGACCCGGCGATGCCCGACTGACCACCGTCGCCCACTCGATGGGGTCACCGGCCACCGGGGGCGTCTACCGCGTCAGCGGGACGACGGCCGACGGCTCGGCCTGGTCGCTGTTCTGCAAGCTCCTGCAGCACGTGCGCCACTGGCCCGACCTGCGCCTCCTCCCGCCGCACGTCGCGACCCACTTCGCCGACTCGTTCCCGTGGCGCTCCGAGCTCGAGCTGTGGGACCCGGTCGTCCAGGCCTCGCTGCCCCAGGGGCTCCGGTCGCCGCGACTGGCGCGGGTCGTCGAGCTCCCGGAGGACCGGGTCGCCGTCTGGCAGGAGGACGTCGGCGTGTCCGATGCGGAGTGGGACGATGCCCGGTTCGCGCGCGCCGCCCACCTGCTCGGACGCTGGAACGCCCGCTCCACCGCCACGGACGTGCTCGCCGTCAGCGGCTTCCCGCCCGGCTTCGCGCTGCGGATGTATGCGGAGCAGGCCGTCGCCGCGCGTGGCCTGGTGCCGCTGAGGGACGACGGGCTCTGGGGTCATCCCTGGCTCGTCGCGCACCGCGACCTCGCCTCGCGGCTCACCGCCCTCGGGGAACGGATCCCGGCGTTGCTCGACCGCCTCGACTCGCTCACCCAGGCCCTGCCGCACGGCGACGCGAGTCCGCAGAACCTCCTCGTCCCGGCCCACGACGACGCCGAGCTGGTGGTCATCGACGTCTCGTTCCGCAGCCCGCACGTCGTCGGCTTCGACCTCGGGCAGCTGCTCGTCGGCCTCGTCCACGCCGACGTCGTGCCCGCCTCCCGGATGCCCGCGATCGCGGCCACGATCGTCCCGGCGTACGTCGAGGGGCTGGCCGCCGAAGGGCTGACCACCGGCCTCGAGACGGTGCCGGAGGCGTTCGCGACGTCCGCCCTGCTCCGCAGCGGCTTCGACGGCTTCCTGTACGGCGAGCTCGCCCACGCCGCCCCGGCCGACGCACCCAGCGCCTCGTTCACGCAGCGCATCGAGATGACGCGCTTCCTCGTCGACCAGTTCACCCGGACCGTCGACGCCTGACCCGACCGCTCAGGGGTGCACGGCGGAGCCCCGACGGGCGGGCTCGTCGGACGGGGAGACGTCGACCAGCACCCGACGAGGCTCGGGAGGTGCTCCGCGCCGTACCGCCAGGAAGCCGAGGAGCAGGCCCGCGACCAGGCCCGGCACCAGCCAGCGCCACCCCGCCAGCGTGAACCATCGCGTGGTCGGCTCCGCAGCTGCCGGCGCCACGGTCGGTTCGTGGCCCATCGGCTGCACGGGCTGCACCGCGGTCGCCGCGGCTGCGCTCCGGCCGACGACCTTGTCGAGCAGCACCGCCAGCTCCGGACCGCGCACCACTCGCCGCGGGCCCGTGTCGCCGACCTCCGGGCCACCCGTCCCGTCCAGGAACACGGTGCGCACGAACACCGACCCGTCGTCGGCCACCGTGAGCGCGTCGGTCCGCCAGACCTGCACGTCGTGGAGCAGCCAGGTCAGCTGGTAGGTCGTGGCGTCGCCGGCACCGGGCGCCTCGGCGTCACCCAGGTGGGGCTCGGAGGTGATCAGCCGCTCGAGCTCGGCGTACTCCCCCGCGGTGTAGTAGAGCGCGGTCGCGCGCCCCGCGGCCGGCTGCGTGATGAGGACACTGGTCGGGCCACCCGCGTGGGCGGTGGCGGGGAGTCCCAGCAGGACCCACACGGTGAGTACGGCGACGGCCAGCGTCCGGCGCATGGCTCCTCCTCGGATCGGCTGCCAGTGATACACCGCCGCCGGCCGATCGGTTCCCCTCAGCGGGCGGACTCGGCGATCGCGACCGCCTGCTCGAGGGTGCGGTCGCCCTCGAGGCGCAGCGTGAGGTCGCCCTGCGTCCAGACCAGCGTGGGTGCGGCCAGGCGTGCATCGAGGCGCCGCGTGCTCCCGTCGTCGGTGACCACGCCGACGTCGTGCGGCGTGGCCAGCCACAGGGCGACCCCGGCGTCGATCGTGACGATCCGTGACTGGTCGACCGACTTGAGGAACATCGGGTCGATCGAGCCACGGAACTCGTCGAGGCGCACAGTGTCCTCGCCGCTGCCCCAGGACAGCGAGACGATCTCGCCGTCGGCCGAGACGGCGACCCCGTCCGGGTCCCCCAGCAGGGCCGGCACGACCGGGGTGAAGCCGGCCAGGTCCGCGGCGGCGTCCAGGCCGAGGCCCGCCGGCTCGCCCGGCACCGTCGGCTCGTCGGTGGCCCGCGGCTGCCCCCCGACGACGACCACGCCGTGGAACCCGAACCAGTCGAGGACGGAGGCGCCCACCGGCGACGCCACGACGCCGACGCCCAGCAGCCCGAGGAAGGCACCGGCCACCCAGCGGCGCAGGCGGGTCCGGCGACCCACGGACGGCACCGGCGCCGCGCGCACCCGGGTCATCACCGCGGCCTCGAGGTCGCGCGGGACCTCGACCCGCACGTCGCGGCCGAGCTCGCGCAGTCGTGCCTCGAGGGCGTCAGACATGGCCCACCTCGCTGTCCGTCCCGGCGTCCAGCTCGACGCGCAACCGCGCGAGCCCCCGACTCAGGCGCGACTTCACGGTGCCGCGGGGCACGGACAGCACCTCGGCGGTCTCGGCCTCGTCCAGCTCGAGCAGGTAGCGGCAGGTGACGACGGCGCGCAACGTGACCGGGAGCCGGTCGAGGGCGTCGAGGAGGCGCTGCTTCTCCTCGCGGTGCACCACCTCGCCGACCGGGTCGAGCAGCTCCGGCGGTGGTGTCCGCTGCTCGCGCGCGCTGCGCCGGGTGGACGACCGGTGCGCGTTGCGGGTCTCGTTGGCCACGATCCGCAGCAGCCACGCCCGGAACGGGCGCCCCTCGCGGAAGCGTCCGAGGGAGCCGTAGGCCTTCACCAGCGCGTCCTGCACGACGTCCTCCGCGTTCGCGCCGGCCCCCAGCAGCGCGGCCGTGCGCATGGCCATCGGGGCGTGGCGGCGCACCAGCACGGCGAACGCGTCGGGGTCGCCCGCGCGTGCGTGGGCGACCAGGACGGCATCGTCATCGGCGCTGATCGTCACTCCGTTCGGTGGGAGCCAGCACCCTGTCTACACCGCCGCGGCCGTCGAGGTTCCCTCAGGCGCGTACGGCGATCACGGTCTGCTGCCCCGCCGCGACCAGCTTCCGCTCGGAGCCGGACCGGGCGAACACGTCCATCCGGCAGACGGTCAGCGTGCGCCCCGACCGGAGCACCGTGCCGACCGCCTCGAGCTCGTCGCCGATCGCCGGGGCGAGCAGGTTGACCTTGAGCTCGACGGCCAGCACCTCCGTGGCGTCGTCCAGCAGCGTGAGCGCTGCGTACCCGCCGGCGCTGTCCGCGATGGTCGTGGTCGCCCCGCCGTGGAAGTAGCCGTGCTGCTGGGTGACCGACGGGCTCATCGGCAGGTGGATGTGGACCTCGCCGGGCGAGACCTCACCGAGCCGGGCGCCCAGGTGCGCCATCAGCCCCTGCTTCGCGAAGCTGGCGGCGACGCGTCGGAAGGCCGGCTCGGTCGTGTCCATCAGTCGAAGTTGGCGATGTTGCGGCCGTCGGGGGTGACCGGGTTGTCCTCGTTGATCGCCTCGACCGCCTCGGTGAGCACGGCCTCCTCGAGCGGCACCCGCCGGTCGAGGTGCACACCGGCGATCATGCAGCGCACCGACCCGCCGGCGAGCTCGATGGTCGGGATGTCGACGTCGACGATCTCGCAGGACTCCTCGATCACCGCGACCTGGTCGGGTCGCAGGCTGCGGCGCGCCCGCGAGGACATCGCCATGATGTAGCGACGCTTGCCCTCCGGCGTACGACCGCACAGCTCGACGGCGTTGCCCGCGAACTCGCGGATCTGGTCCTCGGTCAGCTCGACGACCTGACGGCCGTTGACGCTCAGGCGCTCGCGGACCTGCTCGCGGCGCACCTCGTCGGGGATCATCTCGAGCGCGATCATCGCGACCTCGGTGCCGACGCAGGCGATCACGTTGGTGTGGTAGACCGGCACGCCGCCCGCGTCGACGGCGTCGAAGGCCATCGGCTCGTAGTTGAAGTCGGTGCAGAAGCGCTCGAGCACCGCGATGTCGGCGCGGTGGCTGCGCGCGGTGTAGGCCACCCGGGAGACGTGGTCGAGGACCATCGCCCCGGTGCCCTCGAGGAAGATGCCGTCGGGCTCGAGGCCGGAGTAGTCGACGATCGACTGCACGCGATAGTCGGACTTCAGCATCTCCAGCACGTCCGTGCGCCGCTCGTGGCGGCGGTTGGAGGCATACATCGGGTAGACCGCGACGGAGCCGCCGGCGTGGGTCGAGAGCCAGTTGTTGGGGAACACGCTGTCCGGGCGCGTGTGGTCCTCGTCGGCGAAGACGTGCACCCGCACCCCCGCGTCGCGCAGCGCCGCCGCGAGCGCATCCATCTCCGCCAGCGCCCGGGCCGAGATCTCGTCCTCGGACTGACCGGTCGGCACGTCGCCCTGGAAGGCGTTGTCGGCGGCGGTCGCGGGGTTGGGGGTGAACCGCTCGGCGCGGATCAGGATGACGGCAGAAGGGGCCTGAGCACTCACGGGGCGTGAATCTAGACCATCGCGCGCACAACGACTGAGTCGAGGACGCGTCCCGCTCAGCACGCCCGCCCGACCACCTCGGGGCGGCCCGTGAGCACGCGGGTGACCCCCATCTCGACCGCCCGGTGCAGGTCGTCCACCGTGTCGACGCCCCGGACCGAGACCTCGAGCCCGGCGGCTCGGTCGCCTCGGCCGGACGTGAGGAGTCCGCCGCCGCCCTCCAGGGGGCGACCTGGAGGAGGGAGAGGGCGAGCTCGAAGGCGCGCAGGCCGCCGGCCCGACCCCGGCGGGAGGAGCCGCGCGCGCCCGGGACGGGTGTCCCGACGTCATCGGGCAGTCGTCGGACAGCCGGCCGGGTCCTGGCTGCTCCCGGGACCGCGGTCCCGGTCGCTCGGTCGGTCGCCCGTCGGGCTCATGGTCAGATGGCGCATGCAGTCCACACGCCCACTCGTGGTCACCGGCGCCGTCGCGGTGCTGTCGGTGGGCCTGCTCGTGGCGGCGGTCGGGCAGGCGTGGCTGGGTCCCGACGTGGGACGGGGGTCGAACTTCTGCGAGGCAGCGCGCTCCGGCGCGGTCCTCCAGCCCGCCAACAGCTGGTCCAACCTCGGCTTCGTGCTGGCGGGCCTGGCGATCGCCGCGCACGCGGGCTCGACCGCAGCTGCCGGCTCCGTGATGCCACGCCGGTTGCAGACCGCCCTCGCCTGCATCGTGGTGCTCCTCGGTCCCGGCTCCGCCGCGATGCACGCCACGCAGAGCGAGCTCGGCGGGCACCTCGACCTGCTCAGCATGTATCTCGTCGCGGGATTCGCGGCGGCGTACGCCTGGGTGCGGGTCGCTCGCCGCGGTCCGGCGGCCTTCGGTGTCGCGTACGCCACGTGCGTGCTCGGCTGCGAGCTCGCCGGCCTGTGGTCGCGACCGGTGCCGGTCGTGCACGTCGCCGGCAACCTCGCGTTCGGGGTGCTGCTCGTCGCCGCGGTGGTGCTGGAGACCGTCCTGTGGCGACGCGGCGAGACGCGGCGCACGATCTCCTTCGGCGTCGCGGCCCTCGCCTCGATGCTCGTCGCCTTCGTGATCTGGAACGCCTCACAGCACGGGTGGTGCGACCCGCACTCCCTGCTGCAGGGCCACGCCGCGTGGCACGTGCTGTGCGCGGTCGCGGCCTACTTCCTGCACCGGCTCTACGCCTCGGAACGTCCCACCTCCCCCGCGTGATGTGATCGGGCGGTGAAGACCTGGATCCCGATGACCGTGATGTCGTTCGCCTTCAGCGCTCTCGGGCTCGGCCTGGCGGTGGCGGCGGTCGTCACCGGCGAGTGGGTGCTGCTCGTCGGGCTCGTCTTCCTCCTCGTCGGGCTGGTGATGGCGTGGTGGGTGCCGGCCACCCGGCGCGAGCAGACCGCCGACCGGACAGGGCTGCCGGCGACCGCGGACGGGACCCTGCCGTTCGACCGCGTCGCCGACCTGGTCCGCGAGCGGCTGGCCGGCACGCCGTACGCCGTCGACCTGGAGGGCAGCACGATCCGCATCCATGCCGACCTCGCCGACGCGACGTTCCTCGGCTGGGCGTCGGCGCACCGCGTGAAGGTGGTGCGCGGCGTGGAGGTGGTCGCCACCCGTCCCGGTGTCGCCGTGGTGCGCGACTACGAGCAGGACCTCGACCTCGATGCCGGTCCGGCACGCCTCTCGGGCCGCGTCCGCGTGCAGTCGGGACGCACCTGGTCCTACCAGCGCCGCATCGAGTGGGGCGTCGGCACCGACGGCTCCGTGGGGCGCCAGGTCGACGTCCGGTTCTCGTCCCGCGAGCTGCACGAGCCCGTGCGAGCGGTGCTGGCGGCGTCGGGCTACCGCACCGGCTTCTGGGCGACGCTGCCGGCCGAGTCCAAGGGCGCCCTCGTCGTGGGCGCCATCGGCGGCGGGGGCGCGGTCGTCGCCCTCGCGGTGCTCGGCGTCGCGGCGATCCTGGGGAAGCTCGACTGATCACCGCGACCCGCGGTTGACCGTCCGGCCGGTCCTGTAGGTAGATGGAGCCCCATCCACTCCACTCTCGGGAAGTCCCACATGACCCTGGAAACACCTGCCACCACGCGCCGTACGGCCCTCAGCGGCGCCGCGATCCTCGCCGCCGCCGGATTCGTCGCCGTCCCCCTCCCCGCCGACGCGCACGGCGGGCACGGCGGGCGCGGACACGGGCACGGCCGGTCGCGGACGCGCGTCACCGTGCTCGGCACGACCGACCTGCACGGCAACGTCTTCAACTGGGACTACTTCAAGAACGCCGAGTTCGACAACGCCGACCACGACGACATCGGGGTCGCCAAGGTCGCCGCGGTCATCAAGGCCGCCCGCGCGAGGCTCCGCGACCAGTCGGTGCTGACGCTGGACGCCGGCGACACCCTGCAGGGCACCCCGCTCGCCTACTACTACGCGCGCATCGAGCCGATCACGGGCGGCGGCCGGCACCCGATGGCCAACGCCATGAACCTCGTCGGCTACGACGCCGCGGCGCTCGGCAACCACGAGTTCAACTACGGCATCGACACGCTCCGCAGGTTCGAGTCCCAGCTCGACTTCCCGCTGCTGGGCGCCAACGCGGTCGACCCGGCGACGAAGCGGCCGGTGTTCCCGCCGTACGTCATCAAGACCTTCAAGCAGCGGCACGGAGCCAACCTCAAGGTCGGCATCCTCGGGCTCACCAACCCGGGCATCGCCATCTGGGACAAGGCCAACGTCGAGGGCCGCATGGAGTTCCC
Source organism: Nocardioides currus (assembly GCF_003057875.1). GTDB lineage: Bacteria > Actinomycetota > Actinomycetes > Propionibacteriales > Nocardioidaceae > Nocardioides > Nocardioides currus. The sequence continues at coordinate 88,481 of NZ_PYXZ01000013.1, read as the reverse complement.
CGGTCTGGTGGAGCAGGCCGCGAAGTTCGTCCCGGAGATGAAGCGACGCGGTTGCGACCTGGTCGTCGTGTCCGCCCACAGCGGCGCCGACACGTCCTCGTCGTACGGCGACGCGCTCCCCTACCCCGAGAACGCCGCCACCCTCGTGGCCGAGCAGGTGCCGGGCGTGGACGCGATCCTGGTCGGCCACGCGCACAAGGAGATCGCCGAGCGGCGCGTCACCAACGCGACCACCGGGCAGGAGGTGGTGCTCTGCGAGCCGCTCTACTGGGGCATGCGGGTCGCCATGATCGACCTGGACGTCGAGCTGCACCACGGCCGGTGGAAGCTGGTCGGCGCGCACTCGCAGACCCTCAACTCCAACGCCGTGCCCGCCGACCCCGCGGTGCTGAAGGCCGTGCAGAAGCAGCACGACACCGTCGTCGCCTACGTCAACTCGCCCGTCGGCACCTCCGCCGCCGCGCTGTCCGCGGCCCGGGCCGTGGTCGAGGACGTGCCGATCATCGACTTCGTCAACTTCGTCCAGGCCGACGCGGTCAAGGCCGGCCTGACCGGGGCCGACGCCACCCTCCCCGTGCTCTCGATCGCCGCCCCGTTCAACCGGGCCGCGTCGTTCCCGGCCGGGCAGGTCACGGTCCGCGACGTCGCCGGGCTCTACATCTACGACAACACGCTGCTCGGTGTGAAGGTGACCGGCGCCCAGGTCAAGGACTACCTCGAGTTCACCGCGCGCTACTTCAAGCAGGTCGCCGGACCCGGTCCGTTCGCGGTCGCCGACGTCACCAACGCCGTCACTACCACCGCCCCCAACGGCACCCCCGACTACAACTTCGACACGATCGCCGGGCTCGACGCACCGCTCACCTACGACATCGACATCGCCCAGCCGGTCGGCTCCCGGATCCTCGACCTGTCGTACGGCGGGGTGCCGGTGACCGCGACGCAGGAGTTCGCGATGGCGGTCAACAACTACCGCCAGTCGGGCGGCGGCGGGTTCCCGCACGTCTCGACCGCGCCGGTCGTCTACAACCGCCAGAACGAGATCCGCCAGCTGTTGATCGACTGGGTCACGGCCAACGGCACCATCGACCCCGCCGCGTTCGCATCCGTCGACTGGCGGCTCGTCTCGGGCGGCCAGCCGGTCGTCATCACCTGAGAGCCCTCCGGGTTTCCCCGCTCCTGCGGGGAAACCCAGACGTCAGGGGGCATGCAAGCACCCCGACGTCGACAACTCGCCCGAGAAGTCGCCGCCCGATGCACCGGCACCGGGTGTCTTCAGGGCAGGGTGCCCTCGAGCTTCGCCGTGCCCGACGGTCCGCCGGGCACGACCAGCCTCGCGGTCGCCTTCATGGAGTAGCCCGTGCCGACGTCGCTGCCGGTGACCAGGAAGGGGTGGCGCCACAGCCCCGACCCGCCGATCAGGCCGTGGGAGCTCGGCTGGCCGTCGGCGAAGAAGGTCTGGTGCGGGAGCAGTGCCTGCGTCGTGACCTTGCGCAACGGCTTGATCGGCGTGATCCGGACGCAGAAGCCGAGGTCGCCGCCGCGCGTCGCAGTGAACATCTGCGCGGTCCCGAGCTTCTTGCCTGCCTTCGACCGGATCGGCTTGTCGCCGGTCAGCTTCGTGGAGGTGCAGGTGCCGTCGGAGGCGGCGATCCGGCCCGCCGCGTGCTCCGCGGCGCCGGCCGGGGCGACGCCCATCGGTGCGGCGAGGAGCCCGGTGAGGACGAGGGCGGACCCGACTCGGGCCGGGGTTCGAGAGGTCATGGCCCCACGCTACGCACCGTTCCGGGAGGGGGTGCGTTGAAGTCCGTGGGTGCCGTGGTGTTGGGTTGGAGCGTTAGAACCCACGATCTGTAAGGAGCACACGTGAACAAGACCGAACTCCGCGACGCCGTCGCGCAGCACGCCGAGCTGACCAACGCCCAGGCCGACAAGGCTCTCGAGGCCGTCCTGTCCTCGATCACCAGCGCCGTCGCCGGTGGCGACAAGGTCACCCTGCCCGGCTTCGGCACGTTCGAGGCCCGCTCGCGCAACGCGCGCACCGGCCGCAACCCGCAGACCGGCGAGAGCATCGAGATCGCCGCGAGCACCGCCCCCGCCTTCAAGGCCGGCGCCGCCTTCAAGTCGGCCGTCAACAAGGGCTGATCACCGCACCAACGCGCCGGACGGCGTGACCCCACCGGGGTCACGCCGTCCGCTGCATTTCGGCCCGTCAGCGCATGCGCCCGATCATGACGTGTTGAGCCGGCCCGCCAGCGCCGGCACCCGGCGGACGACGAGCTGGTCGAGCAGCAGCACGACCAGCACCGAGATCCCGAAGAACGGCAGCAGGATCCCGAGCGCCACCAGACCCACCAGCAGGACCGGGGTGCCCCGCAGCGGCATCCGCCCGCGCGGTGCGCCGATCGAGCCCGACGGCCGGCGCCGCCACCACATCAGCGGACCGGTGACGCACGACGCGATGACGAGCAGGCACATCAACGTCGAGCCGGCCATCGACCAGTAGCCGAACGAGCGGCCCTCGTGCAGCCCGATGCCGTGCGCGACCACCTTGGCCAGGGTCGGGTAGTCCTCGAAGCCGTACGTCGACACGACCCCACCGCCGTACTGGTCGACGTGGACGGTCCGCTCGTCGCTGGGCGCGTCGAACGCGTAGCCGATGACCGAGAAGACCCCGCCGTCGTCCTCCGGGAGCGCGACCGTCATCGGGTGCCGGAGCCCCTCGCCGTCGGCGACCGCGATCGCGGTGTCGACGTTGGAGACCGAGCGCTCCCCCTCCTCGCCGGTCGGTTCGCCGGAGCGTGGGACCTCCGTGGCGCCCTGTGCCCACGGCACGTCGGTGGCGTGGCTGTGCGGCAGCGACTCGTCGAGGGTGGAGGTCGGGTCGGAGATGGCGCCGTGGTCCAGCGACCACATCGACGTGCCCCGGTCGGTCGCCAGCTCCTGGGCCCTGGCCCCCCAGAAGCCGGTCCACGGGAGGCCGGAGACGAGCAGCATGAGCAGCCCGACGCCGGCGACCACCCCGATCTGGGCGTGCCGGGTGCGCAGCACCTTCTTCTGCCGCGCCCGCGCCTTGCGGCCCTTCCAGAACAGGTAGTAGCCGGTGACGGCCATGACGATCGCCCAGCAGACGGCGAGCTCGATCAGTCGGTCACCCCAGGTGCCGGCCATCAGCTCGGCGTGGATCCGCACGGCATAGCCCGACAGCGTGGTGTCGGGGTCGAGGGACCCGAGCACCTCGGCGCCGTACGGGTTGACGAAGACGTCGCGCACCGACTCGTCCGGCATCGTGACCGAGAAGACGGTGCTGCGTCCCTCCGAGCGCGGCTCGGCCATCGAGACGACGGTGGCGTCGGGGAGCTCGCGCTCGACGGCGGCGAGCTGGTTGGCGTAGGGCTGCTGGATCGAGGTGGCCGACGGCGCCTCGACCTTCATCAGGTCCGCGTGGATCAGCGGTTCGAGCTGGAAGCGGAAGAGGTAGATCAGGCCGGTGACGGCCAGCACGAGCAGGACGGGTGCCACCAGGAAGGAGGCGTAGAAGTGCCAGCGCCAGAAGGCGCGGAACCAGCCGGAGCCGGTGGTGGACCGGGGCGAGGTGGCGCGCGGCGGCGCCGAGCCCGACGGGGCAGGGTCGATCTGGGTGGTCATGCGAGGTCTCCTCGGCAGTGCGAGATCGCCGCACGGACGCGCACGGGCGCGTACGGCGCCCGCGGTCGCGCGGTCGGTGGTGGATGGTCAGGCGGCGAGGAGGGCCGGCGGACCACGGCGCACGACGGTGCGTGCCACCCGGGCGAGCGAGGGAGGAGTGGCGGGGCGCCGACGCAGCGGCGCCAGGCGGGGTGCGGTGGTGACCGCCACGGCGGGCACCACGAGCAGCGCGACGACGCGCGTCACGACGAGGGTCAGCAGCGCCGAGAGCGCTCGTTCGCCGGCCGCCAGCCACAGGCCGACGAGCACCGCGACCAGCGTGTGGAGGGCGAACATCGGCAGGTGCTGCAGCAGGGCAGCCGGGTCGGGCACGGTCAGCGCCGAGCCCGTCGTGGACGCCCCGACGGTCGCGTCGTAGTAGTCCTGCAGCGAGCCCACCCGGTGGCCGTCGCTGACCGGGAGCGAGCTCGTCCCCGCGCCGTGGCCCAGGTCGCGCGCCACCGCGGGGGCGTCGCCGGCGTGGCCGGCCGCGAGGCTGAGCACCGCGTGGCACGCCGTCTGGCCCAGCGCCACGAGCGCGATGATGCGGCCCGCGGAGACCCGCTGGGACAGCACCGAGGCGCAGACCGTGGTGCCGATCGCGAACATCGCCGCGAGCACCACCCACGACGGCATCAGCCCGCCGGCGCTCACGTGCCCGACGGCGCCGAGCAGGAAGGTCATCGCCGACACGGTCCCGGCGCGCCACCACAGCAGCGAGTCGGGACGGCCGGTCATGGCGCAGATCATTCCATGAGCAGCACGAGCGAGGTCAGCGCGACCAGCCAGGAGACGAAGCTGCCGACCAGGAAGTACTCCGTCAGCAGGTGGATGCGCTCCTGGTCGCGACGCGAGGACAGCTCGGGGAAGCGCAACAGCCCCTTGGCCGCGACCACGATGCTCGCGGCCGTCACCTGGCCCGCGAGCGCGAGGCCCAGGATGAAGACCCGCTCCAACGGTCCCAGCAGGCGGCCGCCCTTGAGCTGCATCTCGGGGTCGTCGCTCTGCCCGTGGCGGGCCGGGTTGACGGTGTCCGTGGCAGCCAGCACCAAGCGCACCACGACGTTGCCCGTGCTCAGCTGGACGGCGAAGGCACCCCCCAGCAGCAGCGCGCGATCCGCGTCCAGGCCGCCCAGCACGGGCAGCGGTGTCCCGTCCAGCCAGTCGCCGAGCCAGCCGCCGGCCGGATCGGCCCACCCGGCGACGGCGATCGCGACCCCGACGGAGGACGCCAGGACGGCCAGCGGCACGCACGCCGGGATCCGGCCGGCGAAGCCGTGGGTCACGGACTGCCCCCACGCCAGCACGGCGATCGCGATCAGCAGCAGGGCGACGACGTCGCGGCCCTGCGTCAGCCCGGCGACGAGCCCGACCACCACGGCACCCGCGGCCCCGACGCACTCGGGCAGGATGCGCACCGGCCGCACCGAGTGCGTCAGGTCGGCGAGTGCCAGCCCGATCAGCAGCACGGCAAGCCAACTCACGGGATCTCCTTCATCAGGTCATGGGCGGCCACGATGGTCCCGAGGCCGTCGGCGCGGACCCGCTGGGAGACGGCCGACGGGCTGATGCCCAGCCGCTCGGCGAGGTCGCGTTGTGTCTCGTCGTCCAGCAGACCACGCAGCACCGACAACGAGCGGTCGGAGAGCCCGGTGACCAGCTCGTCGCGCAGCAGCAGGGTGGCGTTGACCAGGGCCTCGGTGTCGGTGCCGGGGCCGGTGCCGGCCTCGTCCTCGCCGGCCGGCCCGGCGACGTACGCCGTCCGCAGCGTGCGCGACGCCGCCCGACCCTCGGCCGCCTCCACCCGCTCGATCCCGGCCCGGGCCGCCCACCAGCCGGGACCGTCCTCGACCCGCGGCGAGGCGTCGAGCACCTGCACCTCCCCGCGCCCTAGCCCGTGACGGATGTCGCCGTCGGGTCGCAGCGCGATGCGCACCAGCAGCGACGCGGCCAGCGCGTCGCCGAGGCTCGCGAAGACGGCCTGGTACTCGTCGCCCACGGTGATCCGTGCGGGCGTCGGCGGCGCGAACCGCTCGTTGACGTCGTCGATGGCCTGCTGGAACCGTGCGTGCAGCGCCCGTCGGTCCGCGGAGACGCGTGAGCCGATCAGGTCGCCGATCAGGGTGGTGACGGGCATGGCTTCACCTCACTGAAAAGAAGACTATCACTTCACTTTCATCAAATAAAGTCATGTCCTTCACTCTTCCCAGAACACTTTCTCCACCATCGCGTGCGCCCGTCGGGTGGTGCGCAGGTAGTCGTTGACCATCCGGTCGGAGTCTCCCGCGGCGTAGCCGAGCACCCGCGCCACGGCCGCCCGCTCGGTCGCGTCGCGGGGCACCTGGTCCGACGGCTTGCCGCGCACCAGGGTCACGGCGTTGCGCATCCTGCTCACCAGCCGCCAGGAGTCGGCCAGCACCTCGGCGTCCTCTGCCGCGACCAGGTCGGCGGCCACCGCCGCCTCCAGCGCCGCGAGCGTCTGCGGCGTGCGCAGCTCGGGCACCGTGCCCGCGTGCCGCATCTGGAGCAGCTGCACGGTCCACTCGACGTCCGCGAGGCCGCCGCGGCCCAGCTTGAGGTGGGTGTTGGGGTCGGCGCCGCGCGGCAGCCGCTCGTCGTCGACGCGAGCCTTGATCCGGCGCACCTCCACCACGTCGTCGGGCGAGATCCCCTCGCTGGGGAAGCGCAGCGGATCGATGAGGGCGGTGAACCGTGCCCGGAGCTCGGGGTCGCCGACCACCGCGTCGGCCCGCAGCAGCGCCTGGAACTCCCACACGTGCGACCACTTGGCGTAGTAGGCCTCGTAGGAGGCGAGCGTGCGCACCATCGGCCCCTGCTTGCCCTCCGGTCGCAGGTCGGCGTCCACCACGAGCGGCGGGTCGCTGGCGGGCAGGGACAGCAGCCGTCGCAGCTCGCCCACCACGGCCTGGGCGTACGCCGCCGCGACCTGCGCCTCGACGCCCTCGCGCGCCTCGTGGACGAACATCACGTCCGCGTCGCTGCCGTAGGACAGCTCGAACCCGCCGTACCTCCCCATCGCGACGACCGCCATCCGCGTGGGCTCCTCGTCGAGGCCGCGGGCGACCCGCACGGCGTCCATCGCGACCGTCAACGTCGCCTCGAGCGTCGCGTCCGTGAGTCGCGACAGACCAGCGCCGACCAGCGCCACGTCCGTGCCGGCGACGAGGTTGCCGCAGGCGATCCGCAACAGCTCACGGCGGCGTACGGCGCGCACCGCCCGCACCGCCTCCTCGGGATCGCTCTGCCGGGACGCCACCGACAGCATCTCGGTCGTGAGCGCCTCGGCGGACAGCGGCGACAGGTCGCCGCCGAGCATCCGCACGCCCTGCGGCTCGCGCTCGAGCAGGTCGGTGGCGTAGCGCGAGGTGCCGAGGAGGAAGGCGAGCCGCTCGGCGACCTCGCCCTCGTCGCGCAGCATCTTGAGGTACCACGGCGAGCGGCCCAGGCTCTCGCTCAGGCGCCGGAAGCCGAAGAGGCCGGCGTCCGGGTCGGGCGAGTCGGCCAGCCACTCGAGCATGACCGGCAGCAGGGTGCGCTGGATGTCGGAGGTGCGCGAGACCCCGCTGGTGAGGGCCTCGAGGTGGCGCAGGGCGCCCTTCGGGTCGTCGTAGCCGAGCGCCGAGAGCCGGGCCTCCGCCGCGTCGAGGGACAGCCGCGCGTCACTGCTTGCGAGCTTGGCCACGGCGGCCAGCAGCGGACGGTAGAACAGCTTCTCGTGCAGCCGCCTCACCTCGCGGCGGTGGTACTTCCACTGCCGGTCGAGCTCGGCCACCGGCTCGGAGTGCATCCCGAGCGAGCGTCCGAGCCGGCGCAGCGAGGCCTCGTCGTCCGGGACCACGTGCGTGCGCCGCAGCCGGTGCAGCTGGATGCGGTGCTCGAGGGTCCGCAGGAACGCATAGGCGTCGTGCAGCGCCTCGCCGTCCTCGCGCCCGACGTAGCCGCCGTCGGTCAGCTCGGCCAACGCACTCAGCGTGGCCCGCGCGCGGATCGCCGGATCGGCGCGGCCGTGGACCAGCTGCAGGAGCTGGACGGCGAACTCCACGTCCCGCAGTCCTCCCGACCCGAGCTTCAGCTGCCGCTCCGCCTCGTGCGCCGGGATGTGGTCGAGGACCCGTCGGCGCATCGCCTGCACGTCGTGGACGAAGCCGTCGCGCTCGGCGGCCGACCAGACCATCGGCTCGATCATCCGGACGTAGTCCTCACCCAGCGCGAGGTCGCCCGCGACGGGCCGGGCCTTGAGCAGCGCCTGGAACTCCCAGGTCTTGGCCCACTTCTCGTAGTAGCCGCGGTGGCTGGCGAGGGTCCGCACCAGGGGGCCGGACGCCCCCTCGGGCCGCAGGTTGGCGTCGACGGGCCAGATGGTCCCCTCGGCGGTGTGGTCGGAGCAGACCTGCATCAGCTGGGACGCCAGCTGGGTCGCGGCCCGCAGCGCGCCCCCCTCGTCGGCCCCCTCGACCGGCGCGAACACGAAGACCACGTCGACGTCGGAGACGTAGTTGAGCTCGCGCCCACCGCACTTGCCCATGGCGATGACGGCGAGCCGGGTCGTCCTCGCCGCCTCGCCGACCCGGGCGCGGGCGACGGCCAGCGCGGCCTCGAGGGTGCCGGCCGCGAGGTCCGCGATCTCGGCGGCCGCGTCGTCGACGGGCAGGTGGTGGGCCAGGTCGCGGGCGGCGAGCCGCAGCAGGATCCGCCGGTACGCGACCCGCAGCGCGTCGACGGCCGCCGCGTCGGGCAGCGTGGCGACCGGCTCCGCGACCTGCGGATCGGCACCGACGGAGGCCAGCAGCGCCGCACGCATCGCGAAGGCGGGGGCACGCGTGGCGCCGATGGTGGGGTCCGTCAGGTCACGCCACTGGTCGGGGTGCCGGACGAGATGGGCCGTGAGCGCCTCGCTGGCGCCCAGGACCGAGCACAGGCGCATCGCCGTACCCTCGTCGTCGGCGACCGCCTCGAGCAGCTCGGCCCGGTTCTCGACCGCGTCGGCGAGGCGGAGGAGCCCGGCCAGCGCCGCGTCGGGGTCGGCCGAGGCGGCCAGCGGCGTGCAGATCTCCGGACCCAGCTCACCCAGTCGATCGAGGCCCGCAGCGGCGGCTGCCCCGTCGAGGAAGCCCAGCCGGACGAGTGACCCCGCGGTCCGGGGCCGCTGGGTCGTCACGCCGACAATCCTATGCCCGGCGGGGCGCGGCGGACGGCCGCGATCGCCTCGTGAGCGCGTGCGACCATGCGCCATGCGCTCGGCACCGCAGGACTTCGACGCCCGCCCGCACCCCACGCAACGGTTCGCCGGAGCGGTCGTCGGCCCCCGGTTGCTGGCCGTCGGAGCGGCGGCAGTGGTCCTGCGGGCCATCTGGGACGTCCCCGCCCGGCTGCGGTCGGCGGCCCAGGCGAGTGGTGCCACCCCCGAGCCGGCGCCGACCGACGAGACCGCCCCGCCCCCCGACGGGATCCGGCCGGCCTTCAGCTGGTGACCCGGGCCCCGGTCAGAGGACCGGGAGCATCCGGTCGCGCTCGAACGCCGAGACCTGCCCGCGGTACTCCTCCCACTCCGCGCGCTTGTTGCGCAGGAAGAAGTCGTAGACGTGCTCGCCCAGCGTCTCGGCGAGCAGCTCGGAGTCCTCGGCGATGCCGATGGCGTCCCACAGGCTCTTGGGCAGCGGCTCGATGCCGAGCGCCTTGCGCTCGCGCTCGGTGAGCGACCACACGTCGTCCTCGGCCTCGCGGGGCAGCGTGAGCCCCTCCTCGATGCCCTTCATGCCGGCCGCCAGGATCACCGCGAACGCGAGGTAGGGGTTGCAGGCGGCGTCGATCGTGCGCAGCTCGATGCGGGTGGACTGGCCCTTGTTGGGCTTGTACATCGGCACCCGGATCATCGCCGAGCGGTTGTTGTGGCCCCAGCAGATGTAGGACGGGGCCTCGCCGCCGCCGATCAGCCGCTTGTAGGAGTTGACCCACTGGTTGGTGACGACGCTGATCTCGTTGGCGTGCCGCAGCACGCCGGCGATGAAGCAACGACCGGTCTTCGACAGCTGGTACTCCGCGCCGGCCTCGTAGAAGGCGTTGCGGTCACCCTCGAACAGCGAGACGTGCGTGTGCATGCCCGAGCCGGGGTGCGTGGTGAACGGCTTGGGCATGAAGGACGCCCAGATGTCCTGGCTCAGCGCCACCTCCCGCACGACCGTGCGGAAGGTCATGATGTTGTCGGCGGTCGAGAGCGCATCGGCGTACCGCAGGTCGATCTCCTGCTGGCCCGGCCCGCCCTCGTGGTGGCTGAACTCGACCGAGATCCCCATCGCCTCGAGCATCGAGATGGCCTCACGGCGGAAGTCGGAGCCCATCGACTGCGCGGTGTGGTCGAAGAACCCGCTGCGGTCGACCGGACGCGGCTCCTCGCCGGGCTCGGGGTGGTCCTTGAAGAGGTAGAACTCGATCTCGGGGTGGGTGTAGAAGGTGAAGCCCTTGTCGGCCGCGGCGCTCAGGGTGCGCTTGAGGACGTGGCGCGGGTCGGCGAACGACGCGGACCCGTCGGGCATCGCGATGTCGCAGAACATCCGCGCGGTCGCGGGGCCTTCGCCGCGCCACGGCAGGATCTGGAACGTCGACGGGTCGGGCTTGAGCAGCATGTCGGCCTCGTAGACGCGGGCCAGGCCCTCGATGGCCGAGCCGTCGAACCCGATGCCCTCCTCGAAGGCCCCCTCGAGCTCGGCCGGCGCCACCGCCACGGACTTCAGGAAGCCCAGGACATCGGTGAACCACAGCCGCACGAAGCGGACGTCGCGCTCTTCGAGTGCGCGGAGTACGAAGTCTTCCTGCTTGCCCATGACGCCAGCCTAGGGGGCGTGCGACCCCGCGTCGGACGCGCGCCCGCCCAACGGCCCGACACCTCCACCCGGGTCGGGCGTCCGGCGTGCGGTGCTAGCGTCGATGGACCAGCCGCCCGACTCGGGCCCGCTCACCACGGGAAAGGGATGCTGCACGATGAGCCACCCCCACGACCAGTCCACGGACACCTCGACGCCGACGCCGCCGGACGGGTTCCTCCTGCGCCACCTCGCCGCCCAGACCCGGCGCGTGTCACGCACGGCCCGCGCACCGGAGGCCACGACCAGCGGTGCGGACGCGGACCTCCTCGCCTCCCTCGGGACGGCCGTCGACGACCTGGCGCCGACCCTGCTGGCAGCCAGCCACGACCTGTCCGCGCACCCCGAGGTCTCGTTCGAGGAGCACCGGTCCGCCGCTGCGCTCGCCGACATCGTCGAGGCCCACGGCATCGACGTCGTGCGCGAGGCGCACGGCCTCCCGACCGCGCTGCGGGCCGAGGTCGGTGACGCCGACGGCCCCACCATCGCCGTGCTCTCGGAGTACGACGCCCTCCCGGGCATCGGGCACGGCTGCGGCCACAACGTGATCGCGACCGCCGGACTGGGCGCCTTCCTCGCCCTCGCCGCGGTCGCCGACCGGTTGCCGGGCCGCGTCGTGTGGCTCGGCACGCCCGCAGAAGAGGGCGGTGGCGGCAAGGAGATGATGGCCGCCGAGGGAGCCTTCGACGGCGTCGACGCCGCCCTGATGGTGCACCCCTTCACCTACGACGTCGCCGATCCCCTCTTCCTCGGGCGCCGACAGCTGCGTGCGACCTTCACCGGGATCACCTCGCACGCGTCGGCGCAGCCCTTCATGGGTCGCAACGCCCTGGACGCCGTCAACCTGATGTACACCGGCGTCGGCCTCCACCGGCAGCAGATGCCGCCGACCGACCGCGTGCACGGGGTGGTCACCGCGGGTGGCGAGCGTCCCAACGTCATCCCCGAGCACGCCGAGATGCTGTTCTACCTCCGCAGCGAGCACCCCGAGGGCCTGGCGGTCCTCAGCGAGCGGCTCGACGACATCGCACGAGGGGCCGCGCTGATGACCGGTTGCGGCGTCGACCTCGCCTGGGACGAGGCCCCCGCCTACCTCCCCGTCCGCGGCAACGGGCCCCTGGCCGCCGCGTGGACCACCCGCTACGGCGAGCGCGGGCGGACGGTGCTGCCGCCCGAGGTGGTTCCCCGGATGTTCGCGGGCTCGACCGACTTCGGCAACGTCTCCTACCGCGTCCCGGGGGTGCACGCGATGGTCCGGATCACCGACGCCGACCTGTCGCTGCACACCCGCGAGTTCGCCGACGCCGCCGTGTCCGAGGAGGCGGACCGGGTGGTGCTCGACTCGGCGTGGGCACTGGCGGCCGTGTCCGCCGACTGGCTCAGCGACCCGGAGCTGCGACGGATCGCCGCCGAGGACTTCGAGGCCGCCGGCGGCGCCGTCGACGTCCCCTCCTACTTCGAGAGGACCTGAGCGATGTCCGGACCCGGCACGACCGCGACCCGCACGGACCGTGCGCTGGCCACCGTCGAGCGACTGGGCAACCGCCTGCCCGACCCGTTCCTGCTGTTCCTCGGGCTCTTCCTGCTGGTCGGGGTCATCTCCACGGTGCTCCAGGTGCTGGGGACCGCGGTGACCATCCCCGGCTCCGACGAGGAGACGGCCGTGCGCGGTCTCTTCACCGGCGACGGCCTGTCCTGGCTGACGGTCAACCTCGGGCCCAACTTCATCGGCTTCCCGCCCCTCGTCACGGTCGTGACGATCCTGCTCGCGGTCACGGTCGCCGAACGCACCGGACTGCTCGCCGCCGCGATCCGCGCCAGCCTCGGCTCGGCCCCGCGCTGGCTCCTCCCCTACGCCGTGGGCTTCGTCGGCGTGAACGCGTCGGTGATGGCCGACGCGGCCTTCATCGTGGTCCCGCCGTTGGCCGCCATGGTCTTCAAGGCCGCCGGGCGCCATCCGCTCGCCGGGCTCGTGGGCGGCTTCGCCGCCGTGGGTGCGGGCTACTCGACCTCGATGCTCGTCACCAGCCTCGACGCGCTCTTCTCCGGGATCACCAACTCGGTGACCGCGGGCCTCCCCGACCCTGGCGCGACGGTCACCCCGATCTCCAACCTGTGGTTCAACATGGCGTCGTCGGTGGTGCTGGCACTCGTCGCCGGCCTGGTCATCGACCGCGTCGTGGAGCCCCGACTGGTGCGCGAGGGAGCCCCGGTCGACATGGTCGAGGACGCCGACGCCGACGCCGACATCGACGGCAGCCCGGCGGAGGACGACGACGTGGCGCCGGCGCTGCGCGCCATGCCGACCGACCTGTCCCCCGATCTCGATCCGGGCGAACGCCGCGGGCTCCGTGCGGCCGGGATCGTGTTCGCGCTGCTTGCGATCGTCATCGTCGCGGTGGTGCTGCCCGGCGGATCGCCGTGGCGCAACGAGGACGGCAACTTCCTGCCGGAGTCGCCGCTGCTGGACTCGACCGTGTTCATCGTGTTCGTGCTGTTCCTCGGGCCGGCGCTGGCCTACGGCTTCACCAGCGGGTCATTGCGCCGGGCCGCCGACGTGCCCAAGGTGATGGGCCTGGGCATCAAGGACATGGCGGCCTTCATCGTCCTGGCGTTCATGCTCGGCCAGTTCATCGCGCTGTTCAACTGGACCAACGTGGGCTCGGCGCTGGCCGTGACCGGTGCCGACGGGCTCGAGTCGATCGGGCTGACCGGCTATCCGGCGATCATCGGTTTCATCCTGCTGGCGTCGGTGCTCAACCTCTTCATCGTGAGCGGGTCGTCGATGTGGACGCTGATGGGGGCCGTGTTCGTGCCCCTGTTCGCGCTGCTCGGCTTCGAGCCAGGCTTCGTGCAGGCCGCGTTCCGGGTCGGCGACTCCGCGACGCAGGTGATCACGCCGATGAACCCCTACATCTGGATCTTCCTGGTGATGCTCAAGCGCTACGAGCCCCAGGCCGGGCTCGGCACCGTCATCTCCCGGATGATCCCGTTCGTGGTGCCGTTCTGGTTCGCGTGGGTCGCGGTCCTGACCGTCTTCTACCTCACCGGCGCCGACGTCGGCCCGGGCGTGGACATCCGGATCGACTGAGGATGCGCAGGGGTCAGCGGGACAGCTTGCAGCCGAGGACGTCGTCGCTGAGGAGGGCGCCGCGACGTGTCGACTCCATCGGCGGGACGTAGCTCTCCGTCGTCGGCGCCCAGGCGATCGCCGACGGGTTGCCGCGGTAGCTGACCCGGCGCACCTTCACGGTCAGCGTCACGGCCGGGTTGACGGTGCCGGCCCAGCAGCCGCTCGCGCGTCGCTTGGAGCGCGCCGCCTTGAAGCCGACCTCGTCGCCGATCGCCGCGCCGTTGTAGCGCCACGCCACGTGCACGTCCTCCGCCACGGGGACGGTCACCCAGGTCGGGTCGATCCGGACGCTCATCCCGGCGGTCCTCGCCGACGGCAGGGTGAACGTGACGGAGCCGCCGGCCACGCTCGCGGGCGCGGTGGAGTAGATCGGGTTGACGCCGTCGTACGAACGGATCGTGACGACGCAGCCCTCGCACCTGGCGATCAGGAGCGTGATGTCGGTGTCGAGGTCGGTCACGGCCGCGGCACGGCTCGAGGGCTCGGGGGCGGCCGAGGCGGGGGCGGTGCCGGCGAGTGCGGTCAGGGGAACCAGCGCGCCGATCAGCACACCGGCCACCGCACGAGCACGGAGACGGAGCGGGGATCGCAGACGGAGCACGAATTGCCTTCCGGGGTCAGTGTTCTTCGCAGGGGTGTTCGCGGGTGGGACGCGGCGCGCGAGGAGTTGGTTGTCGGCTCACTCCTCAGGCACCCAGTCGAGGTCTGCGAGCCACGCGGCGGCGGTCGCGTCACTCGGCATCCGCCAGTCGCCGCGCGGGCTCATCGTCCCGCCGGCGCTGACCTTCGGGCCGTTGGGGAGGGCGCTGCGCTTGAACTGGTTGGCGAAGAAGCGGCGCAGGAAGACCTCCAGCCACCTGCGGACGGTGGCCAGGTCGTAGGCGACGTGGGCGTGCTCGGGGAACCCGGGCGGCCACTCCCCCGTGCTCGCGTCCCGCCAGGCGTGCCAGGCGAGGAACGCGATCTTGCGCGGGCGGTAGCCACGCCGCACGACGTGGAAGAGCGCGAAGTCCTGGAGGTTGTAGGGGCCGACCGAGTCCTCGGTGGCCTGCGGCTTCACGCCCTCCTCGGTGGGGATCAGCTCCGGGGTGATCTCCTGCGCCAGGATCTCGGTCAGCACCGCGTTGGTGTCGTCCCCGAACTCGCCGTTGCTCACCACCCAGCGGATCAGGTGCTGCACCAGCGTCTTCGGCACGCCCGCGTTCACGGTGTAGTGCGACATCTGGTCGCCCACGCCGTAGGTGCACCAGCCGAGCGCCAGCTCGGACAGGTCGCCGGTGCCGACCACGAGCCCGCCGCGGTGGTTGGCGAGGCGGAAGAGGTAGTCGTAGCGCAGCCCGGCCTGGACGTTCTCGAACGTCACGTCGTAGACCTTCTGCCCGTCGGCGTAGGGGTGGCCGAGGTCCTCCAGCATCTGCTCGGCGGCGGGGCGGATGTCGATCGTCTCGAAGGTGACCCCGAGCGCCTCGCTGAGCCGGGTGGCGTAGCCCTTGGTCGTCTCGCCGGTCGCGAAGCCGGGCATCGTGAAGGCGTGGATGTCGGTGCGCGGTCGCCCGAGCCGGTCCATCGCCTTCGCCGCGACGATCAGCGCGTGGGTCGAGTCGAGCCCGCCGCTCACGCCGATGACCGCCTTGGGCGTGCCGATCGACTGCAGCCGGCGCTCGAGCCCCGAGACCTGGATGTTGTAGGCCTCGTAGCAGTCGAGCGCGAGCCGCTCGGCGTCGTCGGGGACGAACGGGAACCGGTCGACCTTGCGGAGCAGCCCGATGTCGCCGGTCGGCGGGTCGAGGGCGAACTCGACATGCCGGAACTCTGCCCCACCGGTGGTTGAGGTGCGAGCGGAGCGAGCCTCGAAACCCCGCCGGTTGTCGTCGAAGGTGCCCTGCCGCAGCCGCTCCTGGCGGAGCCGGTCGAGGTCGACGTCCACCGTCGTGCGCACGGCCCCCTCGGGGAAGCGCTCCCCCTCGGCCAGCAGGTCCCCGCACTCGTAGACCAGGGTCTGGCCGTCCCAGCTGAGGTCGGTGGTCGACTCGCCCTGGCCCGCGGCCGCATAGAGGTACGCCGCGTTGCACCGTGCGCTCGCGCTGCGCACGAGCAGTCGGCGGTCCTCCGCGCGGGCGACCGTGATCGGGCTGCCGCTGAGGTTGACGAGCACCGTCGCGCCGTTGAGCGCGGCCTCGGCGCTCGGCGGGATCGGCACCCACATGTCCTCGCAGACCTCGGCGTGGACCAGGAGGCCGGGGACGTCGGTGGCGGCGAACACCAGGTCGGGTCCGAACGGGACCTCCTGGCCACCCAGGGTGATGAACTGCCCGTGCTGGTCGTCCCCGGGGGCGAACCAGCGGCGCTCGTAGAACTCGCGGTAGGTGGGCAGGTGAGCCTTCGGCGCGACGCCGAGCACCTCCCCGCGATGGATCACGACCGCGCAGTTGTAGACCCGGTTGCCCCTGGCCAGCGGGGCGCCGACGACGAGGACGGGCAGCAGGTCGGTGCTGGCCTCGACGACCTCGGCGAGCCCCTCCAGCACCGCGTCGAGCAGCGGGTCCTGCAGGAACAGGTCGTCGATCGAGTAGCCGCTGAGCGCGAGCTCGGGGAAGACCGCGACCGCCACGTGGTCGTCGGACGCGGCCCGCGCCTGCTCGACGATGCGCTCGGCGTTGGTGGCCGGGTCGCCGATCGCGACCGGCAGCGTGATGGCGGCGACCCGCGCGAAGCCCTGGGCGTAGGCGGAGTAGAAGTCCACGGCGTCACTCTAGGAGAGCGACGACGGATCTCGCGTCGCGCAGCGGATCGGATCCGCCGGAGCCTCCGTGGGAAACAAGTGGCGCGTGCCGCCACCCGTCCGGCACCGTGCCGACATGGAGATCACGGCCTGCGTCACCGACGAGGACTACGAGGCGTGGCGGCAGGTCCGGATCGCGGTGCTGCCCTACGAGCGGTGCGACTCGGTCGCCGAGCTCCGCACCCAGGACTCCCCGCGCCGCTTGATGCTCCTGGCCAGGCTCGACGGACGGGTCGTCGGGTCCGGGCTCGCGGACCTCTCCGACTCCGCCTCCACCGGCTCCGTCGCACCCCGGGTGCTGCCCGGGCACCGTCGGCGGGGTGTCGGCACCGCGCTGCTCGACCGGCTGACCGAGCACGTCGCCGGCCTGGGGATGCCCCGCATCCGGGCCACCGTCGACGACGACGGCTCGCTGGCCTTCGCGCACCGACTGGGCTACGAGGACACCGACCACGAGGTCGAGCAGACGAAGACGGTCGGCGAGGCGCCCGCGCTGACCGGGGTGCCGGACGGCGTCGAGGTGGTCACGGAGGACGACCGGCCCGGCCTGTGGGCCGCCTGCTACGACACGTTCGGGCACCAGGCGCTGGCCGACTTCGCGCTGTCCACCCCGCTCGAGGTCAGTGCCGAGCGGTGGGCGACGAGCTGGCTCGGCGACCCGATGTTCCTCGCCGTGCGCGACGGGGACGTGATCGGGTGCGCCGGGCTGGTCCGCGACACCGACACACCCACGCGTGCGGAGAACGCCCTCACCGCCGTACGCCGTGACTGGCGCGGCCGAGGGCTCGCGGTGCACCTGAAGCTCCGCACGCTCGCGTGGGCCGCGGAGAACGGCGTCACCGAGGTCTACACCTGGACCCAGGACGGCAACGCGGCCATGCGGACGCTCAACGAGAAGCTCGGATACACCACCACACGGTCGAGCACGATGGTGGCGCGCTCGCTGCCGTCGTGATCACTCGTCCGGCAGCTCGTTCCGCTCGACCTCGCTGACCGTCGGCTCGCCGCGGTTGCAGAACACCTCGATCTCGATCGAGCGACCGGCGCGGGCGAAGACCGCGTCGACGTCGTCGTCCGGACCGGTCTCGAAGCTCACCGTCCGCCACCCGGCGCGCGGCCGCGCGTCGACCCCGCGGGCGAACGCCCCCTGGCAGGACACGTCGACCTCGCCGAACTCCTCCGCGAACGTCCGCTGTACGACCTCCAGCGACGGGTCGGGCGTCGCGCTCCCCTCGCGCAGGTCGTTGCGGGCGGCCTGGTTGCCCAGCGGGCCGCGGTCGCTGAGCGTCCCGCCGACGCGCGTCACGGTCACCACGCCGACGGCGACGGCGAGCGCGGCGACGACGAGCCAGCCGGCCACCAGGCCGAACGGACGCGTCCAGGCGCTTCGGGTGCTCACGCCCTCATTGTGTCCCGATAGGTTCGTCCCCGTGGCGCAGGTGCTGATCATCGAGGACGACTCCCGCATCCGGCCGTTGGTCATGCGGTCCCTCGGCGACCTGGGCTACGCGGTCTCGTCCGCCTCCACCGGCATGGAGGGGCTCACGCTCGCGGTCGACACGCGGCCCGACCTCGTCATCCTCGACCTCGGTCTCCCCGACGTCGACGGGACGCAGGTGCTGGCGATGCTGCGGGCGGTCAGCGACGTCCCCGTGATCGTGGCCAGCGCTCGCGACGACGACCCGTCGCTGATCGGCTGCCTCGACGCGGGCGCCGACGACTACGTCGTCAAGCCCTACACGACCGCCCAGCTCGAGGCGCGCATCCGCGCGGTCCTGCGGCGTACGGCGAGCGGCGGCCAGGACCGGCCGCGCGCCACCGTCGTGGGCGGCCTGAGCATCGACCCCGCGGCCCGCACGGCCGAGCTCGACGGCACGGTGCTCGACCTGAGTCCGCGCGAGTTCGACCTGCTCGCCCGCCTGGCGGAGGCGCCGGGCGACGTGGTGACCAAGCGGCAGCTGCTCGCCGACGTGTGGCACCAGGCGTGGGGCGGCTCCGACAAGACCGTCGACGTCCACCTCTCGTGGCTGCGTCGCAAGCTCGGCGAGTCGGCCTCCGAGCCGCGCTACCTCCACACGGTCCGCGGCGTCGGCGTACGCCTGTCCCCACCCCCGTCGGACGGCTGACGTGCGCCGCAGCCTGATCGTCACCGTCGCCGCGGCCGTGGGGATGGTGCTGCTGGCGATGCTGGTGCCGATGGCGATCCTGATGCGCGACTACGCGCTCGAGGACCGGCTGGCGGCGGCCGCGCTCGAGCTGCAGGCGACCGAGTCGGTGGTGTCCGGGGCCGGCTCCGACAAGGGTGACGTCAGCGTCTACGTCGTGCGCATCAACGAGACCTCCGACAGCGTCACGACGGTGCTCTACCCCGACGGCACCGGGATCGGGCCCCAGCCGGGCGAGGACGAACGGGTCGTGCAGTCGCGCCAGACCGGCCAGGCCCGCGTCGACGACGTGGACGGCGGCGCCCAGATCCTGGTGCCGGTCTCGCTCGGCGGCAGCTCGGGCGGCGCGGCCGACACCCCGGTCGTGCGGGTCTTCGTCCCCGAGCCCAGCGTGTTCTCCGGGCCGACGGCCCGGGCCTACCTCGTGCTCGCGGGCCTCGGCGCCGTCCTGCTGCTCGGGGCCCTGCTCATCGCCGACCGCGTCGGTCGGTCGTTCGTGCAGCCGATCGGTCGCCTGGCGACGTACGCCCAGACCCTCGGCGACCGCCGGACCAGTCCGCCCGCGCCGTCCGGCCCGGCCGAGGTGCGCGAGCTCGGCACCGCGCTCCGTCGGCTCGTCGGCCGGATCGAGCTGCTCCTGACACGGGAGCGCGAGACCGTCGCCGACCTGTCCCACCGGCTGCGGACCCCGATCACCTCGCTGCGCCTCCGGATCGAGGCCCTGCCTCCCGGCGACGACCGCGCGCGGCTCTCGGAGGACCTCGACCGGCTCCAGGTGATGGTCGACCACGTGGTCGGCGAGGCACGTCGCTCCGAGCGGGAGGGCCTGGTCGCCGGCACTCCGGCGCTGGCCGTGCTCGCCGACCGCGCGGCGTTCTGGCTGCCCCTCGCCGAGGACCAGGGCCGCACGTTGACCATCGACGTCCCGACGGGGCCGGACGAGGAGGTGCACGCCAGCGAGCCCGACCTCGCGGCCCTCGTCGACGTGCTCCTCGACAACGTCTTCACGCACACCCCCGAGGGCGCGGGCATCGCGATGACGATCGCCCGCCGCGCCGGCGGCGGCGTGGTGCTGACGGTCGACGACGAGGGGCCGGGCTTCCCGGACGACGTCGACGTCGTACGCCGCGGGGCGAGCGGCGCCGACTCCAGCGGCCTCGGCCTGGCGATCGCGCACAAGACCGCCACCGAATCCGGTGGCGGTCTCGTGGTGGGCGCATCGCCCGCGGGCGGCGGCCGTGTGGTGGTCGACCTCGGACCACCTGCCTGAGATCAGGCGACGGTGATGCTGGTGCCGCACTTCGCGGCACCGCTCGTGGCGGTGAAGGCGAACGTGTCCTTGCCGCGCGTGTTCTTCGCGAATGCATCGACGTCGACCTCGCCCTCGTCGTCGGCCGTGCGGGTCACCTTCGTCAGGCGCTTGCCGTCATGGGTGAGCGTGAAGGTCCACCTGGAGAACGGCTTGACACCGTCGATCCCGGCGTCGACGTCGTAGCCGCCGCGCTCACGGTCCACGCTGAGCTCGTAGACGCCCGCCCCGCAGCGGCCGTTGCGGTCGACGTCGGCGTTGGCGGGGGCCATCGCGAGGACGGTGAGCGGGGCGGCAACGAGGGCGGTGGCGCCGGCGAGGGCGGTCAGGCGGGTGCTGGTCTTCATGGTGATCTCCTTGATGGGTGGTGGATCAGCTGGCGGGGATGGTGGCGGTGCAGGTCTGGCCCTCGAAGGAGGCGGTGGCGGTGACGTCACCGGCGGCGCCCTCGGCGAGGTAGGCGTCGACGTCGATCTCGGCGTCCTCGTCGGTGGTGCGGGTGCCCTCGACCAGGACCTGGTCGCCCTGGGCGATCCGGACGTCCCACGCCTGCCCGGGCTCGCTGGCCTGGACCTCGAACGACACCTCGGTCGCGTTGTCCTCGCGCTCGCTCTCGAGCACGAACGAGGCGCCCTCGCAGCTGCCTGCCTCGCGGGCCTCGGCGGAGTCGCCCTGGGTCCAGACGACGGCCACCACCACGGCGCCGATGACGACGATGGCGGCGGCGACGAGGCCGATGAGCTTGGTGCGGGTCATGGTTTCTCTCCTCGAGACGGTGTGGCTGACGAAGGAGAGATTCGCGCGCGCAGCGCTAAGCGCGAACCATGCGATGGCTAAGGCGAGGCTAAGGCCGTTCCTCCACAGTCGGCGGGCCCCAGGTTTCGGCGCGCGCCCGACGGGTGAGTCTGGGGTCATGGACGACCCCGAGGACGCCGTGGCTGCCGACCCGATGATGCGGGTGCTGCGCGAGCGGCACCCCGACGTCGACATCGTGCTGCTCCCCCCGGTCGAGCCGATCCTCGACCGTCCGAGCGCGACGTGGGCGCAGTGCCGGGCCCTCCAGCACCACGCCGACACCGTGCTCGCGACCCTGAGCCTCAACCTCGGGCACGAGCCCGCCACCCGCGTCGACTACTGGTGGAGCCAGGCCCACCCGGAGGTACGCCGCTGGGTGACCGCGGCGAGCTATGCCGACCTCGGCGACGACGGGGCGCG
The DNA here is from genome assembly GCF_003057875.1 of Nocardioides currus. Taxonomy (GTDB): domain Bacteria; phylum Actinomycetota; class Actinomycetes; order Propionibacteriales; family Nocardioidaceae; genus Nocardioides; species Nocardioides currus. The sequence continues at coordinate 67,309 of NZ_PYXZ01000013.1, read as the reverse complement.
TGCGCTGCTCCGCGCACTGGGCAACCTGCTCGTCCGGCTCGGCTGGGAGCCGCGGCCCGCCGCCGACGGGTCGCCGCGCCTCCGCGGTGTCGCGGGGCCGTTCGAGCTGATCGCCAGCGCGGCCGACGACGCGGTCTCGGTCAACATCACCAGCGACCCGCTCTACGTCCCCGCGCAGCTGCACGAGGCGCTGCTGGCCGGCGAGGGGGCGGACGCATGAGCCTGCGTGTCTACCTCGCCGCCCTCGACACCGCGGCCACCGCCTGGGAGGAGACCAGCGAGGACGTCCGCGGCTGCGGCAAGTCCCTCGCCGACGCCGACGTCACCCTGCTCGGGGACCGGGTGGAAGGCGCAGCCCGGGCGTTCGTCGACACCTGGATGACCGAGGTCAAGCGCCTGCGCACCGACGCCGCCGACCACGGCGACACGTTGCGGGAGGCCCGCCTGCTCTACGCCCAGGCCGACAGCGACGTCGTCGAGCGCAGCCAGCAGCTGATGGCGTGGACCGACCGCAACGCCTCCCCGACCGGGGGTGCGTGATGACGACGATCACCGTGCCCGCGCACGTCGCGGCCGTCCAGGAGCTGACCGCCAGCCCGGCCGCCAGCAGCGTGACCACCGCCTTCCGGTCCGCCGCCACCACCATGTCGGACGTCTCGGAGTGGATGACCGCCCACGGAGCACCCGCCGACTGGACGGGCGACGCCGCCGAGGCCGCCGACCACGCGATGACGCGCGTCGCGCGGGACACCGGTGCCGCCCGGGCCGCGTTCGCCCGGGTCGCGGTCGCCTGCGACACCTACGTCGACCAGGTCGTGGCCCTCACCACCCGGCGCGACGCCCTCGTCGGTCGGCGCACCGGCGTCAACCACGACATCGACGCCCTGGTCACCGCGATCGGGCAGAGCACCGCCGACGAGGTCGCCGCCCTCGAGACCCGCGCCCGGGAGCTGCAGGGCAGGGTCGACCGGCTCGTCGACGACATCGCCGCGTTCTGGGGTGACGTCACCGCCGCGGAGGACACGCTGGTCGCCGCCTTCGAGGCCGTGGACACCACGGGCGAGGGACGCGACGAGGCGGATCGCGACACCACCGACATCGCCGCGCTGCGCAACGACCTGACCAGATTGGGCGGCGACCCCGAGGCGATCAACGACTGGTGGAACGCCCTCACCCAGGCCGAGCGCGAAGCCCTCAAGATCAGCGACCCCGACCTGGTCGGCAACACCAACGGCATCCCGACCGGTGACCGTGACGACGCCAACCGCACCTCGATGGAGCGCGACCTCGACGACCTCCAGGCCAAGGTCGACGCCGGCGAGGAGCTCACCAAGGCCGAGCAGCGACTGCTCGACCGCGCGCAGGCCGCACAGGACGCGATCGACGTCCCGACCACCGCCGACCCGCCCGACACCACGACCGACGTCAACCTGATCGTCTACCAGCCCGGAGCCTTCGGCGGCGACGGCGCCGTGGCGGTCGGCTACGGCGACCCCGACACGGCCGACAACACCGCCGTGATCGTGCCGGGCATCACCAACGACGGCACCAACATCGCGGGCCAGGGGCGCGACGCCTACATGCTCCAGCAGCAGGCCATCCGCAACGGGGAGTCGGCGGCGACCATCGCCTGGATGGGCTACGACGCCCCCAGCTGGAACCCCGAGAACGCCCTCGACTGGCCCGGTGATGGCCTGGACATGGGCAGCGTGGTCACCGAGGACAAGGCCGAGGCGGGTGGGAAGCTGCTGGCCGACTTCGTCGACGGCCTGCGAGCGAGCGACCAGCGGCCCGAGGAAGCCGACTCCAACCTCACCGTCATCGGCCACAGCTACGGCTCGACGACGGCCGCTCACGCCGCGCACGACGTCGGGCTGGACGCGGACGCGCTCGCCCTGATCGGCAGCCCGGGCGCCGGCGGGGACGACGTCAACAGCGCCGCGGACCTGCACATGCCCGAGGGCAAGGTCTACGCGGCGGCGGCCGACAACGACTTCGTCTCGTGGCTCGGTCGCGACGGCGACGTCGGGATGGGCCAGGACCCGACCCAGGCCGACTTCGGCGCCAAGGTGTTCACGAGCGCCGCCGGACCGGAGTTCCACGCCGACAACCTCGGGCAGGGAGTCGCCAACCACACCTCCTACTTCGACCCCGTGACCAACCCGGAGTCGCTGAGCAACCTCACCGACATCGTGCGCGGCGACGAGCCCGACCTGACCGGCGGGCGCACCCAGGACGCCAACGACATGGCCTTCGACTGGGCGAGGGACGAGGTGGCCTACCAGGTGGAGAAGGAGGTCGACACCACGGTGCAGGAGGTCCAGGACGCCTACGAGGACGGCAAGGACTGGGTGGGTGACCGGGTGGACGACTTCGCGGACCTGTGGCCGTGACGCGGCCGCCTAGGGTGGGCGCCATGACCAGGCTCCTGCTGCTCGCGGTGCTGGGGGCGACCCTCCTCGCGTGCAGCACCGACGTCCGCGAGGGCGGCGACCCCTCCCCCGACGAGACGTCCGCCGAGGTCGTCGACGTCGGGCGTGACGTCCTCCCGGCCCTCAGCAGCGCCCTCGGCGTCCCGGCCCCCGACGTGCCGATGCGCTTCACCGAGCGCAGCGGCTTCGGGCTCTACGACTACCGCGGCACCGGCCGCTTCACCGGCGTCGCCGGGAAGCCCGGGCAGATCCGCGCGACGCTCGAGCAGGCCGTCGAGGACGCCGGGCTGACGCTCGGGGAGGCCACCGACCTCGAGGATGTGCGGGCCACCCGCGGCAACGTGATGGTGCGGCTGACCGTGCGCGACGGGGCCGCCGGTGGGGCCACCGGTGGGGCAGCGGAGGTCGAGCTGTCGATCGGCTCGATCCAGCCCATCTCGGCCGACGAGGACGAGGTCGACGCCGGGCCGTCGAGCCTGACAGAGCTGATCGGGCAGTGACGCTTCACACAGCGCCGTACCCCCTCGACGCGGTCTAGCCTGAAGGCGTCCGTGGACTCCGACCGGGAGCTGCGAGATGTCTGGAGGAGATCAGAGCATGAGCGAAGAGACCGCGCCGTACGGCAGTGGCAGCACGCCCGCAGCGACGACCGCGCCGATCAGGAAGGTCCGCACCCATCACCTCCGGGAGATGAAGGAGCGCGGCGAGAAGATCACGATGCTGACGGCCTACGACATGTACACCGCCCAGACCTTCGACGAGGCCGGCATCGACCTGCTGCTGGTGGGCGACTCCGCCTCCAACAACGTCCTCGGCAACGAGACCTCGCTCCCGATCACGGTCGACGAGCTCCTGCCCCTCACCCGCGCCGTCACCCGCAGCGTCAGTCGCGCGATGGTCGTCGGCGACCTGCCCTTCGGCAGCTACCAGGCCTCCCCCGAGCAGGGCTACCTCACCGCCGTCCGCTTCATGAAGGAGGCGGGCGCGCACGCCGTGAAGCTCGAGGGCGGCGCCGAGATGGCACCCGTGATCGAGAAGTGCACCCGGGGTGGCATCCCGGTGATGGCGCACATCGGCTTCACGCCCCAGTCCGAGCACACCCTCGGCGGCTACCGCGTGCAGGGCCGCGGCGACGCGAGCGAACGCGTCCTGGCCGACGCCCGTGCGGTCCAGGAGGCGGGCGCCTTCGCCGTCGTGATGGAGATGGTGCCCGGCGACGTCGCCGAGCAGATCAGCAAGGAGCTGACCATCCCCACCATCGGCATCGGCGCCGGCAACGGATGCGACGGCCAGGTGCTGGTCTGGCAGGACGCCTTCGGGTTGCGCACCGGCCGGATGGCCAGGTTCGTCAAGCAGTACGCCGACGTGCACTCCGTGCTCCTCGAGGGCGCCCGCGCCTACGCCGACGACGTCCGCAGCGGCGCGTTCCCCGGGACCGAGCACACCTTCTGACTATGGTCGCGGCATGCGCCGTGCTCTGCTGGTCGTCGTCGTCCTGGGCGTCAGCCTGCTCACCACCCCGCACGGCGTCGCCGCCGACGGGTCGGACCGTCCGGATCATGCGGAGCGCCGCGAGCCGGCGACGGTCGGCACGCTCCAGGGCGAGGTCCGCACGCTGCCCCGGCTCAAGGTCCGCGAGCTGGCCGCGGGGTTCCGCGTCCCGTGGGACGTCCAGCAGCTGCCGTCGGGCAGCCTGCTGGTCACCGGGCGCAACAACGCCCACCTGACCCGGATCACCCGCGGCGAGCGCCGCCGGGTCGACTTCCCCAGCGAGGACGTGTGGGTCTCGATCGAGACCGGGCTGATGTCGCTGGCCATCGACCCCGACTTCCGAAAGAACCGCCGCATCTACACCTGCCAGGGCGGGACCACGACGACCGGCCACGACGTCCGGGTGATGTCGTGGAAGCTCGTCCGCCGCAAGGTCCGCAAGCCCCGGCTGCTGGTGGCGGGCATCCCGGCCACGACCGGCCAGCACGGTGGGTGCCGGCTCCTGATCGACCGCACGTCCGGCGCCCTCCTCGTGGGCACCGGTGACGCGCACGTGTCCGGGAACTCCCGCAACCTCGACACCCTCGGCGGCAAGGTGCTGCGCCTCGATCGGCGCACGGGCGAGCCGTGGCCGGACAACCCGTTCTACGCCGACGGCGGCAACCGGGCCTACGTCTTCACCTTCGGCCACCGCAACGTGCAGGGGCTGGCCCAGCGCGAGGACGGCACGATCTGGTCGGTCGAGCAGGGCAGCTACCGCGACGACGAGGTCAACCTGCTGCGCCCCGGCGGCGACTACGGCTGGGACCCGCGACCGCCGTACGACGAGACGGTGGAGATGACCGACCACTTCCTGCCCGGCGGTCAGCGCGACGCGAAGTGGACCTCGGGCTTCCCGACCCTCGCCACCTCGGGTGCGCGCTGGGTCGAGGGGAAGCAGTGGGGGGTGCTCGACGGCACGCTGGCCGTGGCCTGCCTCAAGACCCAGCAGATGGTGTTCATGAAGTTCGACGACGCGGGTGTGCTCGAGTGGGTCGAGACACCCGAGAGCCTGATGAAGTTCGGCCGGCTGCGGTCGGTGACCTCCGCCGACAACGGCGACCTCCTCGTCACCACCTCCAACGGCGCCATCGACCACGTCATCCGGGTCTCGCCGCGCTGACGGCCTCGCCGCGCTGTGCCTCGCCGGGAGCGGGACCACTGGGCTAGCGTCGGGACATGACCTCCCGCGCCAGCCGCACCCTGTCCGGAGCAGTCTCGATCGCCCTCGCCGTCGGCGCCCTCGCGCTGACCGGCCCCGCCGCAGAGGCCAACCGCGCCGCCGGCGGCACCGCCTCGATCGAGGCGGCCACACGGGCCGCGGCCCCCGCCGTGCCCGACCTCCGTGTGCGGACGATCGTCGGCGGGCTCTCCATCCCGTGGGACGTGCAGTCGATCGGGACGGGCGGCCTGCTGGTCACCGAGCGCGACAAGGCGCGGCTGAGCGTCGTGCGCAAGGGCAAGCGCCGCACCGTCCGCTTCCCGCGCTCGAGCGTCTGGGTCTCGGGCGAGACCGGCCTGATGTCGATCGCGGTCGACCCGAGGTTCGCGAAGACCCGGCGGTTCTGGACCTGCCAGGGCTGGCAACAGGGGTCCGCGCACGACGTGCGGGTGTCGATGTGGAAGCTGAGCGCCAACGAGCGCAAGGCGTCGCTGGTGCGCCACGTCGTCACCGGGCTGCCCACCACGAGCGGGCGCCACGGCGGGTGCCGGGTGCTGCTCGACGCGGACAGCAAGGCGCTCTACGTCGGCACCGGCGACGCCGCCGACCCGGCCAACCCGCGCACGCTGACCTCGCTGGGCGGCAAGGTGCTGCGCGTCGACCGTCGCACCGGCAAGGCCATGCCCGACAACCCGTTCGCCGACGCGAGCGACCCGCGCCAGCGACTCGTCTACAACTACGGTCACCGCAACGTGCAGGGCCTGGCCCAGCGGGCCGACGGGTCGATCGTCAGCATCGAGCACGGCTCCTACCGCGACGACGAGGTCAACGCCGTCCTCGCCGGCGCCGACTACGGCTGGAACCCCGGCCCCGGCTACGACGAGAGCGTGCCGATGACCGACCAGTCCCTGCCGGGCGAGCAGACCGAGGCGATCTGGACCTCGGGCACCCCGACGATCGCGACCTCCGGCGCCGCCTGGACCTCGGGCGACCAGTGGGGTGCGTACGCCGACTCGCTGGCCGTCGCCGCACTCGGCGGCGAGCGCCTGCTCCTCATCCGCTTCGACGCCGGCCTGGCCCAGATGGACGTCGCCACCCCGCCGGCGCTCCAGCGCTACGGACGGCTGCGTTCCGTGACGTCGCTGCCCAACGGCGACCTGCTGGTCACGACGAGCAACGCCGGCAACGACGACCGCATCCTGCGCGTCTCGCCCCGCTGAGCACGCAGCGCCGAGCCGCCGGGGGTCAGGCCCAGTCGAACCAGCGGGCACCGGCGAGCACGACCGCGAACCAGCCGACCCCGAGGGCGACCGACAGCACGAGCACGGCCACCGGGCGGCGTACGAACCAGCGGCAGCCCTGCACCAGCCCGGCTGCCCACCCCACGAGGAGCAGCGCGACCGCCCACCACGGCGCGTCGACGACGGTCGGGGTGGCGGCGACGAGGAAGAAGACGGCGGCCAGGCCGATCATCCCGGCGAAGGCGTACGGCGAGGCGTCGGCGGCGCGAGCGGGTTCCTCGTCTGGCACCCGGCGCACCGTACACGAGTGACAGGTGACGCTCGCCCCGGCAGGATCGGGGCGAACCCACCCGCGTCGACGAGGAGCACCTCCCATGAGCGAGACCCCGAGCACGCCCGCCAAGAAGGCCGCGACGAAGAAGACCACGACCACGGCCGCGAAGAAGACCACCAAGAAGACCACCAAGAAGACCACCGCGACGAAGACGCCCGCGACGAAGAAGACCTCCACGGCAGCGAAGAAGACGGAGAGGACGACGGCGAAGAAGTCGCCGGCGGCCAGGAAGACCTCCGCGGCGGCGAGCAAGGCGACGGCGAAGAAGACGCCCGCCGTGCAGGCGCCGGCCCCCATCGTGGACGCCGCGCCGGCCGCGACGACTGTGCCGAGCGACCCGCGACGCACGCCGGTCGCCAAGGCCACCGCGGCCGGCGTGCAGGCGATCGACTCAGCGGTCGCCGCGCAGAAGATCGCCCAGGAGACCGCCGAGCGGGTCGCGCGCGAGGTCGCGACGCGGGTCGCCGACGAGGTGCGCAAGGCCCTCGCCGACATGACCGCCACGATGGAGAAGAACACCCGCAAGGCCACCGAGGCGGCCCAGCTGGTGATCGATCAGGCCGGCAAGGCGGCCGCCTCCGCGACCGGCAAGGGCAAGAAGGGCAAGAAGAAGTCGAAGAAGTAGGTCAGTTGTCGGGCGTGCCGTCGGTGAGACCGTCGCCCGACCCCGGACCGTCGTCGTTCCACTTCGGGTCGTTGTCCCACTCCTCGTTGCGCTCCGCGACCTTGTCGAGCGCGCGCGACGCCTCTTCGGCCGACGAGTAGGGCCCGAGACGGTCCTTGGCGCGGCAGCCGTCGGCACCCTCGACGGTGTGGTGGGTGAGGCAGAACCAGTACTCACTCTCGCTCATGTCCGAGAAACTACACTCGCTGCCGTGAGTCCTGTAGCCCCCGCCGTCGTCTCCCCGCGGCGTGCCGTGCCCGCCTCGATCGCCCGTCCGGAGTACGTCGACCAGCCCTCCCCCACGCCGTTCACGGGCTCCGAGGTGAAGGACGCGGAGACGATCGAGAAGATGCGGATCGCCAGTCGTCTGGCCGCCCAGGCCCGGGAGCTGGTCGGTGCGTCCGTCGCCCCCGGGATCACGACCGACGAGCTCGACCGGATCGGGCACGAGTTCCTCTGCGACCATGGCGCCTACCCCTCGACCCTGGGCTACAAGGGCTTCCCCAAGTCGCTGTGCTCGAGCGTCAACGAGGTGATCTGCCACGGCATCCCGGACGGGACCGTCGTCCAGGACGGCGACATCGTCAACATCGACATCACCGCCTTCATCCACGGGGTGCACGGCGACACCAACGCCACCTTCCTGGCCGGCGACGTCGACGAGGAGTCGCGGTTGCTGGTCGAGCGCACCAGGACCGCGCTCGACCGGGCGATCAAGGCGGTCAAGCCCGGGCGCCGGGTCAACGTCATCGGCCGGGTGATCGAGGCCTACGCCGCGCGCTTCGGCTACGGCGTCGTGCGGGACTTCACCGGCCACGGCATCGGCACCAGCTTCCACTCCGGTCTGGTGATCCCGCACTTCGACTCGACGTACCACGACGAGGAGATCAAGGTCGGGATGACGTTCACCATCGAGCCGATGCTCAACCTCGGCACCCCGGACTGGACCATGTGGGACGACGAGTGGACGGTCGTCACGCGCGACCTGAAGCGCAGCGCGCAGTTCGAGCACACCCTGCTGGTGACACCGACCGGTGCCGAGGTCCTGACCAATCCGTGACCCGGGCCGGCCCGGCTGGCCCTAGGGTGGCGCAGCATGGACTCGATGTTCGCGAACTACCCCGGAGGCCAGGGCGCGGCCTACGACGAGATGTTCGACGGCGCCGGCCCCCGCCCCGCCTACGGGGCGGTGCGCCAGACGCTCGACAGCATGACCCGGGCCGAGCTGGCCGCTCGCGTCGAGGCGCTCCAGTCGAGCTACCTCGACCAGGGCGTCACCTTCGACATCGGTGGTGAGGAGCGGGCGTTCCCGCTCGACATCCTGCCGCGGGTCATCGAGCAGGAGGCCTTCGTCACCATCGAACGCGGCGTCGCCCAGCGGGTGCGGGCCCTGGAGGCGTTCCTGTCCGACGTGTACGACACCGGTCAGGTCTTCGCCGACGGTGTCATCCCGCGCCGGGTGATCGCCACGTCCTCGCACTTCCACCGCGCGGCCGCGAGCATCCGCCCGCCCAACGGGGTGCGCGTGCACGTCAGCGGGATCGACCTGATCCGCGACGACGCGGGTGAGTTCCGGGTGCTCGAGGACAACGTCCGGGTGCCGTCGGGGGTGTCGTACGTGATGACCAACCGGCGCGCCATCGCCTCCGCACTCCCCGAGACCTTCGCGTCCCACCGGATCCGACCGGTCGCGGGCTACCCGCAGCGGCTGCTGGCGGCGCTGCGTGCCGCCGCCCCGGCCGGTGTCGCCGACCCGACCGTCGTCGTGCTGACGCCGGGCGTCTTCAACGGCGCCTACTTCGAGCACGCGCTGCTCGCTCGCACGATGGGCGTCGAGCTGGTCGAGGGTCGCGACCTGGAGTGCCGGCGCGGTCGCGTGATGATGCGCACGACCAACGGTCCCGAGCCCGTGCACGTGATCTACCGGCGCGTCGACGACGAGTTCCTCGACCCGGTGCACTTCCGTGGCGACTCGATGCTCGGCTGCCCGGGTCTGGTCGACGCCGCCCGCTCGGGCCAGGTCGTGCTCGCCAACGCCATCGGCAACGGCGTCGCCGACGACAAGCTCGTCTACACCTACGTGCCCGACCTCATCCGCTACTACCTCGGCGAGGAACCCGTGCTCCGCAACGTCGACACGTGGCGGCTCGGCGACGCGGACGCCCGCGAGGAGGTCCTGGACCGGCTCGACGAGCTCGTCGTCAAGCCGGTCGACGGCTCCGGCGGCAAGGGCATCGTCATCGGCCCGGCGGCCAGCCGGGCCGAGCTCGACGACCTGCGCGTGAAGGTGATGGCCGAGCCGCGCGACTTCATCGCCCAGCCGGTGGTGCAGCTGTCCACGGTGCCCACCTTCATCGACGGCACCATGGGGCCGCGACACGTGGACCTGCGTCCGTTCGCGGTCAACGACGGCTCCAAGGTGTGGGTGCTGCCCGGCGGGCTCACCCGGGTCGCGCTGGCCGAGGGCGAGCTGATCGTGAACTCCTCACGTGGTGGCGGCTCCAAGGACACGTGGGTGCTGGCGGGCACCCAGTCCGGCGCTCCCCGCGAGGAGGTCACGGTGACCGCGCGCCCGGCGGAGCCGCCCAGCAACGGACCGGCGATCGAGGACCTGACCAGCGGTCGCGACCAGCAGGAGCAGCAGCAGCAGAGCCGCGACGAGTGGGGAGGCGACCCGTGCTGAGCCGCATCGCCCAGTCCATGTTCTGGATCGGTCGCTACGTCGAGCGCGCCGAGGACACGGCCCGCATCCTCGACGTGCAGACGCAGCTGCTGCTGGAGGACACCTCCCACCCGGAGGAGACCACCTGCCGCAACCTGCTCGCGATCATGGGGGTCGAGGTGGCCGACGACGTCACCGTCGACACCCGCTTCATGCTGGAGCAGCTCGCCTACGACAGCACGGCCCCCGCCTCGGTCGCCGCCGTGCTCGCGGCCGCGCGCGAGAGCGCCCGCCGGGCCCGCGAGACCCTGTCGGTCGCCATGTGGGAGTCGATCAACACCACGCACCGCTCGGTCGTCACCGGGCAGTTCCGCGCGCAGGGCCCGGCGTCCGGCTTCAGCTGGGTCCGTGACCGAGCAGCCCTCATCAACGGCGCCGCCGACGCGACCATGACGCGCGACGAGGGCTGGCAGTTCCTGATCCTCGGTCGGTGCCTCGAACGCGCCGACATGACCTCCCGGTTGGTCGCCACGGCGGCCTACGCGGGCGGCGTGGGCGCTCCGTGGACCAGCACGCTGCGTGCCTGCGGTGGCTACGAGGCGTTCCTGCGGACCTACAAGGGGGCCGAGACCGAGCGCGGGGCGGCGGAGTTCCTGCTCCTCGACCGGCTCTTCCCGCGGTCGGTGGTCTTCTCGCTCAACCGCGCCGAGCAGTGCCTGGACAACCTCGAGGCCGGCGGACGGGCCGGCTTCCAGAACGACGCGTTGCGGTTGATCGGTCGCACCCGTGCCGACCTCGAGTACCGCGCGCTGAGCGACGTCGTGGCCGACCTGCCGGGCGAGATGGAGAAGCTCCAGCTCACCACCGCCCTGGCGACCGAGTCGGTCACCCGCCGGTTCTTCGCCGGCTCCGAAGGCACCAACTGGCACGGGGGTCGGATCTGATGCAGCTGCGAATCGTCCACACGACCGTCTTCTCCTACGAGGGCAAGGCGCTGGCGTCCTACAACCAGGCCCGGATGACACCGTTGACCGCGCCCGGTCAGATCGTGGTGCACACCCGCGTGCAGGTCAGCCCGACGCCGTGGTCGGCGTCCTACCGCGACTACTTCGGCACCGAGGTCACCACCTTCGAGGTGCTCGACCCGCACGACACCATGACCATCACTGCCACCTCGACCGTCCACACCGAGCGCGCGCCCGCGCCGCTGCCGGCGCTGTCGTGGGAGGACCTGTCCGATCCCGGGATCAGCGACCGGTGGACCGAGTACCTCGAGCTGCCCGACCTAGTGGCCCCGCCGGAGGAGGTCGTCGCCCAGGCCCGCGAGCTCGCGGCGTCCTCGTCGCGCCCGGCGGAGGCGGCGCGCGCGATGTGCGAGTTCGTCCACCGCGAGGTGTCCTACATCCCCGGCACCACGATCACCACCACCCCGGCCGCCGAGGCGTGGGAGCAGCGCGCCGGCGTGTGCCAGGACATGGCACACCTCGCCCTGGGGGGCCTGCGCAGCATGGGGATCCCGGCGCGCTACGTGTCGGGCTACCTGCACCCGCTCGCCGACGCCGCCATCGGCGAGACGGTCGCCGGCGAGTCGCACGCGTGGATCGAGTGGTGGGACGACGGGTGGCACGCCTACGACCCGACGAACGACCTGGAGCCGGGCGATCGGTGGGTCGTCGTGGCGACCGGGCGCGACTACCTCGACGTACGCCCCCTGCACGGCATCTACTCGGGTTCCGCGACGTCGTCGATGCGTGTGCAGGTCGACATCACCCGACTCGCCTGAGCGGGCCTGCTCCTGCCACACTGGGGTCGCGAATGGGCTGGCCGGGCGACCGCGTCGCTCCCCTCGGGGAGCGCCGAGGAAGGTCCGGGCTCCACAGGGCAGGGTGATGGTCAACAACCATCCGGGGCAACCCGCGGGACAGTGCCACAGAGAACAGACCGCCGCACGAGGCTCCGGCCGAGGGCGGCAAGGGTGAAACGGTGGGGTAAGAGCCCACCAGCGTGCCGGGTGACCGGTGCGGCTAGGTAAACCCCACCCGGAGCAAGATCAGACAGTGTGCGTCCGAGGGCGGCCCGCCCGAGCACACGGGTAGATCGCTGGAGGGAGTCGGCAACGGCTCTCGTAGATGGATGGTCGCCGGCACCCGGTTCTCGAACCGGGCGTCACAGAACCCGGCCTACAGGCCAGCCCATTCGCCACAGGGGTCGCTGGCTAGGGTGACGACATGACGACCCCTCGCGCTGACGTGGCCGTGATCGGTGGCTCCGGGTTCTACTCCTTCCTGCGCGACGCGACGGAGCACGAGGTCGCGACACCGTACGGCGCCCCGTCGGCGCCGATCGCGGTGGGAGAGGTGGCCGGCCGGTCGGTCGCCTTCCTCCCCCGCCACGGCAAGCACCACGAGGCGCCACCCCACGGCATCGGCTACCGCGCCAACGCCTGGGCCCTGCGCTCGCTCGGCGTACGACAGGTGCTCGCGCCCTGCGCGGTGGGCGGGCTCCGCGACAGCGTCGCGCCCGGGGACCTCGTCGTCCCCGACCAGCTGGTCGACCGGACCTTCCGCCGCGTCGGCTCGTTCGTCGAGTCCGGCGCCGTGCACCTGCCGTTCGCCGACCCGTACTGCCCGGGTGTGCGCGCCGCGTTGTCCGGTGCGGACCCGGACGTGCACGACGGGGCCACGATGGTGGTCGTCGAAGGCCCGCGCTTCTCGACCCGCGCGGAGTCGCGCCACTACGCCGAGCAGGGCTGGGACCTGATCAACATGACCGGCGCCCCCGAGGCCGCGCTCGCGCGCGAGATGGGCCAGTGCTACGCCTCCCTCGCGCTGGTGACCGACATGGACGCCGGCGCCGAGTCCGGCGAGGGCGTCGGGCAGGAGGACGTCTTCGCGCTCTTCCGGGCCAACCTCGAGCGCCTGACCGGCCTGCTCTCCGACGCGATCGGCGCGCTGCCCGATCCCGACGACTGCGCTTGCGGCTCGTGGTGGGACGGCGTCGAGCTGACCTACGAGGTGCCGGGCCGGTGAGGGTCCTCCTGACGGGTGCGGCCGGCTTCATCGGCACCGCGATCGGGCAGCAGCTCGTCACCGCCGGCCACGAGGTCGTCGGCGTCGACCTGATGCTGGACTCGGCCCACGGCAGCGCCGTCCCGCCCGACGGCGTGCACCTGATGGACGTCCGCGAGGCGGCGTCCGACGAGTGGGCAGACCTGCTGCGCGGCACCGACGTCGTCTGCCACCAGGCCGCGCTGGTCGGCGCGGGCGTGCGCGTCGGCGACCTGCCGGCCTACGCCTCCCACAACGACCTCGGGACGACGGCGCTGCTGGCCGCGATGCACGAGGCCGGCGTCGACCGGCTGGTCCTGGCCTCCTCGATGGTCGTGTACGGCGAGGGTCGCTACACCTGCCCCGACCACGGCGCCCAGCAGCCGCCGGCGCGCGAGGTCGCCACCCTCGAGGGCGGCGACTTCGAGAACCACTGCCCCGTCTGCGACGGCTCGCTCGCGTGGGCGCTGGTGCCGGAGGATGCCCGGCTCGACCCGCGCAGCAGCTATGCCGCGAGCAAGCTGGCCCAGGAGCACTACGCCTCGTCGTGGGTGCGGCAGGCGGGAGCCGGTGCCGTGGCCTTGAGGTACCACAACGTCTACGGGCCGGGGATGCCGCGCGACACCCCCTACTCCGGCGTCGCGGCGATGTTCCGGTCGTCGCTCGAGCGCGGTGAGCGGCCGCAGGTCTTCGAGGACGGCGGCCAGGTGCGCGACTTCGTCCACGTCGACGACGTCGCCCGCGCCAACGTGCTGGCCCTCGAGCAGGTGGCGTCGGAGGCCACGCCCCGCTTCGCGGCGTACAACGTCTGCTCGGGCACGCCGATCACGATCCTCGACGTCGCACGGCAGGTCACCGCAGGGACGGGGCGTGACCTCGAGCCCGAGGTGACGGGCGGCTTCCGTCCCGGCGACGTGCGGCACGTGGTCGCGTCCCCGGAGCTGGCCGCCAGCGCGCTCGGCTTCCGCGCCGGGGTCGACCCGGCGACGGGCCTCGCCGCGTTCGCGACGGCACCGCTGCGGACGTGACCCGGTCGAGTGCGCAGGCCCGGCGCAACTACTGCCGGGAGCGCACTCGACTCACCACGAGGTGTAGAGCAGGTGCTGCACGAGCAGCGCGGCGAGCACCTGGAGGGCCAGCCCCCACCGCCGCCAGGTCGTCGGCAGCAGCGCCAGCGACAGCGTCATCCACGGGACGAACGGCAGCCAGATGCGCTCCACCTCGGCCTTCGACATCCGGGTGAGGTCGGCGATGGCGACGGAGGCCAGTGCAGCCAGCGCGAGCACCGACATCGTCCGCGCCTCCCCCGAGTGCCGGCGCGCCGCGACGGCGACACCGGCTCCCAGCAGCGGACCGGCCGAGACGAGGAGCGCGCCGACGTTGCCCCACATCCAGTACGACGCCGGGCGGGTCGCCGCGATGCCGTCCCAGTAGCGGTCGACCAGCACCGGGTAGGCCTCCCACCAGGCGAACCCGGCCACGGCGAAGCCGAGGACGACGACCAGGGCGGCGGCCGCAGCGATCGGCAGCGGCCACCACGAGCGGGCCAGCCAGAGCACGGCGAGCGCCAGGACACCGAGCAGCGGCAGGCCGTAGGAGCTCATCACGCACCAGCCGAGCAGCACGCCGGCGACGACGCCCCAGCCGGCGAGACCACGCCGTGACACCGAGGTGGCCGACGCCGCGAGCGCCGCGAGCCCCCAGGCCGCACACGCCGCGAAGACCGCGTCGGCCGACACCGCGAGGTAGACCGCGGCCGGGCTCAGCACGAGGAAGGGGGCCGCCAGCCGCGCGAGCCGGTCGACGCCGAGCCGGCGCAGCGTCACCAGGGTCGCCGCGGGGATGCTGGCCGCGACCGCCACGATCGAGAGCGCGGCGGCCAGGTCACCGCCGAGGCCGACGCGGACGAGGGCCACGAAGAACAGCACGGCACCGGGCGGGTGGCCCGCGAGGTGGGTCGGCCAGTTGTCCGGGTGCGAGTTCGGGATCCGGTCGACGTACTCGCGCAGCATCGCCGGCACGTCGGTGACCTCGCGGGAGGTGATGAGGTACTCGTGGTGGTTGGTCATCACCCGGGTCAACCCGTCGGTCCCGTCGACGAGCGCCAGGGAGATCAGCCACGCCACCGCGACGACGTACGACGCCAGCAGCAGCCGGCGCCACGACCACGCCCGTGCCCACCCCTCCGCCCGCCACACGCCGAGGCCGGCCAGGACGATGGCGGGCAGCGTGCCGACGCCGACCTTGGCCTGCCAGTAGCCGTGGGTGGGCGGCACACCGAGCATGTCGCTGCGGGCGTCGACGTCCCACCCCGCGAGCGGAGGGACGAGGAAGGACGCGAGCAGGACGACCGCCGCGGCCACCAGGCCCAGCGCGGCCACTCGCACGGCCGGGTCCCTCGCGGTCATGACCTCGACCCTAGGGGTGGCACGGGCACGGCCCACCTGGCGGGATCGTCCGTCACAGTTTCGTAAGCCCTGGGGATGGTTCGCTCAGCGAACGGACGACCTAGGGTCGAGAGCATGACCAGCGCCACCACTGTCTGCGACCTCGTGCTGCCGTGCCGTGACGAGGCGCTGGCGCTCCCGGCCCTGTTGTCGAGGGTGCCTGCGGAGCTCGCCGTGATCGTCGTCGACAACGGTTCGCGCGACGGCACGGCCGAGGTGGCCCGCGGCGTGGGCGCCCGTGTGGCCGTCGAGCCGGTGCCCGGCTACGGCTCAGCGGTCCACGCCGGTCTCGTCGCCGCGACGCACGACTACGTCGCGGTGATGGACGGCGACGGCTCGTTCGACCCCGCCGACCTGCTCCCGCTGCTCGCCGACGTGCGGGAGGGGCGCGCGGACATCGCCGTCGGCCGGCGGCGCCCGACGCGCCGCGGGATCTGGCCGTGGCACGCCCGGCTGGGCAACGCGCTGATCCTGGCGTGGCTGCGGCGCTCGATCGGCACGACCGTCCACGACATCGCACCGATGCGGGTCTTCCGCCGGCAGGCGATGCTCGACCTCGACCTCCAGGACCGCCGCTTCGGCTACCCCGTCGAGCTCCTCCAGGCCGTCACCCGCGCCGGGTGGCGGGTCGTCGAGCACGACGTCGCCTACCACCCGCGGGCCGAGGGCACCCGCTCCAAGGTGTCCGGCTCGATCGTCGGCACGGCTCGGGCGGCCCGCGACTTCTGGCGGGTGCTGTCGTGACCGCGACCGTCCTGGTGATGGCCAAGGTCCCGGTGCCCGGTCGGGCCAAGACCCGGCTCGCGGCGGCCACGGGCGACGAGGTGGCGGCCGACCTCGCGGCCGCCGCGCTGCTCGACACGATCGCCGCGGTCGACGCCGCCCCCGGCTTCACCGGCCACCTCGCCCTCGAGGGCGACCTGGCCGGCGGAGCTCGTGGTGCCCAGCTCGCCGCCGCGGTGAGCGGGTGGACCGTCACTCCCCAGCGCGGGGCGACGTTCGCCGAACGCCTGGTCGCCGCCCACGAGGACGCCGGTCACGGCACCGTCCTCCAGATCGGCATGGACACCCCGCAGCTGACGCCCGACCTGCTGCACGGCGCCGTGGCCGACCTGGCGGCCTTCGACGCCTGTCTCGGGCCCGCCGACGACGGCGGCTGGTGGTTGCTCGCCCGGCGCGACCCCGCCGTGTCGGTGCCGCTCGCGGGGGTCGCGATGTCCACCCCGACGACGTACGACGACACCCGGTCGGCGCTGCGTGCCGCCGGTCACCGGGTGGGCGTGACGGCCGCGCTGCGCGACGTCGACACGGTGGCGGACGCCGCCGAGGTGGCCCGGCTCGCTCCGCACACACAGTTCGCCGCGTCCTTCAGGGAATGGGAGGGGCGGGAGTGAGCGCCGAGCTGTCCTTCACGGACGCGTTCACCTACGCCCTGCGCGGTGCACGCGCCCGGGTCGCCCACTCCTCCGGGCGAGGCCCGTCGGAGCTGCCGGTCGAGTCGTGGACCAGCCCGGCCGACGACGACGACCACGCCCTCCTCGACCTGTGCGACGGCCCCACGCTCGACGTCGGGTGCGGGCCCGGTCGACTCACCCACGAGCTCACGCTGCGGGGGCACCGCGCCCTCGGCGTGGACGTCGTCGCCGAGGCGGTGAACCTCACCCGGCAACGCGGCGCGGAGGCCGTGGTGGCGGACGTCTTCGACACGGTGCCGGACGAGGGATCCTGGAGCACGGTGCTCCTCGCGGACGGCAACGTGGGCATCGCGGGCGACCCGGCGCGACTGCTCCGCCGGATCCGCGAGGTGCTCCGGCCGGGCGGGCAGGCCGTCGTCGAAGTCGCCGCACCGGGGTCGGGCTCCTCGTCGGGCTGGTCGACCCTGGAGGTCCCCCACGGGCGCTGCCGCCCGTTCCGCTGGGCGTTCCTGGCCGTCGACGACGTCGCCGCGGTCGCTGCCGCCGCCGGGATGGTGCTGGTGTCGGCGCACCGGCTGAGCACCCTCGACGACGCGCAGCAAGCCCGCTGGGCCACCGTGCTGGCGGAGCAACCGTGAAGATCCCGCACCCCGACGACTTCACCTCCCGGCTCCGGAGCCCGGCCGTGGCGGCGCGCGTCGGCCTGTGGCTCGGCATCTGCTTCGGCACCTGCTTCCTGACCGGCCTCGTCAGCCACTGGGCGCAGACGCCGTCGCCCGTCGTGCCGTTCCCCACGGGCCCGGCCTGGGGCTACCGCCTCACCCAGGGGCTGCACGTCGTCACCGGGTGTGCCGCGGTGCCGCTCCTGCTGGTCAAGCTCTGGTCGGTCTATCCCCTCCTCTTCGAGCGGGTGGACCTCCGGGCGGGGCGCCGACTCGTCGGCGTCGGCCTGGAGCGCGCCTCGATCGCCGTGCTCGTCGCGACGGCGATCTTCCAGCTCGCGACGGGCCTGGCCAACGCGGCCCAGTGGTATCCGTGGCGCGAGTTCTCCTTCCGCACCACCCACTACGCCATCGCCTGGGTCGCGATCGGAGCGCTGCTGGTGCACGTCGCGGTGAAGCTCCCGCGCATCCGGGCCGCACTCGGGGCCGACGTCGACAGCGACGCGCTCGACCGACCCGCCGCCCGGTCGGCCGGCGTGCTCTCGCGCCGCACGCTGCTCCGGTCGACCTGGGTGGCCGCCGGCGTGGCGGTGCTGGCGACCGCCGGAGGGACGGTGCCGTGGCTGCGCCGCGTCAGCGTCCTCGCCGTCCGCTCGGGCGAGGGGCCCGGCGGCGTCCCGATCAACAAGAGCGCCGCCTCGGCGGACGTGCTCGACACGGCGACCGACCCCGCCTGGGCGTTGCAGGTCGTCGTCGACGGCGAGGTGCGCTCGCGGCTCCGGCTGGCCGACCTCCGGGCGATGGACCAGCACGAGGTCGACCTGCCCATCGCCTGCGTCGAGGGCTGGAGCGCGGAGGGTCGGTGGTCCGGGGTCCGGGTGGCCGACGTGCTGGCCGCTGCCTCCGCCCCGGCCGACCGCGACGTGGTCGTGCGCTCGCTCCAGCCGAGCGGGCCCTATCGCGCGACGATCCTGCCCGCGGGCTTCGCCGCCGACGCCCGCACGCTCCTGGCTCTCGACCTGGCGGGCGAACCGCTGTCCGTCGACCACGGCTTCCCGTGCCGCGTGATCGCGCCCAACCGGCCCGGCGTGCTCCAGACCAAGTGGCTGGCCTCGTTGGAGGTGACGACGTGAGCCCCGTGCGTTTGACCGTCGGTGCGCTCGGCGTCGCGCTCGGGGTGTACGGCGCCGTGCTCGCGCTGACCCGCCAGGACCCGGTGCAGCTGGTCGAGGTCGCCGTGTGGCTGGGCGCGGGTGTGGCGCTGCACGACGGCGTCATCGCCGGCGTCGCGATCGTGCTGGCGGTCCTCGCGCGACGCGTCCTGCCCCGACCGTGGCTCGCGCCCGCCACCCTCGCACTCGTGGTGTGGGGCAGCGTCTCGGTGATGGCGATCCCGGTGCTCGGACGCTTCGGCGCGCGCCCCGACAACGCCACCCTCCTCGACCGGCCCTACCTCGTGTCCTGGTCGCTGCTCACCCTGGCGACCGTGGCCGCGGTCGGCGTGGCCGGCGCCGTCCGCGCCCGTCGGACGGGCGGCTGACGTGGCGCGGGTGCTGGTCGTCGACGACGACGTCACCGTCCGGGAGGTCGTGGTGTCCTACCTCGAGGCCGCCGGCCACGAGGTCGACGAGGCGGGCGACGGGTCCGCAGCGCTCGGAGCCCACCAGCGCAAGCGCGCCGACCTGGTGGTGCTCGACGTGATGATGCCCGGCCTCGACGGGCTCGAGGTGTGCCGTCGGCTGCGGCTCCAGTCCGATGTCCCCGTCATCCTGCTCACCGCGCTCGGTGCGGAGCAGGACCGCGTCCTGGGCCTCGAGACGGGCGCCGACGACTACGTCACCAAGCCCTTCAGCCCGCGAGAGCTGGTGCTGCGCGTCGACTCGGTCCTGCGGCGCAGCGGCGGCGACGCGACACCCGCGCTGCCGCCCGTCACCACCGACGGCGACCTCGTCGTCGACCGTCGGCGCCGTACCGTGACGCAGGCCGGTGCCGAGCGGGTGCTCACGCTGCGCGAGTTCGACCTGATCTCCTTCCTCACCGCCCACCCCGGTGAGGCCTTCAGCCGGGAGGACCTGATGCGCCACGTCTGGGGCTGGTCGTTCGGCGACTCGTCCACCGTCACCGTCCACGTGCGCCGCGTGCGGGAGAAGGTCGAGTCCGACCCCACCACGCCGGTCCGCCTGGTGACCGTCTGGGGCATCGGCTACCGCTGGGACGCCGCCTCGTGAACGACCAGCTCGTCATCATCCTCACTGCGGCCGGTGGTGGTGCCGTGGTCGGTGTCGCTGGCCTGCTCGCCGGGTGGTCACTGCGCGGACGGTCGCTGCGCTGGCAGCTCGCGCTGGTGTCGGTCGTCTCGACCCTGACCGTGCTGGTCGGGGTCGTCGCCGTCGCCCAGCTGATGCTGCTCTCGTCCCACGACCTCAGCGTGGTGATGCTGGTGACCCTGTCGGCCGCGGTCATGTCCCTCGCGGTCGCGGGCATCCTGTCCCACGCCCTGGTGCGGTGGTCGCGGTCCGTTCGCGACCACGTCCGGCGGCTCGGCGACGAGGACGTCACCGACACCGAGGCGCCCCGTGTCCCCACCGAGCTGCGCGAGCTGGCCGGCGAGCTGGCGAGTGCCCGAGCCCGGCTCGAGGAGGCCTCGGCCCGCGAGTCACGGCTCGAGGAGTCGCGTCGTGAGCTCGTCTCCTGGGTCTCGCACGACCTCCGCACGCCGCTCGCCGGCATCCGGGCGATGACCGAGGCGCTGGAGGACGGGATCGCCATCGATCCGCCGCGCTACCACCGCCAGATCCGCGGCGAGGTCGACCGGATGGTCGCGATGGTCGACGACCTCTTCGAGCTCTCCCGCATCCACGCCGGCGTGCTCAAGCTGCACCCCGAGGTGGTGCTGCTCGGCGACCTCGTCAGCGAGGCGATCGCCGGAGCCGATGCCGTCGCCCGCGAGCAACGCGTCCATCTCGGTGGTGAGGTGCAGCCCGGGCTCCATGTCGCCGTCGACCCCGCCGGGATCGGCCGGGTCCTGGGCAACCTCATCATCAACGGCATCCGCCACACCCCGACCGACGGCTCGGTGCAGGTCAGCGCCCGGACGATCGGCGACGAGGTCGAGCTCACCGTCGCCGACCAGTGCGGCGGGATCGAGTCGGAGACGATGGACCGGGTCTTCGACATCGCCTTCCGGGGTGCGGAGGCACGGACCCCCGCCGACCCCGCCGCTCCCCACGCCGCCGGCCGCGCCGGTCTCGGCCTCGCCATCGTCAGGGGCATCGTCGAGGCCCACGCCGGCAGCGTGGAGGTCGCCAACGTCGGCGGCGACGACTCCGTCGTCGGCTGCCGTTTCGTCGTACGCCTGCCCGTCACCGCAGCGACAGGTCCCCGTCCGCAGCAGTGACCAGCGAGCGGCAGGCGAGGACGTCGCACTCCCAGAGGGTGCGGCTCGTGCCCTCCTCGGTGAGGACGAGCAGCCGCCCGTCGTGCCACGCCAGGTCGACCGCGTCCTGGCCGAGGGAGACACCCCGGGTCGTGCCGGTGGCGACGTCGTGGAGGACGAGGCCCGGTCGCATCCCCGCGGCGCGCTCCTCGGCGTTGGCCGCGTAGGCGTACGTCGCACCGTCGGGCGAGATCGCGCCGGTGACACCGCCGAGGAACCCCGCCCGGCGGGCGCCGGAGACGTCGTACAGGCCGACGGTTCCGTCGGCGGTGACCGCGACGATCGCGCCTCCGACCTCGACCGTGCCTGGCTGGGACCTCGACCCGTCGCTCCCGAGCCGCAGGACGTGGTCGCCCGCCGGCCCGTGGACCGTGAGGACGCGATCGTGCTGGGTGACCCACCCCGCGTCGCCCGCCGCGACCAGCGGGTCGTCGGCGGGGGCCGTCCGCCCGTCCGGCAGCGTGATCGAGAGGTCGTCGGACTGGTACGTGACGCCGGCGCTGCTGGCGTAGGCGGCGACGACCCCGGACGTGCGGCTGTCCCCCGGTCCGCTCAGCACGCCCGCGTCGAGGGTGACGACGTCACCGTCGACGGTGCCGACGATCGTGCCGGTCGACCCGCTGCCGGTCAGCTCGCCGTCGTCGCCGAGGAGGCGGACCTGCCCGCCGACCGCGACCGGGATCCGGGGCGCCGCCGACTGCGCGGCCACCTGCTGCCCGTCGGCGTCGACCAGCCGGGGAGCCACGGTGACGACCGCGGCCAGCACGGCGGCCGCCGTACCGACACCGATCGCGCGGACCGCGACGCGGCGACGCCTGGCCCCACGGACTCGCGCCCGGAAGGCGACCTGGTCCACCGGGGGCACGGGCACGGAGTCGCGCACCGCGGTCAGGGTCTCTCGGATGTCGGGGATCGTCATGGCATGGGCTCCATCTCGGTCATCGCGGCACGCAACCGCTTGAGGGCGTGGTGCGTCTGGCTCTTGACGGAACCGACCGACACCCCGAGGAGCTCGGCCACCTCGCTCTCGGGCCGGTCCTCGAGGTAGCGCAGGACGAGCGTGGCGCGCATCCGTGGCGGCAGGCGACGGATCTCGTCCCACAGCGCCAGGTGCTCGGCGTGCACGTCCACTCCCCCGCCGTGACCGGCGTCCGGCAGCTCCTCGACCAGCGACTCGCGACCGCGCCGACGCCATCCGCGCGCGGCCTGGTTGACCAGGCCACGCCGGACGTAGGCCTCGGCGAGGTTCTTGTCGCGGATCGAGCGCCACCGCACCGAGGTCCGCGCCAGCACGTCCTGGAGCAGGTCCTCGGCCTGGTGGTGCGAGCCGGTGAGGAGGTACGCCGTGCGGTAGAGCGACGACCACCGGGCGGCCATGAAGTCGGAGAAAGAAGCGTCGTGTCCCATCACCACTACAGAGACACCACCCCGGCCGAAGGTTGAGGCCCTCGTCGTGCTTTCCTGCGCCCGTGACGATCACCCGCGCAGCAGGGAGCGTAGACGGGCCTGCTCAGGCGCGCGCGGCCTCGGCAGCCCTGTCCCGGACGTGCGCGGGGACCAGCGACATTGCGACCACCGCGAGCACCGCGGCCAGCGCGAAGGCGTAGAAGCCCCACGGGTAGGCGATGCCGGCGGTGACGAGCAGGCCGCCGAGCGACGGCCCGACGATGGCACCGATCCGGCCGACGCCGGCCGACATGCCCAGGGCGGTGCCGCGGATCTCCGGCGGGTAGAGGTGGCCGACGAACGCGTAGACCAGCACCTGGGCGCTGAACACGAAGATCCCGGCCAGCAGGACCGCGGCGTACACGGCGAGGGTGCTCTCGAGCTTGACCGACAGCAGGGCGAGGAACACTGCGGCGAGGCCGAACCACGCGAGCACGGTCGGCTTCTTGCCCCGCACGTCGGCGATCGCGCCCGCGACGAGCAGGCCGATGACCGCACCGAGGTTGAGGACCAGCAGCAGCTGGGTGCCGGCGGTGATGGAGTAGCCCGCCTCCCCCATGATCTTGGGCAGCCAGGTGTTGAGGCCGTAGACCAGCAGCAGGCCCATGAAGGACGCGACCCAGAGCCCGATGCTGACGCGGAGGTAGGCGCCGCGCACGACGTCGGCACTGCGCGGGACGCTCGTCGCCGCGCCGCTCTCGCGCTCGGCCACGGCACGCAGGTAGGTCTCCGACTCGGGCAGCTTGGCCCAGAGGACGGGGACGACGAGCAGGCCGGCCACCCCGCCGACGATGAACATGGACTCCCAGCCGCGGTCCTCGACGAGCCAGAGGGCCAGCAGCGCGGTCAGCACGGCACCGACGTGGTAGCCGGTCATCATCCGGGTGACAGCGGTCCCGCCCCGTCCGGGGCGCGCCGCCTCCGTCATGTAGGCCAGCGCGGTCGGCAGGCACGCGCCGAGCCCGAGGCCGGCGAGGAAGCGCAGCGTGATGAAGGTGGGGACGTCGGGTGCGAAGGCGACCGCGATGGTCAGCAGGGAGAAGAGGGCGATGCTCGCGATCAGGCTCCGGCGTCGTCCGAAGCGGTCGGCGAGGGGTCCGATCGTGACGGCACCGAGTCCCACTCCGACCAGCCCCAGCGTGGAGGCCAGCGTGAGCGAGGAGTCGGTGAACCCGAGGTCGCCCGACTTCGACAGCGTCGGGATGACGGCTCCGAGGACGACGAGGTCGAACCCGTCGAGGGCGACCGCGACCCAGCACAGGATCACGGGCCAGGCCCTCCCGGCGGACGGGGCGCTGCGTGCGGACTCGGTCTGGGCGGTGGACATGTGGGCTCCTCGGCGGGGGTCGGGTGCGACCTCACCGTGACACCCGCCACATCCGGGCCACCACCGCCGCTTTCCGTCCAGTGGAATCACCCCGACGGGCCATCACGACGCCGCCGGGCACCCTCACGGGTGATCCGGCGCCCGCCCCGGCAGGAGACCATGGAGCGACCCCAACACGAAGGAGCGCACGATGTCTGACGACGCCAAGGCCGCCAAGGAGCTGGTGGAGACGCTCAAGGACGGCGAGCGCGGCTTCGCCGACGCAGCCGAGAAGCTGCGCGACAGCGACCACCCCGAGTGGGCCGAGACCCTCCAACGCCTCTCCGGCCAGCGGGCCGGGTTCCACCGCGAGATCGTCGCCCTCGGCCACGAGTACGGCGACGACGTCGACGAGAGCGGGTCCGCCGCGGCGGCCCTCCACCGCGGCTGGATCTCGCTCAAGGACGCACTGACCGGTGACGACACATCCGGCGTCCTGAAGGCCGCCGCCACCGGCGAGGACCACGCGGTCTCGGAGTACGAGAAGGCTCTCGAGCTCGACCTCAGCTCCGGCTTCCGCGAGGTCGTCACCCGACAGCACGCGGCGGTCGTCGCCGGCCGCGACGAGGTGAAGGCGCTGGGCGCCGCCGGATAGCTGCCCGGCGGCTCCGCGCGACCCGACCTACGCACTCGACCGTGCCACCAACCACGGCACGGCGAGGTCGAGCAGGGTGGAGACGACATGCTCCTCCACCACGCGCGGATCTTCGCCTCGGTCGAGCGACCACCACAGGTCCTCGCCGGACGGGGTGAGGAGCCCGATGCGGGTCTGGTCGGCCCACGACCCGTAGAAGGTGCTGGGAGCGGGCTTCGTCCCGCGGTGTGCTCTGGTCGGAGCCTGCTCCTCCCACACCTGCCTGCTGATGACGGAGAGGTTCACCGTGAACTCGAGCCTGTTCGAGTCGCTGTGGCTCGACTTCTGGAACCCCAGCAGCGACCAGTGCGTCTCGGACGGCAGCTCGAAGCGACCGCCCGACCCCTTCAACCCCGCCGACCGGAGCGCGGGCGCGAACGACTCCCTCATCAGGCGGTCGTAGACCTGGCGAGGAGTCGGGTCCGCCTCGGAGCCGGGGCTGAAGTCCTTCGGCCGGTGCTTCCACGCCTTGAGCCGCTTGAACAACGCCCTGTCCTCGGGCGGCATCTCGGTCATGGGTCGAGCCTCACATCAGGCGGGCGGACCTCCCCCGAGGACGCGCTGAGCGGCGCTGACGCCGTCGGCGTTCGCTGGCGGAGCGCGGCGACGGGCTTGCGCGCAGCGGACGTGGCGCTGGGGCTGACGGTCGGCCCGAGCACGGCCAGCGAGGACAGCAGGGCGGCGATCTCCGGCAGGTCGAGGTCGACGGCCCGTAACCGGTCCGGCGTGACGTCGAGCCGAACGCCGCCATCACGGCCCTGGCGGCTCTCCAGCGGCAGGCCGGCGTCGCGGAGTCGCGCGACGTCCCGCGCGACCGTGCGGGCGGAGACGCCGAGCTCCCGGGCCAGGTCGTCGAGGACCAGGAGAGCGCCGTGGGCTGCGTACAACCGCTCCACCAACCACTGCTGCCGCTCCACCCGACGCAGGGCGAGGTGGCTGTCCCGGGAGGCGGACGAGAGATCCATCCCTCGACGCTAGACGAATCCTCGGAACACGACACCGGCGTGTCTGGTTCGGCCGTCACGGTGGTGCCATGGACACCACACAGATCACCGACGAGTTCTTCGACCAGTACGCCGCCGCGCTCCTCGACCGCGACGAGCGAGCCGTCGCTTCCCTCTACGCCGTGCCGGCGCTCGTGCTCTTCCCGGGGCAGGCCATCGCGGTCGGCGACCGCACCCAGACCGAGCAGTTCTTCGCCTCGTCCTGGGCGCAGTACGACGGCGTCGACACCGCGGAACCCGACATCACGATCCTGGCCGCGAGCGACGACGCGATCTGGGCCGACGTGCGCTGGAGCCACGGCGGCACCGAGCAGGAGCGATTCTGCTACCAGCTCGCGCGCACCGGCGACGGCTGGCAGGTCGCCGTGCTCACCTCACTCCCCCTGTGAGCCGCAGCCCTCAGAGGTCCGGCAGCGTGCGGTCCGAGCCCGAGTCGCTCGACAGCTTCGAGAACGCGGCCCGGGCCGGCGCCGTCGCGGCGAGCTTCGTCCCGGCCCGGAACAGCGCGACGCCGAGGCGTGAGCGCGGGTTGGCCACGCGCGGGGTGCCGGGCGGCAGGTCCTGGACGTCGTCGACCAGCGGGCGCAGCCACTCCTCGTAGGCAGCGAACGCCTCGGTGTACGGCGCCCTGGCGAGCTGCGCCGCGAGGACCTGTGCGCCGATGAGCGCGAGCGAGGTGCCGAAGCCACCGATGGGCGTGACGCACCACGCGGCGTCGCCGAGCAGGACCACGCGGCCGCGGCTCCAGGTCGGGCACTTCACCTGCGTGAGGTCGTCGACGTACAGGTCGTCCGCACGGTCGAGGGCGTCGAGGATGCGCGGCGCCTCCCAGCCGACGTCGGCGAACCGCTCGCGGAGGTCGGCGCGCTGCTCGGCCGGCGACCGGTCGGCCAGCCCGGTCTCGTCGGTCATGAAGTTGAGCATCGCCCGCGTGGTCCCGAGGTTGTCGGGTCGCAGGTTGACCGAGCGCGACCCCGGCACGCTCATCCACCGCCACCATCGGTCGTCGTCCGCGGTGCGCGGGATGGTCGCCCACGCGCAGTACATCCCGAGGCGGTCGAGCTCGGGCTCGTCGTCGCCGGTCATCACCAGGTCGCGCGTGGCCGAGCCCGGTCCCTCGGCGACCACGACGAGGTCGAACTCGTGGGCGTCGCCGCCGTCGAGCCTCACGGTCACGGAGCTTTCGTCCTGGTCGAGGGCGGTGACGTGGTCGCCGTACCACCAGGTGACGCGGTCGCCGCAGGCGTCCCGCAGCAGGCGGGCCAGCTCGCCGCGCAGGATCTCCAGCTCCGCGGTCGGGCCGTCACCGGTCTCGGCGTCGGTCGGGAACTCGGCGACGGTGCCGCCGTCGTCGTCGACGAACCTGAGGCCGACCTCGCCCGTGCCGGCGTCGCGCACGGCGTCGAGGAGGTCCATCCGCTCGAGCACGTCGCGGGCCAGGCCGCGGACGTCGATGTTCTGCCCGCCCTCGCGCGGCTCGGGGGCCCGCTCGAGGACCGTGACGTCGTGGCCGATCCGGTCGAGCCAGTACGCCGCCGCGGGGCCGGCGATGCTCGCGCCCGTCACCAGGACGCGGGTGGGTCGCACGGTGTCGTCGCTCATGCCACCATCCTTCAGGGCCGCCCGAAACGTCGGCGTCGCCACTCATCCCCCAGGAGGCTTCGTGAAGCTGCTCCTCACCTCCGGCGGCGTGACCAACGCCAGCATCCGCGACACGCTCGTGTCGCTCCTCGGCAAGCCGATCGAGGAGTCGACCGCGCTGTGCATCCCCACGGCGTCGTACGGGCATCCGATGCTCGCCTCGGGCGTCAGGGCGTGGGAGTTCATCAGCGGCACCTCCGAGAACCCGATGGTCGACCTGGGCTGGAAGTCGGTCGGCGTGCTGGAGCTGACCGCGCTGCCGAGCCTCGGTGACGATCGGTGGGTGCCGGTGGTGCGGGAGGCCGACGTCCTGCTGGCGGGTGGCGGCGACGTCCTCTACCTGTGCCACTGGATGCGCGAGTCGGGCCTCGTGGACCTGATCCCGTCGCTCACGCAGACCGTGTGGGTCGGGCTCAGCGCCGGGAGCATGGTGATGACCCCGGTGGTCGGCGACGACTTCATCCAGTGGCGGCCCCCGTCGGGCGACGACTCCACGCTGGGGCTCGTCGACTTCTCGATCTGCCCGCACCTCGCCGCTGACGGCAGGCCCGGCAACTCGATCGCCATCGCCGAGGAGTGGGCGGCGAGCATCCCCAACCCCGCCTACGCGATGGACGACCAGACCGCCATCGCGGTGGTCGACGGCGTTGTCGAGGTCGTGTCCGAGGGGCAGTGGCAGGAGCTGCGGACCCGGGGGTCGAGCCCCACGCCGCGTTAGGTCACCGCGCTGGGTCACCGGGCGGTCGGCCACCCCGTGTAGCCCTCGGCCAGATAGCTCGACCCGGCCGTCGACCCGACCAGCGTGGTGAGCTCGCCGACCTGGCGGCGTACGTCGAACGGCGACGCCTCGGGCAGCGTGTGCAGCATCGTGGTCATCCAGTAGGAGAAGTGCTGCGCCTTCCACACCCGGCGCAGCGCGCGGACGGAGTAGTCGTCGAGCGCTGACGGGTCCTTCCGCACGATCGCCCGCTCGAGCTCCTCGGCCAGCACCCGGACGTCGGCGAGGGCGAGGTTGAGACCCTTCGCCCCGGTGGGCGGCACCGTGTGCGCGGCGTCGCCCGCGAGCACGAGCCGGCCGTGGCGCATCGGCTCCTGCACGAAGCTGCGGAAGGGCAGCACCGACGTCGAGGTGATGGCTCCCTCGTGCAGCGTGTGCCCGTTGGCCTGGAGCCGCGTCTGCAGCTCCTCCCAGATCCGGTCGTCGGGCCAGTCGGCGACGTCCGTGGCGGGGTCGCACTGGAAGTACATCCGTTGCAGCGCCGGCGTGCGCTGGCTGATCAGCGCGAACCCGCGCTCGGAGTGGTTGTAGATCAGCTCCGGCGCGCTGGCCGGCGCCTCGCAGAGGATCCCGAACCAGGCGAAGGGATACTCGCGGAAGTACTGCGCACGACTCGCCTCGGGCACGGCCCCACGACACGTGCTGCGGGAGCCGTCCGCACCGACGAGGTAGTCGCAGCGGAGCTCGTGGTGGGTGCCGTCGGCGTCGGTGAAGAACACCGCGGGCCGGTCGGTCCCGACGTCGTGGACGGTGACGTCGCTGACCCCGAACCGGACCTCGCGGCCCTCCCGGGCGTGGGCGTCGGCCAGGTCGGTGAAGACCTCGGTCTGCGGGTAGAGCTGGCACGACGCGCCCACCAGCGCTCGGAAGTCGACCCGGTGCAGGCCTCCGCCAAAGGCGAGCTCGATCCCCTCGTGCTCGTCGCCGTCGCGCAGCACGCGGTCCGAGACGCCCGACTCGACGAGCAGCCGGACGCTGTCCTGCTCGAGGATGCCCGCGCGGTGCGTCTCCTCGATCTGCTGACGGGTCCGGATCTCGACGACCACCGACTCGATGCCGGCGAGCGCGAGGAGGTGGCTGAGCATCAGGCCCGCCGGGCCACCCCCGACGATCGCGACGCTGGTGCTCGTGATGGTGCGGTCCATGCACGCAGTCTGCTCGCGGCATCGTCCGACGACGACGCCGATCTTCCGCTGGGCGGAATCAGCTCGGATCGCGGCGGGCCGCTGCCAGGGCCCGCCCGACGCCCTGCGCGGCGACCTGCAGCGCGGCGACGTACTTGGCGCGGTCGTTGCGCAGGCCGGGCACGACGATCCCCAGCGCGGCCACCACGTCGGACCCGGCGCGGATCGGCACGGCCACCGAGCAGGCGCCCAGGCTCATCTCCTCGACCGTGGTCGCGTAGTCGTCGCGCAGCACCCGGGCGAGCTGGCGGCGCAGCGTCCCCGGCTGCACCACCGTGTAGGGGGTGATGCGGCGCAGGTCGGACAGCACGTCGGCCTGCACCTCCGGGGGTGCGTGGGCCAGCAGCACCTTCCCGACGCCGGTGCTGTGCATCGGCAGGCGCGAGCCGATGTCGCTGACGACCGGCACCGAGGTGTTGCCGGCGAGGCGGTCTAGGTAGAGCACCTCCAGCCCGTCGCGCACCGCGAGGTGCACGGTGTCCAGCGTCGCGCCGTACAGGTCGTGGAGGTACGGCGACGCGAGCTGCCGCAGGCCGGTCTGCACCGGCGCCAGCAGGCCCAGGTCCCAGAGCCGTCGCCCGATGGCGAACCGTCCCCGCGGGTCCCGCGCGAGCGCGCCCCACGCGACGAGCTCGCCGACCAGGCGGTGGGCCGTCGGCACGGGCAGCCCGGCGCGTGCCGCCAGCTCGGTGAGCGTGAGCCGGCGGTGGTCCTCGTCGAACGCGCCGAGGAGCGCCAGGGCGCGGCTCGTGACGGTCGTCCCGGGAGTGGAGAGCCGTCCCGCCATGCCGCCATGCTCGCACGACGATTCCGGTCAGTGGAAGGACGCGCGGCACGGGGAACCACGCCCGCCCTACCGTTCTCCGCGTGACGGACGACCAGCTGGCCACCCAGGCCGAGATCAGCGCCGAGATCGCGACGATCGCCGGGACCCTCGGTCGCGGCGCGAGCGAGACGCAACCGCGCCTCGACTACCCGCCCTACCGCAGCAGCGTCCTGCGCCACCCGACGAAGGACCTCCACCAGGTCGACCCCGAGGGCATCGAGCTGTGGGCACCGGCCTTCGGGCACCGCGACGTCGGCGCCCTCGAGTCCGACCTGACCGTGCAGGGCCGCGGCGAACCGATCGGCGAGCGGATGGTCGTGACCGGGCGCGTCCTCGACGGTGACGGCCGGCCGGTGCGTCGCCAGCTCGTGGAGATCTGGCAGGCCAACGCCGGCGGGCGCTACATCCACCAGCGCGACCAGCACCCCGCCGCCCTCGACCCCCACTTCACCGGCATGGGTCGCTGCCTGACCGACGACGACGGCACCTACCGGTTCACCACCATCAAGCCCGGGCCCTACCCCTGGAAGAACCACCGCAACGCCTGGCGTCCGGCCCACATCCACTTCTCGCTGTTCGGCACCGAGTTCACCCAGCGGCTCGTGACGCAGATGTACTTCCCGTCCGACCCGTTGTTCGACCTCGACCCGATCGTCCAGACCGTCGTCGACCCGCGGTCGCGCGAGCGGCTCGTGGCGGCGTACGACCACGACCTCTCGCAGCACGAGTGGAGCACCGGCTACCGCTGGGACATCGTGTTGACCGGCACCCACCGCACCCCCACCGAGGACGAGACGGAGGACGACGCGTGAGCACCCCGACCCCCGGCCAGACGGTCGGCCCGTTCTTCCACGACGCCCTCCCCTACCCCGGCGACAGCGAGCTCGTGCCGCCCGGTCGCGCCGACGCCGTCCGCCTGCACGGGCGGGTGCTCGACGGTGCCGGCACGCCCGTCCCCGACGCACTGGTCGAGCTGTGGCAGGCCGACGCGGACGGACACGTGCCGCGCGAACCGGGCTCGTTGCGCCGGGACGGGTTCACGTTCACCGGCTGGGGCCGCAGCGCGACCGACGACGCCGGCCACTGGTCCTTCGCGACCGTGGCCCCGGGGTCGGTGTCGGGCGGGGCGCCCTTCTTCGCGCTCACGGTGTTCGCCCGCGGCCTGCCCAACCGGCTCTTCACCCGCGCCTACCTGCCCGGGCCCGCGCTGGGCGGCGACCCGCTCCTCGGGTCGCTGCCCGCGGACCGTCGCTCGACGCTGGTGGCCACCGCGGACCGGCAGGGATTCGCGTTCGACGTCCGCCTGCAGGGCGAGGGAGAGACGGTCTTCCTCACCTACCCGCGACACTGACCCCATGGCTGACCTCCTCTGGCCCGGCGACGAGCGCGCGGGCGACCTCCTCTCGGACGACGCGCTGCTCGCGGCGATGGTCGACGTCGAGACCGCCTGGCTCGCGGCGCTGGTCGCCGCTGGCGTCGCGCCCCCGGGCGCCGACACGCACGACCTGGGCGCCCTCGTGACCCCCGAGGTCCGTCGTCAGCTGTCCGCACGCTCGGAGGACGGCGGCAACCCGGTGATGCCGCTCGTCGCCCTGCTGCGAGACGGGCTGCGAGACGGGCTGCGCGACGGGCTGCGCGACGGGCTGGACGACGGGCTGGGCGACGGGCCGGGTGACGGGCCGGGTGACAGTGACGCCGCCCGCTGGCTGCACCGCGGGCTCACCAGCCAGGACGTGCTCGACACCGCGTTGATGCGCTGCTCGCGGGGCGCGGTGACCCGACTGCGGCTCTCGCTCCGCGCCCAGGTCGAGGTCCTGAGCCGGATCGTCGAGACCCACCGCACGACCCCCATGGTCGCGCGCACCCTCGGCCAGCACGCCGTTCCCACGACCTTCGGCCTCAAGGCGGCCGGCTGGCTCACCGGTGTCCTCGACGCGTACGACGACCTGGCGACCCTGGTCCTGCCGGTGCAGGTCGGCGGAGCGGCCGGCACGATGGCCGGCACCGTCGAGCTCGCCGGCGGACACCCCGACCCGGTCCACGTGGTGCACGAGGTGTCGACGGACCTCGCCGCCCGGCTCGGCCTCGTCCCCTCGACCCCGTGGCACACCTCGCGCGCCACGATCACCCGTCTCGGCGACGGCGCCGTGCGGTGCACCGACGCGTGGTCACGGATCGCCGGTGACGTCATCACGCTCAGCCGACCCGAGGTCGGCGAGCTCGCCGAGGGCACCGGCGGGGGCTCCTCGACGATGCCGCACAAGTCCAACCCGGTGCTCTCCACGCTGGTGCGACGAGCCGCCCTCACCACCCCCCAGCTCGCGGCGACGCTGCACGTCGCCGCGGCCGAGGCCACCGACGAGCGCTCCGCCGGTCCGTGGCACGCCGAGTGGTCGACGCTGCGCACCCTGCTGCGCCGCGCCGTCGTCGCCGGGGAGCAGACCACCGACCTCCTCCGCGGCCTCCAGGTGCACACCGACCGGATGGCCTCGACCCTGCACGCGGCGTACGACGACGTGCGGGCCGAGCAGCGCAGCCTCGCCGACCTCGTCGGCCGCCCCGCCGCGGCCGACTACCTCGGAGCGACCGACGCCTTCGTCGAGGCCCCGCTCGCCCGGGCCGTCGCCGTGCTGGCCCAGCCCGCCCCCGACCAGTCACCCGAGGAGATCCGATGAGCGACCCGTCGACCCGCGACGAGCAGACCGTGCGGGAGGTGCGCGAGGCCGGCATGGCCGTGCGGCGCGAGGTGCTCGGCGACGCCCACGTCGACCGCGCCACCGCCGCGACGACCGACGTCACCGCCGACTTCCAGGCGTTCATCACGGAGTACGCCTGGGGCGGGATCTGGACGCGTCCCGGGCTCGACCGGCGCAGCCGCTCGATGATCACGCTGACCGCCCTGATCGCCCGCGGGCACCACGAGGAGCTGGCGATGCACGTGCGGGCGGCCCTCACCAACGGCCTCACCGTGGACGAGATCAAGGAGGTCATCCTCCAGTCCGCGGTCTACTGCGGCGTCCCCGACGCCAACGCGGCGTTCCGGGTCGCGCAACAGGTGCTGGCGCAGGTGGAGGACGACCGGGGCTGACCAGCGAGACCACCGTGGGGGCGCCAGAGCCGGAGCCGGTGCGGCTCCGGCGCCAGCACGGCGGTCGGGCGCGGGTCAGGCGCGGGTCAGGCCGGATCAGGCGTGGCTGGCGCTGCGGCGCTGCGACATCTGCCAGACGACGAGGGCGATGACGGCGCCGATGATCGAGCCGATGATGCCGGCGGGCTGGAAGAGCCCGTCGTCGGCGTCCTTGTGGAACAGCAGGTAGCCGAGCAGCCCGCCGATCAGCGAGCCGACGATCCCGAGCAGGATCGTGGCCACGACCGACAGGTCCTGGCGGGCGGGCACGAGCAGGCGCGCGACGAAGCCGGCGATCGCGCCGACCACGAGGATGGTGAGGATGAGTCCGAGCATGAGGGTGCCTTTCCGTCGAGGGGCCGCGGTCGCCGCCCCTGGGGTGTACGCAACCACCCCGGAGAGGGGTGCAACACACCCCTGGGTGGGTTAGTCTCACCGCCATGACCGAGCGGACGGGCCCGATCCACCTCGCCCTCGTCGACGACTACGACGTCGTGGTGGTCGGCGTCGCCACCATGCTGGAGCCCTACCGCGACCGGGTCGTGGTGGCGGAGATCGACACCAACAAACCACTGGTCGACGACGTCGACATCGCGCTCTACGACTCCTTCGCGCAGCCGGAGTCCGACCACGACGAGGTCAAGGCCCTGATCGACAACCCACGGGCGCGCCGGGTCGTGATCTACACCTGGAACTTCCACCCCGACCTGGTGTCGATGGCGCGCGACCTGGGCGTGCAGGGATATCTCTCCAAGGCGCTGACGGCGCGCGAGCTGGTGACGGCCCTCGAGTCGGTCCACGCCGGCGAGCAGGTCGTCAGCGAGCCCACGACCAGGGCGACCGCGACGCCCGGCGACTGGCCGGGCCGCACCGAGGGTCTGACCGAGCGGGAGTCCGAGATCCTCGCCCTGATCACGCAGGGAAAGAGCAACGCCGAGGTGGCGGCCCTGACCTACCTGAGCCCCAACACCGTCAAGTCCTACATCCGCCAGCTCTACCGCAAGATCGACGTGGAGAGCCGCACCCAGGCCGTCCTGTGGGGCGTCCACCACGGCTTCCTCCCCGATCACCGCCGCATCGACCACTGGCGCGGCGGCCCCTGACAACCTCTCGTCCGGTGCTGCGAATCAGATCGGGACATTCGGGTACGGGGGCGTGCTGCACCCAGCATTCCCCGTCATCAGGAGAGACCATGGCCCGATTCGTGACCCGACGCACGCGCACCCGGCAGGGGCCGCGACGATGACCCTGCGGATAGCGCTCGTCAACCACGAGGAGGTCGTCGCCCACGGCGTGGCCGCGATGTTCCGGCTTTCTCGGGTCCCCGTCGAGGTCGTCGACGCCAACCGGCTCACCCAGGTCCCGGTGCACCTCGTCCTGCACGACCCCTTCGCCGCCGTACAGGATCCCGACCTCGGCGCCGAGCGGATGATCGTCGACCCCCGCTTCGAGCGGGTGGTCGCCTACACGCGCAGCTTCGACCCGGCCGCGTCGGACACCATGCTGCGTCGCGGGTACGACGGCTACCTGTCCACGGCGCTCCCCCGCACCCACCTGATCGAGGCGCTCCAGGCGATCCACTCCGGTCGTCGCGTCGTCGCCCCGATGCACCCCGTGGCCGTCGCCTCCGGCAGCGACTGGCCGGGGCGTGCGGCCGGCCTGACGGAACGCGAGGCCGACGTGCTCTCGCTGATCTCCAACGGCCTGAGCAACAAGGAGATCGCGACCCAGCTCGGGGTGTCGATCAACTCCATCAAGTCCTACATCCGCTCCTGCTACCAGACGATCGGCGTCGACAGCCGCGCCAAGGCGGTGCTGTGGGGCGTGACCCACGGGATGCGCGCACCGGCCGTCGACTACACGCGCGGCATCGGCGTGCCCGTCACCGTGCCGGGCGACGCGCCGGTCGTGGCCGTCGCCGACGGGTCGATGGAGTCGCTCGACGCCGGCTGAGGCGGACCGGGGGCTGTCGTCGCCGGCGGGGTGAGAGACTGTCCCCGCAACGCGTGACCTGTCGTGGGGCGCAGCCGACCCCGGGGAGTGCGTGTGAGTGATGCAGTGATCGTGTCGTCGGCGACCCCGCCGGTGGCCAGGACGGCCAACGTGCTGGCCAAGGGAGCGCTCGTCCTGCTCCTCGTCTTCGCCCTGCTCTACCCCGATCAGGGCAACATGCGGGACAAGGCAGCCGGCATGCGCGCGGTCGGCTACCCGCTGGCGTCGTTCACCGTGCCGTTCCTGTGGTGGACGCTGTGGAAGGACAAGATGGCCTTCCCGTGGGTGCCCGACCTGCTGATCACCGTCACCTGCTTCACCGACATCCTCGGCAACCGGATGGACCTCTACGACACGGTCGTGTGGTTCGACGACTGGATGCACTTCATGAACACCGGCCTGCTCGCGGCCGCCGTGATCCTGCTGACGCTCCCCCGCTCGAGCGGCCTGGCGCGGTGCGTCGAGCGCGGGCTCGCCATCGGTGCGACCGGGGCCATCGCGTGGGAGCTCGCGGAATACTTCGCGTTCCTCAGCCGCGCCACCGATCGGGCCTTCGTGTACGCCGACACGCTGGGCGACCTCGCCCTGGGCACCACCGGCGCGGTCGTCGGGGCCATGGTGGTCCACCGCCTGTGGCGACGCGGCCTGCTCCTCGAGCCCGTTCCGCTGCCCGCCCGCGCGGCGGCTCACACCGGCTGACGGCTCGCCGAAACTCGACCGAGCCCTGCGAGGAAGTCCTCGATCGCCCGGTTGACGAGGTCGGGCTTCTCGCGGATCACCAGGTGCCCGGCTCCCGGCACGATGCACAGCTGGGCGCCCGGGACGGCTCGGGCGATGCCGACGGTGTGGGTCGTCGGGATCGAGTCGCGGTCACCGGCCAGCACGAGCGTGGGCGCCCCGACCCGGGCCAGGTCGGCGGGGTCGATCTGCGGCTCGACCTGCCACATCGCGACCAGCTTCCCGACCACGACCTCGAGGTGCGCCGGGCCGTCGGGCGAGAGCCGGGCGTACGCCGCGTCCTCGGGATCCTCCTCCGGGTCGCCCCCGGCCGCGGGCTCGTCCCCGTCGTCGAACACCGACGGGTCGAGGTTGGCGCTGATGGAGACCAGCGACCGCACGCGCTGCGGGTGCTCGAGGGCCAGCATCAACCCGGTGATCGCGCCGTCGCTGAACCCGACGACGTGCACCCGCTCGAGCCCCACCGCGTCGAGGTAGGCGACGGTGTCGTCGACCATCGCCCGGAACGTGAACGGTCCGGGGCGGTCGGCGGTCCGGCCGTGTCCGGGTCGCTCGGGGGCGTGCACGCGGTAGCGCGGCGAGAGCGCCTCGACCTGGGGCGCCCACGTCTCGATCGAGCAGTGCCCGCCGTGCAGGAGCAGCACCGGCTCGCCGTCGACGGGCCCGTGCTGCTCGTAGTAGCCGGCGATGCCACCGAGGTCGACGTAGGGCACGGGCTCTCCTCCTGTTCACGGACGCGACGCTCACGCCGATTGTCCTGCACCGCCGACTAGGTTCGTGGGATGGCCCAGCACTGGATCGCCACCCGCCCGGGCGGCCTCGACGTCTTCTCCTTCGAGGCGTACGACGCCGCGCCGCCACGGCCCGGCGAGGTCACCATCGCCGTCCGCGCCGCCGGGATGAACCCGGCCGACGCCAAGCACGTGGCCCGCGGCGACGAGGCCGACTTCCCGAGGGGGGTCGGCTACGAAGTGGCCGGCGTGGTGAGCGCGCTCGGCGAGGACACCGAGATCGCCTCGGGGCCGGTGGCCGTCGGCGACGAGGTGCTGGCGTTCCGCATCAGCGGCGGCTGGTCGAGCGAGGTGACGGTCCCCGCGCGCGACGTCTTCGCCAAGCCCGCCTCGCTCACGTTCGGCGAGGCGGCCAACCTGCTGCTCGCCGGCTGCACCGCCTCCGAGATGCTGCACGTCACCGGGGTCCGCGAGGGCGACACGATCCTCGTCCACGGGGCGTCCGGTGCCGTCGGCGTCAGCGTGCTCCAGCAGGCCGCGATGCTCGGCGCACGCGTCATCGGCACCGCGAGCGCCTCCAGCGCCGACGTCGTCCGGGCGTACGGCGCGACGCCGGTGACCTACGGGGACGGGCTCGAGCAGCGGGTGCGCGAGGCCGCGCCCGACGGCGTCGCGGCCGCCCTGGACTGCGTTGGCACCGACGAGGCCGTCGACGTGTCCCTCGCCCTCGTGGCCGACCGCGGACGGATCGTCACCATCGCCGCCCCGGCCCGTGCGTCGAGCGAGGGCTTCACCGCGATCGCGGGGTCCATGCCGGCCAGCGCGGCCTACCGCGACTCCGTCCGTGCCGACCTGGTGCGGCTGGCGGGCGAGGGGCGACTCGTCGTCCCCGTCGCCCGCACCTTCCCGCTCGCGGATGCGATGGCCGCGACCGAGCTGTTGATGGGCGGCCACCCCGGCGGCAAGCTGGTCCTCAGTCCCGGCCCCGACACCTCGGTGACCGACGCGGACGTGGAGGCCGCCGCCGAGCGGCTGCGAGGCGTCATCGAGCCCACCCCGCTGCAGCACTCCGCGCGGCTCTCGGCCCTGACCGGGTGGGACGTGCTGCTCAAGCGCGAGGACCTGCAACCCGTCCGCTCCTACAAGGCTCGCGGCGCCTACAACCTGATCGCGCAGCTCTCGGACGAGGCGCGCGCCGTCGGGGTGACCTGTGCCAGTGCCGGCAACCACGCCCAGGGCGTGGCGTTCGCGTGTGCTCGCGCCGGCGTGCGCGCCCGCGTCTACCTCCCCCGCACGACGCCGAGGCAGAAGCGCGAGCGGATCGCGGCGCTGGGCGGCGACCTGGTCGAGATGGTGATCGAGGGCGACACGTACGACGACGCGGCGGCCGCGTCCGCGCAGTGGGCCCGGAAGACGGGAGCCACCCCGGTCCACGCGTTCGACGACCCCCACACCATCGCGGGCCAGGGCACGGTCGCCCTCGAGGTCCTCGCCCAGCTCGCCGACCAGGGCCGCACCGCCGACGCGATCGTCGTGCCCGTTGGCGGCGGCGGCCTGGTCGCCGGTGTGCTGACGCACGTCGCCGCCCACAGCCCCACGACCCGCGTGGTCGGGGTCGAGCCGGCCGGCGCGACCTCCATGGCGGCCGCCCTCGCCGCCGGCGAGCCGGTCACCGTGGACGAGCTCGACTCCTTCGTGGACGGCGCGGCCGTGCGCCGCATCGGCGACCACACCCTGCCCGTCGTGCAGCGCCACTCCCCCGACCTGCAGGCGGTGCCGGAGGGACTCGTCTGCGTCGAGATGCTCGACCTCTACCAGTCCGACGGCATCGTCGCCGAGCCGGCCGGGGCGCTGGCCACCGCGGCCCTGCGTGCCGGTCTCGCCGGGGAGCCGCTGGCCGCGGGCAGCACGGTGGTCTGCGTGCTGTCCGGCGGCAACAACGACGTCAGCCGCTACGAGGAGATCGTCGAGCGCGCCCTCGTCTTCGAGGGCCTCAAGCACTACTTCCTCGTCGAGTTCCCGCAGGAGCCCGGCGCCCTGCGCCGCTTCCTCGACGAGGTCCTCGGCCCGGACGACGACATCTCGCTGTTCGAGTACGTCAAGCGCTCCAACCGCGAGACCGGACCGGCGCTCGTCGGCATCGAGCTCCAGGACGCCGCTGACTACGCACCGCTGGTGGCCCGGATGGACGCGTCGGCGCTGCGGGTCGAGGCCGTCGCCCCGGACAGCCCGCTGTTCCGCTTCGTCAGGTAGCGGTCCCGGCCAGCTCGCCCAGCACGTCGTGCACGTCGAGGATCCCGGGCCGCGCGGCCGGGTCGTCGGCAAGGCAGTCGCGCAGCAGCCGCGAGAAGGCGGCCGGGAGCCGACGGCCGAGCGAGGAGGGCGCGGGCGCCGGCCGGACGAGCTGGAGGCACTCACCCGCCGCGAAGGGGCCGTCCTCGTCCTCGTCGAGCGGCGCGAAGGGAGCGATGCCCGTGGCAGCCTCGAAGAGCGTCGCTCCCAGTCCCCACACGTCGGTCGCGGCGCAGACCAGGTCGCCGCGGGCCTGCTCGGGGGCCATGTACTCCCGGGTGCCCGTCCCGCGTCTCACCGGACCCGGCGGGCGGGCGATGCTCAGGTCGATCAGGGTCGCGACGCCGCCGTGGGCCATCACGTTGGCCGGGCGGACGTCGAGGTGCAGGTAGCCGTGCGCGTGCAGGTAGTG
The DNA here is from genome assembly GCF_003057875.1 of Nocardioides currus. GTDB lineage: Bacteria > Actinomycetota > Actinomycetes > Propionibacteriales > Nocardioidaceae > Nocardioides > Nocardioides currus. The sequence goes on along the minus strand of NZ_PYXZ01000013.1, from coordinate 28,106 downwards.
CAGGGCGGAGGCGAGCTGACGTCCGAGGTGGCACAGGTCGACCACCGGGAGGCGGCGCAGCCTGAGGTCGACGACCTCCTCGAGCGTCAGCCCCACGTTGGTCTCCAGCAGCACGACCGGGACGGGGCCCTCGACCGTCGCGAACGCGCGGGGCAGGTGAGGGTGGGCCAGCTCGCCGAGCAGCCGTCCCTCGAGGAGCAACCGGTCACGCACCCGCTCCACGTCGGCGCGGTCCGGGCGGACGGTCTTGGCGATGCAGCTGCACAGGCGTTCCTCGGACCACACCTCGTAGACGTCGAGCGCACCGCCGCGGGACAGGTGCTCGACGACGCGGTGCCCCGGGACGATCTCCGTGCCGGGGGCGAGCACCGACGGCTCGGTGGCCAGCGCGCTCACGCGACCACCACCCGACGACGGTCGTCCTCGCCGTACGCCGACGCCTGCTCGTGCGAGGCCAGCGACTGCTGCCGCCACAGCGAGGCGAAGTGGCCCTCGCGCTCCAGCAGCTCGGACAGCGTCCCGCGCTCGACCACCTCACCGCGGTCCATCACGAGGACCTCCGTGGCCTCGCGGGCGATGGCGAGGTCGTGGGAGATGATCACCGTCGTCCGACCGCGCATCAGGTTGCGCAACGGCCCGATCACCCGCCGCGCGGACGTGGCGTCCAGACCGGTCGTGGGCTCGTCGAGGAGCAGGACCGGCGCGTCGCGCAACAGGGCCCGCGCGATCGCGACCCGTTGCGCCTGGCCGCCGGAGAGCCGGCGCCCGCGCTCCCCGACCTGGGTGTCGTAGCCCTGCGGCAGGTCGACGACGAAGTCGTGCGCGTCGGCGGCGCGAGCCGCGACCTGGATCTCGGCGGCGGTGGCGCCGGGCCGGGCGAAGGCGATGTTGTCCGCGACCGTCCCGTCGACGAGCTGGGTCTCCTGCAGCACGACGGCCACCTGGCGGCGTACGGACGAGCGTCGCAGGTCGCGCAGGTCGTGACCGTCCATCAGCACCGCCCCGTGGTCGGGGTCGAGGCTGCGGGTCAGCAGCCGGGCCAGGGTCGACTTGCCGGCGCCGCTGGCGCCCACGACGACCACCACGTCGCCGGGACCGGCGACCACGTCGATCCCGCGCACGGCCGGCCTCGTCGTGCCGGGATAGGTGTAGCCGACGCCCTCGAGGCGCAGCTCGCCCCGCGCGGTGTGCAGGGTCGCGGCGGTCGGTCGGTCGGCCGGGAGGGTCGGCTCGTCGAGCAGCTCGACGACCCGCTCGGCTCCCGCAGCCGCCGAGAAGGCGCCGGTCACGGCACTGCCGAGGCCACGCACCGGGCCGTAGAGCCTGGTGACGAAGGTCAGGAACGCGAGCAGGGCACCGACGCTCATCCGGTCCTGGGACAGCAGCCACGCGCCGGTGCCGATCACGACGAGCACGCCCAGCAGCTCGATCAGGTCGAGGGTGGGCGCGTAGACCGAGCGCAGCCGGGCGGATGCCATCTCGGCGCGGGACTTGGCCTCCGCCTCCGCGACGTAGCGCCCGACCTCGCGGTCGCCGGCGTCGTAGGCCTGCACGAGGGGCAGGGTGCTGAGGGTCTGCTCGAGGGAGGCGTTGAGGCGGCCGGACAGGCGCTGCCGCTCGCGGGAGATCGCCTTGAGGCGGCACGCGAAGTAGCGCGAGGTCGCCCAGAACAGCGGCGTCACGACCAGCGCGACGAGGGCCAGGACGGGCTGGAGCACGAAGAGGGCAGCGGTGAAGAACACCAGCTGCAGGAGCGAGGAGACCGCCGCGCTCGATCCCGAGACGAGGAAGGCCTCGATGGCCGCGACGTCGCCGGCGACCCGGCTCATCACGTCACCGAGGCGGTTGCGGTTCAAGAACTCCAGCGGCAGCCGCTGGAGGTGGTCGAGCAGCGCCGTACGCACGTCGACGAGGAAGCGCTGGCTGAGCCAGGTGGAGAGCATGCGCTCGGCGCCGTCGCAGGCCGCCTGGACCAGGGTGAGGCCGACGTACGTCGCCGCCACCAGCCAGAAGAGGCGGAAGTCGCGCGGGATGAGCACGTCGTCCACGACGACCTTGAACAGCCAGATCTCGAGCGACATCAGCGCCGGCGAGACGGCCGCGAGCAGGAGGGCGACGCCCATCCACCCCTTGCGGGGGGCGGCATGGGGCCAGAACCGCCGCAGCACGTCGCGCACCCGCGGTGCCTGCGGCTCGTTCGTCCTCGCGCTGTCCCTCACGCGTCCTCCTGGGTGGTGGTGGTCCGTCGGCCCGGGGCCGGACGAGCGGGTCCGGGGGGGATCCCCGCTCGTCCGGGCTGACCGGTCAGTGACCGGTGCGGGTGCGGGTGCCGGTGCTGGTGCCACCCCGCGTGCTGGTGCCGGTGCGCGTCGAGGTGTTGCCACCGCGGCCTCGTCCACGTCCACGTCCACGTGCCTGGTAGGCGCTGAAGCCCATGACAGTTCCTTTCATCGGGGGGTGAGAGGGCCACCGGTCGGCGGCCGTTCTCCTTGCCCCCGACGCTAGGAGCAGTCGGGTCCGGCTTGGCAGATGTCCGTAGGTACTAGGACTCGCCGAGCCCCGTGCGCTCCGCCCACAGTGCGGCCTGCGTGCGGTCGGCGACGCCGATCCGCGCGAAGACGCTGGTGAGGTGGGCCTTGACCGTCCGCTCGGAGATCCCGAGCCGTCGCGCGATCTGCTTGTTGGCCAGTCCCTGGCGCACCAGGACCAGCACCTCGATCTCGCGCGGCGTCAGGTCGACCTCGGGACGCGACCTGCGGGCCCCCAGGAGCTGGCGCGCGGCCCGCGGGTGGAGCGGCGACTCGCCGCGGCTCACGGCACGCACGCCCTCGATCACCTCGTCGGGGTCGGCGTCCTTGAGGAGGTATCCGACCGCACCGGCGTCGAGGGCCGCGACGATCCGGTCGGCGTCGGAGAACGACGTCAGCACCAGCACGTCCACGCCCCCCTCGGCCACGAGGTGGCGGGTGGCGGTCACGCCGTCCGTGCCGGGCATCTGCAGGTCCATCAGGACGACGTCGGGTCGGGTACGGCGCACGACGTCCAGCGCCTCCGCACCGTCGGCCGCGGTGCCGACGACCTCGAGGTCGTCCTCGCCGGCCAGCAGGCTCTCCAGCCCGCTGCGCAGGACCGCGTGGTCGTCGACCAGCACCACCTTGATCGTCACGCTCGGGTCTCCAGTCGCGTCGTCGTGCCGTGGCCGGGAGCCGAGTCGATGACGAGCGATCCCCCGTGGTCGCGGACCAGGCTCGCCAGCCCGCGCAGTCCGTAGTGTGCCGTGCCGCTCACCGACGCCGGGTCGAAACCCACTCCGTCGTCGTGGACGGCGAGCACCACCGAGGCGCCCTCGCGGCGCACGTCGACGGTCATCGTCTCGGCCCGGGCGTGCCGCAACGTGTTGCGGACCGCCTCCTGGGCGACCCGCCACACCAGCTCGGCGTCGACCTGACGAAGCCCCTCGAGGTCGCCGACCGTCACGTCGACCTGCACACCGACGGCGGACGCCGGTGCGCAGAGGTCCTCGAGCGCGGCGGGCAGGGTGGCGGCGTCGAGGTCGGGCGGATGGATCTCGACGAGCAGCGACCGCAGCGACCGCAGGCTGCGGCGCAGCGAGGTCGAGGTGTCCAGCAGCGTCGCGCGGGCAGCGCCGTCGGTCTCCCGCGCCAGCGCGGCGATCGCGAACGCGGAGCCGGCGAGGTCCTGCACCACGCCGTCGTGCAGGTCCCGGGCGATCCGGCGTCGCTCGGCGTCCGAGGCGGTCGCGGCGCCGACCAGCAGCCGCTCGCGGTCGGCCGCGGTGCGCCGTACGCGCCGTGTCAGCAACCACAGCAGCCCGGTGGCGACGGCGACGACGAGGGCGAGGGCGCCCAGGGTGATCTTCTGGAAGGGCGCGATGACCTGGGCCTGGCGCGCCTCGATGCGGTCGAGGGTGAAGTAGGCCTCGAAGAGCAGCGGCACGCCCTCGGGCGAGGTGATGGAGGTGTAGACCTCGACCAGCGCCTCGTTCCCCTGCTCGTACCTGTTCTCGGGCTCGTCGAGCTCGGAGAGCTCCGCGTCGGACCCGCCGTTGCGCAGGACCTCCAGCTCCTCGTCGTCGAGGGGGAAGGTCTCCCCGATCAGCCGCACCTCGTCGGAGTAGACGATGGTCCCGTCCGCGTCCCAGATCTTGATCCGGCGCACGTCGCCCACCAGCAGCCGGTCGGTGGCGAGGCGGTCGAAGCGGTCGACGGCACCCGCGCGGCCCTCGGCGAGCCCCCGCGGGACGGCCGGCTGGGCGACCGAGCGGGCCAGCAGCCAGGTCGTCGCGCCCGCGTCGGAGAGCGCCTCCTCGCGGGCCGCCTGCGACGACAGCACCCGGGCTCCCACCACGATGGCGACCAGCGCGAGGAGCCCCACGACCAGGAACACCGACAGCGGACTGCGCCAGGTCGGCCCGACACGGGTCGGCTGCGGTGCGGGCATGGGGGAAGTATGCCGAGCGCTCAGTACGTCACGGTCGCGACGCACACGGAGCCGCCGCGCCGGGCACGGAAGCGGAAGGTGTCGACCCCGGCGGCGTCGACGGTCTGGCGCTTCACCTCGTAGGAGCCGCCGCGACCCCGTGACGTCCCGCGGGCCGACAGCGTGCCGTTGTGCGTCAGGACCCACGACCACCGCTGGCCGCCCCGGACGTGGTCGATCTCCACGTCGACCTCCAGCCTGCCGTCGTCGGGCTCGACCCTGATCCGCCAGTCGCCGTCGCCCCGGCACGACCCGCGGCGCTCGACCCGGTCGTCGTCGTGGGCGTGGGCCGCGACCGGCGCTCCCAGCCCGGCCACGAGCAGGGTCAGGCACGCCAGGTGGCGAGCGGACCTGCTCATGACTGACTCCTTGCCGTACGACGTGGAGGCCCAGCCTCCTCCGCCCGCCGGCCCGCCGCCATCGTCCGGTGGTACTACGACCACCCGCCGCCGCTCACTCCAGCGTGAACTCGACCTTCCGCGTCTTCACGTCGGCGGTGGTCAGCGTGACGTTCACGTCCTGGCCGAGCGGCAGGGCCTCCGACCCGGTGACGACGGCCTCGATGGCCGGGTCCTGGATGGTGACCTCGCCGCGGTGGTCGTCCTCCTCGTCGAGCTCGACGACCACGCCGGGGAACGACTCCCCCACCCGCGGCTCGAGGACCGCGGCCTCGACGAGGTTGAGCACCGCGTTCTCGTACTGGTTGGCGCGGCGCCCGGACTCGCGCATGGTGTCGGGCAGGTCGTGCAGCTTGGTCAGCACCCAGTCGGGCACCTCCTCACCGGCGCACAGCGCGACGCAGATCTCCAGCGCGTAGCGGTCGACGAGGCGCCGCAGTGGCGCCGTGACGTGGGCGTACTCCGAGGCCAGCGCCGAGTGCTGCGCCTGCTCGGGCAGCTCGCCGTCGAAGCCGACGTAGCCGCTGCCGCGCAGGAGACGGGTGCAGGCCACCACCATCGCCGCGTGGTTGGGCTTCGACACGTCGAGGGTGCGGATGAAGTCGGGATAGAGCATCTCGGCAGGCCAGTCGATCCCGAGCGCGCGGGCCGTGCGGTGCAGCCGCTGCACGTCGCGAGGATCGGCCGGAGGCAGGGTGCGGAGTAGGCCGACGCGGGCGTAGACCATCAACGAGGCGGCGCCGAAGCCGGTGAGCAGCGAGATCTGCGCGTTCCAGCTCTCGACCGGCAGCATCGAGCGGAACTCCAGGTGCCACGTGCCGTCCTCGTCCACGACCTCCTGCTCGGGCAGCGGCAGCGAGACCCCACCGCGGGCGGCCTCGCGGGCCAGCCGGAGCTCGCCCAGCTCGCGCAGGATCGTGAACATCTCGTCGGCGGTGCCCGCGTCGAGGTCGGCCTGCACGGCGGCGTACGACAGCTTGGCGCGCGACCTCACCCGCGCCCGCTCGACGGTGACGTCGATGCCCTCGCCGGTCTCGTCGACGGTGATCCTCCAGACGAGGGCCGGCCGGACCTGGTCGGGCAGCAGCGAGCCGGCGTCCTCGGAGATCGAGGTCGGGTGGAGCGGGACCTTGGAGTCGGCGCCGTAGAGCGTCTCGCCGCGACGGTTGGCCTCGACGTCGACCGGGTCGCCCGGGGTGATGAAGGCGGCGAGGTCGGCGATCGCGTAGTGCACGACGTAGCCGTCGCCGTCGCGCTCGAGGAACATCGCCTGGTCGAGGTCCATGGACGACTCGGGGTCGATGGTGACGAACGGCAGGTCGGTCAGGTCGAGGTCGGGCAGGCGCGGGGCGGCGGCCGCCGCGGCCGCGGCCTCCTCGACCGCGGCCGGGAACTCCGGTGACACCTTCATCTCGGCCTGGATGGCGGCGATGCCGTCACGCAGCGCGTGCCCCGCCACGGAGTCGGGGTCGGAGCCGGACGCACGGACGGTGATGACACGGGAGCTGGCCATGACTGGCACCCTAGCCAAGTGACGGCCCCGTGCCTCCACCTACTCTTGCGCGCGTGCTGATCCTGCTGCCGCCCAGCGAGGGCAAGACCGCTCCCCGGCGCGGACGCCCGCTCGACCTCGGTGGGCTCGCCGCTCCCGCCCTGACACCGGCCCGGGAGCAGGTGATCGAGGCCCTCGTGACGCTCTCCGAGCGGCCCGATGCCGCGACGGTGCTGGGGCTCGGTGGCACGCAGTCCGACCTGGTGGCCCTCAACGCCCGCATCCGGACCGCACCGACGGCCCGCGCCGACGCCGTCTACACCGGCGTCCTCTACGACGCGCTGGGCTTCGCCGGCCTCTCCAGCGCGGCACGGCGCCGCGCCACCAGCCGGGTCGCGATCACCAGCTCGGTCTTCGGCCTGGTGCGTCCCGGCGACCGGATCCCGTCCTACCGGCTCTCGGGCGACGTCACCCTGCCCGGCCTCGGTCCCGTCGCCGGCGTCTGGCGCGAGGCCCTCGGCCCGGCGGTCGCGGAGGCGGTCGGGCCCGGTCTCCTGGTGGACCTCCGCTCGACGATGTATGCCGCCTTCTGGCGTCCGCCGGCCACGAGCCCGATCCGGGTGGCGACCGTGCGGGTGCTGCACGAGCACCACGGCACCCGCAAGGTGGTGAGCCACTTCAACAAGGCCACCAAGGGCCGGATCGTGCGCGACCTGCTGGAGGCCGGCGCCAACCCGCGCACGCCGAAGGCCCTCGCCGGCGCGCTCGGCGACCTCGGCTGGCACGTCGAGACCGGCGAGGCGACGGCGCGCGGCACCCAGCTCGACGTGGTCGTCAGCGAGGTCTAGAGACCCGACTCCGGGGTGCGGACCAGGATCCGCTGGCACTCCTCGCAGCGCACGACCTCGTCGGCGGCGGCGGCCCGGATGACCGCGAGCTCGGCGGCGTCGATCGTGAGCTGGCAGCCGCCACACTGGCGGGCGCGCAGGGCGGCAGCGCCGACCCCGCCCTTCTGGGCGCGCAGGCGCTCGTAGAGCGCGAGCAGGTCGTCGGGCAGCCCCTCGACCGCCGCGGCCCGCTGCCCGGACGCCTCGTCCAGCGACGCGTCGATCTCGACCCATCGGGCGTCACGCGCCTGCGCCAGCTCGGCGATCTGGGCGTCGGTCTCGGCGAGCTGGGCCGACAGCGTGCTCTCCGTGCCCTGCGCCTCCTCGAGCTGCTCCATGATCTCGAGCTCGGCGTCCTCGAGGGTCGTGATCCGTCGCTCGAGCGACTCGAGCTCGTGCTGCATCCGCTCGAGGTCCTTGGGGTTGGTGATCAGCCCCTGGTCCATCCGGTCCCGGTCACGCGTACGCCGCGTCTTCACCTGCTCCACGTCCGCGTCGGCCTTCTTCTGCTCGGCCGTCAGGTCCTCGACGACGATGCGGGCGTCGCGCAGCCGGTCGTCCACGTCACCGCGGCCGGTCTCGAGCTCGCCGATGCGGACGATCTCGGGCAGCGACCTGCGCTGGTGGCGGAGCTGGTCGACGCGCGAGTCGAGCTCCTGGACGGTGAGGAGCTGCTGCTGTGCGGACGGGTCGGCCTTCAAGACGTGGGACTCCTCAGGTGCGATGAGCTGGGCGGCTACGCGCGGAACTGCCAGGGATCGGTGCAGCGGGTGCTGACGCGAGTGCTCACCGTATCGCCCATCGCTGCGCGCAGCTTCGCCTCCACCACCGGCAGCCACGTCCACTCCGCCGCCCAGTGCGCCACGTCGACCAGTGCTGGCCCGCCGCGCTCGAGGAACTCGCCCGCCCGGTGGTGTCGCAGGTCGCTGGTGACGTAGACGTCGACGTCCGAGGAGGCCAGCTCGTCGAGGAGGAAGTCCCCGGCTCCGCCGCACACCGCCACACGGCGTACGGCGCGGTCCGGGGCTCCCCCGACTCGCACGCCGTGCGCCGTGTCGGGCAGCGCCGCGGCCACCTTCTCGGCGAGCTCGCGCAGCGTCGTCGCCGGGACGGTCCCCACCCGGCCGGTGCCGGTCGCCGCCGTGCGCGGGTCGGCGAGCTCGATCACGTCGAAGGCCGGCTCCTCATAGGGGTGCGCCTCGAGCAGCGCCCGGACGACCGCCGCCCGCCGGGACCGGGGCAGCACCGTCTCGACCCGCGTCTCGGGCACGGTCTCGAGCTCGCCCACCGACCCGATCACCGGAGCCGCCCCGTCGAGGGGCCGGAACCGTCCCTCGCCCGGCGTCGAGAAGGTGCAGGAGTCGTAGTCGCCGATCGCGCCGGCGCCGGCCGCGGCCAGGGCGGCGCGCATCGGCTCCGCGTGCTCGTGCGGGACGAAGGTGACCACCTTGTCGAGCGCGAGGCCGCGCGCGGGTCGGATCGGCGCGAGGTCCTCGAGCCCCAGCGCCAGGGCCAGCGCCTCGGACACCCCGTCGACCGCCTGGTCGGCGTTGGTGTGGGCGGTCAGGAGCGCGCAGCCGCCCGCGGTCAGCGTGTGGAGGATCCGGCCCTTCGGCGTCGTCGCGGCCACCGAGCTGACCGGCGTCAGGAAGAGCGGGTGGTGCACGACGAGCAGGTCGGCGCCCCACTCGACCGCCTCCTGCGCGACCTCGAGCGTCGGGTCGACGGCGAACATCACCTTCACGACGGGCGCCGACGGGTCGCCGGCCACCAGCCCCACCGCGTCCCACGAGTCGGCCGTGGAGGGTGGGTACCACCCGTGGAGGAGGTCGACGACATCGGCGAGCGTGGGCATGCGCTGATTATCGGGGACGGACTAGTTGACCTGCCGCTCCTGCCCCGCCCAGTAGGGCTCACGCAGCTTGAACTTCTGCAGCTTGCCCGTCGCCGTACGCGCGAGCTCGTCACGGAACTCGATCGAGGTCGGCGCCTTGTAGCCGGCCGCCTTGTCCTTGCACCACGCGATCAGCGTGGCCTCGTCGACCGACTCCCCCGGCGCCAGCACGACGAGGGCCTTGATGGTCTCGCCCCACTTCTCGCTCGGCACCCCGATTACCGCGACCTCGGCGACGGCCGGGTGCGAGAACAGGACGTCCTCGACCTCGATCGAGGAGACGTTCTCGCCGCCGGTGATGATGACGTCCTTCTTGCGGTCGCTGATCGTGAGGTAGCCGTCGTCGCCGATCACGCCGCCGTCGCCGGTGTGGAACCAGTCGTCGGCCAGCGCCTTCGCCGACTCCTCCGGCTGCTCCCAGTAGCCCTCGAGCACCACGTTGGAGCGAGCGAGCACCTCGCCCTCCGCGTCGGTCGTCAGGCGCACGCCGAGGGCCGGCGCCCCGGCGCGGACCAGCCTGGCCGCGCGGTCCTCCGCCGACAGGTCGTCCCACTCGGCGCGGGTGCGGTTGAAGGTGAGCAGCGGCGACGTCTCGGTCAGCCCGTAGATCTGGATGAACTCCCAGCCCAGCTCCTCGGCGACGCGGACGACGGTCTTCGTGGGCGGCGGCGCGCCCGCGCAGATGATCCGCACGGTGTCCCGGCCCGGGATCTCGCCGTCCCAGTCGGCCGCCGCGTCGAGCACGGCGGCGACCACCGCCGGGGCGGCACACATCACGGTCACGCCGTGGTCGCGGACTCGCCGCAGGATCTCCGCGCCGTCGACCTTGCGCAGGACCACCTGCTTCACGCCGAGGCCGGTCATCGCGAAGGGCATCCCCCAGCCGTTGGCGTGGAACATCGGCAGCGTGTGGAGGTAGACGTCGCGGTCGGTCACCGCGGCGTGCATCGCGAACGTGACCGCGTTGACCCAGATGTTGCGGTGGGTGATCTGGACCCCCTTGGGCCGGGCCGTGGTCCCCGAGGTGTAGTTGATGCACGCGGTCGCCGACTCGTCCGGCTCCCACGCGCGCGGCTCGACACCCTCGGACGCGTAGAGGTCGTCGTCGTCGCCCAGCACGAACCGGTGCTCCGCCGTCACGCCCGCGAGCGCCTCGTCGAGCTCCGGATCGACGTACAGCACGCGCGCACCCGAGTGCTCGACGATGTAGGACACCTCGTCGGGTCGGAGCCGGAAGTTGACCGGCACCAGCACGCGGCCCGACCCCGCGACCCCGAAGAACGACGCCAGCAGCCGGGCGCTGTTGTGCGACACGACGGCGACCCGGTCACCGACCTCGAGGCCGAGCTCGTCGAGCTTCGCGGCCTGGCGGCGCGCGAGGGCCCCGATCTGCGCGTAGGTCAGCTCGCCGAGGGAGGCCGCGGGCTGATCTGGCTCGTCGATCACGCCGACGCGTTCGCCGTACACGGTCTCGGCGCGGTCCAGGAAGTCGGTCACGGAGAAGGGAACGAACATGCGGCCTACTCTGGCACGGCTCCCCTCGCGGTGGACCTGCCCGAAAGCACGGTCTCGGGTGCGTCGGGACGGTTTCGAACCGCCGACCGCTCGGGTGTAAACCGAGTGCTCTACCGCTGAGCTACCGACGCGCAGGGGAACACCCTATGAAATGAGTTGAACCGCTGGCGTCTCGGGTCACCAGCGGTTCAACACCATGAAGATTACGGGGGCGTTCAAGGCCTGTCAGGCGAACGCCGCAAAACGCGCCGACTGGTCTAGACCCGTGTCCTCATACCAGTGCGCGCAGCTGCTTCAGGTGCTCGTCGAGGTCGCGACCGTCCGCATTCGCGTTGTGCACCGCCCACGCCAGCATCCCGTCGCGGTCCACGACGTACGACGACCGGCGGGCCGTGCCCCGCACCTCGTCGAACACCTCGAAGGAGCGCGCCACCTCGCCGTGCGGCCAGAAGTCCGAGAGCAGCGGGAAGTTGAGGCCCTCGGCGTCGGCGAACGCGCGCAAGGAGTAGACCGGGTCGCAGGAGATCCCGAGCACCTCGGTGTCGAAGGTCATGAACTCGGCCAGGCGGTCGCGGATGCCGGCCATCTCGCCGGTGCACACCCCGGTGAACGCGTTGGGGTAGAAGAGGATCACCACCGCCTTGCGGCCGCGGAAGCTGCTCAGCGTGACGTCCTGTCCGAACTGGTCGCGCAGGGTGAAGTCAGGGGCGGGGCCGCCGAGCTGGAGCCCCGTCGTGGGGTCGCTCATGCCTCGTCGTCCCAGCTCGACAGCTCCCGCTTGAGGATCTTGCCGGTCGCGTTGCGGGGCAGCTCGGGGATGATCACGATCTCCTTGGGGACCTTGAAGCGGGCGAGGTTGGCCTTGACGTGCTCCTTCAGCTCGTCCTCGGTGACCTCGCCGGTGACCGAGACGAACGCGCGCAGGCGCGAGCCGAAGTCGGGGTCGTCGACCCCGACGGCCGCCGCCTCGACGACCAGGGCGTGGCCGACCAGGCAGTCCTCGACCTCCTTGGGGAAGACGTTCTCGCCGCCGGAGACGATCATCTCGTCGTCGCGCCCCTCGACGTACAACCGGCCGTCCTCGTCGAAGCGACCGACGTCGCCGCTCGACATCAGGCCTTCGATCATCGCCTTGGAGCCGCCGCCGGTGTAGCCCTCGAAGAGCAGGCTGTTGCCGACGAAGATGCGCCCGGTGCCGCCGAGCGGGACCGGCTGGTCGGCGTCGTCGAAGATCCGCACGACCGTGTTGTGGGGCGGCTTCCCGGCCGACGACGGGGCGGCTCGTAGGTCCTCCGGCGTGGCGATGGTCGCCCACGCCACCTCCGTGGAGCCGTAGATGTTGTAGAGGTTGTCGCCGAAGCGGTCCATCCAGGTCAGCGCCAGCTCGGCCGGCAGCGCCGACCCGGACGAGGCGACGACCTCGAGGCTCGGCAGCGAGTAGCGCTCGAGCACCGCCTCGTCGAGGCCCAGGATGCGCTGCAGCATCACCGGGATGACGACCAGCGACTGGCAGCGGTTCTCCTCGACGACGCGCAGCGCGTCCTCGGGGTCGAAGCGACGGCGCAGCACGACCGTCGAGCCGAGCAGCATCGCCAGGGCGAAGTGCGCGAAGCCCCACGTGTGGAACAGCGGTGCCGCGATGTGCGTGCGCCAGCCGAACCGCAGTGGCATCCGAGACAGCAGCGAGACGGCCGCCGGGATCCCGGCCTCGCGGCGCGGCGCGCCCTTGGGGGTGCCGGTGGTGCCCGAGGTCAGGATCACGATCCGCGCGTGCCGGGTGGGGGGTACGACGTCCGAATGGTCGTTCGCGGCGATGAGTGACTCGAGGGTGGGCAGCCCGCCCTGGTCGTCGCTGTCGATCCACCCGACCACGCGCTGCGGGACGTCGGCGGCCTCGAGCATGGCGCCGAACTCCTCGTCGTGGATGACGACGGCTGGCTTCTCGCGGGCGATCACGTCCACGAGCTGCGGACCGGCGAAGGCGGTGTTGAGGTAGAGGATGTCCGCCCCGAGCTTGGCGACCGCGATGGTCGCGTCGACGAAGCCGCGGTGGTTGCGGCACATCACCGCGACCGAGTCGCCCTCGCGCACGCCCAGCGCGGCCAGCCCCCGGGCGAGCGCGTTGCTGCGGTCGTGCAGCTCGGCGAAGGTCAGCTCACCGAGCTCGTCGACCACGCCGACGCGGTCGGGGTGGCGCACCGCCAACGTCATGAAGCCGCCCGCTGGTCCGACTCCCCAGCGCAGCACCGTGCGTCCCAGTCCGGCGAGGGTGCGGGGGCCGTAGGGCCGGATGATGCCGGCGCCGCCGAGGATCCTCAGCGAGGTGGCCATGTCGGAGGCGCGATCGGCCAGCTTGCTCATGCGGGGTTCCTGGAGGTCGTGGGTCGACGAGGAGGCGTCACGCAGGGGTCTTGGGCGTGACCAGCCGCGTGGCCTGCCAGTCCTTGCTGACTGCCGCCGTCGTGGTCTGCGAGAGCCCCGCGATCGGGGCCGCCTCCGCGATGTCGGCCGCGTCCACCGCGTGGGGACGCCCGACCTTGGGGGTGAGCAGCCAGATGGCCCCGCCCCCGACGAGGTCGGTCAACGAGTCGACCAGGCCGTCGACCAGGTCGCCGTCGTCCTCTCGCCACCACAGCAGGACGGCGTCGACGACGTTGCCGTAGTCACCGTCGACCATGTCCGCGTCGATGGCGTCCTCGATCGCGACCCTGAGCTCGTCGTCGGTGTCGTTGTCCCAGCCGAGTTCCTGGACGACCATGCCGGGCGTGATGCCCAGCCGCTCTGCGGCACCTGTTGCCTGGGCGGCTCCGCCACCCATCGTCGAGCTCACGCCACGCCTCCGTTCGTCGATGTCCGCCTGCTGGCGGCTTCCCATGCTCCCCCCTGCGTCACGCGCGAGGCGGAGTGGGGGTAGTCCACCGGAGTTGCGACACACACGCAAGCCCGTCCCGCGTAGTGACCGTCGGGTGTGCAACTCGTCAGTAGATTTCGTGGCGCCTGACGGCGTGCAACGATGCTCGCGTGAGTGATGAGTCCACCCCCACCGAATCCACCACCCCCGCTCCTGCGCCGGCCGCGCGCGCGGTGATCCACGAGGGCCTGCCGACCCAGCTGCCCGACATCGACCCCGACGAGACCAACGAGTGGATCGCGTCCTTCGACGCGATGCTCGACGACCGGGGTCGCGAGCGGGCGCGCTACGTCATGCTGCGCCTCCTCGAGCGCGCGCGTGAGAAGCAGGTCGGGGTGCCGGCCCTGCGCAGCACCGACTACATCAACACGATCCCGCCCGAGCGCGAGCCGTGGTTCCCCGGTGACGAGGAGGTGGAGCGCCGCATCCGCGCCTTCATCCGCTGGAACGCCGCGGTCATGGTCTCCAGCGCCAACCGCAAGGGCCTCGAGGTCGGCGGGCACATCGCGACGTACCAGTCGTCGGCCTCCCTCTACGAGGTCGGCTTCAACCACTTCTTCCGCGGCAAGGACCACCCCGGTGGCGGCGACCAGCTCTTCATCCAGGGCCACGGCTCCCCTGGCATCTACTCCCGCGCCTTCCTCGAGGGCCGCCTGACCGAGGAGCAGCTCTACCGCTTCCGCCAGGAGGTCCAGCACGGTGTCGGTGCCGGCCTGCCGTCCTACCCGCACCCCCGCCTGATGCCCGACTTCTGGGAGTTCCCCACGGTGTCGATGGGCCTGACGGGCATCAACTCGATCTACCAGGCGCGGTTCAACCGCTACATGCACAACCGGAAGATCAAGGACACCTCGCAGCAGCGCGTGTGGGCCTTCATGGGTGACGGCGAGATGGCCGAGCCCGAGTCGCTGGGCGCGATCCGCATCGCCGCCCGCGAGGAGCTCGACAACCTGACGTGGGTCATCAACTGCAACCTGCAGCAGCTCGACGGCCCGGTGACCGGCAACGGCAAGATCATCCAGGAGCTCGAGGCCAACTTCCGCGGCGCCGGCTGGAACGTCGTCAAGGTGATCTGGGGCCGCGAGTGGGACGCCCTGCTCGCCAAGGACGTCGACGGCGTCCTGGTCAACCGGATGAACACCACCCCGGACGGCCAGTTCCAGACCTACTCCACCGAGGACGGCGGCTTCGTCCGCGACGACTTCTTCGGCGCCGACCCGCGGCTGCGCAAGATGGTCGAGCACATGAGCGACTCGCAGATCGAGAAGCTGCCGCGCGGTGGCCACGACTACCGCAAGGTGTACGCCGCGTTCGACGCCGCCACCAAGCACGTCGGCCAGCCGACGGTGATCCTCGCCCACACCATCAAGGGCTGGACGATCGACGCCCTCGAGGGCAAGAACGCCACGCACCAGATGAAGAAGCTGACTCCGGAGGACCTGAAGAAGTTCCGCGACCGGCTCTACCTCCCGATCAGCGACCGCGACCTCGAGGAGTCCTACGAGAAGACCGGCGGGGCGCCGTTCTTCCACCCCGGCCAGGACTCCCCCGAGATCGAGTACATGATGGAGCGCCGCAAGCAGCTCGGTGGCTCCGTGCCCCGACGCGTGCTGCGCGCCTCGTCGCTCAAGCTCCCCGGCGACGAGACCTACGGCGAGCTCAAGCAGGGCTCGGGCAAGAACAAGTTCGCCACCACCATGGCCGTCGTCCGGCTGCTGCGCGACTGGATGAAGAACCCCGAGATCGGCGACCGCCTCGTCCCGATCGCGCCCGACGAGTACCGCACGTTCGGCATGGACTCGATGTTCCCGAGCGCGAAGGTCTACAACCCCGGCGGCCAGCAGTACGACCCGGTCGACCGCAAGATGCTGCTGTCCTACAAGGAGTCGACGCAGGGCCAGATGCTGCACGAGGGCATCTCCGAGGCCGGCGCGATGGCCTCGGCCACGGCGGCGGGATCGGCGTACTCCACGCACGGCGAGCACATGATCCCGTTCTACATCTTCTACTCGATGTTCGGCTTCCAGCGCACCGGCGACTCGATCTGGGCGATGGCCGACCAGCTGGCCCGCGGGTTCCTGATCGGCGCCACCGCCGGTCGCACGACGCTGACCGGTGAGGGCCTGCAGCACGCCGACGGCCACTCCCCGCTGATCGCGGCGACCAACCCGGCGGTCGTGCACTACGACCCGGCCTACGCCTACGAGGTCGCGCACATCATGCAGTCGGGCCTGGAGCGGATGTACGGCGCCGACGCCGAGAACGTCATCTTCTACATCACCGTCTACAACGAGCCGGTCTCGATGCCGGCCGAGCCGGACGACGTGGACGTGGAGGGCATCCTCAAGGGCATCCACCAGGTCGGCACGGCCGAGGGCGACGGTCCCCGGGTCCAGCTGATGGGCTCCGGGGTCGGCATGCCGTGGGTGAGCGAGGCGGCGCAGATCCTCGCCGACGAGTGGGGCGTCCGCGCCGACACGTGGTCCGTCACGTCGTGGAACGAGCTGGCTCGCGACGCCGTGGCCGCCGAGCAGCACAACCTGCTCCACCCCACCGACGCCAAGCGGACGGCGTACGTCGCCGACAAGCTCGCCGGCGTCAGCGGACCGGTCGTCGCGGTGTCGGACTACATGCGGGCCGTCCCGCTCCAGATCGCGCGCTGGGTCCCCGGCGACTACCGCGTGCTCGGTGCCGACGGCTTCGGCTTCGCCGACACGCGGCCGGCCGCGCGACGGTTCTTCAACATCGACGCGCAGTCCGTCGTCGTGCAGGCGCTCCAGGCCCTCGCCGACGCCGGCGAGATCCCGGCCGAGAAGGTCGCCGAGGCCGCCGCGAAGTACCGCATCGACGACCCCACGGCCGTCAAGGACGTCAAGCAGGAGGGCGGCGACGCGTAGGCGCCACCACCCGTCACGTCGAGACCACCGCGCCCCTGGGGCCCGGTGGTCTCGTCGTCTCAGGCTCCGGCGCCCAGCACGTGCACCGGGGCCACGGGCGCC
Source organism: Nocardioides currus (assembly GCF_003057875.1). GTDB lineage: Bacteria > Actinomycetota > Actinomycetes > Propionibacteriales > Nocardioidaceae > Nocardioides > Nocardioides currus. The sequence goes on along the minus strand of NZ_PYXZ01000013.1, from coordinate 11,510 downwards.
TCGCCCGCCTCGGACTGCAGCGGCACGACCTGTGGTCCGGCCTCGAGCAGGTCGCGCCAGCGCTCCCGGTCGTACGTCGCCGGCTCGGTCGTGCGGATGAAGTCGTTGACGATCCGGGTGAACCGCTGTGGGTGGTCCTTGTGCGGGAAGTGCCCGGCGTTGGGCAGCACCTCGACCCGGGCCGACGGCGCGAGGACGGCCGCGTTGCCGGCGTGGCGGACCGGGATGATCTGGTCGTTGCGGCCCCAGATCACGCACATCGGCATCGCCTCGGTCAGGTAGGCACGATCGGAGACGGTCACGATCTGCCCCTTCCAGTCCACGACGGCCCGCACGACGTGCCGGATGGCGGCCCGCGTGTGGGGGTCCTTGAACGACTCGAAGATGTCGGCCGCCTCGCCCAGGTCACGCAGGGAGCGCCTGCCCGTGGCGGCGAGCGCGCGCATGCCCGCCGTACCGATGTGACGCAGGCCGGGCAGGGTCAGCAGGCCCATCGCCTGGTGGAAGCCCGGGGTGGTGATGGCCCGGATCGCCGGCGTCACCTCCGGGCCCAGGCCACCGCTGCTGACGAGGATGAGTCGCTCGCACCGCTCGGGGAACTGGTAGGCGAACTGCATCGCGACCCCGCCGCCGAAGCTGTGGCCGACGACGGTGACCCGGTCGATGCCGAGGACCGTGAGCAGGTCGCGCATGCCGTTGGCGTAGCCACCCACGCTGTAGTCCGCGCGCGGCTTCGCCGACGACCCGTGCCCGAGCAGGTCCGGCGCGATCACGGTGTAGCGCTTCGCCAGCGACGCGATGACCGGCGCCCAGGTCGTGTGGTCGCAGCCGAGACCGTGCAGCAGGAGCAGTGCCGGGCCCGACCCCGTCCTCACGAACGCACGTCGGTGTCCGTGGACGTCGACGTACTCGAGCTCTGGCATTTCGCTCACACGCACTCCCGGGTCGATGATTTTCGCGATTCAACCAGAACACGTTCCCGTTTCGCCTCGCCCCCCGGGGTCGAACGGCACAACTGGTCCGATTCGTTACCCGCTCGTGCACCCAGGTGACGGAAGTGAACGGTGGGACTAGATTCGTCGGGTGTCCACAAGAGAGACGTCCCGCCGGCGCGCCGCCGAAGCACTGCAGCGCTCGACCGGAGCGCTGAGCACGGCGGCGATGTCCAAGATGGCCAGCGACCTCGACTGGTTCGAGGAGCTCCGCGCCCAGGACCGCTCCTGGGTGGGCCTGATCGTGCAGGCCGGCATCAAGGGCTTCATCGACTGGTACGGCGACGAGAGCCAGACCGACGGCACCGCCCCGCTCGCCGCGGCCGTCTTCGGCGCCGCCCCGCGCGAGCTGACCGGGGTGATCGACCTGAAGCAGACCGTCGACCTGGTCCGGCTCAGCATCACCGTGGTCGAGGCCAACATCGACGCGTTCATCGACCCGGCCGACGCCCTCGACGTGCACCAGGCGATCCTGCGCTACGGCCGCGAGGTCGCGTTCGCCACGGCCGAGGTCTACGCCCGTGCCGCCGAGGCGCGCGGAGCGTGGGACGCCCGGCTCGAGGCCCTGGTCGTGGACGCCGCCCTGAGGTCCGAGACCGACGACGCGGTGCTGTCGCGGGCGAGCGCGCTGGGCTGGGGCGCCCGCGGGGAGGTCGCCGTCGTGCTCGGTGCGATGCCCGGTCGGCGTACGCCCGACGACATCTTCGAGCACGTGCGACGCGTCTCGCAGGCGGCCGGCATGGACGCGCTGTGCGCGACGCAGGGCGACCGCCTCGTGGTGGTCCTGGGCGGGGTCCGCGACCCCCACTCGGCGGCCTCGCGGATCGTCGAGCACTTCGGGCCGGGGCCGGTGGTGGTCGGGCCGGTCACGGCCGACCTCGGGCACGCCCAGGAGTCGGCCCGGGCTGCGATGTCGGCCTACCGCGCGGCCGGGGGCTGGCCCGGCGCCCCGCGCCCGGTCCGCAGCGACGAGCTGCTCCCCGAGCGCGCGCTGGCCGGCGACGGCCACGCCCGTCGCCACCTCGTCGACCGGGTCTACCTGCCCCTGCTCGGCGCCCGTGGCACCCTGATCGACACGCTGGAGGCCTACTTCGAGCACGGCACCTCGATCGAGGGCGCCGCACGCCACCTCTTCGTCCACCCCAACACCGTGCGCTACCGCCTGCGGCAGGCCACCGACGTCACCGGGCTCGCCCCGACGTCGCCCCGCGAGGCGTTCACGCTCCAGATCGCCCTCGTACTCGGTCGCCAGTCGGGTCGTCAAGCACCCGAGACGTCTTTGTAGGAACCCGACAAACAATCACCGGCAAGTTTCGTGCGGGTCCGACGCGAACGAGAGCCCGGGACCCGTCACTCTTGAGGTGTGCTCGTCATCGTCGCTCCCGGCCAGGGGGCCCAGACCCCCGGCTTCCTCACGCCCTGGCTCGAAGACCCCACGTTCGCGAGTCGTTTCGACTGGCTCTCCACCGTGGCCGGCATCGACCTGGCCCACTACGGCACCGAGGCGGACGCCGAGACCATCCGGCGCACCGAGATCGCCCAGCCGCTGCTGGTGGCGACCGGACTGATCGCCGCCCTCGACCTCTTCCCGCACCCCAGCGACGCCTTCCAGCGCGTCAGCGCCGTGGCCGGCCACAGCGTCGGCGAGATCGCCGCCGCCGCCGGCGCCCGGGTGATCACCGCCGAGCAGGCCATGGTCCTGGTGCGCGAGCGCGGCAACGCGATGGCCGCGGCGGCCGCGCAGACGCCCACCGGCATGACCGCGGTGCTCGGTGGCGACCGCGAGGAGGTGCTTGCCGCGATCACCGCCCAGGGGCTCACCCCGGCCAACGACAACGGCCCCGGCCAGATCGTCGCCGCCGGCACCCTCGACCAGCTCGCCGCCTTCGCGGACGCACCGCCCGCCAAGGCGCGACTGATGCCGCTGAGCGTCGCCGGCGCCTTCCACACCGAGCACATGGCGCCCGCCGTGGGCCGCCTGGCCTCGCTCGCGCGGTCCGTCTCCGTCCACGACCCCCGCACCGCGGTGATCTCCAACCGCGACGGCCAGGTCGTGCACAGCGGACGCGAGGTGCTCGCCCGCATCGTCGGCCAGATCGCCGCGCCGGTCCGCTGGGACCTGTGCATGGACGCGATGCTCGACCTCGGCGTCACCGGCATCCTGGAGATGCCTCCGGCCGGCACCCTCACCGGCATCGCCAAGCGGGCGATGAAGGGCGTCGAGACCTTCGCCCTCAAGACCCCCGACCAGCTCGACGACGCCCGCGCCTTCGTCGACAAGCACGGCGAGCGCTCGGTCATCGAGACCACGCCGACGTGGCGGATGGTCGTCTCCCCCGGCAAGGGCACCTTCCACCGCTCGGAGGAGGCGGCGAGCTCCGACAGCCTCCCGCCCGGCTGCCTCATCGGTGAGGTCGCCAGCACCCGCGACACGACGCCGATCGTCGCCCTCCACGGGGGCGACGTCGTCGAGTGGCTCGTCGAGGACGGCGACATCGTCTCCCCCGGTCAGCCGCTGGTGCGCCTGCACCCGCAGGGTGGTGGCCACTGATGAGCGCCCTTGCCCCGGCGCCCGGCGCCACGCACGCCGCGGTCCTCGGGATCGGCGCCTACCGCCCCGAGCGACTGGTCCCCAACTCCGAGGTCGTCGACGCGATCGACTCCAGCGACGAGTGGATCCAGCAGCGCTCGGGCATCCGGACGCGTCGCTGGGCCGGGCCTGAGGAGTCGGTCCAGATGATGTCGGTCGCGGCCTCCCGGATCGCGATCGAGCGGGCCGGCCTCGACGCCCGCCAGATCGACTGCGTCATCGTCGCCACCGTCAGCCACCTGCTCCAGACGCCCGCCGTCGCCACCGCGATCGCGCACGAGCTCGGCACCGAGCAGGCCGCCGCGTTCGACATCTCCGCGGCCTGTGCCGGCTTCTGCCACGGCATCGCGATGGCCTCCGACCTCGTGCGGGGCGGGAGCGCGCGCTACGTCCTGGTCATCGGCGTGGAGCGCCTGACCGACATCCTCGACCTCACCGACCGCGGCACCGCCTTCATCTTCGCCGACGGCGCCGGCGCCGCGGTGGTCGGTCCCAGTGACACGCCCGGCATCGCCCCGGTCGTGTGGGGCTCCGACGGCGAGCAGTTCGACCTGATCCGCCAGCGCGAGGACTGGCGCGACGTCGTCGGGTCGGACGACCGGCCCGGCAGCGGAGTGATGCCGCACCTGGTGATGCAGGGCAACCCGGTGTTCCGCTGGGCCTCCTTCGCCATGGCCAAGATCGGCCAGCAGGCGCTCGACCGCGCCGGGGTCTCCCTCGACGACCTCGACGTCTTCGTGCCCCACCAGGCCAACATGCGCATCATCGACGCGATGGCGCGCTCCATGAAGCTGCCCGAGCACGTCCGCATCGCCCGCGACATCGCCGACCAGGGCAACACCTCGGCGGCCTCGATCCCGCTCGCGCTCGACCGGATGATCGAGGAGGGCGAGGCCCGCAGCGGCGACACCGCCCTGCTCATCGCCTTCGGCGCCGGCCTGGCGTACGCCGCCCAGGTCATCACCATCCCGTAGTTCTGCACCACCCCCACCCGAGTGTTCAACCCATCAATGGAAGGAAGGCCCATGGCCACCACCGAAGAGATCCGCGCCGACCTCGCCGAGATCGTCAACGAGGTCGCCGGCATCGACGCCGACGACGTGCAGCTCGACAAGTCCTTCGTGGACGACCTCGACGTCGACTCGCTCTCCATGGTCGAGGTCGTCGTGGCCGCCGAGGAGAAGTTCGGCGTGACCATCCCCGACGACGAGGTCAAGAACCTCAAGACCGTCGGTGACGCCGTCGCCTTCATCGAGCGCGCGCAGGACTGATCCACCCGCGGCCGGACCGCCACCCGCGGTCCGGCCGCTCCCCTGCTCCACGGCCGGGCTCTCCTCGAGCCGGCGACATCCCCACCAGAACGGACTTCTCATGACCTCGACCCGCGTAGTCGTCACCGGACTCGGAGCCACCTCCCCGGTCGGCGGTGACGTCAAGACCACCTGGGACGCCCTGCTCGCGGGTCGCTCCGGCATCCGGCACCTCGACGACGAGTGGGTCGAGCAGCTGCCGGTCAAGATCGGCGGCCGCGTCGCCGTCGATCCCTCCGAGGTCCTCGAGCGCGTCAAGGCCCGCCGTCTCGACCGCGCCAGCCAGTTCGCGATGGTCGCCGCCGACCAGGCGTGGGCCGACGCCGGCCTCGAGGGCTCCGGCCTCGAGCCCGAGCGCCTCTCCGTCTCGCTCGCCTCGGGCATCGGCGGCGTGACCACGCTGCTCTCCAACTACGACACGCTGCTCGAGAAGGGCGCGCGTCGGGTCTCGCCCCTCGCCGTACCCATGCTCATGCCCAACGCCCCGGCGGCCAACGTCAGCCTCAAGTACGGCGCCCGCGGGGCCGTCCACGCCCCCACCTCGGCCTGCGCGTCGGGCAACGAGGCGATCGCCATGGCCATCGACCTGATCCGCCTCGGTCGCGCCGACGTGGTGCTGGCCGGCGGCACCGAGGCCGCCATGCACCCGCTCCCGATGGCCGCCTTCGCCAACATGATGGCGCTGTCCAAGACCGGCACCGACGACGACCGCGACCCCGCGAGCGTCTCGCGTCCGTGGGACGTCGCCCGCGACGGCTTCGTGCTCGGTGAAGGTGGCGCCGTCCTCGTGCTCGAGTCCGAGGAGTCGGCCAATGCCCGTGGCGCCCACATCTACGCCACCGTGCTCGGCGCCGGCATCAGCAACGACGCCCACGACATCGCCCAGCCCGATCCCGAGGGACGCGGTGGCACCAGGGCCATCCAGATGGCGCTGCGCGAGGGCGACGTCGACCCGGCCACTGTGGTGCACGTCAACGCGCATGCCACCTCCACGCCCAAGGGCGACATCGCCGAGGGTCTGATGCTGCACACCGTGCTGGGTTCCCACGTCGACCAGTGCGTCGTCACGAGCACCAAGTCGATGACCGGCCACCTCCTCGGCGGCGCCGGCGCCCTCGAGGCCGTCGCGACCGTGATGGCCCTCCAGGACCGCACCAGCCCGCCGACGATCAACCTCGACGACAAGGATCCCGAGGTCGACCTCGACATCCCGACGTCCGCGCGCACGCTGCCCGACGGCGACATCGTGGCCCTCAACAACTCCTTCGGCTTCGGCGGCGCCAACGTCGCGGTGGCCTTCGGGAGCGCGTCGTGACCGCCACCCAGGCCCCCGCCGCCAAGCCCGCGAAGCTGCCGCGCGAGGAGGACCCCCGCAACCCGGTCCACCGGCTGACGGCGCTCTTCGACGAGGGGACCCTCGAGCTGCTCACCGCCGACGACGACTCCGGCATGCTGGCCGGCATCGGCCGGGTCCACGGCACCACCGCGGTCGCCTTCTGCAGCGACGCGACCGTCATGGGCGGCGCGATGGGCGACGTCGGCTGCCGCGTGGTCGTCGACGCCTACCACCGCGCCATCACCGACGGCGTGCCGATCATCGGCCTGTGGCACTCCGGCGGCGCCCGGCTCGCCGAGGGTGTGCTCTCGCTGCACGCCGTCGGACGCATCTTCCAGGTGATGACGCAGGCCTCCGGCAAGATCCCACAGATCTCGGTCGTGCTCGGCCCCGCCGCCGGTGGCGCCGCCTACGGTCCCGCGCTCACCGACGTCGTGATCCTCGGCCCCGACGGCCGCATCTTCGTCACCGGCCCCGACGTCGTCCGCTCGGTGACCGGCGAGGACGTCGACATGCTCCGCCTCGGCGGACCCGAGCCCCACGGGCGCCGCTCCGGTGTCGTGCACATCCTCACCGACTCCGAGCAGGAGGCGCTCGACCGCGCCCGCGGCGTGGCCTCGCTGCTTGGCGCGCAGGGCAGCCTCGACGAGGACGCCGTCGAGGACCGTGACCTCGCCGCCATGCTGCCGGAGTCCAAGAAGCGCGCCTACGACGTGCACCCGCTCGTCGAGGCCGTCCTCGACGAGGGCACTTCCCAGGAGCTGCACGCCCGCTGGGCGCCCAACATCGTGACCGCCCTGGGCCGCTTCGGCGGCCGGACCGTCGGCGTCGTGGCCAACAACCCGCTGCGCCTCGGTGGCTGCCTCGACTCCCTGTCGGCCGAGAAGGCCTCGCGCTTCGTGCGGATGTGCGACGCGTTCGGCGTGCCGCTGATCGTGCTGGTCGACGTCCCGGGCTACCTCCCCGGCGTCGGGCAGGAGTGGGACGGCGTCGTACGCCGCGGGGCCAAGCTGCTCCACGCCTTCGGCGAGTGCGTCGTGCCCCGCGTCACCCTGGTCACCCGCAAGACCTACGGCGGCGCCTACATCGCCATGAACGCGCGCTCGCTCGGTGCCACCCGGGTGCTGGCGTGGCCCGGGGCCGAGGTCGCGGTGATGGGTGCCGTCGCGGCGATCCGCATCCTGCACCGGCGCAAGCTCGCCGAGGTCTCCCCCGAGATCCGACCGCAGGTCGAGGCCGAGCTGGCCGCCGAGCACGAGCGCATCGCGGGTGGCGTCGACAAGGCCGTCGAGATCGGGGTCGTCGACGAGGTCGTCGAGCCCGACCGCACCCGCAGCGCCATCGCGGCCGCGTTCCGCCACGAGATCGACACCTCCGGCGTGCACCGCGGCATCCACGGCAACATCCCGCTCTGACGCGAGGGGCGTAACGCCCGGGCGCCACGGACGTTGAGAAGTGTGTCCGTGGTCACTCCGGAGAGGATGCTCGATGTCGCGCCCCATCGCCCTGCTGCTCGCGTCGGCCGTCACGCTAGTGTCGCTGGTCGCGGCGCCCGCCGCGGCGGCACGCGACACCGAGGTGATCGGTGGCAACACCACCGGGCTCGACGGCGTGCTGCGCAAGGGGTGCCAGGACTACCGCTTCGCCTACGCCGTGCAGGTCCCGACCGAGGACTGGTCGATGGAGGTCTCCATCGTCGACCGCCGCGGCCAGGCGGTCGCGTCCTTCGCCTTCCTGGGACCTGTGGACCCGAAGACCCGGACCGCCGTGTTCACGCTGTGCCGCAACGCCACGGTCCCGGGCAAGTTCCGGATCCGCTCGGTGCTCAACTGGTACGACGACCCGTCGGAGCCGATCCCCGCCTACGTGCCCGTCACACGCTTCCGGCTCGCTCGTCGCTGAGGGATCCGTCGGGGCGTACGGCGGGGGCCACCGTCGCGGCGGCGATCGCCGTCGTCACCGGCACGGCCAGCACCAGCCCGATCGCGGACGCGAGCGTGCGCGCGACCTCCTCGGCGATCGCCTCGTCGCTCAGGACGTCGATCAGCGGGCGGTCGTAGAGGGAGATCAGCAGCATGGTCGCGACGGCCGTGCCGGCGTAGGCGAACACGATCGTGTAGATCGTGGAGGCGATGTGGTCGCGGCCGATCCGCATCCCGGAGGTGAAGATCGCACGCCGGCTCAGGTGCGGCGCAGCCTGCCGCAGCTCCCACACCGACGAGCTCTGGGTGATGGTCACGTCGTTGAGCACACCCAGCCCCGCGACGATCACCGCGCAGGTCAGCAGGCCGCGGAAGTCCAGCTGGTCGGCCTGGTTGCGCAGGAGCAGGCTGGACTCATCGCCGAGCCCGCTCAGCCGCGCCGTGTGGATGGCGACGAGACCGACGCCGGCGGTGATGGCGAGCCCGATCAGCGTGCCGGCCAACGCGGTCGACGTACGCACCGACGGACCGTGGGCGAGGTAAAGGACGACGAACATGATGGCGGTCGACCCGACCAGCGCCACGGCGAGGCCGGAGCTGCCGGCCAGCAGCGCCGGGAGCATGAACCAGCCGATCACCGTCCCCGCGAACCCGAGCCCCAGGATGGCCAGCAGTCCGCGCACGCGGGCGATCACTGCGACGACGAGCAGGAAGACCAGCGCCAGCCAGCCCAGCGGCGGCTTGCGGTCGACCCCCACCCAGCCGTAGCTCGGCTCGTCGGCGCCTTGCTGCGGTACGGCGACGAGCGTGACCCGGTCCCCGACCTGCAGCACGTCCACGACGCCCGGTCGCACCCGCACGCCGTCCACGGTGCCCGCGTCGTCGAGGCGGACGTCGACGTCGTCGCAGATCTCCGGGAAGTCCGTCGAGTCCTGCGTCACGACCGGGCAGGCCTCGCCGACCCGGAGCACCTCACCGTCGGGATAGGTGACGCCGTCGGCGGAGTACGGCGTGGTGGGCCGCTCACCGTCGGGCCACAGGACCACCACGCCGACGAGGGTGGCGATCGCGGTGAGGGCGAGCAACCCCAGCAGCAACCGCGTGATCGGGCCCGAGGTGTGGACGTCGGGAGCGCGGTGGGAGTGCGAGTGGCCGTGGCCGTGACCCACGAGCGCTCAGACGACCTGGTGCAACCAGCGCACGGGCGCGCCGTCGCCCGCGTGCCGGAAGGTCTCCAGCTCGTCGTCCCACGGCTTGCCCAGCAGCTTGTCGATCTCGTTGAGCAGCGTGGTGTCGCCGAGCGCGGCCTTCACGACCGCCGCCTTGAGGCGGTCCTCCGGGATCATGATGTCGCCGTGCAGGCCGGTGACGGCGTGGTAGACGCCGAGCTCGGGCGTGTAGGAGAAGCGCGTGCCCTCGCTGACGCTGGTGGGCTCCTCGGTGATCTCGAAGCGGAGGTGGTTCCAGCCGCGTAGCGCGGACGCCACCGACGCCGCGGAACCGACGGAGCCGGTCCACGACAGCTCGGCGCGGTAGCTGCCGGGCTGAGCGGGCTGCGGGGTCCAGTCGAGGCTGACGGCAACGCCGAGCACTCCACCCACGGCCCACTCGACGTGCGGGCAGAGAGCAGAGGGTGCTGAGTGCACGTAGAGGATGCCCCGGGTCCCGACGGCTTCGGGGCGGGCGTGAGTGCGTGTGGTCACCGTGACCTCCTTGAAGTTCCGACGCTGAGATGCGCCTTCCCCAGCGGTCTGTGCGACGGCTTCAAGGGTGCTTGAGTGACACGTATGTGATTAGGGGTCCATTGTGGCCCATGGGGCCTGAGTTTGCCAATGGGACGGGCTGCGTCAGCCCATCTTCTTCTCGAGCAGGTCCGCACGGTCGGACGCGTCGGTCAGCTGCTCGCTGTCGATCGCGTTGGTGCGGTGGAACCACGCCAGGGCGTCGGCCTCGCGGCCGGCCACCTCGAGGGTGTCGGCGTAGGCGTAGCGCAGCCGGACGACCCAGGGGGCGCGCGTCTTGGAGTTGAGCGGCGCCAGCTCGAGCGTGCGGAGGGCCGCGTCGAGCTGCCCCATGTCGCGACGCGCGCCGGCCTCGACCAGCGTCATCTCCGCCTTGGCCTCCGGGGCGAAGTTGGCCACGGACGGACTCTTCGCCAGCTTCAGCGACTGCTCGGGGTGACCGAGCGCGCGGTGGCAGTCGGCCATCATCGGCAGGTACGCCGTGGCGCCGTTCATCCGCTTGGCCGCGCGCAGCTCGGCGAGCGCGACGGAATAGTGACCGGCTGCGTACGCCGCCTCGCCCACGGCCTCCCGGACGATGGCGATGCGTGAGGCGCGCGCCCGCGCCGCCAGCGTGTGCTTGTACGCCGTCTCGGGGTCGTCGTCGAGGAACATCCCGGCGGCCGCGAGGTGACGGGCCACGCGAGCGGCCAGCTTCTCCGGCAGGCCCTTGAGCTGGTTGGACACCGCACGGTCGAGCTCCTGGCCGGTGATCTCCTCGGGCAGCGGCGGGCCGTCGTACTCCGCCTGGTCGACCGTGCGCGGACGCTGCTCCTCCCGCGGGCGCTTCCAGTCGCCCTCGCGGGGAGCGCGCGACGAGCCACCGCGGGAGCCGGCTCCGCGGGCGTCTCGCGAGCCGGCCTTGCCGCCGCGTGCCTCGGGTCGCCCGCTGCGGGACTCGGGCTTGCCACCACGGCCCTCGGGCTTGCCGCCCCGGCCCTCGGGCTTGCCCCCACGGCCGGTCGAGCTGCCTCCCCGTGCGGGCGGCTTCGACCCGCCCCGGCTTGCTGGGCGCTGACTACGACGTTCCTCGGCCACGACGTGAACCTTTCGGGGGTGCTTGCTCGCTGTGCTGATGTCTGGTGCGCTGCCACGCTACTGGGCGCGGCGCGCAAATGCAGCAGAGGCCACCTGTCACCAGGTGGCCTCTGCCNCCCACAGCCTCTCGGTTGCAGTACCATCGGCGCTGAAAGGCTTAACTTCCGGGTTCGGTATGGGACCGGGTGTTTCCCTTTCGCTATGGCCGCCGTAACTCTGGCGGAACACACGCACCCACGATTGTCTGGTGTGGGGGTGTTCCAAGCTTGATGTTGTGCTCGTTGTTCAGTTCTGTTGTTCGGTTCTGCTGTTCGGTTCTGGTGGCCGTCACTACCCGGGTATCAATGGTGGGTGTGTTGGTTGGGAACTGCATGTGGACGCGGGCTGCTTTGTAGCGGCTCTCATGGTGCGCGGGGTATGTCTGTGTCTCGTACGTGTGGTGATTGGTTTTGTACGGTGTTGGGACAAGCCCTCGGCCTATTAGTACCGGTCGGCTAGGCATTACTGCTGTACACCTCCGGCCTATCAACCCCATAGTCTG
>NZ_PYXZ01000012.1 GCF_003057875.1 Nocardioides currus | reverse complement strand
CGTCGACGTCGTCAGCGAGCCCTCGGCAAGCTCACCCCGATCGAGTTTGAGACCATCTACACGGCCGCTGACGCGGCCTGAAACCACTCACCACGAGTGACAACTAGACCTTCAGCAGTCCCGGGGCCCCTTGTGCGTTGTTGCTCTAAGTGGCCTTAGCGTCGGTGATCCAGACGGCGTCGGAAGGTAGAAGATCGCCCCTCGGAGACGCCTGTGAGTGGGTAGGGTCCGAGCGTGGACGCAGCTTGGATCGGTGTGATCGGTGGAGCCGTCGGCGCGGCCGGGACCTTGGCCGGCTCCGTGCTGACGCAAGTGCTGGGTCAGCGAGCTGCTCGCCAAGATCGAGCCGGTCAACGCACCATCGAGGTGCAGGACCGCTGGTTTGACGAACGACGCGAGCTCTACCTGGAGCTGCTCGGCTTCGGTAGGGCGGCATGCAATCTTGCCGGAGAGCTCGGGCACTCTGTACGGCTCGATGACACCAGGCGCACCGAGATCGCCAAGGAGCTCCGACAGCTGCACACCCACTTCTTCGGGCGCGAGTCCCGCGTGGCCCTCCTCGGTAGCGACGCCATGTACAGCCGGATGATCGAGTTCAGCTCACAGATCCTGCTGATGGAGAACGCCGTGGACGCCGCCGACCGGGGTGTCGCGCGCCAGGTTGCGCACACCGCTCGTGAGGTCTACTCAATGCTTACCCAGGTGGCTCGTGACGACCTCGGCATCGGGCCGCTGAAGCCGCCGATCGAGGGCAAGCGCCTGCGTCTACCCTGACCGAATGTCTGAGATCGTCACCTTTCGACCCGACGAGCGCCCAGACGTCGAAGTGCTGGTTGACGAGGTCTGGTTTACCGGCGAGCTGCGCCAGTGGAAGCAGCTGAGCGACGGGTCATGGACCGGCCAGGTGACGTGGCGGAGTAGCGCTTGCGTGAACCGCATCGACACCTTCCCGGCCTCGTCCATCCGCGAGGCGGGCTAGGTAGAAAGAATCTTGCCTCCCGCTGAAAAGAATCTTTCTTCCCGCAGGTCAGGAGCTTGCACGGGTGCGTAACGCGGCGATCTGGTCGAGTTCGTCCTGCGTGAGGTAGCCCGACATCATCGCCGATCGCACCTGCCACCAGGTGCCGCGCCGGGCGCCGTCGGCCGGGTAGGGGGCGTGCTCATCGTCGGTGTAGACAATCTCGGAGAGCCGGGCGACGAGCGCGTCTCGATCAGTGCCATCGACCCACGTCCGGAGGATGAGCTCCTCAGGCGTGATCTCGGAGGGGTCACCCAGCAGCGCGTCGATGCGGGCCGCTCGTGGATCCACTAAGCGGTCCGGCTGGCGCCGCGCGTCGATCCTGGCCAGCACCGCGGCCGCGATCTGGTCCAGCCGCTCACGCTCCGAAGCCATGCCCCAAGGATACGGCGAGCGAGGGTGGTGTCGCTGCGCTCGCGAAAATCCAGCATGGATCCAGCATTGGATCCCGAAACGCCCCGAACCAACCAGAACTGACCGGAACACGTTTCCGCAGGTCAGAGGCCGATTCGGGGCGTTTCAGCAGGTCAGAGACCCGTCGGTCCTAGATGTCGTAGTAGAGCTCGAACTCGTGCGGGTGCGGACGCAGCTGCACGGGCAGGATCTCGTTCTGTCGCTTGTAGTCGACCCAGGTCTCGATCAGGTCGGGGGTGAACACGTTGCCGACCGTCAGGAAGTCGTGGTCGCGCTCCAGGTTGTCCAGCACCGCGTTGAGCGACGTGGGGACCTGGTCGATGTCGGCCATCTCGTCCGGCGGCAGCTCGTAGATGTCCTTGTCGATCGGAGCCGGCGGCTCGATCTTGTTCTGGATCCCGTCGATGCCGGCGAGGAGCAGTGCCGAGAAGGCGAGGTAGGGGTTGGCCGACGGGTCGGGGCAGCGGAACTCGATGCGCTTGGCCTTCGGGTTGGCGCCCGTGATCGGGATGCGCACGCAGGCCGAGCGGTTGCGCTGGGAGTAGACGAGCGAGATCGGCGCCTCGAAGCCCGGCACCAGGCGGTGGTAGGAGTTCACCGTCGGGTTGGTGAACGCGAGCAGCGACGGTGCGTGCTTGAGGATGCCGCCGATGTAGTGGCGGGCCATGTCCGAGAGGCCGCCGTAGCCGGTCTCGTCGTAGAACAGCGGGCCGTCGGAGCCCCAGATCGACTGGTGCACGTGCATGCCGGAACCGTTGTCGCCGAAGATCGGCTTGGGCATGAAGGTCGCGGTCTTGTTGTTGCGCCAGGCGACGTTCTTGATGATGTACTTGAACTTCATCACGTCGTCGGCGGCCTTGAGCAGCTCGTCGAACTTGTAGTTGATCTCGGCCTGGCCGGCCGTGCCGACCTCGTGGTGGGCACGCTCGACGTGCAGCCCGGCGCGCTCGAGCTCGATGACCATCTCGTCACGCAGCTCGCCGAAGTGGTCGTACGGCGCGACCGGGAAGTAGCCACCCTTGTACTTCACCTTGTAGCCGCGGTTGTTGTCCTCCGACCCCGAGTTCCAGGCGCCGGCCTCCGAGTCGATGTGGTAGAAACCCGCGTTCGCGGAGGTCTCGAAGCGGACGTTGTCGAAGACGTAGAACTCGGCCTCGGGGGCGAAGAACGCCTTGTCGCCGATGCCGGTGCTGGCGAGGTAGGCCATCGCCTTCTTGGCGATGTTGCGCGGGTCGCGCGAGTAGGCCTCGCCGGTGATCGGGTCGTGGATGAAGAAGTTCACGACCAACGTCTTGGCGACGCGGAACGGGTCGATGTAGGCCGTCGTGGGGTCCGGGAAGAGCTGCATGTCGGACTCGTGGATGGCCTGGAAGCCGCGGATCGAGGAGCCGTCGAAGCCGAGACCGTCGTCGAAGACGGACTGGTCGAACGAGGACACCGGGACGGTGAAGTGCTGCATGACGCCGGGCAGGTCGCAGAAGCGGACGTCGACCATCTCGACGCCTTCGTCCTTGATGTACTTGAGCAGCTCTTCGCTGTTGCTGAACATGCATCCTCCTTGGCACGCCACCGGGCGGCTGGGATCGAGTGGGGGCGCACGGTGACGCGACGCTGCGCTCGTGCCTCGGGCAACTTACAACAGGCCGCGGTCCGAGCACCGCGGCCGTTCTGCATCACAAGATGTAGAGCATCTCCTGGTAGGTGGGCAGGGACCAGAGGTCGTCGGCGACGACCTCCTCGAGCGCATCCACGGCGGCCCGGACCGCGTCCATCGCGGGGATGACGCTGTCGCGCAGGTACGTCGCCTCGTCGATGCCCGCCAGCTCGTGGGCGCCGGCGACGGCACCCTTGAGGCCGGCAAGACCGGCTCGCAGGTCGGCGACCAGGGCCGAGACGGCGAGCAGGTCGGCCGTGTCGGCCTCGACGCCGGCGGCCTTGAGGGCGCCGACGTTCTCGGCCAGCTCGGTCTGGAAGCGGACCGCGGCCGGGAGCACCGTGGTCTGCGCGATCTCGGCGGTCAGGTTGGCCTCGACGACCAGCGTCATGACGTACTGCTCGACCCCCACCTCGAAGCGCGACTCGAGCTCGGCCTCGTTGAACACGCCGTACGTCGAGAACAGCTCGCGCGACGCAGGCGTGAGGTACTCCGGCAGCGAGTCGACCGTCGTGCGCAGGTTCTTCAGGCCGCGGACCTCCGCCTCAGCGTGCCACTCCTCGGAGTAGCCGTTGCCGTTGAAGATCACCGCGCCGTGGTCCTCGACGATCTTGGCGAGCAGCGCCTGCACGGCGGCGTTGAAGTCGGTGCCGGTCGCGACGGCCGCCTCGATCTGGCTGGCGCAGAAGTCGAGCGCCTCGGCCATGATGGTGTTGATCACGACCATCGGCGCCGCCACGGTCTGGTTGGACCCGGCCGCCCGGAACTCGAAACGGTTGCCGGTGAAGGCGAAGGGCGAGGTGCGGTTGCGATCGCCCGCGTCCTTGGTCAGGTCGGGGAGCGTGTCCACGCCGACGTTGAGGATGCCCTTCTGCTTCGACGACGTCGCGCCGCCCTTGGCGATCTGGTCGAACACGTCGGCCAGCTGGTCGCCGAGGAAGATCGAGATGATCGCCGGCGGCGCCTCGTTGGCGCCGAGGCGGTGGTCGTTGCCGGCCGAGGCGACCGACAGGCGCAGCAGGCCGCCGTGCAGATGCACGGCCCGGATGATCGCGGCGCAGAAGACGAGGAACTGGGCGTTGTCGTGCGGGTTGTCGCCCGGGTTGAGGAAGTTGCCCTGGTTGTTGTTGCCGAAGGAGAAGTTGACGTGCTTGCCCGAGCCGTTGACGCCGGCGAACGGCTTCTCGTGGAAGAGGCACTCCATGCCGTGCTGCCTGGCGACGCTGCGGAACGTCGACATCAGCAGCTGCTGGTGGTCGGAGGCCAGGTTGGCCCGCTCGAAGACCGGGGCGATCTCGAACTGGCCGGGCGCCACCTCGTTGTGCCGGGTCTTGGCCGGGATGCCGAGCTTGAAGAGGGCGCGCTCCGTGTCGTGCATGAAGGCCAGCACCCGGTCGGGGATCGCGCCGAAGTAGTGGTCGTCGAACTCCTGGCCCTTGGGCGGCTTGGCGCCGAAGACCGTGCGGCCCGCGTTGAGCAGGTCGGGGCGCAGGTTGACGAAGGAGGAGTCGACCAGGAAGTACTCCTGCTCGGGGCCGCAGTAGGACACGACGTTGTCGATGTCCTGGTGGCCGAAGAGGTCGAGGACGCGGGCGGCCTGGTCGGCCATCGCCTTCTGCGAGCGCAGCAGGGGGGTCTTGTGGTCGAGCGCCTCACCGGTCATCGAGACGAAGATCGTCGGGATGCACAGGGTGTTGCCGTTGGGGTTCTCGAGGATGTAGGCGGGGGACTGCACGTCCCAGCCGGTGTAGCCGCGCGCCTCGAACGTGGCGCGGATGCCGCCGTTGGGGAAGGACGACGCGTCGGGCTCGCCCTGGATCAGGGTCTTGCCCTGGAACTCCCAGATCGCCGTACCGTCGCCGACCGGCTCCATGAAGGAGTCGTGCTTCTCGGCCGTGAGGCCGGTGAGCGGGTAGAACACGTGGGCGTAGTGCGTCACGCCCTTCTCCATCGCCCAGTCCTTCATCGCGGAGGCGACCACGTCGGCCACGGCCGGGTCGAGGGCGTCGCCCTTCTCGATGGTCGCCGCGACCGACTTGAACACCGACTTGGGCAGACGCTTCTTCATCGCCGACAGGCTGAAGACGTTCTCGCCGAAGACCGAGCCGGTCTCCTCGGCGACGTCGAAGAAGGCCGCCGGGGGCTCGTAGGCCTGGACGTCCTTGATGGCAGCCAGACGGACCATGTTCGCAGTCATGTTCGTGCTCCTCGTGCCGGCGATCTCGGGTCGCCGTGGATCGTGTGAGCTCACGCTAGGAGCCCGGCGTTTCGACGACGTGCCCGTGTATTACGCCCGTGTTAACAGTTCCGCCGGGGATTGGGTATGCCCGCCCACACCCGGGATAGCGTTCCCGCCATGCCTGGAACCACCCGCCCTCGGCGCCTGCTGACCGCAGCAGCGCTGGCCGCGATCGTCCTCCCGCTCGCCGCGTGCGCCGGAGGAGACGACCCGGACGCCGACGCCGGCAGCAGCGACGGTGCCAACGGAGCCGACGTCGTGGCGGCGATGACCGAGGCCGTCGCGGACCAGGACTCGGTCCGTCTCGTCCTCGGCACCAAGCAGTCGCCCGACGACATCACCGTCGACACCCGCTGGGGCGACGACCCCACCTTCCGCGCGCTGACCGGGGGAGACCCGGCCCAGCAGCTCGACGTACGCCGCATCGGCTCGCGGGTCTACCTCGGCGGCGAGATCGTCGGGCGCCAGTGGACCTTCCTCGAGGTCGACGACCCGCGCCTCGCCGACCCCGACAGCGACTTCGACGCCGGACCGGTGCCCACCCTGCTGGCCATCGACGTCCCCGGGGACCTGGCCGCGCTCGGCGACGCCGTGTCCGAGGTGAGCGACGAGGGGACGGAGGAGATCGACGGCCAGGACACCGAGCACTACCGCCTCTCCGTCGACAGCAGCGAGTGGTTCGACCTGCTCGACGACCGCTCGATGTACCGCACGATGGACCTGCCCGACACCGTCACCATGGACCTGTACGTCGACGACGACTCGCTTCCCGTCCGGCTGGCCTACGAGGTGCCGGACCAGCTCGAGCAGTCCGCGCTGGTCGGGTTCACCGAGTGGGGCGAGGACGTCGACGTCGCCGTACCGCCCCGGGCCGAGCCGCTCTCCTAGGATGGGTGACATGGTCGACACTGCCTCCTGGGCGCACCGCGTCGGCGCCCTGGTCGTCGACTGGATCGCCTGCACGCTGATCGTGATGCTGGTGATCGGGCCGGGCGGCTGGAGCGACGACCCGTATGCCGGCTTCTACACGACCGGGGTCTACGTCGTGGAGTCGGCGGTGTTCACCGCACTGCTCGGCGGGTCGTTCGGCAAGCTCGTCACCCGGCTGCGGGTGGTCCGCCACGACGAGACCATGCGCCCGCTCGAGCTGATCCCCGCCCTGGTGCGCAGCATCCTGGTCGCGCTGGTGATCCCGCCGCTGATCTTCTGGTCCGACGGGCGCGGCCTCCACGACGTCGCCGCGCGGTCGATGACCGTGCGGCTGGCCGACCTCAAGGCCGCGACGCCCGCCTGACCTCGCTCACCACCGCTGGCGGTGAGTCACCTGCATTCCGGCGCCGAGTGTGTGGCTCACGCACCGCCCGGTGGGGCGAGTCGTGCCGGCACGCCGGGCGTCGGTGAGTCACCCACGTTCCGAGCGCGGGGAAGGTGGCTCACGCACCGCCGTACGACAGGAGGCGAGGGTCAGCGGCCGCGCTGCTGGCCGCGCATGCCCTTCATGCTCGTCGGCATCGGGCCCTTGGGCATCGGGATGGTGCCGCGCTGCGCGTCGATGGCCTTCAGGCGGGCCAGGACGTCGGTGATCTCGGCGGGCTTCACGCTCCGGCCGAGCTTGGTGACGTGACGGACCAGCTTGGCCAGCGGCACCTCGCCCTCGCCGTTGCCGCAGATGACCTCGTGGATCGGCGTCTCGGGGAGCACGCGCTCGTGCTTGCGGCGCTCGGTGGCCAGCAGGCCCTTGAGGCGGTTGTGGTTGCCCTCGCCCACCAGCACGATGCCGGGCGGGCCGACGACGCGGTGCACGATGTCCTGCTGCTTGGTGAAGCCGACCACCGGGTCGGTCTTCCAGCCGCGGCGCAGCATCTGGAGCGCGGAGGCGGCGGCGCCGGGCTTGCCGTCCATCTGGGAGAAGGCCGCGGCCTGGGCGCGCCGGCCGAAGATGATGATGGCGGCGAGCGCACCGAAGAGGATCGCGCCGACGATCGAGAGGATCAGCGAGAGCAGTCCGTCGCCCGGCAGGAGGTAGATGACCGCGAAGCCGAGCGCGGCGCCGAGCACGAAGGCACCGAGGGTGATCAGGCCGATCCGGCGATCGGTCGTCTTCGCCATCCGGTAGGTCTGGATGAGCTGCTGGCTCCGGCTGGCCGGCGGGGTGGCGGGGGTCGACATGCGCTGCCTTTGCTTCGGTGGTGCGAGACGGGTCAGGCGGTCGCGGTGACGTTGTCGGCCGCGGCCCGGGATTCGATGGCCTGACGGTACAGCCGCCCGGCCCGGTAGGACGAACGGACCAGCGGGCCGGACAGCGCGCCGGAGAACCCGATCTGGTCGGCCTCGTCCTTGAGCTCGACGAACTCCTCCGGCTTCACCCAGCGCTCGACCGGGTGGTGGCGCAGGGAGGGGCGGAGGTACTGCGTGATCGTGATCAGCTCGCAGCCGGCGCCGTGCAGGTCGCGCAGCGCTTGGCTGATCTCCTCGCGGGTCTCGCCCATGCCCAGGATCAGGTTGGACTTGGTCACGAGGCCGAAGTCGCGGGCCTGGGTGATGACGTCGAGCGAGCGCTCGTAGCGGAAGGCCGGGCGGATGCGCTTGAAGATCCGCGGCACCGTCTCGACGTTGTGGGCGAGCACCTCGGGCCGCGACTCGAAGACCTCGCGCAGCAGGTCGGGCTGGCCGTTGAAGTCGGGGATCAGGTTCTCCACGCCGGTGCCCGGGTTGAGCTCGTGGATCGCACGGACCGTCTCGGCGTACAGCCAGGCACCACCGTCGGGCAGGTCGTCGCGGGCGACGCCGGTGATCGTGGCGTACTTCAGGCCCATGGTCTGCACGGACTCGGCGACGCGGCGGGGCTCGTCACGGTCGAGGGGCTGTGGCTTGCCGGTGTCGATCTGGCAGAAGTCGCAGCGGCGGGTGCACTGGTCGCCACCGATGAGGAAGGTGGCCTCCTTGTCCTCCCAGCACTCGAAGATGTTGGGGCAACCGGCCGACTGGCACACCGTGTGCAGGCCCTCGGACTTCACCAGGCTCTGGAGCGCGGTGTATTCCGGGCCCATCTTCGCCTTGGTCTTGATCCACTCCGGCTTGCGCTCGATCGGCGTCTCGGAGTTGCGGATCTCGAGTCGGAGGAGCTTGCGGCCATCGGGAGCAGTCACAGTTCGCCACTCTACGCCGGGGGTAAGGAGCACCCAACTCGACTGGGTGTGAGGTGCGCCGGGCCTCAGCGGGCGGGCGTGACGAGCTCGATGCGGGGGCCGTGGCCGGGCTCGGGACGGGCCTCGTAGTCGGGCGTCGCGGCGTAGTCGTCCCACGTGAGGTACGTCGCCAGGTGCCGCTCGACGGACGGCAGGACGTCGGCGACGGTGACGTCGCGACCGAGCTCGACGCTCAGCGAGGTGACGCCGGCGTCGGCGATGCCGCAGGGGACGAACCGGTCGTACCACCCGAGGTCGACGTCGCAGTTGAGGGCGAAGCCGTGCATGGTCACGCCGCGGCTCACGCGGATGCCGAGGGCGGCGATCTTGCGCTCGGGGCCGCGCTCGTCGGCCCGCAGCCACACCCCGCTGCGTCCCGGGACACGGGCGGTGGTGACGCCGAAGTCGGCGCAGACCGCGATCAGCGCCTCCTCGACACGGCGGACGTAGTCGACGACCTTGACGTGGTCGGGCAGCGTGACGATCGGGTAGCCGACCAGCTGGCCGGGACCGTGGAAGGTGATCTTGCCGCCGCGGTCGACGTCGATGACGGCCGCGCCGCCGGGGTCGAGCGGTCGTTCGTGGGGGTCGGTGCGCTTGCCGGCGGTGAAGACCGGCGGGTGCTCGAGCAGGAGCACCGTGTCACCGCGGGTCCCGGCGACGACGTCCGCGTGCACGTCGCGCTGGAGGTCCCACGCCGCGAGGTAGTCGACCGCCTCCGTCCCGGTGCCGGCGAGACGGAAGTCCAGGTCGTGGTCGCGCATGCGGCGAGCCTACGCCTGTGGATGACGCCCGACGCCACGGCCCGATCTGGGGCACGGTGGACCGGTGGACCCGCGACGACTGCTTCCCTTCCTGCTCGGACTGACGCTCTGCGCCGTGCTGGCCACCGCCGTGGTCGTCCTTGTGGCGTGGCGCTCGGGCACGGACGAGACCCGCGCCGGAGACTCATCGCCGGCGGCCGGCGCCGCCCCGCGCTCGGTGCTCGCGGCCTGGGACGAGCGACGTGCCGCGGCGTGGGCCGACGGCGACGTCGAGGCGCTGCGCGACCTCTACGTCGCCGGCTCGGCGACCGGCCGTTCCGACGCACGGATGCTCGCGGCGTACGTCGATCGCGGACTGCGCGTCGAGGGGCTCACCACCCAGGTGCTCGCGCTGGAGGTGCTCGCCGAGGAGCCGGAGCGGCTCATCCTGCGGGTCACCGACCGTGTGCGCGGGGGAGTCGTGACCGGCGCCGCCGTCGACGCCGCGCTGCCGCAGGACCGGTCCTCGACGCGGACGGTGACCCTGCGGCGGGTCGACGGGGCCTGGCTCGTGGTCC
The DNA here is from genome assembly GCF_003057875.1 of Nocardioides currus. Taxonomy (GTDB): domain Bacteria; phylum Actinomycetota; class Actinomycetes; order Propionibacteriales; family Nocardioidaceae; genus Nocardioides; species Nocardioides currus. Next base: position 140,013 of record NZ_PYXZ01000012.1, on the reverse strand, counting down.
GGACGCGCGATCAGGCGAGCGCCGCGGCCAGCACCTCGCGCACGTCGACGTCCTGGAAGTCGTAGCCCGCGCGCTCGAGCGCCGCCGGCCGCGCGTTGACCGAGCCGAGGAGCTCGGGCGCCATCCGCCCGGCCGCGACCTTGAGCACCGGCGACGGCGCCATCAGGAACGCCGGGCGGTGCACGGCGTCGGCGAGGGCCGCGGTGAACTCGGCGTTGGTCGGGGTCTGCGGGCAGCAGAGGTTGAACTCGCCGGAGACGTCGCGCGACTCGGCGAGGTAGGACGTGGCGCCGACCCAGTCGCGCAGCGAGATGATCGGGAAGAACTGCGACCCGCTCCCGAGGCGGGCGCCGAGGCCGAGCGAGAAGAGCCGCTTGAGGTCCTTGAGGGGCGACGAGCCGCGGTCCAGGACGGGCGCGGTGCGCAGGATGCACACGCGGGCACCGGCCTCGACGGCCGGCGCGGCCGCCGCCTGCCAGGCGCGGGCGACCTCCGTCAGGAAGGCGTCGCCGCGGCTGTCGGACTCCTCGGTGAGCTCCTGCGTGCCGTGGTCGCCGTACCAGCTGATCCCGTTGCCCGCGAGGAACGCCGGGGGCCGCTCGGCGGCCGCGATGGTGCGCGCCAGCAGCCCGGTGGTGCTGGTCCGGCTCTCGAGGACGGTCCGGGCGCGCTTCGCGGAGTGGGGGTTGCCGGCGACGTTGACGCCCGCCAGGTTGACCACCACGTCGGCCCGGTCGATCACCGCGGCGTCGATCGTGCCGGCGTAGGGGTCCCACTGGGACTCGGTGCCGGACTGCGGGGTGCGACGCACGAGGTGGGTGACCTCGTGGCCGCCGACGCGCAGGTGCTCGGTCAGGTGGGTGCCGAGGAACCCGGATGCTCCGGCGATGACGAGGCGCATGGAGCCAGCCAACCAGACGCGACAAGCGCTGGTCAGCCCGCGAGGTGACCCCACCGGTCGGACAGCTCGACCCACGGACCCGAGTCGACGACCCGGCCGGCGTCGAGCACGACGACCCGGTCGGCCTGCGCCAGGGCGGCCGCCTTGCTGGTCGCGCCGATGACCGTCCGACCGCCCGAGCGCAGCGCCGACCACAGCTCGATCTCGGTGGTGGCGTCGAGCGCGGAGCTGACGTCGTCGGCGAGGAGCAGGTCGGCGTCGCACGCGACGGCCCGGGCCAGCGCGAGCCGCTGCACCTGACCACCGGAGAGGCGTACGCCGCGGTGCCCGACGAGCGCGTCCGGTCCGCCGGCCTCGGTGACGTCGCGGCCCATCCGCGCGGTCTCGAGCGCGGGCAGCACCTCGCGGCCGGGATGGTCGAGCCCGACGTTGCCGCTGAAGGTGCCCGAGAGCACGCGGGGCACCTGGGCGACGTGCGCGACCCGACCGGGGCGCAGCTCGAGCTCGGGGTCCTCGACGACGCGGTCGTTCCAGCGGATCTCACCGGTGGTGCTGACCAGCCCGGCCAACGCGCCCAGCAGGCTCGACTTGCCCGACCCGACCTGGCCGAGGAGGAGCACGAGCTCGCCGGCGGAGACCGACAGGTCGACGCCCTGCACGCCGAGCGTGCCGTCGTCGTGGACCGCCGAGAGGTTGCCGAGAGCGAGGACGTCCAGCGGGTCGCGGTGGGGGACCGGTGCCCCGGACCAGGTCGACCCCGGGCGGGAGGTCCATCAGGTCGCCCCCGCCGGCGAGCCGGCTGGTGGCGTTCATCCAGGCGCGCACCCCGGGCGCCTCGGTCACGACGGAGCCGGCCACCCGGCCGAACCAGTCGAACCCGCTGACGGCGTTGGCGACCAGGAGGGCCGTGGCCAGCCCCCACTCACCGGTGAGCAGCCCGGCCCAGGCGGCCACGACGCCGAACTGGACCATCACGACCGGGACCCCGTCGAGGAGGGCCTGGACGCGGTGCTCGCGCACGGCCGCGTCGACGCGCCCGCCGTCGACCTCGCGCAGGTGGGCGTGCACCTGCGGGGTGGCGGCGGCCAGCTTCACCGTGCGGACCGACTCCAGCGCCGAGACCAGGGACTGCCCGAAGCGCGCCCGCGACGTCGACGCCGCCGCGGCCGAGCGGCCCGCGACCCGTCGACCGGCCGTCGAGGCCAGGGCGGACGCGATCATGACGGCCATCAGCACGGCCCCGGCCAGCCAGGTGCCGGCGATCAGGGCGGTGACGCCCGCGACGACCAGGCCGTTGACGAAGTCGACCCAGCGGTCGACGTAGCGGGCGAGCCGGTCGGCGTCCATCGTGCGCGCCACGACCTCGCCGGGGGGCGTGCGCTCCAGCCGGTGCTGGGAGGTCTGGCCGTGGAGCACCGAGGCGCGGACCCGCAGCCGCACCTCCACCCACCAGTGGGGATAGGTGCGGAACGCCTGCGAGAGCAGCAGCGGGCTGACGAGCAACGACAGCACGAGGGCGCCGGTGAGCAGGGTCGGCCGCTCGCCGGCCTGGAGGTCGGTGACGACGTGTCCCCAGATCCACCCGGTGATCGCGCCGAAGGCGCCGGTCAGTGAGGCGACGAGGAAGAGTGCTGCGCCGACCAGGCCCCAGTGCGGCTGGATGCTCACGGCGTGCAGCACCTGGCGCGTCAGGCTGGGGGTCGGGTCGAGGGCCGGTGACGGGGGCGGGGTGGTGCTGCGGCGGACGGTCCCGATCGACGACTCGTCGTGGTGGTGCTCCTCCACCACCGCCTCGTGCGCGGACGCCTCGAGCAGCGTGCGGAACGGTCCGGGGTCGCGGGCGAGCCGCGCCCGGGCGCCCTGCTGGACGACTCGGCCGGACTCGAGCACGGCCACCCGCTCGGCCCGCTCGGTGGTCGAGAGCCGGTGGGCGACGAGGATGCCGGTGCGGCCCGAGATCAGCCGGTCGGCAGCGCGGACGACGCGAGCCTCGGTGACCGGGTCCATCCGGGCCGTCGCCTCGTCGAGGACGACGACCCTGACGTCGCGCACCAGCAGCCGCGCAAAGGCGACGAGCTGCTCCTCGCCGGCCGACAGGCTGGTGCCGCCCGGGCCCAGGACGGTGTCGAGCCCGGCGGGCAGGCCGGCCACCCAGTCGGTCAGCCCGAGCTCGGCGACGGCGGCCTCGACCCTCGCCCGCGGCACCCGGTCGAAGAGGGTGATGTTGTCGGCGAGCGAGCCCGCGAGCACCTCGGTGCGCTGGGTGACCACGCCGACCGCCGCCCGGAGCTGTTGCAGGTCGAGGTCGAGGACGTCGGTGCCGCCGAGCAGCACCGTCCCCCGCGGCGGCTCGACCGCGCGCGAGAGCAAGGACGCGAGCGTCGACTTGCCGGAGCCGGTGCGTCCGACCAGCGCGCACGTGTGGCCGGCCGGGACGTGCAGGTCGACGTCGCGCAGCGCGAACGTGCCGCTGCCGTAGCTGAACGCGAGGTCGCGGAACTCCACGTCCAGCGGCCCCTCCGGGAGCGGCAGGCCGCCGGTCGGCTCGGCGGGGGAGGCGAGCATGCCGCGCAGCCGGAGCACTGCGCCGAAGCCCTCCTGCAGGTCGGGCAGGTGGCGGGCCAGCATGTCGACACCGCCGACGAACATCGTGGTCACGAGGAAGAGGGTCACCAGCCGCGCCGTCGAGAGGTCGCCCGACAGCACGAGGGCGATCCCGACGACGCCGACCGCGGCCAGGGCGCCGTGCAGCAGGCCGCCGCTGCGCCGGGTGATGCGCGTCTCGATCCGGAGCACCGCGTCGAGGGTGCGGTGGACGACGGCGGCCAGGTGGGCGTTGCGCCGCAGGACGTGGGCCTGGCCCAGCGACGTGCGCAGGTCGTCGCGGGCCGCGACGCCCTCCTCGGTGGAGGCGGCGTGGTCGGTCCAGGCCGCCTCCTCGACCACCTTGGTGGTGGCGACCTGCGGCAGCAGGCGGCGCACGGAGGCGAACGCGACGACGGCGGTGACCGGGAACAGGAACGCGGCCGGCCACCACGTCAGGCTGGCCACGACCCACAGCGGTCCGGACGCGAGGAACGTGCGCGCGGCCTGCCACACGCCCCAGCGCATCAGCTGGCCGACCTCCCACGTGTCGTCGTCGATGCGGTCGAGCACCTCGCCGACGGCCTGCTCCGAGAGCTCGGCGAGCGGCTGCGCCATCGCCGCGTCGAGCAGGTCGGCACGGAGCTGTCCCTCGGCACGGTCGCAGATCGTCGCCCAGATCGTCTTGGCCACCGTGTCGACGACGGCGCCGCCGACCACGCACACCGCGAGCAGGACGACGAGCGTGGACGTCGGCTCGTCGGCCAGCCGGCCGGCGAACATCGTCCCGAGGGAGGCGGCGATCGCGCCCAAGAGCGACATCGAGAAGCAGACGAGCGTGAGCGGGCGGCGTACGCGATGCCAGTCCACCGGCACCCGGTCGGGCGGCGGCACGGAGGGCATCGCGCGCTCGGCCTCGGTCTCGATCTGCATCCCCGTCACACGTCACGACGCTACGCGTCGGCACCGACATCGCGCGCCCGGTTTTCGCACCGCCCCGTCGTGACGATCCACCACCGGATGCAGACGAACCGGCACGTGCCACGGTGGTCCACCGTGGCACGTGCCGGTTGAGAGACATCCCATGGTGGAGCAGCCCACGGGAGCCGGAGGATCAGACCTCGAAGGCCCCGCTCTCGAGGCGCGCCTTGACCGCGGCCAGGAACCGACCGGCGTCGGCGCCGTCGACCAGGCGGTGGTCGTAGGTCAGCGAGAGGTAGACCATGTGGCGCACCGCGATCGTCTCGCCCAGGTTGGGGTCGTCGATCACGACGGGACGCTTCACGACCGCACCCGGGCCGAGGATCGCGACCTGCGGCTTGTTGATGATCGGGGTGTCGAACAGGGCCCCGAAGCTGCCGAGGTTGGTGATCGTGAACGTGCCGCCCGACAGCTCGTCGGGGCCGATCTTGTTGGTGCGGGTGCGCTCGGCGACGTCCGCGATCTTCTTCGCGATCCCGGCGATCGACAGGTCGCCGGCGTCCTTGACCACCGGCGTGAGCAGGCCCTTCTCGGTGTCCACCGCGAACGCGATGTTCTCGCGGTCGTAGTAGGTCACCGTGCCCTCGTCGGTGTCGATCGCGGCGTTGAGCTTGGGGTGCTCCTTGAGCGTGTCGATCGCCGCCTTCGCGAAGAACGGCAGGTAGGTCAGCTTCACGCCCTCACGGGCCAGGAAGTCGGCCTTCACGCTCTCGCGCAGCCGCGCGATCGTGGTCACGTCGACCTCCATCACCTGCGTGAGCTGCGCCGAGGTCTGCAGCGAGTCGACCATCCGCTCGGCGATGATCTTGCGCAGGCGGGTGACCTTCTCGGTCGTGCCGCGCAGCGGCGACGGCGAGGACGCGCCGGAAGCGGCAGGAGCCTGTACGCCGCCCGCCGGAGCCGCGGCGGCCGCCGGTGCAGCAGGGGCGGGAGCGGCCTTGGCGGCAGCGGCGTCGAGGATGTCCTGCTTGCGGATGCGACCGCCGACGCCGGTGCCCGAGACGCTGGCCAGGTCGACCCCGTGCTGGGTCGCCATCTTGCGCACCAGCGGGGTGACGTACGCGCTCTGGTCGTCGCTGCGCGACGCCGCCGGGGCGGACTCGGCCGCCGGAGCCGGAGCCGGTGCAGGCGCGGGGGCCGGCGCGGGTGCAGGGGACGGTGCAGGGGCGGGAGCCGGCGCGGGGGCCGGTGCAGGGGCGGGAGCCGGCGCGGGGGCCGGAGCCGGGGTCTCCTCGGCGGGGGCCTCCTCGGCGGGGGCGTCCGACTGGGACGGGGCGGCGTCGCCCGATCCGATCGTGGCCAGCTCGGCGCCGACCTCGACGGTCTCGTCCTCCTGGACCTTGATCTCGAGGAGCGTGCCGGCGACCGGCGAGGGGATCTCGGTGTCGACCTTGTCGGTCGAGACCTCGAGCAGCGGCTCGTCGACCGCGACGTCGTCGCCGACCTGCTTGAGCCAGCGAGTGACCGTGCCCTCGGTCACCGACTCGCCCAAGGCCGGCAGCGTGACGGACGTGGCGTCACCACCGCCGCCACCACCACTGCCACCGCTGTCGCCGCTGCTGTCGGACGAGGACGCGGCGGGCGCCTGCTCGGCGGGCGCGTCCTCCTTCTCGGCCTCCGGGGTCTCGTCGCCGGGCGGCAGGTCGCCGGTCTCCTCGGCGATCTGCTCCTCCTGCTCGGCCTTCTTCTCGGCCTCCTGCTCGTTGGCGGGCTGTGCCTCGGGCTCGGCCGTGTCGGCCTGGCCGGCGTCGCCGCCACCCTCGCCCTCGTCGCCCACGACCGCCAGCACGGCGCCGACCTCGACGGTGTCGTCCTCGTTGGCCCGGATCTCCAGCAGCGTGCCGGCGACCGGCGAGGGGATCTCGGTGTCGACCTTGTCGGTCGAGACCTCGAGCAGCGGCTCGTCCACCGCCACGGTGTCGCCGACCTGCTTGAGCCAGCGGGTGACGGTGCCTTCGGTGACGGATTCGCCGAGGGCGGGGAGGGTGACTTCGGAGGCCATGGGCATTCCTTCGATTGCGTGGTGGGTGGTCGGTGGAGCGGTCAGGAGTGGGCGTGCAGCGCCTTGCCGGCGAGCGCGAGGTGCGCCTCGCCGAGGGCTTCGTTCTGGGTCGGGTGGGCGTGCACGAGAGGCGCGACGTCGTCGGCGTGGGCCTCCCAGCTGTAGATCAGCTGGGCCTCGCCGATCAGTTCGCCGACGCGGTCGCCGACCATGTGGACACCGAGCACCGGGCCGTCCTCGAGCCCGACGAGCTTGACGAACCCGGAGGTCTGCAGGATCTGGCTCTTGCCGTTGCCGCCGAGGTCGTACGTCACGGTGGTGACCCGGTCGCCGTACGCCTCCCGCGCCTTCGCCTCGTCGAGGCCGACCGACGCGATCTCGGGGTGGGAGTAGGTGACGCGGGGGATGCCGGCCTCGTCGATCGGCTTCGGGTCGAGCCCGGCGATCTCCTCGGCGACGAAGATGCCCTGCTGGAAGCCGCGGTGGGCCAGCTGGAGCCCGGGGACGATGTCGCCGACGGCGAAGACGCCCTCGACGTTGGTGCGGCAGCGTTCGTCGGCGAGCACGAAGCCGCGCTCCATCGCGACGCCCTGCTCCTCGTAGCCGAGCCCGTCGGTCAAGGGGCCGCGACCGACCGCGACGAGCAGCAGCTCGGCCTCGATGATGTCGCCGCCCTCGACGGTCACGGCGACGCCGGTGTCGGTGGTCTTCACGCTCTGGAACGGCGTGGCGGTGCGGAAGTCGATCTTGCGCTTGCGGAAGGCCCGCTCCAGCGCCTTGGACGACGCCTCGTCCTCGGCGGCGACGAGGCGGGGGAGCGCCTCGAGGATCGTGACCTGGGCGCCGAAGCTGGCCCAGACGCTGGCGAACTCGCAGCCGATGACGCCGCCCCCGAGCACGATCACCGACGACGGCACGCGGTCGAGGCGGAGCGCGTGCTCCGAGGAGATGACGCGCTCGCCGTCGAGCTCGAGGCCCGGCAGCGACCTGGAGTAGGAGCCCGACGCCAGGACCACGCTCTTCCCGGTGTACGTCGCACCGCCCACCGTCACCGTGCGCGGACCGGTCAGCCGGCCCTCGCCCTCGATGACCGTGATCCCGCGGGACTTGACCAGACCGGTGAGGCCCTTGAAGAGCCGCGACACGACGCCGTCCTTGTAGGCGTTGACGCCCGCCATGTCGATGCCCTCGAGCGTCGCCGAGACCCCGAACTTCGAAGCGTCCCGGGCCGCGTCGGCGACCTCGGCCGCGTGCAGGAGCGCCTTGGTCGGGATGCAGCCCACGTGGAGGCAGGTGCCGCCGAGGTTGCCCTTCTCGACGAGGCCCACGGTGAGTCCGAGCTGGGCCGCGCGGAGGGCGCAGGCGTAGCCGCCGGACCCGGCGCCGAGGATGAGTACGTCGAAGTCGCCGTCGGTCACTCGCCCATCCTTGCACTTCTCGTGAGCGTGTCCACACCCGGCCTTCCGGCGTCCCATCAGGGTGCCGGGCACAATGTCGGCATGGGACTCCTCGACCGATTTCGCCGATCAGGGCGCGTGCGCCGACCGGCACGCGACGGCCTGCGCACCGGCTCGACCACGGTGCGCGCGGCCGACGGCCACGACCTGACGCACCTCACGGAGTTTGTCACGAGCCGCCGCGGGGTGGAGGGGTTCGTCGAGCCGCGCACGGCGGTCAGCGACGTGACGCTGCTGCTCGTCGCCCACGACGGGGAGTGGACGCGACGCCGCGTGCCGAGCGTGAAGTGGGCCCACGACTTCGCCAACAAGCACCAGGTCCCGTCGTACGACGCTGCCGTGGTCGGCATCCCGCAGCGGATGCGCGACTACAACCGGCGCAAGAAGGCCGGCGGTCTCTAGGACTCGGTCGGGGCGTTCCAGTTTCCCCGGCTCTGTCGGGAGTTGTGAACTTCTCGGGTTTGCACGCCCCGCGAAGTTCGAGTTTCCCCGCTTAGCCGGGGAAACCGAAACGGGGCCAGCTGCCTCAACAGCCGCCCCCGCGCCGCGGGGCGACTCAGCCGGCGAGCGAGCGGGCGTACTCGACGATCGTGGTGACGCCGAAGCCGGTGCCGCCCGAGGGGACGTGGCCGTAGGGGCCGCCGCTGTTGATCTCCTTGCCGGCGATGTCGAGGTGCGCCCACGGCAGGCCGGCGGTGAACTCGCGCAGGAAGGCGGCCGCCATCAGGCCGCCGCCCCAGCGGACCCAGTCGTGCTGGAGCAGGTCGGCGACCTTGGAGGCCTTGATCCGCTCCGACATCTCCTCGGGGATCGGCATCTGCCAGTGCTGCTCGCCGGCGCGCTCCCCGGCGGCGAGCACCGAGTCGACGACGTCCTGGCTGCCGATCACGGCGCCGACCTTGTCGCCGAGCGCGAGCTGCAGGTGGCCGGTGAGGGTCGCGACGTCGACGATCACGTCGGGCTCCTCCTCGGTCGCGAGCACGAGCGCGTCGCCGAGAAGCATGCGGCCCTCAGCGTCGGTGTTGGCGATCTCGACGGTGGTGCCGCCGTACATCGTGACGACGTCGCCGGGACGGAAGGACGAGCCCGAGACCATGTTCTCGGCCATCGGTGCGAAGGTCGTCACCCTGACCGGCAGGCCGAGCCGCGCGATGGCGAGCGTCGCGGCGACGACGCAGGCCGCGCCGCCCATGTCGCCCTTCATGCCGACCATGGAGGACGCCGGCTTGATGGTGAGCCCGCCGGAGTCGAACGTGATGCCCTTGCCGACGAGCGCGAGGTGGGTGGTGGCGCCCTTCGGCGACCAGGTCAGCTTGGCCAGCCGCGGGGTCGCGGCGGAGCCGTTGCCGACGGCGAGCGTGCCGCCGAGCCCGCGCTCCTCGAGGGTCGCGTGGTCCCACACCTCCAGCCCGATCTTCGGCGCTCCGCGGCCCTTGGTGATCGCGGCGTGGGCCGTCCCGACCGCGGCCGCGAAGGTCTCGGGGGTGAGGTGGCCGGGAGGCTCGTTGACCCAGTCGCGGGTCAGCGTCACTGCCTCGGCGAGCACCTGTGCCTCTTCGAAGGCGGTGACCGCCTCCGCCTTGCGGGCGATCGGGCTCAGCACGATCACGTCGCCGGGGGCGTCGTCCTTGCCGCCGCCGCCCGACTTGTGGGCGGTGTAGGTGTAGCCGCCCAGCAGGTGGCCCTGGGTCACGGCGTCGACGAGCTCCGGCGTCTCGGCGGGCAGCGCCACGGCCACCGACGCGGCGTTGGGCACGCTGCGGGCGGCGACGCCGGCCGCGCGGCGTACGGAGGTGTGGTCGGCCTGCTTGCCCAGCCCGACGAGGACGAGCAGCTGGGCGTTGATCGCGTCGCCGGCCGGGATCCGCACCGACTCGCCGGCCGTGCCCTTGACGCCGAGGGAGGCGAGCAGCGGGCGCCACTTGCGGCCCCAGGCCGCCGCGACGTCGGCCCCCGCATCGCACACGACGGGCCCCTGGTCGGTGGCCAGGACGCCGACCACGACGGCCTCGGCGCGGGTCTTGGCGGGGCTCGCGTTGCGCAGGGTGTACGTCGTGGTCACCCGGGCACTGTAGGTCAGGCCCGGGCAGGGTCCTGAGCCCGGAGCGCTGCGGTAGGTTGCGCGACATGGCTGACGCGACCCTGAAGCAGTCCCCGCTGCACGACCGCCACGTCGCCCTCGGCGCGAAGTTCGCCGAGTTCGGTGGCTGGTCCATGCCCCTCGAATATCCCGCCGGCGTGGTCAAGGAGCACACCGCGGTCCGCGAGGCCGTCGGCATCTTCGACGTCAGCCACCTCGGCAAGGCGATGGTCAGCGGACCGGGCGCCGCCGCCTACGTGAACGCCACGCTCTCCAACGACCTGGCCAAGATCCAGCCCGGCAAGGCGCAGTACACCCTGTGCTGCGATGCCGCGACCGGCGGCATCGTCGACGACCTGATCGCCTACTACCAGGACGACGAGCACGTGCTCCTCGTCCCCAACGCGGCCAACACCGCCGAGGTCGTACGCCGCCTGCAGGCCGAGGCCCCCGAGGGCGTCACCGTCCGCAGCCACCACGACGACTACGCCGTGCTCGCCGTGCAGGGACCGAGGTCCGACGAGGTGCTCGAGGCCGTCGGCCTGCCGACCGGTCACGACTACATGTCCTTCGTCGAGGCCCGCGTGCCCGACGTGCTCGGTCCGGAGGTCGGCGTCGTCGTCTGCCGCACCGGCTACACCGGAGAGCGCGGCTACGAGCTGATCGTCGCCAACGACTCGGCCGGCGCGATCTGGGACGCCCTGCTGGCCGCCGGTGAGGAGCACGGGATGCTCGCGTGCGGGCTCGGCTCGCGTGACACGCTGCGTACCGAGATGGGCTACCCGCTCCACGGCCAGGACATCACCATCGACACCAACCCGGTCGAGGCCGGCCTCAGCTGGGCCGTCGGCTGGAAGAAGGACGCCTTCTGGGGGCGCGACGCGATCGTCGCGGTCAAGGAGGAGGGTCCCAAGCGCCGCCTGCGCGGCCTGGTCGCCACCGGCCGGGGCATCCCGCGCCCCGGCATGAGCGTGACGCTGACCCAGGACGTGCCGCTGTGCGACATCACGTCGGGCACCTTCTCGCCGACGTTGAGGAAGGGCATCGGGATGGCGCTGGTGCCCGTCATGGTCAACGCCGAGGCCGAGGTCGGCGTGGACGTCCGCGGTCGCCGGGAGATCTTCCAGCTGGTCAAGCCGCCCTTCGTCGACACCTCGGTCAAGGAGTCCTGATGCTGCCCGAGCAGCCCGCGACGTTCCGGCAGCCCTCGGCCACGGAGCGACCCTGGTGGTGGCGCCTCGAGGACGCCTCCGGCGCGGAGGTCGCCGCGGCGGGCTTCGAGGGCCAACGCTTCCTGTCGCAGGCCGACGCCGAGTCGTGGGTCGGGGAGATCTGGGCCGAGCTGGCCGAGGCAGGGGTCGACGGTGTCACGCTGTTCGAGCACGACCGCCAGGTCTACGGCCCGATGTCGCTCCACGCCTGAGACCGCCAGGACCATCCGCTCGGGCGTCGGTCGCGAACACGACGTGGAGGTGCGGATGGACACGTACGACGACTTCGTCGCCGCCCGTCGCTCCGCGCTGGTCGAGGAGCAGGGTGGGGGAGCGGCCGCCGAGGCCGCGGTCGACCGGGCGCTCGCGCGCTGTCGCCGCAGCTGGGCGCGCCTCGAGCAGACCACCGACGTCGAGGCGCACGTGCGCGACCTCGTCGCCGAGGAGCTCGACCGACCGCGCCGCCGGCGACTGACCGCCTGGTCGCTGGCCGGGGTCGCCGCGGTCGCGGCGCTGGCGGTGGTCGTCTCGCTGCTGCCGGCCCCGCCGGAGGTCCGGGAGGAGGCCAACCCGGTCCCCGTCCCGTGGTACGCCGACGGCGAGCTGCACCTCGCGGAGGTCGTGGTCGCGCTGCCCGGCGCCGGCCGGTTCGCGGCCGTCGACGACGGGGTGGTGATCGAGGACGCCGACGACCGGCTGCTGAAGGTCGACGCCGACGGCGACGTGTCCGACTTCGACGAGGAGGCGCCGAGCTTCTCCGAGCCGGACGTCGCAGCGCCGTACGACAGACGCGGGACGTTCTCGCGGCGCGTCGGCGTGGCCGAGGGGCGCGACGGCGCGGTGGTGCACCTGATGGAGCTGTCGGTCTCCGGGCCCGACGCGGGAGTCTTCGTCCGACTCTCGGAGAGCGCACGCCGCGTCTTCGTCGTGTGCGACGAGCCGGCGTGCCCGGTGATGCGCACGGTCACCGCACCCACCACCGACGCCCGCCTGCGCTGAGCCGGCTGGCTAGCGTGGGCGCATGCACCCGTTCCGCCAGGTCGACGTCTTCTCCAACGAGCCGGGGCGGGGCAACCCGGTGGCGGTCGTGCACGACGCCGACGACCTCACCGACGACCAGATGCGCACGTTCGCCCGGTGGACCAACCTGAGCGAGACGACCTTCCTCCTGGGTCCGAGCGACCCGGCGGCCGACTACCGCGTGCGGATCTTCACCCCGGTCGCCGAGCTTCCCTTCGCCGGTCACCCCACCCTCGGCACGGCGCACGCGTGGCTGGAAGCCGGCGGCGTGCCCGCTCACGCCGAGGTCGTGGTCCAGGAGTGCCGGGCGGGTCTGGTGACCGTCCGCCGCGGAGAACGTCTCGCCTTCGAGGCTCCGCCGCTCGTCCGCACCGGCGCCGTGGCCGAGGACGACCTCGAGCGGATCGTCCGCGCCCTGGGCATCACGCGCGAGGACGTCGTCGACAGCGCGTGGGTCGACAACGGCCCCGGCTGGGTCGCGGTGGCCCTGTCGTCCGCCGACCGCGTGCTCGCCCTCGAACCGGCGTGGCACGAGTTCGGCTCCCTCAAGGTCGGCGTCGTCGGCCCACGTCGCGACGGTGCGACGGCGTGCGAGGTGCGGGCGTTCTGCCCGGGGCTCGGCGTCCCGGAGGACCCGGTCACCGGCTCGCTCAACGCCGGGATCGGCCAGTGGCTGGCGGGGGACGTGCTCCCGTCGGCGTACGTCGCGGCGCAGGGCACCGTCGTGGGGCGGGCCGGACGGGTGCACGTGAGCCGGCACGGCGACACCGTGCTGGTCGGTGGCGACACCGTCTCCCGCATCGTGGGCACCGCCCACCTCGGCGACTAGCCTGTCGCCATGCGGGCCTACCTCGACCTCCTCCAGCGGCTGCTCGACGACGGGGCGGAGAAGTCGGACCGGACCGGCACCGGGACCTACAGCGTCTTCGGCCACCAGATGCGCTTCGACCTCTCCGAGGGCTTCCCGCTGGTGACCACGAAGAAGATCCACACCCGCTCGGTCTTCGGTGAGCTGCTGTGGTTCCTGCGCGGTGACACCAACATCAAGTGGCTCAACGACCGCGGCATCTCCATCTGGGACGAGTGGGCCGACGACAACGGCGACCTCGGCCCCGTCTACGGCTACCAGTGGCGCTCGTGGCCCACGCCCGACGGTCGGCACGTCGACCAGATCGCACAGGTCGTCGAGCAGATCAAGACCTTCCCGGACAGCCGCCGCCACATCGTCTCGGCGTGGAACGTCGCCGACATCGGCGACATGGCGCTGCCGCCCTGCCACACGCTGATCCAGTTCTACGTCGCGGGCGGCCGGCTGTCGTGCCAGCTCTACCAGCGCTCGGGCGACGTGTTCCTCGGCGTCCCGTTCAACATCGCGTCGTACGCCCTCCTCACCCACATGGTCGCGCAGGTCACCGGCCTCGAGGTCGGCGACTTCGTGCACACCATCGGCGACGCCCACCTCTACTCCAACCACGTCGACCAGGCGCGCCTCCAGCTCACCCGTGACCCGCGGCCGCTGCCGCGCCTCGTGCTCAACGAGTCGATCACCGAGATCGACGGCTTCGACCTCGAGGACATCGGGCTCGAGGGCTACGACCCCCACCCGGGCATCAAGGCCCCCGTTGCCGTCTGAGACCACGCCGGGCGGTCGGGTCACGCTGGTCGCGGCGTACGCCGACGGGCGGGTGATCGGCGACGCCGGCACGATCCCGTGGCACATCAGTGAGGACTTCGCCCACTTCAAGGCCGTCACGATGGGCGGCGTGATGATCATGGGGCGGGCGACCTGGGACTCCATCGGTCGCCCGCTGCCGGGTCGCACCACGATCGTGATGACCCGGTCCGGGACCTGGCAGCCGGGCTTCGACGGCGTGCACGTCGTCCACTCGCTCGACGAGGCCCTGGCGCTGGCCGCCCCGCTCGGCGAGGTCTTCGTCGTCGGGGGCGCGCAGGTCTACGAGCTGGCGCTCCCGGTGGCCACCCACCAGGTCCTCACCGAGGTCGACCTGTCACCGGCCGGGGACGCCCGCTACCCGGTCTTCCCGCTGGAGGAGTGGCGGGAGGTACGCCGCGAGCACCGCCCCGACCTCGGGCTCGACTGGGTGTGGTGGGAACGCGTCACTCGGGCGGAAGGGTCCGCACGAAGCTGACGCCGCGGCCGACCCACGTCTCGAGGTCGGCGTCGTCGGTGACTGCGCCCTGCGACATGAGCAGCCAGCCGGTCATCGCGCGCCCGCGCATCTCCATCGGGCGCACCGCCTCGCCGTCGATCCAACCCTCGGCGTCCGCCGGGTCGGCTCGCACCATCAGCTCGCCCCCGCTGCCGGCGGCGACCGCCATGTGCCCGTCGACCATGAACCCCAGCCCGCCGAACATCTTCTGCTCGGTCACGCCCGCCTCGCCGAGCAGTGCGTCGTGGACCCGCGCGGCCAGCACCTCGTCGTACGCCATGACGTCAGTATGGCGCCGCGATCGCCACGGACGGCGGAGCCGACCGTGGACCCGGTGTCACCCGGGTGACACCGAGCCACTGTCAGGAGTAGCGGTGGCTCTTCGCCGCGTGCCCGTGCTCGCGGGTGCAGGAGCGCCCGCTCATGTTGCGATGGCCGCACAGCTGCGGGTCGGCCACGGTCGCAGGCGCATCGGTCGCCGGTGGGGCGACCGCCGGCGTAGTGGTCGGTCTCGTCGTGGTCGGTCTCGTCGCTGTCGGCTTCTTCGCGGCGGGGGCCTTCGCCCGCGCCGCGTTCTCGGCGTACTTGGCCTCGCGCATCGCCCGCAGGCCGTCCATCTTGCTCATCGTGTCCTCACGGTGGGCAGGCTAGGCGACGGGAGGGACATCCGTGCCCAGCGCCTCGCGGATCATCCGGTGCCCCTGCTCCTCGAAGCCGGCGTCGCCGTGCTGGAACGCCCAGGAGGCGGTCCCGATGGCCTCGCGAACCTTCATACGGACCCACAGGTCCGGGTCGCGCGGGTCGTCGCCGTAGCCCTCGAGGAACGCCGTCTCGAGGGCTGCGTCGCGTCGGAAGTCCTGGGCCGCGAGTCGCGCGAGGTCGGACATCGGGGTGCGCAGGTCGGCCCGGCCGAGGTCGATCACGGCGACGACGCCGTCGTGCACCAGCCAGTTGCGCGGCTGCCAGTCGCCGTGGGTCGGCACGAGCACCGTCTCGACGTCGAGGTCCCACGAGGCGATCTCGGCGCGGAGCCGGGACTCGGTGGGGGCCGGGATGCGGTGCGGGGAGTCCAGCCAGCGCAGCGCCCGCTCGGTCTCGTCCCGCTCGTGCGCCGGGTCGACCACCGACAGCTGGCCGTGCAGCCGGGCGAGCAGCGCGCCGGCCTGCCGGAAGGTGTCGGGATCGTGCTGTGCGGTGGAGTCCTCGACGAGCCGGCCCGGCAGCCAGCGGGTGACGAGGAGCAACGTGTCGGGATCGGCGTGGACCATCGGCGGCGCGTGGCCCGTCGACGTCCAGGGCGCCAGCCATTCGCGGTGGGCCCGGATCTCCCGGAGCATGTGGCCGTCGCTGGGGCTGCCGGCCTTCACCGCATAGCGGATGCCGGCGTGGACGACCTCCAGGACGTGACGGTGGCGGAGGTCCCAGCTGTGGTCCGCGACGACCTCGGCCCCGGGGAGCCACTCGTCCAGCAGCGAGCGCTGCGACTCGTCGAGGTCGGGCCAGCTCCGGGACATCGACCCGACCCTAGAGGCTGGTCGGCCGGAGGGCCTCGGCGGGATAGCCTGACCCCATGACAACCGCAGCACCGTTCGGGCGACTGTTGACCGCGATGGCGACCGCGTTCCACGACGACGGGTCCGTCGACCTCGCCGGCACCGCGAAGATCGCCCAGCACCTCGTCGACAGCGGCAACGACGGCGTCGTCGTCAGCGGCACCACCGGCGAGTCGCCCACCACGACGGTGGCCGAGGACGGCCAGATCCTCCAGGCGGTCGTGGACGCGGTCGGTGACCGCGCCCACGTGATCGCGGGCGTCGGCACCAACGCGACCGCCCACTCCGTCGAGCTGGCCGAGCAGGCCGCCAAGATCGGTGTCGACGCGCTGCTGCTCGTCACCCCCTACTACAACAAGCCCAGCCCCGGCGGCGTGCTGCACCACTTCCGCAGCGTCGCCGAGGCCACGGACCTGCCGGTGATGCTCTACGACGTCCCCGGCCGCACGGGCATCTCGATCGCGCTCGAGACCTACGAGGCGGCGCGCCAGCTGAGCAACGTCACCAGCGTCAAGGAGGCGACCGCCAACCCGGGCCACACCGTGGCCCTGACGCAGCTCGGCTACTCCGTCTACTGCGGCGACGACGCCGCCACCCTCGGCTACCTCGCGTACGGCGCCGACGGGCTCGTCAGCGTCGCGGCCCACGCCGCGAGCCGCGAGCTCAAGGCGATGATCGAGGCGTTCGTCGGCGGCGACGCGGCCACCGCGCTCGAGATCCACACCCGGCTGGTGCCGGCCTTCGACGCCATCATGGGCGTCGCCAACTACGGAGCGACCACGGCCAAGGCAGCACTCGAGCTGCTCGGCGTGCTCGACAACCGGAACGTGCGAGGTCCGCTCGTTCCTCTCGACGACGACGAGGTCACCGCGCTCCGCGCCGGGCTCGCCGCGTCGGGCCTGATCTGAGGAGTCCCTTGAGTCATCCGCATCCCGAGCTCAGCACCCCCGCGCCCCTGGTCGAGGGAGGGCTGAGGGTCATCCCCCTCGGCGGCCTCGGCGAGGTCGGCCGCAACATGACCGTCTTCGAGTACGCCGACCGGCTGCTGGTCGTGGACTGTGGCGTGCTGTTCCCCGAGGACCACCACCCCGGCGTGGACCTGATCCTCCCCGACTTCGACCCGATCCGGGACCGGCTCGACCAGGTCGAGGCGCTGGTGCTCACCCACGGTCACGAGGACCACATCGGCGCGACGCCGTACCTCCTGCGCGAGCGCGGGGACATCCCGCTCGTCGGCTCCGAGCTGACGCTGGCGCTGCTCGGCTCCAAGCTGCGCGAGCACCGACTCAAGGAGACCGTGCACCACGTCGTCGCCGAGGGCGAGACCATCACGTTCGGGCCGTTCGTGCTCGAGTTCGTCGCGGTCAACCACTCGATCCCCGACGCGCTCGCGGTCGTCATCCGCACGGGCGCAGGGGTGGTCCTGCACACCGGCGACTTCAAGATGGACCAGCTCCCGCTGGACGGCCGGATCACCGACCTCAACGAGTTCGCCCGCCTCGGCGACGAGGGCGTCGACCTCTTCATGACCGACTCGACCAACGCCGAGGTCCCGGGATTCACCACGCACGAGAAGGAGATCGGCCCCGTCCTCGACCGGGTCTTCGCCAAGTCGAGGCAGCGCATCATCGTGGCCAGCTTCGCCTCGCACATCCACCGGGTCCAGCAGGTCATCGACGCGGCCGTCGCCAACGACCGCAAGATCGCCTACGTCGGGCGCTCGATGGTGCGCAACATGGCCATCGCCAAGGAGCTCGGCTACCTCCACGTGCCGGCCGGGGTCCTCGTCGACGCCAAGGAGCTGGCCGACCTCCCTCCCCACCGCCAGGTGCTGATCTCGACGGGCTCGCAGGGCGAGCCGATGAGCGCGCTGAGCCGCATCGCCAACCGCAGCCACGCGTTCGTGCACCTCGAGGCCGGCGACACCGTCATCCTGGCCAGCTCGCTGATCCCCGGCAACGAGAACGCCGTCTACCGCGTGATCAACGGACTGTCGCGCTGGGGGGCCAACATCGTGCACAAGGGCAACGCCATGGTGCACGTCAGCGGTCACGCCAGCGCGGGCGAGCTGCTCTACTGCTACAACATCGTCAAGCCGCGCAACGTGCTCCCGATCCACGGCGAGATCCGGCACATGCGCGCCAACGCGGCGCTCGCCGTGGCGACCGGCGTGCCCGCCGAGCGGGTGCTGATGGCCGAGGACGGCGTCGTGGTCGACCTCGTGGACGGGGTCGCGAAGATCGCCGGCAAGGTCGAGTGCGGCTACGTCTTCGTCGACGGCTCGACCGTCGGTGGCGACATCACGGAGTCGTCGGTGAAGGACCGCCGCATCCTCGGCGAGGAGGGCTTCATCACGGTGATCGTGGTCGTCGACTCGGTGACCGGCAAGGTGTCCGGCGGTCCCGAGATCACCGCGCGCGGATTCGCCGAGGAGGAGTCCACCTTCGACTCCATCAAGCAGCCGATCATCGACGCGCTCGCGCAGTCGGCCGCCGACGGCGGGGTCGACACCTACCAGATGCAGCAGACCGTACGTCGCGTGGTCGGCCGCTGGGTCAACAAGACCCACCGCCGTCGCCCGATGATCATCCCGGTCGTGATCGAGGCCTGACCGAGCGTGGACGGCGGCGGTGCAGTGACGAGCGGGGACGGCGACTGAGCATGCCATCGGCCGAAGCGCTCCGGCGGCTGTCCGACCTCGTCCGCCGCGTGAACTCCTCCGTCGACACCGCGCACGTGCTCGACGAGATCGTCAACGGCGTGCACGAGGTCCTCGGCTACGGCGTCGCGGCGATCAGTCAGCTCGAGGGCGAGACCCTGGTGATGGTCGCGGTCGCCGGGCCCGACGAGGTGCGCCGGCAGATCCTGGGTCGGCGCACGAGCGCGATGAACATCCTCGACGAGTACCGCGCCGCCGACCACTGGGGGATCCTGCGCTACGTCCCGCACGGACGGATGGACCCGGCCCACCTCAGCAGCGTGTGGCTGCCCGACATCCACCCCAGCGACGAGCCGGACGCGTGGCACCCCGAGGACGCCCTCTACGCCCCGCTCTACTCCGCGACCGGCGAGCTGCTCGGCAACATGGCGGTGGACCTGCCGCCCGACCTGCGCATCCCCGGGCAGGCCGACCGCGAGCTGCTCGAGATGTTCGTGGTGCAGGCCGGCCTGGCGCTGTCCAACGCCCAGCAGCGCGAGCGCCTGGCGCGGCAGGTGCACTTCGGCGAGATCGTCAAGGAGGTCGCCCAGGCCGCCAGCCGCCTCGGGATCGAGGCGATGCTCGGCACCGCGACGGAGGTCATCAACCGCGGCTTCGACGGTGTCCGGACGTGGGTCAGCTGTGCCCGCGACGCGGACGGGGGACCGGAGACGTCCGTCTCGCACCCGCCCCTCGCCGTACAACCGGACCCGTGCGAGCCGCTGCGCGCCGACCTGGCCGTGACGGCCTGGCCCCACGGCCTCCTCGTCCCGGTGACGGTCGTGGACGTCGACGCCCCGCTGCTGCCCACCAGCCGCGAGGCCGTCCAGGCCTCGCTGAAGGAGGCCGGGGCGAGCCACGGTGTGATCGCGCCGGTCGGCATCGGCGCCGAGATGTTCGGCTACCTCGCCATCGGGCTGGGGGAGGACCGCAAGCCCCTCGCGACCGACGAGCTGGCCACGATCGCCGAGATCGCCCGCGAGCTCGGACGCATGGTGCAGAACGCCCGGGTCTACGAGACCGAGCAGCTCCTCGTCTCGGAGCTCCGCGAGCTCGACCGCTACAAGGGGGAGCTGATCGCCACCATCTCCCACGAGCTCAAGACCCCGCTGACCACGATCATCGGCCACATCGAGCTGCTCGAGGACGAAGGGGTCGGCGCCCGCTCGGTGCTGGCCCTGCGGCGCAACGCCGATCGACTCGACCGGCTGATCCAGAACCTGCTCGACTACGCGCAGGTGCAGGAGCGACGCCGGTTCGTCCGCCGCGAGGTCGACCTGGTCGAGCGTGCGGAGGGCGCCATCGACCTGCTCGGGCAGCTGGCCGACACCGGGGGAGTGCGGGTCGACTTCGAGCGGCCCGACGAGCCGGTGCTCGCGAGCGGTGACGCCGAGGAGATCGGCACCGTGCTCAACAACCTGATCGGCAACGCCGTGAAGTACACCCGGCCCGGCGGGCACGTGCGCGTCGCGATCGGGGCGGACCCCGACTGGGCGCACGTGACGGTCACCGACACCGGCATCGGGATCTCCGCCGTCGACCGTGGCCATCTCTTCTCCACGTTCCACCGATCGAGCAACCCCGAGGCGCTCTCGCTGCCGGGGACCGGCCTGGGCCTGGCCATCTCGCACCGCATCGCCGAGGCCCACGGCGGCCGGATCGAGGTCGACTCGGTGCTCGGTGGCGGCAGCACGTTCCGGCTGGTGCTGCCCAACCCGGCCGCCGCGACCGCCGGGTAACGCCACCAACAGTGCGCTCCCGCCACCACCGACGGTGGCGCGAGTGCTGTCGTCGTGGCGTTACCCGGCGGCGGCGGACGCAACGAGGGCCCCGGCGCAGTGCCGGGGCCCTCGATGTGGTGCTGTGCTGCGGGTGGATCAGCGCACGACGCGCAACCTCGCGTCGTCCGAGCTCCGCTTGAAGTCGTCGCTACCGAGGTACTTCGCGACGAACTTGTGCTTGCCCGGCTTGAGGTTGGCCTTCAGCTTCCACACGGCGCGGCCGTCCTTCAGCTTGGCCGTGTCGAGCTTCTTGCCGTCGAGCAGCACCTTCACCTTGCCGGTGACCTCGTCGTCGTCCGACTTCACGGTGACGATGAGCTTGTACTTCCCACCCTGCTCGACCTTGGTCGGCTTCAGCTTGACCTTGGTCGTGGTCTCCGCCTTGCCCGGCTCGGGCGTCGGCGTGGTGGTCGGCGTCGGCGTGGTGGTCGGCGTCGGCGTGGTGGTCGGCGTCGGCGTGGTGGTCGGCGTGGGCGTGGTGGTCGGCGTCGGCGTGGTGGTCGGCGTCGCCGAGCACACGGTCACCTTCACGTCGTCCACGTTCCAGCCGATGACGCCGCCGCAACCGTCGCGACCGATGTCGAAGCGGAACTTCAGCTTGTCCCCGGCAGCAGCACCGAGTGCGGTCAGCGACACCTGGGACTGGCCCCAGCTGCCCTTGTTCTGACCCTCGTCGGTGCCGGTGAAGCCGTCCAGGCCCGCGAGCGGGTTGGAGTTGCCGTCAGCCAGCGACGCGATCTCGTCCGGACCGTTGAAGACGTACGCCGAAGCGGGCACGACCGCGAAGTCCGAGCCGTTCTTGCTAAACTGCACGGTGCCACCGTCGTAGCCGACCTCGGTCGCCATCGAGTGGTCGAACGAGAGCAGCGGGTTGGTGCCGGCGCTGGGCACCGTCACCTCGGGGCTGATGATCGAGTCGCGACTGGAGAAGTCGTTCTCGCCATCACCGCTGCAGTCACCGAGGGCCGGAGCCGGACCGAAGGCGACCTTGCTGGTGTGACCGGCAACCGTGCCGGACTCCCACGGGGCGCCGAAGCCGCCCTGGTAGTCGCCGAGGTCGGCGAGCTCCTCGTCGGTGCCCCAGCCGGCCAGACCGTCCTCGAAGTCCTCGGACCAGACGGTCGTGGTCGTGAAGCCGTCACCACACGCCGACGGGGCGTTGGGGTCGAGCATGGGCTGGTAGTCGCACAGCTCGATGGCGTTGTCGTTCATCCCCGTCGCCACGATCGCCTTGCCGAGGCTGGTGCAGTCGGCCGCGGTGATGCGGTCGGCCAGCTGCGGGTCGGCGTCGGCCGACACGTCCAGCTTCAGGATCGTCTGGCCCACCAGGTCGCTGCACGACGCCAGCAGGGACTCGCCCATGTCGGGGAAGTCCGAGGCCGGGGTGAGGTACTGCGACTGGGTGCGGAACCAGATGGCGGCCGCCTTGTCGAGACCGAGACCGGTGACGGTCTGGCCGTTGAAGTTCCCGCCGTCGACGGCCAGGGCGTAGAGGTGGTTGGGCACGCCGGAGTTGCCGTGCACACCGCCCTGGTCCTCGAAGCCGCAGTAGTACTCGGCGTCCGAGACCTTGCCCGGGTCGCCGTAGCAGGTCGGGTTCCACATGTCGCGGATGGCTCCACCGAAGGCCGGCGACTTCTCACCGATCAGCCAGCGGTGCGAGTCCGTCTTGGTCGCGGTGTCGACGTCCTTGACGGTCATGTTCACCTCGCCGGCCGACTTGATCTTCGCGCCGTCCGCGTTGGTGACCATCAGGCCGTAGAGGTCCGAGTCGGCAGAGATCGAGCCCATGGCACCGGTGGTGGAGTTGCCCACCACGATGCCGTCGGCGCCCGCAGCCTCCGCGTTCTGGATCTTGGCCAGGAAGCCGCACGTGCCGCGGTCGACGTAGGCCCACTTGCCGTCGAAGGCACCGGCCGCGTTGGTGAACGGGGTGCAACCGTCGGTGGTCGTGGGACCGGTCGTGTTGGCCTCGTCGGTCGCGACGAGCACGTCGGCGGTCACGCCGGCGGAGTCGAAGACCGGGCCGAACGAAGCCGCGACGGCACCGGCACACGGGCCGGCCACGGCGGCGGGGCTGTTGATCGTCGCGCCGATGGCGCCACGGGTGTACTTCGAGCACTCGCCGTCGACACGGGGAGCGAAGACCTCGCCCTCGTCCTCGCGGTCGTTGATGAGGTCGAGGGTCTCGCCCCAGACGTCGGAGTAGGACTCGTTGAGCGCGCCCGACTGCCACTGGTAGATCAGGCCGGAGGTGTACTCGGTGTAGGCGTGACCCCACTCGTGGGACACGACGTCGTCGGCGTACACACCGTTGCAGTAGCTGGTGTAGGAGCCGTTCCACGACGCGTTGGGGCAGCCGCTGGTCTGGGTGATCGGGCGGTTGTGCCGCACGTCCATCTGCGCGCCCTGGCCGTCGAACGAGTCGCGACCGAACGCGTTGGCGAAGAGCCAGTAGGACTCACCCGTCGAGGCGATCAGGTTCTTCTGGTCCTGGTCGGCAGGGAGGGGCTGGCCCTCCTCCCAGACCTTGGCCCACTGGTTCGGGTTGCCGCCGGGCGGGAGCGTCGAGGGACCGGTCCAGGTGTTCAGCACCCGGTCGAGCGCCTCGGTGATCATGCTCCAGCGGTTGAGCACCTTGGGTGCGTTGGCGTGGAGGATGACGATGTCGCGGACGTTGGCGCCGTTGGTGACCTCGACCTTGTAGGCGAGGTTCGAGGATCCTTCGATCCCGCGGGTCAGGCCCGAGCGGTAGATCGTGAGCTCGATGTCCTTGGCCTTGATGCCCGTGAGGTCGGCGGGGGCGCCCTCCTCGGTGGTGGGCGGGGACTTGCGGACCTGCGCGAGAGCGGCCTGCGCGGCCTCGGACTCGCTCAGCCGCGGCGTGACCGCGAGGTCGAGCGCCGGCGCTGCGTAGCCGTTGACCGAGGTCAGGTCGCCCCGGGCGTCGAAGTGGGTCCGGATCAGGGAGCCGAAGACCGGGACACCCTTGTACTCCTGGGTGTAGTCGACCGTGAAGCCCTGCCCGTTGTCGGCCACCTTCGAGCGGACGAGCTCGTCGGCGCGCGCACCGAAGGCGGTGGCGTACTTCGCGAGGTAGGCGTCCGCCTTGGCGACGGCGCCGGCGCGGTCGGTGGCGCTCGTGCCGGGCATCAGGTCGCCCTGGGTGCGGGCGAAGCCGATCTTGCCGGTGGCCGAGTTGGTGCTGAACGCGACCGCGCCCTGCGCCTGGCCCTTCATCTGCTGCACGAGCGACGGCTCTGCCGCCTGTGCCTGTATCTGCATCGCTGGGATGGCCGCGAGGCCCGCTCCCACGACGGCCAGGGCGATCCCCTGCCTGAGGAACTTCACTATTTCTTCCTCCAAAGTGAATGCCGACCCCGCCCGAGCGGCAGGGTGACCTGCGACACCCTAAGTAGCAATGCGTGTCACCGGAAGACCCCCGCGGAGGGTTTCGTGTAACACCTGCGTTTCGCCGCAACTCGTCCGCTCGGACCACCGCTCGCACCGGGGATGGGGCCCCGACACGCTCCTGTGATGCATGGGGCTGGTGTGACTCGTGAACTAGGGTCGGACCATGGCGACCCGTACGTCTTCCCCGCCGGGTTCGCGGAGCTCCAGCACGTCCAAGACGAGCACGAGCGCCCGGACCCGGGGTACCCCGACCAAGTCCAGCAAGCGACCGACCACGCGGCCGGCGCGCGGCAAGTCCGCGCCCGCGCGCGGCTCGGCCGCCCGGGGTCGCTCGCGCACCCCGGCGAAGCGGCCCGCGCCCCGCGCCGTACGCAACGGACCCGGTCCGGTCGCCCGCACGTTCGGCGCGCTCGGTCGCGCCGTCGCCTCGGTGTGGCTCGGCATCGCGCACGCCATCGGCGCGGTCATCCGCTCGATCGGGCAGTCGGCCCGCGACCTCGAGCCGGAGCACCGCCGCGACGGAGCCGGGCTGTTCCTGATCGGCCTCGCGATGGTCATCGCCGCGGCCGTGTGGTGGCAGCTGCCCGGCGGTGTCATGGAGTTCATGCGTCAGATGACCGCCGGCGCCGTCGGCAAGGTCGGCTGGCTGGTGCCGTTCTTCGTCCTCTACGCCGGCTGGCGCACGCTGCGCGACCCCGAGCACAACGGCCCCGTCGGGCGCCAGGTCATCGGCTGGTCCGCGTTCGCCCTCGGCCTGCTCGGCATCGTGCACATCGCCAACGGCAACCCGCAGCCCGAGCTCGGGGACGCCTCCGAGCTCCAGCAGGCCGGCGGTGCCGTCGGCTTCGTGATCTCGAGCCTGCTGCTCGACCTGCTCCGCACGGCGTACGTCGTGGTGCCGGTGCTCGCGCTGCTCGCCCTGTTCGGCGTCCTCATCATCACCGCCACGCCGGTCTACCAGATCCCGACCAAGCTGGCCGCGACCCGCGACCAGCTGCTCGGTCGCACGTCCGCGGTCGAGAAGCCCGCCGAGGACGCGACCACGCCGATGCGCACCCGTCGTCGCAGCATGCTCGACGACGAGGTCGACCCGGAGATGGGCGACCCCGCCTACGACAGCCCGGTGCTCAGCGACCGCGAGCTGAAGAGGCGGCGCAAGAAGAAGGACGTCGACGCGACCGACGACAGCGTCGACCTCGGCATCGACCTCTTCGCCGACGCCCCGACCGAGGTCACCCCGGTCGTCGAGCCGGACGCCCCGGGCGCCCCCGGCACCTCCGCCGAGCTGGTGCCCCCGCCCCACACCCCGCTTCCCCAGCGCGTCGAGCAGCTCGCGCTGTCCGGCGACATCACCTACTCACTGCCGGCCAACGAGGTGCTCAAGCCCGGGTCGGTCCACAAGGCCCGGTCCAAGGCCAGCGACGCCGTCGTCGAGCGGCTGATGCAGGTGATGGACGAGTTCAACATCGACGCCACGGTCACCGGCTACACCCGCGGGCCCACGGTCACCCGCTACGAGGTCGAGCTCGGCCCCGCGGTGAAGGTCGAGAAGGTCACGGCGTTGTCGAAGAACATCGCCTACGCCGTCGCCTCGGCCGACGTGCGGATCCTCAGCCCGATCCCCGGCAAGTCCGCGATCGGCGTCGAGATCCCCAACACGGACAAGGAGATCGTCTCCCTCGGCGACGTGCTCCGCTCCAACACCGCGCGCTCCGACCACCACCCGATGGTGGCCGGTCTCGGGAAGGACGTGGAGGGCGGCTTCGTCGTCGCCAACATGGCGAAGATGCCGCACCTGCTCGTCGCCGGCGCCACGGGCTCGGGCAAGTCGTCGTTCATCAACTCGCTCATCACCTCGATCCTGATGCGCTCCACGCCCGACGAGGTGCGGATGATCATGGTCGACCCGAAGCGGGTGGAGCTGAACGCCTACGAGGGCGTGCCGCACCTGATCACGCCGATCATCACCAACCCGAAGAAGGCTGCCGAGGCCCTCGCCTGGGTCGTGCGCGAGATGGACATGCGCTACGACGACCTGGCCAACTTCGGCTTCCGCCACATCGACGACTTCAACAAGGCGGTGCGCGCCGGCAAGGTCGAGGTGCCCCCGGGCAGCGAACGCACGCTGTCGCCGTACCCCTACCTCCTGGTGATCGTCGACGAGCTCGCCGACCTGATGATGGTCGCCCCGCGCGACGTCGAGGACTCGGTCGTGCGCATCACCCAGCTCGCCCGCGCGGCCGGCATCCACCTGGTCCTCGCGACGCAGCGACCCTCGGTCGACGTGGTCACCGGCCTGATCAAGGCCAACGTGCCCTCGCGGCTCGCCTTCGCGACCAGCTCGCTGGGCGACAGCCGCGTCATCCTCGACCAGCCCGGCGCCGAGAAGCTGGTCGGCCAGGGTGACGGGCTGTTCCTGCCCATGGGAGCCAGCAAGCCCGTGCGTGTGCAGGGGTCGTGGGTGACCGAGGCCGAGATCCACCAGGTCGTCGCGCACTGCAAGACGCAGCTCGAGCCGACGTACGTCGACGACGTCACCGCGCCGCAGGCGGCCAAGCGGGAGATCGACGACGACATCGGCGACGACATGGAGCTGGTGGTGCAGGCGATCGAGCTGGTCGTCTCCACACAGTTCGGGTCGACCTCGATGCTGCAGCGCAAGCTCCGGGTCGGCTTCGCCAAGGCCGGCCGACTGATGGACATCATGGAGAGCCGTGGCGTGGTGGGGCCCAGCGAGGGTTCCAAGGCGCGCGACGTGCTGGTGAAGCCGGACGAGATCGACGCAGTGATCGCCACTCTGGAGGGGGACGCGTGATGGGTGCAGCCGAACAGCTCGACGTCGAGGTCGAGGAGTCGCAGTCGGGGGAGTCTCTCTCGCTCGCCCCGGACGCGATCGAGGTCCGCCGCAACGCCGGCCTGGCCGCCGGCGTCGGCGTGGTCGCCTCGGCGGTCGCCATCGCCTACCTCGCCCGCGCGGTCGGCGACGGGGGCGCACTGGACTGGATGCTGGCGACGGTCATGGGGCTGCTCGGCGGCTACTGGTTGCTCACCTTCCTCGACGCGCGCACCCCGCTGCTCGTCGCCGACGCGCAGGGCGTGCGGATCCGCCTCGGTCGCACCTGGCGGGGGCTGCCGTGGACCGCGGTCGAGCACGTCGAGCACACGCCGCGGCGCGGGGTCCTGCGCGACGGCCGCCTGGTGATCAGCGCGCACAACGAGGAGAAGCTGCTCGCCGAGCTCGACGCCTCCGGTCGGCGCCAGGCCGCGCTCGCGACCAGGTTGTACGGCGCACCCTTCGCCGTACCCCTCGGGCTGGCGACGCACGTGGTCGGCGCCGGCGACGACCTGCCCGCCGCGCTCGAGCGGGTCGCCGGGCTGGCCGGCGACGTCGTCGTGATCGACCCGACCGAGGCCGCCGACGACGAGGCTCCCCTCGACGCCGACGACTCGTCCGTCGAGGACGCCGTCGACGACCCGCACGACGAGGCCGACGACGCGCCCCACGCCCGTCCCTCGCTGCGCGACCCGCGCCCACTGCTCGCCGTCGGGATCGCCAAGCTCGCCGCACTGGCACCCCAGCGCCGGGTCGAGGACGAGGCCGACTCCTCCGACGACCTGGACGAGCTCGACCCGGACGAGGCCGACCCCTACGACGACCTCGACGAGACCGGGGCCATGGACCCGGTCGACCTGCCGCTGCCGCCCGTCACGGCGAGTGCGACCCCGGCGCCACTGCGCGAGTCGAGCGCCGGTCGTCGCAGCGAGGCCCGTATCGACCTCCCGGTCGACGACGCCGAGCTGGAGGGTCGCGAGCTGCGCCGTCCGGGCAGTGTCAGCCTGGTCGAGGACACCCAGCTGTGGGGCGACCGCGTGCGCCCGATCGCACGAGCCGGCGAGGCGGTCGACCCGATCGTCCTCGACGACTTCGAGGTCGAGCCCGCAGCGGACCCGGTCGTCGGGCCGGAGCTCGCGGCTGCGCGCACGCGCCTGGGCCTGAGCGTCGACAAGCTGGCCGACCGCACTCGCATCCGTCCGCACGTGATCGAGTCGATCGAGGTCGACGACTTCGCGCCGTGCGGCGGCGACTTCTACGCCCGCGGCCACCTGCGCACGCTCGCGCGGGTGCTCGGCGTCGACATCGCCCCGCTGCTCGCGTCCTACGACGAGCGCTACGCCCACGCCGACATCAACCCGCGACGCGTCTTCGAGGCGGAGCTCGCGACCGGCGCCAACGGCTCGATCCGCAGCACCCGCGGCGGACCGAACTGGTCGCTGCTGGTCGCCGTGGTGATGGCCGTGGTGCTGTGCTGGTCGATCGCCCGCCTGGTGATGGACGCCCCGCCCGAGCTGCGCGGGTCCACCCCGGTCCTGAACGGGTCGGGCGGTCCCGGCGGCGCCGGCTCCGCGTCGCTCGGCGACCCGGTGCCGGTGGTGCTCACCGCCACCACGGGCGGCGCGCACCTCGTCGTGCGCGACGGCTCCGGCGAGATCGTCTTCAAGGGCAACCTCGCGGTCGGCGACGTCAAGGAGCTCGACGCCGCGCCCCCGGTCCGCGTGCAGACCACCGACGGCGCGGTCACGGTCGCGCTCGACGGCCAGGACGCGAAGCCGATCGGCGAGTCGGGCGTCGCGGGGCAGGGCACGTACGTCGCTCGCTGACCCATCGCCGTACCCACACCCCTGGCGGCCCCGACTCCCACGGAGTCGGGGCCGTCGGCGTGTGTGGTGACGCCCACGCGCGTCGCAAAGGGGCCCCGGTCGTCGTGACGCGGCATACTCGGAGGGCGATGACGACTACTACTGCTGAACCTGCCCCGACGGCACCGATGAGCGTGGCCGTGGTGACCCTCGGCTGCGCCCGCAACGAGGTCGACTCCGAGGAGCTCGCCGGGCGGCTCGAGGCGGGGGGCTTCGTCCTCGTCGCGGAGCCGGAGGACGCCGACACCGTGCTCGTCAACACGTGCGGCTTCGTCGAGGCCGCCAAGAAGGACTCCGTCGACACGCTGCTCGAGGCGGCCGACCTCAAGGAGACCGGCAAGGCGCAGGCGGTCGTGGCCGTGGGCTGCCTGGCCGAGCGCTACGGGAAGGACCTCGCCGAGACGCTGCCCGAGGCGGACGCGGTCCTCGGCTTCGACGACTACCCCGACATCGCGGCCAAGCTCCGCTCGATCGTCGCGGGGGAGGCCCACCACCCGCACACCCCCTCCGACCGCCGTCGCCTGCTGCCGATCTCCCCGGTCGAGCGCGACGCCTCCGCGATCTCGGTGCCCGGTCACGCCGACACCTCCGAGATCGGCCGGGGCGCCCCGGCCACCGGTCCCCGCGTCGTACGCCGCCGGCTCGACGCCGGACCGATGGCCCCGCTCAAGCTCGCGAGCGGCTGTGACCGCCGCTGCTCCTTCTGCGCCATCCCGAGCTTCCGCGGCTCGTTCGTGAGCCGCCGCCCCAGCGACGTGCTGCAGGAGGCGCAGTGGCTCGCGACCCAGGACATCAAGGAGCTCTTCCTCGTCAGCGAGAACTCCACGTCCTACGGCAAGGACCTCGGTGACCTGCGGCTGCTCGAGACGATGCTGCCCGAGCTGGCCGCCATCGACGGGATCGCCCGCGTGCGGGTGTCCTACCTCCAGCCGGCCGAGACCCGACCGGGGCTGATCGAGGCGATCGCCGACACCCCGGGCGTCGTGCCCTACTTCGACCTCTCCTTCCAGCACGCCAGCGCGACCGTGCTGCGCCGGATGCGCCGCTTCGGCGACCCCGAGAGCTTCCTCGACCTGCTGGAGCGCATCCGCGCCCTGAGCCCGCTGGCCGGCGTGCGGTCCAACGTGATCGTCGGGTTCCCGGGCGAGACCGAGGACGACCTGCAGACGCTGTGCGACTTCCTCGAGGCCGCGCGGATGGACGTCACCGGCGTCTTCGGCTACTCCGACGAGGACGGCACCGAGGCGGCGTCGTACGACGGCAAGCTCGACGACGACGAGGTGCGGGCACGCACCGAGCACGTCACCGCCCTGGTGGAGGAGCTCAACGCGCAGCGCGCCGAGGAGCGCATCGGCGAGACCGTCACCGTGCTCGTGGAGTCCGTGGAGAACGGCGTGGTCGAGGGCCGAGCCGAGCACCAGGGGCCGGAGGTCGACGGGACGACGACGCTCGAGGACGTCGAGCCCCGTGTGGGCGACCTCGTCGAGGCCGAGGTCGTCGCCACGGACGGTGTCGACCTCGTCGCCCGCGCGGTCCGGTCGGGAGCCCTCGCATGAGCGCGGAGCAGGCGCAGGTCTCCAACTTCAACATCGCCAACGTCCTGACGACCCTGCGCATCGTGCTCGTGCCCGTGTTCGCGTGGGCGCTCCTGCACGACGACGGCGCGTCGACCATGTGGCGCTGGATCGCCTTCGGGATCTTCGTGGTCGCGATGATCACCGACAAGATCGACGGCGACCTCGCGCGCAAGCACAACCTGGTCACCGACTTCGGCAAGATCGCCGATCCGATCGCCGACAAGGCGATCACCGGGATGGCGTTCATCGGGCTCTCGCTGGTCGGTGACATCTGGTGGTGGGTCACGATCATCGTGCTGCTGCGCGAGTGGAGCGTGACCCTGCTCCGGCTTTCCGTCCTCAAGCAGGTCGTCATCCCCGCGGCCCAGAGCGGCAAGATCAAGACCACCCTGCAGGCGGTCGCGCTGTCGGGCCTGGTCATGCCGCTGCCGCACGGCGACGCGCACGGGGGCGCCTTCGACGGCTGGGGCGTGTTCGGCGAGGTGCTCTTCTACCTCAGCCAGGTCTTCCTCGCCGGGGCCGTGGTGATGACCATGTGGTCGGGCTACGAGTTCTTCCGCGCCGTCTGGCAGCAGCGGCGCACGACGACGGGCTGAGCGCCGGATCGGTCGTCCGGGCACTGGTCTGGACCGGGTTAGGGTGACTCGCATCACCCACCCGTCCGAAAGGCTCTCCGTGTCAGCATCACGTCTCAGCCGTCGCCTCGTCGCCGGCGCCACCGCAGCAGGGCTCATGGTCGCCCCGCTCGCGGTCGTCGCGGTCACCGCCGCTCCTGCCAACGCCGCCGTCGTCCCGGTGCGCATCCTCGACTTCAACGACTTCCACGGGCGCATCGACGCCAACACCACCAAGTGGGCCACCACGATCGAGCAGAACCGCGACGCCAACACGTTGCTCGTCTCGGCGGGTGACAACATCGGCGCCTCGCTGTTCGCCTCGGCGTTCAACGACGACAAGCCCACCATCGACGTGCTCAACGCGCTCGGGGTCAACGCCTCGTCCGTGGGCAACCACGAGTTCGACAAGGGCTTCCCGTGGTTCAAGAGCCACGTCGTCGACGGCGGCGCCACCGCTCCCGACGGCACGGCCTACCCGCAGGCGGCCTTCCCCTACCTCGCGGCCAACGTCGTGGACGCCAACGGCAACCCGGTGCTCCCGGCCTCCACGCAGGTCACCGTCAACGGCGCCAACGTCTGCATCATCGGCGCGGTGACCCAGGAGACCCCGACGCTGGTGAGCCCCGGTGGTGTGGCCGGCCTGACGTTCACCGACCCGGTGGCGGCGGTCAACAAGGAGGTGGCGCGCCTCGAGGGCGCTGCCGTCGACTGCGACGCCACCATCGCGACGTACCACGAAGGGGCGCCCAAGCCAGCCTCTGCTGCTTCGCAGGCGCAGCAGGAGGCGGAGACCCCGGTCTTCAAGCACATCACGCAGGACACCGTCGCCGCGGTGGACGTGATCTACAACGGTCACACCCACCAGAAGTACGCCTACAACAACGGACGTCCGGTCATCCAGGCCGGCAACTACGGCGAGTCCCTCGGTCGTCTCGACATGACCATCGACACCGACGCCAACACGGTCAGCGTCGTCAGTGCCGCGGTCCTCGACCGGGTCGCGACCGCCGACAACACGCTGCCGCGCGTGGCGGCGGTCAAGACGGTCGTGGACGCGGCCATCGCTGCCGCCAACGTGATCGGAGACAAGAAGGTCGGCACGATCTCGGCCGACTTCTCGCGCGCCGACGCCGACCTCGCGACCCCCGGGGTGCAGGAGGACCGTGGCAACGAGTCGACGATCGGCAACCTGGTCGCCGACGCGCTGCGCGAGGTCAAGATCCCGGCCGCCGCGAAGACCCCGGTCATCGGCGTCACCAACCCGGGCGGCCTGCGGGCCGACCTGCTCTACGCCGGCGACCTGTCGACGAGCCCGGAGAACGCCGACGGCGTCGTGACGTTCGAGGAGGCCAACGCGGTCCTGCCGTTCGTCAACAACGTCAGCTACGTCGACGTCACCGGCGCGACCCTGAAGAAGATCCTCGAGCAGCAGTGGCAGCCCGCCTCGGCGTCGCGTCCCTTCCTCGCGCTGGGCGTGTCGAAGAACGTGCAGACGATCCTCGACCCGACGCGACCCGTCGGCGACCGGGTCGTGTCGGTGACCATCGACGGAGCCGCGCTCGACCCGGCCAAGACCTACACCGTGTCGACGTTCAGCTTCCTGGCCCAGGGCGGCGACAACTTCACCGCCTTCCTCGAGGGCAAGGCCGTCGACACCGGCGCCATCGACCGCGACCTGTGGATCGACGGCTTCTTCAAGGACGGCACCACCAAGTCGCCGTCCGCGGTGAAGCGGCAGGTCACCGCCGCCGGCCTCAAGGCGGCCTACAGGTCGGGGGAGAAGGCGACGGTCGTCTTCTCCAATCTCGACATCAACTCGCTCGGCATCGCCCCCAACACCAAGCTCGACCTCGTCAAGACCAACCGGGACAACTCGACGCTGACCTTCGGGTCGGTGCCGGTGGCCAACGGTGGGGCGCGGGCGGTCTTCACGGTCCGCGGCGGCAAGCAGCTCAGCTTCGTCGCTCAGGGCTCCAAGACGACGGTGGCCCGCGCGGTGACGCAGGGCAAGCCGACGCTCAAGACCAAGCTCTTCCCGAAGGCGAAGAAGATCAAGCCCCGGAAGACCCGGGCCCGGATCAAGGTCAAGTTCGGCTCCGACGTGGCGCTGAAGGTCAAGGGCCGAGTCATGGTGCGCGTGGCCGGTCACAAGTACAACGCGAAGGTGAAGGACGGCGTCGCGAAGATCAAGCTGCGTCCGTTCAAGCGTCCCGGCAACTACCGCGTCGTGGTCAAGTACAAGGCCAGCGACAACTTCCAGGGAGTGCGCAGCACGTTCAAGGTGCGGGTCAAGCGCTGACCGAGCGGACCTGACGCACGCGAGGGACCCGGGCCCGGCCCGGGTCCCTCGTGGCATTTGCGGGGCCGGACGGCCCTCGCCGGGGAATCGTCGGAAACGCCCGACGGCAGCGGTATGCCTTCCGGTCATTTGGGGTTACCCTGCGGGACGCACATACGTGATCGGGTTCACGCACGTGCGATTCCAGGGTCCGGGTCCCTGACTTGTCTCGCCACGCCACGCCGTCCTTCCGAAGGGTCCTTGCCTGTGTCCTCCCTGCTCAATTCTCGGCCGGACGGGGGGTCTCGCCGCAGGCGTGGCCTCGTCGCGGCCGCTGCCGCCGCACTCGTGGTGTCGCCGCTCGCGGCCATCACCCCCGCATCCGCCGTCAGCCCCAACGTCGTCATCAGCGAGGTGTACGGCGGCAACGGAGCCACCGCCGCCTACGGCAACGACTTCATCGAGCTGTACAACCCGACCGCGAACGACGTGGTCATGAACAACTGGTCCGTCCAGTACAAGGCGGCCGCCGGCAACGGGGCCTTCCAGGTCACGACGCTCAACGGCACCGTCAAGGCCGGCAAGCACTTCCTGGTCCAGCAGGGCAACGCGACGACCGGGACGGCCCTGCCGACGCCGGACGCCACGGGATCCATCGCGATGGCGGCCGGTGCGGGCGTCGTGGCCCTGGTGTCCAACAACACCACCTACCCGACGTTCGGAACCAGCACCACCAACGTCGACCTCGCGGGGGTGACCGCGAACGGCCTGGTCGACACGGTGGGCTACGGCACGACCGCAACGACGTACGAGACCAGCAACACGGCGTCCAACCTGACCGCCACCACGTCGGCGCAGCGCACCGCGGCGGTCGACTCCGATCGCAACGCCGCCGACTTCAGCTCCGCGACGCCCACCCCCGAGAACTCGGGACCCGTTGCGCCCACCGCGCTCGAGGCGACCTCGCCCGGCAACAAGACCGGCCAGGTCGGCTCGCCCATCACCGGCTTCACCCTCGCGGCGACCGGCGGCACCGCGCCGTACACCTGGAGCGCCACCGGCCTCCCGGGCGGCGTCAGCGTCGCGCCCAACGGCGCCGTGTCCGGCACCCCCGACGCGACCGGCACCTTCACCGTGACCGCGACCGCCACCGACTCGGCGGCGACCCCGGCGAGCGACGACGTGAGCTTCACGTTCACGATCAACGCCGCTGCCTCGCTGATCCCGATCGCCGAGATCCAGGGCACCGGCGCGACCACGCCGCTGAACGGCCAGCAGGTCAAGACCCAAGGCGTCGTCACGGCGGCCTACCCGACCGGTGGTCTCAACGGCTTCTACATCCAGACCCCCGGCGCCGACACCGCCAACGCCTCCGACGCCGTCTTCGTGTATGGCGGCACGAGCGGCTTCGCGACCTACCCGGCGGTCGGCGACTCCGTGCAGGTGGTCGGCGAGGCGGCCGAGTTCTCCGGCGCCACGCAGATCATCGCCTCCAACGCCGGCGTCACGGCGGTCACGCCCTCCCTGGGCGAGGTGACCCCCAAGACCCAGATCCCGGGCGCCGACTGCGCGCTGCCCGGCGCGGCGTGCCTGGACGGCGCGGCGCTCGACGAGGCTCGTGAGGTCGTCGAGGGCGAGCTCTTCAAGCCGACGGCTCCGTGGACCGCGACCGACGTCTACGACGGCGGCCCCTACTACAGCAACGGCAGCAACGGCTCGGCGTTCCGCGGCGAGATCGGCGTCGTCTCCAACAGCACCAAGCCGCTGGTCGCCCCCACCGAGATCATCGACGCGCAGGCCACGGCCGCCGTCGCCGAGCGCAAGAAGTACAACGACGCGCACCGGATCATCCTCGACGACGCATCCAGCTGGACGTACTCCACGACCGAGAACAGCGACAAGCCGTTCCCGTGGTTCACCGCGAACCACAGCGTGCGCGTCGGCTCCGCCATCACGTTCCCCAAGCCGGTGATCTTCACCTTCGGCTTCAACGCGTGGCGGATCCTGCCGCAGGCCCAGGTCGTCGGCGACCCGACCGGCACGATCAACTTCACCCAGACCCGGCCTGCCGCTCCCCAGAACGTGGGCGGCGACCTGAAGCTGGCGACCTTCAACGTGCTCAATTTCTTCCCGACGACCGGCGAGGAGTTCGACGCCGGCCCCGGCTCCTGCACGTTCTACACCGACCGCGCGGGCAACCGGATCTCCAACAACAGCTGCACCCCCAACGGTCCCCGTGGTGCGGCCAACGAGGCCAACCTGGCTCGTCAGCGGGACAAGATCGTCGCGGCCATCAACACCGCCGACGCCGACATCGTGTCGCTGGAGGAGCTCGAGAACTCCGTCCAGTTCGGCAAGGACCGTGACTTCGCGATCAACGCGCTCGTCACCGCCCTCAACGCGGACGCCGGCGCTGGCACCTGGGCCGCCGTCCCCTCGGCGCCGGTGCTCCCGACGCTGGCCGAGCAGGACGTGATCCGCAACGGCTTCATCTACCAGCCGGCCAACGTCGCGCTCGTCGGTGAGTCCGTCGTCCTGAGCGACGAGTCCACCGGGACCGAGGCCTTCGCCGATGCCCGCGAGCCCCTTGCCCAAGCCTTCAAGAAGGTGGGCGACGCCGACGCCGACGCGTTCGCCGTCATCGTCAACCACTTCAAGTCGAAGGGCTCGGGCAACCCCGACCCCAACGGTCAGGGCAACGCCAACGACCGGCGCGTGCTGCAGGCCAACTCGCTGGTCGCCTTCGCCGACTCGTTCAAGTCGCAGCGCGGCATCACGCGGGTGTTCCTGGCCGGCGACTTCAACGCCTACTCCGAGGAGGACCCGATCCAGGTCCTCAAGGCAGCCGGCTACGACAACCTCGAGTCGACCAGCAACGCGGACGAGGAGACCTACAACTTCGACGGTCAGGTCGGCTCGCTCGACCACGTGCTCGCCAATGCGGCGGCCAAGGCCGACGTCAACGCGGTCGACATCTGGGACATCAACGGCTACGAGTCGGTCTACTACGAGTACGCCCGGTTCAACACCAACGTGACGAACCTGTACGCGCCCAACCCGTTCCGCTCCTCCGACCACAGCCCGGAGATCGTCGGGATCAACACCGAGCCCGCCGTGCCCGCGGAGGAGGAGATCCAGATCCTCGGGATCAACGACTTCCACGGTCGCATCCTCAACGAGGACGGCACCAACGGGACGACGGCCGGCATCACCGCCGGTGCGGCTGTGTTGTCTGGTGCGGTCAAGCAGCTGCGCTCGGAGAACCCCAACACGGTGTTCGCGGCCGCGGGTGACCTGATCGGTGCCTCGACGTTCGAGTCCTTCATCCAGAAGGACAAGCCGACGATCGACGCCCTCAACGAAGCGGGCCTCGAGGTCTCGGCCGTGGGCAACCACGAGCTCGACGCCGGCTACAACGACCTGGTCAACCGGGTCATGGCGCCGTACGACGCCGTCACCAACCCGCTGGGTGGCGCGCGCTGGAAGTACATCGCCGCCAACCTCCGCAAGAAGAGCGACGACTCGCACGCCGTCGACGACGCCTGGATCAAGGACTTCGGCGACGTGCAGGTCGGCTTCGTCGGAGCGGTGACCGAGGACCTCCCGGCCCTCGTCTCGCCGGACGGCATCGCCGACATCAAGGTCACCGACATCGTCGACGAGGTCAACGCCAGCGCCGACCAGCTCGAGGCCGACGGTGCCGACGTGATCGTGCTCCTCATCCACGAGGGTGCGGCCAACACCACGCTCGCGGCGGCCACCGACCCGAACTCGGCGTTCGGTCAGGTCGTCAACGGCGTCGACGCCAACATCGACGCCATCGTGTCGGGTCACACCCACCTGGCCTACAACCACGCCGTCCCCGTCCCCGCCTGGGTGGCGCAGGGCCGCGCGGTCACGACCCGTCCGGTCGTCTCGGCAGGCCAGTACGGCACCTACCTCAACCAGCTGAAGCTGACGGTCGACACGGCCACCGGTGACGTGCTCGCACAGACCCAGAACGTGCTCAACCTGAAGCAGCAGACCGCTCCGTTCACGGCCAACTACCCGGCCGACCCGAACGTCACGCCGATCGTCAACGACGCGATTGCGAAGTCCAACGTGCTGGGTGCGGTGGAGCTCGGCAAGATCGCCGCTCCGTTCAACCGGGCCAAGCTCTCGAACGGCACCACCGAGAACCGCGGTGGCGAGTCGACCCTGGGCAACCTGGTCGCCGAGGTCCAGCGCTGGGCGACGCAGACCCCCGAGGCCGGCGGCGCACAGATCGCCTTCATGAACCCCGGCGGTCTCCGCCAGGACATGGTCGGCAACGCGGGCGGCTACCCGACGACGCTGACCTACAAGCAGGCGGCGGTCGTCCAGCCGTTCGCCAACACGCTGGTCAACATGAAGATGACGGGGGCTCAGATCAAGACCGCCCTCGAGCAGCAGTGGCAGCGTGACGGCGCGGGCAACATCCCGACGCGCCCGTTCCTGCGCCTCGGCACGTCGAAGGGCTTCAGGTACACCTACGACCCGTCCCGCACCGAAGGCGACCGCATCACCGCCATGTGGCTCAACGGCACGCCGATCGCGGCTGGCACGTCCTACTCCGTCACCGTCAACTCGTTCCTGGGTTCGGGCGGCGACAACTTCCGGGTGTTCGCACAGGGCACCCAGAAGCGGGACACCGGCAAGATCGACCTGCAGGGCATGGTCGACTACATGGACGAGTTCGCCAACACGGCCGAGGGCGACGCTCCGCTCGCCCCCGACTTCACCCAGCACTCCGTGGGTGTGGCGTTCCCGGCCGGCGCTCCTGCGTCGTACAAGCAGGGTGACGACGTGACGTTCACGCTGTCGTCCCTGGCCTTCTCCACGGCGCCGGACATCAAGGACACGTCGGTCGAGGTCCGCTTCGGCGGTGCTCTCCTCGGTGAGGCGCCGGTGGACAACACCATCGGCACCGCGGTGTTCGACGAGTACGGCACGTCGACCGTGACCGTGAAGGTGCCCAACGGCGCACCCGACGGCCGCGTCGTCCTCAAGGTGACGGGCAACAACACCGGCACCACCGTCGACGTCCCGATCACCATCACCGACAACCGTGCACCCAGCACGGTCACGGTGCCGGACGTCTCGCTCGCCTACGGCCAAGCAGGTCAGCTGGACATCACGGTCGCGCCGGCCGCAACCGGTTCCGTCGAGGTCTTCGAGGGCACCACCAGCCTGGGCACGGCACCGCTCACCAACAGCGCAGCCACCTTCGCGCTGGCGGCCAAGTCGCTCCCGGTCGGCGTCCACACGCTGCGCGTGGCCTACCCGGGCGATAGCAACGTCAAGGCGTCGAGCATCAGCGCGACCGTGACGGTGACCAAGGCGACGTCGAGCACGGCGGCCACCGTCGCGCCGACCGAGCTGAAGGCGGGCGTCGACACCGGCACCATCTCGGTGACCGTCAACGGCGAGTCCCCCACGGGCCTCGTGGGCGCGGTCCTCGACGGACAGGTGATCGGCGGAGCCGAACTGGTCGACGGCAAGGCGAGCATCGCCATCGGTCCGTTCGCCGCAGCCGGCACGAAGGCGATCACGGTGCGCTACTACGGCGACGCCAACAACGCCGCCAGCTCGGCCGACGTGTCCGTGACCGTGGTCGCCAACCCGGTGCCCGAGAAGGCGACGCCGACCATCACGGCGACCGTCGACCCGGTCACGCTCAAGGTGAAGAAGGACTCGGCGACCGTGTCCGTCACCGTCACCCGCCCGGGCGGTACGGCGACGGGCAGTGTCCTGGCCCTGATCGACAACAAGGTGGTCGGTGCCGGTGAGCTCGCGGCCGGCAAGACCAGCATCGTCGTCGGCCCGTTCGACACCGTCGGTGCCAAGGCGATCACCCTGAAGTACCTGGGTGACGACGCCACCAAGGCCGGTGAGGGCAGCACCTCGGTGACGGTCCAGAAGGCCACGCCGAAGCTGACGGTCAAGGCTCCGAAGAAGCTCAAGGAGGACGAGGTGCTCGAGGTGTCGGTCGCCGCGGCCGCCGACGGGTTCGAGGTCACCGGCCAGGTCACCGCGAAGGTCAAGGGCACCTCGAAGACCAAGACGCTCTCGGGCGGCGAGGTCGACTTCAGGCTGGGCAAGCTGACCAAGCCCGGCACCTACGAGGTGACGATCACCTTCCTCGGCAGCAACCTGGCCGAGCCGGTGACCAAGACCGTCGAGGTGAAGGTCAAGAAGGACAAGAAGGGCAAGAACAAGAAGCGCTGACGTCGCACGGCGTCGCCCTGTTCGATGGCCCGGTCACCCCACGCGGGGTGGCCGGGCCATCGGCATGCTCAGGGTCGTGCGCGATCAGGCTCGATCGAGCGCGGCTCGGGCCAGGGACAGCGCGGCCTGCACGAGCGTCAGGTGGCTGAACGCCTGCGGGAAGTTGCCGGCCATCCGGTCGTTGCCCACGTCGTACTCCTCGGACAGCAGACCGACGTCGTTGGCGAGGTCGCACAGCCGCTCGAAGAGGTCGTGGGCGTCGTCGAGGCGCCCGGCGCGGGCGTAGGCCGAGACCAGCCAGAAGGAGCAGGCGAGGAACGGGTGCTCGTCGCCGTCGAGGCCGTCGACCCCGCTCTGGGTGCGGTAGCGGCGCAGGAACCCGTCGCGCATCAGGTCCTCCTCGATCGCCCGGATGGTGCCGAGGACGCGTTCGTCGTCGCCCGGCAGGAACCCGACCAGCGGGATGTTGAGCAGGCTCGCGTCGAGCTCGCGGGTGTCGTAGTGCTGGGTGAAGGTGCCCCGTTCGGCGTCGTACCCCTTCTCCAGGACCTCGGCCCGCACCTGCTCGCGCAGGTCGCGCCAGCGCTCGACGGGGCCGTCGAGCCCGTGCTCCTCGACCGCGCGGATCGCCCGGTCGAAGGCCACCCAGACCATCACCCGGGAGTGGGTGAAGTGCTGTGGGTCGCCGCGGATCTCCCAGAGCCCGTTGTCGGGCTCGTCCCAGTGTCCGGCGAGCTCCTCGACCAGGGAGCGCTGGAGCGCCCAGCTCTGGGTGGTCTCCTCGAGACCGGCGGCGCGGGCGTCCTCCAGCGCGATCATCACCTCGCCGAGCACGTCGGTCTGCCGCTGCCCGACGGCGGCGTTGCCGATGCGCACGGGCCTGGAGCCCTCGTAGCCCGCGAGGTGCTCGAGCTCGCGCTCGGGCAGCTGGCGCCCGCCGTCGACGGTGTACATGATCTGGAGGTCCTCCGGGTCGCCGGCCACGGCCCGCAGCAGCCACCGCCGCCAGTCGCGGGCCTCCTCGGTGTAGCCGGCCGCGAGCAGCGACTCCAGCGTCAGCGCCGCGTCGCGCAGCCAGCAGTAGCGGTAGTCCCAGTTGCGCTCGCCGCCGAAGCACTCCGGCAGGCTGGTCGTCGGCGCCGCCACGATGCCGCCGGTCTCCTCGTGGGTGAGCAGGCGCAGCGTCAGCAGGCTGCGTCGCACCAGGTCGGCGCGGGGGACGTCCTCGCGACAGTGACCCGCCCACCTCTCGTGCTCGGCGCGCGTCGCCTCGATCCGGTCGTCGAAGGGGAGCGGCTCGGGCAGGTCGCGCCAGGACCGCACCCACGTGGTGGAGAAGGTCATCTCGTCGCCGGCGGCAAGGTCGAAGTCGTCGACGTGGTGCCCGTCGTCGGCGTGCGGGAGGCGCGGACCGCGCAGCATCAGCTTGTCCGGACCTGCTGTCGCGACGATCACCTCCTGCCCGGCCACCTGCTGGCGCGTCACCCACGGGCGCACCCGGCCGTAGTCGAAGCGCACCACCCACTCGTGACGGACGGCGACCGTGCCCTCCGTGCACCGGACGGTCCGCACGAGGTCGGCGCGCTCGTCGCTGAGGGGCATCACGTCCCGCAGCACCAGCACCCCCGTCGGGGTGGTGAAGGTGGTCTCCAGGACGGCGCTGTCGCCGACGTAGGTGCGCGTCGCGGTCACGCCGTCGGTCTCCGCCGGTGCCAGCAGCCAGCGCCCGTTGTCGGGATCACCGAGGAGCGCGGCGAAGCACGCGGGGGAGTCGAAGCGGGGCAGGCACAGCCAGTCGATCGAGCCGTCCCGGCCGATGAGGGCGGCGGTGCCGCGGTCGCCGACGATGGCGTAGTCCTCGATGCGCAGAGCCATGTCCTCAACGTAGCTAGGGTCTCCCCATGACGTGGGACGCACGCGACCTCGTGGCGCGGATGAGCTCGCTCGGGATCACGCTCGCCACCGCCGAGTCGTTGACCGGCGGGCAGCTCGCCGCTGCCGTCACCGCGGTCCCAGGCGCCTCGGCGTGCTTCCGCGGCGGAGTGGTCGCCTACGCGACCCCCGTGAAGGTGTCGGTGCTCGGCGTCCCGGCCGAGGTCGTCGAGGCGTACGGCGCGGTGTCGGCCGAGTGCGCCGCCGCGATGGCCACCGGGGCGCGCGAGCTGCTAGGTGCGACGTACGGCCTCGCGACGACCGGCGTGGCCGGACCCGATCCGCAGGAAGGTCACCCGGCCGGGCACGTGTGGATCGCGTGCGCCGGGCCGCGCGCCGTGGAGACGCACCTGCTGGCCCTCGACGGCGATCGCGCGGCGATCCAGGCCGGGAGCTGTCGCGACGCGTTGTCGGTGCTCGGTGCCATGCTCCGGAGGGAAGATTCGGGCCTCGGGTAGCGTTGGCCACCACGAGGTCACACCCATCCTCCGGAAGGACAAGCGCATGGTGCTCTTTCGTCGGCTTCTCGGCGACGTGCTCCGCAGCGAGCGGATGCAGCGCGGCATGACCCTGCGCGAGGTGTCCGCCGAGGCGCGGGTGAGCCTGGGCTACATCTCGGAGATCGAGCGCGGCCAGAAGGAAGCGTCGTCCGAGCTCCTCGCCTCGCTGTGCATGGCCATGGACCTCCCGCTCTCCGACGTGCTCCGCGAGGTCTCCGACGCGGTGGCGCTCGAGGAGCGTGCGCTGGCCCTCCACATCGAGGCGACGCCCATCGCGTCCGCCCGGCCCGCCGCCGACGACGTGGTGGCCTCCGCCGCCTGACCCGGGGAGCTCTCCCGTCCCTGCCGGTTCACGATGGGATGTCGGTGATTCCGCGCCTGCCATGTCAGCCGGGACGTCCGACGAGGTGGCTGCCCGGGCGACCAGGGCGTCGGACGTACCGCTCGACGTCCGACGATGTGGCTGCCCGGGCGACCAGGGCGTCGGACGCTCCGCTCGACGTCCGACGAGGTGGTCGCGTCAGCACTGCGTACGGCGCCGAGCGCCCGCCGGAGCGGGTCAGGCCTCGGCGGCCGGCTGGCAGCTCGGGCACCAGTAGGCCGCGCGCTCGCGGCCGGGCTCGCCGCGCATCGCGACCCGGATCGGGGTGCCGCAGCGACGACAGGGTGACTTGTCGCGCCGGTAGACCCACATCCGCTCGCGCGGTCGCAGGTTGCCGGTGGTGGACTGGACGGCCCGCTCCGAGTTGGTCTCGAGCATGAGCTTCGCGCGGCGGACCAGGCGGGGGAGGTCGTCGACGTCGCGCACCGGACGACTGGGGTGGATCCCGCTGGTGAAGCAGAGCTCGGCGGCGTACATGTTGCCGATGCCGGCGAGGTTGCGCTGGTCGAGCAGGGCCGCGATGAGCTCGCGGTCGGGGTCCTCGCCGAGGCGGCGCAGCGCCTCCGTCTCGTCCCAGTCGGGACCGAGCAGGTCAGGTCCGAGGTGGCCGACGACCGTGTCCTCGTCCACGGTCTCGATCAGCTCGACGATCCCGAGGCTGAACCCGACGGCGGTCACGTCGCCCGCCTCGAGGAGCAGCCGCACCTGGCTGACGGGTCGCTGCCACTTCTCGCCCGGGCGGTAGACCCGCCAGGCTCCCTCCATCTTCAGGTGGGTGTGGACCGTGAAGCCGGTGTCGGTCCGGGTCAGGATGTGCTTGCCGCGGGACAGGCTGCGGGTGACCGTGGCGCCGCTGAGGTCGGCGGTCGCGTGCTGCGGCACCCGGAAGTCGCTGCGGGTCAGGACCCGACCCGAGAGGGAGCGGTCGAGCAGGCGGGCGGCCCGGAAGACGGTGTCGCCCTCAGGCACGCATCCTCAGCCCCTTCGGCGTGGAGACGAAGCCCGCGGCGTTCAGGGCCTGACGCAGCGGGGTCTCGCCGCCGCCGAGCAGCGCGGCGCCGTCGGCCTTCTCCACGGTCAGCTTCCCGAGCGCACCGCGCCGGGTGGCCTCGGCCAGCGAGGCGGCGGCCGGCGTGAGCCGCTCGACGTCCTCCGACCAGGTCAGCAGCGTGCGGCCCCCGCGTTCGACGTAGAGCGTGAGGGCGCCGTCGACCAGCACGACGAGGGCGCCGGCCTTGCGACCGGGCCGGTGTCCGGACTCGCCGGTGCTGGCGGGCCACGGCAGCGCGGCGCCGTAGGGGTTGGCGGGATCGGTCGCGGCCAGGGCGATGGCGACGGGCTTGGCCTCCTCGGGCTCGGAGAAGGTGCGCAACCGGTCGATCGCCCCGGCCGTGCCGAACTGGGCGGCGCCGAGGCCCTCGATGAAGTAGCCGCGGCGGCAGCGGCCGGTGTCCTCGAACGCGGAGAGCACCTTGTAGACGCCGGCGAATCCGCCGACGATGCGCTCCTGCATCACCGCCCCGCGGGTGACCACCCCGTGGCGCTCGAGCAGGTGCTCCGCGGTGGCGTGGGCGCGGCGCGTGGCGTCGGCGTCGCGGGCCGGGAGCACGCTCCAGCGGCCCGCGGTCTCGGGCGGACCCGACCGGACGGGCATCCGGCCGCCTCTCATCTTCACGCGGGGCGGGGGGCGGCGCGTGCGGTGGCTCGAGCTGCCGGACCGGATCAGCGCGCGCATCGGCGTGAGGGTGTCGTTGGTGACCAGCCCCTCCCAGACCAGTCCCCACAGCGCGGTGGACAGCGCGG
This sequence comes from Nocardioides currus, assembly GCF_003057875.1. Taxonomy (GTDB): domain Bacteria; phylum Actinomycetota; class Actinomycetes; order Propionibacteriales; family Nocardioidaceae; genus Nocardioides; species Nocardioides currus. Next base: position 96,128 of record NZ_PYXZ01000012.1, on the reverse strand, counting down.
CGTCGGTCTGCGAGCCGAGGCGGTCGGCGAGCTGGCGGAAGAACCACGCGCCGCCGGGCGCCAGCGCCTCCAGCACGGACTGCTGCAGCTCGTCGAGCTCACCCCACTGCGGGTCGGGGAGGGTGAGGTGGGCCTGGTCGGCGAGGTGCAGGCTGACCCAGCCGTCGCTGCCCGGGAGGGGTGCGTGCCCGGCCCAGATCACCTCGCCGGCGCTGGTCAGCTCGTCGAGGAAGCTCGGCTCGTAGTCGCGGACGCGGCTCGCGAGGACCAGCCCCTCGAGGGCGCTGGCCGGCACCGGGCACCCGGCCAGCTGGTCGATGGCCGCCACCACGCCGTCGACGCCGCGCAGCTTGCCTCCGACGCGCTGCCAGGCCGGCAGGAACCGGGCGAGGGTGTCGGGCGTGACCGGCTCGACCTCCTTGCGCAGCCGGGCCAGCGAGCGTCGGCGCAGCTTGCGCAGCACCTCGGCGTCGCACCACTCCGAGCCGCTGCCCGACGGGCGGAACTCACCCTCGAGCAGCCGCCCGCGCGCCACCAGGCGTTGCAGGGCGTGCCGGGCGACCGCCTCGCCGAGGCCGAGCCGGCCCGCCACGTCGGCGGTCGTGAACGGTCCGTGGGTGCGGGCGTAGCGGGAGATCAGGTCGCCGATCGGGTCCTCGGTCGGCTCGGTGAAGACGTCGGGCGTCCCGACGGGGACCGGCACACCGAGGCCGTCGCGCAGGCGGGCGACGTCCTCGATCGTGGTCCAGCGCTCCTCCCCGGCGATGCGTACGGCGACGACCCGCCGCGCGTCGGCCAGGTCGGTGAGCCACGTCGACACCTCGGACACGGACTCGTCCTTCACGCGCGCGGCGACCTCGTCGATGGTCAGCGGTCCGAGCACGCGCAGCAGGTCGGCGACCGCCTCGGCGCTGCGGGCGCGCCGGTCGGGCGCGAGCCACTGCAGCTCGGCCTCGACCTCGGCGAGGACGTCGGGGTCGAGCAGCTCGCGCAGCTCGGCCCGCCCGAGCAGCTCCGCGAGCAGCCCCTGGTCGAGGCTCAGGGCGGCGGCACGGCGCTCGGCGATCGGCGAGTCACCCTCGTAGACGAACTGGGCGACGTACCCGAAGAGCATGCTCCGGGCGAACGGGCTCGGCGTCTGGGTCGAGACGTCGACCACGGTGACCTCGCGCCGGTCGATGCGCTTCAGCAGGGCGGTCAGGGCGGGCAGGTCGTAGACGTCCTGGAGGCACTCGCGGATCGCCTCGAGGACGATCGGGAAGGCGGGATACTTCGAGGCGACCTCCAGCAGCTGGGCGCTGCGCTGGCGCTGCTGCCACAGGGGGCTGCGCCGGCCGGGATCGCGACGGGGGAGGAGGAGGGCGCGGGCAGCGCACTCACGGAAGCGGCTCGCGAAGAGGGCGGAGCCGCCGACCTCCTGGGTGACGAGCTGCTCGATCTCATCGGGCTCGAAGACGATGAGCTCGCCGAGCGGCGGATCCTGGTCGGTGTCGGGGATCCGGATGACGATGCCGTCGTCGGAGGCCATCGCCTGGCCGTCGATGTCGTAGCGCTCGCGCAGCCGGGCGTTGATCGCCAGCGCCCACGGCGCGTGCAGGGGCGTGCCGTAGGGGGAGTGGACGACGAGTCGCCAGTCGCCGAGCTCGTCGCGGAAGCGCTCCACCACGATCTGCGTGTCGCTGGGCACCACGTTGGTGGCCTCGCGCTGCTCGGTGACGTAGGTGACGAGGTTGGCCGCGGCGTAGTCGTCCAGACCGGCCTCGGACACAGCGGCGCGTGCCTTGGCCTCGCTCTGGCCCAGGAGGCCGCGGGTGAAGACGCCGATGGCCTCGCCGAGCTCGGCCGGGCGACCGAGGCTGTCGCCCTTCCAGAAGGGCAGCCGTCCCGGGATGCCGGGCGCGGGGGTGACCAGCACCCGGTCGTGGGTGATGTCCTCGATCCGCCAGCTGGTCGCGCCCAGGGCGAAGATGTCGCCGACGCGGGACTCGTAGACCATCTCCTCGTCGAGCTCGCCGACGCGGCTCGACTTCTCGCCGACCAGGAAGACCCCGAAGAGGCCGCGGTCGGGGATGGTGCCGCCGCTCGTCACGGCCAGCCGCTGCGCACCGGGACGCCCGGAGATCGTGTCGTTGACGCGGTCCCACACGATCCGCGGACGGAGCTCGGCGAACTCCTCGCTCGGGTAGCGCCCGCTCAGCAGGTCGAGCGTGGCGTCGAAGGCGCTGCGGGGGAGCTGGGAGTAGGACGCGGCGCGGCGGGTCAGGGCGAAGAACTCGTCGACCGACCAGTCCTCCATGGCCGTCGCCGCCACGACCTGTTGGGCCAGCACGTCGAGGGGGTTGCTGGGCATCGACAGCTTCTCGATGGCTCCGGACCGCATGCGCTGCACCGACACCGCGGTCTGGGCCAGGTCGCCGCGGTGCTTGGGGAACAGCACGCCCCGGCTCACCTCGCCCACCTGGTGTCCCGCGCGGCCCACGCGCTGGAGGGCACTGGCGACGCTGGGCGGCGACTCGATCTGGATGACGAGGTCGACCGCGCCCATGTCGATGCCGAGCTCGAGGCTGCTCGTCGCGACGACGGCGGGCAGGCGGCCGCGCTTGAGGTCGTCCTCGATGATCGCCCGCTGCTCCTTCGACACCGAGCCGTGGTGGGCCTTGGCGATGACCGTCTCGGCGCCCGTGCTGGCTCCGGACTGCGCCATCACCTGGGCGGGAGGCCCGCCGTCGGCCGCGGATGCCTCGGCATCGTCCGGCGCGGCACGGTCCGTTGCGATCTCGTTGAGCCGGGCCGTCAACCGCTCGGCGAGACGCCGGGAGTTGGCGAAGACGATCGTCGAGCGGTGCTGCTCGATCAGGTCGACGACGTGTTCCTCGACGTGCGGCCAGATGCTGGTGGAGCGTCCGGGGTCGTGCGACTCCTCGTCGTACTCCTCGGGCATGGTCATGTCCTCGACCGGCACGACGACCTTGAGGTCCCACTCCTTGGTGGAGGGCGGCGCGACGATCTCGACCGGCGCGGAGCCGCCGAGGAAGCGGGCGACCTCCTCGAGCGGGCGGACGGTCGCGGAGAGGCCGATGCGCTGGGCCGGCTGCTCCAGCAGCGCGTCGAGGCGCTCGAGCGTCAGGGCGAGGTGGGCGCCGCGCTTGGTGCCGGCGACGGCGTGCACCTCGTCGAGGATCACGGTGTCGATCCCGCGCAGGGTCTCGCGCGCCTGGCTGGTCAGCATCAGGAACAGTGACTCGGGGGTCGTGATCAGGATGTCGGGTGGTCGGGTGCTCAGCTTGCGCCGGTCGGCGGGGCTGGTGTCCCCGGACCGGAGCCCCACGGTGACCTCGGGCAGCGGGGTCTGCAGCCGGTCGGCGGTGTGGCGGATGCCGGTCAGCGGCGCGCGCAGGTTGCGCTCGACGTCGACGGCCAGCGCCTTGAGCGGGCTGACGTAGAGCACGCGGGTGCGCTTCGTCTTCTCCTCCGGCGGGCCCTCGGTGAGCAGCTTGTCGACGGCGAACAGGAACGCGCTCAACGTCTTGCCGCTGCCGGTCGGCGCGACGACCAGCGCGTGCTTGCGGTGCGCGATCGCGTCCCACGCGCCCTCCTGGGCCGGCGTCGGCGCGGCGAAGGCGGCTTCGAACCAGGCGCGCGTCGGGGCGCTGAAGTGGTCGAGTGCGGACATGGTGCCAAGTCTTGCCTACGCCACCGACAACGGGGCCGGCTCGACCCCCCTAGGGGGTGGTCCGTGCGTCGACGACCGCGTCGAGCTCGACCTCGCACACCCAGCGCGGGTCGAGGAGGCCCGCCACGACCACCATCGTGCTCGCTGGTCGCACGTCTCCGAAGACCTCGCCGTGGACCGCGCCGACTGCGTCGGCGTGCGCGGCGTCGACGACGTACTGCCGCGTCCTCACGACGTCCTCGCGACGCCCCCCGAGCTCCTCCAGCGCGGCCAGCGCGATCTCCCAGCAGCGACGCGCCTGCGCGCTCGGGTCGGCATCGACGGTCCCGTCGCGCCGGACCGGAGCGGTGCCCGACACCGCCACGACGTCGCCGACGCGGACCGCGCGGCTGAAGCCGATGCTCTGCTCGTACGGCGATCCGCTGGCGGCGTGCGTCCTCGTCATGCACAGAGTGTGACCGAGGACTCGGCGAGCGTCGGTGCGGTGTCCTAGGGTCGACGTTCGTGAGCGAATCGATGATCCGGGCTCGAGGACTGCGCAAGTCGTTCGGCGAGTTCGAGGCGGTCAAGGGGATCGACGTCGACGTCCGGCGTGGCGAGGCGTTCGGCTTCCTCGGCCCCAACGGCGCGGGCAAGTCCAGCACGATGCGGATGATCGCCAGCGTCAGCCCGATCAGCGGCGGCAGCCTCGAGATCCTCGGCATGGACCCCGCCACCGACGGCCCCGCGATCCGCGGCCGGCTCGGCGTGTGCCCGCAGGAGGACACCCTCGACAACGAGCTCAACGTCCGCGACAACCTCTACATCTACGGTCGCTACTTCGGCATCCCCAAGGGCGAGGTCAACAGCCGCGTCGACGAGCTGCTCGAGTTCGTCTCGCTGACGGAGAAGTCGAGGTCGAAGGTCGAGGACCTCTCCGGCGGGATGAAGCGGCGGCTGACGATCGCCCGCAGCCTGGTCAACAACCCCGACCTGCTGTTGCTCGACGAGCCGACCACCGGCCTCGACCCGCAGGCGCGCCACGTGCTGTGGGACCAGCTGTTCCGGCTCAAGCAGGCCGGCGTCACGCTGGTGATCACCACGCACTACATGGACGAGGCCGAGCAGCTGTGCGACCGGCTGGTGGTCATGGACAAGGGCCTGATCGCGGCCGAGGGCTCGCCGCGACAGCTGATCGAGGAGCACTCGACGCGCGAGGTCGCCGAGCTGCGCTTCGCCATCACCGACGAGACCAACCCGCACGAGGCGATCGCCGGCAAGATCGAGGACCTCGGGCGCCTCGAGGTGTTGCCCGACCGGATCCTCGTCTACAGCCCGGACGGCGAGGAGGTCATCGCCAAGGTCCACGAGCGCGGCCTCGACCCGATCGCCGTGCTCGTGCGCCGCAGCACCCTCGAGGACGTCTTCCTCAAGCTCACCGGCCGGACGCTGGTCGACTGATGAGCCTCACGCTGGCCGCGGGTGCGCTGCGGCAGACCGACTACTGGTGGACCGTCTTCAAGCGCACGTGGAAGGGCGGGGTGATCAGCTCCTTCGTCTCCCCGCTGTTCTACGTCGTGGCGATGGGCGTCCTCCTCGGTGGCTTCATCGAGGGTGACCCGGCGAAGCTCGAGGGCGCGACGTCCTACCTCGCCTTCATCGTCCCGGGACTCGTCGCCGCGCACGCCATGCAGATCGCGGTGGGGGAGACGACCTACCCCGTCATGGGCGCGCTCAAGTGGCACAAGACCTACTACTCGATGATCGCCACGCCACTCGAGCCGCGCCACCTGGTCGCCGCCAACCTGATGTTCGTGCTCTTCCGCCTCGCGACCGCGTGCGGGGTGTTCATGCTCGTACTCGCGCCGTTCGGGGTCTTCGAGTCGTGGTGGGGGCCGTTCCTCGCCTTCGGCTCGCAGCTGCTGGTCGGGATGGCCTTCGCGACCCTGGTCTACGGGTTCTCCACCCGCCTCTACAGCGAGCAGGGCTTCGGGGTGCTGTTCCGTCTCGGCGTGCTGCCGTTGACGCTGTTCTCGGGCGCGTTCTTCCCGATCACCAACCTCGGCCCGGTGCTCGAGTGGGTCGCCCGCCTCACGCCGCTGTGGCACGGGGTCAACCTGAGCCGGATGTTCTGCCTCGACACCGTCGACTGGTCCACGGCTGCGATCAACGTCGCGGTCCTCGTCGTCGTCATCGTGGTCGGCTGGTTCTGGTCGGTGTCCGGACTCGAGAAGAGGCTGGACGACCGATGAGCGCCGTGACCCATCCGCCGCTCGGACGCGCGGGCGCCGCCTGGCTGCTCGTCACCCGCAGCTTCATCGTCTACAAGAAGAACTGGAAGCTCTTCCTCACCGGCTTCTTCGAGCCCGTCTTCTTCCTGTTCTCGATCGGCATCGGCGTCGGCCAGCTGATCGAGTCCTTCGAGGTCGGCGGCGAGCCCATCCCGTACGCCGAGTTCGTCGCCCCGGGGATGCTGGCCGTCAGCGCGTTCAACGGCGCCCTGATGGACAGCACGTTCAACGTCTTCTTCAAGCTCAAGTACGACAAGCTCTACGACCAGATGCTCGCGACCCCGCTGACGACCGGCGACATCGCCCGCGGCGAGATCATCTGGGGCCAGCTGCGCGGCTCGAGCTACTCCGTGGCGTTCCTGCTGCTGATGTGGGCGCTCGGCATGCTGCACTCGTGGACGGCGATCCTGGCGCTGCCCGCGGTCCTGCTCATCGGCTTCGCGTTCTCGGCCGTGTGCATGGCCGCCACGACCTGGATGACCTCCTGGCAGGACTTCGACAAGATCACCCTGCTCCAGCTCCCGCTCTTCCTCTTCTCCGCCACCTTCTTCCCGATCACGGCGTACGACGGGTGGTTGCGGTGGGTCGTCGAGGTGACCCCGCTCTACCGCGGGGTCGCGCTGTGCCGCGAGCTCACGCTGGGCCAGGTCGGCTGGGAGAGCCTGGTCTCGATCGGCTACCTCGTGGTGATGGGCCTGATCGGCTCGTGGGTCGTGCGCCGCCGCCTCGACAAGCTGCTGCTGACCTGAGCCGCACGTGTGCACCGCTCGGTCGGTGCCGGACCGACGAGCATGGCGCCATCGGGCCGCACCGTGGCAGGAACCCGGTCGCGGGACCGGAGCGACCGCTGGGAGGATGGCGCCGTGCCCGAGCCGATCACCCCCGACACCAAGGACTGGACCTGGGTCCTCGAGCAGCCGTGCGCCGAGTGCGGCTTCGACCCGTCCGCGCAGACGCTGGCCGACCTGCCGACCCTCATGCACGACTCCGCGATGGTGTGGACCGACGTGCTGCGCCGCCCCGACGCTCGCGAGCGGCCCGCGCCCGGCGTCTGGTCTCCGCTGGAGTACGCCTGCCACGTCCGTGACGTGCACCGGCTCTTCGCCGAGCGCGTGCAGCTGATGCTCGACCAGGACGACCCGACCTTCGCCAACTGGGACCAGGACGAGACCGCCGTCGAGGGCGACTACCCCGGGCAGGACCCGGCCGAGGTGGACGTCGAGCTGGTCGAGGCCGCCGGGCACGCCGCCGGGCTCTACGCCACGATCACTCCCGAGACCGCCGACCGTGGCGGCGTCCGCTCCAACGGCAGCGCCTTCACGATCGGCACGCTCGGGCTCTACCACCTGCACGACGTGGTCCACCACGTCCACGACGTCCGCGCATGACCGAGACCAGCGCGACCGTCCGCGCGTACGACGTCGACGCCGCCGCCTATGCCGCCAACGGCGCGGTGATGCCCGACTCGGTCCGACGTGACGTCGAGGCGTTCGCGCGGCTCCTCGGCCCCGGTGCCCGGGTGCTCGAGATCGGCAGCGGCGGCGGCCGTGACGCGCGGCTGCTGGAGGAGCTCGGGCTGCGCGTGCGGCGTACGGACGTCACGCCCGGCTTCGTCGACCTGCTCCGCGCGGACGGGCACGACGCCGACCTGCTCGACCCGCTGACCGACGACCTGGGCTCGCCCGAGGGTGCGTACGACGCCGTGTGGGCCAACGCCTCGCTGCTGCACGTCGCCCGGGAGGACCTGCCCACGGTCCTCGCGCGGCTGGCCGAGGTGTGCCGAGCGGGTGGGCTGCTCCGTGTGTCGGTCAAGGAGGGTGACGGCGACGGCTGGTCGACGCACGGCTCCATCAGCCGCCCGCGACACTTCACCTACTGGCGGGCCGGCCCGCTGGCCGACGTCGTCGCCGGGGCCGGGTGGAGCGACGTCGAGGTCACGCACCAGCCCGGCACGAAGGGCGCCGAGTCGTGGCTCGAGGTCGCGGCGGTGCGGGAGGCAGGCGCATGAGGCACACGGAGTTCTGGGACCGGCTGGACACCGCGATGGGCCGGGCGTCGTCGCGGACCTGGGCCGAGCTGTTCGTGATCGGCGAGCTGGGCAGCCGCACGGCCGTCGAGGCGCTGGACGCCGGCGTGCCGCCGAAGCAGGTCTGGGCGGCCGTCCGTCGTGCGCTCGAGCTGCCCGAGTCCGAGCGGTGAGCCTGCGGCCGCCGGTGCAGCCTCCGGTCGAGGTGGACGTCGCGACTGTCCAGGCCCACACGGTCCGCACGCTCGTCGTCTCCCAGGCCGTCGGCGCTGTCGGCGTCACCATCGGGGTCGCGACCGCGTCCCTCCTCGCCCGCGACATCTCGGGCAGCGAGAGCATGGCCGGCCTCGCGCAGACGTTCCAGGTGCTCGGCACGGCCGTCGCCGCCTTCCTCCTCGCCCGCCTGATGCGTGCGCGTGGGCGCCGGGTCGGACTGGTCACGGGCTACCTGCTCGGTGCTGCGGGCGCGGTGCTGGCCGTCGTGGCGGGCGTGGTCGACTCGATGCTGGTGCTGCTGGTCGGGGCCGCCCTGCTCGGAGCCACCACGGCCGCCAACAGCGGCTCGCGCTACGCCGCCACCGACCTCGCGCCCGAGGAGTCGCGGGCGCGTGCGCTGTCGGTCGTGGTCTGGGCGACCACCGTCGGGGCGGTCGCGGGACCCAACCTGACCGGCGTCGGCGCGTCGTTCGCCCGGGCCGCCGGGATCCCCGAGCTCACCGGCGGGTTCGCCATCGGTGCGGTCGCGCTGGTCGTGGCGGCCGGCTGGATCGCCGTACGCCTGCGACCCGACCCGCTCCTGCTGGCGCAGGCGGCCGCCCCGGTCGCACCCGGCGACGCACCCAGCCGCTCGTGGTCACGCTTCACCGCGACCGTGCGCGAGGTGCCCGCCGTGGGTGCCGCGGTCGTCGCGATGGCCTGCGCCCACGCCGCCATGGTGACCGTGATGATCATGACCCCGCTGCACATGGAGCACGGGGGAGCGCACCTCGAGGTCATCGGCCTGGTCATCTCGCTGCACGTGCTCGGCATGTTCGCGTTCTCGCCGCTGGTCGGCGTCGCGGCGGACCGGTGGGGTCGATCGCCGGTGCTGGTGGCCGGCGGCGTCACCCTGCTGGTGTCGCTGGGGCTGTGCGGGTCGGCGCCGGAGGGGAGCTCGTGGCAGATCTTCGCCGGGCTGTTCCTGCTCGGCCTCGGCTGGTCGCTCGCCACGGTCGCCGCCTCGACGGTGATCGCGGACCGTACGCCGCTGGCCGCCCGCACGGACGTCCAGGGCACCTCCGACATGGCGATGTCGCTGACGGCGGCCGGCGGGGGAGCCCTCGCCGGGCTGATCGTCCAGGGCTTCGGCTACCCCGTGCTGGCGGCCTTCGCGGCCCTGCTGGGCCTGGCCGTGGTGGTGGCTGGTGCTGCCACCGGGCGCCAGGTCCGCGAGTGACTACTCGACGAAGAGGCGACGGCTGGGGATCGACCACGGGCCGGCACCGGCCCGGCTGACCGCGCGCACCCGGAAGGTGTAGGAGCCGGGCCCGAGGCCCGTCACCGCGACCTCGGTCGTCCGGGCCGGCACGACGAGACGGCCCGAGCGCCACTTCACCACGTACTTCCTGATCGGCTGGCTGCCGCTGCGGACGGGAGCGGTCCACCAGACCTCGAGGGCGCCCGCGGCGTTGCCGAGGATGTCCACCGACGACGGCCGGCCCGGTGGCCGCGGCTCGCCGGCGTGTGCGGGCGCCACCACCACCAGTGCAGCGGTGACGGCAGAGGCCAGGGCGGTGCTGATGGTGCGCATGTGGTGTCCCCCAATGGTCGCGTGCGAGCGGTGATCGTCGCACAGCCTGCCGACACGCCGCGCGCAGCACGCGCATCGAACAGATGTTCGGGCTAGATTGTGTCCACAGGTACGACGCGGGGCCGAGGTCCTCCACAGCTCGACCGCCCTGATCAGGGGATGTCGGTGGCTCGCTCTAGCGTCGCAGACGTACCTGACATCCGACACAGAGATAGGACACGCACATGGCTGGTGGAGATCGCGAGAAGGCGCTGGATGCAGCGCTCGCCAACATCGAGAAGTCGTTCGGCAAGGGCTCGGTCATGCGCCTCGGCGACGAGACGCGCGCCCCGCTGGAGGTGATCCCGACCGGCGCCATCGCGCTCGACGTCGCGCTCGGCCTCGGCGGCCTGCCCCGCGGCCGTGTCGTGGAGATCTACGGTCCGGAGTCCTCCGGCAAGACGACGGTCGCGCTGCACGCGGTGGCCAACGCCCAGGCCGCCGGTGGCATCGTGGCGTTCATCGACGCCGAGCACGCCCTCGACCCCGACTACGCCAAGGCCCTCGGCGTCGACACCGACGCGCTGCTGGTCTCCCAGCCCGACTCCGGTGAGCAGGCGCTCGAGATCGCCGACATGCTGATCCGCTCCGGTGCGCTGTCCCTGATCGTCATCGACTCCGTGGCCGCGCTCGTGCCCCGCGCCGAGATCGAGGGCGAGATGGGCGACAGCCACGTCGGCCTCCAGGCCCGGCTGATGAGCCAGGCGCTGCGCAAGATGACCGGTGCCCTCAACAACTCCGGCACCACGATGATCTTCATCAACCAGCTGCGCGAGAAGATCGGCGTCATGTTCGGCTCGCCCGAGACCACCACGGGTGGCAAGGCGCTGAAGTTCTACTCCTCGGTGCGCCTCGACGTGCGTCGCATCGAGACGCTCAAGGACGGCACCGACATGGTCGGCAACCGCACCCGCGTCAAGGTCGTCAAGAACAAGGTCGCACCGCCGTTCAAGCAGGCCGAGTTCGACATCATGTACGGCAAGGGCATCAGCCGCGAGGGCGGGCTGATCGACGTCGGCGTCGAGGCGGGCCTCGTCCGCAAGGCCGGCGCCTGGTACACCTACGAGGGCGACCAGCTCGGCCAGGGCAAGGAGAATGCCCGCAAGTTCCTCAAGGACAACCCCGACCTCGCCAACGAGCTCGAGAAGCGGATCCTCGAGAAGCTCGGGGTCGGTCCCACGGTCGACGCGCCGGCCGACGACCTGTCCGACGAGCCCATCGGCGTGAATGACTTCTGACCGCGGCGCGGGCAGGTCGGACCGGCGGTCGGTGACCGCCGAGGACCGGCCTGCCCCTGCGTGGCTGGGTGACGTCCACGCCGGCGTGGACGCCTGGACGAGGTCGTCGCGGCTCTCCAAGACCGGTACGGACGAGACCGAGGTCGACGACGAGCCGTTCGAGCGGGTGCCGACCGGCCGGTCCCGCCGCTCGGCCCGGTCGGGTCGCTCGGGTCGCTCGGGTCGCTCGCGCGAGCGCGGCGGAGCATCCGGCGAGCGCCGTACGACGCGGTCCACCCGGACACCGCCGCCGCCCGACACCGCCGCCCAGGGACCGGACGCCGACCCCGAGTCGGTGGCCCGCAAGATCCTGCTCGACGCGCTGACCGGGCAGGCCCGTTCGCGCAAGGAGCTGGCCGACAGGCTGGCGAAGAAGGAGGTCCCGCAGGAGATCGCGGACCGCCTGCTCGACCGCTTCGAGGAGGTCGGGCTGATCGACGACGAGGCGTTCGCCAAGGCGTGGATCGAGTCACGCCAACCAGGGAAGGGCCTGGCCCGCCGCGCGCTGGCGCAGGAGCTGCGACGCAAGGGCATCGACGACGAGGTCGCGCGCGAGGCGCTGGACGAGATCGACCCGGCAGACGAGGCCGCGAGTGCGCGTGCCCTGGTGCGCAAGAAGCTGCGGTCCGTGCGTGGGCTCGACCAGCAGAAGGCCACCCGGAGGCTGGTCTCGATGCTGGCCCGCAAGGGCTACGGCGCCGGAATGGCGTTCGCGATCGTCAAGGAGGAGCTGTCCCTCGACGACGAGGCCGACCTGGGTGCGGGGCTCGAGGACGACCTCTAGGCTCGCACCCATGTTCCACCTGCAGCCGGTCCGTGACGACCTCGGTCGTCGTCCACGCGAACCGCGCCGGGCCCACGCCGCGCCGGGACCGTCGCTGCGATGACGACCCGGCTGACGATCGCCGATCGCGGCCACGAGCTCAGCGGGGTCGTGCGCGAGGGCGAGTCGTGGCGCGCCGCCGCCGAGCGGACGGCAGCCAGCATGACCGGCACCCCGGTCCCGGTCGACCTGTCCGGTGAGGTCAAGCGCTTCGCGATCGACCACGACCGGGTGGTGGCGCTGCGGGCCATGACGCGCGGCGACCTCGACCTCGTCACCGACTGGCGAGCAGGGGAGGCGGTGCGCGAGTGGTGGGGAGTCGGGCAGGAGCAGACGCCCGAGCAGATCTACGAGATGTACGCCGAGCGCGTGGACGGCCTGACCCCGACCCGGATGTGGATGGTCGAGGTCAACGGCCGCTCGGTCGGTTTCGTCCAGGACTACCGGATCCGCGACTACCCCGACTACGCCGTGCTCGCCCCCGACCCCGACGCGATCGGCGTCGACTACGCGATCGGCGCCGACCAGTGGCGAGGCCGCGGCCTCGGTCCGGCGATCCTGTGGGCCTGGATGAAGCGCACCCACAGCCGGGTCGCCGACGCCACGACGTTCTTCGCGGCGCCCGACCACCGCAACGCCGCCTCCCTCCGGGTGCTGGCGAAGGCCGGCTTCGAGCAGGGCGTGTGGTTCGACCAGCCGCAGGCGGACGGCTCCGTCCACACCGTCGTGGGCTGCTCCCTCGACGTGCAGCGCGTCCTGGCCTGACGATGCTCGCGTCCGGAGTGGGCCATGATGTGCCCATGACCGACACGATCGCCGACAGCGTCCGCCTCGATCGGGGTCCGGTCGACCTCACGGCCATCGAGACCGACGCGGCCCCGGGGTTCGCCGGCAAGAAGGCCGACGGTCAGTCCGCACTCGCCGACATGGCCACCGAGCTCGCCGACCTCCAGGAGCGGCTCTGGGCGGAGCGCACGGCGGGCTCCGAGCGCCGGGTGCTGCTGGTGCTGCAGGGGATGGACACCTCCGGCAAGGGCGGGGTGCTGCGCCACGCGGTCGGCCTGATCGACCCGCAGGGCGTGCGGATCACCAGCTTCAAGGCACCGACCGAGGAGGAGAAGGCGCACGACTTCCTGTGGCGCATCGAGAAGGGTCTTCCGTCCGCCGGCTACGTCGGCGTCTTCGACCGCTCCCACTACGAGGACGTCCTCATCGCCCGCGTCCGCGGCTTCGCCGAGCCGGACGAGATCGAGCGGAGGTACGGCGCCATCAACGACTTCGAGGCCCGGCTGGTCGCCGAGGGCACCACGGTCATCAAGTGCATGCTGCACATCAGCGCCGACGAGCAGAAGGCGCGCCTCCAGGAACGACTCGACAACCCGGAGAAGTTCTACAAGTTCAATCCCGGGGACCTCGACGAGCGCGCCCTGTGGCCCGCCTACCGCGAGGCCTACGAGATCGCCCTGGAGCGCACCAACACCGAGGCCGCGCCGTGGCACGTGATCCCCGCGGACAAGAAGTGGTTCCGCAACCTCGCCGTCGCCCAGCTGCTGCTCGACGCCCTGCGCGGCCTCGACCTCCAGTGGCCGGCGGCCGACTTCGACGTCGAGGCCGAGAAGAGGCGCCTGGCCGAGGAGACGCCCGTCCGGTGAGCGACTCCCTTCCCCTCGTCCACGTCACGAGGTACGTCACACCGCTGCGCGAGGGCGGCAGCCTGCCCGGCATCGTGGAGGCCGACGACCTCGGGACCTACGTGTGCAAGTTCCGCGGCGCCGGTCAGGGCGCCAAGGTCCTCGTCGCGGAGGTGATCGTCAGCCAGCTGGCGACCCGACTGGGCCTGCGCACCCCGCGGCTGGTGGTGCTCGACCTCGATCCCGAGCTGGCCCGCTACGAGGCGGACGAGGAGGTCCAGGACCTGCTCAACGCCAGCGTCGGACCCAACCTCGGCATCGACTTCCTCCCCGGCTCGTTCGGCGTCGACGGCCAGGTCACCGCCGAGGACGACGAGGGCGCGCGGGTGCTGTGGCTCGACGCGTTCACCGCCAACGTCGACCGGTCGTGGCGCAACCCCAACCTGCTCCTGTGGCACGGCGACCTCTGGGTCATCGACCACGGCGCGTCGCTGTACTTCCATCACGGCTGGCGCTCGGGCGTCACGGACGCGGCGAGGTTCGCGGCGCAGCCGTGGGACGTCAGCGGTCACGTCTTCGAGACCTGCGCCGGGCGCGCGCGTGAGCTCGACGACGAGATCTCGTCGCAGCTCGGCCGAGAGGTGTTCACCGACGTCCTCGCCGCCGTGCCCGACGTCTGGCTCGAGCCGGTGCCCGGCGCGGAGACGCCGGAGGCGCTGCGAGCGGCGTACGTCGAGTTCCTGACCGCGCGCCTCGAGACGCGCCAGTGGCTGCCGCAGGTGTCGTCGTGAGCCGGGTCGCCTACCAGTACGTCGTGCTGCGGTGCGTCCCGCGCCCCGAGCGTGAGGAGTTCCTCAACGTCGGGGTCGTCCTGCACTGCCAGTCGGCCGACTTCCTCGACGTCGCCTGGAACGTCGACGCGGACCGGCTGCACGCCCTCGCGCCGGGCGTCGACGTCGACCAGGTGTGCGACGCCCTGACCTTCGTCGACTGGGTCTGCCGCGGCGACGAGCGCGGCGGCGAGGCGGCGCGCCAGTCGCTGGGCCAGCGGTTCGGGTTCCTCAAGGCACCGCGCAGCACGGTCCTGCAGCCGGGGCCGGTGCACGGTGGCATGACGACCGACCCCGCCCGCCAGCTCGAGCACCTCTTGGGGCGACTGGTCAGCTGACGGACCTCGTCGGCGCCGTCAGCGCCCAGCTCGCGGCTGCCGGCGACCCCCGCGCGCGCCGCGCATCAGCCGGCCTACATGAAGTCGGCCATGCCCTACCACGGCGTCGCGGCGCCCCAGGTGCGTGCACTCCTGCGGCCGCTGCTGCGTGACCACCCCATGTGCGACCGGGCCGAGTGGCAGGCGACCGCCCTCCGGCTGTGGGACGAGGCCGAGCACCGCGAGGAGAGGTACGCCGCCCTCGCGCTGCTGCGCCACGCGGCGTACGCCCCCTGGCTCGACCCCGACCTGCTGCCGCTGTGCGGGCGTTGGCCACCGACGACCACCTCTGGATCCGGCGCACGGCGATGCTCAGCCAGCTCCGGCACCGCGAGCGCACCGACACCGACCTGCTCGACCACGCCCTCGTCGCCAACCTGGACGACACCGTGCTCGGCAGGGACTTCTTCGCACCGCTTGGCGCTCGGCTGGGCGTCGCGCGAGCACGCCCGGACCGACGCCGCGTGGGTCCTCGACCTCGTCGGGACCCACGCGGACCGGCTGAGCGGGCTATCGCGCCGTGAGGCGCTCAAGCACCTGTGAGGACTGCTGCGTCTCAGACGGGCACGAGCTCCACGGCGCCGACGGCGTAGCGCGCCAGGATCACCCGCGCGACCTCGGGGTGGGCGCCGAGCGGCTCGGACACCGCCACCGCGCCGGCCTCGACGGCGAGCTCGGCGGCCCGGTCGGGGAGCGTGCCGGGAGCCAGGAAGAACGACGCGACCGCGATGTGTCGACGCCCCTCGGCCCGGAACGCGCGCACGGCCTCGCCGGCGGCCGGGGGAGCGGCGGAGGCGAAGGCGGCCGTGACGGGCAGCTTGTGGCGGGTGCCCCAGGTGCGGGCCAGCCGGGCGACGGCCTGGTTGGCGAGCGGGTCGGACGAGCCGGCGGCGGCGAGCACGAGGGCGTCGAGCTCACGCACCCGCGCCTCCTTGAGCGCCTCGCGCAGCCGCACGTCGAGGACCTCGAGGAAGGCGGCCTCCATGCCGAGCACGCGGGTGGCCCGGATCTTGAGGCCCTCGTGCCGCTCGGTGGCGGCCGCGACGGCGCTGGGGACGTCGACCTTGGCGTGGAACGCCTCGGTCAGGAGCAGCGGGACGACGACGATCTCGTCGAAGCCGGCCTTCACGAGCCGGTCGACGACCGTGTCGAACGACGGCTTGGCGAGGTCGAGGAACGCCGTCTCGATGCGCAGGTCGGGGCGCATCGTCTTGACCTCGGCCACGAGGGCCTTGATCGTCGCGGCGGAGCGGGGGTCGCGGCTCCCGTGAGCCAGGGCAACCAGTGCAGGAGCGGCCATCAGCTGGGCCTCCCATCTCGGGTGGTGGTGTGCGAATCGACGCCGTTGTCGTTGGAGGTGAAGTTCATGAGTGGATGCCGCACTCGGTCTTGTTGGTGCCGGCCCAACGACCGCTGCGCGGGTCGTCGCCGGGGACGACGCGTCGCGTGCACGGCCAGCAGCCGATGCTCGGGTAGTTGTCGTAGACCAGCGGGTTGACGAGCACGCCGTTGTCGTTGATGTAGGCCTCGACCTGCTCGTCGCTCCAGCGCGCGAGCGGCGAGACCTTCACCTTCCCCTTGCGGGCGTCCCAGCCGACGACCGGCGCGATCACCCGGTTGTGGGTCTCCGCGCGCCGCAGCCCGGTGGCCCACGCGTCGTAGTTCGCGAGCGAGTCGGCCAGCGGCTGCACCTTGCGCAGCTTGCAGCACAGGTCGGGATCGGTCTTGTAGAGGTCCTTGCCGTACGTCGCGTCCTGCTCGGCGACGCTCAGCTCGGGCTGGATCGTGACCAGGTTGACCGGCAGCGTGGCCTCGACCGCGTCGCGGGTGCCGATGGTCTCGACGAAGTGGTAGCCGGTGTCGAGGAACACCACGTCGAGGCCGGGGGCGACCTTGGAGGCGAGGTGCGCGAGCACCGCGTCGCCCATCGACGAGGTCACGCAGAAGCGCTCGCCGAAGGTCGCGACGGCCCACTCGATGATGTTCTCGGCGGGGGCCAGCTCGAGCTCGGCGCCGACGTGGGAGACGAGCTCGCGGAGCTCCTCCGGCGTCCGACCGGCGGTGTGGGTGCCCTTGAAGTCGCGGGCAGCCTGGGTGGAGAGACTCATCGTGCACCTCCTCCTCGGGGGATCATGCCGAGATACGTGACGGCAAAGGCACGCAGGCAGGAGCGGCACTCCCACCCGTCCTCGCGCGGCCACAACGTCGTCTCCCCGCAGTAGGGGCAGTGCTGGGGGGCCGCTCGCTCACTCATGTCAGACGGCTTCCAGTGAGGACTCGCCGCGCAGGTGCGCCTCGTCGGCGCGGGTGACCCACTCGGCGAACAGCTCGCCGGGGGTGCGGTCGGCGAGGAAGGCCTGCACGACGCTGGTGACGTAGTCGTCGAGGCCGGCGCTGGTGACCTTGTGGGCCCGAAGCTTGCGACCGAGCGTGGGGGTCAGGCCGAGCGCGCCGCCCAGGTGGACCTGGAAGCCCTCGACCTGGTTGCCGTCACCGTCCATCACCAGCTGGCCCTTGAGGCCGATGTCGGCGACCTGGGTGCGCGCGCAGGCGTTGGGGCAGCCGTTGACGTTCACCGAGATCGGCGTGTCCAGCTCGGGGAAGCGCTTCTCGAGCTCGGTGACTAGGGCGCGGGCGCGCTCCTTGGTGTCGACGATGGCCAGCTTGCAGAACTCGATGCCGGTGCACGCCATGGTGCGACGGCGCCAGTTGCTGGGCCGGGCGGTCAGGCCGATCTTCTCCAGCCCGTCCGCGAACGCCTCGGTGTCCGCGCCGTCCACGCCGATCACCACGAGCTTCTGGTACGCCGTGAGGCGCACGCCGCGAGCGCCGTACTGCTCGACGAGGTCACCGAGCGCGGTGAGCGTGGTGCCGTCGATGCGGCCGACGACGGGGGTGGCGCCGATGAAGAACTTGCCGTCCTTCTGCTCGTGGATCCCGACGTGGTCGCCCTGGTGCACGGGCGCCGACGGCGAGGGGCAGTCGACGAGCTCGCGGTGGAGGTACTCCTTCTCGAGCACCTCGCGGAACTTCTCCTTGCCCCAGTCGGCGAGCAGGAACTTGAGCCGTGCCTTCGAGCGGAGCCGGCGGTAGCCGTAGTCGCGGAAGATCCCCGCGACGCCCTCCCAGGCGTCGGCGACCTCGTCCAGCGGGATCCACACGCCGAGCTTGTGGGCGAGCATCGGGTTGGTCGACAGGCCGCCGCCGACCCACAGGTCGAAGCCGGGGCCGTGCTCGGGGTGGACGGTGCCGACGAAGGAGACGTCGTTGACCTCGGGGGCCACGTCGTGGCTGGGGTGGCCGGTCAGCGCGGTCTTGAACTTGCGCGGCAGGTTGGAGAACTCGGGGTTGCCGAGCGCGCGACGCTTGATCTCGGCGAGCGCCTCCGAGCCGTCGATGATCTCGTCCTTGGCGATGCCGGCGACCGGCGAGCCGAGGAAGGGGCGCGGGCTGTCGCCGCACGCCTCGACGGTGGTCAGGCCGGCGCCCTCGAGCCGCTCCCAGATCGCGGGCACCGACTCGACCTCGACCCAGTGGAACTGGATGTTGTTGCGGTCGGTGAGGTCCGCGGTGTTGCGGGCGTACGTCGTCGAGGACTCGCCCAGGGCACGCAGCGCGGTCGCGTCGAGGACCTGGCCGTCGGTGCGCACGCGCATCATGAAGAAGCGGTCGTCGAGCTCCTCCTCCTCGAGCTGTGCGGTCTTGCCGCCGTCGAAGCCGGGCGCGCGCTGCGTGTAGAGGCCCATCCAGCGGAAGCGGCCGCGGAGGTCGGCCGGGTCGATCGAGTCGAAGCCGCGCTTGGAGTAGGTGTAGAGGATCCGGTCGCGGACGTTGAGCGGGTCGTCGTCCTTCTTGGACTGCTCGTTCTTGTTCAACGGCTCCGTGTAGCCGAGCGCCCACTGGCCCTCCGCCCGCTTGGGGCGCGGGATCTCAGTGTGCTGGGCGGGCTCGGGCTGGAAGCGCAGATCAGGCATGGGGGAATGGTCCTGTTCGCTGAGGGCCGCGCGCGACGATGAGCGCGGTGACGTGCGGTGACTGGGCGGCGAGTCAGCGATGCCAACACATCATGCTGCGCGTGCGTCCGAAGTCCACGTGGCGGCGGACCACCAGGAACGTCGACGTCGCAGCAAGAGTCATGTCAAGGAGTCTCAACGCTCGGACACCTTGACCACAAGGCGAAATCTCATGATGAGAGACGTGCCGCCACATGTTGAGACGCGCGGCGCGGGTCCACGCGGGTTCGGCCGCGATCGTGCGGCCTACGTCACACCGGGCTCAGCGCCCGAACGTCACCCGCACCCGGTCCCGACCGCCGTCCGAGGACGCTCGCAACGGCAGTGCGGCACGGCCGTCGAAGAACGTCGGCAGCCGGATGCGCATGCGGATGCGCAGGCTCTGGCCCGGGTCGAGCGCGGGAGTCCGCCAGCCGCGGGAGAGCGCCCGGGTCCGGTCGGCTCCCCGGGAGCGGTAGGACATCACGATGCCGCCGCCGTCGGCCCGCGCCGGTCCTCGGAGCACGAACCGCCCGCAAGCGGTCCCGGCGTTCGTCAGCCGGATCCGGACGGAGGGGGTGGAGCCGTGCTTCGCGAGGTCCACGACTGCGGTCTGGCGGGTGGGGGCGAGCTCGCCCGCGCCCACCCACGAGCCGCGACCGGTGCTGACGGCGAGGTCGGGTCGCGCGCGGCGGACCGGGGGAGCGACGGGACCGGGCGGCGGCGGTGCCGCTGTGGGTGTCGCTGTGGGTGTCGTGGTGGGCGTCGGTGACGGCGTGGGAGTCGCCGGTGTGGGAGTCGCCGCGGCCGACACCGTGAAGCTGCGGGTGGCGGTGGTCGACCGGCCCGACCCGTCGCGCGCCGTCACCTGCCAGGTGTGAGCGCCGGCGGTCGTGGTGTCGAGCACCCGCCCCGCTGGTCCGTCGCAGGTCTGGAGCGTCGATCCGCCTCGGTCCTGGCAGGAGAACTCGACGGGCACGACCGCATCCTCCTGCACCACGGCACCGTCGGGCGGGCCGTCGAGCGTGACCTCCGGGTCGAAGCCGTCGCGCTCGGGGACCAGGGCGGCGCGATAGCTGACGTAGGCCGACGGCTCGGGCCCGCCGGCGCGCCAGCGGGTGTCCGCGAGGCTCCACAGGGTGGCGCCGGTGGCGTCCGTCTCGGTGGAGATCGCATGGGTGTCGGCCGACCAGCCGATCAGCACGTGACCTCCGGGCAGTCTCGCCGCCGAGCCCATGAACCACGAGAAACGGTCCGCCTCGCCGTACGTCCTGGCCACCGTCGCGCGGTCGCCGTCGAGGGCGAGCTCGACGACCCGTGTGGAGAGTCGCTGGGTGGCGGGGCCCTGCTGATCCGCGGGGTCCACGCACAGGTTGCCGAAGAACGGCGTGGACCCGTTGTCGAAGAGCAGCACGTGGCCGTTGCCGAGCAGCGACGCGGAGTGCTGCGCGCACGGACCGACGTCGCCGGACGGGAACGTGAAGCTGCTGTCACGGCCGCCGAGCTTCCAGATCACGTCGCCCGGCTGGTGGCCGTCGTGGGCGCGGCTGGCGATCAGGAACACCGAGCTCAGGTGGCGGAAGGACGCCAGCACGTCGCCGTTGGGCTGCACGTCGATCGAGTTGAGGTGGGCGTAGTCGGCGTTGCCCGCGGCAGTCGTCTCGTCGGCGTACGGCGCGCTGGACCACTGGAAGTCGACGGTGCCGTCGGCGAGGACGTGCTGGATCACCGAGTCGACGAGGCCGGTGGACGTGTTCGGCTCGTACGCCATCAGCCAGCGCGAGCCGTCCGCCTCCAGCACCGAGTCGTGGCCGTCGGTGTTGACGAGGCCCGTCGTGTCGAACCGACGGACCTCGCGGAAACGGTCGTCGAGGACGACGAGCGCCTCGCCGGTGCGACCACCCGTGGTCGTGGGCCGTTGGACCGTGAGCTGGCCGCTCCGGGCGAGCTTCAGGTCGAGCACCCGCTCGCCGTGCTCGCGTGCGTGGACCGGGACACCGTGGCGGTCGAGCACCGCCTCGTAGCGCGGTGACACACCGTCGAAGCGGTCGATGGTGACGGCGATGTTGCCCGGCTGCAGCGGGGTGCCGTCGTGGGTGGCGGCAAGGCGGGGGAACGAGTCCGGCAGGACGTGGAGCGCGTAGGCGCGGCGCAGGTTGCCGTCGTCGACGAACACCGAGATCTCGTCTCCCGGCTGCGCGTCGGCGAAGTCTGCGTTGCCGTCGTCGTCGGGCACGCCGTCGAACGACACCGCGCCGTCACCGGTCACCTGGACCCTGACCGTGCCGTCGCTCGAGCGGTGGACGGCGTACCTCGAGACCGCCGGGTCGAAGGCGGGATACATCCACGCCGGTGCGGCGACGGAGATGGCGGGCGGCGCGGCCGCACGAGCCGGCACGGGCTCACCCCCGACGGTCGGCAGCACGGCCGCGACGAGTCCGACGACCGAAGCTGCTGTCCATGCCCGAGCTCGCACCCAAGGACGCTAACCCGGCGTGGACGCACTGTCCGCCGGATGCCCCGAAACCTCTAGGCTGGCGCCATGACGGATGCCTCCCTGTCCCAGCTCACCTCCGGCGCCTACGAGCAGGCCCTCAAGGTCATCGAGTCGGTCGAGCCGCGCATCGCGGCGGCCACCCGCCAGGAGCTGGCGGACCAGCGAGGTTCGTTGAAGCTGATCGCGTCGGAGAACTACGCCTCACCGGCCGTCCTGCTCACGATGGGCACGTGGTTCAGCGACAAGTACGCCGAGGGCACGGTCGGCCACCGCTTCTACGCCGCCTGCCAGAACGTCGACACCGTCGAGGCGCTGGCGGCCGAGCACGCGCGTGAGCTGTTCGGTGCGCCGTACGCCTATGTCCAGCCGCACTCCGGGATCGACGCCAACCTCGTCGCCTTCTGGTCCATCCTGGCCAACCGGATCGAGACGCCCGCGCTGAAGAAGCTCGGGGCGAAGAACGTCAACGAGCTGACCGAGGCCGACTGGGAGTCGCTGCGCCACGAGTTCGGCAACCAGCGACTGCTCGGGATGTCGCTCGACGCGGGCGGGCACCTGACCCACGGCTTCCGGCCCAACATCAGCGGCAAGATGTTCCACCAGCAGCAGTACGGCACCGACCCGGAGACCGGCCTGCTCGACTACGACCAGGTCGCCGCGAAGGCGCGGGAGTTCAAGCCGCTGGTGCTGGTGGCCGGCTACTCGGCCTACCCCCGCCGCGTGAACTTCGCCAAGATGCGCGAGATCGCCGACGAGGTCGGGGCCGTGCTGATGGTCGACATGGCGCACTTCGCGGGACTGGTGGCCGGCAAGGTGTTCTCGGGCGACGAGGACCCGGTGCCCCACGCGCACATCACCACCACGACGACCCACAAGTCGCTGCGCGGCCCGCGTGGCGGCATGGTGCTGGCTCAGGAGGAGTTCGCGGCCGACGTCGACCGCGGCTGCCCGATGGTCCTCGGCGGTCCGCTGTCGCACATGATGGCCGCGAAGGCGGTGGCGTTCGCCGAGGCGCGCCGGCCGGAGTTCCAGACCTACGCCCAGGCGATCGCCGACAACGCGCAGTCGCTCGCGGAGGGCTTCCTCAAGCGCGACGCCCGCCTGGTCACCGGCGGCACCGACAACCACATCGTGCTGCTCGACGTCTCCGGCTTCGGCCTCACCGGGCGGCAGGCCGAGTCGGCCCTGCTCGACGCCGGCGTCGTCACCAACCGCAACTCGATCCCCAGCGACCCCAACGGCGCGTGGTACACCTCCGGCGTCCGCCTCGGCACCCCGGCGCTGACCACCCGCGGGTTCGGCCACGAGGAGTTCGACCGGGTGGCGGAGCTGATGATCGAGGTGCTCTCCAACACCCAGCCCGGCACCACCAAGGCGGGCGAGCCGAGCAAGGCGTCGTACGTCCTCGCCGACGGTGTCGCCGAGCGGGTGCAGGCCGGCGCCGACGAGCTGCTGGACAAGAACCCGCTCTACCCGGGTCTCGAGCTCAGCTGACGTCCGCCGGCGGGGTCGGGAACCGGATCCACTGCGGGTCGGTGTTGGTCTCGTAGGTGCGCTTGCCCTGCAGAATCCACAGGCCGAAGTGCAGCACCCCGGCGACGACGCCCAGACCGGCGGCGGGCCACGGCCCCAGCGGCCACCCGACGAACGCGACGAGCCCACCGGCCACGATCGTGTTGACCACGATCACGAACATCGCCGCGCTGGCCAGCACGTGGTTGACGTCGCGCACCGGGCCCATCGTGTAGGTCTGCTGCACGGCGTGCGGGTCGTCGTGCATCCCGGTGACGAAGTAGGGCGCGAGGGTCGGGTCGATGTCGACGTACGCCGCTCGCAGACGGTTCATCCCGAGGACGAAGAAGTAGTCCTCCTGGCTCGCGTTGGCGACCCGGAAGCTGGTCAGCGTGCCCGTCAGCAGGACCACCACGCCGAGGGAGATCGCCAGGATCCGAAACGTCTCGGAGTAGCCGAGCCCCTGCACCGCGAGGGCGAGGAAGACCAGCGACGCGGACGCGAACGTGAGCTGGGCCGAGATCCGGCCCATCACCTCGTTCCACGTCTGGCTGCGGACGGCCAGCAGTCCCCAGTGCTCGGTCGCCAGGATCTGGGCGCGTACGGCGAGGGGTGCGGGCTCACGGCTCGGCTGGCTCATGGCGCCTCCCGGAACAGGTCCGCGCCCGGTCGCGCGGTGATCCACGGTAGATCCTCCGAGGCTGGTCGCGACAGGCGTCAGGCGTCGTCGGGGGTGGCCCAGACGTAGCCGACCTCGGGGCGCCCGGTGCCGCCGTAACGCGGCGATCTGGTCACCCGGGCCTCGTCCGCGAGGTGCTCGAGGTAGCGCCGGGCCGTGACCCGGGAGACGCCGACCTGGGTGGCGACCTCGCTGGCGGAGAGGCCGTCGGGTCGGCGACGCAGTGCCTCGACCACCGCGCGCAGCGAGTCGGGGCTCATCCCCTTGGGCAGTGCCTCGCCGGTGGGCCGGGCGCGGAGGGCTCCGAAGAGCTGGTCGACGTCGTCCTGCACCACGTCGGTCGGCGAGCTCTCGAGACGGGTCCGGAACTCGGCGTACTGCTCGAGCTTGCCCCGGAACGCGGCGAAGGTGAACGGCTTGAGGAGGTAGAGCACGACGCCCTGGGAGACCGCGCGGCGCACGACCTCGGTGTCGCGCGCCGAGGTGACGGCGATGACGTCGACGGTGTGGCCCTCGGCGCGGATCCGTTGCAGCAGGCCGAGCCCGTGCCCGTCCGGGAGGTGCATGTCGAGGAGGATCAGGTCGACGGCGTCGTCGCCACGCAGCAGGCGCAGGGCGTCGCCGGCCGATCGGGCGACGCCGGCCAGCTCGAAGCCGGGCACGCGGCCGACGTACGTCGCGTGCGCCTCGGCCGCGACCTCCTCGTCCTCGACGACGAGCACCCGCACGCTCACGGAGCCACCTCCACGTCGAGCACGAACCGGGCACCGCCGAGGGGGGAGTCGGCCACCTCGAGGGTGCCGGCGTGGCGCGAGACGACCTGGGTGACGATGGCGAGCCCCAGCCCGCGTCCTTCCGACGCCTTGCTCGACCAGCCGCGGTCGAGGACGTGCGCCCGGTCCTCGGGCGCGATGCCCGGACCGGAGTCGTCGACCTCGATGTGGAGGCGTTCGGGCCCGCCGTCGAGGGACACCCGCACCTGCTGGGGTCGGGTCGAGCGCGTCTCGGCGACCGCGTCGAAGGCGTTGTCGACCAGGTTGCCGACCACGGTGACGAGGTCGCGCGAGTCGACAGGCAGGTCGGAGGGCAGGTCGCCCTCGATGGCGAGCGTGATCCCGCGCTCGGCGGCCTGCGCCGTCTTGCCCAGCAGGAGCGCGGCGAGCACCGGCTCGTCGACGGCTGCGACGAGCTCGTCGGCGAGGCCCTGGGCGACGTGGAGCTCGGCGATGGCGAACTCGACGGCCTGCTCGGGGCGCCCCATCTCGACCAGCGACACCATCGTGTGCAGGCGGTTGGCGGCCTCGTGGCTCTGGGCGCGCAGCGACTCGGTGAGGCCGCGGACCAGGTCCAGCTCGCCGGTGACCGCCTGGAGCTCGGTGCGATCACGCACGGTCACGACGGCGCCCACCTCGGCCTGGCGCCAGTAGGCGGGGGAGGTGCTGAGGACGAGCACCTGCTGGCCCAGCACGTAGGTCTGGTCGGCCACCGCCGCCCGCTGCTCGACCGCAGCCACGAGGCCCGGCGGGAGGCCGAGATCGGTCAGCGACCGGCCCTCGGCGTCGTCGGGCAGGGCGAGGAGGCGGGTCGCCTCGTCGTTGACGAGCTGCACCCGCAGGTCGGAGTCGACGAGCAGCAGGCCCTCGCGGACCGCCCCGAGCACGGCCCGGTAGTACTCGTACATCCGGGTCATCTCGCGCTCGCCCATGCCGTGGGTCTGCCGGCGCAGCCGCCGCGCGATCAGCCAGGCGCCCAGGCAGCCGGTCAGCAGCGTCGCGAGGGCGGCCAGCCCGATGCCGGGCAGGTCGTCGAGCAGCCGCTGGTCGAGGCGCTGGATCTTGATGCCGACGGCGACCAGGGCCACCACCTCGCCTCCGTCGGTCACGGGGACGACGGCTCGCACCGACGGCCCGAGCGTGCCGCGGTACTCCTGCGTGAAGGGCCGGCCCTCGAGGGCGTCGCCGGTGCCGCCGACGAACTCCCGCCCGATTTGGCTGACGTCGGGGTGCGTCCAGCGGATCCGGTCGCGGTCCATGATCACGACGAAGTCGGTGCCGGTGTCGATCCGCACCTCCTCGGCGAACGGCTGGAGCAGCGCGGTCGGGTCGGGTGTGCGGACCTGCTCGCGCACGAAGGGGGAGTCGGCCACCGAGCGGGCCACCGCGGTGGCCTGCTCGCGCGCGCTGGTGCGCGAGTCGCGGCGGGCGTCCCAGGCGGCGAGGGCGACCGCGGTGACGACGAGCACGACGACCACGCCGACCTGCAGCAGCAGGATCTGGCGGGCGACCGGGCTCTCCCGTCGTCGCACCGCGGCTGGAGCCATGGCCGCATTGTGCCGTACCCGTCCGGGTGTGCCGGGTCGGTGCACGTCGGCGTGAACTCAACGAACACAAGGGTGACGGCCGTCACAGGAGCCCACAGGATGTGGCGCAGGGCACAGCCCACCCACCCCCACGCAGGACCGGAGCCGGAGGAACCATGAGCGCAACGACAGACGAGGTGACGGTCAAGCGCGACCGCACCCACTACCTCTACATCGCGGTGATCGTCGCCGTGGTGCTCGGGGCCATCACCGGCCTCGTCGTGCCCGACTTCGCGGTGGGCCTGAAGTGGATCGGCACGACGTTCGTCGCCCTGATCAAGATGATGATCCAGCCGGTCATCTTCTGCACGCTGGTCATCGGCGTCGGCTCCGTCCGCAGCGCGGCGAGCGTCGGGAAGGTCGGTGGGCTCGCGCTCGTCTACTTCCTGACGATGTCCACCGTCGCGCTCGCCGTCGGCATGCTGGTCGGCAACCTGCTCGACCCGGGTGAGGGCCTCAACCTCTCCGACGACGTCGCGGGGGTCGGCAAGGAGCAGGCCGCCGAGGCGCACGGCTCCACCACCGAGTTCATCACCGGCATCGTCCCCGACTCGCTGCTGTCGTCGCTGACGTCGGGCGAGGTGCTCCAGACCCTGCTGGTCGCGCTCCTCGTCGGTTTCGCCCTCCAGGCCATGGGCCGCTCCGGCCAGCCGATCCTGGCGGGCATCGGCCACATCCAGCGGCTCGTGTTCCGGGTGCTGGCGATGATCATGTGGGCCGCCCCGATCGGTGCCTTCGCCGCCATCGCCGCCGTGGTCGGCGAGACCGGTGTCGACGCGATCAAGAGCCTGCTGACGATCATGGTGGCCTTCTACATCACCTGCTTCCTGTTCGTCTTCGTCGTCCTCGGCGCGATCCTCAAGCTGGCCACCGGGGTGAACATCTTCAGCCTCTTCAAGTACCTCGGGCGCGAGTTCCTGCTGATCGTGTCGACCTCGTCGTCCGAGTCGGCACTGCCCCGCCTGATCGCCAAGATGAACCACGCCGGCGTCGAGAAGACCACGGTCGGCGTCGTCGTACCGACGGGCTACTCCTTCAACCTCGACGGCACCGCGATCTACCTGACGATGGCCTCGATCTTCATCGCCGACGCCCTCGACAAGCCGCTGAGCATCGGCGAGCAGATCTCCCTGCTGCTGTTCATGATCATCGCCTCCAAGGGCGCTGCCGGGGTCACCGGCGCCGGCCTGGCCACGCTGGCCGGTGGACTGTCCTCGCACCGTCCCGAGCTGCTCGACGGCGTCGGCCTGATCGTCGGCATCGACCGCTTCATGTCCGAGGCGCGGGCCGTGACCAACTTCGCCGGCAACTCGGTGGCCACCATCCTGGTCGGCCAGTGGACCAACACCCTGGACCACGCCCAGCTCGACCGGGTGCTGTCGGGGGAGGACCGCTTCGACGAGGCGACGATGGTCGACGACCACGACACCTCGCCCCCGCCCGCCTCGCCCGCCGAGGAGTTGGCCCCCTCCGGCCGCTGACTCAACCCGCGAACGCCCCGGACCGCTTCGGTCCGGGGCGTTCCGGCGTACGGGGAGACGCGCAGGCCTTGGTCGCCCGATCGAGCTGGATCAGGCGGCGGCGAGCCCGCGAGGGGGCACCAATGCCTGCGCGTCTGCGACCACCCGCACCAACACCTCACGCACCCACTCCTGCCGGAACATGACGTCCTCCCACGTGAACCGCAGGACGAGCCACCCGTCGGCCGCGAGCAGTGTGTAGCGCCGGACGTCCTTGCGGAACCCTTCGCGGCTGCCGTGCCACTCGTAGGAGTCGCACTCGATCACGATCCGGCGGTCGCGGTCGACGAGATCCGGTCGTGCCCAGCAGTGCGGGGACGAGATGACGACCTGCGGGCGCACGCTGAGCCCCGGGACTGTGTTGCAGATGGCTCGCGTCACCGACTCGAAGGCATTCGCCGCGTCCCCGTTCGCCGTGGCGCCGACGCGTCGCGCCCCGGCCTGGCCGCGGCCACGCACGAGCGACGTCGCTCGGACCAGGGTGGCGTGCTCACCGGCACGCAGGGCGGAGTCGGCGATCACCAGCGCCTCGTCGTACGGCAGCATCCGCAGGCACTGGACCAGCGTGAGCTCACGAGAGGTCGCCTGGTCGGTGACGTCGTCCGGGGCGAGGTCGGCACTGTGGACGACGACGCGCTCCCGGTAACGCTGAGGGACGTTGCGGTTGCGGGGGACCAGGACGTGCGGCTTCGGCGGCACGGCCTTGACCTCCCACCCGTGGCGCAGCGCGGCGCTGGTGAGGCAGAGGACCCCGTTCATCGCATGCGCCAGCGCTGCCGCCGCGTCGACGCCCGGCACGGTGTATCGACCCTGCCCGACACGGACGATCGCCCCCACTGACAGGGCGCGGTCGACCTCGGCTCGCGACGACGCCCGGATCAGCGCAGCGCGGGAGGCCATGCCTCCCATCCGCTCGATCGCGAGGTCGACGTCCATGTGACGAGCATGGCCGGACGGGCTCGTCTCGCGCTTGCGTCGTCCACAGGCGCCGGCGACGCGCAGGCATTGCTCTCGCCCGCGCCGGCTCGCCCCGCTCCCGAGGACTGATGGCGCAGACCAATGCCTGCGCGTCTACGTGGTCAGCGAGCGGTAGAGGTCCACGGTCCGGGCGGCGATCGCGTCCCAGCTGAACGCCTCGATGGCGCGCTGGCGACCAGCCACGCCGAAGGCGCGGGCGCGGTCGGGGTCGGAGACCGCGTCGTCGAGCGCGGCGGCGAGGTCGGCGACGTACTGCTCGGGGTCGAGGGGGGTGCCGGTGCCGTCGGTGGCCTGGTCGATCGGGACCAGCCAGCCGGTGGACCCGTGCTGCACGACCTCGGGGATGCCGCCGGTGGCGGTGGCGACGACGGCGGTCTCGCAGGCCATCGCCTCGAGGTTGACGATGCCGAGCGGCTCGTAGATCGAGGGACAGGCGAAGACGGTGGCGGCGGTGAGCAGGGCGACGACGTCGGGGCGGGGGAGCATCTCCTCGATCCACACCACCCCGTCGCGCGTGGCGGCGAGCCCGTCGACCAGCCCGCGCACCTCGGCGGCGATCTCGGGGGTGTCGGGAGCTCCGGCGCACAGGATCAGCTGGACGTCGGGCGGCAGCTGCGCGACCGCCCGCAGGAACAGCGGCAGTCCCTTCTGCCGGGTGATCCGGCCGACGAAGATCACGCTGCGGCGGTCGGGGTCGAGCCCCAGCGCGCGCACGCGGTCTGGGTCGGCCACGGGCGACCAGTCGGACGTGTCGATGCCGTTGTGGATGACCGTCACCTTGGCGGGGTCCACGGACGGGTAGCTGTGCAGGACGTCGTCGCGCATCGCCGAGCTGACGGCGACGATGCCGGCGGCCCCCTCGTAGGCCGTCCTCTCCACCCAGCTCGACAGGGCGTAGCCGCCGCCGAGCTGCTCGGCCTTCCACGGCCGCATCGGCTCCAGGGAGTGGGCCGAGACGACGTGCGGGATGCCGTGCATGAGCCCGGCGAGGTGGCCGGCCATGTTGGCGTACCACGTGTGCGAGTGGACCAGGTCGGCCCCCGCGCAGTCGTCGACCATCGCGAGGTCGACGCCCAGGGTCCTGATCGCCGGGTTGGTGGCGGCCAGCGAGTCGGGCTCGGCGTACGCCGTCGTGCCCTCCTCGGACCGAGCCGCACCGAAGCACCGGACGAGAGCCTCGACGTCGGGCAGCGATCGCAGGGCCCGGACGAGCTCGGCGACGTGCACGCCGGCGCCCCCGTAGACCTCGGGCGGGTACTCCTTGCTGAGGACGTCGACTCGCATGAGGGCGAATCTACTCACGACTTGGGGTGGTCGCCGCTCGCGAGCGCCACTAGTTTCGAGGCATGAGCGTCGCACCCGCCCGCAAGAAGATCCTCGCCATCGTCCTGGCCGGCGGTGAGGGCAAGCGCCTGATGCCGCTCACCGCGGACCGCGCCAAGCCCGCCGTGCCGTTCGGGGGGATCTACCGCCTCATCGACTTCGCGCTCTCCAACGTCGTCAACTCGGGCTACCTCAAGGTGGTCGTGCTGACGCAGTACAAGTCGCACAGCCTCGACCGGCACGTCACCACCACGTGGCGGATGTCCAACCTGCTCGGCAACTACGTGACGCCGGTCCCGGCCCAGCAGCGGGTCGGGAAGCGGTGGTACCTCGGCAGCGCCGACGCGATCTACCAGTCCCTCAACCTGCTGACCGACGAGCAGCCCGACATCGTCGTCGTGGTGGGCGCGGACCACGTCTACCGGATGGACTTCTCCCAGATGGTCGCCGCACACGTCGAGTCCGGCGCGGGCTGCACGGTCGCGGCGATCCGCCAGCCGATCTCGCTGGCCGACCAGTTCGGCGTCATCGACGTCGACCCGGGCGACCCGTCGAAGATCCGCGCCTTCCTCGAGAAGCCGACCGATCCGGTCGGGCTGCCGGACTCGCCCGACGAGGTGCTGGCGAGCATGGGCAACTACGTGTTCACCGCCGACGCCCTGCGCGACGCGGTCACCCGCGACGCCGAGCGCGAGCAGTCGAAGCACGACATGGGCGGCGACATCGTCCCGTGGTTCGTCGACAAGAGCGAGTCCTCGGTCTACGACTACAAGGACAACGAGGTCCCGGGCTCCACCGACCGCGACCGCGGCTACTGGCGTGACGTCGGGACGATGCGGTCCTACTACGACGCCCACCTCGACCTGGTCTCGCCGCTGCCCGTCTTCAACCTCTACAACAACGCGTGGCCTATCTACACCAGCTACGGTCCGCACCCGCCGGCCAAGCTCGTCGAGGGTGCCAGCGGCGCCGGGGTCGCCACGTTCAACTCGATCCTGTCGCCCGGTGTGGTGATCTCCGGAGGCACGGTCAACCAGTCCGTGCTGTCGCCGGCGGTCTGGGTCAAGGACGGCGCCGAGGTCTCCGACTCCGTGCTGATGGACGGCGTCCACGTCGGTGAGGGCGCGATCGTGCGCAACGCGATCCTCGACAAGGGCGTCGTCGTGCCCCCCGGCACCCAGATCGGCGTCGACGCCGAGGCCGACCGGGCCCGCGGCTTCGTCGTCGAGGACGGGCTGACCGTGCTGGCCAAGCAGCAGGACGTGCAGGCCTGATCAGAGCTCGGCGCGGCGCGACTCCAGGTGCGCGCGCTCGACGTCGTTGAGGCACGCGGCGATCGCCTGGTCGAAGGCCGCCCGCGCGGCGTCGGTGTCGCCCGACCGGGCCAGCAGCTCGGCGCGTACGGCGGCGACACGGTGCGTCGAGGGGATCTCGATGCCCTCCAGCGCGGCGAGCCCGGCGGCCGGGCCCCGGGCCTCGGCCACCGCGACCGACCGGGCCAGGCGCGCGCTCGGCGTCGGGGCGACGGCCAGCAGGGCGTCGTACAGGACGATCATCCGCTCCCAGTCGGTCTGGTCCGGTGACGTGGCGATCGCGTGCTCGGCAGCGATCCGCGCCTGCAGGGCGTACGCCGCTGACTGCACGGTGACCGGCCCGCGCAACGCCTCCGAAGCCAGGAGGCGGCGCGCCTCGTCGATCTCGTCGGCGTGCCACCGGGCGCGGTCCTGGTCGGGCAGCAGCACGAGTCGCCCGTCGGCGACCCGGGCGTCGCGACGCGAGTGCTGGAGCAGCATCAGCGCGAGGAGGGCCACCAGCACCGGCTCGGCCGGGCGCAGGCCGAGCACGACGCGGACCAGGCCGATGGCCCGGGCCGACAGCTCGGCGCGCAGCAGGTCGGGACCGGTGCCGGGGGAGTAGCCCGCGGTGAAGGCGAGGTAGGCGGTCTGGGCGACGGTGTCGAGCCGGTCCGGCAGGACGGACGCGTCCGGCACGCCGAAGGGGATGCCCGCGCCGGTGATCCGCTTCTTGGCGCGGGTGATGCGCGCGGCCATCGTCGCCTCGGGGACCAGGAAGAGGCGCGCGATGTCGGCCGTCGGGACACCCAGGACCAAACGCAGGGTCAGCGCGCTGGCGGCCTCCGGCGCGAGCGCCGGGTGCGTGCACATCAGCACCAGCCGCAGCAGGTCGTCCTCGACCAGGGCGCCGGGATCGGCCATCACGCGGGCTCCTTCGCGGCGGCTGCTCTCGACGACGAGCAGGGGGGCGGCCTTCTGCGCGACGGCCTCGGTGCGCAGGCGGTCGATGATCCGGCGGCTGGCCGCCGTCTGCAGCCACGCCGCCGGAACGTCCGGGACGCCGTCGGCCGGCCAGGTGCGCGCGGCCGCCTCGACCGCGTCGCCGAGCGCGTCCTCCACGAGGTCGAGGCGTCGGAAGCGTGAGAGCAGCACGGCCACCAACCGGCCCCACTCCTCGCGCACGACGCGCTCGAGCGCGTCCGGTCCCTGTGCGTTCAGGTCATCACGTCGATCGTCGGGTGGATCTGGATGTCGTAGCGCGGCAGCACCGTCAGTAGGTCGACGAGCACGTCGAGGTCGGGCGCCTCGATCAGGTAGAAGCCCCCCATGCCCTCGATGACCTCGGCGTAGGGGCCGTCGGTGAGCTGCACGCCGCCGTCGGGCGAGCGCATGACGGTCGCGTCACGCGGGTCGCTCAGCGCCTCGCCGGCGAGCAGCTCGACGCTCTCGCGCGCCTCGCAGGCCGAGGCGAACTCGCCGAACTTCGCCATCGTCGCCTGCTTCTCCGCGTCGGTCTGGTCGGGCCAGAGCTTCTCAGCGCCGTCGCCGATCAGGAGCACGAGGTACTTCATGCCGACTCCACCTCCTCCTGGTCGACGCACTCCCGCCCCTCGACGGCGTCGCCCGTCGCGGCCAGGATCGTGCAGCACTCCAGCAGGTCGTCGAGGTCGGAGCTCTCGATCACGTAGTAGCCCCCGACCTGCTCGGCGCTCTCGGCCCATGGCCCGTCGGTGGCGGACGTGGCGTGGGGAGCGATCGTCCGCGCGCGACCGGCGCGGTGCAGCTCGGCCCCACCCGTGATCGTGTGCCCGCGCTCGGCGAGCTGGTCGGTGAAGGTGCCGTGCGCCGCCATCGCGGCCGCTTTCTCCTCCTCGTTGGCGCCGGTCCACCAGTGCTCGGTGTCCCCGATCAGCAGCACGACGTACTCGGCCATCAGGGTCGCTCCTCTGGGGAGACGGTGGGCACGACCTGCACCGCGTCGCCCAGCCCGGCGATGATCTTGCAGCACTCCAGGAGCCCGTCGAGGTCGTCGGTCTCCACCTGGTAGAAGCCGCCGACTTGCTCCGCGCTCTCGGCGTAGGGCCCGTCGGTGATCTCCAGGGTGTCGGGACGCACGGTCCTCGCGGTGGTGCTCGGCTTCAGCTCGGCCCCGCCGGTGACCTTGTGCCCACCCTCGGCGAGCGCCTGCCCGAAGCGCTCGTACTCGGCGTAGCCGTCGGCACGTTCCTGCATGCTCATGGTCGTCCACCAACGATCGGCGTCGCCCACGATCAACACGATGTACTCGGTCATCTGCGTCTCCCTTCACTCCGCCATCTTGCGGAACTCGATGTGCTCGCCACGCCCCGCGAACCGCTCGCACGCCGCCCGCAGGTCGGCCTCGTCCTGGCTCTCGATGAGGTAGAAGCCGACCATCTGCTCGGCCGTCTCGGAGAACGGCCCGTCGGTCACCACCGCCACCCCGTCGTCGCCCGGACGCATCGACGTCGCCTCGGACGACGGCTCGAGCGGACCGCCGGTGAGCACGGTGTGGCCGCCCGCCTTCAGGTCCTCGTGGAACTGACCGTGCGACCGCATCCCCTTCTCGTGCTCGGACGCGGGCAGCTGGGCCCACTCCGCCTCGGGTGCGGGCAGCAGGATCAGGTAGCGGCTCATCGGGTGGACTCCCTCGTGGCTGTTGTCGGGTCGCGGTTGCGACTCAACACCCTGACGGACGAGATCGGTGCGAATCGACAGGGGCGCCGAGATTTTCTCGACGCCCGTGCTCCGCGACGACAAGATGGCTGCATGGCTCCGGAATCCCGCGCAGGAACACTCGCCCAGCCCTCCGACCTCGTCGACGTCGCCCACCTCGTGACGGCCTACTACACCGGCGAGCCCGACCCCGACGACCTCGACCAGCAGGTCGCCTTCGGCACCAGCGGCCACCGCGGCTCGAGCCTCAAGACGTCCTTCAACGACACCCACATCGCCGCGACCACGCAGGCGATCTGCGACTACCGGCGCGAGCAGGGCTTCGACGGTCCGCTCTTCATCGGCCGCGACACCCACGCCCTGTCCGAGCCTGCCTGGGCGACGGCGCTCGAGGTGCTGGCCGCCAACGAGGTGACCGTCCTCGTCGACGACCGCGACGGCTACACCCCGACGCCGGCGGTCTCGCACGCCATCATCCGCGCCAACGCAGGCAGGACGTCCGGCCTCGCCGACGGCATCGTGGTGACGCCGTCGCACAACCCGCCGGCGGACGGCGGCTTCAAGTACAACCCGCCCCACGGCGGCCCGGCCGACACCGACGCCACCAGCGTGATCGCGGCGCGCGCCAACGAGCTGATCAAGGCCGGCCTCGGCGACGTACACCGCATCCCGTTCGCCCGCGCCCGTGCGGCCGCCGGCGGCTACGACTTCATGGGGGCGTACGTCGACGACCTGCCGTCCGTCGTCGACCTGGCGCTCGTCAAGGAGGCGGGTGTGCGGATCGGCGCCGACCCGCTGGGGGGCGCGAGCGTGCACTACTGGGGCGAGATCGCCGAGCGGCACGGCCTCGACCTGACGGTCGTCAACCCGCTCGTCGACCCGACGTGGCGCTTCATGACGCTCGACTGGGACGAGAAGATCCGGATGGACTGCTCGTCGCCGAACGCCATGGCCTCGCTGATCCAGCGCAAGGACGACTACGACATCGCGACCGGCAACGACGCCGACGCCGACCGGCACGGCATCGTCACCCCCGATGGCGGGCTGATGAACCCCAACCACTTCCTGGCCGTCGCCATCGGCTACCTCTTCGGCGGCAGCCGCCCGGGCTGGCCGGAGACGGCGCGCATCGGCAAGACGCTGGTGTCGAGCTCGATGATCGACCGCGTCGCGGCGTCGCTCGGCAAGCCGATGGTGGAGGTGCCGGTCGGGTTCAAGTGGTTCGTGCCCGGGCTGATCGACGGTTCGTTCGGCTTCGGTGGCGAGGAGTCGGCCGGGGCGTCGTTCCTGCGGATGGACGGCTCGACGTGGACGACCGACAAGGACGGGCTGATCCTGTGCCTGCTGGCCAGCGAGATCCTGGCGCGCACCGGGTCGACGCCGAGCGAGCACTACGCCCGGCTCGTGGCCGAGCACGGCGACCCCGCCTACGCCCGCGTCGACGCACCTGCGAACCGCGAGCAGAAGGCCAAGCTCGGGGCGCTCTCGCCCGACGACGTCAGCGCGACGTCGCTGGCCGGGGAGGAGATCACCGGCAAGCTGACCGAGGCGCCCGGCAACGGCGCGAAGATCGGCGGGCTCAAAGTGACGACGGAGTCGGCGTGGTTCGCGGCGCGGCCGAGCGGCACCGAGGACGTCTACAAGATCTACGCCGAGTCGTTCAAGGGTCCCGAGCACCTCGCCCAGGTGCAGGACGAGGCACGCGAGGTGGTGTCGGCGGCGCTGGGGTGAGCCGGTGCGTCAGCGCCGGACGGCGTCGATCTCGAGACGCACGTAGTCGATGACGGGCTCGGCCATCGCGAGCCGCACGCGGCGTACGAACGGCGCGTGCTCGGCCACGGGGAGCGCGACGAGATAGGCGCTGAGGTTGACCGTCGCGAGGTAGCGCTCCATCAGGTCGGGGTCCTCGATGACCAGCGGGTCGCGGCGCAGCCGGACGTCCTCCACCTCGAAGCCGGCGCGCTCGAGCGAGGCGCGTGTCTCGTCGATCCCCTTGAACGCGGTGCCGATCTTGTCGTCGCCGGTGACCTCGAGCAGGGCGGCGCCCATCACCGCGAGCTGGCCCTCGCCACCGCAGTCGGAGGTCAGCCGGGCGCCCGGGCGCATCGCCGTCGCGAGGTTGGCGAAGAGCACGTCGTGGTCGGTGATCCAGTGGAAGGCGGCCACGCTCATCACCGCGTCGACGGGCTCGTCGAGGGGGAGCGGCTGCGTCAGGTCGGCGACGTGCAGCTCGGCGCGCTCGCCCAGCCGCGACCGCGCCTGCTCGATCATCTGCACCGACCCGTCGACGCCGACGAGCTCCACCCCGGGCCACCGCTCGAGCAGCGCCGCCCCGTCGCGGCCCGTCCCGCACCCGGCGTCGAGCACGCGCTCGTCGCCGACCAGCCGCATGCGGTCGAGGACGCGGCGGCCCCACTCGACGTGGGGGAGCGGCAGGGCGTCGTACGACGCGGCGTCCCACTCGTGCACCATCAGGGCACCGGGGTGGTGCGCTCGACGATCGCGGCGAGGTCGCCGCCGGAGAGCATGCCGAAGGTCCCGCCGAACGACGTGCCGAGCCGGGACGCGCAGAAGGCGTCGGCGACCTCGGGTGGCGCGCACCGCACCAGCAGCGAGCCCTGGAGACACGCCGCCATCTGGCCCGCGAGCCGACGCGCCCCGACCTCGAGACCCGCCGAGTCGCCCAGCAGGGCGAGCGTGTCGTCGACCGCCCGGTCGAGGCGTTCGTCGGCACCGCGCGCCAGGCCGACCTCGGTGATCCAGGCCTCGAGCACCTCGGGCTCGCGGCTCAGGGCGCGCAGCACGTCGAGCGCGTTGACGTTGCCCGAGCCCTCCCAGATCGAGTTGAGCGGGGATTCCCGGAAGAGCAGCGGGAGCCCCGACTCCTCGACGTAGCCGTTGCCGCCGAGGCACTCGAGCGCCTCCGCGACCATGAAGGGGGTGCGCTTGCAGACCCAGAACTTGGCGAGCGGCAGCGCGATCCGGCGCAGCGCCGCCTCGTGGGCGTCGCCGGGGCGGTCGACCGCGGCGGCGAGGCGCAGCGCGAGCGCCGTCGCCGCCTCCGACTCGACGGCGAGGTCGGCGACCACGTTCTGCATGAGCGGCTTGTCGGCGAGGCGGGAGCCGAAGGCCGAGCGGTGCGCCACGTGCCACGACGCCTCGGCCAGCGCCCGGCGCATCAGCGACGCGGAGCCCAGCACGCAGTCGAGCCGGGTCGCTGCGACCATCTCGATGATGGTGCGCACTCCGCGTCCCTCGTCGCCGAGCCGCTGCGCGACGGTGCCGTCGAGCTCGAGCTCGCTGGAGGCGTTGGACCGGTTGCCGAGCTTGTCCTTGAGACGGACGATGTCGAGCTGGTTGCGCGTCCCGTCGGGCAGCACCCGCGCGACGACGAAGCAGGTCACGCCCGCCTCCGCCTGGGCGAGGACGAGGAACACGTCGTTCATCGGTGCGCTGGTGAACCACTTGTGCCCGTGCAGGGTGTAGGTGCCGTCCTGCGAGGTGGGTCGCGCCTGCGTCACGTTGGCGCGGACGTCGGAGCCGCCCTGCTTCTCCGTCATCCCCATCCCGGCCAGCGCGCCGACCTTGTCGGTGCGCGCACGGACCCCGGGGTCGTAGCGGCGCGAGGCCAGCAGGGGCGTCCACTCCTTGGCGATCGCGTCGTCGGCCCGCAGCGCCGGCACGGCGGCGTACGTCATGGAGATCGGGCAGCCGTGCCCCGGCTCGGTCTGCGACCACGCGAAGAACCCGGCCGCGCGACGCACGTGCGGGTGGGGAGCATCCGACTCCCAGGGGGTGGCCGCGAGCCCGTGGCCGATGCCGCGCTCCATCAGCCAGTGCCACGACGGGTGGAAGACGACCTCGTCCACGCGGTTGCCGTAGCGGTCGTAGGGCGTCAGCTCGGGGTGGTGGCGGTTGGCGAGCATGCCGTGCTCACGGGCCTCGGCCGTGCCGGCCTCGAGGCCGAGCAGCGTCAGGTCCTCGACCACGTCGGCGGAGCCGTGCCGGGTGACCGCCTCGACGAGTGCCAGGTCGGAGGTCACGACATTGTGACCAACCAGGGGCGGAGCCTGGTTGGCAGATGCCCGGTTCGCAGCGTCCATGTGACTACCGTAGGTCCATGGCCGAGGCGAGTTCGCAGCATCCCGTGCTGCGCTCGGTGCAGGTCCGGTGGGCGGTGTTCCGCGACCACCTCTGGCGCCTCGTCGTCGCCACCGTCGGCTCGTGCATGCGCTACCGCGTGACCGGCCTCGCCGCCGAGGCCGCCTTCTTCGCGGTGCTCTCGGTGCCGCCGCTCATCTTCGCCCTCGCCGGAGCGGTGGGCTACGTCTCGGAGCAGTTCTCGCCGGCCGACATCGCGGAGGTCCGGGGCGCGATCATCGACCTCGCGTCTCGCGGGCTCACCGACGAGGCGGTCGACCGCATCATCACCCCGACCCTCAACGACGTGCTCCGCGGCGGGCGCTTCGACGTCATCTCCGTCGGCTTCGTGCTCGCCCTGTGGTCAGGCTCGCGCGCGCTCAACGTCTTCGTCGACACCATCACGATCATGCACGGCCTCGGCGGGCACCGCGGGATCGTGAAGACCCGGGCGCTGTCCTTCGTGCTCTACATCCTGGCGATGCTCACCGGCATGATCACCCTGCCGCTCGTGGTCGCCGGGCCGTCGCTGATCCGCGACTGGCTGCCGCAGCGCGTCGAGTTCCTGATGTCGTTCTA
Organism: Nocardioides currus; assembly: GCF_003057875.1. Taxonomy (GTDB): domain Bacteria; phylum Actinomycetota; class Actinomycetes; order Propionibacteriales; family Nocardioidaceae; genus Nocardioides; species Nocardioides currus. The sequence continues at coordinate 57,825 of NZ_PYXZ01000012.1, read as the reverse complement.
CTGGCCGCTGGTCATCGTGATCTGCATCTGCTTCCTGGCCACGCTCTACCACGTGTCCGTCCCGGTGCGCACCAACTGGGCGTTCAACCTCCCCGGCGCGACCTTCTCGCTGGTGGTGTGGATCGCGGGCTCCTACGTCCTGCGCTGGGTGCTCACCGTGACCGCCGCGGAGTCGAAGTCGATCTACGGCCCGCTGGCCGCCCCCATCGCCGTGCTCCTGTGGCTCTACCTCCTCTCCATCGCCGTGCTGATCGGGGCGGCGGTGAACGCCGCCTTCGACACCGTCTTCCCGCAGGGCACCACGACCCGGGCCCGGCTCGAGCTCGTGCAGCGGCTGCGCCAGGTGATCACGCCCAGGGACGCGGCGTGAAAGACTCCGCCCGTGCATGACCACCCGGGGTCGTCGGCGGCCTCCAACAGCGCTCGCGTCGCGCTGCCCGACCCGGTCCGCTCACCGTGGTGGGAGCTCGGCCGGCGCCTCCTCGCCGCGATGGCGATCCTCTTCGGCACCGTGCTGCTGGTCTACCTCGACCGCGGGGGCTACGTCGACGGCAACGACCCCGACAACTCCGTCAGCTTCATCGACTCGATCTACTACACGACCGTCACGCTCAGCACGACCGGCTACGGCGACATCGCGCCCTACACCGACCGGGCTCGCCTGATCAACGCGTTCGTCATCACCCCGGCCCGCATCGCCTTCCTGGTGCTGCTGATCGGGACCACCCTCGAGGTCCTCGCCTCGCAGGGCCGCGAGATGTTCCGGGTCGCCCGGTGGAGGAAGAACATGGGAGCACACGTCGTCGTCGTCGGCTACGGCACGAAGGGGCGCAGCGCCGTCGAGACGCTGGTCAACAACGGCCACGACCGCGAGGCCATCGTCATCGTCGACCCGAGCCAGCTGGCCCTCGAGGAGGCCCACAGCGACGGACTCGCCGTCGTGACCGGAGACGCCACGCGGCGCGAGGTGCTGCGGCGAGCCGGCGTGCAGACCGCGACCCAGGTCATCATCACCACCGACCGCGACGACACGAACGTCCTCTCCACGCTGACGGTGCGCCAGCTCAACCCCGACGCCTGGATCGTGGCCGCGGTCCGGGAGCAGGAGAACGTGCCGCTGATGCGGCAGTCGGGCGCCAACTCGGTCATCACGTCCTCCGACGCGGTCGGCCGGCTGCTGGGCCTGTCGTCCATGTCGCCGATGCTCGGCTCGGTGATGGAGGACCTGCTGACGTACGGCGAGGGGCTGGAGGTCGCCGAGCGCGACCTGCTCGTCAGCGAGGTCGGCAAGCCGCCGCAGTCGTTGCCCGACCAGGTCATCGCGGTCGTGCGCGACGAGAAGGTCTACCGCTACTTCGACCCGGTCGTCACGTTGCTGGCGCGCGGCGACCGGCTCATCGTCGTCCGCCCGGCGAAGGAGCTGCCGTGGGCGCCGCGACCCGGCACGCACGGCGAGGACCGCGCGGACGACGACCTGGACTGAGACGGTCCGGACCGGGCGGTGTCGTCAGTCGTCGCGCGAGCGGCTCGGCGGGAGCTCGGCCCCCGGGGCGCCGTGATCGAGACGACGCCACTCGCCGGGGGCACGGTCGTCCGGGCCGTCGAGGTTGGGCGGCTGGCGCTCGATCTCGTCGGCGCGGCTGGCGTCCATGCGCCAGATCACCGCGCAACCCACGATCCCCACGAGGATCGCCACGCTGCTGATCAGGATCATCGTGCCCATCGGACCTCCAGTAGTTCCACAAGTTTCTCCACAACCGTGTATAACTCCTTCCGGGGCAGAGTCCAGAGCAGCCATCCCCCGAGGTCAGGAGCGGTCGGTGAGCGACGAGTTCAGCATCGGGACGCTGGCGGAGCGGACGGGCCTGACGCCGACGGTGCTCCGCGCCTGGGAGCAGCGCTTCGACTTCCCCCGGGGGCGTCGGCTCGACTCGGGGCACCGACGCTTCACGCAGGCCGAGGTCGAGATGGTCACCGAGGTGCTGGCGGCCCGGGAGTCGGGGCTCACCCTCCCGCAGGCGATCGCCCGCGTCCGCGACCGGCACGCGCCGCAGCCCGAGGGCGGGTCCGTCCACGCCGCGTTGCAGCGTGACTTCCCCGACCTGCGTCCGGTGCGCCTGGGCCGGCGCGTGCTCGTGGCCGCGTCGAAGGCGATCGAGGAGGAGGCCCTGGCCCGCGCCGACCGTCCGCTCGTCCTCGGCTCCTTCCAGGTCGGGCACCACGTCGCCGGCTCGCAGCACCGCTGGGCGGAGCTGGCCCGCACCGCGTCGTGGTGCGCGGTGCTCGCCGACTTCGACGGCGAGGTCGGCGCCGACCCCACGGCGAGCCCGGCCCGGTGCCAGCTCCCGGCCGACGCGGACCTGCGGCGCGAGTGGACCGTGGTGACCCTCAGCGCCTCTCACGCGGCCGTGCTCTCCGCCTGGGAGGTGCCGGCGCCGGCCGGCGGCCCGCGGGTCTTCGAGTCCACCGTGACGACGCGCCGATCTGCGGCGATCGCGGCAGGTCGGGTGCTGACGGGCATCGCACGGTCGGCCGGGGCGACACCGCCCCCCGCGGTCGCGGACCTGCTCGACGAGCCGACGACGCGGCACGACTCGCCGTCGGCCGCTGCCGACCGGCTGTGGCTGCGGACGCTGGCCCAGCTCGACCGCTGACGCGTCAGCGGGTCAGCGACGGTCCGGGCGCGATCCGCACCGGACCCTTCGCGGTGCGTACGTCGACGGGCCGGCCCTTCTGCTGGACGACCACGACCTCCGCGCCGACCAGGTCGTGCGCCACCTCCCGCGCCACGGGCACCACGTCACGCCAGCCGTCGCCGCCGACGACCCGGGCCGCGTCGCTGGGACAGATCGTGGTGCCGTCGCGGTGGCGCAGCAGGCTCCTGATCGTGGCCGCCAGCCGGTCCCGCCGACCGGACTCGCTCGGCTCCTCCCACCAGGGCTCGCCGCGCTCGCCCAGGGCGACCTTCGCGTCGTCCACCAGCGGCCGTGCGGCGTCGCCCTGGCTGCCGACGAGGCGCCGGGCACGCATCAGCTCCTTCACCAGCTCGGCCCGCAGCTTCTCGGGGATCGCCGGATCGGTGGCCCGCCACTTCCGCCCGTCCACCACGATGTGGTGGCCGTCGGCCGTCCGCTCGACCTCGTCGCCGTCTCGTGCCATGGCGTCAGGGTAGGTCGGCGGCGAAGCCGCTACCCGCGACCGGGCGGGTGGGGTTGGATGGCGCCATGACGACCTCCCCGCGCTCCCACGAGCCGATCGTCTCGGGACTCAGCCCCGACCGCCGCGCCGTCTTCGCGGCGAGGCTCGAGCGCTGGTGGCCGACCCTGGTGGAAGGCCTGGCGTCTGCCTACGAGGAGCCGGAGGTGGTCGCGGAGCGCGTCGTCGTGCTCGCCGCACGCGCGTTCGCCGAGCGCTCCGACGACCTGCACGATCTCGACCTGCGCCGCAGCCTCGCGCCCGACTGGTTCCAGCGGCCGGAGGCCGTGGGCTACGCCGCCTACGCCGACCGGTTCGCGGGCACCCTGCGGGGCGTGGCCGAGCGGGCGCCGTACCTCCGTCGGCTGGGCATCAGCTACCTGCACCTGCTGCCGCTGCTCAAGCCACGCCCGGGCGACAACGACGGCGGCTACGCGGTGATGGACTACCGCGCCGTCCGCGAGGACCTCGGGACCATGGACGACCTGACCGACCTCACCCGGACGCTGCGCGAGGACGGCATCTCGCTGTGCCTGGACCTCGTGCTCAACCACGTCGCAGCCGAGCACGAGTGGGCCGAGAAGGCGCGGGCGGGGGACCCGCACTACCGCGACTACTTCATCGTCCACCCCGACCGGGAGGTGCCCGACGCGTTCGAGGCGACCCTGCCCGAGGTCTTCCCCGACTTCGCCCCCGGCAGCTTCACCTGGGACGACGACCTCGACGGCTGGGTCTGGACGACCTTCAACTCCTGGCAGTGGGACGTCAACTGGGCCAACCCAGACGTCTTCTGCGAGTACGCCGACATCGTGCTCGCCCTGGCCAACCGGGGCGTCGAGGCGCTGCGCCTCGACGCGATCGCCTTCATCTGGAAGCGGATGGGCACCTCCTGCCAGAACCAGCCCGAGGTGCACGCGCTCACGCAGGCGCTGCACACCGTGACGAAGCTGGCCTGCCCCGCGACCATCTTCAAGGCGGAGGCGATCGTCGGGCCCCGCGACCTCGTCGGCTACCTCGGCGTCGGCGCCCACCACGGCAAGGTCAGCGACCTCGCCTACCACAACGGGCTGATGGTCCAGGTCTGGTCGATGCTGGCGACCGGCGACGTGCGGCTGGCCAGCGAGGCGCTGCGGCGGATCGACCCGATCCCCACCTCCACTGCGTGGATCACCTACGCACGCTGCCACGACGACATCGGCTGGGCCATCGACGACGGCGACGCGGCGGCGGTCGGCGTGGACGGATTCCGCCACCGCTCCTTCCTCGCCGACTTCTACGCCGGCTCGTTCCCGGGCTCGTGGGCGCGCGGTCTCGTCTTCCAGCACAACCCGGAGACGGGGGACCGGCGCATCTCGGGCACGCTGGCGAGCCTGGCCGGGCTCGAGGCGGGCGACCCGTGGGCGGTCGACCGGATCCTGCTGGCGCACGCGCTGATCCTCGGCTGGGGCGGCCTGCCGGTGCTGTGGATGGGCGACGAGATCGGCCTCCTCAACGACATCGGCTGGGCCGACGACCCGCAGCACGGCGACGACAACCGCTGGGCCCACCGGCCGCGGATGCCGTGGTCGGTCGAGGAGGACCAGGACCTCTTCCAGCGCGTACGACGCTTGGTGGCCGCCCGCGCCGGCACCCCGCACCTCCACGCGGCGACCGGCACGACCGTGCTCGACCCGCACGACTCCGGCGTCCTGCTGACCCTGCGCCTCCATCCGCTCGGACCGATGGTCGGCGCGTACAACGTCACCGACACCGACCGGTGGGTGTGGGGCAGCCACCTGCGGGACCTCGGGCTCGAGCCGCACGGCAGCCACGACCACGTCAGCGGGGGAGCGCCCCACCTCGACGGCCCCGGTGACGTCCGCCTGCGGCCTTACCAGGCGGTGTGGCTGACCGCCACGCTCAGCTGAGGGCCGAGGTGATGGCTGCGATGAACGCGGGCAGGTCGTCGGGGTCGCGGCTGGTGATCAGGTTGTCGTCGACCACCACCTCGCTGTCCTCCCACGACGCGCCGGCGTTGGTGAGGTCGTCCTTGAGGCTGGCGTAGCTGGTCAGCCGTCGACCCTGGGCCACCCCGGCCGACACGAGGACCCACGGCCCGTGGCAGATCACCGCGAGCGGCTTGCCGGACGAGGCCGCGCGCCGCACGAGCTCGACGGCGTCCTCGTCGACCCGCATCCGGTCGGCGTTCACCGTGCCGCCGGGGACGATCAACGCGTCGACGGAGTCCAGGTCGAGGTCGCCGAGCGATCCGTCCACCTCCACCTGCTGCGTGGGGCTGGTGTCACCCTCGACGGCCTGGATCGCGTCGCCGGAGGGGGAGTGCACGACGACCGTGGCGCCGTCCTCCCGCAGCTCGTCGCGGGGACGCACCAGCTCGGCCTCCTCGAAGAAGTCGGTGGCGATGATGGCGACGGTCTTGCCGGTCAGGTCGGGCATGAGGATCCTCTCGGCGTGGCTCAGGACGGTTGGGCGGACGCTGCGACGTACCCGAAGCGGGCCCGACGATTCCCTCAGTCGTCCTGCTGCTCCTCGGGCCGCCCGTCCTCGGCCCACCGGGTGTGGAAGGTGCCGTCACGGTCGACGCGGGCGTAGGTGTGCGCGCCGAAGTTGTCGCGCAGCGCCTGGATCAGCGCCGCGGGCAGGTGCTCGCGGCGCAGCCCGTCGAAGTAGGCCAGGGACGAGGAGAAGGTCGGCGTCGGCACCCCGGCGCGCACGGCGGTCGCGACCACCTCGCGCCACGCGTCGACACCGTCGGTGATCGCGTCGGCGAAGTAGGCGGTGGTCAGCAGCGTGGTGAGGTCGGGCTCGTCGGCGTAGGCCTCGCGGATGCGGTCGAGGAACTGCGCCCGGATGATGCAGCCGCCCCGCCAGATGGTGGCGACCTCGCCGAGGTCGATGTCCCAGTCGTGGGCCTCGGCTCCGGCGGCGATGTGGTCGAAGCCCTGGGCGTAGGCGACGACCTTGGAGGCGTAGAGCGCCGCCCGGACCTGGTCGACGAAGGTGTCGCGGTCGACGTCGAGGGTGACCGGCTCCGTGGCGAAGACGGCGCGCGCGGCCTCGCGCTGCTCGGTGTGGCCCGACAGCGAGCGGGCGAAGGTCGCCTCGGCGATGCCGGTGATCGGCACGCCGAGCTCGAGCGCGTCCTGCACCGTCCAGCGCCCGGTGCCCTTCTGCTCGGCGGCGTCGACGACGACGTCCACGAAGGGTCGCCCGCTCTCGTGGTCGACGTGGCGCAGCACGTCGGCGGTCATCTCGATCAGGAACGACTCGAGGTCGCCGCCGTTCCACTCCTCGAAGACGTCGGCCACCTCGGCGGGCGCGAGGCCGAGGACCGAGCGGAGCAGGTCGTAGGACTCGGCGATCAGCTGCATGTCGGCGTACTCGATGCCGTTGTGGACCATCTTCACGAAGTGACCGGCGCCGTCCGGCCCCACGTGCGCGCAGCACGGGGTGCCGTCGACGAGCGCGGCGATCGACTCGACCACGGGCTGCAGTCGCTCGTAGGCGTGGTCGGAGCCGCCGACCATGATCGAGGGGCCGTCGAGCGCACCCTCCTCGCCGCCCGAGACGCCCATCCCGACGAAGTGCAGACCGTGCGCGGCCAGCGCCTCCTGGCGTCGGAGGGTGTCGGCGAAGTGGGCGTTCCCGGCGTCCACGACGATGTCGTCCGCGTCGAGCAGCGGGACGAGCTCGTCGACGACGGCGTCCGTGGCCTCGCCGGCCTTGACCATGACGACGATGGCGCGCGGGCGCTCGATGGCGGCCACCAGCTCCTCGAGGGACTCGCAGCCGACGAAGTCGCCCTCGTCGCCGTACTCCTCGAGCAGCGCGGTCGTGCGGGCCGTGGTCCGGTTGTGGACGGCGATGGTGTGGCCGTTGCGGGCGATGTTGCGGGCCAGGTTGCGGCCCATGGTGGCGAGCCCGGTCAGGCCGATGGTGGCTCGTGCTTCGGTGGTCGACATGCCTCGAACCTACGGGCACACCCCCCGGGGTGAGGTCGGCGCGACCCTCGTGGGCCTACGGTCGCGAGATGGCCCGACTCATCTCGCTCCTCCTCGTCGTGTGGCTCGTCATCGGCGCCTTCGCGGCCTACCAGCGCGACTACTTCTCCGACGCGGAGACCAACTGCGCGGAGGCGGGCAACATCGCCCTGACCATCGTCGCGGGACCGTTGAACTACTTCGGGGTCAACCCGGAGGTGGACTGCAAGGACATCGACGTCGACGTCCCGGAGCCGTCCGAATAGTCGCTCAGTGGTTGCGTAGCGCGTCGATCAGCTCGCTCTTGCTCATCGACGACCGGCCGTCGATCTCCAGCTCGGCGGCGCGCCGGCGCAGCTCCTCGACGGTGCGATCCTCGTAGTCGGACGCCTCTCCACCGCGCTCGCCGACCGCGGAGCGGCCCTCGGCCGCGGCGGCGTTGGCGATCCGGGCCGACTTCTCCTTGCTGTTGCCCTCGTCGCGGAGCTTCTCGTAGAGCTCGTCGTCCTTCACGGACGGGCCGGGTGACTTCTTCTCGGGCACGGTTCCTCCTGGGGTACGCCGCTGCGTGGCTGTCGCACCCGTCGTACCCCGTCGCCGCCCGAACGATTCGGGCGGCGACGGGTCCGGGCTCGCGGCTACTTGATCTCGGCGCGCATCACGCGCGTCCAGCCCGCCACGAACGGCAGCACGATCCAGATCAGCGACGCGACCCCGAGGTGGGCCAGCTGCTCGCCGTCGACGGAGAAGTTGCCGTCGAAGAGCGGCTGCTGCGCGGTCTGGAGGTCGAGCCACGGACCGAGGTCCTCCAGCGCGGGGACGGTGCCGAAGAGGATCGACGAGGCGACTGGGAGCACGAAGAAGGCGACGATCGCGGCCGGGGTGTTGAGCAGGAGCAGGCCGTAGGCCACGCCCTGGAGGATCGTCAGGAGCTGCAGTCCGAGGAAGAGCACGAAGGTCAGGACGGTCACGTCGCCGAAGCCGTCGTCGGTGCCGCCGGCAACGGTGGCGAGCGCCGCGACTCCGACCGCGCCCGCGAAGGCGACGAAGGCGAGCAGCAGCGCGGCGACCACCTTGGCCCCGATCACCTGTGTGCGGGAGGGGGCCAGGGCGAACGTCACGATCGCGGTGCGCTGGCTCCACTCGCTGGTCACGAGCAGGATGCCGAGGACCGGGAGCAGGAAGCCCTGCGGCGTCGCGGCGAAGCCGATGAAGCTCTCGAAGACGCGGTCGGCGTCGTCGGAGATGGCGAAGAACAGCACCATCGCCGCCGCGGTGAGGGCCAGGATCGCGGCCACCAGCCAGCGACCGGCGCGGGTGTCGACGGTCTTGCGGAGCTCGACCGAGACGAGCGTCCCGAAGCCGAGGTGCGGCGTGCCGGAGACGTCGAAGGTGGTCTGGGGGGCGGCGGTGGCGGGCGTGGTCGGGGTGCTCATCGGTGCGATCCCTTCGCGGAGGAGATGGAGGCCAGCGACTCGGGCGCGGCAGCACCCTCGCGCTGGGCCGTGGAGGTGAGCTCGAGGAACATGTCCTCGAGCCCGGCGGCGCCGCTGCGCAGGTCGGTGAGCACGATGCGGTGCTCGATCGCCGCGCGGGACACGTCGGCGGGGGCGGCCGCGACGCGGAACCCGTCGCCCTCGGGTGCGAGGCTCCAGCCCGACGCCTCGATCCCGCGGACGAGCGCCTCGCTGTCGAGGGCGGTGACGAGCGTGCTCTCGGTGGTGTCGAGCGAGGCGAGGCTCAACTTGTCGCCCTGGGCGACGATCCGGCCGCGGCCGATGAGGACCATCTCGTCGGCCACGAGCTCGACCTCGTTGAGGAGGTGGCTCGAGAGCAGCACGGTGCCGCCGCGGCCGGCGTAGCCCCGCAGCAGGTCCCGCATCCAGCGGATGCCGGCGGGGTCGAGCCCGTTGGCCGGTTCGTCGAGGATCAGCACCTCCGGGTCCCCGAGCAGGGCGTGCGCGATGCCGAGCCGCTGCTTCATGCCGAGCGAGTAGTTGCGCAGCTTGCGGCGCGATTCGGTCTCGGTCAGCGACACCATCTCGAGCATCTCGTCGACCCTGGAGGCCGGCAGTCGCATCGTCCTGGCGCCGATGGTCAGGATCTCGCGTCCGGTGCGCCCGGAGTGCTGTGCGCCGGCGTCGAGGAGGACGCCGACGTGGTGCCCGGGGTTGGGGATGTCGTGGTAGTCGTAGCCGCCGATGGTGACCTCGCCGCTGCTGGCCGAGCTGAGGCCGACCATGATCCGCATGGTCGTGGTCTTGCCGGCACCGTTGGGTCCGAGGAACCCGGTGACACGGCCCGGCTTGCAGCTGAAGGTGACGTCGTCGACGGCGGTGTGGTCGCCGTAGGTCCGAGTGAGGTTCTTGACTTCGATCATGCGTCCCATCGTGTGTTCCGGGGCCGCTGCCGCACACCGGGCATCGGCACGGACCCGGGGCGCACCTTGGTGGTCTCCCGGCGGGGTCCTTTGGTCGGGGGTGGCCCGGACCAAGGGACGATGTGGCGCGGCCTCGCGCGACCTAGGGTGGAGGAGTGCCTGACGAGGGGCGGCCGCGGCCGGAGGAGTACCAGCCGCCGCTGCGCTGGTTCCACCAGGCCTGGCGCCTCGTCGTCGTCCTGCTGCTCAGCGGCGTCGGCTGGGTCCAGCTCATCGGTGAGACCTCGACGCTGCGCCTCGTGCTCGACCTGCTGGTCGGGGTCGGTGCGCTCGTCCTGGTGGCCTTCCGTCGTCGATGGCCGGTGCCCGTGGCGGTCGTCACCGCCCTGCTCTCGTCCGTCTCCAGCGCGGCGGCCGGTCCCTCCAGCCTGGCGCTGGTCTCGCTGGCGACGCGGCGTCGGTGGCGCGAGGTCGCGGCGGTGGGTGTGCTCAACTTCGTGGCCGCGGAGGTCTACGCCCGCATCAGCCCGGTCTCGCAGGTGGATCCCGCCTGGTTGACCCCCGTCCTCAACCTCGTGGTGATGGCTGCCCTGATCGCGTGGGGGCTCTACATCGGGTCGCGCCGCGAGCTGATGTGGACGCTACGACGACGGGCGGTGGTGGCGGAGGCCGAACGCGACATGCGCGCTCACCGCTCGCGGCTCGAGGAGCGCAGCCGGATCGCCCGCGAGATGCACGACGTCCTCGCGCACCGGATCTCCGCGATCTCCATGCACGCCGGCGCCCTGAGCTACCGCACCACCCTGAGCGGCGACGAGGTCCGCGAGATCGGCGGCGTGATCCGCGAGACCGCCACGCTGGCGCTCACCGACCTGAGGGGCATCCTCGGGGTGCTCCGGGAGGACGCCGACGGCGTGCAGCGCAGCCCGCAACCGACGTACGGCGATCTCGCCGACCTGGTCGAGGAGGCGCGGGAGGCCGGGATGCGGGTGCGGTTCCGAGACGGGATCCACACGGGCACGGAGGTCCCCGACGCCGCCGGCCGCACGCTGTACCGGATCGTGCAGGAAGGCCTCACCAACGCCCGCAAGCACGCCCCGGGCGCGGACCTCGCCATCGACGTCGACGGCACCCCCGAGGACGGCATCACGATCGAGCTCCGCAACCCGCTCGGCTTCGGGCGCTCCACCACGCCCGGGGCCGGGCTCGGGCTGATCGGGTTGGCCGAGCGGGCAGAGCTCGGCGGCGGACGGCTCGACGCCGACCGGGTCGCCCGCGACTTCGTCCTGAGAGGGTGGATCCCGTGGTCCCCGTGACAGAGACTCCGACCGTGCGCGTCGCCATCGTCGACGACGACGCGCTCGTGCGCGCCGGACTGCGGCTGATGCTGGCCGAGCACGACGACATCGAGGTGGTCGGCGAGGCCTCCGACGGTCGGGAGGGCGTCGCCCTGGTGCGGGCGGAGCGCCCGCACGTCGTGCTGATGGACATCCGGATGCCTCGTCTCGACGGGCTGCAGGCGACCCGCGAGCTGATGAGCCAGCCAGGCCCTCCGCGGGTGATCGTGCTGACGACCTTCGACGCCGACGAGCACGTCGTCGACGCCCTCGGCGCCGGAGCCGACGGCTTCCTCCTCAAGGACACCCCGCCCGCCGAGATCGTCGAGGCCGTCCGCCGGGTCGCCGACGTGAACCGATGCTGTCGCCCTCGGTCGCGCGCACGCTGATCGACCGGCTGCGCCAGCAGGGCGGGCACGACCGCGGTCGCGAGGCGGGTCGGCTCGTCGCCGCCCTCACCGAGCGCGAGCACGACGTCGCCCTCGCCGTCGGGCGCGGCCTGTCCAACGCCGAGATCGCCGCCGAGCTGCACCTGTCGGTGACGACGGTGAAGGGCTACGTCACGACGCTCTTCGAGAAGCTCCAGGTCACCAACCGCACCCAGATCGCGATCCGCGTGCACGACGCCTCGCTGGGCTGACGCCTCGTCGGGATGACCGGAGTCGTGGTCGATCCCGGTCATCGGACGACTGGGATCGACCGAGACCCGGGGGACACCAGACCCCGGACGACGAACGAGCCCCTGACCGGTGGTCAGGGGCTCTGTCTCGATGGTGGGCGATACTGGGTTTGAACCAGTGACCTCTTCCGTGTCAGGGAAGCGCGCTACCGCTGCGCCAATCGCCCGTGTGATGCTCCGGGTGGTGCTTGTTGAGTTGTGGAGCGTGGAGGTGGGTACGGGATTTGAACCCGTGTACACGGATTTGCAGTCCGTTGCCTCGCCTCTCGGCCAACCCACCGCGGAGGCCTTCCCAATTACAGAAGGCACGGGGAGAGACCTCTCCGAGCGGACAACGAGACTCGAACTCGCGACCTCAACCTTGGCAAGGTTGCGCTCTACCAACTGAGCTATGTCCGCCTGCATTTCGACCCCGGCGAACCGGCGTCAAGTGCGAGCAGAACAGTAGCCGATGGGTTGACGGGTGCCAAAATCGGGTCGGCGAACGCGTGTCCTGGCGCCGGTTTCGGCCCGTCCGCACGCCTAGAGTGACGCCATGCGCGCCTGGTTCGACGGACAGCTCCTCGACGATCCCACCGCCGCGGTGCTGAGCGTCACCGACCACGGGTTCACGGTCGGTGACGGGGTCTTCGAGTCGGTCAAGACGCTCGACGGCGAGCCGTTCGCGCTCACGCGGCACCTGACCCGTCTCGGCCACTCGGCGAAGGGCCTGGGCCTGGAGGCTCCCGACGAGGCGGAGGTACGCCACGGGGTGGATGCGGTGCTCGCGGGCAGCGCCGACCCGATCGGCCGGCTGCGGATCACCCTCACCGCCGGGCCGGCCCCGATGGGCTCGGGCCGGGGTGACGGTCCGGCGACCCTGGTCGTGGCCTACTCGGCGATCGAGCCTGCGGCGGCGTCGACCGCCGTACGCACCGTGCCGTGGCCGCGCAACGAGCGCGGCGCGACCGCCGGCCTCAAGACGACGTCGTACGCCGAGAACGTCATCGCCCTCGCACACGCCCGCGAGCACGGGGCGAGCGAGGCGATGTTCGCCAACACAGTGGGTGACCTGTGCGAGGGGACCGGGTCCAACGTCTTCTACGTCGTCGACGGCGAGCTCCGGACCCCGACGCTGGCGAGCGGCTGCCTGGCCGGCGTGACCCGGGCGCTGGTGCTCGAGTGGTGCGGGGGAGTCGAGGTCGACGAGCCGATGGCCGAGGTGGCCGCACGGATGAGCGAGGCGTTCCTCGTCTCCACCACGCGCGACGTGCAGGCGATCAGCCGCTGGGACGACCGCGACCTGCCTGCCCCCGGCCCCGTCACCGCGGAGTGCGCCCGCACGTGGGCGCAGCGCGAGGCCGATCACCTCGACCCCTGATACTGGGGGCGTGACCGACCTCGACCCCGCCATCGCCGCACGCCTCAAGCGGACCCCCGACGGACTGGTCCCCGCGATCGCGCAGCAGTACGACACCGGCGAGGTGCTGATGCTCGGCTGGATGGACGACGAGGCGCTGGCGCGCACGCTGACGTCCGGCCGCGCGACGTACTGGAGCCGCTCGCGCCAGGAGTACTGGGCCAAGGGCGACACCAGCGGACACGTCCAGCACGTCCGCGAGGTGCGGCTCGACTGCGACGGCGACACCCTGCTCCTCAAGGTCGACCAGGTCGGCGCGGCCTGCCACACGGGCGACCGCACCTGCTTCGACGCGGACCAGCTCGATGCCTGAGGACGGCACCCGGCGGAGCACCTTCGGTCCGGTCGTCCTCCTCGGTCTCGCCTCCAGCGCGCTGGCGGCCGTCGCGGGCACCAAGGCCTGGGTCGCGATGAGCGCCGGGCAGGCCACCGCCAGCGGCGGAGCCATGGCCTCGACCCTCGAGGTCTCCGCCCCCGGCGAGATGCCGCTGGCCGCCGCGCTCAGCCTCGTCGTCCTGGCCTGCTGGGGCGTCGTCCTCGTGACACGCGCCCGCGTCCGACGCGGCGTGGCGGTGCTGGGCGCCGTCAGCGCGCTGGGCCTGCTCGTCACCACCGTGTCCGCCTGGTTCACGCTGCCGGACTCGTTCCGCGACGCCCTGCGGAGCACGGTCGGCGACGTCGAGGTCGACTCGACCTTCACGTGGTGGTACGCCGCTGCGCTGGTCGCCGCCGTCGCGAGCGTGTTCACCACGGCGGCCGCCGTCCGCTTCACGCCGGCCTGGCCCGAGATGGGTGCGCGCTACGACGCCCCGACCGGTGAGGGGACGGCGCCGACGGAGCCCGAGGGCAACATCGACCTCTGGAAGGCCCTCGACGAGGGTCGTGACCCGACCGAGGGCGAGCGCCCCCTAGACTGACCTCGCACGGACGGACACGATCAGGGAGCTCTTCACATGGCGGACAACCACGGCAACACTCCTGCAGCCTGGACTGCCGTCGGCGTCGCCATGCTCGGCTTCCTCGTCGGCGGGATCGCGCTGATGCTGACCCCCGTGAACATGGTGCTGTTCTGGATCGGGATCGCCCTCGGTGTCGTGTCCTTCCCGCTCTTCCTGGTCATGGCGCGGCTCGGTTTCCACACCGAGCACCACTGAGCGCATGAGCGAGCGGGCCGGTCGGCTCGCCTCCCCGCTGGCGATCGGCGGACTCGTCGCCGTCGCGAGCCTCGCCCTGCGGCTGCGTGACCCGCACGTCAGCGGCGCCTGGGGCTACTGCCCGACGAAGCTGCTGACCGACCTCGACTGCCCGCTGTGCGGTGGCCTCCGGGCGGTCAACGACCTCACCCACCTCGACCTCGCCGCGGCCCTGTCGAGCAACGTGCTGGTCGTGCTGGCCATCCCGGTCGTCCTCCTCCTCTGGGCGCGGCGCCTGGTCGCCTGCTGGCGGGGCGGGGAGGCGATGCGACCGCTGGTGGTCCCCACCTCGGTGTGGGTCGTCGGTCTCGTGGTGCTCGCCGTGTTCACCGTCGTGCGCAACCTGCCCGGATCCTGGCTCGCTGCCTGAACCACCCGACCCGGCACTGGTGTCCGGGTGAGAAGGTAGGGACATGTCCGTGCTCGATGAGATCATCGCCGGCGTCCGCGAGGATCTCGCCGCTCGCGAGGCCGCCACACCGCTCGCCGACGTGCGTGCGGCCCTCGCCGACGTCGATCCCACACGCGACCCGATGCCGCACTTCCGCGCGCAGGGGTCGAGCGTGATCGCCGAGGTGAAGCGGGCCAGCCCGAGCAAGGGTGCGCTGGCGGACATCCCCGATCCCGCCGAGCTCGCTGCGGCGTACTCCCGCGGCGGCGCAGCCGCGATCTCGGTCCTCACCGAGCAGCGTCGCTTCCACGGCTCGCTCGACGACCTGCGTGCCGTGCGTGCCGCGGTCGAGACGCCGATCCTGCGCAAGGACTTCATCGTCTCGAGCTACCAGCTCGTCGAGGGCCGTGCCGCCGGCGCCGACCTGGCGCTGCTCATCGTCGCGGCGCTCGACGACGACGAGCTGCGCCGGTTGTACGACGAGGCGCGCGAGCTCGGGCTGACGGTGCTCGTCGAGGTCCACGACGAGTCCGAGACCGAGCGCGCGGTCGCGCTCGGTGCCGAGCTGGTCGGCGTCAACGCGCGCAACCTCAAGACGTTGGCTGTCGACCCCGACACCTTCGGGCGGCTCGCGCCGCTGGTGCCGGACGACCGGGTGCTGGTGGCCGAGTCGGGGATCAACGGACCCGACGACGTGAAGCGCTTCGTCACCGAGGGCGCCCGTGCGGTGCTCGTGGGCGAGGCGTTGGTGAAGGACGGCGACCCGCAGGCTGCGGTGCGCGCGATGACGGGAGTGGCATGACGACGACGACGAAGTACGACGCGGACGAGCTCGGCTACTTCGGCGACACGTGGGGTGGCCGGTTCATGCCGGAGGCCCTCGTCGCCGCGCTCGACGAGCTGACCGTCGCCTGGCAGGAGGCGATGGCGGACCCGGAGTTCGTCGACTCCTTCGAGGCGATCTGCCGCGAGTACGCCGGCACCCCCAGCCTGCTCTACCACGCGGAGCGGCTCTCGGCGCAGGTCGGCGCCCGCGTGCTGCTCAAGCGCGAGGACCTCAACCACACCGGCGCCCACAAGATCCGCAACGTGCTCGGCCAGGCCCTGTTGACCAAGCGGATGGGCAAGACCCGCGTCATCGCGGAGACCGGCGCCGGCCAGCACGGCGTGGCCAGCGCCACCGCTGCGGCCTACTTCGACCTCGACTGCACCGTCTACATGGGCGCCGTCGACACCCGTCGCCAGGCCCTCAACGTCGCGCGCATGCAGCTGCTGGGCGCCAAGGTCGTCCCGGTCGAGTCGGGCAGTGCGACCCTCAAGGACGCGATCAACGAGGCGCTGCGCGACTGGGTGGCCAGCGTCGACCACACCGCCTACCTCTTCGGCACCGCCGCCGGGCCGCACCCGTTCCCGAGCATGGTGCGTGACTTCACCCGCGGGATCGGCGACGAGGCACGGGCCCAGTGCCTCGAGCAGTACGGCGCGCTGCCGGACGCCATCGCCGCCTGCGTCGGCGGCGGGTCCAACGCCATCGGGCTGTTCACCGCGTTCCTCGACGACGAGTCGGTGGAGATCCACGGCTTCGAGCCGGGCGGCGACGGGGTCGAGACCGGTCGCCACGCGGCGACCATCCACGCCGGCGACGCGGGCGTGCTGCACGGCGCCCGCACCTACGTCCTCCAGGACGAGGACGGCCAGACCATCGAGTCCCACTCGATCTCGGCCGGCCTGGACTACCCCGGGGTGGGGCCGCAGCACGCCCACCTCGCGGCGACCGGGCGGGCGACGTACACCCCTGTCACCGACGCCGAGGCGATGGAGGCGCTGGCCCTGCTGAGCCGCACCGAAGGCATCATCCCGGCCATCGAGTCGGCGCACGCGCTGCACGGCGGCCTCGAGGTCGCGCGGCGGCTCGGGCAGGAGAAGGGTCCGGACGCGACGGTGGTCATCAACCTGTCGGGACGCGGCGACAAGGACATGGGCACCGCCATCGAGTGGTTCGGCCTCGGCGACGCCGAGGAGGGCCCGGAGGCGGACCTCCCGATCGAGGGGGGAGAGCAGTGAGCGGACGCACCGGCGTCTCGACCGCGTTCGAGAAGGCGAGGGCCGAGGGCCGCGCCGCGCTGGTGGGCTACCTCCCCGCCGGCTACCCGACCGTCGACGGCTCGATCGAGGCCCTCAAGGTCATGGTGGAGGCCGGCTGCGACGTGATCGAGATCGGCCTGCCCTACAGCGACCCGGTGATGGACGGACCGACCATCCAGGCGGCCGCCCAGCAGGCCCTCGAGGGCGGGATCCGCACGAAGGACGTGCTGCGCGTCGTCGAGGCCGTCGCCGCGACCGGCGCTCCGACGCTGGTGATGACCTACTGGAACCCGATCGAGCACTACGGAGGCGCCAGCCGACGCATCGACGGGCACAGTGGCGTGGAGCGGTTCGCGAGAGACCTCGCCAGCGCCGGCGGTGCCGGTCTGATCACCCCCGACCTGACGCCCGACTCGGCCGGGGAGTGGATCGCAGCCGCTGACGAGCACGACCTCGACAAGGTGTTCCTCGTCGCGCCCAGCTCGACGCCCGAGCGGATCGCGCTGACCACGGCCGCCAGCCGTGGCTTCGTCTACGCGACGGCCGTCATGGGCGTGACCGGTGCGCGCACCACGACCAGCGACCTCGCGGGTCCGCTCGTCGAGCGCACCCGCGCCACGACCGAGCTCCCGATCGGGGTCGGCCTGGGGGTGAGCAACGGCGACCAGGCGGCCGAGATCGCGGCGTACGCCGACGGCGTGATCGTCGGCTCCGCGTTCGTGCGCACCCTGCTCGACCACGAGGGCGACCTGGACGCCGGGCTGGCCGCGCTGCGCGCCCTCACCGAGGACCTCGCCGGGGGAGTACGGCGTGCGTGACCTCCGCCGATGGCTGGGTGTCGGGCTAACCGCGGCCCTGCTCTCGGGATGCGGCGCCCAGGCCGAGGTGGATGCCGGCCACGCGATGACGGGCACGCTGCTCGACCCGCCGTTCACGGTCGACGGTGCAACGTTGACCACCGCAGATCTCGTTGAGGTGGATGACGGTTCGACGGACTGGGTGTCGTCGCCGTACAGCCTGGTCGACGACACGGACAAGAAGCTGACGCTGGTCTTCTTCGGCTACACCCACTGCCCCGACATCTGCGGCATCGTCATGTCGACGATGGCCTCGGCCGTGTCCCGCCTGGACGCCGACGAGCGCTCCGACGTCGACGTCGTCTTCATCACCACCGACCCGCAGCGCGACACCCCTGAGCTGACCGACCAGTACGCCACCAACTTCGACGCCGACTTCATCGGCGTCAGCGGTGACCTCCGCACGATCATCGACGTGGCCAAGCCGCTGGCCATCTCGGTCGAGCAGGGCGACAAGCTGCCCAGCGGCGGCTACGACGTCACCCACGGCACCCAGATCGTGGCGATCGACGCCGACGACGAGGGCATCGCCTACTGGAGCGAGGACGTGTCCTCCGCCCAGCTGGCCGCCGACCTCCAGCACCTCCTGAGCGAATGAGCGCCCGATGACCTCCCTGATCACCCTCCTCAGCATCCCGAGCCCGAGCCAGGGGACGTGGGACATCGGACCGTTCCCGCTGCGCGGCTACGCCCTGTGCATCATCGCCGGCATCATGGTCGCCATCTGGATCGGCGAGCGCCGCTGGGTGGCGCGGGGAGGCACGGCCGGCGAGATCGCCGACCTCGCCGTGTGGGCCGTCCCGTTCGGCCTGGTGGGCGGCCGGCTCTACCACGTGATGACGGACTGGCAGCTCTACTTCGGCGAGGACAAGAACCCGATCACCGCGCTGTACGTGTGGCGCGGCGGGCTGGGCGTCTGGGGCGCGATCGCGATGGGCGCGCTCGGCGTCGTCATCGGCGCCCGCCTGCGCGGCATCAAGCTGCTGCCGGTCCTCGACGCCATGGCTCCGGGCGTGCTGATCGCCCAGGCGCTGGGCCGCTGGGGCAACTGGTTCAACCAGGAGCTCTTCGGCCGCCCGACCGACCTGCCGTGGGCGCTGGAGATCGACGAGGCGCACCGCCCCGACGGTTACCTCGACAACGCGACCTTCCACCCGACGTTCCTCTACGAGTTCCTGTGGTGCGTGGCGGCCTTCGCGCTGGTGGTCTGGCTGGACCGGCGCCTGCGGCTCGGGCACGGACGGGTCGTTGCCCTCTACGTCATGACCTACACGCTCGGGAGGTTCTGGATCGAGAGCCTGCGCATCGACGACGTGCAGCTCAAGGACGTGCTCGGCCTGCGGTTCAACGAGTGGACCTCGATCGTGCTCTTCGTGCTCGCCACCGCCTACTTCGTCTGGGCCGGGCGACGGCACCCCGGGCGCGAGGAGCAGGTCTACTCCCGGCAGCCCGAGGAAGAGTCCGTGCACGAGACCGCGGTCGAGTCTGCGGACTGAGATCGCTGTCTCACCGTGCGGCTGGTGCGGTGATAGATTTTCCCGTGCGCGGGCCAATGCCGTCCCCTGCCGATCGCCATCACCTCCGCTCACGTCCGTCCCCGACGGTGCCGTGAGCGCACGACGACGGGAGAACGCCCGAGATGGACGCCTTCTCACCGCCCGCAAGCCGAGTGACCTCGGGACAACTTGTCGGCCCCCAGGCCCAGGGGCTCTATGACCCCCGGCACGAGCACGACGCCTGTGGCGTGGCCTTCGTCGCCACGCTGACCGGAGTCGCCAGCCACGACATCGTGGCCCAGGCCCTGACCGCCCTGCGCAACCTCGACCACCGTGGTGCCGCCGGCGCCGAGACCAACTCCGGCGACGGCGCGGGCATCCTGCTGCAGGTGCCCGACGCCTTCCTGCGCGACGTGGTCGACTTCGACCTCCCGGGCGCCGGAAGCTACGCGGTCGGCACCGCGTTCGTCGCCGACCCCGACTCGCTGGCCAAGACCCAGGCGCAGATCGAGCAGATCGCGACGGAGGAGGGCCTCAGCGTGCTCGGCTGGCGCGAGGTCCCGACCAACCCCGACGTGCTGGGCGCGACCGCGAAGAGCGTGATGCCGAGCTTCGTCCAGGTGTTCGTCGCCGGTGCCGGGTCCCGCGTGGCCGGCATGGCGCTCGAGCGCCTCGCCTTCTGCCTGCGCAAGCGCGCCGAGCGTGAGGCCGACGTGTACTTCCCGTCGCTCTCGGGCCGCACGCTGGCCTACAAGGGCATGCTGACGACCGACCAGCTCGACAACTTCTTCCCGGACCTGGTCGACGAGCGGGTCGCCTCGGCGCTGGCCGTCGTGCACTCGCGGTTCTCGACCAACACCTTTCCGAGCTGGCCGCTCGCGCACCCGTTCCGCTTCATCGCCCACAACGGCGAGATCAACACCGTCATGGGCAACCGCAACTGGATGCGCGCCCGCGAGGCGCTGCTCGACAGCGCCGTCATCCCCGGCGACCTCGAGCGCCTCTACCCGATCTGCACGCCCGGCCACTCCGACTCCGCGTCGTTCGACGAGGTGCTCGAGCTGCTGCACATGGGCGGGCGCTCGCTGCCCCACTCGGTGCTGATGATGATCCCGGAGGCGTGGGAGAACCACGCCGAGATGGACGAGAAGCGCCGTGCCTTCTACGAGTTCCACTCCTCGCTGATGGAGCCGTGGGACGGGCCGGCGTGCGTCGTCTTCACCGACGGCAGCCAGATCGGCGCCGTGCTCGACCGCAACGGCCTGCGTCCCAGCCGCTACTGGGTCACCGAGGACGGCCTCGTCGTGCTCGCCTCCGAGGTCGGCGTGCTCGACCTCGACCCGGCGACGATCGTGCGCAAGGGCCGGCTCCAGCCGGGCCGGATGTTCCTGGTCGACACCGACGAGCACCGCATCGTCGAGGACGAGGAGATCAAGACCGAGCTCGCGAGCGAGCACCCCTACGACGAGTGGCTGCACGCCGGGCTGATCCACCTCGACGACATCACCGAGCGCGAGCACATCGTGCACACGCACGCCTCGGTCACCAGGCGCCAGCAGATCTTCGGCTACACCGAGGAGGAGCTGCGCGTCCTGCTGACCCCGATGGCCAACACCGGTGGCGAGGCGCTCGGCTCCATGGGCACCGACACCCCCATCGCGGCGCTCAGCGACAAGCCGCGACTGCTCTTCGACTACTTCGCCCAGCTGTTCGCCCAGGTCACCAACCCGCCGCTCGACGCGATCCGCGAGGAGCTCGTCACCTCCCTCAGCGGCACCATCGGGCCCGAGGCCAACCTGCTCGAGCCGGCGCCCGCGTCGTGCCGCCAGGTCGTGCTGCCGTTCCCGGTCATCTCCAACGACGACCTCGCCAAGATCCGCCACATCAACCGTGACGGCGACATGCCCGGCTTCATCACCCACGTGTCCCGCGGCCTCTACGAGGTCGAGGGCGGCGGCGAGGCGATGGCGCGTCGCATCGACGAGATCTGCGTCGAGGTGTCGGAGGCGATCGCCGACGGCGCGCGGGTCATCGTGCTCTCCGACCGGCACTCCACCGCCGAGCTCGCACCGATCCCGTCGCTGCTGCTCACGGGTGCGGTCCACCACCACCTCGTCCGTGAGAAGACCCGCACCCAGGTCGGCCTGCTCGTCGAGGCCGGCGACGTCCGTGAGGTCCACCACGTGGCCCTCCTCGTCGGGTACGGCGCAGCGGCGGTCAACCCCTACCTCGCGATGGAGTCCGTGGAGGACCTCGCGCGCGAGGGCTACTACGTCAAGGTCGAGCCGGAGAAGGCCGTCGCCAACCTGATCAAGGGACTCGGCAAGGGCGTCCTCAAGGTGATGTCCAAGATGGGCGTCTCCACCGTGGCGTCCTACACCGGAGCCCAGATCTTCGAGGCGGTCGGTCTCTCGCAGGCCGTGGTCGACAAGTACTTCACCGGCACCACCTCCAAGCTCGGCGGGATCGAGCTCGACACGATCGCCGAGGAGGTCGCGCGGCGTCACGCCTCGGCGTACCCCCGCGGCGGCATCGCCCCGGCCCACCGCGAGCTGCAGATCGGCGGCGAGTACCAGTGGCGCCGCGAGGGCGAGCCGCACCTGTTCGACCCGGAGACGGTCTTCCGCCTCCAGCACTCGACCCGGTCGGGCAGCTACGAGGTCTTCAAGCAGTACACCTCGCGCGTGGACGAGCAGTCCGAGCGGCTGATGACCCTGCGCGGGCTGTTCCGCTTCAAGGACGGCGAGTCGACCGGTCGCGCCCCGATCGGCATCGACGAGGTCGAGCCGGTCAGCGAGATCGTCAAGCGCTTCTCCACCGGTGCGATGTCCTACGGGTCCATCAGCCAGGAGGCGCACGAGACCCTGGCCATCGCGATGAACCGCCTGGGCGGCAAGTCCAACACCGGTGAGGGCGGCGAGGACGCCGACCGGCTCCACGACCCCGAGCGCCGCAGCTCGATCAAGCAGGTCGCGTCGGGCCGGTTCGGGGTGACGAGCGAGTACCTCACGAACTCCGACGACATCCAGATCAAGATGGCGCAGGGCGCCAAGCCCGGCGAGGGCGGCCAGCTGCCGGGCCACAAGGTCTACCCGTGGGTGGCGAAGACGCGGCACTCGACCCCCGGCGTGGGCCTCATCAGCCCGCCGCCGCACCACGACATCTACTCCATCGAGGACCTGGCGCAGCTGATCCACGACCTCAAGAACGCCAACCCGTCGGCCCGCGTCCACGTGAAGCTGGTCTCCGAGGTCGGCGTTGGCACGGTCGCTGCGGGCGTCTCCAAGGCGCACGCCGACGTGGTGCTCATCTCCGGCCACGACGGCGGCACCGGCGCCTCGCCGCTCACCTCGCTCAAGCACGCCGGCGGTCCGTGGGAGCTCGGCCTGGCGGAGACCCAGCAGACCCTGCTCCTCAACGGGCTGCGCGACCGGATCGTCGTGCAGGCCGACGGCCAGCTCAAGACCGGTCGCGACGTCGTCATCGCCGCGCTCCTCGGGGCCGAGGAGTTCGGCTTCGCGACCGCCCCGCTGGTGGTCTCGGGCTGCATCATGATGCGCGTCTGCCACCTCGACACCTGCCCCGTCGGGGTCGCGACGCAGAACCCCGTCCTGCGCGAGCGCTACAGCGGTCAGGCGGAGTACGTCGTCAACTTCTTCACCTACATCGCCGAGGAGGTGCGCGAGCTCCTCGCCGAGCTCGGCTTCCGCAGCATCGACGAGGCCGTGGGGCAGGTCGGGTCGCTCGACATCGAGCGGGCCGTCGGCCACTGGAAGGCGGAGGGCCTCGACCTGACGCCGATCCTGCACCAGGCCTCGGCCCACGGTGAGTTCGGCCAGTTCGCCGACCAGGACCTGCGCAACACGAAGGGGCAGGACCACGCCCTCGACAAGGCGCTGGACAACGAGCTGATCGCGCTCGCCGCCCCGGCGCTCGAGCACGGCGAGCCCGTGCGGGCCCAGGTCGCCGTACGCAACGTCAACCGCACGGTCGGCACGATGCTCGGCCACGAGGTGACCAAGCGCTACCGCGGCGAGGGACTGCCCGACGGCACGATCGACATCACCCTGACCGGCTCGGCCGGCCAGTCGTTCGGCGCCTTCGTGCCCCGCGGCATCACGCTGCGGCTCGAGGGCGACGCCAACGACTACGTCGGCAAGGGCCTCTCGGGCGGGCGGATCGTCGTGCGCCCCGACCGCAGTGCGACCTTCGACGCGAGCGACCAGGTCATCGCGGGCAACACGATCGCGTACGGCGCCACGTCGGGCCAGGTCTTCCTGCGCGGCAAGGCCGGCGAGCGCTTCTGCGTGCGCAACTCCGGCGCGAGCGCCGTGGTGGAGGGCGTTGGTGACCACGGCTGCGAGTACATGACCGGGGGAGTGGTGGTGGTGCTCGGCCCGACCGGGCGCAACTTCGCGGCCGGCATGTCGGGCGGCTACGCCTTCGTGCTCGACCTCGACGAGGGTCGGGTCAACCCCGAGCTCGTCGACCTCGGACCCGTCACCGGCGACGCGGTCGAGGAGCTGAAGGCACTCATCACCCAGCACGGCGAGGAGACCGGCTCGAGCATCGCCGCCGAGCTGCTGGCCGACTGGGACACCGCACTGGGCCGCTTCACCGAGGTGATGCCCCGCGACTACAAGCGCGTCCTCGACGCCCGGGCGGAGGCCCTCGACGAGGGCCTCACCGAGGACGAGGCCAACGCCAGGATCATGGAGGTACTCCATGGCTGAGCTTGCGAACTCCATGGACATCGAGCAGAGGATGGCCGCCTGTGGCGCGCCGACGAAGGAGGCGCGACATGGCTGACCCGAAGGGCTTTCTGAAGGAGGGCCGCCAGGTCGCGACGCGTCGCGTCGTCGAGGAGCGGGTCTCGGACTGGAACGAGGTCTACCCCGACGGCATCGGCCGCGCGCTGCTGCCGATCATCACCCCGCAGGCCGGACGCTGCATGGACTGCGGCATCCCGTTCTGCCACCAGGGCTGCCCGCTGGGCAACATCATCCCGGAGTGGAACGACCTGGTCTGGCGCGACGACTGGGAGGGTGCGATCGAGCGGTTGCACGCGACCAACAACTTCCCGGAGTTCACCGGGCGGCTGTGCCCCGCGCCGTGCGAGACCGCCTGCGTGCTGGGCATCAACCAGGACCCGGTGACGATCAAGAACGTCGAGGTCTCGATCATCGACAAGGCGTGGGAGCAGGGCAACGTCCGGCCCCAGCCGCCGGAGTGGCTCTCGGGCAAGACCGTGGCCGTCGTGGGCTCCGGCCCGGCCGGCCTGGCCGCCGCCCAGCAGCTCACCCGCGCCGGCCACACGGTCGCGGTCTACGAGCGCGCCGACAAGATCGGCGGCCTGCTGCGCTACGGCATCCCCGAGTTCAAGATGGAGAAGAAGCACCTCGACCGTCGCCTCGACCAGATGAGGCGCGAGGGCACCGTCTTCCGCGCTGGCGTCAACGTGGGCGAGGAGCTCACCGGGCGGCAGCTCAGTGACCGATACGACGCCGTGGTGCTCGCGATGGGCGCGACCGAGGCCCGCGACCTGCAGGTCCCGGGTCGCGAGCTCGGGGGCATCCACCAGGCGATGGAGTTCCTGCCGCAGTCCAACCGCGCGTCGCTCGGTGAGGAGGTGGAGGGCCAGATCCTGGCCACCGACAAGGACGTCGTCATCATCGGCGGCGGCGACACCGGCGCCGACTGCCTCGGCACCTCCATCCGGCAGGGCGCGCGCTCGATCACCCAGCTCGAGATCATGGCGCAGCCGCCGGAGACCCGCCCGGGCGGCCAGCCCTGGCCGACGTACCCGATGACGTTCCGCGTCTCGTCGGCGCACGAGGAGGGCGGGGAGCGGGTCTATGCCGTCTCCACGCAGAAGTTCCTCGGTGATGACGACGGCCACGTCTCCGGCCTGCGGCTGGTCGAGGTGGACGCGAAGTTCCAGCCGGTCGAGGGCACCGAGCGCGAGATCCCGGCCCAGCTGGTGCTCTTCGCGATGGGATTCGCCGGCCCGGAGAAGCCCGGGCTCATCGAGCAGCTGGGCGTGGAGCTCGACCAGCGCGGCAACGTGGTGCGCGACGCGGCGTACGCCTCGAGCGTGGACGGCGTGTTCGTGGCCGGCGACGTGGGTCGCGGGCAGTCGCTGATCGTGTGGGCGATCGCCGAGGGTCGCGCCGCTGCGGCGGCCGTCGACACCTACCTCACGGGCTCCTCGACGCTGCCGGTGCCGATCAAGCCGACGGATCGCCCGCTGGCGGTGTGACGTTCACCGGATGAGTCCTTTGGATCGATCAAAGATCCGCTAGGGTCGAGGCGTGCGTAGAGCGAAGATTGTCTGCACCCTCGGCCCGGCGGTCTCGACCGCCGAGGCCATCCGCGAGCTGGTCGACGCCGGCATGGACGTCGCCCGGCTCAACATGAGCCACGGCGAGTACGCCGAGCACGAGCGGCTCTACCACCTGGTCCGCAAGGCCAGCGACGAGTCGGGGCACGGCGTCGGCATCTTCGCCGACCTCCAGGGACCCAAGATCCGGCTCGGGCTCTTCGCCGACGGCCCGGTCAAGCTCAAGCGCGGCGCGACCTTCACGATCACCACCCGCGACGTCCTCGGCGACGGCGAGCAGTGCGGGACGACGTACAAGGGACTGCCCGGCGACGTGAAGCCCGGCGACCCGCTGCTCATCGACGACGGCAAGGTGCGCCTGCGGGTGACCTCGGTCGACGGCACCGACGTCGTCACCGAGGTGGTCGTGCCGGGCAAGGTCTCCAACAACAAGGGGATCAACCTGCCCGGCGTCGCGGTCTCGGTGCCGGCCCTGTCGGAGAAGGACACCGAGGACCTGCGCTGGGCGCTCAACCTCGGCGTCGACTTCATCGCCCTCAGCTTCGTGCGCAGCGCGGCCGACGCCGAGGACGTCCGCGCGATCATGCGTGAGGAGGGCGTCTTCGTCCCGATCATCGCCAAGATCGAGAAGCCCCAGGCGATCGAGAACATCGACGAGATCGTGGACGCCTTCGACGCCATCATGGTCGCCCGCGGCGACCTCGGGGTCGAGTGCCCGCTCGAGGACGTGCCGATCCACCAGAAGCTGATCATCGACAAGGCGCGGCGCAACGCCAAGCCCGTCATCGTCGCCACGCAGATGCTGGAGTCGATGATCGGCGCTCCCGCTCCGACGCGCGCGGAGGCCAGCGACGTCGCCAACGCGGTGCTGGACGGCGCCGACGCAGTCATGCTGTCGGGCGAGACCAGCGTGGGTGAGTATCCGATCATCGCTGTCCAGACCATGGCGCGGATCGTGGCCTCGACCGAGGACCACGGCCTGAGCCACATGGCCGCCGTGACCTGGCAGCCGCACACCCGAGGCGGCATCATCGCCAAGGCCGCCGCCGAGGTGGCGCTGTCGGTCGGTGCGGTGTTCCTGGTGGCCTTCACCGTGAGCGGCGACTCCGCCAAGCGCCTCTCGCGCTACCGCGGCCCGGTCCCCGTCCTCGCCTTCACCCCCGAGGCCCGCACCCGTTCCCAGCTCGCGCTGACCTGGGGTGTGGAGACCTTCCAGGGCGCCGAGGTCGAGCACACCGACGAGATGGTGCGCCAGGTCGACGAGGCGCTGATCCACATCGGGCGGGTCAAGGAGGGCGACCTCGTCGTCATCATCGCCGGCAGCCCGCCCGGGATCCCGGGCTCGACCAACGCGCTGCGCATCCACCGGATGGGCGACGCGATCAACGGCGCCGCGCCGGCCTACCGCCGCACGACCTGAGTCAGCTCTTCGGGCCGATCAGGGCGTCGAGGTCCGCGACCGCCTCTCTCCTCGACACCGAGACGGTCCAAGGTCCTGATCGACGCCAGGCCACCCCGACCAGGTCGAGGGCCCAGCCGCACAGGGCGAGGATGTCGTCGGAGCGGTTGCTGAACTGCCAGCGCGGGTAGTCGTAGCGCCGGCGTTCACCGGCCACGACGCGAGTGGCCCAGTTGGCGACCCGAGCGCCGTCGGAATGGAACAGCCCGCGCAGGAAGTGCGACGGGAACGCACGCACGATCTCGGCCTGCCAGTCCTCCAGGACGATGGGCCGCTCGTGCTTGCGGCCTGCGCCGTGCTGAGGGAACAGGCAGGGCCAGTGCTTCCAGCCCACGGTCGACACGACGCACCCGGGCACGTGACGAACGTGTGGGCGCGAACCGGGCTTGACTGCGCTCATCAGCTCGAGGACGTGCTGGTTGAGTCGGGCGTACTGCTGGTCGTTGTATACGTGCAGGTTGTAGACCTGCCGCCTGCCCTGCGAAACATAACCGTCGCCGAGGTACCAGCCGAGGAGCTCGGCATAGGCGACGCGATCCAACGGGCCGTCCTCGCAGCGCGGGCACGGTGGCGCGAGGTGCTGTTGTCCTCGCTCCTGCCCGCGTCGTTGGTAGAGGCGACGCCACCTGCGGATGGTCTTGACCGCGACCCCGTGGCGTCGGGCGTTGTCTGAATCGTTCATGCCCGCGTCTGAGCACGCCAGGGCGCTGTCGACGACTGACTGGGGACGAACATGGGGCACCCGCTCATGAAAGGGGGCGCCACCGACAATCAGGGTGCCGGGTGTGGGATTCGAACCCACACGCCCTTTCGGACAATGGTGTTTGAGACCATCGCGTCTGCCATTCCGCCAACCCGGCTGGGAAGCGTGGAAACCGTACCCGACTAGCCTTGCCCCCGTGACCGAGCCTGCCGCCGAGAGCACCGACCACCCCGAGGCACGTCGACGCGTCGTCATCGCCGAGGACGAGGCGCTGATCCGGATGGATCTCGCCGAGATGCTGGGGGAGGAGGGCTACGACGTCGTGGGGCAGGCCGGCGACGGGCGTACGGCGATCGAGCTCGCGCAGCAGCTGACCCCCGACCTCGTGATCCTGGACGTGAAGATGCCGGTGCTCGACGGCATCGCGGCCGCGGAGCAGATCGCCGGAGCGCGCATCGCGCCGGTCGTGATCCTGACCGCGTTCTCCCAGCGCGACCTCGTGGAGCGGGCCCGCGACGCGGGGGCGATGGCCTACCTCGTCAAGCCGTTCACCCGCACCGACCTGGTGCCGGCGATCGAGATGGCGGTCAGCCGGTTCGAGGAGGTGGCCACCCTCGAGCGCGAGGTCGCCGACCTCCACGAGTCGCTCGCCACCCGCAAGGCGGTCGACCGCGCGAAGAGCGTCCTGCAGCAGCAGCTCGGCCTGAGCGAGCCGGAAGCCTTCCGGTGGATCCAGAAGACGGCGATGGATCTTCGCCGGTCCATGCGCGAGGTCGCCGAAGGAGTTGTCGAGCACGGCGCCGACGGCGCGTGAGCACGACCGAGTCGGAAAATCGTTACGTCACGAATTGGCAACGGTCGGGGAAGGAACTCCCACGTTGATCCACGGGGCGAATCCGGGGTGCTAGTTTCCCTCCACCGTGTGATCCGGCCCACCCCCGGATCGCGACCACCCCGATAGCGGAGGACTGATGATCCGTTCGAAGAAGACCATGCGCGGATTCGCTGCGCTGGCAGGCATGGCCGTCCTGAGCCTGACCGCTGCGTGCGGCGGCGGCGACGACACCGGCAGCGACGACAGCGGCGACAGCGGCAGCGCTGCCAGCGAGCTGTGCGGCAAGAACCTCGCCTTCCTGGGCGCGCTGACGGGCGACGCGGGTGCGCTCGGTCAGAACATGGTCGGCGGCATCAAGCTGGCCCTGCAGGAGCACAACGACGAGAACGCCGACTGCCAGATCGAGCTCAAGGAGTTCGACTCGCAGGGCAGCCCCGACAAGGCGCCGGCCCTCGCGACCCAGATCATCAACGACGACACCATCTTCGGTCTCATCGGCCCCGGCTTCTCGGGTGAGTCGCTCGCCACCGGCAAGACGTTCTTCGAGGCCGGCCTCCCGTCGATCTCCCCGTCGGCCACCAACGTGACCATCACCCAGCAGGGCTGGACCACGTGGCACCGCGTCATCGGCAACGACGACGCGCAGGGCACCGCCGACGCGAAGTACCTCACCGACACCGCCGGCGCGACCAAGGTCTTCGTCGTCGACGACGGCCAGGACTACAGCAAGGGCCTGGCCGGCACGGTCAAGGAGGCCCTCGGGTCCGCCATGATCGACGAGGACCAGATCTCCGTCGGTGACACGAACATGTCGGCCGTCGTCCAGGCCGTGAAGTCCTCGGGCGCCGACGCCGTCTTCTACGGTGGCTACTACACCGAGGCTGGCCTGCTCGCCAAGCAGCTGCGCCAGGGTGGCTTCACCGGCACGTTCATGTCGGGTGACGGCTCGCAGGACCCCAACTTCGTCAAGGTCGCCGGCGCCCAGGCCGCCAACGACGCCGTCCTCTCGGCGCCCGCCGGCCCGGCCCCGGCCGACTTCGCGGCCTCGGGTCTCTACGCCACCCAGGCCTACGACGCGACCAACATCTTCTTGGCCGCGATCGAGGACGGCGCCTCCGACGGCGAGTCGATCAACGAGTTCATCGGCAGCTACAGCGGCGACGGTGTCAGCGGCCCGATCTCGTTCGACGAGAACGGCGACATCGAGGAGTCGAAGATCTACGCCTACTTCGTCAAGGACGGCACGATGGACGTCGACAACCCCGAGGTCATCGAGTAACACTTCGTCGTTCGTCTGAAGCACTCACCAACAGTTGCGGCCGGGGGATCGCCTCCGGCCGCAACTGACCTGCACGGGCTGAGGGGATTTCCTTGGATTTCGGCGCGCTTTTCGGAAGTCTCGACAACTTCCTCAGCTTCACCATGGGTGGGCTGGTGTTCGGCGCGGTGTACGCGCTCATCGCGCTCGGGTACACGATGGTGTACGGCGTCTTGCAACTCATCAACTTCGCTCACTCCGAAGTCTTCATGTACGGCACCTTCGCCGTGGCATGGATGTTCATCTTCCTCCACGGCACCGAGTCGGTGACCTGGAGCCTGGGCAAGGCGGCACCGATCCTGGTGGCGGCGTTGGTCGGGGCGATGCTGCTGTCGGCAGCCATCGCCCTGCTCCTCGAACGGTTCGCCTACCGACCGCTGATCAGGAAGGGCGCACCCAAGCTCATCGCACTGATCTCGGCCATCGGCGCGTCGTTCGCGCTGGCCGAGGCGATGGGCCTGCGTGACCGCTTCGCCGACAAGCTCGGCCTGAGCGACAACCTCGAGAACTACGTCGCCCCGGGCAAGGCCCGCGACGTGTTCTCCAACCCGGTCACCATCCAGCCGAAGGGCCTCTTCGAGGTCGGCGGCTACACCGTCTCCGACGTCGACCTGGTCATCCTCGCGGCGTGCTTCATCATGATGATCGCGCTCGACACCTTCGTCCGCCGCACCCGTTTCGGCCGCGGCATCCGCGCCGTCGCCCAGGACCCGGAGACGGCGGCCCTGATGGGCGTCAACTCCGGTCGCGTCGTCCAGGTCACCTTCCTGATCGGCGGCCTCATGGCCGGCGCGGCCGCGACTCTCTACATGATGAAGATCGGCTCCACCCGTCAGAACGCCGGCTTCATCCTCGGCGTCAAGGCGTTCACCGCGGCCGTCATGGGCGGCATCGGCAACCTGCGCGGTGCCCTCGTCGGCGGCCTCCTGCTCGGTGTCATGGAGAACTGGGGCTCGGCCGTGTTCGGGTCGGAGTGGAAGGACGTGGTGGCGTTCGTGCTGCTGGTCCTGATCCTGCTGGTGAGGCCCTCCGGCATCCTGGGAGAGTCCCTCGGAAAGGCGCGCGCCTGATGTCCGCTATGAGCACCACCCTCTCCGGGATCGGCCGGCGCTGGGACGGCGTCGTCGATCGCTACAACGCGCTGCCCAAGCCGGCCAGGCTGGGCCTGGTCATCTTGTTCGCGGCGTTCGTCTACCTCCTGCCGCTGCTGCGCCCGCCGATCCTGACGACCAACAACATCGACTTCGGTGGCGTCATGTTCAGCGTCGCGGCGTTCGCCCTCGTCGCGGTCGGGCTCAACATCGTGATCGGCTACGCCGGTCTGCTCGACCTCGGCTACGTCGGCTTCTACGCCGTCGGCGCCTACACGACCGGCGTCCTGACCACCTACCACTGGCACTGGCCGTTCTTCCTGGCCCTGCCGCTGGCCATCGCCGTCACGATGGTGACCGGCGTGATCCTCGGTGCTCCCACCCTGCGCGTGCGCGGCGACTACCTCGCCATCGTGACGCTCGGCTTCGGTGAGATCATCCGGATCACCGTCAAGAACGTCGAGTGGGTCGGCGCCTCGGCGGGCATCAAGGACATCTCGCACCCCAACACGATCGGCGCCGCGCCCAACCCGCCGTTCGACCGCGGCGGCATGTTCGACGTCCCGCGCCTGCAGTGGGACGGCATCATCCCCTCGCTCGACCGCGACCACCCGACGGCCGTGCTGGCCTTCGGTGCCGTGGACGCCATCCCCTACTACTGGGTGATCCTGACGGCCCTGATCCTGGTGCTCGTGGGCGACCGGCTGGTGAAGTCCAGCCGTGTCGGCCGGGCGTGGGAGGCCACCCGTGAGGACGAGGACGCCGCCGAGCTGATGGGCGTGCCGACCTTCAAGTACAAGCTGATGGCCTTCGCCCTCGGTGCCGCGATCGGAGGCCTGTCCGGGGCGTTCTACGCCAGCGGCCAGGGTGGCTACATCAGCCCCGACAGCTTCCCGTTGCTGCTCTCCATGCTCTTCGTCGCCGCCGTCATCGTCGGCGGGTCGGGCAACCGCTGGGGCGCCATCGTCGGTGGTGCGCTGGTGGCCTACCTGCCGGAGCGCTTCCGCGAGTTCGCCGACTACCGGCTGCTCTTCTTCGGCCTCGCGCTGTCCGTGCTCGCCATCTGGCGACCGGAAGGTCTCCTGCCGCCGAGACGGAGCAGGCGCGCCAAGGCGGTCGAGGCCGAGATCGAAGCCCTCGAAGAGGGCGCGCTCGAAGGGAGCACCCATGCCTGACACGACGCCTGCGAAGAAGGCACTCCTCGAGGTCGACGACGTCACCATCAAGTTCGGCGGCCTGACCGCCATGGACTCGGTCTCGTTCCAGATCCGCGAGGGCGAGATCCTCGGCCTGATCGGCCCCAACGGTGCCGGCAAGACGACGTGCTTCAACGTCATGACCGGCGTCTACCAGGCCACCTCCGGTGAGGTCCGCCTCGACGGCGTCTCGCTCGCGGGTCGCCGGCGGCACAAGATCACCCAGCTCGGCCTGGCCCGCACGTTCCAGAACATCCGTCTCTTCAAGTCGATGACGGTGCTGGAGAACGTGATGGTGGGCGCCGACGCCCACAGCAAGGTCGGCTTCTTCGACGCGCTGTTCCGCCTGCCGCGCCACCGGCGCACCGAGGAGGAGGCCCTGGCGAAGGCCAAGGGGCTGCTCGACCTGGTCGGGATCAAGGCGCGCCACGACGAGCTGGCCGCCAACCTGTCGTACGGCGAGCAGCGACGACTCGAGATCGCGCGCGCGATGGCCACCGGGCCCAAGCTGCTGTGCCTGGACGAGCCGGCGGCCGGGTTCAACCCGGCCGAGAAGGTCCAGCTCATGCAGCTGATCAAGAAGGTCCGCGACCAGGGCTACACGGTCCTGCTGATCGAGCACGACATGAAGCTCGTCATGGGCGTGACCGACCGGATCGTGGTGCTGGAGTTCGGCAAGAAGATCGCGGAGGGGACGCCGGCCGAGATCCGTGACAACCCGGCCGTCATCGCCGCCTATCTGGGAGTGGATGAAGAAGATGCTTCTTGAGGTCGAGGGCCTGTGCGTCAACTACGGGCACATCGAGGCCATCCGTGACATCACGTTCGGCGTCGAGGAAGGCAGCATCACGACGCTGATCGGCGCCAACGGCGCCGGCAAGACCACCACCCTGAAGACGATCTCGGGGCTGCGCAAGGTGCGGGCGGGCCGAGTCCTGTTCGACGGCAAGGACATCACCAACCTTCCGCCGTACGACCGGGTCAAGCTCGGTCTCTCGCAGTCGCCCGAGGGTCGTGGGTGCTTCCCCGGCATGACGGTGCGCGAGAACCTGGACATGGGCGCCTACGTGCGCTCCGACCGGCGGACCCCGGCCTACCAGGCCGACCTGGACCGGGTGTTCGAGCTGTTCCCGCGGCTGCTGGAGCGCGTCAACCAGGCGGCCGGCACGATGTCGGGCGGCGAGCAGCAGATGCTCGCGATCGGGCGGGCCTTGATGGCCAAGCCGCGGCTGGTGCTGCTGGACGAGCCCTCGATGGGGCTCGCACCGAAGTTCATCCAGCAGATTTTCTCGATCATCAGCGAGATCAACGCCCAGGGCACCACCGTGCTGCTCGTCGAGCAGAACGCCGCCCAGGCGCTCAAGCGCGCCGACTCCGCCCACATCCTCGAGACCGGCGAGATCGTCCGGTCCGGCACGGGCGCCGAGCTCGCTGGTGACGACTCGGTGCGCGCCGCCTACCTCGGTGGGGACGTCTGAGCGGACCCACCCAGGACGGCGAAACGGCCCGGCCTCCCGTGTGGGAGGAGCCGGGCCGTTCGTCGTTGCGGGAGCTACAGGACCTTGGAGAGGAAGGCCTGGGTGCGCTGGTGCTGCGGGTTGCCGAGCACCTCGCGCGGGTCACCCTCCTCCACGATCACGCCGCCGTCCATGAAGACCAGCTTGTCGCCGACCTCGCGGGCGAAGCCCATCTCGTGGGTCACGACCATCATGGTCATGCCCTCGGAGGCGAGGGTCTTCATGACGTCGAGCACGTCACCGACCAGCTCCGGGTCGAGCGCGGACGTCGGCTCGTCGAAGAGCATCATGTCGGGGTCCATCGACAGTGCACGGGCGATCGCCACGCGCTGCTGCTGACCGCCCGACAGGTGGCCGGGGTAGACGTTCTCGCGCCCGCTGAGCCCGACCTTGTCGAGGTTGGCGCGGGCGATCTCGACCGACTCCTTCTTCGAGCGGCCCCGCACCTTCTCCTGGGCGACCGTGAGGTTGCGCAGGACCGACATGTGCGGGAAGAGGTTGAACTGCTGGAAGACCATGCCGATGCGCGAACGCACGGCGTCGAGGTCGGTCTCGGGGTCGAAGATGTCGACGCCCTCCACCAGCACCTGGCCGGAGTTGGCCTCCTCGAGCCGGTTGATGCAGCGCAGCAGCGTCGACTTGCCCGAGCCCGACGGCCCGATGACGCAGACGACCTCGCCGTTGTCGACGTGGAAGTCGATGCCCTTGAGCACCTCGTTGTCGCCGAAGGACTTGTGCAGGTCCTTGACCTGGATCGCGGGCGTGCTCATCGGGTCCTCCGTTGGCGTCGCTCCAGCCACGCCACCAGCTGGGTCAGTGGGATCGTGATGACGAGGTAGA
The DNA here is from genome assembly GCF_003057875.1 of Nocardioides currus. Taxonomy (GTDB): domain Bacteria; phylum Actinomycetota; class Actinomycetes; order Propionibacteriales; family Nocardioidaceae; genus Nocardioides; species Nocardioides currus. The sequence continues at coordinate 23,534 of NZ_PYXZ01000012.1, read as the reverse complement.
GCGCCGCCGCCTGCACCAGGCTGGTGGCGGTGCCGGCCGTCGGTCCGCTGCTGAAGAAGTCGCGGGCGACGGTGGTGACCTCGCGCTCGCCGACCTGCATGCCGATCACCGACAGCAGGGCGGTGTCCTTGATCAGGAGCACGAACTCGTTGGTCAGCGGCGGGATGACGATGCGGAACGCCTGGGGGAGCACCACCGTGACGGTCGTGCGCCCCGAGCTCATGCCCAGCGAGCGAGCCGCCTCGGTCTGTCCCTTCGGCACGGCCTGGATGCCCGCGCGCAGGGTCTCGGCCATGTAGGCGGCGCCGACCATGACCAGCGCCAGCAGGCCGGCACCGACCGTGCCGCCCGGAGGTGTCCACTGGAAGGCGATCGGGATGCCGAAGGCCATGAAGATGATCACCAGCAGGGCGGGCAGGCCGCGGAAGAACTCGACGTAGATCGTCGCCAGCCACCGGTAGGGGCCGAGCGGCGACAGCTTCATCAGGGCGAGCACCAGGGCCAGCAGGAGGCCGAAGGCGAACGCGATGACCGTGTAGATGATCGTGTTCTTGGCGCCGACCGTGATCAGCGGACCCCAGGAGTCCCACGAGGTCCACCCGGCGGAGGCGAAGAACTGGGTCTTGATGTCCGCCCAGTCGGCCGCGAGCACCAGCGCCAACAGCAGCGCCGCCAGGACGGCGTAGAGGACGCCTTGGACCAGGCGGCGCCGCGTCGAACGCTTCATGTCACTCCGAGGTGGCGAAGTAGGTGTCGTAGATCTTGTCGTACGAGCCGTCGTCACGCATGGTGGTGAGCTGCTCGTTGACGGCGTCGACCAGGGCGGTGTTGCCCTTCTTCATCGCGAGGCCGTAGGACTCGTCGGTGGAGTAGGTCTCGACGACGGTGAAGCCGCCCGCCTTCTCGTGGTCGATGTTGACCGGGAGGTCCTGGAGCAGCGCGTCGACCTGACCGGCCTTGATCGCCTGGAACATCTCGGCGTCGGACGGGAAGGTGACGATCTGGGCGTCGGGGGCGTTCTCCTCGGTGTAGGACTTGCCGGTGGTGCCCTGCTGGACGCCGACCTTCACGCCGTCGAGGTCGTCGATGCCCGCGATGTCGGAGCCCTCGGGGACGAGGAGCGACTGCTCGGAGTCGTAGTAGCCGTCGGAGAAGTCGAGCGCGGCCTTGCGCTCGTCGGTGATCGTCATGGCGCTGGCCGCGAGGTCGCACTGGCCGGCGTTGAGGGCCTGGCCGCTCTGGAGGGCGTCGAATGAGGAGTCCTTGACCTCGAGGTCGAGGTCGAGGCCGTCCGCGACGCCCTGCACGATGTCGATGTCGAAGCCCTTGAAGCCCGACTCGGAGGACTCGTCGAAGTCCTCGAACGGCGGGTAGGGGACATCGGAGCAGACGGTGAGCTTGCCCGAGGAGACCGTGGACAGGCCGCTGTCGCTGCCGGAGTCGGCGGCGGTGTCGTCGGAGTCGCCGCCGCAGGCGCTGAGGGCGATCGCGAGGGAGAGTCCAAGGGCCGGAAGGGTCAGGGCACGAGTGAGAGAGCGTGTACGCATGCGCGGGAGCCTAGTGCACCGGATCACACCTCCCGCGCGATTGACGGCATCACTGTCACAACGCTTTGGTGACGTCGCAGATCCGGCACCTCCCCTGACAACCGGGGCGGGGTGAGCGTAGGGTCTGCGCCACTGCCGGATGCGTGTCCGGCACGGGGGAAGCAACGGGCGGGGGCCTGATCCTTGGGAGTCGTCACATGAGCAGGACATCGGTGCACGTGCGAAGCGCTGACGCGGCTGACGCTCCGATCCTGCGCGAGCTCTGGTCCGACATCCTGCGTCGCGGCACGGCCGCCGAGCAGGAGGCCGACCTGGTCGGCATCATCGACGACTGCAACGCCAGCGGTGACCGCTGCCTCGCCGTCGCCGAGGTCGACGGCCGGGTCGCCGGTGCGGTCCTCCTCGAGGCGACCACCCTGACCCCGCTCAACCTCGAGCCGACCCTGATCGCCGTCTCCCCGCACGTGCTGCCCGAGTTCCGTCGCCGCGGCGTCGGGACCGCACTGATGGACGCCGCCACCCGGTTCGCCGAGGCGCAGGGCATCGCCACGGTCGCGACGGCGGCCACGGCCAGCTCGCGCGACGCCAACCGCTTCATGGCCCGGCTCTCGCTCACCCCGCAGGCGACGTTCCGTGCGGCCAGCACCACCGCCGTACGCGCGAAGCTGTCGGCCCGGCGTGCGGTCTCGCGCGGTCGCGGCTCCCGCCAGATCGACAAGGTCCTGGCCGCTCGACGGCTGGGCCGCGAGCACGTCGCCAGCTGAGGCGGCTCGACCCACGGTTTCCCCGACGTCAGCCCTTCGGGGCGTCGAGCAGCGCACAGGTGATGCGCGAGGTGCAGACCCGCCGGCCGGCCTCGTCGACGATCACGACCTCGAACGCCGCCATGCTGCGCCCGAGGTGGATCGGGGTGGCGGTGCCCGTCACGGTGCCGGACGTCGCCGCGCGGTGGTGCGTGGCGTTGATGTCGACGCCGACCGCGATCTTGTCAGGGGCGGCGTGGATCGCGGACCCGATGGATCCCAGCGTCTCCGCGAGGACCACGGACGCTCCTCCGTGCAGCAGACCGTAGGGCTGGGTGTTTCCCTCGACCGGCATCGTCGCGACGAGACGCTCGGGCGTGATCTCGGTGATGACCACGCCCATCTTGTCGTTCAGCGGTCCGTTGCCGTGCGGCATCTGCGCGATGAACTCGTCGATGCTCATGTCGATCGAGGGCAGTCTGAGATCGGTCATGCCAGCCATTCTGGCCGACCCCGTCTGCCGCGAACCGTCGGGTCCCCGCTGTCGGTGGCGGCCGATAGAGTCGCGGCGTGTCCGAGACGATCGCCACCACCGACCAGCCCACAGCAGGACCCACCGCCCGCCTGCTGCTCCTCGACGGGCACTCCCTGGCCTACCGGGCGTTCTTCGCCCTCCCCGTGGAGAACTTCTCGACCGCGACCGGGCAGAACACCAACGCCGTCTACGGCTTCACCTCGATGCTGGTCAACGTGCTCCGCGACGAGGTGCCGACACACGTGTGCGTCGCCTTCGACAAGTCGCGCCAGACCTTCCGGCTGGAGGAATACCCGGACTACAAGGCCAAGCGCAACAAGACGCCCGGTGAGTTCGGCAGCCAGCTCCCGCTGATCCGCCGGATGCTCGACACCCTCCACATCACGCACCTCGAGATGGAGGGCTACGAGGCCGACGACATCATCGCGACCCTCACCACCCAGGCCGTCGCCGAGGGCATGGAGGTGCTGATCCTCACCGGCGACCGCGACTCCATCCAGCTCGTCACCGACACCTCGACCGTGCTCTACCCCATGCGTGGAGTGAGCGACCTCGCGCGCCTCACCCCGGCCTACGTGGAGGAGAAGTACGGCGTCCCGCCCCACCGTTATCCCGAGCTGGCGGCGATCGTGGGGGAGACCTCCGACAACCTGCCGGGCGTGCCGGGCGTGGGCCAGGGGTACGCCGCGAAGTGGATCAACCAGTTCGACGGGCTCGACAACGTGATCGCCCGCGCCGACGAGATCACCGGCAAGAAGGGCGAGGCGCTGCGCGAGCACCTCGGTGACGTGATCCGCAACCGTCGCCTCAACGCGCTGGTCCGCGACCTCACCCTGCCCGTGCGGCCCGGGGAGACGGCGCGCCAGCCGTGGGACCGCACCGCCGGCCTCGAGCTCCTCGACGAGCTCGAGTTCCGCGGCGAGCTCCGCACCCGGCTGATGGACACCATCGACCCGGCCGCGGACGAGGAGGTGTCGGGCGAGGGGTTCGACCTCGACGGGCAGCGCCTCGGCGAGGGTGCCGTCGCGGGCTGGCTCGCGGAGCACGCCGGCGGCGACGAGCGGGTGGGCGTCGCCGTCCAGGGATCGTGGCGAGCGGGCACGGGCGAGGTCGTCTCCGTGGCGCTGGCCTCGGGGTCCGGCGCGGCCGCGTGGATCGACGTCACCGAGATCTCGCCCGAGGACGACGCGGCCCTGGCGACCTGGCTGGCCGACGAGACGCACCCGAAGGTGCTCCACGACGCGAAGGGACCGACCCTCGCGCTCGCCGCGCGCGGGTGGGAGCTGCGGGGGCTCGCGGTCGACACCGCGCTGGCCGCCTACCTCGTCCAGCCCGACCAGCGGTCCTACGACCTCGCCGACCTGACGCTGCGCTACCTCAAGCGCGAGCTGAGGCAGGACACCGGCGACGCCGACCAGCTCAGCTTCGACACCCTCGACGACACCGGCACCAGCGACGTCGCGATGCTCACGGCGCGGGCGGTGCTGGACCTGGCCGACGCGCTCGACGCCACGGTCGAGGAGCACGGCGGCACCGAGCTGCTCGCCCGGGTCGAGCTGCCGCTGATCGGCACCCTGGTGCGGATGGAGCAGACCGGCATCGCCGTCGACACCGACTACCTCGAGGGCCTGGAGTCGGAGTTCGGCGACCACGTGAAGGCGGCGGCGGAGGACGCCTACGACGTCATCGGCAAGGAGATCAACCTCGGCTCGCCCAAGCAGCTCCAGGTCGTGCTCTTCGAGGAGCTCGACATGCCGAAGACCAAGCGCACCAAGACCGGCTACACCACCGACGCGGACGCCCTGCAGTCGCTCTACGAGAAGACCGAGCACCCGTTCCTCCAGCACCTCCTGCGCCACCGCGACGTCATCCGGCTGCGCCAGACCGTGGAGGGCCTGCTCAAGACGGTGGCCTCCGACGGGCGGATCCACACGACGTACAACCAGATCATCGCGGCGACCGGACGGCTCTCCAGCACCGATCCCAACCTCCAGAACATCCCGATCCGCACCGAGGCCGGGCGACGGATCCGCGAGGGCTTCGTCGTCGGCGAGGGCTACGAGTCGCTGATGACGGCCGACTACAGCCAGGTCGAGATGCGGATCATGGCCCACCTGTCCGAGGACGCGCTGCTGATCGAGGCGTTCCGCTCCGGGCAGGACTTCCACTCGATGACGGCCGCCCGGGTCTTCGACACCGCCGCCGAGGACGTGAGCGTCGAGCAGCGCGCCAAGATCAAGGCGATGAACTACGGGCTGGCCTACGGCCTGTCGGCGTTCGGGCTCTCCCAGCAGCTGCGGATCACGCCCGGTGAGGCCCAGGGCCTGATGGACGAGTACTTCGAGACGTTCGGCGGCATCCGCGACTACCTCGGCAGCCTGCGTGACGAGGCCCGCGGGTCCGGCTTCACCGAGACGATCATGGGGCGCCGGCGCTACCTGCCCGATCTCAACAGTGACAACCGGATGCGTCGGGAGGCCGCCGAGCGGATGGCCCTCAACGCGCCGATCCAGGGCTCGGCCGCCGACCTGATCAAGGTCGCGATGCTGGGCGTCGAGTCGGCGATCGCGGAGCAGGGGCTGGCCTCACGGATGCTGCTGCAGGTCCACGACGAGCTCGTCCTCGAGGTGGCACCGGGGGAGAGCGACGCGCTTGCCGAGCTGGTCCGCGACCAGATGGGCCGGGCCGCCGACCTCACGGTCCCGCTCGACGTGTCGGTCGGCACCGGTCGCAGCTGGCACGACGCCGCCCACTGACCGGACGCTCCGCGACCGGGGGTCGGCCGTCAGGTGGTGCTGATCGGCGCGGGCTCGTCGACCGTGGTCGTCGAGTCGCGCAGGAACCACGCGCTGATGCCCAGCAGCACCACGAGCAGCACCAGGTCCACCACGACGACGACCGTGACGAGGCCGAGCACCGTGTCGGCCATCAGACCGGCGCCGACCATCACGGCGAGCGCCACCCACACGACGTACACCGACCGGCTGCTCTGGCGGGCGAGCACCGAGTAGACGAGCAGCTGGATCATCGAGAGCAGGGTGCCGAGGATCGCGAAGACCCACAGCCACGGCTCCACCTCGCTGAACTTCTCGCCGCCGACGAAGTTGATCGCGATGCCCGACAGCAGCCAGGCCGCGAGGGTGCCGACGGCGCCCAGTGCTCCGACCAGCGACAGGCTGACGACCAGGGCCCTGCGGCGCTCGCTGCCCGTCGACATCGACGGGAAGGCCACGATCACCACGAACTGCGGCAGGAACAGCATCGCCTTGGTGAGGATCAGGCCGCCGGCGTAGAGACCAGAGTCGTGCTCCGAGAGCACGTTGCGGGCCACGATCAGGTCGATGCTGCTGAGGGCGAAGAAGGCGAACAGTGCCTGGCCGTTGGCGATGCTCTCCTTGAGCAGCGCCATGCCGGTGTGCTCGGCGCTGTCGGCGTGCGGCCGACGCTCGTGGCGCAACGCCCACCAGCCGACCAGCACGGGGGCCCAGAAGCTGATCCCGACGCCGACGAGGGCCCAGAACTCGGTGGCCCGCCACGCGATGATCGCCCCGCCGATGACCAGGCGCGGGACCCCGCTGGCGATGTAGAGGACGCCCAGCGCGGCCCACCGGCGCTCGCCCTGGAGGATCCCGGCGAGGCCGCCCATCAGCGTCATCGGCACCGCCGAGACCGCGATGATGACCGCGGTCTCGAGGTGGTCGAGCTTGAGCAGCGCCTGGATGAGCGGCGAGAGCAGCAGCATGATCAGGCCGAGCGCGGCAGCGGCGCGGTAGGTCACGCGCATGATCGAGTCCTCGATCTGCGCGACGTGCTGCGGCTCGGCCGAGATGCGGCGAGCGGCGGTCGCCTGCAGGCCCAATGCGCCGACACTGATGACCAGCATCAGGTTGAGGGAGGAGCCGAGGGCGCCGTACCCGGCCGTGCCGAGCAGCTTGGGTGCGACGAGGACGAAGCCGTACGTCGCGAAGTTCATGATCGCCATCGACACCGCGATGCCCGAGCTGCTGTCGGCCAGTCGCCACACCGTGTCTCTCATCCGCACGCAGGCGAGCCTAGTTGCCCGGGGCGCCACTACAGTCGGCACCCGCACCGTCCGCGCGGCGAGCGGTCGGCGGAGGAGGTTCGAGGCGGTGACAGACGCCGGGGCACGGTCGACGGCACGGTCGACGGCGAGGTCGACGGCTCGGGGCCTCGCGCCCATCCTGTGGTCCGCGGCCCTGGCCGTCCTCCTGCTGGGTGGCGCGCTCGGCCCCGGCTACGTCCTGACCTACGACATGGTGTGGGTCCCGGACCTGGCCGTGACGCCCGACGTCTGGGGCGTGGGTACGGCGCTGCCGCGGGCCGTGCCGTCGGACGCGGTCGTGGCCCTCCTCGACTCGGTCGTCCCGGGCATGCTGCTCCAGAAGCTCGTGCTGCTGGCCCTGCTGGTCGGAGCGGGAGCCGGAGCCTCGGCACTGGTCGGGGGTCGATCGCTCGGGGTGCGGGTCTTCGCCTCGACGCTGATGGTCTGGAACCCGTTCGTGGTCGAGCGGCTGGTCATCGGGCACTGGCCGGTCCTGGTCGGCTACGCCGTCCTCCCGTGGCTGCTCCTGGTGTGTCGCCGGTGGGAGGCCGGGTCGCGCGTGCCCGCCGCCGTCCCGGTGCTGCTGGTCCTGGGGTCGCTGAGCGCGAGCACCGGGGTCGCGACCGCCGTCGCGCTCCTCGCGGGAGGATGGCGGCGCGGAGCGCGCCGGCGAGCGGCAGGACTGGTGTCGATGGCCGTCGTCGCCAACCTGCCGTGGCTGGTCGCCGGTCTGCTGCACTCGGCCGACGCGACCTCGGCCGGCTCGGGCGCGCGGGTGTTCGCGGCCAGCAGCGAGGGCCCGCTGCCCGGGCCGCTCGCGGCCCTCTCCCTCGGCGGGATCTGGAACGCGGAGGTCGTCCCGACGACCCGGCTCGGCTTCCTCTCGGTGGTCTGGCTCGTGGTCGTGGGTGCTCTCGCGATCCTCGGGTGGCTGGCGCAGCGGCGCACGGCCGTCCAGGGGTGGTCGGCGCTCGTCGTCTGCTGGACCGTCGGGGTGGGCCTGGCCATGCTCAGCTGGGCGGCGCCGGGTGCCGTCGGCGCGCTGGCGTCCCACATCCCGGGCGGCGGGTTGCTGCGCGACGGCTCCCGGCTGCTCGCCCTCGCCGCGCCCTTGACGGTCGTCGTCGCTGCTCGCGGGGTCGAGTCGCTGCTCGGGTGGACTCCTGACCGGGCCACCCGTGTGCTCGTCGCGGGCCTCCTTGCGGTCGTCCCGGTCGCGCTGTTGCCCGACGCGGCGCTCGGCGCGTCCGGTCGCCTCGACGCCGTCGACTACCCGGCGGCGTTCTCCGACGCCCGCGCAGCGGTGCAGGCGGCGCCCGACGGCGACGTGGTGCTGCTGCCGTTCACGAGCTATCGCGCCCCCGACTGGAACGACGGCCGCAAGGTGCTCGACCCGTTGCCCCGGTTCCTGGGGAGGCCGGCGGTGGTCAACGACGAGCTGTACGTCGACGGGCGGCCGATCCCGGGGGAGGACCCGCGCGCCCGGGAGGTGGGGGAGGCCCTGCGGCTCGCCACCCCCGCTGACCGGGCGACGGCGCTGGCCGACATCGGCGTCTCCGTCGTGGTCTCCGAGCAGATCGCCGGGCAGGACGCGCCGGAGGTGGCCGGCGAGACGACGTACGCCGGCGACGGCCTCACGGTGACCGAGGTGGCCGGCGACGTGAGCGTGCGGGACGCCCCCGTGCCGTGGGTCGTCGCGATGGTGGTCGCCTGGCTCGCGTGGGCCGCGCTCCTCGTCGGAGGAGCCGTCGTGGCGGCCCGGAACAGGTTCCGAACTCGCCAGTAGGAAGTCTGTCCGACAATGCCGATTTTCGTGGGCAGTGCTGTTACGCTTCGGCGCGAACCTTAGGGAGGGTCCTCACTCATGAACGCTGGTCTCATCGGTCCGATCGTCAGCCTCGTCGCCGGCGGCCTGCTGGCCTCGGTCTCCGTCTTCGGCCTGATCTCGTCGCAGACGGCGGCGCCGTCGAAGTCCCCGGCCAACGCCGAGGCGCCCGCCTTCGACTACGGCACCACCACCGAGTGATCCTCACCGACTGACTCCGGCGGGGAGACCCGCCACCACGACACGCGGCGCCGGCCACTGGCCGAAGCGCCGCGTTCGTCATTTCCGGACGAGGCCGGGCGGCGGGGTCCGCGCCAGTGAGCCGGGCTCCACCTCGACGCGCGCCCACCCGCTGGAGCGGTGAGCCAGCCACGTTCCCTGCGCGCGGAACGTGGCTCACGCACCGGCGCCGTACGTCGACACGCGCCCACCCGCTGGAGCGGTGAGCCAGCCACCTTCCCGGCCCGCGGAACGTCGCTCACGCACCGCCGCTACTCCTCGTCGGGGTCCTGGCTGTCGATGCGCTCGCCGCGCAGCGCGCTTGCCAGCACGTGGGCGAACGACTCCTGCGCGTGCTGCCAGGTGAACTCGTGGCTCATCTCCAGTGCGCCGACGCCCAGGCGCTCGCGCTCGACCCGGTCGGCGAGCAGCCGACCCAGCGTGCGGGTGAAGTCGGCCGGGTGGTCGACGAGGACGCCCGACCGGTCGTGCGCGATGGACTCCCGGGTGCCGCCGGCGGAGCGGTAGGCCACGGCCGGCGTGCGGTGCATGCCGGCCTCGCCGATGACCAGCCCCCAGCCCTCCTTGAGCGAGGGGAGGCCGAGCAGCCACGACTGCTCGTACACCTCGTGCTTGCGCCGCTCGTCGACCTGCCCCTCGAACACGACCGTCTCGCCGGCGCCCCGCGCGGCGGCGTACGCGTGCAGCTCGGCCTCCCACCAGCCCGAGCCGACGACGTGCAGGCGCAGGTCGGGGTGCCGGCCGCGCAGCGCGAGCGCGGCGTCGATGGCGTGCTCGACCTGCTTGTGCGGCACGAGGCGTCCCACCACGGCGATCATCGGGTGCGCGGACTTGCCGGTGCCGACCGGGACGACCGGGTCGGTGCCGTTGTGGACGACGGCGATGCGGTCGGCGCCCACGCCGAGCTGCTGGAGCTCGCCGCGGGTGGCGCGCGACACCGCGACGTACTGGCAACGGCGGTAGAGCCGGGGCGCGAGGGAGTGCTCGATCCACCAGCCGACCCGCCCGGTGACACCCGGGTAGACGACCGGCCACTGCTCACGGTGCACGTGGTGCACGAGCACCACGACGGGCTTGCGGGTCGCGGCGCGGGTGAAGAACGGCAGCCCGTTCTGGACGTCGACGACGACGTCGACCTCGCCGAGCGTGCGCCGCGCGAGGGCGGTGACGCCCTCGCGGTAGACGCTCAATTTGGTGCCGCGACGGACGTAGCGGACGCCGTTGTGGACCTCCTCGGGCGGTGCGGCCGCGTGGGCCGCGCACAGGATCGTGACCTCGGCGCCCCGCTCGACCAGGCCTTCGGCCATCTTCTCGAGGTAGCGCTCCGCGCCTCCGCCCTCGGGGTTGCGGGTGTCGCGCCAGCTGAAGAACGCGACGTGCCGGCCGGAGATCTCGCTGTGGTCAGACATTGCCGGCACACGTTACTACCAGAGGGTAAGGTCTGCGCGTGCCGCGCCTGACTCGAACCGATCCGGCCCGCCGGACCCTGAGGGGGAGGCGGGCCGACGTGCGTCCGACCGGTCCCGGTGGGGGCTGGGCGCCGACCCTGCGACGCTCGGTGCGGCTGCTGCGCGAGTTCCGTCACGAGCCGGTCGACCCGGCGCGGTTCTACACCGCGCTCGCGGACGACTCCGTGCAGATGCTTGACCACTACGCCCCCCTCGAGGACACCGCGCTGCTCGACGTCGGCGGCGGCCCGGGCTACTTCCGCAACGCCTTCGAGCAGGCGGGCGTGCGCTACTACTCCGTGGACGTCGAGGACAGCGACCTGCCCGGGGCGTCCGGCAACCGCGTCATCGGCAGCGGCATGCAGCTGCCCTTCCGCACCGGCTCGTTCGACATCGCCTACTCCTCCAACGTGCTCGAGCACGTCGTCGACCCGTGGCAGATGGCCGAGGAGATGCTGCGGGTGGTCCGGCCGGGCGGTCTGGTCTTCATCAGCTACACGGTCTGGTACGGCCCCTGGGGTGGCCACGAGACCGCGCCCTGGCACTACTTCGGCGGCATGCGAGCGCGCCGGCGCTACGTCCGCAAGCTCGGGCGCGAGCCGAAGAACCGGTTCGGCGAGTCGCTGTTCGGGGTCACCGTGGTCGACGGCATCCACTGGGCCCGGCGCCAGCGCGGCGGGCAGGTCCTCGACATCACCGCCCGCTACAACCCGGGTTGGTCTCACGTCTTGCTGCGCATCCCGTTCCTGCGGGAGGTGACGACGTGGAACCTCGTGATCGTGCTGCAGCGTCACTGAGGTTCCGCCTGCGTGTGGTCGCCGGATGCGCCGTGCTCGTCGCCGTCGCGTTCGCCCAGGCGCCGGGCTTCCTCACCTTCGACACCAAGTTCGACCTGGTCGTCGACCCGTGGCACTACCTCAACCGGGCCGTGCACATGTGGGACTCCAATGGAGCCATCGGCCAGCTCCAGAACCAGGCCTACGGCTATCTCTGGCCGCTCGGACCGTTCTTCGGTGTCGGCCTGCTCGCCGGCATTCCCGCCTGGGCCGTCCAGCGACTGTTCATGGCGCTGCTGCTGTGCGTCGCGTTCGCGGGTGCCGCCAAGGTCGCCCGCGCCCTCGGGGTGCGGTCCGACCTGGCCTGCCTCGTCGCCGGCTTCGCCTACGCCCTCTCGCCCCGCCTGCTGACCACGGTCGGGACGATCTCCATCGAGTCGTGGCCCTCGGCCCTTGCGCCGTGGGTGCTGCTGCCGCTGATCCTCGGCGCCACGCAGGGCTCGCCGCGCAAGGCGGCTGCGCTCTCCGCCCTCGCCGTCGGGATGGTCGGTGGCGTCAACGCCACCGCCAGCTTCGGGGTCATCCCGGTCGCCGCGATCTGGCTGCTCACCCGCGAGCCCGGTCCGCGCCGCCGCGCGATGATGACCTGGTGGCCGCTGCTGACGGCCATGGCCACCCTGTGGTGGCTGATCCCGCTGTTCTTCCTCGGCATCTACAGCCCACCCTTCCTCGACTTCATCGAGGCGGCAACGCTGACGACCACGCCGACCGGGCTGTTCGACTCGCTGCGCGGAGTCTCGCACTGGGTCCCCTACATCGACGCTCGGTGGCAGGCCGGGCGTGACCTGATCACGGTCCCGAGCCTGGTGCTCAACAGCGGCGCCGTGCTCATGGTCGGGCTCGTCGGCCTCATGCACCGACGCAACCCGCACCGCACCTTCTTGATCCTCTCGCTCCTGCTCGGCCTGTTCCTGGTCGGGATGGGCCACACTGGTTCGCTCCAGGGGTGGTTCGCCGAACCCCTGCGTACGGCTCTCGACGGACCGCTCGCCGCGGCGCGCAACGTGCACAAGTTCGACCCGATCATCCGGCTGCCGATGGTGCTCGGCATCGCGCTGCTGCTCGACGGCCTCCGGGCGAAGGACTACTGGGTGATGACCCGGCGCGGCGTGCTTCGCCCGTTGTCGTACATCAGCATCTCGGCGCTGACGATCATCGCCGTGGTCGGCGCCGCTCTGCCGGCGGTACAGGGTCGGATGGCACCCCAAGGCGTGATCTCCGAGGTGCCCGGCTACTGGGAGGAGGCCGGCGCCTGGCTCGACGCGCAGGGCCACGAGGGCGTCGCGCTGATGTCGCCCGGCGTCGGCGTCGCCCAGTTCGTGTGGGGCAACACCAACGACGAGCCGCTCGAGTTCCTGGTGAAGAAGGGACGTTTCGGGGTGCGCTCCAACATCCCGTTCGTGCCACCGGGCAACATCCGCTTTCTCGACGCGGTCGAGACCCGGCTGACGCAGGGCTACGCCTCGCGCGGCCTGGCTCCCTACCTCGCCCGCGCCGGGGTGCAGTTCCTGGTGGTGCGCAACGACGTCATCAAGGCGCCTGACATCCCCGACACCGTGCTGCTCCACCAGGCGCTCGACCACTCGCCCGGGATCAAGCGCCTGACCGGTTTCGGGCCCGACCTCGGCTCGGCCCCGTTCATCGGCGTCGGCGAGGACCGCAACGTCATCAACGGCGGCTGGCAGACCAACTACCAGGCGATCGAGATCTACGAGGTGGAGGCCGGCGGGCCCGGCGCGGTCGCCGCCGACCAGCTGCCGATCGTCGCCGGCGGGCCCGAGTCGCTGCTCTCGCTGTCCGACGCCGGCCTGCTCGACGAGCAGCCGACCGTCCTGGCGACCGACGCCGACACCGACGCCGAGCCGACCGGACCGGTCATCCTCACCGACGGCTACCGCGACCGCGAGCGGTTCTACGGCCAGCTCCACGACGGCTACTCCGGCTCGACGCTGCCCGAGGACGAGCGCCGCTCGTCCAACGCGGTCAAGGACCTCTACCTCAACAAGGGCGACGAGCGGTGGCGCACGACGGCTCGCACCATCGGCGCCGAGTCCGTGACCAGCTCCTCGTCGATGGCCGACGCCGACGCCTCCGGCGGCGTACGACCGGCCGAGTCGGCCTTCGCCGCCATCGACGGTGACCTCGGCACGAGCTGGGTCTCGTCGGCCGGCGCGTCCGAGCGACCGAGCTGGCAGCTCGACCTCGAGGAGCCCCGGAGCATCGGCTCCATCGAGCTCGAGGGCGGCAACCGCGCGCCCCGGTTGCAGACCCTGCGCGTGGTGACCGAGAACGGCGTCACCGAGGAGTTCGGCCTCGGGGCGGGGGAGACGCGCACGATCGCCCTCCCGGCCGGCGAGACCTCGTGGGTGCGGGTCGAGACCGCCGGCCAGTCGGCAGCCGTCCAGGCCGCCATCGCGGAGATCAGGGTGCCGGGCATCGAGCCGCGCAAGTCCCTGGTCCTCCCGACGCTGCCGGAGACCTGGGGCGACCCGGAGGCGATCCTCCTCGAGGCCGCGCTCGATGCTCGCACCGGCTGCGTCGACGTCGAGCTGTCGGTGCGCTGCCAGGAGGGTCGCGACGTGGCCGGCGAGGAGGACCACGGGTTCGACCGGCAGCTGACGCTCGGCGAGGACCACGCCTACGACCCCAGGATCTGGGTGCGCGCGGGGAGTGGCACAGCCGTGGAGGACGCCCTGCTGAGCGACTTCCCCGTCGCGGTGACGTCGTCGAGCCAGGGAGTCCCCGACGCGCAGGCCTCCGGCCTGGCCGCGGTCGACGGCAACAACGGCACGACGTGGATCGCCAGCCGTGGCGACGCCCGCCCGACCCTGTCCGTGCGGTGGGTGGGGCGCACCGACGTGCGCGGGATCCGCGTCAGCGTCAGCAACGATGCCCCTGCCCGCGCCCCACGCAAGGTGCTGCTCACCTACCGTGGCGGCTCGCAGGAGGTCAGCCTCGACGAGGACGGCCGCGCGAGGATCAAGCCGGTCCGCACCGACTTCCTCGACGTGGAGATCCTGCAGACCGACCTGACCGCCAGCATCGGCTTCGACCAGAGCATCACCGGCCTCGGCACCGGCATCAGCGACCTGCGCATCGCCGGGGCGCCGTTCACCTCGCTGGTCCTGAGCCAGCAGGAGAAGACGCTGCCGTGTGGCTCCGGCCCCGACGTGACCGTCAACGGGCTGCTCCGACAGACCCGGGTCACCGTCTCGCCCGCCCAGATCTACAGCGGCGAGGAGGTGAGCGCCACGCTCTGCGACTCGCCGACGGTGGACCTCGTCGCGGGCGACAACCAGGTGCGTGTGCAGAACAACGACGTGTTCACCACGACCCGGATGACCCTCACAGACCCCGGGTTCGACGCCGGCATCTCGACCCCCGTCCGCTGGAAGTCCTGGGACGCCGACTCGCGCACGGCCCAGCCGCCGAGCGGGGCCTCCGTCCTGGCCTTCCGCGAGAACGGCAACTCCGGCTGGCAGGGCGAGCAGGACGGTCGGGACCTGACCCCTGTGCGGATCGACGGCTGGGAGCAGGGCTGGCTCCTCGACGACGCGGGCGCGGGCGCGGTGGTCACCGAGACCTATGCTCCCGAGACGATCTATCGCGGCGGCCTCGTCGTCGGTGCCGCGTCCCTGCTCGGGCTCGTGCTGCTGGTCCTCTTCTGGTGGCGCCGCCCGCCGTCGGGCTCGGCGCCGGCGCTGGGCACCCGCGAGCTGCCGGTCTGGTTCTGGAGCGGCGTGACGACCGTGGCGCTCGGCCTGGTCGCCGGCTGGGCCGGGGTGGCGGCGGCCGTCCTCGGCTCCGCGGTGGCGTGGTCGTGGCCCTGGCTCGAGGACGCGCTCGACTGGATGGCCGGCTTCCTGGTCCTGGGCGCGGGCGCCTACTACGCCTTCCACGGCTGGGGCAGCAGCGGCGGCTGGGGCGGCAACCGCCTCCTGCCTCAGCTCCTCGTGCTGCTCGCGCTCGGCCTGGCGGTCGGCTCGGCCCGACGACCCACGTTCCGCAGGCGCATCGCCGGGAGCTCGACGAGCCGGTAGAGCAGCTCGGCGAGCGGGAGCGTGATGAGCAGCGTCAGGCCCAGGATCTGCGGTCCGTTGGTGCCGATGAACAGCTCGTACGGCGTGATCCACATGACGAAGTGGAGCACCACGAGGTGCAGGCAGAACACGCCGTAGGAGATGTGGCCGAGGTGGCGCAGCAGCGGTCGCGACATGATCCGGGTGTACGTCGAGTTGCGGTCGTTGAAGACACCGGTGACGACCAACAGTGCACCGATCAGCGCGTAGAGCACCTGTTTGGTCAGCGCCTGGCCCACGGTGGGTGCGGCAAGCATGGTCGGCCCGCCGAGCGGAGTGGCGGCCACGACGAGCAGTCCGGCTGCCATCGCCCAACAGACGCCGGGGGAGCGGCCCAGCGCGGCCAGGCCCTCGATCCACCCGGAGGTGCGACCGGCCTCGCGCAGGATGTGGGCCCACGCGAGGGCGATGCCGGCGGCGAACCACATCAGGTAGCTCGGCAGCCAGTTGCCCGGCAGTCCGAAGGAGCTCGCGTCGTTGATGCGGTCGAGCAGGTCCAGGGTCCACAGCACGTTGAAGGCCACCATCGCCGCCACCAGGCCGAGCACCCGGGTGCTGGTGGGCCGGTGCCGGCCGAAGCCCGTGACGAGGGCGATGAGCAGGGGGAGCAGGACATAGAACGCCACCTCGGTGGCGAGGCTCCACATCTGGGTCTGGCCCGACCGGTAGGTGTCGTTGACGTAGATGTCGCCCATCAGCAGGACCGTGAACCAGGACTTGATCCCGGCTCCCGCGTTGTCCTCGACGTACATCATCGCCAGCACCACGCCGATGAGGTAGGCGGGATAGATCCGCAGGAAGCGTTTCCAGAAGTAGCGTCCGGTGGTCTCGCGGGGAGCGCCGTGGAACGCGCGGGCGAGGAAGTGGTGCGACAGCAGGAAGCCGGACAGCACGAAGAAGATGGCCACGCCGACGTCGAGGCGAGCGAGCACCGACCCGAACACACCGTGTCGGAGGTAGTCGCCCGACCAGAAGGTCGCATGGGTCGTGACGACGGCGAGGGCGCCCACGGCCCGCAACGGGTCGAGCACCGCGAACACCGGCGTGTGGGTGCGGGGCCGCTCCGCCGGGTCGGCACTGCGGCCGCTCACTGCTGCGTCGGTTGCCACTCCTGGACCTTCCCCACTCGGATCTGCTCGACGCACAAGGCTACGTCGGACGCCTCGACGCGGAGCGTCGCGGACCGGACGGGTCCCGTGCCCTGCACGAGGAAGCGGTGCAGGCCACTGAGTGCCTGCACGTCGCGGTCCACGTCCCCGACCCGCAGCCCGAGGACGGTGTCGCTGCCGCCGATGTAGTCGATCGCCACCCACCACGAGTCGCCCACGTCGCCAGCCCGGGCCGACGTCCGCAGCTCGATCGTGGTCGGCTCGGCGTCGACCGGGTAGCCGCAGCCGGCTTTCGGACCGCGGCGCGAGACGAGGCCGGGCTCGACGTCGGCGGGGTGCACCAGGCCCACCTCGTCGATCATCGACAGGTCGTTGCCCTCGGACAGCACCCGCACGTTGGGGAACTGGCGGAACACCCGGGCGATTGCGTTGTCGGGGAACCGGAGCGGGCTGACGACGTCCTCGGGCACGAACCCCGCGGCCACCCGGATGTCGTGGAGCTGGGCACTGGCGGCGACGTTGCGCGTGTAGGTCTTCCCGTCGTAGTCCGCGTGCCACAGGGCGACGTACCTCACCGTGCTGACGCCGGCGCCCGCGAGCAGCATCGCGGTCATCAGCACGGGGACGAGGACGCCGGGGCTCCGGACACGGTCGAGGGAGAGCGTCGCGGGGCTGTCGTGCGGGGTGCGTACGTCGAGGAGCAGCAGCCCGAGGGTGAGGACGACGACCGGGGTGGCGTCGGCGAGGTAGCGCAGCTCGAGCGCCGAGACCGACCCGACGATGACCGCACGCCCGAGGCCCAGCAGCAGGAAGATCGCGACCAGGTAGCCGGCCAGGACAACCAACGCGCGCCAGCGCACCCCGCCACGCTGCTGGAGCCTGTACGCCGCCAGCGCGACCGCGATCCAGGTGGCCGTGACCGCCCATGTGGGCGGGTCCACCAGGCCGGTCGGTGGGATCGGGTTCCACCAGCGCCAGGGACCGCCGACCAGGCCGGGGCCGAGGCTGACGCGGAAGAAGTTGTCGGCGAGCGACCCCCACGCCAGGTCGTAGCCCGAGAGCGGGTTGCCGGTGGTGGTGGAGTACAGCGCGACGTACGCGCCACCGAGGACGACCATGGTCGCCCACATCGGCCCGAACGCCCGCAGCGTGCCCCGCGCGGAGCGGACGAGTCGCGACAGGGAGCCGCGCCAGCCCGGCGTCGAGTCCGAGCTCGTCGGGGAGAAGAACAGGAAGGCGATCGCAGCGACGACCGGCAGGAACAGCGCGGCCTTGACGTAGAAGGCCATGCCGAGCACGACGGCCGCGACGGTGAGGACCAGCCAGAGCGTCCGGCGGGTCCGGAAGTAGAGCACCGCGGCGGTCGCCGTGAGGAAGAAGGAAGCCTGGAGCGGGACCTGGTTGATCGCCGCCGCCCACCACATGTAGGCGGTGAGGGTGAGCGGCGAGAACAGGTAGACGAGCAGCAGCGGCAGGATCGCCCAGCGTCGGCCGAAGACCGTGACCAGCATGAGCAGGCAGCACAGCGACGCGACCGACTGGCTGACGACGAGGATGGTGGCGCCGACGGTCCAGTCCTGCGGTCCGGCGTTGGACATGACCCAGGCCAGGAAGATGCCGCCGGGCATGAGCTGGCTGTCGTGGGGCGTGAACAGCTCCCCCAGCGTCAGCGGGGCCGCGTACAACCGGCTCATCAGGTTGTAGTCGTCGCCGTAGAACCAGCTGCCGAAGCTCGCCCACGCGCGCACCCCGACCTGGGCCGCCACGAGCAGGAGCCCGATCAGGACGACGGGGTGCAAGGGTCCCGGGACAGGCCCGCGGGGGGCCTGCACGTCGTCGTCCGTCGGTGTCACGCCGGAACCCTAACTGCCGCCCGGCAGGGGCCACCCAAGAAACATTCGGTTGTGTAGTGGATGAGGTCACACCCGTGCCCTACCTGCTGGTAGCCTGCGGCGACTTATTGATTCCTGGGAGGGACCTCGTAGTGCGCAAGATCATTGGTTGGGTGCTCCTCGGCTTGGGTGCGTTCTTGTTGGTGACCGGTCTTCTGACCACCGTGTGGGCACCCGGACAGGTCGAGCGGACGCCGCTGGACACCGACAGCGTCACGCGCCTGAGTGGCAACGCGGACAAGCTCAACCCCGCGACGGGTGACCTCGAGGCCATCGACGTCAAGGCCACCAGCATCACCAAGGCCGACTCGAAGCGTTCCGACGACGACGTCATCGTCTTCGTCAACACGCTCTGCCTGGTGATCGACGAGGGCGACGTCCCCGACTGCGTCGACGGCGACGACGACCGCCTCGTCACCGCGAGCGAGGACGTGTTCTCCACCGACCGCTACACCGCCGAGGCCGTCAACGGCAAGTACCTCCCGGCCGGTGCCGAGGAGAAGGAGGGCCTCGTCAACAAGTGGCCCTTCAACGCGGAGAAGAAGGACTACGACTACTGGGACGGCCTGCTCGGCGCCCCGGTCACCGCGGCCTACGACGGCACCGAGACCCTCGACGGACTCGAGACGTACAAGTACCACGTCGTGCTGGACACCACCCCGGCCGAGGTCATCGACGGCGTGCAGGGCACCTACAGCCAGGACAAGACGATCTGGATCGAGCCCCGCACCGGCGCCATCGTCAACCAGTCGCAGCACGAGGTGCGCGCCCTGGACACCGGTGACACCATCCTCGACCTCAACCTCGCGTTCACGGAGGAGCAGGTGGCCGACAACATCGAGTCGTCCAAGGACAACAAGTCCCAGCTCGACCTGGTGACCGGCACCCTGCCGCTGGTCGGCTTCATCGGCGGCGCCATCGCGCTGCTCGCCGGAGCCTTCCTCGTCTTCGTCGGACGCAAGGACGAGAAGACCGCCTGACCGCACAGCATCCACGACGATGGGCCGGCTCCGTGGGAGCCGGCCCATCGTCGTCTGGTGGGCTCACGGGTTCGGCGCCACGGTGCCGACCGACAGTGCGGACACGCACACGTTGCCCGCGGCGTCGGCGGGAAGACGGATCGTCACCGCCGGGGCGACCGCTCCCTCGACCTGCACGGCTCGCTCCTGAAGCCCGGACGGCAGGGCCACGTCGACCTCGTCGTCGCCGAGGTCGATCACCAGGGCGGTGCCGGTGGAAGTGAAGCCGGCGACCTGCAGGCCCCAGCCCCAGTAGTAGAGCTCGCCGGTCATCTCGACCTGGACGCTGTCGCCCGGCTCGAGGTAGTAGCCGCAGTCATCCACCGGTCCGGGCTCGGACGTGATGATCGGGTCGACGCCGGCCGGCACGAGGTGGCCGCTGGGCTCGGCGACGTAGAGCTGGTCGGTGGCGACGCCGGTCGTGATGCTCGCCCCGAAGGGCTGGAGCATCGCCGAGAGTCGCGCCTCCTCCGGCCAGTAGCCCGGCTGGAGCACGACGTCGGGCGCGAAGCCGTCCCACACCACCGCCGGTGACCCGCTCGAGTGGCTCTCGGCCAGGTGTGTGGCGTCAGAGCGGAACGCCCCCACCCAGGCCCGCCCGGGGTGCACACCCATCCGGTCCGCCGCCACCACGTTGGCGGACACCAGCGACGCGCCCAGGGCGAGCGCCGCCGCCGGCAGCAGCCAGCGCGGGGCCGACGCGGAGCGGGTCCTGCGGCGCTGCGACTCACGGATCATCAGCGCCGCCGCCAGCGCGGCGACCATGATCGAGTCGACGTAGTAGCGCGTCAGCGTCATCACGTCCCAGACGTCGTCGGCCCGGGTGCTGAACAGCACGATGCCCAGCGCCACGACCGTGTAGCCGAGGGGGAGAAGCAGCAACCAGAGCGCGGCCCGGTGACGGAGGACCAGCCAGCCCAGGGCGACCGCGCACACGGCCAGGACGGACCACGTCGTCGCCGCGGACGGAGTGCTGAGGGGGTCCGGGTCCACTTGCATCGAGCCCCACGGACCGCCGAGGACCGCGGGCAGGAACATGTCGCTGAACCCCTCGGCGTACTGCCGGAGCGAGCCCGCGACCGTGTGCCCGGCGAAGCTCGGCTCGAGGTCGTACGCCGTCTGGGTGCGCTGCGTCAGGTAGCGGAACAGTGCGAGGTAGGGGACCGAGATGGCCAGCAGCAGAGCCGTCGGCCGGATCGCCGTCCGGACGCGCTCCCGGAACGGGCCGGGCGAGAGCGCCACGACGGTGACGACGGCCGGCAGCACGAGCAGCAACGCCTTGTGCCAGAACAGCAGGCCCAGGGTGTACGCGATCGCGAATCGCACGAGGTCGGCCCGTCTCCGGTGCTCCACCCAGTCAGCGGCGGCGATCACCATCCAGCCCAGGCTGAGCTGCAACGGCAGGGCGTTGACCGCGCACGCCCACCACATCATCGGTTCGAGCAGGACGGGCGACAGGGCGAGCACCGACAGCGGCAGCAGCGCGACGAGGTTCCCCTGGGTCAGGCGCTCGAAGGCACGGCCCCACACGAGCACCGTGGCGGCTCCGGCGAGTGCCACCAGCACGACCACTGCACTGAAGTCGAGCGGTGCCAGGAGCGTGGCGAGCTTGGTGACCAGCAGGCCGCCGGGCATCACGTGGCCGTTGTGGTCCTGGAACAGGTAGTCCAGGAGGGGCGCGGACGCGCTCTGCTCGACGAAGCCCCAGTCGTCCTTGTGCCAGGTCCAGCGCGACACCGTCCACGCCCGCCAGCAGAGGGTGACGATTGCGAGCACGAGGACGCCGCGACGGTAGGGGGTGGCGACGAGCGCGCGGGCATCAGGCACGGCGGCGATGCTAGTGCGGGTCACGCAGGACCAACGACACGCGGCGTGCGCCGGTCACGTCAGGTCGGCCACGAAGATCGCGGTGCCCGGCGTCAGCAGGCCCCGGGTGCGTGACCACCCGCCCCACACCCGGTCGTGGTCGGCCGGCCACTCGGGCTCGACGAGGTCAGTCAGCGTGAACCCGCGAGCGGCCAGGAGGCGCACCCAGTCCCCGAGGGTGCGGTGGTGCTCGACGTACGACACGACGCCGGACGCGTCGTCGATCTCGACGTAGGGCGTGCGGTCCCAGTAGGACTGCGAGGCCGTCAGCCCGCCGACGCCCGGGTCGTCCGGGAACATCCAGCGCGTCGGGTGGGTGATCGAGAAGGCGAAGCGGCCGCCCGGTCGCAGGACGCGTGCGGTCTCGTCCAGCGCCTGCTCGATGTCCGCGACGAACTGCAGGGCGCCGAAGGAGCAGAACACGATGTCGAAGGACCCGTCGGCGAACGGCAGGTGTGTGGCGGTGGCCCGCACGGATGGCACCGCCACGCCGGTGTCGTCGTCGAGGCGACGGCTGTGCTGGAGCTGGCGGTGCGAGAGGTCGAGCCCGATCGCCCGCCCGCCTCGGGTGCGCACCCAACGCGAGCACTGGCCTGCGCCGGAGCCGACCTCGAGGACGTCCTTGCCCTCGACCGCGCCGAGGACGGCGAGGTCGGCCTCGGTCTGGCCCTCCGGGCCCCACACGAACCCGGCGTCGCCGAGGAAGTCGCCGTGCGTGGCCTGGTACTCGTCGGCGTACCGGTCCCAGTCGGGTCCGTTGGCCCGCCGCGACTCGTCCTCGTCGACAGCCCGGCGCTCGACCCGCACCGACTGCGGCAGATGGTCCACGCGGTGAGGCTATCCCGGGACGGGCATCCGGTCGTACGGCGCCGTGCGCGCGCCAGGAGATGGACACCCGGAGACGCGCACCGGGCGCCGGACCGAGGTCCGACGCCCGGTGTCCCGGGGGGGAAGGGGTCAGCCGATCGTGTAGCTGCGTCCCTCACGGCGAGCCGCCATCCGGCTCTCCAGGTCGTTCGGGCCCGACTTGATCTGCGAGGGGTCCGAACCGGCCTTCACCTCCTTGCCGTCACTGACGCCACCGCGGTCGGTGTCGCACTTCGACGGGTCGGTCTTGTGCTTGCCGAACTTCTTGTTCGCCTTGCCGGTCTTCTCGACCTTGTCCTTCAGTCCGTCCTTGTCGGTGTCGGCCTTGGTCGGGTTGGTGCGGGTCTTGCCGATGACGATCGACTTGCCGGAGCGAGTGATGAACACACGCTGCTTGATCGTGAAGCCCTTCACCTCGACGCCGTCGGTCAGGCCGTCCTTGTCGGTGTCCTTGACCAGCGGGTTGGTCCGCACCGTGATCTTCTTCTTGGCCTTGCGGCCGCAGACCTCGAAGCGCTCCTTGATGACCATCCCGTTGACCTCCTGGCCGTCCGTCAGCCTGTCGCCGTCGGTGTCGGGGTTGGTCGGGTCGGTCTTCGTGGAGTTGACCTCCTTGCCGTCGCTGAGGCCGTCACCGTCGGTGTCCGCCTTGGTCGGGTCGGTCTTGGTGGTGTTGACCTCCGTGCTGTCCGTGAGCCCGTCACCGTCGGTGTCGGGGTCGTTCAGCGGCGCCGGGTCGGTGGGGGTGACCACGGCGACGGTGAAGGCCGTCGTCGCCGCCGGCGAGGTGTTGCCAGCGGCGTCGGTCGCTGTGGCACTCACCGTGTGCTGGCCGGCCGGGAGCGGCGTGGTCGGCGTGCAGCTCCAGTTGCCGAGGGGGCCGGTCTGCGCGGTGCAGATGGTGGTGCCGCCCTCGGTGACGGTCACGGTCGAGCCGGGCTCGGCGGTGCCGCTGATGACCGGCGTGGTGTTGGTGGTGGTGCTGCCGTTGGCGGGCGTCGTGATCACCGGAGCGTCCGGGGGAGTGGTGTCCCCCGGCGGGACGGTGATGACGGTGAAGGTGACGGTGTCGGCCGCCGAGACGTTGCCGGCCTCGTCCGCCGCCTTCGCGGTGAAGGTGTGCTGACCAGCCGGGAGCGGCGTGGTCGGCGTACAGCTCCAGTTGCCCAGGGGACCGGTCTGCGCGGTGCAGATGGTGGTGCCGCCCTCGGTGACGGTCACGGTCGAGCCGGGCTCGGCGGTGCCGGTCACGGTCGGGGTCGTGTCGGCCGTGCTGCTGCCCTCCAGCGGGAGCACGATCACCGGCGCTGCCGGGGGCGTCGTGTCCGGGGCCTGCGTCACCGTGAAGGTGACGGTGTCGGCCGCCGAGACGTTGCCGGCCTCGTCCGCCGCCTTCGCGGTGAAGGTGTGCTGACCGGCCGGGAGCGGCGTGGTCGGCGTACAGCTCCAGTTGCCCAGGGGACCG
>NZ_PYXZ01000011.1 GCF_003057875.1 Nocardioides currus | reverse complement strand
CCGCCGCCTGTCGGCGCAGGTCCAATGGCCCGCGGGTCGCTGCAGGCCGCCTTGGCGCGCCGGGTATCGAGAACCGCCAGTTCCGGCGTCTGGGACAACCACCTTGCGGGTGGTCTCGAGGAGGTACTGGGATGGCAGCGTGGGGGTATGACTACCGTTGCCGAGCTGCTCATCGAATCACTCGCCGATCACGGAGTTCGGCATGTCTGGGGCGTAGTGGGGGATGCGCTCAACCCTGTCACCGACGCGATCCGTCGTGAGGACCGCATCGACTGGATGGCGGTGCGACATGAGGAGACCGCTGCGTTCGCGGCCTCCGCACAGTCACAGCTGACCGAGGACCTGGCCGTGTGCATGGGCACCGTCGGCCCGGGCGCCATTCACCTCCTCAACGGTCTCTACGACGCCAAGAAGTCGAAGACCCCCGTCCTGGCGATCTGCGGACAGGTGCCGCGCGAGGAGATGGGCTCGGACTTCTTCCAGGAGGTCGACAACGACGTGCTGTTCGCCGACGTCTCGGTCTTCTGCGAGACGGTCACGAGCATCGACCAGGTCCCGCGCATCATCGAGCAGGCGGTCAACGCAGCCCTCTCCGAGCGAGGCGTGGCTGTGCTGAGCCTGCCCGGGGATGTCGGGGGACTCGATCTGCCTAAGAACACGGCCGTCCCGCGCTTCGTGTCCACCCAGCCCACGCTGTCACCCGACCCCCGGGTCGTGAGCGACGCGGCCGATGCCATCAACGCCGCCGGCTCGGTGACGTTCCTCGTCGGACTGGGTGCACGCCACGCTCGCGACGAGGTGCTCCAGACAGCCGAGCGGCTGGGGGCGCCGATGGTGCTCTCACTCAAGGCCAAGGATGGCTTCGACGACGACAACCCCTTCGAGATCGGCCAGTCCGGCCTCATCGGCAACCCGGCCACCGCTCTGGCCTTCGACTCGTGCGACGTGCTGGTGCTCATCGGTACCGACTTTCCCTACCCGGAGTTCCTTCCCACCGGCAAGACAGTCATCCAGCTCGACCTGCGCGGCGCCCACGTGGGACGCCGTACGCCGGTCGACCACGCAGTGGTGGGCGACTCCCGCCTCGCGCTTCGTGCGCTGCTGCCGCTGCTCAGTGAGAAGACCGATCGGGGCCACCTCGACAAGGCTCGCAAGGCCTACGAGGGGTGGGCTCGCGGCCAGCAGCACTTCACCGAGCCTGACTACGACCACAAGAAGGTCGGGTTGCTGCGTCGCAAGGTGGACAACCCCGACGCGCTGATCCGGCCTGAGCTGCTGGCGGCCGCCATCGAGCGGCACGCGGACCCGGATGCGATCTTCACCACCGACACCGGCATGTCGACGGTCTGGTTGAGCCGCTTCGTCCGGATGAGTGGCCGGCGACGCCTGCTGGGTTCCTACAACCTCGGCTCGATGGCCAACGCGATGCCGATGGCCCTGGGGGCGCAGGCGCTCGAGCCTGAACGGCAGGTGATCGCCTTCTGCGGTGACGGTGGACTGTCGATGCTGATGGGCGACCTCATCACGGCTGTGACCGAGCAGCTTCCCGTCAAGCTCGTCGTCTTCAACAACGGACGGCTCGGGATGGTCAAGCTCGAGATGGAGCAGGTGGGGCTGCCGGAGTTCGGCACTGTCCTGCACAACCCGGACTTCGCCAAGGTCGCCGAGGCCGTCGGCCTGCGCGGGATCCGAGTCTCGGACCCGCAGGACGTGGACGGTGCGGTCGCCGACGCACTGGCCCACCCCGGTCCCGTGCTGCTCGACGTGCTGACCAATCCCGACGAGATCGCCCTACCGCCCAAACCGACCCTGCAGCAGGGCTGGGGGTTCGCCATCGCGAAGACGAAGGAGTTTGCCGTGTCGCCCGAGTAGGACCCCGTGCTCTGGTCGGACGTCCGACCAGGCGATGGGCTCACGCAGGACGGCTGACCGGGAACGCATGGCGCACCTGCGGGGTTGAGCACGACATGACTTTCAATACCTATGACTTCCACGGTCGCACCGTCCTCGTCACCGGCGGCGGGACCGGCATCGGCCGCGCGATCGCAGAGGCATTTCTTGCCAACGGGGCGAACGTTGCCGTCAGCGGCCGCCGCCGAGAGAAGCTCGACGAGGTCCTGGCCGGACATCCCGCCGACCGTACGCTCGCCGTCGAAGCCGATGTCGCCGATGACGCCTCGGCGGCCGCCATGGTGCGAGCCGTCGTGGACCGATTCGGTTCGCTCGATGTCGTCGTCAACAACGCCGCGGCATACACGAACGGCGCCTTCGACGAGCTCGCCCTCGAGGATTGGCAGGCCATCCGTGCGACCAACATCGACGGGTTCGTCCACGTGGCCCAACACGCGCTACCTGAGCTGGAGCGCTCGGGCGGCAACCTCGTGGTCGTCGGCTCGGTCTCCGGGCTGCGCGGCGACTGGGCGCAGGCGG
Source organism: Nocardioides currus (assembly GCF_003057875.1). Classification (GTDB taxonomy): domain Bacteria; phylum Actinomycetota; class Actinomycetes; order Propionibacteriales; family Nocardioidaceae; genus Nocardioides; species Nocardioides currus. Next base: position 176,606 of record NZ_PYXZ01000011.1, on the reverse strand, counting down.
CCTACAACGCCACCAAGGCCGCGATCATGAACTTCGTGCAGTCGCTCGCCCTCGACTACGGCCCGCGCGGAGTCCGGCTCAACGCCGTGGCCCCCGCCCTCACGATCACCGACCTCACTCGGGCCATCGAGGACGACGAACAAGCCCTGTCCGCGGCCACCAACAGGATCGCCCTCGGCCGCCCCGGACGACCCGATGACATCGCGCCGGCGGTGTTGTTCCTCGCCAGCCCGGACGCCGCCTACATCACGGGCGCATGGCTGGCCGTCGACGGCGGCACATCGGCGAGCACGGGTCAGGCGCACTGACTCGGCCTCACCTCAGATGACGGACCTGACCATCCGGCCCGGGGCGAACTGAGGTGCGCCGTACCGCCGCCGACGGCTGGTCGGCTTCGGCTTCGCCGGACCGGGCGAGCCGCCTCGGCGGGTGAACGACACCCAGATACCGTCCGAGGGTGGCCACCCGTCGACGTCCCAGCAGTGGCCGGCGCCGAGGCACGACGCAACCGCGACCGTTGCCGTCCGCTGGCCCGGGGGAGCGGATCTGGGTCCTTGACGTCCCCTACGGCACACAGGTCGACGGCGCGACCTGGCATCCCGCCGTCAGGACCCACCTGCACGTCGGACGCCGCCTGCCCGAGCACCTCGCGCCGTACGCCCCGGGACCCCACACGCTCGGACGGTTCATCGAGAACACCCTCAACCCAGACGACCCGACGCCCAGCCCGGAGCCGACGGACGCGCTCGAGCCGCGGCGGATCCAGTTCGAGGCGGCGGACGCGATCGCCGCGCGTGCTGAGGCGGGCGGTCGGCTGTTCCTGCTCGCCGACGAGCCGGGCGTGGGCAAGACGATCTCGGCGGTCCTCGGCGCGACCGCGGTCGGCGACCTACGAGGCGCGCACCGCGTGCTCGTCGTGGCCGACCGGCCGGCCGCGATCACGATCGGGCACTGGTGCCGCACGATCACGGCCCTGGGCGACGGGGGACTGGAGTGGGTCGTCATCACGTGGGACCGGCTGGAGAAGGTCAAGGACCACACGTGGGACGTGATCATCGCGGACGAGGCGCACGCCCTGCGCCGTACGACGACCAAGCGCTGGAAGCTCTGGGCGCGGATCTCCGGACACGGCAGGCCGCAGGATCGGGCGCCGTTCGTCATCGCGACCACCGCGACGCCCGGCCACACGCCGCTCGAGCTGCCCTACCTCGCGCCGGCCTACGCGCAGGTCCTTTGCGAGCCCATGAAGGACTGGACGAGCGCGACGAAGCCCGGCGACACGTTCGCGGCGGCGCTCGAGCGCCACGGTGTCGGCGTCGAGCAGGGGAGGTACGGCGCTGCGTGGACCACCGACCCGGCACGCCGTGCGGCGGACCTCAAGCTCGTGCGCGGCTGGCTCGACGAGGAACGGCCGCCGGCGATGCTGCACCGCGCCGCGCCGTGGGGGCCGGTGCCGATCTCCGGCCTGCCCGTGGCCCTGACACCGGCGGAGCGGACGGCCTACGAGGCCGAGTGGGGCGAGTTCTGCCGTGAGATGGACATCGCCCGTCGCGGGCGCAACGTCGCCAAGGGGCGGGCCGCGCTCCTGCGCTTCCGGCAGAAGGCGGGGCTGATCCGCGTCGACTCGACGGTCGCGTGGATCGAGCAGCAGGTCCGGGCCGAGCGGCAGGTGGCGTGCTCGGTCGAGTTCGTCGCGACCGCCGCCGACCCGATCGCCGACCGGCTGCGCGACTCTGGCATCGAGGTCGCCACGATCTATGGCCGCGACCGGTTCGACCCGGAGGCCGAGCGGCTCCGGTTCCAGACCGGGCAGGCGAAGGTCTGCGTCTTCACCACGGTCGCCTCCATCAGCCTGCACGCAGGCGAGACCCTCGCCGACGGACGCCAGGCGAGCACGGAGCCGCGGGTCGGGGTCTTCCACCAAGCCCGCTTCTCGGGGATCGCCGGACGGCAGGTGACCGGCCGCACCCACCGCGACCACCAGGTCTCGCCGTGGCACATCGCCTACGCGGAGGGCACGGTCGAGGAGCAGGTCGGCAAGGTGATGGTCGAGCGGATCGCCGCGGCCTCCGACACCGTCGGCAGCGACACCACCGGTCTCGCCGACCTCGCCCAGCTCCTCGGGGCCGACTGGCTGCCGACCGTGTCGCTGACCGAGGACGGCGCCTGACCCGGTCCGCTACGAGGGCTCGCCCACCGCTCGCAGCAGGGCCTCGCGCACGATGACGTGCGGAGGTGGCGGCAGCTCCGCCAGGTCGAACCACCGCAGGTCGTCGTGCTCCTCCGGCGCGACGTTGGCGGGCGTGCCGTCCCACTCGGGGACGAGCCAGGCGCTGAGCGTGGCTCGGTCGTCAGCATGGCCCACCGACATCCGGCACAGGTGGGACGCGGCTCCGACCACGACCTGCACGCCCAGCTCCTCCCGCAGCTCCCGCTCGAGGGCCTCCAGCTCCGACTCGCCGGCCTCCATGACTCCGCCGGGCACGTCCCACCGGTCGGGGTGCACGTGCTTCTCGGGACGTCGGTGCACGAGGAGCACCTGCCCGTCACGCACCAACGCACCGACCACGACTCGAGTCACCGGCTCAGCCAAGCACGAGGCGCCGACGACGACGCGCGCCCCCGAAACCCGGTTGGCGTCCCGGCGGTGCGCGTGCGAGCGTCCCGCCCATGGCGAACGACGAGGCACGCAGCCGCGCGGCAGAGGTGAACGAGCAGTTCCGTCCGATCGAGCTGACGGCCGAGACGGTCACGAGACCTGCCGGGCCGCAGACCCCGACCGTGCATTCGTTCCTGCGTCACCTGCGCGCGAAGGGGCTGGACTGCGTGCCTGAGCCCGTGTCGCTCGACGGGGACACCGAGACGCTGCGCTTCATCGAGGGCGACAGCGGCGGCGACGGGTGGAAGCACCAGCACGACGAGCAGGGGCTGCGGTCCGCGGCACGCCTGCTGCGACGCATCCACGACGCCTCCGCCGACTGGGTGCCGCCGGACGACGCGATCTTCGCCGCACCGCCGGTCGAGGGCGGCGACGTCTTCGTCAACGGCGACCCCGGTCCCTGGAACTTCGTCTGGCGCGACGGCGAGGCGGTCGCGCTCATCGACTGGGACTTCCTGCACCGCGCGCCCAGGCTCAGCGACGTGGCCTACGCCCTGCTGTGGTTCGCCCCGCTCCGGGACGACGAGGCAGCCCGCGAGTGGCACCACTTCCCGGAGGTGCCCGACCGCCGAGCGCGGATCGAGGCATTCCTCGACGCGTACGGCATGCCGGCCGACTTCGACGTCGCCGAGGCGGTCGTCCGACGCATCCGCTACACCGGCGAGCACGTCCGCTTCCTCGCCGATCAGGGCCAGGAACCCCAGCGGACATGGGTCGAAGACGGCAGCGTCGAGGAGGAGGAGTGGGACGACATCGCCTGGGTCACGGAGCACAGGGCACTGTTCTCGGGCTGATGAGTGCCCGTCAGCAAGCCGCCTCCAGCGCGGCGACGGCGGCCGACTGACCCGGCAGCGCCTGCAGCTCGTCGGCGACGGCAGCGCACCGGGCACGCATCCCGCCGTCGGCGAGGACGGCCGAGGCACGCGCCCCGACCTCCTCCGACGTGACGGTCCGAGCCGAGAGGGTCACGGCGACGCCGAGCTCCTCGGCCCGTACGGCGTTGTGCGGCTGGTCCGCGCCCAGCGGGAGGAGCAGCGACGGGAGCCCGTGGGCGAGGGCCGCCATCAGGCTCCCGGAGCCGCCGTGCGACACGACCAGGTCGACGTCGGGGAGCACGTCGCCCTGCGGGAGGAAGCGTTCGACGCGCACGTGGGACGGCTGCGGTCCGAGGTCGGCGGGATCGGTTCCCTGCCCGACCGTGGCGACGACGTCCACGTCGAGGTCGCCCAACCCGGTCAGCAGGCGGTCGAACAGGTCGCCCGAGGCCGTGTTGAAGATCGTGCCGAGGGTGACGTAGACCCGCGCCCGACCGGCGCGAGGAGCGCGCACGGGCGTGGGTGCCGACCGGTAGTGCGTGACCCTCGGAGCCAGCGGAGCGTCCGGGCTCCGGAAGGACGGTGGCGCATCGCTCAGCGTCAGCCCCGACGTCAGCCGCGACAGACCGGGATCAGGCGGCAGCCCGTGCTCGGCCCGGACCGCGTCGAGCCGTGGTGCGACCAGCTCCGGGCGGATCAGCAGTCCGGCAGCCAGGACCAGGTGGGTGGCGACGGGCACGTCGAGGAGCTCGGCGGCGATCGGCGTACCGAGGTCGGTCTCGTCACGGAGCACGAGGTCCGGCTCGAACGCGCGGATGACGTCGGGCACGGCCAGCGCCATCCGTCGCGCGCCCCGGTCGGCGAAGTTGTCGGCGAACTCGATCTCGGTCGCGCGAGCGTCCATCACCTCGAGCGGGGTGCGCTCCTTGGCGACCGCCTGGTCGTGGTGCGGCTGTGGGCTGGTCGCGAAGGCGGTGAAGCCGGCTTGCTCGATCCGCGGCACCAGACCCCCCGAACCGGCGATCGCGACGTCGTGCCCGGCCTCCCGCGCCGCACGAGCCAGCGGGAGCAGCGGAGTCAGGTGGCCGAGGCCGCCGACGAACGTGACGAGGAGGCGCATGGTGCCCCAGCCTAGGGAGCGGGTGCGCCTACCGTGGCAGGCATGGACGACGTACGGCGCGAGCTGGACCAGCTTCGTCAGCGGGTCACGGACCTGGAGACCAGGCTGGCCCGGCTCGAGGGCACGGCCCCGATCGACCCGCTGCCGCCCGACCGGGACCCGCTGCGGCATCCGCAGCCGCCCCCGCCGGGCGACGTCCCACCGGGCGACGTCCCGTCGCCCACCAGGCTCTAGGAGGACGGGGCGAGCGTCAGGCCAGGCCGTCGAACGGACGGACCTCGACCTTGCCGCCGCAGGCCTTGGAGCCCTCGGCCGCGAGCCGCAGCGCGACGTCGAGGTCGGGAGCGTCGATCACCCAGAAGCCCCCGATGACCTCCTTGGTCTCGAGGTAGGGACCGTCGGTCATCACCGGCGTGTCGCCCCTGCCGTCGACGACGGTGGCGCTCGACGCGGACTCGAGGCCACCGGCGAACACCCAGTAGCCGTCCTCCTTGAGCTGCTCGTTGAAGGCGCCAGTCGCCGCGAACGCCGCCTCCATCTCCTCCTTCGAACCGTAGCTGCCGAACTCCTCCATCTCGGCCGGCCCGTGCACGGACATCAGGTAGTGCGCCATCGCAGTTCTCCTCGAGCTCCGGGCGGTCCCGATGACCGCCTCTGCCAACACCCACGAACGAGGTCGTGTCGATACGACAAACCTGCCACGAAAAGTCGTCGCAGGAATTTCGACCGCACCTGTCGTGTCGGGCCGGCCGCGTTCGTGGACAGGGCATGAGCAGGTCGCACTCGGCGACCTGCGGACACCGAGGAGCTCGAGATGACCACGACCACCAGCAGCCCCATGACCACCACCACCACCACCACCGATGCGCAGGCCGCTCGTCGCGCGCCCGTGTGGATGCACGGCGTCGCGGCCGCCGTCGTCGCGGCCAGCGCCACCAGCGCCCTCGCGGCGCTCGCCTCCGCGGCCGGCGTGTCCTTCGCCGACACGTCCGGCGAGAGCATCCCGGTGTCCGGCTTCGCCGTCCTCACCGTGGCGTTCTCGCTGGTCGGGGTGGCGATGGCGGCCGTCATGGCGCGTACGGCGCGCCGCCCCCGCGCCACGTTCGTGCGCACCACCGTCGTCCTGACCGTGCTGTCGTTCGTCCCCGACCTGGTCGTCGGCTTCGATGCCGTCTCGGCCGCCACGCTGATGGCGCTGCATGTGGTCGCGGCGGCGATCGTCGTACCGACCCTGGCAAAGCGCCTCGCAACCACGCGCTGAGCGCCTAGCCTGCTCGTCGCGGCGCTGGACGGGCGCGCGCCGCGACGAGGCGGAGCGCTCGCGGACGGATGACATGACCGACGACACCAGCGCCACGTCGCGCGTCCTGGACGCCGCCGTGGCGGCCGTCCAGGCCCCCGACGACACGGACCCGCAGACCGTGGCGCGCATCCAGCAGGTCGCCGGCCGCGTGCTGGTCGCCGACGGCCTGTCCGCGCTCAGGGCCTCGTTCACGGAGCAGTCCGTCCGGGCCCTCCTCCTCGGGCCGGTCGTGGGACTGGTGATCGGTCTCGCACTGGGCCTCTTCTCCTTCGTCCAGTTCTCCGGCAGGCCCGACACCGACTCGGTGACCACCGGCACGGTGCGCGAGGTCCACCTCGACCACACGGGCCGCCGCAACGCGTCGCGCGTGTGCGAGATCGTCGCCGACTTCACCCTCGACGGGCGCACGTTCACCGCGACGTCGGCGCGCAAGGTCGACGGCAACTGCGACGCCACCGTCGGCAGCCCGATCGAGGTGCGCTTCAGCGCCGTCGACCCCACCGTCAACGACGTGGGAGCGATCAACCGGCTCATGGGCGTGCTGCGGGGCTTCCTCGCGACGGTCGCCCTGGCTGGCACCCTGATGGTCCTCGGCCGGCGGTGGACGGTGCTCCGGGCAGGGATGAGGCTGGACGCGCGCGGCACCCGGTGGCTCGCCGAGCACCCCGACGCGCTTGCCGCCAACGAGGCGCTGGTGGCCCGGGTGCGCGACTGGCTGGTCGCGCAGGTGCGGGGGATCCGGGCCGGCACAGGCGCCGTACACGCCGATCACGGCCCGAAATGACGAGAAGGCTCCGTGGAGCCGGAGCCTTCTCAGTGTCCGAGGGGGGACTTGAACCCCCACGCCCTAATACGGGCACTAGCACCTCAAGCTAGCGCGTCTGCCAATTCCGCCACCCGGACGAGTGCTGGAGAACAGTAGCAAAGCGATCGGTGAACTCTCGCATCGGGGCGCACCCTCGAAATCGGGCGTGATCGAGGCAGGATGGGCGCATGTCGCAGACCTCGGAACGACGCCCCGAAGACCCGTCCTACGACCCCGCCGGCGAGGTCGTCGAGCTGTGTCGAGAGCTGATCCGGATCGACACCAGCAACTACGGCGACGCCGACGGTCCGGGGGAGCGGAAGGCCGCGGAGTACGCCGCCACGCTGCTCGACGAGGTCGGCATCGAGTCCCGCCTCTACGAGCCGGAGCCGGGGCGCACGTCGCTCGTGGCGCGCTGGGGCGGGGGAGACGGACGGGCGCCGCTGCTGGTCCACGGGCACCTCGACGTCGTCCCGGCGGCCGGCGAGGACTGGCAGGTCGACCCGTTCTCCGGCGAGGTCCAGGACGGGTTCGTCTGGGGCCGCGGCGCCGTCGACATGAAGGACTTCGACGCGATGCTGCTCAGCGTCGTGCGGGCCCGCGCCCGGGCCGGTGCGGCACCCGAGCGAGAGGTCGTGATCTGCCTGACGGCCGACGAGGAGGCCGGCGGCCACAAGGGCGCCGAGGTCATCGTCGAGCAGCACCCCGACGAGATCGCCGACTGCACCGAGGCGATCGGCGAGGTGGGCGGCTTCAGCGCCACGATCCGCGGCCGTCGGGTCTACCTCATCGAGGCCGCCGAGAAGGGCATGGCCTGGATGAAGCTGACCGCCCGCGGGCGCGCCGGGCACGGCTCGATGATCAACACCGACAACGCGGTCACCCGCCTCTCCGGTGCCGTCGCCCGGATCGGGGCGCACCAGTGGCCGGTCCGCCTCACCCCGACGATGGAGGTCCTGCTCGCCGCCGTCGCCGACCTCGCCGGCACCGAGGCGACGCCGGAGAACGCGGAGGCGCTGATCGACGAGTTCGGGAGCGCCGCCCGGATGCTCGGCGCGGTCATCCGCAACACGGCCAACCCGACGCAGCTCGACGCGGGCTACAAGGTCAACGTCATCCCGACCGAGGCGACGGCGCACGTCGACGGCCGCTTCCTGCCCGGCTTCGAGGACGAGTTCTTCGACACCCTGCGCGAGCTCGCCGGCGACGGGATCGAGTTCGACCACCTCTCGCACCAGCAGCCCTGGGAGATGCCCTACGACGGTGACCTCGTCGCCGCGATGAGCCGGTCGCTGCTCGCCGAGGACCCGGACGCCGTCGTGGCGCCGTACCTCATGAGCGGCGGCACCGACGCCAAGCACTTCACCAAGCTGGGCATGCGCTCCTACGGCTTCGCGCCGCTGCGGCTGCCCGCCGACCTCGACTTCACCGCGCTCTTCCACGGGGTCGACGAGCGGGTGCCGGTCGACGCGCTGGAGTTCGGGGCGCGGGTCTTCGACCGGTTCCTGGGCGACATCTGAGGATCTACCACCCGGTTTCGGTTTCCCCGGCTAAGCGGGGAAATTCGAACTTAGGGGGGCATGCAAACCCCACGAAGTCGGGGTTTCCCCGGCTAGCCGGGGAAACTTGACGAGCGGCGGCGACTCAGCCGAAGAGTGTCAGCCGCGCCCGGATGATCTTGCGGCGCAGCACCACGCGGCGCACGCCGTCGTTCCCGATGCGCAGGCGGTCGAGCTCCCACCCGCCGACCTCGGCCCGCTCGACCAGCATCCGGGTGACGACGTTGCGGGAGAAGTCGCGCGGCAGGGTCAGCGTGTCGAACTCCCACTCCACGCCCGCCCGAGGTGGCCGGCGTTGCACCCGGGCCACGTCAGTCCCCGCTCACGTCGTCGAGGGCGTCGACGATCTCGCGTGGCAGGGCCAGCTCCTCGATGCCGAGCGCGCCCTGGAGCTGGGCGGCGGTGCGGGCGCCGACGATCGGGGCGGTGACCCCGGGCCGGTCGCGCACCCAGACCAGGGCCACCTCGAGCGGCGTCCAGCCCAGGCCCTCGGCGGCACGGACGACCGCCTCGACGATGCCGCGACCCCGCTCGTCGAGGTAGGGGTTGACGAAGCCGGAGAAGTGCGGCGAGGCGGCCCGCGAGTCCGACGGGGTGCCGGTGCGGTACTTCCCGGTGAGCACGCCCCGACCGAGCGGCGACCAGGGGAGCACCCCGAGCCCGAGCGCGGCGGCGGCGGGCAGCACCTCGTGCTCGACGCCGCGGGACAGCAGGGAGTACTCCACCTGCGTCGAGGCCAGGGTCGAGCGGCCCGGCACGGCGCGCTGCCAGGTCGCCGCCTGCGCGGTCTGCCACCCGGAGTAGTTGGAGATGCCGATGTACGACGCCCGGCCGGACGACACCGCGAGGTCGAGCGCTGTCAGCGTCTCCTCGACCGGGGTGTCGTCGGTCCACACGTGCACTTGCCACAGGTCGACGTGGTCGACGCGCAGCCGCTTGAGCGACGCGTCGAGGGAGGTCAGCAGGTGGCCGCGCGAGGTGTTGGTGACGCGCTCGCCCGTGCGCCGCGAGATGCCGGCCTTGGTCGCGAGCACGACCTCGTCTCGTCCGAGCACGTCGCCGAGCAGGGTGCCGATCAGCTCCTCGCTCGCGCCGTCGCCGTACCCCGCGGCCGTGTCGAGCAGCGTGCCGCCGGCCTCGGCGAAGGCGATCAGCTGGTCACGCGCCTCGTGCTCGTCGGTGTCGCGGCCCCACGTCATGGTGCCCAGACCGAGGCGGGAGACCTTGAGTCCCGTGGAGCCGACCGCACGTTGCTGCATGCGCCGAGATTAGCGACGCGCCCGTCAGGTTGGGTGCAGGGACGCGCCCGTACGCTTCTGCCTCGTGATCGATCTCCTCAAGGCCGTGGTCCTCGGCACCATCCAGGGCCTGACCGAGTTCCTGCCCATCTCCAGCAGCGCGCACCTGCGGATCTTCCCGGAGCTGTTCGGCTGGGGCGACCCGGGCGCGGCGTTCACGGCCGTCATCCAGATCGGCACCGAGCTGGCCGTCCTCATCTACTTCCGCCACGACATCTGGCGCATCGGCAAGGCGTGGGTGCTCTCGCTGGCCAAGCCGGAGTGGCGCGGCCACGCGGACTCGCGGATGGGGTGGTACATCATCGTCGGCTCGCTGCCGATCGTGGTCCTCGGCGTGCTGCTCAAGGACGTCATCGAGAAGGACTTCCGCAACCTGTGGATCATCGGCTGCACGCTGATCGTGATGGGCATCGTGCTCGGGGTGGCCGACCGGCTCTCGAGGAACGACAAGGTGATCAAGCACATCAGCCTGCGCGACGCGGTCCTGATGGGGCTGGCCCAGGCCCTCGCGCTGATCCCAGGTGTCTCCCGCAGCGGCGCGACGATCTCGATGGGCCGGGCGCTGGGCTACGAGCGCGAGGCCGCGACCCGCTTCGCCTTCCTGCTCGCCATCCCGGCGGTCGTCGGGGCCGGGCTGTTCGAGCTCAAGGAGATCCCCGGCGGCGACAACACCTACGGCTGGGGCCCGACCATCGTCGCGACCGTGATCAGCTTCGTCGTGGGCTACGCCGCCATCGCCTGGCTCCTGCGCTACGTCTCCACGAAGTCCTACACGCCGTTCGTGCTCTACCGCGTCGCCCTCGGCACCGCGACGCTGGTGCTCCTCGGGGCGGGCATCCTCAGCGCCTGAGATCAGGGCGTACGTCGCAGCGTCGTCGCCAGCAGCGCCAGCGCCACCACCTGGGTGACCGCGACGGCCACCACCAGCGCCGGCAGCGAACGGTCGTAGAGCCACCCCGCCCCGGCACCACCGACGATGGCCAGCGCGCCCTGGATGCCCGCGAACACGCCGTACGCCGTCGCGCGCCGCTGCGCCGGGACCAGGTCGGCCACGGCTGCCTTGATGGTCGAGTCCTGCACCCCCTGCGCGACGCCCCACACCACGACGCCGACGACCACGAACGCGAGCGTCCCGCCGAGCGCGAGGGCCGGCACCACGGCGACCAGCACCGGCACGACGAGCAGGACCCGCGCGCCCGTGCGGTCGTAGACGGCGCCGACGACGAGGGCGGCGACGGCCTCGACCGCCATCGCCCCGGCGTAGACCAGCGGGACCGCGGCCAGCGGCACCAGGTCGTCGACGGTGAGGTGGTATCCGATGATGCCGAAGGTGACCAGCGCCCCGGTGGTCAGGGCGCAGGCGAATGCGTAGCGGAAGAACACCGGAGGCAGGTCGGCGCCGACGGCGTCGCGCAGCCAGCCGCGTCGCTCGTCGCCGACGTGGGGCTGCCGGCTCGCGTCCGGGTCGTAGACCGACGGGTCGGGGACGCGCAGGCACAGGAAGGCGAGCAGCCCCATCGCGACCGCCCCGGGCAGCGCGAGCACGGCCATGCCCGCCCACAGCGAGGCGCCGGCCACGACCGCGGCCACGACCAGCGGGCCCGCGAACGCGCCGACCTGGTCGAGCGCCTTGTGCACGCCGAACCCGCGACCACGTCCGACCGCGCCCGCGGCGTGGGCGAGCAGCGCCGACTTCGAGGGCGACCGGACCGCCTTGCCCAGCCGCTCCAGCAGGATCAGCACGATCGCCACGGCGAGACCGGCGCCGCCCACCCGCGGGGCGAACCACAGCAGCGGCACGCACACGGCGGTGAGGCCGTAGCCGACGATCGTCAGCGTCCAGTAGCGACCCGTCCGGTCGGCGACGGGGCCGAACACCAGTCGAAGCACCAGCGCCATCGCCTCGCCGGCGCCGGTCACGAGGCCGACGACCGCCGCGGAGGCGCCGAGCGCGGCCAGGACGGGGCCGTACATCGAGCGAGCGCCCTCGTAGACCATGTCCGCGGCCAGGCTGACGAAGCCGAACCACCACACGACCTGCCAGGCGGTGAGCCGGGGTGGGGCCGTGCTCAGAGCCATCCCGACTTCTTGAAGAACCACAGCAGGACTGCCGAGGCGCCGACCATCAGCGCGATGGCGAAGGCGTAGCCGTAGGTCCAGTGCAGCTCGGGCATGTGGTCGAAGTTCATGCCGTAGACACCGGCGATCAGGGTGGGTACGACGACGAGTGCCGCTCCCGCCGAGATCTTGCGCATGTCCTCGTTCTGCTGCACCGAGATGCGCGCGAGGTGGGCGTCGAAGGCCGTGGAGAGGAGGTTGTCGAGGGTGTCGATGACCTCGGAGACGCGCTGGAGGTGGTCGGCGACGTCGCGGAAGTAGGTGGCCGTCTCGTCGTCGATGCTCTCGTGCTGGCCGGCCGCGAAACGACGCATCGGCTCCCGGAGCGGGAGCACCGCGCGGCGTACCTCCGCGATCTCGCGCTTGAGGGTGTAGATCCGCACCGAGTCGTTGGTGCGGGCGGGGGAGAAGACCGACTCCTCGACCTCGTCGACGTCCTCCTCCAGCGCCGCACCGACTCGCTCGTACTCGTCGACGACGCGGTCGCAGATGGCGTACATCACCGCCATCGGCCCGTGCTCGAGGACCTTGGCGCGCTGCTCGAGGTCACGGCGCGAGTCCGCGAGGTTGACGCCCTGGCCGTGGCGGACGGTCACCACGAAGTCGCGGCCGATGAACAGGTTGATCTCGCCGGTCTCGACGGCGTCCTGGTCGTCGACGTACCAGAGCGTCTTGAGCACGAGGAACAGCGTGTCGCCGTAGCGCTCGACCTTGGGCCGCTGGTGGGAGTCGCCGGCGTCCTCGACGGCCAGCGGGTGCAGGTCGAACATCTTCGCGATCAGGGCGAGCTCGTCGTCGGTGGGGTCGTGGATGCCCACCCACTGGAAGTCGCCGGGATCGCACGGGACGCGCGCGTGCCCCAGGCTGGGGTCGTCGCCGTCGAGGGCGACCCGCACGCCGTCGTGGTAGAGCGCGTTGTCGACGATCACGACCGTCAGGCTAGTGCCACTAGGGTCCGGTGCATGGCAACCGTGATCCTCGTCCGCCACGGCCGATCGACCGCGAACACGTCGGGGGTGCTGGCCGGCCGGCTGCCCGGCGTGCGGCTCGACGACCACGGCCTCGCGCAGGCCGAGGCGGTCGGCGAGCGACTGGCCGCGGTCCGGCTCGCGGCCGCCGTCACGAGCCCGCTCGAACGCTGCAGGCAGACCGCGAGGGCGATCGTCGCGCAGCAGGCGGCGCCACCCGGGCTGACGACGGATCGCAAGCTCAGCGAGTGCGACTACGGCGAGTGGCAGGGACGACCGATCAAGGACCTGGCCAAGGAGGCGCTGTGGAAGGTCGTGCAGCAGCAGCCGTCGGCGGCCGCCTTCCCGGGCGGTGAGTCGATGCGCGCGATGCAGGACCGCGCGGTCGAGGCCGTACGCCGCCACGACCGCCTCGTCGAGGAGCAGCACGGTCCCGGCGCGGTCTGGCTCGCGGTCAGCCACGGCGACGTCATCAAGTCGATCCTGGCCGACGCCCTCGGCACCCACCTCGACCTCTTCCAGCGCATCCACGTCGACCCGGCCTCGGTCTCGATCGTGCGCTACACCGAGTCCCGGCCCTTCGTCCTCGGCACCAACACGGCCGCCGGTGACCTGTCCTGGCTCACGCCGCCGGTCACGAAGCGGAAGCGCTCGCCCCGCTCCCGCCGAGCCGCGGACGACGCGGTGGTCGGCGGGGGAGCCGGGCCAACCACGGCTGGCTAGGGTGATTGCATGCCCCTGATCCACTCCTTCGACCCGCCCGAGCGGTTCGTGGTCGGCACCGTCGGCCCGCCCGGTGCCCGCACCTTCTTCCTCCAGGCCCGCGACGGCGCCCGCCTCACCAGCGTCGCGCTGGAGAAGCAGCAGGTCGAGGCCCTCTCCGAGCGCGTGGACGAGCTCCTCGACGAGGTCATGCGCGCGTCCGAGACCTCCGCATTGATCCCGGCGGTCACGCCCTTCGACCTCGTGGACAACAACCCGCTCGAGCAGCCGATCGAGGAGGAGTTCCGCGCGGGCACGATGACGTTGTCGTGGGACCTGTCGCTGGAGCGGATCGTGATCGAGGTGTTCCCGTTCACCGAGGCCGCGGTCGTCGCCCCCGACCAGGTCGACGAGGACCTGGAGGAGCCGGAGCCCGAGGAGATCTTCGTCGTCAAGCTGACCGCCGGTGGCGCCCGCGCCTTCGTCGACCGGGCACGCAGCGTGGTGGGGGCCGGCCGGCCCGACTGCCCGTTCTGCGGCAACCCGATCGACCCCGAGGGCCACCTCTGCGTGCGGGCCAACGGCTTCCGGCGCCGCGACCCGCAACAGCAGTGACCGACGCCGTCGCCGACGAGATGTCGGGGGAGCTCACGCTCCACGGCCGGGTCATGCCCGCCTCCAACGCCACCTTCGTCGGCGAGGTCGACGGCCTCCGGGTCGTCTACAAGCCGGTCGCCGGCGAGCGTCCGCTGTGGGACTTCCCCGACGGCACCCTGGCCGGGCGCGAGGTCGCGGCCTACACCGTCAGCGAGGCGCTCGGCTGGGACGTCGTCCCGCGCACGATCCTGCGCGACGGCCCGCACGGACCCGGGATGGTGCAGGTCTGGCAGGAGCCCGACCCCGCCCAGGACGCCGTCGACCTCGTGCCCGCGGGACGCACGCCCGACGGCTTCCGGCACGTCTTCGACGGCGTCGACGCGCGGGACCGCGAGGTCTCGCTCATCCACGAGGACTCCACCGCGCTGCGCCTGATGGCCGTCTTCGACGTGCTCGTCAACAACGCCGACCGCAAGGGCGGCCACGTGCTGGCGATGGCCGGCGGTCACCGCTACGGCGTCGACCACGGCCTCACCTTCCACGTCGACCACAAGCTCCGCACCGTCCTGTGGGGCTGGATGGGCGAGCCGCTGCGTGAGCAGGAGGTCGGAGGCGTACGCCGCGTGCTCGCCGATGTGGGAGGCGCCCTCGGCGACGTGCTGGCCGAGCACGTGCTGGACGCCGAGATCGAGGCGTTCGCCCGCCGGTGCCGCACCCTGCTCGACACCGGCGTGCTGCCCTCCCCGCGCGACGAGTGGCCGGTCATCCCCTGGCCGCCATTCTGACCCGGATAGGGTGCCTTTCATGCACGCCTGGTCCTCTCCTGCCGTCCCCGCTCCCGGCGTCCCCGGACCGGCCGTCCGGCTCCACGACACCGCGTCGGGCGAGCTCGTCGAGACCCGCCCCGAGGGCCCGGCCCGCCTCTACGTCTGCGGCATCACGCCGTACGACGCCACGCACATGGGTCACGCAGCGACGTACCTCGCCTTCGACCTCCTCAACCGCGCCTGGCGCTCGGCCGGGCACGAGGTCACCTACGTGCAGAACGTCACCGACGTCGACGACCCGCTGCTCGAGCGGGCCACCAAGGTCAAGGTCGACTGGGTCGAGCTGGCCGAGCGCGAGACCGAGCTGTTCCGTCAGGACATGCAGGCGCTGCGGGTGCTGGCGCCCGACCACTACATCGGCGCCGTCGAGTCCATCCCCCTTGTCATCGACCTCATCACCCGCCTCCAGGAGGCCGGTGCGGTCTACCAGGTCGACACCGACCTCTACTTCTCGGTGACCGCCGACCCGGCCTTCGGCGGGGTGTCCGGCTGGACCCGCGACGAGATGCTGCGGATCTTCGGCGAGCGCGGGGGAGACCCCGAGCGCGAGGGCAAGCGCGACCCGCTCGACTGCGTCGTGTGGCGCGGCCAGCGCGACGGCGAGCCGTCGTGGGAGAGCCCGTTCGGGCCGGGTCGACCGGGGTGGCACATCGAGTGCACGGCCATCGCGCTGGAGCACCTCGGCAACGCCTTCGACGTCCAGGGCGGGGGCAGCGACCTGATCTTCCCGCACCACGAGATGTGCGCCGGCGAGGCTCAGGTCGCCGACCCCGGCCAGCCCTTCGCGAAGACCTACGCGCACGCCGGGATGGTGGCCTACGACGGCGAGAAGATGTCGAAGTCGAAGGGCAACCTCGTCTTCGTCTCGGCGCTGCGCAACAGCGACATCGACCCGATGGCGATCCGCCTGGTCCTGCTGCGCCACCACTACCGCAGCGACTGGGAGTGGACCGACGACCAGCTCTGGGACGCCGTCGACTCCGTCGGCCAGTGGCGCAAGGCGCTCACCCTCGGCGCCGGCGCCCCGGCCGCCCCGGTCGTCGAGGCCGTGCTCGCCGCCCTGGCGAACGACCTCGACGCCCCCACCGCCGTCGCGGCGATCGACGACTGGGTCGCCTCCACCCTCGGCGACACCGCGCACGGGCTCGCCGACACCAGCGACCCCGACGCCGCTGCGACCCTCCGGCCGCTCCTCGACGCGGCGCTCGGCCTCGAGCTCTGACCCCTCGCCGTACGCCGCCGCGACCCGCCCGCGGCGGTGCGTGAGCCACCTCCCGCGGCGCTGGAACGTGGGTGGCTCACCGCTGGCGGGGTGGGTGGTACGGCGCCTCAGTCCTCCGAGCGCCGCTTGAGGTAGCGCTCGAACTCCCGGGCGATGGCCTCGCCGCTGGCCTCGGGCAGGTCGGCGGTGTCGCGCGACTCCTCGAGCGAGCGGACGTAGTCGGCGACGTCCTCGTCCTCCTCGGCGAGCTCGTCGACACCGCGCTCCCAGGCGCGGGCGTCGTCGGGCAGCTCGCCGAGCGGGATCGAGCAGTCGAGCAGGTCCTCCAGCTGCCCGATCAGCGCGAGCGTGGCCTTGGGGCAGGGCGGCTGGGCGACGTAGTGGGGCACGGCGGCCCAGTAGGACACGGCCGGGATGTCGAGCTGCACGCAAGCGTCCTGGAAGACCCCGACGATGCCGGTCGGTCCCTCGTAGGTCGACTGCTCGAGCTTGAGCCGGTCGACCAGGTCGGGCTCGGTGGCGCTGCCGGTGACGGGGATGGGACGGGTGTGGGGCGAGTCGGCCAGCAGCGCGCCGAGCGTGATCACCAGCTCGCCACCGAGGTCGTCGCAGGCGGCCAGCAGCTCGGCGCAGAACTGGCGCCACCGCATGTTGGGCTCGATGCCGCGGATCAGGATGACGTCGCGGTCGAGGTCGGGCGGCGACGCGATCGCCACGCGTGTCGTCGGCCACGTGAGCCGGCGGTGGCCGTTCTCGTCCGTCCCGACGAGGGGGCGGTTGACCTGGAAGTCGTAGAACTCCTCCGGGTCGATGGCCCCGACCACCCGGGCGTTCCAGACCTCCATCAGGTGGTCGACCACGCCCGAGGCCGCGTCGGCAGCGTCGTTCCACCCCTCGAAGGCGGCGATCACCACGGGGGAGACGAGGTCCTGCACGTCGTCGAACTCGATCACCTCGCCAGCCTAGATCCCCGGTCCTCGATCCGAGCCCTTGTGGCGCCGCCCGGCGCCGAGGATTTCGCCGGGCACCCCCGCGGTGGAAGCATCGGTCCCGCCCGTCCAGCCCTTGGTAACGCTGTCCGCAGTGTGGACCGCGTTCGTAGGCTGGAGCACCGACGCGATTGGAGTTCCGAGCCCTGTGACTGCTGTGCCCGCCCTCACCGCTGACTCCGTCAGCACGCCCGACCTGCGCCCCGACGCGACCGATGTCCTGACGGCGATGCTGAACGAGCGGATCGTGGTGCTGGACGGCGCGATGGGCACGGCGATCCAGCGCGACCGCCCGGACGAGGCGGGCTATCGCGGGGAGCGCTTCGCCGACTGGCCCAGCGACGTGCAGGGCAACAACGACCTGCTGACCCTCACCCAGCCGGAGATCATCGCCGGCATCCACCGGGAGTACCTCGCGGCCGGCGCGGACATCATCGAGACCAACACCTTCAACGCCAACGCGGTCTCGCTGGCCGACTACGGCATGCAGGAGCTGGCCTACGAGCTCAACCACGAGTCGGCGCGCCTCGCCCGTCGCGAGTGCGACGCGGTCACCGCACAGGACCCGTCCCGTCCCCGCTTCGTCGCGGGCGCGCTCGGCCCCACCACCCGCACGGCCTCGATCTCGCCCGACGTCAACGACCCCGCCGCGCGCAACGTGACCTACGACCAGCTCGTGGCGGCGTACATGGAAGCCGGCCGCGGCCTGCTCGACGGCGGCGCCGACCTGGTCATGATCGAGACGATCTTCGACACCCTCAACGCCAAGGCGGCGGTCTTCGCCGTCGAGAGCCTCTTCGAGGAGTACGGCCGGCGCTGGCCCGTCATCATCTCCGGCACCATCACCGACGCGTCGGGCCGCACCCTGTCGGGCCAGGTGACCGAGGCCTTCTGGAACTCCGTGCGGCACGCGCGGCCCATCGCGGTGGGGATCAACTGCGCGCTCGGCGCCAAGGAGATGCGGCCCTACATCGAGGAGATGAGCCGCATCGCCGACACCTTCGTGTCGTGCTACCCCAACGCCGGGCTGCCCAACGCCTTCGGCGAGTACGACGAGGCGCCCGAGGAGACGTCGGCGATCATCGCCGAGTTCGCGGACGCGGGCTTCGTCAACATCGTCGGGGGTTGCTGCGGCACCACTCCCGCGCACATCGCCGCGATCGCCGGCTCGGTCGAGGGCAAGGCGCGCCGCGAGGTGCCGCAGGTGCCGGTCGCGATGCGCCTGTCCGGCCTCGAGCCGTTCACCATCGACGACGACAGCCTGTTCGTGAACGTCGGCGAGCGCACCAACATCACCGGCTCGGCGAAGTTCCGCAACCTGATCAAGGCCGGTGACTACGACACCGCGCTCGGCGTCGCGCTCCAGCAGGTCGAGAACGGTGCGCAGGTCATCGACGTCAACATGGACGAGGGCATGATCGACGGCGTCGCCGCGATGGAGCGCTTCCTCAAGCTCGTCGCCAGCGAGCCCGACATCAGCCGCGTGCCGGTGATGGTCGACTCCTCGAAGTTCGAGATCATCGAGGCCGGCCTCAAGTGCGTCCAGGGCAAGCCGATCGTCAACTCGATCTCCATGAAGGAGGGCGAGGACAAGTTCCGCGAGCACGCCCGGCTGTGCCGCAAGTACGGCGCTGCGGTGGTCGTGATGGCCTTCGACGAGAACGGCCAGGCCGACGACCTCGAGAGCCGCAAGCGGATCTGCGAGCGGGCCTACAGGATCCTGGTCGACGAGGTCGGCTTCCCGCCCGAGGACATCATCTTCGACCCCAACGTCTTCGCCGTCGCGACGGGCATCGAGGAGCACGCCTCCTACGGCCTCGACTTCATCGAGGCCGCGCGCTGGATCACCGAGAACCTGCCCGGCGCGCAGGTGTCGGGCGGCATCTCCAACGTCTCGTTCTCGTTCCGCGGCAACAACGCCGTCCGCGAGGCGATCCACGCGGTCTTCCTCTACTACGGCATCCAGGCCGGCCTCTCGATGGGCATCGTCAACGCCGGCGCCCTGGTCACCTACGACAGCATCGACCCCGAGCTGCGCGACGCCATCGAGGACGTCGTCCTCAACCGGCTCGACGACCCGATGCAGGCCACCGAGCGGCTCCTCGAGATCGCCGAGAAGTACCGCGCCAGCGACGCCGTGGAGGAGAAGGCCGCGGCCGAGTGGCGCGCCCTGCCGATCCGCGAGCGCATCACGCACGCCCTCGTGAAGGGCATCGACGCGCACGTCACCGAGGACACCGAGGAGCTGCGCGCCGAGATCGCGGCCGCCGGCGGTCGACCGATCGAGGTGATCGAGGGTCCGCTGATGGACGGCATGAACGTCGTCGGCGACCTGTTCGGCGCCGGCAAGATGTTCCTCCCGCAGGTGGTCAAGAGCGCGCGGGTCATGAAGAAGGCGGTCGCCTACCTCCTGCCCTACATCGAGGCGGAGAAGCAGCCCGGAGACGCGGAGACCAAGAACGGCACCATCGTGATGGCGACCGTCAAGGGCGATGTGCACGACATCGGCAAGAACATCGTCGGCGTGGTGCTGCAGTGCAACAACTACGAGGTCATCGACCTCGGCGTCATGGTGCCCGCCCAGAAGATCCTCGACGCCGCCGCCGAGCACGACGCCGACATCATCGGCCTCTCCGGCCTGATCACGCCCTCGCTGGACGAGATGGTGCACTTCGCCGCCGAGATGCAGCGCACCGGACTGACGATCCCGCTGATGATCGGCGGCGCGACCACGTCGCGCGCCCACACGGCGGTGAAGGTCGACAAGAAGTACGACGGCCCGGTCATCTGGGTCAAGGACGCCTCACGCTCCGTGCCGACCGCGGCCGCGCTGCTGGCCGACGACCAGCGCGACCGGCTGATGGCCGACGTCAAGGCCGACTACGACTCCCTGCGGGAGCGTCACGCCGCCAAGCACGACCGGCCGATGCTGAGCCTCGAGGCCGCACGTGCCAACCGCTCGCCGATCGAGTGGGAGGGCTACGTCCCGCCGGTCCCGAAGGACCTCGGCGTCCAGGTGTTCGAGGGCTACGACATCGCCGAGCTCCGCGACTACATCGACTGGCAGCCGTTCTTCAACGCGTGGGAGATGAAGGGCCGCTTCCCCGACATCCTCAACAGCCCCACGTCGGGCGAGGCCGCGCGCAAGCTCTACGACGACGCGCAGGTGATGCTGGACCGGATCATCGAGGAGAAGTGGCTGACCGCCAACGGGGTCATCGGCTTCTTCCCGGCCGCCGGTGACGGCGACGACACCATCGTGTACGCCGACGAGTCACGCTCGGAGGTCCTCACGACGCTCCACCACCTGCGCCAGCAGGGCGAGCACCGCGCGGGCATCCCCAACCGCTCGCTGGCGGACTACGTCGCGCCCGCCTCGACCGGCCTCGAGGACTACGTCGGCGGGTTCGCCGTCACCGCGGGCCTCGGCAGCGGCGACCGGATCGCCGCGTTCAAGGCCGAGCTCGACGACTACTCCGCGATCCTCCTCGAGTCGCTCGCCGACCGTCTCGCGGAGGCGTTCGCCGAGCGGATGCACCAGCGCGTGCGCACCGAGCTCTGGGCCTACCTGCCCGACGAGGAGCTCGACAACCAGGCGCTGATCGCGGAGGAGTACGTCGGGATCCGTCCGGCGCCCGGCTATCCCGCGTGCCCCGAGCACACCGAGAAGCAGACGCTCTGGAGCCTGCTCGACGTCGACCGGATCGGCATCGAGCTCACGGAGTCGATGGCGATGTGGCCGGGCGCCTCGGTCAGCGGGTGGTACTTCGCGCACCCGCAGTCGCAGTACTTCGTCGTCGGCCGGCTCGGTCGCGACCAGGTCGCCGACTACGCCGAGCGCAAGGGCTGGGACCTCGCCACCGCCGAGCGCTGGCTCTCGCCCAACCTGGGCTACGACCCGGAGGACTGACCGGGGGAGTCGCCCGGGTCCTCCACGCCCGGGTCCTCCACGGTCGGGTCGTCAGCGGTCGGGTCAGCGGCGGACTCGTCGTCCAGCCACTCCCCGCCGACCGGCTCGCGCTCCCACGACACGATCGACCAGCCCCGCTCCGGGTCGCCGTGGAGGGTGATGCACGCGGTGTTGTGCAGGGGCTCGTGGACGGGCGCGTGCTCGCCGTCGGCCCGGCGGGTGACCCACGTGCGGATGGCGGCTCCGTGGCTGACGACCAGCGCCGTGTCCACGCCCAGCGCGGCGGTGGCGGCGATCGCTGCGTCGTACCTCTCGAGGAACTCGGTGCCCGACTCACCGCCCGGCATCCGGGTGTCGAGGTCACCCTCGAGCCACCGGGCGATCGTGCCGAGGTAGCCCAGCAACGCGTCGTGGTCGGAGCGCATCTCGAAGTCGCCGGCAGCGATCTCACGCAGCCCGTCGTGCTCGACCGGCGTGAGCCCGCGGGCCTCGGCGAGCGGGGCGGCCGTCTGGCCGGTGCGGGTGAGGGTCGAGACGGCGACAGCGCCGATCGGCTCGTCGGCGAGCGCACGGACCGCGGCCTCCGCCTGACGGCGCCCGAGGTCCGTGAGGTCGAGACCGGGGAAGGCGGTGTCGAGGGAGCCCTGGACGTTCGCGTGGGTCTGGCCGTGGCGAAGCAGGAGCAGGCGCATGCGGGCCAGCCTAGGGGTGGGGCTGGCAGGCTGTGCCCATGCGCCTCGTCGACCTCGACACAGCTGCTTCCTCGGTGGCCGAGCACTGCGCGACCACCGGTGCCGGGGGCGTCCCACGCGTGGTGGCCAGCGGCAACTTCGCGTCCCCGGTCACCCTGGTCGGGGCGGTTGTGCAGCAGCTGCCGGCCGTGCGCCTCCAGGTGCTCAACGCGCAGCCCGGCCTGCCGATGCACGACGGGGTCGTGCCCGAGACGTCGTTCGTCGGACCGGCGTTCCGTCGCCACCCGCGGCTGTCCTACGTCCCGTGCCGCCTGTCGATGGTGCCGCGGCTCTTCGTCGGGCCCCTGGCCCCCGACGTGGTCGTGGTCCACACCACGACGCCGCGCGAGGGCCGGGTGTCCCTCGGGCTGGAGGTCAACGTGCTCCCGGCCGCCATCGAGGCGGCCCGTGCCCGCGGCGGGCTGGTCGTGGCCCAGCTCAACCCGCGGATGCCATGGACGTTCGGGGACGCCGTCGTGTCCGTGGACGACCTCGACCTCGGCGTCGAGGTCGACGAACCGCTCGCGACGCACGCGGCGCGGCCGCCGGCCCCGGACGCCAGCCTGATCGGGTCCCGGGTGGCCGCGGAGATCGGTGACGGCGCGACGCTGCAGGCCGGGATCGGCGAGGTCCCGGACGCCACCGTCGCGGGGCTGCTGGAGCGTCGCGGCCTGCGGATCTGGACGGAGATGTTCAGCGACGGTGTCCTCGCCCTCGAGTCGGCCGGCGCCCTCGACCGCGACACCCCGCTGCGCACGTCGTTCGTCTTCGGCAGCGAGGAGCTCTACGACTGGGTCGACGCCAACCCGCGGGTGACGATGCTCCGTACCGAGACCAGCAACTCGCCCACCCGGATCGCGGCGCAGCCGGCCATGACCTCGATCAACACCGCCCTCCAGATCGACCTGTTCGACCAGGCCAACGCATCCCGCATCGACGCCCGGATCCACAGCGGCTTCGGCGGCCAGACCGACTTCACCGTCGGCGCGAGCCACTCGCCCGGCGGACGGGCGTTCATGGCGCTGCGCAGCTGGCACCCGAAGGCCGACGTGTCCACGATCGTGCCGCTGGTCGACGAACCCGTCACCTCCTTCCAGCACGGCGCGGTCGTCACCGAGCAGGGGCTGGCGTGGATGTGGGGCCGCGACGAGCGCCACCAGGCCCGCAACCTGATCGAGCACGCGGCGCACCCGAGCGTGCGCGACGACCTCTGGGAGGAGGCCCGGGCCCTCGGCCTCGCGTGACGACCGACCCGGGCCCTCACGGTCGGTCGTCGCGGTCAGTCGTCGCGCTGGACGAGGTGGGTCCAGGGACGCGACAGCTCGAGATCGCGGCCGCTGATCTCGCTCACCTCGATCTCCACGACGTTCCACTTCTCCGTGTCCACCCACGGATGGAGCGGGACATCCTCGCTGCGGTGCTCCTCGTCCTCCTCCAGCCGGCGTGCCCGACCACGCAGCACCACGCTGGTCGCGTGCTCGCCGACGACCTCGTCCACCTCGAAGGCGACGTCGGCGTTCATGACCACACCGAGGAGCTTCGAGCCCTCGGCCGTGCGGAAGAGCAGGGAGCGCCGGTCCGTCGCGGGCTCGTGGTGGACGGCGTAGTTGACGGGAACGATGTGCACCTCGTCGGCGAGGTGGTAGGCGAGCCGCCCGAGCTCGTGCCCGCGCAGGAACTCCCAGCACTGCGCGGCGTCCATCACGGTCACCGGACCTGTCCCGGGTCGAGGTCGAGCACGGCCTCGAGTGCCCGGCGCGGTGTCCGGACCAGGTCGCCGCGGCCGATGGCCTGCCACCCGACCCTGGCCAGGAGCAGCGGGTGCGCGAGACCGCCCAGGACCTCGTGGCGGAACGCCACCCTGGTCTCGGGCAGCTCGACCACCTGGCTCAGGGGCACCACGGAGAGGCCGGCGGTGGTGGCGGCGAGCCACATGGCGCTCAGGCCCTCGCCGGCGCGGAGCCACGCGTGGTGGTCGTCGTGGACGTCGAAGAGCACGATCAGTCCGTCCGATCCCTCGACGGTCCGCTCACCCGTCTCCTCGAGGTCGCCCCCGGCGAAGCGGTGGGGGTGGGCCCGCGGTGTCGCGGTGGACGAGGGCAGGACGGCGCCGGGGATCCCGTCGACGCGGGAACGGTCGCGCCACGCCGCCTCCTCGAGCGCCATGGCCGGGACGGACTGCTGGAGGACGGTCGCCCGCAGCACCAGCCGCTCGGCGCGGAAGCGCTCGGACACACCGGTCAGCGCCACGGCGCGGGTGCCCCACTGGCTGGCGATGTGCGCGAGCTGGTCGAGACGCTCGTCGGGCACCGGCCAGGACGTGAAGCGCCGCCGGTCGGTGCACCGGTGGGCGATGGCCTCGAGCTCGCCGGCGGCGTTGCCGGGCGGTGGCGCAGGGGCCAGGTCCAGGCGCGCCAGGAGGTCGGGATCGGACGGGTCCGGGAAGCGGTCGACGTACGCCCGCCAGCCGAGCGCCGCCGCAGCGACCTCGGCCTGGTGCAGCGCGGCGCCGCAGCTGATGACGAGGTCGCGCCCGGTCGGATCGGTCGCGGGGAGCTGCTGTCGACGATCGGCCCGCAGCTCGAGCCGGTCGTCCGCGGCTCGCCACCGCCACGGCTGGGTGTTGTGCACGCTGGGAGCCAGGGTCGCCAGCTCGACGATGCGGCGCATGGTCCTGTCCGGGACGTGGATCGTGTCGCTCATGTGCGGTCCTTCCGAGGGCTCTGGTTCGCTCCGTCCAGCGTGTCGACGGGCACCCGCCCGTCACAGGGCCGTTCGTCCCGTCCCGACGGGACGCCCGGGACGCGCGCGCGTCGATGCTTCCCGGGTGCCGACCGGGATCGATAGCGTGGGACCCCTCGGATCCGCATCCCACGTGGTCAGGAGCTTCGATGGAACACGGCGCGCGACCGGGACCACGTGGTGGTGAGCACCTCGCCGGGTCCTCGCTCGGGGAGGTCGAGTTCGAGGACCTGTTGCGCGAGGTCCTGGGCCGGATGGAGGGGGCCCTGGACCAGCAGGCCCGACTGCGGCTGCTGCTGGACGCCGTCGTCACGATGGCCGGCGACCTGACCCTCGACGGGGTGCTGGCACGCATCGTGTCCATCGCGGGTCAGCTCGTCGACGCGAGGTACGCCGCGCTCGGGGTGCTGGCGTCGGGGGACGAGCGTCGACTGCGCACCTTCGTCCACCACGGCATGGAGGCCGACGTCGTGGACCGCATCGGTGCGCTGCCGACCGGCCACGGCCTGCTCGGACTCCTCATCGACGACCCCCGTCCGATCCGCCTCAGGGACATCGCCGCCCACCCGGCCTCCTACGGCTTCCCCGAGGGACACCCACCGATGAGCTCCTTCCTCGGGGTGCCGATCCGCGTGCGCGAGCGGGTGTTCGGCAACCTCTACCTCACCGAGAAGGTCGGGGGCACCGACTTCACCGAGATCGACGAGGACGTCGTGATCGCCCTGGCCGCGGCGGCGGGGGTCGCGATCGAGAACGCGACGCTCTACCAGGAGGCCGAGCACCGGCAGACGTGGTTGACCGCCACGGCCGAGATCGCGGCGCTGCTGGCCGGGGAGTCCGACGCCGACCACGGGCTCCAGGCGGTCGCCGACCGGGCTCGATCCGTGTCCGGGGCGGACGTGGCCTGGATCGTCACCGGTGCAGATCCCTCGGCCCTGTGCTTCGCGGTGGTCTCGGGTGCTCCTGTCGACCTCGAGGCCATGCGCCGGCTCCCGATGGAGGAGTCTCTCGCCAGCGTGGTGATCCGGACGGGCGAACCGGTCTCGGTGGACGACCTCGCGTCCGACGAGCGCGCCGTCGACCCCTCCTCGATCGAGGGGTGGCCCGAGCTCGGGCCGGTGGTGATGGTGCCGCTCCGGTCGGGACAGGGCGTCGAGGGCGTGTTGTCGCTAGCCTGGACCCCCGCCCACGCAGAGGGGTTCCGCCGGGTCGACGCGGCGCTCCCGGCGAGCTTCGCCGAGCAGGCCGCGCTCGCCCTTCACGTCGCGCGCAGCCGCGCCTACCGACAACGACTGACGCTGTTCGAGGACCGCGACCGCATCGGACGCGACCTCCACGACCTCGTCATCCAGAGGCTGTTCGCGGTCGGCCTGGGACTCCAGAGCGCCGCCACCCTGACGACGGACGCCGAGCTCGGCGGGCGGCTCGCGCAGGCGATCGACGACCTCGACGACACGATCAAGGACATCCGCCGCACGATCTTCTCGTTGGGGGCGATGGACTCGGCCGCGGACGTGCAGAGCGAGATCGAGCGCCTGGTCGCCCGCGCGGGGAGCACGATGAAGATCCGCCCCTCGCTGCGGCTCGACGGTCCGCTCCGCACGGCCCTCAGCGTCGACGTCGTCCCCGACCTGCTCGCCGTCCTCGGGGAGGCCCTCACCAACATCAGTCGGCACGCCCACGCCAGCGAGGTGGACGTGCGCATCGGGGTGGACGGTCGGCTCGTCACGTTGACGGTGAGCGACAACGGCCGCGGCGTGGACACCGAGGCACCTCGCAGCGGACTCGACAACATGCGCGCCCGCGCCCTGAGGCACGGTGGCACCTTCGTGGTGGAGTCCGCCGCGGGCACGGGCACGACGGTGGAGTGGACCGTGCCGGCCATGCCCACCCCGACCTGACGGCCGTCAGCCGGGGCGGGCACTCCGCGACCGGCACCGTGCGGCGAGGGCGGCCCCGAAGTCGACGGCGCGTTCACGCTCGCCGTCGACGAGCGGGCCCGCCACGTCGTCCACGACGAGCCCCAGCCGGGCATCGCAGCCCAGCCCGCGGCGGGCCGCCACCTTGGCGATGCTCGACGAGGCGGACCACGGGGACCAGCGCACCCGTGTGGCGTGCGTGTCGAAGGCGGCCAGCAGCGGCGTCGCCGAGCCGGAAGGCACCTCGAGCGACTCGAGCCACTCACGGATCCCGGTCACGGCCCGCTCGGGTGGCGCGCCCTGGCGGACGGCGTCGGTGCGGGTCGCTGGTCGGCTCAACCCGAAGGCGTGCGTGGGTGCTCCCACCACGAGGAGGTCGAGATCGGGTGGAAGCAGTGCCGGGGCGGCACGGACGTCGACCACCTCGACCTCGACGCCTGCCCCGCGTAGGCCCTGCGCCACCGCGTCTGCGGCTCGGGCCGTGTTGCCGAACATCGACTCGAACACCACCAGGGCCCGCACCGCGGCCCGCGGCTGGTCGCCGGGCGTCACCGCGGTGCTCACGGTCGGTACTCCGTGCTCGGAGAGACCACGGCCCGGCCGTCGATCGCGCCCACCTCGAGCAGCTCGTAGGCGGTGACGGCCTCGTCCAGCCCGAAGACCCGGACCTCGGCGTCCACCAGCCCACGGGCGGCCAGCTGCAGCACCTCGACGAGCTCGCGCCGGTTGCCCCAGTAGGTCGACTGGACGCTGACCTCGTAGGGGACGCCGAAGAACGACACCGGCAGGGCGCCGCCACCCAGCCCCACGATCGTCAGGTCGGCCATCTGACGGCACATCGCCGCCCCGGCCCGGAGCGTGTCGTCCGCGCCGACGAAGTCGAGGACCACGTCGGCCCCCAATCCTCCGGTGGCCTCCCGGACCTGGTCGACGACGTCGTCGCCGGGCGCCAGGACGAGGTCCGCTCCGCCGCGCTCGGCGAGTGCCCGTGCCGTGTCCCGCGGGTCGACGGCGATGATCCGGGCCGCGGTGGTGGCGCGCAGGACCTGGACGCCGAGGTGACCCAGCCCGCCCGCACCGATGACGACGGCGGTCGATCCCGGCGTCAGCTTGCCCCACGAGCGCCGTACGGCGTGGTAGGGCGTGAGGGCCGCGTCGGTCAGGGGGGCGGCACGCACCGGGTCCAGCCCGTCGGGCAGGGCGACCAGGTGGCGCGCGTCGGGCACGAGGAGGAACTCGGCCATCCCGCCGTCCAGCCCCAATCCGCCGCCGCCCCCGGGTGCGGAGGTCCGCTCGGGGTGGTCGCAGTAGGTCTCCAGGTCGGCGCGGCAGCGCGCGCAGGTCCCGCATCCCCAGGCGCCGACCACCGCGACGGGCTGTCCCGGGTCGAGACCGGACACTCCCGGGCCGAGGGTGTGCACCCATCCGGCGTTCTCGTGACCGAGCGTGAACGGCGGCGACCAGGGGAGCTGACCCTCACTGAACTCGTGCATCAGGTGCAGGTCCGAGTGGCAGGCGCCCGCACCCCCGACCTGCACCAGGACCTCTCCCGGCCCCGGGTCGGGCCGCTCGACCTCGCGGAGCACGGCGGGGGACTTCCAGGCCTCGAGGCGCAGTGCCTTCATCGATCCGTTCCTCTCGTCGGTGGACTGCCAGCGTCGCGTCGGCGGCGCGGCGGCGGACAGGGTCCGAGGTCGTGACCCGACCCGGACCTTCGGGACGGTCAGGTCGTACGGCGCGGGGCGAGCGGGCACGACGACCGACCGGGACCCGGATGACCAAGGTCCCGGACCACCCGGGACCATCGACCGCTGACCGACCGGTCGTCGCGGCCTAGCGTCATGCGCATGGACGACCCCGTCGGCACCCGGCCCAGCGATGGGCCCGCGAACGCAACCATCCGCGTCTTCCTGCTGGACGACCACGAGGTGGTGCGCCGCGGGATCCGGGACCTCCTGGAGGCCGCGGGCGACATCGAGGTGGTGGGGGAGTCCGGGTCGGCGCAGGAGGCGACGGCGCGCATACCGGCGCTGCGACCGCACGTGGCCATCCTCGACGGTCGGTTGCCGGACGGGTCGGGCATCGACGTGTGCCGCGAGGTCCGGTCGGTGGACCCCACCATCAAGGGGCTGGTCCTGACGTCGTACGACGACGACCAGGCCCTGTTCGCGGCGATCATGGCCGGGGCGTCGGGATACATCCTGAAACAGGTCCGCGGCGCGGACCTCGTCGACTCCGTGCGCCGCGTCGCGGCCGGCCAGTCGATGCTCGACCCGGCGATGACCAGCCGGGTCCTGGAGCGGATCCGCAACGGCCCGGACTCCGACCAGGAGCTGGCGATCCTGACGGCGCAGGAGAAGCGGATCCTCGACCTGATCGGAGAGGGGCTGACCAATCGCGACATCGCCGGGCGCATGCAGCTGTCGGAGAAGACGGTGAAGAACTACGTGTCTGCCGTCCTGACCAAGCTCGGGCTGTCCAGCCGCACCCAGGCCGCGGTGTTCGCCGCCAGGCACCCGCAGGCTCGCGGGTGCTGATGGCCCCGCAGGCAAGGGCCGATCGACCCTGCCTCTCGCCGGTGGGCGAGGCGATGGTGGATCCATGACGCCCTCACCCATCCTGCTCGCGTACGACGGATCGACCGCGGCCGAGCTCGCCCTCGAGTGGTCGGCCGAGGAGGCCAGGCACACCGGCACTCCGCTGGTGGTCATGATGGTCGAGGACGTGCAGCCGGGGCCGACGATGTCGTCGCCCCACCACGGTGTCTCCCAGGTGGTCCCCAGCCCGGTGCCCGGCGTGCTCGACGGGGCTCGTGCGAGGCTCGCCCGGGCCGGGGTGCTCGACGTGGCGCTCGAGCACCGCGTGGGTCGGGTGGTGACCGAGCTCCTCGATGCCGCGACCACCTCGTCGCTCCTCGTCGTCGGGAGCAACGGCCACGAGGTCGTCGGCGAGGTCTTCCTGGGGTCGGTGAGCCAGCAGGTCGCGCGGCATGCGTCCTGCCCCGTGGTCGTCGTGCGTCGCCCGCACGCGGCGACCGCCCGGCGCATCGTGGTCGGCGTGGACGGATCGGCCGGGAGCCGAGCCGCCCTGGAGTTCGCCTGCCACCGCGCGGAGCTCACGGGTGAGGACGTCGTCGCCCTCCACGGTTGGCACGTGCGCAACCCGTCGACCGACGTGTGGAGCGCCGTCCCGCGCACCCTGGAGGACGAAGAACGTCGAGAGCTCCTGCTCGCCGAGAGCATCGCGGGCCTGCGGGAGGACCACCCCGACGCGCAGATCGAGCCCGAGGCGGTCCCGGTCGACCCTGCGACCTGCCTGGTGGACGCGTCCACGGTCGCGTCCATGGTGGTGGTCGGTGCGCGCGGGCAAAGCTTCGTCGGCGGGCTGCTGCTCGGCTCCGTCAGCCAGGCGGTGCTGCGTCATGCGCAGTGCACGGTCGCCGTGGTCCGCGAGCCCTGACTCGCTCCGTGCCCATCTCGTAGGTGAGCACACCGACGTTCGCGTGGCGGGCCACGGAGTAGCCGGCGTCGTCGAAGACCTGCGCCATCTGCGTGTTCTCGAACAACACGTCGGCGACCAGGCGGGTGATGCCCCTGCCTCGACAGATCGACGCGAGGTGCTCCAGCAGCAGGGTGGCGAGCCCGTGACCACGTTCGCGCTCCGCGACGACGAACGCGACCTCCGCGACCTGCGCCGCGACCGTCTCGGCCGTCCCGAGTGCGACGAGCTCGCCGCCCACGACGGCCACCAGGGCCGTCACGTCACTGGCGCGGCCGGTGAGCACGTGGTCGACGTAGTGCGGGCCGGCGGCGTGGTTGACGTTGAAGAAGCGCAGCCGCAGCGTCTCGTCGTCGAGCTGGTCGTGGAGGGACAGCAACGCCGCCCGGTCCGACTCCCGGGGAGCGCGGATGGTCGCGCTGCGGCCGTCGGACATCGTCACCTCGACGGGGACGGGCAGCTCGGTGGCCATGGTCCGATCCTGCGAGCGACGTCGCGGGCGCGACAGGGACCTAGGGCCCGCTTCGAGCGGTACGAAGACCACCGCCCTGCTCGCCATCCGGCCCTGCCGCGGGGCGCAGCCCGTCGCGAGGCTGGAGCCGACGAACCCACCGGCACCAGGAAGGGCATGACCATGTCGAAGAGCGAGACGACCAGGCAGCGCACGTCGGACGTGGTGGTGGGGGTCGACGGTACCCCGGCCAGCGTCAACGCGATGCGCTACGCACTGCGGGCGGCCACCCTCAGCGGAGGGCGGGTCGAGGTGTACCACGTGGTCCCGGATGTGGTGCCCATGACCGGCGTGTATCCGCTTCCCCCCGACGACTTCATGGCGGCGGGCCGCTCGACCCTCGAGACCACCGTCGCGCAGGCCGGGCCGGCGACGGCCGTCGAGGTGGACACCCACCTGTGTCGCGGTCCGGTGGTCAAGACGCTCACGACGGCCGGCCGGGACGCCCACGCGATCGTGGTGGGCAGTGACCGGCGCACGGCCCCGATGCGACTGCTCACCGGCAACGTGTCGACCGGTGTCGCCGCTCGAGCCGCGGTGCCGGTGGTCTCCGTCCCGGAGACCTGGCGGGCCGACGGGTCGACCCGGACTGTGGTGGTCGGCATCAAGCGCCCGGACCACTCCGATGCGCTCGTCGGTGAGGCCCTCGCGGTGGCCCAGGCGTCCGGGAGCCGTCTGGTGGTCCTGCACGCCTGGCGCTTCCCCGCGGCGTACGACGACGTCATCGTCTCCGACCGGGCGACGCTCGACGAGTGGGCGGCACGGGCCGAGCGCGAGGTCGACGACCTGGTCGATCCGTGGCGCCGGTCGCACCCGGACGTCGACGTCGAGGTGCGGGTCGTGCACGACTTCGCTGCCCACGCGCTCGTGGAGGCCTCGCGGGAGGCCGACGAGCTGGTCCTGGTTCGCCGCGCGCACGGTTTCCCGGCTGCCGCGCACCTCGGGGCGAGCGCGCGCACGGTGCTGCTCCACGCCCACTGCCCGGTCCGGATCGTCCCGGCCGGTGACGCGCCGGTGGCCCGGGAGCCGGAGCTGGACGCGCCGGCTGTGCCCGTGGCCTGAGGGCGCCTGCTCACCCGGCCGGTCGGGAGCCTTCCGGTGGCGGGACCACCATCACCGGGCACGGCGCCCGGTCGGCGATGCTGCTGCGGACGTGGCCCAGCAGGTGGCCGCCCCCAGCCAGGTGCCGGCCCACCACGAGGAGCGACATCTGCTCGGCCAGCTGCAGCAGCACCCGTGCCGGGCGGCCGGTGGCGACCTGGGTGCTGACCGCGACGTCCGGATGCAGCTCGCCGAATCCGCTCACGGCCTCGGCGAGCCACCGGTCACGCTCCTGAGCAGGGGCGCGGAGCGTGTCCTTGCTGGCGTGGACGATCGTCAGCGGGAGGTCGTGCAGGCCTGCGTGGGAGAACGCGTGCTCCAGCACCTCGGGGGCGCTGTGCCGGACCGAGACCCCGGCGAGCACGCCGCGACGCGCCAGGCCGACGCGGTGCCGCGGCACGACCACCACCGGGCAGGTGGCCGACCGGGCGGCCCGCGTCCCGACCTGCGCGGACGGGATGGTGCGCACCGCCCCGGTGCCACGCGACCCGAGCACGAGCAGGTGCGCACCGCGGCTGAGGAGCACGAGCTCGTCGGCCGGGTCCCCGGTGGCCTCCACGTGCTCGACGTCGAGCCCGGGGAACCGCGCGAGGGTCCGGGTGACGACCGCGTCGAGCTGGGCCTCGTTCCCGTCGACGGGCGGTGTCGCCGAGAGCTGTACGGCGTAGCCGGACTGTTGGAGGGCAGGGGAGACCGTCCGCACGTGGGCGACCACCAGCCGCCGTCCCGCGGAGGCCGCTTCCTGCGCGGCCCAGCCCAGCGCACGCCCGGACGGCGCGTCGCCGACGCAGCCGACGACGACCGCGCCGGACGTCGGTGTCGACCTGGTGAGTGGCGTGGCAGTCGATCCGTCCATCGCTCCAGCCTCGACGGCCCGCGTGGGTCCCGCCACGGCCGGAGGTCGGTCAGGACAGGGACCTTCGCCCTCGTGGCGTCCCGTGACCACCCCTCGGCGGGGGGTCACCGCGCCGTACGCCCCGGCCCTAGGGTGGGACCGTCGCACCTGACGTCCCCGACGCTCCCTGGAGGGCATCCTGAGCATCACCGACCGACCTGCTGCGGCTCAGCGACCGGCAGCGGTCCTCTGGGACATGGACGGCACGCTCGTCGACACCGAGCCCTACTGGATCGCCACCGAGTACGCGATGGCCGAGAAGTACGGCGGCACGTGGTCCGAGGAGCACGCACTCAACCTCGTGGGCAACGCGCTGCTCGAGTCGGGGGTCTACATCCGCGTCCACATGGGCATCGACCTCACCCCTCAGGAGATCGTGGACGAGCTCCTCGACGGCGTCGTGGAGCGGGTGCGCGAGTCGGTGCCGTGGCGCCCCGGAGCACGCGAGCTGCTGGCCGACCTGCGCGCCAACGACGTGCCCTGCGCCCTCGTCACGATGTCGTGGCAGCGCTTCGTCGAGCCGATCCTCGAGCACCTTCCCGACGACACCTTCGCTTCGATCGTCACCGGCGACCGGGTCGAGTTCGGCAAGCCGCACCCCGAGCCCTACCTCACCGCGGCGGCCGAGCTCGGCGTCGCGCCTGAGGACTGCCTGGCCATCGAGGACTCCAACACCGGTGCGAAGTCGGGCGAGGAGGCGGGATGCCTCGTCCTGTGCGTCCCCAACCACGTGCCGATCCTCGAGAGCGATCGCCGCGTCTTCGTCGACACGCTCGCCGGCCTGGACACCGCCGCCGTGCGCGAGCTCGCCAGTAGCAGCACCCGGTAGCACCACCCGCTCGCGCACACCCGCAGCCGGCCCAGCGTGCGTGGCGCATCGGTCTCGTCACGGAAGAGTTGCGGTTCGAGTGTCGGTGGTGGCGCAACTCACACCCATCGGCGTACGTTGCTTGACCGAGCGAACACCGATGTCCGGGATCCGGACGGAGAGCGAGGAGTCATGCGTCCACTCCACCTTGCGCGGCTCGGGGCCATCACCCTGCTGGTCGGCAGCCTGGCCGCCTGTGGCGGCGACGACGACTCGGGTGGCGGCGGCGGCGGCGACAGCAGCGGCGGGGGCGGTGCCCCCTGGATCCTCGGGACCACCGACACCGTGACCGCGCTGGACCCGGCCGGCTCCTACGACCTCGGCTCGTCCACGCTCGAGTACAACCTCTACCAGACCCTCGTCACGGTGCCGGCGAAGTCGACCGAGATCGTCGGCGACGCAGCCGAGGGCTGCACCTACGACGACCCGGAGACCCTCACCTGCACCCTCAAGGAAGGTCTGACGTTCTCCAACGGCGACGAGCTCACCTCGTCCGACGTGAAGTACAGCTTCGAGCGCTCGATCGCGATCCAGGACCCCAACGGCGCCGCGATCTACCTCCTCGGCAGCATCACCGACACCGCCGACGACGGCACCGTCACCCTCAATGAGGGTGCGATCGAGACGCCCGACGACCTGACGGTGGTCTTCCACCTCGACCACCCGGACACCACGTTCCAGTACGTCCTGACCTATCCCGGCGCCGCCGCGATCGTCGACGAGGACGTCTTCCCGGCCGACACCAAGCTGGACGACGAGAGCATCATCGGGTCGGGCCCGTACAAGCTCAGCCAGTACAAGGCCGGCGAGCAGGCCGTGCTGGAGATCAACGACGAGTACTCCGGAGAGAACGCCGGCCAGTCCGCGCAGGTCTTCGTCAAGTACTACTCCGAGCCGTCGGCCCTCAAGCTCGCGGCCGAGAACGGCGAGGTCGACGTCGCGTGGCGCAGCCTCAGCCCGACCGACATCGCGGACCTGAAGAACAACGACGCGGTCACCGTCGCCACCGGCGAGGGCTCCGAGATCCGCTACTGGGTCTGGCAGCTCAGCACCGACGCCGCCAAGCAGCTCCCGGTCCGCCAGGCCGTCGCGCAGGTCTACGACCGCGAGGCGATCGCCCAGGACGCCTACGACGGCACCGTCGACCCGCTCTACTCCATCGTCCCGCCCGGCTACGCCGGACAGAAGGACTCCTACCAGGAGGCGTACGGCGAGCCCGACGTCGCCAAGGCCAAGAAGATCCTCGACGACGCGGGCATCTCCACGCCGGTCGACCTGACGCTCGGCTGGACCCCGACCCACTACGGGCCGAGCACCGAGGACGAGGCCAACGAGGTGAAGCGCCAGCTCGAGGACAGCGGGCTCTTCACGGTCACCCTCAAGAGCACGGAGTGGGAGCAGTACCAGACGATCTCCAAGGAAGGCGCCTACGACCTCTTCCTCTACGGCTGGTTCCCCGACTACCCGGACGCCGACGACTACCTCTCGCCGTTCCTGATCGACGGCGGGTTCTTCCAGAACAACTACAAGAACCCCGAGGCCGAGAAGCTGATCGCCGACGAGCAGGGCACCGACGACGAAGCCACCCGCGAGGAGGCGTTCGGCAAGCTCCAGGACATCGCGGCGAAGGACGTGCCGTTCATCCCGTCGTGGGTCGGCACCAACATCGGGGTGTACGGCGCGGGCATCACGGGCGTCGAGGACACGCTCGACCCCGCCTTCATCTTCCGCTTCTGGCTCGTCAGCAAGGACGGCTGACCGACAACGTCGCAACCGGTGTGGGGGGCCGTCCCGAGCGGCTCCCCACACCTCCTGCGCGGAGACGATGCACATGACCCGTTCCGCTTCCGGCTCGCTGCCGCAGTACGTGCTGCAGCGCGTGCTCCTGGTCATCCCGATGATCTGGGTGATCCTCACCCTGGTCTTCGTGGTGCTCCGGGTCGCGCCCGGCGATCCCGTCTCGGCCGCGCTCGGGGGCCGGCTCAACGCGGAGGCCCTCGAGCAGCGCCGTGAGGCGCTCGGCCTGAACGAGCCGTTGATCCACCAGTACTGGGACTACCTCTCCTCGGTCTTCAGGCTCGACTTCGGCACCACGTTCAGCGACAACCAGCCGGTGCTGCACGTGATCCGCGACAACGGCGGCGCGACCCTGAGCCTGACGCTGGCGTCGTTCGTCGTCGCGCTCGTGGTCGGCATCCCGCTCGGCATGGTCGCCGGGCGCTACCGCGACTCCGTCGGGGACGTGGTGATCCGGCTGTTCGGGATCCTCAGCTACGCCGCGCCGATCTTCTTCATCGGATTCCTGCTCCAGGTCTACGTCGCGCAGCCCCTCGGCCTGCCGACGTCCGGGATGGCCAGCCCCATCACCGTCTTCACGGTCCAGCCCGTCACGCACATCCTCCTGATCGACGTCTTCCTCAGCGGCGACGCGACGGCGATCGGCGACGTGCTCGAGCACCTGCTGCTGCCGGCCCTCACCCTGGGCCTGCTCATCTGTGGCGTGTTCATCCGCCTGGTGCGCGTCAACATCCTCCAGACCACGCAGGCCGACTACGTCGAGGCCGCCGAGGCGCGAGGCATCTCGCGGGGCCGTGTGACCCGCAAGCACGCGTTCCGCAACGCACTGGTCCCCGTCATCACCGTCATCGGGCTGCAGTTCGCGCTGCTGCTCGGTGGTGCCGTGCTGACCGAGTCGACCTTCAACTGGCCCGGTCTCGGGCAGAAGCTGGTTGAGTACATCAACGACCGCGACTACGGCGCCGTCCAGGGCATCATCACGATCTTCGCGGTGGCCGTCGTGCTGATCAGCCTCCTGGTCGACATCGTCAACGCCCTCGTCGACCCGCGGGTGAGGTACTGATGCGCGGCGTCCTGAAGCTGCTCGCCAAGCCGTTCACCGACACCGTCGGGCTGGCGCGCTGGATGCTGGTGATCGGCGTCGTCATCACCGCCGCGTTCATCGTGTGCGCCGTTTTCGCGCCGTGGCTCGCGCCGTACGGCTTCGCGCAGTCGGCGGTCGACGGCACCCGCTTCCCCAAGGCGGGTGCGCCGAGCGGTGAGCACTGGTTCGGTACCGACCGGTTGTTCTTCGACGTGCTCTCCCGCGTCATCTGGGGAGCGCGTACGGCGATCGAGGTCGTCATCTTGTCGATCCTGTTCTGCGTGGTGATCGGCGTGCCGCTCGGCCTCGTCTCCGGCTACTTCGGCGGCTGGCCCGACCGGATCCTGGTGCTGGTCATGGACGCGATCTTCGCTTTCCCCTCGTTCCTGCTGGCGATCGTCTTCTCGTTCCTGCTCACCGGGCTCTTCGGCGGCAGCGTGCTCGCGGTCGCGCTCTCGCTGACGGCGATCTACATCCCGCAGTACTTCCGCGTGGTCCGCAACACGACCGTCAGCGCCAAGGAGGCGACCTACGTCGAGGCGGCGCGCGCGATCGGGGCCAGCGACGGGGTCATCATGCGGCGCTACCTGTTCGGCAACGTCGTGCAGAGCGTGCCGGTGCTCGCCACCCTGAACGCCGCCGACGCCATCCTCACGCTCGCAGGGCTCGGCTTCCTCGGCCTCGGCATCCAGTCGACCGACGCGGCCGAGTGGGGACACGACCTCAACCGAGCGCTGGCCGACGCTGGCGCGGGCATCTGGTGGACGGGGCTCTACCCCGGCCTGGCGATCGTGCTGCTCGTGACCGGGCTGACCCTGGTCGGCGAGGGGCTCAACGAGACGCTCAACCCGACCCTGCGGCGTCGCCGGTTGCTGCCGGTCGTGATGCCGGCACGCGAGTCGACGACGGAGGAGGCGAGGTGAGCATGGAGCTGGTCGACGAGGTCTCGGGCAACCGCCAGCCCGAGCCGGTGATCTCGGCGCGCGACGTCCGGGTCTGGTACGGCACCACCCGGGGCGCGATCCGGGCGGTCGACGGGGTCAGCTTCGACCTGATGCCGGGCGAGACCCTCGGCCTGGTGGGGGAGTCAGGCTGCGGCAAGTCGACGCTGGGTCGCGGCCTGATGGGGCTGCTGCCGACGGGCGCCAAGCGCGACGGCGAGGTGGTCTTCAAGGGCCGCGACGTCTTCTCGATGAGCGCGAAGGAGGCCTACGCCCTGCGCGGGCACGAGCTCGGGATGATCTTCCAGGAGCCGCTGACCCGCCTCAACCCGCTGATGCGCATCTCCGAGCACTTCGAGGAGACGATCCGCCAGCACGAGCCCAGGCTGCCGAGGGCCGAGGTCCAGCAGCGGGCCTTCGAGGTGCTGCGGGTGATGGGCATCCCGCCGACGCGCTACCGCTCCTACCCCCACGAGTTCTCGGGCGGCATGCGGCAGCGGCTGATGATCGCCCTCGCGCTCGTGCTGCGCCCCGCGTTCGTGGTCGCCGACGAGCCGACGACCGCCCTCGACGTCCTGGTCGAGGCGCAGATCGTCGGCATCCTCAACGACCTGCGGCGCACCTTCGACACCTCGCTGCTGCTCATCACCCACAACGTCGGGATCGTGGCCGAGGCGTGCGACCGGGTGGCGGTGATGTACGCCGGCCGGATCGTGGAGCAGGGGGCCGTGGCCGACGTGCTGGGCAACCCGCAGCACCCCTACACCCGCGAGCTGCTCCGCTCCACGATCAGCCTGTCGACGACGGGGCTGGAGTTCATCCCCGGCTCGCCGCCCGACCTCGTGGACCCACCCGCGGGCTGCCGGTTCCACCCGCGGTGCCCGGACGCGATGCAGGTGTGCGCGGTGAAGGACCCCGTCGACGTGGAGCGTCCCGGCGGCGGTCGGGTCGAGTGCTGGTTGCGCGGCCCGGAGGACCTGGTCCCCGAGGGCGGCACGCGCCCGCTCAAGCAGGAGGAGCTGACCGTTGCCGACGAAGCCTGAGTCCGTGACCGGGAACGACACGGTCATCGACGTACGCGACCTCTCGGTGCACTTCGGCCTGCGGGGCAGCACCCTCGCGCGCCTCTTCGGCCGCGACGCCGGCACCGTCAAGGCCGTCGACGGCGTCGACCTCGCACTGCGCCGCGGCGAGGTGGTCGGGCTGGTGGGGGAGAGCGGCAGCGGCAAGTCGACCCTCGGACGGGCCCTCCTCGGCCTGGTGCCCATCACGTCCGGCAACGTCGTGTTCGAGGGGCGCGACGTCGGCCGGATGGGCCGGCGCGAGCTCCGGGAGGTCCGCAGCGACATCGCGATGGTGTTCCAGGACCCGAACGCCGCCCTCAACCCCGCCATGACCGTGGAGGTGGCGGTCGGGGACGCCCTGCGGGTGCAGGGCGTGACGTCCGAGACCGAGCGCCGGGAGCGGGTGGTCGACGCGCTGGAGCGGGTCGGGCTCTCACCGGTCGAGCTCTTCCTCGCCAAGTATCCCCGCGACCTGTCCGGCGGCCAGAAGCAGCGCGTGGTGATGGCCCGCGCCATCATCAACTCGCCGACCGTCCTGGTCGCCGACGAGCCGATCTCGATGCTGGACATGTCCGTGCGGGCCAAGATCCTGCAGCTGATGCTGGACCTCAAGCGGGACCTCGACCTCAGCTACGTCTACATCACCCACGACCTCGCCTCGGCCAAGTTCTTCTGCGACCGGATCGCGATCATGTACCTCGGCCGGATCGTGGAGATCGGCGACACCGAGGAGATCTTCGCGCACCCGCGCCACCCCTACACGCGCGCGCTGCTCAAGGCGATCCCCGATCCCGATCCGGCGCGGTCCGTGCCGCGCGACCTGCCGCGCGGCGAGATCCCGGACGCGGCCAGCCCGCCGCTGGGGTGTGCGTTCCACCCCCGCTGCCCGGTGGCCACGGCCACCTGCGGCTGGGAGTCCCGCGACCTCAGGTCCCTGCTCGAGGAGCACTGGACCCGCCGCGACGCCGAGACCTACGAGCGCGAGCGCGCACTCGTGGGCGACCTCGACCACCTGGACACCCCGGCCACGACCGCGCGCATCGGCAGCGGTCCGCCCGACCAGGTCCGGGCCCTGCTCGAGCGCATCCGCGCCGAGAACCCCGACGAGCCGCTGTGGCAGGGCGTCAGCGAGATCACCGAGGACGGCAGCGGCGTGGTGGTGCGATTCCACGAGGGCGAGGACCCGGACCTGCGCCCGGCCGGCGGCGCCGAGGTCGCGTGCGTGCTGTACGGCGACGATCAGGGCTGAGCCGTGATGCCCTCGTCGGTGTCGAGGTCGCCGGCGGGATCGGGCACCGGCAGCCGCACCGGCATCGGGAGCACCGTGCCGCCGAACTCGGGGCAGTGCTCCTGGTAGGAGCACCACGAGCAGAGCCGCGAGCGGCTGGGCTGCCAGTCGGCGGTGGCCCGGCACTCCTCGATGGCGCGCCACACTGCCTCGACCTTGCGCTCCGTCGCCAGCAGGTCGGCCTCGTCGGGCTCGTAGCGCAGGATCTCGCCGTTGCCGAGGTAGACCAGCTGGAGCACCGACGGGATGACGCCGCGGGTGCGCCAGATGACCAGGGCGTAGAACCGCATCTGGAACAGCGCCTTGGCCTCGAACTCAGGTGGGCTCGAGTTCCCGGTCTTGTAGTCCACGACCCGGATCCGGCCGTCGGGCGCGACGTCGAGCCGGTCGACGAAGCCGCGCAGCAGCAGCTTGGAGTCGAGCAGCGCCTCGACGTACAGCTCGCGCTCGGCCGGCTCGAGCCGGCGCGGGTCCTCGAGCGTGAAGTAGCGCGCGAGCACCTCGCGACAGCTCGCCAGCCAGCCCGCGACGTCGACCCCCTCGCCGCCGAACATCTCGTCGAGCTCCGGGGCCTGCTCCCGCAACGCGTCCCACGACGGCACCAGCAGCTCCGCGGCCCGGTCGGACGTACGGTCGACGGCGGGGAGGTCGAAGAGGTCCTCGAGCACCTTGTGCACCACGGTCCCGCGCACGGCGTCGAGGGAGGGCCGCTCGGGCAGCCGGTCGATGGTGCGGTAGCGATACATCAGCGGGCAGGTCATGAAGTCGCTCGCCCGACTGGGGGACAGCGCGCCCAGCACGTCGACGCCGTCCACGGGCGTGGAGACGATCTCGGCCGGGGAGGTGTCCTGCATGGGTCGCACCCTAGGCGGGGCGGCCGACAGCATCGGACGCGGCGCCGCCGGCGGGCAGCGGCCACCGCCGCGTGACGACCGGCAGCCGTCGCAGCTGGTGCGCCCACACGTGCACGTCCTGCACCAGGGGCAGCGCCAGCCAGCCCGAGGTCCGCACTCCCGGGTCTGCCTCGAGCCCCACGTCCGGGAGGTCCGCGGTCAGCGACCGGTTGACCTCGCCCATCCGCGGGTTGTACGTCCCGAACAGGTGGTCCCAGACGCTGAGCAGGTTGCCGTAGTTGGAGTCGTGGTCGACGCGCTGGACGGAGTGGTGGAAGCGGTGGTTGACCGGGCTGGCGAGCAGGAAGCCGAGCCGGCCGTAGGTCCAGCCGAGGTTGGAGTGCTGGATGATGTCGCCGAAGCGCAGCGTGTAGACGACGACCAGGATCACCGCGCCCTGGCCGATGGCCGCGTCGCCCCCGGCCTCGCCGCCGAGACCCAGCACGAGCAGCACCGAGATCCGGGTGAGGTCCTCGATCGCCCGCTCCGTGAGCGTCACCCGGTTGCCGGTGAGCAGCGTCATCTCGTCCGCCGCGTGGTGGACCGCGTGGAAGCGCCAGAAGAACCGCGAGCGGTGCATGAACCGGTGCGTCCAGTACTGCATGAAGTCGCCGAGCACCAGCGTCCCGCCGGCGAGCACCACGGTCGCCAGCAGCCCCGGCTCGAGCCAGGAGTGCGGGTGCAGCAGCACCGGCAGGTGGGGGACGACGAGCCAGTGGAGCACGCCGATCGGCACCAGGAAGGTGAGCAGGCCGCCGCGACCGACCACGAAGAACAGGTAGTACAGCGCGTCGACCCGGGCCGATGCGCGCATCCGACCCAGCCGGCCGGCCGAGCTGCGCCCCGCGCGCTTCCAGAGCGCGTCGACCACGAACGCCAGCACGAGGGGACCCCACAGCAGCCAGCTGAGGAGGTCGTCGGCGAGCACACGTCACGGTATCGGGCCCGGCGCCCGTCCCACGGCGATTTCACCGTCCGGCGCGGGCCACCCGACCCTGCTCGCGTGCCGACCCGCCGGATAGGCTCGGATGGTGACGCAGACGCCGCCCTCGGGTGCTGACGGACCCGCCGGGGCGGGGCGTCCGCGGGCGCCCGGGACGATCCGGATCGGCAGCCTGGCGGGCATCGACGTGCTGGTCACCAGCTCGTGGTTCCTCATCGCCGCGCTGATCTCGTTCACCATCGCGCCGCGCATCGAGCAGGTCGAACCGGGGCTGGGGGCGTTGAAGTACGTCGCCGGGCTGGTCTTCGCCGTCGTCCTCTACCTCTCGGTGCTGATGCACGAGGCGTCCCACGCGATCATGGCGCAGCGCTTCGGCTTCAGCGTCAACTCCATCACCCTGCACTTCCTCGGCGGCATGACCGAGATCGACGGATCGGCCCGCCGACCCCGGCAGGAGTTCTGGATCGCCGTCGTCGGTCCGCTGACGTCGATCGCGGTGGGCGTGGCCGCGGTGGGCCTGTGGTTCGTGGTGCCGGAAGGCCTGGTCCGCGTGGCCATCGAGGGGCTGGCCGGCGCCAACCTCCTGATCGGCGTGCTCAACCTCGTGCCCGGCCTGCCGCTCGACGGCGGGCGCGTCCTCAAGGCGGTGGTGTGGGGGGCGTCCGGCGACGCCACCAAGGGCACCATCGTGGCCGGCTGGGGCGGTCGCCTCACGGCTGTCGCGGTGCTCGCCTGGCCGCTCCTGCAGCGGGAGATCTTCGACGTACCGCCCACGATGTTCGACTACCTGCTGGTGATCGTGCTGGGGCTCTTCCTGTGGACCGGAGCGACGGCGGCCATGTCGCACGCTCAGCTCCGCCGCCGCCTGCCCGCGCTCGTCGCGCGGCCGCTGGCCCGCCGCACCCTCGCCGTCCCCGAGGACACCCCGCTGGCCGAGGCGGTGCGCCGCGCCCAGGAGATCGACGCCGGCAGCATCGTCACCACGACCACCGCCGGGCGCCCCACCGGGATCGTCAGCGAGGCCGCCGTGCTGGCCATGCCGCAGGAGCGGCGGCCGTGGGTCGCGACCAGCAGCGTCGCGCGCACCCTCGAGGACGGACTGACCCTGCCCGCCACCATCGCCGGCGAGGAGCTGGTCTCGGCGATCAGCAAGCACCCGGCGGAGGAGTACCTCCTCCTCGAGGAGGACGGCACGGTGCTGGGAGTGCTCGCCACCTCCGACGTGGACAAGGCCTTCCGCGACTCACGCGCCTGAGCCACTCGCCACTAGGGTTCCGCGCATGCCCGACAGCTCCACGCCACACAGCTCCGTGCCCGCCAGTCCCGACGTCCCCGCCGAGGCCTGGTCCGGCGTCCACCGCGGCCCGCTGCGCGAGGGGGAGTGGGTGCGACTGATCGACCAGAAGGGCCGCAAGCACAACTTCGAGCTGGTCGCCGGCAAGCGCTTCTTCTCCAACAAGGGCCACCTCGACCACGACGAGATGATCGGGCGCGACGAGGGCTTCACCGTGACCTCGTCCGCCGGCGGCCAGTACCTCGTTTTCCGGCCACTGCTGTCCGAGTTCGTCGTCTCGATGCCGCGCGGCGCGGCCGTGGTCTACCCGAAGGACGCGGCCCAGATCGTCGCTCTCGCCGACATCTACCCCGGCGCCCGGGTGGTCGAGGCGGGAGCGGGATCCGGCGCCCTCACCTGCTCGCTGCTGCGCGCCGTCGGCCCGTGGGGCACGGTGACGTCCTTCGAGCTGCGCGAGGAGTTCGCCGAGGTCGCGAAGCGCAACGTCGACCAGTTCTTCAACGCCCCGGCCGGCTCGTCCCACCCGTCGTGGGACCTGCGGCTCGGCGACCTCAAGGAGGGCCTGCCCGAGATCGAGGGCCAGGTCGACCGGGTCATCCTCGACATGCTCGACCCGTGGAACTGCATCGAGGTCGTCGCCGACAAGCTGGTGCCGGGCGGGATCGTGTGCGCCTACGTCGCCACTACCACCCAGCTGTCCCGCGTGGTCGAGACGTTGCGCGCCCACGGCGGGTTCACCGAGCCGCACCCGTGGGAGTCGCTCGTGCGCGACTGGCACGTGGAGGGCCTCGCCGTACGCCCCGACCACAAGATGATCGGCCACACCGCGTTCCTGGTCACGGCGCGCCGGATGGCGCCGGGGGAGCGGCCGCCCCGCAAGACCCGTCGTCCGGCCCCCGGTGCCTACGGTCCCGACTACACCGGGCCGCGCCCCGCCGACCTGCCGTCGCCGGAGCCGGTCGACACCGAGCCCGGGCAGTGATCGAGGTCGTCGACTGGTCGCCGGTCTGGGCCGTCGACTTCGAGCGCGTCGCCGTCGACCTGCGTAGGGCGCTCGCGACCGTCCCGGGTGCTCGGGTCGAGCACGTGGGATCCACGTCGGTGCCCGGGCTCGCGGCGAAGCCGATCCTGGACATCGACGTGATCGTGGAACGCGTGGAGGTGCCGGCTGCCGTCGCAGCACTGGTCGGGATCGGTTACCACCATCGCGGCGACCTCGGTGTGACCGGGCGGGAGGCGTTCTCCGCACCCGACGCGTCCCCTCGGCGTCACGTCTACGTGTGCGAGGCGGGCACCGTGAACGTGCGCAACCACCTCGCCGTGCGCGACACCCTCCGCGTCCGCGACGACCTGCGGGACGCGTACGCCGAGGTGAAGCTGTCCCTCGCGACCGACCCGGACCTCGACATCGACACCTACATCGCTCGCAAGTCCGCGGTCGTGCAACGGGTCCTCGATGCATCCGGCGAGTTCAGCGAGGACGAGCTGGCCGCCATCCACCGGCTCAACGACCCGACCTCGCCGGAGGCGACGGCGTGTCGGACGTGATGAAGTCGTCCGTACGCCGACCGGTGAGCGTGCGCCGGCCCGTCGACCGCTAGTTCGTCACGTCCGACGCGCCGCTCAGGTCCAGCGGCCGCACGTCGGACATCACGCCCGGCGGTCCGTGACCCACGTTCCTCGGCGCAGGAAGGTGGCTGGTCCACCGCCGCGACGGTTCGACACGTGTCCCGACCCGGACGCGGTGAGCCACCCACACTTCCGGGCGACGGAGTGTGGGTGACTCACCGCTCGGGGTGGGGGTGCGCTGGCGCACGCGCGCCCGTCGCCGTACCGCATCGAAATCGTGACCAACACTCCTGGATATCCGCTTCCGTCTCATCACCAGATGGGTAGGGTCCGAAGGAACAGGAGGTGACGCAGATGTCCGAATCGATGAATCCGGAAGAGCTCGCGAACCAGGTGCGATTCCTGGAGGCCGAGGTGTCCGACCTCCGACGCCGTCTCACCGACGTGCCCGGTCAGTCGCGCGGCCTCGAGCTGCG
Source organism: Nocardioides currus (assembly GCF_003057875.1). Classification (GTDB taxonomy): domain Bacteria; phylum Actinomycetota; class Actinomycetes; order Propionibacteriales; family Nocardioidaceae; genus Nocardioides; species Nocardioides currus. The sequence goes on along the minus strand of NZ_PYXZ01000011.1, from coordinate 132,100 downwards.
GCTCGCCGACACCCAGCGCTCGCTCGCCGCGGTGACGAGCCAGAACGAGCGGCTGGCGCAGACCCTGCGCGAGGCACGCGACCAGATCATGAAGCTCAAGGAGGAGGTCGACCGGCTGGCGCAGCCCCCGGCCGGCTTCGGCACCTTCCTCGCCCGCAACGAGGACGACTCCGTCGACGTGTTCACCGGCGGTCGCAAGCTGCGGGTCAACGTCAGCCCTGCCGTCGAGCTCGACGAGCTGGTCAAGGGCCAGGAGGTCATGCTCAACGAGGCCCTCAACGTCGTCGCCGCGCTCGAGTTCGAGCAGGTCGGCGAGGTCGTGATGTTCAAGGAGCTGCTCGAGGACGGCCAGCGTGCGCTCGTCATCGCCAACGCCGACGAGGAGCGCGTCGTGCGCCTCGCCGCGCCGTTGCTGGAGGCGCTGCCCAAGGCCGGCGACTCGCTGCTGCTCGACTCGCGGGCCGGCTACGCCTACGAGCGGGTGCCGAAGTCGGAGGTCGAGGAGCTCGTCCTGGAGGAGGTGCCCGACATCGACTACTCGCAGATCGGCGGGCTGATCACCCAGATCGACGCGATCCGCGACGCCGTCGAGCTGCCCTACCTCTATCCCGACCTGTTCAAGGACCACAAGCTCAAGCCCCCGAAGGGCGTGCTGCTCTACGGCCCTCCCGGCTGCGGCAAGACGCTGATCGCCAAGGCCGTCGCCAACTCGCTGGCCAAGAAGGTCAGCGAGAAGACCGGCAGCTCGGGCAAGTCCTACTTCCTCAACATCAAGGGTCCCGAGCTCCTCAACAAGTACGTCGGGGAGACCGAGCGCCACATCCGGCTGGTCTTCCAGCGGGCGCGCGAGAAGGCGTCGATGGGCACCCCCGTCATCGTCTTCTTCGACGAGATGGACTCGCTCTTCCGCACCCGCGGCTCGGGCGTGTCCTCCGACGTCGAGAACACCATCGTCCCGCAGCTGCTCAGCGAGATCGACGGCGTCGAGACGCTGGAGAACGTGCTGGTCATCGGTGCCTCCAACCGCGAGGACATGATCGACCCCGCCATCCTGCGCCCCGGCCGGCTCGACGTGAAGATCAAGATCGAGCGACCCGACGCCGAGTCGGCGCGCGACATCTTCAGCAAGTACCTCACCCCCGACCTGCCGCTGCACGCCCACGACCTCGCGGAGTTCCACGACGACGCCGAGGCGTGCGTCGCGGGCATGATCCGCGCGACGGTGGAGCGGATGTACACCGAGTCGGAGGAGAACCGATTCCTCGAGGTCACCTACGCCAACGGCGACAAGGAGGTCCTGTACTTCAAGGACTTCAACTCGGGCGCGATGATCCAGAACATCGTCGACCGGGCCAAGAAGATGGCGATCAAGGACTTCCTCGAGCAGAACCAGCGCGGCCTGCGCGTCCAGCACATGCTCCAGGCGTGCGTGGACGAGTTCAAGGAGAACGAGGACCTCCCCAACACCACCAACCCCGACGACTGGGCCCGCATCTCCGGCAAGAAGGGCGAGCGGATCGTCTTCATCCGCACGCTCATCACCGGCAAGCAGGGCACCGAGCCGGGCCGCTCCATCGACACGGTCGCCAACACCGGTCAATACCTGTGACATCGGGGGACGAGCTCGAGCGCTCCGAGGTCGAGGCCGTCCTCGAGACGCGTCGCGACCTCGGCCGGCGCTACGACAAGGAGCTCGTCGACGGGTTCGCCGACCGCGTCGAGGCCGAGGTGGCCCGGCGCGTCGGCCAGGAGCTCGACGCCCGTCGCCGGGCCGACTCCGCCCACGCCTCGGCCGGTCCGCGCCAGCTGGCGCTCGGGATCGTGTCGCTCGTGCCCGTGGGGATCCCCGTCACCGCGATCAACATCGCGGCAGGCGACAGTCCCTCGATCGTCGGGCTCGTCATCTCCTGGGCCGGCATCGTCGGCGTCAACGTGGCCCACGCCTGGCAGTCGCGCCGGGCCTGAGAAGTCCCCTCCCTACCCCTGAAGAAGCGAGATCCACATGATCATCAAGATCCTGCTCATCATCCTCGTCGTCGTCGTGGTGCTGGCCGTCCTGGGCAAGCTGCGAAGCCGCTGACCAGCGCCGGCGGGCCCGGCGCTACGGTGCGCGCATGAAGAGACCGTTCCTCGTACGCCGCACGCTGGCGCGCGCCCTGCTCAGACTCTCCGGCTGGCGCACCGCCGGGCAGGTGCCGCGACGCGGGATCCTGGTCGGCGCGCCGCACACGTCCAACTGGGACTGGGTGCTGACGATGCTGCTCGCGTGGGACAACAGCGTGCAGATCCGGCTGCTGGTGAAGAAGGAGTTCTTCGCCGGACCCCTCGGGCCCATCCTGCGCGCCACCGGTGCCGTGTCGATCGACCGCGCCGACCCCGCCGTGACCATCGCGCGGCTGCTGGAGGACGCCGAGGTCGACGAGACCTTCCTGCTGGGGCTGGCCGCCGAGGGCACCCGGAGCAAGACCGACTACTGGAAGTCCGGGTTCTACCGGATCTCGCAGAGGACCGGCATCCCGGTGACCCTGGCCTACCTTGACCGGCCCTCGCGCACCGTCGGCTGGGGTCCGACCTTCGCCCTCACCGGCGACGTCTCGGCCGACATGGACAAGATCCGCGCCTTCTACGCCGACAAGCAGGGCATCCGTCCCGAGCTCACAACCGTCCCGCGGCTGCGCGAGGAGGACCGCTAGGCCGCTCGGGCGACGCCCAGCGACAGGAACGTCCAGGGCCGACCGATCGACGGGCCGGGCAGGTAGAGCTGGTCCAGGCTCTCCACCCGCCACCCGTTGGCCTCCACCAGCGCAGGGATGTCACGGGTCAGGTGGCAGCCGCCTGCGACCCTGCGCTGCAGCGGCTCCCACCGGCGCTGCCGGCGCTGGACGTCGGGCTCCGGCGCGAGGCCGTGCTCGAGGAAGTGCAGTCGTCCTTCGGCGCCCACCACGCGGCGTACCTCCCGCAGGGCCAGCCCCGGGTCGGGGATGGTGCAGAGGCTGAAGGTCACCAGTGCCGCGTCGTGGCTGTCGTCGGCCAGGTCGAGGTGCTGGCCGTCGAGCCCGACGCGTTCGAGGGGTACGGCGCTGCGTGCCCGCCGCCGCTCCGAGAGCCGCCACCCGGTGTCCGACGGCTCCACCGCGCTGACCGCGGTGACGGCCGGCGGATACCACCGCACGTTGAGCCCGGACCCGAACCCGATCTCGACCACGCGGCCGGCCAACGGGGCGCAGACGCCGTCACGCAGCTCGCCGATCTCATGGCTCCGCAACGAGGCGTCGACGAGTCGGGGCACCACGTGTTCGTCCCACAGCCGTAGGCTCACGGTCATGAGCGTACGACGGGTGATGGGCACCGAGGTCGAGTACGGCATCTCCGTGCAGGGGCTGCCGCTCGCGAACCCGATGGTCGCCTCGTCCCAGGTCGTCAACGCCTACGCGTCCTCGACGGTGAAGGCGCGTCGTGCGCGGTGGGACTTCGAGGAGGAGTCGCCGCTGCGTGACGCCCGCGGTTTCGACATGGCCCGCCAGGTGGCCGACCCCAGCCAGCTCACCGACGAGGACCTCGGCCTGGCCAACGTGATCCTGACCAACGGCGCCCGCCTCTACGTCGACCACGCACACCCGGAGTACTCCACGCCCGAGGTCACCTCGCCGCTCGACATCGTGCGGTGGGACAAGGCGGGGGAGCAGGTGATGCTGGACGCGCAGCGGCTGGCCTCCCAGGCGCCGAGCGCGCAGCCGATCGTGCTCTACAAGAACAACACCGACAACAAGGGCGCGTCCTACGGCGCCCACGAGAACTACCTGATGCGGCGCTCGACGCCGTTCGCCGACATCGTCCGCCACCTCACCCCGTTCTTCGTGAGCCGGCAGGTGGTGTGCGGCGCCGGCCGGGTCGGCATCGGCCAGGACGGACGCGAGCACGGCTTCCAGGTCAGCCAGCGTGCCGACTACTTCGAGGTCGAGGTCGGACTCGAGACGACGCTCAAGCGACCGATCATCAACACCCGCGACGAGCCGCACGCCGACCCGGAGAAGTACCGCCGGCTCCACGTGATCATCGGCGACGCGAACCTCGCCGAGGTCTCGACGTACCTCAAGGTCGGCACCACCGCGCTGGTGCTCGCGATGATCGAGGACAGGTTCATCACCACCGACCTCGCCGTCAGCGGCTCCGTCGCCTCGCTGCGAGCCGTCTCGCACGACCCGACGCTGACCCACGTGCTGACGATGCACGACGGCCGCACGATGACGGCCGTGCAGCTGCAGATGGAGTTCCTCGACCTGGCGAAGAAGTACGTCGACGACCGGCTGGGCGACGACGCGGACGCCCAGACCCTCGACGTGCTCGGGCGCTGGGAGTCGGTGCTCACGCGCCTCGAGCAGGACCCGATGCTGTGCGCCGGCGAGCTCGACTGGGTCGCCAAGCTCAAGCTGCTCAACCAGTACCGCGACCGCGACGGCCTCGAGTGGGACGACGCCAAGCTGCACCTGATCGACCTGCAGTACGCCGACATCCGCCCCGAGAAGGGGCTCTACGCCAAGCTCGCGGCGGCCGGCAGGATCGAGCGACTGCTCGAGGACCCGGCAGTCGAGTCGGCCATGCACGACCCGCCGGAGGACACCCGCGCCTACTTCCGTGGCCGCTGCCTGGAGAAGTACGCCGACACCGTGGCCGCCGCGTCCTGGGACTCGGTCATCTTCGACCTGCCCGGGCGCGAGTCGCTCCAGCGCGTCCCCACGATCGACCCGCTGCGGGGCAGCAAGGCGCACGTCGGGGCGTTGCTGGACGAGTGCGACACCGCCCTCGAGCTGGTCTCGCGCCTCACCGCTCGCTGACTGCGGCGAGCCCCCGCTCCTGGCCGGCGTCCTCGAGCGCCTGCGCCACGAACCCGGTCGCGAGCAGCTCGTCGACCAGGGCACGCAGCCATGCGACAGCGGCGTCGGGGCGGTCCTGCGGCACGGCGACCGCCTGACGGATCTGCATGAAGGCGGGCTCCAGGACGCGGTGGCCGGGGTGCGCTGCGACCCACTCGGTCATCGGCTGCCGGATCCCCGCCCCGACGTCGAGGTGGCGCTCGACGTACGTGTCGATGCCCTCGGGACCGCGGTCGATCGCTGCGTGCTGGAGGGTGCGGGTGAGGTGGAGGTCGTAGGCCGAGCCCTCCTTGACCCCCACCCGGATGCCGAACCCGTCGACGTCGTCGGCCGTCGCGATGGTCGAGTCCTCGCCCACGACGTACACCCCCTCGATCAGGACGTACGGCGCGGTGAAGCTCAACGGCCGGCCCGGGTCGATCGCCAGGAACCCGAGATCGGCTCGGCCGTCCACGATCGCGGCGACCGAGTCCTTGGCGGCGTCGAAGCAGAGCAGCTCGACCTCCACCTGGAGCCGGCGCCCGATCTCGCGCGCCAGGGCCACCGTGATCCCGGACGGCTCGTCGGGCGTCCCGCCCGCCAGCACGGGGTTGCCGAGGTTGATCGACGCACGCAGCGTCCCGGTCGGGGCGAGGCTGGCCGCGATGTCGTCCATGCGCACAGCCTAGGAGGCCCGCAACTGGTGGTGGTCCCTTGCCGTGCGCGCCTTCGGTTTGTGGATAGGGTCGGAGCATGGCCCAGGAACAGAAGCAACCGCGCAAGTCCAGCCAGGACGAGGCGACGACCGAGGAGGTCGTCGAGTCGGACGTGGCCGAGCGCAAGGAAGTCATCGACGACGACGTCGACGCCATCCTCGACGAGATCGACGACGTGCTCGAGACCAACGCCGAGGACTTCGTGAAGTCGTTCATCCAGAAGGGCGGCCAGTAGGTCCATGGCCGACCCTCGTCTCCCGGCCGCCTACCTGATGCCGGGCACCTCGTCGTTCAGCGACTTCCTGGCCGCCGAGGCGCCCGACCTGCTGCCCTCGCGCCGCGCCGTACCCTCCGGCAACGCCGGCGACCTCGCGCCGCACGGCACGACCATCGTCGCCGCCACCTTCCCGGGCGGCGTCGTCATGGCCGGCGACCGCCGCGCCACGATGGGCAACATCATCGCCCAGCGCGACATCCAGAAGGTCTTCCCGGCCGATGAGTACTCCGTGGTCGGCATCGCCGGCGCCGCCGGGCTCGCGGTCGAGATGGTGCGCCTGTTCCAGACCGAGCTCGAGCACTACGAGAAGATCGAGGGCACGACGCTGTCGATGGACGGCAAGTCCAACCGGCTCGCGGCCCTGATCCGGGCCAACCTCGGGCTCGCGATGCAGGGTCTGTCCGTGGTCCCGCTCTTCGCCGGCTACGACCTGCACGCCGACCAGGGCCGCATCTTCAGCTACGACGTGACCGGTGGCCGCTACGAGGAGACCGCCTTCCACAGCGTCGGGTCGGGCTCGCTGTTCGCCCGCGGCTCGCTGAAGAAGCTCTACCGCGACGACCTCACCGCCGAGGAGTGCGTGACCGCCGTCATCCAGGCGCTGTACGACGCCGCCGACGACGACTCCGCCACCGGCGGCCCCGACCTGACGCGCCGGATCTTCCCGGTCGTCCACGTCATCACCGCCGACGGCGGCCACCGCGTCACCGAGGCCGAGGTCGCCGAGATCGCCGATCGCATGCTCGCCGCCCGCATGCAGCGCCCCGACGGCCCCGCCGCCGCCCTGATCTGAGGACCGACTGATGAGCACCCCGTTCTACGTCTCGCCCGAGCAGCTGATGAAGGACCGCGCCGACTTCGCGCGCAAGGGCATCGCCCGCGGCCGCTCGGTCGTCGCCGTGCAGTACGCCGACGGCATCCTGTTCGTCTCCGAGAACCCGTCGCAGGCGCTGCACAAGGTCTCCGAGATCTACGACCGGATCGCGTTCGCCGCGGTCGGCCGCTACAACGAGTTCGAGAACCTCCGCATCGCCGGGGTCCGACTCGCCGACATGCGCGGCTACGCCTACGACCGGCGCGACGTCACCGGCCGCGGGCTGGCCAACGCCTACGCGCAGACCCTCGGCACCATCTTCTCCAGCGGCGGCGAGAAGCCCTACGAGGTCGAGATCTTCGTGGCGGAGGTGGGCGAGACCTCCGCCGACGACCAGCTCTACCGCCTGACCTACGACGGTCAGGTCGCCGACGAGCACGGATTCGCGGTCATGGGCGGTGCCGCCGAGACCGTGGCCACGCACCTGAAGGAGCACTACACGCACGACGCCACCCTCGAGACCGCGCTCGGCGTCGCGGTCGCCGCCCTCGGTCACGCCGAGACCGGGGACCGGGTCGTGCCCGTCGAGGACCTCGAGGTCGCCATCCTCGACCGCACCCGCACCCAGCCCCGCAAGTTCGTGCGGCTGCGGGAGTCCCGGCTGACCGACATCCTCGGTGAGCGCGGGCCCGAGCAGCCCGACGCCGCGCGCAGCGACGACAACGTCGGCGCCACCCCGCCGTCCGCGCCGACGACCGACGACCCGGCCGACCCCACCGACCAGGTGAGCGGGGGAGTGCCGCCGCTGGAGCACCCCCTGACCGGTGAGCCGACCGAGCATCAGGTGCCCCCGCCGACGGCCCCGCCGACGGCCCCGCCGACGGCGCCCCCGATCGACCCGCCCCCGGGCCCGACCCCGGAGCCGACCGACCCGGCCCAGCCGGGCGAGCCGCAGCCCCCGGCGCCGCAGCCGCCCTTCCCCGACCCAGCCGCTCCGCCCGCCCCGGGGACGCCGCCGGCCGACCCGGGCGATCCCCTTCCCTGAGACGCGCGTGTTTCTCGGCCCGCGGTGACCATCGCGGACCTAGTGTGGGGTCATGGACCGGCGCATCTTCGGGATCGAGAACGAGTACGGCGTCACGTGCACGTTCAAGGGCCAGCGCCGGCTGAGCCCCGACGAGGTCGCGCGCTATCTGTTCCGCAAGGTCGTGAGCTGGGGTCGCTCCAGCAACGTCTTCCTGCGCAACGGTGCCCGGCTCTACCTCGACGTCGGCAGCCACCCGGAGTACGCGACCCCCGAGTGCGACGACATCGTCGAGCTGGTGACGCACGACAAGGCGGGGGAGCGGATCCTCGAGGGCCTGCTCCTCGACGCCGAGCAGCGGCTGCACGACGAGGGCATCGCCGGCGACATCTACCTGTTCAAGAACAACACCGACTCGGCCGGCAACTCCTACGGCTGCCACGAGAACTACCTCGTGGGCCGGGCCGGGGAGTTCAGCAAGCTCGCCGACATCCTGATCCCGTTCCTGGTGACCCGGCAGATCATCGTCGGCGCCGGCAAGGTGACCCAGACGCCCCGCGGTGCGACGTACAACGTCTCGCAGCGCGCGGAGCACATCTGGGAGGGCGTCTCGAGCGCCACGACCCGCAGCCGCCCGATCATCAACACCCGCGACGAGCCGCACGCGGACGCGGAGAAGTACCGCCGGCTCCACGTCATCGTGGGCGACTCCAACATGAGCGAGACGACCACGATGCTCAAGGTCGCCTCGTGCGACCTCGTGCTGCGGATGATCGAGGAGGGCGTGGTGATGCGCGACCTCACGATGGAGAACCCGATCCGCGCGATCCGGGAGATCTCCCACGACGTCACCGGGCGCCGCAAGGTCCGCCTGGCCAACGGCCGCGAGGCCAGCGCCCTCGACATCCAGGCGGAGTACCTCGCCAAGGCCCGCGACTTCGTCGACCGCCGCCAGATCAGCACCCCGATCATCGAGCAGTCGCTCGACCTCTGGGAGCGCGGCCTCAAGGCGATCGAGTCCGACGACCTCGGCCTGGTCGACCGCGAGATCGACTGGGTGATCAAGTGGAAGCTGATCGACCGCTACCGCGCCAAGCACGGGCTGCCGCTGGGCCACCCGCGGATCGCCCAGCTCGACCTCGCCTACCACGACATCCACCGCAACCGGGGGCTCTACTACCTCCTGGAGAAGCGCGGGGCGGTCGCCCGGCTGACCAGCGACCTGAAGATCTTCGAGGCCAAGAGCGTCCCGCCGCAGAACACCCGTGCCCGGCTCCGCGGCGACTTCATCCGCAAGGCGCAGGAGCGCCGCCGCGACTTCACCGTCGACTGGGTGCACCTGAAGCTCAACGACCAGGCCCAGCGCACGGTGCTGTGCAAGGACCCGTTCAAGGCGTACGACGAGCGCGTGCAGCGTCTCATCGACGGCATGTGAGGTCTTCAGGTCCGGCTCAGAGTGGCCGGATAGGGTGTCCGCGCCGTCCTGCACTTCCAACGAACAGGTGACTTCATCGTGTCTCGCTCCAGCCGCACCCGCCCGCACACGAGGCTCATCGCCGCGACCGGCGTCCTCGTCCTCACCGGGCTGTCGCTGACCGCCTGCGGCTCCGACGACTCCTCCGACGCGGGCGTCGGGCTGGACAACGTCAGCATCAGCGGCGACGTGGGCAAGGCCCCGAAGGTGTCGTGGAAGGGTCAGGTCGACCCGAAGGACATCGAGACTGACGTCATCACCGAGGGCGACGGCGACACGATCGAGTCGGGCGACGGCGCCCTGGCCCACATCTGGATCGGCAACGGCTACACCGAGGACGAGGCCTACAGCAGCTATGAGTCCAAGGCGCCGCAGCTGCTGATCGGCGACGTCTCCGAGCCGTTCAAGAAGGCGCTGGAGGGCCAGAAGGTCGGCTCCCGCGTCGCCGTGGCCGCGAGCGCCGAGGACGCCTTCGGCGAGGGCGGCAACCCCCAGCTCAACATCGGCAACAAGGACGGCATCGTCTTCGTCGTCGACGTGCTCGCCAAGGTCGGCGACGAGCCCTCCGGCGAGGAGCGCGAGCCGGCCAAGTGGGCGCCCAGCCTGGTGGAGACCGACGGCACGATCACCGGCTTCGACTTCGCCGACGCCAACAAGCCGAGCAAGAACCTGCTCGACACCACGCTGGTCAAGGGCGACGGCCCGGTCGTCAAGAGCGGGCAGACCATCGCCGTCAACTACCTCGGCCAGGTCTACGACGCCAAGAAGCCCTTCGACGAGTCCTACTCCAAGGACCCGACGTCGTTCCCGATCGGCGTCGGCAGCGTCGTGCCCGGCTGGGACAAGGAGCTGGTCGGCAAGACCGTCGGCTCCCGCGTGATCCTCTCGATCCCGCCCGCCGACGGATACGGCGACAAGGGCAACGAGAGCGCCGGGATCAAGGGCACCGACACGCTCTTCTTCGTCGTCGACATCCTCGCCGCGGCCTGAGCGGACGGGCGGCAGCATGGCGGAGAAGTCCGAGCGGTTGCTCAACCTCTACATCATGCTGCTCGCCCAGACCCGCTTCGTCTCCAAGCAGGACATCCGGCGCGCCCACTACGGCGACTACGGGGACGACGCCAAGGGCCTCGAGGCTTTCGAGAAGGCCTTCGAGCGCGACAAGGAGGACCTGCGCGAGCTCGGCGTGGTGATCGAGGTCGGCTCGCTCGACAGCTACTTCGACGACGAGCCGGGCTATCGCATCTCGCCCGACACCTCGTCGCTGCCCGAGATCAGGTTCGAGGCCGACGAGGCGGCCGTGCTCGGCATCGCCGCCCGCGCCTGGGAGCAGGCCACCCTGGCGCGCGCCACCACCGAGGCCATGCGCAAGCTGGCTGCGCAGGGGGTGGAGGTCGACACCAGCCGTCTCGACCTGGTCCCGCCCAGCCTGCGCGCCGAGGAGCCGGCCTTCGACGCCTGCTGGGAGGCCACCCAGAAGCGCCGCGTCATCACCTTCGACTACCGCCGCCCCGGGGCCGAGACGACCTCACGCCGCCTCCAGCCGTGGGGCGTGGTCCGCTCGTCCGGTCGTTGGTACGTCGTGGGCCACGACCTCGACCGCCAGGCCGAGCGCGTCTTCCGGCTCTCCCGGGTGCAGGGCAAGGTGTCCCTGACCGGTCGCTCCGCGGCGTACGACGTCCCGGTCGGCACCGACGTCCAGGCGATCGCCCAGCGCCTGGTCCACAGCACGCCCGACATCGAGGCGACGGTGCTGGTGCGGCAACGCGCCGGCGTCGCCCTGCGCCGGACGGCGAGCGCCGTCGAGGCGGACGTGACGGGGCCCGACGACGCGTCCGAGTGGGACCGGCTCACGGTCAGCGGCCAGCTGCGTGACCTGGTCAACGCGGTGCTCGCCCTGGGCGCCACCGCCCTCGTCGAGGGACCGGCCGAGCTGCGCGACGAGATCGTCGCCCGGCTGGGCGGGGTCGCGCGATGAGCGCGCCGAAGCCCGTGGTGCACGCGGCCCGCGAGCAGGTCGGGCGGCTGCTGGCACTCGTGCCCTACCTCCACCAGCGCGGCGAGGTGCGGATCTCCGAGGCCGCCGCGGTGCTCGGTGTCGACGTCGCGCAGCTCGACAAGGACCTGCGCGTGCTCTTCATGTGCGGGCTGCCCGGGGGGTTCCCCGACGACCTGATCAACGTCGACCTCGACGCCCTCGAGGGCGAGGGGATCATCCGCGTCGACAACGCCGACTACCTCGCCCGGCCCGTGCGGTTCGGTCCGTCCGAGGCCGCGGCCCTGGTGGTCGCGCTGCGGGCGCTCGAGCAGAGCACCTCGGCCGAGACGCGGGAGGTCGTCGCCCGGACCCTGTCCAAGCTCGAGGCGGCGGGTGCCGCGACGGCCGCGCAGCAGATCCACGTCGAGGCCGACGAGACCCCGAGCGCCGAGCTGCTCCCGGTGCTCCAGGGGGCGATCGAGCGCGGTCGGCAGCTCGAGATCTCCTACTACGTGCCGAGCCGGGACGACCAGTCCACGCGCGTCGTGGAGCCGCGGGCGATCACCCGGGTCGGCGACGCGACGTACCTCGACGCCTGGTGCCACACCGCCAACGCCGACCGCGCCTTCCGCCTCGACCGGATCGTGGTCGCGAGCGAGCTGCCCGACCCCGTCACGGAGCGGGCCGCCGAGCCGCGCGACCTGAGCGGCGGCTGGTTCAGCGGCGACGGGGAGACCGTGCCGGTCACGCTCCGCCTCGCGCCCGAGGCGCAGTGGGTGCCGGAGTACTACCCGGTCGTCTCCTCGACGCCCGGCCCGGACGGCGCCCTCGACGTGGTCCTCGACGTGGCGAGCGAGGCGTGGCTGCACCAGCTGCTCTTCCGCATCGCCCCGCACGCCGAGGTCCTCGAGCCGCGCGACTTCGCCGAGTCGTTCACAGCGAGTGCACGGGCGGCGCTCAGCCTCTATGAGGTGCCCGGCGTAGGATGAACGACGCAGACAACCTCGACTTTGGGAGCTCTTCATGATCAACCCGCTGATCGGTATGCCGCAGGGTGCGGAATGGCTGGTCATCCTCGCGATCGTGGTGCTCGTCTTCGGTGCCGCGAAGCTTCCTGAGCTGGCGCGCGGCACCGGTCAGGCGCTGCGGATCTTCAAGACCGAGACCAAGGGCCTGCGTGACGACGAGGACGACAAGCCGGCGCCACTGGCCCCCGAGCTGCCCCCGACGCAGCAGTCCGCCGTCGACCCCGTCGTCGATCCGGTCGTCGATCCGGTCGTCGATCCGGTGGTCGACCCCCAGCCCCGCACCGACAAGCACACCGGCTGAGCCGGGCGCCACGACCAGACCTCGGTGAGCCTCGCCGGACGGTTCATCCGTCTCTACTCGACCAAGCCCGCCCAGGCCGTAGGCCCCGGCGGCCAGATGGCGCTGGGCGACCACCTGCGTGAGCTGCGCGGCCGCGTCCTGCGTGCCGGGACGTTCATCATCATCGGCCTCGCCATCGCGCTCTACTTCCGCTACGACCTCTACGAGTTCGTCAGCGGGCCCTACCAGCAGGCCAAGGACGCGCTGCCCGCGGGCACGACGCAGTCCACCACGAGCGGGGCCGGCGGCGGCCTGATGCTGTGGCTGAAGCTCTGCGGCTTCACCTCGATCGTGGCGACCGCGCCGTTCTGGCTCTACCAGATCTGGGCGTTCATCCTCCCGGGCCTGCACCCCAACGAGCGCAAGTGGTCGCGGGTCTTCGCCGCGGTCGCCGGCCCGTTGTTCCTGGTGGGCATCGTGCTGGGCTACGTCACGCTGCCCAAGGGCCTCGAGGTGCTGATCGGCTTCAACCCCGAGGACCTCCTCAACCTCGTCGACTTCAACGAGTATCTCCAGTTCTTCACGCGCACCCTGCTGGTGTTCGGCCTCGCCTTCGAGATCCCGGTCTTCGTGGTGATGCTCAACCTGGCCGGCGTCGTGTCGGGCAAGGCTCTCGGTGCCCACCGGCCGTGGATCATCGTCGGCATCTTCATCTTCGCGGCCGTCGCGACCCCGTCGGCCGACCCGTTCACGATGACCTTCATGGCCGTGCCGATGGTGCTGCTGTTCTTCATCTCCGAGCTCATCGCCCGGTGGAACGACCGTCGCCGGGCCGCCGCCAAGGCCAACGCGGGGCTCTCGCCCGACGAGCTGTCGTCCATCTGACCCCGACGAGCCGTCGTCCATCTGACACAGTGACCGGCATGGATCCCACGCCGATCATCGACGTCGATCCCTTCGACCTGCCCGAGTGGCTCGGCGTCGGCGAGGTCGTCTGGCACGCCGACGAGGGGCTCCGGTCCGGACACCTCGTCCCCGGCCGGCTGGTGGTGGAGGACTCGGTCCTGGCCTGCGACCTCCTGGCGGTCGACGAGGCCTACCCCGTGCCGGTCACCGACGACGCGTCGCGGTTGCGTGCCCACCAGGCGTGGAAGCACGACCAGGTGCTCCTCGGGTCGTACGCCGATCGGCTGGTGCTCGCCGTGCCTGGCACCCGTTTCGACGCCGATCGCGTCCTCGACGCCCTCGCCCGGCTGGCGCGGGCCGTGGGCGGATCGCCCGACCGGATGGCTGCTCTGCTCCGCATCGGCGCGGACAGGCGGGGTCGTCGCTGACGCTGGATAGGGTCGCGACATGGCCCGCGAGATCGCCCTCCTCACCAACCCCACGTCGGGCAGGGGCAAGGGCGCGCGCTACCGCCAGACCGCCCTGGACCGCCTGCGCGACGCGGGGCTGGTCGTGCGCAACCTCGAGGGGCGTGACGCGGACGAGGCCCTCGACCTGGCCCGCGCCAGCGTCGCCGACGGGGTCGACTCGCTGGTCGTCTGCGGGGGCGACGGGCTCGTGCACCTGGCGACCCAGGTGCTGGCCGGCACCGGCATCCCGCTCGGCATCATCCCGGCCGGCACCGGCAACGACGTCGCCCGCTACTTCGACCTGCCCCGTGCCGATCCCCTCGCCGCCGCCGACCGCGTCATCGGCTCGCACACCCGCACGGTCGACCTGGCTCGCTCCGGCTCGCGCTGGTTCGTCACGGTCCTCGCGGCCGGCTTCGACGCCATCGTCAACGAGCGGGCCAACGACATGACCTGGCCCCGGGGACAGATGCGCTACAACCTCGCCACGCTCCTCGAGCTGCGGACGTTCAGGCCGCTGCCGTTCACGCTCGACCTCGACGGGGTCGCCCTGCGACGGGACGCGATGCTCGTCGCGGTCGGCAACGGGACGTCGTACGGCGGTGGCCTCCGCATCACCGAGGGGGCCCTGCTCGACGACGGCTTGCTCGATGTCGTCATCATCAGCAGCATGACCAAGCCCAAGCTGGTGCGCACCTACCCCAAGCTGTTCTCCGGCACCCACACGAGCGTGGCGGAGTACGAGCACCACCGGGTCCGCAGCGTGACCGTGGCAGCCCCGGGGGTGGTGTCCTACGCGGACGGGGAACGGTTCGGGGCGCTGCCCCTGACCGTGACCTGTGAGCCCGCGTCGCTGGTGGTGTTCGCGTGAGCACCACAAGCGTCTACGAGGGCTTCGCGGGCCTCTACGACTTCCCGCTGGACGACTTCCAGGCCCGCGCCTGCCGGGAGATCGAGGACGGTCGCGGCGTGCTGGTCGCGGCGCCGACCGGGTCGGGCAAGACGATCGTCGGGGAGTTCGCCGTACACCTGGCCCTCGAGACCGGGCGCAAGTGCTTCTACACGACGCCGATCAAGGCGCTGAGCAACCAGAAGTTCAACGACCTGGTCGCGCGCTACGGCCCCGAGAAGGTCGGGCTGCTGACCGGCGACAACGTGGTCAACGGCGAGGCACCCATCGTGGTGATGACCACCGAGGTGCTGCGCAACATGCTCTACGCGGGCTCGCGGACGCTCCTGGGCCTGGGCTTCGTGGTGATGGACGAGGTGCACTACCTCGCCGACCGGATGCGCGGCGCGGTCTGGGAGGAGGTGATCATCCACCTGCCCGAGTCGGTCACGCTGGTCTCGCTGTCGGCGACGGTGTCCAACGCCGAGGAGTTCGGCGAGTGGCTGGCCACCGTGCGCGGCGACACGACCACGATCGTCGAGGAGCGCCGGCCGGTGCCGCTGTTCCAGCACGTGATGGTCGGCAAGCGGCTCTTCGACCTGTTCGCGTCCTCCGACGTCGACGCCAGCGCCGGTTTCGTGAAGGAGGGCGCCCCCGTCAACGACGAGCTGGTGCGCATCGCGCGCGACGACTGGGCCAGCTCGCGCCTGATGCGCGACCGGCGCTCCTCGCGCAAGGGCAAGCCGGGCTCGTCCAAGAACCCGCGCAGCGTCGGCAACGGGCGCCGCGTGTGGATCCCGAGCCGGGTGGAGGTGATCGAGCGCCTCGACCGCGAGGGGCTGCTGCCCGCCATCACGTTCATCTTCTCGCGGGTCGGCTGCGACGCGGCCGTCACCCAGTGCCTGTCAGCCAACGTGCGGCTGACCACGACCGAGGAGCGCGACGAGATCTTCGCGTACGTCGAGGAGCGCTGTCGCCACCTGCCCGACGACGACCTCGAGGTGCTCGGCTACCACGAGTTCCTCGACGGGCTGACCCGCGGCGTGGCCGCCCATCACGCGGGCATGCTGCCGACCTTCAAGTCCTGCGTCGAGGAGCTCTTCCTGCGCGGGCTGGTGAAGGCCGTGTTCGCCACCGAGACCCTCGCCCTCGGCATCAACATGCCCGCCCGCACGGTCGTCATCGAGAAGCTGGCCAAGTGGAACGGCGAGACGCACGCCGACATCACGCCGGGGGAGTACACCCAGCTCACCGGCCGCGCCGGCCGACGCGGACTCGACGTCGAGGGACACGGCGTCGTCCTCTGGCAGCCCGGCATGAACCCCCGCGAGGTCGCCGGACTCGCCTCCACGCGCACGTATCCGCTCCGCAGCTCCTTCCGGCCGTCGTACAACATGGCGGTCAACCTGGTGCACCAGTTCGGCCGGGAGCGCTCGCGCGAGCTGCTGGAGCAGTCGTTCGCGCAGTTCCAGGCCGACCGGGCCGTCGTCGGCCTCGCCCGGCAGCTGCAGAAGGCCCAGGAGGCGCTCGAGGGCTACCAGGAGGCGGCCACCTGCCACCAGGGCGACTTCATGGAGTACGCCGCGCTGCGCCGCCGCATCTCCGAGGTCGAGAAGGGCGCGGCCCGGGAACGTCGGTCGGGTCGACGCGACGAGGCGATGGCGTCGCTGGCCAGGCTGAGGCCGGGCGACGTGATCATGGTCCCCAACGGCAAGTTCGCCGGCTACGCGGTCGTCCTCGACCCCGGGACCAGCGGCCACGAGCCACGGCCCTACGTCCTGACCGCCGACCGGCAGGCGCGCCGGCTCTCGCCCGTCGACTTCGCCACTCCGGTCGAGGCGATCACCCGGATGCGGATCCCGAAGACGTTCAACGGGCGCAACCCGGCGATGCGCCGCGACCTCGCCTCGGCGCTGAGGTCCAAGACCCACGACCTCACGCCGCCGCCGCGCCGAGCGGTGAGCCGCGACTCCTTCGCCGACAGCCCGGTCGACCGCGAGATCGCCGAGCTCCGCGCGAAGCTGAAGCAGCACCCGTGCCATCAGTGCCCCGAGCGCGAGGACCACGCCCGCTGGGCCGAGCGCGCCTTCAAGCTGGGCCGCGACGCCGAGACGCTCAAGCGTCGGGTCGAGTCGCGCACCAACACGGTGGCGCGGACCTTCGACCGGGTCTGCAACGTGCTCACCGCCCTGGGCTACCTCGAGGGCGACACCGTCACCGAGCGCGGGCGCCACCTGCGACGGATCTACACCGACATGGACCTGGTCGCCGCCGAGTCGCTGCGCGAAGGCCTGTGGGACGACCTGAGCCCCTCCGAGCTCGCGTCGGTGCTCTCGTCGCTCGTCTACGAGGCGCGGCGCGCCGACGACGCCACCGCGCCGCGGGTCCCGGGCGGGCGGGTTCAGGCGGCGCTCGTCGAGACCGTGCGTGTGTGGGGCCAGCTCGACGCCCTGGAGCGCGACAACAAGCTCGACTTCCTGCGCGAGCCCGACCTCGGCTTCGCGTGGGCCGCCTACCGCTGGGCCGAGGGCGACGACCTCGACGTGGTCCTCGGCGGGACCGACCTCGCCGCCGGCGACTTCGTGCGCTGGATGAAGCAGCTCCTCGACCTCGCCGGCCAGGTCGCCGACGCCGCCGGCGACACCCCACTGCGCAAGACCGCCCGTCAGACGGTGGCCGCGCTCAAGCGGGGTGTGGTCGCCTACTCGTCGGTGGCGGAGTAGCCGCGACCTCGCAGCGCGACCTCAGAGGGCCGCCAGGACCCCCGTGAGCCGCTCGACGGGGCTGGAAAGGCCCCAGCGCTCGGCGAGGGCGGCGAGGCCGTCCGGGTCGACCGGCGCGCTCGGCAACGAGCAGTCGGGCGAGCCGAGGTCGACGTCGCGGGCCACGGCGACGACGGTCGGGGCGACCTCGAGGTAGTCGGAGGCCGCGGTGATCTTGCCCCGCGGGCCCGGACCGAGCGCCGACTCGGGGTCGGCCGCGGCCGCGCGGATGCCCGCCAGGTCGCCGTACGTCAGGAGCAGGCTCGCCGCGGTCTTGTCGCCGACGCCCGCGACGCCGGGGAGGCCGTCGGAGGCGTCGCCGCGCAGGGTGGCGAAGTCGGCGTACTGCTGGGGGAGCACGGAGTACTTCTCGACCACCGCGTGCTCGGTCATCCGCTCGTGCTTGGCGACCCCGCGCGCGACGTAGAGCACGCGCACCCCGGCCGCGTCGTCGACGAGCTGGAAGAGGTCGCGGTCGCCGGTGACGATGTCGACCGGCATGGAGGCACCGGTGGCGAGGGTGCCGATGACGTCGTCGGCCTCGTAGCCGTCGGCGCCGACGATGCTGATCCCGAAGGCGCTGAGCACCTCGACGATCACCGGGATCTGGGCCTCCAGCGGATCGGGGACCTCCTCGATGTCGGGCACGCCGGAGCGCGCCGCGACGACGCGGTGGCCCTTGTAGGAGGGGATCAGGTCGACGCGCCACTGCGGACGCCAGTCGTTGTCCCAGCAGCACACGAGATGGGTCGGCTGGTACTCCTCGACGAGCCGGCTGATGAAGTCGAGCAACCCCCGCACGGCGTTGACCGGCGTGCCGTCCGGGGCCTGCACGGAGTCGGGCACGCCGAAGAACGCGCGGAAGTAGAGGGAGGCCGTGTCGAGGAGCATCAGTCGCTGGGCGGTCACACGCGGATCCTGCCACGACTCGTCGCTACTCTGAGCCCGTGACGAGCCCTGCCGTGGAGACCACCGACCGCTTGATCCTGTCCCTGCTGGCGGACGACGGGCGGATGTCCTTCACCGACCTCGGCAAGGCGACCGGCCTGTCGACCTCCGCCGTGCACCAGCGGGTCAAGCGGCTCGAGACGCGCGGACTGATCCGGGGGTACGGCGCCCAGGTCGACCACGAGCAGCTCGGCCGGCCGCTGACGGCGTTCATCTCGATCACGCCGATCGACCCCTCGCAGCCCGACGACTACCCCGAGCGCCTCGAGGAGATCCCCGAGATCGAGTCGTGCTGGTCGGTGGCCGGTGACGAGTCGTACATCCTCAAGATCCGGGTCGCCACCCCGCGCGACCTCGAGGACCTGCTCGGTCGCATCCGCGCCGCCGCCAACGTCTCGACGCGGACGACGATCGTGCTCTCGACGCCGTACGAGAACCGCTCCCTGGGCTGAGGGCCCTCTGGATCGTTTGGTTTCCCCGGCTCGCCGGGGAAACCGCAACTTCTGGAGGCATGCAAACCACCGGAAGTTCACAACTGCCGCGGGGAGTCAGGCACCCATGGCGCCGCGGCGGCTGTCGAGGACGCCTCGGATCCGGCGAGCTGTGGCCGCCGGTCTCTCCAGGTCAGCCCACCCGATACGGATGCAGACCCACCCGGTCAGCTGGCAGATGCGCTCCTCGCGCTTCTTCTCCCGCATGAGGAACTCCTCGAGCGTCTCGCCGTCGCGTCGGAAGCGTTCGTACTTGATCCGGCCGTCGAACTCGAGGAAGACGCCATGGGTGATCCAGGCGAAGTCGACCCGGGCGAAGACGTCACCCCACTCGTCGCGCACGACCACCTGAGGCTCGGGACGGGGCAGGCCCTGTTGGCAACACATGAAGAGGGTGCGGGTCTCGGCGACCGACTCCATCTGGTCGCTCGCCAACGCCGTTACGCGATGCGCAGTCAGCGTGTACGGCCAGTGCTTCATCTCCCTGACCGCCGACATCAGCTCGCGACCGGTCATCATCCGTGAGTTGAGCATCCCATTGACCACGACGAGTGCAGCCTCGGTCGTCGAGGTGGCGATCACCTCGACGGCGCACCTCGGAGCTCTCGTCACGCGGAGGCCGTTGATGATCTCGACGTCTGCCTCGTCCAGGTCTCCGACGTGGTGGACGACGCCGGCTTCGCGTCGCGAGCTCTGGCCGTCAGTGCGGGTCGTGTGAACCTGGTCCAGGTCGATGTTCCACACCGGCACACCTCGTTCGACGGCCGCGGAGACGTGCGACAGCACCGATGACGGATGAGCCGTTCGCAACACAGCACGACTCAGCACGCGGTGTCTGTCAGCGGCCGACAGCCGGTCCCACAGCTCCTTGTCGACGTACGCGCCGTGTCGGACACGGTGCAGCACGCCGGCCATGACCAGTCGGCTGAGCTGGTAGTCCGTGTAGCCCTCGGCAATGAACTCTCGTCGGAGGCGTATGACGCCCTGCAGATCGACCTGTTGATCAGTTCCCATGGCGCGAGGGTGCCCGCGCCAGGCGGAGGTGGAAACGGCGGCTCGGCAGCCTGTGGAGACGAGACGCGGCACAGCGACTTCTTGGGCGAGTTGTCGACTTCGGGGTGCTTGCTTGCATCGTGATGTTGGGATTTCCCCGGCGAGCCGGGGAAACTTGAGCGAGGCCCTCAGCCGGCCAGGCACTCCCGCAGCGCGGCGACGAAGGCGTCGACGTCGGCCTCGGTGGTGTCGAAGGCACACATCCAGCGGCGCTCGTGGCGTGCGGCGTCCCAGTCGTAGAAGCGGAACTGCTCGCGCAGCTTCTCGGCGACGGCGTCCTCGATGACGACGAAGACGGCGTTGGCCTGGACGGGGTTGGTGATCCGCACGCCCTCGAGCCCCTCGACGCCGGCGGCGAGGCGGGCGGCCATCGCGTTGGCGTGGGCGGCGCCCTCGCGCCACAATTCGCCCTCCCACAGGGCGATGAGCTGCGCGGAGACGAAGCGCATCTTCGAGGGCAGCTGCATGCTGAGCTTGCGGAGGTAGGGCAGGCCCGCGGCGCGCTCGCTGTCGAGGACGACGACCGCCTCGCCGTACACCAGGCCGTTCTTGGTGCCGCCGAGGGAGACGACGTCGACGCCGACGTCGCTGGTGAAGGCCGACAGCGGCAGGTCGAGGCTGGCTGCGGCGTTGGCGATGCGTGCGCCGTCCATGTGCACGGCCATCCCGTGCTCGTGGGCCCACGTGCAGATCGCGGCGATCTCGTCGGGGGTGTAGACGGTGCCGAGCTCGGTGTTCTGGGTGATCGACACGGCGAGTGGCTGGGCGCGGTGCTCGTCGCCCCATCCCCACGCCTCGGTGGCGATCAGCTCCGGGGTGAGCTTGCCGTCCGGCGTCGGGACGGGCAGCAGCTTGATGCCGGCGACCTTCTCGGGGGCACCGCCCTCGTCGCAGTGGATGTGCGCCGTCTGGGCGCACACGACGGCACCCCAGCGGGGGAGCAGGCTCTGGAGGGCCACGACGTTGGCACCGGTGCCGTTGAACACCGGGAACGCCTCGACCGGACGCCCGAAGTGGGTCTCGAGGACGTCGTGGAGGCGGGCGGTGTAGACGTCCTCGCCGTACGCCACCTGGTGACCGCCGTTGGCGGCGACCAGGGCCTCGAGAACCGCCGGGTGGGCCCCGGAGTAGTTGTCGGAGGCGAAGGCGCGGAGGTTCACGTCGTGCAGGGTCGGCGACATGGAGCGTCTCTTTCGTTCAGCTGGCGGTGAGGTCGACCCGCTGCGCGTTGATCTCCTCGGGGTCGGCGTCGAGGATACGGACCAGGTCGGCGGCTAGGTCGGCGACGTCGGTGTAGCCGTCGAAGGCGTTGTCGGGCTGCTCCTCGCGCATCGCGGGCGTCAACAGGGCCTTGACCACCAGCGCCGTCGCCGCGGCCCGCAGGCCGGTGTCCTTCTGCTTGCGCGCGAACGAGTCGGCCATCGCCATCAGCCAGGTCTCGGCCGCCGCCTTGGCGGTCGCGTAGTTGGCGCCGCCGGGCGTCGGGTTGGCGGCCGCCGTGGCCGAGACGATCACGACGCGCCCGGACGGCGAGGCCACCAGGTCGTCGTGCATCTCGAGCGTGGTGTTGCGCAAGGTGTCGACCAGCATCGTCCGCAGCCACTCCCAGTCCTCGTCGGAGTTAGCGGTGAAGCCCTTGCCGCCGCGCCAGCCGCCGATCAGGTGGACGAGCCCGTCGACGCCGCCGTGCTCGTCGCGCAGCTGCGCGGCGAGGGCGCGTACGGCGTCGCGCGAGGTGGCGTCGACGGCATAGCCGTGGCAGCCGGGGATCTCCGGGGCCTGCAGGTCGACCGCCGCCACGGTGCGGCCGGAGGCGACGATCGCCTCGGCGGCAGCGCGGCCGGCGGCACCGCCGGCGCCGACCACCACGACGCAGCCGGTCATCGTCCGGCTCCCGTGATGCCGGCGGTCTCCTCGATCGTCGCGGTCATCTTCTTGCTCAGCGCCTCGAAGAACATGGACAGCGGAAACTCGTCGTCGAGGACCAGGTCGGTCATCTCCTTGAGCGGACCGGTCAGCGGCAGCGCCTGCTTGCCCTGCGCCCAGACCGAGGCCGGGTGGGGCTCGACGGTCGCCGAGACGAGGTCGTAGGCGGCCAGCCAGTGGGCGAGCTTGGAGCGGTCGATCGAGCGCCAGTAGAGCTCCTCGATGGCCGTGCCGAGCGCGAGCACGTGCTCGGCCACGCGGTCCCACTCGACGGTGAGGCGGTTGTCGGTCCAGTGCAGGACGTCGGCCTGGTGCAGCCAGGCGAAGAGCAGCTGCCCGCCGAGGCCGTCGTAGTTGCGCACGCGCGGACCGGTGATCGAGAAGCGGAAGATCCGGTCGAGCAGGATCGCGTGCTGCACGAGCCGGGCGTGGGGCAGGCCCTCGGCCTCGAGCTTGACCGCCTCGCGGAAGGCGGTCAGGTCGCAGCGCAGCTCCTCCAGGGAGTAGAGGAAGAACGGCATCCGCTGCTTGATCATGAACGGGTCGAACGGGAGGTCGCCGCGCATGTGCGTGCGGTCGTGGATCAGGTCCCACATCACGAAGGTCTCCTCGGTGAGGGACTGGTGATCGAGCATCCACTTGACCTCGGGCGGCAGCGCGAGCCTGGTGACGCGGGCGGCCTCCGAGACCACGAGCCGGAAACGCGCGGCCTCGCGGTCGGCGAAGATCCCGCCCCAGGTGAAGTCGGGGACGGTGCGCATCGCGACGGTCTCGGGGAAGAGCACCGCCGAGTGGGTGTCGTAGCCGGGCGTGAAGTCGATGAAGCGGATCGGCAGGAACAGCTTGTTGGAGTAGTCGCCCGCCTCGAGATCGGCCACGAACTCCGGCCAGATGAGCTCGATCAGGACGGCCTCGAAGAGGCGGTCGGCCGAGCCGTTCTGGGTGTACATCGGGAACAGCACGAGGTGCGTGACACCGTCGCCGCGCGCGCCCGCGGGGTCGAAGACGACGAGGGAGTCGTGGAAGTCGGGTACGCCGAAGCCTGCCGCGCGCCAGCCGTCGAAGTCCTTGACGAGCGCCGTCAGGTAGTCGGCGTCGTGCGGGAAGTGCTGGGCCAGGCGCGGGAGCAGCTCGGCGATCTCGGTGACCAGCGCGTCGACACGTGCGTGGTCGGCGACCTCGGGCACGGAGCCGTCCTTGACCTGGAACTCGCGCAGCGCGGTGACGGCCTGCTTGAGCGCGACCCAGTCGGGGTGGGTGGCGAGGCTCGACCCACCGGCGGCCTGCTCGGCGCGACGGGAGACGTGGTGGACGGCGTTGAGCAGCAGCTCGCCGTCCAGCGTGTCGCCGTCCTGGCCGATGACGGCGACCCGACCGGCGTCGAGGACGAGGGAGCCGAGGGCGGTGTCCTCGTGCGTCCCCGCGAGCGGCGTGCCGACCCCGTGCAGGTCGTAGCCGGTCGACCACGGCACGCTCGCGAGGTCGACCCGGGCGGAGAGGTCGATGGCGGGCCACGCGACGGCCTCGCGGTCGAGCCGGCCGGAGCTCGGCGTGGCCGGGTGTGCCTCGAGGCCCAGGGCGTCGAGACCATCGACCCCGCCGACGGCGACGAGGCCGAGCCCCGATCGCACGGCCTCGACCAGGGCGGGCGTCACCGTGGCCCCCGGGAGCAGCACGACGGCGTCGGTCCCCGCGAGGTCGACCTGCTCGATGGCGGCCACGACGTCACTGCGGACGCCACGGTGGGACAGCGCGGCCACCAGGGCCGGGGTGGGCTCGCCGACGAGGCTGAGGTGGGGGAATCCGGAGGTCATGTCGTGCAGTCCTTTCACCGACGCGTGGTGCGTAAAGTCTCTCGCTTCAACGTCGGCGAAGTCAAAACTATTGCGTCTCGTATCGCTCAGGCCGCAAATATTACGGAGCCGAGGGGCTCGGGACCGCTGCGGGCGGCGCGGGCGTGGCCGTGGCGACGGACGGCGCGGCGTTGGGGACGTAGGGCTGGCTCAACGTGCGCAGGCGCTCGAAGGCCCGCACGGCGTCGTTGACGTCGGTGACGTTGCGCGAGTGGAGGTAGCCCGTCACCGAGCCGAGCGCATTGACCTCGTCCTCGACGAGGTAGGCCTCGTCGTAGATCGCGAAGTTGCGCATCAGGGCTGCAGGGATCGGCTGGGTGGGGTGCAGCACGAGGACCTGGACCCCGGCGCGCACCTGCGCGTCGAGCACGTCGCGGAGGGCGGCGTCGTGCTGGCTGACCAGGAAGATGCGCTGGACCACGACGTTGCTGCTGCACAGCTGGGCGTTCACGGCGAGGTAGGCCTGGCCGGACGGGGAGAGCCACCAGTTCAGGTCGCCGTCGACGCTGGTGGCGAGCACGGAGTGCTGGCAGCCGGCGAGCCTGGCCATCATCCACCTCGTGTTGCCGTCCTCGAGGACCATCCGGCCGTCGGCGAGCCCGGCGAGCTGGGCGCGCGCGGTCTCGATGGTGTCGTGGGTGGCGCCCGAGAACTCCTCGTGGTCGGCGTGCCGCTCGAGGGCCTCGGCCGTCGCGGCCGCGATGGCGGTGAGGCTCGGCAGCATCTCCGGGGCCCGTTCGATCTCCTTGAGGAGCATCAGCCGGGAGTCATCGGCCGAGAACCGCTTCTCGAGGCGGAGCAGCGTGTCGATCTGCAGGGTCGTGGTCGCGCCGACGAGGCCGACCAGCAGGCCGAGCACGACGGAGGTGGGGATCGAGAGGCTGGTCAGCACGGCGAGCACGGTGGACGCGCCCACCCCGATCACCAACGCCAGGTCGACGCCGGAGCCCCGACGAGCTCGGGGCGTCCTCGATCCGCTCGACACGGTGCTCATCGCGTGGCCTCGCAGCCCGGCACGACGTAGGAGAAGCCCAGCACGTCCTCGCGCCTCCCGTAGCGGTCGAACCCGTAGGACCGCAGCACGCCCTCGGCCTGGAAGCCGCAGCGTCGAGCGACCCGTTGCGTGGCCACGTTGTCGAGGTTGGTGACCAGGGACAGGCGCTGGAAGCCGGCCGAGGCGCACCAGTCCCGGAGCCCCAGCAGGGCGTACGTCGCCAACCCCCGCCCACGGCCGCGGGGGAGCAGCCAGTAGCCGACCTCGGCACTCGCCTCCGCCAGGTCGCTGCGCAGCACCAGGGCCGCGCCGAGGGCCTCACCGTCCTCGGTGATCGCCAGCGCCAGGGCCGTGCCGTCCGCGTCCTCCTTGCCCCGGCGCTCGAGCCAGTGGTCGACCTCGTCGGCGGTCGCGAGCTGGTCGAGGCTGGTGAAGGACAAGATGTCGGCGTCGGTGCCGGCCTCGACCAGGCAGTCGGCGTCGGAGGCGGAGAAGCGGCGCAGGGTCACCGGTCCGCTGTCGAGGCCGTCGGGGAACGGTGGGGGAGAGATCGCGTGTGGAGAACGGTCCGACTGTGCCATGGCTGGACCCTAGACAAGGTCCGCGCCGCCCGCGGTCGAATCCGGCAGGTCCGCGCCCGAGCCTGCCTCCGGACCCGCAGGCAGGAATCGACGACATCAATGTCACGGCGTGTCACGCACCGACACGCCGATCCGGGCAAATTTCCCACGAGTTTTTCTCGCGCCGCGGCATCGCCCTGACCTGCATCGATGCGCGAAGTCGCAGGTCAGGATCGTGTTGACACTCCACCGCGGTGGAGACAGGGTTCCACGGTCCGCCCATGCAGATCGTGGTCAGCGGACCGACGTCCGAGTGGCCGGGGCGGGGGGTGTGAAGCCAGCATCTGACCTGACCGGTTCACGGAGGTCGGTTCGCTCCATGAGGGCTGACACGGGAGGAGCGCACGCTCCGTAGACAACTTCCCGCCGGCGGCAGCCAGTCGTCTGTGGGTTGGTCCGAAGGGTGTGCGCGCCTCCCGTTCCCCTGCAGGGCGCCGGCGATTCCGGGCTGACGGCTAGCGTGTGCACGTGCTGTTCCGCTGCATCCTCGCCCTTGCGGGCGGTGTCGTGCTCTCCACCGGATTCGCGCCGGTGGGATTCGCGCCGGCGCTGCCGATCGGCGTGGCCGCGCTCGTCCTGAGCGTGCGCGGCACTCGTGCCCGCTCCGCCTGGCTTCCCGCCTGGCTCTTCGGGCTAGCTTTCTTCGCCGCGCTCCTGTGGTGGCTGCGCGCGGTCGGGTCGGACGCCTGGGCCGCGCTGAGCGTGGTGCAGTCCGTCTACTTCATCCCGCTGGGCCTGCTGCTGTCCGCCGTGTCCCGGCTGCGCTGGTGGCCGTGGTGGTGCGCCTGCGCCTGGGTGAGCATCGAGACGCTGCGCGGAGCGTGGCCCTTCGGTGGCCTGACGTGGGGACGACTGTCCTTCGCGACCGTCGACACGGCGTGGGCGTCCGGGCTGCCGTGGTTCGGCATGACCGGGGTCAGCCTCCTGATCGCGCTCACCGGCAGCACGGTGGCGTGGGCCGTGGCCACGCGGCTGCGGCGCCCGGTCGTCGCGGTGGTGGCCGCCACGGCCCTGGGGGCCCTGACCTGGCTGCCGGTCGCAGCGCCGTACGACGTCAGCGGAGGCAGGAGCCTCGCCGTGGCCGCCGTGCAGGCGGACGTGCCGGGCGACGGCACCGACGTGCTCGCCCACCACCGCGAGATCACCCGCGCCTTCGCCGACGCCACGGTGGACCTCGCGGACGCGGGAGAGCCGGTGGACCTCGTGGTCTGGTCGGAGAACTCCACCGCCGTCGACCCCTTCACCGACGCCGAGGCCCGCGGCGAGATCACCCGGGCGTCCGCGGCGATCGACGAACCGATCCTGGTCGGCGGCATGGTCGACTCCAGCCGCCCGAAGGAGATCCTCAACCAGGGCATCGTGTGGCAGCCCGGACTCGGCGGGGGAGACCGCTACACCAAGCGCCATCCCGTGCCGTACGGCGAGTACATCCCCTACCGCGGGTCGCTGATCCCCGACACCTACGGCCAGCTCGCGCTCATCCCGCGCGACATGGCCCGGGGCACCAGCCTGGAGCCGCTCCGGGTCGCGGGCGCGCTGGTGGCGGACGCGATCTGCTTCGACGTGTCGTACGACGACGCGATCCACGGGCAGGTCGCCAACGGCGGCCAGCTGGTCACGGTCCAGACGAGCAACGCGATGTTCATCAACACCGCGCAGATCGACCAGCAGTTCGAGATCAGCCGGCTGCGGGCCATCGAGACCGGCCGCTACGTCGTGGTCGCCGCCATCAACGGGGTCTCCGGCATCATCGCGCCGGACGGCGAGGTCGTGGAGTCCGCCGATCCACGCACCCGGGCCGTGGTGCGCGGTGACGTGGTGCTCCACGACGACCTCACGCCGGCCGTCGTCCTGGGGCCGTGGACGGGTCGCGTGGTCGTGGGTCTCACGTTGGGCTCGATTGCCTTCATTACCCTCACGTATCGTCGTCGGAGACGGCACAATGCGCTCCGGCCCGTCGCACACGACCGGGTGATCGAGCCGTCCGCGACGGCACACACGTAAGGGGAGACAGTGAGCACGACCGAGCTGGGTCGGATCGTGATGGTGATCCCCACCTTCAACGAGGCCATGAACCTCGAGCTGATCGTCGATCGGCTGCGCACCGCCGTGCCCGAGGCCGATGTGCTCGTCGTCGACGACAACTCGCCCGACGGCACCGGGGACATCGCCGACCGGCTCGCGGCCGCCGACCCGCAGGTGCACGTCCTGCACCGTACGGCGAAGGGTGGCCTCGGCGCCGCCTACCTCCACGGCTTCGCGGTGGCCCTCGAGCAGGGCTACGACGTGATCGGCGAGATGGACGCCGACGGCTCCCACCAGCCCGAGCAGCTGCACCGGCTCCTGGACGCGCTGCACGACGCCGACCTGGTGATCGGCTCGCGCTACGTGCCGGGCGGCTCGGTCGTGAACTGGCCCCGGCGCCGCGAGCTGCTCTCGCGTGGCGGCAACCTCTACGTGCGGCTGCTGCTCGGCATGGGTGTCAAGGACGCCACGGCCGGCTTCCGGCTCTTCCGCCGCCACACCCTGGAGAAGATCGACCTCGCGTCGGTCACCTCCACCGGCTACGTCTTCCAGACCGACATGGCCTACCGCACCATCGTGGCGGGGCTGAAGGTCGTGGAGGTGCCGATCGAGTTCATCGAGCGGGTCCGCGGCGACTCCAAGATGAGTGGCCAGGTGGCCAGCGAGTCACTCAAGAAGATCACCCGGTGGGGCCTGCAGGAGCGACGCAAGCAGGCAGGACGCGCCGTCGCACGCCGCCGGAGCCGGAAGGTCGCTCGCGGGAGCGCCTCGTGACCCGTCTCCGGATCCCCGCCTGGCTGCTCGTCGTGGCCTTCGTGGTCGTGCCGCTGCTCGAGATCTTCGTCCTGATCCAGGTCGGTCAGGTGATCGGCCCGTGGTGGACGATCCTGCTGCTGGTCGCCGACAGCATCCTCGGCACCTGGCTGATCCGGCGCGAGGGCGGACGAGCCTTCGCCGCCCTGCGCGAGGCGCTCGGCAGCGGGCGGATGCCGGCGCGCGAGCTCGCGGACGGGGCGCTGATCCTGGTCGGCGGCACCCTCATGCTCAGCCCGGGGTTCGTCACCGACCTCTTCGGGATCGTGCTGATCCTGCCCTTCACCCGACCCGTCGCGCGCCGCGTGCTGACCGGGATCGTGACGCGCCGCCTGGTCGGCGCCGGCGCAGCGGCGTACGTGCCCGGGACGACCCGGCCGACGGATCGCCCCACAAATCGACAACGCCCCCACCCGGATCCTGACGGACCCGTGGTGGAGGGCGAAGTGGTCGACTGACGCCGGTCAGGAGACCTTGCGCTTCTTGGCGTTGGCGCGGTGCAGGTGCGCCGGGCCGATCTCGCCGCCGCGCAGCAGCTCCAGGCGCTCCTTGAGGATGTCCTCGAGCTCTTGCGTGGACCGACGCTCGAGGAGCATGTCCCAGTGGGTGCGGGCCGGCTTCTCGGCCTTCTCCTCCGGCTTGATGCCGGCGATGCTGAGCGCCTTCGCGCCGCAGCGCGGGCACTCCCAGATCGCGGGGATGTCGGCCTCGACCGACATCGTGATCTCGAACTCGTGACCGTGCTCGCAGCGGTATCCCACCTGCTGCCGAGCGGCGAACTCGATGCCGCGCTCGTCTTCAAAGCTCTGGCCGCCGAGCCTCGCGCCGCGTAGTGTGCGCTCCGCCATTGAGCCACCTCCAAGTGTGCTGCTGATGACAACCGCCCGTGGGTGTGGGCGGAAGCGGGACGGGTGGACTGGCGTGTCCTCGCGCCGGGATGTGCCGGCGAACGATGTCCCGATTCGATCAACGGTAGCGGGGTGGGCAAGGTTCCGCGGAATCTCGGCCCGCCTGCTACCCACAGGGGTGAGTCACCTCACGTTGGAACGATCCGACGGGCTCAGATCGTGGCGGGGACGTCGTTGCCGGCCTCGCGGATCCCGCGCTCGGTGTCGACCCGCATCAAGATCGCGCCGCCGAGCACGAAGAAGACGATCAGCGCGAACACGGCCGGGCGGTAGGAGTCGGTGAACTGGTAGGTGAGGCCGAAGACCAGGGTGCCGAACCACGACGTCCCGCGGTCCATCGCGTGGTAGAAGCTGAAGTACTCCGCCTCCTTGCCGCGGGGGATGAGCAGCGAGAAGTAGGACCTGGCCAGGGCCTGGGTGCCGCCCAGGACGATGCCGATGGCGACACCGAGGAGCAGGAACGGGACCACGGACTCCGCGGGAAGGAACAGGGCGGCGGTGACGATCAGCATCCAGATGGCGAGGCCACCGAGGATCGTGTGCTTGGCGCCGTACGACCTGGCCAGGCGCCCGAACAGCAACGCCCCACCGAAGGCGACGAACTGCACGAGCAGGATGGTGGCGATGAGGACCGACTGTCCGAAGCCGAGCTCTTCCGAGCCGTACGTCGAGGACGACGCGATCACGGTCTGGATGCCGTCGTTGAAGAACAGGTAGGCGAGCAGGAACGTCAGCGCCATCGGGTAGTTCTTCATGTCGCGCAGCGTCGCGAAGAGCTGGCCGAAGCTGCGGGCCACGACATTGCCCTCGACGTGCTCGACGTTGGCCGGCGGGTGCTCCTTGAGCCGCAGGAAGGGGATGAACGTGAACCCGGCCCACCACACGCACGCGGACAGCATGCTGATGCGGGTCGCCTCGCCCTCGGTCAGGCCGAACGGGAGCATGGTGAACAGGGCGAGGTTGGCCGCGAGCAGCAGGCCGCCTCCGAGGTAGCCCCAGGCCCATCCGCGCGACGACACGCGGTCACGGTTCTCCTCGTCGGAGATCAGGGGCAGGATCGAGTCGTTGACCACCATCGACGCGGCCAGGAACAGGTTGGCGAAGATGATCGCCACGGCGCCGATCTGCCAGTTGCCGTCGCGGCAGAACCACAGCAGCGAGCCCGAGGCCGCGCCGGCCCAGGCGAAGATCCCGAGCCACTTCTTCTTGTTGGCGGTGCGGTCCATCAGCGCACCCAGCGGCGGGAGCAGGAGCGCCGACAGGATCGTGGCGAAGGTGACCAGGTAGGACGGCAGGGCGCCCGGGGCGACGGACAGGCCGACCAGGGAGATGCGGTTGTCGACCGCCGCGTCCTTCGCGACCGCGATGATGTACGGCGCGAACATCACCGTGCTGACGGTGGTGACGAAGGCGCTGTTGGCCCAGTCGTACCAGTACCAGGCCTTCTGCTCCTTCTCCTGCTCGAGCGGCCTGAGGTCGGCGATCCCGCCGGGGCTTGCGTGGCTCATGACTTGTCCTCCCATTGGCCGCGGGATCGCAGCACGTCGCTGAGTATGTCGGTGCGATCGCTGATCAGCCCGTCGACACCACGATCCAGCAGCACCTTCATCTCGGCCGGGTCGTCGATGGTCCACACGTGCACGTGCAGGCCGTTGGCGTGCGCGCGCCGCACCAGTCCGGCGGAGGCGACCGTCAGCCGGCCCCGGCGGTGCGGGATCTGGAGCGCGTCGGGCCGACCGCGGGTCAGCAGCCGCGCGAGCTGGGCGCTCGGGGACAGGACGTAGGCGGCGACCTCGAGGGGGTGGGCCGAGGTGGCGACACGACCCTGCGTCAGTCGCCGGAACGACTGGAGACGGCGACGGGAGAAGGACCCCACGAGCACCCGGTCCCAGGCGTCGTGCGCGGAGACGAAGTCGGCCAGCGCCGCGACCGAGCCCGCGGACTTGATGTCGATGTTGAAACGGACGCCCGGGAAGGCCTCGAACAGCTCGGCCAGCGTCGGCACCCGCTCACGACCACCGATGAGGGCGGCCTGCACGTCGGCGTACGACGTCTCGGCGATGCTGCCCGTCCGGTCGGTCACGCGGTCGAGGACGTCGTCGTGGAAGGCGAGCAGGACGCCGTCGGCCGTCACGTGGACGTCGGTCTCGAGGTAGACGTAGCCGAGGTCGACGGCGTGCCGGAAGGCGGCCATCGTGTTCTCCAGGCCCTCGATCTCGGGGTGGAACGCACCACCGCGGTGGGCGAAGGCCAGGACGCCTGCGTGGTCGAGGTAGCCGCGGTTCACGCGAGCAGTATGGCTCAGCGCGCGGCCGCCACACTCTCGTCCGTGCCGGCCAGTCGCTGGGCCAGCCAGATCGGCAGGATGGACAGCACGATCAGGGCCGCGGCGACCACATTGACGACCGGTGCCTGGTTGGGCCGGAAGAGGTTCTGGTAGATCCAGATGGGCAGCGTCGTCACCCCGGAGCCGGCGGTGAAGGTGGTCACGATGATCTCGTCGAAGCTGAGCGCGAACGACAGCAGTCCACCGGCGAGCAGCGCCGAGCGCAGCATCGGCAGGGTCACGAGCCGGAACGTGGTGAACGTGCCTGCGCCGAGGTCCGCCGAGGCGTCCTCGAGGGTGGTGCCGAGCCGGCGCATCCGGGCGATCGCGTTGTTGAAGACCGTGACGATGCAGAAGGTGGCGTGCGAGACGACGACGGTCAGGAAGCCGAGCTCGAGGCCCAGCATGGTGGTGAACGCGTTGGCCAGCGCGATGCCGGTGACCACCCCGGGCAGGGCGATGGGCAGGATGATCAGGAGCGAGACGGTGTCGCGGCCGAAGAACCGGAAGCGGTGCAGGGCCATCGCCGCCATCGTGCCCAGCACCAGCGCGACGACGGTCGCGATCGCGGCGACCTCGAGCGACACCACGATCGCCGACCGGGCCCCGTCGGAGGACCAGGCCTGCGACCACCAGCGTGTCGTGAGCCCCGGCGGCGGCCAGGCGAAGGCGCGCGAGGTGTTGAACGAGTTGAGCAGCACCAGGCTCAGCGGCAGGTAGACGAACACCAGGGCCAGGGCGGTGAACGCACCCAGCAGCGCACGGGTCAGGGGAGAGAGCCTCACAGGTTCTCCAAGGCCCCGGTGCGGCGTACGGCGGTGAGGTAGGCCAGCATCACGACGACCGGGATCAGCGACACCGTGGCCGCGAACGGCATGTTGTTGCCCGTCAGGAAGCTGTCGTAGACGACGTTGCCGAGCAGCTGGTTGGTGCCGCCGACGATCTTCACCGCGATGTAGTCGCCCAGCGTGAGCGAGAACGTGAAGATCGACCCGGCCACGGCGGCCGGGAACAGCACGGGCAGCACGACCCGTCGCATCGTCGTCCACGTCCCCGCGCCCAGGTCGGCCGATGCCTCGAGCAGCGAGTCCGGCAGGCGCTCGAGCCCGGCGTACATCGGCAGGACCATGTAGGGGAGCCACAGGTAGGCCAGCGTCACGATCGTGGCCGACAGTCCGTAGCCCGGCGAGAGCCCGACGGAGTCGAGCGGTCCGCCGGTCGAGAACATGCCGCGCCAGGCGTAGGCCTTGACGAGGTACGACGCCCACAGCGGCGTCAGGACCAGGATGACCAGGATCCGTTGCCAGCGCGGCGAGGCGACCTTCGCCATGAAGAGCGCCACCGGCACGGCGACCAGTCCGTCGATCACCGTGACCGCGACCGCCGTGAGCAGGGTGCGGAACGTGATGGTGCGGTAGACGTCGAGGGTGAACAGCGTGCGGAAGTTCTCCAGCGTCCAGGTGCGCTGGATCCCGGCGCCGAAGGCGTCGACCGTCCACAACGAGGTGATGAACAACGCCGCCAGGGAGCCCAGGTAGAGCACGCCGAGCCACAGCATCGGCGGCCCGAGCAGCAGCCCGAGCCGCAGCCGTGGGCTGCGGTGCAGCAGTCCTGCGCTCCCTGACGACGCCACGCGGTCAGCCCTTGATCTCGGTCCAGGCCTGGGTCCACTCCTGGTAGGTCGTGCACGTCACGTCCGTGCGGCCGTCGAGGCACTCCTCGATGGGCGTGGTCCAGTAGTGGATCTTCTCGGCGTAGGCCTCGTCGCCCGCGTGGTAGCTCTCGCAGAAGCCCTTCGTCGCGATCTCGCAGGCCTTGGAGCTGGCGGGCGCCTCGCCGAACCACTCGGCCACCGCGTCGTTGGCCTCGGGGCTGATGATGTGGTCGAGCCACGCGTAGGCGCAGTTGGGGTGCTCGGTCTCGCTCCCCACCATCCAGGTGTCCGACCACCCGGTCGAGCCCTCCTCGGGGAGGATCGCCTTCACCGGGACCTTGTCGGCCTCGGCGAGGTTGGCGATCACCTGCCAGGTGGTGCCGACGATCGAGTCACCCGTCGTGAAGGCCTGGACCTCCTTGAGGTAGTCCGACCAGTACTCCCCGACGTTGGCCTTCTGCGCCTTCAGCAGCTCGACGGCGGCCGCGAGCTGGTCGGCGTCGAGCGCGTACGGATCCTCGATGCCCAGGTCGGGCTGGGTGTTCATCAGGTAGAGCGCGGCATCGGCGATGTAGATGGGGGAGTCGTACGCCGTGACCTTGCCGGCGTAGGCCGAGGAGTCGTCGAAGACCGCGCTCCAGCTGGTCGGCGCCGGGTCGACCTTGTCGGTGCGCCACATCAGCAGGTTGGCTCCGTAGCCGTGCGGGATGCCGTACATCTGGTCGTCGACGGAGTTCCACGGCCGGTCCTTGAGGAACGGCCACACGTCGGCGTAGTTGGGCACCAGGTCGGTGTTGACGGGCGCCACGTCACCGCCCGCGATGAGGCGCAGCGACGCGTCGCCGGACGCGGAGACGACGTCGTACTGTCCCGACTGCATCAGCGAGACGGCCTCGTCGGAGGTGCCGAAGGTCTTCACGTCGACCTGGCAGCCCGTCTTCTCCTCGAACGGCGTCACCCAGTCGACGGTCTTGTCGGTCGAGCCGTCCTCGGCGTAGCCGGGCCAGGCGAGGATGCTCAGCGCGCCCTCGTTGTCGCCGAGCTCGCTGGCCATGGGGACGTCCGGGGCGGTGAAGCCGCCGGGGGTGTCGGAGTCGCCGGCGCTGCCGCCGCTGTCGTCGCTGCTGGTGCCGCAGCCCACGGCACACAGGGCGAGGACGACGGCCGCGCCGGCCAGTCGGGTGAGCTTCATGGCGCCTCCTGTGTTTCTGTGCCTGCGCCGACCGGCTGGCCGGCGCCCGAGTCGTCGAGGTCGATCACGTGCGCGTCGTCCCAGCTGAGCGCCACGCGTCGCCCCTCCTGGTCGAGGGCGGAGTCGGTGCTGTCGCGCAGGTTCTGCCGCAGCACCGTGAGCGTGCCCCCGCCGTCGAGGTCGACCAGGTAGTGGTTGACCGAGCCCAGGTAGACCACGGCCCGCACCGTGCCACGTGCCTTCGTGGGCTCGGCGTCGTCGTCGAGGTGGATCTTCTCCGGGCGGATGCTGAAGGTGCCGTCGCGACCGAAGACCGCGCGTGCGTCGGAGCCGCGCAGCAGGTTGGAGGTGCCGACGAAGCCGGCCACGAACGCCGTGGCCGGAGCCTCGTAGAGACGCGCTGGCGTGTCGACCTGCTCGATCCGGCCGTCGTTGAAGACCGCGATGCGGTCGCTCATCGTCAGCGCCTCCTCCTGGTCGTGGGTGACGAACACGAAGGTGATGCCGACGTCGCGCTGGATCTGCTTGAGCTCCAGCTGCATCTCGCGCCGCAGCTTCAGGTCGAGCGCGCCGAGCGGCTCGTCGAGGAGGAGCACCTTCGGACGGTTGACCAGGGCGCGAGCCAGCGCGACCCGCTGGCGCTGGCCGCCGGAGAGCTGGGTGGGGCGGCGGTCGGCGTAGCCGCCGAGGCGGACGGTCTCGAGTGCGGCCGTCGCCCGCTCGCGGCGCTCGGCGCGGCCGACCCGCTTCACGCGCAGGCCGTACTCCACGTTGGCGCGCACGTCCATGTGCGGGAAGAGGGCGTAGTCCTGGAAGACCGTGTTGACGTCGCGGGCGAAGGGCGGCACCCCGGTGACGTCGCGGTCGTCGAGCAGCACCCGACCGCTCGTCGGCTGCTCGAAGCCCGCGATCATGCGCAGCACCGTGGTCTTGCCCGAGCCCGACGGGCCGAGCATCGAGAAGAACTCGCCGTCGGCGATCGCGAGGTCGACGCCCGCCACCGCGGTCACCGGACCGAAGGACTTGACCACGTCGTCGAGCTGAACCGCAGGATGCGTCACCCGTGACAATGTAGGGGCACGCGGGGCTGGGGAGACAGGGTCGCGCACCGAAATCCCCCTGACGGGCGATCGGGCGGAACGCTCAGGCCTGCGGGTGGCGGCGCCAGAGGTACGGCGTCGTGGTGGTCACCGGGACCAGGCCGGAGCGCTCCAGGATCGGGCGCGACATCGCGGTGCAGTCGGAGTGGAGATAGCGCACCCCGCGGGCGATGGCTGACCCGGCCCGCGCCGCGACGAGCGCGCGGTAGATGCCGCGCCCGCGCCACGGCTCGAGCGTCGCGCCGCCCCAGAGCCCGGCGAACTCGGTCCCGGGGACGACCTCGAGCCGGCCCGCGCACACCACCTCGTCGCCCACCTCGGCGATCCAGGCCTCGGACAGGTCCGCGGTCCGGGTGAGCCGGTCGACCAGGTCGTCGGCGCTCGGACCGCCGCCGAAGGCCGTCGTCTGCATGGCCGACATGCGGTGCGCGTCGGACACGAAGCCGGCGTCGGCCGGGTCGAGTCGTCTGATCCTGACGGCGTCGGGGACCTCGACGGGTACGGCGAGGGCGCTGGCCTCGCCGATCATCACCGTCTCCACCGGGTCGGCGACCAAGCCGGCGCGGACGAGACGCTCGGCGAGGTCGGCCGGCTCGTCGTGGCCACGGGTCTTCCACTCGACCTCGTCGACGTCCGTCTCGTCGCGGAAGTGGGCGATCGTCCGGGCGATCAGGTCGTCGAGGTCCTCACCCGTGAGCCCACCGAGGTCGCGGTAGGTGACGAAGCCACCCCGGTTGAACACCGCCCGGACCAGGGGTCCGTCCTGGGAGACGCCGGTCGCGGTGAGCACCTCGGCCTCACGGCGCAGCTGGGCGTCGTACGCCTCGAGGAGGTGCCCCACGTTCATCGTCGTCCCCTGATGTTTCGTCGCGGTCGCGGGCTCGTTCCTCGCCAGCGGTCCTTGCTCAACCTGACCGAGCCCACGCGCCGACCTCGTTCCTCGGTCGCCGGTGCTCGATCAGATGTCGCGGAAGGTCTCGATGTTGGCGCCGAGCTGGTTGAGCCGCTCGGCCAGGTCCTCGTACCCGCGGTGGATGACGTAGGTCGAGCGCAGCACCGAGGTGCCCTTGGAGGCGAGCATCGCGATCAGCAGCACGACGGCCGGGCGCAGCGCGGGCGGGCAGACGATCTCGGCGCCCGAGAAGTGCGTCGGACCCTCGACGAGCACACGGTGCGGGTCGAGCAGCTTGACCTGGGCGCCGAGCTTGTTGAGCTCGGTGAAGTAGATGGCGCGGTTCTCGTAGACCCAGTCGTGGAGCAGGGTCTGGCCCTCGGCGACCGCGGCGATGGCCGCGAAGAACGGCAGGTTGTCCATGTTGAGGCCCGGGAACGGCATCGGGTGGATCTTGTCGAGCGGCGCGGTGAGGTCGCTGGCGTGGGTGGTGATGTCGACGAGCCGGGTCGCGCCGTTGGCGGCGACGTACTCCTCGGTGAGGGAGTAGCGGAAACCCATCCCCTCGAGGATCGCGAGCTCGAGCTCGAGGAACTCGATCGGGACGCGGGTGATGGTGATCGAGGACTTGGTGACGATCGCGGCGGCGAGCAGCGACATCGCCTCGATCGGGTCCTCGGAGGGGGAGTAGTCGACGTCGACGTCGATGGTCTCGAGGCCGGTGACGCGCAGGGTGGTGCTGCCGACGCCCTCGATCTGCACGCCGAGCTTCTGGAGGTAGAAGCAGAGGTCCTGGACCATGTAGTTGGACGAGGCGTTGCGGATGACGGTGGTGCCGGCGTGCAGGGCCGCGGCCATCAGCGCGTTCTCGGTGACCGTGTCGCCGCGCTCGGTGAGCACGATCGGACGCGTCGGCTCGACCGCCCGGTTGACCTGCGCGTGGTAGGACCCGTCGGTCGCCTTGACCTCGAGCCCGAAGGGCCGCAGTGCGGACATGTGGGGCTCGACGGTGCGGGTGCCGAGGTTGCAGCCGCCGGCGTAGGGCAGGTCGAAGGTCTCGTTGCGGTGCAGCAGCGGGCCCAGGAACATGATCACCGAGCGGGTGCGACGAGCCGCGTCCTCGTCGATGTTGGCGAGGTCGAGCTCGGCCGGCGGGATGATCTCGAGGTCGTTCTGGTCGTTGAGCCAGCGGGTCTGCACGCCGAGGGACGTGAGGACCTCGAGCAGCCGGTTGACCTCCTCGATGCGGGCGACCTTGCGCAGCGTGGTGCGGCCGCGGTTGAGTAGCGAGGCGCACAGCAGGGCGACCCCGGCGTTCTTGGAGGTCTTGACCTCGATCGACCCGGACAGGGTCGTGGGGCCGGTGACGCGCAGGTGGGTGGGGCCGGCGCCGAGGGCGACGATCTCGGAGTCGAGGGCCGCGCCGATGCGGGCCAGCATCTCCAACGAGAGGTTCTGGTGGCCCTTCTCGATGCGGTTGATCGCGCTCTGGCTGGTCGCGAGCAGGTCGGCGAGCTGGTGCTGCGTCAGCCCGCGGTGCTTGCGCGCGTCGCGGATGAGGTTGCCGATGCGACCCTTGTAGTCCGTCTCCATGGCGACCACGGTATCTCAGATATGAGATACAACAAGTCGTCGTCGACCGGCGCGCCGTACGTCCCGTTCCGGCCCGATCCGGCCCGTGCGAAGATCGACGGCATGCGAGCCACGACGATCCATGCTGCCGGTGACATCCGCGTCGAGGAGGTCCCCGACCCGACGATCACCAGTCCGACCGACGCGATCGTGAAGGTCACCGCGAGCTGCATCTGCGGCTCGGACCTGTGGCCCTACCGCGGCTTCAACGACATCACGCCCGGCGACACGATCGGCCACGAGTGCATCGGAGTCGTGGAGGAGGTCGGCTCCGAGGTCAGCGACTTCAAGGCCGGCGACTTCGTCATCGTCCCGTTCGACCACTGCGACAACACCTGCACCCATTGCCGGGTCGGCGCGCACGCCGGGTGCGTCAACCTCGGCTTCACCACCAGCGGCCAGGCGGAGTACGCCCTCGTCACGCAGGCCAACGGCTCGATGGTCAAGACCGACGGCGTGCCGGACCGGTCGTTGCTGCCCTCCCTGCTCGCCCTGTCCGACGTGATGGCGACCGGCTGGCACGCGGCCGTCTCGGCGGGGGTGACGAAGGGAAGCACCGCCGTCGTGGTGGGCGACGGCGCCGTCGGGCTGTGCGGCGTGCTCGCCGCGGCCCAGCTGGGCGCCGAGCGCGTGATCGCGATGTCGCGCCACGAGCCGCGCCAGGCGATCGCCCGTCAGTTCGGGGCGACCCACATCGTCGCCGAGCGCGACAAGGAGGGCGCCGACCGGATCAAGGAGATCACCGACGGCGTCGGCGCCGACGCCGTCCTCGAGTGCGTCGGGACCGACCAGTCGATCAAGACTGCCTTCGCGGTCGCCCGCCCGGGCGCGACGGTGGGCTTCGTCGGCGTGCCGCACGACGTGGAGCTGCCGGTGCGGCGGATGTTCCAGAAGAACATCGGCCTGGCCGGCGGCATGGCCCCCGTGCGCAAGTACCTCCCCGAGCTGCTCGACCTGACGCTGTCGGGCGCGATCGACCCGGGGCTGGTCTTCGACCTGACGCTGCCGCTGGACCAGTCGCCGGAGGGCTACCGCGCGATGGACGAGCGCCGGGCGATCAAGGTGCTGCTCGAGCCCTGAGCCCCGCCGTCGACGCGGTCAGAGCTGGACGACCCCGCTGTCGCCCAGGTCGGGCTCGCCGTCGGTGACCAGGCCCTTGGCGAGCTGCACGACGGTGGCGACCTTGCCAGGCGACTCCCAGTACTCCGCCGTGGTGCCGGTGATCTCGAGCAGGCCGTTCTCGGCGTCGTCGGGACCGCCTGACATGAAGATCCCGGCCGAGGCGTCCCACAGCTCCTTGAGCTTGTCGCGGTCCATGTTGACCCGCGCCGTGCCGGCGAGGGAGACCCAGCCCAAGTCGCTGGAGTAGGACACGTTGACCCGCGGGTCGGACGTGATCGCGGCCGCCTTGTCGCTGGTGACCTCGGTGATGAACCAGACCGTCGAGGGGTCCTCGAAGTCCTGGGTGCCCATCGGCGTCGAGACCAGGTCACCGCTCGCGCTGCGGTAGGTGAGGATCGCGATCCGCGTGTCCTTCATGATCTTCGTGGTCAGCTCGCGCTCGTCCGTGCCCATGTCGTGCCCCTCTCGTGGCCGTTCTCGCCGTGCGTACGGCGCCGCTCCGAGCCTGTCACGGCGACCAACCGGTCGCCCCACCCTCAGAGGGGGTCGAGGATGCGGTGCAGGAACTGGCGCGTGCGCGCCTCACGCGGGTCCTCGATCACCTGCGACGCCGGGCCGCGCTCGGCGATCACGCCGTCGTCGAGGAACAGCACCTGGTCGGCGACCTGCTGGGCGAAGCGGATCTCGTGGGTGACCACCACCATCGTCCACCCCTCGGCCGCGAGATCCTTCATCACGCCGAGCACCTCACCGACCAGCTCGGGGTCGAGCGCGGAGGTGGGCTCGTCGAAGAGCATCAGCCGGGGCTTGAGCGCGAGCGCGCGGGCGATGCCCACCCGCTGCTGCTGGCCACCGGAGAGCTGCGAGGGGTAGGCGTCCTCGCGGTCGGCCAGGCCGACCTGCTCCAGCAGCACCCGCGCCTCCGGCACCACCTCGGCCTCGGGCCGGCCCTGCGCGTGGATCGGTCCCTCGGTGAGGTTCTGCAGGACGGTGCGGTGCGGGAAGAGGTGGTGCGCCTGGAACACCATGGCGCTCTGGCGCCGCAACCGCGCCAGGTCGCGGTCGGCATCGCGCCGGCTGCGGGCCTGCCCGAAGTCGACCTCGACGTCCTCGATGCGCACGACACCTGCGTCCGGCACCTCGAGGGCGTTGAGGGAGCGGAGCACGGTCGTCTTGCCCGAGCCGGACGGACCCAGCAGCACGGTGACGGTGCCCTGCTCGACGGTGAAGTCGATGTCGCGCAGGACCTCCTGGTCGCCGAACGACTTCCGCAGGTCGGTGACCTCCAGCAGGGGAGTGGTGCTCTCGTCGGTGCTCTCGTCGGTGCTCTCGTCGGTGCTCACAGGGTGTGCCTCTCGAGTCGGGTCTCCAGGCGGCTCTGGCCGAAGGACAGGACCGCGCAGACGATCCAGTAGAAGAGCGCGGCGAGCGTGTAGAGCGGGAGGTACTCCGTGGTCGCGCCCGCGTAGTTCTGGGCCACCCGGAACATGTCCGCCACCAGGATCCCGGACGCGAGCGAGGTGTCCTTGACCAGCGAGATGAACGTGTTGGACAGCGGGGGTACGGCGGTGCGCGCCGCCTGCGGCAGGACGATCCTGCGCATGGTCAGCGCGTAGCCCATGCCGACGGTCGCCGCTGCCTCCGACTGGCCCTTGGGGACCGAGAGGATCGAGGACCGGATGATCTCGGCGGCGTACGCCGCGACGTTGAGCGACAGCGCGAGCACGGCCGCGGGATAGCTCTCGAACTTGATGCCCGCCTGCGGCAACCCGTAGAAGACGATGAACAGCTGCACCAGCAGCGGCGTGCCCCGGATCAGCGAGATGAACGCCCGCGCCGGCCAGTGCAACCAGGGTCGCGTCGACAACCGCGCGAGCGCCACCAGCAGCGCGAGGACCAGGCCGAGCGCCATGCTCAGCAGTGACAGGGTGATCGTGTACTGCACCAGCGCCTTGAGCATCGGTCCGGTGGCGTCCTGGACGACCTGCCACGAGCCCTTGTCGCTGTCGCGACCCGACAGGTCGGCCTCGCCGCCGCCGTCCTTCACCGACACGTCGGCCTTGAAGTAGGACTCCGAGATCTCGGTGAGCGTGCCGTCCTTCGCCATGTCGGCCAGGGCCTGGTCGGCCTGGTCGCGTAGGGCGGTGTCGCTCTTGGCGAAGGCCAGCGCCTGCTGGGTCTCCTCGCCCTCGACGACGCCGGCGATCTTGACGTCGGTGGACCCGCTGGCCGCGAGGTAGTCGAGGACGGCGATGTTGTCGTTGACGAGCGCGTCGACCCGGCCCTGCTCGAGCAGCTCGGCAGCCTGGGCGAGGCTCTCCACCGACCGGACGTCGCCGCCGGCGTCGCGCGCCACCTGCGCCCAGTTGCTGGTGGAGGACTGCGCCATCGTCTTGCCACGCAGGTCCTCGAGCGTGGTGATGTCGTCGGTGTCCGCGGCCGTGACGATCACGCCCTGGGAGAAGGTGTAGGGCGTGGAGAAGGCGTACTTCGCCTCCCGCTCGGGGTTGAGCGAGATCTGGTTGGCGATGACGTCGATGCGCCCGGCGTCCAGCGCGGGGAAGATCGAGTCGAACTGCGCCTCGACGAACTGCAGGTCCCAGCCCGCACGCTTGCCGACCTCACGAATGACGTCGATGTCGTAGCCCGTGAGCTCGTCGGTGTCGGGATCGTGGAAGGTGAACGGCGGATACGTCCCCTCGGTGCCGACCCGCACGACCGTGGCCGCGGGGGCGGGCTCCTCGGCAGCGGCGGGTGCGACCAGACCGAGCAGGAGCGCGCCCCAGGCCATCAGCAGGGCGAGCGTGCGCCGTCGGTGCGTCATGCGATCCACCCTAAGCCGACCAAGTGTGTAGGGATAATCGGCTAAGCGAGTGGCGATCACTCGACCGGGGTGAGCGGGTGGATCGCCACGTCACCGGCGAGCGCGTCACCGGCGGCAGCGAACGCTGCAGCGACGTGCGGGGACTGCATGTGCGCGTCGAGTGCCGCCTGGTCGGTCCATCGCTCGACCGTCACGAAGACGCCCGGCGCGGCCGCCGACTCGAAGAGGTGGTAGGCCAGGCAGCCGGCCTCCTGCCGGGTCGCGGTGACGAGCTCACCGAGCGCGGAGGCGATGGCCTCGACGTGCTCGGGCTTGACCGGGATGGTGGCGACGACGTGCAGCTCGCTCATGACAGGCCCTCTTCTGTAGTGGTGAGGGCACTGTACGACTGCAGGACGAGGTCAGCGTGCGCTGCCGACCAGCATCCGGCCGTGGACGCAGGCGCACGCGTCGGAGCACGGAAGGTAGGTGTGCTGGCCGTGGCCGCACGCCACGCACGGTCGGTCGTGCGAGAGGTGCTCGGTCGGGTTGTCACTGCCCACGGTGTCCCACATGCCCTCGACGGTGACACGCAGCGACGGCCGGCGCGGGTGAACGCGCGGTGAACGGGGTCATCGAGCCATCAGGACCACCCGAGATGACTAGTGGACCCGCGATGATCGGCCTACGCCCACACCGGACCGTCGCCGCCGACGGCGTCGACCAGCTGCTCCGCGACGTACGCCGCGTTGGCCCTCAGCACCTCGAGGGGCACCGCGGGGAGGTTCTCCTCCCAGTCCAGCATCGTCGAGCCGCGGAGCTGGAGCATCCGGTCGGGCCGGCCGAAGAAGAAGAGGTGGAGGTGGGCGCCGCCGTCGCCGTACTTCGCGAGCTGCGAGCGGCCCACGCTGGGCAGCGACTCGATCGCCGCCGACAGCGCCACGATGAGCGCCCCCATCTCGCCGCTGAGGTGCGACGGAACGGCGCCGAGGTCGCAGTGCTCGCGCGGCATCAGGTTGCACGACATGGGCAGCCGCATCTGGTGGTCGAGGGTCACGAGCCAGCGCTCGTTGCTCCACAGCACGTTGTCGGCGATCCGGGCCGGCACCTCCTCCTGGTGGCACCAGCAGTCGGCGGGGTCCTCGCCGCGACGGGCGGGCTCCGCGTCGGCCAGGGGTTGGAGTGGCTTGATCCGTAGTCCGTCGAGCTCGAACGGGAAGATGTCCCAGCCCGGCATCTCCTCGAACGCGACGGGCAGTCGCCCCTCGGCGTCGGTGGCCGCGGCCACCCTCGCGTGGAACTCCTCGGCGGTCTCCAGCCTGCTCTCGTCGCTCATGTCCCCATCCAAGCAGTCAGCGGACGCGCAGCCGCAGGGTGATGAGCACCACCCCGCCCGCGACGAGTGCCCAGAAGGCCGGGCTGATCCCGGCGAACGACAGCCCGGACGCCGCGACCAGGAAGGTGATCGCGCCCGCCTCCCGGTGGTCGGTGTCCGAGAGCGCGGCCGACGCGGAGGACGCGAAGGTGCCGATCAGCGCGACACCGGCGACCGAGGCGATGATCCCGTCGGGCGCCGCCGCGCTGATGGTGGTGACGAGCACCGACAGCGGGGCGAGCAGGACGTAGACGACGCCACAGGTCACGCCCGCGACCCAGCGACGGTCGCGATCGTCGCCCGCCTCCGGGCCGGCCGCCAGGGCGGCGGAGATGGCGGCGAGGTTGATGCTGAAGCCGCCCGCGGGCCCGGTCAGCACCGTGCTCGCGCCCGCCCACGTGA
This sequence comes from Nocardioides currus, assembly GCF_003057875.1. Lineage (GTDB taxonomy): Bacteria > Actinomycetota > Actinomycetes > Propionibacteriales > Nocardioidaceae > Nocardioides > Nocardioides currus. Next base: position 88,521 of record NZ_PYXZ01000011.1, on the reverse strand, counting down.
GCGCGGAGCGCAGGGGGGCGCGGTAGCCGAACGACTCGAGCACCGCGACGCCCGGGATGTTCTGGCCGGTCATGGTCACGAGGTAGAGGGACAGGCCGAGCGCGATCGTCGTGCGCCAGTCGAAGTCCGGCATCGTCCAGGTCAGGGCCGGGAGCAGCGACCCGTCACCGAGCGGCTCCCCGGCGACGGCGATGACCACTCCGGCCACCAGCAGCGCGCCGGGCACCGCCCAGCGTCGCGCCAGCCGCAGGAGCACCAGCCAGGTGACGAGCACCGGAGCGATGGCGCGCGGGTCGGACGCGAGCGCGCGGAACGGTTCGACGCACAGGGTCAGCAGGACTCCGGCGAGCATCGCGCTGGCGATCGCCTTCGGGATGCGCGCCACCCACTCACCGAGCGGCTTGACCGCGGCCGTGAGGAGGTAGAGGAGACCGGCCACCACGAACGCGCCGACGGCGCCCGCCCAGCCGGCCGCCGGGACCGCGGCACCGGCGAGCAGCGCGGCGCCGGGCGTCGACCACGCGACGGTGACCGGCGTGCGGTGCACCAGCGAGAGCACGATGCAGCCGAGGCCCATCGTCACGCTGACGACCGCCAGGCCCGACGCGGCCTGCGCCTGGTCGGCGCCCACGGCCCGGAGCCCGGTCAGGACGACGGCGAACGACGACGTGAAGCCGACCAGGGCCGTGACGACTCCGGCGGCGACGGCGTGGGAGGTGCTGCTGTCCCGGGGCGCCGCGCTCATGGCTGGAGGTTAGGTGACTCCCGACGTCGCGCCGGCGGCGTCCCGGAATAGCGCACGCGTCCGAGGTTGTTGAAAGTGGCATGAAGAAGATCGGCTTCCTGTCCTTCGGGCACTGGACCCCGTCGCCGCACTCCCAGACGCGGACGGCGGCCGACGCGCTGCACCAGGCCATCGACCTCGCGGTCGCGGCCGAGGAGCTCGGTGCGGACGGCGCCTACTACCGCGTGCACCACTTCGCCCGTCAGCTCGCTTCTCCGTTCCCGCTGCTGGCCGCCGTCGGGGCGCGCACCAGCCGGATCGAGATCGGCACCGGTGTGATCGACATGCGCTACGAGAACCCCCTCTACATGGCGGAGGACGCGGGCGCCGCCGACCTGATCTCCGGAGGACGCCTGCAGCTCGGGATCAGCCGAGGATCACCGGAGCAGGTGATCGAGGGCTACCGCTACTTCGGCCACGAGCCCGAGGACGGCGACCACGCCGCGATGGCGCGCCAGCACACCGCCGTGCTGCTCCGGATGCTGGAGGGGGAGGGGTTCGCCGAGCCCAACCCGCGCCCGATGTTCCCCAACCCGCCCGGGCTGCTGCGCCTCGAGCCGCACTCCGAGGGCCTGCGCGACCGCATCTGGTGGGGCGCGGCGACCCGTGCGACCGCCGAGTGGACCGCCGAGCAGGGGATGAACCTGATGAGCTCGACGCTGCTGACCGAGGACACCGGCGTGCCGTTCCACCAGCTCCAGGCCGAGCAGATCGAGCGCTACCGCGCCGCGTGGAAGGAGGCCGGCCACCTGCGGGAGCCGCGCGTCTCGGTGAGTCGCAGCATCATGCCGCTCGTCTCCGAGACCGACCACGCCTACTTCGGCGCCGAGCGGCGCAGCACCGACCAGGTCGGCATCCTCGAGGGCGGCAGGGCCCGGTTCGGCAAGACGTACGCCGCCGAGCCGGACGTCCTCGTCGAGCAGCTGGCCGGCGACGAGGCGGTCGCGGCCGCCGACACGCTGCTGCTGACGGTGCCCAACCAGCTCGGCGTCGACTACAACGCGAAGCTGGTCGAGAACGTCCTGACCCTGGTTGCTCCCGAGCTCGGCTGGCGCTGACTCACGCGACGGCGCGGATGCCCGCGGTGACGAGCACGGCGACGAGGACGCACAGTACGAGCGGCAGCCGGCGCCACAGCATCACACCGGCGACGGCGACGCCCCCGGTCTGCGCGCCGACCGACCACGAGCCACCCTCGGCGAGCACCGACGTGACGACCAGGGCGCACAGCAGGGTCGGGGCCATCAGCGTCACGACCCGCGTGAAGGTGGCAGGCAGGGTGCGGCCACCGAGGAGCACCGGACCGCAGGCCTTGATCAGCACGGTCAGGACGGCGCAGCCGACGATGACCAGCCACACCTCGGCGTACGACAACGTCATGCCGACCTCCTGACCAGACCGACCAGCGCGACCGCGCTCGCCGCCAGGATCGGCACGCCGGGTGGCGCCACGGGCACCAGCGCGAGGGCGAGCAACCCGCCGCCGACGGCGGCCCACCGCGACGCGGGGTCCCGGAGCTCGCCCAGCAGGAGGGCGAGGAAGAACGTCGGGTAGATCGCGTCCAGCCCGAGCCGGTCAGTGTCCCCGAGGGTGTCGCCGAAGACCGCGCCGACGACGGTGCCGAGGGTCCAGGTGAGGTACTGCGGGGCGGTGTTGCCGAACAGCAGCCACCGGTCGAACGTGCCGTCCCCACGGTTGGCGAGGGCCCACGACGCGTCGATGACGCTCTGCCCCTGGGCGGCGCGCCGGAGCGGGCCGCCGGGGAGCGACGGAGCGATGGCGACGCCCATCGCGAGGAAGCGCGCGTTCATCAGCCCGGCGGCGCTGATGGCGGCGGCGACGCCACCTCCGCCCGCCACGACCGAGAGCATCGCGAACTGCGCCGACCCGGCGAACATGATCGCGGCCGCTGCGATCGTCTGGCCGGCGCTCAACCCGGCCCGGCGGGCGAGGACCCCGAACGACAGGCTAAGCACGAAGCCGACGATCGCGAAGGGTACGGCGAGGCGGGCCCCGCGACGGAAGGACGCCCGCGCTCCCTCGTCGTCCGGATCCGCAGCCACGGCGGCAGTCTAGGAACTCGCGACCGGCCGGGTTCGTTGGCCCCGCGGTCGTCCTCGCGAGAGGATCGCACCCGACCGTCGACCGCACCGAGGGAGCACGATGAGCACGCACGTTGCCGACAGCCATGGCCTGATCCGCGTCCAGGGGGCCCGGGAGAACAACCTCAAGGACGTCAGCGTCGAGATCCCCAAGCGCAGGCTCACCGTGTTCACCGGCGTGTCCGGCTCCGGCAAGAGCTCGCTGGTCTTCGCCACCATCGCCGCAGAGTCGCAGCGGATGATCAACGAGACCTACAGCGCGTTCCTCCAGGGCTTCATGCCGTCGCTGTCCCGCCCGGAGGTCGACTACCTCGAGGGCCTGACCACCGCGATCATCGTCGACCAGGAGCGGATGGGGGCCAACCCTCGCTCCACCGTCGGCACCGCCACCGACGCCAACGCCATGCTGCGCATCCTGTTCAGCCGCCTCGGCGACCCCTACGTCGGCCCGCCGACCGCCTACTCGTTCAACGTCCCGACGCGGAAGGCGAGCGGGATGATGACGACCGAGAAGGGCGGGCGCACCGAGCGCCGGATCGCCAAGCAGGAGGTCTACCTCGGCGGCATGTGCCCGCGCTGCGAGGGCATGGGCAAGGTCAACGACATCGACCTCACGGCGCTCTACGACGAGGAGAAGTCGCTGAGCGGGGGCGCCCTGACGGTGCCGGGCTACTCGATGGACGGGTGGTACGGCCGGCTGTTCGAGGGCATGGGGCTGCCGATGGACAAGCCGATCAAGTCCTTCACCAAGAAGCAGCTCGAGACGATGCTCTGGTCGGAGCCGACCAAGCTGAAGGTCGAGGGCGTCAACCTCACCTTCACCGGGATGATCCCGCAGATCCAGAAGTCGATCCTGTCCAAGGACCCCGAGGCGATGCAGCCGCACATCCGGCGCTTCGTCGACCGGGCGGTGACGTTCCAGACCTGCCCCGACTGCGAGGGCACCCGCCTGACGACCGAAGCGCGGAAGTCGAAGGTCGACGGCAAGTCGATCGCCGACCTGTGCGAGATGCAGATCAGCGACCTTGCCGACTGGGTGCGCAACCTCGACGAGCCGACCGTCGCGCCGCTGCTCAAGGGCCTCCAGCACCTGCTCGACTCGTTCTCCGAGATCGGCCTCGGCTACCTCTCCCTCGACCGCCCCGCCGGCACGCTGTCCGGCGGCGAGGCGCAGCGCACCAAGATGATCCGCCACCTCGGGTCGTCGCTGACCGACGTCACGTACGTCTTCGACGAACCCACGATCGGTCTCCACCCGCACGACATCGAGCGGATGAACAACCTGCTCCTGCAGCTGCGCGACAAGGGCAACACCGTGCTCGTCGTCGAGCACAAGCCCGAGACGATCGCGATCGCCGACCACGTCGTCGACATCGGCCCGGCAGCCGGTGCGGGCGGCGGCGAGATCTGCTTCGAGGGCGACGTCGCTGGCCTGCGGAAGAGCGACACGATCACCGGCAAGCACCTCGACGACCGGGCGTCCCTCAAGGAGTCCGTGCGCGAGGCGAGCGGGCAGATGGAGGTCCGCGGCGCGAGCACGCACAACCTCAAGGACGTCGACGTCGACGTGCCGCTGGGCCTGCTCACCGTCGTCACCGGCGTCGCCGGGTCGGGCAAGAGCTCGCTGATCCACGGCTCGCTCGCGGGTCGCGACGACGTCATCGTCATCGACCAGGGCGCGATCAAGGGCTCGCGGCGCAGCAACCCGGCGACGTACACAGGACTGCTCGAGCCGATCCGCAAGGCCTTCGCCAAGGCCAACGGCGTCAAGCCGGCGCTCTTCAGCTCCAACTCCGAGGGCGCCTGCTCGACCTGCAACGGAGCGGGCGTCATCTTCACCGAGCTCGGCCCGATGGCCACCGTCGAGTCGCCGTGCGAGGAGTGCGAGGGACGCCGCTTCAAGGCCGAGGTGCTCGAGTTCACCCTCGGCGGCAAGGACATCGCCGAGGTGCACGAGATGTCGGTCCTCGACGCCCTCGGGCTGTTCAGCGAGGGCGAGGCGAAGATCCCCGCCGCGATGAAAATCCTCGAGCGGCTCGTCGACGTCGGCCTCGGCTACCTCTCGCTCGGCCAGCCGCTGACCACGCTGTCGGGCGGTGAGCGGCAGCGGCTCAAGCTCGCCACGCAGATGGGGGAGAAGGGCGACGTCTACATCCTCGACGAGCCCACCACCGGCCTGCACCTCGCCGATGTCGCCAACCTGCTCGGCCTGCTCGACCGGCTCGTCGACTCCGGCAAGTCGGTCATCGTGATCGAGCACCACCAGGCCGTGATGGCGCACGCCGACTGGATCATCGACATCGGTCCGGGCGCCGGGCACGACGGCGGCACCGTCGTCTTCGAGGGCACGCCGGCCGACCTGGTGTCGGCGAAGAAGAGGACCCTGACCGGCGAGCACCTCGCGGCGTACGTCGGATGAGCGTGATCCTGTCCCGACGCGACCTGGAGTTCCTGCTCTTCGAGTGGCTCGACACCGAGTCGCTGCTCGAGCGTCCGCGCTTCGCCGAGCACTCCCGCGACACCGTGGACGACGTGCTCCGGCTCGCCGAGCAGATCGCCACCGACCACTTCGCGCCGCACAACCGCAAGGCCGACCTCGAGGAGCCGCGCTTCGACGGCACCACCGTCCATCTCGTGCCGGAGGTGAAGGAGGCCGTGCGCGCCTTCGCCGACGCGGGCTTCATGGCCGCGCCGCTCGGTGAGGAGTTCGGAGGCATGCAGCTGCCGAGCTCGGTGTTCGGGGCCTGCATGGCGTGGTTCCACGCCGCCAACGTCGGCACGTCCGGCTACGCGCTGCTGACCATGGCCAACGCCAACCTGCTCACCGTGCACGCCGCGCCCGAGCTGGTCGAGCGCTTCCTCGAGCCCATGCTGAGCGGGCGCTTCCTCGGCACGATGGCGCTCTCCGAACCCCACGCCGGCTCCAACCTGGCTGACATCACCACGCGCGCCGAGCCGCAGGACGACGGCACGTTCCGGCTCTTCGGCCGCAAGATGTGGATCTCGGCCGGCGACCACGAGCTCAGCGAGAACATCGTCCACCTCGTGCTGGCCCGCACCCCCGGCGCACCCGCGGGCACCAGGGGCATCTCGCTGTTCCTGGTGCCGAAGGTCCTCGTCGAGGACGACGGCTCGGTCGGGGAGCGCAACGACGTCGCCCTGGCCGGCATCAACCACAAGATGGGCTTCCGGGGCACCGTCAACACCGCCCCGGTCTTCGGTGACGGGGCGTTCACGCCCGGTGGTCGTCCCGGCGCGGTCGGCTACCTCGTCGGCACCGAGAACCGCGGCCTCCCGGCCATGTTCACCATGATGAACGAGGCGCGCATCGGCGTCGGCCTCGGCGCGACCGCCCTCGGCTACACCGGCTACCTCAAGTCCCTGGCCTACGCGCGCGAGCGGCTCCAGGGCCGCCCGACGGGGGTCGGTCCCGACGCCCCGCAGGTGCCGCTGGTCGAGCATCCCGACGTGCGCCGGATGCTGCTGGCGCAGAAGTCGTACGTCGAGGGCGCGCTCGCCCTCGTCCTGTACTGCTCGCGCCTGGTCGACGACGCGGCCTCCCTCGACGACCCGGCCGCCGTCGCGGAGGCCGAGCTCCTGCTGGGGGTGCTGACGCCGATCGCCAAGAGCTGGCCCTCGCAGTGGTGCCTGGCGGCCAACGACCTCGCGATCCAGGTGCTCGGCGGTGCCGGCTACACCCGCGACCACGACGTCGAGCAGCACTACCGCGACAACCGCCTGAACCCGATCCACGAGGGGACGCACGGCATCCAGGGCCTCGACCTGCTCGGCCGCAAGGTGCTCCTCGACGGGGGAGCGGGGCTCGGCGCCCTCGCCGCGCGGATCCGCGCGGCGGCGTCGCGGGCCACGGGCACGGAGGCAGGCTCGTACGCCGACCAGCTGGCGTCCGTCCTCGACCGGCTGCTCGAGGTCACCGGCGTGGTCGCGAGCAGCGGTGACCAGCAGCTCATGCTGGCCGACGCCACGACCTACCTCGAGGCGACCGGCCACCTGGTCGTCGCGTGGCTCTGGCTGGAGCAGTGGCTGGCGGCCGAGGGGCACGCGGACGCGTTCCACGACGGCAAGCGCGCCGCGACCCGCTACTTCTTCACGCGCGAGCTGCCGAAGGTCGCCCCGATGCTCGACCTGCTCGCGTCCGGCGACCGCACGACGCTCGACCTCGACCCACGCGTGCTCTGATCGCCAGTCAGCACGTTGCGCGCCGGCGGGCCTCCGGCCCGGGGCCGGGCTGGCACCGGGGGCACCACCAGGTCCGGCGGTTGGCGGGGTCGCCATGCCGCTCGGCGGCCACGCTGATCGGACCGCCGCACCGCAGGCAACCCTGCCGCTGCCGGCCGGTGACCCAGTGGTCGGCACCGCGGGCCGACAAGCCGGTCGTCACCTGATAGGCCTGCGGGACCGTGGCCGAGTGGTGCAGCATCGTCGCGGCCCGCTCGACGAGCCGCGGCACGTCGACGTCACCGATCGGGGTCCACGGGCTGACCCCGGTGAGGAACGCGAGCTCGTTGGCCCACAGGTTGCCGAGCCCGGCCATCAGCCGCTGGTCGAGCAGTGCGGTGACGAGGGGGAGGGACGGGTCCCCACCCAGCCGACGAACCGCCTCGTCCGCGTCCCAGTCGCTCCGCAGCGGATCAGGCCCGAGGTGCCCGACGAGCCGGTGCTCGTCGGCGGTCGCCACCAGCTCGAGGTCGTGCAGCTTGATGCCGTGCGCGGTGCGTCCGTCGTCGAGGGCGAGGAGGAGCCGGACGTCGGGCTGGATGCGCCCGGGGAGCCGCTTCCCGACACCCGTGACGCTCCACGACCCGTCCATCCGGAGGTGGCTGTGCAACGTGGCCGGGGGCTCGTCGCCGTACGCCTCGAAGCGCGTGAGGAGGTGCTTGCCGTGCGTGCCGTGGCCCAGCACGCGGCGCCCGGACACGTCGCGCGTGGCGAGCCTCGGCACCCGGAAGTCGGAGCGGGTGACGACCCGCCCGCGGAGCTGGCGGTCCAGTCGGCGGGCGAGCAGGTAGACGCTGTCTCCCTCGGGCATGCGCCCATCCTGCCCGGCCGGCGATGGGGCCCGCGTTGGGTGCGACCGGGAGACTGTCACGGTGTTCCACCGCCACCCGTTCCTGAGCCTCCTCACCTTCGCCTACCTCGGTTTCGTGGGCTTCGTGACCCTGACGCCCGCCTCCCAGCAGCCCGACTACACCGCCCTGGCCGATCGTGTGCTGGCCCGCCTCGAGCGCTATCCCGACCTCGACCCGCTGACGGCACGGCTCAGCGTCGAGCGGGTGGAGTTCCTGGCCAACGTCGGCCTGTTCGTGCCGGTGGGCGTCTTCCTGCTGCTGCTCTTCGGATCGCGTCTGTGGTGGGTGGCCGTCGCGGCGGGGGTCGCGCTCACCTCGGCGATCGAGACCGCCCAGCAGTCGGTTCCGGGCCGGGTCTCCGACCCGCGTGACGTCGTCGCGAACTCGATCGGCACGGTGGTCGGGGTGGCGGTGGCCCTGCTGCTGACCCTGCCGGGGACGATGCGTCGTCGCCGGCTCAGGGCTGCTCGGAGGTGAGGACGACCAGTCGGTCGGTCGCGCGCGTCATGGCGACGTAACGGTCGACCGCGCCCTCGATGCCGTCGCCGAACGCGTCGGGATCGATGAGGACGACCAGGTCGAACTCGAGCCCCTTGACGTGCTCGGGCGACAGCGACCGCACCCGGTCGGTGGCGGGGAAGGACGGGTCGCCGATGACACAGGCGGTGCCCTCCGCGTGCCCTGCCAACCAGCTCTCGAGGATCGGGTCGAGCTCGTCGAGGCTGCCGTGGTGGACCGGCACGCCGTTGCTGCGGACCGAGATCGGCACGTTGGCGTCGGGGAGGACCGCACGGATGACCGGCTCGGCGGCCGCCATCACCTCCTCGGGCGTGCGGTAGTTGACCGTCAGCGACGACAGATGGACCTGGGGGAGGCCCACCCGCTCGAGCCGCTCCTGCCACGTCTCGGTGAACCCGTGGCGGGCCTGCGCGCGGTCGCCGACGATCGTGAAGCTGCGCGACGGGCAGCGCTGGAGCAGCATCTGCCACTCGGCGTCGGTCAGCTCCTGCGCCTCGTCGACGACGACGTGGGCGAACGGGCCGGCGAGCTGGTCGCGGTCGACCTCCGGCAGGGCACCCTCGTCGACGAGGGCGTCGCGGATGCCGCCCTGCTTGAGCTGGGCGAACAGGCCGTCCTCGTCGTCGAGCTGGAGGATCTCGTCGACGACCCGGTCCATCTGCGCGCGCTCGGCCGCGACCGCGGCCTCGTGGCGTCGGCGACGGCGTGACGTCTCGGGGTCGCCGAGGCGCTGGCGGGCTGCGTCCAGCAGCGGCAGGTCCGCGACGGTCCAGGCGCGGGCGTCACGACGCTGGAGGAGGCGCACCTCGTCGGCGGTCAGCCACGGTGCGCACATCCGCAGGTAGGCCGGGACCTCCCACAGGTCGCCGACGAGGTCGGACGCCTCGATGATCGGCCAGGCCTTGGCGAACGCCGAGGTGAGGTCGGCGTTCTGCGCCAGCGACCGACGGACGAGCTCGGGGGAGACGTCCTCGTCGGCCTCGTGCTTGTCGACGAGGATCGTCACGAGTGCCTCCCAGACCTCGTCCCGCGCCTCGTTGTGCGGCGTCCCCGGTGCGGGCGCCTCGAACGCCTCGGCCCAGTCGTCGGCACCGAGCCACACGTCGGCCCAGTGCGTCTCGACCTCCATGCCCTCGGTGGGCGGTTCCTCGTAGAGCCGCACGGCGGGCTCGATCGCGCCGACCATCGCGGCGGTGGCCTTGAGGCGGGCCACCTCGGGATCCGGCTCGGGCGTCGCCGTACGCCCCTCGGGCTGGAGGTCGAGGAGGGTGCAGGTGCGCACGCCCTCCTCGCCGAGACTGGGCAGGACGTCGCCGACGTAGGTGAGGTACGGCTGGTGCGGGCCGATGAACAACACGCCGCCGCGGCGGTCGCCGAGCCGGGGGTCGGAGTACATCAGGTAGGCGGTGCGGTGTAGGGCGACGACGGTCTTGCCGGTGCCCGGGCCGCCGTCGACCACGAGCGCGCCGCGCGACCCGGCCCGGATGATGGCGTCCTGGTCGGCCTGGATGGTGCCGAGGACGTCCCGCATCTGCGGCGAGCGGCTGCTCCCGAGGGTGGCGATGAAGGCCGACTGGTCGTCGAGGGCCGCGTGCCCCTCGAGGGCGTCGGGAGTGAAGACCTCGTCCCAGTAGTCGGTGATGCGCCCGCGCGTCCAGCGGTAGCGACGGCGGCTCGCGAGCCCCATCGGGTGGGCGTGGGTGGCACCGAAGAACGGCTCGGCCGCGGGCGAGCGCCAGTCGACGAGCAGCCGGGTCCCGCCCCGGTCGGTCAGGCCGAGCCGACCGACGTAGAGGGTCTCGACGTCGGTCCCGACCATCCGGCCCAGGCACAGGTCGAGGGTGTAGCGCCGCAGCGTGCGCAGCCGCGTCGAGAGCCGGTGGATCTCCTCGTCGCGGTCCATGGCCGCCTGGTCGGTGCCGCCGGGCGCCTTGAGCGCCAGGTTGATCCGCTCGGAGAGGTCGGCGATCGACTGCTCGAGGGTCTCCGCGATCCGCGCGAAGTGCAGCTCGTCGTCGCCGACGAGGTGGGCGTCGGCCTTGGCGGCGAGGGTGGGGGGAAGGACGAAAGCACTGGTGGTGCCCGTGGTCACGTGCATCAGCTCCGGGGCGTGTCGGCGGCGTGGAGCGGCGATTCTGGAGCATCACGGGGGCCTTGCCGCAAGCCCCCTCCTCGGCTATACCTTGGAGAGGAGGGCACGGTGATGGGCATGTCGCGAGCTGCCCGGTTCGTCCTCCACGACCACCGCCGCCCGAGTCCGCACTTCGACCTCCGGCTCGAGGAGGACGGCGTCCTGCGCAGCTGGGCCGTGCCGAAGGGCCTGCCCGACTCCTCCGCGCACGACCGGTTGGCCATCGCCGTCGGTGACCACGACCTCGACCACGTCGACTTCGAGGACGAGCACAAGTCCGTCGCCGACACCGGGACCTGGGAGGAGCACGACCGCGACGAGCGCCGCCTGGTGTTCACCCTGCACGGTCGGTCGGGCTCGCGGCGCTACGCACTGATCCACACCGGCGGGACGCAGTGGCTGCTGCACCTCACGAAGGAGCAACCGGGGTGAGCGGCCTTGCCGGACAGGGGGGGGCGTCAACCGAGGTTGACGCGTGACCGTTTCGTCAACTACGGTTGACGCATGAGGACCGCCGTGGACGCCGACGAACCGTCGGGGGAGAGCCCGCTCGAGGAGCTCATGCGCATCGCGAAGGCCCGGCACGAGCTCGCCGCGGCGGAGGCCGTCGCCGTGCGCCGTGCCCGGATCCACGGCTTCAGCTGGGCCGAGATCGGCACGATGCTGGGCGTCACCAAGCAGGCCATGCACAAGAAGTACGGCAAGTTCGCCTGATCAGCCGGAGTAGACGTCGACCACGATGCGCGTGGGCGCCTTCAGCACCATGACCCGGAAGGGCCGCGGACGGTCGCGCACACCGATCCACGACTGGCCGTAGCCCTCGAACCCGCCGGCGATGGCGCGTGCGTCGGCGATCACGGTGCCGGCGAGCGACTCGTCGGAGGCGTTCGCCGGGGCGGGCTGGTCGACCGGGGGGATGCCCACGCGACTGATGTCGACCTGGAGGTAGGCCTCGCCGCGGATGTCGATCCGGTCGCCACTGCCCTCGGCCAGCGGCTCGTCGACGTACCTGACCACGACGACCGGCTTGCCGCGGCCGCGGAACTGCCACACGGCCCGGTCGAAGTCCGGGTGGTGGCCGACCCGGACGGTCCCGACGGCTCCGACATAGCCGCCGGACTTCGGCGGGCCGGGTGGGATGACGTCGTCGAGCGAGAACCCGGACGGCGGGGACGTGGTCGGTGTCGGCGTCTCGGCGGTCGGTGTCGGCTCGGCTGGCGTGCTCGACGGGCTCGACGGGGTGCTCGACGGGCTCGCGCTCGGCTTGGGCGAGCCGATGCTCGCCGGGCTGTCGTCGCTGCAGCCCGCCAGGGCGAGCAGCACGGCCGTGGCGGCGACGGTCGAGCGGGTCAGGTGCACCCTCGCCACGGTAGCCGCGCGCATGTCCGGGTTGCTGACCTCGCCGTACGGCGCGTCGGACGTGTCGAACTCCTGACACCGTTGTCATTCACGCCCGGCGACGCGCTGCCAGGTGACCTCATCACGTCCGACGCGCCGGTCCGGCATGATCGCGCGCATGACCGAGATGTCCTGGGAGCAGAGGCAGGCGGAGATCCAGCGGCGGTTCGAGGCTCGGCTCGACGAGCTGACGAGCTGGTGCAGGGGCACATGAGCGACGAGGACGTCGACCGGTTCGTCGCGGACCACCCGGACTGGGCGCACGTCTGGGAGGTGCACGACCGGATCCAGGACGAGGTCCGAGAGTCGTGATTGCGCCGTTCCGAAGCGCCGATAACTGACATTATGTCAATCAAGGCTGGTGCGGCGTGAGTGGGGCATCGACACCGACCCCGCCCCCACTCCCGTCCGTGACGAGGTCGGCCGACCTGGCACACCGTCGCACCTGGCGCCGGCAGCACCGTCAGACGGGCGTCCCGGCCATCCCCGTTCATCGACGGGGCCGCAACGTGAACATCAGGATGCCGAGGTACCGGTCCAGCACCGCCTGCTTGTGCGGGTAGCGCCGGGCGTTGTCGGCGGTCATCTGCGGCTCGACGGTGGTCTCGATCCACAGACCAGCCGCGCTGAACGTGTTCAGCAGGTCCGACATCGTGTACGGCCGCTTGGTGAGCGTGACCCGGTCGTCCCAGGCGCGGTGCTGGTAGGCGAACGGCTGGGTCGAGAAGTACTCCTGCCCGAGTGACGTGCCGTTCTCCTCGGCCCGTTCGAGCGCGTAGCGGATCGGCTGGGTCCTCGTGAGCAGGATGTAGCCGTCGTCGGTCAACAGCTCGCGGGCGCGCTGCAGCGCCCGGACGCCGTCCGCGGCGTACCCGAAGGACTGCAGGAAAAGGATCCGGTCGAACGTCCGACCGGCGACCCCGGGCACGGCCGTCAGGTCCGACAGGTCGCCCCGGACGAGCTCGACGCCCGCCGGCGGTGCGACGAAGCTGCCGCTGATGTCCACCCCGACCGACGAGACGGCGCCGTCCCGGGCCAGCTCGACGAGCTTCGCACCGTTGCCACAGCCGGCGTCCAGGACGGACAGTCCCGTGACGTCGCCGAGGAGAGCCCGCTCTGCCGGCCACTCGACGAGCCGGTCCAGCGAGTCCTCGCGTGCCCGCGCCTCCTCGAAGCCCGACGACAGCGCCTGCCACGGACCACTCGCGTCGCCGCCAGCGCTCACCGATCCTGCCTCGTCAGCCATGAGCGAATGATGCCGGACCGACGCCTCTCGCGGTCGTCGGACCCATACTGGCGTCCATGCCACTCTCGTCCGTGTCCCTCGACGACACGCTCGTCGTGACCTGGTCGGTCCGGGCACCGGCCGAGTCCGTCTGGTCGGTCCTGACCGACGCGACGCGGCAGTCGCAGTGGCTCGGCGCCGTGCTCGAGTCGGAGCCGCGGCCCGGCGGGACCCTCGTCGTCGACCACGGCGACGGCTACCTCTGTCGCAGCAGCATCATCGAGCTCGAGGCTCCGCGACGCCTGCTGATGACGTGGGAGTTCCCCGACGAGCCGCGTTCCCGGGTCGCCATCACGCTGGACGAGACCGCCGACGAGGTCCTGGTCGAGCTCGTCCACGCCGGGCTGGGCGATCTCGCCGACTCCTACGCCGCTGGCTGGATGACCCACCTGACCTATCTCGAGGCCGCCGTCCACGGCAGCCCCGTCCCGTGGTCGCAGTTCTGGATGCTGCACGCGACCATCACGGCGTTGTACGACGCGCAGTCCCCGTCACTCCCCTGACCTCGTCGGGTCGCCGGCACCAGCCTCGAGGACGAAGAACAGGAAGCACAGGAACGACGTGCGGTCGCCCAGGTCGGGCGGCAGCAGCTCGCGCGGCGTGTCGGGGTCGTACGGCGGTTCGCTGATCACCGCGATCCGGAACCCGGCGCTCGTGAACGCGTCGGTCATCGCGTGCAGCGGCCGGTGCCAGAACGTCAGGGACGCCGTCCGGCCGTCGAAGGTGTAGTCCTCCGTGTAGGGCGAGATCTCGAAGTAGTCGGCCTCCGGATAGACGACCGGGCGGATGACCGGGTGGTTGACCGACAGGATCAGCCGCCCGCCGGGCCTGAGCACGCGCTTCAGCTCGGCCAGCGGGCCGGACCAGTCCTCGAGGTAGTGCAGCACGAGGGACGCCACGACGTCGTCGAACTCCCCCGTGGCGTACGGCAACGGCTCGCTGAGGTCCGCGACCAGCACGCTCGTCTCCGGACCGAGTCGCTTCCGCGCGAGCTCCACCATCGCCGGGCTCGCGTCGAACCCGGCGACCTCGGCGCCGCGCTCTCGGAGGGCGGCCGCGAGCGGTGCCGCCCCGCAGCCGGCGTCCAGGATGCGGCGGCCGGCGACATCCCCGGCGAGGCCCAGGATCGCCGGCAGCGCGTAGTGGGCGTTGAAGAGCCCGGTCTCGTTCTCCTTCGCGTAGCTCTCCGCGAACCCGTCGTAGTGATCGGCCTTCATCGCAGTCCCCCGTCGTCGAGCGTCGTCAGATCGGTCGCGTCGACCCTAGAGGGCCGCGCGGTCGCCCAGCGGCGTACGCCACAGCCAACGGAGCGCGTCGGGCAGCAGGACGCCTGCGTGGTTGGCGTCGTGTCCACCGTCGCCGATGACAAGGCGGACGTCGTGGCCGGCCTCCGCCAGCGCGGCGGCCACGCGCAGGTTCTCGGCGAACCAGTTGTCCCTCGGCTCGTCCCACCCGAGGTCGCGCCGTCCGACCTGCAGGAAGACCCGCAGCGGCGGCCGGGACTCGCCCGCGACGAGCTCCGGGACCGACGTGCCGCTGGCGACCTGCGGGAAGCTCGACGAGAAGCCGAGCACCCGGCCGAACAGGTCGGGACGCAGCCACGCGGCGGTGAACGCGCAGCTGCCGCCGCTGCTGAAGCCGCCGATCCCCCACTGGTCGTGGTCGTCGGTGACCGCCCAGCGCTTCCGCACCTCGGGGATGATCTCGTCGGCGAGCAACCGGGCGTAGCGGTCGTCGAAGGCGTCGTACTCCGCGTTGCGGCTCGACCCGGCCGGCGCCGTGCCCGGCTCGACGAAGACGCTGATCGTCACCGGCACGGCGCCGTCATCGACCAGGTTGTCGAGCACGGTCGCGGCGCGCATCTCGTCGTCCGGGTCGAGGAACCCGTCGCCGTCCTGGAACACCATCAGGGCGGCGGGCCGACGCGGGTCGTACGGCGCGGGCACGTGCACCCAGTAGCGGCGGGTCGTGCCCGGGAAGACCGCACTGTCGGTCCACGTGTGCTCGACGACCGACCCCTCCGGCACGCCCGCGCGGCGCGACGAGTCCGGGCCGTGGAGGTAGCGCACCCCGTCCTGGTCGGGAGGAAGCGGGGCGAACGGCACGGTCGTCACCTCGGCAACGTAACCCACGGCATCTGGCAGGCTCAGCGGGGTGACGAGCGGGACCTACGACGGCGAGCGGTCGGCGCACTTCGTCCGGTTCTGGTGGGGCGAGGCCGTCTCCGGCATGGGCACCGCGATCACCACGCTGGCCCTCCAGACGCTCGTGGTCGTGACCCTGCAGGGCGGGCCGAGCGAGGTCGGCTGGCTCAACACCGCCCGCTGGCTCCCCTACCTGGTGCTCGGGCTGGTCGTCGGGGCGCTGGTCGACCGCGTCCGCCGGCGACCGGTGATGATCGTGACCGACCTCGTCCGGGCCGGGCTGCTGGGCCTGGTCCCGCTGGCGTGGGTGCTCGACGTCCTCTCGCTGCCGATGCTGCTCGGCGTCGTGCTGGCCTTCGGGACGGCCTCGGTCGTCAACGACGCGGCCTCGTTCTCCATCGTCCCCCGCCTCGTCCCGCGCGCCGGCCTGCAGCGGGCGCACGCGCGCCTCGACCAGGCCGCGGCCGTCGCCCAGACCGGCGGGCCCGCCCTCGCGGGCGCACTGATCCGCGTCGTCGGAGCTCCGCTGGCGGTCCTGGTCGACGCTGCGACGTACCTCTTCTCCGCGGCGATGGTCGCCTCGCTCCCCCGCACGTCCGAGCCCGACGCCGCTCCCCGGTCGCAGCGCGGCCTGCGCCAGCTGGGTCGGGAGATCCGCGAGGGCACCCGCTGGGCCTACGGACGGTCCGGGCTGCGTCCGATGGCGCTGTCGACGCACGTGTGGTTCGCCGGGCAGGCGGTGCTCGGCGTGCTGATCGCGCCCTACGCCCTGCTCGAGCTCGACCTCAGCCCGTTCGCGCTCGGGCTCGCCCTCGCGGTCGCCGGGGTCGGTGCGCTGGTCGGGGCGTCGACGAGCTCCTGGGTGGGGCGGCGGCTCGGCAGCGTCGGCGCGATCACCTGCTCCTACGCCGTCTCGACCGGTTCCGTCCTGGTCCTGCTGGCCGCCGGCTGGGTGCCCGCCGGCTGGGCGGCCGCGGTGCTGCTCGCCGCTGGGCAGCTGTGCCACGGCTGGGCGATGGGCAACAGCAACTCGCACGAGATGAGCTATCGCCAGGCCGCCACGCCCGACGAGCTGCAGGCCCGCACCAACACGACGCTGCGCTCGCTCAACCGGGCGGTCGTGGTCGTGGTGTCGCCGGTCGTCGGGGTGCTGGCCGACGCGGTGGGGTACGGCGCCGTGCTGGCCGGCGGTGCCGTCCTGTTCGCCGTGTCGGCGCTGATGGTGGGCACCCTCGTGCCGTCGACGCCCGGCAGCGGGAGCACGTGACGGCCAGGTGACGGCCAGGTGACGGCTAGGAGCTGCAGCGCTCCGGCGAGGACGCGCCCAGGTCGTTGTGGCCGCTGACGCAGAACGAGTCGTGGTCGACGACGCGGACCTCGATCGTCACGCCGGACGAGACCGTGAACGTCTTGTTCTTCCCGACCTCGACGGTCTCGCCGTCGGAGACGCTGACCTCGACGGGGCGCTCCTTGTTGGCGACGAGCTGGGCCTGCATCGTCTGCATGGCCAGCATGTCCTGGTAGAGAGGACGGTCCTCGTCGTGCGAGGAGTCGATCATCCGCGCCAGCGGCAGGCAGGCGAGCAGCAGCACGAACACGCCGATGGTGAGGTAGAGCGGGAGCCGGTCACCGGCGGCGTCGGGGCGGTCGTTCACGGGCGCCATGCTAGGCGCATCGCCGTGACGAGCTCCTCCGGCCCGCCGTCAGCCGCGATGCCGGTCGCCGCGCCCTCGCGATCCGCCGCGGAGCGCTTGCCCGACACCTTGAACTTCCCGACCAGCGAGGTCACCGCGATGCTGATCCCGACGATCTCGTGCAGCTGCTCCTCGACGTACTCCTGCGGCGCCATGCCGACCCGCCACGGCTGCGACCGCCCCGACTCCATCGCGTTGGTCAAGCGCGCCACCGCCGCCCGGGTCCAGGCGCGGTCGTCGTGCACGACGAGCTCGCCGCGGGCGTGGACCACGAGGTAGTTCCACGTCGGCACCACGCGCTGGTGCTCGGCCTTGCTGGGATACCAGGTCGGCGAGACATAGTGGTCGACCGGACCGAAGACGGCGAGAACGGGACCGACCTGCGGCCGCTGCCAGAGCTCGTTGGCCCTCGCCACGTGGCCGATCAGCTCGACGCCCTCGCCCCCCTGCTGCGCCAGCAGAGGCAGCAGGTCGGCGTCGGGGGTCTCCCCGTCGTGCGTGACCAGCGTGGCCAGCGGGTGCCGGGCGATGAAGTCGAGCAGGACGGCCGGGTCGTCGACCGCGTCGTGGGCGGGGCGGTAGGGCATGAGCCGATCATGCCTCCTCCGGGCCGCGACCCACCCTCGCCTACCATCGAGGCCATGTTGAAGCGACTTGTCGCCGTGTCGGCGACCCTGGCCTGCCTGTCCCTCGCCGCGTGCGGCAACGAGGCCGACGGCGACGAGACCGCCGCGGACCCGTCCACCTCGAGCTCGAGCGAGACCACCAGCGAGACGCCGAGCGAGACCCCGAGCGAGTCGAGCAGCGAGTCTGAGGCGCCCGCCGCTGGTGCGTGCGAGTACGTCGAGGACGGCTCGACCGCCGCCAAGCCGGTCGACCTCCCGCCGAGCGAGCCGACCGTGTCGGGCGAGGTGAAGATCGTCTTCAAGACCACGCTGGGCGACATCCCCGCCACCCTCGACGCCGACGCGACCCCGTGCACGGTCAACTCGTTCGTGTCCCTGGCCGAGCAGGGCTTCTTCGACGACTCCCCCTGCCCGCGGATGGCGACCGACCCGGCCTTCGGGATCCTGCAGTGCGGCGACCCGTCCGGCACCGGCTCGGGTGGCCCGGGCTACAGCTTCGCCGACGAGCTGACCGGCCAGGAGACCTACCCTGCCGGCACGCTCGCGATGGCCAACGCCGGTCCCGACACCAACGGCTCACAGTTCTTCTTCGTCTTCAACGACTCCCCCGGCCTGACCGCCAACTACAACGTCTTCGGCACGGTCGACCCGGCCGGGCTCAAGCTGCTCACCACGGCGGCCAAGAAGGGTGACGACGGCTCGCACCCCGCCGGCGGCGGTGTGCCCAACGCCGGCCCGATCGACATCCAGTCCGTCACGATCGGCTGACCCGACCCCGACACACGGCGACCGCCGTCCGGCCCCGGTGGGCTGGGCGGCGGTCGCAGTCGTTCAGGCCCCGGGCGCGTCGGGGACCGCGGGCGCATCGGGGTAGTCCACGTCGGCACCGAGCTGGACCGTGCGGCTGACGGTGCAGAGCCGGTCACGCGACATGGCGATCGCTCGTGGCAGGAACTCCCGGGCGGCGTCGCCGCCCGGACCGTCGGGGAACGTCACGTCGAAGCTGACCCGCAGGCCGGTGAGGTGGTTGCCGTCGTCGTCGCGGACCTTGGTGCCCTCGACCGACACGTCGAAGCCGGTGCTGTCGGCGCGTTTCCTGGTGATCGCCTCGACGTCGAGGGCGCTGCAGCCGGCGATGGCGGCGAGGAGGAGCTCGACGGGGGTGAAGTCGGGGTCCTCTCCCCCGGTGCCCATGAAGGTCTCGCCGCCGCGGGCGTTGGTGGCCTTGAAGCGGGCGTCGCCGATCCGGGTCAGCTCGACGCTGCGCCTGTGCTCATCAGTCATGCTGGCGAGCATAGGCGCCGGCGCCGGGTGGTCTCAGCGAGCGTTGCGGCGCGCGGCGCGGGCCTGCCGGCGCGCCTCACGACGAGCCAGCTCCACCGTGCGCAGCAGTGCCTTGTCCTCCGCGGAGTGGGCCCGTCCATCGACGATTCCGTAGGCGAGGTGAAGCTGCGTGCTCATGATGTGCTGGTCCTTTCGGCCGTCCCCGGCCAGGCGTCGTGTGTAATGAACTCATCGCTGATGCGACTCTTACATTCTACGGCTGTGCAGACGGCGGACCGGACCATTTCCGGGGTGATCTCCCCCACCCCGCGCGGGCTCCTGACCGGCGGTGGGTCGCTAGGCTCCGCGGGTGAGCGGATCCCCCTACCTGAGCCTGCAGCACCGCGAGGCGATCGAGCGTCGCGCGGCCCTCGACGTCACGTCGTACGACGTCTCGCTCGACCTGGCCTCGAGCGACGAGACCTTCGGCTCGCGCACGAGGATCGTCTTCGACTCGGCGGGCGGGTCGACCTTCGTGGATCTCAAGGCCCGGCACCTGGTCTCGGCGCGCCTGAACGGCAGCACGCTCGACCCCGCGTCCCTGGACCGTGGCCGCCTGCCGTTGTCGACCCAGCCGGGCGTCAACGAGCTGGTGGTCGACGCGGTGATGGAGTTCCGCACCGACGGTGAGGGACTGCACCGCAGCGTCGACCCCGCGGACGGACGGCACTACGTCTACGGCATGTCCTTCATGGACGCCGCGCCCAGCATCTTCGCCTGCTTCGACCAGCCCGACCTCAAGGCGCCGTACACCTTCCACGTGACCGCGCCGCGCGACTGGACCGTCGTCGGCAACGCCCCGGGTGAGCAGGTCGCGCCGGGCGTGTGGGAGCTCGAGCAGAGCCAGCCGCTCTCGACCTACTTCGTCACCCTGGTCGCCGGCCCGTGGCACCTCATCAGCAGCGAGCACGACGGCATCCGGCTCGGCCTCAGCGCGCGGCAGAGCCTCGCGGCGGAGCTCGAGGCCGACGCCGAGGAGATCCTGACCGTCACGGCGCAGTGCTTCGACGAGTTCCACCGGCTCTTCGACGAGCGGTACGCCTTCGGCGACTACCACCAGGCCTTCGTCCCCGACTTCAACGCCGGCGCGATGGAGAACCCTGGATGCGTGACGTTGCGCGACCCCTATGTGTTCACCTCGAAGATGACGCGCGGCGCGCACCACCTCCGGGCGTCCACCGTCGCGCACGAGCTGGCGCACCAGTGGTTCGGCAACATCACCACCCCCGCCTGGTGGGACGACCTGTGGCTCAACGAGTCCTTCGCCGAGTACATGGGCAACCGGGTGCTGGCCGACGTGACCGAGTTCGACGACGCGTGGATCCGCACCTCCTACCAGCGCCGCCAGTGGGGCCTGATCGCCGACGCCGGTCCGAGCACCCACCCGGTCGCCGGCAACGGGGCGACGGACGCCGTCGCCGCGCTGCAGGACTTCGACGGGATCTCCTACACCAAGGGCTCGAGCGTGCTGAAGCAGCTCAACGCCCGGCTCGGCGACGACGTCTTCTTCGCCGGGGTCAACGACCACTTCGCCTCCCACCGCTTCGGCAACGCCACGATGCACGACCTGTTCTCCAGCTGGGAGCGCGCCGGCGCCGGTGACCTCGGCGACGTCACGCAGGGCTGGTTGCGGACGAGCGGCGTGGACACCGTGTCGTTCGACCGGTCGCGCGAGGTGCTGCGGCGCACTCCCCCAGCCGCCGACCCGGTGGCGCGCCGGCACTCCTTCAGCCTGGCCCGCATCGCCGCGGACGGCTCCTGGCGGCGCGAGGCCGTCTCGCTGGACGGAGCCGAGACGCCGGTCGAGGTCGATGCCGGCGACACCGTGCTGCTCGACGTCGACGACACCTCGTGGCTGGTGGCGCACCTCGACCCGACCTCGCTGGCCGCCCTCCCGGACCTGATGCCCCGCTTGGAGGACGCGGCCCTGCGCGCCGCCGTGTGGGACAACGTCCGCAGCTCCCTGGAGAGCGGCTCGGCGACTCCGGCGGAGGTGATCGCGGTCGCCACGGCGTCCATCCCGGGCGAGACCAGCGACGAGCCGCTGTCGTTCAACAGCCACGCGAGCGACCCGAGCAAGCTGCTGCTGACCGAGTGGCTGACCAGCAAGGTCGTCCCGCTCTCCGCCGATCCCGCGTCCGCCCGCGCCGGCCTCCACGCGGCCTACGCGCAGCGCGCCGCGTCCGCCGAGCCGGGCAGCACGGTCCAGCTCGCGGGCTTCCAGGCCGCGATCGAGACCGCCTCGTCCGTCGCCGACCTGATCGCCTGGCTCGGGGGCGCCGTGCCCGCGGGTGTCGAGGCCGACCTCGCCCTGCGCTGGCGCCTGCTCACCCGGCTCGCGGCCCTCGGCGCGGTCGACCGGGCCGCCCTCGACGAGCACCTGGCCGCCGAGCCCACGGCGGTCTCGACCATCCAGCACGCACGGGCTGTGGCCTCCCTGCCCGACGCGGAGGCCAAGGCCTGGGCCTGGGACCGCTTCCTCGGTGTCGTCGACGTGCCCAACTACGAGCTGCAGTCGGCCGGCCAGGGCATGTGGCAGCCCGGGCAGGAGGAGATCACCGCGGCGTACGTCGACCGGTTCTTCGCGGACCTGCCCGGCACGGCCTCGCACCGCAGCGGCTGGCTGCTCTCCGAGGCCGCGGGCTGGTTCTTCCCGCTCACCGCCCTGACCGAGGACGTGGTGGCGCGGTCGGAGGCGCTCGCGGCCGACGAGGGGCTCGAGACCTCGCTGCGTCGCCAGCTCGCGGTGCTCGCGGACGAGGTCCGTCGGCGCATCGCCGTACGCTCGAGGACATGAGCACCCTCGCGCGTCGTCCCGGACCGTCGGTGCGGGCCCGCGTCACCCAGCACACCGATGAGGGCGACCGCGTCCGCGAAGACCGGCTGGCGACCGAGGAGCCCCTCGAGATCAGGCTCGCCGCGCCCGGGCAGCCCGCGCAGCGGGTGTGGGTGACGATGCGGACGCCGGGTCACGACTTCGAGCTGGCGGCCGGTTTCGCGGTGAACGAGTCACTGGTGCCTCCTTCCGAGATCGTGCGGGTGGCCTACTGCACCGACGCCGAGCTGGAGCGCGAGGAGGAGTTCAACGTCGTGACCATCACCGTGGCACGCCCCACCGACATCGGTCACCGGCACGCGGCACAGAGCGCCGGGTCGTCGGCGTGCGGGGTGTGCGGCAAGGACAGCGTCGCGGAGGTCCTCGACGTCCGGGCCGCCGAGCGGTGGTCCGGGCCGATCCCGGGGGTCGAGGTGGTGCGAGGCCTTCCCGCGCGGATGCGCGAGCGGCAGTCGGTCTTCGAGCGGACCGGCGGTGTGCACGCCGCGGCGCTGGCCGACGAGGACGGGAGCCTGCTGGTCGTCCGTGAGGACGTCGGTCGGCACAACGCCGTCGACAAGGTGATCGGCGCCCGGGTGCTGGCCGGCCAACCCCGTGCCGCCGCCTGCCTGGTGGTGAGCGGGCGGGCCGGGTTCGAGCTGGTGCAGAAGGCCGTCGCCAGCGGCATCGGCAGCCTCGTGGCGGTGGGGGCGCCGACCAGCCTGTCCGTGCGCCTCGCGAGCGAGTCGGGGCTCGCGCTCTTCGGCTTCACGAGCGAACGCAGGTGCGTGCAGTACGCCTGAGACGGCTCCCGCGGCGTGGGCTGCCGGTCGTTGTCGGTGCTCGAACCTAGGTTCGTCCCATGCGGATCCTGCACACCTCCGACTGGCACCTGGGAAGGTCCTTCCACCGCGAAGGGCTCCTCGGGCAGCAGGGCGTGTTCATGGACCACCTCCTCGAGGTCGTGGACTCCGAGGGCGTCGACGTGGTCGTCGTCGCCGGCGACATCTACGACCGGGCGCTCCCCCAGGTCGACGCCGTGCGGCTGGCCGACGAGGCCTTCGCCCGCCTGGCCTCGTCGAGGGCGTCGGTCGTCGTCACCAGCGGCAACCACGACTCGGCCCAGCGGCTCGGCTTCGGCAGTCGCCTGATCGACGCGTCCGGCGTCTACATCCGCACCGACGCCCGCACGGTGGGCACGCCCGTCCTCCTCGGTGACGAGCACGGCGAGGTCGCCGTCCACCCGCTGCCCTACCTCGACCCCACCGCGATGATCGAGCCGTGGGCCCTGCCCGCCCGCTCCCACGAGATCGTGCTGCGCGAGGCCATGCGCCGGGTGCGGGCCGACCTCGCCACCCGTCCGGGCAGCCGCTCCGTCGTGCTCGCCCACGCCTTCGTGGCCGGTGCCGAGCCGTCGGAGTCCGAGCGCGACATCAGCGTCGGCGGGGTGAGCCGGGTGCCGACCGCGGTGTTCGACGACATCGACTACGTCGCGCTCGGCCACCTCCACGGCCGCCACACCCTCGCCGACCACCTGCGCTACAGCGGCTCGCCCCTGGCCTACTCCTTCGGCGAGGCCGACCAGGTCAAGGGCAGCTGGCTCATCGACCTGGGCGCCCGGGGCGTCTCGTCCGCGCACTTCGTCGAGGCCCCCGTGCCGCGGCGCCTGGCCCGACTGACCGGCGACCTCGACCACCTGCTCGCCGACCCGGCCCTCGCCCGGCACGCCGACGACTGGGTGCACATCACGCTGACCGACCGGCTGCGCCCGGCCCAGGCGATGGAGCGGCTGCGACGACGGTTCGCCCACACTCTCGTGCTGTCCTTCGCGCCGTCCGGCGCCCAGCCCTCGGCGACGCCCGCGGCCCGGGTCGCGGGGCGTTCCGACCACGAGATCACCCTCGACTTCGTGTCCGAGATCCGCGGCGTCCCCGCCACTCCGGCTGAGTCCGCGCTCCTGCGCGACGCCACCGACGCGTGCTGCGACGACACCGACCTCGACGTGCTGGTCGGTGAGCCCTGATGCGTCTGCACTCCCTCCACATCACCGCCTTCGGTCCGTTCGCCGACACCGTCGAGGTCGACTTCGACGCGCTGTCCGACACCGGCCTGTTCCTGCTCAGCGGCCCGACCGGAGCCGGCAAGTCGAGCGTCCTTGACGCGGTCTGCTTCGCGCTGTACGGCGACGTGCCCGGCGATCGCAGCGCCGCCGGCCGACTCCGCTGCGACCAGGCCGCCGACGGCGTGGCGCCGCGGGTGCGGATGGAGATGACCCTCAAGGGCCGCCGCTTCCGCATCGAGCGCTCCCCGAGGTGGGAGCGACCCAAGAAGCGCGGCACGGGCCTGACCACGCAGCAGCCCTCGGTCGCCCTCCTCGAGCGGATCGACGACACCTGGCAGCCGCTGTCGACGCGCCTCGACGAGACCGGGCACCTGATGACCGACCTCGTCGGGCTCACCCTCCCCCAGTTCTGCCAGGTGGCGTTGCTCCCCCAGGGGCGGTTCCAGGCGTTCCTGCGTGCCCGGTCGGAGGACCGCCACGCGCTGCTCCGCCAGGTGTTCCGCACGGGCCGCTTCGACCGCATCGAGCAGTGGCTGCGCGACCGCCGGCTGGAGCTGCAGCGGTCCTCGACGACCCACGGCCGCGGCGTGGCCGACCTCGTGGGTCGCGTCAGCGAGGCCACCGGGTCCGCGGTCCCCGTGGACTGGGACGTGGCCGACCTGTCGCTCGAGGCCGCCGACGGGACCGTCGCCGGTTGGGTGTCCGACCACCTCGACGCCACGACCACCGACCTGGCGCTGGCCGACGCCGAGCGCACGCAGTGCGACCTGCTCGTCGCCTCCGCGACGGCCGGCCTGGCCGCCGGCCGGGCGCTCGACGACCGGCAGGCGGCCCACGCGGCCGCCACGGCGCGACTCGCGGACCACGACGAGACCGAGCTGTCCGAGCGCAGTGAGCGGCTGCGGCGGGCCGAGCGGGCCGAGGCCCTGGCCGACCTCGACGTCGCGGTCGAGGAGGACGCGTCCCTGGTCGCCCGCCTGACCCAGCAGGCGCAGGCCGCGATCGCGGCCTGGAAGCGGGTCGGCGACACCGACGAGACGGCCCCGACCGAGACGGACGCGGGAGAGACGGACCTGTCCGCCGCGCTCGCGGCCGCGCGGCGCGCGCTCGACGTCGTCGACGCAGCCCAGCCCGATGCCGAGCGCCTGCACGAGATCACCCGCACCACCACGGACGTCGCCGCGCGCCTGACCGAGGCTGCGGCGGAGGCCGACCGGCTCGGCGCCGAGCTCGAGACGACGCCGCTGCTCCTGCACGCGGCCGAGGAGTCGTTGGCGGCGGCGCAGTCGGCGGCCGAGCTGGTGGCGTCGCGGGAGTCCGCGCTGTCGACCGCACGCGAGCAGGCTCGCGCGGCCCGCGAGCTCGTCACGGTGAGCCCCGCGCTGGCCGCTGCGCGCGAGGAACGTGAGCTCGCGCGGGAGCGCGTCGCCCGTCTCAAGGAGACGTGGCTCGAGGTGCGTGAGGCTCGGCTGGACGGCATGGCGGCCGAGATCGCCGGCGCCCTCGCGGTCGGAGCCAGCTGCCCCGTCTGCGGCTCCCACGACCACCCGCACCTCGCCGTGGCCGGCGACGGCAGCCCCGATGCCGCGGGCGAGCGTGCCGCGCGCAAGGACGTCGACGACGCCGAGGGCCTGCTGGTGGTCCTCGACGACCGGTTGCGCCAGGTGGAGGCACAGCACACCCGGTTGCTCACCGTCTCCGACGGCCGGTCCGCCGACGAGGCCGCCCAGGTCCTCGACGAGGCCGCCCGGGAGCACGAGAGGGTCGCCGCCCTCGCCCGCGCCGTCCCCGGTCTCACGCAGGACGTGGCGCGGCTCCGGTCGGCCGGCGACGAGCTGCAGCGCGGCCGTGACGAGGCCGCCCAGCGCCGTACCGACCTGGAGGCGCGGCTCGAGCTCCACCGCGCCGAGTCGGAGCGTCTGCGTGCCCGCCTCGACGACGTGCTCGCCGGGAGCGGCTGCTCGAGCGTGGGCGCCCTGCGCCGGCTCCGGCAGCGGCAGCTCGACGCCCTGGACGAGGCCTGCGTGGCCCACGACCGGGTGACGATGGCCCGGCGCGACCTGGCGCGGGCGCAGCGTGCGTTGTCCGACGCCGCGACCGGAGCCGGGTTCGGCTCGGTCGAGGAGGCTCGCGGCGCGCGGATGACCGCCGGTGAGCGGCAGTCCCTGGCCGACGAGATCGTCAGGCTCGAGGACGTGCTCCGGGCCGCTCGCGCGGTGGTGGACGACCCGGACCACTGCGCCGCCGCTGCCCTCCCCCGTCCCGACCTGACCGCACTCGCCGCTGCCCACACCGCGTCGGAGTCGGCGGCCCGCACCGCGCACGCCCGTCACGACGAGGCGACGCGCAGGCGGAGCCGACTGACCACCCTCGCCGACGAGGTCACCGAGGCCCTCCAGGCGTGGCGGCCGGTGCGGGACGAGCTCGAGCTGACCGCGCGGCTCGCCCTCCTGGTCGAGGGGAGGTCGGCCGACAACGCCCTGCAGATGCGGCTGTCGGCGTACGTCCTGACCCACCGCCTGAGCCAGGTCGTCGCGGCGGCCAACGAGCGGCTGGCGCGGATGAGCGACCAGCGCTACTCCCTCGAGCACACCGGCCGGCGCGGTGCGGGCGAGACGCGCGGCGGCCTGAGCCTGCTCGTGCGCGACGACTGGTCGGGCGAGTCGAGGGACCCGGCCACGCTGTCGGGTGGTGAGACATTCGTCGTCTCGCTGGCCCTTGCGCTGGGTCTCGCCGACGTCATCACCCAGGAGGCGGGTGGCGCCGACCTCGACACGCTCTTCGTGGACGAGGGGTTCGGCTCGCTCGACGCCGACACCCTCGACGACGTCATGGACACGCTCGACGGTCTCCGCGACGGCGGCCGGGTGGTGGGTGTGGTCAGCCACGTCGCCGAGATGCAGACCCGCATCCCCAGCCAGCTGCGCGTTACCAAGGGCCGCGACGGGTCTCGGGTCGCGCTGGCCGTCGGCTGATCGTCGGCTGATCGTCCGTCGCAACCGCTGGAGCGGTGCGCCAGCCACCGTCGACCCCATGGACCGTCGGTCACCCACCGCCGCGCTGCGCGACACGCCCTCAGCGGTGCGCCAGCCACTGTCGACCGCCACGAAATGTGGGTCACCCACCGCCGCGGCGCGCGACCCGGCACGCCCTCAGCAGTGCGCCAGCCACCGTCGACCGCCACGGACCGTGGGTCACCCACCGCCGCGCCGGGCGACACGCCCTCGGCGGTGCGCCAGCCACCGTCGACCGCCACGGACCGTGGGTCACCCACCGCCGCGCCGGGCGACACGCCCGCAGCGGTGCACCAGCCACCGTCGACCGCCACGGACCGTGGGTCACCCACCGCTGCGCCGCGCGACACGGCCCCGGCGGTGCGACAGCCACGTTTCGCCGACGCGGACGGTGGCTGCGCCACCGCCACCGATCAGGTCAGGGGCGCGTCGACCACGCCGCCAGGTCGAGCCCCCAGTCGTCCATCAGCCGCGCGACCTGTGGACGGTAGGCCACCTCGAGCGACTCGAGCAGCCCGTCCGGGGGCGTCCACGACGCCTGGCTGCTCGACCGGGAGGGTCGGTCGACGTCCTGCAACCGGACCGGCGACAGACCGAGTTCCGTCCACACCGCGTCGACGGCTGACTGCGGGTCGGCGCGGACCGTCTCGTAGACCATCACCCGCAGCCGCGAGCGTCCGACGTGGTGTGCCCACATGGCCAGCTGGTCGGCGTAGAAGCCGCTGAAGGTCTGGACGGTGATCGGCACGGGGTAGGGCCAGGGCGACTTCGCCCGCGTCGCGGCCAGCCGCATCGCGGAGACGAACCGGTCGACCGGGTCGCGCAGCAGCACGAGCACCGGCGCGTCCGGACCCAGCAGGCGGGCGGCGGTCGCAGGCGCGGACGCGTGGCGGAGGTACTGCGGGGTCCACTCCCCGCGGCGGACGTCGTCGGCCGGGAACAGATCGAGGTACGCCGACGCGGGCTCCACGCCGTCGCCGACCTTGTGCAGGAGGTGCTGCTCCTTCTTGCCGTTCACCCCGAGACCGACCTGCGGGTGCTGGGACAACAGGTCGGTGAACCAGGTGGTGCCCGAGCGCTGGGCACCGATCCCCAACCACGCCGGAGCAGTCATGCGCGCCACCCTAACGGCTGCGTTAGGTTCGACCCATGATCGATCCGACCTTCGCCGAGCTGCCCCACCGGAGCCTCGGCGAGACCGCGCTGGCGCGCGCCGCCGAGCTCGGCGCCACCCACGCCGACTTCCGCTTCGAGCGGGTCCGCTACCAGTACCTCGGCGCCCGCGACGGCGTCCTGCAGACGGCCAGCGACGCGGAGGACGTCGGCTTCGCCGTACGCGTCATCCACCGCGGCGCCTGGGGGTTCGCCTCCGGGGTCGTCCTCACCGAGGACGAGGCACGGCGGGTCGCCGAGACGGCGATCGCGGTGGCCGAGGTGGCGTCAGGGATGACCACCACCCCGGTGCAGCTCGCGCCCGAGCCCGTGCACGCCGACGTCACGTGGGTCTCGGCCTACGACGTCAACCCGCTCGAGGTCCCGACGGCCGAGAAGGCCGCGGTGCTGACGGAGTGGACCACCCGGCTGCAGGCGCACGACGCGGTCGCGCACGCGACGTCGTACCTCCAGCAGGTCCAGGAGAACAAGTACTACGCCGATCTCTCCGGCACGAGCACGACCCAGCAGCGGATCCGCCTCCAGCCCGGCTTCGAGGCGATGGGCTCCGACGAGAGGACCGGGGTGTTCGACTCGATGGCCTCCATCGCCCCGCCGGTGGGCCGCGGGTGGGAGTACCTCACCGACGGTCGCTACGACTGGGACGCCGAGCTGGCCGAGGTCCCCGAGCTGCTGGCCGAGAAGCTCGTCGCGCCGAGCGTTGAGGCGGGCAGCTACGACCTCGTCATCCACCCCTCCAACCTGTGGCTCACCATCCACGAGTCGATCGGCCACGCGACCGAGCTCGACCGCGCGCTGGGCTACGAGGCCAACTACGCCGGGACGTCGTTCGCGACGTACGACAAGCTCGGCACCCTGCAGTACGGCTCCCCCGTGATGAACGTGACCGGCGACCGCACGGTCGATCACGGGCTCGCCACCGTCGGCTACGACGACGAGGGCGTCCGGACCCGCGAGTGGGACATCGTCAAGGACGGCGTGCTCGTCGGCTACCAGCTCGACCGCTCGATGGGGCACATGAAGCCCGAGCTCCACGAGGGCCGCTCCAACGGCTGCGCCTACGCCGACTCCCCCGGCCACATCCCCATCCAGCGGATGGCCAACGTGTCGCTCCAACCCGCTCCCGACGGTCCCAGCACCGACGAGCTGATCGGTCGCGTCGAGGACGGGATCTACGTCGTCGGCGACAAGTCGTGGTCGATCGACATGCAGCGCTTCAACTTCCAGTTCACCGGCCAGCGGTTCTACAAGATCACCGACGGCCAGCTCGACGGGATGCTGCGCGACGTCGCCTACCAGGCGACGACCACCGAGTTCTGGAACTCGATGGAGGCGGTCGGCGGCCCGGAGACCTGGCAGCTGCACGGCGCGTTCAACTGCGGCAAGGCCCAGCCCGGGCAGGTCGCCGCCGTCAGCCACGGCGCCCCCACGTCGCTGTTCCGCGGCGTCCGCATCCTCAACACCACCGACGAGGCAGGCCACTGATGACCACCCCTCAGCAGCTCGCCGAGCACGCGCTGGCCACCACGACGGCCGACGACTGCGTCGTCATCGTTCGCGACAGCTCCAGCGCCAACCTCCGCTGGGCCAACAACACCCTCACCACCAACGGCGTCATGGTCTCGGTCGACGTCACCGTCGTCTCGTTCGTGGCCGCCGAGGGGGGTACGGCGACGGGGTCGGTCTCCGGAAGCGCCAGCACGACCGAGCAGGTCGGCGCGCTCGTCGCGGCTGCCGACGCGGCGGCCCGGAGCGCCAGCGCCGCCGAGGACGCCGCCGAGCTGGTCGCCGACCGCACCAGCGACGACTGGGACGCGGAGCCGGAGCACACCGGCATCGCCGTCTACGACTCCTTCGCCCCCGCGCTGGGCGAGGCGTTCCGCCAGGCCACCGGCGAGGACCGGCTGCTCTACGGCTTCGTCAACCACGAGGTCGTCACCACCTATCTCGCCTCGTCCCGCGGCCTGCGGCTGCGCCACGTCCAGCCGACCGGCCACTACGCCTGCACCGCGAAGGACACCGCCCTGACCCGCAGCGCGTGGGTCGGCGGCGCGACCCGCGACTTCGCCGAGGTGGACGCCGCCACCATGGCCGAGCAGGTCAAGCAGCGCCTGGCGTGGGCCGAGCGACAGATCGACCTCCCGGCCGGCCGCTACGACACCATCCTGCCGCCCGGCTCGGTCGCGGACCTGATGATCGACGCCTACTGGGGAGCCGGCGCCCGCGTCGCCCACGAGGGCGAGTCGGTCTACAGCCGACCCGGTGGCGGCACGAAGATCGGCGAGCAGATCGCGCGGGCGGGCGTTCATCTCTTCTCCGACCCGACACTGAGCGGCCTCGAGGCCGCTCCGTTCAACGTCGCGGGCGCCTCCGACAACACCGACTCGGTCTTCGACAACGGGCTCCCGCTGGGACGCACCGACTGGATCGCCGACGGACGACTGACAGCGCTGCTGCAGACGCGGCACTCGGCCGGCATGACCGGCCAGCCGACCACCCCGATGGTCGACAACCTCCGCCTCGAGGTGGCCGACGGCGCGGGCAGCGAGACCGACCTGGTCGCCGGCATGGACGACGGCCTGCTGGTCACCTGCCTCTGGTACATCCGCGAGGTCGACCCCCAGACGATGCTGCTGACCGGTCTCACCCGTGACGGCGTCTACAAGGTCGAGGGCGGCGAGATCGTCGGCGCGGTCAACAACTTCCGCTGGAACGAGAGCCCGATCGACCTGCTCAACCGGTTCTCGCACGCCAGCGAGACCGTGGCGAGCTTCAGCCGCGAGTGGGGCGACGACTACTTCTCGCGTACGGCGATGCCGGCCCTGCGGATCCCCGACTTCAACATGTCCAGCGTCAGCCAGGCGCGCTGACGCCGCTCATCGGCCGAGGTCGGGGCGTCCGCCCGGGATGGGGGCGCCGTCCTCGTAGGGCTCACGCGTCAGGATGAAGGTGCCGACGTCGAGGTGCGAGACCGTGCCGTCGCCGCGGCGTACGACATGGAGCTCCTCGCCCGCGTGGTAGCCCCGGATGCCGACGATGCGGCCATCGGAGACCCCGAAGCGCCACAGCTCCACACCGCGTCGACGCGCCACCAGGTCGCCGCCCTCGCAGGCGAGGACGAACGGCGTCGCCCCCCAGTGCCAGACCCCGAGCGCGTCGTGGAGCTCCGCGGGCACCGTCGCGTTGGCGCGCCAGACCGGCGGCAACGCGGGCTCCCACTGCTCGAGCTCCTCGAGCAGGGCCGCGCCGAACGCCGCGACGGGCACGCCGACGGTGGCGTTGACCAGCGCGACGACGCCCGTGCGCCGCTTGCGGTCGACGAGGCAGATCGCGTGGAAGCCGGGCATCGAGCCGCTGTGGCCGACGAGAGTGCCGGAGCCGCCCCGGAAGATCTGGAACCCGAGGCCGTGTGCGTACGCCAGCCCGGTGTGCTCCTCGCCCGACTGGGGCGTGAAGGCGAGCGCCAGCGTGTCGGCGGACAGCACCGCGTCGTCGCCCTCGAGCAGGAAGCGGCAGTACGTCGCGAGGTCGGTGAGCGTGCTCCAGACCTGTCCGGCCGGCGCCATCGCGCCGGTGTCGGGCAGCGGCTCGGCGATCAGCGTCTGGGAATACGGGTGCACCGACCAACCCTCGGCGTGGACGCCGGACGCCTGGTAGGACGTCCGGGTCATGCCGAGCGGCAGCAGGATCCGCTCCGAGACCGACTCCCACCACGTCCGGCCACGCAGCCGGGCGACGACCTCGCCGAGGAGGCCGTAGGCGAGGTTGGAGTAGTGGAACCGCCGGTCCGGTTCGAACGCCGCGTCCGAGCCGTCGTGCGCGCTCGCGAGGTCGTCGAACGAACCGCCCTCCGAGCGCTCCCACCACGACCCGCCCGGCTCCGCCTGGAGTCCCCCGGAGTGCGCGAGGAGCTGACGGACCGTCCGGTCGGCGTACGCCACCTCGCCCAGGACGGACGAGGCCGGCGCGTCGAGCGACAGCGCGCCCTCGTCGACCAGCTGCAGCACCAGCACCGCGGTCAGCGTCTTGGTGATCGACCCGACCTTGTACTGCGTGTCCGCCACGGGCCCCGGCACGTCACCGACGCCGTCGGACCACGCCAGCGCGCCGTCACGGACGATGCCGGCGACGATCGAAGGCACCTGGCCGTCCGCCTGCGCGGCCGCCAACCGCCACCGCAGCCGGTGCGCGGTGAGGTCGCAGACGCCACTCATTCGGCGAAGGCCTCCGGCGGCGGGCAGGCGCACACGAGGTTGCGGTCGCCGTAGGCCTGGTCGATGCGCGCCACCGGCGGCCAGTACTTGTCGGGGTCGATGCCGGTCGGGAAGACGCCGAGCTCGCGCGGGTAGGACCGGTCCCACTCGCCCACGAGGGCACGGGCCGTGTGGGGCGCATGCCGCAGCGGCGAGTCCTCGGGGCTCCACTCGCCCGCCTCCACGCGGTCGATCTCGCCCTTGATGGCGATCATCGCGTCGCAGAAGCGGTCGATCTCGCCGAGGTCCTCCGACTCGGTCGGCTCGACCATCAGCGTCCCGGCGACCGGGAACGACATCGTCGGGGCGTGGAAGCCGTAGTCGACGAGACGCTTGGCGACGTCGTCGACGCTGACGCCGGAGTCGCGGGTCAGGCCGCGCACGTCGAGGATGCACTCGTGGGCCACCAGCCCGCCGTGGCCGCGGTAGAGCACCGGGAAGTGCGCCTGCAGCCGGTGCGCGATGTAGTTGGCCGACAGCACGGCCACCGCCGTGGCGCGGGTCAGGCCCGGGGCGCCCATGAGGCGGATGTAGGCCCACGAGATCGGCAGGATGCCGGCGGAGCCGTACGGCGCCGCGCTGATCGGGCCGATGCCCTCGCGCTTCTCGGTCTCGGGGTGCATCGGGTGCGAGGGGAGGTACGGCGCCAGGTGCGCCCGCACCGCGACCGGACCGACGCCGGGGCCACCGCCGCCGTGCGGGATGCAGAACGTCTTGTGCAGGTTGAGGTGGGACACGTCGCCACCGAACTCACCGGGCTTGGCGAAGCCCAGCAGGGCGTTGAGGTTGGCGCCGTCGACGTACACCTGACCGCCGTGGCCGTGCACGATCTCGCAGAGCTCGGAGATGGTGTCCTCGTAGGCGCCGTGCGTCGACGGGTAGGTCACCATGATCGCGGCTAGCTCGTCGGAGTGTTTCTCGCACGCTGCGCGCAGGTCGGCCAGGTCGACCGAGCCGTCCTCCCCGGCCTTGACGACGACGACCTTCATGCCGGCCATCACCGCGGACGCGGCGTTGGTGCCGTGCGCCGACGACGGGATCAGGCAGACGGTGCGCTGGGTGTCGCCGTTGGCGAGGTGGTAGCCACGGATCGCGAGCAGGCCCGCGAACTCGCCCTGCGAGCCGGCGTTGGGCTGGATCGAGACCCGGTCGTAGCCGGTGACCTCGGCCAGCCAGCCCTCGAGGTCGTCGACGAGCTTGCGGTAGCCCGCCGCGTCCTCCGCTGGCGCGAACGGGTGCAGGTCGGCGAAGCCGGGCAGGCTCACCGGCTCCATCTCGGTGGTCGCGTTGAGCTTCATCGTGCACGAGCCGAGCGGGATCATCCCGCGGTCGAGCGCGTAGTCGCGCGCCGACAGGCGGCGCAGGTAGCGCAGCATCTGCGTCTCGCTGTGGTGGCTGCTGAAGACCTCGTGCGTGAGGTACGGCGACTGGCGGGCCACCTCACCGGGGATCGCCTCACCGGCCTCCACGTCGCTCTCGGACACCCCGAAGGCCCGCAGGACGGCGGCCACGGTCGAGCGGGACGTGGTCTCGGAGGTCGAGAGGCCGATGTGGTCGGCGTCGACGAGGCGCAGGTGCAGCCCCAACGTGCGGGCCGACGACACGACGTCGGCGGCCCGGCCGGGCACGCGCGCGGTGAGGGTGTCGAAGAAGGTGTCGTTGACCAGCTCCACTCCCCCGGCCGCGAGGGCGGCGGCGAGGTGGGCCGCGTGGTCATGCACGCGCTGCGCGATCGCCTTGAGGCCCTCGGGGCCGTGGTAGACGGCGTACATCGAGGCGACGACGGCGAGCAGGACCTGGGCGGTGCAGATGTTGGAGGTCGCCTTGTCGCGGCGGATGTGCTGCTCGCGGGTCTGCAGCGCGAGGCGGTAGGCCGGGCGGCCATCGGCGTCGATCGAGACCCCGACCAGGCGGCCGGGCAGGTGCCGCTCGAGGCCCGCGCTCACCGACATGAAGCCGGCGTGCGGGCCGCCGTAGAACAGCGGGACGCCGAAGCGCTGGGACGATCCGACGACCACGTCGGCGCCCATCTCGCCCGGCGCCTCGAGCAGGGTGAGGGCGAGCAGGTCGGCAGCGACGACGACCAGCGCGTTGCGCTCGTGGGCCGCCTCGATCAGCGGTCGCGGGTCGAGGATCCGGCCGCTGGCACCGGGATACTGCACGAGCAACCCGCTCATCTCGCCGTCGGGCAATCCGTCGGCGAGGTCAGCGACGACGACGTCGATGCCCATGGCGGTGGCCCGGGTGCGCACGACCTCGATCGTCTGCGGCAGCGCGTCGGCGTCGACGACGAACGGACCGCTCGCCAACTTGTTCCCTCTGCGCACCAACGTCATGGCCTCCGCGGCCGCGGTGCCCTCGTCGAGCAGTGACGAGTTGGCCGTCGGCAGGCCGGTCAGGTCGCCGATCATGGTCTGGAAGTTGATCAGGGCCTCGAGCCGGCCCTGGGAGATCTCGGGCTGGTACGGCGTGTAGGCGGTGTACCAGCTCGGGTCCTCGAGGACGTTGCGCCGGATCACCGGCGGGGTGATGGTCGCGTGGTAGCCGCAGCCGATCATCGCCTCGGCCGGGCGGTTCAGCCCGGCGAGGTGGCGCAGCTCGCGGGCCGCGGCGTCCTCGCTGACGGCCTCCGGCAGGTCCAGATCGCCGGCCGCGCGAATGCCGCCGGGGACCGCGGCCTCCATCAGCGACTCGAGCGAGTCGTGGCCGAGCAAGGCCAGCATCTTCTCGACGTCGTCGGGCCGCAGACCGATGTGTCGGTCGACGAAGGGCGAGTGGGGCGCGGACGGGTCCGTCATCGGAGGCTCCCTGGTTGGCGGTCAGCAGGCGCCTCCCCCTCTGTCGGGTCCCCCACGGGGTCTCCAGAGTTGCCTGGTCCGCGCAGTCCGGGTGCCTGAGAGGTTCCGGGGAGGAATTGCCCCTTCGGCGCAACGCACGCGAGCGGCTCCGTCGGACGGGGCAGCCACGCCGTCGACTCTCCCGCGCGGGATCGTCAGCCCGGCCAGCCTAGCGCAGGCCGGGCGAGAACCACGTCTCGGACGCGGCCACCGGCCGAGATGTCGGCCGGTCGTGCGACCCGGTCTCAGCCGATCTTGCGGGCGGCGCGTCGAGCGGCGAGCTCGTCGCCGGCCACGTCGGCGGACGCGCCGGTGTCGTCGGCAGCGCGCTCGCTCGGCAGCTCAGCAAGGGTGCCCTCGATCTCGCGCCAGACCCCGCCGATCGCGATGCCGAAGACGCCCTGGCCGCCCTGGAGGAGGTCGATGACCTCGTCGTTGCTGGTGCACTCGTAGACGCTGGCGCCGTCGCTCATCAGCGTGACGCGCGTCAGGTCGTCGGTGCCGCGCTCGCGCAGGTGCTGCACGGCCGTGCGGATCTGCTGGAGCGAGATGCCGGCGTCGAGCAGGCGCTTGACGACCTTGAGGATCAAGATGTCGCGGAACGAGTAGAGCCGCTGGGAGCCGGAGCCCTTGGCCCCGCGCACGGTGGGCTCGACCAGCCCGGTGCGGGCCCAGTAGTCCAGCTGGCGGTAGGTGATGCCGGCCGCGTTGCAGGCCGTCGGACCGCGGTAGCCGGTGTCGCTGGGCAGCGGGGAGACGTCGTCGGTGAAGAGCAGGCCCTGCTCATCGGCGAGCTCGGCAGCCCGGTCGGCCTCGGCGGCCGCGTGCGCGGCGGCCAGGCGATCCTGGTCGTTCTCGTTCACAGCCACAGCGACCCTCCAGGTCTTACTCCGCAGGCCGTAACTTCGAGGGGGAAGGACACGCGTGAAGTTACAGCGGAGACAGTTCAAGGTAGGCGGCCCGACGGGGCCGGTCAAACACGCGATCGGCGTGTCGCAACCCTCAACCTCGACCTGAGGGTGAGGTTGAGCCTCACTGTCCTTCGAAGTCCTCGGGCGACACGTGGTCCAGGAACTCCCGGAACGCCTCGACCTCGTCCTCCTGCTCGGCCGGCACGGCGAGACCGGCCTCGTCCAGGACACCCTCGGCGCACACGATCCGGGTGCCGGTGCGCAGGGCGAGCGCGATCGAGTCGGAAGGACGCGCGCTGACCTCCTGGCCGCCGGCGAAGACCAGCTCGGCGTAGAAGACGCCGTCGCGCACGTCGGTGATCCGGACCTCGTCGAGCTGCTGGCCGGTCGCCTCGAGGACGTTCTTCATCAGGTCGTGCGTGAGGGGTCGCGGCGGGGTGACGCCCTGCTGCGCGAACGCGATGGCGGTCGCCTCCACCGCACCGATCCAGATCGGCAGGTAGCGCTCTCCCCCGGACTCCCTCAGCAGCACGATGGGCTGGTTGGAGGGCATCTCGACACGGACTCCGATGACGTCGACTTCGCGCACGTCCTCACCCTACTCCCGAGTGGTGAGGCCCCGGACGGGCGTCAGGAGCGGCGCAGGCCGGACTTGACGAGGGTCGCGTGCAGCCGCACGGAGAGGGCGGCGATCTCGCTGACGGCCTCCTCGATGCGACCGCCGGCGGCTGCGTCGCGGCCGCGCTGGAGCGGGGCCACGACCTGCTCCACCATGCCGACCTCTCGGTCGGCGGCGGTCTTGAAGGCCCGCAGGTGGCGGGGCTCGAACCCGAAGTCGGCGAGCTCGCGCGCGGTCTGGGCGACCACCAGCGCGTCGGCGTCGTAGTGGCCGGTGCCGGGACGCGGCGAGATGAGCGCGAACTGCTCGAGCTGCACCAGCAGGTCCTCGGAGATCTCGGCGATCTTGATCAGCTCGCGGCGCGAGAGCCGCACGTCGCTGGAGGCCCGGAAGGACTCCGGGGACGGCAGGCCGTCGGAGGCCAGCGCGACCTTGGGGACCGTCGGCACCACGCCCTCGATCGCCGGCGGTTCGAGACCCCGGTCGATGGCGTCGAGGTGCTCGCCGATCACCTTGTGCGGGAGGTAGTGGTCGCGCTGCATGCGCAGGATGTAGCGCAGGCGGTCGACGTCCTCGCCGCTGAACTTGCGGTAGCCGGCCTGCGTGCGCTCGGGCTTGATCAGCCCCTGGTCCTCCAGGAACCGGATCTTGGAGATCGTCACGCCGGGGAAGTCACCCCGGAGCTGGTCGAGGACCTGCCCGATGTTCATCCGCGCCCGGGAGGCGGGTGGGTGGGACGAGGGCTGCTGGGACGAGGCCTGCTGAGACGAGGGCTGCTGAGACGAGGGTTGGACCACGGATCAGCCTGCGGCGCTGGTGAAGAACACGAGGCGGTACTTGCCGATCTGGACCTCGTCGCCGTCGGTCAGCTGGACCGAGTCGATGCGGTCGCGGTTGACGTAGGTGCCGTTGAGGCTGCCGACGTCGCTGACCGTGAAGGTGTTGCCGGTGCGCCGGAACTCGGCGTGCCGGCGCGAGACGGTCACGTCGTCGAGGAAGATCTCGCTCTCGGGGTGACGGCCGGCGCCCGTCAGGTCGGCGTCGAGCAGGAAGCGGCTGCCGGCGCTGGGACCGCGCTGGACGATCAGGAGGGCGTGACCCTCGGGCAGCGCGTCCACCGCGGCCGCGTCGACCGGGCTGAGCTTGCGGTCGGAGGTGTCGACCGAGGCGGGAACGCCGAAGGTGATCGTCGACGTGGCGTCCGACTCTGCGGCGGGCGGGGCCGGCGGCGTCGCGGCGTCCGCGGCCGGCGCTGCGGCGTCCTCGGTCACCAGGCGCGTCCCGCACTGGGCGCAGAACCGCGCATCGTCAGGGTTCTGCTTGCCACAGGCGGTGCAGAACGGCATGGAACCCTCCTCGTGGCCAGCCCCGGGGGCCGGGTCGCTGGCGCAGAACGTGACTGACGACTACTGGTCCTCGAACCTACCAGCCGCGTCCCGCCCGTTGGGACAGGTCACGAGCGACTGGCGGCAGAGCAGCCGGGGCGATCAGCCCTCGAGACCGGCTTCGTAGGTGGCGGCGTCCATCAGGGCATCGACGGCCGACGGGTCGGTCGGGACGACCTCGAAGAGCCAGCCGCCGGCGTAGGGGTCGTTGTTGACCAGCTCGGGCGTCGCGTCGAGCGCCTCGTTGCGGGCGACCACCTCGCCGGTGAGCGGCGCGTAGACGTCGCTGACCGACTTCGTCGACTCGAGCTCGCCGCACGTGTCGCCGCCGGTGACTTGCTCTCCGACCTCCGGGAGCGAGACGTAGACGATGTCGCCGAGGGCGTCCTGCGCGAAGTGGGTGATGCCGATCCGCACGGACCCCTCGGCCTCGCCGGGGGTGCGTACCCACTCGTGCTCACTGGTGTACTTCAGGTCCTCGGGATACACGCTCGCTCCTTCTCCGCAGATCGGTTGTGACGCAGGCTACTGGCCCGTGTCGGCTTGCGCATCGACGGGTCTGACCGGCGTGCGGACGCTCTCGATGTCGAGCGAGTCGAGCTCGGTCACCTGCACCGTGGCACCGTCCTCCTCGAGCTGCTCGATCGGCCCGTCGTCGAAGGTCATGGCGCTGTGCAGCGCGTGCGGCTCGCCGATGATGTCGACGACGTACGGCGGCTCGAGCAGCTGGCCGTCGAGCGAGATCCCGCCGACGGCGTTGTCGAACGAGCTCTGCGCGGCCAGCCGGTAGGTGTCGTTGAACTCCATCGCCTCGGCGTCGGCCGTGCGCAGCTCCTGGACGAGGTCGAGCAGGGAGGTGAGCGTGACCTGACCGCGGACCTCCTCGATCCGTACGCGGATCCCGGGCCCGGTCACCGGCACCAGCCCGGCGATGATGTTGAGCGTCTTGACCCGGTCCTGCGTCTCGGAGAGCGCCGCCTCACGGCTCGTGGACTCGGACTGGAACTCGTCGCGGGTCCTCTCGAGCCGGCCGACCTCGCGGCGCGCGCGTTCGGCGGTGCCGGTCAGGGCGTCGAGGATCTCCACGAGGTCCTGCTCGCGCAGGCCGGCGTAGGTGTTGTCCTGCTCGTTGTTGTTGACCTGCACGACGGCCGAGAAGCCGAGGGCGGCGAGCAGGACGCCGACCACGGCCTGCGCCCGCGACGGGCGCCGGAAGGTCGCGAGCAGACGGTCCCGGCCGGTCTCCTCGGTCGCCGGAGCGGGACGCTCGTCGTCCTCAGGCATGGAACAGGTGGCGGCGGATGGCCGCGGCGTTGGAGAAGATCCGGATCCCGAGCACGACGACGACCCCGGTGGTGAGCTGGCCGCCGACGCCGAGCTTGTCGCCGAGGAAGACGATCGCCGCGGCGATCACGACGTTGCTGACGAACGAGACGACGAACACCTTGTCGTCGAAGATGCCGTCGAGGAACGCGCGCAAGCCGCCGAAGACGGCGTCGAGCGCGGCCACGACCGCGATCGGCAGGTAGGGCTCGAGGCCGAGCGGCACGTCGGGCGCGAAGAACAGGCCGGCGAGGATGCCGAGCAGCAGTCCCAGGGCGGCGATCACGGCGTGGCTCCTTCCTCGTCCGGTCCCCCGGCGATGGTGGTGGTCATCTCCGTCGCCTGGCGCAGGGCCCGCAGGCTGGCGGCCGGCAGCCGGAGGTCATCGACATTCTGCGCCACGTAGGAGAATCCGAGGCTGTTGACGAGCCCGAAGAACGCGAGTCCCGGACCGGACTCCAGCAGCCGGGCCTGGAGCGTCCCCTGGTCGCCGATCGCCTCGATCACGTACGGCGGGGTGAGCGGCCGGCCGTTGACGTGGATCGCGCGGCTCGTGTTGCGGATGCCGCCGAGCGCGACGACACGCTGGTCGTTGATCGCGACCGCCTCGGCCCCGGCGGCCCACAGGCCGTCGACGAGCAGGGCGAGGTCCTCGTCGCGCACCTCGTCGTTGGGTACGGCGTTGGGCGCGCTCGCGACCTTGAACCGCACGCCCGGACCGCGGACCGGGACGTAGCCGGTGCGCACCTCGAGCCGCTGGAGGCGCGTCGTCAGGTCGGCCGACTGCTCGTCGAGCGTCCCGTTGAGCTCGTCGGCGGCGAGCCGGGCGTCGGTGAGCGTGCGGATCTGCTTCTGCAGGTCGGCCACCTCGCTGCGCTCGGACTCGATCTGCCGGATCAGCGCGGTGCGTCCGAGCTCCTGGACATCGGCGTCGCGCGAGGTCTGGACGGCCACGACGGTGGCGAGTGCGCCGAACGCGGCGACCGCGACCGCCGTGCTCCAGAGGCGGGACCTGCGCGGCGGCGGGCCACCGGCCGCGGCCCGGCGCATGGCGACGTGGGCGTAGTCCTCGTCGAGCGAGCGCTCGGTGATCAGCGTCAGCAGCGGGGTGGTGACGTGGTGCGGCAGCGGCGCGTCGGTCGTGGACGTCGTGGAGTGGGAGGGCACGCCTACTCCGTGGCGGCGCTCGGGCCGGACCCGCGCCGGGGCGTGACACGCAACAGCTTGTGCACCTGCCAGGCGTAGAGGACCCCGGCCCACCAGTAGAGACCGATGCCCCAGATGGCGAAGGCCCAGCCGAACACCTCGGCCATCGTCGCCACCACGCCGTCGCCCTCCCCCAGCAGGATCAACGGGAAGGCGTAGAGCAGGTTGAAGGTGGCGGCCTTGCCCAGGAAGTGCACGGGCAGGGCGCTGTAGCCGCGGGTGCGCAACAGCGGCACCAGTCCCCACAGCAGCAGGTCGCGCAGCGGCAGGATGACCGCGATCCACCACGGGATGATCTCGCGCAGGCCGAGGCCGACGACGACCGCGAGGATGTAGAGCCGGTCGGCGACCGGGTCGAGGATCTCGCCGAGGCTGGAGAACTGGTCGAGGCGACGGGCGAGGTAGCCGTCGAGGTAGTCGGTGACCCCGGAGATCATCAGCACGGCCAGGGCCCACGCATCAGCCTCCGGGCCCAGGACGAGCCACAGGAACAGCGGCACGCCGGCGAGCCGCAGCATGCTGAGGATGTTGGGGATCGTCCAGATACGAGTAGTCCTGGCCGGGGGCCCGGTCTGCTCCTGCACTGGATCGCCTGCCATCGAGTCTGCCGTCTGGGGTGGTCGCCCGGCGTGCTCGCTGGGCGGTGGTGCGGTGGTCACCCTATCCAGCCTCGCCCGCGGATCCGGCCCACTCGTGGTGCGAGCCGTCGCGGATCTCCCCGACGAGCTCCTCGAGCACGTCCTCGAGCGTGACGAGACCGAGCACGGTGCCCTCGCGGGTCACGACGCGCGCCATGTGGGCACCGCGGCGCTGGAGGCTCTCGAGCGCGTCGTGCAGCACGTCATCGGGTCCGACGGTCGCGAGCGGGCGCACCCACTTGGCGTCGACGGGACGCTGGCGGCGCTCGTCGTCGCTCTCGAGGACGTCCTTGATGTGGACGTAGCCGGTGAGGTCGCCGTCGGGCGCGGTGACCGGGAAGCGGCTGTAGCCGGTGGCCGCGCACAGGGCCTCGACGTCGGCGGGCGTCGACCCGCTGCCGATGGTCGAGAGACCGTCGACCGGCATCAGCACCGACGTGACGGCCTTCTCGGTGAAGCCCAGGGCACCGGCGAGGCGGTCGTACTCGTCGTCGGCGATCATGCCCTCGCCGCGCGACTCCTCGACGAGGGCCGCGACCTCCTCGCGGGTGTAGCTCGAGCTCACCTCGTCCTTGGGCTCGACGCCGAGCAGGCGCAGGATGCCGTTGGCCGTCAGGTTGAGCAGGGTGATGACGGGTCGCAGGATCGTCACGATCACCATCATCGGCGGACTGAGCACGAGGGCGGCGCGGTCGGGTCCGGCCAGTGCGATGTTCTTGGGCACCATCTCGCCCAGCACGACGTGGAGGTAGACCACCAGCGACATCGCCACCACGAACGACACCGGGTGCAGCGCGGCCTCCGGGACGTGCACGGCGTGGAAGACCGGCTCCAGCAGGTGCGCGACCGCCGGCTCGCCGACGGCACCGAGACCGAGCGAGCAGACCGTGATGCCGAGCTGGGCGCCGGCCATCACCAGCGACACGTTCTCGATGGCGCGCAGGGTGGTGCGCGCGGACCGGGAGCCGTCCTGGGCGCGGGGCTCGATCTGGCTGCGCCGGGCCGAGAGCAGCGCGAACTCCGCGCCGACGAAGAAGGCGTTGAGGGCCAGCAGCACGACCGCCAGCAGCACGCCGCCGAGGTCACCCATGGGTCGCCTCCCCCGTGGTCGGGTCGCTCGGATCGATCGGATCGGTCGCGGCCGCCGGCGGCGTCGTGGTCACCAGCCGCAGCTCGAGGCGGTCCACCCGCAGGCCGTCCATCCGCTCCACGGTCAACGTCGCCAGGTCCTGGCCCGGCACGTCGGGGTTCGACCGGTCGGGTACGGCGACCTCGACCCGGTCGCCGGCACTGGGGATCTTGCCGAGGGACCTCATGACGAGGCCGCCGATCGTGTCGTAGTCCTCGTGGTCGGGGAGCTCGATGCCGGTGGCGTCCTCGACCTCGTCCGGGCGCAGCAGGCCCGACAGGGTCCAGCTGCCGTCGCGGCGCTGGCGGGCCCGCGACCCGAGCCGGTCGTGCTCGTCGGAGATGTCGCCGACGATCTCCTCGACGACGTCCTCGAGCGTGACCACGCCGGCGTGACCGCCGTACTCGTCGAGCACGATCGCCATCTGGAAGCCGTCGCCCCGCAGCAGCGACATGAGCGGGTCGAGCCGCAGGCTGTCGGGCACGACGGTCGGCTTGACCATGATGTGCTTGATCCGGGTGGTGGCCCGCTCGTGGATCGGCAGCGCGACGGCGTGCTTGACGTGGACGGTGCCGACGACGACGTCCTCGGCATCGAGGACCGGGAAGCGCGACAGTCCGGTCTGGCGGGTCAGCTCGATCACCGCGGAGGCTCGCTCGGTCTCCTCGACCGTGGTGGTGCGCACGCGCGGTGTCATGATCTCGCCGGCCGTCCGGGCCCCGAACTCGACGCTGCGCTCCATCAGCTCGGCGGTCTCGTGGTCGAGCGTGCCCTGGTCGGCGGACCGCTGCACCAGCGAGGCGAGCTCCTCGGAGCTGCGGGCGGAGCGCAGCTCCTCCTGCGGCTCGATGCCGAGTCGGCGCACGAGCGCGTTGGCGGAGCCGTTGAGGACCCGGATCGGGCCCTTGCTCGCGGCCGTGAAGCCGCGCATGAAGCCCTGAGTGCGTCGCGCGGTCTCCAGCGGCAGGGCCAGCGCGACGTTCTTGGGGACCATCTCGCCGAAGATCATCGTCAGCACCGTGCCCAGCGCGAGGCCGAGGCCGATCGCGATGGGGGTGACCCAGTCGTCGGGCACGCCCGCGGAGGCGAGCGGCCCGTCGACGAGCTGGGCGATCGCCGGCTCGGCGAGGAAGCCGATCGCGAGGTTGGTGACCGTGATCCCGACCTGCGCCCCCGAGAGCTGCGTGGAAAGTGACTTGAGCGCCGTCTGCACGCCGTCGGCGGCGACGTCGCCCGACGCGGCGGCGCGGTCCACGCTGCCGCGGTCGACGGTCACGAACGAGAACTCCGCGGCGACGAACAACCCGCAGATCGCGATCAGCGCCAGGGAGGCGAGCAGGAGGAGCCACGGGGTCACGCCTCAGCCTAAGTGAGGCGACACGCCGGGACCCCAATCGGGACGCGCCGGGTCAGCGCCCGGCAGGTGCCCCGGCACGTGCTCGGGGCCGTTCGCGGACCGGTCGTCAGGCTTTGGGCGGAGGCCTGCCGAGCCCCTACGCTGTGCCCTTCGGTCGGGCGAACCAAGGGACACCATGCA
The DNA here is from genome assembly GCF_003057875.1 of Nocardioides currus. Classification (GTDB taxonomy): domain Bacteria; phylum Actinomycetota; class Actinomycetes; order Propionibacteriales; family Nocardioidaceae; genus Nocardioides; species Nocardioides currus. Next base: position 44,523 of record NZ_PYXZ01000011.1, on the reverse strand, counting down.
GGCGTGGGTACGCGGCGGGACAACCGCTCTCATCGTGCTGCTCCTCGCGGTCCTCGGCGTGACCATGGCCGACCGGTCCTCGACCCTGCCCAGCGCCGTCCAGGCCGCGGCCGGTGCCCCCGTCGGCCTGCTCACGGACTCGGGCCAGCGCCCGAACGTGGTGTTCGTGATGACCGACGACATGCGCGAGGACGACCTGCACTGGATGCCTCACACCCGCCGGCTGCTGGCCGATCGGGGCATGGACCTCAGCGACGCGATCTCGCCCCACCCGCTGTGCTGCCCGGCGCGCGCCGAGCTGGTGAGCGGGCAGTACGCCCAGAACAACGGCGTGCAGCACAACAAGGGTCCGTTCGGCGGCTTCCAGGCGCTGGACCCGACGCAGGAGATCAGCTCGTGGTTCACGAAGGCCGGCTATCGGACCGGCTTCGTCGGCAAGTTCCTCAACGGCTACACCGATGCGGACGTCCGGCCCTCCGGGTGGGACCACTGGGACGCGCTGAGCGCAGGGGTCTACGACTACTTCGACTTCGCCTTCGACAACGACGGCGACCCGGAGAGGTACCGCGACAGCTACGTCACCGACGTCATCGCCGAGCGCACCAACGCCACCATCCGTGACTTCGCCCGCGACGACGACCCGTTCCTCGTCTACTCCTGGCACCTGGCCCCGCACTACCGGATCAACGGCAACGGCCGCCCCGTCCCGCCCCCGGCCTCCCCGCGCGACCGCGGTCGCTTCGCCGCTGCCGTCCCGCCGTCGTTCCGCAACCCGTCCTTCAACGAGCGTGCGGTCCTCGACCAGCCCCGGCCGTTCCGCAACCGGAGGATGGCCGACCCCGAGCTGGTCACCACCGAGCACCGGGCCCGGCTGCGGGCGCTCCAGTCGGTGGACCGCGCCGTCGAGTCGCTGGTCGAGACCCTGCGCGAGGTCGGCGAGCTCAACGACACCGTCATCGTGTTCACCTCCGACAACGGCTACTCCCTCGGCGAGCACCGCTTCGTCGGCAAGAACGTGCTGACCGACGAGGCGCTGCAGGTGCCGCTGCTCGTCCGCGGTCCCGGCATCGGCCGCGGCACGACGTCCGACCTGCCCGTGACGCTCGTCGACCTGCCGGCCACCTTCACCGCGCTGGCCGGCGTGAAGCCCGGCTGGACCCTGGACGGTGCGTCGTTCCTGCCGACCCTGCGCGGCCAGGACCAGCCGTTCCGTGACGCCACGCTCGTGCAGACCGGCGACGACGGCGGGGACGGCTGGGCCTACCGCGGCCTGCGGACCTCGCGCTTCCTGTACGGCGTCAACGGGGCCGACGGCTTCCTGTACGACGCCTTGCGCGACCCGCACCAGCTCATCAACCGTTTCGACGACCCGGGCTACCTCGTCATCCGCGCCATGCTCGAGGAGCGGCGCACCCAGCTGCTCGGCTGCACCGGGACGACCTGCAATCCGACGTTCGGCCCCCTGCCGGACCCGACCTGACCCTAGGCTGATCGACCGTGACCTCCCCCACCACGAAGAAGCCGGGCAAGAAGCCGGCGAAGAAGCCAGCGAAGGACCCGTCGTCCCTGTCGGGTCCCGACCGGCACCTCGCCCTGAGGTTCTCCTACGGGCTGACGCCCGAGCTGCGCCGCGACGTACGCCGCCTCGGCGGCCGTGGCTGGTTCGAGCACCAGCTGGAGCCGCGGAAGATCTCCGACCGCAAGGCCGACGACCTCGCGGGCTGGTGGCCCTCGCTCGGTCGCTCCCCGCTCGACCTGTGGCAGCGCACGCAGAGCGAGGTCGAGCCCGGCTGGCAGGTGATGGAGGACTACGCGCGCTGGGTGCTGATGCGGCGCATCACCTCCAAGCGGCAGCTGCTCGAGGTGATGGCGGAGTTCTGGGAGAACCACTTCCACGTCCCCGTCGACGCCGACGGCGTCTTCACCCACCGTGTGCCCTACGGCAAGGCACTGCGGGCCGGTGCGCTCGGGTCGTTCAAGGACCTGCTCTTCACCGCCACCACCCACCCGGCGATGGGGATCTACCTCAACAACGCCGAGTCGACCAAGGCGGCGCCCAACGAGAACCTCGGCCGCGAGCTGCTCGAGCTGCACACCGTCGGGCGCGACGCCTACTCCGAGGACGACGTGAAGGACTCCGCGCGCATCCTCACCGGCTGGCGCGTCGACGTGTGGAAGACGTTCGCCGCGAAGTACTCCCCCGACGACCACGCCACCGGCACCGTGAAGGTGCTGAAGTTCAAGGACGCCAACACGTCCCGCGACGGGCGCGCGGTGACGCGGCGCTACACCGACTACCTCGCGACCCACCCGGCCACCGCGGAGCGGATCGCCCGCAAGCTGGCCGTGAAGTTCGTCCGCGACGACCCGCCGGCTGCGCTGGTCAAGCACCTCGCGAAGGTCTACCTCAAGCACGACACCGAGATCGTGCCGGTGCTGCACGAGCTGGTCTCCTCGCCCGTCTTCTCGGCCTCGCGCGGCACCAAGGTCCGCGACCCCGGCGAGGACGTCGTCGCCACGTGGCGCGCCCTGCAGGTGAAGGCGCGCAAGCCCGGCAGCGACAGCTCCGGTGCCGAGGCGATCCTGTGGCAGACCTCCGGCCTCGGCCAGCGTCCGTTCGCCTGGAGCCGTCCCGACGGCCAGCCGATCACCAACGCGGCCTGGGCCTCGACCGGGCGGATGACCGGATCGTGGCGCATGCACTACTCGATGGCTGGCGGCTGGTGGCCCAAGGACGACCTGCGCTACCGCCCGCCGAAGGCGTGGCTGCCGGGCACCAAGGTCCGCTTCGAGGACCTCGTCGACCACCTGTCGGCGGAGATCCTCTCCCGGCCCGCCACCGCCCAGCTGCTCAGCGCGTGCTGCCAGGCGGTGGGCGTGCGACCCGGCACCAGGATCGACCAGGAGCACGCGGTCGTGCAGTGGCAGATGCCGCTGCTGCTCACCACCCTGCTCGACTCCCCCGCCCACATGACCCGGTGAACGACATGACGACCTCCTTCCCTGCCTCTGCTCCGATGGCCGACTGCTGCGACGACTTCACCCGGATGCGCCTCTCGCGCCGGGCCCTCATGGGCACCGCCGCGGGGCTCGCCGGCGCCGCGGTGGTGTACGGCGGTGCGGAGGTGCGCGCCTCGGCCGCCGGCCTCGCGCCGGCGCCCAGCGTGCTGGTCGTGCTGTCGCTGCGGGGTGCTGCCGACGGGCTCTCGCTCGTCGTCCCGCACGCCGACCCGGTCTACTACCAGGCACGCCCGCGCATCGCCGTACCCGCCGACCAGCTGCTGGCGCGGGACGGCATGTTCGGCCTGCACCCCTCGCTCGCGCCGCTGCTGCCGCTGTGGCAGGCCGGCAAGGTGGCGGCGGTGCACGCGACCGGGCTGCCCGCGCCCAACCGCTCGCACTTCGCGGCGATGGAGGAGATCGAGGACGCCAGCGCCGGGTCGGCGCAGCGGATCGGCTGGCTCAACCGGCTGATCGGCCTCGACGCGATCACCAGCCCCGTCCAGGCCGTCGGCCTCGGCAGCGGCGTGCTCCCGACCTCGCTGTCCGGCCCCGCCGCGGCGATGGCGGCCGAGTCGGTGGACGGCATCAGCATCGCCGGCACCGACGGCTCGTCGGCCGCCGGTCGGCGGGCCAGCCTCGCGACGCTGTGGAACAAGGACACCAGCGTGCTGGGCCGCGCCGCCCGCGACACGTTCGCCTCGGTCGACACCTTCGCCCCGATCGCCGCCGGTGACGACACGCCCGCCAACGGCGCGGTCTACCCCTCCGGCGACCTCGGCGACTCGCTGGCCCACGCGGCCCGGATCGTGCGCGGCGACCTCGGCGTGCAGGTGATCACCGTCGACCAGGGCGACTGGGACATGCACACCGGCGTCGGCACCCTCGAGTGGGGCCGGATGAAGGACAACGCGGGCGGACTCGCGTCGTCCCTGGCCGCGTTCTTCACCGACATCGGTCCGCTGGCCGACAAGGTGACCGTGGTGGCGCTGAGCGAGTTCGGCCGCCGGGTCGCCGAGAACGCCAACTACGGCCTCGACCACGGCTACGGCAACGTCATGTTCCTGGCCGGCGCCGGCGTCGTCGGTGGCCGCTACTACGGCACCTGGCCGGGGCTGGTGAACACCGAGGACGGCGACCTGACCGTCACCACCGACTACCGCGCCGTGCTCTCCGAGGTCGTGCGTGCGCGGTTCTCGGTCGACTCGAGCCAGGTCTTCCCCGGCTTCTCCGGGGCGGGGCTCGGGGTCGTCGCACCGAGGGCGACCTGATGCACGGATCCCGGCGCCCCTGAGGTAGGGTTTCGCTCGCTCGAACGCGTCGGCTCGCCGATCGCCGAAGGGCTTCGGGCTGTAGCGCAGCTTGGTAGCGCACCTGACTGGGGGTCAGGGGGTCGCAGGTTCAAATCCTGTCAGCCCGACCGTGTGATGTCTCAGGACATCTGCAAGGCCCGGACCCACGGAAGTGGGTTCGGGTCTTGTTTCATTTCCGGGGTTGGTAGTCCTTGGTGGTGTCGATGGTGAGCTCGCGGAGGAGTTCGCCGGTGATGGCGTTGATGATGCTGACTTCGAGGTCTTGGATGAGCAGGATGACGTGGGTTCGGGTGTGGGTTCGTCCGACGCCGATGTGGCGGAGCTGGCCGGCTACGCGCAGGGTGACGGTGCCGGACTTGTCGACGATGTCGTGTCGGATCCTGTCGTGGGTCTCGGCGTCGCGGCTGGGTCCGGGTACCGCCTTGGGGAGTGCGTTGTAGCGCGCATCCGGGGTGGCTCGGTGGGGCAGCGAGCGGTGGGGGCGGGCGGTGTTGTACTCGTGGCAGAACTGGTCGAGCAGGACCTGTAGCGCCGCGATGGTGGCGGGCTGGGTGGGTTGTGCGCGCAGCCAGTTCTTCATCGTCTGTTGGAACCGTTCGACCTTGCCGCAGGTGGTGGGGTGGTTGGGGCGGGAGTTCTTCTGGATCACGTGCCACTCACGTAGTTGTTGCTCGAAGCCGTTGCGGCCGCCTCGGTGTCCGATGCTGGCCAGGCGGACGGTGTAGACCATGCCGTTGTCGGTGAGCGTTGACGCGGGGATGCCGTGCCGACCTGCGGCTTTGCGGAACGTGGCGGTGACGATCGGGGTGGTGATCGCCCGGTGCGCGGACACGTGGAGTGCGTAACGGGTGCAGTCGTCGAGCCAGGTGATGATCTCCACGCCCGTGGGGAACGTGGTGGTGTCGGTCAGCGGGTAGTGGGTGAAGTCGGATTGCCAGCACTCGTTCGGCATCGCTGCCTCGAAGCGGGTGTAGGACGACTTCGGACGTTTCTTCGGCTCTGGGGTGATGGTGCCGTGGCGGGTCAGGATCCGGTGGATCGTGGCACGCGACACGGTCACGTCGTGGTGGCGGGCCAGGTGCCAGGCGATGGTCTCGGCGCCGGCGTCGTGTCCGGACTCGGCCAGCTGCTTGCGCAGACGCAGGACCAGATCGACGGTCGCGGACGGGGTAGCTCGTGGTGAGGTCCTGGGGGCCCTCGAGCGGGGTTCGAAGGCGGCCTCGCCCTCGGCTCGGTATCGGGCCATGAGCCGGCTGACCGTGGCCTCGGACAGCCCGTAGGTGCGGGCGGCCTCGGCCTGGGTGAGGCCCTGCAGGGTGACGGCGGTGATGACCAGCCTCGCTCTCGACACGAGCGAGCATCACGCACCATCGCCTTGCAGATGTCGTGAGACATGCCTTGCAGATGTCCTGAACCAGCACACTGTCAGCCCGACCGTAGTTCTCCACCTCGCAGAGGCCGTCACCGCACCAGCGGAGGCGGCCTCTCGTGCGTCCCGACCACCGGCGTCGGGCCTACGTGTCCAGACCGCTGGGGCACGCGCGGTTACGCCGCGGCAACGAGAGGACAGCAGGCGTCCACAGCCTGACCGTTCTCCGTACGCCCGATTTCCGGCGGTGATGTGCTCCGTCCACGGGCGCCATGGGGGCGGTCGAGCCCAGGAGGAACCGATGGCCAGCACACGATGGATCTACCTCGCCGCCACGATGGCGGTCGGCGCCACCCTCGCGGGCGCCCCGTCGGCCCAGGCCGCCGGGAGCGAGGCGGGCACCGCACAGCTGATGGTCGTCCAGGCCCTCCCCGGCCTCACGCTCGACGTCGACATCGACCGGGAGGGCGTCGAGGACGGGGCCGACTCCGGTGCCGTGCTCGGACCGTTCACCGTCCCCGCCGGCGAGCACCGGGTCTCGTTCCGCGACGCCGACGGTGAGGTCGTCCTCGACACGGCCGTCGAGCTGGCGGCCGGCTCGCGCCAGGACCTCGTGGTCCACCTCCCCGCCCAGGCCGACGGGGACCCCGTCACCACCTTGTACGACACGCCGACGGAGCGGATCGGTGCCGACAAGGCCCGCGTGCTGATCGCGCACACCGCCTCGGTCGCCCCGGCCGACGTCCGCGTCGACGGCACCGTGGTCTTCCGCAACATCGCCAACGGCGAGTTCGCCACCGCCGACGTCGCCGCCGGGGACCACGTCGCCGAGCTCCTCCCCTCCGGACTGACCCGGGACCCGATCCTCGGCCCGCTCAACGTCACGCTGCCCGCCGGGACCGCCACCATGGTCTACGCCGTGGGTGACCCCACCAAGGACTCGATGGAGGTCATCGCCCACAGCATCGCCCTCACCGCCGACGGCACCGAGGCGCCCAGCACCATCGACACCGGCAGCGCCGGCCTGGCGGCGGGGATCACCGTCGCTCCCTTCTCGGCGCCGCGGACCACCGTCGCCGACGGGGGCACGGCCAGCTCGCCGCTCGTCAGCGGTGGGGCCGCCCTCGCCGCCGTGCTGGCGATCGCCCTCCTCGCCCTGCGCCGCAGCCGGAACGCAGCCGAAGCACCCTGATGCGGGCGTCGCACCGACGGTCGAGATCCTTCCCGGGGGGCACGCGCCCCGCGGGGAGGATCGCGTGCTGCCTGGGCGTCGGGGTGGTCCTCGGCGTGCTCGGCATCGCCGTGGCCGGCGTGGGTCCACTTCCCGGTGGCGCGGCGGCCACGGACCAGCCGTCCCCGGAGCCCGCCGACGTCGTGGTGACGGCGGCGACCGCGCCACGCACGGGCGCGGTCGCGCCCGAGCCGCCCGTCAGCGCCGAGCTGCCGAGCGGCACGGTCGTCCCGGTCGTGCCGGTCGGCACCACGGCCGACGGCACCCTCGACGTCCCGGACGACATCCGGGTCTCGGGCTGGTGGCGCGGCGGCTCACGCCTGGGAGACCCCTTCGGGTCCATGCTGATCGCCGCGCACGTCGACTCGGCCCGGCAGGGCCTCGGGCCGTACGCCGAGCTGCTCACCGTCTCCGCCGGCGCGCGCTTCGCCCTGACCTCGTCGTCGCTGAGCCAGGACTACGAGGTCGAGTCACTGCGGCTGATCCCGAAGGGCACCGTCGCCACCCACCGGTGGATCACCTCGCCGACCGGTCCCCACCGGATGACGCTGGTGACCTGCGCAGGCCCCTACGTCGAGAGCAAGGGCGGCTACCAGCGCCTCGCCGTCGTCACGGCGACCCCGGTCGGGCAGCCCGAGCCGAGGAGCGAGCGATGAGCGACGACACCCAGCCCCCGGACCGGCCGGGCCTCCCCCGACGCAACCGCACCCCGGGACGCCCCTCGAAGCCCGAGGGGTTCCGGCTGCTCGGCGAGCCAGCGGCGCCGACGCGACCCGGCCCGACGGGTCAGCGGACGACCCGGTCGGCTCCGGCGAAGCCCGAGCCTGCCCCGCCCGCCGCCGGACGACCCACCACTGGACGACCCACCGCGGCGTCGCCCTCCGCGGGCGCCCAGGAGACACCGCGCGCGCCCCGGCCGCGCCCGAGGATGGCCAAGGCACCGGCCGCGAGCGTGTCGCCGCCCCCACCACGCCTGTTCACCCCCGAGCCCGTGGACTACGGGGAACCGGTCGCGGAGCCGGCCGCCGCGCCGGGGCCGCGTCGCCGGTGGCCGGTGATCGCGGTCGTGTCGCTGGTCGTGGTCCTCGCCGTCGCCGGGGCGGCCGCGGTGCTGCTGCGCGACGGCGACCGGTCACCGGCCGACGACGCCGGGGAGCCGGCACCGTCGACGGCCGCCCGGACGTTCCCGGAGCCCCCGATCCCGCTGGTCTCGGACACCGAGCTGGTGTTCACCGACGTGCTCGCCGACGGCGACCTGACCGTCAAGCACTGGTTGCGGACCGAGGAGCCCGTCGACCGGCTCGAGCTCTCGGCGCCGGGAGACGGGATGACCAGCGCGGAGGTCACCGACGTCGTCGTCGCCGCCGACGGCGTCGCGGTCGCGTCGGCCGACGTCGTCGCCGCGTCGGGGTGGGCCGGTCCCCTGCCCGCGACCAGCGACGTCTACGTCAGCTATCGGCTCTCCGGCGTGCTCCAGCTCAGCGACTCGGCGCAGGGTCGCGGCCTGGCGACCACGACTGCGCTCGTCGCGGACGTCGGTCGCCCGATGGTGGCGCGCACGCAGTCGTTCACAGGAGCCAGCGTCCTGACGCTCGCCTGCCTGCCACCCGGAGACCAGGCCATGCCGACTCCGTGCGGCTCATCGAAGGGCGACACCTGGACCGTCGTGTCCGAGGGCGACGCCGTCGCCGACTCGGTGATCGCCCAGGTCGACCTCGGAGCCGGCCAGTGACGCGCCGACGCCGCTGGCCCGCCGCCCTGGCCCTCCTGGCGGCGATGGTCGCGCCGGCGCTCGTCGGCACGGCGGCGCACGCGTCCCCGGAGACGCCGCGGGCGCTGAAGATGCACGACGAGCTGATGGTCGAGGTCGAGCTGCACGTGCAGCACCGCGAGGAGGTGCTGACCGCGCTGCTCGACGCGGCCGAGCGGCACGCGGCCGACGTCGGGCAGCGCAGCGCGCGTCTCGCCGCGCTCGGCTACACCGGCGACCTGACGAAGCTGGAGTACGTCCTCCCCGTCCAGGACTATCGCCTGACGGCCGGCTTCGGCGAGAGCGGGCCGCACTGGGCGAGCGTGCACACCGGGCTCGACTTCGCGGCGCCGCTCGGGACCGAGCTGGTCGCCGTGGCGGACGGCATCGTCACTGAGGTCGCCTACGCCGGGCCGTACGGCATCCGCACCGTCCTGACCCTTCAGGACGGCACCGAGGTCTGGTACAACCACCAGCTCCAGCCGCTGGTCTTCGAGGGTCAGGCGATCCTGATCGGCGAGCCGATCGGGCTGCTGGGCACCACCGGCAACAGCATCGGACCGCACCTCCACCTCGAGGTGCGACCGGGGGGCGCCGCACCGGTCGACCCGCGGGCGTGGCTGACCGAGCGCGGCCTGACGCCGTGAGCCGCCCTGAGCTGACCTGAGCAGACCTGGGCTGAGCTGTGCTGACTAGGTGCGCTTGCGCTTCTCGCGCGGCTTCTGGTTGATCACGATCGGCGTGCCGACGAACCCGAACTCCTCGCGCAGGCGGCGCTCCACGAAGCGTTCGTACGCCGCGTCGAGCTTGCCGCTCGTGAACAGCACGAACGTCGGCGGGGCCGTCGACGGCTGGGTCGCGAACAGGATCTTGGGCTGCTTGCCGCTGCGGACGGGGTGCGGGTGCTCCCCCACGAGGCGGCCGAGGAAGGTGTTGAGCGCGCCGGTGGAGACCCGGGTCTCCCAGCCCTCGAGGGCCTTGTCGAGCGCCGGCACCAGCCGGTCGACGTGCCAGCCGGTGCGCGCCGTGATGTTGATGCGCGGCGCCCACTGGATCTGCACGAGGTCGCGCTCGATCTCGCGCTCGAGGTAGTACCGGCGCTCGTCGTCGACGAGGTCCCACTTGTTGAACGCGACGACCATCGCCCGGCCGGCGTCGCGGATCGTCTGGATGATGCGCATGTCCTGCTCGGAGATGCTCTGCTCGGCGTCGAGGACCAGCACGGCGACCTCGGCGCGGTCGATGGCCGTCGAGGTCCGCAGCGAGGCGTAGTACTCGTGGCCCGACGCTTCCTTGACCCGCTTGCGGATCCCGGCGGTGTCGATGAAGCGCCAGGTGCGGTCGCCCATGTCGACGAGCTCGTCCACCGGGTCGACCGTGGTGCCGGCGACGTTGTCGACGACGACGCGCTCCGAGCCGGCGAGCTTGTTGAGCAGCGACGACTTGCCGACGTTGGGCTTGCCGACGAGCGCGATGCGGCGCGGGCCGCCGAGCTCCTCGCCGAATGACTGCGGCGGCGTCTCGGGCAGCGCGGCGAGCACGGCGTCGAGCAGGTCGCCCGATCCGCGGCCGTGCAGGGCCGAGACCGGGAACGGCTCGCCCAGGCCGAGGTTCCAGAGGCCGTGGGCCTCGGCCTCGGTGCGCTGGTCGTCGACCTTGTTGGCGGCCAGCACGACCGGCTTGCCCGACTTGCGCAGGATCTTCACGACCGCGGCGTCGGAGTCGGTGATGCCGACGGTGGCGTCGACGACGAAGAGCACGGCGTCGGCCAGGCTGACGGCGACCTCGGCCTGCAGCGCGATCCGCTCGAAGAGTCCCTGCGCGTCGGGGTCCCAGCCGCCGGTGTCGACGACGGTGAAGGCGCGCCCGTTCCAGTCGGCGTCGTAGGAGACGCGGTCGCGGGTGACGCCGGGTCGGTCCTCGACGACCGCCTCGCGGCGGCCGATGATCCGGTTGACCAACGTCGACTTCCCGACGTTGGGGCGGCCGACGACGGCCAGCACCGGGGTGGGGCCGGTGGGCTCCCCGAGGTCTGTGTCGTGCTCGGTCATGGTGCTCCCTGCTGATCGGCCGCGGTGGCGGCCTGCTGGTGTGGCGGTGTGGCCACGATGTCTGGGTGGCGGACGAAGCCGGTGTCCGGCTCCTCCTCGCGGTCCCCGACCGGCAACGGTCCGGGTAGGCGGCGCCCGAGGTGGGCGAGTGCGCTGGCCTGCTGCTCGCGCAGGTGCTCCCACAGCAACGCCGAGGTGGCCAGCGTGTGTTCCCGCGTGCGCGGCCAGGGGGTGCGTGTCGTGCGCCACGCCTCGCCGTACGACACGTCGATCCGGGAGCCGCGCGGGGGCAGCGAGCTGCTGCGACCTCCCGGCAGCCGGGTGCCGACCTGGGTGACGGGGACGACGGGTGCGCCGCTGACCAGGGCGAGGTAAGTGACGCCGTGGTGGAAGACCTCGAGCTCGCCCGCGCCGCGGGTGCCCTCGGGGAAGATCCCGACGGCGCCGCCGTCGGCGAGCACGCGCAGGCAGGTCTTGACGGCGCTGGGATCGGCGCCGAACCGGTCGAGCGGGATCTGGCCCGCGCCCCGCAGGAACGCGCCGAGCCGGCCGTCGAACATCTCCTGCTTGGTCAGCGCGTGCACGGGGCGCGGCGACACGATCGCGAGCAGCGGGCCGTCGAGCCAGCCGGCGTGGTTGGAGGCGAAGATCGCGGGACCGGCCGTCGGCACCCGTACGGTGCCGTGCAGGTGGAGGTCCCAGTAGGCGCCGATCCCGGCCCGGAACACCGGACGCAGGCCGCGCAGCATGGCCCGGCGCGGGTGCCGGTCGCTGGGGCGTGGCAGGTCGCTCACGCCTCGGCCCCCGACACCGCCTCCACGAGCGCGACGACCTGCCCGACGACCTCGTCCAGGGTGTACGGCGTGGTGTCGATGTGGACCGCGCCGTCGGCCATCGTCAGCGGGGCGGTGGCGCGGCCGGAGTCGATCCGGTCGCGGGCGAGCAGCGACTCCTGCGTCGTGGCGACGTCCCCGCCGGCCTCGGCGGCGCGACGGGTCGCGCGAGCGGCGGGGTCGGCGGTGAGGTAGACCTTGACCGCCGCACCGGGGGCGACGACGGAGCCGATGTCACGGCCCTCGACGACGATGTCGGAGCCGGCCTCGATGATCGAGCGCTGGAGCTCGAGCAGCCGGGTGCGGACGGCCGGGACGGCGCTGACCGGGCTGACGGCGGCGTTGACCGCGTCGCTGCGGATCGCGACCGAGGCGTCCTCGCCGTCGACCAGGATGGTCGGGGCCTGCGGGTCGGTGCCGGACTCGATGATCGCGTCCCCGGCCCGGGCCGCGACGGCGTCCGCGTCGGTCACGTCGACGTCGTGGGTCAGCATCCACCAGGTGATGGCGCGAAACATCGCGCCGGTGTCGAGGTAGCGCATGCCGAGGCGGGACGCGACTCCCCGCGAGGTGCTGGACTTGCCGGAGCCGGAGGGTCCATCGATGGCAACGACAAGGGAACTCACGGGACGTGAGCCTACCGGTGAGTCGTCCAACCACGAGATTCCAGCGCACCCAGCAGGTGCTCGGCCCGGTCCTCCTCGACGACCAGCTCCGTGAGGCCGACGGGGCGGCCCGGATCGTGGTCGATGTGGACGTCCTCGATGTTGACGCCGATCTCGCCGGCGTCGCCGAAGAGACGGGCCAGCTCGCCCGGATGGTCGGGCACCGACACGAAGACCGAGCGCATCGGACGCACCGGCGCGCCGTGCTTGCCGGGGATGGCCGCGGTGCCGCTCACCCCCGCGCTGAGGATCTCCCCCAGCGCGTCACGACGGCCGTCGCGCACCGCGTCGATCAGGCCGTCGAGCTGCTCGCGGAGCTCACCCAGCAGGTCGGTGACCGCGGCCGCGTTGGCGGCGAGGATCTGCTGCCACAGCGCCGGGTCGCTCGCCGCGATCCGTGTGACGTCGCGCACGCCCTGCCCGGACAGGGCCAGGTGCTCCGCGGGCGCTCCCGCCAGGCGTCCCGCCACCAGCACGGCGGCGAGGTGGGGAAGGTGCGAGGTGCGGGCGACCGCCAGGTCGTGCTCCTCGGGGCTGAGGGTGGTCGCCACCGCCCCGCAGAGCTCGACCAGGGCCGCGACGGCCGCCACCGCCTCGGGCGAGGACGTCGCGTGCGGGGTGACGGCCCACGGCCGACCGTCGAAGAGCGCGGCGCTGGCGGCCAGCGGGCCCGAGCGCTCGCTTCCCGCCATCGGGTGGGAGCCGACGTAGCGCGTCAAAGCGGCGGCGTCGACGCGCTCCGCCACCTCCCGCAGCGGCCGGCCCTTGATGCTGCCGACGTCGGTGACGAGCGCGTCGCCGTCGCTCAGCGCAGCTGCGATCGCCGCGCCGAGGTGGTCGGGGGGTACGGCGACCACGACCAGCGCGGGACGGTCGTCGGTCCGCCTCGCGTGACCGGCACCCAGCCCCGTGGCCGTCCGCACGTGCTCGGCGGACAGGTCGGACAGGACGACGTCCAACCCGGCCCGGCGAGCGGCCAGCGCGATCGACGTGCCGACCAGGCCGGTGCCGACGACCTCGACCAGCCCCAGTGCCGGATCAGGCATCGGGGACGTCGCGGGTCTTGGTCAGGTCGCGGCGCAGGTTGGCCGCGCCGTGCAGGTAGACGTGGGTGATGTCGGCGCGGGCCAGGTCGGTCTCGACGTGGGCCATCATCCGCACGCAGCGCGGCATGGAGCCGGCAATCTCGAGCTCGCGCGCGCAGATCAGCGGCACCTCGCCGAAGCCGAGCCGGCGGGCGGCGTACGCCGGGAACTCGCTGACGAGGTCGCTGGTCGCGGTGAAGATGACGGAGATGAAGTCGTCGACGTCGAGGCCGTTGGCCTCCATCACGTCGGTCACCATCTCGGCCACCCGCTCGAGCATGTGCTCGCGGGTGTCGTCGTCGAGCTGGGTTGCTCCTCTGACTGCTCTGACTGCCACCGCGCCAGCCTAGTGGCGGTCCACGGTCGCTCCGGTCCGGTCGCCACAGCGTGAGCAGGCCCGCCCGCGGCGACACCACCCCGGAAGTGGGGATGCTCATCCCGCCCCGCCGCATGGTCGACTCCCGGCATGAACACGCCCAGGACCGTCCGGTCGACCCTCCTCGCCCTCCTCGCCCTGGCGCTGGCCGCCTCCGCAGCGGTGGCCGCCTCCGTGTCGACCACGGCGGTCGCGGACGCCCCGCGCGGTCCCTCCCTGACGATCAAGGTGGCCGGACCCGTGGCGCGGATCGTGGTCACGGGACCGAAGGGCTTCAAGAAGACGATCGTGCGCACGACAACGCTGCGCGGGCTGCGCCCCGGCGCCTACCAGGTCCGCGCGTCCAAGATCAAGGTCGGCCGCTCGTCGCAGGCAGCACCGGGGACCTACTACCCCTCGATCACCACGAGGAAGATCACGCTCGGCAAGCGCACGCGTACGACGACGAAGGTGAGGTACTCCCTCACCCGCCTCCGCCTCGCCGTCGGCAACCGGCCGCGAGGCACGACGGCTCCCGCGGTGCTCGTGCAGCCGAACGGCAAGCAGCGCAAGCTGAAGCTGACCAAGGCCGTCACCCTGAGCAACGTCCCGGCAGGGCGCTACACGCTGAAGCTCGCCACCATCCGAAGCAAGGACAAGCGTCGGCCCGGCACCTACACCGCGCCGTACCCCACGACGATCACCGTCGGGAAGGGTCAGCTCGGCAAGCTCACCACCGACTACGACGTGGTCACCTCCCCCGACCTCGTGGTGGCCTCGGCCACCGACGTCGTGAGCGTGGCGACCAGCACCGAGCCGGCCGGGCCGGGTGTCGTGCGGATGGTCACCGGCTACTCGCCCGGTGACATCGTGTCGATCCCGCCCGGCGCCGCCACGCCCACCGGGGCGCTGGTCAAGGTCGTCTCGGTGGGAGCGACCCAGGCTGGTGGCGCGGTCGACTACCAGGTCGTCAACGCCGACATCACCGAGGCGGTCACCGAGGCCGACTTCGCGGCGTCCGTGCCGACCTCGTTCGACCTCAGCAGCGCCAACCCCGAGACGTCGGCGCGTCGTCGCGGCAAGACGCCCTTCGCGAAGTCACTGACCTGCGGTGGCAGCGCCAACCTCGAGGTCGACGCCGCCGTGTCGGGCTCGGTGGACACCACCTTCGACCTCAGCTGGAAGTCGACCTACGTCAAGCGCGGGCCGTTCTGGGTGTGGTCGGGCGCGACGCCGCAGGTGAAGATGGACGCGACCGCGAAGGTCGAGGCGTACGCCAGGGCCACCATCAGCGGCAAGGCGTCGTGCGAGCTGGCCGAGACCAACCTGCTGGTCACGCCGCTGCGCACCGCCCCCATCCCGATCCCGGGCGTGCCCGGTCTCTTCCTGACTCCCGAGTCGCAGTTCACCATCTCCGGCAGCGTGTCCAGCGAGGCCACGGTCGCGACCGGCGTGGAGGCCTCGGTGTCGTCGAGCATCGGCGCGACCGTCACGCCCGACAAGGCCACTCCCTACTTCCTGCCGCCCAAGCCCGTGCTGAGCGCCCAGGCCCCGTCGATCTCCGCCAAGGCCAACGCGTCGGTCTACCTCGGCAACAAGACGACGTTCCTGGTCAACGGCGTCGCCGGGCCGTACGTCAAGATGCGCATCGGCCCCGAGTTCGCTGCCGACCCCGCGCTGCGGCCGTGGTGGAAGCTGGACCTCGGGTTCAAGGCTGGCGTGGGCTTCCGCGCCCAGGTCCTCGGGTTCAAGATCGACAAGTTCTTCGACGACTTCGCGCACGCGACGTTCCCCGTCTCCCAGGCCGCCGGCGGGATCGGCGACGACGGCACCGTCGACACCGGACTTCCGCCGACCGGGCCGGCGCTGCGCTCGATCGCGACGTACGGCGTCCGCAACGACCTCCAGTGCAGCCTCTACACCGACCAGGACGAGCTCGGCGAGTTCTTCGGCGACAACGGGCCCTTCACGACCGAGGGCAGCGCGAGCGACGACAACGGCGACGCCTGCGGGACCTTCGCGGTGATCGACGGCGTGCTCTACGGCCCGCGCAAGATCCCGGCGTTCTACTACTCCGACTCCACCGAGGAGCGCCCGGTCGTGCCGTGGCAACCCGTGAGCCAGACCCTGAGCGGCAGCAACACGGCCGCCAGCCCGTCCGTGCTGCGGACCGTGGTCACCGCACCCGGGACCGGCGTCCAGCTCGTGCAGACCGACAAGTGGTGGGCCGGGGGCTCGGCCATCTCCACCTCGATCAAGGTCGTCAACGCAGGCGCTCCGCGCGCGGTGCGCGTCAGTCGGGGCATCGACTGCTACCTCGGCGACCTCGACACGGGGTACGGCGAGATGCGGCCCAGCGCCGAGCTCGTCGGCTGCCTGCGCACGATCGTCCCGGACAGCGGTCCCGAGGTGGAGGCCTCCATGCGCCTGCAGAGCCTCACGCCCGGCTCGACCTGGATGGAGGGCTACTACTCCGACGTCTGGGACGCGATGACGGCGATGGCGCCGTTGCCGAACACCTGCCGCTGCTCCGAGGACATCGACAACGGCGTCGCGCTGAGCTGGGCGCCGACGCTCGCGCAGGGCGGCGACACCCTGCTCCGCAGCGAGCTGAGCCTGACCCGCGCCGGCTCCTGAGGGCTGTGGCTGCCTGCATCTCCACGCGCCTGCGTCGAGATGCAGGCAGGTGCCGGGCACCGAGGCTGAAGGTCCACGCGGGTGCGTGGACCTTCAGGCGGGCCGAGGGTGCGCGCTGGCAAGGTGGCGGCACACCGCACCGAGAACGGTCCCGGGGATGCCGTCTGCCGCCACCCTGGGGCCCGACGTACCGCGCCGCGAGCTACCCGCGATCAGAGGCTGGCTGAGTCCATCAGCTCGCCGAGCTCGGTGATCGTGAGCTCGCGCATCTCCCCCACGCCCAGCTTGCCGAGCACGACGGGACCGATCTGCGTGCGGGTCAGCTGGGTGACCGGGTGGCCGACGTGCGCCAGCAGCCGGCGCACGATCCGGTTGCGACCCTCGTGGATCACCAGCTCGACGATGGTGCGCTCGCGCGAGGTGCGGCCGTGGCTGCCCTCGACGATGCGGGCCCTCGACACCTCGACCGGACCGTCGTCGAGGGTCACCCCCGCCAACAGCTGCTTGACGATCCCCTTGTGCAGCTGGCCCTCGACCTCGGCGACGTACGTCTTGTCGATCTCGAAGGACGGGTGCGCGAGGCGCTGGGCGAAGTCCCCGTCGTTGGTGAGGATCAGCAGGCCCGAGGTGTCGGTGTCGAGGCGCCCCACGTGGAAGAGCCGTTCGGGCCGGTCGGCGACCAGGTCGCCGAGGGTGCGCCGTCCCTCCGGGTCGCTCATGGTCGACACGACCCCACGGGGCTTGTTGAGCACGAGGTAGACCGAGGCGCTGATCGGCGGCAGCCGCCGGCCCTCGACCCGGATGACGGCCGTGCGGGGGTCGACCTTGGTGCCGAGGCGGGTGACGACCTCGCCGTCGACCTCGACGGCGCCCTCGAGCATCAGCTCCTCGCACTTGCGCCGGCTGGCGACGCCCGACTGCGCGAGCAGCTTCTGCAGCCGGATGAGCCCGTCGTCGTCGGTGTCGGGACGTTGCGAGGCCGGGTGGGTGTCCTTCTCGTCGTGCGGCTTCATGCGGGATCCCCGCGGAAGCGCGAGTGCAGCGAGCGGTTTCGTGGGGTGCTCATGAGACCTCGGTCCCGCCGTCCGGCTCGGTGCCCTGCCCGCTGTGCGGCGCGTGGTGGACCGCCGCAGGCGCCTCGGCGGCGGGCTCGGCGGCGGGCTCGGGGGTGGGGGCCGCCATCTGCGTCAGCTCGTCCTCGAGGTCCTCCATGTCGGGGAGGTACGGCGCCAGCTCGGGCAGCTCGTCGAGCGAGGTGATCCCGATCCGGTCGAGGAAGTAGGTGGTCGTGCGGTAGAGGTTGGCGCCGGTCTCGGCGTCCTGCCCCGCCTCCTCGACGAGTCCGCGGGTGAGGAGGGTGCGCATCACGCCGTCGACGCTGACCCCGCGGACGGCCGAGACCCGGGCCCGGGACACGGGCTGCTTGTAGGCGACGACCGCCAGCGTCTCCAGCGCCGCCTGGGTCAGGCGGGCCTGCTGGCCCTCGAGCACGAAGCTCTCGACGACACCGGCGAACTCGTCGCGCGTGTAGAAGCGCCAGCCGCCGGCCACGCTGCGCAGCTCGAACCCGCGGCCCTGCTCGGTGTACTCCGCCGCGAGCGCGCGCAGCGCCTCGTCCACCGCCTCGACCGGGTGGCCCACCACGGAGGCGAGCTGGACCTTGTCGAGCGCCTGGTCGGCCACCATCAAGATGGCCTCCAGCGCCGGGCGCAGGTCGGCCACGGCCACCGCGAGGGTCTCGACGTCGGCGTCCGGCTGCTCGTCGGCGACCTGCTGGTCGGTGACCTGCTCGTCCACCACCTGCTCGTCCACCACCTGCTCGTCCACCACCTGCTCGTCCACCACTTGGTCGTCGGCGGTCTCGCTCGGGGTCTCACTCATCGGCGTACTCACTCACTCGTCTGTTCTACATCCACGGCCTGCACGTCCTCGACCAGCGGGGGTGCCCCGTCGAACTCGTCGGTGATCTCGACCTCGGCGTCGTCGTCGCCGGTCCAGCGGATCGTCAGCTCGCCCAGCGGCGTGACCTGGTCGAAGGCGACCACGCCCTCGCGGAACAGCTCGAGCAGCGACAGGAACCGCGCGACGGTGGTGAGCCGGTCGGGCGAGTCGCCGCACAGCGCGCGGAAGGTCGCCGTGCCGGCGTGGCGCAACCGGTCCATCACGATGCTCGCCTGCTCGCGCACGCTCACCTTGGCGGCGTGGATGTGCTGCAGCGAGACCTCGAGCACGGGCTTGGGCTCCAGCGCCTTGGCGGCGAGCTGGGCGAACTGCTCCAGCCCGATGCCGATCAGCACCTCGGGCAGCAGGCTGGCGAAGCGATCCTCCATGCCGACCTGGCGCGGGTGGCGCGTCGACTCGGCGGCCAGCCGTTCCTCCAGCACACCGGCCACGACCTTGAACGCGCGATACTGCATGAGGCGCGCGAACAGCAGGTCGCGGGCCTCCAGCAGCGCCAGGTCCTCCTCGTCCTCGACGTCGCCCTGCGGCAGCAGCCGCGCGGCCTTGAGGTCCAGCAGGGTCGAGGCGACCAGCAGGAACGAGGTCGTCTGCTCCAGGTCCCACTCGGGCCCGCCGGCCTTGACGTGGGCGATGAACTCGTCGGTGACGCGCGAGAGCGCGACCTCGGTGATGTCGAGCTTGTGCTTGGCGATCAGGCTGAGCAGCAGGTCGAAGGGTCCCTCGAAGTTGTCGAGGCGTACGGCGAAGGCGGGCGCCTCGCCGTCGGTCGGCGCGGCAGGCTCGAGCGTCGCGCCGGGCTGTGCTGCGCTCACTCCTCCGTCAGCCGCCGCACCAGCGCGCTGTCGTCGCCGTTGGCCTCGAAGTCGGCCAGCACCAGCGCCAGCGCCTCGCGCACCAGCCGGCCCCGGTCGACCGCCAGCCCGTTGCGGCGTCGCAGCGTCAGCCGGGTGTGCTCGATGTCGAGCAGCTCGTCGGAGGTGACGTAGACGGTCATCTTCTCGTCGTGGCGCACGCGGCCGGAGGGCTTCCTCGGACCGGCCTCCGCCTCGGTGGTCTCGGGCTGGTCGGCGACCGCGCGCACGGGGCGCGCGGCCTGGGCGCCGTCGTTCCCGTCGCCGGTGGCGCGGAACAGGTCATCCGCGGTCGGCATGCTCACGCGGCGGGCCATCGGGTGGTCACCTCCCGCGCGAGCTCGCGGTAGTGGCCGGCACCGGTGGAGGCCGACGCGTAGGACGTGATCGGCTCACCCGCGACGGTGGCGTCGGAGAACTTCACGGTGCGGCGGATGACGGTGTGGAAGACCTTGTCGCCCCAGGCCTGGACGAGCCGCTCCATCACCTCGCGACTGTGGAGGGTGCGACCGTCGAACATGGTGCCGAGGATCCCGTCGACCTCGAGCTTGGGATTGAGGCGCTCGCGGACCTTGTCGATCGTCGTCTTCAGCAGCGCCACGCCGCGCAGCGCGAAGTACTCGCACTCGAGCGGGACGATCACCCCGTCCGAGGCGGTCAGCGCGTTGACGGTCAGCAGTCCCAGGGACGGCTGGCAGTCGATCAGGATGACGTCGTACTGGTCGAGGGCCGGCGCCAGCACGCGCTGCAGCGTCTGCTCGCGGGCCACCTCGTGGACCAGCTGCACCTCGGCGGCGGACAGGTCGATGTTGGAGGGCAGTAGGTCCATGCCCGGCACACCCGACGGCACGACGACGTCCTCGACGGAGATGTCGCGCTGCATCAGCAGGTTGTAGATGGTCAGGTCCATCTCGTGCGGGTTGAGCCCGAGCCCGACCGAGAGCGAGCCCTGCGGGTCGAAGTCGACGAGCAGCACCTTGCGGCCGTACTCCGCGAGCGAGGCGCCCAGGTTGATGGTCGTCGTGGTCTTGCCGACGCCGCCCTTCTGGTTGCACATCGACACCACCCGCGCCCGGGTCGGACCGCTGACGGGGCCGGGCACCGGGAACTGCGGCAGCGGGCGACCGGTCGGGCCGATGGTGGGTTCGGCGGCCGACGCTGCGGCGGCCTGCGGCAGGGACGTCACGGGGGGCTCCTGGGCTCGGGGGAAGGGGATCGGCTCGGTGGAGCCGGCGGTGGAGGGAGCGTCCACGACGGGCGGTAGCGGCGGACTCACCAGCGGCGGCATCTCGCCGGCGGTGCTGCCGGAGGGCCAGGAGGGGGTGGACGGTCCGCCACTGTTCATCACGTGCGCTCCTTGATCGACTGTTCTGATTGCATCACGTCCGAGGCCGCGAACTTTGTCGACACGGCGACACTTCCCACATCGGGTCGCGGGCGAGCCTAGGTCCACCCCGCGCGGCCCACAACAGGTGGGGGCACTCCCCACAACCGGCACCCCAAATCTGTGCACGGCGCCCCGGTTGAGTGCACAACGAGCCGGTCACTGTGGACGAACCTGTGCACTCGCGGACCGCGCTCAGAGCCGCCGCATGGCCACGGTCGGGAGCACCAGCTCGCCGGCCTCGTCGGACGCGTCGCAGTCGAGGCGCGCCTCGATCACCCAGTCGTGGTGGCCCTCGGGGTCGTGGATCGTCTGGCGTACGTCGCGGACGCGGGCCGTCTCGCCCTCCTCGCCGCCGACGGGCTCGCCGGTGGTCTCGGGGCCGAGGACGAGCAGGGACGGGCCGCGGGCGTCGCCGTCGGTGAGCACCGTGTCGTGCTCGGCGTAGTAGTCCTCGATCGCCGCGTCCCACACCGACCGACCCATGACGACCGAGCGGGGCGGGTCGGCGCGCTCGGCCGCGGCCCGCTCGAGGCGCATCAGGCCGTCGAGGTCGTCGCGGGCGACGTGGTCGACGCGCGCCCACATGGCGTTGCGCACCATCACCTCGAACGTCCGCCCCTGCTTGGTGAGCGGCCGCGGGGGCGGCGGGGGCTCGTGGTGGCTGACCCGGCCCGGGACGTGCTCGGGGTCGCTGAGCGCCTCCCACTCGTCGAGCAGCGAGGAGTCGGTCTGGCGCACCGTCTCCCCCAGCCACTCGACGAGGTCGTCGAGCTCGGGGGTGCGGTGCTCGTCGGGCACGGTCTGGCGCAGCGTGCGGTAAGCATCGGTGAGGTAGCGCAGGACCAGCCCCTCCGACCGGGCGAGCTGGTAGCGGCCGACGAAGTCGGTGAAGCTCATGCCCTGCTCCCACATCATCCGCACCACGGTCTTGGGGGTCAGCGCGTCCTCGCGCAACCAGGGGTGGCGCTGGCGGTAGGTCTCGTACAGACCCTCGAGGAGCTCGGCCAGAGGCTGGGGCCAGGTGATCTGCTCGAGCAGCGCCATCCGCTCGTCGTACTCGATGCCGTCGGCCTTCATCTCCTGCACGGCCTCACCCCGGGCGGCGAACTGCTGGGCCATCAGGATCTGCCGGGGGGCCTCGAGGACCGACTCGATGACGGTGACGATGTCGAGGGTGTAGGTCTCCGACTCCGGGTCGAGGACGTCGAGAGCGGCCAGCGCGAAGTGGGCCAGCGGCTGGTTGAGCGCGAAGTCGGCGGGCAGGTCTTCCGTCAGGACGTAGCGACGCCCCCACCGGTCGAGCTCCTCGAGCCGGGTCAGCACGCCGGTGCGCACGAGGCTGCGGGCCAGGCGCAGGGCCCGGCGCGAGAGCCGCAGCTGCTGGCGGCGGTCCTCGTGGTTGTCGGTGAGCAGTCGCCGCATCACCACGAACGCGTCCTCCTCGCGGGAGGCGACGTTGATCAGCATCGCGTTGTCGACCTTCATCCGCGACACCAGCTGCTCGGGCACGCCCGCCACCAGCTTGTCGAAGGTCTGCTCGGTCCACACCACGGTGCCCTCGGGCGGCTTCTTCAGCTGCGCCTTGGACTTGCGCTTCGCGTTGGCGCCGGGGGCGGCGTTCTTGGCCTCGGCCTTCGCCTTCGCCCGCTCGTTGTCGATGACGTGCTCGGGCGCCTGCACGACGACGTACCCCGCCGTGTCGTAACCGGCGCGACCGGCCCGGCCCGCGATCTGGAGGAACTCGCGCGTGCGCAGCACCCGCTGGCGGTTGCCGTCGAACTTGGCGAGGCCGGTGAACAGCACGGTCCGGATCGGCACGTTGATGCCGACCCCCAGGGTGTCGGTGCCGCAGATGACGCTGAGCAGCCCCGACTGGGCGAGCTGCTCCACGAGGCGGCGGTACTTCGGGAGCATCCCCGCGTGGTGCACCCCGATGCCGTTGCGCACCAGTCTGGAGAGCGTCTTGCCGAAGCCGGCGCCGAAGCGGAACCCCCCGATGCGCTCGGCGATCGCGTCCTTGTCGACGCTCCGGCCGGCGGGCGACCTCGCGTTGAGCAGCGAGACCGCGTGCTCGACCGCGGCGGCCTGGGTGAAGTGCACGACGTAGACCGGCGCCTGGTTGGTGGCGACGAGCTCCTCGAGCGTCTCGCCGAGGTGGTCGAGCGACCAGGTGAACGTCAGCGGCACCGGCCGCTCGGCGTCGTCCACCACCGCGACGTCGCGCCCGGTGCGGGCGGTGAGGTCCTTCGCGAAGAAGGACACGTCACCCAGCGTCGCCGACATCAGCAGGAACTGGGCGTCGAGCAGCTCGAGCAGCGGCACCTGCCACGCCCAGCCACGCTCGGGCTCGGCGTAGAAGTGGAACTCGTCCATCACCACCAGGCCGACGTCGGCCGCGCGGCCCTCGCGCAGGGCGAGGTTGGCCAGGATCTCCGCGGTGCAGCAGATGATGGGGGCGTCGGCGTTGACGGCCGCGTCGCCCGTGAGCATGCCGACGTTCTCGGCACCGAAGACCTCGCACAGCGCGAAGAACTTCTCGCTGACGAGGGCCTTGATCGGCGCGGTGTAGAAGCTGACCTTGTCCTGCGCCAGTGCCGCGGCGTGGGCGCCGATCGCGACCATCGACTTCCCCGAGCCGGTCGGGGTGGCGAGGATGACGTGGTTGCCGCCGACGAGCTCGATGACCGCCTCGTCCTGGTGGGGGTAGAGGTCTAGTCCCTGCT
This sequence comes from Nocardioides currus, assembly GCF_003057875.1. Taxonomy (GTDB): domain Bacteria; phylum Actinomycetota; class Actinomycetes; order Propionibacteriales; family Nocardioidaceae; genus Nocardioides; species Nocardioides currus. The sequence goes on along the minus strand of NZ_PYXZ01000011.1, from coordinate 21,311 downwards.
GGGCCACCCAGGTCGAGAAGGCGTCGTACACCGCATCGGAGTCGGCGCCGGTCGGCACCAGGGTGTCGAGGCGCATGCCCTGATCCAATCACCAGCCGCGTGAAACCCGGCGATCGCGGCGTGAAACCGGCGTGAAGGCGCGACGGCGCAGGCTCCGTCCCATGAACACACCACATCCCTCCGCGCCTGCGGTCCGCGCCGAGGGCCTCGTCAAGACGTTCGGCGAGCACCGCGCCGTCGACGGCGTCGACCTCGAGGTCCACCGCGGCGAGGTCTTCGGCGTCCTCGGCCCCAACGGCGCCGGCAAGACCACCATGTTGAGCATGCTCGCCACGCTCATCCCCATCGACGGCGGCGACGCGCAGGTGTTCGGCCACGACGTACGCCGCGAGCCGCACCTGGTCCGTCAGCTGCTCGGCGTCACGGGGCAGTTCGCGTCCGTCGACGAGAACCTGACCGCGACCGAGAACCTCTGGCTGTTCGCACGGCTCCAGGGCCTGGGGCGGGCCGAGGCCCGCAGCCGCGGGGCTCACCTGCTCGAGCAGTTCGACCTCACCGAGGCCGCGTCCAAGCCGATCTCCGCGTTCTCGGGCGGCATGCGTCGCCGCCTCGACCTCGCCGCGAGCCTCATCACGCGCCCGCCGCTGATCTTCCTCGACGAGCCGACGACCGGGCTCGACCCGCGCACCCGCGGCCAGATGTGGACCACGATCCGCGAGCTCGTGCTCGAGGGCAGCACCGTCCTGCTGACGACGCAGTACCTCGACGAGGCCGACCAGCTCGCCGACCGGATCGCGGTCATCGACCACGGGCTCAAGGTGGCGGAGGGCACCGCCGACGAGCTCAAGTCGTCGGTCGGGCGCTCGACGCTCCAGCTCCAGCTCGCGGACGCGGCCGACCTGCCGGCCGCCGCCGAGCTCGCCGAGCAGCTGCTCGGGGAGGCGCCCGTGCTCAGCCCCGAGTCACGGCGCGTCAACATCCCGCTCCAGCGCACCGACCAGTCGATCGACGTGCTGGTCGCTCTGCGCGACCGGGGCGTCTCGATCGAGTCGGTGACGGTGCAGAAGCCGTCGCTCGACGAGGTGTTCCTCGCCCTCACCGGCCACGACACCGGCGGCCCTGACAGCACGGACGATCCCGGGGACGCCACCGGCACCGACGCCAGCCCCAGCGACCAGCCGACCCAGATGGAGGTGTCGCGATGACGACCACCACCCCCCTGAGCACCGCTCCCCCGCTCCCCGACCTCGAGCAGCGCGTCAGCCTCGCCGACACGCTCTCCCAGACCTTCACGCTCGCCTGGCGTGCCACAGTGAAGATGCGCCGCAACCTCGAGGTGATGTTCGACGTCACCATCCAGCCGCTGATCTTCACCGCGATGTTCGCCTACATCTTCGGCGGCGCCATCTCGGGCGACGTGTCGAGCTACCTCCCGCTCATCATCCCCGGCCTGATCGGGCAGACGGTCCTGACGGCGTGCGTGGCCACGGGTGTCCAGCTCCGCACCGACCTCGACTCGGGGGTCTTCGACCGGTTCAAGGTGCTCCCCATCGCCCGCATCGCCCCGTTGGCCGGCCCGATGGTGGCCGACATGCTGCGCTACTTCATCGCCGCCTGCCTGACCTTCGGGGTCGGCATCCTCATCGGCTACCGGCCCGGTGGCGGCTTCGTCGGCGTGGCGGGCTCGATCATGCTCGCCGTGGTCGCCGGGTGGTCACTGGCGTGGATCTTCACGTTCTTCGGCCTCGTGGGCCGCAACGCCCAGGGGGTCCAGGGCATCTCGCTGCTGGTGATGTTCCCGCTGACGTTCCTGTCCAACGCCTTCGTGCCGACCGAGACGATGCCGCGCCCCCTCGAGGCGTTCGCGAACGTCAACCCGGTCTCGCTGGTGATCACCGCCCTGCGCGACCTCGCCAACCACGGTGAGGTGACCGGCGCGGTCGGCTGGGCGCTCGTCGGCTGTGCCGTGGTCGTGGCGATCTTCGCCCCGCTCTCGGTGCGCCGCTTCAAGAAGCTCTGAGCCGGTCACTGCCAGGCGCGGCGCAGCCGGCCGACGGCCGCCGTCGCGTCGGGCAGCAGCGCCAGCCCGGCACGGTCGGCCAGCTCGTCGAGGAGCTGGTCGACCCGCCCGGGCAGGGCCGCGTCGGCCAGGCCCACCATCGGCTCCCAAGACATCACCGGGATGCTGCGGTTGTAGGCCCACCGCTGGGCGATGGCCAGGAGCAGCACTCCGTCCTCGTGCTGCTCGGCCGGACCGTAGCGGAGCACCCAGGCGGCCAGGGCGACCATCAGCACGCCGTCGAGGGGCAGGTCGGTGAACCACAGGCGGCCGTCGAGCAGCTCACCGCCCGCGCCGACCAGCACGTCGCGGAGCTCGTCGGCGCGGGCGTCCACGTCGCGCTCGCCGAACCGTGCCCGGCTCACCAGCGCGGCCGAGGCCGACAGCATCAACCACGGGTTGACCCCGCCGGCCGGGTCGGCCTCCAGCACCATCCCCACGATCGAGTCGTAGCGGCGGACCGCGCCGGCGAAGTCGCCGCGCGCCAGGGCCAGCTCCGCCTGCGCGGCGTGCCAGGTGAGTCGTGCGCCCATCTGGGCGGTCTCGCCGTCCGGCTCGCCGAACTCCTCCAACATCGCCTCGGCCCGGTCGACCTCCCCGTCGAGCAGCGGTGAGATCGCGGTCGCGACGCGCAGGCTGTACGCATCGGTCACGGAGTGCACCTGCAGCAGCATCGGCCACGCGATCGACGCGTGGTGCGCTGCGCTCCGGTGGTCGCCGACGGCCATCGCGAGCTGGCTGAGCTCGGCGTGGACCGAGGCCAACAGGTACGGCGTGAGCGTCCCGGCGGCCAGGGCGCGGGCGGCGTACGTCCGGGCGGAGTCCACGTCGCCGTCGTTCTCCGAGAGGATCGCGGCCCACATGAGGAGGGCACCCGCCCGAACGGGGTCGTCCTGGGCGTCGGCGACCAGCGCGACCCGGGCCGCCGGGTCGGCGGGCTCGTCGGCGACGTAGACCGTGTGGCCGATCAGCCCCCACGTCCCCGTCGGCACGTCCCCCTGCAGCAGGAGGTCGCGCAGCCCGTCGAGGTCGACGCCGGGCATCCAGCTGAGGTGGACCATCAGGGCGCCGGCCGCCTCCTGGGCGGGCCGGAGCAGCTCGGCGGGCACGTCCCACCCGGTCATCAGCTCGAATGCCGGGTCGCAGATCGCGAAGATCCGCGGCTGGTCGCCGGTGATGGTCCACAGGCTCCCCAGCAGGCTGACGAGGCGCGCCACCAGCTCGCGGTCCCCCACCGCCAGCGCGTGGCGCAGCACGTCGGTCAGGTTGTTCTGCTCGCGGACGAGGAGGTCGACGAGCTCGACCTGGTCGTCCGCGACCACGAGGTCGTGGCACCGCTGCGACAGGTCGGTGGCCCACCGCTGCTGGGCACGCACGGCGTCGTCGTGCTCGCCCGTCGAGGCGAGCTGCTTGGCGGCGAACTCGCGGATGGTCTCGAGCGCGCGCAACCGGGTGGTGCCCGCGTCCTCGGTGAGGACGAGCAGCGACTGCTCCACGAGGCCGTCGACGAGGTCGAGCCCGTCCGGGCCCAGCACCGCGGCGGCAGTGGCGCGGTCGAAGCCGTCCTGGAAGACCGAGAGCCAGGCCAGGGCGCGCCGCTCGTCGGCGGCCAGCAGGTCCCACGACCAGCCGATGACGGCCTCGAGGGTGCGGTGGCGGTCCGGCGCGTTGCGATCGCGCGTGCGCAGCGTGGCGAACCGGTCGGACAGGGCGGCCGCGACCTCCGCGACGGTCATCGTCCGCACCCGGGCGGCGGCGAGCTCGACCGCGAGCGGGAGACCGTCGAGGCGCGACACCACCGCGCGCACGGTGTCGGCGTCCACGGCGGCGTCCGGGCGGACGGCGAGCGCGCGGCGTACGAACAGCTGCTCGGCGTCGGGGTCGGCGAGCTGGCTCAGCGGCACCACCCGCTCCGCCGCCAGCCGCAGCGGCGCGCGGCTGGTCGTGAGCACCCGGAGGTCGCGCGTGGTCGCCAGCAGGAACGCCACCAGGGCCGCGACCGGCTCCAGGACGTGCTCGCAGTTGTCGAGCACGAGCAGCGCGGGCGCGGCGTCGAGCTCCTGGGCCAACCGCCCACGCACGTCGGACTGCTGGGCCGCGGTGAGCGCGTGGCGGGTGGTGAACGAGCCGCGGACCCCGAGGGCGGCGCCGACCGCCGCGACCACGTCGTCGCCGGCGCCCACGCCGACCAGCTCGACCACGTGCACGCGCGGCACCGTGGACTCGGCGGCGAGCAGCTGGGCGGCACTGGTCTTGCCGATGCCGCCGGGGCCCAGGATCGTCGTGAGCCGGCCGCTGGCCATGCTCGTGCGCAGTCGCTCGAGGTCGGCGTCGCGGCCGAGCAGCCCCCCGGTGTCCCCGACGTCGTGACGCACACCGCTGCGGACCGGGGCGTCGGCCGCGAGCAGCTCGGCGTGGAGCCGCTGCAGCGTCGGGTCGGGATCGACGCCGAGCCGGTCGGCGAGGTCCTCGCGGAAGGCCTCGTAGCTCGACAGCGCGGTGGCCGCGCCGGCTGTTGCGGCCTGCGAGCGCAACCACGCCTCCCGCACCTCCACGTCGTCGCCAGCGGTCGCCGCGACCGTGGCGAGCACCGGAGCGGCCTCGTCGTGGCGACCGGTCCGGCTGAGCGCGACGCCACGGGTGCGGAGCGCGTCGGCGAGGTCCGCGCGGGCCCGGGCGCGCAGGTCGGCGAGCGGGCCGGAGTCGACGGTCGAGACGGACCACCCCGACACGACGTCGACCAGGTCCAGGGCGGCCGCGGGGTCGCCGGCAGCCAGGGCCGCCCGGGCATCGGTGACGCGTCGCGTGAGCGTCCACGCGTCCACGTCCGCCACCGCCAGCCCGAGGCGGTAGCCGCCGTCGTGCCGCACCGGCACCGACGCCTGCGTGCGCGAACGGATGCGCGAGACCAGCACCTGCAGGGCCTTGGTCGGGTGGGCGGGTTCGTCGTCCGCCCACACCCTCGCCGCCAGCCCGGCGTCGCTCACGCCGCTTGGCTCGAGGGCCAGGGCGGCCAGCAACGACTTCAGCCGATCGCCGGGGATGGCCTCGCCCTGCCAGGAGACGCCGTCCAGGAGCCGGAGCGCGGGCGCGTGGAGCTCAGTCACGGGCCCGGGGGTGCGCGGTGGCGAAGACCTCGCGCAGGTTGTCGACGGTCACCAGCGTGTAGACCTGCGTCGTGGTCACCGATGCGTGGCCGAGCAGCTCCTGCACGACGCGGACGTCGGCACCACCGTCGAGCAGGTGCGTGGCGAACGAGTGGCGCAGCGTGTGCGGCGAGACGTCGCGGGTGACGCCCGCCCGCTCGGCGGTCCGCACCAGGACCGCCCAGGCGCTCTGCCGTGACAGCCGCCCGCCCCGGGAGTTGAGGAACATCGCGCCGCCCGGCGTCTTCGCGGCCACCAGCTCGGGGCGGGCCCGGGTGAGGTAGGCCGCGACCGCGTCGAGGGCGTAGCCGCCGATCGGCACCAGCCGCTCCTTCGACCCCTTGCCGCGCAGCAGGACCGTCGCGTCGACCGTGTCCACGTCGTCCACGTCGAGGCCAACCGCCTCGGAGATCCGGGCCCCGGTGCCGTAGAGCACCTCCAGCAGCGCGCGGTCACGCAGCGCGAGCGTGGTGTCCGCCGACCCGGCGGCCTCGAGGATCGCCTCGACGTCGGAGAGCGGGAGCGCCTTCGGCAGCCGCTTGGCCGGCGTCGGCGGCTTGACCGCACCTGCCGGGTCGTGGGTCGCCAGGCCGTCCGCGACGGCGAACTTGTGGAACCCCCGGACCGCCACGACGGTCCGCGCGGCCGAGGTCGAGCTCAGCGGCGGGTGGTCGGCGTCCCCCTCGCGCAACCGCATCAGGAAGCCCGAGACCACCGCCTCGCTCACCTCGTCGAGGGTGCCGACACCCTCGGCGTCCAGGTGTGCGGCGTACCTCCGCAGGTCGCGCCGGTAGGACGTCAGGGTGTTGGCCGCCAGTCCGCGCTCCACGGCCAGGTGGTCGAGGTAGGTGCGGATGGCGCGCGTCAGGGCGTCACCCACGATCACTCACACGAGGACGGTATCCAGCCCCACGGCCTCCAGGCCGACCGCCTCGCCGACCGGGCCGTTGGTGAGCTGGCCGTCGTGGGTGTTGAGCCCGAGGGCGAGGCTGTGGTCGTCCTTGCACGCCTGCTGCCAGCCCTTGTCGGCCAGCGCGACGGCGTAGGGCAGCGTCACGTTGGTGAGGGCGTACGTCGAGGTGTGGGGCACCGCACCGGGCATGTTGGCCACGCAGTAGAAGATCGACTCGTGGACCTGGTAGGTCGGGTCGGCGTGCGTGGTGGCGCGGGAGTCCTCGAAGCAGCCGCCCTGGTCGATCGAGATGTCGACCAGCACCGAGCCGGGCTTCATCCGCGAGACCAGGTCGTTGGAGATCAGGGTGGGCGCCTTCGCGCCCGGGACCAGGACGGCGCCGATGACCAGGTCGGCGTCGAGGCACGCGCGCTCGATCTCGTAGCCGTTGGACGCGATCGTCTGCAGGTGGCCCTGGTAGATCCGGTCCGCCGAACGGAGCTTGTTGATGTCCTTGTCGAGCAGCAGCACCTCGGCGTGCATGCCGAGGGCGATCGCGGCGGCGTTCATGCCCGACACGCCGGCGCCGATGACCACGACCTTGCCGTGGTAGACACCGGACACGCCGCCGAGCAGCACGCCGCGGCCACCGCCGGCACGCATCAGGTGGTAGGCGCCGGCCTGCGGGGCCAGGCGGCCCGCGACCTCGGACATCGGGTGCAGCAGCGGCAGCGCCCCGTCGGGGGTCTGGACGGTCTCGTAGGCGATGGCGGTGACCTTGCGCTTGACGAGCTCCTCGGTCAGCGGCTTGTCGGCGGCCAGGTGGAGGTAGGTGAACAGCACCTGCCCCTCGCGCATGCGGGGGTACTCCTCCTCGATCGGCTCCTTGACCTTGAGCACCAGGTCGGCGTACTCCCAGACGTCGTCGGCGGTGGGCAGGATGCGCGCGCCGGCCGCGACGAACTCCTCGTCGGCGATGGACGAGCCCAGGCCCGCCCCTTCCTGCACGACGACCTCGTGGCCGTGCGTGGTGAACTCGTGGACACCGGCCGGGGTGATCGCCACCCGGTACTCGTGGTTCTTGACTTCCTTGGGAACGCCGACCTTCACCTTGTCTCCTTGCCGAACTGACGTGCCGAGCCTGCACGCGTCACACCTCGTGACCCGTGTCACAACGGAGCGACACTACCGCCCTTCGCCTGTCACAACGATTCGAGCAAACCGCGCCTCTTGAGCACGTCGTAGGCCAGCACCGCCTGGGCCAGCGGACCCTGCCGGACACGTCCCTCGAGCACCGCGTCGAGGAGGTCGGACATCGGCGCCCAGAAGGTCTCCATCTCCGCCTCCTCGTGCACCAGCTCGAAGTCCCCGCGCGGCGCGGACGTGAGCCCGCGCGCGAGGAAGATGTCGTGCACCTCCTCGCTGATGCCCGCGCTGGCGAAGGTGCTGAGCAGCAGCTGCCACGAGCTCGCGGCGAGCTCGGCCTCTTCTCGCAGCTCGCGACGGGCCGTGTCCACCGCCGGCTCCCCCGCCGCGTCCTTCAGCCCCGCGGGCAGCTCCACGAAGTCACGGCGGGTCGTGTGGCGGTACTGCCGCAGGCACAGCACCCGTTCCTCGTCGTCGACCGCGAGGACCACGACCGCGCCGGGGTGCTCGAGCGAGATCCTGGTGAACTCGTCCTCGGGGTGGCCGGGCCTCGTCACGACGTCCTCGCGCAGCGCGACGATCCACCCGTCCCGGTGCAGGTCGCGAGTGCGCACGACCGGCCAGGAGGACGGTCGATCGGCCAGCGTTGCGTCGTCCATGCCGCCAAATTAGCGTTCGCGGGCTCTGTGAGTACGGTCACCCCATGACGTTGCTGAGCCTGACCCAGATCGAAGCCGCCGAGCGGTCCCGCCTGCTCGAGGTCGAGCGCTACGACATCGAGGTCGACATGACCGGGCTGCTCGAGGGCGAGCGCTTCGCCTCGGTCAGCACCATCACCTTCACCTGCCGCGAGCCGGGCGCCTCGACCTTCGTCGACTGCGTCGCCGACGTCTCCAGGGCCAGCCTCAACGGCGTCGAGCTCGACGTCAGCACCGCCCGGGACGGCCGCCTCCCCCTCACCGGACTGGCCGCCGACAACGTGCTCGTCGTCGAGGCGTCGACCACCAACACCGGCAGCGGCGAGGGCATCCTCCGCACCGTCGACCCCACCGACAAGCTCGTCTACGTCTGGACCAGCCTCGAGACCGACGAGGCCCGCAAGCTGTGGGCCTGCTTCGACCAGCCCGACCTCAAGGCACCACACGGCTTCACCGTCCTCGCCCCGTCGACGTGGACCGTCACCTCCAACTCGGCGCCCGACTCGGTCGAGGACGCCGCGCAGGCCGACGCGCGGCTGTGGCGCTTCGCGGACACGCCCCGCCTCTCGACGTACGTCGTGGTCGTCAACGCCGGGCCCTTCCACGAGATCCGCCAGCAGCACGACGGCTACGACCTCGGCTTCTTCTGCCGCCAGTCGCTCGTGCCGCACCTCGAGCGCGACCTCGAGGAGCTGGTGACGCTCACACGCCAGGGGCTGGCGTTCTTCGGCGAGAAGTTCGCCATGCCGTTCCCGCAGGAGCGCTACGACCAGGTCTTCGTGCCCAACCTCGGTGGTGCGATGGAGAACTGGGGCTGCGTGACCTACGGCGACTCCCAGCTCTTCCGCACGCCGCCGTCGCACAACCAGCGCGCCGTGCGGGCCGAGTTCGTCCTCCACGAGATGGCCCACATGTGGTTCGGCGACCTCGTGACCATGCAGTGGTGGGACGACCTGTGGCTCAACGAGGCGTTCGCGTCCTGGGCGTCCAACTGGGCGATGGCGCGGGCCACCGAGTTCTCCGACCAGTGGGCGAGCTTCCTCGCGCTCTACAAGCGCCCCGCCTACGAGATGGACATGGGCCCGGGCCGCCACCCGATCCGCGGTGAGGTCGCCGACGTCAACGGCGCGATGGCCAACTTCGACGCGATCACCTACGTCAAGGGCCAGAGCGTGCTCCACCAGCTGATGGCCTACATCGGCGAGGACGCCTTCGTGGAGGGGCTGCGCGCCTACTTCCGCGACCACGCGTTCGGCAACACCGTCCTCGACGACCTGATGGGGGCGTACGGCGAGGCCGCCGGCCGTGACCTGTCCGACTGGACCGCGGCGTGGCTGGACCGGGCCGGCACCGACGTCCTCTCGCTGGTCGGCTCGACCGTGCACGTCGAGTCCGCGGACGACCTCGAGCCGCGCCCGCACCGCATCGACATCGCGACCTACGCCGTCGACGGGGAGGCGATGCGCGAGGTCGCGGTGACGCCGGTCCAGCTCGCGGGCGCGACCACCGAGGTCGAGCTCCCCGAGGGCGACCTGCGGCTGCTGAACGCCGGCGACCTCACGTTCGCCGCGGTCCGTCCCGACGCCGCCTCGCTCGACCTGGCGCTGGAGCGCGTCGGCGACCTCGAGGACCCGCTCGCGCGGGCGCTGGTCGTCGGCACGATCACCCAGCTGCTGCTCCTCGGCGAGCTCGCACCGGCCGCCGGCGCCACCTCGCTGGCCCGCGCGCTGCGCACCGAGGGCAACCCCGCGCTCGTCGAGCCCTTCCTGTCCGTCGGCCACCACGTCGCCGACCGCTGGGCCCGTCCCGCGGACTCCCCCACGCTGCGCTCGGCGCTCGCCGACGCGGCCGCGATCCTGGCGCAGGACCCGGCCAACCGGCAGCCGGCGCTGCGCACGCTGGCCGGCAACGCGACGACCGACGAGCACTGGGCCGTGCTCGACGAGGCGTCGGCCGCGGCCGGCGACTCCGACCTCGCCTGGCGGATGCTGATCCGCCGCGCCGAGCTGGGCCAGCGTGACGACGACGCCGTGGACCGCCTGCTCGAGCGCGACGCCGACCCCGACGCCGGGATCAAGCGGCTCAAGGTGCTCGCCGCCAGCCCCGACCAGGAGGCCAAGGAGGCCGTGTGGCGGGCGTTCTTCGTCGACTACGCCGTGCCCGCGAGCCGCGACACCCTCGAGCTCGGTGCCATCTTCTGGCGGCCCGGCCAGTTCGAGCTGCTGGCGCCGTACACCCACCGCTACCTCGAGGAGCTCCCCGTCCTCAAGGGCGGCATGCTCAACCAGGGCGTGGTGATCCGGGCGATGTATCCCCACGCCGTCGGCGACGAGTCGTTCCTGACGGCGGCGCTCGCCGCCAGCGAGGACGAGTCGATCTCGCTGTACGCCCGCAACCAGCTGCGCGCCCAGTCGTTCGTGCTCGGCCGGCTGCACCGCGCCCGGGAGCTCTGACCCGCGAGTCGGCGCCAGCCGACCGCCGAGTCGGCACGAGCCGACGGCCGAGTCGGCGCCAGCCGACCGCCGAGTCGGCGCCAGCCGACGGCCGAGTCGGCGCTAGACGGTCGCCGGGTCGGCTTCGGTCTCGGCGTCGACCCGGCGCAAGCCCTGCTCGTCGAGTGGGATGCGCAGCTCACGCTGGCGGTCGATGGCGGCACCGACGAGCCCGGCGAAGAGCGGGTGCGGGCGGGTCGGGCGCGACTTCAGCTCCGGGTGCGCCTGCGTCGACACGTAGTAGGGGTGCACGTCGGCGGGCAGCTCGACGAACTCCACCAGCCCGAGATCGGGGTTGACGCCCGAGAACACCAGGCCGGCCTCCTCGAGCTCCGCACGGTAGGCGTCGTTGAACTCGTAGCGGTGCCGGTGGCGCTCCTCGACCCGCTCGGTGCCGTACGCCTTGGCGGCGACGCTGCCGGGGACCAGGTCGGCCGGCTGGAGGCCGAGGCGCATGGTGCCGCCGAGGTCGCCCGCGCCCTCGACGTACTTCTTCTGCTCCTCGATCGTCGAGATGACCGGGTGCTCGACGTCGGTCTCGAACTCGGTCGAGCCTGCGCCTTCGATGCCGGCGACGTTGCGGGCGTACTCGATGACCATGCACTGCAGGCCGAGGCACAGCCCGAGGGTGGGGATGCCGTGGGTGCGCGCGTAGGTGAGCGCCCCGAGCTTGCCCTCGAGGCCGCGGATGCCGAACCCGCCCGGGACCAGCACCGCGTCGACGTCGTGGAGATGCTTGGCCGCGCCCTGCGGGGTCTCGCACTCGTCGGAGGCGATCCAGCGCAGGTGCACCTTGGCCTCGTGCGCGAAGCCGCCGGCGCGCAGGGCCTCGGCGACCGAGAGGTAGGCGTCGGGCAGGTCGATGTACTTGCCGACGAGCGCGACGGTGACGTCCTCCTGCGGGTGGTGCACACGACGCAGCAGGTCGTCCCACACGGTCCAGTCGACGTCGCGGAAGGGCAGGTCGAGGCGGCGTACGACGTAGGCGTCGAGGCCCTCGCGGTGCAGCACCTTCGGGATGTCGTAGATCGACGGCGCGTCGGCGGCGGTGACAACGGCCTCGTCGTCGACGTCGCACATCAGCGCGATCTTGCGCTTGATGCCGGCGGGAAGGTCACGGTCGGCGCGGCAGACGATCGCGTCGGGCTGGATGCCGATGGAGCGCAGGGCGGCGACCGAGTGCTGGGTCGGCTTGGTCTTCAGCTCGCCTGACGGGCCGATGTAGGGCACCAGCGAGACGTGGATGAAGAAGCAGTTGTCGCGGCCGATCTCGTGGCGCGTCTGCCGGGCGGCCTCGAGGAAGGGCAGCGACTCGATGTCGCCGACGGTGCCGCCGATCTCGGTGATGACCACGTCGATCTCGGGGCCGCCCATCGCGAGGATGCGGTCCTTGATCTCGTTGGTGATGTGCGGGATGACCTGCACTGTGTCGCCGAGGTAGTCGCCGCGGCGCTCCTTGGCGATGACACTGGAGTAGACCTGCCCCGTCGTGACGTTGGCGATCTGGTTGAGGTTGGTGTCGAGGAACCGCTCGTAGTGCCCGATGTCGAGGTCGGTCTCGGCCCCGTCGTCGGTCACGAACACCTCACCGTGCTGGAACGGGTTCATCGTCCCGGGGTCGACGTTGAGGTAGGGATCGAGCTTCTGCATCGTGACGCGCAGTCCGCGGGACTTCAGCAGGCTGCCCAGGCTCGAGGCCGTGAGTCCCTTCCCGAGCGAGGAGGCGACGCCTCCGGTGACGAAAACGTGCTTGGTCGGCGTCGGGTTCTTCACGGGGTTCAAGCCTACCCCAGCGGGGCAGGTCCGTCCGCACCCGACGCTCCGAACGCTCCGCCGTCGGTGTCCATGGCTCGCGCCAGCGTGAGCACGGTGGTCACCCGCCCGGCCGCGGTGTCGATGCCGTCGACGGTCGCCACCTGGGCGGAGACGGGCTCGGCCCGGAGCCGCCCGACCTGGCCCTCTCCCCCGTCGGCGACGGTGCCCGCGACCACCACGCCGGCCGCGGCGCGGGACAGGCCCGTCGCCAGCGCGGCCAGGATCGCGTCCCCACCGTCGGCCGCGGGCTCGCTGCCCAGGACGAGCAGGACGAGGGGCGCGCGTCGCGCCACCGTGCCGTCGAAGCCGACGAGGTCGGCGCCGAGCAGGCTGTCGATGACCGCCTTCTGCTTGGCGCTCGGTGCGTCGCCCTCGGCCGCGGTGGTCGCGATGGCGATGCCCAGCAGCTGGCCGATCCGGTCGTACGTCGTCGCGTCGGCCGCGATCTCCTTGCCCTGCTGCGTCATCAGCTGCGAGCCGAGCGTGTCGACGAGCGACTTCTGTTCGGGGGCGACCATGGCGTCGGTGAGCGAGAAGCGTCCGGTGATCGAGCCGCCCGCGGCCGAGACCTGCTCGGCCAGGGCGGTCAGGGTCTCCTCGTTGACGCCGGGCGCGGTGACGACGGCGACGCCGCGCTCGGCGAGCTTGCCGCTGGTGAGCGCCGGCCCGACGGCGCCGGCGAACCCGTCGGCGTACACCGCAGCCGGATCAGCCGAGCCGTCCTCCGTGACTGCGGCAGGTGCGGGGTCGGAGCTCGTGACGTCGGACAGCGGTCCGCCGCCGAGGACGATGCCCACGGCGAGCGCGAGGAAGACCGCCACGAGGCTGGTCAGGAAATGCCGGAAGGTGATCACTCAGAACAGTCCTTGCACGCGATCGATGACGGTGGAGACGGTGTCGGTCACGGCCGGGGAGGCCGCGTCGACCCACTCCTGGCCGACGGGGGTGACACCGATGGCGGCGGCCAGGGCGAGCAGCCCGGCGACCATGACGGCGAGCAGGTGGCGCGGTCGCACCTGGCCGTCGTAGAGACGAGGGACGGCGGCGGCGTCGACGAGCCGCGGGCCGACCTTGAGCCGGGTGAGGTACGTGCTGGCGAGGCCGGTGCGCCGTCGGTCGAGGAACTCGTCGAGCGTGGCGTGCATGCCGACGCCCACGATCAGGCTGGCGTGGCCGGCGTCGGCCAGGATCAGGGCGGCGTCCTCGGTGGTCGCACCGGTCTCGAACCGCAGGGGACGGATGCCGCTGCGCTCGAACCGCTCGGTGACCGTGGCCGGTGCACCGCGGTCGACGAGCGCGACCACGTCCTTGGCCTTCTTGAGCAGGGGCAGCGCCGGCAGCTCCTCGGCGGCGGCGTTGGCGACGACGATGTGTGGCTTGTGACCGGCCGAGCGCAGCGCCTCGGCGCCCTCGTCGACGCCGATCAGGACGGGGTCCTGCTCGCGGATGAACGGCTTGATGCCCGCGAGCTCCGCCTCCCAGTCGTGGCCCTTGACCACGACCACCACCGGTCGCCCGGCCAGGTCGGTGGCGGTGCGGGGCACCCCGCGCCCGTGCAGCAGCAGGTCCTGCTCGCGGCGCAGGAACTCGGTGCTGTTGTGGGTGAAGCTCTCGAGCTGCGCGTGCAGCCCGGTGCGGGCCGACTCGAGCTCGCCGCGGACCACCTCGGCGTCGACCGGGCGGCCGACCGCGATGCTGTCGTCGCCGTCGAAGACCTCCCCGTCGTGCACCCGCACGCGGGCGCCGTCCTTGACGCGACTGACGACCTCGCCACCGAACGTGTCGACGACCGGGATCCCCGCCTGCACCAGCACCTCGGGCCCGAGGTTGGGGTAGCGCCCGGAGATCATCGGCGCGGCGTTGAGGACCGCTCCCACCCCTGCGTCGACCAGGGCCTGTGCGGTCGCGCGGTCCAGGTCCTGGTGGTCGATCACGGCGATGTCGCCCGGCTGGAGGCGGGCGAGCAGGTGGGTCGTACGGCGATCGACACGCGCGACCCCGACGATGCCGGGCAGGGCGGTACGGGTGCGTCTGAGCTGGTTTCCGGGAATCTTCATGACCAAGCCATGGTGTCAGCCTGAGCAGGCCGATCCGCGCACCCGTGTGCGCGGGCGCGTCGAGCTCTCGAGGCCGTCGCGCGGCCTGCGGGCCAGGCGCGGGGTCAGCGTCCGGCGCGGGCCGGGGCAGCGGTCTCGAGGAGCTCGCGGGCGTGCGCGAGAGCGCTGTCCGACTCCTCCAGGCCGGCGAGCATCCGGGACAGCTCACGCTCTCGCTCGGAGTCGTCGAGGACGGTCAACCCGGAGGTGGTGACGGTCCCGTCGCTGGACTTGTGCACGACCACGTGGCGGTCCGCGAAGGCCGCCACCTGGGGCAGGTGGGTGACCACCAGCACCTGCGCGTCGCGCGCGAGCTGGGCGAGCCGCCGCCCGACCTCGATGGCCGCCTTGCCGCCGACCCCGGCGTCGACCTCGTCGAAGACGAAGATCGGCACCGGGCTCGTCCCGGCGAGCGCGACCTCGACGGCGAGCATCACCCGCGAGAGCTCACCGCCGGAGGCACCCTTGTGCAGCGGCCGGGCGTCCGCGCCGGTGTTGGCGGCGAGCAGCAGCTCGACCTCGTCGACGCCGCTGCTCGTGGCCCGCAGCAGGCGGTCGCCGACCCGCAGCACGCTTGCGGTGAGCTCCTCGTCGGTCTCGACCTCGTGGCCGCGCACCTCGACGCTGACGACCGCGTGCGGCATCGCCAGCAGGGTCAGCTCGTCGGTCACCACCGTCCCGAGCCTGCCCGCGGCCTTGACCCGGGCCGCGGTGAGCCTGGCGGCCGCACCGTCGAGCTGCTGGCGCAGGTCGGCCCGCTCGGCCCGGAGCTCCTCGATCCGGTCGTCGGTGCCGTCGAGGTCGACCAGCCGCAGCGACCCGGCCTCGGCCCAGGCGAGGACCTCGTCGATCGTCTCGCCGTACTTCCTCGTCAATGCCGTGAGGGCGGCGCGCCTCTCGCTGACCGCGGCCAGGCGGGCCGGGTCGGTCTCGAGGCGGGCGGCGTAGGACGCGACGTCGGCCGCGACGTCGGAGAGCAGGTAGGTCACCTCGGCCAGCCGATCGGCCAGCTCGCCCGCCTGCGGGTCGTGCTCGCGAACCGCCTCCAGCTGGGTGCGCGCCGCGGAGGTCGTGGCCAGCGCGTCGGGGCTGCCCTCCTCGCTGCTCAGCGCCTCGCGGGCGCTCTCGGCAGCCGTGCGCAGGGTGTCGGCGAAGCCGAGCCGGCCTTCCTCCGCGGCCAGCGCGGCGTCCTCGCCGGGCTCGGGCGTGACGGCGTCGATCTCGCCGAGCCCGAAGCGCAGCTGGTCGGCCTCGCGGGCGCGCTCCTGGGCGCTGAGCACCACGGCGCTCAGCTCCTGCTCGACGGCGACCAGTCGTTCGTGGAGCCCGGAGTAGGCGGCCAGCGCCTTGGCGACGCTCGCCCCTCCGAACCGGTCCAGGGCGTCGCGCTGCGCGCTCTGCTTGAGCAGCCGGTGCTGGTCGGACTGGCCGTGGACGGCGACCAACGGCTCCGCCACGCCGGCGAGGGCCGAGACCGGCACGGCGGCGCCACCCACCCAGGCGCGTGAGCGTCCCTCGGCCGCGACGTTGCGGGCGAGCACGACGCGGTCGTCCTCCGCCTCACCACCGGCCTCCTCGACCGCGGTGACCACGCCGGGAAGGTCGGCCACGCCGATCACCCCCTCGACCCGTGCGGCCTTGGCTCCGGTGCGTACGGCGCCCGGGTCGGCCCGCCCGCCCAGGAGCAGGCCGAGCGCGGTCACGACCATGGTCTTGCCGGCCCCGGTCTCACCGGTGATCACCGTCAGCCCCGGGCCGAGCTCGAGCGTGGAGGACTCGATCACCCCCAGCGAGCGGATGCGGATCTCCTCAAGCATCGGGCTGCGCCTCCTCACGCCGGCGTCGCTCGGCCACGCCTCGCCAGCCCTCGACCGGGAGGTCGAACTTCGCGACGAGTCGGTCGGTGAACGGCGCCTGGTGGAGCCGGACCAGTCGCACCGGCCGTTGACCGCGGCGTACCTCGATCCGGGCCCCCGGCGGCAGGTCGACGCTGCGCCGGCCGTCGCACCACAGGACGGCCGACCCCTGGGTGTTGGCGAGCACCTCGACGGCCAGCACGCTGGTCGGTGCGACCACCATCGGTCGCGCAAAGAGGGCGTGCGCGCTGATCGGGACCATGAGGAGCGCCTCCACGCCCGGCCACACGACCGGCCCGCCGGCACTGAAGTTGTAGGCGGTGGAACCGGTGGGCGTCGCGCAGACGACCCCGTCGCAGCCCCAGCGCGACAGCGGGCGGTCGTCGATCTCCACGACCACCTCGAGCATCCGCTCGCGCGCCGCCTTCTCGACGCTCGCCTCGTTGAGCGCGAAGGTCGAGTAGATGAGTGTCTTGTCCTCGTGCACCGACACGTCGATGGTGAGCCGGTCCTCGGTGACGTAGCGCCGTTGGACGATCGCGTCGATCGTGATGGCCACGTCGTCCTGCTCGGCCTCGGCGAGGAACCCGACGTGCCCCAGGTTGACTCCCAGCAACGGCGTGCCGCTGGCGTGGGTGAGCTCCGCCGCGCGCAGGATCGACCCGTCACCGCCGATGACCAGGGCCAGCTCGCAGCCGTCGCCGGCCGTCTCCTCGGCCCCGACGATCTCGATCCACCCGGACCCGTCGGTGCCCGTGGTCGGCTCCAGCTCGAGGTCCTTGGCCTCGTGCGCCAGCAGGCGTACGGCGATGCCGTGCTCGGTCAGGGCCAGCGCACAATCACGTGCGACCGTGCGAGCCTCCTCGCGTCCCGTGTGGGCCAGCAGCAGCACGCGTCGCTGCGGATCGGCGGATTCAGGACTCACGGCTCCACCCTCTCACCCGCGTTGCCCCAGCTGGCGCTGCGCTCGACCTCGGCGCGGACGTCGTCGGCGTCGATCCCCGCCGGCCCGCGGCGCAGGAGCAGGAAGAACTCGACGTTGCCCGACGGACCGGGCAGCGGACTGGTGGTGACGGCGACCGCACCCCAGCCGCGCTGGGCGGCCACGTCGGCGATGTGGCTGACGGCCTCGGCCCGCAGGTCGAGGCTGCGGACGACGCCACCCTTGCCGACGCGGTCCTTGCCGACCTCGAACTGAGGCTTGACCATCAGGGCCAGCTCGCCGTCCGGTGCGGTCACACCCAGCAGCGCGTCGAGGACGAGCTCGAGGGAGATGAAGGACAGGTCGCCGACCACGAGGTCGACCGGCTCGCCGACGAGGTCGGGGGTGAGCTCGCGGATGTTGGTGCGGTCGTGGACGACGACGCGGTCGTCGCTCTGCAGGGACCAGGCGAGCTGGCCGTAGCCGACGTCGACGGCGACGACCTCGCGCGCCCCGCGGCGCAGCAGCACGTCGGTGAACCCGCCGGTGGAGGCGCCGGCGTCGAGGCACCGACGGCCGCCCACGGTGAGGCCGAGCGCCTCGAACACGTCGAGCGCGCCGGCGAGCTTGTGCCCCCCGCGCGAGACGTACTCCTCCCGGTCGGGGTCCTGCGTCACGACGATGGCCACGTCGGTGGTGATCCCGGTCGCCGGCTTGGTGGCGGGCGCGCCGGCCACCTTGACCCGACCGTCGGAGATCAGCTCGCTGGCGTGCTCGCGGGACCGGGCCAGGCCGCGGCGCACGAGCTCGGCATCCAGCCGCAGACGACGGGGTGGCACGACTCAGCCGTGCCCGGGGTCGAGGGCCCGACGCAGCCGCTCGTGGGCCTGCTCGAAGACGGCGACGTGCTCCTCGACCGGGCGGCCCTCGAGGCGCGCCACGGCGGCCAGCACCTCGTCGACGGCCGCGACGCCGGTCGTGGGGACGTCGGCCGGCTCCTCCGCTGCCGGGTGCGCCGGAGCGTGCTCGTCCGGGGACACCTGCTCGTCGTGCTCACTCATGATCGGGAGGCTACCTCCGTCCGGCCTGCCCGGCGGCGACCGGTGGCTCGAGCCCGGACACGTCCACGGCGGAGCCGCTGGTGTCGAGCGCGGACCAGCTCGCCGACGCTACGACCCGCCACCAGTCCGCGGGGCTGCCGGAGCCGTCGACCGTCAGCGTCTGGTCGCGGACCTCCGCGTGCCATCCGCCCAGACTGGCTCGGCTCCCGTCCTGCTCGGGCACGGGATGCGCCTCGAAGAGGCCCTCGAGGTCGGGCGAGATGTAAGTGGGCCGCAGGTCCGGCGTCGCCGAGACCAGCTCGGCGAGGTGGGTGACTCCCGTCATCACGAGGAGGGAGTCGATCCCGACCTCGTGGGCGCCCTCGATGTCGGTGTCGAGCCGGTCCCCCACCATCAGCGGGCGGTCTCCCCCGACCCGGCGGATGGTCTCGTCCATCAGCGGGCGGGCAGGCTTGCCGGCGACGATCGGCTCCACCCCGGCGAACTCACTGATCGTCCGCACCAGCACCCCGTGGCCGGGCGCGAGACCGTAGTCGGTGGGGATCGTGAGGTCGGTGTTGCTGGCGACGTACGGCATCCCGTCCCGGATCAGGGTCGCCGCGCGCATGATGTCCTTCCACAGGACGTCAGGTCCGTAGCCGCTGACCACCGCCACGGCGTCGTCAGGCTGGGCCGTGACGACCAGCCCCTCGGCCGCCAGCGCCGACTCGAGGCCGGCGCCGCCGAGCAGCATCACCGTGGCGCCGTCGCCGAAGCGGTCCCGCAGCACCCGGGCCGCCGCCTGGGCCGAGGTCACCACGTCGTCCGCCGTGGCCGACACGCCCAGCTTGTTCAGGTTGGCCGCGACCTTCTCCGGCGTGCGTGACGCGTTGTTGGTCACGAACGCCAGGTGCACGCCCGCCTCACGGACGCGGTCGAGCCGCTCCGCCACACCGTCGATGGCTCGGCCGCTGACGTAGACGACCCCGTCGAGGTCGAACATGGCCAGGTCGTACCCCTCGAGCAACGGCACCTCGGACGCCTTGAGCACGATCACCCTCCCGTCGGCCGCCGGTGGGCGGCCCCTACGATGCTTCGATGGACTTCGCGGCCGTGATCACGCCTCCCTACGTCGCGAAGCCGCTGCGACTCGAGCCGTTCCGGGCCATGCTGCTGGCGCCGAACCGGGTCGGCGATCCTGCCTCCGCACGCGCGTTTGCGCGACCCTATCGCGCGGTCGCCAACCGGCTGCTCGAGTGGGAGGCCGACGGTCGCGTCACCCGCTCCGAGCTGCCCGGCCTCTTCCTGCACGAGTACACCGCAGGCGGGCTGACCATTCGGGGCCTGGTGGGCGCCCTGGCGATGGACCGTCGCGCTGACGGCCTGGCCGACCGCGCAATCTGGCCCCACGAAGGCATCCATCCCACCCAGGTCGACGAGCTCGCCACCCGGATGTTCGAGATGGGCATGAATCCCGCGCCGATCCTGCTGGTCCACGAGGGCCCCGAGGACGTGCGCGCGCTGCTCACGGAGGTCGCGACCCGGCCGCCGCATGGCGAGTACCTCGACCGCAACGAGCAGAAGCAGCGGATCTGGGCCATCACCGACCCCCGTCAGATCGATGCCATCAACGGCTCGCTCGCCGGCGGGGCGGCCCTGATCGCCGACGGCCACCACCGCTACGCCGCCTACCTCCAGCTCCAGGAGGCGCACCCGGGCACGGCCTGGGACCGCGGTCTCGCCATGCTCGTGGACCAGACGGACACTCCCCTCTTCCTCGGGGCCATCCACCGCACGATCAACGGCGTCAGCCTGGACCAGGTCTGCGCGGCCGCCGTCCTGGCGGGTGGAGCGGTGCACCCGGGTGACCGCGACACCGCACTGGCCGAGCTGGCCCCCAACACGGTGGTCGTCACCGACTCCCACGCGTGGGCGGTGCTCACCCCGCCGCACGGCTCCGGCCTCGAGCTCGTTGAGTGGCTCCAGTCCGGCCTGATCCCCGTGCTCGAGCAGCAGCCGACGTCCGTGGCGTTCCATCACTCCGCCGAGGACGCGCTCGGCCGGGCGACGGCCAGGACGGTCGCGGCCCTGCTGCCGGCACCGGACTTCGCCGCTGTGCGGGACCTGGTGAACCGCGGCGGACTGCTGCCCGAGAAGGCGACGTCCTTCCAGCCGAAGCCCAGCCTCGGCGTCATCATGCGCTCGTTGCGCGACGAACCATCGACGCCGACCTGACCTCGACCTCGACCCGCGACGCCCGACCGGTCGGCGTGGCGAAGAACCGTCGCCGCACGGCACCCGTCACCTCGACCACGTCGCCCTTGCGCCAGGTCCGGGTCGTACGGCGCACCCGTGCCGTCCAGGCCGTGCACTCGAGCGCATCGACCCGCACCTCGGACGCATGACCGGATGGCCGGTCTGTCACCACCCGGAACGTGACCATCAGATCCCCGCTCGGCAGCGTGCGCTCCTCGGGAACCGCGCTGACGCGACCCACCAGACGGACTTCGTTGACTGACTCGGTTGCCAGCTGTGCAGCCATTGCACATCACCTCCGCCGACGAACCTGCCCGCCCGCACCGACAGCAGGCTCACCGGACCGGCGCCGCCTGTGGAAAGAGACCAGGTAGTTCTGCCTGTGAACGGCTTGTGACCCGCGTCGACATCCGGGAACGCAAAAGAGGGGCCGCACAAGGCGACCCCTCTTTCANCCCACAGCCTCTCGGTTGCAGTACCATCGGCGCTGAAAGGCTTAACTTCCGGGTTCGGTATGGGACCGGGTGTTTCCCTTTCGCTATGGCCGCCGTAACTCTGGCGGAACACACGCACCCACGACTGTCTGGTGTGGGGGTGTTCCAAGCTTGATGTTGTGCTCGTTGTTCAGTTCTGTTGTTCGGTGCTGTTGTTCAGTGCTGTTGTTCGGTTCTGGTGGCCGTCACTACCCGGGTATCAATGGTGGGTGTGTTGGTTGGGAACTGCATGTGGACGCGGGCTGCTTTGTAGCGGCTCTCATGGTGCGCGGGGTCTGTCTGTGTCTCGTACGTGTGGTGATTGGTTTTGTACGGTGTTGGGACAAGCCCTCGGCCTATTAGTACCGGTCGGCTAGGCATTACTGCTGTACACCTCCGGCCTATCAACCCCATAGTCTG
>NZ_PYXZ01000010.1 GCF_003057875.1 Nocardioides currus | reverse complement strand
TCGGTGGACCTCTTTCTTCGATGAGTGCTTGGCCGTACACACCGAAGATCCCGCCGATGGCCGTCTACGTCTTCACGCCTCGCCGCTGGCCCTCAAACCCCACCACTCCCTGGGACTCTCCTGAGCCGGGGGATGGCGGTCGGCTCCTTCGCGTCGGTGTCGCTCGACCCGCCCCTCGTCACGTTTCTGCCGGACCGTACGTCATCCACCTTCCCGCTCATTCGCGACGCGGGACGCTTCTGCGTCAACGTGCTGTCGAGCACGCAGGACCAGCTCTGCCGTACCTTCGCCACCCGGGGGCAGGACCGCTTCGACAGCGTCGACTGGGAGCCCGCACCGTTCTCGGGCGCTCCCCGCCTCAGTGGCTCGGTGGCGTGGGTGGACTGCGAGATTGAGGTCGTGCACGAGGCCGGAGACCACTACATCGTCGTCGGACGGGTGCACGACCTGTCCGTCGACAACCCCACCTCGCCGCTGCTCTTCTTCCAGGGCGGCTACGGCATGTTCGCGCTGCCGTCGCTGGTGCTTGCGTCCCGTGAGGGGAACACCGAGCACGTCCGTCTCGCCGAGCTCGCACGAGAGCCCATGGAGCGGCTCACCCGCAGCGTCGGCATGGAGTGCCGGGCCCTGGCACCGGACGGCGACCGCCTGTTGGTCGTGGCGACCGCTGGTGCGGCCTCGGGTGCTGACCCGGTCGGCGGCGTGATCCCCTTCTCCCCGCCGTTCGGCAGCAGCCTGGTCGCGTGGGCCGGCGACGACGCCGTCGACGCGTGGCTCAGCGAGTACCCGGATTCCGCGGACGACATCCGCGCGGACATCGAGGCCGACCTGGCGCGGCTTCGTGAGGACGGGTGGTACCTCGCTGCCGACGAGAAGACCCGGGAGGGCGACGTACTCGCCATGCAGATCTCCCGTTGGGGGCGAACGCCTCGACTGGAGAAGTCGCTGCACGAGCTCGGGTCGCGCGTCGGCCGGCTAATGGGCCCCCGGGACCTCGACGACACCAACGCGCGCGAGGTCCAGATGGTGTCGGTGCCGGTGTTCGACAAGTCGGGCCGAGCCGTGCTGCAGCTGACGCTGTACGGCTTCCCGTCCGACTCCACCCGCGCCTCGATCCTCGCGGCCAAGGACCGTCTGGTCACCGCAGCCGCCGAGGTTACGGCCAAGCTCTAGTTGTACCCGGCCATCAGGTTGGTAGCAGCCGGCTGATGGGCGGTCGGCCTCCGAGTGCGCTGTGACGGCGTTCAATGTTGTAGTACTCGACCCATGGAGCAAGGGCGGCTGCCCGCTGGTCGTTGCTGGTGAAGACCTGGCGGTAGGCCCATTCGGTGGCCAGGGGTGCGGTTCAGCCTCTCGACCTTCCCGTTCTGCCGCGGACAATGAGGGCGGATGAACTTCTGGACGATGCCGTGCTCGGCACACACCGTGCGCAGCGAGTAGCGGTAGGCCCAGGCGTTGTCGGTCATCAACCGCTCGATCCGACTGATCCCGTGATCGGCGAAGTTGGCGATCGCAGGCTCGAGGAACGCCGCACAGGTGGCGCCCTTCTCGTCGCGCAGAGCCTCTGAGTAGGCCAGCCGGGAGTGGTCGTCGACGAGCGAGTGGACGTAGTCCTAGCCGGGCCCGTTGACGCGGTCGCGGGGGATCGCCCGGCCGTGGACGCGCCAGCCGCCGCCGTCGGGGACCCGGCCGATCTTCCTCACGTCCATGTGGACCAGCTCGCCCGGCCGGTCGCGTTCGTACCGGGTCGCGGTCTGTTTCGACGAGCGGATCACCTCGCCGGTCATCGGGTCGCACTCGCGCAGGTAAGGGCCCCGGTGGCGGCGCAGGATCCGTGACGCTGTCCTGGGCGGCACCCCGGCCTTAGGTCCGAGGACTTCCGGTCCGTAGCGGTACTCCGCCCGTGCGGCGAGGACCTTCTGCTCGACCTCGGGGGCGTCTTGGTGGGCGTGGAGCGGGGGCGCGACGACCGGGTTTCCAGGCCGGCTTCGCCTTCGACTGCGTAGCGGCCGATCCAGGTCTGTACGCACTTGCGGACACGACCATCGCGGCGGCGATGTGGGCCTTGCGCCAGCCTGCTTGGTGGCGTTGAACGATCAGTCGGCGACCGTGGACGGTCAGCCGAGCACTACCGTGGGACACGAGAACCTCCGGGTTGGAGTGGGCCTTAGACAAGCCACATCCCATCCGGAGGTTCTCGTTCGTTCAGCCAGGCTCGCCGCTACCAACGTCCTGGCCGGGTACGTCCAGGAGCGCGGCCGGGCAACGAGCCGCTGCCCGGCCAAGGTCGTACTGCCGCTCAGGCGCCGGGGTCGGGAGTCAGCGTGTACTTCGTCTGGAGGTATTCGTGGATGCCCTCGGGGCCACCCTCTCGCCCGAGGCCCGACATCTTCCAGCCGCCGAAGGGCGCGGCCGCATTCGACACCGCCCCCACATTCAGGCCCATCATCCCGGTCTCGAGCCGGTCGATCATCCGATGACCACGCGACAGCGACTCGGTGAACACGTAGGACACGAGGCCGTAGTCGGTGTCATTCGCGATCTTCACCGCCTCGTCCTCTGAGTCGAACGGCACGATGGCGAGGACCGGCCCGAAGATCTCGGACGAGAGGATCTCGCTATCGACCGGGACGTCGGCAAGGACGGTCGCCGGGTAGAAGGTGCCCTCGCCGTCGTACCGCTGGCCGCCAGTCACGAGCCGCGCACCGCGGGCCACGGCGTCCGACACCAGATGGTCGGCCTTCGCCACAGCACGGTCGTCGATCAGGGGACCGATGCTCACGCCGTCCTCGGTTCCTCGCCCCATAGAGAGGCCTCTTACGCGCTCAGCGATGCGGCTCACGAAATCATCCACGACCTTGCGGTCCACGATGAAGCGGTTCGCTGCCGTGCACGCCTGGCCGATGTTCCGGAACTTTGCGACCATCGCGGCGTCCACCGCCGTGTCGAGGTCGGCGTCATCGAAGACCACGAACGGCGCATTGCCGCCGAGCTCCATCGAGGTCCGGAGGACCCGCTCCGACGCCTGCGCGAGCAGCGTCCTTCCCACGCCGGTCGACCCGGTGAACGACAGTTTCCGGACGCGGGCATCACGGATGATGGGCTCTGAGACTGGCCCGGGGGTCGAGGTGGTGACGACGTTGACGACCCCGGGCGGCAGCCCGGCCTCCTCGAGCAATCTGGCGACGTAGATCGTGGTGAGGGGTGCGAGCTCAGCGGGCTTGAGGACCACGGTGCACCCTGCTGCCAGGGCCGGTGCGACCTTGCGGGTCGTCATCGCGAGCGGAAAGTTCCACGGCGTGACGAGGTAGCAGGGGCCGACCGGGTGCTGGGTCACGATCATGCGACCGCTGCCCTCGGGGTTCGCTCCGTAGCGGCCCTGCACGCGCACCGCCTCTTCGCCGAACCAACGGAGGAACTCGCCTCCGTAGTCGACCTCCCCGCGTGCCTCGGCCAGCGGCTTGCCCATCTCGATTGTCATGAGGAGCGCGACCTCCTCCCTCCGCTCGCGCAGGAGGTCGAACGCGCGACGCAGCACCTCGCCGCGCTCGCGCGCCGGCGTGGCCGCCCAGCCCGGAAAGGCCGCGGCGGCTGCGTCCACCGCCGCACGCGCGTCTGCAGGACCCGCGTCGGCGACCAGCTTCACGACGCGACCGGTCGCCGGGTCGTGCACTGCGAGCTGCCGGCCATCGCCCGCGGCACGCCACCTGCCGTCGATGAACAGGCCGCCCGGTAAAGCCTGGAGCAGGGTGGTCTCGGCTTCGGTGGTCATCGACTTCCTCGGTTCTCGCGAAAGCGTTCGTGGTTGAAGCAACGCCGGGTCGGGTCCGGCCTCAGTAGGAATCGCGGCGGGAGCTGCTCCCTGGCCGGTGCTGGGCAGCCAGGGACTCCGAGCCCCGAGCGAGCAGCGCGACGTCGGCGCCGACCAGGATGAATGACGCTCCCGCGGCGATGTAGCGGTCGGCGATCGCGGCATCGAAGGCGTTCACACCCACCGGCTTGCCCGACCTGAGCACCGCCTCGAAGGCGCCCAGCACGGCTGCCTCGACATCCGGATGCGTCTGCTGCCCCAGCAGGCCCATAGAGGCGGCCAGGTCGGAGGGGCCCACAAAGACGCCGTCGACGCCGTCGACTGCGGCGATCTGCTCCGCGGCCGCGAGACCCTCGACCGTCTCGACCTGGACGAAGAGGGAGACGTGCTCGTCGGCGTTGGCGAGGTAGCCGTCGACGCGGTTCCAGCGTGCGGACCTGGCCAGAGCTGAACCGACACCGCGCCGACCGCGGGGTGGGTAGCGAACCGCCTCGACGAGTCGACGCGCCTCGTCTGCCGACGAGACCATCGGGACCAGGATGTTCTGCGCGCCGAGGTCGAGCACCTGCTTGATGAGCACCTCCGAGCCAGTCGGCACCCGCACGACTGGCGTCGCCGAGTACGCAGCAATGGCCTGCAGCTGTGCGAGAGTCGAGGCAAGGCCGTTGGGAGAGTGCTCCATGTCGACCAGCAGCCAGTCCATCCCGCTGCCCGCGCAGATCTCGGCGACCAGGGGCGACCCCGAGCACACCCACATGCCCGCCAAGGGCCGGGTCGCGTCCGAGAGCATCGCCCTGAAGGTCGGGGCTAGTTGAAGCGGCATGCGATCGTCCCCAGTGATCCGTAGTCGGCGAGGACGGTGTCGCCCTTGTCCACCCACATCGGGCGGGTGAAGGATCCGGCCAGGACGATCTCGCCGGCCTCCAGCCGTGCACCGTGGCCGGCGAGCTTGTTCGCCAGCCACGCGACGCCGGTCGCCGGGTGGTTCAGCACGGCCGCCGCGACTCCGGACTCCTCGATCGTCTCGTTGCGGTACAGCAGTGCCGAGACCCAGCGCAGGTCGACCTGGTCGACGGCGACGGGCCGTCCTCCGTAGACCACGCCGCCCAGGGCGGCGTTGTCGCAGATCGTGTCTACGATGGTGCGGCCCTCGAGCTCGATCCGGGAGGAGAGGATCTCGAGGGCGGGCACGACGTACTTCGTCGCGCTGAGGACGTCGAAGAGGGTCACGTCGGGCCCCTCGAGTGCATTCCCCAGCACGAAGGCGAGCTCGACCTCGATCCGGACGTTGGAGAAGCGGTCGTGCTCGATGAGCGCGCCGTTCTCGTAGACCTGATCGGCGAAGATCGCCCCGTAGTCGGGTTCCGTGATGCCCGTCGCGACCTGCATCACCTTGCTCGTCAGGCCGATCTTGCGACCGACCGCACGGCGCCCGGCGCCAATGGCGCGCTCGCGCCACAAGCCCTGGACGGCATAGGAGTCGTCGACGGTCATGCCCGGGTTTCGCCGCGTGATCAGCGGAATCGTCGTGCGGTCACGTTCGGCGGCAGCGAGCTCGTCGGCGATCGCGGTGATCGTCTCTGTGTCCAGGGTTCGGGTCACGTCGCGTCCCGGTCGAAGATCGACGGCACGGGTGGCGTCAGGTCGAGCACGTGTCCGACGGCGTTCGCCATGACGTAGTAGCCGGTCTGCATCAGCAGCGCGGCGGCGACCTCGTCACCGAAACGCTCACCCGCCGCGGCGAGCGCGTCCCGCGCCGCGGTCCAGTCCCCACGGGCCGTCGCGACGGCGAGACGCAAGACCACGGCGGCGTCGGCGTCCAGGTCGGGGTGCGCCGGGTCGAGGGACTCGACCGCGGCGACGTCCTCGATCGACATGCCGACCTTCAGCGCCCGCTGCTCGTGCTGGTAGAGCTCGGACAGCGCCCGGTTCACCTGGGAGACCGCGAGCGCCACAACCTCCCGCTGTACCGGAGTGGCCGGCTGGCCCGCTCCATCAGCGAAGGCGAGCAGCGCGAGCAGGCTGGACTCGCTGTTGCCCACGAGCGAGAAAACCTCGCCGAGGTAACCCAGCCGCTCGTAACGCGGCCGCACGGCCTCGCGAGCGGCGGCGGGCAGCTCTTCGAAGGTGAGGCGCCGCAGAGGTGAGGTGTCGGTCATGCCGGGCTCCCTTCATGGGGCGTCGACTGGTAGAGGACGGGGTCGGCGACGCAGGTGTTCACGAGGTCGCCCAAACCGGTGATCGCCGCGCGGACGGTCTGTCCCTCCGTCAGCCACGGCTTCGACTCACGACCAAACGCGTGCCCGGGAGGGGTGCCGAGGAAGATCAGGTCGCCCGGGTCGAGGGTGACGAGCGTGCTGATGTACGACACGATGTGCTCCGGGCTGAAGATCATCTCGCTGACGGCGCCGTTCTGCATGGTGACGCCATCGACCTCGCAGGTCATCCGCAGGCTGGCGAGGTCGACCGCGTCAGCCGTGGTCATCCACGGGCCCACCGGCGTCATCCCCTCCCAGGCCTTGCCGATGAGCGGGGGGCGGTTGCGGAACTGCCAGTCGCGGACCGAGGCGTCGTTGCCCACGCAGTAGCCGGCGATGTGGCCGGCGGCCTTGTCGAGCGGGATGTGCCGGCCGGCCTTGCCGATGACCGCGACCGGCTCGACCTCGAAATCTCCCTGCGTGGAGATCGACGGATCGGGCAGGTGCAGAGCGTCGCGGGGTCCGCAGAGGCTGCGGGCGAACTTGGCGAAGATCGAGGGGAACTCTGGAGGGGTCGGCAGCAGGTCCGGGTCGGGGAAGTTGAAGCCCACGACGAAGACCTTCTGCGGACGGGGTACGACGGGCGCGAGCTGCGCGATGTCGAGCACCCGCGTCTCCCCGTCGGCCTGGGCGTCCTCCCGCCAAGTCGGCCTCTCGAGCAGCTCGCCGAGATCCCGCCAGGGCAGCAGGACCATCCCGTCGTTCTCGATCCGGACCGCCCGGTGACCGTCCTCGGTGCGCAGCGTCGCGAGCCTCACGCGTACTCCCCTGCCTCAAAGGCCAGGGCGGCCACCGCGAGGTCGCCCAACCCGAGGCCGACCCCCTTGAAGACCGTGAGGTTCGGGGATGCCGGGCGGGTCACCTCGCCGAGCAGCATCTGCCCGAGCGTGCGGACCGAGCTCCAGTCGTCGCCGTAGAACTCGATGAGCTCACGCGACACCTTGCGGGCGTTCTCGAGGGTGTCGACGACCGTGAGGTCGGAGCCCGCGAGGAGGTCGGCCTCGAACTCGGCGTTGGCGGGGAGAATGGCTCCGACTGCGTTGAGGTGGGCACCGGGGGCAAGGATCCCGACCGGGAAGAACGGGTCCTGGGCCCGCGTTACCACCGTCACGATGGGCGCTCCCTCGACCGCCTCCTCGAGGGCGGCGTGGGCCACTGCGGGCTTCCCGAGCTCCCGCTCGACGGTCTCGGCGAAGGCCTCGCGGCTCTCGGCGCGGGGGCTCCAGACACGGACCCGCTCTATCGGCCGGACGGCCGCGACGGCAGCCACCTGGAGGAGCGCCTGTCGGCCCGTGCCCACGATGGTGAGCTCATTGGCGTCCGGGCTGCTCATCTCCCGGGTCGCGATGCCGGAGATGCTCGCGGTCCGGATCTGCCCGACTGCGACGGCCTCCATGGTCGCCAGCAGCCCGCCCTCGGCGGAGTCGAAGAGGCTGAGCAGCGCGGCAGCGCCCCGTGGCGTGTTGACCCAAGTCTTGAAGGCCACACGACCGGTCTCGGCGTCGTACCCGCCGAGTGCGTGAGCCGCGCTCCGCGGGTCCCAGGTCACCATTGTCTTCGGAATGGCCCGGGCCGTGCCTCGGGCCTCCTTCGCGACGATCGCCGCGACGGCCTCGATTGCGCGGGCCAGCGGGACCCGGTCCACGACGTCCTGGTCGCTCAGCCAAGGTGCCGGCGTCACGTGGTCGGCGGAAGCGGTCACCACGAGTAGCCCCTCTCCTCAGGCGGAGACCACACGCCGGCCTCACGCAGGTACGGCAGTACGGCGGCGAAGCCTTCGAGCTCGGCCGGACTCCAGAGCGGGAAGTTGATCAGAACCGACCCGGTGTTGGTGTTCTTCTTGAGCGAGATCAGCCGCTCAGCCACCTGCTCGGGCGTGCCGACCAGGTTCATCAGGTGCCCCGCACCCCCGAAGGCGAGAGTCGCCTCTTCCTCACCCATCTTCTCGTAGAGGGCCCGTGACGACTCGATCGACCCCAGCACATCGGCCGAGATCTCACGGGTGGCCTCTACGTTGATGGACTTCTTCAGCCCCTCGAGGATCTCCTCGGCCTCGCCGTCGCCCTCACGCACGATCGCCATGCCGAAGGGGGAGATCTCGGGCTTGCGCTTCGCCTTCTGCTGGTTCAGCTTGTCGTCGATGCCGTTGACCGTCGCCTCATCGGGCGCGAGCACGACGAGCTGGTCGCAGTACTGCGTGGCGAATGCCATGCCGGCCTCCGAGGACCCCGCACTCACCAGGAATGGGTGTGGCTGCTGCATCGTGCGGGGCTTCTTGATGCGGCCTTTCACCTTGTAGTACATGCCGTCGAAGTCGATCGCGTCGTCCTCGGACCAGAGCATCTTGACGATCTCGGTGAACTCCCCGGCCATGTCGTAACGGACGTCGTGGTCGATGAAGGCCTCACCGAAGAGCGCAGCCTCTGCAGCACTGAATCCGGTGACGATGTTCCATCCCCAGCGCCCGCCACTGAAGGCGTCGAGCGTGGCACCCATGCGGGCGACGTGCGCTGGCTTGTGGTGGGTGGTGTGAAACGTCGAGATGACGCCGATTCGGTCCGTCGCCGTGAGCAGGGCCATGGCCAGCAGCGGTGCGTGGTACGCAGGCGACTGGTGCCCGGCCTCTTCGGCCGCGCGCTGGTGCCCCGACCAGTTGTCGGCGATGAAGAGCGAGTCGAAACCGGTGCGCTCAGCCGCCTGGGCCAGCGCGACCAAGTTGGCCTTCGTCATCTCCGGCACTCGCCGAGCAGCCTCGTCGGAGTAGAGGTGATTCGTCTTCCCGGCTGGGAAGAAGTATCCCAGGCTCAGGTGGTCCGGACCGGATCGTTGCTTCATGAGGTCTTCCTTGGAAGTGATGGGGTCCAACGCAGAGCGCGTTGGTTCTGGCTGGCGTACCCGGCTTGAGGCCGGGGCGCAAGGCGTGGCGGACGCCGGTTGCCCGGCCCCCGTCAGCCCTGGAGAGACCCGATGTTGGTGCTGAAGCCGGCCTGGGTCCCCAGTGCAATCACCTCGCCGTTCTCGATGTCTTCCTGCCAGACCAGGGAGCCGTTACCGATGTGGAACGGGTGGTCCTGGATCGTGAGGATCATCGCGCCGTTCGGCCCCGAGGTGTGAGCGTGTTCGGACCAGGCGGGCGCTGAGAGCATAAGGTCTCCGGCCTCCCAGTGGACCTCCTCGCCGTTGACGACGCTCGAGCCCGATCCCGCGAAGTGGTAGTTGATCGCTGAGCTCATGTGACGGTGAGTCGGCCCGGAGAAGTTCGCGCCGAAGGCCGCGATAGTGGCGAAGAACGACTGGGTGGTGCCGTTGAGCCGACCGGTGGCCGGGTTGTAGAGCACGAACAGCGGGCGGCCTGTGTAGCCCGACTTGAGCGACCGCACCCGGTCGAGGTGTGCACTGACGTCCGACCACGAGAAGTGGAGGGGGCGGTCCTCGACGTAGTCCGGGTCGATCAGGTGCTCGTAGGGAAGCAGGATCTCGCCACTGTCGGTGTCGAGCGGGATCGGCGGCGTGAGGTCCTTGCTCCGGCTACCCGCCTCCAGCGGCTCCTTACCACCGTGGAAGGTCCCGATCGGGCCGCCGTCCTCGTAGTAGTAGCTCAGTGTCTCGAGCAGCGCCGAGTTGGAGTAGTGGAGGTAGCGGAACGGTTCGTCGCCATGGTTTGCGATGGACTCCAGCGCCATGCTCGGCTTGGTCCACACGTCGGTCGGGCCGACGGTGAAGACGCGCTGGCCCTCGGTGACCTCGGCCTGGCCGCCGATGACCATGTAGACGCCCGAGGTGTTGTTGCGTCCGGGGGTGGTCGACTCGCCGGGGAGCAGCGTGCCCAAGCTGACCGCGGTGGTCGGCGAGAGGCCGCGGCCGGCGTTGTTGGCGCGGGGGTGGGCGATGCGCGCCTCACGGCGGCCGTTCCGGTCGGCGTCTCCGGCCTGTAGGTTCGCGAAGACCTCCTCGATCTGGGCAGCGCGCAGCATCAGCGGTTCCCAGAGAACCCGCTCGTGCGCCGCCTCGTCGCGCGAGTAGGAGATGTGTGCCTCAGCGATGCTCATGGATGACCTCTCAGGTTCGATTGCGGTGGTTGAGCTGCGGTCCACGCCGTACGACGCGCCGCGGGGATAGGAAGGGTGGATGACCCGGCTGGATCAGCCCGCGTCGATGCCGTTCCAGGCATCCCAGAACGCCATCCGGTCACGACGCGAGATGTCGTCGATGCGGTCCTCGGCGTCCCAGATGCGTGAGGTGGGGGCGGACGGGTCGAAAAGCGGCCACAAGATCGCGCCGCCCGCCGTCGGGTCGCCGTCACGGACGAACGAGACCCAGGAGCACATCATCCGGTCCGACAGGCTTCGGTCCTCGTCGGACCACGGCCAGTCCCGGGCCCCGTAGGTCCCGAAGGCGTAGTACACGTCGGCGCCGTGGAACGCCCCGGCGTAGGCCCGCTCGATGATGTCGGAGTCTTGCGGGATCGGGGGCTTGCGTAGGAAGCGGTAGTGCCACACGGGCGCGACGTGCCGCTGCAGCCGAGCAGCCGTCCAGCCCGAGGAGACGAAGACGTGGTCTGCGAGCAGCTCCCAGCTCGCCTGCTGAGCCTCGGCGTCGGTCGTCGCCGGGTAGAGCCGCAGCAGCTCAGTCGCGCCGTCGCCGAACGCCTCGGTCGCCCAGCTCTCATAGTCGGCGAGGTTGCTGATGTAGGGCAGGCCAGAGGCCTCGTTGCCGACGTTGCCGACCAGCATGGGCACCGGGTGGGTCTTCCCGTCCGCGTAGGCCGAGACGACGGCAGTGGGCAGCACGTGCCCGTCAACGACCGGGTAGGCGGCGTCGAAGACCTTGAGGCTGACCTGTGCGCCAGGGATCAGGTCGAACGTCCACACTCCCTCGGTCCTCGGCAGCTGCGGGGTGAGCAGCTCCTCGAGCGGCAGGGCCCGCAGCTGCTCCACCGACGTTGCGCCGACAAGCTCGCTCAACTCGACGCCCGTCGCCTCAGCGGAGGCGAGGTCCTGCAGATGGGCGACGTGGCCGTGACCTTGGACGGCCTTTGAGGCGCCAGGGCCGCTCTGCGCGATGGCGCGGTGGAAGAGACCCGCGGCCAGCGGCGAGGAGAGCAGGTTGTGCACGCTGTGGCCACCGGCGGAGACACCACCGAGGGTTACATTGTCCGGCGAGCCACCGAAGGCGGCGATGTTGCGCTGCACCCACTGCAGCGCGGCGATCTGGTCAAGCAGGCCGTAGTTGCCAGATACTCCGTGCTCAGACTCGGCGCTCAGTTCGGGGTGGGCGAAGTAGCCCAGGCGTCCGAGTCTGCTGTTGACCGTCACGACGGTGACGCCGGCCTCGGCCAGTCGCGCACCGTCATAGATCGGGTTGGCCGCCGAGCCGAACTGGTAGGCGCCGAAGTGTAGCCACACCAGGACCGGTCGGTCGGTCGACGACTCGGGACCGGTCCACACATTGAGGTTCAGGCAGTCCTCGCTGAACTCCTCCTCGCCACCGTTGTAGAGCGACTCCTTCGGCGGCGGTCCCTGCACTGCGGAAGGTCCGAATCTGTCGGCGTCGCGCACACCGTCCCATGCCGAGGCGGGCTGCGGCGGTCGCCAGCGCAGGCTGCCGACGGGCGCGGCGGCGTAGGGGATGCCCAGATACCTGCGGACACCGCTGCCGGGGCTGGCATCGCCGGCCAGACGCCCCGACTCTGTGACGACGATCGACTTCATGGACATGCGTGCTCCTTCCTCGCCCACGTCGGTCCGACGCGGGCTACAAGGGCGAACACCCGGCGCCGCCTGCTGCTGCGGCAAGGCGGCCGGGGAACGTCTTGGTGGGGTGGGGCCGGTGGGTTTTGCCCACGCGGCATGCTGCGCCGTCGGGCCTGCCACTCTGCCCCGTGGCTTTGCGTTTCTCTCACGTCAAGACCGCAGTAGGCACGGGATCGGTGTGAGCACAATCATTGTGAGCCGACGCACAACGGGGTTCCAACAGTTTCTTGTCAGCAGAAGTTAGCGACCGCGCCGCTCTTAGGTGGTGCGAGAAGGGCGCTCGCTGGGCCGGCCACTGTCGTCCCACTGGGGGCGGTGTTACAGTCCCGAAACCCGCGCTTGACCGCCGCGGGAAGGTGAGTCGTCGGTCAGGCAGGAGCGTGATCATGCGCAAGGTGCAGATAGACCATCGGCGACCTCGATACGCCATCGATTCCATCGATCATGCTTTGCGCACGCTCCACCTGCTTCGCGATACCGGTGCGGTCAGAGTCTCCGACGTCGCGCTCAAGTTGGGGATCGCGCCGTCCACCGCTCACCGGATCATGGCCATGCTGGTCTATCAGGGTTTCGCGGTGCAGGACGACAGCCGCCGCTATCTCGCTGGCCCTGCACTGTGGGCACCCGTGATGACATCCCAGCGCACTGCAACACTCATCGAGGTCGCCCGACCGATTCTGGAAGACCTGTCCCGCGAGGTTGGTGAGATCATCAATCTGTCGGTTCGTGTCGGCGTGCACTCACGGGTTCTGCTGACCGTTGGAGACCTCGATCCGACTGCGGACGACGATCGAACGGGGCGGGTTTACCCCGCGCACTCCAGCGCTAGCGGACGGGCACTGCTTGCGTTGGAGCCCGACGCATTGCTTGAACGGCTCTTCGTGGGTCGCTCAGCGAAGGCCTACGGCTCGGCACTGACCAAGGCCGACCTGGATGAGCTGGCCACCGAGATCGCCGAGACGCGTAGACGTGGCTTCGCAGTCTGCGACGAAGAGGTTCAGCGGGGCGTCGCCGGTGTCGCCGTTCCCGTCAGCACACCTGACGGATCTGCGTGCACGATCGTTGTCCTCCTGCCCCATGGTCGGCTCAAACAGCTACGCCGTGACGTGGGCAAGATCGACCTGCTGTTTGCCGCCAAGCGTCGGCTGAGCGAAAGCTTGGTCGGTGCCGTCGGTAACAATGGTCTCGTGGAGTAGGCGGGCTTGCAGAGAGACCGCCAGAGTGCCGGCTACCAGCCGGCCTGCGACACGCGGCGAGTGCATCCGACGCTCAGATCACCAACCACGTCAGCGGCCACTGTCGCTTCCACCGGCGAGTCTTCGTCACCTGGAGCGGCAACGTCGGACCGAACCACCCACGGTGGCTGCGATGCGGCGCGCTCCGGGGCCGCGATGGTGGTTCTGCAGTCCCCCACCTACTACCAAAGCCGCCCAGAGCTCGACCTCAGTGACAGGTCACTTGGCCCTCAGCGCGGCCCTGTCACGTGCCCACGACGATGACGTGCAGCGTGCGGGGGCCATGTACGCCTTCGACCCGGATAAGTTCGATGTCGCTGGTTGCGGAGGGACCGCTAATCCAGGTCGTCGGTCGGCGTGGATCCAGCTGGGACATCACCTCTGGGACGCCCGCGAAGATCTGGTCCTCGCGGATGACGCACACATGGAGGTCAGGAACCAGCGACAGGGCGCGCCGCCCCTCGGCCTCACCGTGCTGGAGGAGGATCGTTCCGGTCTCGGCAATGCCCGCCGTCGCTGCAGTGACGACCGCGTGCACGGCGTCGAGCTCGCGTGCTGAGAGTCCCGTGTCCTCCACAGCACCGGGTACCTGCCACGAAAGCCCGGCAGGAACCACCACTGCCCCCTCCTGCGGGATGGCCCGCGCAATGCGCTTTGCGACCTCATTCGCGTCGCACCTTTCGACGACGGCTTGATAGTCAGCTACGCGTTCGATGAAGCGTTCTATCACCTCGCCGGTGCTTGCTGTCGACGGAGCGAGGTAGTTGCGCTCGATCACCGGAGCAGGCGGTGCACCTGCCAAAGCCCGTCGCACGTCGCCGATGATGTCGGCGCGGGCGCTCATGGCCTTCCTCCCGTTCTGCGCCACCACTTGCGAAAGCTCTCCTGCGGAGCCTCGGGGAGGTCTCGTGACCTGGTCCAGGCCGAGGCGCCGAAGCGGCGCGCGGCGCCCAGCCCGATCCGTGTGAACCGCTCGGCTAGCGCGAGTCGCCACGAAGAACTCAGGGTGGCGCGAGCAGTCTTCATCGCTACGGCCTCAGCCTTGGGCAGGCCGGATCGGTGGGCGTCAACCACTTGCGCGCGCAGGTTGACGAGGACCGAGGGGATGTCGATCAGCACCGGGCACACCTCGTAGCAGGCTCCGCACAAGGTGGACGCGTACGGCAGTGAGTCCACCTGGTCACTACTCCCCACCCCACGCAGCAAAGGGTTCAGGATGGCTCCGATCGGGCCCGGGTAAACCGAACCGTATGCATGTCCGCCGACACGCTCGTAGACCGGGCAGGCGTTGAGGCACGCGGAGCACCGGATGCATCGCAGCGCTTGACGGCCGATTTCGTCGGCCAAAGCCCGGGTACGGCCGTTGTCGAGGAGCACAACATGCACCTCCTGCGGCCCGTCACCAGCTGTGACGCCTGACCAGGTCGAGGTGTACGGGTTCATTCGCTCGCCAGTCGAAGACCGGGGCAGGAGTTGTAGGAAGACCTCGAGATCGCGCCAACTTGGCACGACCTTCTCTATGCCGACCACTGAGACCAGGACGTCGGGCAAGGTCAAGCACATCCGGCCGTTGCCCTCGGACTCCACCACGACGAGTGTTCCCGTCTCAGCCACCGCGAAGTTGGCTCCCGAGACAGCCACCTTGGCGCGCAGGAACTTCTCACGCAGGTGCATTCTTGCTGCCTCGGCCAGCCTCGCCGGGTCATCGGTCAGTCCGGGCGGCGCGTCGGGCATCTCCCGCAAGAAGATCTCCCTCACCTCGCTGCGGTTGCGATGGATTGCGGGAACCAGGATGTGGGAGGGCAGGTCGTCCCCGAGTTGCACGATGAGCTCGGCGAGGTCCGTCTCCCACGCAGCGATACCTTCTGCCGCAAGCGCCTCGTTGAGGCCAATCTCCTGGGTGACCATCGACTTGACCTTGACCACCTCGTCAGCTTCGTGGGCGCGCGCGACCTCCGCAACGATCCGGCAGGCCTCAGCGGCATCACGGGCCCAATGCACGACCGCACCGGCGTCTTGGAGGGCGGACTCGAGCGTGAGTAGATGGTCGTCCAGACGCAGTAGGACGTCGTCCTTGATTGCTGCTCCCGCGATCCGGAGCGCCTCCCACTGCTCGAGCTCGCCGACGACCGCGGCGCGCTTGGCGCGGATGGTCGAGGTTGCGTGGTCGAGATTGGCGCGCAACTGGGCGTTGTCTAGCGCGTCCCGGGCGGCCGCGGGAAAGGCGGGCATGCCGACGAAGGTGCCCGTCACCTTCGTCCTCCTCCAGGCGGCCGGGTCTGGGCCAACACGTCGGCTAGGTGCATGACCCGGACGCCCGAGCGCTGTCGATCCAGCAGTCCGCCGATGTGGGTCAGGCACGACCGGTCGCCGGCGACAAGCACGTCGGCGCCGGTCGCGAGCACGTTGCGTACTTTGTCCTCGCCGATCGCGACGGAGGTACCGGCGTTCTTGACCGCGAAGGTGCCACCAAAACCACAGCACTCCTCTGCCTCGGAGAGCGGGAGCAGTGTGAGCCCTTCGACGGCCTCGAGCAGCTTCGTCGGCCGGTCTCCTACCCCGAGCATCCGAAGGGAGTGGCAGGTCGGGTGGTATGCCACCGTGTGTGGAAACCACGCCCCAACATCGATGACGCCAAGGACGTCGACGATGAACTCCGAGAGCTCGAAGACCCGCGGCGCGAGGTCGGCAGACCTTTCCGCGAGCAACGGGTCGCCAGCACGGGCGCTTACGATCGCGTGCTGGTGACGCACAGAGCCTGCGCACGAGCCCGACGGTGTTACTACGGCGTCGTAGCCGGCGAAGGCATCCACGAATGTCCGCAACACGGGCACTGCCTCGTTGATGTAGCCCGTGTTGACCATCGGCTGGCCGCAGCATGTCTGCGCGGCCGGGAACTCAACATCGACGCCGAGCCGTCGCAGAAGACGGACGACGTTTCGTCCGGTATCGGGGTAGAGCGCGTCGTTGATGCAGGTAACCTGCAGCGCTACACGCATTGGCTGAACCAGTCCTCTCACGTCGAAATCGTCCACGTTGCCTCCGGCACCCACGCCTCAGCGCGCGCGACGTGTGGCTGTACGGTGCGGGCGTCGCCTCGAGTCGTCGCCCGGTTTAGTGACTCCCGCCGCGCGTCCCCATTTGGGGCAGTGGGTCACGAACACCGCCCAGGACGCGCGCCCTCCATGCTTGGTTGGTTGCGGGGTCAAGAGGGTGGGGGCGACGTCAGCACTGCATCCATTCCAAGTACGATCCTTACGATTCCGATGCGCATGGATGGATCAGATGTCGAGCACGAGTGCCGGCGACGAGGCGCGGGAGACACAGATCATCATGTAGGTGCCCTCGGCCCGCTCCTCGTCGTTGAGGATCGAGTCCCGGTGCTCCGGAACCCCTTCCAGGACGACCGATTCGCACGTGCCGCACGTTCCGACTCCACAGGACGAGGGCACGCCCACGCCAGCGTCGGCAAGGACGTCGATAATGCTGGTCCCGGGCGGGATCCTGTGCGATGTTCCGGCACGAGCGAGTCTGACCTCGAACTCACGGTCGGTCGAAACCTCGAGCGCCTTCGGGACGAAGCGTTCGATGTGCAGGCTGCCCGGCGGCCAGTGTGCTGCGGCCTTCTCCGTGGCGTTCAACAAGGCAGCGGGGCCGCAGCAGTAGATCTTGGTCCCGGACTGGGGATCGGCAAGCAGAGCCTCCAGGCCGAGGAGTCCGGACTCGTCCTCGGGCAGCACGGACACCTGCGGGCCCAGCTCTGCCAGCTCGCGCTGGAAGGCCATCGTGGATCGCGACCTACCGCCGTAGTCGAGGGTCCATGGCTTGCCGAGAGCCGTCGCCTCGGCGAGCATGGGTACGATCGGGGTGATGCCGATCCCACCGGCGATGAAGACGTAGCGCTCAGCTTCGACGAGAGCGAAGTTGTTCCGGGGAGCCGAGACGGTCAGCCGGTCCCCCAGCCGTACCTCGTCGTGCAGGTATGCCGACCCACCACGTCCCTCTGCCTCACGCAAGACGGCGATGTGATAGCTCGAACGAGTAGCTCGGTCGCCGCATAGGGAGTACTGGCGTACGACCTCGCCGCAGCGAACGTCGATGTGGGCTCCCGGCTCCCACGGAGGTAGGTCCGTGGCGTCGGGACTGCTCAGCGTCAGCCCGACGACGCTGGCGGAGTGCCTATCTCGGGCTGTGACCACGAGCTCCAGGTCAGTTGTCCTCATGGAAGGCCCGTTCACGCCGTGTGGAACCTGACAGGCAGCGCCATGAGCGCTGGGAACATCAGGTCGGGGTATCGATGCGATCCGTCGCACAGCTCGATGTGCGAGAAGGCATCGGCCAGGCCCAAGAGTGTCTCCTGGAGCTGGATCCGTGCGATGGGGGCGCCGAGGCAGTGGTGCAGACCACCGCCGAAGGCCTGATGGGATCCTGCGTTCTCCCGAAGAATGTCGAGTTCGTCGGCGTTGCTGAACACAGCACCATCACGATTGGCCGCAGCGAGCATCAGGATGACCTTCGACCCGGCGGCCAGAACGGTCCCGTCCGAAGCGACGTAGTTGTCGGTCAGGAATCGCACCCGAACGTGGACCGGCGTCCGGTACCGCAGGAACTCCTCGACGATGTTCGTCACGAGACCCGGCTCCTCGCGCAGCGCACCCAGGATGTGCGGATGCTGGCCAAGGAGCTGTACCGCGTTCGAGATCGACGTTCGCGTCGTCTCGTACCCGGCATCGAGAACCGTGTGCAGAAGCGAGAGTGCCTCGATGTGGCTGATCTCGCTGGCTCGCTCTGCCTCAAGCACCAGGCGGACGAATGGACTGTGCTGCTCCAGACTCCGGCTGCTGACGAACTCGTCGAAGTAGTCGAGGTAGAACTGGGTGATCTGATCCAGGGCCGATTTCTGCGCGCCATCGATCGGCATGGGCGAGAAGATCAGGAGGAAGTCGTGCTGATCCTTGGTCAGGATGCCCCAGTCCTCCTCAGGGATACCGAGGAAGCTGCAGATCACGCCCTTCGGAACGTCGACGGCGAGGTCCTGTACCGCGTCGACGACATCAGTGCGCGCCAACAGCCGTTCAATCGCTCGGCGCACCGAGTCGGTGGCGAGCTCCCTGAACTGCTCGACGCGGCGTGGGATGAACATCGGGCCGACGACCTTGCGCAAGCGTGTGTGGGCGGGGGCATCGATCTGGGACAGGTTCGCCTTCAGCCGCTGGAGCGCCGGGCCTTCGTCGAGCCACTCAGGAGCCACGGCCCCGGCCGGCTGAAGCCGGGTCTCCGGGAGTCGGTTCAAAGCCGCCACATCTGCGTGGTGACTCACCAGCCAGGTCGGAACGCCGTCGGCCGTCGGCAGTGGCACCGCTGCGCCCATGGCGCGGAGTTCGAGGTACTCCTGCGTCCGGTCACCCGACAGAAAGGTCTCGTCCGTGAGGTCCGGCAGGCCCGCTTGGTCGACGCTCATCCAATGTCCTAACGATGTGGTTGGACTCACACCGTAGGACACCACTGCATAACACGCGAATACCAGTGATGGCATGGTTCCATAAGGAAAACCTTATGGACCTGGGTGAACGCTCGGTCCCGACAGTTGCGATCGCACGAGATCGAACACTGCCTTCTGTGTCGGCGCGAATGACTTTGCTTTGCGCCATACCAGGATGATGCGTTCGGACAGGTCCAGCCCGTCGACGCGGAGTTGATGCAGCCGGCCCTCGGCAATATCGGTCTCGACGAGGTAGTGCGGCATCAGGATCGCCCAGCCGTGACGGCTGGCCTCTCGCTTCATCGGCTCCGCGTGTCCGAATCGGACCACGAACCTGGGCTCCTTGTCCGAGAGCTGGCGGAGCTGGTGGTGGAGCTGCCTCTCGGGACTGCCCGCCCGCGGCACTCCGACGAAGGGCAGGTCCAGAGCATCATCCAGGCTGATGGACGCACCAGCGGGGAGCAGCGATGGACCGACGCACAGACTCATGGGCTCATGCCTCAGGAGAGCAGTGGACACACCCTCCGGGACATCGCGCTCATCCCAACTGATCACGGCGAAGTCCACCTCTCCGCTCTCGACCGCCTGCAGCGCTTCGTCGGGCGGAAGAACGCACAGATTCAGGTCCACCTGCGGCCGCTCGCGCACGAAGTCCGCAAGTAGCGGTGGAAGCAGGTAGCTTCCAACAGACATCGAGCCAGCGATCGCGACGGAACCGGCCACGCCGGTCTCAAGGTCCTCGACATCGCGGCGGACCTCCGCAGCGCCGGCGAGGACTTGCCTTGCCCACACGTCAACTCGGTGGCCTGCCTCGGTGAGAGTCAAGCGGTTGCCGGTTCTCACGAACATCTTGGCTCCCCCGAGCCACGATTCAAGCGCCTTGATCTGGCTCGAGACGGCAGGCTGCGCGATTCTTAAGATCCTGGCCGCTCGCGTCACGCTTCGCTCGTCAACTACCAGCCGGAACACCTCGAGCCGCCGAAGAGTAAGGGGAACGTCCACCCCGAGATATAAGCACGTCGTTATGGACCGCGCAGATGAAGCGTTGGCCGTGAGTCGCCATCGAGTGCTGGAGAGTCATTTGGCCGACACCCTCGCGTCGCGCATGTCATCAGCGAGAGCGAGGCCAACACCTGCTACCGAGTAGTCCCACACCGCCGCCGGGGTCGACGTCGACGTCATCAAGCACATGATGGGGAGCCGGAGCCAATCCAGCGGGGACCTGAGGCGCCAGGGCCGGTATCGGGGTCGCCAACTGCGGAGCCCGAGGCGCGGCCCCTCGCGTGCTGCAGCTACCCGGGACAACGCTTGCGAGCGGGTTCTCCCGTTCCCGGCGCTGATCGAGACCAGGTCGCACGGGCTGAAGGTAGGCCTCCGGGCCGCCTAGTCCGAGTGCATCAACCCTTACCCATAGGGCATATCAACCGCGATGAGTCGATCGCCTGCACGGGAACCCTTACACGGCCACACCGAGCGAACGTTTCAAACCCGAGGAGCTCAGTACGAAGCCGGCCTGCCGATCGCGCCATTCAGCCCCGCGCCGCCTCAGACAGCGCACTCCTGACCTGAGCCGCGATGGAGTCCGGGTCGGTCGTCGCCGTCACGACGACGACCGTCGTAGCGCCTGCCGCCGAGCCCACCACCTCCGCGAACCTGTCCCTGACGTCATCGAAGGCGCGCTCGAGCTCGGCGCGCGCCTGGTGCTCCTTCGTCTCGCCCCGCAGCCACCTGCGGAGCACGAAATTGTGGGCGGTCACGACCGCCGAGGCGTACTGCTCGCCGTACAGAGCCGTCGCGAAGTCGCCTTCTTCACAACGGGCGCGCATCGCATTGCGAAACAACTGAAAGTACTCCTGCGTACCGACGAGCTCGCGCACCTGCAGGGCCGGGACCGTGCGCGCCAGCTCGTAGCGCTGCCG
The DNA here is from genome assembly GCF_003057875.1 of Nocardioides currus. Classification (GTDB taxonomy): domain Bacteria; phylum Actinomycetota; class Actinomycetes; order Propionibacteriales; family Nocardioidaceae; genus Nocardioides; species Nocardioides currus. Next base: position 161,903 of record NZ_PYXZ01000010.1, on the reverse strand, counting down.
AGCGCGCTCCCCCTCCGCCAGGTAATGGGCGAACACAAACCGGGCGGCGTCAAGCACCTCCATGTGCAGGTCGCCTGAATCGGCCGCGTCCAGACGATCGGCAAGCAGCGCCAGGAGCTCGTCGTGGGCAGGGAAGATCGCGTCTTCCTTGGCACGGAACTTGCGGAAGAAGGTGGTCCGCCCGACGCCCGCAGCCGCGGCGATGTCGTCGACGGTCGTCGCATCGAAACCCTGGGTCGAGAAGAGCTCGAACGCAGCCGCCCGGATGCGGTCTTCGGTGGAGACGCTCACGATGTAGACCTTCCCACAGGGAACTCCGTTCCATAGTACGGTACTCAGTGCCGACAGCAGGCTCAAGCGCACCAGCGCTCCGATCCCAGCGCCGAACGGAGGAAATCGTGGCCAACCATCAGTGGTACATCACCTCCCGGGGCTGGACCTGGGCGTACGAGGGAGGCCAGGCCCAACGCGTGCCGACCCTCACCAACCACGCCAAGGGACTCGGGCAGACCCGAACCGCCTGCGGCCTCGACTGCAGCCCCTGGACGAAGTTCTGGCACCTGCCGTACCGGCCAGGAGTGGTCGGACAGTCCTGCCCCGAGTGCGACGCGAAGGTCAGTGCAGACGGCACCCGAACAGCCCTCCACCATTCCTAGCCAACCCGCACTCACCGAGAACGAGGACACCGATGACCCGCCTTTGCCAGACCGAAGGCCTCAGCGAGGACCAGTCCGAGATCCTGAAGGCCGTGCGCGTCTTCGTGGACGAGCAGATCATCCCGGTGGCGCAGGAGCTCGAGCACTCCGACACCTACCCGCAGGAGATCATCGACGGGCTCAAGGAGCTCGGCGTCTTCGGCCTGACCATTCCCGAGGAGTTCGGCGGCCTGGGCGAGTCCCTGCTGACCTACGCCCTGGTGGTCGAGGAGATCGCCCGCGGCTGGATGAGCGTGTCGGGTGTCATCAACACCCACTTCATCGTGGCCTACCTGCTCATGCAGCACGGCACCGAGGAGCAGAAGGCCAAGTACCTGCCCCGCATGGCGACCGGCGAGGTCCGCGGCGCGTTCTCGATGTCCGAGCCCGGCCTGGGCTCCGACGTGTCCGCCGTGTCGACGAAGGCCACGAAGCAGGCCGACGGCTCGTACTCCATCACCGGCCAGAAGATGTGGCTGACCAACGGCGCCACCTCGACCCTGGTCGCGCTGCTGACCAAGACCGACGAGGGTGCCGAGTCGGTCTACAAGAACATGACGACCTTCCTCGTCGAGAAGGAGGCCGGCTTCGGGGAGACCGCCCAGGGCGTCACCGTTCCCGGCAAGATCGACAAGATGGGCTACAAGGGCGTCGAGACGACCGAGCTCATCCTCGAGGGCCACCAGATCGGCGCCGACCAGATCCTGGGCGGCGAGCCGGGCAAGGGCTTCTTCCAGATGATGGACGGTGTCGAGGTCGGTCGCGTCAACGTCGCCGCCCGTGCGTGCGGCCTGGCCTGGCGCGGCTTCGAGCTCGGTGTGGCCTACGCCCAGCAGCGCAAGACCTTCGGCAAGGTCATCGCCGAGCACCAGGCGGTGCTGTTCCGGATCGCGGAGATGGCGACCAAGGTCGAGGTCGCGCACAACATGATGGTTCGCGCGGCGCGTCTGAAGGACACGGGCAAGCGGATGGACGTCGAGGCCGGCATGGCCAAGATGGTCGCCTCGGAGTACGCCAACGAGGTCGTCGAGGACTCCTTCCGGATCCACGGTGGCTACGGCTACTCCAAGGAGTACGAGATCGAGCGGCTGATGCGTGAGGTCAAGTTCATGCTCATCGGTGAGGGCACCTCCGACATCCAGAAGATGATCATCGGCCGGTCCCTGCTCAAGGACTACCGGCTCGCCTGAACCACCCGATCTCCGGCCGGGCGCTGCTCGAAGTCATGCCCGACGCGTCCGGCCGGTTTCCCCTCACAGGAGACTGACATGCAGCACATCCTCGACGCCATCCAGGCAGATGCGAGCTCCGAGGAGTTCGCCGACCTCGAGCTTCCCGAGTCGTATCGCGCAGCTTGGGTCGACAAGGAGGACGTCGACATGTTCGAGGGCATCGACTCTCGTGACAAGGACCCCCGTAAGTCCTTGCATGTTGACCAGGTTCCGCTGCCCGAGCTCGGCCCGGGCGAGGCCTTCGTGGCCGTAATGGCCTCCGCGATCAACTACAACACCGTGTGGACCTCGATCTTCGAGCCCGTCTCGACGTTCGGGTTCCTCGAGCGCTACGGCCGGTTCTCGGAGCTGGGGAAGCGGCACGACCTTCCCTATCACCAGGTCGGTTCGGACCTGGCAGGCGTGGTGCTCCGGGTCGGCCCAGGGGTGACTCGCTGGAAGCCGGGCGACCGCGTCGTCGCGCATTGCCTCTCGGTGGAGTTGGAGGGGTCAGATGGCCACAACGACTCCATGCTCGACAGCGAGCAGCGCATCTGGGGCTTCGAGACCAACTTCGGCGGCCTCGCCGAGATCGCGATGGTCAAGGCCAACCAGCTGATGCCGAAGCCCGAGCACCTCACCTGGGAGGAGGCCGCCTCCCCCGGCCTGGTCAACTGCACGGCGTACCGCCAGCTCGTCTCGGCCAACGGCGGCAACATGAAGCAGGGCGACAACGTCCTCATCTGGGGCGCCTCCGGCGGCCTCGGCGGCTTCGCCACCCAGTACGCCCTCAACGGCGGCGCGAACCCGATCTGCGTGGTCTCCAACGAGGAGAAGGCCCAGATCGTGCGCAACATGGGCGCCGAGCACGTCATCAACCGCTCCGAGCTCGCCCCGAAGTTCTGGAACGAGGAGGGCACCCAGCAGAACCCGAAGGAGTGGCAGCGCTTCGGCAAGGCCATCCGCGAGCTCACCGGCGGCGAGGACATCGACATCGTCTTCGAGCACCCCGGCCGCGAGACCTTCGGCGCCTCGGTCTACGTCACCCGCAAGGGCGGCACCATCACCACCTGCGCCTCGACCTCGGGCTACATGCACGAGTACGACAACCGCTACCTGTGGATGAACCTCAAGAAGATCATCTCCAGCCACTTCGCCAACTACCGCGAGTCGTGGGAGGCCAACCGCCTCATCGCCCAGGGCAAGATCCACCCCACCCTGTCGCGCACCTACAAGCTCGAGGACACCGGCCAGGCCGCCCTCGACGTGCACCACAACAAGCACCAGGGCAAGGTCGGCGTCCTGTGCCTCTCCCCCGAGGAGGGCCTCGGCGTCAAGAACGAGGAGCTCCGCGAGCAGCACCTCGACAAGATCAACCTCTTCCGCGGCATCTGATCACCACCGGGAGGCGCAGAAGGCGGGCTCGCAGGGGGCGTGACAACTTGACCGCGGTCCGCGCGACGAACCTCAGGAAGAGCGCACCTTCTTCCTGACGATCGCGGCAGCCGTGACAGCGACGATCAGGCCGACGCCGTAGAAGACGTCCTGGACCCAGCCCGTGTAGCCGAGGAGCTGCAGCCCGATCACACCGGTGGCGAGGAAGAAGATGCCGAGGAAGGTGCCCATCGGGTTGAACTGGCCGGGTTGCACGACGGCAGTGCCGAGGAAAACGGCGGCCAGCGCGGGGAGCAGGTAGACCGAGGAGCCGGTGGGGTCGACTCCGCCGACGGTCGCGACCAGAAGGATGCCAGCGAGACCTGCGAGGAGGCCTCCGGCAACGTAGCTGCCGGCGCGGATCCGCGCGACGTTGATGCCGGCCAGCCGGGCGACGTCCCGGTTGGCGCCGACGAAGATGATGTGGCGCCCCAGCGGCGTCCAGGCGAGGACGTAGGCGAACAACACGCTCGCGAGCAGGCCGTAGTAGAAGGACAGCGGGAGGCCGACCACCGTGTGGCGGGCGAGGTCGCTGAAGTCCTGGTCGGACACCGAGACGATCGTCGACGAGCCCACCAGGGTGGCGAGCCCGAGGAAGAGGCTGGCGGACCCGAGCGTCACGATCAGGGACGGCACCTCCATGACCACGACGAAGAAGGCGTTCAGCACACCGCAGGCCAGTGCGGCCCCGAGCGCGGCGACACAGCTCATCCAGATCGGTACGCCGTGCAGCGTAGTCAGCACCGGCACGGTCGTCGCGGAGAGCCCCATGACGCTCGCAAAGGAGAGGTCGAACTCACCGACGACGAAGGTGCACAGCGCCGCCAGTGCGAGGAACACCATGACCGACTGGGAGCCGAGGATCGCTTGCAGCGTGGAGGTGCTGAGGAACGTGCTCGGCATCAGGACGCCGTAGACAGCGACGATGATCGCCCACACGACCAGCAGTGCGTAGCGGGCGGACACGGTGCGCAGGAGCCGTTGCGCGCGGGACACGCCGGGCACAGCCGCACCGGAGCCGGGATCGGCCGGGGTGCCGCTGCTGGTCACGTCGGACGCGGGCTCGGGGTGCGACACGGCGGTCGCGCTGTCACTGATGGTCATGCGGAGGCTCCTGTGGGCTGCTGTGCTGCGTAGATCTGCTGGACGAGGAGGTCGGGGTCGTCAGCGCTGCCCGGTCGCAGCCCTCCTCGGGATTGGTGGACCAGCACCCGGTCGCAGATCTCGGTCAGGTCGTCGACCTCGCTGCTGACGACCACGACGGCGGTGCCGTCGGCGGCGGCGCGGACGAGGCGCCGCAGGATGTCCTTGCGGGCGCCGACGTCGACCGCCTGGGTGGGCTCGTGCAAGACGAGCACCTTCGGGTTGCCGGTCAGCCACTTGGCGAGGAGCACCTTCTGCTGGTTGCCCCCGCTCAGCTGCTTGACCAGTGCGCGGGGGTCGGCCGGGCGGATGCCCAGCTCCCGGATCGCGTGCCAGGTCTGGTCGGCCTGCCAGCCACGGCCGACGAAACCGGCCGAGCCGTGGTGCCGCAGTCGCGGCATGCAGAGGTTGTCCTGCACGGACAGGTCCAGGGCGAGCCCGTCCCGGTCGCGACGCTCGGGCACCAGGGCCAGGCCTGCCGCGAGCCGGTCCTGGATGCCGGCGTCGTGCCCCAGCTCGTGGCCGTCGACCTCGACGCCCCCAACCGCACCCGGGATCGCACCGGCGAGGAGGTAGGGCAGCTCCTCGTGGCCGCTGCCCGGGAGCCCGGTGATGCCGACGATCTCCCCGGCAGCGACCTCGAGGTCGACGTGGCGGAGGTTCGTCCCCGACACGCCGCGCACGCGGAGCACCGGACGGCCCCGCTCGACCCGGTCCTGCGCCGCACGGCTCGACGCTGCGATGTCGAAGGAGGAACCGAGCATCGCCCGGGCGATGTCGTGCTCGTCCAGGTCGTCGGTCTCGAGTCCCGCAGCTGCGACGCGCCCGTCCCGGAGCACGGTGACCCGCTGGGTCACCGCCTTGAGCTCCGGGAGGCTGTGGCTGATCAGGATCGCCGATGCGCCCTCGGCCACGATCCGCCGCAGCATGGCGTGGATCCGCTCGAGCTCTTCGCCGTTCAGGGCGCGGGTCGACTCGTCGAGGATCATCAGCCCCTTGCCGGGAGCGTGGTCACGCAGGGCGCGGGCGATGGCGATCTCCGCGCGTTCCGGAGCACCCAGGCCCGCCACCAGCGCGTCGGGCTCCAGGTCGATGCCGAGCCGCTCGAGGGTGCGCGCGGTGAGCCGGTCGCGCTCTCGACGGTCGATCCGCCCTCCGCGCGCGGTGGGGAATCCGCCCACGCAGACGTTCTCGGCGACGGTGAGGTGGTCGATCAGGCCGAGGTCCTGGTGCACCACCGAGATGCCCGCGGCCCGGACTTCGTTCCAGCGGACCGGCATCCGCACCTCCGCACCGTCCACCGAGAGATGTGCGCCGGTGTCCGGGGTGTAGACGCCGGTGAGGATCTTGATCAGGGTGGACTTGCCCGATCCGTTCTGCCCGGCGAGACCGTGGATCTCGCCGGGCGCGACGGACAGCTGCACGTCGTCGAGCACCTTGACCGGGCCGAACGTCTTCGACAGTCCGCGCAGCGACAGGCGCAGGGCCGGGTGGGTCAACGTGCGCCCCACGCCGTGAGGAACAGGTCCTGGTACCCGTCCTCGCCGTACCACTCGTTGGTGGCGTAGCCGGCGGGCGTCAGGTCGAGGTCACCCACGTTGTCGGCGGTGAAGAGGCGGACCACGGCGCCGGTCGTGCTGGGCTCGCTGCCCGTCATCATCCGGACGATGCCGTCGGCGAACCGCCAGCCCCAGAACGCCGGGCTCAGGCCGGTGTCGGCGATCTGGGTGTCGTCGGCCTTGATCCGCTGGAGGGCATCGAGGTTGCCGTTGGTCGAGGCGAGCTTGACCTTGCCGTCGCGGCCGGCGGACTGGATCCCGGCGATCGCCGGGGCGCCCGACTCGTCGATCTCGCCGACGATGTAGTCGATGTCGGGGTTCTTGATGAGCTCGGCGCTGACCTGGGAGGCCAGCTTGCTCAGGCTGGCGGTGTTCGTGTCGATACGGGTCACGGTGCAGCCGGGGCACTCGTCGGCGTAGTACTTCTCGGCGTGGTCTGCCGTCTTGAGCAGCGCCGGCGAGTCGGTGACGCCGAGGAACAGGATGTTGGCCTTGCCCTTGCTGTCGGCGATCACGGCGTCCGCGGTGCGCTCGACGCCCTTGGCGTGGTCGACGCTGGTGTCGTCGTAGGCCAGTGCCGCGTCGGCCGGTCGGTCGGGCGACGGGACGGCGCCTGCCAGCAGGACCGGGATGCCCTTGTCGACCAGGGCGTCGTACGCCGCCGGGATCAGGCCGTAGTCGACGAAGCTCGTCACCACCGCGTCCGCACCGGCGGTCGAGGCCTGCTCGAGGCACTTGGCGACCTCGGTGGGCACGAACTTGCCGTCGCAGATGTGCACGTCGACGTCGAGGTGGGCCAGCGCGGCGCTCGTGCCGTCGCCCATCGCCTTCAGGATCGGTGCGGCAGTGCCGAGGGGGACGTACCAGACCGTCTTGCCGGCGAGGGCCTCGGCGCCGGCGACCGGGGCGACCTGCGGGAAGTCGTCGAACTCGGCCGTCGCCTGTTCGGCCCGCGCCGCAGCAGCGTCCACCTGGTCGGTGCTGGTGTCGCCGGACGCGCCACCATCCTTCTCCCCTGCTCCGCAGGCGACGAGGCCGCCAGCGAGGAGCAGCGTGGAGCCGGCGAGCGCGACCCGGCGAGCGGTGGTGGTGCGGAGCTTGATGAACATGGATCTCCTTGTGAGCGGGACGAGAGAGCGGCACCAGGGCGCGAACTCGGAGGAGACCTGAGGTGCCGCTGGTGGCGTGCGTCACATCCTGAGCCAGACAATCGATAGGTCAAGTAAAAATCGATTATTTGGCGCAACGGCGATTTGACGGCAGGTTGCCTACACTTCCGACATGACCGGACCATCCGCCAAGACCACGCGCGCGCAGGAGGTCTACGACCAGATCCGTGACCGGCTGTTGACCGGTGAGCTCGAACCGGGCAGCAGGCTGAAGCTGAACGACTTCGTCGAGGGGTACGGCGTGAGCCTGTCCGTCGTGCGCGAGGCGGTCACCCGTCTCGCCGGCGACGGCCTCGTCCAGGCATCGCCGCAGCGCGGCTTCGCGGTCATGTCGTTGACAATCGAGCAGCTGCTCGACCTGACTCGCGCGCGAGTCCTGATCGAGACGATGGCCCTGGCGGAGTCGATCAAGCTCGGCACCGTCGCCTGGGAGGCTGCCGTGATCGCCAGTCACCACGAGCTCGCCAACACCCCGATGCTCACGCCCGACGGCGTCATCAACGCCGACTTCACCCACGCTCACCGCGCCTTCCACGACACCCTGCTGTCCGGGTGCGGGAGCAGCCGGCTGCAAGGCGTGGCGACCGAGCTGCGCGCCTGCTCCGAGCTCTACCAGAGCTGGTCGCAGCAGCTGGCGCACGACGACACCCGCGACATCGCGTGCGAGCACCGCACCATCTCGGAGCTGACCGTCGCACGCGACGAGGATGGCGCCGTCGCGGCACTGCGCGACCACATCGAGCGCACGACGGCCGCCCTCGTGAGGTACGCCGAGGAGGCCGCCGAGTCGGCGACGGCCTGAGGCGTCTCGGCCCTGGGCCTTCTCAGCTCTGGGCGAGGCGCGGGAACAGGGACTCCGCGTTGCCGCGGTTGATGGCGTGGAGGACGTCGTCGGCAAGGCCGGCCCCGTCCAGGTTGGCCGTCCAGCGCTCGGGGTCGGGCGCGAACGGGAAGTCGCTGCCGAAGGTGATCCGGGCCGGGTCGGCGAACGCCAGCAGCGACGGGATCGCGCTGGGCGAGGAGGACAGTGCCGTGTCGAAGTAGAACTTCCGCAGGTCCTCGAGGATCTCGTCGGAGGTGATGTCGTGGAACGCCGACGCATAGGGGAACCGGTAACCGGCGTACGGCAGGAAGCCACCGGCGTGCGACAGGATCACCCGCAGGTCGGGGTGCCGGCGCAGGACCCCGCTGGCGACCATGTGGAGTGCCGTCCGCGTGGTGTCGAACGGGTAGTCGAGCAGCGGACTGGGCAGTCCCGGGAGCATGTCCATCGGCGGCGCGGTGGGGTGGATGAAGACCACGGCCGAGCGAGCGGCGAGCTCGGCCCACAGCGGGTCGAGCGACCGGTCACCGAGGTAGGCGCCGCGCTGGTTCGACAGCAGCACGACGCCGTCGGCACCAAGCTCGTCGAGAGCGTAGGCAGCCTCCGCGACGGCTCCGTCGACGTCGGGCAGCGTCAGCGTGGCGAACAGCCCGAAGCGGTCCGGCCGGTCCTTGACCAGCTCGGCCACGTCCTCGTTGGCCCTCCGCGCACGCACCCGCGCCTCGGCGTCGTCGCCCCAGTGGGCGCCGGGGGCGCTCACGGACAGGATGGAGGTGGCGATGCCGAGCTCATCGGCGAGGGAGAGCGCTGACTCGACGTCCCACGCAGGCGTCGGCCATCCGCCGGCCGTGAGGTTGTGGGCGTCGAGGTCGGCGCGGTACGCCGGCGGGAGGACGTGCTGGTGGGTGTCGATGCGTCCGAGGGTCAACTGACCTTCTCCTTCGGTTCCGGTTCACTGAGCTCGCTGGCATAGGCCACCAGCGCAGCCGTCGTTCGTTCGATGTGCCGGCCGAGCGCTGCCGCGGCGCCGTCGGCGTCGTGCGCAAGGGCGAGGTCGACGATCTCCTGGTGCTCGGCGGGCACGTCACGACCGGGGTCGTGCGCCAGCTCGCGGGACCAGTGCAGGTAGAGGTCGGAGCAGTCGCGCAGACCGTCGGCGATCGCGGTCAACCGGGCGCTCCGGCCGCCGTCGAGCAGGACGTGATGGAACTCCCGGTGGGCGTGGGCCCACTCCGGGCCGATGTGCCCGTCGTCCGTCAGCATCGGCGCCCGCTGCAGCAGGTGGTGGGCAGCCAGGACGCGGGACTCCCACGCCGGTCCGCCGTCGGCGATCGACTCCCGCAGTGCCGTTGCCTCGACCAGGCAGCGGGCGCGCGTGATGTCCTCGAGGTCAGCAACGGACAGCTCCATCACGGCGAAGCCGCGCTGGGGCATGGACACGATCAGGCCCTGCTCGGAGAGCCGGGTCATGGCCTCGCGCAAGACCGTGGGCGAGACCTCATAGCGACCCGCGATGTCGTTGATCCGCAGGCGCGCCCCCGGAGCGAGGTCGCCACGCAGGAGCTCGAGACGGAGCCTGTCGTAGGCGTCCTCCGCGAGCGTCGGCTTCACCGTGTGCCGCACCATGCAGGAAGGATAGGCGAGATTTCCCTCGATCATAGATCTTCGCAAGAAAAATCTATTTTCTCTTGCAATTTCGATGTCCGCCGACGCAGACTGTGACGGCCGCCACCCGGTGGCGCAGGTCACTCTGGACAGAGCAGTCGCCTGCACAGACCCCGTACGTGCCGAGGAGGCATCCCATGTACGACATCGAAGTTCCGGTCCTGATCGTGGGCGGCGGCGGCGCCGGCCTCACCGCGTCGATGACGCTGTCGACGCTCGGCGTGGACTCGCTGCTCGTCAGCGCCCTCCCGGGCACCTCGACGCTCCCCAAGGCCCACGTGCTCAACCAGCGCGCGATGGAGATCCTCACCGAGGCCGGCGTCGCCGGCGAGATCTACCAGCGCAGCACCCCGGCCGAGAACATGCGCGCCACCGGTTGGTACGCGGGCCTGGCCGGCAAGCACGAGGACTACGGGCAGCGGATCGGCGTCCTCGACGTCTGGGGCGGCGGCTACACCGACCCGGCGTACGTCGCCGCGAGCCCGTGCCGCACGTGCAACCTGCCGCAGATCCGCCTCGAGCCCGTCCTCAAGGACCACGCCGAGAAGCTCAACCCCGGCAAGGTCCGGTTCAACCACGAGCTGGTCGACCTCGTCCAGGACGCCGACGGCGTCACCGCCACGGTCCGCGACAAGGACGCCGGCACCGACTACACCGTGCGGGCGCAGTACGCCATCGCCGCCGACGGTGGTCGCACCGTCGGCAAGCTGGTCGGCGTCACGCTCGACGGGCCCCGCGACATCATGAAGCTCGTCTCGGTGCACATGACGGCCGACCTGTCGCAGTGGGCCACCGACGACGACGTCCTGATCCGCTGGCTGGTCAACCCCGACTTCGGCGGTGCCTGGTCCGGCGTGCTCGTCCCGATGGGGCCGGACCACTGGGGTCCGCAGTCGGAGGAGTGGGTCTTCCACATGCAGTACGCCAACGACGACCCTGCGGCCATGGAGCCGGAGGCCGTGAAGCAGCGGATGTACGCCACCCTCGGCCTGCCGGTCGACCACCCGGTCGAGATCCACAAGATCAGCCCGTGGGTGATGGAAGGCGTCATCGCCGACAAGTTCCGCGCCGGCCGCGTCTTCATCGCCGGCGACGCCGCGCACCGGCACCCCCCGACGGGTGGCCTCGGCCTCACCTCGGCCATGGCCGACGTCTACAACCTCGGCTGGAAGCTGGCGGCGGTCCTGGCCGGACGCGCGGGCGACGCGCTCCTCGACACCTACGAGGCCGAGCGCAAGCCCGTCGACCAGAACAACATCAACAACGCCATCGCCAACGCGATGAACCACGCCACCATCGACCAGGCACTCAGCCTGTCGCCGGACAACACCCCCGAGCAGAACTGGGCCGAGCTCGCCCCGCTGTGGCACGACGGGCCGCAGTCGGCCGCCAAGCGGCAGGCGGTCAACCAGGCCGTCGCGTCGCAGACCATCGAGTTCCACCACCACAACACCGAGTTCGGCTACCGCTACGACTCGACCGCCGTCGTCCCCGACGGCAGCCCGGCGTACGTCCCGCTCGACGAGGTCCGGCTCTACGAGCCCAGCACCCAGCCCGGCGCTCCCCTGCCCCACGCCTTCGTGGAGCGCGAGGGCGACCAGTTCGCGATCGGCACCCTGGTCCACGGCGGAAAGTTCCTCGTGCTGGCCGGCCCCGAGGGCCAGGCCTGGGTCGAGGCCGCCAACAAGATCGCTGCCGAGAACGACCTGCCGATCGTCGCCGCGACCGTCGGGATCCTCGGCGCCGACCTGGTCGACGTCCAGTTCGCGTTCCTGAAGAACCGCGAGATCGCCGACGACGGCGTCCTCGTGGTCCGCCCCGACCGCTACATCGCCTTCCGCTCGATGAGCAGCGTCGACGACCCGCAGACCACGCTGCGCGCCGCGCTGTCGTCGATCCTGTCGACCGAGCTGCGCTGACCCGGACCGAGGAGACGAAGAGATGCGTATCGCCAACCTCTCCGGACGCCTGGTGCTGGTCACCGAGTCCGGCGCCGTCGACGTCGAGGAGGCCAGCCAGGGCCAATTCGGCTCAGACCCGACCGCGATCTACCGCCGCTGGGACGACTTCGTCGCATGGGCCTGGTCGACCGACCTGCCTCCCGGCACGCCCTTCGACGACAAGGACCTCGGATCGCCGGTGCCCGAGCCCGGCCAGGTCTTCGCGATCGGGCTGAACTACAAGGAGCATGCCCTCGAGAGCGGGATCACCGACTTCCCCGTCGAGCCGCCGGTGTTCACCAAGTTCCGCTCCTCGATCACCGGCCCGTACGGCGAGCTCGAGCTGCCGACGGCGACGGTCGACTGGGAAGCCGAGCTCGTCGTGGTGATCGGGACCGAGGCTCGTTTCGTCAGCGCCGAGAACGCCTGGGACCACGTGGCCGGCCTGACCATCGCGCAGGACTTCTCCGAGCGCACCCGACAGCTCGTGCCGCCCGTTCCCCAGTTCAGCATCGGCAAGTCGTTCCCGGGGTTCACCCCGATCGGGCCCGTCGTGGTCACCCTCGACGAGTTCGAGAAGGCCGGCCTCGACCGCGCCGACCTGGAGATCGGCTGCAGCCTCGACGGCGAGCAGGTCCAGAAGGGCCGCACCAACGACCTCATCTTCTCGGTGCCCGTCCTGATCGAGCGGCTGTCCGCCGTCCTTCCCCTCCAGCCGGGCGACATCATCCTCACCGGAACGCCGTCCGGCGTCGGTGGCGGGATGAAGCCCCCACGGTTCCTGCAGGTCGGCGAGGAGGTCGTCACCTGGATCGAGGGCATCGGCGAACTCCGCCAGAAGTGCGTGGCCGGTCGGCCGCACACGACCGCATCGGCATCCTGAACAACCGGAACGGAGAACCCACCATGGCACTGCACCGCCTCACCTCCATCACCGTCGGCGTCCCGAACGTCGAGGAGACCGCTGCCTACTACACCGACTTCGGCCTCACGCCCGTCGGCGGCGGATCTCGACCGGCGTTCGCCACCGCCGACGGCGGCGAGCAGTTCAAGCTCGCCCACGCCCCGCAGCGGCGGCTGCTCGAGATCGGCATCGGGGTCGAGGACCCCGACGACCTCGACCGGATCGAGCGCCAGCTGGGAGCGCTCGACCTCGGCGTCGAGCGAACGGCCGACGCCCTGGTGACCGAGGAGCCGATCGCCGGCTTCCGTGCGGTCGTCTCGATCGCACCGCGGATCGTGCAGGAGAGCGAGCCCACGCCGTACAACGGCCCGGGGCGCATCGAACGCGCGGGCACCCGCGCACCGGGCATCCTCCGCGAGGGTCCGGTCGCTCCGCGCAAGCTCGGCCACGTCGTCATCGGGTCGACCGACCAGGAGGCCACTCAGCGCTTCTTCACCGACGGCATCGGGCTCAAGGTCAGCGACACCGTCCCCGGGCTCGCGGCGTTCATGAGGTGCTCGACCGACCACCACAACGTGCTGGTGCAGCAGGCCCCGCTGAACTTCCTGCACCACACCTCGTGGCAGGTCGACGACGTCGACGAGATCGGCCGCGGCGCCACCGCGATGCTCGAGAAGGACCCCGGCCGCCACGTCTGGGGCCTGGGCCGCCACCACGTCGGGTCCAACTTCTTCTGGTACCTCAAGGACCCGGCCGGCAACTTCTCCGAGTACTACTCCGACATCGACTGCATCGTCGACGACGCCCTGTGGGAGCCCGGCGTCTGGGACGGCGCCAAGTCCCTCTTCAACTGGGGCCCGCCCCCGCCGCCGTCGTTCCTCGCCCCCGAGGACCTCGGGGCGCTCATGACCGGCGCCCACCAGCCCGGCTGAACCGATGTCCGCACCCACCGAGCCGGCGCCGGTCTGGCAGCCGGACCCCAGCACCGTGGCGTCCTCCGCGATCACCCGCTTCGCCGAGGACGCCACGGCCCGCACGGGCCGCGACCTGAGTGACTACCGTGATCTCTGGTCCTGGTCCGTCGAGGACCTCGACGGGTTCTGGTCGTCGGTCTGGACGTTCTTCGACGTCCAGGCCGACGGCTCCCCGGCCCGGGTCCTCACCGACGAGGCGATGCCCGGGGCCACGTGGTTCCCCGACGTACGGCTCAACTACGCCGAGCAAGCCCTGCGCCACGCGCTCGACCCGGCGCTCGCAGACTCCGTCGCCGTCACCTCGATCGGCGAGGACGGCGACGTCACCCGGACGACCTGGCGCGAGCTGCGCCAGCAGGTCGGCGCCGTGGCGGGCTGGCTCCGCAACCAAGGCGTCGAGCCCGGCACCCGCGTGGTCGGCTACCTCCCAAACACCACCCCCACCCTCGTCGCCTTCCTCGCCACCGCGAGCATCGGCGCGATCTGGTCCGCCTGCGCCCAGGACTACTCCGGTGCCGGCGCCGCGACCCGGTTCGCCCAGCTCGAGCCGACCGTCCTCATCGCCGCCGACGGCTACCGCTGGAACGGCCGGGCCCACGACCGGCGCGCGGAGGTGGACGCCCTGCGCGACGCCCTGCCCACGCTGCGGGCCGTCGTGCACGTCCCGAACCTCGGCCTCGAGCCCCCACCCGGCGCCACTTCGTGGGCCGAGGTCACCGACGCCCTGTGCGAGCCGCGGTTCGACCGACTCACCTTCGACGCGCCGCTCTGGGTGCTCTTCTCCTCGGGGACGACCGGTGTGCCGAAGGGCATCGTCCACGGCCACGGCGGTGTCCTGCTCGAGCACCTCAAGACCCTCGGTCTCCACATGGACCTCGGGCCCGGACGCCCCCTGTTCTGGTACACCACGACCAACTGGATGATGTGGAACCTCGTCGCCTCAGGCCTCCTGGTCGGCGCACCCGTCGTCCTGTACGACGGCAGCCCGGCCCACCCCGGCCCCGACCGGCTGTGGCGCATCGCCGCCGACGAGCGCGCGCACCTCCTCGGCGTCAGTCCCGGGTACCTGCTCGGCAGCGCGCAGGCGGACCTCTGGCCCGGACGCGACCTCGACCTGTCCAGCCTCCGCACGATCGGCGCCACCGGAGCGCCGGTCACTGCGGCGTCGTACCACTGGGTGGCCGAGCACGTCGGCGCGAACATCCAGCTCGCCTCCACCACCGGCGGCACCGACGTCGTGGCCGGGTTCGCGGGCAGCGCCCCGACGACCCCGGTCTGGCCGGGCGAGATCTCGGCGCCGAACCTGGGCGTCGCCCTCGAGTCCTGGAGCTCCGACGGCGAACCAGTGGTCGGCGAGGTCGGCGAGCTGGTCGTCACCCGCCCGATGCCGTCGATGCCGGTGTTCTTCTGGAACGACCCGGACGAGGAGCGATACCGGGACAGCTACTTCTCGACCTACCCGGGAGTGTGGCGCCACGGCGACTGGATGGAGGTCACCGATCGCGGAAGCCTCGTGGTGTCCGGCCGATCCGACTCGACGCTCAACCGCCACGGCGTACGCCTCGGCAGCGCCGACATCTACGCCACCGTGGACCGGGTTCCGGAAATCCGCGAGTCCCTCGTCATCGGTGCCGAGCTGGGCGACGGCGGGTACTGGCTCGTCCTCTTCGTCGTCCTCGCCGACGGCATCGAGCTGACCGACGACCTGGTCTCCCACGTCACGGGAGCGATCCGCGCGGGCGCCTCACCCCGCCACGTCCCCGACGACGTCATCGCGGTGCCGGCGATCCCCCACACCCGCACCGGCAAGAAGCTCGAGATCCCGGTCAAGCGCCTGATCCAGGGACACCCTCTGGACAAGGTCGCCAGCAAGGACGCGGTCGACGACTTCGAGGCGCTCGCCCGCTTCCAGGACTTCAGCCGCCTCACCACGACGAACAGCGAGAACCGATGATCCGCACGACCGCACGCCGACTCGCCCACCTCCTCACCGGGACCACCTACATCGCCCTCGGGTACGACGCCGTCCGCACCCCCGGCGGCCGGGTCGACCTGGCCGCACCGACCCTCGCGACCCTGCGCCAGTTCCTGCCACTGCCCCAGGACGACGAGCTCGTCGTCCGCGGCAACGCCGCCGTTCAGACACTCGCCGGCGCCGCTCTCGCTGCCGGCGTCCTCCCCCGGACATCCGCCGCCGTGATCGCCGGCTCCCTGGTCCCGACCACGATCGCGGGACACGCGTTCTGGAAGGTCGAGGACCCTGCCGTCCGGAAGATGCAGCAGGTCCAGCTCCTCAAGAACGTCGCGCTGCTCGGCGGCCTGATCGCCATCGCCTCGGAGCGAAAGACTCAAGCCGCCGGGCCCTGACCAGAACTGTTCGGCTCGAACAATACTGATCCCGAAATTCACGCGACTGCGACATGTGTTCGTCCCATGCGAACGACAGTATGGATAACACCACTTATCCCCACAGGTCTCACAAGGACGACAAGGAAATCCCCCATGACTGCCGTCACCAAGAAGGCCGACAACCCGGTCGCGCATCTCACCTCCGAGGACATCGAGGCTCTCGGTGCCGAGCTGGACGCAATCCGCCAGGACGTCCTCGGCACCCGAGGCGAGCGCGACGCGGCCTACATCCGCAAGGTCGTCGACGTGCAGCGCAAGCTCGAGCTGGCCTCCCGCGCGGCACTGCTGGTCAGCGCCTTCCCCCCGGCCTGGATCGCCGGCACCATCGGGCTCTCGGTCGCCAAGATCCTGGACAACATGGAGATCGGCCACAACGTCATGCACGGCCAGTGGGACTGGATGCGTGACCCGAAGATCCACTCGACCACCTGGGAGTGGGACAACGCCTCGACCGCTGAGGGCTGGAAGCACACCCACAACGAGTCGCACCACACCTACACGAACATCGTCGGCAAGGACAACGACCTCGGGTTCGGCATCATGCGTGCCGACGAGGACCAGCGGTGGGTTCCGATGCACCTGGGCCAGCCACTGTGGAATTTCCTCAACGCGTGCTTCTTCGAATACGGCATCGCGATCTACGACCTCGAGCTCGGCCGCAACCTGCGCGTCCCCAAGGACAAGCGCAGCGAGGAGTTCACCCGCAAGCTCGAGGGCACCCTCCGCAAGGTGCGGCGCCAGGCCACCAAGGACTACGTCGTGAACCCGGCCCTCGCACTGCCGACCGGCTCGTTCCTCCCGGCCCTGGCAGCGAACTTCACCGCCAACGTCGTGCGCAACCTGTGGTCGCACTCGGTCATCATGTGCGGCCACCTCCCCGAGGGCGTCGAGACCTTCGAGCTGAAGTCCATCCCCGACGACGAGACCCGGGGCCAGTGGTACCTGCGCCAGATGCTCGGCTCCGCCAACATCTCCGGCTCCAAGCTGATGCACATCATGAGCGGCAACCTGTCGTTCCAGATCGAGCATCACCTCTTCCCCGACCTGCCGAGCAACCGGTATGCCGAGATCGCCCCGAAGGTGATGGCGGTCTTCGACAAGTACGGCCTGAACTACCACCAGGCCCCGCTCCACCAGCAGGTCTCCAGCGCCTGGCACCGCGTCGTGCGTCTGTCCTTCCCCAACGGCTGGCTCGCCACCACGAACGCCAACAACCTGCCCGGGCAGCTCAAACTGCTCTACGCCATGACGACCGCCGACAAGCGCAAGCGCCGCGTCATGCAGCGCCTGCTCGAGAGCGCCGCCGCCAAACAGCAGATGGCGAAGGCCGCTTGACCGGCGACCACTAGGAAGCCGTCACACCAGCAAACAAACGAGCCTGGCAGAGCCGTCCGGGAACCTCACCGCCCCCTGGCTGCAGATGACCGATCCGGAATGGCAACGCGCATGCACCGAGACTCGTGATACGACTGCCAGCCGAGCCGGACCCCAACGCCCATCAAGTGCGTGGTGAGGTCGTTACGACATCGCGATCTCCCGCGCGGCCCTTGACCGTGGGTTCAGAGCCCCCGTCCCACCACCAGTTTCATGATCTCGTTGGCTCCGCCGTAGATCTTCTGAACCCGAGCTGCGGAGTACATTCGAGCGATCGGTGCCTCGAGCATGTAACCGAACCCGCCGAACAACTGGAGGCATCGGTCGATGATCTCGCACTGCCGTTCCGATCCGTAGAGCTTGGCCATGGATGCCGTCTCGGTGTCAAGGTTTCCGTCGATCGCCCGCTGGACGCAGTGATCCATGAACGTCTTGGCGGCCAGTACCTCGGCCTTGCACTCGGCGAGTTCGAAACGGCTGTTCTGGAAGTCGATGATCGGCTGTCCGAAGGCATGGCGCAGCTTCGCGTACTTGATGGTCTCCAGTACAGCGGCCTCTGCCATCGCGATCCCGCTGACGCCGATGATCAGTCGCTCGCGGGGCAGCTGGTTCATCAGCTGGAAGAAACCCTGGCCCTCCGCGCCGCCGAGCAGGTTCTCCGCGGGCACGCGGAGGTCGTCGAAGAACAGCTCGCGGGTGTCAGTGCCGTTCTGCCCGATCTTCTTCAGCACCCTGCCCCGGGCGAACCCGGGGGTGTCGTCGGACACGTCCGCGACGAATAGGGAGATGCCCTTTGCCCGCTCGGCCGGGGCGGTCTTGGCCACGATGATGACGAGGTCGGCGTGGGTGCCGTTGGTGATGAAGGTCTTGGAGCCGTTGATCCGGTAGTGGTCACCTTCTCGCACCGCTGTGGTGCGCACGGCCTGGAGGTCGGAACCGGTGTCGGGCTCGGTCATCGCGATAGCGATGACCTTCTCGCCACTAGCCAGGTCGGGGAGCCACCGCCGCTTCTGGTCCTCGGTGCCGTAGGCGGCGATGTACGCCGAGACGATCGTCGAGTGCACCTGGAAGGCCCAGCAGGTGTCCTGAGCGAGGGCGATCTCTTCGACCACGACGGCCTCGTGACCGTAGTTGCCGCCCCCGCCGCCGTACTCCTCCGGTACGTCGAGGCACAGCAGGCCGGCCGCGCCGGCCGCGTTCCAGAACTCCCTGTCGACCATGTGCTGGTCGGCCCACCGTTCCTGGTTGGGCGTTGCCTCGCGCCGGAGGAAGGTGCGGGCGTGGTCGCGGAGCAGGACGTGGTCCGAGGACTCCCAGACAGGGGTGTAGTCGGGGAACAGTTCGCTCATCGTGAGCCTTTCAGTATGCGCAGGACGGGGGCGGCTGCGGTCGGATGTCAGCGGTCGGTGCGCCGGGCTGGAAGTACGCCGACCAGGGGAATGTCGTGCTCGATCCCGAGCGCCTCCCAGTAGGCGGTCGGGTGCTGCGCGAAGGCGTCGGCGATCTCCTCAGGCGACTCCCCGACGTGATGCCGGAAACGCTCTGCGAAGTGAGGTTCCAGCGCTCCTGCCGCGATGTGACCGTCGGAGGTGCGGTGCAATCCGTACTGCGGCAGTGCTCCCCCCAGCGGGTCGCCCGGCCCGGTCAGGCCGTGTCGTACGGCGCCGGCCGCCGCGTGGGCAGCGGCGTCGAGGCTGACCCGCGCGCGACCGCCCTCGCCGGTCTGGGCCCGGGACAGGAGCGCGCCGAGCGCCGCCGTCACCGCACGCTCGGCGCCGAGGATGTCGGCCACCGGCACGCAGGGCATCTGCGGCGGCAGTACCGTGCCGTGCGCGGCCTGATAGGTCAAGTCGTGGCCCGGAACCTCGGCGAGGTCTCCGTCACCGCCGACGATCTCCAAATGCACGAGGCGGTCACGGTTCTGCATCATCGCGTCCAGTCTTAGCCGGGCGAGAGCGGACGGCCGGTGCGCGGTCACCAGGATGTCGCAGTCCTCCAGCAGCGCGGCCAGCTTTTGCGTCCCGTCCGCGCTCTTGAGGTCGACCGTGACAACGTCGAGCCCGGCAACGAGCTCGTCGTACCAGCTCGGCGCCACCGCTGCCAGTGGGTCGCCCATCGGCGGCTCAACCTTCGTCGCGGTGGCGCCCAGCCGGACCAGTTCGGCGACGGCCAGCGGACCAGGAAGGTTGACAGCGAGGGAGACCACCTTGACCCCGCGCAGGGGGGCAGCAACAGGCGCGCTCACGCGACCCTCATCTCGACGTAGACCGACGAGGCAAGGCCGAGCACCGGCTCACCGTGCTGGTTGCGCAACGCACCTCTCAGCCCGACACGTCCCCGCCGACGGGCCGGTTCGAGGTCGACGGAGGTCACTGCACTGCGCCCGGTCAGCCGGTCACCGGGCCGCACTGGACGACGGAACCGTACGTCGTCAAGACCCGCGCCCGCGATCAGGCGCAAGTGGCCGCTCAACTGTTCAGCCCACAGTCGTTGGTAGACGCCCAGCGTCTGCAGACCGCTCGCAATCAGGCCTCCGAAGTGGCCCTCAGCAGCGGCCCGCTCCGGATCAATGTGGAAGAAGTGCGGATCCCACTGCCGAGCGAAGGAGACGATCTCCTCTTCGGTGAGCCTGTGCGACCCGAGGTCCCAGGCCTGGTCCGGCATGAGGTCCTCTGCGTAGACGTATTCCGGCGTACCGGTCGCCTTGGGCTCCTCGTGGACCGACGGCGCCGTCACACGCCACCGACCTTGCGCTCGCGACCCTCCCAATGGGGTGCACGCAGGTCCTTCCGAGCGACCTTGCCCACCAGCGTCTTCGGGAGTGGCTCCGTTGTGATCTCGATCCGGGTCGGCTTCTTGTACGACCCGAGCCGCTCCTTGCAGAGCGCGACCAACTCCTCGGCGGTGACGGCAGAGGGGTCGGTGACGGTGACGACGGCCATCGGCGTCTCGCCCCACTGCTCGTGCGGGACGCCGAAGACCGCGGCCTCGATAACCGCCGGGTGGTCGCTCAGCACCGTCTCGAGCTCGGCGGGCCAGATGTTGAATCCGCCGGAGACGATCATGTCGTCGACCCGGTCGCGGATGTACAGGAAGCCGTTGGTGTCGAGGCAGCCGATGTCCTGGGTGTAGATCCAACCGTCCTTGAGGCGGGTCGCCGTGAGCTCTGGGTCGCCCCAGTAGGACCGCATCTGCCCCTCGACCTGGGCGACGATCTCACCGTCCTCGCCGAGCGGCACCTCCACCCCGTCTGCGCCGACGATTCGCACCTGGGCATAGGGCATCACCCGGCCAGCAGAGCGCATCGGCTCCGAACCCTCGATCTCGGCGAACCAATCCTCGGGCCCCATGCTGGAGATCGGGACTGCCTCGGTCTGGCCGAATCCCTGGTGGAGCACGTTGCCGAAGACGTCGCGGGCGTGCAACGCGGTGGCGTCCGCGATCGGCGCCCCACCGACCACCAGCGCCTCCAGGTGCGGCCAGTCCCTTGCCGCGTCGGGGTGGCGTGCGAGAGTCGAGAGCAGGCTCGGGGAAACGAACATGTGGGTCACCCGGTGCTCGCGCATCATGGCGAGCACCTTCACCGGCTCGAACGCGCCGAACATCACATTGGTCGCGCCGACCAGCCAGGCGGGCAGGAAGAAGTAGCCGGAGGCATGCGAGACCGGGCCGGCATGACCCATCACGCTGTTGCGGGTCAGCCGGGGAGCCATCAGCGTCCAGTTCCGGCAGTTCAGCACCCAGTCGTGGTAGCTGTAGGCCACTCCCTTAGGTCGTCCGGTAGTGCCGCCGGAGTGCCGGATGACATACCAGCTGTCAGGGTCGATCTCGGTCACCGGGTCGACCGGGCTCTGGGTAACCAGCCAGTCCTCGTAGCTCTCGTCGCGCAGGACCACGCCGGTCAGCGAGGCCACTTCGTCCTCGAGGCCGAGGACGTCGTCGCGGTAGGCCGCCTCGGCGACCAGGACCTTGCAATCGGTGCCCTCGAGCATGTCCCGGTGGGCCGAGCGCGAGTTCTTCGCATAGAGCGGGACCCGGGTCGCGCCGGCGATGGCGCAGGCCAGGTAGGTGTCGACGCAGCCCAAGGTGTTGTCCTCTAGGCCGGCGACCCGGTCGCCCGGCTCGACACCGAGGTCGATGAGCGCGTTGGCGAGCCGCACGCCGCGCTCCCACGCCTCGGAGAAGGTCAGCGTGCGGTCGTGTGTCGCGATCGCCATGCGCGACGCGTTGAGGCGCGCCGCCTGGCGCATGAGTGAGGTGACGTCCATGGGTTCTCTCCTATGTGGGCTGCGTCATCGGCCGGCGAAGCGAGGCGGCCGCTTGTCTCGGAAGGCGGAAACACCCTCCTTGGCGTCCTCCGTGCCGAAGGTCAGGTAGAAATTGCGTCGTTCCAGCGCGAGGCCCTGATCGAGCGGCAACTGCAGGGCTCCCAGCGCGGCGTCCTTGGCGAGCTGAACGGCTAGCGGGGCGTTCCCCGCGATCTGCTCTGCGATCCTCATCGCCGTGGGCAGGCATTCCTCGTCGAGGGTGAGGTCGGAGACCAACCCGATCCGCAGCGCCTCCTGTGCATCGATCACGGCACCGGTGAGCAACATCCGCATGGCCACCGCCTTGCCGACCGCGTGCACGAGCCGCTGGGTGCCGCCCGCCCCCGGGATGACGCCAAGCTTCACCTCAGGTACGGCGAAGCGGGCCGAATCGCTAGCCACGACGATGTCGCAGGCCAGAGCCAACTCGCACCCGCCGCCCAGGGCCAGACCGCGGACCGCGGCGATGACCGGCTTGCGCATCGCGGTCAGGGTGATGAACGGGGCGAGGCCGAAACCTCCCGGGTCCAGCATGTCACCCGGGCCCCTCGGCTGGATCCGACTGATGTCAGCGCCGGCGCAGAAGGCACGCTCAGACCCGGCGATCACGACGGCACGGATGCTGCTCGCGGCCTCAGCAGCTGCCAGCGCCTGGTCGAGCTGAGCGCAGAGTTCCTCGCTCAGCGCGTTGAGCGCCGCCGGGCGGTCGAGCGTGATCGTCGCGACCGGACCGGCAAGCTCCACCTGGACCAGGCTCTCGCTCCCGGACCATGGGGCCGTCGCCCCGCTCACTTCGGGGCCATCCGCAGGGAGCCGTCCAGCCGGATGACCTCGCCGTTGAGCATCCGGTTCTCCACGATGTGCAGGGCGAGCGAGGCGAACTCAGCGGGATCGCCCAGCCGGGAGGGGAACGGGACCTGTGCGCCGAGCGCTGCCTGGACATCGGCGGAGAGGCTATCGGCGACCATCGGGGTGCCGAACAGGCCCGGGGCGATGGTGACTGCTCGGATGCCGTGGCTGGCTAGCTCACGGGCGAGCGGGAGCGTCATACCGGCCACGCCGGCCTTGGATGCCGCGTAGGCGGTCTGGCCGATCTGACCGTCGAACGCCGCGCCGGAAGCCGTGTTGATGATGACGCCGCGCTCGCCGTCGGGCCCCGGCTCCTCGCCGCTGAGGGCGTCAGCCGCCAGCCTGGTCACGTTGAAGGTGCCGACCAGGTTGATCTCGACGGTCCGGGCGAACTTCTCCAGGGAGTGGACGCCCGTGCTGGAGAGCACCTTGGTCGGAGCGGCAACCCCGGCACAGTTCACAACGCCGGAGAACCGGCCGAGCCCGACAGCGGTCTCAACGGCCGCGGCGACCTGCTCCTCGCTTGTCACGTCGGTGACGGCGAGGACCGCACCGTCGGGCGCTTCGCCGGCAAGGTCGGCCACGACGACCCTCGCCCCCCGCTCGACGAGAGCGACGGTCGTCGCCCCGCCGAGGCCGGAGGCTCCCCCTGTTACCAGGAATGTGCGGTCACGGATGTCCATGGTCAGTCGAGCCTCTCGATGATGGTTGTGTTGGCGGTGCCGTGGGCTTCGCAGACGGTGAGCAGGCCGAGCCGGGACGTGGATCGCTCGAGTTCGACGAGCAGGTCAGTCATCATCCGCGCGCCAGTCGAGCCGAGCGGATGGCCGATCGCAACCGAGCCGCCGTTGACGTTGAGTTGGTCGTCGGAGACGCCGAACTCCTTCTGGAACATGAGCGGGACGCCGGCGAAGGCCTCGTTGACCTCGAACCGATCGATGTCGGCGATCGAGAGTCCGGACTGAGCTAGCGCTCTGCGGGAGGACTCGAGGATCGCGCTGAACTGGATCACCGGGTCGGCTCCGGCGACCGCCAGACTCCGGAACCGCGCCCGGGGACGCAGCCCGTGCTCCTCGGCGTAAGCCCGGGAGGTGATCATTAGCGCGGCCGCGCCGTCGCTGACCTGAGAGGAGTTCGCGGCGGTGGTGCGTCCGTCCGCTGCGAACGCCGTGCGCAGCTGGGCCATCTTCGCCGGGTCGACGTGTTCCCGGATGCCCTCGTCGCGGTCGATGACCGGGGCGACGCCAGCAGGGTCCGCAGTGAGCGGGACCATCTGGTCACGAAATGCGCCAGCCGCGGTGGCGGCGAGGGCTCGGGCATGGCTGCGCTGGGAGAAGGCGTCGAGTTCCTCACGGGTGATGTCGAACTTCTGGTTCATCAGCTCCGAGCTCTCCCCCTGGGGACGCAGCTCGCCGGCGTATCGAGCAAGCTCGGCCGGCGAGTACCACGGGCCCAGGGGGGCTCCGGGCACGAAGGCCGCGGGAAGCGGGACCTGGGACATCGACTCGACGCCGCCGGCGATGACGACGTCGTAGTAGCCCGAGGCGATGCCCTGAGCCGCGAAGCTGATCGCCTGCTGCCCCGAACCGCACTGCCGATCGACAGTGACTGCCGGAACCGACTCCGGCAGGCCGGCGGCGAGCACGGCGTGGCGGGCGATGTTCCCCCACTGCTGGTCCTGGGTGAGGACGCAGCCGGCGATAACGTCGTCGATGTCGTGCGGGTCGATGCCGGCCCGATCCACCAGGTGGCTCAGCGTCCGGCCAAGCAGGTCGGCGGGATGCCACTGGCTGAGTACGCCGCCTCGCCGACCGACAGGGGTACGCACCGCGTCGACGATGACTGGTTCGTGGGGATTCATGTCGTCTCCTCTAGGTTCGATTGGCTCGACGGGCCCGATGGGCTCGGCGGTCGCTACTCGGGCAGGCCGGACTCGGGCCCCTCGGCCAGCTCACCGTCGTACTCCTCGACCGGGCCGTCGCCGTCGCCGTCGTCGGCGACGTTCGCCGGGGTGATCTGCTTCACGGCCGGGTCCTTGATCTGAACGATGGTCGAGCCGAGGTAGCCGGAGTGGTTGTCGGCCGAGTAGCCGATCGGCACCCGCCTCGACGAGTGCCTCGCTAAAGATCACGCCGAGTCCACTGCACGCACCCGTGACGACCACAACGCGGCCGTCGAGGCGGAACTTGGCGAGAACGCTCATGCGGCGCGCCCTCCCCGCAGGAGGGAGGCGCCGCGCGCAGCGATCAGACTTAGTCGCGCAGGAAGCCGCTCACCGAGCGGCGTACCTTGTCCGGCTCCGGCGACTCGCCAGCGATCACGTCGGCGTACGCATAGCTCTGCAGCAACCGGACCACCAGATAGGCGAGGTCCGCGACTTCGAGTGTCGAGGTCAGCCGGCGTTCGTCGACCTCCTCTTGGATGACTGATGCGAAGTGGTCGATGACCCGCTCCTGGAACGGACTCGCGGCCGTCGTGTTGAGCCGAAGCGCTCGCTCCGGCTCCCGTCGCAGGAACTCGCGATAGAAGGGCGCGTCGATCGACGACCGGGCAAAGGCCTCGGCGATCGACGCGATCCGGTCCCCACCTACCAGATCGTCCGCCGCCGCCGTGGCGTGCTGCAGCGTTGGCTTCGCGATCGACCAGCAGATCTCCACCAGCAGGTCGTCGCGCGAGCCCACCCATCGAAACAGCGTCGTTCGACTGACCCCCAGGTCCGCGGCGATCTCCCGCATCTCGACCCGGTCGCTGGACAGGAACCTCTTGCGAGCAAGCCGGAAGGCCGTCAGAGCGTCGGGACGCCGGGTTTCCGACTCGGAGAGCATTCTCGAGAGTGGTGTATCGCTCACCCTTCGCCTCCATCGTCACGCCCAAGCGCGACAGCGGCTCCGGCACCGCTGCGTCGACCACACCCGACGCCCGACGAGCTCGTCCGCGCGGACAGCTTTCCCAACCGTACAGCGTTCGAGCACGCCAACTCCCCCCGCGGCTGCCCTGTGACCCCATCTCATGCGATGGAACATAGCCGATTCGGACCACGAAATGCAACGTTTGTGGATTCGTTTCATTCATGAGGCTCATGACGTATCTGCTGTATCAGCTGCACGGGCGTCCGATCATGAAGGCCCGGGGACGCGCGATCGAGACCCTCGCATGCAGGGCCGGGCCGGGAATCCTGCACAAGCTGCGCGCCGTGATGGCGGACGTGCTGAAGTGACGGCAGACCGGCGACGTCACTATGCAGGACCTCCCGAAGGACGCCAGCCGCTCGTGCGGGCCATGAGAGTGGCCGGCCGCGAGCGGGTAGCGCGTTGCGATCCTCCACGCGCTCAACGCCAACGGCGCCGACAAGGCGCGAGCGACGGCCGACCTCGGCGTTAGCCGGACGAAGCTCTACGCCCACATGCGCGCACTCAAGTTCACGATCTCAGCGTCCGGCGCAAACGCTCTGGCACGGCCGCTCTCGGGAGCTCTGCTGAGGACGACGCCAGCCACGCCGTCGTCTCCACTGCTGCCACCCGTGGCCGCTAGCGAGGCGAGGGCCCTGCGTGACGGCGTGGTCGAACGCCGTCTCCGGCCTGGTCGGGCTCATCCCGCAGCCAGCGAAGCGACATGTGATTCTGTGCCGCGACGGCGGCGGCTGTGGCCAGCTCTGCATGCACGGGCCGTCCGTCTCGTCTTCGCACCAGGCGGCCAGGCCACGACATGTCGAAGAACTCCGCCTGCCCGCGAAGATGACCAGCCGTCGCGGAGAAGGCTTACGTCGCCGGCCGACGCCCGCCAGGTCGACGCGGTGGGCGGTTGCTCAGTTTCTGCGGAGGCGGCGGCAGTTCACGCCCGAGCCGCCGCCGAGCGTCGACCGCAGCGGCGAGCACTGCCTCCTGAGTGAACGCGGAGCGCCCCAGAGCTCGGCCGAACTCCGAACGGTCGGTGACAATCGCGGCCTCGACCTCCCCCATCGTCGAGGCGGGCAGCGGGTGCGACTTGTTGAAGCTCCGGCGCGTGCTGACTTGAGCCGGGTGCTGTTCTGCGTCCACGGCCAGGGTGGCCCGCTGCTCGGGCGAGCGCCGGGCGTGCTGCACGAGCGCCAGGGCAAGCCAGCCGATGAACGAGTCGGGTGAGTCAGGGTCGGTGTCGAGGTCGGCCACGTACGCAGAACGCGCGAGGTCCCAAACGCCCGGCTTCCAGTAGATCCCGACCCGGATCGTGGTCTCGCTGGTCATGTCATCAGCTCCTTCACCGCTCCCCAACCCGGCCCCCACCCGCTCGAGCTGGCGGGCGAACTGGCGGGCGCGCTGACGGTTGCCGGCCGGCGGCCGTGGGGGCTAACACCAACGCCGCTGCATTCCCGGCCGGGCCACCTCGGGCTCTGCCCTGCCGCGCCCATCGCCGTCCTCACCTTCGCACGTTTCCTTTCTGTCCTTGGCCCGTCTCCTTGCCAGCAAGGGGCGGCGACGAGGTGGAGCTGCGCCGCCCCTTGCTCAGCAGTCCACCGCCCCGTGCACCCGGGGTTATCCCCAGGTGCGCGGCTGGTGCCCACGTTTCCACAGGGCTGCTTTGTGGACCGGCAGGCGTCGGCTTCCGCTGGGAGACTAGTCCTGTCAGTTCATTCTATTCAACTCACCGGAGGAACAGTCGCATGACCGAGACCATCGAGACCCCCGCCACCGACCAGACCGACCACACCGCCCAGGTCGTACAGGTTGAGGAGTTCACCTACCTCGACCCCGCCGACATCATCATCGGCACCAACGTCCGCACCGACCTGCGCCCTGACCACAAGGAGTTCCGCAAGTCGATCAAGGAGCGCGGCGTGCTCGAAGCCGTCACGGTCTACCGCAACGAGGACGGCCAGCACGTCCTGCTGCGCGGCCAGCGCCGCACCGTGACCGCCGCCGAGGTCGGCACTCCCACCGGCCTGATCCCGGCCCGCGTCGTTCCCCAGCCCGCCGACGCCGACCGGATCGGTGACCAGATGGTCGAGAACATCCACCGTGCTGGGATGCGCGAGTCCGAGATCGTCGCTGGCGTGGAGCAGCTGGCCCTGCTCGGCGTGAGCGCCGCGCAGATCGCCAAGCGCACCAGCATCGACCGCCCGACCGTGAACGCCGCCCTGGCGGTCACCAAGGCCGACCAGACCCGCAACCGGCTCGACTCCGGCGACCTGACCTTGGAGGAGGCCGGGATCTTCGCTGAGTTCGAGCACGACCCCGACGCCGTCGCGCGCCTGGAGTACGCCATGCGATACCGACGCTCCCTCACGCACGAGGCCCAGCGGCTGCGCGACGAGGCCGCCGAGCGCGCGGCCGACGCCGCCGAGGTCGAGCGCCTGCGCGCCGAGGGCCTGCCGGTCCTGACCGCCGAAGAGGTCGAGCAGGCCGAGCAGGAGGGCGAGGTACTGCGCATCGAGCGGCTGGTCACCGAGGACGGCGAGCCGCTGGCCGAGGAGGAGTGGCCCAACGTCCCCGGCGCTCGCGTCCACGTCGTCAAGGAGTGGATCTACCCCGAGGACGAGTACGACGAGGAGGCCGAGGACGGCAGCGACGAGGAGAGCGAGGACTGCGAGCCCGCCGAGCCCTACCAGCAGTACGTGCCCGTCTGGGTCCTCACCGACCTCGCCGCCTCCGGCCTGCGTCGTCGCGGCGGCGGCTCCGGGAGCAGCACCGCCGACAGCAGCGACGACGACGGCGAGAGCGCGGAGGCCGAAGCGCAGCGCGAGCAGCAGCGCCAGGAGCGCCGCCGCGTGATCGCCAACAACAAGGCGTGGGCCAGCGCCGAGACCGTGCGCCGCGAGTGGCTGGCGGGGTTCGTGGCCCGCAAGACCGCACCGAAGGGAGCCGAGGCCCTGATCTGCGAGGCGGTCGTCACCGGCCACTACACGCTGAGCAAGGCCATGGACCACCGTCACCCGATGCTCTTCACCCTGCTGGGCATCGAGGTCCCGACTGGCTACTACGGCGCGGGCCACGACGAGTGCCACAAGATCGCCACCAAGGCGACCACGCCGAAGGCCGCGACCATGACCACGCTCGCCACCGTCGTCGCTGCATGGGAGGCCTCTACCAGCAAGCACACGTGGCGCAGCCCCTCCGCGTGGGACGCCCGCGTGCTCGGCGCGCTCGCGCAGTGGGGCTACCAGCCGAGCGAGGTCGAGCGGATCCTGCTGGGCGAGGAGCCGCAGGCAAGCACCGACAGCGACGGAGCGGACGACGCCACCGAGGGCAACGCGGCCAGCGACGAGGCCAGCGACAGCGCCGCCTGACCGACCTTCCCTCCCCCACCCCGAGGGCGGTTCTTCCTGCGGAGAACCGCCCTCAGTTGAATACAATGAATAGAATGAACGTAGTTCGTTTGATCCGCTACCCGGGGAGGACCCGACATGTCACACGAGATCGAGACCCACGGCGCGCAGGCCGCTGCCGTCTTCGCCCGCAAGGACGCCTGGCACCGCCTGGGCACCACCGTCCGCGACCGCGCGTTCACCGCTGAGGAGGCCATGCGGCTCGGCCACCTGGGCGGCTGGGACGTCCGGAAGTTGCCGCTCACCACCGCCGAGGTGAGCGAGGGCGGCGTCACCGCGATCGAGGTCCCCGGCTTCGCCACGGTGCGCACCAACCCGTTCACCGGCGAGCCCGAGGCGCTCGGCGTCGTGGGCGGCGGGTACACGCCGCTGCAAAACGAGGACCACGCCGAGTTCCTGAACCTGCTGGCCGACGAGTCGGGCGCGATCTTCGACACCGCCGGGTCGCTGCGCGGCGGTCGGCAGGTGTTCATCACGATGCAGCTGCCGGACTCGCTGACGGTCGGCGGCACCGACCGCGTCGACCTGAACATCGCCGCGCTCAACAGCCACGATGGCTCCAGCGCGTTCCGCATCCTTGTGACCCCGGTCCGCGTTGTGTGCGCGAACACCCAGAGCGCGGCGCTGCGCAACCACGAGTCGTCGTTCTCGATCCGGCACACCCGCAATGCCAAGGCCGCCGTGCAGGCCGCCCGTGACGCACTCGGGCTGACGTTCACCTACGTCGACGCGTTCCAGGTCGAGGCGGAGCGGCTGATCCAGCAGACCATGACCGACGCCGCGTTCGACGCCCTGATCGACGCCACGTTCGGCAAGGCCGAGGCCAGCGCGACCAAGCGCGTGCGCGAGACCGAGCGCCGTCGCCGCTCCCGGCTGCACTGGCTGTTCGCCGACGCCGACACGCAGGCAGGTATCCGCGACACCGCGTGGGCCGGCTACCAGGCCGTCGCGGAGTACGTCGATCACTACGCCCCGGTCCGCACCAAGGGCGACGAGAAGAACGCCCGCGCCACCCGCGTCCTCACCAGCGACGACCCCGACCGGATCAAGCGCCGCGCCTGGACCGTGCTCGCCCCCGCCTGACCGCGCAGATGTAGCCGTCCCGCAAGTCCTCCGGTGGCGGGCTGAGACCCCGAGTCCGGCCCGCCACCGGCCCAACCGAAGGAGGAGCCATGACCGACACGACCACCACCCGCGAGCAGACCGACAGCACGCCGACCGACGCCGCCACGGTCGAGTGGCACGCCGTGGACGCCGACGACCGATGGCCGGGGCGCTGGACCGCGCACACCGCCAGCGTCCACGCGCACGGGCGCACCTACCTGATCCGGATCACGCCCGGCGACTGCACGACCTACCTCGCGCCGGGCTTCTACGCCGACGTGGACGGCGGCTACGGCCAGCGCTGGGGAATCCGCACCGCCACGCTCGACGAGGCCAAGCGCCGCGCAGTCGAGGACGTCCTGCGATGAGCCAGCCGACCGCCACCCCCGCCGACATCGCGGCCAGCAGCGACCTCACCGCCGACCGGGACCGGCACACCCTTAGCGAGACGGCCTGCGACCTGATCGTCATCGAGCACCGGCTGCGCGACGTGCGCCGGTGGACCCCCGAGACCGCCCGCGCCCACCTGGACGCGGCCCTGTCCAGCGTCGCCACGGCGCTGGACGCCCTGCACGCCGAGTACGCCACCCGCACCACCGAACAGGAGCAGTGATGACCGAGCAGACCCAGCCGGAGCCGACCGGCACCGTGATCAGCGAGCGCGACCAGCGCCGCATCCTCGCCGCCATGTCGAAGATGCCGTACGCCGCCAGCAGCCGCGTCCCGACACCGTGGAGCGCGACCCGCGAGGCGGTCACCGCCGACGCGATCGTTGCGTTCCTGGACGGCCTCGCCGAAGTCCTGGCCGAGGTCGGCACGGAGAACGACCAGTACCGCCGCCGCCTGTTCTCCCTCGAGGGCGACGTGCAGGCCTTCCGCCGCCTCATCGGCACCGCATCCGCCCCGCAGTCCGAGCAGGTGACCCCGTGAGCGCGCACATCGAGTGGCTGGCCGCCCGCGAGACCAGCGTCCAGGTGTTCACCCCCGGCGAGGACTGGGTGGGTGCCGGTGAGCACCGCCAGCCCGTCTTGACGCTGGCCGGTGACGACGTGGTCGCAATCCAAGGCACGCCCACCGAACTGCGGGCGCTCGCCGCACGGATCACCGCCGTGACCGCCGCCGCCTCCGCACGGCTCGACCGAATCGGCTTGGCCGCCGAGGCCGGGTGAACACGTGCCCAGGAGCCGGACCCCAGACCGCCCGCAGCGCTGTGTCCGCTGCGGGCGGTATCTGCGCCGGATCAACTTCCTCTCCGGTGTCGTCGGCCCTGGTCGCCCGCCACTCGTCCGGATCGAGTGCGAGCACTACGCGTGCCTCGACTCCCTGTGCTGGTCGACCAGCGACGGACGCCACCTCATCGCCAACGACTGCACGCAGCACGCGCCGCCCGGGAGCAGCACCCAGGAAACCCTGTGGTGACAGGCCCACTGGCCCAGCCAAATCACCACAAGGTCAACTGCTCGCCCAGGAGCTCCTGGAGCCGCGCGAGGTCGTCGGCTACTAGCTGCGGGTCCTCCCTCGCAAGGTCGCGCAGTTCCCGAGCCCGTCGACGCGGCCCGCGCGGGTCGGCCAGCGGGCTGTAGGGCAGCCGTCGCTGCACGGCCCACTCCTGCCGGTTCTTCTGCGCCGTCGAGACGACGACGTGCTTCGGTGCGATCCGCTGGCACAGCGGATTGTGGCAGCGATGCCCGAGCAGCCGCGCCTCTTCGAGCGCGTCAACGCCGTGCATCACCGCGTAGGCGAACCGGTGGGCGATGATCACCCGCCCCGGCGCGTACCAGAACCTGCCGTGGCCGCCGCCGTCGGTGCGCTCCCGCTCGGACCGCCCCGAGACCGCGCCGGTCCACCACAGGCACTCACTACCCGGCACCGTGGCGACCTTCGCCCGGTAGCGCGCGAGCACGTCCGGGTCCGCGATCGCCTCGGCAAGCGCGGCGAGGCCGGCGTCATCCAGCCGACGTGCCGCCACCCTCTCCCCCGCTCCCGGGAACGTCACGGTCGTCGGCCACGCCGCCGTCCGGCTCGGTCCGGTGCTCACCGGCCAGCCGTCGCAGCCGCGTGGCCTCGCGCACCGTCACAGTCTCACCGCACCACTCGACCGCCTCGCCCAGGGACAGCCCCTCGACCTCGGTCAACTCCCGCAGCGCCTCACCTGCGCGCTTCTCCGTCTCGGCCACGGCAGCGTCGCGCTGCCCGACCGCGACCATGACCTGCTCGGCCAGGTCGATCAACCGCTTCTCGCGCTCCTCACGCTCTCGCCGCAACTTGTCGGCCATCTCGCGCGCCGTCCGCCGCGCCTGCTGCTTGATCGTCTGCTGACTCATCGGTCCTCGTTCCGTGTCGAATCGTCAGTCCACTCGGACTCTGACACCCACCTACGACAGAACCCGACCCCGGTGCGATCACGAACACCGAAGAAGTTCCGAAATCCGAACCATCAACACCCGCTCCACCCCCACTGAGCCCAGCCGAACCCAGAACGACGCCCAGCCCGTCCCCCGACCCCTCAGCGTCCCCCCCTCGTTCTCGCGACCGACGAAGTGCCACACACCTCTTGCATTCTCGGTTCGCTGAATAGAATGAATAGCGCAGAGATCTGCCCCGAGTTGATCGCACCGGCACCCGGATCACCCCTAGGTGACTGTGACGATGAGCCTGCACAAGCTGACCGCGGGATCGGGGTACGACTACCTGACCCGCCAGGTCGCAGCGCTGGACGCCACGGACAAGGGCCACACCGGGCTGGCGAGCTACTACGCCGAGAAGGGAGAGACCCCCGGAGTGTGGGTCGGCTCCGGGATGGAGGGACTCGAAGGGCTCGACGCCGGCGACATCGTCACCGCCGACCACATGCAGAGCCTGTTCGGCTCCGGTCATCACCCGCTGGCCACCCAGCGGACCAAGGACCTGGACCTGCGCATCGGCCGCCCGACCAGCGATGGCGGCGTCGACCGGCCGACCGACGCCGACTACAAGACGGCCCGCCAGCTCGGCACGCCGTACAAGGTCTACGAGAACGACATCAGCCCGTTCCGGGTCGAGGTCGCCAAGCGGATCGCCGCACTCAACGAGGCCGCCGGGCTGCCCGGTGACTGGCCGGTCCCGGCGGCCGACCGCGCCAAGGTCCGCACCGAGGTAGCCACCGAGTTCTTCCGCGCCGAGCACGGCCGAGACCCCGGCCAGGGCTCCGAGGGAGCCCGCGAGCTCGCCGCCACGATCGCCAAGCACTCCCGCCCCAAGACCAACGCCGTGGCCGGCTACGACCTGACCTTCTCCCCGGTCAAGAGCGTCTCGGTGCTGTGGGCGATCGCCGACCCGAAGACCGCCGCGGTCATCGAACGGGCCCACCAAGCAGCCATCAAGGACGCCTTGGGCTTCATCGAGTCCAAGGCGCTGTTCACCCGCCGCGGCACCAACGGCGTCCGCCAGGTCGACGTCCGCGGCCTGGTCGCCACCGCGTTCACCCACCGCGACTCCCGTGCCGGCGACCCCGACCTGCACACCCACGTCGCCGTGGCGAACAAGGTCCAGACCCTCGACGGCACCTGGTTGGCCATCGACGGCCGGCCGTTGCACAAGGCGGTCGTCTCGGCCTCAGAGACCTACAACACCGCACTCGAGCGACACCTGGTCGACGCCCTCGGCGTGCGGTTCGAGGAGCGCCCGAACGAAGATGCCCGCAAGCGGCCGGTGCGCGAGATCGTCGGCGTCGACCCCGACCTGAACCACCGCTTCTCCAAGCGGCGCATCAACGTCGAGGACCGCCGCAAGGTCCTCGCGGCCGCGTTCCAGGCCACCCACGGGCGGCCGCCCACGCCGGTGGAGACCATCCAGCTGTCCCAGCAGGCGACGCTGGAGACCCGCGAGGCCAAGCACGAGCCGCGCTCGCTGGCCGAGCAGCGCGAGGCCTGGAACCGCGAGGCGATCGAGGTGCTGGGCACCCCGCAGCGGGTCAAGCAGATGGTCCACGGAGCGCTGAACTCCAAGGGCGCGGCCCGCTCGCTGGCCGACTCCGCGTGGTTCGCCAAGACCACCGACCGGATCGTGTCGACGATGGAAGGCAGCCGGAGCACCTGGCAGTTCTGGCACGTCTACGCCGAGGCGCAGCGGCAGGTCCGTGCAGCCAACGTCCCCACCAACCAGGTCGCCCAGGTGGTCGACCTGCTCGTGGGCGAGGTCCTCGACGGCCGCTCGGTGAGCATGGCCCGGCCCTGGGACACCATCAGCGAGCCGGTCGAGTTGCGCCGCGCCGACGGCGCCTCGGTCTACACCCAGGCCGGGTCCGACATGTTCACCTCGAACAGTGTGCTGGCCGCCGAGCAGCGCCTGGTCGATGCCGCCGGCCGCCACGACGGGTACGCCGTCGAGACGTCGTCGGTCGACCTCGCGCTACTGGAGTCGACCGCCAACGGCATCACCCTCAACGCCGGACAGGCCACGCTCGTGCGGGAGATGGCCACCTCCGGCGCGAGGCTCCAGCTCGCGATCGCACCGGCCGGATCGGGCAAGACCACCGCCATGCGAGCGCTGGCCAGCGCCTGGGCCGACGGCGGCGGCACCATCATCGGGCTCGCTCCCTCGGCCGCGGCCGCTGACGCTCTGCGCTCCCAGATCGACACCCAGACCGACACCCTGGCCAAACTGACCCACTCCCTCGAACAGGACCGAGCGGCCCGTGAGTCCGGCGACAGCAACTACTCGGGGATGCCCGCCTGGGTCGCCGGCATCGACTCCTCCACCCTCGTGGTCATCGACGAGGCCGGCATGGCCGACACCCTCTCCCTGGCCGCAGCGGTGTCCTACATCCTCGAGCGGGGCGGCAGCGTCCGGCTGATCGGCGACGACCAGCAGCTCTCCGCGATCGGCGCCGGCGGCGTGCTGCGCGACATCCAGGCCACCCACGGAGCACTGCAGCTGACCGAGCTCGTCCGGTTCAAGGACCCCGCCGAGGGCGCCGCCTCCCTCGCACTTCGCGAGGGCAAAACCGAGGCCCTGGGGTTCTACCTCGACCGCGGCCGCGTCCACGTCGGGGACCTGGCCACCATGACCGAGGACGTGTTCGCTGCCTGGCAGGCGGACCGCGCCAAGGGCCTGGACTCGATCATGTTGGCCCCGACCCGTGACCTGGTCAGCGAGCTGAACCAGCAGGCCCGCGCTCACCGTCTCGACGGTGTCCACCCGGCCACCTTGGGCCGTGTTCGCCGTCTCGCCGATGGCAACGAGGCCTCGGTCGGGGAACTGATCATCACCCGCGAGAACGACCGTCGGTTGCGTACCTCGGCCACCGACTGGGTCAAGAACGGCGACCGGTGGAGCGTCCTGGAGGTCCACGACAGCGGCGACCTGACCGTGCAGCACACGCGCCACGGCCGCACCGTGCGGCTGCCGGCCGACTACGTCGCCAAGGCCACCGAGCTCGGCTACGCGTGCACCCTCCACACCGCGCAGGGCGTCACCGCCGACAGCATGCACGGGCTGGCCACCGGCTCCGAGTCGCGCCAGCAGCTCTACACGATGATGACTCGCGGCGCGCACGCCAACCACGTCTACCTCGAGGTCGTCGGCGACGGCGATCCGCACTCGGTGATCCACCCGACGCTGGTCCGGCCACTCACCTCGACCGACATTCTCGAGGCGATGCTGGCGTGCGATGCTGCGCCGCGGTCGGCAACCAGCCTGGTTCGTGAGCAGGCCGATCCCGCCACTCGGCTCGGGGAGGCGACTCAGCGCTACATCGACAGCCTCTACGTCGCGGCCGAGGACCTGCTCCGGCACGACACCTTCCCCGGCGCGCCCACCAGCCCCGACGGGACCGCCAACGGCACGGGGGTCGGCCCGGTCAACATGGTCGACGCGCTGGACAGCGCGGTCGAAACCCTCGTGCCCGGGCTCTCCGACGAGGCCGCCTGGCCCACCCTTCGCGCCCACCTTCTCCTCCTCGGGGCCGCCGGCGAGAACCCCGTCGCCGCCCTCCAGGCAGCCGCTGGCGAGCGGGAGCTCAGCACAGCCCGCGACCGCGCGGCCGTCTTGGACTGGCGACTCGACGCCTCCGGATTGCGCAACGCCGGCGCTGGGCCACTGCCCTGGATGCCCGGCATCCCGGCCCGCTTGGCCAATGATCCGCACTGGGGCGCCTACCTCGCCCAGCGCTCGCACCTGGTCGAGGAGATCGCCAGACAGGTCCGTACCCGTGCCACCGCGCAAGCCGAACAGGGCGGCCTGCCGGCGTGGGCGCAGAACGGCATCCGCCCCGAGGCCGCGACGGTGGCCAACGTCGAAGTCTGGCGTGCGGCCATGCAGGTCCCCGTCGATGACCGGCGCCCGACCGGTGCACCGCAGATGCAGAAGGCCTCCGCGACCTGGCAGCGGCGACTCAACAAGGCCGTTACCGGCGACCACACGCCGGCGCTCAAGGAATGGCGCCAGCTGCTCTACTCGCTGGCCCCACAGGTGAAGGACGACGAGTTCACCCCGCTTCTGGCCGAGCGGCTGGCCGCGATGTCGCGCGCGGGTGTCACCGCCCACGAGCTGCTGCGCACCGCGACCGCGGCCGACCACCCGGCCGGACCGCTGCCCGACGATCACGCCGCGGCCGCGATCTGGTGGCGCATGGCCCGCCAGCTCACGCCGGCGGTCGCAGCCCAGGTCGGTGACGGCTCCCACGGCGAAGCCGTCACCACCGAATGGACCCCGCGGCTCGTCGAGCTGTTCGGACCCGAGCGGGCAGCGAGCATCCAGGCCAGCGCCTGGTGGCCGGCGCTGGTCTCCAACGTGGACCACGGCGTGCAGCGCGGCTGGCAGGTCGACGTCCTTCTGGGCGCCGGCCGCGCCCCGCTTGGCACCTCGAACGACGGCTGGGACGACAGCTTCGATGGGATCGACGAGTGCCAGGCGCTGGTCTGGCGAACCTCCATCGCCTTGGAGACCGCGCCCGATGAGCACGCCCACGAGGTCCACTTCGACGAGCCGCCGGCCGACCTGTGGGACGGCGTGCAGCCCGACCCGGAGACGCTGGTCGACCACACCCTCGACCACCCCCTCGACGCCGCCAGCGACGCCGACTGGGGCGACTGGCCGCTTCCGGAGGACCCCGGACCGGACCCCGACTACGGCCCGCTACCTGACAGTGGGGCGTTCGATCACCTGGTCGACGAGCACCTGGTCGACCAGCTCGAGGCCCACCGGGCCGATGGTGTCGACGCAGCCGATGACCTCGGCGAGGACATCGACCATGACGACTTTGTCGAGAGCGACCTGACGCTGGCGTCCTACATCCGCGACCTCGGCGGAACGCCGCTGGAGCCCACCGACGCCGACATCCGGCTCATGTACCAGCGGGCCGAGGAGTGGCACGAGTCGCCCGTCACGCGGGAACGGATGCTCGAGATCAACGACCTGTCCCAGGCGTTCTTCGAGGCCAAGTTCGCCGACTCGTGGGGCCGCGACTACCTCACCGGCCGGTTCGGGCTCGACCTCGCGGGCGATCAGCGGTTCCGCCCTGGGCAAGCGCCCGCGGGGTGGACCAACCTGGTCGACCACCTTCGCCGCCAGGGCGTCAGTGACACCGAGATGGTCGCGACCGGTGTGGCCAGTGTCGCCAGCACTGGCAGGCTCATCGACCGGTTCCGCGACCGAGTCATGTTCCCGGTCATCGACCAGGGCGACGTGCTCGGCTTCGTCGGCCGCCGCCGGCCCGACCTCACCGACGCCGACAAGGGCGGTCCCAAGTACCTCAACACCGCCGACACCCCGCTCTTCCACAAGGGCGGCCAGCTGTTCGGCGTGGTCGACGAGCTCCTCGACGAGGGCGCGGTCCCAGTGATCGTCGAGGGCCCGATGGACGCCGTGGCAGTCACCCTCGCCAGCCACGGCCTCTACCTCGGCGTGGCACCGCTCGGCACGTCGCTGACCGACGAGCAGGCCGCCCAGCTGGCCGTGATCGGACGCGACCCGATCGTGGCCACCGACGCCGACCTGGCCGGCCAGGTCGCCGCCGAGCGTGACTTCTGGCTGCTCACCCCGCACGGCCTCGACCCCGGCTATGCGCGGTTCCCCGACGGCCTCGACCCCGCCGACCTGCTCGCGCAGCGCGGGCCTGCAGCGCTCACCGCAGCGATCGCGAGCGGACAGCCGGCCTTCCGGTCACTCGGCGACCAGCTGCTCACCGAACGACTCGACAACCTCTCCCCCGAGGCCGCCCGACTTGCCGCCATGCGAGTCATCTCGGCGCGGCCGAGTCGCGCCTGGACACCGGGCGTCACCCAGGTCCGCGCTCGTCTGCAGCTCTCCCAGATGCGGGCCCGCCGCGACCTCCGCGACGCCGTCAAGAGCTGGGACGCCGACCCCCGTAAGGCGGCGCTGGCCGAGCTGCACAAGAGCAGCGATGTCCGCGCCCGGCTCTCGGCCGCGGCCGAGAAGACACCCGTGGAGCGGTGGGCTCCGTTGGCTCGCGAGCTCGACCCGCGGCTGCTCGAGCAGGGGGACTGGCCTGCCACCGCGGCCATTCTGCAGGACGCACACGGCCAGGGTCAGGACGTCGGCGCGGCCAGCCGGGCGATCGTGGCCGAGCGGCCTCTGGGCGAGAGTCCCGCCCGCGACCTTCGCTACCGCATCGTGTCTCGTCTTGACCTCCCGATCGACACTGGCGAGACCGGTCCCTCTGCCGGTCCCACGGCGGCGGGTCGCGCGCAGGGGGCATCCCGAGACCGGACCGACACCAACCGTCCCCGTCCCGGCCGGCGGGGCACGCCGCGGCGCTGACGCAGCACGGCCGCCGGCCCCGCAGACGCTAGCCTTGGGCGGCCCCGACCCTCGGCCGATCAAGGTTCCATGTCTCCTCCCAAGCGACCACGTCGCGCGACGCGCGCCCAGGTCCGGGCGTTCCTTGCGGCCGCTGGCTACGGGGGCACGCCGCCGGACGAACTGGTCGACTAGTACGTCGACCTGGTCGGCGCCGCCGGTCGACCAGGTCTTCCCCGGCACCGTCTCGCGGTCCACCTGACCGCACAGTCGCTGGGCTGGACGGCGCCACTGGTGGATGCATTGGAGGAAGCGTGGCGCGAGGAGCAGCAGGTGCGCGCCCGGGCCGCCGCACAGGCCCGGGACGCGGCCGAGCAGGATGCCGCCCGCGCCACCGCGTTCATCAGGGACATCTGGGCGCGCACCGGCACCGGCCCGACCTGGACCGAGTTGGGCGAGGCGATGGCGTGGCCGCCCCAGCTACGCGCTCGAGTCATCCGGCTGCTGGCGCGCGATGGGGTCCTGTTGTACAGCTCAGCGCCCCGGTCGCTGGCCGTCGTCGACGGGAGCGACGACGAATAGTCGTCTGACGCCGACCTGGCGGCTACTCGCTGGGCTGGTCGACCAGGTGTCGCCTCATCGCCTCGAGCCGCACCGCGTGCGCCGGGTGGGTGGCGAACCAGCGTTGCTCGAAGCGCGCCCGCAACCCACCGAGCCGACCACGGGGAGCCGGGCGGGCCAGGTGCTCCTCGTAGAAGCCCATCAGCTCGGCCGCCGCAGCCAGGTCGCGGGTCAGAGTGATCGAGAACCGGTCGGCGGCGATCTCCTCGCGCCGGTCGAAGGCGACCTGGAGGGCGAGGAACGCGACCGCGGCGAGCATCGTGGCCAACGCCGCAGGCCCGGCAAGGCGTGGCGCGGCAGCGAGCGCGGCGACGCTGAGGACAAGGCCGATCAGCATGAGCAGCAGGTAGCCGAGCAGCCACACGTAGCGCGCTGCTGCTGATCCGCGGGCGCGACCGATGACGTGGGCGAGCTCGTGGGCCGCGAGGCTCCGTAGTGCTGCTGGGGTCAGGTCTGCGAGCGCCGCCTGGGCGAACACCACGGTGGGCGGCTGCCCGGGGCGGAACCGGGTCACCGCCAACCCGCCGTCACCGACGATCACCTCGCCCGTGCCCCGCGAGGCTCCGAGGAGGGCGACGACCTGGGTCCGAGGTGGATCGACGTTGGCGAGCTGTGCGACGGTTCGCATCGCTGCAGCCGCGTGCTGCTGCAGGGCTGGATCGACGGCGTCCGGTCGACGTCGCGCTCGTCGACCCGTAGACCAGGTGAGCGCGGCCCGGGCCGCGCTCACCATGACTAGCACGCCGCCGCCGACGTAGGCGAGAACGACCAGCGCGAGGACCGTGTAGCGAACCGTGTCATCCATGGCTGGAAGTCGTGATCGGCCCTGCGCCGGCATCGCTCAGAATCGCTCTCACACAACCAGCCTGCCTCTCGGGCGCGCACACGGGCAGTTTGCGGTCGTCCAGCGGCGCTCTGAGGCTGTTTCGGACGCGATTCCCCGACTGCGGAGCGGTCATCGCGCCTGTGCCGGTGCGAGGCCGCCGCCTGCAGGGTCGTAGCCGGCGGACCTCGCCTGCGTCGATGGGATCTCGCGGTCCTCGCCGCGGCGGCCGCGGCTGGCTGTCGCAGGCTCCTCGAGGCCAGCACCGGCTTCGTCAGCTGGCGCTGCTCGTCGGCGGCAGGGACGCCGTAGCGGTGCTCGACCATTGCCTCGATCTGGGTCACCGCGTTCCAGACGTACTCGCCGGATCCGTGGGAGTAGCAGGCATTGACGTGCTCGCGGGCGCGGCCGAGCTCCTTCTTGCTGGAGCTCGGGTGCTCCCCGAGGGCCTTGAGTGCGCGCTTGGCTCGCCCGATGGCCTCCGAACGCTCCTTGAGCGTGATCGTCTGGTGGGTCGGCGCCTCGCCTGTCACTCTCTCGGTCCCTTCTCGGTGCGGGTGCGGGGCTGGGCGCCGAGCGAGTCTTCCTTGATCTCGCCGGTCTCCAGGTCAACCTCGGCGAGCCGCGGCCGGGCGGGTTCGGGTTGCTCGTGCGCGCGGCGGCCGTGGGTCAGGGTGTCGACGTCGTGGGCGAAGGCGTTCTCCCGGCGCTCGGCGCTGGCCTCGCCGAGGTGCTCGTTGTGCCGGGGCTTGCCGGGCCAGGTCTTGTGCTCGTCGTCGCAGTGGGCGCGGAGCCGGTTGCGCATGCGGTCGGTGAACGCGGGAAGGCAGTAGCGGTGCCATTCCTCGAGCGCGTCGCTGGTCATAGCCAATCCGGCTCGCCGGCGTTGGTCGGCCAGGACTGCGGTCTCGTGGACCAGGTGGGGGTGCAGCGGCCAGCAGTTGGGGATGAGGCCGGAGACGTCCCAGGTGTACTCCCGGTTGAGCCAGGTCACGACGTCCTCGAGCCATTCCCACAGTTGGTGCCGCAGCTCGGGGTCGAGGCAGCTGGCCGGCTCCCACGGCCGGGGCAGGAGGGCATGGTTTCCCAGGGCTTTTTTCTGCTCCTCGGTGCCGTTGATGGCGATGTGGAGCTCGCGGTAGGCCAGCCGGACGTGCTCCCCCGGGACGGGGAACGCGTAGACCATGGGTGTGGGGGCGGCCCTGCGGGCCTGCTCGGTCGTCACTTCTTACTCCTCGCTGACGGGATAGTTCGCGTCCCGGTCGGTGTCGTCGTCGATCAAGCCCTTCTGGCGCGCCGCGACGATGGCGGCCGCCGCCCGGGCCTCGGGGGTGATGACCATGCGCCGGTCGGTGGTGAGCCGCGCCCGCAGAGCGCGCTGGTCGGCCAGGAGCCGCTCGCCGGCCTTTCCCTCGACGCAGCGGTGGAGCTTGGCGATGATCGGTTTGCCGTTCTCGGCGATCACCAGGGCTCGCCGCTCGGGCAACTGACGGACCTCCTCGGGCCGCATGATCGGGATGTCGTCGCCGGAGAAGCTGCGGCCGCCACCGTTGAACCCTCCGCTGGAGTGGGTGACGCGGCCGATGCGTACGGTGCCGAGCAGATCGGAGATCTCCTGGTTGAAAGCGACGTCCTTGGATCCGCCGAACATCACCAGGGTGTTGGTGAGGCCGAGCAGGGCGCGGGCCTCG
The DNA here is from genome assembly GCF_003057875.1 of Nocardioides currus. Lineage (GTDB taxonomy): Bacteria > Actinomycetota > Actinomycetes > Propionibacteriales > Nocardioidaceae > Nocardioides > Nocardioides currus. The sequence goes on along the minus strand of NZ_PYXZ01000010.1, from coordinate 120,168 downwards.
TGTTCGCCGAAGATGCTGGTCAGCTGGGGGCGGGTCTGGGCGGCCCAGATGAACGACAGGCCCAGTGCGCGCTCGTTGGCCATCCGGGTCCGCAGAGTCGGCAGCGGTGCCGTCGACGGCAGCTCGTCTAGCACCGAGACCAGCGGCGGGCACAGCCGGCCGCCCCAGGGGGAGTTGTTGGCCAGGACTAGGCCGGTGTCCAGCACGTGCTCGGCGACCGCGGTCATGAGCGGGCTGGCCGAGGCGTAGGGATCTTCGCGGCCGAGCATGTAGATGGTGCCGCGGCGACGGATCACGTCGGCTAGGTCGGTCGCTGGCTTTCCGTGGCTCGGTACGCAGCGGCGGCGGATGTCGGCCTGGAAGAACAGGCTGACGGCCTGCTGCACGGTGGTGATGGTGTTGCCGGCGGTGCGGTCGTCCCCGTTGAGCGCACCGTGCAGCAGGCCGTGCCAGAACGGCTCGGCGTGCGGGTGGCGCCGGAGGATCTCCATCGGCTGGGTGGCTGCCGTTGGGTTGGCGACCCACTGCAGGATGTCCTCGAGGGTCTTGCCGGTCAGCGCCGCTGCGTGGAAGTAGCCCTGCAGCACCTTGGCCGACTCGGCGGCGTAGAACCGGGCCGCCTCGTCTCCGGTGCCGCCGTTGATCGCGCCCTTGACTGTGCCCGCGGTGAAGGCCTTGGCTCGCCGCTCGGCCACCTTGGGGTCCACGCAGCCAGCGACCGGGTCCCAGATCAGCTCGTCGACGACGCCCTCGGCCAGCCCGAAGGGGTCGAGCACGACGCACGGCCGGTCATCGCGAGAGCGTTCGGTGAGGCTGAGCAGCAGGTCCTCGACCTTCGTCAGCGTCACCAGGGCAGCCCCCGGGGCACCCAGCAACGCCGGGGTGAGCAGGTCGAGCGTCTTGCCGGAGCCCTGGGGGCCGATCACGCCGGCGGTTCGGTCCCACGGCACCCACAGCTCGCCGCCACGCGGCTCGTGCGCGTCGCCGATCCGCCAGCCGACATCCCACGGGTCGAACCTCAGCTTCATCGCGTCGCCTCGGGGATCGTGTCGCCGCACGGCGCGAGGCAGCGGCGGCAGATGACCTCGCGACCGTGGCGCTCCTCGCCACGGCGGCCGAGGGCTGGGAACGTGAGGTCAGAGAGCAGGTCGCGGCCCTCGCCGACGAGTTCCACCGGTCCGGCGGACACGTAGTAGTGGGTTTCGACAAGGACTGGGCGGTGTCCGCGATAGCGGCAGATCACGCCACCGACCCGGCTCTGGATCTGGGATCGGAGGGTCGGTCTGCCAGGGATTCGTCGCTCGTAGGTTCCGTCGTTCATCGGTCCTCCTTCGTTCGGCGGCCGTCGAGTAGCCACGGGCTGAGCCCGTGGCCGAGCTGCGGCCCGGGTTGCTCGGTGGTGTCGCCTGCGGTGCGCTGCAGCGGCCCGGCTGCGGTCGCGGCGTGCTTGCCGTAGAGGTCGGGGCGGACGATGCCGGCGACCTTGCGGAGGCGGGTGACGCCGAGGAGCTTCTCGGCCTCAGCAGGCGTCGCCATGCCGCGCATGCGCCCGGGACCCCAGCGTTGGTAGGCCCACACGCCGACCCAGATGGTGGCGGTCAGCACCGAGAGCTCGGTGATCGCGAGGCTCGTCCAGACCAGACCGCGGCCGGCCAGGCCGTCCGGGGTCGGGGTCGGCAGCCCAGCGTCGGCGTGGCCGCCCAGGACCCCGGGGAGGCTGGTCCAGAACGCGGTGCCGATCGGGGATGGGAAGGTGCCGGCGTTGGGGTCGGGCCAAGTCCATCCTGCGCCGGCGAGCAGGTTCGCGACTGATCGGCCGAGCTGGATGCCGAGGACGACCACCAGCAGGGTCGCCACTGTGATCGCCAGCGGGATCTCCCAGGTCCAGGGGTAGGGATCTCGTCGTCGTTCTCGTTGCATCGCTGCCACCTCCGGGTGTGCTCGGCTCTCGCGGGTGTCGTGGGTCCGCTAGCCACCTATGTCGGTGGAGGTGGCCGGTGCGATCACCGGCGAGGAGTCAAATGGCCCGATTCGGTGGTGAGGCGTTCTCGGCGAGCCACGTGGACGGGTCGACGTTGTCGGGCCCGTAGATCGAGCCGCCCTTCAGATGGACCTCGAAGTGCAGGTGGCAGCCGCTGACGTTGCCCTCCTTGCCCGCCAGGCCGATCTGTTGGCCGGGCTGGACGGTCTCGCCGCGGCTGACGGTGACCTTCTCCATGTGGGCGTACCAGGTCGTGAGGGCTCCCGGGCCGCTGCTGACCTTGACCAGCTGCGGGCCGGCCCAGCGCCGCTGGGTGGTGTCGATTTCGATGGTGCCGGCGTGAGCGGCGTACACGGGCGTTCCACAGGGCACCGAGAAGTCAGTCCCCGTGTGCCAGCTGCTCCAGTAGGCGCCGGACTCGTGCCAGTTGTGCCTGTCGGTTCCGACGTACTGGGCGGGGACCGGGTAGACCACCTCGTCGCAGGCCGCGTCGTCGAGGCCGACGGGCTGGACCACATCACTTACGGCTCCGGGCTTGACGTTGATGTGGACGTGGTCCTTGTGGTTCTCAGTGTCGCCGCCGCGGTCCTCCATCGGCCGCCAGCCTTCGGAGGCCCGGGCGACGGACCAGATCCGCTGCCACCAGATGATGTAGTCGATACCGAGCTCGCGTGCGTGGGCCTGGGCGTAGGCCGCGAGCCGGTCGCCTTGGGTCTTGCTCGTGGTCATGAAGTCAGCGGCGAGCCCTGCGGGATGGCCGTTCGGGTCGGTGGCGCTGGCGCGATAGCCGCCGACGGTCTTGATGTCGAACATGGGGGCGAGGACGTTGACGAGCTGCACCAGCTGCGGCTTGACGTTCCCGAGGTGGTAGTCGCCGGCGGCGGCGGTGTTGACCGCGCAGCCGGAGCTCGAGCCGGCGGTGGTGGCGATCACGAGGGGGTGGTCGGCGATCTTGTTGGCCGTGGTGCTGTTGTCGACGCGAGCGTTGGACCAGCTGAGGTTGGCGCCGTAGATGTGGTCGATCGGGGCGTCGGCCTTGGGCGGCTTGCAGGGTTCGGACGATCCGCCGAAGGCGTTGGTCATGGTCGGGGTGAGGACGCAGTGCGAGGCGTTGTTGCCGTCCTTGCCATCGTTGAAGTCGCCGAGGATGACCACCGGGACGCCGGCAGCAGCGAGGTCGGTGAGGGTGGTCAGCTGGCGGCGCAGTGCTTCGGTGCGGTGCCCGGCCGCCTTGCCGTTGGTGTTGGCGGGGTTGTGGATGCTCCATACCCAGATGACTTGTCCGGCGTTGGGGCCGTCGGGGGCGCCGGTCAGTTGGACCAGCGGCATCCCGACGTTCTTCCCGCCGAAGTAGGGGATCTCGATGAGGCGGGCGTCGGTCTGCTCCCACTCGTTGCGGTCCCAGATCACCTTGTTCTGGGTCTTGCCGGTGGCTGGGTACATGCCCCATTGGGCGGAGTAGCGCTCAGCCAGGGCCTTGGCCTGAGGACTGTGGACCTCCTGGAGTCCGGCGATGCTGGCGCCGGCGCTCTCGATGGCGTTGAGCGCGCCGGGCAGGCGCTTGTCCCAGGTCTCGTAGCCGGCCTTCTCGTTTCCGCCACCGGTCTGTCCGTCGGTGTGTCCGGCGCCGAGGATGTTGAGGGTGCCGATGGTGATCGGGTTGACGGTGTCGGACTCGCAGTTGCGGGCGTTGGTCGCGGAACCGTCAGTGCCGTCGCCGGTGTCGGGCAGGTCGGGCAGGTCGCCGCCGAGGAGGTCGGTGATGTCGTCGGCGACGTCGGCCCACTGGGCGTAGGCGTAGGGGTAGCCGGAGCGTTGGACGGCTTGGGCTGCGGCAGTGAGGGTGAGTTTGGTCCAGCCGGGGATGTCGAGGAGGCCGGGGTTGGAGGTGTGGTCGGCCTGGCCGAAGAACGCGCGCGCTGCCAGCACCGGGTTGGTGATCTGTGCCTGGCTCCCCCACCCCTGGGACGGGCGCTGTTGGAACAGGCCGAGGGAGTCGCGGTCGCCGCTGTTGAGGTTGACCAGCTTGGATTCCTGGATCGCGGTAGCGATCGCGATTTCCAGTCCGTAGCGCGGGACCTCGAGGTCGCGGGCGACCTGGGCGATGGTGATGGCGTTGCGGGCCTGCTCGGTGGTCAGCGTCGGGTAGTTCGACGCGAACCGAAGCCGCATCAAGGCGGCCATGACGTCTCCGGCCGGCGTGGTTCCCACGCGGCTCCTGGTGGTCGTGGCGTCGGTGGTCGAGGTTCTGGAGGTGGCCACCGCCGGCACAGCGGCGGGTGTGGCGCCAGATGCGTTGGCCGTGGTCGCGTCTTCGGGGCCGGCGCCGTTCATGGCGATGCGCGCAGCGATCCAATGCTCGGCGGGCGACCAGGTCCCCGCAGGCGAAGACGTCAGGATCCTGCAGCGCGCGGACGGTGAGATAGTCGGCAGTCCAGGGGCCGATGCCGGGCACCTCGAGCAGAGCACGTCGAGCCTTCTCACGGCCGAGGCCTGCGAGGGTGAAGCCGTCGGCCCACAACTCGGCAACCCGATGCAGGGTCCGCGACCGGGCACGGGTGAGCCCGATGACCGCCTGGAGCTCGTCCACGGAAAGGGCGGCGAGCTCGGCCGCCGACGGGAATCCCGACAGTCCGCTAGGCAAGAGCGGAGGCGATCCGGTGGCGGCCACGAGGCGACCCAGGAACGTGCTGGCGGCCGCCAGCGAGACCTGCTGACCGACGACTGTCGCCACCACCGCCTCGAACTCGCAGGGGTAGCCGACCAGCCGCACCGCCGGCGTCCGGGCCACGACGGGGCGGAGGGTCGTGTCAGCGCCCAGCTCGGCGTCGATTAGGGCGACGTCCGCGTCCAGGTCGAACCACCCGCCCAAGAGGGCGGCGATCCGCCGAGCAAATGGCTCGGCAGGTTGAGCGGCGGGCTGAGCGGCGGGCTGAGCGGCGCTCGACCAGCCGGCCACGAGCCCGGCGGTGGTGAAGGTCAGGTCGATGAGCACGTCGTAGCCGTCGATGTGAAGGCGGCGCAGATAGTGGCGGCGACGCAGGTCGACCAGGTCGAGGCCCGGGACCGCGTGCGCGGCCAGGGCATGGATGGTGAGATCGGGGTTGAACGGACCGTTCGCCTTCAACCTGAGCTGTGGGAGTCCTGTCGGCCGACTCGTTCCCGGAGTCATCGTCCGTCGGTGTCGACGGACGCCTGGCGCTGCTGCTTCCAGGCGCGGTACTTCTCGGGACAGCAGGTGCCGCAGGGACGGAAGCCGGCAGCGATCGCGGTCTGCTCGTCGGCGAAGAACACTCGGTGCTTCACGTAGCCGCCTCGCGCGATCGCGCGGCGCGACGCGGCGCAGTCCAGCCGGCCGTAGATCTTCGATCCGCGGTGTCCGCCCCACGTGCCGGGTGTCGCTGACGAGTAGGGCCGCCGCTGGGCGTCGAGCAGGGTGTACCGGTCGGCGGGACCGGACGCCTCGGTGCTCATGCCGCGACCAGCTGACTCGACGCGTCGGCAACGAGGGAGGCGGCCGCGAGGGCGTCGGGCGCGAGTCGGGCGCGCAGCAGGGTGCTGGACACCCCGCCGGTGTAGGAGAAGTAGACGACCCGGACGCCGAGCTGCGCGAACCGGGCGTCGTACTCCTTCCAGCTCTCGGTGCCCTTCCAGTCGTCGCCGACGAACGTGACGTCGAACCGCAGCTCGTCCCAGGCCGCAAGGCGGTCCATCGCGGTCTGCGGGACCACCTCGTCGACGACCCGCAGCGAGCGCAGCATCGCCGCGCGGTCGGCGTAGCCGATGATCGGGGTCTTGTGCTTGCGCTGTTCGCACAGCTCGTCGGTGGTGACGCCCACGACGAGCCGGTCGCATTGGGCGCGGGCCTGCTCGAGGAGGCGTACGTGGCCGACGTGGAGCAGGTCGAAGACGCCCGCGGTGTAGCCCACGACCTCGCCCTGATGATCGCCGGGCAGTCCGTCCCGGAGCTGGCCCGGGAGCTCGCGCGGGAGTCGGTCAGACACTGGGGATCACCCCGGCCTGCTGCAGGATCCACGCGCCGTTGTCGATCTCGAACCCGTCGAGCTCGAGGCGGCCGCCGAACCTCTCGGCGTAGATCCGGTCGCGAATCTCCTTGTTGCGCGCGTCGATGTCGTCCTGGGTCACGCCCGGGATGTAGCCGAAGGTCTGCAAGGTCAGCGCGGCGATGTCCTTCGGGATGCTGTTCACCTCGCTGTTGCCGGGCCAGTGCTCCTCGAGCCACTTCTCCCGCTCGGCCTTGTTGGCGTCCGCGAGGGACTTCATCGCAGTGCTCTGGTCACGCATGACTTCCCCGTCCTCACGTTCCGCGTCGTGCCGGTCAGGCCGCTACACCGGCGACGGACACCCGAGCGCTCAGGACCGGAGACGTAGCGGGCGAGTAGTTGAGGTCGTCCCAGTCGACCTGGCTCAGGTCCATCGGCGGAACGGGCCGGTTCCGCTCCTCGACGACCAGCAGCACGTTGCGCCGCGGCGAACCGCCCGCGTATCCGCCCAGGTCTCCGGTGCCTCGCAGGAGCCGGTGCGTCGGGATGAAGACCGACAGCGGGCATGCCTCCAGCGCAGCGCCCACCTGGTCGGGGGTGACGCCATCGCCGAGGTCGAACGCGACCTCGGCCCAGGTCCGGGTCTCCCCGTACGGGATCTCGACCGCGGCCTGCCAGACCGCCGCCTCGAACGCTGTGCCGTCCGCGACCATCTCGACGTCCAGGCTCAACCGGTAGCCAGCGAGATAGGCCTCCAGCTGGGCCACGATCGTCTCGAACCCGTCGTCGACCCGCTCGCCGAGCACGTCGGCCGGGAGCTCGCCGATCTGATCCGGGAAGAACACCCCGACCAACGTGTCGGCCTCTCGCACGACCGTGATGTCGAGCATGCGCGTGTGCACCACCGTGTGCACTCGCCCGGGAACAGACAGCTGCCCGGTTGTGTCCGTGAACGCGATCCCAGCACACATGGTCGTCTCCTGACGTTGGGTAGGTCCGGACGATGCATTACGACACGCGCCCGGTGTTCATCACCGGGAAGACGACACCACCGCCGATTCCGTGAGAGGCCGATGCAAGATGGCCCGAGATCGACCGCCGGCCGGCAAGGTTCGCCTCGAGCGGCCCGCCACTCTTCCCTGCATCTCGACACCAGGTCAAAGTCGGGGGACGGCGTTCCCAGGCGCCGACGCCTCACCCTGTCTGGGGCGAGCTCAGGCGCTTGGTTGGCTCAATGGTCGCTGCGAATACGACCCGGCGACAGCCTCTTGCCCGGGGCGTGGATGCGTCCCAGGGCTTGGTTCCATGGGCAGCGCACTCGAGGTCAGCAAGACCCGCGCGTCAAGTGTTCCTGACGCAGCAGTCGGTGTTTCGGTCAGCGGTCCGGGCCGCGGTCGCGGCCGCGGTCCGGCCCTGGGCGCGGTGGGGTGCGCTTCTCGATCTCGACGCTGCGACGGAGTCGATCGGCACCCTCCTCCGGGGCGGCCGTCGTCGGGGTGTCGAGGCCGACGAGGAGGCCTGCGGCGCGCTGCCGGGCGACGGGGTGGAGCTCGGTGTGCTCGAGGCGCTCGAGCGCGACCAGAGGGTCGACGAGGCCGGCGCGGGTCAGGGCTGTCACGAACCGGACGTCCTTCTCGCGGAAGGCAGCGAGCTTTGCCACGACCAGGTCGTGGGGGTCGAGAAAGGAGGCGACGGTGCCGGGGCCGTTCGCGCCGGGAGGAACCGACCAGGTGATGAGTCGATCTCGCCACCCGTCGGGAAGGGTCGCGGTCTCAACGTGGATTCCCTCTGCGTAGAAGCCGCGCAGCTGGTGGAAGTTGGAGTCCTCCCCGATCGCCCCGGTGACCATGTCGGCCTTGTGCCGGTCGTCGTCGTCGAGGAAGGCGACGTCGGCCTCCATGGAGACGGTCGCGGCCGGCGGCAAGGCGTCCTCGTCGTAGCTGCCCAGGATCGCCTGGGAACCCATCACGAGTGGTCGGTCGTCGGTGATCGCGCTGGCTGCCCGGAGGACCTCGGCCAGCTCGTCGCGGTTCACCGTGCAACCCCCGCGGCGCGACCAGCCGGGCCGCGGCCGTGGTCGTGGCGGCGTGCCCAGTCGACACGGAACGCGTTCAGCGCCTGGCTGCGCTGCTCAGCGGTGAGCACACCAGCGAAGGGGGAGTTCTGCCGCAGGTCCTCGGCCTTCTCGCCAGGGCCGGTGAGAGTGGACACGATCTCCTCGACGCCGGCATCGAGGATCTCCTCCCAGTGATCCAGAGCGGCCAGGATCCCCGGCCGGTGCGCGTGCACACCACGCCACCTGGCGATGTTGTCGCGGGCGATCGCAACGACCCTGTCAGGATCGCGGATGAGCTCGCCGACGACCGCGCGGTTCAACCACACCGACCGCTGCTTCTCGCGACGCCCCTCCCCCGCCTCGCCGGGCGGCAGCGTCTCCAGGTGAAGATCGGCCCCGAGACCGAGCAGCACACGCCGCAGGGTGTCGATGCTCGGCTGCGTCTCGCCGTTCTCGATCCGCGACAGCATCGACTGCGGGACGCCGCAAGTACGCGCAGCGGCACGCTGGCTCAGCCCCAGGCGCTCGCGCCGCGCCCGAACCAGCTCTCCCGCTGAGGTTCGCGTTCCACGCACAGACCCATGATACCTAATCAAGCATCACCCGGCCTCTCGTCGACCGGGCGACGAAACCTTCCGTGTCGCCCGATTCGCCAGCGCAGAGAGCCCGCCGAACTTACCTTGGTCGGCGTGATCGAGGTCCAAGACATCCGTGTCGATCCCGCCGCACGGCGGGCCTGGCGAGGTGGCGCCGTCATCGCGCTCTCCCCCAAGGAGTTCGACCTCGTTCACTACCTCATCGCTCGAGCCGGAACCACCGTCGCTCGCGACGAGCTGATGCGTGAGGTCTGGCACTCCACCTTCTGGTCGACCACCAAGACGATCGACGTCCACCTGGGCTGGGTACGCCGCAAGCTCGGCGACGACACACGCCGGCCGACCTTGATACGCACCATCCGCGGCCAAGGCCTGCGCTTCGAGATCGACCACCCGGCCACTGCCGATGCCCACTGGAGCACAGCCCCTGAGAAGAGGCTTCTTGTCGATCTTGCTGCGGACAGCACGGCGGCCGTGATCTACTCCCACTCAAGCCCCCCAGGTGACCCGAGACGCCTGGGGGGCTTACTTGCGTCTCGACGCCCAACACCCACCGTCAAATACTCTTGACGGTGGGTGTTGACCTCAAGACCCGCGCCGCTCAGACAACGCGGAACCGGTCCCGCCCTGCTCCGAGGGCGGGACCGGCCTTGGGCGTCCCTCAGCTCAGGTCACGCAAGGAGATGCTGGGCTTCTGCCACCCGTTCGGGAACCTCGCAGCGGGGTCGTTCCGCCACGCCAGGAGCTCGCGCACCCTGCCGGCGCCGGTGACCAAGTCGCTCTCGGTCCACAGCCCGGTCGGTGCCATGTCGAGCTCGAACGCTCCCAGCTCGCCGAGGTGGAGCATCAGCGATCCGACTCGGCTCGCTTCATCAGTGGGTCAGCACCTGGGCTTCACCGATGCGGATCGGCAGCGGATCGGTGGTCAGGTCGAACTCGATGGTTCCGGACTGCCCACCGCCGGTCCACTCGACCACCCAGTGGCTCGAGGCGGTCACCTGGTAAGCACCGTCGGGCTGGTCGTCCGACATCTTGGCGTAGCGGTGCCCGCAGTTCGGCGATGCCTGCTTCCCGTAGTGGTCGGCGTACGGCGTTCCCTTGCCGGTGCAGGTGATCTTGGTGCCGTCACCCATGTTCCACAGGATGCTCGAGACCTTCGCAGTGGCGGTAACCGAAACCGTGCCCTCACTCGCCGACGCAGTGATCGGACCGAACGTGTCATCGGTCGGCTGGTCGACCCACATCCACACCGGCAGACCGACCAGGCCGGCCCGGTTCGGCGCGGACTCAGGCACGATGCCGATCTTGATCGGGTCCAAGTCCATCGACGCGATCGCCCGGTTGGCCAGCACCACTGGGTCGATCGTGACCGTGCCGTTCTCGATCCACATCAACTCCCACGACGAGCCAGGAGGCGGGAAGTAGCACACGTGCCAGGCACCGTCTTCCTCCGTCTGACCTTCGGGGGGAACCGTGTCGCTGCCCGGGTACTCCTCCCCGACATAGCAGCCGTGAGCACTGCTCCACACCGATCCTTGCGGACCAGTGCATGGGATCTCGTTGCCCGCGTACGAGCACGTCGACGACGAACCGCCCGTGTTGCCATCAGTGCCGTCGTCGCCGCCGCCGTTCTCGCATACCCATGTGAGAGTGCCGGTGTCGGGGTCCCGATCCCAATGACATCCTCCGCCGCCTTCGGCCTTCGCAACATCTGGCATTAGGGCTACAGAGAGCGCGCCGAGCAGCAGGACAGTCGACGCGAGAGCGCGCGCTAGCACGTCTCCTCCCAGCGAACGTCAGCCTCGCTGACCAGCCAACGGCCCTTCTCCAGGACGACCGTGTAGTGCGTCGGTAGAGGATTGCCAAGCGGCTGCCCGTTCGGCCCCTGCGCCGGCGGCACCTCCTTGCCGCCCTTCATCTCCTTGACTCCGCTCCGGTCCTCACAGTCCGTGATGATGAACTTCTTGGCCGTTCGGGGTCGCGGATCACTCAGTGTGTGGACGTACTCGCCGGTGACCTTGATCTTGTACAGATCAAGGTCGGCCACACGTGCCTGCACCTGGAGGAACTCGTCGCCAGTGGCAACCTTGTTCAGCCTCTTGAAGTCGATCGTCGCAGCCCGGAATGCGTCATCGCGGACGCCGAGGTAGGCCGTGAGCTGGGCGGCTGCCTTCTCCTCGGGGGTCTTGGGTGCGGGCGAGGCGCTGGTGGGCGTCTCGGTCGGGGTTGCGGTCGGGGTGTCGGTGGCGTCGGGGTCGGTGCTGTCGTCCGAGCAGCCCGTGAGGATCAGGGCCAGGGCGAGGGCCACTCCCCCGAGTACGGAGTGGTGCTTGCTCATTCGGTGTCTCCTCCTGGGTTGGGCGGGGCCATCACCGATCGCTGGCTGACGTCGGTGGCGATGTGCTCGAGGTGTTCTTCGGCGGCGTCGACGAGCTCAGCGAGCGAGCCGTTGTCGGCGGGGTCGATACCGAACTTCTTGTCGGCGTCGTAGAGGGCGCGCACGGTGTCGCGGACGAAGACCGCTCGGGCGACGCGGCGGGCGTCGAGGTCGCGGCTGTTGGTGCCGGCCGAGACGTAGTGTCGCGTGATCTCTTGGTCGAATCTGCTCATCTGACTGCTTTCCTTCCCGAGGTCAGCTCGCGAGCCAGCCGTGCGTGCTGATGATTGTCTTCGTCCGCTCCGACAGTTCCATGGGCGCTTCGTCGTCATCGTCGCGGTTGCAGATCTCCTCGCGCAGGATGCGGTCAGCCTCGAGCTGGTCCCCTTCGGCCTTCAACACGTGGGCCATGCACAGTCGGGTGCTCTCGCCGTCGGGGTTCGCGTGGTTGGCGACGTAGGCGGCGGAGCGGGCCTTGATCAGGTCGCCCGCGGCCAGTGCTTCGGTGACGACGATGAGGGCGACGTCAGCGATCCACCCCTTTGCGTTGAGGTCGGGGCGGTCGGACTCGTTGACCAGCCACTCCCAACCGCCGGGTCGTTTCTGGCTGAACGGCTGAGCCTCGCCGACGAGCTCGAGGGCGGTGCAAAGGTCAGCGATGCCCTCCGCGCCCTTGCGGGCCTGGCCACGCTTGCGCAGGCGCTTGAAGAGGTCCAGGTCGACCAGCAGGCCGTCGTCGACCTGGTAGGCGTTGACACCGGTCAGCTTCTTGGCGGGCGACTTGTCCGCGTCGGGCAGGTACTTCTCGCCCGTGCGGGGGTTGATGCCGAGCCAGTCACGGACCGTGTTGGCGTAGTCGCGCGCCTTGGCGTCCTTGATCGAGAACGCGTCCTCGATCTGCTCGCGGGTGGCACCGTGCTTGCGATGGAGGGCGAGGTAGGCCAGCAGTTCGATGAAGTAGTCCTTGCGCTTGGCCAAGGGCTTGCCGTGGGCCGTGGCGGTGACCGGGCCGAGCAGCGTGAGCTTGGGCCGGTCGCAGTCGGGCGAGAACCAGTCGGCAATGTCCTGGTCCAGGGTGGGGTCTTCCCTCTCGACCGCGGCCCGGACGTGTTCGGGCACCTTGGGTGCGAGCGCGTCGAGGTCCTCCTGCATGACCGGGCTCTCCCGGATGTAGTCGGCGTCGTCACTCTCGAGGAGCGAGGTCAGCGGCTCGTCGACCGCGTCCTGCGGGGTGTTGCGCGGCAACGTGTACTCACGCCGCAGGGCTCCCGACTGGTCGGTGAAGGCCTCCCAGCCGTCGGTGGCCGTCTCGTCGACGGGCGTCTGGACGTACTCGGGGTTCTCGCTCTGCGCGAGCAACAGGGCGCATCCGCGTGCCTCGTCGCTGGTCAGGCCAACGGCGATGAGGTCGAGGCCGGCGTGCTCGAGGATGACGCGGCCGGTGCTGGTCATGTGCAGCACGGCGCCGTGGGTGTTCGGGCGCTCGCCGGCAACCACGATGGAGGTGGCCGCTTGGCCGACGTGGTCGTTGACGAGCTGCATCAGCTGCTCGAGGTCGGCGGGGTCGCCGGACGCGGCGTCCAGGAGCAGCATGCGCGCTGGCCAGGTGTCCTCGTCGACGCTGCCGGTGCGGGCGGTGGAGACATCGGTGTTGTGCCGGGCGGCTCGGTCGACCGTGGTGACCGCGGCGGCGAGGATCTCGGCGACTGCGGGCCCGCCAGCCTCGCCGGTCGGGTGGAAGGTAAGCCGCTCGTCCATCGCGACGACTTCCTCGGCGACGCCGATGCAGTCGACCCGCACGCGGCGCGACCAGGGCTTGCGAGCCAGCTGGGCGGCGAGGTGGCGTGCGAAGTCGCGGCCGTAGGTCGGGTCGCCGCTGATGGTGAGGGTGGAGAGCTCCTCGCAGTTGAGCGACCACAACTCGCCCTTGTCGCTGGCCCCGATGTCGACCAGGAGCGGGTACGGGGGCTCGACGCTGCCGGTATCGGGTCCGAGGTCGGCGACCGGGGTGTCGGTGCTGATGTGCCAGTGGGTCTGGTCGGGGCTGCCCACCCACGGTGCCGGCACCGCCGCCGGGGCGCTGAGGTGCAGGGTCATCTTGCTCGGACCCAGCTCGACCGCGGCCAGCGGCGGCATGCTCGTGATCGTCGTACCGGCGGCGCCGACGGCGGCGGCGAGGCGACGCAGCGCCTCGTCGACGTACTCGACGGTGTTCGCGGCCGGGCCGCCGGTCGCGTTGATGGTCATCTCCACCGGCGCGAGTTCGGGCGGTGGGGCCGCGATGTCGAGGCCCGGCGGCCGGTCGCGGAACACGCTTCGTCGACGCGACCGCAGCGCCATGAACAGGGCGCCGGAGAGCAACACTCCCCCGCCGGTGAGGCCTGCGAGGACCCAAGGCGCGTCGAGGATCGAGTCGTCCGTGTCGTGATCGTCGACCTGGTCGACCTGGTTGACGTCGTCGGCCTGGGGCTGGACAACCTCAGGGGCTGCGCTCTCCGGCACGACGGGCTCGGATACATCGGGCTCGGCGGCGGGCGGCTGCTCCTCGGCTGGCGGGTCGACCGGCTGAGCGTGGTTCTGTGGCCCGGCTGGCTGGTCGTCGGGCTGCTGGTCGTCGGGGCGGTCGACGCCGTGGGGAGCGGTCTCGGCGACGGCGGGAATGTTGAGCTTCCAGCCTATGTCGATGACGTTGGGATCGCTCAGGTGTGCGCCGCCAGGCTGGGTGATCCCGGTGGATGCCTGGTAGATCTCGGGCCACCGGTCAGCGTCGCCGAGTTCCTTCTCCGCGATGTCGGAGAGGCTGTCGGCGGGCTGGACGGTGTAGGCGTGCGCCGGTGCGTCCCCAGCAGCGGCAGGGGCGGGCAGGGTGAGGACCCACCCGGGCTCGAGGAAACTGGGCTTGGCGCCGAGCAGGTCGCGGTTCAGGTCGACGATCTCCTTGTAGCGGGCGCCGTCGCCGAGCTGGTCCTGGGCGATCGCCCACAGGCTCTCCCCCGGCCGCACGGTGTGCTGGACGGTGGCCTTGTCCTCCGCCCCGTTCTTTCCCTGGTCCCGGGCGGTCTTCTCCACTTCGTCCTTCGGGAAGTGCTGGGCGGTCGTCTGGTCGGGGACTCCCCCGGTCGCATGAGCCGTCTGGGCTGCACCGGTGGTGGCGTCGGCGGCCGCCACGGTGCCGGCCTGGGCGGCGATGGGTGCTGCGATGAACAGCAGCGCCGCGACTCCGATCAGGCCGCGGGCGCCGGCCTGCGGGAGGCGGAGGCCGGGGAGCTTGGGAGCCTCGACGCGACGCAGTCGAGCGAAGGTCTCGACGAGGAGGCTGACCGTCATGAAGGCCCAGGCGACCCAGCCGACGACCTTGAGCAGGCCAAGGATCACGGTGCCGTCGTCGGGTGACAGCAGGCCGTTCTTGATGCCGTCCCACGTGGGCGCCTGCTCCGGGACCGGGCTGGCACCGATCGCCAGGAACAGCACCGGCAGGCCGAGGACGATGGCGATGATCGCCACGGTGGCGAGGAGTCCGGTGAGCCGCTGACCGACAGTGGGGCTGGCTGGAGTGTGAGTGGTCATCGTTCGATGCCTCCTTCGGCGCGGATGAGCCGCGCGGACGCCTCCCCGGTGACCTGCATCGAGTCGAGCCCGATGATCCCGAGGAACTTGCTGTCGTAGGTATCGGTGGTGGTGACGGTGAGGGTGTCGCCGCCGGTGACGGTGACGGTTCCCTCGACGCCGGCGGCCTGGAGATAGTCCCGGGCAGCAGCCTTCGCTGCGTTGAGGTCGACGCGGAGGTCCTCGCCTCGAACCGCGGTTGAGCCTTCGACTTCTTGGGCGCCGGTGCGGGCGGCCTGAGCTGCGACCGCGCGTGCGCGCTGTTGCTCGTGGACCTTGCCGCCGAGGTCGACGGCCATGCCGACGAGCATGATCATCACGAAGGAGGCAGTCGCGAACCAGACGCTGATCGAGCCTCGCTCGTCTCGCCTCGTGAGGCCTCGGCCGAGACGCTGAGACCTGAGGTTGCGGAGGCTGTTCATCGGCGCTCCCGGTAGGCGTCGATCGGGCTGGAGGCGGTCGCGGTGATGGTCCGGGTCCCGGGCAGCCCGGGGATGGCCAGATCGGAGAGGTTCACATGGCAGGTGACTGTGGCGGTGACTTGGGCGGTGGTTCCGAGCGGGGCGTTGAAGCCGCCCGCGTTGACCGTGACGCTGGTGGTAGTGCACTGCAGCCCCTGGTCGGACAAGCTGTCGGCGGCGGCCGACCTGCCGGCGGTGATCGCCTCGCCCTGGGTTCGCTCGATCGAGGCTGAGCGGGCCGCTTCGAAGGCGGCCGCCTCCACCGACTGTTTCGCGATCTCTACGCGGCCGCCGAGGATGATCATCGCGATGAACAGGCCGAAGGCCGGGACGCCGATGGCGGCCTCGATCGCTACCGACCCGCGCTCGTCCCGGCGCTTGCTCCGCCGACTGATCCGCCCGATTCCCCTCTGCTGGCTCGTCATTCGGTGAGCCTCTCGACGGGGACGCTGGCGCTCTGGGTCACGTTGACGTGCCAGCCAGGGATCACGCTCAGGCTCTCGCCGGTGACCGTGACCGTGGCGGTGGTCGTGGTCCGGGAGCCCGAGACGCTGGTTGAGGTCATTACGTCGTTGCCGCCGGCGTCGTCGAGGAAGGTGTTCGCCGTGGCCACCCCGGACTCGCGTGTGCCGGTCTCGCTGCCAGCCTCTCGTGCGCCCTCCTGTGCCGCCGCGAGCGCAACCTGCTTCGCGTGGTAGTACAGAGCGCCCTGGACGCCGAGGAACATGACCAGGAACAGCGTGGGCATCAGGAACACCATCTGGATGGTGACTGACCCGCGCTCGTTCCGGCCACGGCGATGGCAGTGACGGTGGTGGCTGGCGAACATGGCGAGTTCCGTTCCGGCCTACTTGATCTTGGCGGACTCGTTGGTGACGAAGAACTTGATCGCGGCGACCACGATGCCGACGATCGCGATGGCGGCCACAGCCCAGAGAACCTCCTGGATGGTGACGGACCCTCGCTCGTCTCGGTTGTTCTTGATGCGCTGCTCGAGGCTGGCCAGCACGGTGAGCGCGGTGACCTGGAGGGCGATGAGGAGCTTCAACATCGGGTGGATTCCTTTCTGGTGGGCGACCAGGCGGTCTGTGAGTGTGGATCGGTGTTAGGCGTCAGGTGGCGAAGCGGAGCATGGAGGGGGCGACCAGGATCGCCATGAAGACGATGCCGAGCAGGCTGGCTGGGATGTACATGCGTTCGGAGGCGGAGTTGGCCTTGCCGAGCTCGGCGCTGAGCATCGCTGAGCGCATGGCGGTGGCGCGGGCGCGCAGGTTCTCGTAGATCTGGGCGCCGTCCTTGCCGGACTGCTGCATGATGTCGGCCAGGTCGTCGAGCTCGGGCACACCCAGTTCGTCGGCGAGGCCGTGCAGCGAGTCCCAGGGAGCGCGGGTCATGTAGCGGGCACGGCGCAGTTCGGTCTCGATGCGCCGGAACACCCACTTGTCGCCCACCTCGGCCGCGGTGCTCAGGGCGACGTGGCCGCTGTGGCCGTCGCGGACGCCGGTGGCGACCATGTCGATGTAGGCGCCGAGGGCACGGTTGAACTCGATACGGGCCTTCTTGGCGTCGTCGACGACGTTGTAGTTGGGCATGAACCAGAACAGCGCCGCGAGCGCGAGCGACCCGATCGTGGGGATCGCGAAGGGCAGCGGGAGCCCGATCAGGCCGAAGAAGCCGGCCAGCAGCGGAGGCATCGCCAGGCCGAGCAGCGCCCAGACGACCTTCTCTCCGTAGAACGTGGTCTCGCTGATCTGGAGGATGGCGAGGTCCTTTCGCGGCGTGTGCGACCAGGCCCCGGCCGGGAAGGTCTTGATTGCCCAGACGCCGAGCTGGTCGACGGCGGACGCTGACTCGGTGCCAGCCGCGTTGTCGGTTGTGGCGGTGGCGCGACGGGGCACGACGTGGTCGGGCGAGAGGCGCTCGAGCGCGTCGACCAGGTCGGGGTCGGAGGGGGCGAAGCGCCACACGAGCAGGGCGACGCCGAGACCCATGAGGGCGCCGCAGGCGATGGCGAGCTGTAGGCCGGTCATGCCGTGACTCCTCGGCTCCGGGGCGGGCTTTGGGGCTGGCTTTGCCGCTTGGCTCGGTGCGCGTTGCGGGTCTCGAGGTCGAGGAACCGCGGGAGCGGTTTGGCAACGGCCATGCGACGCATCCACACCAAGGTGGCGACATAGGTGGTGAGCAGGATGGCGAGGACGATCTGGCCCAGCGGGGTGGTGTAGGGCTCGATGTAGTTGCCGGTGAAGGCCAGGATGCCGAGCACGCCGAGTGTGATGGCGGTGACGGTGCGTGCGGTGGTGCGGGGCTTGGCCTGGTCGGCGGCGATCTGGCGGCGGGCACGCACGTCTGCCGCGACGGTCTCTGCGAGCGCGTCGAGAGCCTTCGACAGCCCTGCCTGCCCTTTGCCGCTGGCGGCGAGGATCAGCTGACTGGCCACGACGTCGCCGGTGGAGTCGTTGAGGTCCTCTGCGAACGCACGCAGCACGTCCTCGGTGCTGGCGGTGTTGCTCCACAATCGGGAGACCAGCAGCCCGACCTCCCGCTCGATCGGGGCGGGCACCGACTGCAGCGACTTGATCAACGCCCCGCGCAGGGCCTGCCCTGCGGTGAGCTTCCCGGACAGCGAACGGGTCCACTCCTCCAGGGCTTCGAGCTTGTCGATGCTCGCCGCGGCGGGCGGCGGGGTGAGCAGCAGTGGGATGCCGACGATCGCGGCCGGGACGATGACGATCGCGAGAACGAAGCCGGACCACAGGGCGGTGATGAGGCCGATGACTGCGCCGCCAAGGACGAGCATCCGGGTGCGCCGATCGAGCCCGAGAAACCGGATCCCGATACGTCCGAAGGGCGTGTGGTTGCGGTTCGGGCGAGGTGGCTTCGGTGGAGCCGGGATCATCCCGTAGACGATGCCGATCAGGCCGGCGACGATGAGGGCACCGCACACGGCGGGCAGGAACGCGTTCATTGGCTTGCCACCCCCGGGTTGGCCGCGACCTCGGTGTTGTATGCGCCGAGGTCGAACCCGTGGCGCACCAGGTCCTGGGCGAACTCGCTCTCGAGCTGCCCGGTTGCGACCGCGTGGCCGAGTTGGTTCGATGCGAAGATCGGCGCCGTCTGATATCCCCGGGCTGCGTCCATGCTGGGCCGAACGACAAGGACTTCTTCGATCCAGCGGCGCTTGCGGTAGGTCCCGTCGCCTTGGGCGACGATCTCGGTGCGGGCGTACATGACGATGTCGATGGCTGCGGCGAGCTTGCTGATCGCCAGTTCCCGGCTTACTTGTGGCCCGGCCTCCATGGCGCAGGACACGAGCTTCTCGATGGTGAGCGCAGCGCTGCGGGCGTGGGTGGTGCTGATGGAGCCCGGGCCGGACTCCATCGCCTTGATCATGTTCCAGACCTCGGGGCCGCGGACCTCGCCCACGATCTGGCGGGCCAGGATGAACCGGAACGAGTCGTGGAGGGCTTCCTCGGTGGTGAACTCGCCGGCGGGGCGGCCGTTGGGGCCGATCTCGCCCGACCCCGGCCGGTGCTCCCAGGCGTGGACGATCTTGTGGCGGTCGGTCAGCTCGTGCAGGTGCAGTTCGAGTTCGGTCTCGAAGGTGCCGAGCATTTCCCACGGCTGCATGGCCGAGCACAGGGCGCGGACCCAGGTCGTCTTGCCGGCGCCCTGGACGCCGGACACGACGATGCTCTTGCCGGCCCGCACGG
The DNA here is from genome assembly GCF_003057875.1 of Nocardioides currus. Lineage (GTDB taxonomy): Bacteria > Actinomycetota > Actinomycetes > Propionibacteriales > Nocardioidaceae > Nocardioides > Nocardioides currus. Next base: position 101,377 of record NZ_PYXZ01000010.1, on the reverse strand, counting down.
TCGCAGCGAGGAAGTCCCCGAGCACCGGGCTGCAGGCGTTCCACGTGTGGACCATGTCGTCGAGGGAAACGTCGATCAGTCGGTGGAGCCGGATCACCACTGAGGTCCCGGACGAGTTCCACGCCGCGGCCAGCCGGGCACCGCCGGCAAGGCGCAGGTGGAGCTTGGGGATGGCTTCGGTGAAGGGGCGGTTCTGGCGTGCCCCGAGCTCGGCGAGGAACTGGCGCAGCTCGTCTTCTGACTCGGCGATCGGGTCGACCTCGAAGATCACACCGTCGGTGTTCTCCAGCCATACATGACAGGTGAGGCCGCGGGCGATGATGATGATGTTCTCGATGTCGGTGCGCTTGACCAGGGGTTCCAGCCGACCAAGTCCGAAGAGGGCGGCGTTGAGCGCGGGCTTGAGTGCCTTCTCGTAGTTGCTGCTCCATGGAGGCTGCCCTGTCGAGACCCGGCTCTCGGCTTCGGACCTGACGAACTCCTCGATGACGTCGATGCCCATCTGTTCGCGTTCCTCGTCGGTGACGCGGCCGCCCTCGAGCTCGAGGCGGCTGGTCAGCTGAGAGGAGATCCGGTCGCGATACTCGGCAATGAGGTCCCAGTCGAGCTCGACCTCGTCGAGGTCGTCTTCCTCGGCTTCGGGTGCGGCGTCAAGCAGCGGGCGTAGAGCGAACCCTGACCTGGTGCGGCCGGTGGGCTGATCGTCGGCCGCCCAGGCGCCGGCGAAGATCGGCAGGGACGTTGGGTCATCGGCGTCGACCACAGGAGTCGGAGGGGGCGGCGGTGGAGGTGTGGCGCCGGTGGTTCCACGGCCACGAGCGAACGGCGATCGCTGGTCCTGGCCGTTCTCATTGGCAGTCCCACTGGCAGTCCCATTGGCCCCATTGGCGGTTCCGTTGGTTGCGCTGGCGGCATGGCGGGCCTCGAGCCACTGCTCGGCTGTGGGCGGCTGCTGACCGTTCTGGCTGCCCGACGCTCCGGGGTGGTTGTGTCCGTCGTTGCTCATGAGCGGCCTCCCGACAGGTGGCCGGTCGTAGGTTCTAGGGCGGCCTGGTTGGCGCCGAGGATGGACTGGATGGAGACGGCGGCCGCTCGGTAGCCCTTCACGAGGCCCGAGTTGTCGAACTTGCGCGGTTTGCGTGCGCCGTGGGAGTAGACCTCTGCCGCTTCGGGGTCCCAGTCGACCGAGGCGATCACCGGGATCTGGAGTGCCTTGGCGATCTGACGGCCGGGGTAGGGGCGGACGCGGGCCACGCCGGTTGGTGTGGACGGCCAGCGGCGGTCCTCGTCGACGAGGAGGAGGCCGAGGCGTGAGAGCCCGCCGACGGCGGCGAACTGGTCGCGCAGGGTCTTGGCCCAGCCGCGTGCGCCGGCGAGCGCGGGCAGGGAGCTGCGGACCACGAGCAGGGTGAGGTCGGAGGCTGCGAGGAGGGGTTCGGGCCAGCCGATCAGGCCGAGCCGGCCGGCGTCGACGATGACGTCTTGGCCGTTGCGGTCGAGCGCGCGCAGCTGGTCGGCGAGGGGCTCCCACAGCGGCACGAGGCTTGGGGCCTGCTCGTGGGCTCGGATGCCGGGCAGGAACCAGGCCGACTGCTCGGCCGGCGCCTCGGGGTCCAGGAGCAGGGTCTCGCGGGGCAACGCTGTGTGGAGTGCTCCTTCACGTAGGGCGAGGGCGAGGTTGATCAGGCCGCCGGTCGGCTCCTGGGTGCCGTGGAAGTAGCCGGCGAAGACCGCAGAAGCCCCGGTGGGGTCGGCGTCGGTCAGTAGCACCGGACGGGGCCAGTTGAGGGTCAGCCCGAGCGCCACGGTCGAGACGCCGGGCGAGCCGTTGGCCGAGGCCAGGACGATCGTCGCCATGGATCAGCGCTCCCGAGCGTCCAGGACGATGGCGACACGGCCGGTGGCCAGTCGAGCGGCGAGGTCGGCCGCCTCGCGTTCAGGGACGGAGACGTCGACGACGGTCTCCCCGGTCTCCTCGACACGGCTAACACTAACGACGACGGCCTCGATCGTGACGGGCTCCTCGTCGGTGACCTCGCCCTGGTCGCCGGGCGTAGTGACGACCCGGACGGTGTCGCCGCTGAACAGCGGCTCGGCCGGCATCTGTCCCGGGGCGAGACTGATACCGACCAGGGACTCCCCCTCCCCTGGCACCAGGTTCTCGGTGATCGCCTGCTCGGTCAGCATCGTGCCTGCCCACAGGTCGACAGCCGCACGGCTGCCCTCGATGTCGGCCTCCCTGCTGCCTGCGACGGGGCTCAGGGCCGGGTCGACGCTGAGCCGCACGACCTTGAGATCACCAGCGTCGATGGTCTCGCCGCGCTTGATGTCGCTGCTGACGACGAGGACCTCTTGGGTGTCGTTGACAGAGGTGAACAGGTAGGCGACACCCAGCCCTCCTGCGGCCATGAGCGCGGCGGCGAGAGCAACTATCCACGGTCGGCGGCGCATCTTGGGACGTCGGGCGACGGCGCCTTGCCCCTGTTCGAGACCAAGGGTCCTCGAAGGTCGGCTCCCGGGTGTGGGTTTCCGTTCGGCGTCCAGTGACATCAGTCCGAGTCCTCTCGTCTCTCGACCACCTACGTGTCGAGACGGGCCGGAGCGATCACCTGGGCATCAACTCGACGAAACAAGACTAGTGCCTTTTTATCGATACTCGCGTTGTCCACAGGTTCCGAAATCGGAGTGGTCATGGCCCGAGCCCTCCACCAGAAGGGCCGCGGCTCGACTCCCCCGATGGAGCCAAGCGTCAACGCGGCGGACCTGGCCATCGCTTCCGGCTAGGCAGGCCCTGCCCTTCTGGTGCGATTGTGCCCCGCTTGTCCAGGATCAACCACGAGTTCGGTAATGAGTTGGGCACTCCGTTGGGTGCTCAGGTGGGACCCTGGTCGTCCGTCCCGACGGCCCGTCGTTCGTGCTGCCGTCGCGATCGCTGGGCTTCTGCGAAGGCCGCGGTGACTGTGTCGGTGGGCTGGTTCAGCCCTCGGCCGAGGGCGTCGATCACTGACCTATCCGGAAGACGTGCCCAACGCCCCTGCTCCCATGCGTAGTAGGTCGGCGCCGCAAGGTTCGCAGCTGCCGCCAACTCGACCGCTGACAGGCCGGCTCCGAGGCGGAGAGCCCGCAGGTCAGCGACATCACCGTCGAACCGGACCAGCCGCATAGTCGGGATCTCGAGTGTCTGGGCTAGCCGGACCAGGAAGTCTGCTCTCGGCTCTGAACTGCCAAGCTCCCACCGCGAGATGCGCTCACCACCAGCTGCACCGACGAGCCGCGCAAGCTCGTGCTGGGTAAGGCCAGCCCTCTCGCGGGCGGCACGCAACTCTGAGGGATCAATGCCGGAAACCATTGCAGCCAAGACTAGTGGCGCCGTCAGATCCACCGTTGCCACGCGATCCCGTGGCAAGCAAGTAGCAGCGACCATCCCAAGGCGCCGCGTGACGAGCCCGCCTCGCTCACGGCCTCTCACTGGCCTCCCGCCCGGATCGCGAGGCACTCCGCCACTATCCACAGCCCGCCACGATCCGAGCGCAAGCTGGGCACCAATCAGCGACACTCAAAGTCCAACACGTCAATCTCGGGCCGGACGGAGCCAGACATGACCGAATCGGACGACGGACTGGGCAAGACCGACTGTCTGGAGGCAAGTGGTCACGCCGCGGCTGCGTGCAAAAACATCCAGGAATTCAACCGAGCCTCGATGTGGTCCCGCGACCAGATGCCCTCGGAGACCGCCGACCAGCTCGGCGATCTCGCGGACCTCGCCGCTGCGCTCCCCCAAGCGTTCTCCCAGCTGTCCAGCGTGCTTGCGCAGGCGTTGGCCGACCAAGTGCTCACCATGGACTCGATGACCGAGGAGTCGGACCCAGCGATGGCCATCGGACTGGCCCGGCTCCACCTCGACGAGGCCCGCGGCGTGGCCGTGGAACTCCACCGACACCTCAACAACGCTCAGAACGCGACAGCGCACATCATCAGCCACAGCGTCGACGACCACCAGGAGGCGATGCCCCGGGATCAGCCCTGACAGGCATTGATCCACCGCTCCGCAGCAGCGTGGCTGGTAACGCCCGGGTCAGACCAGCAGTTTTTTCGCGTCAGATGATCGCCCGAACACCCCAGCCTTCCTTTGGTGACTGAGAGATGACCCCGGTCCACCAAGGAGCTACTCGTGAGCACCCCCACCGATTCACCCGTTCCTGCGACCGCTTCGGCCGACCGTGACCCGGTCGAGGACGTGCGCGCCCACCTCAAACAGGCCCTCGCGGTGCTCGACCGGCTGCGCGACGTCCTCCCGCCGCCCAGCAGCCCGCCCCCGCGTGATGCAAGAGGCGGTGCGGCATGAGCATCGAGACCAGCGAGATCGATTCCACGCAGCAGGCAGCCGACGGCCTTAATGTCGCCGAGCAGGCCGTCGGCCGAGCCCGCTTGGTCGTCGACGAGGTCCGTGCGACCATCGCCTCCGCACTGCGGGTGCTCGACGACGCTGAGCTCGACTCGGCCAAGGCACGGTTGTCTGAGCGCGGCGACTTCTACCTTGGGGCCGCCGGCGAGCATCTGGACCGGCTTCAGACCCGCTGCACCGACGCCCAGCACCTGATCCACGCGATCTATGGGCACCTCGAGCTGGCAGCGGAGGCGGTACAACGGGTTACGACAATGTTCGTCAACAGTGATACACCGCCTCTCTCCGACAGCAGCGATCTCTGGAACCTCGCTACCCGGATAAGCGTCTTTGACGAAATGGTCGCTCTCGCCAAGCCGCTTTCGCGCACGGCAACGCGACATCTCGACGGGGCGTGCCAGGCAAGTCGGAGCATCAGTCGGCCGGCCCTCCTGGAGCCGGTCACCATGGAACGAACCATCGCCGCTGCCGGCAAAGAGTTCGGCCGCGCCGATGAGGACGTCCGTCTCCTGGGAGACGTCATCGACCGTGCAGCCGCCAGTGCCAAGGATGCTGCCGGTCTCGCCAATGAGATCACCGACAACGCTCGCCGGCGCATGGCAGGGCAGGGCCGCGCCCCGGTCCCCGACTGCACCGCCCCGGCGACGTCCAGAGCGGCACGGTAGGACGGGAGGCGACCTCCATGGACTTCGATCAAACTCTCGGTCAGGCCCTCGCTGTGGGCGGTCGCCAACTGGCAGGCCGGATCCTCGACGCCGCAAGCCGCGGCCAACACGACCAGGTCGCTCGCCTGATCGCACCGCTGGACGCTGACCAGCTGCGCTCGCTGGTCACGTTGCTGGCCGTCCAGGTCGACCAGACCATGCCCGAGGCGCCCACGACTGGCCCTGCCGCCGTGTGCAAGCTGGCGATCATCGCCGCGGCACCGATGTTCGACACCACACCCGAGGCGATCCGCAGCGCCGAGCGCAGCCGCCCCGTCAGCGACGCCCGGGCGGTCGCGATGACGGCCGCTCGCGAGACCGGCCTCTCCCTGCCGGCGATCGCCGAGCAGTTCGGCAAGGACCACGGCTCGGTCCTGCACGCCGTGCGCCGCACCGCTGAGCGCCCCCGCCTGGCCGCGGCCGCGGCCAAGGTCAGCGAGCACGTCAACAGCCGCTATGCAGCGGCGCTACCCCGAGGAGGCGAGGACACGAACCTGGTCCCGCTCCTTCAAGGCCCCCCGGCCTCGACCTTCGATCCCCACGGACCAGTCGAGCACGCCGTCGTCGCGGCCGCGAAGGCCTTCGACACCACCCCGGAGATCCTCCTGGGCGCCGACCGTACCCGCGCCGCCGCCGACGGCAGGGCGGTCGCGATGACCGCAGCTCGGATCCACGGCCACAGCCTTCCGACCATCGCCCGGCACTTCGAGCGGGACCACACCACGGTCTTGCACGCCACCCGTCGTATCGAGAAGACGCCTCCACTGCGTGAGCTCGCCGAGAAGATCGCCGCCGACCTCCCCCGCGAGGAAGCCGGCACGGGCACCTGGGGTCGCGTCGTCGACGTCGAGACCGCCGAGCGTCAAGAGATCTCCACCACCAGTCAGCCTGTGAGTCAGTCCGTGAGTCAGCCGGCCTCGGATCGTTCGGTCGGCCTGCGTGAACAGCAGCGCGCCGTACCGGTCGCCGCCGGCCGCAACCACTTCAGTGTGGCCCGATGAAGATCCTCATCGGCCTTCTGACCGCTGGGCTGGCCATAGTGGCCACCGCCGGCGGACTCACCCCGCTCCTCGACCCTCACCCAGGTCCATCCGCAGCAGCCGAGGGCAGAGCCACCCAGGTCCGCGTCACCGACGTCCTGGACGGTGACACCCTGCGCGTGGCCGACCTCGCCGGCAACGACCTCGGCCGAGTTCGCCTGCTCGGCATCGACGCACCCGAGATCGCCCACCCGCCGGCCGCTGCCGAGTGCTACGCCGACAGGGCCACCGCCGAGCTCGAGCAGCTGACGCCGATCGGCGCCACGTTCACGCTCACCACCGACACCGGCCAACCCAACCGGGACCGCTACGGCCGCATGCTGCGCTACGTCGACCGGGTCGACCAGCCCGGCGAGCCTGACCATGCCGGCGAGGTCGACGAGGCCAGTCCGGTCGACGTCGCCCGCGAACTCCTGGCCACCGGTGCCGCCCGCCGCTACGAGACCCGCCCAGCGCTGGCTCGCGAGTCGACCTACACGACGGCGACGACCGCGGCACGTAGCGCTTCACGTGGCCTATGGGGCCACTGCTGAGACCCGTGCAACGGGACCCGGAAAATAGGAGGACACGTGGCCATAGACGAGCAGCAAAACGACCGCGGCGCCAACCATCTGGCCGAACACTGGGCCGAGCAGCTCGCTGTGGCCGCCAAGACCCTCGCCCGCTGGTGCTACGAGCGCGGCGTCGACGATCGCGTCCTGCGGTGCGACACCACGGTGCTGTGGCGCGCGGTCGACCAGGCGATCGGCCGACCTACGACGCCGGCACACCTGGAGCGACCGCTGTGGGAACGAACAGCCGCCCTCCTGCGGCAACGTCGCGACTGGGACCGCGAACACCACGTCACCCCGCCACCAACCAGCCCGTGTCCTCCCTGCGCGGTCGCGCCCGAGCTGTGCCCCGTACACGCGCACCCACGGTGTCGAGCCTGCAGCGGCCGGCTGCACGCGACCGCGCTCGCCGAGGGCTTCGACACCCATCCGTGCTGCGACAGCGGGACCGCAACGGCACCGACCGATAGCGTCCACGACCTCCTGCAGGTCCTCGGCGCCATGCCGCTCGCCGGGGCCGGCTGAGAAACCCGCCGGGAAGATCGGCCGGGGTGATCGCTCCCGACCCCGACCCGCACATAGGGGTCTAGCAGGACCGGCGCATCCCGGTGCCGGTCGACAACCCCAGGGAGTCACCATGACCGACGCCGCCCGCGAGGAAGCCGCGCTCGAGGACGAGGCACTGCGCCGCGCCGAGGAGATCCGTGCCACCGAGGAGGCCGCAGCCCAGGCCGCAGCCGCCGACACCGGCTCCTCCCCCGACGCAGAGATCGCCCAGGTCCGCCGATCCGGCCGACAACACGACCACACCGACACCGCCGCCTACCAGCGGCCCCAGCTCGGCCGCCGCCGCGGCCCGCGACGCTAGGAGGAACCGCGATGGTCACCACCCTCACCCCGGCCCGTCACGCGACCGTCAGCACCTCCCCCGCTGACACGCCGACCGTCCGATGGGTCGACTGCTCCCACAAGCTCGGCACGCTGCCCTGCATGAACCACAAGCCGCACAAGGGCGACGGCCGGGGCTGCATCCACCACTCCACCTCCGGCTTCCGAGACGAGGAGTAGACGAACCCCATGACGCAGCGAATGACCCAGCGAATCGTGATCGTCGACGACCAGGGCCGACCGCTCAAGGCTCCCCGGCCCGCAGTGCAGCGGAACGCGACGCCGAGGGCGACTGGCTCGACCACATCGGCGAGGCCCACCCCGAAGTTTGGGACACAGCCCTCCCCGCACCCTCGGGCCACGAACCGCCCTGCCCTGAATGCCACCGGATCCAGCGGCTCGTCGACCAGGCCGCCACGTCGACGGCCACGACCCTGATGCCTCGACCACCGCAGACGATGACGCAGCCTCCGGAACCAGGACTGCCGTAGCCGCGGCCGCCGGAGCAGCCGGCATCATCGCCCTGCTCGGCGTAGTGCTCCGTGGCGACGTCGCCGCGCCTCCAGCTGACCTACGAGCCCCTGGCTCAGCTGCGCACCAGGTGCAGCCGCGGCCGCGACGGCGCATCAGGCACCGTCGCGAGCCGCTGCCGGCGCTCCAGCGACATCGGATGCCCGAACCGGGCCAACAGGCCCGCCAGCGCCGGGCCGAAGCCGAGGGTGAGCACCAGCTCGTCGGCGCTGAGCTCCGTGCGAGCCTCGATCGCGCGGCCGCACGCCGGGACCAGGTAGGTCAGCGCCATCACGCCTCCACCCAGCAGTCCGGCCGCGGCTCGCCCCTCAGCGACGGACTGGACCACACAGATCACGCCCATGACGCCCCGCAGCGTCCAGGCCAGCCGCATGAACGGCAGCCAGGCGAACGCTCGCCCGACGCCACGGAACAGGGACACCACCATCCGCCACGGCGTGGTCGACGCCAACACGGCGACCTCGAGCCGCGGGCGGATCACCTCGCGTCGCCCGACCGCGTGGACGATCACCGCGCTGACCTCCGCGTACGTCACCCCGCCGCGGTAGGTCGCCTCCACGAGCCCCGGCGTGATCACCACGGCCCGGCCGCCGATCGCCTCCGCGACCGGAGTCGTCGCCCGCTGCGCCCGCCGAACGAACAGCGCCTGGACCTCGACGCCGCGGCCGCCAAGATCCGCGAGCACCGGGCCCATCGCCTGCAGCTCGGCCGCCGACGCGGGCCGGGAGCCAGTCAGTGCGGCGATCGCCGGCTCCTCGAGGCGGCCCATCGCCAACACCGCCAGAACTCCCCCAGCCGCAACGAACGCCACCAGGCCCAACCCGGCAGGGGGGAGTGCGCACACCACCACGGTGAGGACGAAGCTCGCCAGCAGCGCCGGCCCCAAGGTGAACGCCCTGAGCCACGGCATCGGAACCCTCATCGCGAACCTCATCTCGACCTCTTCCGCTCGGCAAGTGCTAGTGCAAATCTCTCGATTTTTGTCTGAGTTGATCGCCCGAGCACCCCCAGATGACCTAGGCGACTGAGACCAGTTTCTCCCCAGCCGCCGACACCACCGGAGTTATCCACAGGACCAGCCCACGCCAACGCAGCCACCCGGTCCGCCACGGGTTCATGGACCCACGCCGACACCGGCCCCCGACGAAAGGACCCCCCGTGGACACGCTCGCCACCAGCAGCACCGATAGCAGCGGCGACACCCCGACCGACGACACCTGGGACAGGCTCGCCGCGGCTACGCAACTGCTCCACCGAGCCGCGGCCCAGGTCTGGGCGGACGCCGGCGAGGACCATGCCCTGCAGTCCTTCGGCTTCGGCGTCTTCCTCGCTCAGGCCGAGGCCAGCGCCCTCCTCCCCCGCGAACACCCCGTGCCTACCGCCGAGGACCTCGAGGACCTCGAGGAGCAGGGCGCGCTGCAGCTGCTCGCTGCGGCCGAGGAGCTCACCCGTCCCCTGCCGGCGCAGCGGCCCGACCTGATCAACAGGTCCCCGCTGGTCCTCGACCTGTGCGACCTCATCAGGGAAGCGCGCGAGCTTGGCTACTGACCAGCACACCAGGCATGACCCCGGCCGTGATGCCGGGCTTGATGTCGGCCTACGGGCGGGCTGGCCCGCCGGCGGCTGCCTCAGCTACGCCGACGTCGACGACGCGCTCTTCGACACCACACAGATCCCGCTGACCACCCGCGACATCCGCTCCGTCGGCGAGCTGCTCAACGACGTCGACCAGACCGCGCGCCATCTCCTCATGGACATCACTGGCGACGACGCTGCCAGGGTCCTCAACGCCTGGCCTGCTCTCGTCGCGGCCGCAAACGACCTCTGGGACAGCCTCCCCGGCCAGCACGACATCGCCAGCCACCCCGAGCGCGACCAACCCATCACCCGGCTGGACTCGGCCGCAGCTGCGATGGGCCGCAGCCTGCCCACCGCCACCTGGCCACCCGCGACCCGACCCGACCGCCGCCTCAGCCAGATGACCCGCACCATCGGCCAGGCCGCCGATCTCGTGCACCGCTACGGCTCTGACATCCCGCTCCACAACGTCACGACCCAGCGCGACCTCCAGGCCACCCGGGCACGGATCATGCACTCTCTCTACCTCACGGCCCACGCCGTCGGCGTCGCCCTGCAGCAACACACCAAGGACCGCTACGGCGACGCGCGCAACAGCGAGCAGCCCCACGGTCTCAACGCCGAGTACTACCCGCGCGCCAAGCCCCCCACCACCGAGTGGATCCGCCGCATGGCCGTCGCCGAGACCACCGCCAGCCGCTACCTCGACGGCCGCTTCACCCAGGCGCTCGCCGGCGAAGCAGTCCAGCCCCTCGGTGACGAAGCCCGTCTCGGCCGAGCCCTCGCCGGCTGGGACATCCAGGCCCACCGCACGCTGGCCACCGACGACTGGGCCACCAACATGCTCCTTATCACCCGCACCCAAGGACTCATAGCCGGCGCCGCCGGTGTCCTCCTCGACGCCGCCCAGCTCGCCGGACACCTCGACCCCAGCAGCCGCCTCGCCCCCGCCATCGCGCGAGCCGGTCAGTCCTGGAGCAACCTCGCCAGCCGATGGGGCGACCTGACTCAGCCAGACGCCCGCTACGACCCCAACCTCCTTCGCGCTGCCGGCGAGGTACGCGCCGCACTACGCGAGCTCACCCACAACCCCACCGGACTGGACCCCGCCCACGCGATCGCCACCCGCCCCGGCCTCGCCCGCGGCACCCGCGACGTACTCACTGCCCTCGAGACCAGCTCAGAGCTCGCCTACGTCGTCGCCGAGAAAGCCAACACCACCGGCCTGCGAGGACCGGCCCGGGCGCTGTCCATCCGCGCCCATAACGACATCGAAGCCGGCCTAGCCAGATCGCCAACGGAGGGCGACGTCGTCTGGATCTCCCCCGCCGACATTCTCGCCAAGAGAACCGTCACCGTACCCACCCCAGTCCACGAGGCATTGCGAGGGGCCAGCGCTACCTTGGTCGACGCCTGCAGCCGCGCAGCGGCCGTCTCAACGCCCTTCGCGCTAGCGGAGCCATCGTCGTTTCCCGATGCGGGTTCACAGCCTCCCGGACATGAGTCCTCTCTGGCCTGTAGGGCTCCGCATCACAACGTGCCGACTCCTTCACATGCCCGGATCACTTCCGAGGACCACCGCCGAGCCGGCCCCGCCTTCGGCGGCCGCTGACATACCAAACGGCAGGCGACCTGCCCGTACCTGGCAAGTCGCGGAAGGCCCCGGGCGTCATCAAGGTGCCTTTCAATGACTGACGCCTATACCGCGAGTTCCTGGTTCTCGCGCGATGCCTGCAGCCGCAGCGGCCCCCTGCTCGTGAGATAGACCGCCGCGAACTGATCGCAGCGGAACCTTCAACGCCCATAGGTGACTAGAGCATGCACTTGTCACCTCGGGAGCAGCGCACATGGAACAACTACTTGACAGCAGCAACGGCGTCACCGATCAGTCGGGGCATCAGCGGACACTGCGCCAGATGGCCGACGCCTACTCACAACGGGCTCGTGAAGCGCGACTCCGGCAGGGCAAGCCACCAGTGATTGCAGCTGGCAACGTACTCCACCGCATTGCGGAGATCATGGCCGCCGACAGGCCAGCAACTCGGCCGGAGGATCGGCCTGCTGCTTAGGCGCGCCAGACCGGGTCACCGATTCGTGAGTCATCGAATCGGTTGTTCGACTTACCTCGCGGTGCGATCTCGATGCTCTCGATCAGCGTCCGCACGATCTCCCGCCGCTGCCGCATAGGGGCGGTAGTCCACCACGTCTCGATGTCGGCACGTTTCCTTGGAACGTCCGACAGGACGGTTTCCAAGCTCGGTGCCCACTGTCCAAGCTTCCGCTCAGCGTCTCGCTGACGAATCGCCCAGCCCTCTCGCAGAACATCCCACTCATCTTGATGGAGCCGTCCGGCCGCGAACTCGCTCCCGTAGTGCTTTCGTAGGCGAGCGATCTCGGCGATCTCACTCTCAGCGGCGACAGCCCCCGCGCCGCTGCGACGCCTAATGGCGCTCGACCGCACCTTGGCCTCCGCGACCACGTCGACGACCGCCATAGACACGATGGCATCTGTCTGGGGCCCTGCGATTGTCAATCCGCCGCACGTGTGCGGTCTTCCCGGCTGCTTGGAGCATGCGTACCGGTAGCCACCGTTGCTGGTTGGCGATCCAGCCATACTTGAGCCGCACTTCCCGCATTTCAGGATCGCGGCGAGCAGGTACTTGGGGTCACGTCCTCTTCTCGACGAAGGCCGGTCGGTGATCCGTCGAATGCTCTCAGTCACTTCTTTCGAGAGGATTGGTGCCCAATCCCCAGGCGACACAAGTTCGCCGTAGCCGCCACGCTGCCCTGGGCTGAACTCCCGCCACCCACAAAGCGATCCACGTCGAACCATCGCCCGAACGTTCGCCGCACGCCAGAACGAACGGTCTGCCGAGATTCCGGCTGCTCCGAGCAAGCGCGCAACGGTCGAGTCGTCTACCCCATGGTCCCCAGACATCACGTGTTCAGCCCATGGCTGATCACGCACCCAAGATGCTGTGCACAGAGCCGGCGTACCACCCGCCCGCCGAAGCAGCCGCGCGAACACCGCCGCCGTGACTACGGCGTCTCGACGCGCAGCCTCGATAACTTCGACCACCTCGGGGCGGTCACGGCGCCCAACCGCTCGTTCCACGCGCCTCGCGTCCCATCGTCCGCTTCCAGGAGTGGCAACACCCCGATCATTGAGATCGGCTGCGATTGAGTACAACGTTTCTCCGTCAAGAACCCGCTGTGCGACCTCCCGCACCACTTCGGCTTCCGCCGCGATGATGCGCTGGTCCTCGTCGTATCCGTAGCCAAGCGGACCGTGGGCCCGACCCGCTTGCGCAGCCTGGGCCCGCTGGGCCGAGAGTCGCGCCGACTTCACATCCCCTTCATTGGCAGCGACTGCCGCCAGTATTCGAGCAAGTAGCCGCCCAGAGGGCGTCATCAAGTCGATCTCACCGGCTTGGAGAAACACCACCGGCACCGCGGACTTCTGCGACTCGATTGCATCCAGCACGCGTTCAAGGTCGACGACTCGACGCAGCACCCGGTCTAGGTGCCACGCGACGATCCCGTCGACGTAACCCGCTTCGACATCCTGCAGCAACTGTTCGAAGCTCGGTCGCCTCTTGCCCGATCGCGCAGAAACGTCGTTGTCGGAGTAGATCTTCGGTTCAGGCCAGCCGAGAGACCGGCAGCGCTCGCGGCACTCCGCTATCTGCCGCTGAACGCCGAGCGCCTGCCCAGTGCGGTCGAGACTGATCCGTGCGTAGATTGCGGGCGCTTGAGGGATTCGCAGTTGAGGCGCCATGCACCCCAACGTTAGCAGTGGTTTTCAACATTGCGGTCTTGACGGCCGAGAAACCGCGGCTGATCCCCTCGAGCACGACGTGGAGCCGGTGCCCCTCGGGGAGCATGGCGTCCACGAACGGCTGCGAGATGTCGATGCGGCGCCCGCTCGACTTGAGCATGCGCTCGATCAGCTCGTGGACCTGGGCGGTGGAGAGCATCAGGTTGGTCTGCTCGTGCCGGCCTCGTCGCGCGATGAAGACCCGGCTGGGGTCGTTGATCCAGATCTCCTCGACCTCGGGGTCGTCGAGGAACGGCTGGAGGGGCCCGAAGCCGGACACGCGGGCGATCAGCTCTCCCACGACGGCACCCGGGTCGGCGACCGGGGTCACGGCCCCGGTCAGGCTCCGCTCGTCATGGCGGCGTACGACGTCCTCGGCGATCCGGCGCACGAGCGACGCGTCGCGCTGCGGGTCGACGCCCTCGAGCCGCACCTGCTCGCGCACGCGAGCGTCGAGCTGCTCGACGAGGTCGGCATGCGTGTCCGGACGCGTCAGCGTCATGTGTAGTCCCCTGTCCCGAGATGGTGCTACGCGCAGCACGCTAGACGAGCGGCTGCCCGGGCGGAATAGGCGAGATCGGGGTTGTGGACAACCTTTGCCGAGGGACGCTGCGGCTCAGCCCAGCGAGGACACCGAGTGCCACGCCGAGCGCGCGCCGTCGGCGACGGCGTCGTAGGCGTAGCCGGCGTAGGGGATGTCGACGACCGCCCGCGCCTGCATCGGGGCGTCGCTAGGCACCGCGACCAGATCCTCGCCCTCACTCACCCAGATCACGCCGGCCTCGTCGATCGCGGCGATCTGGCGGGCGAGCCGCCGGTCGTCGTACGGCGAGGAGGCACCGAACGTGATGATGTCGCCCACCTTCAGGTCGGCGACCGGCCGCTGCCGGGCGAAGACGACTGAGCCACGCTCCACCGTCCCGCTCAGCGAGTCGTCGGAGACGGTGGTGCGGGACAGGCCGGCCGCGGTCGGCAGCGCGAACGCGAGGACCACCACGACGACGGCCCCGACGAGCGTGCGGCGGACGACCCGCAGGGCAGGGGCCCGATGAGGACACGGGACGAGTTCCAAGGGCATCGCAGGCCTCCGAGTCGGCTCGACACTCCCCGAGCGAGAGCGAGGCACCGATGAAAACTACCGAGGAGTAGGGAACGCCCCGGTCACCTTCACCCCACCAACGAGCCACAGTCCCGAAGGTCACTCAACGGCGTGGCAACAAGATCTCGAGGTCCCCCGACGCCTGGTCCCGCGAGCACCGTCCGCCGAGCACCTCGGCGATCGTCGCCGCACCCTGGTCGGCCGGGTCCGTGAGGTCGGGGCCGCTGCTGACGGTCACCTTGACGTGCTCCTCGCGCCCGACGAAGCGGAGCGTGACCGGCCCGCTGCCGTGGTCGGCCACGTCCCGCAGCACGCTGTCGAGCAGCTGCTCCACGGGACCGGGTGTCAGCGTGACGTCGGGGCCGCTGTCGACGTACGCCTTGACCGCCCGCGAGTCGGGGAGCCGGTCGCGCCAGCGCTGGGCGACCCCGGAGCCGAGCTCGAGCAGGCTCACCTCGGCGCCGGCCACCAGCGTCCGGGCGCGTGCGAAGTCGAGGAGCTCGGTCACGGTGGACTCCAGGCGCCCGGCGTGGGCGACGGCCCGGTCGACCAAGCCGTGCGCCTCGGCGCCGAGCTCGGGGCGCTGGGCGAGCTCCTCGAGCTCGAGACGCATGCCGGTGAGCGGGGTGCGCAGGACGTGGGAGGCGTGGTGGAAGAACTCCCGGTCGCGGCGCAGGGAGTCCTGGAGCTGGGCGGCGCTCTTCTCGAGCGACGTCGAGATCGAGACGACCTCGGGGATCCGCGACCTCGACGGCTCGATGTCGAAGCGCCCGCGGCCGAGGGCGGCGGCCGACTCTGCCAGGCGGTCGAACGGGCGCGCGAGGAGCGAGGCGACGACGAAGCCGACCGCGCCGGCGACGAGCACCAGCACGACCAGCAGCGCGAACAGGGGGTTCAGGGCGCGTCGCCGCGCCTCCTCCAGGACGCTCGCGTCCTGGGTGATGGTGACCCGCGTGGACCCGTCCGTCTCCTGCACCCGGAGCTGGTCGTCGTCGGGGTCGGCGTCGAATTCGGGGTCGGCGACCGTGACGTCGGGGCGGTCGCCGACCGTGACCGTCAGCTCCGTCTCGTCGGGCACGAACCGGTCGAGGTCGACGACGTCGGTCTCCTCGCCGCGCAGGTGCTGCTCCTCCACCGTCGCGGCCACGAACCGGGCGGCCTGGGTGAGGACGGTCGTCTGGTGGTTGCGCTCGGCGTCGGCGAGCGCCTGGGCGCGGATGAACCCTCCGAGGGAGGTCATCACGAGGACGAAGCAGGCGAAGGCCAGGGCCAGCCTCGCCCTCACCTCACTGGCCGCTCTCGAGCCGGAACCCGACCCCGCGCACGGCGACGACGCGATCGGTGGCTCCAGCCTCCTCCAGCTTGTTGCGCAGACGCCCGATGGTCACGTCGAGGGTCTTGGTGGACCCGAACCAGTTCTCGTCCCACACCTCGCTCATCAGCTGCTCGCGCGAGACGACCTTGTCGCGGTGGGCGGCGAGCAGGGCGAGCACGTCGAACTCCTTGGCCGTCAGCGCGACCTCGGTCTCGTCGCTGATGACGCGGCGGGCGTCGACGTCGATCCGCAGCCCGGTGGTGGTGTCGGTGGCGGTGGAGCCGTCGCCGCGGCCGTTCTGGCTGCGACGCAGCAGGGCTCGGACGCGGGCCTGCAGCTCGGCGAGGCCGAAGGGCTTGGAGAGGTAGTCGTCGGCGCCGAAGTCGAGGCCCACCACGCGGTCGAGCTCGCCGGCGCGGGCGGTGACGATCATGATGCCGCCCTCGAAGCCGCCGTCGCGGGCCGCGCGGCACACGTCGAGACCGTCCATGTCGGGCAGGCCGAGGTCGAGGATCAAGATGTCGGGCGACTCGAGGAGGAGGTGCTCGAGCGCCTTGCGGCCGGAATCGATCCACGTCACCTCGTAGCCCTCACGCTCGAGCGTGCGGACCAGGGGGAACGCGATGTCTTCTTCGTCCTCGACGACCAGAACGTGGGCCATGGGCCCGAGCATAGGCGGGTGATCGCCGTCACGCAGACCGAACGACCGATCGCCGCTCCTTTCGCTCACGCGTCGAACAGGTCTCCGTGGTCCTGGACCCGCTCGAGGACCTCCTCGAACCGGAACTGCTCGAGCCCCAGCGGGTCCTCCGCGCCCGCCTCGACCTCGTCCCAGGTCACCGGCGTCGCGACGGTGGGGCGGTCGCGTCCACGCAGGGAGTACGGCGAGATGGTGGTCTTCGACCCGGAGTTCTGCGACCAGTCGAGGAACACCTTCCCGGGGCGCTTCGCCTTGGTCATGGTGGCCGTGACCATCCCCGGGTCGGACTTCTGGAGCTCCTCGGCCACCTCCTTGGCGAGCGCCGTGGTGCCGTCGCTGTCGCGGTGACGGGACACCGCGGCGTACAGGTGGAGGCCCTTGCTGCCGCTGGTGACGGCCGTGCAGGTCAGGTCGCGCTCGGCGAGGGCGTCGCGGACCTTGAGGGCGACCTGGCAGCACTCGTGCAGGCCGGCCGGCTCCCCCGGGTCGAGGTCGATGACGAGCCGGTCGGGCTTGCGGGGCTTGCCCGCCTTGGTGACCTGCCACTGGTGGACGTGCAGCTCGAGGGCGGCGAGGTTGACCAGCCAGGTCAGGGTCGCGAGGTCGTCGCAGATCGGGAAGGTGAGGGTGTCGCCGTCGGACCCTGCCCCACTTCTCGAGGCCCGGCTGCCGGTGGTGGGGACCGTCGCCGTACGCACCCAGGACGGTGTGCCCGCGGGCGTGTTCTTCTCGAAGAAGCTCCCTGCCTGCACGCCGTGCGGCCAGCGGATGCGCGTGACGGCGCGGTCGCGCAGGTGCGGCAGCAGGACGCCGGAGACGCTGGCGTAGTAGTTGAGGACCTCGCCCTTGGTGGTGCCCGTGCGGGGGTAGAGCACCTTGTCGAGGTTGCTGATCTTGAGAGTGCGGCCCTCGACGTCGACCTGGATCTCGTTGGTGGGCATCTAGCGTCCGATCGCGATCACGGGGGCGGCGGCGGGGTCGAGGCGGCGCACGAGCGCGCGGACGAACCGGCGCGGCGCCGACACGCAGCCCGCGGTGGCGCCGCGGCCGTTGACGTGCAGGAAGATCCCCGACCCGCGGTGGCGCACCTGCTCGAGGTTGAAGCCGGTGACGACGGCCCACTCGTAGGGGCGGCGGTAGTCGGTGAGCCGCTCGGAGGCGTTGGCGTCCCTCGCCGGGAGCCACCAGCGGAAGCCGCCGTCGGCGCGGTTGCGATAGCGGTTGTAGTGGGGCGACGCGTTGTCCTGGACCCAGTAGTCGCCGCGGCGGATGCGTCGGTAGTCGAGGGCGCCCGCGTCTCGCGCGGGGTGGGTGCCGAAGACCGAGAGCAGGGCGTACGTCCCGAGCGGCGTGGTCCCGCTGCCCTGCACCCTCCGGTCCCCCGGAGTGAGCCCGCCGTAACCGGTGCGGCCGCCGGCGGTGCGCATCCGCGCGACCCACTCCCCCGCCACGAGGCGCCAGTAGGTGACCCGGGCTCGGTGGCCGGTCATGTGGTTGACCGTCACGACCTGGGTCGTGGTCGGACCAGCGAGGACCCGCACGCCGTCGAGGACGAGCGTGGCCTCGGCGACGGCCGGGGCGGGGACCAGCGGCAGCGCGAGCGCGAGCGCCGCGGCGGCTGCCCTCCTCACAGGTCCTCCGGGCCGATGTCGGAGCGGACGCCGCGGTAGGACGGCTGGCGCAGCCTCTTCACCGGGCTGCGGCTGAGCGTGTCGACGTCGACGACGACACGCGGCTCGACCCAGTGGGTGCCGGACGCGTCGACGGCCGGCACCTCGTCGGCGAAGGGCGAGGCGTCCACCTCGAGCGGCTTGACCAGCTCGGAGAGCAGCCGGGTCGCGGCGCCGCCGATGCCGCTGCCGACGCGGCCGCGATACATCAGCCCGTCCGGGGTCGGCTCCCCCACGAGCAGCGACGCGAGCCGGTCGGTGGTGCCCTCCTGCGGGCGCCACCCGGCGACGACGAACGAGTAACGGTGCCGGTGGGCGAGCTTCACCCAGGCCGGGCTGCGCGCGTCGAAGGTGTAGCGCGAGGAGCGACGCTTGCTGACGATGCCCTCGAGCCCCTGCTGCAGGGTCGCGTCGCGCAGCATCGCCCCGTCGTCGTACGCCGCGGGCACCTGCCACGAGCCGTCGAGCCCGAGCCCCTCCAGCCGCTCGCGGCGCTCGGTCCACGGCAGGCCGGTCAGGTCCTCGCCGTCGAGGCGCATCAGGTCGAAGACCATGTACGTCGCGGGGACCCGCTCCGCCAGCCGGGCCGCGGTCTGGGCCGAGCGCACGTGCATCCGCTCCTGGAGCACGCCGAAGTCGGGCAGGCCCTCGTCGTTGAGGCCGATGACCTCGCCGTCGACGAGGACGTCGCGATCGCCCAGCGGGCTGGTGTGGATCTCGGGCCAGGCGAGCGACGCGTCGTTGCCGTTGCGGGTGAACAGGCGCGCCCGGCCGTCCCGGCCGGCGACCACGTCCGCGAGGATGCGCACGCCGTCCCACTTCACCTCGTGGGACCACTCGGGGCCGCTCGGGACGTGGGTGCCCTTGGTGGCGAGCATCGGACGCATGGGGCGAGTCTGTCAGCCGGCGCCGACGCGTGGGCCTCGTCCGGGGTCGGTGGTTGGGGATACGGTCTGTCCATGCGCGCCATCTGGAAGGGCTCCGTCTCGTTCGGGCTCGTCAACGTGCCGGTCAAGCTCTACTCCGCGACCGAGTCGCACGACGTGTCGTTCCGCCAGGTCCACGCCAAGGACGGCGGCCGGATCAAGTACCAGCGCGTGTGCAGCATCGACGGCGAGGAGGTGCCCTACTCCGACATCGCCAAGGGCTACGAGACCGAGGACGGCGAGATGGTCATCCTCAGCGACGACGACATGGAGGGCCTGCCCTCGACGTCGTCGCGCGAGATCGCGGTCGAGAAGTTCGTCCCGAGCGACCAGATCGACCCGATGCTCTTCGAGAAGTCCTACTACCTCGAGCCGGAGAAGTCGGGCGCCAAGCCCTACGCGCTGCTGCGCCAGGCCCTGCAGGACGCCGACCGGATGGCGGTGGTGACCGTCGCGCTGCGCCAGCGCACCTCCGTCGCGGTGCTGCGCGTGCGCGAGATGGACGCCGGCGACGTGATCGTGCTCCAGACGATGATGTGGCCCGACGAGGTCCGCCAGCCCGACTTCTCGATCGAGGCCGGCGACGTGAAGGCCTCCGAGGTCAAGATGGCCAACATGCTGGTCGAGACGCTGGCCGGCGACTTCGACCCGGCCGAGTTCGAGGACGACTACGCCGGGGCCGTCGAGGCGCTGGTGAAGACGAAGATCGAGGGCGGCGAGGTCAAGAAGACCGCCACCTCCACCAAGTCCTCGGGCGAGGTCGTCGACCTGCTCGCCGCGCTCCAGAAGTCGGTGGCCGCGGCCAAGACGGCCCGGGGCGAGGAGACGTCCGCGACGGACGACGACGCCGACTCCGACGACGACGCGAAGCCGGCCGCGAAGAAGACCACCAAGAAGGCGCCGGCGAAGAAGACCGCGGCGAAGAAGTCGGCGGCCAAGAAGACCGCCAAGAAGGCGCCCGCGAAGAAGGCCGCGGCCAAGAAGGCCAGCTAGCCCCTCACGGCCGGCTCCCGCGCCTCTCCCCGCGCGGCCGCCGAGTCCGGCGAGCGCCGCGACAGCTCCGCGAACACGAGGTCGGACAGGCGCGGCGCGACCACGTTGAAGACCTCGGCGACCGAGCCGACCAGCCCGTCGACGGTGACCGGCCGGTCCTCGAGGGCGCGCACGATCCGCTCGGCGCAGTGCTCGGGGCTCTCGGCGCGACGACCGGCGTAGGCCTCGGTCGGGCCGATCATGTCGGTGGCGACGAGGGCGACGCGGACGTTGGTGCAGGTGACGTTGTCGAAGTACGCCTCGCGGCCCATGATCCGCCCGAAGACGTCGAGCGCGGACTTGGAGGCGATGTAGGCGGCGAACTTCGGCGCCTTGACCTGGTTGCCCCACGTCACGACGTTGACCACGTGCCCGAACCGTTGCGCGCGCATCGCCGGCAGCAGGCCCATCGTCAGCCGCACCGGGCCGAAGAAGTTGACCGCCATCATCCGCTCGAAGTCGTGGAAGCGGTCGTGGCTCAGCTCGAGCGAGCGCCGGATGGAGCGGCCGGCGTTGTTGACGAGGTAGTCCACGGCGCCGTGCCGGGCGAGCAGGTCGGCGACCATCGCGTCGACGGCCTCGCCGTCGGTCAGGTCCACGGCGTACGTCGAGGCGCGGGCGCCCCGCGCCTCGACCCCGGCCGCCACGCGGGCCAGCTCGTCGGCGCGCCGGGCCACGAGCACGACGTGGGCACCACGGTCGGCGGCGGCGTACGCCGTGTGCTCGCCGATGCCGGAGGAGGCCCCCGTGACGAGGACCGTCGCTCCCAGCAGCGGGCTCGGGGTGTCGGGACGCAGCGTGCGACGCAGGCGCGAGAGCACGGCGGCGGGGGTCTGGAGGAGCAGGGTCACCGCCGCAGGGTAACCAAGCGCAGGCTCAGGAGGCGGAGAGCAGTCCGCGCACCACCCGCAGGCCCACCGAGAGCCGGGCGAGGTCGGCCGCCTCGTCGCGGCAGATCTCCTCCAGGGTCGCGGCCGCGCGCCCGATCAGGTCGGCGTCGGCGTCCTCCCACTCCGCGACCCGCGCCGGGGCGGAGTCCTCGGCCGAGGTCGAGGACAGCACGGCGGCGGTGAGCTGCTGGTGGACGGCGTAGAGGTCGTCGCGGACGGCGGCGCGCGCCATCGTCTGCCAGCGGTCGTCGCGCGGCAGCGCGAAGATCCGCTCGACCAGCGCCGGCAGCCCGAGCCGCTCCCCCAGCGCGAAGTGCACGCGTGCCACCTCGACGGGGTCGAGGCCGTGGGCCTCCGCGGTCTCGACGATGCCCAGCAGCGCGTAGGCCGGGGCGAGCGAGGCGACTCGGGTGGCCAGCTCGTCGGGCACCCCGGCGTTGGTGAGGCGGTCGCGGCGCCCGACGAAGTCGTCGAGCTCCTGCCCGCTCATCAGCTCGGGCAGCACGGCCAGCACGGCCTGCACGCGGGACTGGAAGAACTCCACGGTGGCGATCGAGTCGAGCGGTGGCCGGCGGTTGTTGACGAGCCAGCGCGAGGCCCGCTCGACGAGCGTGCGCATCTCGATCCGCATCCGGGTCTGGCGCTCGGCGGGCACCCGGTTGTCGTACGACGCGATCTCGTCACGCAGCGCCAGCGAGCCGAAGATCTCGCGGGCCACGAAGTTGGCGCGGGTCAGGTCGGCGACGCTCGACCCGGTCTCGCCCTTGAGGCGCGGGATGAACGTCATGCCGGCGCCGTTGACCAGGTCGTTGACGACCTGGGTCACGATGATCTCGCGGCGCAGCGGGTGCTCCTCCATCGCCGGCACGTGGTCGGCCCGCATCCGCGAGGGGAAGTAGCCGAGCAGGTCCTCGCGGAGGTAGGGGTCGTCGGGCAGCTCGGACTCGAGCAGCTCGTCGGCCAGCACGATCTTGGTCCACGACAGCAGCACCGACAGCTCGGGCATCGACAGGCCCTGGCCGCGGTCGAGGCGTCGGCGGACCTGCCTCGACGTGGGCAGCGCCTCGAGCTCGCGGTTGAGGACGCCGCGCCGCTCGAGCTCCTTCATCCAGTCCTCGTGGACGTGCAGGAGCGGGACGGCGTGGGCCGCGGCGTTGGCCAGCGCGAGGTTCTGCTCGTAGTTGTCGCGCAGCACCAGGTCGGCGACCTCGTCGGTCATCTCCGCCAGCAGCGTGTTGCGCTGCTTGGTGGTCATGTCGCCGCCGGCGACGACCTTGTCGAGCAGGATCTTGATGTTGACCTCGTGGTCGGAGGTGTCGACGCCCGCGGAGTTGTCGATGAAGTCGGTGTTGATGCGACCACCCTCGCCGCCGCAGCCGAGCCGGGCGTACTCGATCCGCCCGAGCTGGGTCAGGCCCAGGTTGCCGCCCTCGCCGACGCACTTGGCGCGGAGATCCTCGCCGTTCACGCGGATCGCGTCGTTGGCCTTGTCGCCCGCGTCGGCGTTGACCTCGTCCTCGGACTTCACGTAGGTCCCGATGCCGCCGTTCCACAGCAGGTCGACCGGGGCGAGCAGCACCGCCCGCATCAGCTCGGCAGGCGTCATCTTCACGACGTCGGCGGCGAGGCCGAGAGCGCTGCGCACCTGGGACGAGATCGGGATCGACTTGAGCGAGCGCGACCACACGCCGCCGCCCTCGGAGATCAGGTCCTTGTCGTAGTCCTGCCACGACGAGCGGGGCAGCTCGAAGAGACGCTTGCGCTCGGCGTACGACGACGTGGCGTCGGGGTCGGGATCGATGAAGATGTCGCGGTGGTCGAAGGCGGCCACGAGCCGGGTGTGCTCCGAGCAGAGCATGCCGTTGCCGAAGACGTCACCGGACATGTCGCCGATGCCGACGGCCGTGAAGTCCTCGGTCTGGCAGTCGATCCCGCGCTCGCGGAAGTGTCGCTGCACCGAGACCCAGGCCCCGCGGGCGGTGATGCCCATCGCCTTGTGGTCGTAGCCCACCGAGCCGCCGGAGGCGAACGCGTCCCCGAGCCAGAAGCCGTAGTCGCCGGCCACGCCGTTGGCGATGTCGGAGAAGGTCGCGGTGCCCTTGTCGGCCGCGACGACGAGGTAGGTGTCGTCGCCGTCGTGGCGGACCACGCCCTGCGGCGGGACCGTCTCGCCCTCGACGAGGTTGTCGGTGATGTCGAGCAGGCCGGAGATGAACGTCCTGTAGCAGGCGACGCCCTCGGCCAGCCACGCGTCGCGGTCGCCCGGGTCGGGCAGCTGCTTGCAGAAGAACCCGCCTTTGGCGCCCACGGGCACGATCACGGTGTTCTTCACCATCTGCGCCTTGACCAGCCCGAGCACCTCGGTGCGGAAGTCGTCGCGTCGGTCGGACCAGCGCAGTCCGCCGCGTGCGACCGAGCCGAACCGCAGGTGCACGCCCTCGACGCGCGGCGAGTAGACGAAGATCTCGAAGCTCGGGCGCGGCTCGGGCAGGTCGGGGATGGCCGACGGCTCGAGCTTGAAGGAGATGTACGGGTGGAGCTGGCCGTCGGCCGTGGTCTGGAAGTAGTTGGTGCGCAGCGTGCTGCGGATGTGGGTGAGGTAGGAGCGCAGGATCCGGTCGTGGTCGAGGCTGACCACGTCGTCGAGGGCCGAGGCGAGCTTCTCCTCCACCACCTCGATCCGCGCGACCCGGGCCTCGGCGTCGGCGGGCAGGGAGCCCTTGCCCGGGTCGAAGCGCGCCTCGAACAGGTCGACCAGCAGCCGGGTGATGTCGACGTTGCTGGCCAGCGCGCCCTCGATGTAGTCGAGCGCGAACGGCGAGTTGCCCTGCTTCATGTACTTCGCGTAGGCGCGCAGCACCGTCGCCTGCCGCCAGGTCAGGCCGGCGCCGAGGACGAGCGCGTTGAAGCCGTCGGTCTCGTTGTAGCCGTCCCAGACCGCGCGCAACGCGTCGGCGAACAGCGCGCGGGCGGTGTCGGGCAGCTGGCGGCCGTAGCGCAGGCCGAACTCGTAGATGTAGGACTCGCGACCGAGCCCGGCGAGCTCGTAGGGCCGCTCGTCGACGACCTCGACGCCCATCGAGGAGAGCATCGGCAGCACCTCGCTCAGCGAGAGCGGCGAGCCGACTCGGAACACCTTGAGGCGGGCCTCGCCGCGACCGGCGTCGACCTGCTCGAAGAGCGCCAGGTCGATCCCCTCGTCGCCCTCGATCGCCTCGAGGCGACCGAGGTCGGCGGCGCCGAGGCGGGGGTTGAAGTCCTCCTTGTAGGCCTCCGGGAAGGAGTCGGACCACGTGCGCGCGAGGCGCGAGCCACGCTCCTCGCCGTACTCCGCGATGACCGCGTTGGTGAAGTCGTCGCGCCAGGACCGGGCGGCCTCGACCATCCGGCGCTCGAGGTCGCTGACGTCGAACTCGGGGATGGTCTCACCCTTGGGCGGGTGCACCACGAAGTGCACGCTCGCGGTGGTCGCCTCGTTGACGCGGGCGGTGAACTCGACGCTCTCGCCGTTGAGCCGCTCCTTGAGGATCTCGGCGAAGCGCTCGCGGACCGTCGTGTTGTAGCGGTCGCGCGGGAGGTAGACGAGGACCGAGACGTAGCGACCGTAGGTGTCGCGCCGGGCGAAGAGCCGCGGCTGGCGGCGCTCACGAGCGAACATCACGGCCTCGACCGTCGGCGCCAGCTCGTCGGCCGGGGTGTGGAAGAACTCGTCGCGCGGGTAGTTCTCCAGGGTGTCCATCAGCGCCTTGCCGGCGTGGCTGCGCGGGTCGAAGCCGACGGAGCGCATGACGGCCTTCGTCTTCTCGCGCAGCAGCGGGATCCGGGTGACGGACTCGGTGTAGGCCGCGCTGGAGAAGAGCCCGAGGAAGCGGCGCTCGCCGACCACCTCGCCGCTGTCGTTGAAGGTCTTGACGCCGACGTAGTCGAGGTAGGCCGGGCGGTGCACGGTGGCGCGCGAGTTGGCCTTGGCCAGCACCAGCAGGGTCTTGTCGCGGGCCCGGTCCTTGACCGGCGTGGGCAGCTTGGCGAAGGAGGCCGACATGTCCTGGTCGGCGCGCAGGATGCCGAGGCCGGTGCCTGGCACGGCGCGGAGCGCGCACTCGCCGTCACCGACGGTCTCGAGGCGGTACTCGCGGTAGCCGAGGAAGGTGAAGTGGTCGTCGGCCAGCCAGCGGATGAACTCGCAGCCCTGGCGGACCTCCGTCTCGTCGATCGCCGGAGGGTCGGCCTCGATCTCGTCGACCACCGCGAGCGCGCGGTCGGCCATCTTGCGCCAGTCCTCGACCGACTCGCGGACGTCGCGCAGCACCCGCTCGAGGCTGCTGACGATCTCCGCGACCTCGTCCTCGTCGACGACGCGGTCGATCTCGACGTGCATCCACGACTCCTCGAGGGCGTCGGGGGCCGACTCCTCGACGACGCCGTCGGCGAGGGTGCTCACCGACTGCAGGGCGCCGGTGATGTCGCGCGAGACCTCGAAGCGCGGGTGGATGACCACGTGCACGTTGTGCTCGAGGCGCGAGAGCTCCATCGTCACCGAGTCGACGAGGAAGGGCATGTCGTCGGTGACGACCTCGACGACCGAGTGGCCGGCCGCGGACCAGCCGACGTCGACCGGTCCGGGGGTCATGACGCGGACGCGCGCGGTGCCCTGCGGGCGGGCGTCCGCGAGCGCGTAGTGCGAGGCGAGGGCGCCGTACACGTCCTCCGGGCTGCGCCCGAGGAGGTCCTCGGCGGCGACGTGGCGGTAGTAGGCGGCGAGGAGCTCGCCGACCTGCGCCTGGGGCGGGCCGCCGGTCCCCCGGGAGGCGAGCGCCACGGCCTCGGCGCGATCGAGCAGTTCGGACTTGTCATCCTCGAGCTTCACCACGGGACCGACACTAGGGGCCCCCCTGTGACTGGTCCAACACGGCCCGCTACCCACGGGTCACAACCTCCGCACGCGCCGCCCGACGTGCTGGTCTCGAGCACCGTTTGCCGTGAGGATGTGCCCCATGAAGTCCATCACCGAGAAGCTGACCTACCCCGGCACGACGATCGACCAGGTCGCCGCGATGCTCGCCGACCCGACCTTCCGGGAGCAGGTCGCGGACTACCAGCAGGCCGAGCGCAGCTCCGCCGAGATCAGCGGCACCGGGGCCGGCAGCACCGCCCGCGTCGAGATCGTCCACGGCACCGAGCACGTGCCGTCGTTCGCCCGCAAGTTCGTCGGCGACGAGATCGCGATCGTGCAGGAGGAGACGTGGACGAGCGACACCCACGCCGACGTGCTCGTCACCATCCCCGGCAAGCCCGGCGACATGACCGGCACCTTCGACCTCGCGCAGGTCAGGGACGACGTGGTCGAGACCGTGCAGCTGGCGGTGAAGGTCAACATCCCCTTCGTGGGCGGCAAGGTCGAGGACCTGATCGCCGGGCTCCTGTCCAAGGCGTTCCGCGCCGAGAACAAGGTCGGGCAGCGGTGGCTCGCCGGGTCGTGAGGACGTCTCAGTCGGGGATGCTGAGCCGGTAGGCCAGCACCCCCGCGTCGGCGGGACCTGGCATCAGCAGCATGGAGTCGATGACGACCGCGCGCGGCGCGGCGACGGCGAGGTCGGTGTCGCCCGCGAAGCTGCCGGCGCCGAAGTCGCCGATCGCGGTCGCCGTGCCGTCCTCCAGCGAGCGCAAGGTCAGGATGCCCTTCCCCGCGGCCAGACCGTCGGCGGTGCCCTCGAAGCCCAGCACGCGGCCACCGACGCGGGTGATCGGGACCCAGCGTTCGGGCGCCGACGCGGCGAACTCCTTGAGCCTGGCACCGTCGTCGAGCGAGAGCTCGACCGCCTTCGGCGAGGTCGGGCCGGCGAGCACCACCGTGTCGGAGGTGGTCGACACCAGAGCGTCCAGCGCCGTGGCGTCGACGCGGGTCAGCACCCGCGCGTCCGAGTCCCCGACCCGGACGACGTCGAGACGCCTGCGCTCGGTGTCGCCCGCCAGGACGGTCAGCGGGTCGGCGTCCAGCACCCGGCGCGGGAGCGACACGGAGGCCGGCGCGGTCACCTCGGCGAGCGTCGAGCCCGACCCGACGTCGACCGCCCGCCACCGGGGCGGCGCGCCGTCCCGGGCCACGACCACGACGCCGCCGCCCATGAGCACGTGGTCGCGGCACGCGATGCCGAGACCGCCCCGGGGACGGCCGCTGCTGAGGTCGATGCGGCGGGTGCTGCAGCCGTCGGCCGCGACGAGCGCGTCGCCCTTCGACTCCAGCTGGGGCGCGCCGGCGAACGGCCGCTCCCAGACCACGGACGCGCTCTCGAGGTCCACCGCCTTGATCGTCGTACGCCGCGCGGTCGGCGCTCCCCCGGCCGCCGGTCGGCACCGACCGACCGAGACGGCCACGAGCCCCAGCTCGGTCGGCTCGGGCGTGGCCCCGCACACCTGCCCCCCGAGCGGCAACTGCCACAGCTGCTCACCGGAGGCACGGTCGAGAGCCACCAGTCCGCGCGGCCCGACGACCACGACGTCGTCGCTGTACTCCCAGATCCAGGGAGCGCCGCGGCCGATCGAGTCCGGCCGCACCGGGACGTCCGCCACCCAGGCCTTGCTCACCGACGCCGTCGGAGTCGTGGCGGACACCGACGGCGCCGGTCCGGCGGGTGGCTCATCCTCGGAGGTGCAGCCGGTGATCGCGACCAGGACGCAGGCCAGCGTTGCGGCGTACGAACGACGCATCCCCACCTCCCCCGTCGAGAACCGAGATCCTAACCCCGAGGAGAGTCCTGGTCGTGGCGTCGCCGGTGCCACACCACGAACCCGAGCAGCACGAACGGGCCGAACGCCAGGACCAGCGTCAGCAGCTGCTCGACGGGGTGCAGCGCCCCCAGGTGGAGTGGGATCAACGGACCGGGCTCACTCGGTGTCCATGTAGGGGTAGCGGTAGTCCTTCGGCGGCACGAAGGTCTCCTTGATCGAGCGCGGCGAGGTCCAGCGCAGCAGGTTGACCGCCGCACCGGCCTTGTCGTTGGTGCCGGACGCACGCCCGCCACCGAACGGCTGCTGACCCACCACGGCACCGGTCGGCTTGTCGTTGATGTAGAAGTTGCCGGCCGCGAAGCGCAGCGTCTTGCGCGCCCACGCGATGGCGCCGCGGTCCTGCGCGATGATCGCACCGGTCAGGGCGTACGGCGAGAACGACTCCATCTGCGCCACGACCGACTCGAACCTGTCGTCGTCGTAGACGTGGACGGCCAGGATCGGCCCGAAGTACTCGTCGGCGAACATCTGGTCGGTCGGGTCGGTCGACTCGATGATCGTGGGCCGCACGAAGTAGCCCACCGAGTCGTCGGTCTGGCCGCCGGCGAGCAGCGTGAGGTGCTTGTTGGCGCGCACCCGGGCGATCGCCGACTTGTGCTTCGCAAACGCGCGGTCGTCGATGACGGCGCCCATGAAGTTCCTGAAGTCGGTGACGTCGCCCATGGTCAGGGCTTGCGTCTCCGCGATCAGCTGGTCCTTGATCCTGTCCCACACCGACCGGGCGACGTACGCCCGCGAGGCCGCGGAGCACTTCTGGCCCTGGAACTCGAACGCACCGCGGATCATCGCGACCCGCACGACGTCGGGGTCGGCCGAGGGGTGGGCGATGATGAAGTCCTTGCCGCCGGTCTCACCCACGATGCGCGGGTAGGAGCGGTAGCGGTCGATGTTCTCCCCGACGCTCCTCCAGAGGTGGTGGAAGGTCGGCGTCGAGCCGGTGAAGTGGATGCCGGCGAGGTCGGGGTGCGACAGCGCGACCTTGGAGACGTCGAGGCCGTCGCCGGGGAGCATGTTGATGACGCCGGGCGGCATGCCGGCCTCCTCGAGCAGCTCCATCGTCAGCGACGCGGCGAGCTGCTGGGTGGGCGACGGCTTCCAGATGACGGTGTTGCCCATCAGCGCCGGGGCGGTGGGCAGGTTGCCGGCGATCGCGGTGAAGTTGAACGGCGTGATCGCGTAGACGAAGCCCTCGAGCGGGCGGTGGTCCGTGCGGTTCCAGATGCCGGGGCTGTTGGCGATCGGCTGGTCGGTGTGGATCTGCTTGGCGTAGTGGACGTTGTAGCGCCAGAAGTCGATGAGCTCGCAGGCGGAGTCGATCTCGGCCTGGAACGCCGTTTTCGACTGGCCGAGCATGGTGGCGGCGTTGATCCGCTGGCGCCACGGGCCGGCGAGCAGGTCGGCGGCCTTGAGGATGATCGCGCACTTCTCGTCGAACGCCAGGGCCTGCCACGCGGGCGCGGCGGCCGTCGCGGCCTTCACCGCCGCCTCGGCGTCCTTGGTGGTGGTGTTCTTGAAGGTGCCGAGCACGTGCTGGTGGTCGTGGGGCTGCACGACCTTCATCTCGGCGCCACCGCCGTTGCGCTTCCTGCCGTTGATGTGCGCGCGCAGGGTGTGCTGCTTGCTCTCGAGACGGGCGAGCTCCGCCTTCAGCTCAGCCCGTTCGGGGCTGCCCGGGGCGTAGGTCAGGTTGGGCTCGTTGGTGGGAGCCGGTGGAAAGGTGATCGCGTCCATGAGCCGACCCTAGGCGCTCAGCGACCGGCGAGCACGTCCGGGATCTCCTGGGTGGCGAACCACGCCAGGTCGTCGTCGGGGTCCGCGCCGGCGGTGGTGTCGACGTGCAGCGCGGCCCACGCCCGGCGGGGTACGGCGCCGTCGACGTCGTCCACGTCCGCGGCCAGCACCACGCGGCGACCGGGCCCGCCACCCGCGGCTGCGAGGAGCTCCGCCGACAGGTCGGCGGCGGTCATCAGGGCGGCGTACTCCCCCTCCTCCGACTCGTCGTCGGCCACGACCCGGTCGAGGTCGGATGGCACGAGACCGGCCTCGTCGGCCTCGGCGAGGGAGTCGAGCGTCAGCGGCACGTAGACCCTCACGACTTCGGGGCCTTCGAGCTCGTACGGCGCCCGCGTGGCGCCCGCTGGCGGCTCTCGCTCGCCGACTCGATGAGCTCGTCGAGCGACTCCGTGATGCACTGCCCGAGCACGTCGACGTCGGGGATGGCGTCCCGGTCGGCCGTGATGCCGTAGAAGACGCCGCCGTTGTAGGAGGTCACCCCGACCGCGAGCGCGTGGCCGGGCAGCAGCGGGTGCACGGGGTAGGTCTCGACCATCGTCGCGCCGCCCGCGTAGAGCGGAAACTGGGGCCCGGGGACGTTGGTCACGGAGAGCTGGAAGCCGCGCCGCAGCTCGGAGGCGGCGACCCGCGAGCCGAGGGCGTGGAACGTGGTGGGGGCGAAGCCCGCGATGCCGGCGAGCCGCTCGGCCCCCACGCCGCGACCGGTCTCCTTGTGGGCCTGGAAGCTGTAGGAGACCTGGTGGAGCCGGACCACCGGCGACGGCTCGGAGATCGGCAGGTTGACGAGGTGGCCGGCGACCTGGGTGCCGAGCGAGGTCGCCTCGAGCTCGTCGTCGATCACCGACATCGGCACGATCGTCTTGATCGTCCGCATCCCCGACATCGACTCGGTGCGGGTCATCAGCCAGGCGCGCAGGCCCCCGGTGAGCGTGGCGAGGATGACGTCGTTGATCGTCCCGCCGTGCACGCGCCGGATCCGCTTGTAGTCGTCGAGCCGGGTCGCGATGGTCAGGAAGCGGCGCTGCTGCGAGAGCTGGCGGTTGATGGGGGTGGACGCGACGGGCTTGCGCCCGGCCAGCGCACCGGCGACGTCGTTGACGCGGTGGCGCGCGCTGTTGGCCGTCCGCAGCACCGACTCGGCGTTGGCCTGCACGGTCTCGACCAGGGTGGACGGGCGCTCGATCGAGTCGGAGATCGCGCCCAGCGCCAGCGAGAGGGCGTCCGGTCGCCCGCGGGGCGCCCACTCGTCGTGGCCGAGCGGGGGGCGGTCGGGCTCGGTGTCGAGGAGCACCTGGCCGATGTCGACGGTCTCCCGGCCGTCGACCAGGATCTGGTGGCTCTTGGTCAGCACGGCCACGCGGCCGTCCGCCAGGCCTTCGACGAAGTAGGTCTCCCACAGCGGGCGGGACCGGTCGAGGGGGCGCGAGGCGATGCGGGCGACCAGCTCGCGCAGCTGGGCGTGGTCGCCGGGACGTGGGAGTGCCGAGCGGCGTACGTGGTAGGCGAGCTCGAAGCCGGGGTCGTCCACCCAGACCGGCGTCGCGAGACGGCCGGGGACGGTCTGGAGGCGCTGGCGGTAGCGCGGCACGAACGCGATCCGGTCGGCGATCAGCTCCATCAGGCTCGCGTAGTCGAAGCCGGACTCGCCGGGGTCGAAGATCTCGACGGTCGCGTTGTGCATCGGTGTGCGCGGGGACTCGGTGGCGAGCAGCGCCAGGTCCCGCGGCCTCAACCGTTCGCTCATGTGTGTCCTCTGTAGGTGTCGGGCGCCACAGGGTCACACACCCAGGCGTCCGCCGTCTTGCTCCGCGTGGGATTGTGGCAGAGGAACAGCAGTCGTACGAGGAGCACCCACATGACCCGCACCACGCCGCACGCCCGGCGCCGTACCTCCACCCTGGCCGTGATCCTCGTGATCGGCCTGGGTTCGCTGCTCGCCGGCTGCGGCGAGGACGCCGAGCCGACGGACCCTGCCACCTCGAGCTCGGCCACGTCCTCGGAGTCGTCCTCGGAGTCGTCCTCGGAGTCGACCAGCGAGACGCCGAGCGAGAGCGAGAGCGCCGCCCCGGCCGGACAGACCATCGACATCACCTTCGACGGCGACACGGTCACTCCGAACGGCGAGCGGGTCGACGCGACGGTCGGCGAGCCGATCACGCTCGCCGTCACGGCCGACGCACCGGGCGAGATCCACGTCCACTCCACCCCCGAGCAGGAGCTGGCCTACGACGCCGGCACCACCGAGCTGTCGCTCACGATCGACCAGCCCGGCCTGGTCGACGTGGAGTCGCACGACCTGGACATGGTGATCGTCCAGCTCGAAGTCCGCTGAGGTGGGCTCGCCCGCGACCGGTGACCGGATCCTGGCCCACGGGATCGGGGGCGCGAAGGACCTCCCGATCCCGCTGGAGCTGGCGATCGCCGGCGCCGTCGCCGCCCTGGTCATCTCGTTCACGGTGCTGGCCATCGCGTGGCGTACGCCGCGCTACGACGCCGCGACCAGCGGCCGGCCGGCCCCGGAGTGGCTCGACCGGCTGACGTCCTCCACGCCGTGGCGCGTCTGGTGGCGGGTGTTCGGCATGGCCGCCCTGCTCTACGTCGGCTGGGCGGCGGTGGCGGGCAAGGACTCGCTGATCAACCCGTTCCTCGGCGTGTTCTACGTCTACGTCTGGGTCGCGATCGTCCCGCTGTCCGTGTTCTTCGGGCCGGTGTGGAAGGCGATCAGCCCCAGCCGCACGATCAACCTGCTGCTGGCCAGGGCGTCGGGTGGCGATCCGTCCACCGGCCTCTACACCTACCCCGCGCGCCTCGGCTACTGGCCGGCCGCGGTCGGGCTGTTCGCCTTCGTGTGGCTCGAGCTGGTCTACCCCTATTCCACCCAGGTCGGACCGGTCCGGCTGTGGTGCGCCGCCTACCTCGGCATCATGCTGATCGGCGGTGCGCTCTTCGGCGACCGCTTCTTCGAGCGGGCCGACCCGTTCGAGGTCTACTCCTCGCTCGCCGCCAAGCTCTCGATCTGGGGCCACCGCGACGGGCGCCTGCTGGTCCGCTCGCCGCTGGCCAACCTCGACTCGCTGGTCGCGGCGCCGGGCCTGGTGGGTGTCGTGTCCGTGCTGTTCGGCAGCACCGCGTTCGACTCCTTCAAGGACTCCACGCCGTGGGTGAAGTTCATCCAGTCGACCGACCTGAGCGTCGACCTGCTCGACAACCTGGCGCTGCTCGGCTTCTGCGTCGGCGTCGGGCTGGTCCTCGCCGCGGGCACGATGGCCACCGGCGTCGGCGAGGGCGTCGATCGCCGTACCCTGCCGGATGTCTTCGCGCACTCGGTGGTGCCGATCATCGTCGGCTACATCGTGGCCCACTACCTGACCTACCTGGTGGAGTACGGCCAGACCACCCTCACCCAGCTCAGCGACCCGATGAGCCGCGGCGACAACCTGCTCGGGACGGCCGACCTGACGGTGAACTACTGGCTGTCCTACCACCCGACGTTCCTGGCGCGGCTCAAGGTGGTGGCCGTGGTGGTGGGCCACGTGCTCGGCGTGATCGCCGCCCACGACCGGGCGATCCGGCTGCTGCCGGCCAAGCACCAGCTCACCGGCCAGCTGCCCCTGCTGTTCGCGATGGTGGGCTTCACCGCGGGCGGGCTCTACCTGCTGTTCGCCGCCTGAGCTATCCCGTCTTCCGCGAGTAACGGGGCGAGAGCCAGCCGTCAGGAGAGCAGGCGCGGGGCGACCGGACCGACGAGCGGTGCGGCCGACGCCTGGGCGCGCTGGGTGATGCCGCCGACGGGACCGTAGGGCCAGCCGGCCGGCAGGTAGCCGATGTTCTCGATGATGTCGCAGGTGTCGCGGTCGCCGACCACCTTGTCGAGCGGGTCCATCCGACCGATGTAGGCGATCCGGTCCCTGGTGCCCTCGTTGCCGGTGCCGATGTCGTCGTAGTCGTCGCAGTAGAACTCGTCACGCACGCCGTCGTCGTAGGTGTAGATCGTGTCGTCGCCCTGCTCGGTGTAGGCCTTGTCCGCACCCGGCCCGACGAAGAGGACGTCGTCGCCCTCGTCGCCCTTGATGAACAGGTCGTCACCCGCACCGTCGACGATCACGTCGTTGCCGGGGCCTCCGCTGAGGAGGTGGTCGTCGCCGGGGCCGCCGTCGACGTAGTCGTCGTTCTCGCCGCCGAGCAGCTTGTCGTTGCCCTCACCACCGGTGACGCGGTCGTTGCCGGGGCCGCCGTTGATCTCGGGGGTGTTGCGACCGGCGTTGCCGGGGGCCACGCCGTCGTCGCCGAGGCCGCCGTCGAGCACGTCGTTGCCCGGGCCGCCGTTGATGAAGTCGCGTCCCTCGTTCCCGGCGATCGAGTCGTCCCCGGAGGCACCCGCGAGGTAGTCGTCGCCGAGCCCGCCGTCGATCGTGTCGTTGTCGCCGTTGCCGTCGAGGTCGTCGTTGCCGTCGGCGCCGTAGATCGTGTCGGCGCCGGTGCCGCCGTCGACGACGTCGTTGTCGGGGCCGGCGTCGATCGTGTCGTTGCCCTCGGCGCCGAGGATGGTGTCGACGCCGGTGCCGCCCACCAGTCGGTCGTCGCCGCCCTGGCCCTGGAGCGTGTCGTTGCCCTCACCACCGTCGAGGCCGTCGTTGCCTGCGGCGCCGAGGAGGGTGTCGTCGCCGACGTTGCCGAGCATCGTGTCGTCGCCCTCGCCACCGGCGAGCAGGTCGTTGCCCGTGCCGCCGTCGAGCGCGTCGTTGCCGGTGCCGGACTGCACCTTGTCGCGGCCCGAGCCACCGTCCACGACGTCGTGGCCGGGGCCGGAGATGACGGTGTCCTTGCCGCCCTTGCTCTTGATCTTGTCGTTGCCGCCGAGGGACACGATCCGGTCGGCACGACCGGTGCCGTTGATCTTGTCGTCACGCTGCGTGGCGCCGGCCATGGCCGCGAGGGTGGGGGCCATGGCAGGGACGCACAGGCAGACGGCGAGGGCCGAGGGCGCGACGAAGCGCGCGACAATACGGGTCACTTGATGGGTGTCCTATATCAGATGGTTCCGAGGGGGACCTCCTTGATAACAGGTATGTCGCCGATTTTCTGCATTACCGCCGAAGTCTGACTGATCGGGGGATGCGCCTCCGGGACGCCGGACCGGGGGCCACCGACGCCGGGAAGACGGCGTCGACGACGCCCGCCAGCGCCCGCAGGAGCGGGCCGTCGCCGCCCTCGGGCAGCGACGTCCCGGCCACCAGGGCGCGGTCGGTGGCCGCCCGGTCCTCGGGCAGGAAGTGCAGGCCCGAGACCCGCGAGAAGCCCTCGACCATGCCGGCGATCTCGCGCTCCGACCAGCCCAGGCTGGGACGCATGCGGTTGACCAGCACCCGCACCGGGGCGCCGCCGGTCACGTCCCGCAGGTCGACGAGCCCGCGCGCCAGCCGGGAGAGTCCCACCGGGTCGGCGGCACCCACGACGACGATCTCGTCGGCTGCGGCCAGCACCGAGAGGGTCATCGCGTTGCGGGTCGGTCGAGCCCCGAAGTCGGCGCCGGGGTCGTCCTCGAGGGAGAAGCCCGTGTCGACGACCACGTCGCCGAGCTCGCGGCCACGGTCGAGGATCGACTCCACGTGGGTGGCGCGCACCTCGATCCACCGGTCGGCCCGCGGGAGGCCCGTGACCACCGTGAGGCGCTCCCCCACGGCGCGGGTGGTGGAGACGAACCGCTCACCGAGCTGACCGGCGCCGGCGAGGCGGGCTGCGGAGAGCAGGCCGGACACCTCGTCGAGGATGCCGAGCTGCTGCGCCACGCCCCCGCCGTACGGATCGGCGTCGACGAGCACGGCCGGCGACCCGCGTCGCGCGAGCTCGGCGGCGATGGTCACGGCGGCGGTGGTGCGGCCCGGAGCGCCGCTGGGGCCCCACACGGCGACCACGCGGTGGGGGTCGGCGGCCTCGTCACGAGGCGCGGCCGCCTCGTCGTCCCCGCCCCGGACCCGGGTGTCCCCGACGTCCTCGACCGTGGAGACGACCTCGGCGAGCCCTTCGAGGTCGTCGGCGGCCACGAGCGCGGTGACGCCGAGGCGCT
Organism: Nocardioides currus; assembly: GCF_003057875.1. Taxonomy (GTDB): domain Bacteria; phylum Actinomycetota; class Actinomycetes; order Propionibacteriales; family Nocardioidaceae; genus Nocardioides; species Nocardioides currus. The sequence continues at coordinate 65,581 of NZ_PYXZ01000010.1, read as the reverse complement.
CGGCCAGCTCCCGGACGTCGAGGTCGTCGACGGCCGACGTGGTGACGGCGACCGGCCGGACGGCGTACCTCCGCAGGTGGGCCATCGCCGAGGGATCGAGGCCCGGAGCCTCCAGCCCGACGAGCGCCACGTCGGCCTGGCCGCTGGTGGCGGTGGCGAGCAGGTCGTCGACGTCGACGCACCGCTTGAGGACGACGATGCCGCCGGCCCCGTCGAGGCGGGCGAAGGCGTCGGACTCCCAGGCTGCGCCCGAGGCCATCATCAGGACGACGATCACGGACCGGCCCCGTTCAGCCGCGGACGAGCACGCGCACGCGCTCGTCCTCGCTGGCCGCCAGGAGCTCGGTCAGCACGCCGTCGTCGGACTCGGGGATCCCGAGGACGAGCTGGCGGCCGCGACCGACCCCGCCCAGCGAGTCGCTGACCGAGGGCGCGTCGATCACGACGACGTCCGGGACCACCGTCACGGGCTCGGCGGGCGCCGAGGCCCGCTCGCCCGCGTCGTCCTCGGGGACCACGAGGAGCTCGATCACCGACCCGGCCCCGATGTTGGTGGGGATCAGCTCGCGGGCGAACGACAGCGACACGATCACGGTGTCGGCCTCCTCGCCGCTGCCCAGGGCCGCCGCCGGGACCAGCTCACCGGCGCCGACGCCGCGCGTGAGGCGCAGGTCGTCGGGAAGCGCGTCCGAGGTCAGCAGGTAGCGGTCGAGGTCGGTGCCGTCGCCGAACCGGACCGATGTCGAGACCAGGTCGTCGGCGCGCACGGTGTCGCCCGGCGCGACGTCCCGAGCCGCGGCCCACACGGTCACCGAGTCGTCGGCCGCCCCGAGGATCCGGGCCCCGGCGACGACGGAGACCGCGACGATCGCGACCCCGACCCAGGCCCGCGGGTCCTTCCAGCCGGGCGGCTGCGCGCGGGTTGCCCTGGGGGCGGTGGAGGGGACGTCGGTGGCGGCGTGGGTCCGAGACACGGGCCCATCATGGCCTCACACCGCGATTCGAAACGACCGGTTGTCCACAGGCCCGGTCGCGACACGCGCTCGTCCACAACCGCGCGGGGGTTGTACGGCGACGGGCGCGCCCAGTGGCACCATGTCGCCATGGCCTCACCCCGCTTCCTCACGCTGGCCGACGTCGCCGAGGTGCTCAACACCTCCAGCGCCCAGGTCTACGCGCTGGTGCGCCGCGGCGACCTCCCGGCGATCAAGATCGGGGGGCGCGGCCAGTGGCGCGTGGAGGGCTCGGAGCTGGAGAAGTTCATCGAGCGGATGTACTCCGAGACCAAGACCTTCGTCTCCGACCACCCGTTCGTCGAGAGTGAGACCGGCCGGGGCGACGAGGGCTGATCCCCGTCAGCCGACCTCGCCGTCGAGGGTGACCTTCACGCCCTGCTCCGCGCCGTCGCGCACCACGGTGAACTCGATGGTCTCCCCGGGCTGGTGCGTGCGGATCGCCACGATCAGCGCGATCCCGTCGCTCACCGGCAGACCGTCCACCTCGGTGACCACGTCGTCCTTGCGGAGGCCGGCGTCCTGGGCGGGGGTGCCGTCGTTGACCTCGGTGATCAGCGCGCCGACCGAGTCGCCGCGACCCGTCTGCACCTGGGCACCGATGACGGGGTAGCGCGCCTCGCCGCTCTTGAGGATCTGGTCGGCGGTGGTGACGACCTGCTCGATCGGGATCGCGAAGCCGACGCCGATGTTGCCCGAGCTGCTGCCGCCGATGCTGCCGCCGCCGGTGGTGGCGATGGCGGAGTTGACCCCGACGACCGCTCCCTCGAGGTTGACCAGCGGTCCGCCGGAGTTGCCCGGGTTGATCGCGGCGTCGGTCTGGACGGCGTTGATGTAGGACGAGACGTTGTCCTCGTCGCCCGTGGTGACCGGCCGGTTGAGGGCACTGACGATGCCCGAGGTCACGGTCTGGCTCAGCCCGAGCGGAGAGCCGAACGCGATGACCGGGTCACCGACGTGGAGGACGACCGAGGCGCCGAGGGCGGCGGGCTCGAGGTCCTGGGCCTCGTCGATCTTGAGGACCGCGATGTCGTAGACCGGGCTGCGGCCCACCACGGTCGCCTTGTGGCGCACGCCCTCGAAGTCGACGACCTGGATCGGACCGTTGTCCTGTGCCGCCGACTGCACGACGTGGTTGTTGGTGACGACGTGGCCGTCGCGGTCGAGCACGAACCCGGAGCCGGTCGCACCCTCGTCCTCGCCCTCGAACTCCGCGATGATCTGCACCGTGCTCGGCAGCAGCGCCTGCGCGACCGCCGGGATCGAGCCGTTGTCGGCGTCCAGCGGCGCGGCGCCCTTGGTCTGCACGGAGCTGAGTCCCCCGCGGTACGTCGACGAGTCGTCGTCCCACCGGTCGTAGCCGAGGGCTCCGAGGAACCCGCCGAGCAGCCCGACCAGCAGCGAGACGACCGCCACGACGGGCCACACCCACCCGGACATCCGGCGACGGGGCTCGTCGTCCTGGCGCAGCGGCATCGGTGTGGTGGGTGCGGGCGGGCCGTAGCCCCCACCCACCGACACGACGTCGGGCGGCGGGCCCCATGGCGACGGCTGGGCCGCGATCGGCGACGGACCCGACTGCTGGGGCGGTCCCTGCACGGGCTGCTGCTGGACGGGCTGCGGCTGCTGGAGCTCCTGCTGCGGGGGCGCCGGTGCGGCGTACGGCCGCTCGTGCGGCTGGGAGGGCGAGGTCCAGCCCGTGCCGGCGATCGGCTGCGTCGGCTCCGTGTCGTGCCCGGTGCCGTACGGCGTTTCGTGCCCGGTCTCGTGCCCGGTCTCGTGCCCGGTCTCGTGCCCGGTGTCGTGCACCGCGTCGTGCGGCGTGTCGCGCTCCGCGTCCTGCATCTCGGGCTGCTGGCCGTCGTGCTGGCCGGGCTCGCGCTCGTCGTACCGGTCGCCGCGGTCGGACGGGATGGGGCCGGGAGTTTCGTCGCTCACTGGCCCATTGTGACCCGACGCAGGTCGCTGACCACCACGACGTGGGACCCGCCCTCACCCTGCGGGGTGGTCGAGCGTCCCTGGCGCAGGCGCTTCGGCGTGCGCTTGGTGGGGGTGCGATCGGCGATGGTCGGGGTGGCGCTCTGCGTCGGCCGGCTCAGGTCGCCGACCGGGGCGCGGCGCTCGAGCTGCGGGGTGCCGGTGGCGCCGAGCGCGAGCACACCGACCACCGCGGCGCCGGCCGCGCCGCCGCCGATGGCGACCAGCGAGCGGTGCCGCGGTCGGTTCGTGGTGGCGGTGGGGAACGCGGGCGGGGTCAGCGCCGAGCCGCAGCCGGCGGCCAGCAGCGAGTCCTTGAGGCGGTCGGGCGCCTCGCAGGCCGACCGGTCGGCCAGCGAGAGGCCGGCGAGACGAGTCTTGACCCAGCCCTCCCGCTCGACCAGGTCGCGGCACGGGTGGCACTCGTGGACGTGCGCCCACGCGCGCTCCTCCTCCGCGGCCGGCAGCCGGCCGTCGAGGAGGGCGCTGACGCGGGAGCCCAGGTGCATCACGAGAGCTGTCCCTGCGGGTCGGCGGCGAGCGCGGGGCCGGCGTAGCGCTCGCGGCCCTCGGTCGGGGCGCGGTGCGCCAGCGCGCGGCGCAGCATCGCCCGGCCGCGGTGGATGCGGGACCGGACGGTGCCGAGCTTGGCGTCGAGGATCTCGGCGATCTCCTCGTAGGTCAGGCCCTCGACGTCGCAGAGCACGACCGCGGCGCGGAAGTCGGGCGGCAGGGTCGCGAGGGCGGTCTCGATGTCGTCGTCGAACCGCTGGTCGGCGTACGCCCTCTCGGGCGCGATGTCCGCGCTCTCGAGGCGGGCGGCGCGCTCGTCGGAGAGCGCGTCGAAGCGGATGCGCTGCTTGCGGCGGGCGCCGTCGAGGAAGAGGTTGGTGGTGATGCGGTGCAGCCAACCCTCGAAGGTGCCAGGCGTGTAGCTGTCGAGCGAGCGGAACACCCGGATGAAGACCTCCTGCGTGAGGTCCTCGGCGTCGGGCCGATTGCCGGTCAGGCGGTAGGCGAGGCGGAAGACGCGGTCGGAGTGCTTGTCGACGACCTCGTCCCACGTCGGCACGCCGACGGTTGCCTCGTGCTGGTCCGTCACCGGTACCCCCTGGGTGTCTTGCTCGTCGACCGTGCGCCTGAGCTGTTGACCGAACAGTGTCCTGACCTTCCTCAACCTAGGCAGCGGGCCTGAGAGGACCCTGTGAAAGAGCCACGCCTTCCCGCAGGATTGCGGCTCGGGGTGGACAACGGACGGACCCCTCCGTGTGTTCCCGTCGGCCGCGACCGGGAGCGATAGAGTCGCTGCCACGCTGTGCGACCTCGCGCGCCCCCTCACGTGTCCCGTTCTCAGGAGGATCATCATCACCACCCCGATCAAGCCCGCGAGCTGGACCTACGCCGAGGAGTTCGTGGCCGAGGACGACATCCTCACCGCCGCCCGCGCCCGCGCCGACGAGGTCGGGGTCGTCCCGATCAGCTCGGGTGGCGGCGCTGCCCTGCGCTTGCTCGCCTCCGTCCTCGAGGCCCGCGCCGTGGTCGAGATCGGCACCGGCACCGGCGTGTCCGGCCTGTGGCTGCTGCGCGGCATGCGCGCCGACGGCGTCCTGACGACGGTCGACATCGAGGCCGAGCACCAGCGCCTCGCCAAGGAGACCTTCACCGACGCCGGGATCCCGGCCAACCGCGCCCGCACCATCGCCGGCGCCGGGCTCGACGTCCTGCCCCGTCTCACCGACGGCCACTACGACCTGGTCTTCTGCGACGGCGACAAGCGGGAGTACGCCGCCTACCTCGCCGAGGCCCTCCGGCTGCTGCGCCCCGGCGGGATCGTGGCGTTCGACAACGCCCTGTGGCACGACCGCGTCGCCGACCCCGCCCAGCGCGACGAGGAGACCGTCGCGGTGCGCGAGCTCGGTCGGGCCGTCGCCGAGAACGAGTCGCTCGTGCCGGCCCTGCTGCCGGTCGGTGACGGGCTCCTGGTGGCCAAGAAGGTCTGGACGCCCGAGACCTGAGGGTCGCTCGACCGCCGCGCCCGCCCGGTGGGGCGGTGGCTGAGCCACAGTCCCGCGTCAGGAAACGTGGCTCACGCACCGCCGTACGGCGCGTCGCCGCGACCCGCCCGGCGCGGCGGTGGCTGAGCCACAGTCCGACGTCGGAGAATGTGGCTCACACACCGCCGTACGGCGCGGCGTCCCGACCCGCCCGCCGCGGCGGTGCCTGACCCACGGTCTGACGTCCGAAAACGTGGCTCACCCACCGCCGTACGGCGAGATCAGGCGCGTGGGGTGGCGGTGAAGCCCTCCCAGCCCTCGGCGATCGCGACGATGTCGCAGGGCTCGACCAGGACCGGTGCGGAGCCGACGATCCGGGAGACCGGCGAGTCGGCGGCGCCCTCGGTGAAGGTGGCCTGGAACTCCGCCCGGGCCTCGTCGCTCGCGAAGACGTAGCTGCCCTCGAACCACTCGCCCGGCGCCGTACGCCACGTCTTGAACTGCAGGCCGGTCATGCCGGTGAAGCGGGCGTAGGACGTGTCCGCGACGTACGCCGCGAGCTCGGCGTCGACCCCGTCGGCGGCCTCGCCGAGCGACCACCGCACCGTGAGGCCGAGCATCAGGCGATGCCCTCGAGCGGGTCGGCCGAGCCCAGCCAGTCGAGCAGCAGCCGCGGCCCGAAGCCGGTGGGGCCCTGCGTCCACTCGTAGCGCTCGGCGGGTGCCTCGGCGATCGACGCGAAGTCGATGTGCCCCCACGGGACGTCGCCCGCGAAGTGCTGGAGGAACAGGGCGGCCGTGATGGCTCCCGCTCCCCCGGCCGCGTTGTCGCCGTCGGCGACCCTGGAGCTGACGCGCTCCTCGTAGTCGGCCACGAGCGGCATCCGCCACAGCAGCTCGCCGGAGGACGCGGACGCCTTCGCGAGCAGGCCGGCCAGCGTCTCGTCGTTGGCGAAGTAGCCGCCGGTGCCCTGGCCGAGGGCGACCTTCATCGCGCCGGTGAGGGTGGCGATGTCGACCAGCACGGCCGGGTCGAGCTCGGCGACGGCGTACGCCATGGCGTCGGCGAGGACCAGTCGGCCCTCGGCGTCGGTGTTGTTGACCTCGCTGGTGCGACCGCCGTAGTGACGGATCACGTCGCCGGGGCGCATCGCGGCGCCGCCGATCGCGTTCTCCGCGGCGGGCACCAGCCCGATCACGCGCACCGGGCAGCCCACGTCGCCGAGCGCCGCCATCGTGGCCAGCACGGCGGCGCCGCCGGACATGTCGCGCTTCATCGACAACATGCCCTCCGGCGGCTTGATGTCGAGGCCGCCGGTGTCGAAGGTGATGCCCTTGCCGACGAGGACGACGGTCGGGGTCTTCTTCGTGGCGCCGTGCGGGGTGTAGTCGAGGCGGATCATCCGGGGCGGCGAGACCGAGGCCGAGCCGACGGCGAGCACGCCGCCGAACCCCTCCGCGGCGAGGCGCACCTCGTCCCACACCTCGACCCGGAGCCCGGCCGCGGCGGCGAACTCCTCGGCCTGCTCGGCGAGCCAGGCGGGGGTCTTGAGGTTGGACGGGACGCACGCGAGCATGCGCGAGCGCCAACCGGCCCCACCCGCGGCGAGCGCGCGGGCCAGCTCGTCGTCCGCGTCCTCGTCGGTCGTCCCGGCGAGCACGATCCGCGCGACGGGTCGCTCCTTCGGGCCGGAGGAGCGCCAGTGGAACCCGAACGAGCCCAGCATGGCGCCGACCACGAAGGCCCCGAGGCCGCCGTCGGGCGCGATGCTGGTGATCGAGGTGACCACGCTCGCCCGGTCCTTCGTCGCCCGAGCGACGGTCGCACCGGCGCGCCGGAAGTCGGTGACCGACTGGTCGCCGACCCCGACGAGCAGGATCAGCTGCACGTCGTCGTGGACGACGGGGACGCTGATGACCTCGCCGGTCCTGCCCGTGGCGCGCTGCGCCTCGAGGAGCCCGAGCAGGTCGAGTCCGAGCAGGTCGCCGGCCTCCTCCGCACCAGGCCCCAGGCTCGGTCCGTCACCCTCGGCGTCCGCCGGGACGACCGGCAGCGCCCACACCTCGGCGCCCCCGATCTGGTGCGGGAGCGCCGGGCTGAGGGCGAACTCGGGGGGTGAGACCTGCGCCGGCAACTGGGCCGGCAGCTGGGCCGTCGGCGCAGCGGTCGGCGGGGCGGGGAGCTTCGAGGAGGCGGCCACGATCAGCCGACGACGTCCTTGAGCGCATCCCCGAGCGCACCGGCCTCGTCCTTGTTGAGCTCGACCACGAGGCGGCCACCGCCTTCGAGCGGCACGCGCATGACGATGCCGCGGCCTTCCTTGGTCACCTCGAGGGGTCCGTCGCCCGTCCTGGGCTTCATGGCGGCCATCGGCGCACCTCTTCCTGATTCTGCTGGAGTGGATCGCCGGACATGGCTCCACATGCGAAATCGAGGCGGCTGGGCCTCCTCGACGGCGTCGTACGACTCCATTATCCCCCATGCCGCGCGTGACGGGGACCACAGGGCGGACCTCGCGTGCTGGCACACTCTCCACATGCACGCTCGGTCCGCGCTTTTCGATGTGTACGGCGACCACCTCGTGTCGCACGGACACGCGGCCGCGGTGGCCGACCTGGTGCGCCTGCTCGCCCCCCTCGGCATCGCCGCGCCCGCCGTGCGCACCGCGATCTCCCGCATGGTCGCGCAGGGGTGGCTCGAGCCGACCAGCGTCCACGGCGCCCGCGGCTACGTCGCGACCGAGCAGGCCGTGCGGCGCCTCGCCGACTCCGCGGCCCGGATCTACCAGCGCCAGCCCCGCACGTGGGAGGGCACCTGGCAGCTCGTCTTCGTCGGGCACTTCCCCGACCGCGCCAGCCGCAACGCCGCGGTGCGCGACCTCGCGTTCCTCGGCTACGCCGAGCTCGCCGACCGGGTGTGGGTGAGCCCCTTCGCGCGCGCCGAGCTCGACGCGACGCTCAGCCGGGTCGGCGCCACCGCGACCACGGCCCTGGCCACGACGTTCGACCCGGTGCACGCGCCGGTGCACGCATGGGACCTCGAGGAGCTCGCTGCGGCGTACGACGACTGGATGCACGAGGCGGCGGCGCGGGTGCAGGACGACCTCGCCGCCCACGACGACCCCGAGGAGGCGGCCTACGCCGCGCGCTTCCGGCTGGTGCACGAGTGGCGCAAGTTCCTCTTCACCGACCCGGGGTTGCCGGCCGAGCTGCTCCCCAGCGACTGGCCCGGGCACCGGGCGGGCGAGTTCTTCCAGGCCGAGGGCGAGCGGCTGCGGCCCGCGGCCGCGACCTTCGTGGCGCGCACCCTCCACGCGTCCTGACGCCAGCGGCCCTCAGCGGCCCCCTCAGCGACCGTGGAAGACCGGCTTCTCCTTGGCCACGAAGGCGGCCACGGCCGCGCGGTGGTCCTCGGTGGCGCCGGTGCGGTTCATCATCTCGCCCTCGTGGGCGAGCGACTCCTCGAACGTGTGCTGCGAGGAGAACGCGACCGCCTGGCGGATGGAGGCGAAGGCCACCGTCGGGCCGGCGGCCAGACGGGTCGCCAGCGCGGTCACCGTGGCCTCGAGCTCGGCCGCCGGGACGACCTGGTTGGCCAGGCCGAGGGCCTGCGACTCCTCGGCCGAGATCGTGCTCGGGAAGTAGAGCAGCTCCATCGCCTTGGCCTGCCCGACGAGCCGGGGCAGGTGGTAGGTGGCACCGGTGTCGGCGGAGAGCGCGACGCCGGCGAAGGCGAAGTTGAAGCCCGCCGTGTCGGCCAGCACGCGCATGTCGCACGCCATCGCGAGGGACGCCCCGGCGCCCGCGGCGACGCCGTTGACCGCCGCCACGACCGGCTTCGGCATCGTGGCCAGCGCGGTCACGATCGGGTTGTAGTGCCGCTCGACGGTCGTGAACAGCGCGTCGCTCGAGCCGCTCTCCAGCAGCTCGATGTGCTCCTTGAGGTCCTGGCCGACGCAGAAGCCGCGGCCGGTGCCGGTGAGGACGACGCAGCGGACCGCGTCGTCGGCGGCGACGGCCTGCACGGCGTCGCGCAGCAGCTCCTTGGTGGCGATGTCGAGGCTGTTCATCGCCTCGGGCCGGTTGAGGGTGATGGTGGCGATGCCACCCTCGACCTTCAGGAGGACGGACTGGCCGGCGTCGGCGCTCTGCTCGCTCATGGCGCGCAGTCTGCCAGTGCCGTCAGCGGCGGGTGCGGTGGGCGCCGAGCACTCGGAGGAGCTGGCGGGGAGCCTCGACCACCATCCGGTGCCGGCTGGGGCGTGCGGCGTACTCCACCGTGAGGGCGGAGCCCGTGAACCTCGCGTTGAACCAGCCGGTCATCGTGCCGTGGCACAGTCCGCCGCAGTCGAGCCGCGTCTGCGGCAGCCGGAGGGCGCGCGCGAGGCGACGGGCGAAGCGCGGGTCCTTGGTGTCGGTGTCGACGCCGTCGAGGGGCTGGTGGAAGCTGATCAGCCGCACCGGGTCGACCCGCTCGAGGAAGCGCATCATCGCGCGGGTCTCGGGCTCGCTCGCGGGACGCCGCCCGGACTCGTAGCTGCCGTCGAGGTCGACCCAGTCGTGCGGATAGTTGCGGTTGAGGTCGACGCCGCGGGCGTTGCGCCGGGTGTGCCGGGCCAGGCCGTCGGGGTTGTAGGTCGGGACCACCCACAGGTCGATCCCCCGGATCGGGCGACCGTCGCGCAGGCTGGTGAGGATCTGGCGGGTGTGGGGCTCGTTGCCGTGCATGGTCGAGATCAGCACGACCCGCCGCTTGCCGGGCTCCCCGAGCCGCCACGCCCGGATCGGGCGCCCGGCCGCCGACGTGCCGATGACGCGGCGCTCGACCACAGCGCTCGGTCGTTCGACGCCCGTCGCGATCGAGGACACGGCCGGCACCTCGGCGTACGCCGCTGGCTGGGCCACGAGCGGCAGCAGCCCGACCAGCAGGGCGATCCGCACGGGTCGGGTCATACGGCGGCGGTGAGGTAGGCGTAGGTGAAGACCAGCACCCCGACGAGCAGGCCGACGTGGGCGAGCACCGACAGCCAGGGGCCCTGGCTCCAGGAGTCGGTGGAGGCGGGCTCGGCGTGCTTGCCGCGGGCGGGCATCCAGCGGGCCAGGATCATCAGGCCGAGGAGGGTGGTGACCCACCACAGACCGATCGCGATGATCCCGGCCGCCGACCCGCCGAGGAGGCCGTCGGACGGGAAGACGAGGAAGAGCACCCACACCAGCAGCGCGAGCGCGCCGACGACGGTGTGCAGCAGGAGCAGCCGACCGCTGATCTGGAGGCGGCCGGCGGCGCTGCCGTCACCGCTGAGCCGCAGGCGGGTGAGCACCACGACCACCGCGGCGAGCGCGGTCAGGACGTAGACCAGGACGACGAACATGTCCGGGAGTGTGCCTCAGTCGGCGGTCGGGCCGCCACGTGAGGGACGCTCGGCTCCCCGTCCGGACTCCTCGCCGGGCTGCTCGTCGAGCTGCTCGGCCAGCCGCGCCAGCAGGGCGTCGACCTCGCCCATGCGGTAGCCACGGAAGGCCAGTGTGAACCGGACGCGGCGCAGGTCGTCGCCGGCCAGCCGGCCGGCGGGGACGAGGACGTCGGGCCGATCGGCGTACTCCTCCGGGAGCGCTCCCCCGCGCCCGGCGGCGACGAGCGCGACCCCGCCCATGGTCAGCACGACCAGGACGGCGAACAACCACATCATCGGCTCACTCCGGTCGGTGGGGGGCGGGCGTCTCGACGCGGCCGCGGCGGGCCTCGACCATCAGGTCGACGGCCAGCTCGACGTCGTCGGTGACGGTGAACATCTCCAGATCCTTGGCGCTGATCTTGCCCTCCGCAAGCACCGTCTGTCGCAGCCAGTCGACGAGGCCCTGCCAGTAGGCGGTGCCGAGCAGCACGACCGGGAAGGACGTCACCTTCTGGGTCTGCACGAGGGTGAGCGCCTCGAAGAGCTCGTCGAAGGTGCCGAGGCCGCCGGGGAGGACGATGAAGCCCTGGCTGTACTTCACGAACATCGTCTTGCGGGCGAAGAAGTAGCGGAAGTTGATGCCCTTGTCGACCCACTGGTTGAGGCCGGCCTCGAAGGGCAGCTCGATGCCGAGGCCGACGCTCACGCCACCGGCCTCGCTGGCGCCCTTGTTGGCCGCCTCCATGGCTCCCGGCCCGCCGCCGGTGATGACGGCGAAGCGCTCCTCGGCGAGGCGCCGACCCACGAGCTCGGCGAGCGCGTAGTCGGGGTGCTCGAGCCGCGTGCGGGCCGAGCCGAAGACGCCGATGGCGGGGCCGAGCTCGGCGAGCGTCCCGAAGCCCTCGACGAACTCCGACTGGATCCGCAGGACGCGCCACGGGTCGGTGTGCACCCAGTCGGCCGGGCCGCGGGAGTCGAGCAGGCGCTGGTCGGTCGTGGAGCCGTCCTCGACCTGGCCGCGGCGGGTCATGACCGGCCCCTGGAAGCGGTCCTTCATGCCAGCCACGCCTTGAGCTGCTGCTCGCAGCGGGTGATGTGCTCCATCGGCACGTGCTCGTCCTGCTTGTGGGCGAACATCGGGTCGCCGGGGCCGAAGTTGACGGCCGGCACGCCGAGGGCGGTGAACCGCGCGACGTCGGTCCAGCCGAACTTCGGCGCGGCCTCGCCCCCGACCGCGGCGAGGAACGCCTGTGCCGCGGGGCGGTCGAGGCCGGGCAGGGCGCCGGCGGCCATGTCGGTGACGGTCACGTCGAAGCCCTCGAAGAAGTCGCGGACGAACGCCTCGGCGTCGGCCTCGGACCGGTCGGGCGCGAACCGGAAGTTGACCTCGACGACGCACTCGTCGGGGATCACGTTGCCGGCGACCCCGCCGCGGATGCCGGTGGCGTTGAGTCCCTCGTGGTAGGTCAGGCCGTCGATGACGGGCTGGCGGGCGACGTACTCGTTGAGTCTCGCCAGGACCGGCGCCGCCTTGTGGATCGCGTTGACGCCCTTCCAGCTGCGGGCGGAGTGCGATCGCTCGCCGGTGGTGCGGACGTCGACGCGCATCGTGCCCTGGCAGCCGGCCTCGACGGCGGCGTTGCTCGGTTCCATCAGGATCGCGAAGTCGGCGGTGACGAGGTCGGGGTCGCTCTCGGCCAGCTTGCGCAACCCGTTGTGGACCGAGTCGACCTCCTCGGCCTCGTAGAAGATGAAGGTGATGTCGCGGTTGGGCTCGGTGACGTCGGCGGCCAGCTTGAGCATCACCGCGTCGCCGCCCTTCATGTCGCAGGTGCCGAGTCCGTGCAGGATCCCGCCGTCCGGCGTCTCCTCGCGGCGCGCCGGGAGGTTGTCGTTGAGCGGCACGGTGTCGATGTGGCCGGCGATGACGACCCGCTCGTCGCGCCCGAGGTCGGTGCGCGCCACGACGGTGTTCCCGCGCCGGTTCACCGTGACGTGCTGGAGGTGGCGCAGGGCCTCCTCCACCGCGTCGGCGATCGCGGCCTCGTCGTGCGAGACGGACTCGATGTTGACGAGCTGCTCGGTCAGGGTCACGGCGTCGGCGGAGAGGTCCAGCGGCTGGTCGGACGGCATGGCGCCATCCAACCATCAGGTCCGAGCGTGATCGCCGGTCCCACCGACGAGTAACGCCACGAAACGAGCACTCCCGCCCCCACTGATGGGGGCGGGAGTGCGATGTTGGTGGCGTTACCCGCGGATCGGCTCGCGGAACACGCGCCGGCTCAGGCCTTGGCGACGTCCACGGCGAGGGCCGGCGCATCGACGTACGCCACCGAGACGGCCAGGGTCTCCTCGGCGAGGAGAGCCTCGTGGGTCCGGGCGGCGGCGAGGACGTCCGCCGGCGCGGAGACGGTGAGTGCGATGCGGTCGGACACGGCGAGACCGGCGTCCTTGCGGGCCTGCTGGACCGCACGCACCAGGTCGCGGGCGGTCCCCTCGGCCTCGAGCTCGGGGGTCACCGCGACGTCGAGCACGACGAAGCCGCCGCGCGGGAGCATCCCGATCGCCGTGTCGGCCTGGTCGGTCCCGGCGACGGTCTCGAGGGCGTACTCCCCCTCGACCAGTGCGAGTCCGCCCGCGGTGACCGTGCCGTCCTCGGCGACGCTCCAGTCACCCGACTTGGAGCCCTTGATCGCGAGCTGCACGTCCTTGCCCAGGCGCGGGCCGGCGGCGCGCGCGTTGACGGTGAGGCGCTGCGAGACGCCGTACGCCGCGGCGTCGGGGTCGTCCGTCGCCATCGTGACGACGTCCTTGAGGTTCAACTCGTCGGCGACCAGCGAGGCGAACGGACCGACGTGCGCGTCGGAGACCACGGTGAGGCGCGAGAGCGGGAGCCGATTGCGCAGGTTGGCCGCCTTCCGCAGCGCCGAGCCGGCCGAGCAGACGTCGCGGACCGCGTCCATCGCCGCGACCAGGTCCTCGTCGCCCGGAAGGTCGTCGACCGAGGGCCAGTCGGTGAGGTGGACCGACCGCTCGCCGGTGAGACCGCGCCAGACCTCCTCGGTGGTCAGCGGCAGCAGCGGGGCGGTGACACGACACACGACCTCGAGCACCGTGTGGAGGGTGTCGAACGCGTCGGCGTCCTCGTCCCAGAAGCGCTCGCGCGAGCGGCGGATGTACCAGTTGGTCAGCACGTCCAGGAAGCTGCGCGTGGAGTCGCACGCCGCCGCCACCTCGTAGTTGTCGAGCTGGTCGGTCATCGCGGCGACGTAGTCGCGCAGCTTGGCCAGGATGTAGCGGTCCATCGGGTCGGCGCTGTCGATGCGCCACGTGGCGTCGTGGCCGACGCCGCCGGCGGCCGCGTTGGCGTAGAGCGAGAAGAACGACCAGCTGTTCCACAGCGGGATCAGCACCTGCCGCACCGAGTCGCGGATGCCCTGCTCGGTGACGACCAGGTTGCCGCCGCGCAGGATCGGGCTCGACATCAGGAACCAGCGCATCGCGTCGGCGCCGTCGCGGTCGAAGACCTCGCGCACGTCGGGGTAGTTGCGCAGCGACTTGGACATCTTCTGCCCGTCGTTGCCCAGCACGATGCCGTGGCTCAGGCAGGTCGAGAACGCCGGACGGTCGAAGATCGCGCCGGCCAGGACGTGCATCGTGTAGAACCAGCCGCGGGTCTGGCCGATGTACTCGACGATGAAGTCGCCCGGGAAGTGGTGGTCGAACCAGTCCTTGTTCTCGAACGGGTAGTGCACCTGGGCGAACGACATCGAGCCCGAGTCGAACCACACGTCGAGCACGTCGGTGACGCGGCGCATCGTCGACTTCCCGGTCGGGTCGTCGGGATTGGGGCGCGTCAGCTCGTCGACGTACGGCCGGTGCAGGTCCGGGTTGCCCTCCTTGTCTCGCGGCAGCGTGCCGAAGTCGCGCTCGATCTCCTCGAAGGAGCCGTAGACGTCGATCCGGGGGTACTGCTCGTCGTCGGACTTCCACACCGGCACCGGGCTGCCCCAGAAGCGGTTGCGGGTGATCGACCAGTCGCGGGCGTTCTCCAGCCACTTGCCGAACTGGCCGTCCTTGATGTGGTCGGGCACCCAGCGGATGTCCTGGTTGAGCGCCATCAGGCGCTCCTTGACCTTGGTGACCTCGACGAACCACGACGAGACGCCCTTGTAGATCAGCGGCTGCCGGCAGCGCCAGCAGTGAGGGTAGGAGTGGTCGTAGGTCTCGCGGCGGACGAGGACGGTGCCGGGGGTGACGGAGCCGGCCCGGTCACCTCGGGTGGCGGCCTTGAGGTGGTCGATGATGTGCAGGTTGGCGTCGAAGACCTGCATGCCCTCGTAGTCGGTGACGGGGAACGTGAAGCGCCCGTCCTTGCCGACCGGCATCACCGCCTCGATGCGCTCGCGGTCGGTGACGACCTTGTCGTCCTCACCGAACGCGCCGGCGGTGTGGACCAGCCCGGTGCCGTCCGTGGTGGTGACGAACTCGGCGGGCACGAGGCGGAAGGCGCGCTCGTGGCCGGCGTAGTAGGAGAACGGCGGGGCGTACTCCAGGCCGACGAGGTCGGCGCCCGTGCCGCGCCAGGTGACCTCGGGGTCCTCGCCCAGCTCGCGGGCGTACGACGCGAGGCGGGCCTGCGCCAGCAGGTAGCGCTCGGCGGAGCCGGTCGGCCCGTCGGACTCCACCACGACGTAGTCGATGTCCTCGCCCACCATCACCGCGAGGTTGGACGGCAGCGTCCAGGGCGTCGTCGTCCAGACGAGCACCTTCACGCCCTGGAACGGGCCCTCGGTGGTGACGCCGTAGCCGACGGTCACGGCCGGGTCCTGACGCATCTGGTAGACGTCGTCGTCCATCCGCAGCTCGTGGTTGGACAGCGGGGTCTCGTCCTGCCAGCAGTAGGGCAGCACGCGGAAGCCCTCGTAGACCAGGCCCTTCTCGTGCAGCTGCTTGAAGGCCCAGATGACCGACTCCATGAACTCGGGGTTCATGGTGCGGTAGTCGTTGTCGAAGTCGACCCAGCGCGCTTGGCGGGTGACGTAGTCGCGCCACTCGCCGGTGTACTTCAGCACCGACTGGCGGCACGCCTCGTTGAACTTCTCGATGCCGAGCTCGACGATCTCGTCGGTGGTCTTGATGCCGTTGAGACGCATCGCCTCGAGCTCGGCGGGCAGGCCGTGGGTGTCCCAGCCGAACCGGCGCTCGACCTTGTGGCCGCGCATGGTCTGGTAGCGCGGGATCAGGTCCTTCACGTAGCCGGTCAGCAGGTGGCCGTAGTGCGGGAGGCCGTTGGCGAAGGGCGGGCCGTCGTAGAAGACGAACTCGTTGCCGCCATCGTCCCCGGCGTCGCGCTGCTCGACGCTCGCGCGGAAGGTGTCGTCGGACTCCCAGTAGGCCAGCACCGCCTCCTCGATCGCAGGGAAGCGCGGGCTCGAGGCCACGGACGTGGCGTCGGTGTGGCTGACCTTGGGGTACGTCATGGGCTGCTCGATCCTTCGACTCGTGGGTGTCTCCACGAGGACGATCGGCTGACCGCGGTACCACCTCGCTTGGGATATGCGCATCCCCGCTCGTTGCGGCTGTGTCGGGCCGGACCCGTCGGGTTCTAGTGGGGCCGCGGCCGGATCGCCGTACCCGTTCTTCCCGAGGCTCGCCGCTGATGACGGCTCGAACGCCTGTCCGGCGATCGTACGGCGTGGGCTCGGCGCCGCGCCAATCAGTTGCCTGCTCGCGGCGAGCCGGCCGCCACGGTGTCGGACAGAACGCGGGAGGTCCGACGATGTGGCCACCCAGGCGACCGGATCGTCGGACGTCCCGGCTGGCGTCCGACGAACCGGTCGCGCAAGGTCGTGGCCGGGCCAGCCCGCCGCACGACCTGTCAGAGAAACTTGACACCGGTGACTCTGCTGCGCCACAGTCGTGCTGTCAAAGAACTTTGACAATCGAACGCAGGAGGACCCATGGACACCACCACCGCCCGGCCGTCGCTCAAGCCCTGGCTGGTGGCCGCCGGTCCGGCCCTGCTGCTCGCGCTCGGCGTCGGCGGCGTCGCCGCCCGGGTCCGCGCGGACGCACCGGACGGCGTCACCTTCGCCGTCTTCGCCGCCCTGACGTTCCCGTTCCTGCTCGCCTTCGGTGCCCTCCTGCTCGACCGCACCGTGCCGAGCCCCGAGCAGCACGAGGACTCGGTCGAGAGCCAGTGGCTCACGCGCGCGAGCAGCGCCGCCTTCTTCGACACGGTGGCCGCGATGGGGCTGACCCTCTTCGCGACCTCGGTCCTCGACACCGACGGCGCCCCCCTGCTGGTCTTCGTCGTCCTCGCGCTCGCCGACCTCTCGATCCGGCTGGCCGTCCTGCGCCGCCGGGAGGGCTGATGGAGAACAACCTGAAGGCGCTGCGCGAGCAGGCGGGGCTCTCGCAGGGCGAGTGCGCCAGCGCGCTCGGGGTCTCGCGCCAGACCGTCATCTCGATCGAGAAGGGCCATTTCGACCCCCGGCTGTCGCTCGCCTTCAGGATCGGCCGGCTCTTCGCCGTGCCCCTCGACGAGGTCTTCACGCCCGAGGACTGACGCCCCGGCACCCGGAACGAGGTTGCCGCCGACCCGCGCCACCCGCAAGGCTGGCGCCCATGACGAACCCCGGATTCGACGGCATGTGGCTCCCCCAGGACCAGGATCCCCGGGCTGAGGCCGGACCCGTGCGCGGCGAGCTGGACACGCTCGTCGGCTACCTCGAGGCCTACCGCACGACGCTCGAGCTGAAGTGCGACGGCCTGACGCCCGAGCAGCTCGCGACGCGGTCGGTCCCGCCGTCGGCGATGTCCCTGCTCGGGCTGGTGCGGCACATGGCGCGCGTCGAGCAGAGCTGGTTCAGGCGGGTGATCGAGGAGGACATGGACCTCCCCCGGCTGTTCCAGGACGAGGGCCTCGATGCCGGCTTCGCGTGGCCCGGCGAGGCCGACGAGGCGTTGGTCGAGGAGGCCTGGTCGCTGTGGCGCGGCGAGGTCGCGTACGCCCGGGAGGTGCTCGCCCGGACCAGCCTCGAGAAGGTCGTCGACGTGCACGGCGAGCCGACCGAGGTGCGCGACATCGTGGTCCACATGATCGAGGAGTACGCCCGCCACTGCGGGCACGCGGACCTGATCCGCGAGTGCGTCGACGGGCGCGCGGGCCAGTGAGGCGGGCCCTCGTCGCCGTACTGCTGCTGGCTGCGGCGGGTGTGTCGCCGACGTCGCCCGCATCGGCGAGCGCCGCGGACGGCGTCACGGTCATCGGCAGCGGCAGCCCCGCCGGGTGCACGTCGGCGGCGGTCGTCAGGGCCGTGCGCGCGGGCGGCGTGGTCCGCTTCGACTGCGGGCCGGCGCCCGTGACGATCGTGATGCAGCAGACCGCCGAGGTGCTCAACACGAGCACGAAGGTGGTCATCGACGGCGGCGGGCTGGTCACGCTGAGCGGCGGCGGCGAGCGCCGCATCCTCTGGCAGGACACGTGTGACGAGGACCTGATCTGGACGACCGACCACTGCGACGACCAGGCGACGCCGCGGCTGGTCATCAAGGACCTCACGCTGCGTGACGGCTACGTGTCCTCGCCCGACCTCGCCGAGGGCAACGGCGGCGCCGTGTCCGTGCGGGGCGGCCGGTTGAGGATCATCGGCAGCACCTTCGTCGACAACCGGTGCACGCCGACCGGGCCCGATGTGGGCGGCGCTGCGGTGCGGGTGCTCGACCAGTTCCGCGACCGGCCGGTGGTGGTCCGCGGCAGCGAGTTCACCGGCGGTGTGTGCAGCAACGGCGGGGCGCTCTCCTCGATCGGCGTGTCCTGGGACATCCGCGACAGCACGTTCACCGGCAACCGCGCGATCGGTCGTGGCGCCAACCCCGCCAAGTCCGGCACGCCCGGGGGTGGCAGCGGCGGCGCGATCTACACCGACGGCAACACCTTCCAGGTGCGCCTGAGCGGCACGCGGGTCGTGGGCAACAAGGCGCGGGAGGGTGGCGGCGCAGTGTTCTTCGTCAGCAACGACCGCACCGGCACGCTCTCGGTCGCCGACTCGGTCCTGCGGCGCAACCCGAGCCTGGGCTTCGAGAACTTCCCCGGCATCTTCTTCCTCGGCCGCGGCAAGCCGGTCTTCACCGGCTCGGTCGTGCGCTGAGCCGGGTGGCGCGCCGGAGACGCGCCACCCCGTCACGTCAGCAGACCGAGTCGGTCGGCTTGGGGTTGGTGAGGCCGAAGAGCGGTCGCAGCGCGAGCCCGCCGACCGTCCCGACGATCGCCATCACGCCCCACAGCCAGCCGTGCAGCGAGAACGACGCGATCCCGCCGAAGTAGGCGCCGATGTTGCAGCCGAAGGCCAGCCGGGCGCCGTACCCCATCATGATGCCGCCGATGACCGCACCGGCAGCGAGCCGGCCCGGCACCCGGCGGTGCAGGATCCACTGCCCGGCGGCGGCGGAGGCGACGAGCGCGCCGACGATGATGCCGAGGTCCATCACCGACGTCTTCTCGACGAGGAACCCGGCGTCGTACTTCGCGAGGTTGGCCGGGTCCTGCCAGAAGCCCCACGACAGGACGTCCACCCCGACCAGGTCGAGCAGCTTGGAGCCCCAGAGCGCGAACGCGAACGTCACGCCCCAGGCGCCGCCCGAGACGAACAGCGTCAACGCGTTGAGCGCGGCGAGCAGGAGCGCGCCCACCCACAGCGGCCACGATCCGCGTACGGCGCGGGCCGGCCCGGTCGCGACCGGCGGCTGCTCCACAGGCGGGACCGTGCCGCGGCGGCCGACGACGTACGTCAGACCGGTGATCGCCGCCATCACGGCCAGCGAGATGGCGAGCGCCCCGGGATAGCCGCCGAACTGCGTGAGCGAGACGGGGTCGTGCGCGGGCAGCTGGTTCCACCACGGCAGGTGGTAGGCGCCGAGGGTGGCGCCGCCGACGAAGCCGACCAAGGTCAGCAGGATCGCCGACTGGCCCGATCCGATGGCGAACAGGGTGCCGGAGGCGCACGAGCCGCCGAGCTGCATCCCGACACCGAAGAGGAAGGCCCCGACGAACAGCCCCCACCCGATCGGGGCGAGCGTCGGAGCGACGGGCACGTCCTTGAACGACACCTGGTTGGCCAGGATCGGCGCGAACAGGATGCAGGCGGCGGCCAGCATCAGCATGTGGGCCCGCAGCGCCCTCCCCTGGCGTACGGCGACGAGCTGGCGCCACGCCGAGGTGAACCCGAACCGGGAGTGGAAGAGCACGAACCCGAGGGCGAGCCCGATCACGAAGAGCAGGCCAGGGACCTGCCCGCTGCCGATGAAGATCGTGCCGCCGAGGAGGAGGGCCAGGCCGAGGCCGACGATGACCACCGTGACCTGCGGTGGTGGCGCCTCCCCGGCGGCGGGCGCCACGCGGAGCGAGCGAGAGTGATCGCTGGTGCGGTCGGTGAGGGACATGGACGTTCCTTTCGAGAGGGAGTGTTGTTTCGGGGCGGACCGGCGTCAACCGGTCAGGGCAGCGACCGCGGTGACGGTGCCGCCCGGGAACCACGCGACCTCGGAGCCGTGGCTGCCGTGGCCGGGCTCCGCCGGCATGTAGGCGGCGCGGGACGCGGCGTAGAGCCGCACGTCGTCGGGCTGCTGGTCGCGGGCGGCGCGCCACGCGACGTACCCCGACGAGGTCGGCGACTGGCCCGGGAAGAGCGCGGCCAGGGTCTGGCTGAACTCCTGGGCACGTGCGTCCCGGATGTCGAAGTCGAGCGGCAGCACGGCGCCGGCGGTCGAGTCGACGACCCCCGGCGAGAGCAGCCACGGTGCCAGCCAGGTGCCGTCGGAGCGGATCGGCTGCTGCCGCAGCGGCAGCGCGGTCACCCGCGTGAGCGAGGTGGCCGCGTCCTGCCACCCGCTGAGCACGAGCAGGGCGTTGCGCGGTCCGGGTGGTGCGGTGGCGGGCACCAGCCGGAGGTCGTACGTCGCGGCGACACGTCGCACCAGGTCGTGCGCCGCGCGGCTGCGGGCGGAGTCGTCGCGCTGGACGGCCAGCTCGCGGACGCCCCGCTCGCCGAGCGCCCGGACGGTTGCGGTGAGTGCCGCGGCGTCGGCGTCGTCGAGTGCGTCGGCCGGGCAGGCTGCGGGTGGGGCGCCACCGGCGAGCACCGACGAGGTGGCCGCGGTGAGGCACTCGGGGCCGTCGGGTCCCGTCCACGTCTCGGTCCCACCCGACTCGGATCCGGTGTCGACGGCGAACGGGACGCGGTGCCGGGCGCCGTGGCTGACGAGCACGGTGGCGGTGCCGGCCGGGAGGTCGACCACGGCCCAGAGGCCGTCGGCGCCGGGTCGGGCCTCGGCCCGCACCTGGTCGCCCGCCTCGAAGTCGGCGTTGGTGCCGACCCAGGCCGTGTGCGCCCGCTTCCCGCGGTGGGAGCCGTGCGCGACGAGCTCGCCGTCGCGGATGCGCGCCGCGTCGATGCGCACGAGGTTGGGTCCCGGGCGGGCCGGGGCGACGGTGACGGTGAAGGAGACGCCGTCGTGCCGGATGCGCTGGACGCTGGGTGTGCCCGGCTCGCGGTCGCCGCCGAGCACCTGGACGCCGCTGGAGCGGGCCTCCCAGTCCAGGCGGAGGTCGTCGCGCGAGCGGTGCGCGCCCGCCTGGCCGTCCGGGCCGGCAGCCAGGGCGGCGACGCCGATCAGCGCCGCCGCCGAGCCGAGCGCGACGACGAGCGCTGCCCGCCGTCGGCGCGGGTGCCCCGCCGGGCGGGACGGCGCGTGGCCGTCCCGCCCGGGGGTGGGTGTCGTGCCGGTCACTTCACGTCCGCGTCGGCGACGACGAAGAGCATGGAGTGCGGCTTGGCCGGACCCCAGTCGCCGTGCGGCCAGACCTCGCGGTCGAAGTCGATGCACGGCTCGCCGGTGGTCTCGTCCTCGAAGCCCTTGTCCAGCTGGAGCGTGGCGTCCTTCTTGACGTCCACCAGGCACACCCGGTGGTCGCCGTCGAGGCCGGTGCGCGCCACGAAGTAGTTCGAGTACGCGATCCGGCGGACGTCCTTGGTCTCGCGGTAGAACCCGTCGTCGGAGAGCTCGAAGTTGTCGAGCGCCCCCCAGTGCGGGCCACCGGGAGCGGGCAGCACGTCGACCACGGCCGGGCAGTCGGCCTCGGCACCGCCGCGCACCGTCTCCTCGATGGTGTCGATGTCGCACGACGGGCTGGTGCCGGACCTGAGCAGCTTGCGGATGTCGAGCTTGAGGATGTACTGCGGCGAGCCCTTGTCGCTCCCGCTCGCCTGCCGTCCGACGACCGCGTGGTAGAGGTACTTGTCGTCGAGAGACGTCTGGATCCAGCCGCCGTTCGAGCCGCCGCCGTACGGGTTGCGCGACGGGTCGGCGATCTTGTTCGAGGTCGTCAGGTCTAAGACCTCACGCCACTTCGGCTGCTTCGCGGTGATGTCGGGGGCGTAGTAGATCGCGCCGCCCTGCATGGTCGCCGCGAACGCGCCCTTGTGCTGCGGCAGGTTGGTGACCGTGGTCTCCATCGCGGCGCGCGGCTCCTCCTGGTGTGCGACCTTGCCGACGCGCGGGCCGTCCGGCAGGAACGACACGGCCTTCAGCTTCGGCCGGTCGGGGTCGGAGATGTCCCAGGTCCGCACCGTCGGGCGGCGCAGGTACGACGACGGCGCCGACACCGGGTTGAGGATGATGTTGCGCGGCTCGTTGTAGTCGCTGGTGATCAGCGTCTGCAGGTCCTCGCGCGCCTGGATGCCGTGCGGGTTGGCGCACGTCGGCTGCGGCAGCGCGGGGATGTTGTCGCACCGCTGCGTGGTCTCCGCCGACTTGGGCGTCGCCGGGGCCTCGTAGACCGTCTTGCCGTTCGGGTCGAGGCGCACGACCTCACCCGGGGACCCGGCGAAGCCGTTGCCGATCCGCGTGGTGCCATCGGAGTAGGTGCACGGTCCGGGCACGTCTGGCCCACCCATGTAGGTGCCGTAGGCGCTCCCGTCCTTGGTCACCCAGTAGGCGTCCGGCACGGAGCCGCACAGGGTGTCGGTGGGCAGGTTGACGTGCTTGAGGCTCAGGGCTGGCAGCTTCGAGGTGTCGATGACGTAGGTGGCGTCGGTGAAGAGGCCGCCGGCGAAGATGTTGTGCCCCTTGTGCCAGATGTACTGCATGTGGTGCGGCTCGTTCTCGACGAGCGGGCCGACGGTCGCGGTGTTGACGACCTTGCCGTAGGAGGACGAGCCCTTGGTGGCGTCGACGACCGCGAGGAAGTCGGGGCCGACGAGCTCCTTCTGCCCGATCAGGTCCGGGCCGATCGCCGACGGCAGCCCGGTCAGCTGCTTGCCGGTGCGGTCCAGGACGTTGTTGTCGCCCGCCCAGACCACGAGGTACTCCCGCTTGGTGCCGTCGGCCGGCACGGTGCCGCCCGAGTCGGACCCGCCGATCGGCGTCTGCGGGATCAGGTCGCCCAGGCCGATGTCCTGGAGCACCGTGGTGGGCACGAGCCCGGTGTCGATGTGGTTGGCGATCCAGTACGTCGCCCCGTCGGCGCCGAGGACCTCGGACGTCTGGCCGACGACCTCGCTGTTGCCGGCGCCCTGGATGATGCCGTTGAGGGCCGCGATGGCCGCGTCGGCGATGTCGACCGGCTGGCCGGGGTCGGGCGTGGCCGACCCCTGGGCGGAGGCGGCACTCCAGCCGCCGACGCCGGCGACGAGCACGATCGCGCCGGTGGCGGCCGCGACACGGCGGCTCCGTCCGGCTGTCAGGGTGTTGATCCATCGTGTGGGTGATGGCTTGCGCACGTGGCTACTACCTTCCCGAGATGCGGCCCGGTGGGCCGCGGAAGCTGTCAGGTCAGGACCCGGAGCCGTCCTCGTCGACTCCGTGGTGGGGGTGGTCCGCCCGGCCTAACTAGACTAAATCACTCGAGTTACGGAAGTAAGTGACAGGCTTTCCCGACCACCGCTTCGCGGCACCGACGCCCGGCCCGTCGGGCCCGGTTCCGTAGGCTGGGAGCGTGACTTCTGCCTACGGCCACGGACTGGTGACCCTCGACGCCACCGACAGCGTCCTCGACGTGTGGTTCCCCGCGCCCGCGCTCGGTGAGCACGACGGCGACGCGGCGCCCGCGTCACTGACGGCGCTCGAGGGCGAGGACCCGCTCCGCGGCGTACGCCGCTCGGTGCGCCTGGTCGAGATCGCCGACCTGGACGCAGCGCCGGCCGACACGGCCGACGTGTGGCTGCGGCTGCACCTGCTCTCCACACGGCTCGTGAGGCCGCACTCGCTCTCGCTGGAGGGGATCTTCGGGCTGCTCGCCAACGTCGTGTGGACGAGCGCCGGGCCGTGCGCCGTGGCGGGCTTCGAGGAGACCCGTGCCCGGCTGATGGGAGCCGGTCAGCACGTGACCGTCTTCGGCGTGGACAAGTTCCCCCGGCTCGTCGACTACGTCCTGCCCACCGGCGTCCGCATCGCCGATGCCGACCGGGTGCGGCTCGGCGCGCACCTCGCCGAGGGCACCACCGTGATGCACGAGGGCTTCGTCAACTTCAACGCCGGCACCCTCGGCGCGTCCATGGTCGAGGGCCGCATCTCCGCCGGCGTGCTCGTCGGCGACGGCTCCGACGTGGGTGGGGGCGCCTCGATCATGGGCACCCTGTCGGGCGGCGGCAAGGAGACCATCTCCGTCGGTGAGCGCTGCCTCCTCGGCGCCAACGCCGGCATCGGGATCTCGCTCGGCGACGACTGCGTGGTCGAGGCGGGCTGCTACGTCACCGCCGGGACGAAGGTGACGATCCGCGACATCGAGGGCAAGCCGCAGGTCGTCAAGGCCGCCACCTTGTCGGGTGCCGACAACGTGCTGTTCCGCCGCAACTCGGTCAGCGGCGCCATCGAGGCCGTGCCGTGGAACGGCGAGGGCATCGCGCTCAACGCCGCGCTCCACGCCAACGACTGACGCCCCCGTGGGCAGACAGGTCCGAGCGGCTCGGCCGGGGCCGGCCCGCCTGACCGGCCTCGGCAAGCTCGTCGTCGCCGGCCTCGTCGGCGTGCTCGTGTTCGTCGGGGTCGGGGTGCTGGTCGACCGGGGCGTGGGGCCGCTGGTCCGCCCCAGCGGGTGCACGGCGCTCGTCGACGGGCACCGGGTGGAGGTCACGCAGGAGCAGGCGGAGAACGCCGCGCTGATCACCGGCATCTCCGTCCAGCGCGGGCTGCCGGCCCGCGCCGCGAGCATCGCGCTCGCGACGGCCTACCAGGAGTCCAAGCTGCTCAACATCGAGCACGGCGACCGCGACTCCATCGGCCTCTTCCAGCAGCGCCCCTCACAGGGGTGGGGCACGATCGAGCAGATCCTCGACCCGGTCTACTCGACCCACACGTTCTACGACGCGCTCGTGAAGATCGACGGCTACGAGTCGATGGAGATCACCGAGGCGGCCCAGGCCGTCCAGCGCTCCGCCTTCCCCGACGCGTACGCCGACCACGAGGCCGACGCCCGGGCGCTGGCCTCCGCCCTCACCGGCAACAGCCCGCGCGCCTTCTGGTGCGAGACGCCGGGCGACGCCGACGAGGCCAGCGACCGTCTCGACGGGTCGGGACTGGTGAGGCGGGCGGCGACCGTGCGCGCCGAGGTCGAGTCGGTCTTCGGCACGCTCTCGCTCGGTGGCTTCGAGCCGGGCGGCGTGACCACGGGTCACATGGAGGGCTCGGCGCACTACGAGGGTCGCGCGATCGACATCTTCGTGCGGCCCATCAGCCCCGAGAACAAGAAGCGCGGCTGGGCGATCGCGTCGTACCTGATGGCGCAGGCCGACCGCCTGTCCATCAACACGCTGATCTTCGACGACCGCATCTGGCACGCGGGCTCGCGCTCCGGCGACGGCTGGACCGACTACGACGTGCCGTCCTCCTCACGGGGGGACCAGAAGATCCTCGAGCACCGCGACCACGTGCACGTCGACGTGTCTGACTAGACCTCTGACCGGCCCCCTCCCCCCAATGGGGTAATCCACCTGCCGCGGTCGCGGTCGTCCACCGCGCGCCGACCTAGCCTCGGCGCATGCTGAGCTCGACGATCTACACCATCGGGACCGCCCTCACCCGTGCCCACGACGCCGACGTGTCCGTCGACGTGCTGGTCGACGGTCAGTGGATCCACGGCCTCGTCAGCGCGGTGGACGGGCACGGCGTCGTGCTCCAGTGCGACGACGGCGGGATCGCGATGCTGCGCGTCGAGAAGGTGGACGCGGTGCTCGTGCGGCAGGCCGGCCGCTTCCGTGGCGACGAGCCGGCCGAGCCCGGTTCCGCCGACGACGCGCACGTGATGCCGGCGGCGCCCGCCGACCGGGTCGACGACCTCCACGTGGTGCGTCCCCGCGGCTCCCTCGAGACCGGGCTCGTGCACCGGCACGGCTTCGCCGGCTGAGCCGATCCGCGGATCGGTCGACGCGCACCACCCGATGGGGCCACCGATTTCCGGCCGATCGGCGCCGGACCCGATCCGATGCCTCGCCTAGGGTGGAGGTGAGCCCGACGGTCCTGTCGGGCGCGCACACGCACGGGGGACCCGCACACATGGCACAGATCAGCTCGACCATCTACACCATCGGCACGGCGCTGCGGCGCGCGAAGGACGCCGACGTGGCGGTGGACGTCCTGCTGGCCGGCCAGTGGATCTCCGGCCAGGTCAACGCGATGGACGGCCACGGCATCGTCCTGCACGGCACCGACGACGCGCTCTCCATCATCCGGATGAGCAGCATCGACGCCGTGCGGGTGCGCAACGCCGCCGCCTTCGACGGCACGCCCCAGGTCGAGGCGCACCACGAGCCCGACCCGATGGCCGAGCGCGAGGCACACCCGATGCCCGCGGCCGCCGCGGACCGCTAGGCCATCGGTTCGACCCCGCTCGTCCCTCGCTGCTCAGCCAGCGGTCGAGAGCCGGCTGACGGCGGCGTCGATCCGCTCGTCGGTCGCCGTGAAGGCGACCCGCACGTGCCGGGCACCGGCCGGGCCGTAGAAGTCGCCGGGGGCGACCAGGATGCCGAGGTCGGCCAGGGCGCCGACCGTCGTCCAGCAGTCGTCCCCGCGGCTCGCCCAGAGGTAGAGCGATGCCTCGGAGTGGTCGATGGTGAACCCGACCGCCTCCAGTGCGGTGCGCAGCTTCGCCCGCCGTGCGGCGTACGCCGCGTGCTGGGCGGCGACGTGGTCGTCGTCCTCGAGGGCGGCGATCATCGCGCGCTGCTGGGGGCCGGGCATCTGCAGGCCGAGGTTCTTGCGTACGGCGAGGAGCTCGCCGACCAGGGTCGGGTCGCCGGCGACGAACGCACAGCGGTAGCCCGCGAGGTTGGAGCGCTTCGACAGGGAGTGGACGCTGAGGATGCCGTCGTGGGAGTCGCCGCAGACGTCGGGGTGGAGCACGCTGACCGGCTCCACGTCCCACGCGCACTCGAGGTAGCACTCGTCGGAGACCAGGATCGTGCCGCGCTCACGACACCACTCGACGACCTTGCGCAGGTGGGAGGGCGGCAGCACGCGACCGGTCGGGTTGGACGGCGAGTTGAGCCACAGCAGCCGCGGGGTCTCGGGTCCGAAGGCGGTCAGCGAGTCGGTCGCCATCGCCCGCGCACCCGCGAGGGCGGCACCGACCTCGTAGGTCGGGTAGGCCAGCTCGGGGTAGCCGATCAGGTCGCCGGGGCCGATGCCGAGGTGGACCGCCATCGAGCCGATCAGCTCCTTGGAGCCGATCACCGGCAGCACCGCGTCGAGTCCGAGGTCGACCACGCCGAAGCGCCGCGACAGCCAGTCGATCGCGGCCTGCCTCGTCTCCGGCAGGCCGATGGTGATCGGGTAGCCGGGCGAGTCTGCGGCCGCGCGCAGTGCCTCCTGGACGACCGCCGGGGTCGGGTCGACGGGGGTGCCGACCGAGAGGTCGACGATCCCGTCAGCGTGCGCGCGCGCCGTGGCGGCGTACGTCGTCAGCTTGTCCCAGGGAAAGTCCGGGAGCCGGGTCGAGACCCGGCCGGTCACTCGTCGTGCTCTTGGGGCGGGAGCGCGGCGACCAAGGGGTGGTCCTTGTCGATCTCACCCATCTTGGCGGCGCCACCGGGCGAGCCGAGATCGTCGAAGAAGCCCACGTTGGCGGTGTAGTACTCCTTCCACTCCTCCGGCGTGTCGTCCTCGTAGAAGATCGCCTCGACCGGGCAGACCGGCTCGCAGGCGCCGCAGTCGACGCACTCGTCGGGGTGGATGTAGAGCATGCGCTTGCCCTCGTAGATGCAGTCGACGGGGCACTCGTCGACGCACGCGCGGTCCTTGAGGTCGACGCACGGCTGGGCGATGACGTAGGTCACCGAATCCTCCTACTGGGGCAGGGACGCTGGCTCGATCAACCTTAGTATCCCTTGCATGTCGGACGCGCCGGAACCCCACTCCGTGGGCAGCCCGACGCAGCAGCACCGGCTCGGTCCGCACGTCGTCGGCCAGCGGATCGTGGTGCGCCACCTCCTGCCCGACGGCCGCGCCACCGACGTGCTCGGCACCTGCCTGTCGTGGGGGGCGGACAATCTGGTGGTCGACCGCGACGGCGCCGGTCCGGTGGCGATCAGGGTGGCCGACGTGGTCACCGGCAAGCCCGTGCCGCCTCGCGCCTCCGTGCGCGACCGGGTGTCGGCACGCGAGGCCGAGGGCCACGGTCTCGGCGTCTTCGAGGGGATGGAACGCGTCGACCTCGGCGACTGGGTGCTGCGCAGCTGCCCGGCGCGCCCGGGCGACCGACCGCGCAAGCGGGCCAACTCGGCGCTGGCGATGGGCGACGCCGGGGTCCCGCTGACGCTGGCGACCAACACGGTGCTGCGGTTCTACGAGGACCGCGGCCAGACGCCGATGGTGCAGGTGAAGGCCGCCTCCAGCTACGAGCGCTGGTTCAGGACCACGCTCGACTGGCGTCCGGTCCCCGGGGGCGACGCGCACTTCCAGGTCGCGCCGGTGTCCCGCGCGCTCCGGGCCGCGGGCCGCGGGGCGGACGACCTGGTGCTCACCGAGTCGGACACGGCCTGCGTGGTGGAGACCACCGACGGGTCGGCCCGTGGGGAGGCCTTCCTGGACGGCGACTGGCTCGGGCTGCACCACCTGGTCGTCGACCCCGCGCGCCGGCGACAGGGCCTCGGCACCGCGGTCGTCGCGGACCTGCTCGACTGGGGCGCCTCGCTCGGAGCGTCGACCGCGTGGCTGCACGTCGAGACGGGGAACGAGGCCGGCCTGGCGACGTACGCCCGGCTCGGGTTCGCCACGCACCACACCAACCGCTACCTCGCGCCGGCGTGATCCTCAGAACGGGAGGTCGGTCGTGTCGACCGGCACGACGAGCAGGCCGATGATCCGCTGGTCGGGGTCGAAGGCGACCCGGCCCCACCACTCCCCGACCTCGCACTCGATCGTGGTGTGACCGACGGCGCCACCCAGGGAGGGCTCGGACGGGTCGAGCACGGCACCCTCGAAGGACTCGAGCCCGGTGTCCCGGCACCGCGCGAGGTTGCCCGACTCGGCCACGACCTGGGACCAGGTGTCGAGCAGGAGGTCGGGGGTCAGGGCCTCGGCCGTCTGCTCGGTCATCAGCCCCCGGAGCGCGACGTGGTCGCCGGCGTCGAGCAGGGCGAAGGCGCGCTCGGTCAGGGCGGGCAGCGTGGTGAGGTCGGTCGGGGTCATGGTGTCTCCTGTGCGTGGATCGCGGGGCCGGCCGAAGCGCTTGAAGGCGGCCTGCCTGGTCATGTCGAGGGTGGCGCCGATGGCGGCCCACGAGGTGCCGCGGGAACGAGCCCTGTCGACCGCCGCCTGGAGGTCGGCACGCGCCGTCGCGAGCGCCCGGTGTGCCGTCGCGACCTCGGGGAGCCCGTCGTCGCTCACCCGGCCTCGCTCACCCGGCCTCGGGACCGGCGTCGCGCGAGCGGGACAGGTGCGTCACCGGCCACGAGACGGCCGCAGCCATGATGGCGGCCGCTCCCCACCAGGCGCCGTTGTCGCGGTCCCCGATCCACAGGAGCAGGGAGCCGAGGAGGAGGGTGACGACCGAGGCCGACGCGAAGGTCGTCCACGCGGGCCAGCCCACCGTCGCCCCCTCCTGCCCGTGGGTGCTGGCGAGCAGCATCACGAACAGGGCGAGGGTGAAGCCGGCCCCCATCACGTAGTGCGGCCAGCGCCCCCCGGAGATCAGGGCGATCGCGACGGTGAGGGCAACGGCCACCAGCAGGTGGGGCACGGGTCCTGGCATGCGACCAGCCTCGGCGACGCGGTGGGCCATGTCAACCGTTGGTTGACATCAGCGCTGGGTGAGGAGGCGCTCCGACGCCGCCATGACCCGGCTCCACAGGAGCCGCTGGAGCACGAGCACGACGGTCCCGGCCACGATCATCCCGGCCAGGTTGACGCCCAGCTGGGCCAGCGAGCCCGAGATCTCCGACGGCGTCCAGGTGCCGAGGGCGAGGGCGAGGTTGCCGGCCGCGGGGACGGTCGTCACCGAGATGAAGACGCCCACCATCGCGTTGGCCTTGCTCGTCGACAGGGCGAGCACGCCCGCGGCGCCGGCGATCAGGGCGACGATGAACGACCAGCGGTCGGGGTGCCAGATGAAGCCGGTCTGCGGGCGGGGACGCGACACCATCTCCGAGGTCACCAGCCCGGTCAGGTCGGCCACGAGCGCCAGCAGTGCGACCACCAGGATGCACGCGGCGAAGCCGACCACCAGCAGGCGCAGCGCCCGCAGCGACAGGCGCCAGCGCCCGAAGACCACGCCGGTGGCGACCGCGGCGACGGTGCCGAACTCCGGCCCCACCACCATCGCCCCGATGACCAGGACCGCGGAGTCGGTGATGACGGCGATGGCGGCGAGGAGGGTGGCCAGGGCGAGGAAGATGTAGAAGCTGACCGTCGGACGCGACGCGGCGTACGCCTGGTCGATGACGCTGTCCCAGATGACCGCGTCCTCGGGGTCTCCCGGTGCCGCCTCCTCCAACCGGCGTGCCGACGCGAACGGCCAGGCGGTGGGCGTGGACACGAGGATCCCGCCGGTCTCGCCCAGACCGGTCTCCTTGAGCCGGCCGATGACCTCGCCGGCCATCTCGCGCGCGACGTCGCACTCGACGAGGTCGCCGGCCGGGACGAGCGACACCGAACGCTGGCGGGTCACGTTGGTGGCGCAGTCGTGGTCGACCAGGAGCGCGGTCACCTCGTCACTCAGGTCGGACGGCACGTTGAGTCGCAGGTGGACGAGCATGGCGGTCAGTGTGACAGCGGAAACAGTTGTCGCTGCGGGGCCACCCGCGCCTACGCTGGTCCCGAGCACCGCGGAGCATGACAACCTCCCTGGTCCGGCCTCACCGCCGAGCCCAGAGCAGCGGCGCCCCGCGCGTCCGGCGTCACCGACGAGAGGCCGGGCGAGTCTGCCCGGCGAAGGTGTGGTGGCACCGCGACCTTGCCCCCGCCCACACCTCCAGGGCCCACGCCACCTGGAGGTAGTCATGCAACGCACGCTCTGTTCCGACCTGTCCCTGGCCACGGGTCCCGTCTCGCTCGAGGGGTGGGTGCACCGGCGACGCGAGCTCGCTCGTGTCACCTTCCTCGTCGTCCGCGACCGCAGCGGGCTCGCGCAGGTCGTGCTCCCGGCTGGCACGCCCGTGCCGCCGGAGGAGACCACGATTCGTGTCGTGGGTACGGCGATCGCCAACCCGCAGGCGCCGGGCGGCGTCGAGGTGGTCGACGCGACGATCGAGGCGCTGACCGAGCCCGCCGCCACTCCCCCCGCGGAGTTGTGGCGACCCACCCTCGACGTGTCGCTGCCGACGCTGCTCGACCACGCCCCCGTGCTGTGGCGTCACCCGGCGCAGCGCGCGACCTGGGAGCTGGCCGCGGCGTCGCTGCGCGGCTTCCGCGCCACCCTGGACGGGTCGGGCTTCACCGAGATCGCCACGCCCACGTTCGTCGAGTCGGCCACCGAGTCGGGATCGTCCGTCTTCGAGGTCGACTACTTCGGCCGGCCGGCCTACCTCGCCCAGAGCCCCCAGTTCTACAAGCAACAGATGGTCGGCGTCCTCGAGCGGGTCTACGAGGTCGGCCCGGTCTTCCGCGCCGAGCCGCACGACACCGTGCGGCACCTGGCGGAGTATCGCTCGCTCGACGTCGAGCTCGGCTTCGTCCGCGACCACCGCGACGTGCTCGCCGTGCTGCGCGACGTCCTCGCCGGGATGCTCTCCGCCGTCCACGAACACGCCGCGCCGGCCGTGGCCCGCCTCGGGGCCACGATCCCGGTGGTGCCCGAGGAGATCCCGGTGATCCACTTCGCCGACGCGCTGGCGCTCGTCGGAGCACCGGCCGACGAGCCCGACCTCGCCCCCGAGCACGAGCGCGCGCTCGGGGCGTGGGCGCTCGAGACCCACGGGTCGGACTTCCTCGCCGTCGAGGGCTACCCGATGGCGAAGCGGCCGTTCTACACGCACCCGTGGACAGGTCGTGGTCTCGAGGCTCGCTCCGCTCGCACCTCGACCGCCGACGGCGAGTGGTCGAACAGCTTCGACCTGCTCTTCCGCGGCCTCGAGCTCGTCACGGGCGGCCAGCGGCTGCACCGGCCGAGCGACTACGACGCCGCGATCCGCGCGCGCGGCGAGGACCCGGCCGACTACGCGGCGTACCTCCAGGCGTTCCGCCACGGCATGCCCCCGCACGGCGGCTTCGCGATCGGGCTCGAGCGGTGGGTGGCCCGGCTCGTCGAGGCGGCCAACATCCGCGAGGTCACGCTGTTCCCGCGCGACCTGCACCGCCTGACGCCGTAGCGCGCCCGCGTTTCTCGATATCCATGGGAGATCTCGGGTCTGGCGCCCTCGACGACCCCGGTTTCTCCCATGGATACCCGGCGGGACCTCGTCAGCCGACGTTGTCCTCGGCGTCGGGGTTGGTGCAGATCACCGTGTCGGAGGGGGTGTACGTCGTGTGGAAGTTCTCCTGCGGACGGGTCTCGGTGTTCGCCCCGACCGGTGAGAAGTTGCGCTTGACGTCGATGTCGAAGCCGCCGTAGCCGGTGTTGGCGTGGCACTGGAGGGTGTCGACCCTGCGGACCTTCGCCTCGGTGATGTTGTAGCGCTCCGACTCCGAGGTGGTGATGTCCCACCACTTGGTGGAGTACATCGAGACCGTGACGACGCCGCTGGAGGCGGAGGTGGCCGGGGTGACGCTGGCGCTGATCAGGACGCCGTACGGCGTGTCGTTCCTGAACCTCAGGTCCACCGCGCCCCACGCCACCGTCGCCTCGCGCCCGATCGGGTAGCGGTCGATGTAGAACGAGTGGGGCTTGTGCTCGACGTCCTCGAGGCCCGCGAAGAACATCGCGTTGAAGGTCGTCGTCGCCATCTGCGAGACGCCGCCGCCGAGGTCGGTGACGAGGATGCCGTCCTGGATGATGTAGCCCTCGGTGAAGCCGTTCTCGCGCGTGCGCTCGCCCACCGTGTCGTTGAGGCTGAAGGTCTCCCCCGGCTTGAGCACGGTGCCGTTGACCAGCTCGGCGGCGCGGCCGATGTTGATGTTGCGGTACTCCGCGTAGGGGTAGTAGGTCGTGAAGGTGGAGACCCGCTCCTTGATCTTGAGCGCCCGGGCGTCCTTGGTGGTGAAGTCGGGCTTGGCCACCTTGGCGTCGACGGTCAGCGAGCGCGAGCCGTCGGGCGCCGCGACGAGGGCGAGGAAGCCGGCGTCGATCTGCGACTGGTCGTAGGTCACGCCCGGCTTCGCGGGGATCACCTTCGGGGTGCCACCGACGAGGGCCACCGTCGCGTCGACCGGGGCGCCGTCGGCGACCACGTTGGCCGAGACGACCTCGGCGAGCTTGTCCGCGTCGAGCTGCGGCTCGAGGGCGCCGTCGACCGGCGCGAGGCTCAGGGCCGCGGTGAAGTCCTTGGGGTAGAGCTTGACCGAGGACTCGTCGAAGCTCAGGGTCACCGGCCCCGACACCGCGGGGTTGGCGAAGGAGTCGCGGGCCGCGGCGACGTCCGCCTCGTCGATGTCCGGCTGCTCCTGCACGAGGGCGAGGTCCGGCACCTCGGCGTCCTCGGCGAGGTAGGCGGCGACCAGCGCGTCGCGGGTCGACGCCGGGTCGAGGGCCTGGCCGATGCGCGGCCTCACCGTGGTGATCGAGCCGGCGTCGAAGCCGAGGGCGCCCTCGCGCGGGGCGGTGCCGTGCTGCTCGTCGAGGCCGGCCAGCGCCTGGGTGAACGCGGTCTCGTCGACGCTGACCTCGGCCTGGAGGTCCTCGCCGCCGGTGAAGTAGTTCCACAGCCGCACCGGGTCCCAGCTGCGCTCGCCGCCTGCCTCGGCCACGGACGCGTCGTAGTCGACGGCGATGCCCGCGGTGCTCGGGTCGACGCTGACCGGCTCGCCCTCGATGGTCACCTCGATCGGCCCGGAGACCCGCTCGGCGAGGCCCGCGCGGAGACGCTCGGCGGCCTCGGCCTGCGGGTGGCCGCCGATGGCGACGCCGGAGACGGTGGTGCCCCGCGGGACCTTGTCGGCGGCCGCGTAGTGCGCCGCGACGTACGCTCCGCCACCCAGCACCACCAGCGCGAGCAGCAACCACAGGACGGTGCGCCCGCCCGACCTCTCGGCGGGCTGGTGGTCGGCGCCGTCGGCCTGGTCATCGGTGCGCGGGAGGATCGACACGAGGCGATCCTAGGTTCCCTCGCGCGAAACCCCCGGATCCCCGGACCCGCCCGGACGGCGGGAGCCGCGGCCCGGCAGGGTGGCGAGGGCGAAGAGGAACACGAGGAACGAGCCGCCCAGCAGGGTGTAGCCGGCAGCGGTCGCCGGGACCAGGTAGTCACCCTCCGCGCGGGGCAGGACGACGTACCCGAGCGCGGCGAACCAGCCCAGGCCGAAGGAGAACCGCCACCCGCCGGCCGGCAGCGCGAGGCACGTCAGGCCGGCGCAGGCGAGCCCGAGGAGCAGGCCCCACCACCACGACTGGACGAGCGCGGCGGCCACCCCGCCGCCGAACCCGGCGACGAGCAGCACCAGCGCCACCACGACGCGCAGGAGGAGCGAGGACACTCAGAGGCCGGCGAAGAGGTCGGTCTCGAAGCCGTCCTCGCCGACCGGTCCGCGCGTGCCCTTCGCGAGGACGTAGAACTCCTCGCCCCAGAACGCGTGCCCCGACTCGGCCCCGGAGAAGAACGGCCCGTCGGGGTCGACCTGGGTGCGGTGCAGCTTGAGCGCCTCCATCTTGGTCTCGACGTAGTCGCGACCGTCGATGCGCGCGGAGATCAGCTCGTCGGGCGTGACGAAGGGACCCATCTCGCCGTCGGGATCCATGCCCTCGAACGTCTCGGTGTCGCCGGCCTCGCGCATCTGGCGGATGCTCTCGCGCATCCGCGCCTCGCTCATCGCGCACCAGTAGATCTTGTCGATGTCGTGCGGCTCACCGAGCCCGAGCTTGTACGTCGGGGCGGCGGCCAGCACCGCGGCGTACATCGCGACCCGGTGCGCCTGGATGTGGTCGGGGTGGCCGTAGCCGCCGAACTCGTTGTAGGTGACCAGCACCTGGGGGCGCAGCTCGCGGATCTCCGTGACCAGGGCGTCGGCGGCCTCGACCAGGTCGGCGTGCCAGAAGGCGCTGTCGGGGATCTCCTCGGCCGCGACGGCGTGGCCGTCGGGGTGCCAGGCCATGCCGGAGTCGTGGAAGCGGCCGAACCCGCCGAGCCAGCGCTGGTCGGTGACGCCGAGGCGGGCCATCGCGGCCGCGATCTCCTGGCGTCGGCGGTCCCCCAGCCCGCCCTCCTCCTCGTAGGCGAGGTGGGACAGATCGGGGACGAGGACCTCACCCATCTCGCCGGCGGTGCAGGTGACGACGGTGACGCCACGTCCCTCGGCGGCGTACTTCGCCATGGTCGCGCCGTTGTTGATGGTCTCGTCGTCGGGGTGCGCGTGCACGAAGAGGGCGCGCTGGTCGGCAGTCATGACACCAGCCTAGGGGCGGCCCGGCCGGTGCCCAGCGCGACGCCGACGACCGCCACCACGAGGCCGACGAGCTCGACCGGGCCGAGGGTCTCGCCGAGCACGACCCACGCCAGCACGGCGGTGACGGGCGGCGAGAGGAAGAACAGGCTGGAGCCCGCGCCGGCGCCACCGCGACGCACGAGGGCGCCCAGCAGGAGCAGCCCGACGATCGAGTTGACGATCGCCAGGAACAGCACGGCGATGCCGCCGCGCAGCGGGTCGCTGACGGCGTGCGTGCCCTCGAGGGTGAGGGCGAGTACGGCGAGGGGCGGGGCCGACACCGAGAACTGGATCGCCGCCGACCAGATCGGGTCGGGGCCGTGGCCGATCCAGCGCTGGCCGAGGGTGCCGAGGCTGAGGGTGATCGCGCTGAAGACGCCGAGCGCGATCCCGACCGGTCCGCCGGCCGCACTGACGTCGGGGCCGAGCACGATCAGCACGCCGGTGACCCCGATGACGAGCCCGAGGAGCTGGCGTCGCGACAGCGCCTCCTTGAGG
Source organism: Nocardioides currus (assembly GCF_003057875.1). Taxonomy (GTDB): domain Bacteria; phylum Actinomycetota; class Actinomycetes; order Propionibacteriales; family Nocardioidaceae; genus Nocardioides; species Nocardioides currus. The sequence continues at coordinate 29,696 of NZ_PYXZ01000010.1, read as the reverse complement.
AAGACCGCCGCCAGCGCAGCGGTCAGCACCGGCGTCAGCGCGTGCAGCATCGAGGCCAGGGTGGGGCCGAGGCCGGCGTCGAAGGCGAGGTACATCGCGCCGAACTGCACCGCGTTCATCACCAGGCCGGTGAGCGCGATCCGGCCGGCGGTGCCCCGATCGATCCGGAGCGGGCCTCGGAGCATGCGAGCGAGCACGAGCGCGAGCGCCGCCGCCACGACGAACCGGAGCGCGAGCAGCGTGAAGGGGGCGACGTGCTCCACGCCGTACGGACCGGAGATGTAGCCCGACGACCACACCAGCACGAACGCGGCGGCCGGGACGAGCGGGAGGGCGCCGACGGGGCGCGCCTGCACGTCAGTCAAGGGGCTTCTTGATCCGCTTCGGCGCCGTCGGGAGGACGAGGGGCGTGACGCTCGGCGCGTCCTCCTCGGCGTCCAGCCAGCCGTCGTGCTCGTCGACCATCAGCTCCAGCATGAAGTCGGGCGCGTCGGTGACCACGGCCCACGGGTGACCCTCGTCGTCGTCCTCGCCGGAGAGCCGCTCCCGCTCCGCCCTGGCTTCGAAGCCGTCGGCGGTGAGGCGCCGCACGACCTGCTGCGCGTCGTCCTCCTCGAAGAAGATCGCCCTCATGGGGCCATCCTCTCCCGCAGGTGCGGCAGGAAGGGCCGGTCGGGGTCGAGCCAGTCGACGTCGTCGAGGCCGGCAGCGCCGACCCAGCGGACGCGGTCGTGCTCGGTCGGGGTCGGCTCGCCCCCGGTCAGCACGGCGCACGCCACCCGCAGCTCGTGGGTGTCACCGATCGGGGCGGCGCCCGGCAGCCAGCCGGTGACCTCGATCCGGCAGCCGAGCTCCTCGGCGACCTCGCGCACCAGCGCTGCCTCCGGCGACTCCCCCGGCTCGACCTTCCCGCCGGGGAACTCCCAGCGCCCGGCGGTCTCGGCGGGGGCTGTGCGTCGCGCCGCGAGCACCGCTCCGTCGCGCAGGATCGCGGCCCCGACGACGAGCGTCCGCGGCGGCTGGGTCACGCCGACGAGTCTCGCAGGCACGCGCCAGCCGGGTCACAGGGGCGGCACAGGCACCGCCGGAAGTGTCGGGCTCACCGACCCCAGGAGGACCCATGTCACTGTCTCGCCGCATCACCAGCTCCGTCGCCGCAGCCGCGCTCGCCCTGCCGACGGTGGCGGTCGCCGTACCCGCCGCGGCCACGCCCCCCATCTCGTTCGTCGACCGGGGCTGGCCGGGCCAGTCGTCCGGCCAACCCTTCGGAGGGCAGTCGTACGGCGGGCAGTACGGCGCGACGTACGGCCGGACGGCCTCGATCGACGCCACCGACGCGACCACCGAGCAGTCGGTCGGCATCGTCCAGATCTCCACGGTCGTCGACTTCGACGCCGGCGAGGCGGCCGGGACCGGGATCGTGCTCGACGCCACCGCGGACGGCGGCGGCGCGCTCGTCGTCACCAACCACCACGTCGTCGAGGGCGCGACGAACATCGAGGTGACCGATCCGGTCACCGGCGAGACGGCAACGGCCGAGGTGCTCGGCTTCGACGCGGTCAAGGACGTCGCCGTCCTGCGCGTCGACTCGACCTCGCTCTCGGCAGTGGACACCGACACGGCGGGGGTCGACGTCGGCGACGCGGTCGTCGCGGTGGGTGACGCCGGCGGCGACGGCGGCAGCCTCACTGCCGCCGCGGGCACGGTCACCGCCCTGCGCCAGCGCATCGACGTCACCGAGGACGACGGGTCGGTCGCGACGCTGCGGCGACTGATCGAGGTCGACTCCGACATCATCCCGGGCGACTCGGGCGGGGCCCTGCTCGCGGCCGACGGTGACGTCGTCGGCATGAACGTCGCCGCGTCGAGCGGCTCGATCGGGATCGACGGCTACGTCATCCCGATGCGTCGTGTGCTGACGGTCGTGGACGCGGTGCTGGCAGGTGACGCCGGCGGCACGGTCACCCTCGGCTACTCCGCCTTCCTCGGCGTCGGGCTCTCCACGTCGGGGGGCGCCGCCACGATCGGCAACGTGGTCGCCGGCTCACCGGCCGCCGACGCCGGGCTCGCCGCCGGCGACACCGTCACCGCCCTGGACGGTACGGCGGTCACGTCGCCCGCCCGGCTCCGTCGCCTGGTCCGGCGGCACCAGCCGGGCGAGCAGGTCGACGTCACCTGGCGTGACACCGCCGGGACCAGCCACTCCGCGACGGTCGGGCTCGACCGGGCGCCGGTGGCGTAGCCCGGCGCCGGGCTACGTTGGGCGCATGGCCCCCGGCGACGACGAGACCGACGCGCCCGCCCCGGCGCCGTACGTCCAGGGCGTGCACCTCCAGCGCACCGACGAGAACGTCCGCGAGATTGCGGCCCTGGCCGCTGTCCTCGGTGAACCCGCCGGGTTGGGCGGGCTGCTCGACGACCTGAAGTACCAGGCGCGTCGCAGCCGGCTCCCCGCGCGGCTCCTGGGACGGGCCGTCAGCGAGGCCTACACGTGGGACGACTACGACCGTCGGGACCGGCTGTGGTTCCCACAGGGCATCTCCACCAGCGCGGACGCCAGCGACACCGAGGACATCCTGGGCCGCAAGGTGCTCGTCACGACGTGGTACTCCACCGGCATCGACGGTGTGAAGCGTGGCTCGCGGGTCACGTTCATCGACCTCGAGACGCTGACCTACCGTCACGTCCTGCTCGTCAACCCGGTCCTCGACAAGGACGGCAAGCTGCAGCTCCGCCCCATGAACATCCACGCCGGCGGCATCGTGTGGGCCGGTCCCTACCTGCACATCGCGGCCACCAGGCGCGGGTTCGTGACCGCCCGGGTCGACGACATCATGCGCGTCGCGGGCGACGACGACCATCCCGACGAGATCGGCTTCGACGGGCAGCGCGTGGCGTCGTACGGCCATCGCTACGTGCTCCCCGTGCGCTTCACCTACAAGGCGTTCACGGACGACGGGCACGTGCAGCTGCGCTACTCGTTCCTCTCGATCGACCGCCGCTCCGACCCGCCGGCGCTTCTCGCCGGCGAGTACAACCTCGGGCAGAAGACCCCCAACCGGCTCGCGCGCTACCAGCTCGACCCCGAGACCTGGCAGCTGCAGACCGGCGACGACGGCTTCTCCCGTCCGCTCGAGGTCGACGAGGGCGGCGTCGTGCAGATGCAGGGCGCGGTGCTGGCCGGCGGTCGCTACCACGTGACCGTCTCGCACGGCCCGTTCATGCCGGGCACGATCTACGCCGGCTCGAGTGGGCAGCTGAGGCCGACGCGCTTCGCGCTGCCGATGGGTCCGGAGGACCTGACCTACTGGCCCTCCACGGACCGGCTGTGGTCGCTCACCGAGCACCCGCGGCGGCGCTGGATCGTGTCGATGCGGCGCTCCGCCTTCGACTGATCAGCCGGCGACGGGGCGGGGTTGCCGCGCGAGCTGCCGACTCTGCGCGACGAGGCGGTCGGCGGAGTCCCAGACCTCGCAGTCCTCCTCGAACATCCCGCCGGCGAGGTTGCGGGTGCGGTGGCTGACGCGCAGCCATCCGGGCGCTGGCTTCGCCCGCACGTGCGCGGTGAGCTCGAGCGTCGGCGCCCAGCCGGGCATCCCGAGGTCGAACGTCACCGGCGGCAGCGCGTCGAGCACCATCAGCAGCTCGACCGGGTCGGGGTCGCGCTCGCCGTTGAGCCGGAACCACGCCTGCAGAGCGCCGTTGCCGTCGGGCTTGCCGACCGCCCAGCCGATGCAGCCGGGGTCGAAGAGCATCTCGAAGCGCTCCATCAGCCGCGCGACCCTGCGCACCTCGGGCGGCGCCATCGAGTTGGACACGCACTGCTCGCGCGGAGCGATCGGCGGCGGCGTCGCCGTGGTGCCGACGTCGTCGGGGAGGCGGTCGAGGTCGCCGTACGTCGCGAGCACGGTGATCCTCGCCTGCTCACCGTGGACGGGGTCGCCCTGCACCAGGTCGGCCGCGAGGGTGGCGACGCTGCCGCCGTCGCGGACCACCCGGATCGAGATCGTGGCCGGCCCGGGGACCGACGCGGAGAGGTAGTAGGCGCTGACCGCGATCGGGTCGGGCTTGCCGGGGACCACCTGCCCGAGGGCGTTGCCGACCGTGGCGAGCAGGTAGCCGCCGTTGACGCCGCCGCCGACGACCCAGCCGTCGCTCAGGTCGGCCGTGAAGTCGCCGTCCCCGCTCGGCGTCACGGCGATGTGGTCGTCCCACTCAGAGCGGGCCCCGGACGCAGTCATGGCGCGAGCCTAGGTGCGGGTCACTCCCACGGGACGTCGAGGTCCATCACGTCGGCGATGGAGTCGATCACGACCGTCGGGCGGTAGGGGAAGCGGCCGACGTGGTCGCGCTGCGTCGACCCGGTGAGCACCAGGATGGTGCGCAGCCCGGCCTCGAGCCCGCTGACGATGTCGGTGTCCATCCGGTCGCCCACCATCACCGTGGTCTCGGAGTGCGCCTCGAGCTGGTTGAGGGCGCTGCGCATCATCAGCGGGTTGGGCTTGCCGATGTAGTAGGGCTGGCGGCCGGTCGCGGTGGTGATCAGGGCGGCGACGGACCCGGTCGCGGGCAGCGTGCCCTGCGGGCTGGGACCGCTCGGGTCGGGGTTGGTGGCCAGGAAGCGGGCGCCGCCCTCGATCAGCCGGATCGCCTTGGTGATCGCCTCGAAGGAGTAGGTGCGGGTCTCACCGAGCACGACGTAGTCGGGGTCGCGGTCGGTCATCACGTAGCCGATGTCGTGCAGCGCGGTGACCATCCCCGCCTCGCCGACGACGTAGGCCGTGCCGTGCGGCCGCTGGTCCTCGAGGAACTGGGCGGTGGCCAGCGCGGAGGTCCAGATCGACTGCTCCGGCACGTCGATGCCGCTGCCGAGCAGCCGGGCCCGGAGGTCGCGCGGGGTGAAGATCGAGTTGTTGGTGAGCACGAGGAACGACAGGCCGGACGCCTTGAGCGCCTCGATGAAGTCGCTCGCCCCCGGGATCGGCGTCTCCTCGTGCACGAGCACGCCGTCCATGTCGATGAGCCAGGTCTCGATCGGTCGTGGCGAGGTCATGGGACCAGTGTGACGGACGCGGGGCTCAGGCGAGCGTGGCCAGCCCCGCGAGCAGGCGGTCCACGTCGTCCTCGCTGGTGTAGGCCGACAGCCCGACGCGCACTCCCCCGGTCGACGGGAGGCCGGCGTGCCGGGCGGCCTCCAGCGCGTAGAACGACCCGGTCGTCACGACCACGCCGACGTCGGCGAGGTGGCGCTGCACGTCGGCGGGGGCGACGCCGTCGACGGTGAGGAGCACGGTCGGCGTACGGCGCGCAGGCCGGCCGTGCACCGTGACGGCGGGCAGCTCCTCAAGGCCCGCCAGGAGGCGGGTGACCAGAGCGGCCTCGTGCTCCTCGATGCCGGCCGCGCCGCCCGGGAACGACTCGACGAACCCGACGGCCGCACTCACGCCGGCGAGCAGCTCGTAGGGCAGCGTCCCGAGCTCGAAGCGCTCGGGCACCACGTCGGTCGAGGGCAGCAGCTTGTCGGGGTGCAGCGTCTCCAGCAGGGCGGGTGCTGCGGCGAGCGCGCCGAGGTGGGGCCCGAAGAACTTGTAGGTCGAGCAGGCCAGGAAGTCGGCGCCCAGCTCGCCGAGGTCGACCGGCGCGTGCGGGACGAGGTGCACGGCGTCGACGAAGACCAGCGCCCCGACCTCGTGGGCGGCCCGCACCACGGCGGGGACGTCGGGGCGGGTGCCGAAGAGGTTGGAGCCGGCCGTCAGCGCCACCAGCCGCGTCCGCTCGCCCAGGAGCGGAGCGATGTCGTCGAGCTCGGCCGTGTCGGGGTCGAACCCGAGCCACCGGACGGTTGCACCCACACGCTCAGCCGCGGTCACCCACGGACGGATGTTGGCGTCGTGGTCGAGGCGCGTGACGACGACCTCGTCGCCGGGCCCCCAGCCGGCGGCCAGCGTGCGGGCGAGGTCGAAGGTCAGCGCCGTCATCGAGCGGCCGAAGACGATGCCGCCCGGGTCGGCGCCGATCAGCCGGGCCAGGTCGGCCCGGGCACCGGACGTGATCGACTCCGCCAGCCGGTCCGGCTCCGAGACGGTGCCGCGCTGGCACATGCCCGCCGACATGGCCGCCGACACCGCGGCGATCACCACGGACGGCACGAGCGAGCCGCCGGGTCCGTCGAAGCGGGCCAGCCCGCTCTCGAGGGCGGGGAAGGATCGTCGTACGGCCGAGATGTCCATGGCGGACATGCTCGCAGGCGTCGGGCGCCGCTCAGCCGGTGGCCCGACGCCCGACGATGACCGCGCGCAGCCGCTCGGCGGCCGGTGGCAACCGGCGGTCCGTGCGCCAGGTCAGCCCGATCGTGCGGCGCGCGCCGGGCGAGCCCTGGATCTGGAGGCCGCGCGTGCCCGAGGGCCCGACCATCGCCTCCGGCACGATCGCCACCCCCAGGCCCGCGGCGACCAGGCCCTCGATGGTCGCGAGGTCCTGGCTCTCGAAGGAGATGTCGAGCGCCACCCCGGCGTCGCGCAGCAGCCCGTCGACGAGCGTGCGGAAGCCGTAGCCCGGCGGCGTCGTCACCAGCTCCTCCCCCGCGAGGTCCTCCAGCCGCACCCGGGTGCGCCCGGCGAGCCGGTGCGAGGGCGGTACGGCGACGACGAGCCGCTCCTCCTGCAGCACGTGCCACCCGTGCCCGGCCGGCCTGGTGGACGTGATCGCCAGGTCGACGGCGCCCCGGGCGAGGTCGGCCTCGAGCTCGTGACCCGGCTCCTGGCTGAGGAGCACGCGCACCCGCGGCGCCGCGGCGTGGAAGTCCCGCAGCAGCCTCGGCACCAACGAGGTGGCCATCGAGTCGAGGAACGCGAGCCGCGCGACACCGGACTCCGGGTCGAGCTCGCCGCGGACGTCGGCCAGCAGCTGGTCGTGGCGGGCGACGACCTCGCGCGCGCCGCGGGCGACGATCCGACCGACCGGGGTCAGGTGGACGCCGTCGGAGGCCCGCTCGAAGAGCTGTGCGTCCAGCTCCTGCTCGACCCGCGCCAGAGCGCGCGACAGGGTGGGCTGGGAGATCCCGAGGATCGCGGCCGTGTCGGTCACGTGCTCGTGGTCGGCCACCGCGAGGAGCCACTCGAGGTCCCTGATCTGCACTCCCGACATCATACGCCCCACGCATGGCCCAGCGCCGTTCACGACATTGGACGCATGACGCGACAGCGCCCATGATCGACGGGTCATGGCATCCACGATCACCGCACCCGACCTCGATGCGGGCCACCTTCCCGGTTCCCGCGGCTACAACCGCGTCGTCATCGCGCTCTTCGCCGCGGGCCTCGCGACGTTCGAGCTGCTCTACAGCACCCAGGCGATCCTCCCGGAGCTCGCGACCCGCTTCGACGTCACCTCGACCGACACCACCCTCACGCTGTCGCTGACCACGGCGTCCCTCGCCGTCGCGCTCCTGGTGGCCGGTCCGCTGTCCGACGTGGTCGGCCGCACCCGGCTGATCCACCTGTCGATGGCGCTCTCGGTGCTCTGCGCGGTCGGCTGCGCGCTCGCCCCGACCTGGCCCGTCCTGCTCGTGCTGCGATGCCTGATGGGGGTGTCGCTGGCCGGCCTCCCCGCCGTCGCGACGGCCTACCTGCGCGAGGAGCTGCACCCCTCGACGCAGGCCCGGGCGGCCGGGCTCTACATCGGGGGTACGGCGCTGGGCGGCATGGCCGGTCGGCTCGTCACGGGCTTCACCGCCGAGCTCGCGGGCTGGCGCTGGTCGCTGGCCTCCGCCGCGCTGCTGGCGCTGGCGTGCGCGGTCGTCGTGCGCCGTACGCTGCCCGACTCCCAGCACTTCACCCCTGCCCCGACCGGGGTCCGCACGATGCTGGCCATGGCCCGGCGCGCGGTGTCCGACCGCACCCTGGTCGGCCTCTACGTGATCGGCGGCTGCTCGGTGGGCGCGATGGTGGCGATGCTCAACGTCGTCGGCTTCCGCCTCGAGGCGCCGCCGTTCGGCCTCGGGCTCGGCGCGGCCAGCCTGGTGTTCCTCGTCTACCCGCTCGGCACGGTGAGCGCCGCGTCGTTCGGCCGGCTCGCGGACCGGCTCGGCCGCCGGGCCGTGCTGCCGGTCGGCGCCGGCGTGGCGGTCGCCGGTGCCCTGCTGACCTTCTCGGAGTGGTTGCCGTTGGTGATCGCCGGCCTGGGCCTGCTGGTGATCGGGTTCTTCGCCGTGCACGGCGTCGCCAGTGGGTGGGTGCCCGCCCGCGCGCACGCCGGCGGGGTCAGCGCGGGCCAGGCGGCCTCGCTCTACACGTTCACCTACTACGTCGGCAGCTCGGTCTTCGGCAGCCTCGGCGCGACCGCGTGGGCCGGCGCCGGCTGGCCGGGAGTGGTCGGGGTGAGCGCGACGCTGATGTGCGTCACCGGCGCCGTGGCGCTGCGGCTGCGCACCACGCGATCGCTGCTCGCCTGACGCGAGCCGCCCGGCTCGGGCTCAGGCCACGCGCAGGCGGGCGATGCTCCGCGCGAGGCGGCGCAGGGGGGTGTCGCGCTGGAGGACCAGGCGGTCGCCGTTGCTGTCGAGGCCGAAGTGCGCGAGCAGGTCGTGACGGCCCTCGCGCTCGGCCATCAGCATGATCGCGTCGCGGTCGTAGTCGGCGGCGAGCTCGAGGGCGAGGTTCACGTCCCCGGCGTCGGCGGCGGCGGTGACCGCGCCGGCGTAGTGGGCGTGGAGGGCGTCGAGCTCGTCGATCAGTCGGGTCTGGGTGCTCATGGCATCCAGTCTGCGCGCTGGATTGGATCGTTCCAAGTCATCGGCGCTGTGATCCTGTGCACCTTCGGGCGCGTCACCCCGTGGGGCCGTCCCGGGTCCACCGCGGCAGCGGCAGACCGTCGGGCACGTCGTCGGCCGAGTCGGGGTGCGACGACATCACGGCGACCATCGCCGTCCACCACTCGAGCAACGGTCGGCGTACGTCGCCGGGCAGACCCACGTCGTCCATCGCCGCCACGAAGCAGTCGACCGCGCGCCGGTCCATGTCGTCGTGCTCGCCGTTGCCGGAGTGCAGGCGCAGCACGTGGCTGTGGGTCGCGCCCAGGCCGTCGGTGTAAGCCGCAGGACCGCCGAGCGCCTCGACCCAGTAGGCCGCCAGCCGCTCGGTGTGCTGCGGGTGCTGGCCGGGATGGGAGAACGCATGGCTCACCACCGGGTCCGCCAGGCACCGCTCGTGCCACGCATGGGCCAGCGCGACCAGGCCGTCGCTCCCACCCGCCGCTGTGAACAACGTCTCGTCCATGGAGCCCACGGTAAGGGTGTCGGTCGTCCACGCCTACGCTCGATCGAGTGCGTACCCCTGCCCCCAGCCGACCCCGTGGCCGAACCGCCGGCGCGGGCGTGCGCACCGGGGTGGCGTTCGTCGCCGTCGTCCTCGTCGCGGTCAACCTGCGACCCGGGGCGTCCTCGGTGGGTCCCGTGCTCGAGGAGGTCACCACCGGCCTCGGCACCGGCTCCGGCGTCGCCGGCGTCCTGACCGGGCTCCCCGGCCTCTGCTTCGGACTGGTGGGTGCGATCGCGGTGACGATCGCCCGCCGGGTCGGCACGACCACGGGCATCGCCGCGGGCATCACGCTGGCCGCGACCGCGCTCCTCCTGCGCGGGCTCACCGACACCAGCTGGCTCTTCCTCGTCCTGTCCACGCTCGCGCTCGCCGGCATGGCCGTCGGCAACGTGCTCGTGCCGGCGTGGATCAAGGCGCACGCGTCCTCCGACACCGTCCTGCTTCCCACCGTCTACGGCACCAGCCTGATCGTCGGCGGCACGATCGGCTCGGCCCTGACGGCGCCGGTCGAGGCGCAGGTGGGCTGGAGCCGCGCGCTGGCGATGTGGGGCCTCGTCGCCCTCCTCGCCGTGCCCGTCTGGGCATGGCTGGCGCTGCGCGAGCGCTCGCCCTCCCCGGGCGGCACCGCCTCCGCGGTGGCGACGCCGGGCGGCCGGATCTTCCACTCCCCGACCGCGGTCGCGATGGCCACGCTGTTCGGGGTGCAGTCGATGCACGCCTACGTGCAGTTCGGCTGGCTGCCGCAGATCTACCGCGACGCCGGCCTCTCGGCGTCGAGCGCGGGCGCGATGCAGGCGATGCTGACCGCCTTCGGCATCGTGGGTGCCCTGCTGATGCCGACCGTGATCGCCCGCTCCCGCACGCTCGCCCCGTGGATGATCGCCTTCGGCGCGGCCCTGCTGCTGGGCTACGCCGGCCTGCTGGTCGACCCCGCCACGCTGCCGTGGCTGTGGGCGCTGCTCCTCGGGTTCTCCGGCTTCGCCTTCCCGGCGACCATCGCGATGCTCACCGCCCGCACGCGCGACCACCGGGTGACGGCGCGGCTCTCGGGCTTCGTGCAGCCCGCGGGCTACCTGTTCGCCGCGGTCGGCCCGGTCGTGGTCGGGCTGATCCACTCCGCGACCGGCAGCTGGACCGTCCCGCTGGTGCTGCTCGCGGCGACGGTCGTCCCCTTCACGTGGGCCGGGCTGCGGGTGTCGCGACCGGTGTACGTCGACGACGAGCTCGCCTCGTAGCGGACCCGCCGCGACGGGATCCTGAGCCGCTACCGCGCGCCCGTGAACCCGTGCTGTCGCCAGGCCTCGTAGGTCACGACCGCAGCGGAGTTGGACAGGTTGAGCGAGCGGCGTCCCTCGACCATCGGGATCCGGAGTCGCTCGGTGATCCGGGCGTGGCCCAGCGCCGCCTCGGCGAGGCCCGTCGGCTCGGGACCGAAGAGGAACACGTCGCCGGGCTCGAACTCGACGTCGGTGAACCAGCGGCTCGCGTGTGCGGTGAACGCGAAGACCCGGGAGGCGGCGAGCTCGGTGGCGGCGAGTGCGGTGTCGAGGTCCGGGTGCACCACCACCGACGCGAGGTCGTGGTAGTCCAGTCCGGCGCGCCTGAGCTGCGGCTCGGAGAGGTCGAACCCGAGGGGTTCGACGAGGTGCAGCGTGGCGCCGGTCCCGGCCACCATCCGGATCGCGTTGCCCGTGTTGGGCGGGATCCGGGGCTCGAGGAACATCACGTGGAACACGGGCCCAGTATCGCCTCGGCCGCGTGGGCGATGGGACTGCACGGGGCTCAGGGGCGCAGGGCAGTCAGCGTGAAGTCGGCGAACCGGCGCCAGGTGGCAGGGTCGTGGTTGTCCAGGTCGATCAGCGACCGGGCGAAGCCGGCGAGGAGCACCTGCACGTCGAAGAGCTCGACGTCCGCGCGCAGGCTCCCCTGTCGCCGGCCCTGCTCCAGGACGTGCTCGAACTGGCTCGTCGTCTCCTCGTTCTCCTCGAATCCGCCCTCCACGCGCATCAGCACCTCGACCATCAGCCGGTCCTCGGCCAGCCGCTGGACGATGGCGTGCAGCAGCGAGCGCAGCGCTGCGGCGGCGTCCTCGTCGGCCCGGGTCGCAGCGTCGGCCACGAGACCCTCGAGCCAGTCGACGTGCGTGCGCGCCAGCGCCGTCACGAGGTCGGCCTTGGTGGGATAGCTGCGGTAGACCGTTGCCTTCCCGACGCCCGCGCGCGCCGCCACCTGCGGGATCGTGGCGTCCAGGCCGAGCTCGGTGAAGACCTCGACCGCCGCCGCCAGCACCCGCTCGTGGTTGCGTCGCGCATCGGCCCGGCGACCCGCCCACTCCTCCTCGGGCGCGGCTCCCTGCTCGTCCTGCCGGTCCTCCAACGCCATGCGCCCTCTCCTGTCTCGCGCGGACCGTCGTGACAGCCCTCACGCACATCCTAACTGGACCGTCGAGTCCGGTTGTGCGTATGCTCTTGGAACAAGTGGACCGCGAGGTCCGTTTCAACGTTCTCCTGGAGGTCCTGATGGCGTGGCACCTGTTCCGACTCGGACGCTGGTCGTTCGTGCACCGACGGCTGGTCGCCGGCGCCTGGGCGATCCTCTTCGTCGTGCTCGGGGCCGGCGCCGCGACGCTCGCCGGTCAGACCAACGACAACTTCGAGCTGTCGGGCATCGAGTCGACGGAGGCCTTCGACCTGATCCAGGAGCGCAGCCCGCAGGCCGCACCGGACGGCGCCAGCGCGCGCGTCGTGTTCGAGGCGCCCGAGGGACAGTCGCTGAGCGACCCGGACAACAAGAAGGTCGTCGACCGCGCGATCGCCGACCTCACCACCGACGGGGTGCTGTCGGTGGCCGACCCGTTCACCGCCGGGACGATCTCCGAGGACGGGCGCGTCGGCTACGCCTCGGTGAGCTACTCCAGCACCGTGGTGGACCTCCCCCAGTCCGACAAGGACGCGCTCGAGGACGCGGCGCAGGCGGCGGAGGACGCCGGGCTCACCGTCGCCGTCGGCGGGGACGCGCTGGCTGGGGAGACGGCGCTACCGATCGCCGAGCTGATCGGCATCGCGGTGGCGTTCGTCGTGCTCGCCCTCACCTTCGGCTCGCTGGTCGCCGCCGGCATGCCGCTCCTCACAGCCGTCGTCGGCGTCGGCATCGGCGTCGTCTCGATCACCCTGCTGACCGGCTTCGTCGAGCTGAGCTCCGTCACGCCCGCGCTCGGCACGATGCTCGGACTCGCGGTCGGGATCGACTACGCGCTGTTCATCATGTCGCGCTACCAGCACGAGGTGCGCCAGGGCCGCACGCTCGAGGAGGCGGCCGGGCGCGCGGTCGGCACCGCCGGCTCCGCGGTCGTCTTCGCCGGCCTCACCGTCATCATCGCGCTCGCCGGCCTGAGCGTGACCGGCATCGGCTTCCTCACCCAGATGGGCCTCGGCGGTGCGTTCACGGTCGCCATCTCGGTCCTCATCGCCCTGACCCTCCTCCCCGCGCTGCTCGGCTTCGCCGGACGCCGGGTCACCACGGGTCGCCTGTCGTTCCTCAAGGACCGCGACCCCGAGGGCGGCTCCGAACGCACCAACGGCCGCCGCTGGGTCGAGACGACCAGCCGCTTCCGCTGGCCGGCGCTGGTCGCCGGGATCGCCCTGGCCGCCATCGCCTCGATCCCGGTCGCGTCGATGCAGCTCGCGCTGCCCGACGACGCCAGCAAGCCCGCCGGCTCGGACGCGCGGGTGGCCTACGACCTGATCGCCGACAACTTCGGCGCCGGCGCCAACGGTCCGCTCATCGTGGTCGTCGACACCCAGGGCGCCGACGAACCGGCCGCCGCCGTCGACGCCGCGACCACGCGGCTCCAGGAGATGGCCGCGCAGGACGGGTCCGACATCGCCGCCGTCGTACCCGCCCTGACCAGTGACGCGCCGGAGGCGCAGGAGGCCTTCGCCCAGCAGCTCGAGGCCCTCCAGCTCGCGACGATCACGGTCGTCCCGGGCTCCGGCCCCTCCGACCAGTCGACCAAGGAGCTGGTGGCAGACATCCGCGACGCAATGGCCGACCTGCCCGGCGAGACCGGCGCCCGCGCCCTCGTCAGCGGGCAGACGGCGGTCGGCGTCGACATCGCCAACGAGCTGACCGACGCGTTCCCGGTCTACCTCGTCGTGGTGGTCGGCATGGCCGTCTTCCTGCTCATCGCCGTCTTCCGCTCGATCTGGGTGCCGGTCAAGGCCGCGCTCGGCTTCCTGCTCTCGGTCGGGGTGTCGCTCGGCGCGACGGTCGCGGTGTTCCAGTGGGGGTGGCTCAGCAGCCTCCTCGGCCTCGACACGACCTCGCCGGTCATCTTCATCCTGCCGATCCTGCTCACCGGCATCCTGTTCGGGCTCGCGATGGACTACGAGGTCTTCCTCGTGACCCGGATGCGGGAGGCCTACGTCCACGGCACTCCGGCTCGGCAGGCGGTGATCGACGGGTTCGCGCACAGCGCGCGCGTCGTGGTCGCCGCTGCCGTGATCATGATGGGCGTCTTCGCCGGCTTCGCCCTCACCGACGACGTCATCCTCAAGACCATCGGCTTCGCCCTCGCCGTCGGCGTCCTCGCCGACGCCTTCCTGGTCCGGATGATGATCGTGCCCGCCTTCATGGCGATCGTCGGGGACCGGATCTGGTGGATGCCGAGGTGGCTCGAGCGGTTCGTGCCCAACCTCGACATCGAGGGCGAGCGCCTCGCCTCACGTCTCGAGGCGGACGGCGCGACCACCGCCTGAGGGTCAGCCGCGGGACAGGGCGGCCATGACGACGCGGGGGGCCGGGTTGGTGTGCGGCTCCCCGTCGATGACGACGGTCGGCACGGTCTCGTTGCCGTCGTTGACGCTGCGGACGTACGCCGCCGCGTCGGCGTCGGCCCAGATGTCGACCCACACCGCCTCGCCACCGCGCTTGCCGAGCACGAGCCGCAGCCGCTTGGTGAACGGGCAGCCCTTGCGCCAGTAGATGACCACCCGACCGGCCTGCGCCGCGCGCGCACCCTCGGCGGCGGAGACGGAGACGGGGCGGTGTCCGAACACGTCCCCAGTATGGCCCCGTGACGGTCTTGCCGAGTCGGTGGCCGAGTGGGAATCTCGTGGGGTGCGCGTGCTGTGTGCGACCACGGCCAACGACGGCCACTTCGGGCCGCTGATGCCGTTCGCGCGAGCCCTGCGGGACGCGGGCCACGACGTGCGGGTGGCTGCGCCCGCGTCGTACGGCGCTGCGGTGGCCCGGGCCGGGTTCGCGCACGAGCCCTTCGCCGACGCGCCACCGGAGCTGATCGGTCCCGTCATGGGCAGCCTGCCGAGCCTGGAGTTCGAGGAGGCCGACGAGGTCGTCATCCGTGAGGTGTTCGCCCGGATCGACGCCCAGGCCGCGCTGCCAGGGCTGCTGGAGGTCGTCGAGCGCTGGCAGCCGGACCTGGTGCTCCGCGAGACCGCCGAGCTGGGCTCGCTCGCGGCGGCCGAGAGGGGCGGGGTGCCGCACGCCCAGGTGTGCATCGGGATGCACGAGGTCCTGCCCCGCTTCGCCGAGTCGATCGGTGAGCCGCTCGCCGAGCTCGGCCACCTGGCCGGACTGGACGAGGACCGGCTGGGCCCGGCGATGGACGGCGAGACCGTCCTGAGCCTGGTGCCCGAGGTCCTCGACCGGGCGTCCGGCACCGAGCAGGGAGGCGCCGGCTTCCTGCGCTTCCACGAGCCGACGACGGTCGCCGATGCGCCCCACGTGCCTGTCTGGGGCGACCCGGAGGTACCGCTGGTCTACGTCACCTTCGGCTCGGTCACCGGCTCGCTGCCTCCGTTCGCCGGCGTCTTCCGGGCCGCGCTGGACGCGCTGGCCGACACCGAGGCACGCGTGCTGATGACGGTCGGGAGGAAGGTCGACCCAGCAACGCTCGGCGCCCTACCACCCAACGCGCGGGTGGAGCAGTGGTGGCCCCAGGACGCGGCGCTCGGCGAGGCCGCCGCGATGCTCGGGCACGGTGGTTTCGGTACGACGATGGGCGCCCTGGCCGCCGGCGTGCCGCAGGTCGTCGTGCCCCTGTTCACCTTTGACCAGATCGTCAACGGCGAGCACGTGCAGGCGGTCGGTGCGGGGCTGACGGTCGAGCGAGGCCCTGCCTCGGTGGAGCCCGCAGCAGCACAGGTGCGCCGACTGCTCGCCGAACTGGAGTTCGCCGTGTGCGCCCGGCAGGTCGCTGCGGCCATGGCCGACCTGCCGCGCCCCGCCGACGCGGTGCCCGTCCTGACGGGTCTGGCCGGCTGACGTCGCTCCTGCGTCGGCGGTTCGTGCTGTGATCACTCCATGACGTCACGACTGACCGAGATCTCGCTCGACTGCCACGACCCCGACCGGCTGGCGGACTTCTGGACCCAGGCCCTCGGCTGGGTGGTGCTGCACCGCGAGCCCGGCCTCGTGGAGATCGGCCCGGATGGCCGCGACGACCGGGAGCTGCTCGACGCCGTGCGCGCGGGCCCGGTGCCGCCGACGATGTTCCTGGCCGCCGTCGAGGAGGGCAAGGTCGTCAAGAACCGCATGCACCTCGACCTCTCCCCCGTCGACTGCTCCCGCGACGAGGAGGTCGAGCGGCTGCTCGCCCTCGGCGCCACCCGGGCGGACGTCGGCCAGAGCGGCGAGGAGTCCTGGGTCGTGCTCGCCGACCCGGAGGGCCACGAGCTCTGCGTGCTGCGCAGCCTCGCGCCGGGTCACTTCTCGGTCTGACCGCGAGCCGCTGCTCAGCCGCGTCCGGGGCGTGCGCCTGCCTGCAGTCGAAGTCCGGCGAGCAGGAGGTCGAGGCCGGCGCGGAACTGCTCGGTGTCGTCGTGACCGGCGAACTCGTCGGCGATGTGGTGCACGAACGGGAACTCTGCCGGGTCGAGGGCGCGCCACTGGTCGGCGAAACGCTCGATGTACTCGTCGCGCGCGACCGAGCCGTCGACGACCTCCTCCGGCGGCTTCTGGCCGAGGTCGGCGGCGATGCCGACGACGAAGCCCATCACGGCCGAGACGGCGTGGAACGACTGCCGGGGAGTCAGGTCGAGGCGCAGCACCTGCTGGCCGAGCCGCTCGTAGAGGGCCAGAGCGTTGGGCTGCACCTCGGTGTCGCGCATGAAGTAGGCACCGAGCCAGGGTCGGTCGGTGATCGCATCGAAGAGGGTCACCGCGATCGCACGGAGGTCGTCGATCGGGTCCTCGGATCCGTGGAAGCCGGCCGTGTCGGTGATCACCTGGGCGATGACGTGGTCGCTGGCGCGGTCGAGGAGCTCGTCCTTGCTCGCGACGTACCAGTAGATGCTGGCCGCTCCTCCGCCGAGCCGCGCGGCGAGCGCACGGAAGGTCAGCGCGGAGTCGCCGGCCTCGTCGAGGAGCGCGACCGCCTCGGAGATGACGGCCTCCATCGAGTGCGCAGCGCGCCGCCGGTTCGCGCCAGCTCCGCCGCCTCCGCGCCGCTCGGGGCGAGCGCGCTTGTCAACCATGTGACCCATCCCATCACCTCACGATCGTGCATGGTGTTGCACACCCATCGAACAGTGTTCTATCTTTCGAACGTTGTACGAGAATCGTACAACGTTCGATGATCGATCGACCCGCACCGAGGAGGTGCCTCCCATGACTGCTCTCACCGTCCAGCCCGCGCCGGCCCGTACCTACCCGTCCCTCCGGGCGGCGTGGATCCCGCTTCTCGCCCTCTGCCTGGCCTTCTTCGTCGAGATGGTCGACAACACGCTCCTCACGATCGCGCTGCCGGCCATCGGCCGCGACCTCGGCAGCGGCACCACGGCCCTCCAGTGGGTCACCGGCGCCTACTCCCTCACCTTCGGCGGCCTGCTGCTCACCGCCGGCTCGATGGCCGACCGCATCGGCCGTCGGCGCGTGCTGCTCTGGGGCCTGAGCGCCTTCGGCCTGATCAGCCTCGCGGTCGTGCTCGTCCAGACCGCCGGCGAGCTGATCGCCCTCCGTGCTGCCCTGGGGCTCGCAGCCGCCGCGATGGCCCCCATCACGAACTCCCTGGTCTTCCGGCTCTTCGACGACCAGGCCCTGCGGATGCGCGCGATGACCGTGATGATCATCGTCGGGATGAGCGGCTTCATCCTCGGCCCCGTGCTCGGCGGCTCCGTGCTGACCCACCTCCGCTGGGAGTGGCTGCTCGTCGTCAACGCGCCCATCGCCCTCATCGCCTGGATCGGCGTGCGGGTCGGCGTCGCGGCCGACCGCCCCGAGGACCTGACGATCGACCGCCTCGACCTCCCCGGCGCCGCGTTCTCCATCACCGCCATCGGGCTCGCCTGCTACACGCTCACCAGCGGCATCGAGCACGGCTGGGTCTCACTGGTCACCCTCGGATCGGCCGTCGGAGCGCTGGTCGCGCTGGTGGCCTTCGTCCGGCACGAGCGCCGTACGCCCGAGCCGATGCTCGACCTGAGGCTCTTCTCCGACGGCACCGTCCGCGGTGCTGCGATCGCCCAGGTCGGCACCTCGATCGCGATGGCCGGCGTGATGTTCGGCCTGATCCTGCACTACCAGTACGCCTACGGCTGGAGCCCGATGAAGGCCGGGCTCGCGAACCTCCCCCTGATCGTCACGATGATCCTCGCGACCCCGATCTCCGAGGGCCTCGGCAGGCGCTTCGGGCACCGCATCGCGTGCCTCGTCGGCGCGGGGCTGCTCGCCGGTTCGCTGGCCGGCCTCTCGTGGGCCGTGGACCACGGGTACGCCGCCATCGCGGCCTGCGTCGTCGTGATGACCGTCGGTCTTCGCACCGTCATGACGATCTGCGCCGTCGCCCTCGTCGACGCCATGCCAGCCAACCGCACCTCGATCGGCACCGCCCTGAACGACACCGCCCAGGAGGTCGGCACCAGCATCGGCACCGCCGTCGTCGGCACGCTGATCGCCGCGCTGGTCACCTCGACGCTCCCCGACGGCGTGTGGAGCACCAGCCTGGTCGCGTCGTTCTTCCACGGCGAGCGGGTGACGTACGCCGCGCTCGCGGTGGTCGTGGCGGTGATCGCCGGTTGGGGCGCCCTCACCCTGACCGACTCGCGGTCGGTCGAGGAGGCGCGCTGAGCGGCCGGCCGCGCCTCGTCAGACGTTGAAGCGGAACTAAACTCGCGGTTCTCGTCGTCCGTCGTCGATGGTCGACAACCGCCTCTGACCTGGACAAACTCTCAGTTGACGACTGCGAGCACCGATCGTCAGTTGGGGTTGATTTCGGTCCTGGTGAGGGCAAGCTGAGGGCAGAGACGCGGCTTCAGGTCTGCGACGACCTTGGCTCGAGGATCGCGAGTGCGGCCTATCCAGAGTGGATTTGCGTCACCTAGCGCTGGGTACCACCGTCGGCAGGTCGATGTCTGGCACGCGCTCGACAAGCATCTGGCTTACGCGGCCGTCGAGATCGGCAATGATGGCGTGAGCGGTGTCCTCGTTCCTCGAACCCAGTTCGCAACGCTGAGCTCGCGAAGGTCCTGCCGGCCAAGGCCGCGTCGCTGCGTGACGGTCGCTAAATCCGGTCCGCAAGCACCTGCGCGCTGTGCCCCCCGTCCACAGTCGCCAGGTCCAGTAGCACGTCCAGGCGAAGCGCACGCCCGAAAGCGTGAGCTGCGCCCGCTTGCGAGAGCAATGCGTGCAGTCCGCGAGCTAGTCTCTGATGGATGACCCAGGAACCCCTGTTGTCACCGTTCCCTCAGGTGGGGACCAAGGAGGTTCACTCGTATGACCGGCGAGCAAACCACCGGCCCAGGTCCAGCGACGGACAGGCGCAGAATCGGCGTCTGGGAAAACGAGGGCGGACATCTCGCGCTGGGTGTTCTGGCCGCGACCGAGGCACCGGCACCCACGGACGCCACCGCACGGTGGATGCGGGCCGTCCCGCTCTCAGACCTCCCCGAAGAGGAAGCAATCCATCTCGAGCTCTCCGGCGTCCCCATCTGCCTAGCCCGCAGCGACGGGGTCGTGCACGCGCTGCTCGATGAATGCAGTCATGGTCAAGTCGCGCTCTCCGACGGAGAGGTCACCGGCGGTGTAGTCGAGTGCTGGCTCCACGGCTCATGTTTCGACCTCGTCACCGGCGTGCCGACCGGGCCACCCGCAATGGTCCCTGTGCCCGTCTATCCCATTCGGGTCGTCGCAGACATCGTCGAGGTCGCCATATAGCGGCTCAACCAGCTTGGAGGTTTCTCCGGGTGTACGCGAGTGCTGTGCGCGAGATATGACGTCGGCGTCCGAGCAAAACCCCGACCTGCGCCGCTTGAGGCAAACGAGACCGAGTAAAGCGCCTTCGGGATTGACCACCGCCAGTCGGCGTAGTCCACGCTCGACCAGCAGTCGTTGGACGGTTCCAGCTCCCGTGGCCGGTGCCACGGTCCGACTGGCGAGCTTCGACCACGGTAGCGCTGGTCCGGCACCGGACTCCGCACCCGGCAGGTCGCCGCGCACGAGGGTGCCGACGAGCGTCGTGCCCTCCGTCAGCAGCACCATGTGCACATGGTCGTTGGCCAGGGCCGCGCGCGTCTGCTCGACCGACGCATGGGCAGGTAGCGTCTTGGGGTGCCGAAGCATGACATCACCGATGACCGTTCCTAGACCGAAGGCGGTCCCATCCGGAGTGGGCGGGTCATCGTCGTCAGCGACGAGGCAGGACGCCTCCTGGTCCAGGACGTTCACTGGGAGGCTCGGTAGCCGGAAGCTGGGCAATCCAGCTTGACGACCGAGTTCAGAACCTTGATCTTCGACACGTGACTTCGCTCCGTTCTTGAGGTTGTGGTGGTGACTGGGCTCTTCGCGTCAGCTCCGCATGGCTACCGTCAGGAGGACCACCGAGTCCTCGACTGCCTCAAGGGCGTGCCGGGAGTCGGGGATAGTCATGAGGTCACCGCGAGATCCGTTCCACCTGTTGTCGCCTGCGACCAGCGTGACGCGGCCATGCAGGACTTGGAGGGTCGCTTCGCCCGGGCTCTCGTGTTCGTCGAGGTTCGAGCCGGCCCGCAGCGCGATCAGGGTCTGGCGGAGGGTGCGCTCGTGCCCGCCGTAGATCGTGTGGGCGCTGCGACCGCTCGACGCGGTGGCCGCTGTCTCGAGGTGATGGCGGACCAGGGCCGTCAGTGATTCCTTCTGCATGGCTTCTCCTGTTTGTGAGGCGGAACGGCGAGTCCTGAGCTGCGTCAGGCGGGCGATGTCGTCGACTGGTCGAGCAGGAAGCTCGGCGACGCGGTGTGGGCCTGGTCGACGATCGCCCAGCCCGTCGCCCCCAGCGTGACGACTGAGACCGGGAAGATCCCGAGGTCCTCGCGCTCGACATGGATCTCGAGGTCATCGAGCAGATGGGTCACCCGCGCGGCGAAGTCCGACGAGTCGGGGTCGAGGGCCGTGACCGCTGCGGCAAGGTCTCGGTGCTCGCCCTCCAGCGCGTCGACCTCGTCGAGGAACTCTCCCGACGTGCGCAACGCCGTGAAGATGCCGGCCTCCTCCCGCTGCACGTGCCGCTCGAGGTGGGCGATGAGCCCGCTGAGCAGCGCCATCGCCGCCGCGTGATCGCCGGTGCCCAGCGCCTGCCGGACGAAGTGGGCCTGGCCAATGAGGGCCATGTGCTCGTCCATCAGCTCGGCGATCGGCGGGACGCCGCGGCATCCGCAGTACTCGCACACGTCAGCCGACCCGGTCCCAGCCGCGGCGGGGGCGGTGGCTGCCGAGCTGGGTGTCGTCGCGCTTGCGGTAGACGATGTAGGGGCGCGTCAGGTAGCCCAGCGGAGCGCTGAAGACGTGCACGAGGCGCGTGAAGGGCCACAGCGCGAAGAGCCCGAAGGCGACCAGCGCGTGCAGCTGGAAGCCCAGGGGCGCGTCGGCCATCAGCGAGGCATCGGGTTGGAAGGCCAGGAACGAGCGGAACCAGACCGAGACGCCCTCGCGGTAGTTGTACTCCCCGCCGAGGGTGAGGATCGAGCCGGCGACGGTGTTCCACATGCCCAGCACGATCGCGACGATCAGGAAGGCATACATCACCTTGTCCATGACGGTCGTCGCGGAGAAGACCGGCCCGACGGTGCGACGCCGATAGACCAGGATGGCCAGGCCGACCACCGTTGCGATTCCGGCCAGCAGGCCGCCCCCGACCGCAGCCACGTGGTAGGCGTGCTCGCTGATCCCCACCGCGTCGGTCCACGACTGCGGGATCAACAGCCCGAAGACGTGCCCTCCCACGACGCCGAGCATCCCGAAGTGGAACAGCGGGCTGCCGATGCGCAGCAGCCGGTTCTCGTAGAGCTGGGACGAGCGGGTGGTCCAGCCGAACTTGTCGTAGCGATAGCGCCACAGGTGCCCGACGACGAACGTGGTCAGGCAGATGTAGGGAAAGACGACGAAGAGGAAGTCGTTCATGAACGGACTCCTGGGAACGACGGCATGGGCAGGAGGGTCTTCTCGGTCGCCGAACCGGGGCTGAACTGCGGCGCGGCGAAGGGCGCCAGTCCCACTTCCTCCTCGGGTGGTCCTTCGGCTGCCAGGCGCCGCACGGCGTCGCGCTCCTCACCGCGCAATGGCGGCAGGGTCGCGGTGACGGCGTCGATCAGGCTCGCCCAGGGCGAGTGCATGTCGCGGAGCGAGAGCCGCAGCAGCTCGAGCCCGGCGCGGTGGTCGAGCATCAGGTCGCGGCCGAGGTCGCGGTCGATCGTGGCCGCGAACTCGAGCACGACGCACAGGTGATCGGGCAGCTCCGCGTCGTCCAGCTCGAACCCCGCGCGGAGGTAGGTCTGCTTGAAGCGCAGCAGCGCCATCCCCCGCTTGCGGGTGTCGCCGTGGGCGAAGTAGGTCAGGAAGAGGTTGCAGCGCCGCCGGTTGTCGAACGTCTCGACGTAGTCGGCCTGCAGCTCCGGCAGCGGCGTCGACTCCAGGTGGTCCAGGAAGGTGCGGATCGAGTCGCCGACCGCGACCGGCAGTCTGGTGGCGGCTGACCGAACCAGATCGGCTCGGCCGAGGACCTGCTCGTCGGGGTAGTCGAGGAGCAACGAGACCGACTGCCACACGATGGTCAGCTGTTCGGGAGCCAGCGCCGACTTCCCACGCGGGCCGCTCACGAGTCGGATCCCTTCGGCGGGAACATGCCGGGCGGCGAGCCCTTGCCGTCCCAGTTGAGCAGGTTCACCCGACCTTCCTTGTTCTCCGGCCCGGCCAGCGAGTCGGAGGTCTGCCGGTCCTGCAGCATCTGGAAGTTCTCGACCGCGATCGGTGTCGGTACGCCCGACCCCTCGCCGAAGAGGTCCTGCTGGCCACCGCCGTACTCGGAGACGGAGCACTCCGTGGACAGTTCTTCCAGGGAGTGCGCCTGCTCGGCGTGTGTGGGCGGGATGACGTAGCGGTCCTCGTACTTCGCGATCGCGAGGAGGCGGTACATGTCGTACATCTCCTCCTCGGTCATCCCGACTGCGGCCGGGATCGAGGCGTCCGGGTCGCGCCCCATGTTGATGTCGCGCATGTAGCAGCGCATCGCGGCCAGCTTTTTGAGCACTGCGTCCACCGGCTCGACCTCGCCTGCCGTGAAGAGCTCGGCGAGGTACTCGACCGGGATCCGCAGGGCGTCGATGGCGGCGAAGAGGTTGCCCTTGTCCTCGGCGTCCTCCCCGGTCTCCTGCACCACGTCGACGACCGGCGAGAGCGGCGGGATGTACCAGACCATCGGCATGGTGCGGTATTCCGGGTGCAGCGGGAGCGCCACCTTGTAGGTGTTGATCAGCGCGTAGATCGGTGAGCGCTGCGCGGCGTCGATCCAGTCGCGGGCGATGCCGGCCTTCTCGGCCTCACGCATCACGTCGGGGTCGAAGGGGTCGAGGAAGACGTCTCGTTGGGCCTCGTAGAGCCCGTGGTCGTCCTCGGTGGAGGCGGCCTCGAGCACCTTGTCGGCGTCGTACAGCATCAGGCCGATGTAGCGCAGTCGCCCGACGCAGGTCTCGGCGCAGACGGTGGGCAGGCCGACCTCGATGCGCGGGAAGCAGAACGTGCACTTCTCGGCCTTGCCGGTGCGGTGGTTGAAGTAGATCTTCTTGTAGGGGCACCCCGAGACGCACTTGCGCCAGCCGCGGCACTTGTCCTGGTCGACCAGGACGATGCCGTCCTCCTCGCGCTTGTAGATCGCGCCACTGGGGCACGAGGCCGCGCACGACGGATTGAGGCAGTGCTCGCAGATCCGGGGCAGGTAGAACATGAAGGTCTGCTCGAACTCGAACTTCACCTTCTCGGCGATCTTCGCCAGCATCGGGTCGCGGTGCGCGGTCTCCGTGGAGCCGCCGAGGTCGTCGTCCCAGTTGGCCGACCACTCGATCTTCATGTTCTTGCCGCTGATCAGCGACTTCGGACGGGCGACGGGGGTGTGCTCCTGGGCCGGTGCGTCGGTGAGCGTGGAGTAGTCGTAGGTCCACGGCTCGTAGTACTCGCCGATCGAGGGCAGCTTGGGGTTGGAGAAGATCGTTGCCAGGTTCTTCAGCCGTCCCCCACCCTTGAGCTTCAGGCGTCCGCGCTTGTTGACCTCCCAGCCGCCCTTCCACTTCTCCTGGTCCTCGTACGTCCGCGGGTAGCCGAGGCCGGGCCGGGTCTCGACGTTGTTGAACCAGATGTACTCCGTGCCCGACCTGTTGGTCCATGCCTGCTTGCACGTGACCGAGCAGGTATGGCACCCGATGCATTTGTCGAGGTTCATCACCATTGCCATCTGCGCCATGACCTTCATCAGTAGGTCACGTCCTGGCTTCTCTTGCGGATGATGGTGACCTCGTCACGTTGGTTGCCGGTAGGGCCGAGATAGTTGAAGGCGAACGTCAGCTGGGCGTACCCGCCGATGAGGTGGGAGGGCTTGACCAGCAGGCGTGTCAGCGAGTTGTGGATGCCGCCGCGCTTTCCCGATGTCTCTGCGAGCGGGACGTCGATGAGCCGGTCCTGGGCGTGGTACATGTACACCGTTCCTTCCGGCATCCGGTGCGAGACGATCGCCCGGGCCACGACGACACCGTTGCGGTTGACCGCCTCGATCCAGTCGTTGTCCTTGATGCCGACCTTGACGGCGTCGCGGTCGCTCATCCAGATGTTCTGGCCGCCGCGCGACAGCGAGAGCATGAACAGGTTGTCCTGGTATTCGGAGTGGATGGACCACTTGTTGTGCGGAGTCAGGTAGCGCACGGTCAACCCCTCGACCTGCCCGTTCGAGCCGTCGGAGACGTTGCCAAGGACGGGCTCTGCGAACAGGGCAGCCATGTTGAGCGGTGGCCGGTAGACCGGTAGGCCCTCGCCCAGCTCGGTCATCCAGTCGTGGTCGAGGTAGAAGTGCATCCGCCCGGTCAGCGTGTGCCAGGGCTTCTTGCGCTCCACGTTGATGGTGAACGGCGAGTAGCGCCGACCACCGGTCTCGGAGCCCGACCACTCGGGTGAGGTGATCACCGGCACGGGCGGGCCCTGCGTGTCCGCGAAGGTGATCTGCTTGCCCTCGTGCTCCTCGGCGAGGTCGGCGAGCCGCACACCGGTCCGCTTCTCGAGGGTCTTGAAGCCCTGGGTGGCTAGGTGCCCGTTGGTGGTACCGGACATCGCCAGGATCGCCTCGCAGACGTTGACGTCCTTCTTCAGTGACGGCCTGCCGTCGGCGACACCACCGCGGACGGCGCCGTTCTTCGCTCGTAGGTAGTCGACCTGCTTGCTCAGCTCGAAGGTGACGCCCTTGGTGGTCGCGCCGAGGGTGTCGACGAGCGGCCCGAGCGCGTTCATCTTGTCGGCGACCGCGCCGTAGTCGCGCTCGACCTCGACCAGCTTGGGCATCGTGACGCCCGGGATCGGCTCGCACTCGCCCTTCTTCCAGTCGCGGACGACGCCGTGCGGGTTGGCCATCGCGTCGGGGGTGTCGTGTGTGAGGGGTACGGCGACGACGTCCTTGCGCACGCCCAGGTGAGTGGCAGCGAGCTCGCTGAACTTCTCGGCGATCGTCTGCCACGCGTCCCAGTCGGTGCGGGTCTGCCACGGCGGCGCGATCGCCGGGTTGAAGGAGTGCACGAACGGGTGCATGTCGGTGGTGTTGAGGTCGTGCTTCTCGTACCAGGTCGCCGCCGGCAGGACGACGTCGGAGAAGATCGTGGTGCTGGTCTGCCGGAAGTCGATCGTCATCAGCAGGTCGAGCTTCCCTTCGGGCGCCTCGTCTCGCCACGTCACGTCGACCGGACGCTGGTGCTCCGGCGTCTCGGTCGCCCGCACCGACGAGTCGGTGCCGAGCAGGTGCTTGAGGAAGTACTCATTGCCCTTGCCCGACGAGCCGAGCAGGTTGGCCCGCCAGATCGACAGGATGCGCGGGTAGTTCTGCGGCGCGTCCGGGTCCTCCCCGGCGAAGTCGAGCTCGCCGGACTTGAGCTGCTCGACGACGTACTCACCGACGGGCTTGCCCGCTGCGGCGGCGTCGTCGCTGAGGTCGAGCGGGTTGCGGTCGAAGGTCGGGTAGGACGGCATCCAGCCCATCCGTGCGCTCTGCGCGATCACGTCGGCGGTGGACTTGCCGGCCAGCTGGCCGCTGCCGGTGGTGGCGGACAGGGTGTCGGCGCCGAACTGGTCGTAGCGGAACTGGTTGGTGTGGAGGTACCAGTAGGCGGTCTGGATCATGTTGCGCGGCGGCCGGTTCCAGTCGAGCGCGTTCGCAATCTGCGTGTAGCCCGTGATCGGGCGGACCTTCTCCTGGCCGACGTAGTGCGCCCAGCCGCCGCCGTTGACGCCCTGGCAGCCGGTGAGGTTGGTCAGGGTGAGGAAGGCGCGGTAGATCGTGTCGGAGTGGAACCAGTGGTTGGTGCCGGCTCCCATCACGATCATCGAGCGGCCCTTGGACTCCTCTGCGTTGGCGGCGAACTCCCGGCCGACCCGCGCC
Source organism: Nocardioides currus (assembly GCF_003057875.1). GTDB lineage: Bacteria > Actinomycetota > Actinomycetes > Propionibacteriales > Nocardioidaceae > Nocardioides > Nocardioides currus. Next base: position 3,482 of record NZ_PYXZ01000010.1, on the reverse strand, counting down.
GCGGTCGAGGCCGGGACGCCGGTGATGCCTTCCTGCCACGCAGGTGTGTACGGCGACTCCGCATCGTCATAGCCAGTGGCCCACTCGCCGGGCAGTCCGTCGCGGCCGACGCCGTACTGCGCGAGCAGCAGGTCGAAAACCGTGGTGACGAGGTGGCCGTCGATACGGCGGACGGGCACCCCACGCGGGAGGTCGGCAGCCGCGCCGTCTGGGGTGTCGAAGCGTGGGAAGCGGACGAGCACGGTCTCCTCCGCACCGTCGAGCAGGGAAAGCTGCGGGTCGACGTCGCCGAGCTCGAGGTTCCACTTCCCGATCCCGGCGTCGCCGTACCGGTGACCGAGCGAGCCGTTGGGCACGACGGGCTCCCCGGTGCCGGCGTCGATGAGGACGGTCTTGAAGGCGGCGTTCTCCTCGGCCTCGTCGGTGGACGCGAGGTCGGAGGCGGTGAGGAACTTGCCGGCCGTGAACTCGCCGTCGGCAGCGTCGTCGAGCTTCACCAGGTAGGGCAGGTCGGTGTAGGCCTTCACGTACTGCGTGAAGTAGGGCGTGTCCCGGTCGACGAAGAACTCCTTGAGCACGACGTGACCCATCGCCATCGCCAGCGCGGCGTCGGTGCCGGGCCGGGCGGGGAGCCACTCGTCGGCGAACTTCACGTTGTCGGCGTAGTCGGGCGCGACGGCGATCACCTTCTGGCCGCGGTAGCGGGCCTCGGTCATCCAGTGCGCATCGGGCGTGCGGGTCACCGGCAGGTTGGAGCCCCACATGATCAGATAGCCCGCGTTCCACCAGTCACCCGACTCGGGGACGTCGGTCTGGTCGCCGAACACCTGCGGGGAAGCGACCGGCAGATCGGCGTACCAGTCGTAGAAGCTCAGCATCGAGCCGCCGATGAGGTTCACGAAGCGCGCACCCGACGCGTGCGAGACCATCGACATCGCCGGGATCGGCGAGAAGCCGGCGACCCTGTCAGGGCCGTACTTCTTGATCGTGTGCACGTGGGCAGCCGCGACGATCTCGCTTGCCTCCTCCCAGGTGGCGCGGACCAGGCCGCCCTTGCCGCGGGCGGACTTGTAGGCCTTCGCGCGCTGCGGGTTCTCGACGATGTGCTCCCAGGCGCGGACGGAGTCACCGTCGTGCTGGGCCTTTGCCTCGCGGAACATCTGGAGCAGGACGCCGCGGACATAGGGGTAACGGACCCGGGTCGGCGAGTAGGTGTACCAGGAGAACGCAGCGCCGCGGGGGCAGCCACGGGGCTCGTACTCCGGGGAGTCCGGGCCGACCGAGGGGTAGTCGGTCTGCTGGGTCTCCCAGGTGATGATCCCGTCCTTGACGTACACCTTCCACGAGCACGAGCCGGTGCAGTTGACGCCGTGCGTGGAGCGGACGACCTTGTCGTGGCTCCATCGGTCGCGGTAGAAGTCGTCGGCCTCGCGGCCACCCACTTTCGACAAGGTTCGGAGGTCATCCGAGATCGTGCCCTTGGTGAAGAACCGCCGGCTGCGCACGAGTGCGTCCGCGAGGGGGCCGTCCATGCCGATGTCCTTCTCGTTCGTGCTGCTCAATGCATGTCCTGTCCTTGGGCGGTGCGTCGGACGATGGTCAGGGTGAGCGCGAGCGTGAGGGCGGCGGTGATCGAGAGCATCCACAGACCGATCGCGTAGGACTCGGTGCGGCCGTAGACGAAACCCATGATCAGCGGCGGCAGGAAGCCGCCCAGGCCACCTGCGGCGCCGACGAGTCCGGTCACGCCGCCGACCCGGCTGGGGTCGGTGACCTTGGCGATGAGGGCGAACGTCGCGCCGCTACCGGCCCCGAGAGCCGCCGCCATGGCCAGGAACGCAACGGTGCCGACACCGTCGAGCGGAGGGGTGCCCGCCGAGATTGCGGCGCCGACGATCACCACGGCATACGACGTGGCCAGGACGGCGATTGCCCCGAACTTGTCGGAGAGCCAACCACCGACCGGGCGCATGATCACTGCGACCAGCACGAAGCCGGCCATCCGGTTCGCCGCGTCGGCAGCCGTCAGACCGTGAGCGGTCTTGAGGTACGCCGGCAGGTAGACCGAGAACGCGACATAGCCACCGAACGCGACGGCGTACAGGATGCAGGCCTGCCAGGTGATCGGCAGCCGGGCGTTCGCGTTGAGCCGGCTCGCAAGACTGGTCGTGGGCACCACTCGACCTGGTGCGTCGCGAAGCAGGAGCCAGGCGACGGCGGCGTACACCGCGAGCACGACTGCGGTGATGAGGAACGGTGCCTTCTCGCCCTGGTTGGTGAAGAGCTTGACGGTGGTGAGGGCGCTGATCGCCGTACCCCCCATGCCGGCACCGAAGACACCGATGGCCAGGCCACGGCGTTCCGGCGGGAACCAGGCATTGACGAACGGGACGCCGACCGCGAACACGGTGCCGCCGACCCCGAGGAAGAACCCGCCGACGAGCAGCAGGGCGTATGAGTCGAGGGCGACGAACGCGATGAACAGGACCGGCAGGATCGTCACGGCGGAGATGACCGGGAACATGATCCGGCCGCCGTAGCGGTCGGTCAGGGCGCCGACGACGATGCGACCGAGAGAGCCGACGAGCACCGGCACAGCCACCAGGAGCGCGACGTCCGACTCACTCAGCGAGCCGAGCGCACCCGAGTCGCGGAACATCGGGCCGAGCGGGCTGATCAGGGCCCAGGCCCAGAAGTTGACCGCGAAGCCGAGCGTGGCCAGGGCGAGCATCAGCACAGGTGAGCTGCGCTCGTTGGGACCCGGCGTTCGTGCCTCAGACATCAGGCCGCCTTGCATCGTCGTGCGTGGGTTGCCGGGGTCCTGGGCAACGTGAGGACTTGACTCTCCCACATCGGAATGGTCGCGAACGCGGGGAGGACCCGGATTCTCAGTTGGCACTTGCGATGCCCCGGCCGTTCCCGGGATCGAAGATGACGATGTTCACATTTTCGATGTTGTGCACGCAGGCGATCATTCTCGATCGACAGTTGTGCAGGCAGTGCCGAAAGTCCCGACAACGATGGTCCTCATGCCTTGTCTGGAGCGCTCAGAGCACTTTGCGGGCCCGCTGCCTCGAGTCGCCCTTTGCCACACGAAGTGCACTGTGGACATGTGCGCAGTGCTCGGACCATCCGCACAAGCCGACGACCGAGAGCGCGCAGGCCTCTTAACCAGCGGTTCCTTCGCGGCTGGACCCTCGTAAGCTCACGCACGCCAGTTCGGCCTTCGGGCCGCGCGCCCCTAGCACTGCCATTTCAGGCCTCGACGGCGCTCGATTGCTTTCGCGGCCTCGATTCTTAACCGTAGTGCGACAGACCTGCTCCAGTGAGCTCCGGGACTGCTGAAGGTTTGGTTGTCGCCTGACCTGTGGCGATGTGAGTCGCCGCTGGAAGGATGTCGACCATGCCTGCTCCCCATCCCAAGGAGTTCCGCGACGATGTCGTTGCGGTCGCTCGGCGCGGTGACGCACCGATTGCTCAGA
>NZ_PYXZ01000001.1 GCF_003057875.1 Nocardioides currus | reverse complement strand
CGGCGTCCTCCTCGACGGTCAGCTCGTCGTCGTGCGCGACCGGCGCGTCGTCGAGGTCGGTCACCGTGACCGCGACCCTCGCGGTCGAGCCGCCGTTGAGGGTGTAGGTGAAGGAGTCGGCGCCGTTGTAGTCGGCGTCGGGGCGGTAGGTCACCGCGCCGGCGGCCAGCACGACCGTGCCGTGCTCGGCCTCGCTGACCGAGGCGACGACCTTCGGGCCGCCGTCGATGTCGGTGTCGTTGGCCACCACGTCGACCGCCGTGGCCGGCGCGTCCTCGTCGACGGTGATCGCGTCGTCGTGGGCGACGGGCTTGTCGTCGACGGCGGAGACGGTCATCGAGACGGTGGCGGTGGAGCCGCCGTTGACCGTGTAGGTGAAGGAGTCGGCGCCGTTGTAGTCGGCGTTCGGCTTGTAGGTCAGTCCGCTGCCGTCGGCCGCGACGACGACCGTGCCGTGGGCGGGCTGGGTGGCGGCGGTGACGGCCTTCGGGCCGCCGTCCGGATCGGTGTCGTTGGCGAGCACGTCGATCCCGGTCGCGGGTGCGTCCTCGGCGATGGTGGCACTGTCGGCCACGGCGGTCGGGGCCACGTCGGCCTTGGCCTGCACCGCGACCACGAGCTGCTTGGTGGAGGTGGCGCCGGCCTGGTCGGTCACCAGCGCGGTGACGGTGTGGTCGCCGACGGTCGCGAACGTGCAGGTGGTCGTGGCGGCGGCCTGCGGGCCGACCTCGAAGACGCCGTCGCCGTCGCAGTCGAAGGAGTAGGCCAAGACGTCACCGGGGTCGACGTCGGTGGCGACGGCGGTCAGGGTGACCGGCGCGCCGACGACGGCGGGGAGCGTCGCGTCGACCCGCTGGAGGACCGGCGCGTCGTTGACGTTGGCCACGGTGAGCACCAGCGTGCGGGAGGCACCTGTGTCACGACCGCCGTTTCCGCGGCCGCCGCTGTCCCTCGGCGTGAGGACCAGGGTCGCGGTCCCGGAGGCGTCCTTGGCCAAGGTGTAGGTGAGCATCCCCTGCTTGTCGATCGAGGGCTGCTTGGCGAACATGGCGGTGTTATTGGTGGTGACCTTGACCTTCACGCGCTGGTTGAGCTCACGCTGGCCGACCGGCGCGGGGGACGTGCTGGTGACGACCTTGACCGGCGCCGAGCCGGTGTCCTCGGTGGCGCTCAGGCCGCCCGGCAGCGACTCCATCACGAACGACGGGGCGTCGTTGACGTAGAGGACGCGCACCCGGATCGAGGCGCGGTCGGTGCCGTGGGCGCCACTCACGCCGTACGAGAAGACCTCGAGGCCGTGGCTGGCCGGCTTGGGCGTGAAGACGAAGGCCCCGTTGGGCTTGAGGACGCCCTTGCCGACGCCGCTGAGGTGCTTGAGGTCCCCGGCACGGAGCGCGCCGCGGTCGTTGGCGAGCAGGCCCTTGCCGGGCCCGAGGACCAGGCGCTGGTCCTCGCGGACGGTGTAGACGTCCGGACGGGCGTCGGCGGCGACGATCTTGTGCGAGATCGTGTGCGCGGCCGGCTTGACGAACGGATTCTTCTGGTCCGCTGCCTGGGCAGCGGGCGCCACGCCTGCCACGACGACCGTCGTGACGAGGATGGCAGCGAGACGTGTGGTCACGACATTCCCCTAGTGAGCGATGAGGGCTCACGCGTCCCCCGACGATGTCGGGGGCCCCGGAGATGTCGCGGTAGCCGTTTCGGAGGCTAGGGGCGCCGTTCAGCGGTCGTGGGGATACCGGGATTCCGTGCAATCTTGTGGAGATCGAGTGGCTGGGCTGTTGCCTGCCCGGACGCGAGGACCGTCCGGGCAGGGCGCCGGTGAGCTACTTCGCGCCCCAGTTGTTGGGGTCGTTGATGGTGTCGCTGGCGCTCTCCGAGATGGGCGGCCACTCGTTGTTCGGGAGCCCGCCGCTGCCCGACGCGAGGCTGAGCCAGTCGGTGGTGTCGGTCGTGGCCTGGGCGAGCATGAAGTCGAGCAGCAGCTTGGTGATGTCGGCGACCTTCTGCCACACCTTGGCGATCGCGGAGATGATCACCGGGACCTCGAAGCTGAAGATGTTCTCGACGGAGGTGCCCTCCGAGAGGATGTTCAAGATGTCGGTGTAGAAGCTGGCGAACTGGTGGATCAGGTCGGCCCACAGCTGCAGGATCTTCTTGGCCGCCGCACTGGTCAGCTTGCCTCCCTCGGTGAGCGCGTCGCCGAGCAGCTTCAGGGCGTCGTACTGCTCACCGGAGACGACGTCGTACTTGATGAAGGCCTCGCCGGTCCAGCTCTCGGTGATGCCACGCGATGCCTCGAGGTAGCCGCGCTGGGTCGACAGGTCGGCCTTGGCGGTGACGAAGGCCTCGGCGTAGTTCTGCATGTCGAGCGGGTTGCCGGCGAGGTCGTTGACGGCGTCCTCGACCTTGTCGACGATCTCCTGGTAGCCGTCGCGCAGCGCGGGCCAGATCTCGTCGTTCCACTTGTCGCAGGCCATCTCGGCCTTGTTCTCGCCCGGCAGGATGTCGTCGAGGAACTGGCCGACACCGCTGAGCGCGTCGTTGATGGTCTTGACGCACTTGTCGATGTTGTCCCAGTAGTCCTCCTGGAACTTGTCCCACTCCTCGCCGAACTGGACCCAGAGGTCGCTGAACGTGGTCGGGTCAGCCATTGTCGATCATCCTGTCCAGGGTCTCGGCGGACGTGGCGGCGGTGTCGTCGGCGCCGTCGTATCCGTTGGCGGTCGACTCGAGCGCGACCTTGAGGTAGTAGAAGTTCTTCGACGCCGTGTGGGTGGCCAGGCACATCGCGGCGATCCACGTGTCGAAGGAGTCGGACACGCCGCTCGAGCCGGCCAGGACCCCGAACTTGGAGCCCTGTCCCTCGGCCGGGTGGATGTCGGTGTAGACGCGCCAAGTGTCGGCGGCGCAGTCGCTCCAGATGTCGGCCGCCTCGCGCAGCTTGTTGCTCTGGACGGTGAATGTCCCGTAGTCACCCATCAGTTTCCTCGATTCTCGTAGGCGGCCTCGAAGGCCTCGGTCAGAGCGTTGGACACCTGCCCGGTGCTGGCGTTGGCCAGCCACCCCGGCTCGACGACCTCCACCTCACCGGCCGAGCTCGCGGGCAGCAGGGTCACCTGCACGCACTCGTTGCGCGAGATCCCGACGGCCGAGATGGTGAGGTCGGGGGTGTGTCCACGGTCCCGGAGCAGGTCCAGGTTGGGCTGGCGGTTGGGGTTGGGGTCCATCTGTGGCCGACGGGTCGGGCGGACCGGCACCTCGACGGTGCGGGGCGCGGTCGAGGCGGGCCGGCCGGCGCGTCCCGCCAGGTGGCGCTGGACGCTGGCGTCGTCGAAGGCGTCGCGTACGGCGATCGCGAGGGCGCCGGGGCTGCGGAGCCCGTCGTCCAGGGTGGCCACCTGCACGTTCGTCACCCGGTTGCTCGGGTCGACCGTGACCTGCACTCGACCGGTCGGGTCCTGCCCCGTCGCGGGGTCGTTGCTGGCGTAGGAGCCGGAGCTGTCGTATTTCCTCAGGAGCTCCAGTCGCTCCTCGGTGGAGGTGGCCATCAGGTGCCTTCCGGTTGGTCGTCGATGTGGGAGCCGTGTGCCCCGCGACGTCCGGCGGCAAACACCCGGACGACGAATTGGTCGAAGCCCGGCCGTGCGATCGGCCCGCCTCGCGCGCGGGGTCAGCACGCGTGGTTTGCCCGGGGCCTCGAGGGGCAGGATGCGCGCCATGTGGACACATCTGCGTGGAACTAGATCGGCCGCCCTCGTCCTGGTCGCCGTGGCCCTGACGTCCTGCTCCAACGACAGCGCAGACGGTCCGGACCCCGACCAGTCGCCCGCGTCGCCGTCGTCCTCCGACACCTCGACGCCGTCGGCGGGTGCGTGCGACGAGGTCATCTCGGCGAGCGTGATCGAGAGCCTGGGCTGGTCGTCCGACACCGCGGCGGCCGAGGGCCTGGGAGGGTGCTCGTGGGAGGGACCCGAGGGTGTCGTCGTCGTGGCGAGCGAGTCGGGCTCCCTCGACGAGGCGTGCAGCACGCTCGAGGCGATCAAGCCGGCTTCGGGCTACCAGTCCTCGATCGAGGTGCCTGGCGGTGAGCGGGCCTGTGCCTACGTCCGCGACGGTGACGTCGGCCTCTCCCAGCTCGCCCTGGAGGCGGAGGACGGCCGGGTGATCGGCGTCCGGGTCGGACCCACCACCGCGACCTCGCCCGACCTCGTGCAGGACGCGCTGGTCGAGCTGGCGGGGGCGGCCCCGAGCGTCTCCTGAGTCTCGCGCGCCCCGTGCGACCCTTGTCAGCGAAGTTTACAAATCGTATGGTCTTGTAAAGTTCGCTCGACCAGGAGGTCACGCCCGATGCCGACACCCACCGACGGCGCCACGGTCCCGCAGGGCTCCACCGAGGCCTGGCACGACAAGAAGCGCTACCTGTGGCTGATCGGCCTGGTGGTGCCGAGCCTCGCGTTCGCCGGCGCCGGCCTGCACGTCCTGACCGGCTGGAGCGTGTGGTTCTGGCTCGGCCCGATCGTGGTGCTCGGCGTCGTGCCGGCGATCGACCTCGTGGTCGGCCTCGACCGGGCCAACCCGCCCGACGACGTCATCGAGGCGCTCGAGAACGACAAGTACTACCGCTGGATCACCTACCTGTTCCTGCCGATCCAGTACGCCGGGTTCGTCGGCGCCTTCTACGCGCTGGCGCACCCCGACGTGCTCGGCGGGCTCTCGACGCTCGACAAGGTCGGGCTCGCGATCTCGATCGGGGTGATCGGCGGCATCGGCATCAACACCGCCCACGAGCTCGGCCACAAGAAGGAGGCCAACGAGCGCTGGTTGTCCAAGATCGCGCTCGCGCAGGTCGCCTACGGCCACTTCTACATCGAGCACAACCGCGGCCACCACGTCCGCGTCGCGACCCCCGAGGACCCGGCGAGCAGCCGGCTCGGCGAGAACTTCTACCAGTTCTGGCCGCGCACGGTGCTGGGCTCCCTGAAGTCGGCCTGGCGGATCGAGAAGCGGCGCTACGCCCGGAAGAAGCAGCACCCCTTCCGGCTCGGCAACGACGTGCTCAACGCGTGGGTGATGACCGCGGTGCTGTGGGGCGCGATGATCGCGTGGCTCGGGGTCGGCATCGCGCCGTACCTCCTGATCCAGGCGGTCGTCGGCTTCTCGCTGCTCGAGGTCGTCAACTACATGGAGCACTACGGCATGCTCCGGCAGAAGGTCGGCGTCGGCGAGCGCCAGCGCTACGAGCGGGTGCTGCCCAGCCACAGCTGGAACTCCAACAACATCGCCACCAACGTGCTGCTCTACCACCTGCAGCGCCACAGCGACCACCACGCCAACCCGACCAGGCGCTACCAGGCGCTGCGCGACTTCGAGGAGTCGCCGGTCCTGCCGACCGGCTACGCCGGGATGATCGTGCTGGCCATCGTGCCCGCCGTGTGGCGCCGGGTGATGGACCAGCGCGTGGTCGACCACTTCGGCGGGGACGTGTCGCTCGCCAACATCAGCCCGCGCAAGCGCGAGACCTACCTGCGCCGTTACGGATCGGCAGGTCGAGTGCGCGGCCCCGCGGCGGATGCGACGGGTTCCGCACTCGACCCGACGGCCGAGGTGCTCGCGGCCAGGTGCCCGGGCTGCGGCTACGTCTACGAGGTGGCCGCCGGCGACGAGCACGAGGGCTTCGCGGCCGGCACGGCCTGGCGCGACGTGCCCCTCGACTGGTGCTGCCCCGACTGCGGCGTGCGCGACAAGTCCGACTTCGTGCCGTTCGACCCGGAGCCGTCGCGGGCGTAGGCGGCCCTCCCGCCGCGGTCCCTAGACTGCGGGCCATGACGGCCGAGGGGGACACGCTGCGCGAGCGGATGATCGCCGCCGCCGTCGTGATGACGACCGGCGAGGGCTGGGCGCGGGTCACTATGTCGCGCCTGGCCGACGCCGTCGGCGTCAGCCGGCAGACCGTCTACAACGAGATCGGCACCAAGAACGCCCTGGCCGAGGCGATGATCCTCTCCGAGCTCGAGCGCTTCCTGGCCCGGGTCACCGACGCCTTCGACGAGCACCCCGACGACCTGCCCGACGCGGTCGAGGCGGCGATCCTGGCCGTCCTCGAGCTGGCGCAGGACAACCGGCTGCTGCACGCGGTCGTCTCGGCGACCCACGGCGCCGACACCGAGCTGCTGCCACTCCTGACCACCCACTCGACGCAGCTGCTCGAGCTGGCCAAGCTCGTGCTCCGCGACCGCGTCGGCGCCTACGACCCGCCGCTCACGCCGGCCGAGCTCGACGGCGCCATCGACATGGTCGTCCGGGTCGTGCTGAGCCACGTGATGGCGCCGAGCGGCACCCCGGCCCGCACGGCCGCCAGCCTGGGCTTCGTCGCCCGCCGCGTCCTCGAGGGCTGACCCTCAGCTCGCGCGCCGCTCCTGCGCGGCCTCGACGGCGGAGCGGAAACCCGCGACGACGTACGGCGGGACCTTCATGCCCGCCTCCCGCGCCCACAGCAGGTCGCGCTCCACCCGGGCGATCGTCTCCGCGAAGGACTCGAGGTCACGGTCGATGCCGAGCGCCATCATCACCTCGCCGAAGTCGGCGCGCTGCTCGTCGTCGTTGACGCCGACCGGCGCGAACGACAAGGTGCGCAGGCGGCGCACGAGCCAGCGCTGCCACCCGGCGAGCTGCGGCGCGAGGCCCTGGGACGACATCTTGTAGAAGGCGTAGTGCCCGGGCTCCTGGCGGCGGATCGGGGCGACGACGGTCGCCGCGACCGCGGTCTCGCCCAGTTCCGTCACGCCGTCGTGGAGCAGGTTGTAGGCCAGCACGGCCGAGCGCTCGGTGGCCATGCCGGTGAGGTAGTAGAGCATCCGGCTCACGTCCTGGAGCGCGTCGATGCGACCCAGCGCCCCGAGGACCTTGATCTTCGCGCCGACCGAGTCGGTGTCGGGCGTGGCGGGCGGACGCCCGACCCGCACCTGGAGCTCGTCGAGGATCAGGCCGTGGCGGATCTCCTGCGGCTGCCAGACGTCGGCGTAGAAGCGGCGGTCGACCTCGGGCGGGTCGGGCAGCATGGTCATCAGCTCGAGCACGTTGCGGTCGACCTCGAGCTCGACGCGCGCCATGTAGTCGAGGACGTGGCCGAACCGCCGCGAGAAGCCCTCCGGGTCGTGCACCGTGAAGTCGACGCTCGCGAGGTCGATCGGCGGGTGCTCCTCGCCCAGCCTCTCGACGTGCTCCGCGAGACGGTCCTCGAGAAGTCGCGGTCGAGTCATCGCCGCATCCTATTGTCGGTCCGTGACGACTTCGCAGCCGGCCGGCCTCCGCATGGGCACACCCGGCGGTCGCGCCGTCATCGCCGCGGCGGTGCTCGGCTCCGGCATGACCTGGCTGGACGGCAGCGTGGTCAACGTCGCGCTGCGCACGATCGGTGAGGACCTCGACGCCTCCCTGGCCGAGCTCCAGTGGATCAACAACGGCTACCTCGTCTCGCTCGCCTCGCTGATCCTGCTCGGCGGCTCGTTGGGCGACCGGCTCGGGCGGCGACGGATGTTCATCGTCGGAACGGTGTGGTTCGCGCTCGCCAGCGTGCTGTGCGGCATCGCCCCCAACGCCGAGACCCTGATCGCCGCCCGGATCCTCCAGGGTGTCGGCGGCGCGCTGCTCACCCCGGCCAGCCTGGCCATGATCCAGGGCGCGTTCGTGCACGACGACCGCGGCAAGGCGATCGGGGCCTGGTCCGGCCTGGGCGGTGTCGCGGCCGCGATCGGGCCGTTCGTCGGCGGGGTGCTCGTCGACCACGCGTCGTGGCGGTGGATCTTCCTGATCAACCTGCCGCTCGCGGTGGCGACGGTGATGATCGCCTGGCGCGCCGTACCCGAGACGCGCGACCCGACGGCGACCGGGCACTTCGACCTGCTCGGCGCGGTCCTCGCCTCGCTCGCCCTCGGCGGCATCACCTACGCCCTCATCGACTGGGGCAGCGACGGCGCGCCGTGGGCGGCCGCGGCGGGCGTGATCGCGAGCGTCGCGTTCCTGCTGCTCGAGCGCTCGGAGAAGCAGCCGATGATGCCGCTGGGGCTCTACCGCGACCGCACGTTCAGCGCGTCCAACGCGATGACGTTCCTGGTGTACGCCGCACTCGGCGCCGTCTCCTTCTTCCTGGTCCTCCAGCTCCAGACCGTCGCGGACTACAACGCCCTCGAGGCCGGACTGGCGACCCTGCCGATCACCATCTGCATGCTCTTCCTCGCGGCCAAGGGCGGCGAGCTCGGGAGCCGCATCGGGCCGCGGATCCCGATGACGTTCGGGCCGCTGGTGATGGCCGGCGGCACCCTCCTCATCCTCGGTGTCGACGAGGACGTGAACTACTGGCTCGGCGTCCTGCCCGGCATCACCGTCTTCGGGCTCGGGCTGGCCCTCATGGTCGCGCCGCTGACCGCGACCGTGCTGGCCGCCGCCCCCGACGACAAGGCCGGGATCGCGAGCGGCATCAACAACGCGGTGGCGCGGGCCGGGTCGCTGATGGCCGTCGCCGCGCTGCCGACCGCGGTCGGGCTCTCCGGCGCCGACTACGCCGATCCACTGGTCTTCGACGCGGCGTACCCCACCGCGATGCTGGCCTGCGCCGCCCTCCTCGCCCTCGGCGGCGTCGTCTCGTGGCTGACCATCCCCCACGAGCTGCCGCAGGAGTGATCAGTCGCGGCGTCGTCCGAACCGTCGCGGCCTCGGTTGCTCCTCGGGCTCGCCCTGCCGCTCGTACTGTCGCTCGAGCTGCCTGACCTGGCGGCGCTTGCGGGCGAGCCGCTCCTTGAGGTCGGCCACCTGCTCGGCCAGCGCCGCGTTCTCGGCGCTGAGCCGGTCGCGCTCGGCGAGGACCTCCGCGTGCTCGACCCGGGGCAGCTCGACCAGCTCCTGGAGCCGTTGCACCGTGCCGTGCGGCATCAGCAGGACGCGGTCGTCGAGGCGGCGCTGGACGAGGGCGTGGTTGGCGGCCCAGTGGGCGTCGTCGTGCACGTGGTGCGAGGACTGGCCGGCGCGCCACCAGCGGTAGAGCGCGGTCGGGCGGTCGGTGTTGGCGACGCCGACCAGGGTGACGGCCCGCAGCAGGAAGTCCCAGTCCTCGGTGGTGTCGAGCTCCTCGTCGAAGTGCTCGCCGAGGTCGTGGAAGACCGTCCGCGGGAAGGCGATCGTCATCGGGGGCGTGCCGTTCATCAGCAGGTGGTCGAGCAGGTGGAAGGGCTTCGGCCAGAACTCGTACGGCTCGCCGGCGGGTACGGCGCGGGCCTGGCCGTCCTCGACCACGGCGTCGACGTCCTGGCGCAGAGCGGCCGCCCGCAGCGCCCGGCCGGGGTGCGCGTCGTGCAGCTCGCGGAAGGTGGCGACCCAGTCGGGGAGCACCAGGTCGTCGTCGTCGAGGATCACGACGTAGCTGCCCCGCGCCTCACGGAAGCCCAGGTTGAGCGGGGCGCCGCGGGCCCCCGTGTCGAGGTCGAGGACGCGGACCTTCTCGCGCAGTGCCACGTCCTGCGCGGCGACGGTGGCGTCGACACCGGCCACCATGGCGGCCTCGATGCGGTGCCGGACGAGGACCACCTCGAAGTCCTGGTCGGTCTGCGTCGCGAGCGCTTCGAGCGCCTCGGCCAGGCACGGGAGCCGACGTCCCTGGGTGCGCATCACGACGGTGAGGAAGGTGTCGCCCGGCGCTGCCGCGGGCCGCTCGACGCCGACGCGGGCGAGTACCTCGCCGAGGCTGGTGGCGGCGTCAGGGTTGCTGGGCATGGACTCCACTCCGGGGTCGGGCGGCACGACGTCGAACGATAGCGGCCGCCGGTCGCTGCCATGTCGCCGCTTCGGCTGCGCCGGGTCGGTGGCGCTACCATCGCTCCTCACGAAGTGGATGAAGTTGTCAGCGGGGGATTGATGGACACGCAGCGACCAGGTGTCCGTGGGTCGATCCCACGGGCCGCCTTCGACACGCCGTGGGTGCGTCGCGGGGTGCTCGCCGCCCTCGACGTCCTGGCCTGGACGCTCGCGCTCGGACTCATCATCGGCATCCGGCTGGACTTCGCGATCACCGACGTCGAGTCGGCCTCCGTGCTGCGCTACTGGATCGCCGTCGGCATCCTGCTGGTGGCCACCGGCTACGCCTCGAAGTTCTACCGCGGCCGCTTCCTCGTCGGCTCGTTCGACGAGGCCCTCGGGCTGGCCCTGCACGTCGGCGCGGTCTCGGCCCTGGCGATCGTGCTCCAGCCCCTCGTCTACCCCGGCCTGCCGCGCAGCATCCCGGTCCTCGTCCCGCCCGTCGCGCTGCTCCTGTCCGCCGCGAGCCGCTGGCTCTACCGCGCGTTCCGCGACCGCTCCGAGACCGGCGGCCAGGGCGAGCTCGCGAACGTGATCATCTACGGCGCCGGCGAGGCCGGTCGCCAGGTGGCCAACCTGCTGCGCAACCAGTCCGACCTCGCGTTCCGCGTCGTGGGGTACGTCGACGACAACCCCGGCAAGCGCCACCTCCGCATCCACGGCGTGCCCGTGCTGGGCAGCGGCGACGCGCTCGGCGAGATCGCGGAGGACTACGACGCTCGCGCGGTCGTCTTCGCCGTACCCAACGCCAGTGGTGCCCTGATCGGTGAGGTGCAGGAGCGGGCCCAGGACGCCGAGCTCGACTTCTTCGTGCTGCCGCGGGTCAACGAGCTCATCGGCGGCCAGGTCGAGGTCGCCGACATCCGTCGCGTCGAGATCGGCGACGTGCTCGGGCGCCATCAGGTCGCGACCGACCTCAACGCCATCGCCGGCTACCTCACGGGCAAGCGGGTGCTGATCACCGGCGCGGGTGGCTCCATCGGATCCGAGCTGGCCCGCCAGGTCCACAAGTTCGGACCGGCCACGCTGATCATGCTCGACCGCGACGAGTCGGGACTGCACTCGGTGCAGCTGTCGGTCTACGGCCGCGGCCTGCTCGACAACCCCGACACCGTCCTCGTCGACATCCGCGACCTCGAGAGCCTGCGGGCCGTCTTCGCCGAGCACCAGCCGCAGATCGTCTTCCACGCGGCTGCGCTCAAGCACCTGCCGATGCTCGAGCGCTTCCCCGACGAGGGCTGGAAGACCAACGTGCTCGGCACGCTCAACCTGCTGACGCTGGCGGCTGAGTTCGACGTCGAGCACTTCGTCAACATCTCCACCGACAAGGCCGCCGACGCCACCAGCGTGCTGGGCCTGACGAAGCGCACCGCCGAGCAGCTCACCGCGTGGCAGGCCGAGCAGACCGGGCTCCCCTACATCTCCGTCCGCTTCGGCAACGTGCTGGGCTCCCGCGGCTCGATGCTGCACACCTTCAACGCCCAGATCGCCGCCGGCGGTCCCATCACCGTGACCCACCCCGACGTCACGCGCTACTTCATGACCATCCCGGAGGCGTGCGAGCTCGTCGTGCAGGCCGGCGCCATCGGCCGTGCGGGCGAGGTGATGGTGCTGGAGATGGGTGAGCCGGTGAAGATCCTCGATGTCGCCAAGCGGATGGTCCGGCTCTCCGGCGCGCGCAGCATCGAGATCGTCTTCACCGGGCTGCGCACGGGCGAGAAGCTGCACGAGAAGCTCTTCGGCGACGAGGAGCAGTCGCGCAGCACCGACCACCCGATGATCCGGACCGTCGCGGTGCCCACGCTCGCGCCCGACGACCTCAGGATGCCGACTCGACCCGATCGGGAGTCGTAGCCGGCGTCGAGGGCTCCGGTGCAGGCACGACCTCTCGGTGGACCGTGGCCACCAGCAGGACGGCGACGAAGAAGCCCAGCGGCACCGTCGAGAGCGGCTCGGTGACGCCCGCCAGCGCTAAGGCGAGCACCCCGAGGAACGCTACCCGTCCGGTCTCACGCGCCGCTGGAGTCGCGGTGCTTCGGCGCAGGCGGAGTCCACGCACCACCGACTGTAGATAGATCATGGCGAACAGGAACACCCCCACGAGACCGAGCTCGGGCAGGAGGTCGAAGAGGGAGTTGTGCCCGTGGGTGACGGGATGCCCGATGTACTGGCTGATGTCGAAGAAAGGCCCGTTGGCCGGCGCAGCTCGCCACGGGTGCGGCCAGACGGCGCCCCAGCCCTCGCCGACCAATCGGGCGTGGGTGGTGCTGGTCTCCCACGCCGCTTCCCAGATCTGCACGCGGCCCGTGAGTGAGAAGTCACGCTGCAGGTCGCGGTGCAAGGCCTCGTACCACCCAAGACCCGCGGCGACGAGGGTGAGCAGGATCGCGACCAGGGCGACCCAGTAGCGCCAGCCAGGGGGGCGGCCACGTGCGATCAGGCGGTCGCGGGACCCGACCACGATCGCCATTCCGGCGAGGGCAGCCGACGAGGCGATGCCGGTGGCGGACTCGGCCAGCAGCAGCCCCGTCAGGATGGTGGCGATCGCGAGTGACCAGCCCACCCGCAGCAGCCACCGGCGCGGGACGAAGCTGACGGCGAAAGCGAAGGCGAGGATCATCGTGTAGGCAAGGATGTTTCGGTTGGTACCAACGCCCGCGAGGACACCAGACGACCCGGGAGCGACGTCCGATCCGGGCATCTCCTGCCAGTAGGCGTAGATCGATGTCACGACCACGAGCACACCGCCGAGCACAACACCGTGCGCGATCACGCGGGCTGCGACATTTGCTGCGACCACCACGGCCAGGACCCCGAGGACGACGTAGAGACCGACGAAGTGCAACGTCGCAGCCCGATTGATAGACCACACGATCGAGGCGACCGCGAAGCCGAGGAAGCAAGCCACGGACCACGGAAGACGGGGTCTCTGCAGCCGCGTGATGCTGACCAGGCAGGCGATGCTGGTGCACAGGAGCGCTCGCCGCAGCGACTCGTCGAAGACGGGCTCGAAGACGAGCGGGGACGAGATGAGGAAGTAGTCGAGGCAGATCACCACCGACCACAGAGCGCCGTACCACGTGCCCGCCTGCGCTGCACCCCGCGGACCGGGCACCAGTCGTCGATGTGCGCGGGCGACGGGCGATGACCCGTTCATGCGTCCTGCACCTGGTGTCCTGCTCCTCGAAGTCCCTGACCCGCGGTGGGTCGTGCACCGCACGAACGCTAGCCGGTGGCACGGCAAGGGGGCCACGCGACTGCGGTATGTCGCTGGGCCAGCCTGCGGTCCGGACTGATGCCTCCCCACAGTTACACTCGGCCCCGACCTCGATCGATCGGACCCTGTACACGTGTCATCCCATGAGTAGCCCCGCCCGCGTCCAGGCGTCCGCCGACGTCGCCGACGCCGCCACCCTCGGCGGCGGTACCTCGGTCTGGCACCTCGCGCAGGTGCGCGAGGACGCCGTCCTCGGCGAGAACTGCGTGATCGGCCGCGGCGCCTACGTCGGCCCCGGCGTGCGCATGGGCGACAACTGCAAGCTGCAGAACTACGCCCTCGTCTACGAGCCGGCCGTCCTCGGTGACGGCGTCTTCATCGGCCCCGCGGTGGTCCTGACCAACGACACCTACCCGCGCGCGGTGTCCGTCGACGGGACGCTGAAGTCGGCCGCCGACTGGGAGGCCGTCGGCGTCCACATCGGCGACGGCGCCGCTATCGGCGCGCGGTCGGTGTGCGTCGCGCCCGTGCGCATCGGCCGCTGGGCGCTCGTCGCCGCCGGATCGGTCGTCACCAAGGACGTCCCCGACCACGCCCTCGTCGCCGGCGTGCCCGCGACCCGCATCGGCTGGGTCGGCCGGGCCGGTCGGCGACTGGAGGAGTCCGCACCCGGGCTCTGGACCTGCCCCGAGACCGGAGAGCGCTATCGGGAGGACCCCGACGGCCTCGTCCTGGAGGAATCGTGACCGACGCAGCATTCATCCCGCCCGCCAAGCCGCTGATCGGCGACGAGGAGCGCGCGGCCGTCGATCGCGTGCTCCGCAGCGGCATGATCGCCCAGGGCCCCGAGGTCGCGGCCTTCGAGCAGGAGTACGCCGAGCACTTCGGCCTCGGGCGCGCCTGCGTGGCCGTCAACTCCGGCACCTCCGGGCTCCACCTCGGCCTGCTGGCCTCGGGCATCGGCCGCGGCGACGAGGTCATCGTGCCCTCGTTCACCTTCGCGGCCACCGCCAACTCGGTGGCCCTCACCGGCGCCACCCCGGTCTTCGCCGACATCGACCTCGACAGCTTCTGCCTCGACCCGGCCAGCGTCGAGTCGCGCATCACCGAGCGCACCAAGGCGGTCATGCCGGTGCACCTGTACGGCCACCCGGCCGACATGACCGGCTTCGCCGCGCTCGCCGAGCAGCACGACCTCGCGGTCTTCGAGGATGCCGCCCAGGCCCACGGGGCGTCGCTGGACGGCACTCCCGTCGGTGCCTTCGGGCGGTTCGCGATGTTCTCGCTCTACCCGACCAAGAACATGACCTCGGGCGAGGGCGGCATGGTCTCGGTGGCCGACGACGAGACCGAGCGCCAGGTCCGGCTCTACCGCAACCAGGGAATGCTGAGGCAGTACGAGAACGAGGTCGTCGGCCTCAACAACCGGATGACCGACATCCACGCCGCCATCGGCCGCGTGCAGCTGACCAAGGTCGACGCGTGGACCGCCACCCGTCAGGCCAACGCGCGGTTCCTGTCCGACCACCTCGAGGGCGTCGTGACCCCGCCGGTCGCCGACGGCGCCGTGCACGTCTACCACCAGTACACCGTCCGCGTCCCCGACGACCGCGACGGCCTCGCCGCCGCGCTGAAGGACGAGTACGCCATCGGCTCGGGCATGTTCTACCCGATCCCCAACCACCGGCTGGCGCCCTTCGCCACCGGCGACGACCTCCCGGTGACCGAGAAGGCCGCCCTCGAGTGCCTCTCGCTGCCGGTCCACCCGTCGGTGTCGCAGGACGACCTCGAGCGCATCGTGACCGCGGTCAACGAGCTCGCCAAGGCCGGCGCCTGATGGCCGCGCTGCGGGCAGGCCTGCTCGGCCTGGGGATGATGGGACGCAACCACGCCCGCGTCCTCCACGAGATCGACGAGCTCGACCTCGTCGGGGTGGCCGACCCCGCCGGGGACGTGCACCGGGTCGCCGGCACCGCGACGGTCGTCGACTCGGTCGACGCGCTGATCGAGCTCGGCCTCGACCTCGCGGTCGTCGCCGTGCCGACCGCCCACCACCTCGACGCGGGCCTCAAGCTCGCGGTCGCGGGGGTGCCGACGCTGATCGAGAAGCCGCTCGCCACCAGCAGCGACGAGTGCGCCCAGCTGGTCGCGGCCTTCGAGGACGCCGGGCTGGTCAACGCCGTCGGCCACATCGAGCGCTGCAACCCCGCCCTGCTGTCGCTGCGTGCGCGCCTGGCGGGCGGCGAGCTCGGCGACATCTACCAGGTGGCCACCCGGCGCCAGGGGCCGTTCCCCAACCGGATCGCGGACGTCGGGGTCGTCAAGGACCTCGCCACCCATGACATCGACCTCACGGCGTGGGTGCTCCAGTCGCCGTACTCCTCCGTCTCGGCCTCCACCGCCCACAAGAGCGGTCGCGAGCACGAGGACCTCATCTCCGTCACCGGCACGACCACCAGCGGTGTCGTGGTCAGCCACCTCGTCAACTGGCTCTCGCCCATGAAGGAGCGGCTGACCGTCGTCACCGGTGAGCGTGGCGCGTTCGTGGCCGACACCCTGCACGGCGACCTCACCTTCCACGAGAACGGCGTGACGCCCACGGAGTGGAGCCAGGTCGCGTCGTTCCGCGGGGTCAGCGAGGGTGACATCACCCGCTTCGCGATCCCCAAGCGCGAGCCGCTGCGCGTGCAGCACGAGAACTTCCGCGATGCCGTCCTGGGCCGCGACGCCGAGGTCGTGACCATGCGCGAGGGCATGGCGACCGTCCGCGTGGCCGAGGCCTGCCTGACGTCGGCCCGCGAGCGTCGCACCGTCGACCTGGAAAGCTGACAGGACACCCCCGTGAAGATCGCAGTCATCGGCCTCGGCAAGATCGGGCTGCCCCTCGCGGCCCAGTTCGCCGACGCCGGGCACGACGTCATCGGCGTCGACGTGCACGAGCCGACGGTCGCGACGGTCAACGAGGGCCGCGCGCCGTTCCCCGGCGAGGCGCACCTCGACGACCACCTCGCCCGGCTGGTGCCGGCCGGTCGCCTCCGCGCGACCACGAGCTACGCCGAGGCGATCCCGCCGGCCGACGCCGTCGTGGTCGTCGTGCCGCTCTTCGTCGACGGCGAGGGGAAGCCCGACTTCGGGTGGATGGACAGCGCCACCCGCGACATCGCCGCCAACCTGGGCACCGGCACCCTCGTGGTCTACGAGACCACGCTGCCCGTCGGCACCACCCGCACCCGCTGGAAGCCGGCGCTCGAGGCGGGCAGCGGCCTGACCGAGGGCACCGACTTCCACGTGGTCTTCTCCCCGGAGCGGGTGCTGACCGGTCGGGTCTTCGAGGACCTGCGGAAGTATCCCAAGCTCGTCGGCGGGCTGAGCACGGAGGGCGCGGCGGCGGCGACGGCCTTCTACGAGCAGGTGCTCACCTTCGACGAGCGGCCCGACCTGGCCCGCGGCAACGGCGTGTGGGACCTCGGCTCGGCCGAGGCCGCCGAGATGGCCAAGCTCGCCGAGACGACCTACCGCGACGTGAACATCGGGCTGGCCAACCAGTTCGCGGTGTTCGCCGAGCAGGTCGGCGTCGACGTGCACGAGGTGATCGCGGCGTCCAACTCCCAGCCCTACAGCCACCTGCACCAGCCCGGCATCTCCGTCGGCGGCCACTGCATCCCCGTCTACCCGCGGCTCTACCTCTCCGGCGACCCCGACGCCACCGTCGTCAGCGCGGCCCGCGCGGCCAACGCCGCCATGCCGGCGCACGCCGTGAAGATGGTTGCCGACCGGCTCGGCGACCTGACCGGCCTGCGCGTCGCGGTCCTCGGGGCCGCCTACCGCGGCGCGGTGAAGGAGACGGCCTTCAGCGGTGTCTTCGACGTGGTCAAGGCGCTCGAGGGTCTCGGGGCCGTGGCGTCGGTCCACGATCCGATGTACACCGACGACGAGCTGGCCGCGATGGGCTTCACCCCCTACCACCTCGGCGAGGCCACGGACGCCGCCATCATCCAGACCGACCACGCGGCGTACGCCGAGGTCACGACCGACGACCTCCCGGGGGTGCGGCTCGTGCTCAACGGGCGGCCCGCCCTGGAGCTGGCGATCCCCGACGAGCTGGTCATCACGATCGGGCGCTCGACCCGTGGGTGAGCTCGAGGAGATCAAGGCGCGCTACGCGCGACGCGAGCCGACCGGGTCGATCTACGGGCTGCACCACAACGACGCCTTCCTCGCGCTGCACCAGCGGGACGCCATCATGCGCAACCTCGTCGTGGGCGTGCACCCCGGAGGGTTCGAGGGCCTGCGCGTCCTGGAGGTCGGCTGCGGCTCGGGCATGAACCTCGTCCGCTTCCTGATGTGGGGCGTCGCCCCCGCCAACCTCGTCGGAGTCGACCTGCTGCCGGAGCGGTGCGAGGCCGCGCGGGTCAACCTGCCCGCCGCCGCCACGATCCTCGAGGGCGACGCGGCCGAGATCGACTTCGAGCAGCCCTTCGACGTCGTCCTCCAGTCCACCACCCTGTCCTCGATCCTCGACCCGGACCTGCGCCGTCGGGTCGCCGAGACGATGTGGCAGCTGACGGCGCCCGGCGGCGCCGTCCTGTCCTACGACTTCGCGGTCAACAACCCGAAGAACCCCGACGTGCGCAAGGTGACCGTCCCCGAGCTGCGCGAGCTGTTCCCCGAGGGGGAGATGACCGCCCGCCGCGTCACGCTGGCGCCGCCCGTCGGTCGTCGCGTCGGACGCTGGCCGCTGGCCTACAAGGCGCTCTCGAAGGTGCCGCCCCTGCTGAGCCACCGGCTCGTGCTGTTCCGGAAGGACTGACCAATGGCGGGACGGCGCCGCGACGGCGCCGCAAGCCAGGCTCGTCGCGCACCCGCGGGCAGCGTGAGCTATCGACGCGAGCTCGCCCCGCTCGTCGCCATCCAGTCCCTGGGGGCTGCCGCCTCGTTCGGCATCGTGGCGCTGCTGGCACGCGTGGCCGGACCGGACGTCCAGGGTGAGTTCGCGGTCTACAAGAGCCTGGTGGATGTGCAGGTGGCGTTCCTGACCCTCGGCCTCCCCAGCGGCTTCATCTACGTCATCAACAAGGGCCTGTACACGACACAGTCGCTTCTCCGTCTCACCGCTCGCTACGCGCCGCTCGTCTTCCTGGTCTCGGCCGTACTCACGACCGGGTACCTCCTGGGTCGCAGCGTGACCCTTCCAGGGGAGCTCAGCACCAACATCGCGCTGGTCGTCCTTGCCGCCGGCGCGACGACGTACTGGGCGCTGGTGCGTGGGATCGTCCTCACTCTCTCGGACGGGGTCGCGTTTGCATGGGTGACGGCGCTCCCCCCGATCGTCCTGATGGTCGTGACGGTGGTCGGCGTCGAGTCAGGGGCCTGGAGCCTGCCGACGAGCTTCGCTGCCTCGGCCGTCGTCTCCGTCACCACCGTGCTGCTCCTCCTGCGCGTCGTGGGAGTTCCGCCCGAAGGGCCGGTCCCCGCCGACCGGCGCGCGGCGTTCCGGGTCCTCGGCCAGCAATCGGCCCACACGCTCGTGCAGGCCGTGTTCCTCAGCGGTGCGATCTTCACGATCCTGTGGCTCATGCAGCACCTCGACGCAGATGTGGACGACCTGGGGCAGTTCAGCGTCGCCTCGTTGGCCGTCGTCGGCCCCAACCTGCTGGTCGGCATGGTGGCACCGATCCTGTACAGCCGGTGGTCGCGATCGATGAGCCTCGACGAGCGTCGTCGCATCGGCCGGAGCGCGATCCGGTTCGCTGCCCTTCTCCAGCTCGGTGCCCTCGTGGCGTTGCCCCTCGTGGTTCCCGGCCTCACGTTCGTCCTGGGCGCCCAGTACCGACCGGCCGCCGTCGCCATGTGCATCGTCTTCCTCGCCGTCCTCCCGTTGTCCACCACGCGGATGATGTCGCCGGCGCTGCAGGCGACGGGCAGCACCGCCGTGGTCACCGCTTCCTGGGGCGCCCGCCTGGTGACGCCGATCACCCTCGTTCCGCTCGCACCAGTCATCGACGACGTCATCATCTGGGCCGCTGTTGCCATGGCCGCTGGGGAGTACGTCGCCATGGCCGTCATGCTCGTCCTGGCCCGCGTCCACCTCCCGCGGGCGCCGCGGCAGGAGATTTGACCGTGTCGTGGCCACACCGTTTACTTGCCGAGGCTCCGCGACCGGTACGGGTACGGCGCCACGGATTCGGGGGAAAGACTTGTGCTCGTGACTGAATCGCAGCTCACGGTGGCAGTGACCGGTGCCGCGGGGTTCATCGGACGCCACGTGCGCGAGCAGCTGACCCACGACGGGCACCGTGTCGTGCCGATCGACCGCCAGTCATCCGACGATCCGGACCACATCCGCGACGACCTGAGCGACCCCAACGCCCTCGCGGCGGGCCTCGAGAGACTCGGGGTGGACGCTGTGGTCCACGCCGCCTGGTCTGGGCATCCGCGAAGTGCTGTTCGAAACTACGCCGGTCAGATCCGCGACTCGGTGGTCCCGACCACGAACACCATGCTCGCGTGCGGTATCGCACGGGTGCGCAAGGTCGTGCTGTTGAGCTCCGGGGGCGGGCTCACCGCCATCCGCCAGAGCTCGGGCGCTCCGCCAGCCTACGGCTGGGCCAAGGCCGTCTCCGAGGGGATAGCGGAGTCCCACGCGAGCATGTTCGGCTACGCGTTGACGACCATCCGGCCCTCCGCCGTCTACGGCCCGGGGCAGAATCCCAGCGCCGGGCTCGGGGCGGTCACCGTGTTCGCGGCCGCGATCCTGGCGGGCGAACCGATCAGGATCCTCGGCGACGACACCGCGGTGCGTGACTACCTGCACGTGCGTGACCTGGCGCGGGCGGTCACGGCAGCGCTCGAGGGTGGCGCCCGCGGGACCTTCGACCTGGGTGGTCCGCAGTCGGTGAGCATCCGCGACGTCATCGCGGCTCTGGAGGAGGCGACCGGTCTCACGGCGATCGTGGAGCACCGGCCCGCGTCGGGTGTCGATCCCATGTCAGTCCAGCTGGACGACGCGCCGTTCATGGATCTCACGGGCTGGGCGCCCACCGAAGACTTCGATGCCGGCGTTCGCGAGGTGGTGGCGTCGCTGCGCACCGCCGGAATCGGGACCTCGGCCCGGTGAACACGCTGCTCGCCATCACGGGCCGAGTTCCGTACTCGACGACCGAGGAAGCCTTCGTCCAGGACGAGCTCGAGACGATGATGCGTCGGGGCGTTGACCTGATCGTCGTCCCGGCGCGCACCCAGACCGCAGGTCCCAATCCGGCGTCCGTCGACAGCGGACTGGCCGATCGCGTCCTGGCTGAGCCCGTGGTCTCGTTGACGGTCGTCCGGGGGGCGGTGCGGACTCTCCTTCGGCGACCCGGACGCAGCATCCGGGTGGTCGTGCGGGCTCTGGCTGGCTCCGGGAGTCTGCGCAACTTCGTCGCCAACCTCTCGACCGTGCCGAAGGCGCTCTGGCTCGCTGACATCGCACGGTCTCGTGAGGTCACCCACGTTCACGGCTACTGGTTCGCGCACCCGGCCACGATGGCGATGATCTGTGGCGACATCATGGGGCTCCCCTGGAGTGCCACCGGTTTTCGCTGGGACATCGATGCAGACAACGCCATGGCCCAGAAGATCGAGTCTGCGGCCTTCCTGCGCGTGGCCGACGAGCTGGGCGCACGGCAGATGGCGGAGAAGGTTGCCTCC
This sequence comes from Nocardioides currus, assembly GCF_003057875.1. Lineage (GTDB taxonomy): Bacteria > Actinomycetota > Actinomycetes > Propionibacteriales > Nocardioidaceae > Nocardioides > Nocardioides currus. The sequence continues at coordinate 1,031,503 of NZ_PYXZ01000001.1, read as the reverse complement.
TCGACCCGCCCGGCCTGCCCGGTGCCGTTGGTCCGTACCGGCGTCGCCGTTCCGGAGCGGTCGACGTGGGAAGCCAACCCGCTGGGTTCTGACCTGATCTGCTGCCCCGGCGCATTCGTCGAGAAGAAGGGTCACCTGCTCCTGCTCGAAGCCGTCGCGGCTCGTGTGGCGGCGGGGCAGGACTTGCAGGTCCACCTGTTCGGGGACGGTCCCGAGCGCGGTCGCATCGAGGCCGCCATCGAACGTCATGACCTCGGCGGCCGCGTCGTCCTGCACGGCATCGTCCCGCTTGACGAGCTGCGCGCCTTCCTGGGGCGCCGGCGACCGGTCGTCGTCCTGCCCAGCATCAAGGCGGATGACGGACAGGAAGAGGGCATACCCGTCGTCCTCATCGAGGCGATGGCCAATGGAGCGCCTGTCATCTCGACGCGCACCGGTTCGATCCCGACCTTGGTCACGACCGGGTGCGGGTGGCTGGTCCAGGACCGCGACGCTGCCGCTCTCGCGACCGCGATCGCGGACGCCACGCAGGATACGGACGAGACCGAGGCGGTGTGCGCCAGGGCCGCCGAGAGGGTCTCGAGGGAGTTCGATCGGGAGGCGACCGCGGAAACGATGGCCACTCTCACCGGCGTCGCCCAGACATCCGGGGCGTCGTGATCCTCGCTGACGTCCTGATGGTGGGCACCGTGGCGTTCTTGCTCGCCTACGTGCTGCTGTGCTCCGCGGTGTTCCGGGTGACTCGTAGCCCGGCGATGGTGATCGTCCTGGCCCTGGGTGCGTACTGGTCGCTGGTCGGCGCCCTGTCCATCCTGCCCAGCAAGCGCGTGGCGGGGGGGACCACCTTCACGTACATGGAGGACCGGCTGTACCCGATCCTGGTCGACGGGGACTACGCGCTCACCCTGCTGTCCTACGCGGGATTCCTGACGATCGCCGCGCTCACCGTCCTGCTGCTCGCCAAGCCGGCTGGTCGGGATCCCGAGGCGCTCGGCACGTGGCAGCGGCTCAGCGGCCGGTTCGCGCACCCCGTGCTGGTTGCGATCCTGAGCGTGTTCACCGCCTTGAAGGTGCTCATCGTGGGGATCCTGGTCGCCGGCAGCGGCGGCGCGAGCCTGTATACCGCGACCCGGACGGTCCAGGGCTCGCTGGGCGGCGAGCTGCGCATCTACCAGTACCTCAACGTGACCACCTCCTACTCACTGGCCGCCGGCCTGGCGCTCTGGCTGGGCTTCGTGGCCGGCCGCCAGCGCTATCGCCCGACGGCGCGTCGATTCCTCTGGCTGGCCTATGCTGCGCTCTTCCTGGAGGTGATGGCCGAGAACGCCCTGCTCGGCAACAGAGCCGTCCCGCTGGTCATCATGGGCGCAGTCGGGACGGGGTGGTTGAGGTGGCGCTATCTCCCCAGCACTCGTGTCGAACGGCGCCCGCAAGCGGCTCGGTTCCTGCTGCTTGCCCTCCTAGGTCTGCTGGCGCTCGGGGCGATCGGGAACTCGCGAGGTGGCGATCTCTCGAGTCCGGGCGCCGTGGTCCAGGCTCTGGAGACCAGCGTGACCCAGCCGCGAGCCATCGTGGAGCAGGTCGCCGGGAGTTCGGAGAAGATCGCGAGCCACATGTCGCTCTACGGGGTGATCCGGTCGCAGGACCTGGTGCGCGACCCGTTCGCCGCCAACAGCTACCAGGCTTACGCCACGCTTGTCGATGCTCCTGCCGATCAGGTGTTCACCGTCCATTACGTGGCGGCCTGGTGGATGCGCCTGGGCCCCCTCGGTGTCCCGGTCGCAGGACTGTCCTTCGGGCTGGTGCTCGCGGTGCTGCAGCGACTGGCCCTCGCGGCGCGTGGGCTGGTCAGATCGGCCTTCGCCCTCCCCGCGGCCGTGCTGCCGGCAGCCGGTCTACCCGTTATCGTTCTGCGCAGCGGACCGGAGTCGCTGCGCGCGGTCGTGGTGGAGCTGGTCCTGCTCCCGGGGCTGGTGTGCCTGGCGGCCTGCTGGGCGGGCTCGCGATCGCCGGCACCCCCTGACACTGATCCACTCGATGCCACGCTCGAACCCCCGCACACCGGTCATCAGGAGCATTACGTATGAGCCCCCATGCAACCACAGACATCACACGAGGTCTGGATGCCCTCCGCCGCCGTTGGTGGGTACCCGTGGCCGCTGCCATCGTCGGTGGTGCCCTCGCTCTCGCCACGGCTGGCGGGGAGGACTCCGCGACATTCGAGTCGGTCGTCGCCACGCCGCTCGTGCAGGTGAATGCGACTGGACCGAGCACAGTTCCACCGGTGGAGTCGATGGTGTCGCAGCTGCAGTCCGAGGCCACTGCCAAGTCCTTGGGTGACGCAGTGGAGGGCGCCGCTCTCGTTGCCACCATGGCAGTCGACAAGACGTCGGTCTCGGTCCGGGCCACGGCGCCGACGATCGATGCCGCGCGTGAAAGCACACAGGCCTTCGCCGCAGAGCTCTCGGAGTTGTACCAGTCGTTCGTCGCCGAGCTGGCCGACCGCAGGCTGGCCTCGGTCGATGCCGGCATCGCCGCGCTTGACGGTTCCACTGGTGCGGGCCAGCCGAATGGCCCTGAGAACGCCAGCACGCTGGCGGAGCTGCGTGTCGAGCGGGAGTCGCTGACCGAGATCGCTGGGAAGACGGCACCCACGCCGGAGGTCCGGCAGCTCTCGTCGAGCAGCAACCGGGGCGCGACGGCCGCACTCCTCGCCTTGGCGTTCGGGCTGCTGGCTGCGGGCGTCGTCGCGATGAGCGGGTTGTCGACGCGTCGTCTCCGCTACCGCGACGACATCGACGGGGTCACGGGCGCCGGAACCCTGATCTCCGAGATCTCCCGCGCTCACGGCAACTGGGGGGTGGGTCAGGTCATCGACCGGCTGTCGGCGCGGGGACCGGTCACCCTGATCCCCGTCGGCGCGCGCCCGGCCGACGACCTGCGTGAGTCCATCGTGGGCGAGGCGACCAGCGAGGTCGAGCTGGGCGAGCCCTTCGCTCGCTCCGCCGGCTCAGCGGCCCTCCGTGGACCTGTTGTGCTCGTCGTACGCCTCGGCCAGGACAAGCGGTCGGACCTGGACCTGGCTCACCGGGCCTTCTCGGTGGCAGACGGACCCTTCGCCGGCGTGATCGCTGTCACCCGCGACGCAACGAAGGTCCGCTGACAGGAGCACTGCTCACCCGCGCCCCACCGCGGTCCGCAGCTCCTGCGCCATCCGGTCGGCGACCTTGGCCAGGTCGTGGTGCTCGTGGACGTAGGCGGCACCGTTGCGGCCCAGGCGTGCCCGCTCCTCCGGCGAGGTGGCGGCGAGCCGGAGCAGCCCCTCCGCCAGGGCGGCCGGGTCCTCCGGCGGCACGGACACCCCGCCGTCGGCCTCGGCGACCGGGTTGATCGGGGTGTCGACCGCGATCATCACGGGGCGCGCGGCGGCCATGTAGTCGTAGAGCTTGTTGGGGCTGATGCCGTTGGCGTAGAGCGGCGAGTCGCGCCACGTCATGATCAGGATGTCGGCGTCGCGCATGCGCTCACGCACCTGCGGCTTCGGCACCGGGTCCTCGAAGGTGACGGTGGTCAGGCCACGCTCGTCCACCAGCGCGCGGAGGTTGTCCTTCTCCTTGCCGTCGCCGATCAGCCGCAGCGTCATCGCCGGGGCGTCCGGTCGCCGCTCGATGATGGTCCATGCGTCGAGCATGGTGTCGAGGGCGTTGGGGACGCCGTGCGCGCCGGCGTAGACCACGCTCACCGGGCCGCCGGTGGTCACCGACGCCGGGGTCCCCGGCTCTGGGAGGGTGGAGACGTCGACGCCGTTGGGGACCGTGGCGAGCCGCACAGTGCGGCCCGCGACCCGCTGCACGTGCGTGCCGCTGCCGGGCAGCACGAGGAAGACGACGTCGGCGGCGCGGTAGACGAACCGCTCCATCACCTTCATCACCGCGACGAGCGGGTGCCAGCCCTTCAGGCCGAGGAGCTCGACCAGCGACATCGGCCACAGGTCGCGCACCTCGAGGGCGAACGGGACGCGGAACCAGCGGGCGACCATCCAGCCGGCCACCGCCCCGAAGAGGTGCGGGCTGGAAGCGAGGACGACGTCGGGCCGCTTGCGGCGCGGGGTGCGCAGGCCCTTCGTGACGACTCGCAGCGCGAAGTGGAGCATGTTGAGGACGCGGCGAATGCCGTTGGCGGGCGCCACGTCCACGGGCACGGACTCGAACCGGTCGGCCTTCTCGTCGCGGGCCTCGGCGACGTTCCAGTAGTGGCCCCGGCCGGAGACGATCACCGTCTCGACGTCGCTGCGCTCGTCCATCAGCCGGGCGAGGGTCGCGTGGCGGGTGATGCCGGGCGCGCTCTCGGGGATGGCGTAGTGGTTGACGAGCCACACCTTCAGCGGCCTCGTCGATGCCGGCGGCGTCACGTGAACGCCCTCCTCACGGTTGCGATGATGATGCGCAGGTCGCCGACGAGCGACTGGGTCGCCACGTAGCGCTGGTACATCTCGAGCTTCCTCGGCGTCACGATCGTCCGGTAGGCCTCGATCGGGTCGTCGTACGTCGCCAGCACGGCCTCCTCGTCGAAGTGCTCGAGCGAGGCGGGGTCGGTGATGCCGGGCCGGACCGAGAGCACGACCCGACGCACGTCGTCGGGCCAGTCGGCGACGTACTGCGCGACCTCGGGACGCGGCCCGACGAGGCTCATCTCGCCGCGGACCACGTTGAGGAGCTGCGGCAGCTCGTCGAGCTTGGTGCGGCGCAGCACCCGGCCGATGTCGGTGACGCGGTCGTCACCGGCCACGGTGACCTCGGGGGCACCCGGTCGGCTGACGCGCATGGTGCGGAACTTGAGGATCCGGAAGGTCCGGCCGTCCAGGCCCACTCGCTCCTGCCGGAAGAACACGGGCGCGCCCTCGCGCAGGCGGATCAGGGCCGCGATCGCGACCAGGACCGGCGAGAGCAGGACGGAGCCCACGACCGATCCGAGGACGTCGATGCCGCGCTTGAGCACGATCAGGTCGCCTTGAGCGCCGAGCGCACGGCGGCGACGACCCGTTCGACCTGGTCGTCGGTGAGGGCCGAGGAGATGGGGAGGCTGACGACCCGGGTGATGGCGTCGCTGGCGACGGGGAAGTCCTCCGGGCTCAGGTCGTGGCGCTCGCGCCAGTAGGTCATCAGGTGCAGCGGGATGAAGTGCACGCTGCACGCGACGCCCTGCTCCTGCATCAGCTGGACGAAGGTGTCGCGGTCCACGGGGGCCTCGTCGAGCAGCCGCATCGAGTACAGGTGCCACGCGTGCTCCACGCCCTCGCCCGCAGCGGCCGGCAGCCGGACCGGGAGGTCGGCGAACGCGGCGTCGTAGCGCGCGGCGATGTCGGCGCGGCGCTGCTTCATCGACTCGGCGCGGCCGAGCTGCACGAGTCCCATCGCGGCGGCGACGTCGGTCATGTTGTACTTGAAACCGGGCGCCACGACGTCGTACTGCCAGGACGCGCCCACCCGCGTGTAGCGGTCGAGGACGTCGCGGTCGATCCCGTGCAGGCGCATGACCCGCACCCGCCGGGCGAGGTCCTCGTCGTCGGTGGTGACCATCCCGCCCTCGCCGGTGGTCATGGTCTTGGTGGCGTAGAAGCTGAAGACCGTCGCGGCGGAGGTGCCGGCGCCGACCGTCTGGCCCGAGTGCGATGCCGGGAACGCGTGCGCGGCGTCCTCGACGACCGCGAGGTCGTGCTCGGCCGCGAAGGCGGCGAGCGCGCGAGGGTCCATCGGCAGGCCCGCGAAGTGGACCGGGATCACGCCGCGGGTGCGGTCGGTGACCTTGGACTTCGCGGCGGACAGGTCGAGGGCCAGGGTGTCGGGGTCGACGTCGACCAGCACCGGGTCGGCGCCGAGGTAGCGCACGACCTCCGCCGAGGCGGTGAAGGTCCAGGTGGGGACGAGCACCTCGTCGCCCGGACCGATGCCGGCGGCCTCGAGGGCGAGGTGGAGCCCGGCGGTGGCGCTGTTGACCGCGACGGCGTGCGCCGCGCCCACGCGCTCGGCGAAGGCCTGCTCGAACTCGGCACTGATCCGTCCGGTGGTGACCCAGCCGGACAGGATCGCGTCACTGACGGCGGCGGCCTCGGCGGCGCCCACGTCGGGGCGCGCGAATGGGATGGTTTCCATGACGTTCCTTCCCCGTTGATGCGACCGCCTCGCACTGTACTGCCGCGCCCGCGCCCGGTTGGAATCGAGGTCGGGGCTCGGAGACAATGGCGCCGTGCCACGCATCGACGCCAGGATCGTGCTTGCGCCGGTCCTCACCGGCGCGCTGCTGCTGACGGCGTGGACGGCTCCTCGGTGGTCGGCGCCACCTGCGGCCGATCCGGGTCCGGCCGACACCGGTCTGGTCGTGCGGGCGGAGCCGCAGTTGATCGAGCCCGGTCCGAACGCGGAGGCGGCCGGCGCGGCCGGCTACTGGGTGGACGTGGAGGTGCCGGACGCCTCGGCCGGGCAGGCCGTGCGCCTCGAGGTCTGGGCCGAGGGTCGGTGGGTGGTCGAGGACGAGGGGCCCACAGACGACAAGGGCGAGGTCAGGCTGGTGTCGCCCGAAGCGGCCTACAGCCGAATCGTCACCCTTATTGACGGCGCCAGGTCCGTCACCGAGCTCAACCCGACGCTGGCCGGGCCCGCCCTATGGCTCTCGGAGGAGTTCGACGACGGCTTGGTCAGCGAGCTGTGGCTGAAGGTCGACCAACCGGACGAGGGGCCGACCTGCTCCACCAGCGACCAGGACCAGGTCGTCGAGGCCGACGGGGTGATGACCCTGACGGTCGAGGAGGACCCGGACCGAATGTGTCGGACCACCGGTCTGCCGGCGCGCCTCAACGGTCATCTGATCTATCGCGGCCAACTCGGCTACGGCACGACGGCTGCGCGCATCAGGTTTCCGCGCAACCGCGACGTCACCGGGCAGTTCTGGCTGCAACCGGGAGACCCGGGCCTTCCTTGGCTCATCGACGACAACCACGAGGGCGTGCTGATCGGAGGCACGGCCGGGACTGAGGCACATCCACGGTTCGACACTGATGTGCACACATCGGTCGACGGGGTGATCCGGTCGTCGCGGCGCGTTGTCCCGACCGACCTCGGGGTCAACGACGGACAGTTCCATGTCTACGCCGTCCGCTGGATGCCGGACGGGTACACCTTCCTGATCGACGGGAACGAGGTGCGGACGGTGAAGGCAGCCACGATCCTGCCTCCCATGACGGTCGGACTCGCGATGCTTGCGCCGCGTCGCGCGCTTCCGACGGACGCCGCGGACCGAGCAATGGACGTCGACTGGTTCCGGGTCTGGGCGCCGTCATGAAAGCCCGGTCACCCCAGGTCGCGCTGGTGTGCGCCGCCCTGCTGTTCGCGACGGCCGCGTGCGGGGGCGAGTCGCCGGCGGCCCCAAGCGCCCCGTCTTCCTCGTCTGCCACGCCGCCTTCGACCGGCTCCCCGAGCGGCAGCCCGACGACGGCCTCGAGCGACGGGCCCGCTGCAGCCGACTCCGAGCACGCCGTCGACCCGCCCGGCCCGCGCGAGGGGGCGCTGGTCTACGCCGACCTGATGATCAAGGCCGAGGAGGCGCTCGACCCGGACGTGGTGGAGCGGATCGAGGGGCTGAAGAGCGTCCAGCGCTCCTTGGTGCTCTCGCTCGGCAACGTCGGCATCGAGAACAGGGTCATCAGCATCGGCGCGGTCGACGCGTCGACGTACAGGAACTTCACGGTCGCCGCCTCGGCGGAGCTGCAGGAGCAGTGGGACCGGGTCGCCGGCGGCGAGGTCGCGCTGGCGAAGGGGCTGGCCCGGCAGGTGCAGGACAAGCAGGGCTACGTCAAGCTCGGCAACGACGACGACGCCCCCTCGCTGCACATCGGTGCCTACGCCCCGCAGGTGCCGCAGATCGACGCCGTCGTCAACGAGAAGTGGGGCGAGGACATCGGCATCCCCAGCGACAACGCGATGCTTGTCAACACCGGCATCAACTCCCCGCGTGCGGTGCTGAAGGACCTGCAGGAGATCGTCGGCGACGACACGTCGGTCTCCATCCTCGGCCCCGACCTCGATCCCGGCGCCCAGCAGACCGCGGTGCTGACCGGCGGGTCGGTCGCGTCGGCCGTCGGCACGTTCCGCTACACCGTGCTCGGCGGCGGGCGGATCGCTCCGGAGCAGTCGTGGGTGGCGGCCAACATCCGCACCGAGCAGGTGCCGATCCTGGGCAACGTCACCTGCCACCGGGTGGTCTTCCCCCAGCTGCGCGCCGCACTGTTGGAGATCCAGTCCACCGGCAACCTGGCCCAGGAGATCCACCCGGGGGAGTACGCCGGCTGCTACTACCCGCGCTACATCGCCGGCACCCAGCAGCTCTCGTTGCACTCGTTCGGCATCGCCCTCGACCTCAACGTCCCGGGCAACCAGCGCGGCACCGTGGGCGAGATGAACCGCGCCGTGGTCGCGATCTTCAAGAAGTGGGGCTTCGCGTGGGGCGGCGACTGGGGCTACACCGACCCCATGCACTTCGAGATGAACGCGATCAAGCGCCCGGGGTGATGGCGAATGCGCGCCGCCCATCGGTCCGCCACTTGTCCTTGAGTCGCAGCACGGGTCGCTCAAGCAGCACGTAGGACGCGATCGCGACAGCGAAGGTCAGGACGATGTTCGCCCCCGGCTGCTGGAACCAGAGCTCACCGCCGGGACCGTTGCGCAGGAACAGACCTTGGTAGACGTAGAGGCCGTAGGAGATTCGTCCCAGCCAGCGGAGCGGCGCGATCTCGAGCGCGCGGGTGATCGCCGAGTCCTGACGCCGGACAATCACCGCCAGCAGAACAGCCACCGACACGGCCTGCGTGGCACTTACGATGCCCGGCGGTGGATCCCCCACGGCGAGCCGAGCGACGTACAACAAGCCGGCCGGTGCGACGAGCCGCCATCCGAGCCGGTCCACCACGGCGATGGCCTGCGAGGAGGTCATCAGGAGTGCGGTGGCACAGCCGACCATGATCGGGAGGCAGCCCGGGATGAAGAATCTTTCGACCGCGAAGGACCCCTGCAGACCCACCGTCCACAACGCTGGGACGGCGAGGCAGCAGCCGATGACCGCGGCACACACCGCCTGGAGCCACCGCACGCGCGTGCCGAGGAAGACGACGACCGCCGGCCAGAGGGCGTAGAACTGCTCCTCGACGGCCAAGGACCACGTGTGGGCCAGCTCAGGCTGATAGTGGGTCCACGGCACAAAGTTGTACAGCCACGCGACCGACATGCCGAGGCCGAGGATGTCTCGGGGCAGTGCACCGGCGAGCATGAGCCCGAGCACGGCGGTGTAGAGCACGACGAGCGGCGGCGCGAGTCTGAGGACCCTGCGGAGGTAGAAGCCGCGTAGAGAGATGCGACCGGTCCGGGTCCGCTCGCGCAACAGGAGCGACGTGATCAGGTATCCGCTGAGGACGAAGAACACGTTGACCCCGGCCGAACCGCTCACCAGGTCGAGGGCCGGGGACGACTCGCCGAGGACTGCGGTGGTGATCCCCAGGTGCATCGACATCACCAGCAGGATCGAGACTCCTCGCAGCGCATCGAAACCGCGGATGTAGCTGCTGGGCACAGCTCGCGACCCTAGTCGACGCACGGCCGACACGGCACGCGGCGGTCGTGCGTCACTCGTCGCGCAGCGGGTGCGCGATCTCGTCGGCGGGCAGCCGCGCCCACAGCGTCGCGACGACCGCGACGACGAGCGGCACCGCGCCGGCGATGTAGAAGGTGTTGCGCAGGCCGATCGCGTCGGCGACCGGGCCGGCCAGCGCCATCGACACCGGCATCAGCGAGACGCTGACGAAGAAGTCGAGGCTCGCCACCCGCCCGAGCAGCGCGGGCGGCACCCGGCGCTGGAGCAGCGTGCCCCAGATGACCATCGGCGCCGAGAACAGCGCCCCCATCACCCCGGCCGCGACGACCACGACCCAGATGCGGTCCGCGAGCGCGATCACGAGGAAGGGCAGGCACCCGACGCCCCACCCGAGGTTCATCCAGGTGAGGTAGCGACGCGGCATCCGGATCGACGCGACGAGCAGCGAGCCGAGCGCACCGCCGATGCCGAAGGCGGCCAGGACGTAGGAGTGGTCGTCGGGCCCGCCGCCGAGCCGGTCCTTGATCAGGAACGGGATCAGCACCTCGAGCGGGCCCATCATCACCAGGATCATCAGCGACGCGAACAGCAGCGTCGCGAGCAGCCACGGGGTGCGGATCATGTAGGAGAAGCCCTCGCGCATGTCGGCGACCGCCGAGCGGACCGGGTGCCGGGCGTGGGCGTCGTCGAGGGTACGGCGGATGGGGGTCTGCGGGACCCGCGCGAGCACCACCAGCCCGACGGCCGAGGAGACGGCGGCGACCGTGAACGCCGCTCCGGGCGAGGCGGCGCCGACCACCGCGCCGGCGACGGCCGGACCGATCGCCTGGCCGATCGTCGGGCGCACCATCCCCTCGAACCCGTTGACGGCCTGCAGGTCGGACTCGGGGATCAGGGCGGGCAGCCACGCGGAGTAGGCGGGGTAGTAGAACGCCATGCCCATGCCGGTCACGAAGGTGACACAGGCCAGGATCCACACCGCGTTCAGGTCGGCGCTGGACAGGAAGGCGACCAGGGTCATCGCCACGAGCTCGACCAGCGCGACCACGAGCAGGATCAGCTTCTGCGGGACGCGGTCGGCCACGACGCCGGCGAGGAGGGCCGGGACCAGCACGCCGACGGCGCTGGCGGTCATCACGGTCGAGAGCTGGCCGGGACCGCCGCCGAGGCGGATCACCTCCCACACCAGCGCCACGATCCACACGCCGCTCGCGAACGAGCTGGCGGACAGGGCCACCGCGAGCCAGCGGTAGGCCGGGGTGCGGAACGGCGTCAGCGCGCGGGGGAGGCGGCGCCCGACGACCTGGTCGCCGACGGTGTCCTGCACCTGGTCGGTGATCGGGTCTCCCATGTCTGCATTGTGCCGGGGAGCACCGACAACGGGCGAGGCATGTGGGAGCGGGGCATCCCGCTAGCCTCGGGGCCATGCGCGCCGTACAAGTCGAGACGACCACCGGACCCGACGACCTGAAGGTCAACGACGTCCCCGAGCCGACGCCCGGCGCCGACGACGTGCTCGTCGAGGTGCACAGCGTCGGGGTGTCGTTCCCCGACCTGCTGCTGAGCCGCGGGGAGTACCAGATGAAGCCGGAGCCGCCTTTCAACCTCGGTGTCGACTTCGCGGGCGTCGTCCTCGACCCGGGCAGCAGCGAGCTCGCGACCGGCCAGCGCGTCGCCGGTGTCGCGGGCTGGGGCAACGCAGCCGAGCGGGTCGCCTCCCCGAAGGCCTGGACCTTCCCGCTGCCCGACGCCCTGACCTTTGACGAGGGCGCCGCGCTGCCGATGAACTACCTCACCGCGCAGTTCGCGCTCAAGGACCGCGGCGGCATCCGCGAGGGCGACACCGTGCTCGTCCACGGCGCCGCCGGCGGCGTCGGGACGGCGACGATCCAGGTCGCGAAGGGGTACGGCGCACGCACCATCGCCGTCGTCAGCACCGAGGAGAAGGCGGCGGTCGCCCGTGCCGCCGGCGCCGACGAGGCGGTGCTCGTGGACGGCTTCAAGGACGCCGTCAAGGAGCTCACCGGCGGCCGGGGCGTCGACATCGTCCTCGACGTCGTGGGCGGCGACCTGTTCACCGACTCGCTGCGCAGCCTCGCCGAGAACGGGCGGCTGCTCGTCGTCGGCTTCACCGCCGGCCAGGGCATCCCCGAGGTCAAGGTCAACCGGCTGCTGCTCAACAACATCGACGTGCGGGGCGTCGGGTGGGGCGCCTACGCGATGACGCGGCAGGACTTCATGCAGCAGCAGTGGCGCGAGCTCCTGCCCATGATCGAGGCCGGCGTCGTGAGGCCGCCGATCGGTGCGACGTACGACATGGACGGCTTCGGGCGGGCGCTCACCGACATGGACGAGCGCCGGACGCTGGGCAAGTCGGTCGTCAGGATCCGCTGACGGCGAACGCAGGCGACCGCCGTACGCCCGGCGGATATGGTCGGACCCGTGAGCATCCTCGATGACGCCCGCCCGGGCATGAACCCCGACATCCGTCCGCAGGACGACCTCTTCGGCCACGTCAACGGCCGCTGGCTCGACGAGACCGAGATCCCCAGCGACCGCTCGAGCTGGGGCCCCTTCGTGCAGCTCGCCGACGTCGCCGAGTCGCAGGTGCGCGACATCATCACCTCGATCGCCAACACCCCCGCCGCCGAGCTGGATGACGAGGGCCGCAAGATCGGCGACCTCTTCGCCTCCTTCATGGACGAGGAGAAGATCGAGAAGCTGGGCACCCGCCCGATCCAGCCGCTGATCGCCGCCGTCGCCGGCCTGCGCGACGTCCGCGACCTGGCCGCGTTCCTCGGCGAGTTCGAGCGCATCGGCGGGGCGGGCCTGTTCGGGTCGTACGTCGACACCGACGACCGCAACTCCGACCGCTACCTCTTCCACATCACGCAGGGCGGCCTCGGCCTGCCCGACGAGAGCTACTACCGCGACGAGAAGTTCGCGGAGGTGCGGGAGAAGTACGTCGCCTACCTCACCCGCCTGCTCGAGCTGGCCGACGTGCCGGACGCCGCCGACGCGGCCGCGACGGTCCTCGACATCGACACGAAGCTGGCGGCCGGGCACTGGGAGCGCGCGGAGACCCGCGACGTCCAGAAGACCTACAACCTCACCACCCTCGAGGAGCTGAAGGCGCTCGCGCCCTCCTTCGACTGGGACGCCTACATCACCAACCTCGGTGGCAACGACCAGACGATCGCCGAGTCCTGCGTCCGCCAGCCGTCCTACCTCGCGCACCTGTCCACCGTCCTGGACGAGGTGCCGCTCGAGGCGTGGAAGTCGTGGCTGCTCACGCACGTGCTGCGCAGCGCCGCGGCGTACCTCCCCGGCGACTTCGTCGAGACCAACTTCGACTTCTACGGCCGCACCCTCAACGGCACCCCCGAGCTGCGCGAGCGCTGGAAGCGCGGCGTCTCCCTCGTCGAGGGCGCGCTCGGCGAGGCCGTCGGTCGCGAGTACGTCGCCCGGCACTTCCCGCCGGAGTCCAAGGCGATGATGGACGACCTGGTCGCCAACCTGCTCAAGGCCTACCGTGTCTCGATCGAGGCGCTGGACTGGATGGGCGAGGAGACCAAGCAGCGGGCCTACGACAAGCTCGACACGTTCCGGCCCAAGATCGGCTACCCCGACAGGTTCCGCGACTACTCCGACCTGGTCGTGACCCCCGGCGACCTGATGGGCAACGTCGCCGCCGCGTCGGCGTTCGAGACCGACCGCGAGCTGCGCAAGATCGGCTCCCCGGTCGACCGCGACGAGTGGTTCATGCTGCCGCAGACCGTCAACGCCTACTACAACCCCGGCACCAACGAGATCTGCTTCCCGGCCGGGATCCTGCAGAAGCCGTTCTTCAGCCCCGACGCGCTCGCGGCCGAGAACTACGGCGGCATCGGCGCCGTCATCGGCCACGAGATCGGCCACGGCTTCGACGACCAGGGCGCGCAGTACGACGGCGCGGGCAACCTCAACGACTGGTGGACGGCCGACGACAAGTCCGCCTTCGAGGTCAAGACCAAGGCCCTGATCGAGCAGTACGACGGCTTCGAGCCGCGCAACCTGCCCGGCGAGAAGGTCAACGGCGAGCTCACCGTCGGCGAGAACATCGGCGACCTGGGCGGCCTGACCATCGGCCACAAGGCGTTCGTGATCGCCGAGGGTGGCGAGGCCTCCGTCGAGGACCGCCGGTCGCTGTTCATGAACTGGGCCTACTGCTGGCGCACCAAGCGTCGCAAGGAGCAGGACCTGCAGTTCCTGACCATCGACCCGCACTCGCCGCCGGAGTTCCGCGCCAACATCGTGCGCAACCTCGACGAGTTCCACGAGGCGTTCGAGACCTCCGCCGACGACGCCCTGTGGATCGACCCCGCGGAGCGCGTGCGCATCTGGTGAGTCAGGCGGTGGCGCCGCGCTACCGGACCGTACGGCTGACTTTTCCGCTGGAGACCAGCGTGCCTGTCCGGTAGCGGCGGCCTGTGGATGAGCCGGCGCGCGCTGAGGGAGATCCCGGCACGCTGGTGCGATGGCCAGGCACCGTTGGGACCCGATCGCCCCGCGCGTCGCCGTCGTGCACCCGACCCGGGTCGGGAGCAAGGTCTTCCCCAGCGACCCACCGATGCTCCTCACCCCCGCACGAGCCCGCGGCGGTCAGTGGGAGCGCACCTCGACCGGCCGCTACGTGCCCGCCGGGACCGACCGGGCGCTCGTCGAGCAGCGGATCGTCGAGGTGGCGGCACGGCTGCCGAGCGGCGGGGTGGTGACCGGATGGGCGGCGTGCCGGCTGCTCGGGGCGGCCTGGTTCGACGGACTGGGGCCTGACGGCACGACCCCGCTGCCCGTGGCTGTCGTGGTCGGCCCGCGGGGCGCGGTGCGCCGCGCGAGCTCCGTCAACGTGTCCTTCGAGCGTTGTCCCGAGTGGGAGGTGTGGCAGCGGTACGGCGCCCGGGTGGCTCGGCCCGAACGCGCGGTCTTCGACGAGATGCGCCAGCACGGACGACGCGAGGCGCTGGTTGCCCTGGAGTCGGCCCTCGCCGCCCGGATCACGTCGCTGGAGCGGATGCGTGCTACGCGTCGTCCCATCCCTCCGCGCGTCGGTCCACGGTGGTGGCCTGGGCCCTGACCCGGGCCCGGGGCCGGGTGCGGTCACCGCTCGAGGTGCGGGTGCGGACCACGGCCGAGGAGGACGCGGGCTACTCCCGACTCCTGGTCAACCGGGTCGTGCTCACCGCCGACGGAGTGCGCATCGGCGAGGTCGATCTTCTCGACCCGGAGTCCGGGACCGTCATCGAGGTCGACGGTGCCGACCACCGCGACGCCGGCCGGCAGTCCTGGGACATCACCAAGGAGGAGGCGCTGCGTCAGTCCGGGTTGGAGGTCTGCCGTGTCACAGGTCGGCAGGCCCGCGAGCTCGACAGCCTGGTCGACCGGCTGCGCGCCGTACGTGCTCGCTCGCGGTCCGACTCGCCGGCCGACCGGCGCTGGCGGCTCGCCCCGCTGGACGAGGACAACGAGACGTGGCTCAGCGAGCGCGAGCAGGATGCGATGTGGCTCGAATCGATCGACGGAGCGTGAGCTACCGGACCGTACGGCGGTCTATGACCCTCCCAGGCAGCCCGACTGTCCGGTAGCGGCTACACCGCGCCGGCCAGCGCCCGCTGCTGGAGGGCAGCGGCGGCGTAGGTCCGGCGCCACTCCTCGAAGTCCCACGTCCGCAGGAACCGCGAGGCTGCCTCGACGCCGTTGTCGAAGAGCCCGCGCTTGGCCGCGCAGCTGAGGCGGAAGTCGGTGGAGCGCACGCCGCTGGTCTCGACGAACACGGTGCGCGAGGTGACCGAGGGCCGGTCGACGTGGACCTGGTCGTGTGCGTTGGTCATCGTCGCGACCAGCGCCTTGGCCAGCGACAGCGGGTCGTCGGCGTCGTGCCAGCGCTGATCGCACAGCGGCAGCCGGGCCGACAGCTTGATCCCGAACGTCGGGTGGCCGGGCTCGTCGTCGAACAGGTCGATCGGGTAGTTGGAGAGCATCCCGCCGTCGGTGAGGACGATCTCGCGGCGGCCGTCCGTCAGCGCGGGGTCGACCGGTAGCCGCCACGGCCGGAAGAAGAACGGGATCGAGGCGGAGGCCCGGACGGCGTCCGCGACCGGCATCGCGTCGGGCGAGATGCCGAGCAGCGGCTGATAGTCCCAGGGCAGGCGCAGCATGCGGCCGCGGGAGACGTCGGAGACGATCACCACCAGCCGGTAGCGGTGCTCGATCGGTGTCCGCGACGTCGCGCCGGGCAGGCGCAGGTCGCCCCAGGTCTCCACGCCGGCGCGGGCCAGGGTGTCACGGATCCAGCGGTGCAGGGTGCGGCCGCGGTGGATCCCTTCGCGCGCGAGGAGGTCGATGCCGTTGCCCAGCGGCCCCAGGAAGCGGCCGGCCGCGCCCTCGTCGAGGAAGTCGGTGAAATCGGTGTCGATGGTCAGCGCCTCGAGCTCGTCGCTGAGTCCCGCCGCGACGAGCGAGGCCACGATCGCGCCGGCCGACGTGCCGGCGACGCGGTGGAAGTCGTAGTGCCCCGCGAGCACGTGCACCGCACCGGCGAGCCCGGCGCCCTTCACCCCGCCGCCCTCCAGCACCAGATCACTCAACGCCATGCGCCCTCACCCCCCGGTGGACGGCCGCCCTGCGGCGACCCATGAAGGTAAAGAGAAGGCAAAGGAACCGCGTGATACCGCCCGGCTGCGACCATGAGCCCGTGAAGCCAGGTCACGACCAGTCGTCCCACGCCGTCCGCATGGAGTGGGGCCCGACCGGCGCCGCAGCCGTCGCCGCCGATGTCACCGTCGTGGTCGACGTCCTCTCGTTCACCACGACCGTGTCCGTCGCGGTCGAGCGCGGCATCACCGTGCTGCCGTTCCGGTGGAGGGACGAGCGGGCAGCGTCGTACGCCGCGGAGCGCGACGCCGTCCTCGCCGTCGGTCGCCTCGAGGCGCGCGAGCAGGCCGGGACCGTCAGCCTGTCGCCGGCCGCGATGGCGCAGGTCGAGGGCATCACCCGGATCGTGCTGCCCTCGCCCAACGGCTCGACCATCTCCTTCGCGCTGGCCGACGGCGGCTCGGAGGTGGTGGCCGGCAGCCTGCGCAACGCGTCCGCGGTCTCGGCGTACGTCGCTGCGCGCATGCGCGAGGGAGCGTCCTGCGCGGTCGTGCCGGCCGGCGAGCGGTGGGACGACGACACCCTGCGCCCGGCGGTCGAGGACCTGTGGGGGGCCGGCGCGGTGCTCGCCGGGCTCGTCGACCTCGGGGTCACCGGGCTGAGCCCGGAGGCACGGGTGGCCGAGCAGGCGTTCCGCGCGGTCCGTGCCGACCTCGCGGCCGCGCTGGCCGGGTGTGCGGGTGGGGTCGAGCTCGCCGCGGCCGGGTTCGCGGAGGACGTGGAGGCGGCGGCGCGGCTCGACGTCAGCGGGGTCGTGCCGGTGCTGGTCGGCGAGGCCTTCGTGGACCGAGGCCGCTAGGTATCCACCTGCCAACCGGATCCCCCGGATTCGGGGGCCGGACCGGATCCCCCGGATTCGGGGGCCGGACCGGCGGAGTTGGTCACCAGATACCTACCGCGCCCCGGCAGCCCCTCAGATCGAGGTGGTTGGTTGCGACCTACCAACCTGGGCGCGGCCACCGAGGTGCACCACGCCGTCCATCGACGACAGACCGACCTGCTCGTGCGTGATCCACACGATGCTGCGGCCCTCCAGCGCGGCCAGCACGTCGCGCGTCACCTCCGCCGCGGTGGCCGCGTCGAGATGGGCGGTCGGCTCGTCGAGCACCACCACCGGCTGCCGGCCGAGCACCGCGCGCGCGAGCCCGAGTCGTGCGCGCTCGCCGCCCGACACCTCGCGGTGGCCGGCTCCGACGAGGGTGTGCAGCTCCCACGACCCGAGGCCCGCGACCCGGAGGGCGGCAGCCACCTCGGAGTCCGTCGCGGACGGCCGCGCGAGCCGGACGTTCTCCACGACCGAGGTCGCGAAGAGGTAGGGGTCGTCGTCGACCAGGGCGACGTGGGCGCGGATGTCGTCGAGCGCGAGCGAGCGGGCGGGCACCCCGTCGAAGGCGACCTCGCCGTCGAGGAACCGGACCAGCTGCGCCGCGATGGTCGACTTCCCCGAGCCCGACGGACCTACGAGCCCGACGCGTTCGCCCGGGCCGAGACGCAGACAGGCCTCGGGCACGTCGATCGTGGGGTACGTCGAGGGCCACCCCATCGGCGACGGGGGGTCGACGACGGCCGGCGTCCGCGCGAGCAGCTCGTCGATCCGCGCCGTGGCCGCCCGGCACCGGGCCCGGGCGACGACGGCGTCGACGACCGGGGCGAGCACCTCGTGCAGCGCCAGCGGCAGCAGCACCAGCAGGGCCGCGGTGGCCGGCGCGAGCCCGCCGGCGACCGACGGCATCAGCGCGACCGAGCACCCGGTGGCGAGGAGGAGCAGCGCGCGCCCTATGGCGGGGGTGGACGCCGCCCGCCGACCGAGGCCGGCCAGGCCGTCGCTCGCGGTCACGACGGAGGCGACTGCGGAATCGTCGCGCTGCCAGGCCACGAGCTGGCGGGCATCGGTCAGGGTGGCCTCGACCCGCTCGCCGAGCAGGGCCCGCGCTTCGACGTACGCCCGCTCCACGCCGGCCGCGCGGTGCGCGACGAGGAGGGCGACGAGCGCGGTCACGAGGACGGGCACGGCCACGACGAGCGCCGCCGCCGGCGCGACGAGGCCGGCGAAGATCAGCGCCAGCGCGGACACCGTGCCTGCGGCCCACAACGGCACCCGCACCCGCACCCGCTCGTCGACCAGCGCGTCGACGTCGTCGACCAGCGAGGTGAGGAGGTCGCCGCGGCGCCGGCCGGCGCCCAGTCGACCGGGGACCAGCGGCACGAGCGCGGCGTACACGTCGGCGCGCCGGTCCGCCAGGCGGCCGAGGGCCTGCTCGTGGGAGAGGAGGCGCTCGGCGTACCTCAGGACCGGACGCGCGAGGCCGAAGGCCCGCACGCCGACGATCGCGACCATCAGGGTCAGCACCGGCGGCTGGGCCGAGGCGCGGGTGATCAGCCAGCCGGCGGTCGCGGTCAGCGCGACGCCGGCCGCGGCGGAAAGTGCTCCCAGCGCGACGGCACCGACCTCGCGCCGGCGCGAGGGCTCCCACGCCACCGGGTCGGGGACCGACGCGACGACCGGGCGGGCCGAGGGCGCGACGGGCAGCGGTGACAGCGTGACGACCTCGTCGGCCAGGTCGACCAGCGACGGCCGGTGCGCGACCACGACGACCGTGCGCGACCGGGCCAGCTCGCCGACCATGCGCTCGAGCACGTCGGAGGTGACGGGGTCGAGGTGGGCCGTGGGTTCGTCGAGCAGCACGACCGGCCGGTCGCTGACGAGCACCCGGGCGAGCGCGAGGCGGGCGCGTTCGCCCGCGGACAGCCCGGCACCGTCCTCGCCGAGCTCCGTGTCGAGCCCGTCGGGCAGGGTCAGCACGACGTGGGCGAGGTCGACCCGCTCGAGCGCGCGCCAGAGCCTGGCGTCGGTGGCGGTGGGGTCGCCGTGGCGCAGGTTGGACGCGATCGAACCGGCGGCCAGCCAGGGCCGCTGCGGCAACCACGCCACGGACGGTCGCCACTCCTCGGGGGTCGAGAGCCCCGCCACACGCACCGACCCCGAGGTCGGGGTGAGCTCGCCGGCGATCGCGGCCAGCAGGGTCGACTTGCCGCAGCCCGACGGTCCGACGATCGCGGTCAGGCCGATCCCGAGGCGCGCGCTGAGCCCGGCCACGACGGGGGCCTCGCCCCAGCCGAGCGTCACGTCGTCGAGCACGACGCCGACCTCGTCGAGCCGCGGGGCCTCGACGGGCACCGGGGCGACCGCGACGTCGGCCGACGCGAAGGCCGCGGCCCCCTCGGCGGCCGCGTGGAACTCAGCCCCGACGCGGCGCACGGGCCAGTAGGCCTCAGGGGCGAGCAGCAGCACGACGAGCGCGGTCGTGAAGTCGAGCGAGCCGTGGGCCAGCCGGAGCCCGACGCACACCGCGACCAGCGCGACCGACAAGGTCGCGAGCAGCTCGAGCACGACCGACGACGCGAACGCCAGGCGCAGGGTCGCGAGCGAGGCGATCCGGTGCCGGTGGGTGACCGCGCGGATGGTGTCGACCTGCGCGGTCGCGCGACGGTGCGCGACCAGGGTCGGCAGCCCCCGCACGACGTCGAGGAAGTGTCCCGAGAGCGACTGGAGCAGGCGCCACTGCTTCTCCGCCCGGTCGCGCGTCGCCATCCCCACGAGGGCGGCGAAGACCGGCACGAGCGGCACCGTGAGGGCCACGACCAGCCCGCTCCACGGGTCGAGCCAGGCGATGGTCGCGACCGTCAGCAGCGGGACGACGGCGGCGACGACCAGCGCCGGGAGGTAGCGCGTGAACCACGGCTCGGTCGCGGCCAGCCCGCGCGTGAGCAGGACCGCGACCTCGCCCGTACGCCGCTGCGAGCCCAGGCTCGCCCGCAGCACGCGTCCCCGCAGGGCCGTCGAGACGCTGCCCGCCGCCCGAGCGGTCGCCAGGTCGACGACGACCCCGGTGAGACCGCGCAGTGCGAACACTGCGACCGTCGCGACGGCCGCGGTCGTCACCGACGTCCCGCGCGCGAGGCCGACCACCAGGGCCGCGATCGCGAAGGCCTGCCCGATCAGGAGCACCCCGCCCACGATGCTGGCGGCCGTCGCGACGACCAGCGCGCCGCGGGCCGGCGCGAGGTGCGGCCGGAGCGCCGGGTCGAGCGGCTTCACTTGGAGGCCAGCTGGGGAGTCGGGATGTGGTGGGTCCCGATCCGCTTGCGGAAGACCCAGTAGGTCCAGGCCTGGTAGCCGATCACCAGCGGCGTGAAGACGGCCGCGGCCCACGTCATGATCGTCAGCGAGTAGTCGGTCGCCGACGCGTTGGTGGTGGTGAGGCTGAACGCGACGTCGGTCGAGGACGGCAGCACGTCGGGGAAGAGCGCCACGAAGATGCCGGTCACCGCCAGCGCGATCGCCCCGAAGGTCCCGGCGAACGACCAGCCCTCGCGACCGGCGTACGCCGCGGCGACCCCGCCGACGAGCAGCAGCGCCGCGACGACGAACACCAGGGCGGACGTCGGCGAGCCCGTCCGGGCCTGCAGCCACGCCAGGAAGACGACGGCGAGCACCGCGGCAACGATCCCGCTGCGCCAGGCCAGCGCCCGTGCGCGCAGCCGGATGTCGCCCTCCGTCTTGAGGGCGATGAAGGTCGCGCCGTGGGTGACGAAGAGGCTGAGGGTGACCAGCCCGCCGAGGAGGCCGAACGGGTTGAGCAGCGTCAGCAGGCTGCCGGTGAACTCCATGTCGGCGTCGATCGGCACGCCCGCGGCGATGTTGGCGAAGGCGACACCCCACAGCACGGCCGGGAGCAGCGAGCCGAACGTGATCGCGGCGTCCCAGCGCGCGACCCACTGGGCGTCGTGACGCTGGTGGCGGTACTCGAAGGCGACACCGCGCACGATCAGCGCGACCAGGATCAGCAGCAGCGGGAGGTAGAAGCCGCTGAAGAGCGTGGCGTACCAGTGCGGGAAGGCCGCGAAGGTCATGCCGCCGGCGACCAGCAGCCAGACCTCGTTGCCGTCCCAGACCGGCCCGATGGTGTTGATCAGCACCCGTCGCTCGGTCTCGTCCTTCGCGAGCACGGGCAGCAGCATCCCGACGCCGAAGTCGAAGCCCTCGAGGGCGAAGTAGCCGACCCAGAAGAAGGCGATGGCGACGAACCAGACGGTGGTGAGCTCCATGACAGTCTCCTTCGTGGTCAGTAGGCGAACGCGAGCGGCGCGTCGTCGGAGTGCTCGGGGTCGCCGGGGTCCGGCGGTTCCTCGAACGGCGCGAGGCCCTTGCGGATGGCGGTGCCGAGCAGGCGCACCTCGATGACGGCGAGCACGGCGTAGAGCAGGGTGAGGACGACCAGCGACGTCGCCGCCTCGGCCACCGAGACGCCCGGGGAGACCGCGCGCTCGGTGGTCATCAGGCCGAACACCGCCCACGGCTGGCGGCCCATCTCGGTGAAGATCCAGCCGAACGAGTTGCCGGCGAGCATCAGCAGCGGCAGCCCGATCCCGAGCGTGCCCAGCCACCTCGCGCCCGGCGCCCGGCCACGTCGGGTCACCCAGAGCAGCAGCGCGGACCCGGCCGCGGCGAGCGAGCCCATCGTGATCATGAAGCGGAAGCTCCAGTAGGTCACCGGGATGACCGGCGTGTAGTCACCGGGCGTGTAGTAGCTCGCGCCCGGGTCCTGGCCGTAGGTCTGGCGGTACTCCTCGCGCAGGTCGTTGATGCCCTCGACCTTCCCGTCGAAGGTCCCGGTGCCGAGGAAGGACAGCAGGCACGGCACGGTCACCGCGAACTTCTCGTGCTTGCCGTCGGGGGTGCCGACGGTGAAGACCGAGAAGGGGGCGCAGGTGTCCGCGGTCTCGTAGAGGCCCTCGGCGGCCGCCATCTTCATCGGCTGCACCTCGGTCATCACCTTGCCCTGCAGGTCGCCGGTGATCGCGACGCCGAGCCCGGCGAGCAGGGTGATCGCCGCGCCCAGCCGCAGTGAGCGGCGGTAGACCTCGCGGTCCGCGCTGCGGCGTACGAAGAGCCAGACGCTCACGCCCGCCATGGCGGCCGCCGC
Source organism: Nocardioides currus (assembly GCF_003057875.1). GTDB lineage: Bacteria > Actinomycetota > Actinomycetes > Propionibacteriales > Nocardioidaceae > Nocardioides > Nocardioides currus. The sequence continues at coordinate 1,009,187 of NZ_PYXZ01000001.1, read as the reverse complement.
GGTCATGTACGCCGCCAGGACGACGTGCGGGAACGTGACGAGCTGGACCTTGTTGAACATGACGGCCGCGAAGTCCGTCAGCTCGGCGCGGCCCGACTCGGGGTTGAAGCGGTAGCCGACGGGGTGCTGCATCCACGAGTTGGCGGCCAGGATGAACCAGCTCGAGGCCAGGGTGCCGAGGTGGACGATCCACATGCAGGCGTTGTGCAGCCCGCGCGGCAGCTTGTCCCAGCCGAAGATCCACAGGCCGAGGAAGGTCGACTCGAGGAAGAAGGCGAGCAGCCCCTCGATCGCGAGCGGGGCGCCGAAGACGTCGCCGACGAAGCGGGAGTAGTCCGACCAGTTCATCCCGAACTGGAACTCCTGCACGATGCCGGTCACCACGCCGATGGCGAAGTTGATCAGCAGCAGCTTGGCGAAGAACTTCGTCAGCCGGAGGTAGTCGGGGTTCTTCGTGCGCAGCCACAGCGTCTCGAGGAGTGCGACCAGGGCGGTGCCGCCGATCGTCAGCGGCACGAAGAGGAAGTGGTAGACGGTGATCACGCCGAACTGGATCCGCGCGATGTCGACGACGTCCATGGGCAGGTTCCGATCTGCGACCTTGACTACTACCTTGTGTAGTACCTACTACCGACTGTAGTACGCAAAGCGTCGTAGGTACACTTGGGGGGTGCCCTACGGAGATCTCGAACGTGCTGTCCTCGACGTGCTGTGGGAGGCCGACGCCGACGCGTGGCTGACCGTCCGCGAGGTGCACGCGGCGCTGGCGCCGTCGCGCGAGGTCGCCTACACGACCGTGATGACGGTGATGGAGCGGCTGGCCCGCAAGCAGCACGTGGTCCAGCGCAAGGACGGCCGGGCCTACCTCTACCGCCCGCGCGCGAGCCGCAGCGAGATGGTGGCCGAGCTCCTCAGCGACACCCTCGACGACTTCAGCAGCCACGACCGGCAGTCGGCGCTGGTCGCCTTCGTCGAGGACGCCTCGGACGCCGACGTCGCCGCGCTGCGGGCCGCGCTCGCGCGGCTCGAGGGGTCCTGACCCGGACCGATGGACGCGACCCCGTTCGTCCTCGCCGGGCTGGGCGTCGCCCTGGCCGGACCGGTGCCGGCGCTGCTGGCGCGGGCGGGCTGGCTGCGGCGTACCCCCCTCGCCACCATGCTGCTCTGGCAGTGCGTCGCCCTCGCGGCGGTGCTCTCGGCGCTCGGGGCAGGGCTGTCGCTGGCGACGTCGCACGGCTGGAGCACGCCGTCGGTGCTCGCGCTGGTGGTGACGGCGGTGGTCGCGGTGCGGCTGGGGATCGCGGGGCACCGGGTCGGTACGTCGCTGCGGACCCTGCGCCGCCACCACCGTGAGCAGCTGGACCTGGTGACCGAGCAGCGCGGGCGGCTCGCAGTGCTCGCGACCGAGCAACCACTGGCCTACTGCGTGCCGTCGTTGCGTACGTCGCGCGTCGTGGTGTCCCAGGGTGCGCTGGACCGGCTCTCGGACGACGAGCTGAGTGCCGTCGTCGCGCACGAGCGGGCCCACCTGCGGGCCCGGCACGACCTGGTCCTCGAGGCCTTCTCGGTGCTGCACCGGGCGTTCCCGCGGTGGGTGTCGTCGGCGTCGGCGCTGCGCGAGGTGCGGATCCTGGTCGAGGTGCTCGCCGACAAGGCCGCCGCCCGCGACACGGGCTCGGCCCCGCTGGCCCGGGCGCTGGTCGGGCTGGCCGGTGCGCCCTCGCCGTCAGCTGGACTCTCCGCGGCGGGGTCCGCCCCCGAGCTGGTCGACCGGATCGACCTCCTCGCCGCGCCGCCGCGCCCGGTCCAGGCGGTCCTCGTCTCGCTGGCCGCCGTCGGGATCGTGGTGCTGCCCACCGCGTTCGTCGTCGCGCCGTGGCTGCTCGGGCTGGCGTGAGGTCGCGGGCCCACCCCGGTTGTGCCACCCGAGCCGATGTCCGGCGAGGCGGGGGGGGGGGGGAGTTAAGTGAGGGTTTGTCGGCTGCGACCCCGAAAACCGACAAACTCTCACTTAACTACCCCGGCCGGACGGCCGGCCACCTCACCAGCTCGACCATCGTCCTGGTCAGGCAGCCGTACGGCGATAGCCCAGCAGCCGCCGACGCTCGGCCTCCCCCAGTGCGCGTCGCTGCGCGACCGTGACCGTGGGCGTCCACCACGCGGGTAGCTCGTCGAGCCACCGTCGCTCTGCCGCGGGCCGGCGAGCGGCACGGGCGTACGCCTCGACGAGCCGGCGGGCGAAGGCGGTCGTGTCCGCCAGGTCGCCGGCCACCATGGTGACCCCCTCCAGACCGAGCTCGCGGTAGGCCGCCTCCTGACGGATGTCGGTGCTGCGCTGGGCGCCCACGAGGTGCACCGCGGCGCCGTCGTACTGGCCGTAGACACCGGCTTCCACGTCGAGCAGGTCGGGCGTGCCGACGTGGCGTCCGTTCCGGTCGAACACGGGCCGGTTCGCGAGCGGCATCGGCCGACCGGCGTCGAGGTGCCACGCGCACCTCATGACGGGCTCCTGCGGCGACCAGCTGTTCTCCGACGCCAGCCGCAACGCCTCGCGCAGCTGCGGGACCCCGGTCATCGTCATCATCACGGCAGCCGCGCAGCGTGCCACCTCGTCGATGGACACGAGGTCGTCGTAGGCCGCCATGTCGATCACCCGCACCGCCTCGACGAGCGACGGGGCGTGCCGCATCGCGAAGCCGACCGCCCAGACGGGCAACGCCACCCGACAGCCGTGGTCCCGCTCGACGGCCCACGGCTGCACGCTCTCCTGGGTCGGCCTCGCCTGGTGCTGCCGCCGTGGGCCACGCCCGACGCCGATGTGCACGTCGACCGGCAGCAGCGACCCGTCGGGCGCCAGCCCCTCGAACCACCTGGCGCCCCGCCATGCTAGGGCCGCCCATCCCGTGACGACGCCGCCGGGCCACAGCGCCGACGCCTCGACGACGCGCTGGCGTGCCGTGAGCGGGACCTCGGCCGGCACCGACAGGCCCCACCCGGTCGTACGCCACCGGGCCGACCGGACCTGCCATGCCGTCGGCCCACCGACGTCACCGGCGCGGCGGGGCCAGAAGAGACCGGCGTCCAGACCCTCCCGGGGACCGATCCCCCGCGCAGGCGGCGCCCCGGCGACCAGCTCGGGCACGGGTTCCATCCCGACATCGTGGTCGCGCATCGGCGTACGCGCATCGCGTCATCCACAGGCTGCGGGATCGGGAGGAAGGGCCGAGCCGGATGGTCGGGGTAGTTAAGTGAGGGTTTGTCGGCCGCGACCCGGACATCCGACAAACCCTCACTTAACTACCCAGATCCCGTCCAGACCCTGTGGACCGAGGGCGGCTGCCGTCGGCGGCGCCTGTTAGACATGGGCCCATGACGACGTCGGCCACGACCGAGACCCGGACCGCCGCCCGCGAGGAGGCGGAGGGCCACCTGCGCGCGCTGGTGGGCAGCGACGACGCCGTCCTCCGCGACGACCAGTGGTCGGCCATCGAGGCGCTCGCCGTCGACGCCCGGCGCGCGCTCGTCGTCCAGCGCACCGGCTGGGGCAAGTCGGCGGTCTACTTCGTGGCGACGCTGCTGCTGCGCTCGCACGGCGCCGGGCCGACCGTCATCGTGTCGCCGCTGCTCGCGCTGATGCGCAACCAGATCGCCGCCGCCGAACGGGCCGGCATCCGGGCCGTCACCATCAACTCCACCAACATCGAGCAGTGGCAGCCGATCAACGACGCGATCAACGCCGGCGAGGTGGACGTCCTCCTCGTCTCGCCCGAGCGACTCAACAACCCCGGATTCCGTGACGAGGTCATGCCGCGGCTGGCCGCGACCTGCGGGCTGCTCGTGGTCGACGAGGCCCACTGCATCTCCGACTGGGGTCACGACTTCCGCCCCGACTACCGCCGCATCCGCACCCTGCTCGACACCCTGCCCACCGGCATCCCGGTGCTCGCGACCACGGCGACCGCCAACGCGCGGGTCACCGACGACGTCGCCGAGCAGCTCGGCCGGGACGTCCTCGTCCTCCGCGGCTCCCTCGACCGCGAGTCCCTGCGCCTCGGGGTGGTCCGGCTGAAGACCGCCGAGATGAGGCTCGCGTGGCTGGCCGACCACCTCGCCGAGCAGCCGGGCTCGGGCATCGTCTACTGCCTGACCGTCGCCGCGACGCAGGAGGTCGCGGCCTACCTCCGCGACCGCGGCCACGAGGTCGCGGCCTACTCCGGCCAGACCGACACCACCGAGCGGCAGGCGCTCGAGCAGGCCCTCGTCGACGGTCGGGTCAAGGCGCTGATCGCCACGTCGGCGCTGGGCATGGGCTTCGACGCCTCGCTCGGGTTCGTCATCAACCTCGGCGCCCCGCAGTCCCCGGTGGCCTACTACCAGCAGGTCGGCCGCGCCGGCCGCGGCACGGACGACGCGACCGTGGTGCTGCTTCCCCAGCTCGAGGACCGCGACATCTGGGCCTACTTCGCCTCCCTCGCCTTCCCGCCCGAGCAGCTCGTGCGCCAGACGCTCGAGGTGCTCGGCGACGCTCCGGGCGCGATGAGCACGGTGGCGCTGGAGACGTACGTCGAGCTCAGCCGCAACCGCCTCGAGACCCTGCTCAAGGTGCTCGACGTGGACGGGGCGGTGCGCCGGGTCCAGGGCGGGTGGGTCGCGACCGGGCAGCCGTGGTCCTACGACGCGGAGCGCTACGCCCGCGTCGCCGAGGCGCGGCAGCGCGAGCAGGACGCCATGCTGGCCTACCTCGACTCGACCGAGTGCCGCATGCGGTTCCTGCGCGAGCAGCTCGACGACCCCGAGGCGGTCGACTGCGGGCGCTGCGACAACTGCGGGGGCCTCACGCTGTCGACCACCGTCTCCGACGCCGCCGTCGCGGAGGCCGGTGAGGCGCTCTCGCGGCCCGGCGTCGCGATCGAGCCGCGGAAGCTCTGGCCCACCGCGCTGGCCAACCTCGGCCTCGACCTCAAGGGCAAGATCGCGACCGGCCCGGCCGCGGGCCGGGCGATCGCCCGGCTCACCGACCTCGGCCACGGCCAGGCGCTGCGCGCGCTCTTCCGGGCCGGTGCAGAGGACGGGCCGGTGCCCGACCCGCTGAAGAGCGCCCTGCTCACCGTGATGAAGGACTGGTCGCGCGACTGGGACGAGCGACCGGTGGCGATCGTGGGCGTCGAGTCCTCGACCCGCCCCCAGCTCGTCGGCGACCTCGCGACCGGCCTGTCCCGGGTGATGCAGATCCCGATCGTGGGCCGGTTCGCGATCGTCGACCCGTCGATCGAGCCGGGCCGGGGTGCCGCCAACTCGGCGCAGCGCGTCGCCGCGGTGCAGCGGCGCTACGACCTGATGGCCGACGTGCCGGCCGGGCCGGTGCTGCTCGTCGACGACCTCGTCGTCAGCGGCTGGACCCTGACCGTCGCCGGCGTCGCGCTCCGCGAGGCCGGCGCGAGCGCCGTGCTGCCACTGACGCTCGGCACGCAGACCTAGGCCTGATCCTGGCTCAGTCGCGCGGGAGGTGCGGGTAGTAGTCCCGCGCCACCCCGTTGCGGTCGACGAGGGTCGCGACCCGCAGGCCGGCCGCCTCGACGGTGCGCGAGCTCAGCCACGCCAGCACGACGGCGGGTACGGCGACGACGACCGCGGTCACCAGGAACACCGACCCCGGCTGGGCCTCGGGCAGCAGCCCCCACGCGGAGGCGACCCGCATGACCGGCTCGTGGACCAGGTAGATCCCGTAGCCCAGGCCGCCGATCCAGACCAGCGTCGGCTCGGAGAGCCCGCGCGCCCACGGTCCGTCGTGGAGCACGATGCTGGCCAGGGCCACGCACATCGCGGCGGCGTACAGCGTCGGCCACCAGTGCCCGACCGCGCCCGTCTCGGGGCGGAGCAGCACGAGGGCCAGCAGCGTCACGACGCCAGCGGTGGCGACGAGCCGACGCGGCACGGTCGCGAGGCGCACGCCGTACGCGCTGACGACCGCCAGCAGCATCCCGACCGCGAAGCTCGAGGCCCGCGACATCGGGGAGAACCACACCGACCAGTTGGTCGGGTCGGGCGACGTCAGGTGGATCGTCGTCAGGTTGTAGACCAGCCCGACGGTCAGCAGCAGGACGGGCAGCCCGAGCAGGCAGGCGAGTCGCGTGCGCGAACCGGGCCACCGGCTGCGCGCCCAGCGGAACACCGGGAAGGACAGCGCGACCAACAGGTAGAAGTGGAACTCCACGGCCAGCGTCCAGGCGGGCCCGTCGGTCCAGAAGATGTACTGGTCGCTGTAGACGTGCGTGAACGTCAGGTGGAGCAGCAGGTCCTGCCAGTGCCCGGGCAGCGACGGGTTGGACAGCGCCCAGACGACGAGGACCACCGTCCAGTAGAGCGGCAGCAACCTCGCCGTACGCCGCAGCAGCATCGCCCGCCCGGAGCGGGTCTCCTGGTCGGTGGCGATGGCGCGCGCGACGGGCAGCCAGAGCACCAGCCCCGAGAGCACGAAGAACATCTCCACGAACATCTCGGTGCCGATCATCAGCTGGTGGGGCAGGCCCTCCCAGGGCCAGCGGACGTCGGGACCGCTGCGGGAGTACTGGTAGGCGTGGAAGACCACGACGCTGAGCGCCGCGACGGCGCGCAGGGCGTTGAGCGGGAACATCCGGCGGTCGGTGCCGTCGGTGGGCGTGCCGTCGGTGGGCGTGCCGTCGGCGGGGGCGGCGGCGGACGCCGGTGGGGTCTGGGTGAGGGTCGTCATGCGGCAACCTCCATCCGCTGGTCGGAGTCGGTGGGATCGGAGTCGGTGGGATCGGAGTCGGGATCGGTGGGCGAGGAGCCGTGGCTCGCGGCGGTGCGGGGCGTGACCACCCACTGGTGCTCGCCGCGCAGCTGCTTGAGGTGCGCGACGCGGTTCACCAGGTTCTTGGCCTCGGTGTAGACGAGCAGGTTGGCCAGGCAGGACCACATGAACCACGAGCGGTGCCGCCGGATCGCGGGGGCCGCGAGGCGGTAGGCCGCGAGGGTCTGGAGCGGGCCGGACACGGTCACGAACAGGGTGATGAGGACGAACAGGGGCGAGGTCATCCGCAGCCCCCCGTCGCGCCAGGCCAGGAACATCAGCAGCGGCCAGGCGAACATCGAGACCCACGGGTAGACCTCGCGCCAGCCGAGGAGGTAGACGAGGCCGACCTTCTGGCGCAGCGTCAGGTGCGGGCGCTTCAGCAGCGTCCACAGGTGCCGCACCGAGACCTGGAACCAGCCCTGGGCCCAGCGCAGTCGCTGCTTCCACAGCGAGCGCACGTTCTCGGGGGCCAGCTCGTACGACACCAGCCCGGGGTCGCTGACGAGGCTGCCGCCGGCGCCGAGGGTGCGCATCGAGGCCTCGATGTCCTCGGTCAGGAACGAGCCGCGCAGGCGGATCCGCTCGAGGGCGGTGGCGCGCCAGTAGCCGTTGGACCCCCCGAAGATGCCGAAGCCGGAGAAGGCCGCACGGCCCGGGTGGGCGACGGCGTAGATCTGCTCGAACTCGACCGCGACCAGCTTGGCCAGCGCCGAGTCGTCGCCGTTGCGGATGACGCAGTGACCCTGCACCACGTCGTGGCCGGCCGCGATCCAGCGCCACGCGCGATCGAACGACCCGTCCGCCGGGTGGTGGTCGGCGTCGAAGATCCCGACGAACTCGCCGGTCGCGATCCGCAGCGCGGAGTTGACGTTCTGCGCCTTCGAGGTCGAGTCCTCGACCTTCAGCACCGTGAGCCGCTCGTGCGCGCGGTCGAGGGCGGCGAGCCGCTCCTCGACGGGCAGCGGCACCGGCGAGTTGTAGGCCAGCACGACCTGGAGGTCGCCGCTGTAGTCGTGGTGCACGAAGTGCTCGAGGGTCTCCTCGATCGTGTCGGCCTCGTTGGGGAGGTACGCCGCGATGATGGCCGTCGCCTGCGGTGCGTCCTGCTCCGGGGCCGGTGGCACCCGCGGGGGCGTGAAGGCGTGGGAGACCTCGGCCCAGATGGTGAGGGCCGTGAGCGACAGCGCACCGACCAGCGTCCAGTAGAGCGGGCCCGACACGTCGATGCCGAGCCGGTAGAGCCCGACCATCAGCAGGAAGGGGACGAACACGCTGCCGAGCGTGGCCCACACGACCTGCCGGCTGGCGCTGAACCAGGAGATGCGCGGGTTGCGGGACTTCACGTGCGCGCCGTCCTGGCGGGGCTGCAGGTCGCGCTGGCGCAGCGACTCGCTGGCCGCCTCCGTGGCCGCCTCGGCCGCGGCGGTCGGGTCCTGCTGACGGGTGATGGGGGCCCAGCCGACGCCGAGGTCGGCGAAGCCGCCGGTGCGGTGGAGGCGGTCGAGGACCTCGAGGGCGAAGTAGGCCATCTCCTGCAGGCGCACGGGCCGTGCGGCCCGGTCCTCGCGCCGGAGCTGGAGCAGCAGGCGCCCCTCGGGCGTGGCCGAGACCAGCTCGCCGGGCTGGAGCCGCGCGGTGAGGAGCTCGGCGGCGCGCTCGACGACGGGCAGCGGGGCGCGGGAGTGGTCGTCCTCGCCCTCGGGCCAGACGGGGTCGATGACCGCGACGATCCGGCGTCGGGCGACCTGGGTCAGGCGGGAGACGGGGGCGGTGATGTCGTCGCTCTCGACGACGCTCCCGGTCGTGATCGGGTGGTCGAAGGGTGTTCTCGTGGCTGCGTGCAGCGTCATGGGGGCCTCTCGGTGGCGGGCACGGTCGGCCGGGCTCCACGGGGGCGGGAGTCCGGGGGAGGTGCGCGTCTGCGTGAGCCGCGTCCAAGCCGTCCACCGTGCCGAGAACGGCGCCGAGTCTCAAACCGAGAGGGGGGTCTGGGCCGGTGAGCCTCCCCACGCGACGGCCGTCACACCCGTCGTGGTGCCGGTCCCGCGACCCCGATCAGGTGCCGCAGAAGGTCTGGTAGGTCCCGTCGTCAGGCCCCGGGAGCGCGTGCCGCTCGAGGCCGGGTCGCTCGTCGTACGGCGAGGAGACGGCGTCGAGCAGGGTCGTGAGCGGACCGAGGTCGCCCGCGGTGGCGGCGGCCAGTGCCTCCTCGACGAGGTGGTTGCGCGGGACGTAGACCGGGTTGGCCCGCGCCATCGGGGCCGGATCCGGACCGGTCGCGCGCCAGGTCGCCAGCCACCGGTCGATCCCCTCGAGGTCGAGGAACAGCCCGCGGAACGGCTCGGCGTCGCCGGCCGCGGCCGTCCCCAGGGCGCGGAACGCCGTCGTGAGGTCGACGTGACCGGCACGCATGAGCTCGAGCAGGTCGTTCGCGAGGGTCGCCACCGCCGCGTCGTCCAGCCCGGCCGGCAGCCCGAGCTTGGCCCGCATCCCGGCGGTCATCGCGGCCGCGTGCGCGGGGCGGAAGGCTCGCAGCGAGGTGGTGGCCAGCTCGACGGCGGCGTCCTGCTCGTCCTCGATCAGCGGGAGCAGGGTCTCGGCGAACCGGGCGAGGTTCCACTCGGCGACCGCGGGCTGGCTGGCGTAGGCGTAGCGGCCCGCGTGGTCGATCGAGCTGAAGACCGTGGCGGGGTCGTAGGCGTCCATGAAGGCGCACGGGCCGTAGTCGATCGTCTCGCCGGAGATGGTCATGTTGTCGGTGTTCATCACGCCGTGGATGAACCCGACGAGCAGCCACCGGGCGACCAGGGACGCCTGCGCCGCGATGACGGCGTCGAGCAGGGCCAGGGCGGGACGGTCGGCGTGCGCCGCGGCGGGGTGGTGGCGCGCGATGGCGTGGTCGACCAGCCGCCGCAGCAGGTCGAGGTCGCCGCTCGCCGCGGCGTACTGGAAGCTGCCGACCCGCAGGTGGCTGCTCGCCACCCGGGCCAGCACCGCCCCGGGCAGCAGGTCGTCGCGCTGCACCGGCCGTCCGGTCGCGACGACGGCCAGCGACCGCGTCGTCGGGATGCCGAGGGCGTGCATCGCCTCGCTGACGACGTGCTCGCGCAGCATCGGCCCCAGCCCGGCCAAGCCGTCGCCGCCGCGGGAGAAGGGTGTCCGCCCGGACCCCTTCAGGTGCAGGTCGCGCAGGCGACCGTCGGCGCCGACCAGCTCACCGAGCAGCAGCGCCCGTCCGTCGCCGAGTCGGGGGGAGTATCCGCCGAACTGGTGCCCGGCGTAGGCCTGCGCCACCGGCGTCGCGTCCTCGGGGAGCAGCGTCCCGGTCAGCAGCCCGACTCCCTCGGGACTGCGCAGCCACACCGGGTCGAGGCCCAGCTCACGCGCGAGCGGCTCGTTGAGCACGACGAGCTCGGGGTCCGGTGTCGTCTCGGCACGCCAGGCGATCGCGAGCTCGGGCAGCTCGCTGGCGAATCGCCCCTGCAGGGCGGGCTGGACGGAGGTGGTGGCCACCATCCGAGCGTACGGCGGAGCCCCAGCCGCCGGGCGAGCGTGCGCCCTCAGGAGCCGTCGTCCAGCGGACGCCGGTGGAGCCGCGTCGTGAGCAGTCGGCGCTCGGCGTCGTTGGTGGTCAGGGACAGGGCGCGACGGTTGGCGGCGTCGGCCTCGTCGTCGCGTCCCAGCTGCGTGAGCAGCTCGGCGCGAGCGGCGTGGAACAGGTGGTAGCCGGCGAGCGGCTCGGCGAGGGCCTCGAGGCGGGTCAGCGCGTCGGCGGGGCCGACGACGTGGGCGTCCGCGATGGCCTGGTTGAGGCGGATGACCGGCGAGCGGTCGTGGCGGGCGAGCTCCTGGTAGAGCAGCGAGATCTGCAGCCAGTCCGTATCGGCCCACGAGGGGCCGGTCGCGTGCACGGCGGCGATGGCCGCCTGCAGCTGGTAGGGGCCTGCGCGCCGCAGGGCGGCCGCCCGTTCGAGCAGTCGCTCGCCCTCCGAGATCGCGGCGGTGTCCCACCGGCGCCGGTCCTGGTCGCGCAGGAGGACCAGCTCGCCGTCGGCGAACCGGGCTCCGCTGCGCGCGTGCTGGATGAGGAGCAGCGCGGACAGCCCCCACGCCTCGGCCAAGTTTCTCGCACACGTCGCCGTACGGCGCTCCGCTGGACCGGGTAACGCCACGAAATGAGCACTCCCGCCCCCATCGGTGGGGGCGGGAGTGCGTGTTTGGTGGCGTTACTCGCTGAGGGACGAGGTCAGTGGCCCATCATCGCGGCCGGGTCGACCGGCTCGAGCTTGCGGCGGGGCAGGAAGGCCGCCGGGATGAGGCAGCAACCGACCAGGACCGTGGCGACGATGAAGACCGTGGCGAACGAGTCGGCCATGTCCCCGGGCACCTGGGCCAGCACCGAGTTGAGCTGGTCGGGAGCGATCCCGAACTTCTGCAGCACCGCGGCCAGGGCGCTCTGGTCGTCGCCGGCGGCCTGGACGGCACCGGCCACGGTCACGGACTGCTTGTCCTTGAGCTCGTTGGTGAGGATCACCGAGAACAGCGCCGTACCCATCGACGCGGCGACCTGCTGGGTGATGTTCAGCAGCGTCGACCCGCGGGCCACGTTGTGCGCGGTCAGCGTCGCGAGCGCGGCGGTCATGATCGGCATCATCGTGCCGCCCATGCCGAGGCCCATGATGAAGAGCGCGCCGAGGATGTAGGCGTAGGAGGTGTCCGCACCGATCTGGGTGAACATCGCCATGCCGACCGTGATGACGGTGATCCCGACCAGCACGATCTTGCCGGGACCGATCTTGTCGGCCAGGATCCCGGCGATCGGCATGGTGATCATCGCGCCGATGCCCTGCGGGGCCAGCAGCAGGCCGGCACCGAGGGCGTCCTCGCCGCGCACCTGGATGAAGTAGAGCGGGAACAGCAGCGAGGCGCCGAAGAAGGCCAGCGCGAACAGCATCATCGCGATCACCGCGACGGTCATGTTCCTGTTCTTGAACAGTCGCAGCTCGACCAGCGGGTGGATGTTGCGGCGGTTGAGCGCCCACGGCACGAACGCGACGATCAGCACGACGCCGAGGACCATCGGGATCATCACCTCGCCGGCCATGGCGGTGCCGTGCTCGGGGATCGAGCTGACGCCGTACAGGAAGGCGGCCAGACCCGGCGAGAGGAGCACCATGCCGAGCCAGTCGAAGGTCTCGGAGGGCTCGACCTCGTCCTTGGGCAGGACGATCCAGGCGTAGACCAGCGCCGCGACGCCGATCGGCAGGTTGATCAGGAAGATCCAGTGCCACGACACGGCGTCGATCAGCGCGCCGCCGAGGATCGGGCCGAAGATCGGGCCGAGCAGCATCGGGATGCCGAGGACGGCCATGACGCGACCGACGCGCTCCGGGCCGGCGGCCCGGGTCAGGATCGTCATGCCGAGCGGCATCAGCATGCCGCCGCCGAGGCCCTGCAGGACGCGGAACAGCACCAGCATCTCGAGGGTGGTGGCCGTCGCGCACAGCACGGAGCCGGCGGTGAACAGGAGCACGGCGAGGAGGTAGAGCCGCTTGGTGCCGAAGCGGTCGGCCGCCCAGCCGGTGAGCGGGATGACGCTCGCGAGGGCCAGCGTGTAGCCGGTCATGGTCCACGCGACCTCGGCCGCGGTCGCGTCGAACTCGCGCTGGAAGGTCTCGAGCGCCACGGAGACGACCGTGATGTCGAGGATGGACATGATGGCGCCGAGGACGACGACCCCGGCGACCATCAGGACGCCCTTGTCGAGCTTGTCGCTGCTGCCGGCGGGATCGACCTGGCCGGGCTGGCTCTGGATGTCGGTGGTCACCGGCCGAGTTTATTGATCGATGCCGACAACGGCCCAATCAATATTGCGGTGCTGTTGGTCACGCCAGGAGGGACTCGATCCGCTCGGTGATCTGCGCGTCGTCGGGCGCGATCGTCGGGTTGTAGCGCGCCACCACCTGGCCGTCGGCGCCGATCAGGAACTTCTCGAAGTTCCACTGGACGTCGCCGGCCTCGCCCTTCTCGTTGGGCGTCTCGACGAGCTCGGCGTAGATGTCGTGGCGTCCGTCCCCGTTGACCTCGACCTTCTCCGACATCGGGAAGCTGACGCCGTAGGTCGCCGAGCAGAACTCCGCGATCTCCTCGCTGCTGCCGGGCTCCTGCCCACCGAACTGGTTGCACGGCAGGCCGACGACGGTGAAGCCGCGGTCGGCGTACGTCGCCTGCAGCTCCTCGAGGGTGGAGTACTGCGGCGTCAGGCCGCACTTGCTCGCCACGTTGACCAGCAGCGCGGGCTGGCCGCCGGTGAGGTCGCGCAGGGTGCCGGGAGTCCCGTCGAGGCGGGCGAGGGGGGCGTCGAGGATGCTCATGGGGGCGAGGCTAGCGCCCGCTCGGGAACTCGCCGTCGGTGCCGGGCGTTAGCCTCCTTCGTGCCCGCGGAGGCGGACCCTCTCGGCCGTCGGGCACCGAGGTGTGGAGGTAGTGCGTGAGCTTTGTCCCGGTGACCGGACCTGCGAGCTTCCGCGCGGGTGAACCTCCCCGGGACGGGCTCGTCGAGTTCTCCGACGACCGGCGCACGGTCGCGCTGCCCATCCGTGGGGCCCTGCCGGTGCTGACCAAGGCCCACGCCCGCGACGACCTCCACCCCAGCGTCGCGCTGCTCAGCGGCGCGGCCCTGCTCGGGATGCGGCTGGTGGCGGCCGGCAAGTTCGGGCCCGACCCGAGCGGGCTGTCGTGGCAGGTGGCCGCGCTGGAGCAGGTCGACGAGGACCGCATCAGCCAGCTCGCGGCCGCGCGTGCGCACGCCGGCCTCGACGCCGCGACCGCCGAGGGCATCGTGCGGGCCGTGCTCGACGCGGTCGTCGACGCCATGCCGCGGGCGGCCCCGGTCGCGACCCGGCGGGCGCCGATCGCGAGCGGCCGCGAGGCGCCGCGGGCGCACGCCGTCGATCCCGACTTCACCCGACGCCTGCAGGAACGGGTGGCCCGGGCCCGGGCGCGCTCGAGCGACGACCGGCCGCAGCTCGTCGGGGTCGCGCTCCGGATCGAGGCGGACGAGGAGGAGCTGGTCGCCGGCGCCGTACGCCTCGTCCTCCAGGTCCACGCCTCCGACAACCCCGCCCACGTCTGCGACGCCGCCCTGCTCTGGACCGAGTCCGGGCCCGACGCGAGCCACGGCTTCGGCGACCGGGCCCGCACGCACGCCAGCATCGGGCTCCGGGCCGCGGCCGACGCGTGGCCGGTGCTCGAGCGGTTCCTCGAGCTGCGCGTCCCCGACGAGCTGACCCTCGACACGGACGAGCTGGTCAGCCTGCTCGACACCGGCGTCACGGCGCTCAAGGAGGCCGGGGTCGACGTGCTGTGGCCGCGCCACCTCGACCGCGACGTCACCGCGAAGGTCGAGCTCACCGACGGCCGCAAGGGCCCCCAGCGCGAGGAGGCGCTGCAGACCGGCCTCTTCGGACCCGACGCGCTCTTCGGGTTCCAGTGGCAGCTCGCCCTGCACGGCGACGCGCTGACCGAGGACGAGATGGACCAGCTCGCCGGTGCGGCGACGCCGATCATCAAGATCCGCGACAACTGGACCGTCGTCGACCCCGCCATGCTCAAGCGGGCCAAGCGCCGGATGATCCGCACCGTCCAGCCCGCGGCGGCGCTGGCCGCCACGCTGACCAACGTCGTGCAGGTCGAGGACGTCGAGCACGAGGCGATCGTGGGCGCCTCGCTGCTCAAGGTCCGCGAGCGTCTGCAGGCGGCCGGCACGCGCGAGCCGGTCGAGGTGCCCACCGGCCTGGCCGCGACCCTGCGCGACTACCAGCGCCAGGGGCTGACCTGGCTGGCCGAGCTCACCGACCTCGGGCTCGGCGCCTGCCTGGCCGACGACATGGGGCTGGGCAAGACCGTCCAGGTGATCGCGCTGCACCTCCACCGCGGTGGTGGACCGACGCTCGTCGTGTGCCCGGCCTCGCTGCTCGGCAACTGGGAGGCGGAGATCCGCACGTTCGCACCCGGTGTGCCGGTGCGGCGGTTCCACGGCTCGGCGCGGAGCCTGTTCGGGGTGCGTGAGGGATTCGTGCTGACGACGTACGGCACGATGCGCCGCGACGCGGCAGCGCTCGGCGAGGTCCGGTGGGACCTGGTCGTGGCCGACGAGGCGCAGCACGTGAAGAACGCGCAGTCGTCCACCTCGCGCGCCCTGCGGACGATCCCCAGCGCCGCGCGGGTGGCGCTGACCGGCACGCCCGTGGAGAACAACCTCACCGAGCTGTGGGCCATCCTCGACTGGGCGATCCCCGGGCTGCTCGGCAGCCGCAACGCCTTCCGCAAGGTGTGGGCCGCGCCGATCGAGGCGGGCGTCGACCCGGCCGTGACGCGGCGCTTCGCCGACCTGATCGGACCGTTCCTGCTGCGTCGGCGCAAGTCCGACCCGGGCATCGCGCCCGAGCTGCCGCCGAAGACCGAGACCGACCACCTGCTCGGCCTGACCCGCGAGCAGGTCGTCCTCTACGAGACCTACGTCCGCGACTGCATGCGCCGCATCGAGGAGGCCGACGAGGACACCCGCCGCGGGCTGGTGCTGAAGCTGCTGACCGGCCTCAAGCAGATCTGCAACCACCCCGCCCACTTCCTGAAGCAGACGAACCCCAAGCTGGCCGGGCGCTCGGAGAAGCTCGACCTGCTCGACGAGCTGGTCGGCACGGTGCTGGCGGAGGACGGCGCGGTGCTGCTCTTCACGCAGTACGTCGCCATGGCCCGCCTGCTCGAGCAGCACCTCGCCCGAGCCGGCGTCACCCACCAGTTCCTGCACGGAGGCACCACCGTCGCCGAGCGCGAGCGCATGGTCGCGCGCTTCCAGGGCGGCGAGGTCCCGGTGTTCCTGCTGTCGCTCAAGGCCGGCGGGACCGGGCTCAACCTGACCCGCGCCGACCACGTCATCCACGTCGACCGCTGGTGGAACCCCGCCGTCGAGGACCAGGCGACCGACCGGGCCTACCGGATCGGGCAGACCAAGCCCGTGCAGGTGCACCGGTTCGTCACGCAGGGCACCATCGAGGAGAAGATCGCCGAGCTGCTCGCGCGCAAGAAGTCGCTGGCCGACTCGGTGCTCTCCGCCGGCGAGACCGCGCTGACCGAGCTCAGCAACGACGACCTGCGCGACCTCGTCACGCTGCGCCGGACCGGCTCCTCCGATGAGTGAGCTGTCCGGCGGGGTCACCCACCCGCGCTTCGCGCCCCGACGCGGCCCGGCCCCGAGCAGCTGGTGGAGCAAGGCCTTCCTGCGTGCCGTCGAGGAGGCGGCGTTCGCGTCGGCGGAACTCAAGCAGGGTCGGCGGCACGCGCGGGCTGGCGACGTCGGCGCCATCACCGTGGCCGCGGGCGCCTTCGTCGCCGCGGTGCTCGACGGCGACGAGGCGCGCACCGTGACCGGCAGCGTGCCCGTGCTGGCCGCCGCGGACCAGCAGGTGCTCGTCGAGCTGATCGCCGCCGAGTCCGGGCGGATCGGTGCGCTGATGTCGGGCGACCTGCCTCATGCGTTCGTCGAGGCGGTCGAGGAGGCGGGCGTCGAGCTGTTGCCGTACGGCGGCGAGCTGGGCTCCGCCTGCAGCTGCGACTCCTGGCTGGACCCGTGCCCGCACGCGCTGGCGGTGCTCACCCAGCTCGGCTGGCTGGTCCAGCGGGACCCGTTCGTGCTGTTCCAGCTCCGCGGCCTGGCCCGCGACGACCTGCTGACCCGGCTGCACGCGCTCACGCTCTCGCGGCCGGACGTGGGGGCCGGGTCGTCCGATCAGGACGTGCCCGCGGGTGCCGCGGAGCCGGTCGACGACCTCGCGATCGCCGAGGAAGCAGCGCTGCGGGCCGCGCGGGACCTCGCCAAGCTGCTCGCCGAGTGAGGCTCAGCCCTTGGTCCTCGCCTCGGTGGTGGCGACCGGGCGGGCGCCGAGCTCCTCGTCGAGGCGGAGCAGGCCGGGGCCGTCGTCCTTGATCATGGTGACGCGGCCGACGATCTCCTTGACCGTCGCCTCCTCCTCGACCTGTTCCTCGATGAACCAGTTCAGGAGCGGGCGGGAGTCCAGGTCGCCCTCGGACTCGGCGATGCGGTAGAGGTTGCGGATCGACTCCGAGACCCGCTCCTCGTGCGCGAGCGCGGCCTTGAACGCGTCGAGCACCGAGCGCACCTTCACCTGCGGCGCGGTCGTCGCGCCGATCACGGGGTGGTTGTCACGGTCGGCGACGTGGTCGATGAACTTGTTGGCGTGGACGATCTCCTCGTCCGCCTGGTGGCGCAGCCAGGCGGCCATCCCGGGGAGGTCCATCATCTCGAGCTCGATCGCCAGCTGGCGGTAGACCAGAGAGGCCTGGAACTCCAGGGTGATCTGGGCGTTGAAGGCCTTTTCCAACTTCGAGCTGAGCTTCATGCGGAGGACCCTATCGATCCGCCTCCGGCAGCAGTGCGGCCAGTGCCATCCGACGCAGCAGGTCGTGCATCTGGCCGTCCGGGATCAGCGCGCTGTGGGGAGTCGAGTTGAGGAGCCCGAAGGCGGCGTGCGCCATCGCGTGGGCGCGCTCGGTGCGCAGACCGTGGTGCGCCCGCTTGAGCTGGTCGGCCCACACGTCGACGTACGCCCGCTGCAGTCCGCGCACCCGTTCGCGAGCGTCCTCCGGGAGCGACGACCAGTCGCGGTCCTGGACGACGATCAGCGCGCGGTGCCCGAGGGCGAACTCGATGTGCCACTCGACGAGGGCCTCGATCGCGGACCGCGGGTCCGCCGATGCCTCGGCCCGGGCGGATCCCTCCGCCAGCAGCCGCTCGCTGATCGAGACCAGCATCTCGGCCAGCACCGCGTCCTTGCTCGGGAAGTGCTTGTAGAGCGCCGGTCCGGAGATGCCGCACGCGGCGCCGAGCTCGGCGACCGAGACGCCGTGGAAGCCGCGCCGGGCGAACAGGTCGGCCGCGATGTCGAGGATCTGCTGGCGCCGCGGCGTGTGACCCAGCTGCTGGCTCGACGTGGGCTCGGTCTGCGTCACGCTCGTAGGTTAGCGCTCGCTAACCCGACACGGGCGTGTCGATCCACGATCCGAACCGGGTCGGCGGATGACACAGGTGTGCCGAGACGGCGGGCGCTCCGGACGGGCGATCGACACGGATGTGCCGAAACGGCGGGCGCTCCGAGCGGGCGATCGACACAAGCGTGTCGGGATCCCAGCACACCTGTGTCATTCGGAGCTCAGGTGGCGCGAAGATTTTCGGTACGCCTGTGTCACGCACGTCGACCTGTGGAGGACGCCCGACGTCCGGCGCCGATCCCGGGTAGACATCGAGCATGGCGAATGGTGGTGGTCGTGACCTGGCGGGCGAACCCCTCTTCTGGGCCATCGTCCGACTCGTGCATCGCGGCGGCATGCCCGCGGTGACGGTGCGGGCCGCGGCCGCCGAGGCGCACTGCAGCGTCGGCCTGATGCGCCACTACTACGACACGAAGAGCGTGATGCTGGCCTGCGCCTACGAGCTCGTCGTCCGCGCCCAGCTCTGGGCCTTCCGCAATGTCCTCCTCGGCCGACGCAACCGGATCCTCAGCCCGGTCCCACCCGAGCCGCTGACCCCGGAGCGCGCGGCCCGACTGCTGGTCGGCCACCTCGGACTCGACCGGAGCACGGACATGCTCGTCGGCGTGCAGGTCGACTTCCTCGCGCTGGGTCGGCACGACAGGCGGGTCGGTGAGGCGGTGGCCTCGCACCTCGGCGGCCTTCGCGAGCTCTGCGTGGTCGTCCTGGAGGAGTGCGGCGTCCCTGCCGCGGCGGTCGCGGAGGAGGGCACGGACCTGTGGGCGCTCCTCATCGGCCTGACGGCGCTCGTCCCGGGGCTGGCAGTCGAGGGTGACGGGGAGGACGGAGAGGACGGGGAGGACCGGGAGGACCGGGAGGACGAGGAGCAGTCGCGGGCCGCGCGGCAGGCGCTGCTGACGTCCGAGGAGGTCGAGGCCGCGGTGTGCCGACACCTGGAAGGCGTGGCCGCGCGTCTCGCACTGGACGCGCGAGGTTAACGATCGCTAACCTCACGGGTGTGAGTGACGAGACACCGGCCACCCCGACCATGCGCGAGCTCGTCGACGACCTGCGGGAGCGACTGGCGATCGTCCGGCAGGGCGGGTCGGAGAGCGCGCGGGCCAAGCACACGGGCCGCGGCAAGCTGCTGGTCCGCGACCGGGTCGACCGGCTGCTCGACCCGGGCAGTCCGTTCCTGGAGCTGGCTCCGCTGGCGGCGTACGGCATGTATGGAAAGGACGCAGCCGGCAAGGACGCAGCTGGCAAGGACGGCGACGACTACGCCGTCCCGTCCGCGAGCATCGTCACCGGCATCGGCCTCGTGCACGGGCGGCCGGTGATGGTGATCGCCAACGACGCGACCGTCAAGGGCGGCACCTACTACCCGATGACGGTCAAGAAGCACCTCCGGGCGCAGACCGTCGCGGCCGAGAACCGCCTGCCCTGCATCGCGCTGGTGGACTCCGGCGGGGCGTTCCTCCCGATGCAGGACGAGGTGTTCCCCGACCGCGAGCACTTCGGCCGGATCTTCTTCAACCAGGCCAACCTCTCCGCCCGGGGCGTGCCGCAGCTCGCCGCGGTGATGGGCTCGTGCACCGCCGGCGGCGCCTACGTCCCGGCCATGTCCGACGAGACCGTGATCGTGCGCAACCAGGGCACGATCTTCCTCGGCGGCCCGCCGCTGGTGAAGGCTGCGACCGGCGAGGTCGTCAGCGCCGAGGACCTCGGCGGCGGTGACGTGCACGCGCGCACGTCCGGCGTCGTCGACCACCTCGCCGAGGACGACGCCCACGCCCTCGCGATCCTGCGCAGCGTCATCGACACCCTGCCGCCGCCCGAGCCGTCGCGCATCGACCCGGAGACCGTCGAGGAGCCGCACGAGCCGCCCGAGTCGCTCTACGACGTCGTCCCCACCGACACCCGCACGCCCTACGACGTGCGCGAGGTGATCCGCCGCGTCGTCGACGGCAGCAGGTTCCACGAGTTCAAGAAGCTGTACGGCGAGACGCTGGTGTGCGGCTTCGCGCGCATCCACGGCCACGAGGTCGGCATCGTCGCCAACAACGGCATCCTGTTCAGCGAGTCCTCGCTCAAGGGCGCGCACTTCGTCGAGCTGTGCAACCAGCGCAAGATCCCGCTGGTCTTCCTGCAGAACATCACCGGCTTCATGGTCGGGCGGGAGTACGAGAACAAGGGCATCGCGCGCGACGGCGCCAAGCTCGTCACGGCCGTCGCGTGCAGCGTCGTGCCGAAGTTCACCGTCGTCATCGGGGGCTCGTTCGGGGCCGGCAACTACGGCATGAACGGTCGTGCCTACGACCCGCGCTTCCTGTGGATGTGGCCCAACGCCCGGATCTCGGTGATGGGCGGCGAGCAGGCGGCGGGCGTGCTCGCCACCGTGCGCACCGACCTGGAGACCGACGAGCAGGTGGAGGCGTTCAAGGCGCCGATCCGCGAGCAGTACGAGACGCAGGGCTCGCCCTACTACTCCTCGGCCCGGCTGTGGGACGACGGCGTGATCGACCCCGCCGACACCCGCCGCATCCTCGGCATGGCGCTCTCGGTGACCTCCGCGGTCCCGGTGCCCGAGCCCTCCTACGGCGTCTTCCGGATGTGATGGACCAGATGAACACAGTCATGATCGCCAACCGTGGCGAGATCGCCCGCCGCGTCATCCGCACCGCCCGCCGGCTCGGCTGGCAGACCGTCGCGATCCACACCGACCTCGACGCCGGCGCCCTGCACGTGCGGGAGGCCGACCGTGCCGTCCGCGTCGGGTCCTACCTCGACGTCGACGAGGTGGTCGCCGCCGCCCGCGAGAGCGGCGCGAGCCACGTCCACCCCGGCTACGGGTTCCTCTCCGAGCGCGCCCCGTTCGCGCGCGCCCTCGCCGAGTCCGGCATCACCCTCGTCGGCCCGAGCGCCGACGTGATGGACGCGATGGGCCGCAAGGACGCCGCCCGCGAGATCGCCGTCACCGCCGGGGTGCCCGTCGTGCCGGCGTACGCCCTCGACGACGACCCCGCCACGCTGGCCTACCCGGTGCTGGTCAAGGCGGCCGCCGGTGGTGGCGGCAAGGGCATGCGTGTCGTGCGGACGGCCGCCGAGCTGCCCGAGGCCATGGCCGCCGCGGCCCGCGAGGCGGCGAAGGCCTTCGGCGACGACACGCTGCTCATCGAGAAGTACGTCGAGTCGGGCCGCCACATCGAGGTGCAGGTCCTGGGCGACTCCCACGGCACCGTGCTGCACTTCTTCGAGCGCGACTGCTCCACCCAGCGTCGGCACCAGAAGGTGCTCGAGGAGGCGCCGGCACCGACGCTGACGAGCGATCAGCAGGCGGCCATCACGACGGCCGGCGTCGACCTGGCCCGGCAGGTCGGCTACACCGGTGCCGGCACCGTCGAGTTCCTCCTTGACAACGCGACCGGCGAGTTCTACTTCCTCGAGATGAACACTCGGCTCCAGGTCGAGCACCCGGTCACCGAGGAGGTCACGCGGATCCGCGGGGAGCGCGTCGACCTCGTCGAGCTCCAACTGCTCGTCGCCACCGGAGAGCCCCTCGGCTTCGCGCAGGACGACGTCGCGCTCGAGGGCCACGCCATCGAGGCGCGCGTCTACGCGGAGGACTCCTTCCACGGCTTCCTGCCGCAGGCGGGCCGCACCTCGATCGTCCGGTGGCCGACCACGGTCCGCGTCGACCACGCGCTCGAGGCCGAGCAGGAGGTCAGCACCTCCTACGACCCGATGCTCGGCAAGGTGGTCGCGACCGGACCCGACCGCGAGGCCGCCCGGACGGCGCTCGTGGCGGCGCTAGACGAGACCGCCATCCTCGGCATCACCACCAACACCGGCTTCCTGCGGGCGCTCGCCGACTCCGAGGAGTTCCGCGACGCGACCATCGACACGGCGTGGCTCGACCGCCACGAGGTCCCGGTGCCGGACGCCGGGCTCGCGCGAGTCTTCGGTGCGTGGACCGAGGTGCTCCTCGAGACCATGTCCAACCGGGCCGGCCCGGGTCCGTGGCAGGCCGACGGCTGGCGGATGGGCGCGGACCCCGCGCCCGCGACCGTGGTCCTCGGCGACGACCTCGTGGTGGTCGACCGGGCGCGCGGGCGCGTCGAGAGCGACGGCCGGACCCGCGACGTACGCCTCGTCTCCGCGGCCGACCACACGGTCCACCTGATGGTGGACGGGGTCGCCGAGCACGCCGTGCTCAACGTGCAGCGTGGCTTCGTCGACGTCGTGCACCGCGGGCAGCGGTGGGTCTGGGAGCGGCCCGACCCGTTCGCCGACCACGGTCCCGAGGCCGGCGACGGCACCCTGGTCGCCCCCATGCCGGGCACCGTGCTCGCCGTCAACGTCGCCGTCGGCCAGGCCGTCGTCGAGGGTGAGACGCTGGGGGTGATGGAGGCGATGAAGATGGAGCTCGCGCTCAAGGCGCCCTTCGCGGGGACCGTCACCGAGGTCAACGCGGCCGCCGGCCAGCAGGTCGCCCTCGGCGCCACCCTGATCGTGGTGGAGGCCGCCGAATGATGCCGACGAAGGTCACGATCTACGAGGTCGGCCCGCGCGACGGCCTGCAGAACGAGAAGGGCGTGATCTCGACCGAGGTGAAGGTCGAGTTCATCCAGCGCCTCGTGGCCGCCGGGCTGCCGGTCGTCGAGGCCACGAGCTTCGTGCACCCCAGGTGGGTCCCACAGCTCGCCGACGCGGCCGACGTCATGACCGCCCTGGGCGAGTCGGGTCGCGGCCTGCCGGTCCTCGTGCCCAACGAGCGGGGCCTCGACCGCGCGCTCGAGCTCGGCCTCCAGCACATCGCCATCTTCGGCAGCGCCACCGAGACGTTCGCGCAGAAGAACCTCAACCGCTCCCTCGACGAGCAGTTCGCGATGTTCGAGCCGACCGTCACGCGCGCCCGCGACGCCGGCCTGGACGTCCGCGCCTACGTCTCGATGTGCTTCGGCGACCCGTGGGAGGGAGCCGTCCCGATCGACCAGGTCGTCGGCGTCGGCAAGCGGCTCTTCGACCTCGGCGCGAGCCAGCTCAGCCTCGGCGACACGATCGGCGTCGGCACGGCCGGCCACGTCAAGGACCTCATCGGCGGCTTCGTCGCGGCGGGGATGCGCGTCGACGATCTCGCGATGCACTTCCACGACACCTACGGTCAGGCGCTGGCCAACACGTTCTCCGCCCTCCAGGAGGGCATCACGACGTACGACGCCAGCGCGGGCGGCCTCGGCGGCTGCCCGTACGCCAAGAGCGCCACCGGCAACCTCGCCACCGAGGACCTGGTGTGGATGCTGGACGGCCTCGGGATCGAGACGGGCGTCGATCTCGACGCCGTGGTGTCGACGAGCGTGTGGATGGCCTCCCACCTCGGGCGGCCCAGTCCCAGCGCGGTGGTGCGCGCGCTGGCACAATCGCCTGCATGAGCCGCCGCGTCTATCTCCACATCGGCGCCCCGAAGACCGGGACGACCTACCTGCAGGACCGGCTGATGCTCAACTCCTCGACGCTGGCCGGGCACGGGGTGCACTTCCCGACCAAGAACCGGCTCGTGGACGCCGACCTCTTCCACTTCCGCGCCGCGCTCGACCTGATCGACCAGGACTGGGGCGGCCGGCCCGGCCACGCGGAGGGCGCCTGGGACACGATGGTCCGGCGCGTGCGCCGCGCCGACGGGACCGTCGTCATCAGCCACGAGATCCTGGCGCCGGCCAAGCCGGAGAAGATCGCCCGGGCCATGAACGACCTCGAGGGCAGCGAGGTGCACGTCGTCTACTCCGCCCGCGACCTCGGCCGCCAGCTCCCGGCCGCGTGGCAGGAGAGCGTCAAGCAGGGCCGCAAGTGGTCCTTCGACCGTTTCCTCAACATGGTCGAGCGGCGCAAGACCTGGTTCCGCGCGGCGATGGACCTGCCCGAGGTGTTGTCGAGCTGGGGCGCGAAGCTGCCGCCAGAGCGGGTGCACGTCGTCACCGTCCCGCACGAGCGCGGTCCGCACGGCGACGAGCTCTGGCTGCGCTTCTGCACGGCCTTCGGCATCGACCCCTCCTGGGCGCCCCTCGACTCCGAGCGCGACAACCGCGGGCTCGGGATCGCCGAGACCCAGCTGATCCGCCGGCTCAACCGCCGCCTCGACATGCCGATCTGGCGCGACGCGACGTACGACGGACTGATCCGCCAGCTCCTCGCACAGCAGGTCCTGGCCAACCGCGACTCGATCCCGGTCCGGCTGCCGCCGCACCGCTACGACTACGCCGAGGCCGAGGGCGAGCGCTGGATCGAGTGGATCAAGGGCTCCGGGGTCGACGTGATCGGCGACGTCGAGGACCTGCGCCCGCGCCGCCCCGGCCCCGACGAGCGCTGGCGCGACCCCGACGCGGTCAGCCCCCGGCTCCAGCTCGGCGCGGCCCTCGACGCTCTCACCACGATGACGCGCGAAGCCGCCGACCGCACCGACCCCGACAGCATCCGCCGGCGCGTCCGCCTCCAGGCCCGCAGGCTGCGCGAGCGTTGAGCACGCTGGCCGTGGACAGCGTGGGTGCGGCCCGTGCGTGGGGCTGGGTCGCGCACCTGCGCGACGGCGGCGCCACGCCGTGGGCCGACTGGACCGGTGGGTCGACGCCGAGCGCTCGGGTGCTGCCCGGCGCCCAGCAGCTCGAGCTGCTGCGTCGCCTCAATGCGTCGACCTCGCCGGTCGAGGTGCGAGCGCAGCGAGCCTCGAGACCAGCGCTCGCCGACCGCGTGCTCACGGCCGCGGCCCCGGGTCGTGGGAAGCCGGACCTGCCGCTCGTGGGGGTCGAGGCGTCGCCGTACGGGCCTCAACCGGTCGACCCCGCGCAGCTGCCCGCCCACGAGCTGGTCCGGGTCGCGACCAGCGTGCTGGCCGAGGACGTCGTCGCCCTCGGTGTGCCGGCGCCCGCGCGCAGGTTGCGGCGTCCGTGGCACCGGGCGGTCCGCCTCGCCGGCGACCCGGTCGAGGCGGCCCACCTCCGCGACCACCTCGCGGGCCTCGGCCGGCCGCCGGGCGGTCCCGGCTCCCGAGCTCTCGTGATCGGCGCCCCGCTCGACGAGCTGCTCGCCGACGTGTGGACGCGCCGGTGCTTCGAGCGCGGCTCCGGGGCCTGGCTGGAGTGGCTGCGGTTCTGGCAGCAGCGCGGCGAGCTGCCGCCGCGCATCGACCTGCCCGCCGTGGTCGACCGGCACCGTCCGCGCCACCGCGACGTGCAGGTCGTCCTCGACCGCGACCGGCTGCCCGACCTGCTCGGCGTACGCCGCCTGCCGCCCGTCGTCCGGCCCGGGGCCGACGCCGCCGAGCTGGCCCGCCGGATCGCCACCGTGGTGGGGCTGCTGGTGCCGCCGGACGAGCGTGCCGACCTGATGACGCACACCCTGCTGCCGCGGATGCCGGCCACCGGGCACGCGCCCGTCGGCCTGCCCGCGGAGCACCGCGAGTGGGTCAGCGCGGCGGCGCAGCGGATGGTCCAGCAGCTCCGGCGAGGTGGCTACCCTGTCGTCGGCGACCCGGCGGTCCTGGTCCCCGCCGAGGCGACGGACCAGGCAACCGGTCCGGCGTCGGACGAGGCGGTGCTCGACCTCGCCGTACGCATGCTGGTCGACGACACCTGGAAGGAGCAGCCGTGAGGAAGAAGGTCCTGCTCCACGTCGGCACCCCGAAGACCGGGACGTCCTACCTGCAGGACGTGCTGTTCCGCAACCGCGAGGGCCTGCGCGAGGCGGGGATCCTCTATCCGGCGGACCGGTTCGACGGCCATTTCCTGGCGGCGCTCGACCTGATGCGCCTGACGTGGGGCGGGCTGGAGACGCAGGCCGTCGGTGCGTGGGACCGGCTCGCCGCCGAGGTGCGTGCATGGCCCGGGACCTCGATCATCAGCCACGAGATCCTCTCGACCGCCTCGCCGACACAGATCGACCGGGCGATGACCTCGTTCGGAACGGGCGTCGAGGTGCACCTGATCGTGTCGGTGCGCGACCTCGTCCGCCAGGTCCCGGCGGAGTGGCAGGAGAACGTCAAGCACCGCAGCCTCGTCTCCTATACCCACTTCCTCGAGATGATCCGCGACCCCGCGCGCGACACCCGGATCGGGTCGTGGTTCTGGGGCGCGCAGGAGATCCCCGACATCCTGTCCCGCTGGGGCGCGACGCTGCCGCCCGAGCAGGTGCACCTCGTGACGGTGCCGCGGCCGGGTGCCGCGCCCGACGAGCTGTGGCGCCGCTTCAGCCACACCTTCGGCCTCGACGGGCTCGAGCTCGACCTCACCCCCGACCGCGCCAACCCCTCGCTGGGCGTCCCGGAGACCGCGCTGCTGCGGCTGATCAACAAGCGCGTCACCTCCGTCGTCGACCCGCCCGACTACCGCCCGCTCGTGCGCGAGCTGCTCGCCCACCAGACGCTGTCGCGCCGCACGACGTCGGCCCGGCTCGGTCTCCCGCCGGCCACGCAGGAGTGGGTGCAGGAGCTGTCGCGGACGTGGGTCGAGGAGATCGAGAAGCGGGGGTACGACGTCGTGGGCGACGTGGCCGACCTCGTCGGCCAGCCCGCCGAGTCGTTCACCGACCCCGACTCCGCCCCCGCGGCCGACCTGCTGCCGCCCGCGCTGGACGTCATCAAGGCGCTGCTCGTCGAGGGCTCGCGCCTGCGCACGGTCGAGGCCGACCTGGCGCGCGAGCTCGACGAGACCCGCCGCGAGCTCGACCTCGCCCGGCGCACGGTGGCCGAGAAGACCGTGCAGTCGATGGAGACCAGCCGACCGGGTCGCGTCGCCCTCGCGGCGTACCGCAGGGCGCGCCGCCGCTAGGAGCCGTGACTACCGAGGCTTCGGGCGGGCGAGGATCTCGCGGTCGGCGTAGCGCCCCACCTTCCACGTCGCGAACCCGTCGGCGCCCATGCCGACGAGTCCACCGACGACCGGCACGCGGCGCCCGACGGTGACGGCGAGCCGCTTTCCGGCGACGCGGGCCACGAGGTCGGCGCCGACCTCGGCCTGGATGATCTTGTCGAGCCCGGCGTCGTGGGCGGGCGCGGTCGCCAGCGCCATCGGCGGCGCGGGGAGCTTGCCCTTCTTCACGAGCGTGGCGACGGAGTCCTCGCCGAGGAGCGTGGTCAGGATCGCGTTGCGCACGCGCGGGTCGGCCAGGTCGTGGCCGCGGAGGTGGGCGATGCCCGCGATCATCCGGCACTGCACGAGCGTCAGGCCGGTGACGTTGGCGGGGATGGTGACGGCGGCGGTGACGAGACCACCGACGTTGGTGAGGAAGCCCTGCGCGCCGGCGTAGCGGACGTGGTTCTCGATGACCTCGTGGATCGCGCGGTCGACGTCGCCGCGCTGCTCCGCGAGCTGCTTGTCGGCCGCGGCCGCCGCGCCGGGGAGCGGCCCGACCCCGTCGATGGCCCGGTTGAGCGCCTCCCGCACGAACGACGTGGTCAGGCCGGGCGCGGCCGAGGTGATCTTCGGCGCCAGCGCACGACCGACGTTGCCCCTGAGACTCATGCGCCAAGCCTAGAGCCGGGTCCCCAGCGATAGGTTCGCCTGCATGCCCGTCCTGCCCGACCCGTCGCCGTGGGTCTTCCCGGAGCCGGCCGAGTGGGACCCCGAGGACGACCTCGTCGCGATGGGCGGCGACCTCGCGCCGAGCACCTTGATCTGGGCCTACCTGCAGGGCCTCTTCCCGATGCCGGTCGGCTCGCCCCGCGACCCGATCGGCTGGTTCTCGCCCGTACGCCGCGGGGTGCTGCCCCTCGGCGGGATGGTCGTGTCCAAGTCGTTGCGCCGGTCCGCGCGGGACTTCGAGGTCCGCGTCGACGCCGACTTCGAGCAGGTCATCGACGCCTGCGGCGACCGGCGCCGCGAGGGTGGCTGGATCACCCGCGACGTGCGCTCGGCCTACCTCGAGCTGCACCGCCTCGGCTGGGCGCACTCCGTCGAGACCTGGCGCGACGGCCGACTGGCGGGCGGGCTCTACGGCGTCGCGATCGGCGGCCTGTTCGCCGGCGAGTCGATGTTCCACCACGAGCGGGACGCCTCGAAGGTGGCGCTGATGGGTCTCGTCGACCTGCTGCGCGACGAGCACGCCGACCGGCGGACCCTCGACGTGCAGTGGCAGACCCCCCACCTGGCCACGCTCGGGGTGGTGGAGATCAGCCGCGCGGCGTACCTCGAACGCCTGCGTGTCGCCGCCTCGGCGCCGCTGCCGACTGCGTTCGGCTGAGGTCGCTGGGGCAGCATGGAGCCATGCCGACAGCGAAGACCACGCTCGCCACGTCGCTCCTGGTGCTGGGGCTGGCGGTGGCCGGGTGCTCCGACGCCTCGCCCACCGACGCCTCCGAGAAGGAGTTCTGCGCGCAGCACGACAGCCTCCTGGTCGACCTCGCGGACATGTCCGGCACGACGCAGGAGGAGGCGCTCGACGTCATCCGGAAGTGGGGCCGCGACTTCGAGGAGGTCGGCACGCCCGAGGACATGCCGGAGGACGCGCGGGAGGCCTTCGACCTGATGATCCGCGAGGTCGCCGAGCTGAAGGACGGCTCGACCGCGGAGGACTTCGACAGGATCGACCAGGACATGACACCGGGCGAGGAGAAGGCGCGGGCGTCGTTCGAGGAGTACGTCCTCGACACCTGCGGCGCCCCCGAGGTGCCGACCGGCACCCCGACGCCGACGAGCTGACCTACTTCAGCAGCTTGCTCATCCGCCGATCGGCCAGCGGCTTCCCGCCGGTCTGGCACGTCGCGCAGTACTGCAGGCTCGAGTCGGCGAAGGACACCTCGCGCACGACGTCGCCGCACACCGGGCAGGCCTGGCCGGTGCGGCCGTGGACGGCGAGGTTGGTCTTCTTCTCGCCCTTGAGCTCGCTGGCGTGCAGCCCGCGCGAGCGCTCGACGGCGGCGCCGATGGTCCCCTTGATCGCGTCGAACAGCGTCTGCAGGTCGTCGCCCTCGATGCTGCTCGACGGCTTGTACGGCGACATGCGGGCCGCGTGCAGGATCTCGTCGGAGTAGGCGTTGCCGATGCCGGCGATCGTGCCCTGGTAGCGCAGCACGCCCTTGATCTGCTTGCGCCCCTCCGACTGCAGGATGGCGCCGAGCACGTCGATGGTGAAGGCGTCGTCGAGCGGGTCCGGCCCGAGGCGCGCGATGCCCGGCACGTCCTGCGGGTCGCGGA
This sequence comes from Nocardioides currus, assembly GCF_003057875.1. Taxonomy (GTDB): domain Bacteria; phylum Actinomycetota; class Actinomycetes; order Propionibacteriales; family Nocardioidaceae; genus Nocardioides; species Nocardioides currus. Next base: position 980,141 of record NZ_PYXZ01000001.1, on the reverse strand, counting down.
CGACGTAGATCGCCAGGCTCTTCTTGGTGCCGGCCTCGGTCACGTCGAGCCCGGCCTCGTCGTCGATCACGATCCGCGCGGCGAGCGGGTTCTTGCTGTTGGGCCTGGCCGGCAGGGCCGGCACCTCCTCGCGCCAGCGCACCCAGCCGGCGCGGGCCAGGTGCATGATCAGGTGGGTGCCCGACGCGGTGATGTCGAGGAACTTGCCGTGCCGGGTGACGTCCTCGACGAGCGTGCCGTGCAGCGAGTGCAGCGGCGGGTCGAAGGTCTTGAGGGCGCTGAAGGCCGCCAGGTCGATGCGGGTGATCGCGCGGTCGAGGAGCCGGCCCTTCAGGTCGAGGGCCAGGGCTTCCACCTCGGGCAGCTCGGGCATGCGCCGAGTGTAGGGCGCCGGACCTTGACTCACCGGGGAGAATGGAGCATGGCTCTCGCCCGACCGTTGCCTCTGACGGGGTCGATCTTCTTCGACGCCCGCGGCGACGACCGTGCGCTTCGCGTCTCGTGGCACCACGACGCCGACCTGGTCGTGGTCTCGCTGTGGCGCGACAACGTCTGCAGCGGGTCGTTCCGGCTCGCCGTCGACGAGGTCCCGGCGCTGATCGACATGCTGAGGCGCGGGCTCGACGCGGCGTACGCCGTCGCCGCCTCCCGCGAGGACACGATGCCGCTCCACCACCACCACGCGGGCTGAGCAAATCTACGGTTTTCGCTAGACCCGCCGATACCGTCTGATCGTGGACCCGATCAGGAACCCCTACGCGCCCGGCGCGGGGCAGCGCCCGCCCGAGCTCGCCGGCCGCGACGAGCAGCTGGCTGCCTTCGACGTGGTGCTCGAGCGGGTGGTCAAGGGCCGGCCCGAGCGATCGCTCGTGCTGACCGGCCTGCGCGGCGTCGGCAAGACCGTCCTCCTCAACGCGCTGCGCTCGGCCGCCGTCCGTCGGCGCTGGGGGACCGGCAAGCTCGAGGCCCGCCCCGACCAGGGACTGCGCCGCCCGCTGAGCAGTGCGCTCCACCAGGCCGTGCGCGAGCTCGGGCACACCGACGCCGACAGCGTCGACCACGTGCTCGGGGTGATCAAGGCCTTCGCCCACCGCGACGCCGGCGCCAACGCGAAGCTCAAGGACCAGTGGAGCCCCGGGATCGACGTGCCGGCCGTCCGTGGCCGGGCCGACTCGGGCGACATCGAGATCGACCTCGTCGAGCTCTTCACCGACCTCGGAGGCCTGGCGGCCGACGTCGGCAAGGGGATCGCGATCTTCATCGACGAGATGCAGGACCTCGGACCCGACGACGTGTCCGCCCTCTGCGCGGCCTGCCACGAGATCAGCCAGACCGGCCTGCCCGTGATCGTGGTCGGCGCCGGCCTGCCCCACCTGCCCGCCGTGCTGTCCGCCAGCAAGTCCTACTCCGAGCGCCTCTTCCGCTACCAGCGCATCGACCGTCTGGCCCGCGACGCGTCCGACCGCGCGCTGACGGCGCCGGCGGCCGACGAGGACGCCGCGTTCACCGACGAGGCGCTGGCCGCGATGCACACCGCGACCGGCGGCTACCCCTACTTCATCCAGGCCTACGGCAAGGCCGTCTGGGACCGTGCCCCACGCTCTCCGATCACCCTCGACGACGTGCTGGTCGCGACGCCCGAGGCCGAGTCGGAGCTCGCGGTCGGCTTCTTCGGCTCGCGCTACGAGCGGGCGACGCCGGGGGAGCGCGACTACCTCCGGGCGATGGCCGACGTCGCGGCCGCGTCCGACGACCCGGACGTCGACGCCGTCCCCACCGCCGACGTCGCCGCGGCGCTGGACAAGAAGCCGCAGTCGCTCTCGCCGGCCCGCGACGCGCTGCTCAAGAAGGGCCTCATCTACTCCGGCGAGCGCGGCCGCATTGCGTTCACCGTGCCCCACTTCGGGCGCTACCTGCGCGAGCACGTCGGCTGAAACCGGTTCGCGGTCGCCGTACCCGCCGTGGCACGCTTCTCCCAGCGGCGCCGTCCAGCGCCCAGCCTGCGCGTCGGCCCCAGTCCGGGCGAGGTGGCGAAGGGGAGCGGATCCTCGGGCGAGTGGATCGAGCCGTCACGTCTCACGCACTGCGGCGGCGGACTGGGGACGCATCGCAGTCGAGGTGAGTGCAGTGACCAGGAACAGCGACTTCAAGCGGGTCGTCCGTGCGCGGATGGCCGACACCGGCGAGAGCTACACGGTGGCCCGGGCCGCGATCGAGGCGCGCGAGGCCTCGGCGTACGCCGCTGCGCGCACCGAGCAGGAACGGCTGGTGCGGCGCCTCTTCACCGACGGCCGGCTCGCGCGGGTGCCGGCGAAGCGGAAGGTGCGGGCGGCCGCGCTGCTCGAGGTGCTGACCCGCTTCGAACCGGGCCGCGACTACTCCGAGAAGCAGGTCAACGAGGTGCTGCTCGGGGTGCACGAGGACTTCGCCTACCTGCGTCGTGAGCTGGTGAACTACCGCTACCTCGAGCGGGCCGACGGCACCTACCGCGTCGCCGCGACGGCTCCCGAGCGGGCGCCGGTCGAGCGGCAGGAGATCCCGGCGTGGGAGGACCACTGGCTGCCGGGGTTCCTCGCTGGGCGATGACGGAGCAGCGGTGACCGACACTGGTGCCGTGACCGACGTGCCGCCGCCCACCCGTCGCCTGACCTTCCGCCGGATGGTCGAGGACGACCTCGACGCGATGGCCCGCCTGCTCGGCGACCCGGTGGTGATGGCGCACTACCCGCGGCCCAAGACGCGGGACGAGGCGCTGGCCTGGATCGAGTGGTGCCGGCGGGGCTACGCCCGGGACGGCTTCGGCCTGTGGGTGATCGAGGACCACGACGGCGGGTTCGTGGGCGACTGCGGCCTGACCTGGCAGCGCCTCGACGGCGTCGACGAGCTCGAGGTCGGCTATCACGTGGTGGCCGACCGCCAGGGCGAGGGCCTCGGCTCCGAGGCGGCCGCGGCCTGCGTCGACTTCGCCCGGAGCCGGGGCGTCGAGCGGGTGATCGCGATCATCCGACCCGACAACCGGGCGTCGCGCCGCGTCGCCGAGAAGGTCGGTCTGGAGCTGGACCGGACCTCGGTGATGCACGACCTGGACGTCGTCGTGTACGCCCGCGGCTAGCGGACACGAACGGTCCGCCTCGGGCGGGAGGGTGGTCTCACCGACCCAGCGAGATCCCCAGGAGCACACCATGATCCAGCCCGCCCGTCTCGACGAAGCAGCCGCCCTCGCCACCTTCCTGCGCGAGCAGGTCGAGGCTGTCCGGACCGCCGCCTTCGGCCTGACCGAGGAGGAGGCGCGCCGGGTCCCGGCGCGCAGCGACCTCAGCATCGGCGGCATCCTCAAGCACCTCGCCAGCGGCTGGCCGACCTGGCAGCGCCGCGAGGCCTGCGCCAGCGGCGAGCGCGGGTGGGAGCTGACCGAGGACGACTACGCCTTGTTCTACGGCAGCTTCGCGCTGACCGAGGAAGAGACGCTGGAGCAGGTCCTCGCGACGTACGACGCCGCCACCGCCGCGCTCGTCGACGCCGTTGCCACGATGGACCCGGGCGCCGACGCCGTCGAGGCGCCGGCACCGTGGTTCGGACGGATGGAGCCCACGACGGTCACCGGCCGGATGCTGGCGCTGCACCTGGTCGAGGAGTTCGCCCGCCACGCCGGGCACGCCGACATCGTCCGCGAGCAGCTCGACGGCGCCCTGGCCGGCCAGCTGACGATGGCCGTCCACGACATCCCCGGCAACGACTTCATCCAGCCCTGGAGCAGCGCCGCGAGCTGAGCCCGACGGACCCGTCGGCGGACGCCGGATGCGACACGAACAAAATGTAGTGGTTTACTGCAGATTGATTCGTCGTCGTCGATCCGGCAGCCCGCTGCCCAGGAGCCCCCATGTCGAGCACCACCGCCACCGGTCGCCACGCGGCGACCGAGCCCGCCGCGGACCAGCGCACGCCGTCGCCCGGCGAGGCGCGTCGCGTCGCCCTCGCGAGCGCGGTCGGCGCGACCATCGAGTGGTACGACTTCTTCCTCTACGGCACGGCCGCCGGCCTGGTCTTCGACCAGCTGTTCTTCAACGGCCTCTCCGGACCGGCCGCCCAGTTCGCGGCGTTCGGCACCTTCGCGGTGGGCTTCATCGCGCGCCCGATCGGCGGGCTGATCTTCGGTCACTTCGGCGACCGCATCGGGCGCAAGACGATGCTGATCTGGACGCTGCTCATCATGGGCGCCGGCACGGCGGCGATCGGGGTGCTGCCGACGTACGACCAGATCGGCGTCTGGGCGCCGGTGCTGCTGGTCGTCCTGCGGATCCTGCAGGGCATCGGCGTCGGGGGTGAGTACGGCGGCGCCGTGCTGCTCGCCGTCGAGTTCGCCCCGCCGCAGCGCCGTGGCTTCTTCGGCAGCTTCGCCCACATCGGCGTGCCCGGTGGGTTGTTCCTGGCCAGCGGCGCGTTCGCCGTCGCCAGCCAGCTGCCCGACGAGTCGTTCCTCGCCTGGGGCTGGCGCGCCTGCTTCCTGATCAGCATCGTGCTGCTCGGCATCGGCGCGTGGATCCGGCTGAGCGTGATGGAGACCCCGGCCTTCCAGGTCGTGGCGGAGGAGAAGGAGATCTCGACCCTGCCCGTGACGGAGCTGTTCCGGCGCCAGCCGCGGCGGCTGCTGCTCGGCATGGGCACCCGCTTCATCGAGGGCTTCACGTTCAACCTCTTCTCGGTCTACCTGCTCGCCTACGCCGTGAAGAACGTCGGGATCGAGAAGTCGACCGCCCTCAACGCGATCCTCGTCGGGGCCGCGCTCGGCGTGGTGCTGGTCGTGGTGGCCGGCGGCCTCAGCGACCGGCTCGGGCGCAAGCGGGTGTTCTCGACCGGAGCGACGCTTGCCCTGCTCTTCGCCTTCCCCGCCGCCTGGCTCGTGCAGCACGGCACGACCCTGTCGGTCGCCGCCGCCTTCATCGGTGGGCTCGGCGTGCTGTACGGCGTGATCTACGGCCCGCTCGCCGCGTTCTGGTCGGAGCTGTTCGACACGCGCTACCGCTACTCCGCCCTGTCCACGCTCTACCAGGTCTCCGGCATCCTCGCCTCCGGCCTCACCCCGCTCATCGCCGCGTGGCTCGTCACGCTGGGCGACGGGACGCTGTGGTGGGTCGCGACCTACAACGCGGCGATCGCGATCCTCTCGCTGCTCTGCGCGCGGCTGCTGCCGGAGACCCGGGGACGCGACCTGCACGTCGACGAGGCGCCCGTCACCAGTTCGGGGGCAGTGCCGGTCGCCTCCACCACCAGCCGGTCCGGGAGCCCTACGCTGCCAGCATGAGGCCGCAGGTCGTCGCGCACCGGGGCGCCAGCCACGAGAACGCCGAGCACACACTCAGGGCCTACAAGCGGGCGATCGCCGTCGGCGCCGGAGCGCTCGAGTGCGACGTACGCCTGACGGCCGACGGTCACCTGGTGTGCGTCCACGACCGCGACCTGCGCCGGACGGCGGCGACCAGGGGCGTCGTCTCGACGATGAACCTCGAGGACCTCGACGCCCTCGACTTCGCGTCCTGGAAGAACCCGTGGGCCGAGCTCGACGACGAGGCTGCCGACTCCGACCCGGAGGACGACAAGGTCCTCACCCTGCGCAAGCTGCTCGAGACCGTCGCCGACGCAGGGCGCCGGGTCGAGATGGCGATCGAGACCAAGCACCCGACGCGCTACGGCTCCCTGGTCGAGCGCCGGCTCGTCGAGCTGCTCTCCGACTTCGGGTGGACGGGCGCCGACTCGCCGGTGCGGGTGATGAGCTTCAGCTTCACCGCCCTGCAACGGTTGCAGCGGATGGCGCCCCAGCTCCCTGTGGTGATGCTGATCGAGAAGGCCCACCACTGGCCGCTGCTGCGGCGAGCCGTCGGCAAGGACTGGATCATCGGCCCCGGCATCGACGAGCTGCGCGACCACCCAGGCCTCGGCAAGCACCTGCGGCTGGCCGGCCGCGAGATCCACGTGTGGACCGTCAACACGGCCGAGGAGCTGCAGATCTGCCTCGACCTCGGCGTCACCGCGGTGATCAGCGACAAGCCGGCCTACATGCTCGAGCTGCTGGACGCCTGAGTCCGGTCGCCTGAGTCCGGTCGTCCGGCCGCCTGACGCAGCGCGGGCCCGCGGGTGGTCTCCCACCCACGGGCCCGCCTGCCCCGAGCGCTCGCCCGGGTCGAGGGATCAGCTGGTCAGCGCACGGATCAGGACTCCGTCAGGGGTGTCGCCGTTCAGCTCCCAGAAGAAGGTGCCACCCAGGCCCTTCTGCCTCGACCAGGCCGCCTTCGTGCGGAGCGTGGCCGGGGTGTCGTAGCTCCACCACTGGTCGCCGCACTTCGCGTAGGCCGTGCCGCCCACCGTGCCCGTGGGCGGGCAGCGCTGCGCGAGCACCTCGTAGTCCTCGATGCCGGGCTCGTAGGTGCCCGGCGCGGCCCCGGAGGCCGAGCCCCCCGGAGCCGCCTGGCTCACCCCGGTCCAGCCGCGACCGTAGAAGCCGACGCCGAGCAGCAGCTTGCTGGCCGGCACCCCGAGCTGGGTGAGCTTGTTGATCGCCTGCTCGCCGTTGAAGCCGGCCACCGGGATGCCCGGGTAGTCCGTCAGCGGCGAGTGCGGGGCGGTCGGGCCCTGCGGTGCAAAGGCGCCGAAGTAGTCGTAGCTCATCACCATGTAGAAGTCGACCGATGACGCAGCCGTCTGGTAGCCGCCCTTCTCGATCTTGCCGCCGGCCGTGCCGTCGGCCGTGATGGCCGAGGTGACGAGCTGGTTGCCGAACCGCTGGCGCAGGGCCCGCATCAGGTTGGGGTACGCCGACGAGCCGCTCGCGTCGCAGGACAGGCCGCACGCGTTGGGATACTCCCAGTCGATGTCGATGCCGTCGAAGACGCCGGCCCAGCGCGGGTCGTTGACCAGCTTGTAGCAGGAGTCGGCGAAGGCGGCCGGGTTCTGCGCGGCCTGGGTGAAGCCACCGGACCAGGTCCAGCCGCCGAACGACCACACGACCTTGAGGTTCGGGTACTTCGCCTTGAGCTTGCGCAGCTGGTTGAAGTTGCCCCGCAGCGCGCCGTTGTCCCAGGTGTCCGCGACGCCGTCGACGCTCTCCGCTGCGGAGTGGAACTTGTCGTACGCCGCGTAGGAGTCACCGACGGTGCACGCGCCGTTCTGCACGTTGCCGAAGGCGTAGACGATGTGCGTCAGTCGTGAGGCCGAGCCGCTCGTGTCGATGTTCTTCACGTCGTAGTTGCGGTCGTACACGCCCCACTCGGTGAAGTAGCCGACCGTCTTCTGGCCCGTGGTCGGGGGGTTGGTCGTCGGCGGGGTCGTGGGCGGAGTCGTGGGCGGGGTGGTGGGCGGCGTGGTGGGCGGGGTGGTCGGGCCGGAGGTGCACGCGCCCTCGTCCACCCACACCCCCCACTCGCCGGTCGTGCCCGGGGTCTCGCCCTGGGTCCACCACTTGGCGCGCCAGGCGTGTCCGGCGTGGGTGACCTTGTCGCCGCCGACGAAGACGGCGCTGGCGGTCCACGTCTTGGCCGGACAGGCGACGGCGGCGCCGGCGGGCTCGATCGCGCCGCGTGGCATCGCGACCAGCGCGACCAGCAGGGCGAGGGTGCCCAGCATCGCGACGACCGCGGCGACGACCGGGTTGGCGAGGGGACGGACGGATCTGAGGGTCGATTCCATGTTGGCCTCCAAGGCCCGAGAGAGAGGATTAGTTAAGCGACCTAACAAACACCATTCCCATCACGCTAGGACCGGGTTCGATCGACTGTCAACGGTCGTGGTGCATCGCGACCGGACCACCGGCTGTCGGGGTACGCAGACCAGCGGACGCGGCGCGGCGGCGCGCGCGAGCGTTGGATAGCCTCACCGCATGGCCAAGAAGTCCCGCACCAAAGCCCGCGACACCGCTCCCGCCGAGGGCGAGGTCGGTCCCCGCCAGCCCTGTCCCTGCGGCTCGGGCAAGCGCTACAAGGCGTGCCACGGCGCCGCCGGCGGTGCTGCCCCCGTGTTCGTCAACCGCCCGTTCGAGGGCCTGCCCGGCGAGTGCGACGTGATCGCGCTGCGCGAGCTCGTCCCCGCGGCGACCGTGCCGCTGACCGTGCCCAGCACCGACCGCGAGGTCCGGCTCTGCACGCTGCTGCCGATGGCGGCGCCGGCGATGGTCCGCGACAGCGGCGCGATCTGGCTCGGGCTGCAGGTCGCCCACCAGTACGGCGACCCGGCACGCGACCTCGGCGCGGTGCTGGAGGCGGCGATCGCGACCACCGAGCCGGGCATCGTGGGGCTCACCTCCCCGCCCGGCGAGGGCAAGCGGCTGCAGGACCTGATCACCGACGACTCGCTCGACATCACCGTCCACGACGGCTTCGGCTACTGGGCCGACGACGTCGAGGTGAAGGACGACGCCATGGCCGCCGCGCTCGAGGAGGCCAACGGCGCCGCCAACCCGACCGTGCGCCTGAGCGGGGTCGAGGCGGCGTACTGGACCAACGTCGGTCCGAAGGAGCACCTGCGCTGGGTGATGCCGCACCAGGAGGACGAGCTGCTCAGCGCGCTCGCCCGACTGCACGCCGCCGGCCAGGACTCGGTGGCCGAGGGGTCGCGCTTCGTGGGCATGTTCCGCGCGCACGGCCTGCTCGCCCCGGTGTGGGACCTGCCGGTCGGGACGGGTGCCGACGTGCTCGAGGGGCCGGCGGCCACCTTCGCCGCCGACCTGACCGAGGCGCTGTCTCAGTCGGGCGACCTGAGTGCCGCCGAGCGGTCCGCGCGGGCCGGTCTGGCGAACCGTCAGGTGACCATTCGCTGAAGAAGCACCCCCCGCGTCTTGTCTCGCAGGTTGCTGGGGAGTAGTTTTCTCTCTGCCCGGCCGTTGTTGTATCCCCCGTCAACATCGGCCGGGCGCTCCAATTTCTGGGGCGAGCGGGCTCAGGCCTCGATGCGCAGCGTCGGCCGGGTCCGCAGCGTCACCGTCGGTGCGCCGTCCAGCCGGGCCGTGACCCGCACCGCGATCCTCGCGCCGACGAACCGGGGCGCGACCTCGAGCCGCGGCCGCGACGGCCGGCGCAGGGGCCGTCCGTCGACGAACCACCGGTAGCTGAACGAGATGTCGGCGGTGTCGGCGCTCCACCTGCCCGTCGTGACCCGCAGCGTGCGACCCACGCGGGGTGCTCCGCGCAGGCGCGGGCGGGTGTCGACCTCCAGATGGACCGGCTCGGCGACCGGGTCGGCAGTCGCGGTGGTGAGGGGGGTGGTGGTCGCGGGAGGCGCCGGCAGCTCCGGGGTGATGGTCGGGAGCACGGTCGGGGTCGTCGTCGGCGCGCTCGTCGTCGGTGTGGCGGTCGGGGTCGGGGTGATGGTCGGGTTCGGGGTGACGGTCGGCGTCGGGGTCACGGTCGGCGTGGGCGTCGGTGTGACGTCCTCGGCGACGGCGCTCGTCTGCGCGCTGTCGACCGCTGTCGGGCGGTGGCCCGGTGCCCGCACCGTCACCCGCACGCTCAGCCGGTCGCCGAGGTCGGCCGTGCGGAGGACGTACGACGCTGAGGTGGCGCCCGGGATCGGCTCGCCCTCGGACAGCCACGCCCAGCGGACGAGGTCTGGCTCCGGCGACCACGTGCCGGTGGTGGCGGTCAGCGTCCGGCCCACGACAGGGTCACCGGTGATGCCCGGTGGGCTGCTGTTGGTCAGGGCCGGCAGCAGGTCGAGATCGGCGTCGATCCCGGTCGCGTCGACACCGACGACGTCGACGACGACCGGCGTGGCGGTGTCCGCGCTGTCGGCGCCGTCCCACCACTGCGGGGCGAAGCGCTGCTGGGGGTCGCGGAACGAGACCCGGTAGGTGCCGGGGGTGGCGACCTCGGCGGCGTACGACCCGTCACCGACCACGTCGAGGCTGGTCCAGCTCACCCACCGGTCGCCGTCCAGGAGGTCGACGTCGACCCGGACGCCGGCCACCGACTCGCCGCCTCCCGTGACGGTCCCGGTGATCCTGGCCTCGCCGAGCATGGCGACGTCGACGGTTTCCCCGCCGCCCCGGGGGATCACGACGTCCGCAGCGTCATCGACGGACAGCGACTCGGGGTAGTAGGTGTTGGTGTGCGTGTTGCCGTAGCTGTCGATGACGAGGAGCCGGTAGGTCCCGAACACGCCGTCGAGCGCGTAGCGACCCTGCGCGTCGGTGTAGGCCCGGATGCTCGTCGGCTGCCAGAAGGCGCCCTGCCTCTCGAACAGCCAGACCTGGGCGTACGGCACGGGGTCGCCGGTGTCGCGGTCGCGCACCGTGCCGTCGAGGCGGCTCGGCTCGGTGAGCTCGGCGTCGATGTCGCGCGTCGGCTCACCGGACACGACGTGCACCGGGGTGGCCGTGGTCCTGGACCCGGCGTCCAGGTAGAACTCGCCCTGCAGCCCAGCCTGGTGGCCGGCGAACTGCACCACGTAGTCGGCGGTGGTGAGGCCGTCGATGACGTAGCGACCGTCCCCGTCGGTCGTGGCCTCGACGATGCGGGTCTCGACCCTGGTGTCGGTCGCGGTCACCTCCAGCCCCGCGACCGGGTCACCGGCGGAGTCGGTGACCCTGCCCTCGATCGTGCCGGCCCGCAGGAGGGCGATGTCCGCGTCGTCGACGACCTCGCCCTCACCCAGGGTGAGGGTGGTCCCGCTCGTGACGAGGTCGGCGGCGGGATGGAACGTCTCCACGTACGGCGCCGAGGGCTCCGCCCCCACCCGGTAGTCGCCGGCGGCCCGGCCGTCGAAGACGTAGCGCCCGCTCGCATCCGTGAAGTCGTTGGCCACCCATCCCCACGTGCTGCCGGACCAGCGGTAGAGCGAGACGTTGACCTCGCCCATCGGCGTACCCGTCCCGGTGACGACTCCCGAGACGGAGCCGTCGGCCGCCAGGGCCGGCGAGGAGGTGAGGGAGACGAGTCCCAGCACGGCGACCAGGAGGATGGTGAGGACCCGACCCCGACGAGAACGCTCCATGACTTCCCCCGAAGCTCAGGTCCCGGACCGGACGGGCGGGATGGTCGGGACAGCGTGCACCACGATCGCTCCCGCGTCCATGCCCTCTCGGGTGGTCGGAGCCTCTTCCCAACTCGCGTGGCCGCGCCTAGCGTGTGCCCGACCCGCGCACCGGAGCGCCCGGACCCAGGAGCAGCATGTCGACGACCCCGTTCCGCACGTTCCTCGCCACCTCCCTCGCGGTCGTCCTGGCCGTCGCCGGGCTCGCCGTCCTGGTGGGGTCGGGGGGCAGCGCCACCGCGTCCTCGGGCAGGGTGAGCACCGCCTGCAAGGCCCAGGCCGAGGAGCTCACCGACGCCGCGCAGGCGGCGCAGGACTCCGGCCGCACGGTCACCCGCCTGAAGAAGGTGCTGAGGAAGGCGAGGAAGGCCGACCGGCCCGCCCAGGTCAGGACCGCCACCAGGAAGCTGCGGAAGGCGAAGAAGGAGCTGCGCCTCCAGCTCGAGTGGTACACCTCCGCGCGGTCCGCCTACGACCAGTGCATGAAGGCCAACCCGACCGCGACGCCGACCACCACCGGCACGCCGAACCCGACCGGCACGCCAACCACGGGCTCGCCCACCCCGACGGGCACGCCGACGACCCCGGTCCCGACCGTCCTCCCGACCGTCCTGCCGACGCCGGTCTGCGTCCCCAACCCGCTGCCGATCCCGCCCTCGCAGATCTGCCTGCCGTTGTAGCGGGTCAGTCGTCCCGCGACTCCTTGACCCGTCGCAGCCGCCACGCCTCGAGGCGGGCGTAGCCCTTGACCGAGACGCGCCGCAGTCGCCGGAAGCGGTAGTCGGGGGTGTCGATCTCCTCCTGCTCGTCGGGTTCGTCCTGATCGCCGGACAGCGCCGCGTAGGCACCGCGGTCGAGCACCACCGTGCCCGGGCGCGCGATGGAGGTGAGCCGCGACGCGACGTTGACCGTCGGCCCGAAGACGTCGCCGAGGCGGGCCACGACGGCGCCGTACGCGATCCCGGCCCGGACGGCCGGGAAGTCGTCGTCCTCGTCGAGACCCCGCTCGGTGAGGTCGAGCGCGATCTCGGCCGCGGCCACCGGGTCGTCGACGGTGAAGAGGATCTCGTCGCCGATCGTCTTGATCACCCGTCCGCCGTGGTCGACGACGGCGATGGTGGCGGCCTGCTCGAAGCGCTCGATCCAGTCGATGAGCTCATCCTGGGCGAGGGACCTGCTCCGGGTGGTGTAGCCGACGATGTCGACGAAGCAGACCGCCGTCGTGTGCTCGTCGGGCGCCGTGCCGGTCGTGAGCAGGCGGTGGGCTGCGCTGGTCAGGTGCCGACGCCAGACGTAGGACTGCAGCGCCTCCACCCGCGGCAGCACGCCGGTCGTCAGCTCGGTGAGGCGCTCGTCCGGGTCCGCGCCCTCGACGGCGAGGCCGGCCAGCAGCGAGACCTGCCACTCCGCCAGCCGTGCGAAGCTGCGCCCCCAGGTGCGGACCAGCGCAGCCTGCGAGTCGGCACCGAGGATGCCCATGCTGACCAGCTCGGCGCTCAGGCGCAGCGCCTCCACGTCGCTCGCGGCGAAGGCCCGCGCGTCGTCGGTGGCGTGGGCGAAGCCGAGGTGGTGCCACAGGTCGCGGGCGAGGTCGAGGGGCACGCCGGCGCGTTCGGCCACCTCGCCCTGGGTGAGGGTGGGCGGACTGCCGAGCAGGAACGCCTCGATCGCCTCGAGCGGGTCGGACTCACTCACGTGGGCTCACTCAGGTGCCGAACCGCTCTCGAGGCGCTCGGCCGCGGCGCGGGTGAGCGCGTCGGCGAAGGCGGGGATGCGAGCCACCAGCTCCTCCAGCTTCGCGCTGGTGAAGTGGATGGCCTCGAGCGGGGTGAGGGCCACGATCGTGGCCGAGCGCAGGGTGTGGTTGACGATCGCGGCCTCGCCGATGATCTGGCCCGGACCGAGCTGGGCGATCTCGGTGCCGTTACGGCGCACGGACACCTCGCCCGCGGTCAGGATGTAGGCCTTGTCGGCGGGGGTCCGCTCGCCGATCGGCGACCAGCCCGCCGGCAGGGTGAGCTGGGTGCCGGCGGCCCGCACCTGCGCAGCCTCGGCCGGGGACAGCGCGTCGAAGATGGAAGACGTCATGACCCGATCAACGCTCCGCAGCCGCTGAGGATATGGGTCAGTCGGTCGTGAGCGGCTGGCGCTCGACCGGGCAGGACATGCACCGTGGTCCGCCGCGACCCGACCCGAGCTCGGAGCCGGCGATGCGGACGACCTCGATGCCGGCGGCCTCGAGGCGGTCGTTGGTCTCGTCGTTGCGCTCGTAGGCGACCGCGACCCGCGGGGCGAGGGCCAGGGTGTTGTTGCCGTCGTCCCACTGCTCGCGCTCCGCGGTGACCGGGTCGAGGCCGGTGTCGATCTGGTGGAGGGTGTCGATCTGCATCGCCTTGGCCGCGGCGACCAGGAAGGGCTCGGCGCCGGCGACGTCGAGGACCAGGTCGGTGTCGGTCTCGCCGCGCTCGCGCACCGTGACCGCGTGGGCCATCAGCGAGTGGGCGACGTTGGGATACATCACGACCTTGTCGACGTCGACCATGGTGCACACGGTGTCGAGGTGCATCGTCGCCCGCTCCTGGGCGATCGGCACCGCGAGGACCGTGTGGGCCAGCTCGGCCTGGAAGACCTGGCGGGCGAGGCGCTCCACGCCGGCGGGAGTCGTGCGCTCGCCGACGCCGACCGCGACGACGCCCGGCGAGAGCAGCAGCACGTCGCCGCCCTCGACGTGCTCGTTGTGCCAGCCGTGGATCTTCTGGGTCTGGCCGGCGAAGCGCGGGTGCTCGGTGTAGATCAGCTCGGTCAGCTGCGTCTCGCGCTTGCGGGCAGGCATGGCCAGGCTGGTGATCGCGACCCGGTCGCGCACCCACACGCTGGAGTCGCGGGTGAACAGCAGGTTGGGCAGCGGGTCGATCAGGAAGTCGTACGGGCTCAGCAGGCTGGTCACGAGCCCGTGGCCGCCGCGGACCTCGTCGTTGCGGATGCCGGCGGTCAGCAGGCCGGTCAGCTCCTCGGGCGAGGCCTCGGCGAGGGCCACCGCGAGATAGGCGCGCAGGGTGTCGCCGAGGTGCAGGCCACTGAGCGCGGAGCTGATCGCGTGCGCCCGCGCCTCCTCGCTGGCGAGGGTCTCGGTCAGCAGGTCGGTGAGGTAGAGCACCTCCACCCCGCGCTGGCGCAGGGTGTCCGCGAAGGCGTCGTGCTCCTCCTGCGCCCGGCTGACCCACGGGATGCCGTCGAAGAGCAGCTTGTCGTTGTTGCGGGGCGTCAGGCGCTTCAGCTCGTTGCCGGGCCGATGCAGCATGACGGTGGTGAGAGTGCCGACTTCGCTGTCCGCGCCATGGTTGTGAGGCATGGGCGTGAGCCTAGACGGGACGGCTTTCGGGGGACAGTTCGCGAGCCGGCCGGCACACGTGTAGGACTTCTGGCCCGTGCTTGCGTCGTCCGTGGCGGTGGCACACCCACATTCGCGGCCGGTGGAAGGTGGCTCACCCAGCGCCGCGCTCGGTCGACACGGTGTCTGCCCGTCGTGCGGTGGCCCACCCACATTCGCGGGCGGTGGAAGGTGGCTCACGCACCGCCGCGCTCGGTCGACACGGTGTCTGCCCGTCGTGCGGTGGCCCACCCACATTCGCGGGCGGCGGAAGGTGGCTCACGCACCGCCCCGAGGGAGGGCTCAGCGCTGCTGAGCCTCCCACTCGGACCGCAGCAGCGCGTACTCGTAGGAGTCGGTCCACCGGCCCTTGGACCAGAAGTCGGCGAGCCGGTGCACCTCGCGGCGCATGCCGAGCCGCTCGGCGAGGGCCGCCGACCGGTCGTTGGCGGCGTCGAGGTTGGCCACCACGCGGCGTACGCCGTAGTGCTCGAAGGCCAGAGCGAGCATCGCCCTGGCGGCCTCGGTCGCCAGCCCCTTGCCCGCGGCCGTCGGGTGCACGGTCCACCCGATCTCGGCCGAGGTGTGGCCCGCGCCCTGGAAGAAGAGGATGACGTCGCCGACGGCCTCGCCCTCGTGCTCGATGACCAGGGCCAGGAAGCGGTGCGGACCCTCCGGCGGCTTGGAGCGGCCGAGGGTCGCGAAGGTGACCTCCGCCGTGTTCTGCGGCGGCTGGAGGAGGAAGCGCGCGAAGTCGGGATCGGCCCACGCGCGCGCCATCGCGGGGGCGTCGTCGAGGGTCGTACGGCGCAGGGTGAGCCGCTCGGTGCGGATCGGCAGGGCGGGCGGCTGCGGGTCGTGGAACTCGGCGCGCACGGCGTCGACCCACAGGTCGCGACTCGTCGGCCCGCCGAAGCGCAGCCGGTCGTAGCCGGTCATCGGGGCGAGGATCTCGTCGAGCCCGGTGACCGCGAGGCCGCCGTCGACGGCCTCCGCGAGCGCGCCCTGGGCGATCTCGTCGCGCGGGTCGGCGCGCAGGGCGTCGACCGCGGACTGCGCCTGCTCGACCATCCGGTTCTTGCGGCGGATGGAGATCGGGTTGAGCTTCGCCAGGCAGACGTACTGCCCGGACAGGAAGGCGGCCCACTCGGACTCGGCGGTCTCCGGGTCGTCGGGCCAGAAGGCGAGGAACCAGTCGTGCAGGTGCTCGACGCCACCGGCGGACTCGATGCTCTCCGACACGTCGGCGACCATCGGTGTGCCGTCGGAGAGCAGGTAGCCCGGCAGCGGCAGCCGGCCGGCCGCGATGTCGGCGAGCTGCTCCGGCGTGGCCGGGGTGAAGTGCTCGCGGGCGTAGGCGTCGTCGGCCTCGGACATCGGGTGCTCCCCGTTGACCTCCCGGAAGCGGTCCTGGACGGTCTGCAGTGCGCTCAGCGCGTCATCTCCCACACGGTCAAACATGCCATGAGCACGCACACCCCTGCACCGAGATAATGCAGCAGGCTGAGCCGGATGCGGGCGATCAGGACCCGGCCGACGATGACCGCGAGGCCGCTGACGGCGAGCAGGGCGCCCCACGCGCCGAGGAAGACGCCGACCGGGTCGTCGTACTTCGCGACCAGCGAGATCGTGAGCAGCTGCGACAGGTCGCCCCACTCGGCGGCGAAGAGCACGAGGAAGCTGGTGAGGATGACCTTGTAGCCCTGCGCCTCACCGGCCTTGGCTGCGTAGTCCTCCTCCTCCTCGCCCTCGGCGGCCTCGTGGGCGCGCGCCTCGCGCAGCAGGATGATCGCGCCGACCAGGAACATCAGGGCCGCCGCGACGTGCACCACCGTCTCGGGCAGGAACGAGGCCGCCTTTCCCAGCCCGACGGCGACCAACGTCTGCACCAGGAAGGCGAGGCCGACGCCGATCCAGACCAGGAGGGGCCGGAACTTCGTCGAGAGGACCAGCGTCGCGATGAAGGTCTTGTCGGGCAGCTCCACCACGAAGATGGCGGCGAAGCTGAGGGCGATGACGACGAGGTCCACCGGACGAGCCTAGGCAGGTCAGCGGCTGCGGAACTCGTCGGCCCGGTAGACGCCGAGCACCTTCACCTCGGTGGTGAAGAAGGCCAGCTCCTCCAATGCGTTCTTGACGCCGGGGTCCTCGGGGTGGCCGTCGACCTCGGCCAGGAACTGGGTCGCGGTGAAGTGGCCGCCGACCATGTAGCTCTCCAGCTTGGTCATGTTCACGCCGTTGGTGGCGAAGCCGCCGAGGGCTTTGTAGAGCGCGGCCGGCAGGTTGCGGACGTTGAAGATGAAGCTCGTGACGACGTGGCCCTCGCCGCGGGGCGCCTGCTCGAAGTCGCGGGAGAGCACGATGAAGCGGGTCGTGTTGTCGTCCTCGTCCTCGACGTCGGAGCGCAGCACCTCGAGCCCGTAGATCTCGGCGGCCAGCGGCGGCGCGATCGCGGCCTGGGTCGGGTCCTGCGCCTCCGCGACCTCGCGGGCCGCGCCGGCCGTGTCACCGGAGACGACCGGGGTCAGCCCGAGCTCGCGGATCACCCCGCGGCACTGGCCGAGGGCGTGCACGTGGCTGTGGACGGTCCGCAGCGTCGACACGTCCGTTCCGGGCGTGGCCATCAGGGCGAACTGGATCCGCAGGAACCGCTCGCCGACGATGTGCAGGTCGCTGGTCGGGAGGAAGTGGTGGATGTCGGCCACCCGGCCGGCGATGGAGTTGTCGATCGGGATCATCGCGAGGTCCGCCTCGCCGTTCTCCACGGCCGCGAACGCGTCCTCGAACGACGCGCAGGCCAGCGCCTCCCAGTCGGGGTAGTGCTGCTGGCACACGAGGTGCGAGTTGGCGCCGGGCTCGCCCTGGTAGGCGATCCGTCGGCGGGACGGGGAGGTGGGCTCACTCACGCCCCGATCTTTCCACGCGTGGCCGTGTCGCGACCGTGGCGTCTCAGGCCCGCACCTAGGCTCGCGGTCGTGATCGTCGTCGCCGCCCTCGCCCTGGTCATCGCCGCGGCCGCGCTCGTCCTGGCGGTCGTCGGGCTGCGGCGTACGGCGCCCGGCAAGCGCCCCACCGCCGACGCGCTGCCCGAGGACGTGCACGGCCTGCGCCAGGAGGTCGCGGCCCTCAAGGCCGAGGCCGTCGATGCGCTGCGGCACCTCTCGGTCGTGCGCTACGACGCGTTCGGCGACGTCGGCGGGCACCTGAGCTGGAGCGTCGCCCTGCTCGACGACGCCGGCCACGGCGTCGTCCTCACCTCGATCCACGGCCGCAGCGAGGCTCGCACCTACGCCAAGTCGATCACCGGGTGGACCTGCGAGCAGCAGCTCTCGCCGGAGGAGGAGGAGGCGATCGCGCACGCGCGACCGTGACTCGTCACGGCACGAGGGTGTAGCCGAGGCCCGGTGAGGTGACGAGGTGGCGCGGCGCCGCCGGGTCGGCCTCGAGCTTGCGTCGCAGCTGGGCGGCGTAGACCCGGAGGTAGTGCCCCTCACGTTCGTAGCCCGGTCCCCACACCTCGCGCAGCACCTGCTCGCGTGTCACCAGCCGGCCGACGTTGCGGGCGAGCAGCTCGAGGAACGCCCACTCGGTGGGGGTCAGCTGCACCTCGGTGCCGTCGCGGGCGACCTGCTTGCGGGCGAGGTCGATCACGAGCGGCCCGGCGACGACGGTGCTCGTGGCGGCACCGTCGCTGGCGGCGGTGGTCTGGCCGCGGCGTACGGCGGAGCGCAGCCGCGCGAGCAGCTCGTCCATCGCGAAGGGCTTGGTCACGTAGTCGTCGGCACCGAGGTCGAGCGCCTCGACCTTGTCCTCGCCGTGCTGGCGCGCCGAGAGCACGACGATGGGCACGCTGGTCCAGCCCCGGATCCCGGCGATCACCTCGGTGCCGTCGAGGTCGGGCAGGCCGAGGTCGAGCAGCACCACGTCGGGGTGCGCGTGCGCGACGGCGTCGAGGGCGGCCCGGCCGTCGGCCGCGGTGACGACGTCCCAGCCGTGGCTGCGCAGGTTGATGGCCAGCGCGCGGGCGAGGGCGGGCTCGTCGTCGACGACGAGGACGCGTGGACCCGGTTCAGCCACGACCGACCTCCTGCTCCAGTGGGTCCGAGGATGCCCGCGGCACCGACACCACCAGTGTCAGCCCGCCGCCGGGTGTGTCCTCCGCCGCCACGCTGGCCCCCATCGACGAGGCGAGCCCGCGCGCCACGGCCAGCCCGAGCCCCAGGCCCCCGGGCGAGGCGTCGCCGAGCCGCTGGAACGGCTCGAACATCCGCCCCCGGGTCGCGCTCGGCACGCCCGGACCGCGGTCGACCACCCGGACCTCGATCGTGTCGGCGTGCAGGTGGACCCCGACGCGCACCGGCCGGTCGGGCGGTGAGTGGCGCACGGCGTTGTCGGCGAGGTTGGCCACCACCCGTTCCAGCAGGCCCGGGTCGGTGCGCACGAACGGTGTTGCCTCGTCGAGGTCGAGCACGAGCCGGTCGGACGGGTGGCCGGCCACGGCGACCGGGAGCACCTCCTCGAGGCTGACGTCGGTGAGCCGTGGCTCGACCAGGCCCGACGAGATGCGCGAGAGGTCGAGCAGGTTGTCGATCAGGTGCACCAGCTGGTCGGTCGCGGAGCGGATCGAGGTGAGCAGGCTGGTGCGGTCGTCCTCGGACAGTGCTTCTCCGGCCACCAGCCCGTCGACGGAGGTGCGCATGGTGGCCAGCGGCGTGCGCAGGTCGTGCGAGACCGCGCGCAGCAGGGCCGTGCTGGTCTCCTCGGCCCGCTCGAGCACGGCCGCCCGCGCCTCGCGGTCGCGCAGGCGGCGATACTCCAGCACCAGTCCCGCCTGGAGGGCGAAGGCCTCGACGACGCGCATGTCGGAGGAGTGCAGGGTGCGACCGTGGAGTCGCAGCACGTGCGTGGCGTCGACGGCGACCGTGGTGGCGTCCGGGCCGTCCGGACTGTCAGCATCGTCGGGGACGTCACCCGCCGCGGACACGAGGTCCCAGCCCGACGGCGTACGCCGCAGCAGGGCCACCGCGGTCAGGCCGAACGCCTCCCGGAGCCGGTCGACCACGGCCTGCGCGGTGTCGCTGCCGGTGAGCACGGACTGGGCGAGGCCCGAGAGGGTCGTGGCCTCGGCGCGTGCGCGACCGGCCTCGGAGGCCCGCCGGGCGGCGATGTCGACCACGGACGCGACGCCGGTCGCGACCGCGAGGAAGACCGCGAGCGCGACGACGTTGGTCGGCTCGGAGATGGTGAAGCGCCCCACCGGGGTGGTGAAGAACCAGTTGAGCAGGCCGAAGCCGACCACCGCCGCGACCAGGGCGGGGACCAGGCCGCCGACCAGCGCGACCAGGACCGTCGCGGCCAGGAAGGCCAGCACCTCGAGCGGGAAGTCGTCGGGGGAGTGCCCGCCGTGGAAGAGCCACGTCAGCAGCACGGGCAGCAGCAGCGCGAGCACCCAGCCGGTCCGGGTCCGGGTCGCGCCCAGCGTCGAGCGCGGCACCCGCAGCCCGCCCGCTCCTCCGGCCTGCTCGTGGGTGACGAGGTGGACGTCGATGGCGCCCGAGAGCCGGGCGAGGTCGCTGGCCGTGGTCTGGCGGAAGACCCGCCACCAGCGGGGGTGGCTGGAGACGCCCACCACGACGAGGGTGGCGTTGACGCCGCGGGCGAACTCGATCACCGACGTCGGCACGTCCTCCCCGACAACGGTGTGGAACGTGCCGCCGAGGTCGTCGACGAGCCGTTTGAGCCCGGCCAGGTCGGCGGCCGGTCCGGTCAGTCCGTCGCCGCGCACGACGTGCACCGCGACCAGCTCGCCGCCGGCTCCGCGCTGGGCGATCCGCCCCGCCCGGCGCAGCAGGGTCTCGCTCTCCGGACCTCCGGTGACGGCCACCACGACCCGCTCGCGGGTTGGCCACGTCTGGTCGATGCCCTGGGTGCGGCGGTAGTCGTCGAGCGCGGTGTCGACCCGGTCTGCCAGCCACAGGAGCGCGAGCTCGCGCAGCGCGATCAGGTTGCCCGGCCGGAAGAACGACGCGAGCGAGGCGTCGATCTGCTCGGCACGGTAGACGTTGCCGTGCGCGAGCCGACGGCGCAGCCCCTCGGGGCTCATGTCGACGAGCTGCACCTGGTCGGCGGCGCGCACCACCGCGTCCGGCACGGTCTCCCGCTGCTGCACCCCGGTGATGTCCTGCACGACCTCGTTGAGCGACTCGAGGTGCTGGATGTTGAGGGTGGTGACGACGTCGATGCCGGCGTTGCGCAGCACGTCGACGTCCTCGTGGCGCTTGGCCCGCAGGCTGCCCGGCACGTTGGTGTGGGCCAGCTCGTCGACCAGCACGACCGCCGGTCGGCGGGCGAGGATCGCGTCGGTGTCCATCTCGCCGAACTCCGCGCCGCGGTGTCCGACCACGCGCCGTGGCACCACCTCCAGCCCCTCCAGGAGGGCGGCGGTGCGCGGTCGGTCGTGGGTCTCGACGATCCCCACCACGACGTCGGCGCCGCGCGAGACCCGACGGTGCGCCTCGTCGAGCATCGCGAACGTCTTGCCGACTCCCGGCGCCATGCCGAGGAAGACGGTCAGCCGGCCGCGGTCCATGCCGCTCAGTCTTCCAGCCCCGGCCCCGCCAGGTCGGCCAGCGCCAGGTTGAGACCGAGCACGTCGACGCGCGGCGCCCCGAGCACACCGAACGTGCGGCCCTGCGTGTGGTCGGCCACCAGGCGGCGTACGACCTCCTCGTCCAGCCCGCGCTCCCGCGCCACGCGAGCGACCTGGATCGCGGCCCAGGCCGGCGAGATGTGGGGGTCGAGCCCGGAGGCGGAGGCGGTCACCGCGTCGGGGGGTACGGCGCTGGGCGCGACGCCCTCCTCGGTCGCGGCGGCCGCCCGGCGCTCCTCGACCGTGGCGAGCAGGTCGGGGCTGGTCGGCCCGAGGTTGGAGCCGGCGGTGGCGAGCGGGTCGTAGCCGTCGCCGGCCGCCGACGGACGCGAGTGGAACCACTCGGCACCCGCGAAGTCCTGCCCGACCAGGGCGCTGCCGACCGCGTCGTCGTACGACGTGGTGTGCGCGCCGGCCTCCGTGACCAGCGAGCCGGACGCCCGCCAGTCGAGCGTGACCTGGGCGAGCCCGGTGACCGCGAGCGGGTAGGCGACGCCCAGCAGGACGGTGAGGAGCAGCAGGACGCGCAGTCCGGCGAGGGTGTGGCGGATCAGGTGCATGACGAGCCTCTCTAGAGTCCGGGGATCAGGGACACGACGAGGTCGATGGCCTTGATGCCGACGAACGGCACCACCAGCCCGCCGACGCCGTAGACCAGGACGTTGTGGCGCAGCAGCACCTCGGCGCGGGCCGGTCGGTAGCGCACGCCGCGCAGGGCGAGCGGCACCAGCGCGACGATGACGAGCGCGTTGAACACCACCGCGGAGGTGATCGCCGACTCGGGCGAGGACAGCCGCATCACGTTGAGCACGTCGAGCTGGGGGACGGCGACGGCGAACATCGCGGGCAGGATCGCGAAGTACTTCGCGACGTCGTTGGCCACCGAGAAGGTCGTCAGCGCGCCCCGCGTGATGAGCAGCTGCTTGCCGATCTCCACGACCTCGATCAGCTTGGTGGGGTCGGAGTCGAGGTCGACCATGTTGCCGGCCTCCTTGGCGGCCGACGTGCCGGTGTTCATCGCGACGCCCACGTCGGCCTGGGCCAGCGCGGGGGCGTCGTTGGTGCCGTCGCCGCACATCGCGACGAGCCGACCGCCCTCCTGCTCCTGTCGGATCAACGCCAGCTTGTCCTCGGGCGTCGCCTCGGCCAGGAAGTCGTCGACCCCGGCCTCCTCGGCGATCGCCCGGGCCGTGAGGGCGTTGTCGCCGGTGATCATCACCGTGCGGATGCCCATCGCGCGCAGCTCGTCGAAGCGCTCGCGCATCCCCTCCTTGACCACGTCCTTGAGGCGGACCACGCCGAGGAGCCGCGCGGGCCGGTCGCCGACCTTCTCGGCCACCACGAGCGGGGTGCCGCCCGCGGCGCTGATCTCGGTGACGGCGGCGTCGACCTCGGGGCTCGGGCGCCCGCCGGTGCTGTGCACCCAGGCGGCGACGGCGCTGGCGGCTCCCTTGCGGACGCGGTGCACCCGTCCGTCGACCTCGTGGTCGAGCCCGGACATGCGGGTGCGGGCGCTGAACTCGACCAGCTCGACGCCGGCCGGCAGCGCCTGGTCACCGCCGCCGACCAGGTCCACGATGCTGCGGCCCTCGGGCGTCTCGTCGGCCAGCGAGGACTGGCAGGCGGCGCGGGCCAGGTCGTCGGGCTCGACGCCGGGCGCCGGCACCAGGGCCGTGGCGCGCCGGTTGCCGTACGTGATGGTGCCGGTCTTGTCGAGGAGCAGCACGTCCACGTCGCCCGCCGCTTCGACGGCGCGACCCGACATGGCGAGCACGTTGCGGCGCACGAGCCGGTCCATGCCGGCGATACCGATGGCCGAGAGCAGGGCGCCGATGGTCGTGGGCACCAGGCAGACGAGCAGCGCGACGAGGACGACGACGGGCGGCCGGGCGTCGGCGTAGCCCGCGATGGGCCACAGCGTGGCGACGACCAGCACGAAGACGGCGGTCAGTGCGAGCAGCAGCACGTTGAGCGCGAGCTCGTTGGGGGTGCGCTGGCGCTCCGAACCCTCGACCAGCGCGATCATCCGGTCCACGAAGGACTGGCCGGGGTCCCGGCTGACCCGTACGACGATCTCGTCGGAGAGCACGACCGTCCCGCCGGTCACGGCGCAGCGGTCACCCCCGGACTCGCGGATCACCGGCGCGGACTCGCCGGTCACGGCCGACTCGTCGACCGAGGCGACACCCTCGACCACGTCGCCGTCGGCCGGGATGCGCTCGCCCGGTCCGACCACGACGACGTCGCCGACGCGCAGGCTGGTGCTCGGCACCTCGTCGGTGGGGCGTACGGCGAGGGGGCCGGTGTGGGCCAGCTCGTCGGCCGACCCGCGGACCCGGCGCGCGGTGGTGCTCGTCTGCAGGTCGCGCAGCGAGGCGGCCTGCGCCTTGCCGCGGCCCTCGGCGACCGCCTCGGCGAGCGTGCCGAACCAGACGGTCAGCCACAGCCACACCGACACGAGCACCGCGAGGGTCGAGGGGTCGAGCAGGGCGGCGACGGTCGTGACCACCGCCCCCACCTCGACGAGCAGCATGATCGGGTTGTCGAGCAGCCGGTCGGGGCGCATCTTCGTGACGGCCGTCGGCGCGGCCCCGCGCAGCAGCGTCGGAAGGCCGGGGGTGACGGGGGCGTGAGTGGTCACAGCAGGGACTCCGCGATCGGGGCGAGCGCCAGCACGGGCACGTAGGTCAGGCCCACGATGACCAGGGCGACGCCGGTGAGAAGGACGATGAACAGCGGCCGGTGGGTCGGCAGGGTGCCGGCGCCGGCGGGCGTGACGCGCTGGGCGGCGAGGCGGCCGGCGAGCGCCAGGACCAGCACGATGGGCAGGAACCGGCCGACGAGCATGCACAGGCCCAGCAGTACGTCGTAGAACGTCGTGCCGGTCGTGAGCCCGCCGAAGGCGCTGCCGTTGTTGTTGGCGGCCGACGTGACGGCGTACAGGACCTCGCTCAGGCCGTGCGGACCCGATTCCTGGATGCCGGCCCGCCCGCTGCCGGTGCCGATGGCGACGGCGGTGCCGACGAGGACGAGCGCGGGCGTGGCCAGGACGTAGGCCGCGACCAACGACATCTCGCGGTGCCCGATCTTCTTGCCGATCAGCTCGGGGGTGCGCCCGACCATCAGGCCGGCGAGGAAGACGGTGATGATCGCCAGCAGGACCATGCCGTAGAGGCCCGAGCCGACCCCGCCGGGAGCGACCTCGCCCAGCATCATCATGAACAGCGTGACGAGGCCGCCGGGGGCGGTCAGCGAGTCGTGCATCGCGTTGACCGCGCCGGTCGAGGTGCCCGTGGTGACGGCGGCGAAGAGGGCCGAGGCCGCCTCCCCGAAGCGCACCTCCTTGCCCTCCATCGCGCCGCCGGCGGCACTGGGCACCAGGCCCGGGCCGGCCATCTCGGACCACGTCAGCAGGGCGGTGCCGACGCCGAGCAGCATCGTCATCACGGTGACGACCGCGCGGCCCTGGCGTCGGTCGCCGACGAGGGATCCGAAGGCCCAGGCGAGGGAGAACGGGACGAGCAGGATGAGGTAGACCTGCAGCAGGTTGGTGAGCGGCGTGGGGTTCTCGAACGGGTGGGCCGAGTTGGCGTTGTAGAAGCCGCCGCCGTTGGTGCCGAGCTCCTTGATCGCCTCTTGGCTCGCGACCGGACCACCGGTGAGGTGCTGGGTGTCGCCGGCCAGCGTCGTGATCGCGTGCGGTGCGTCGAGGTTCTGCACGACGCCCGCCAGCACCAGCAGCAGGGCACCGACGACGGAGATCGGGAGCAGCACGCGCACGACCCCACGCACCAGGTCGGCCCAGAAGTTCCCGACGCGACCTCCGGCGCTCGCCCGGCTGAAGCCGCGGGCCAGCGCGACCGCGACGGCCATGCCGGTCGCGGCGGAGACGAAGTTCTGCACCGTCAGGCCGGTCATCTGCGCGAGGTGGCCGAGGGCGGCTTCGCCGGAGTACCACTGCCAGTTGGTGTTGGTGACGAAGGAGATCGCCGTGTTGAACGCGCCCTCGGCCGGCATCGCGGTCATCCCCAGCGACAGCGGCAGCCACTGCTGGGTGCGGAGCAGGACGTAGAGCAGGACGATGCCCGCCAGTGAGAAGCCGAGCACCGACCACGCGTACGTGCGCCAGTGCTGGTCCGCGTCGGGGTCGACGCGGCACGCGCGGTAGAGCGCCCGCTCCACACGCAGGTGGCGCGGGCTGGAGTAGGTGTGGACGAGGTGGCGCGCGAGCAGGGGCACGGTCAGGACGAGGGCGGCGACGAGCGCCGCGACCTGCCCGAGGGCGGCCGCGGTGGCGCTCACCGGTCGAGCCTGCGGGCGAGCTCGGCGAGGGCGGCCATGACGAGCACGGCCGTCGCGAGGAGGAGGACGTCGGACATGTCCCGAGCCTCGACCCGCCGGCCGGGTCACCCGGGCGTTCTTGACGCTTCCTTGACGGTGGCGGGCGGCGTACTGACGCAGGCCTGACGGGTCGAGTGCGCTCCCTGTAGTGAATGCCGGAGGGCTGCGCACTCGACCCGGTCGGACCGGGGCCGGCTCAGCGCGGGACGCGCACCAGCAGACGCCCGTGGACGCAGGTCATCGACAGCTCCCGGCCGGGGCCGATGGAGTCGCCGTCGAGCTGGCGGGGCGTGTCGGCGGCGGCCCGGATGACGACCCTGGCGCCCGTGCGGCGGTCGATCAGCTCGTCTGTCGAGGAGCTCTTGGCCAGGACGCGGACCGCGAGCGGGATCCAGGACAGGAAGCGCTGGGGGTGCAGGATCACTACGTCGAGCAGACCGTCGTCGATCGAGGCGTCGGGCAGCAGCGGCATGCCGGCCTGGAGGTAGCCGACGTTGCCGACGACGACGGTGCGGGCCCGGTGCGTCGTGGGCTCCTCGTCGTCGATCTGGATCTCGATCTTCACCGCGGGGAACATCAGCGACTTCAGGCCCGAGAGGATGTAGGCGATCCAGCCGATCTTCTTCTTGATCTCGTCGTTGACCCCCTCCATGATCGCGGCGTCGAAACCCATCCCGGCCATCACCATGAAGTGCGTGTCCTCGATGCCGTCGCCGCTGACGTCGACGAGGTCGATGGCGCGGTCCTGGCCGTTGAGGGCGACGTCGATCGCGGAGCGCAGGTAGAGCGGGATGTCGAGGTTGCGGGCCAGCAGGTTGCCGGTGCCGGCGGGGATGATGCCGACCGGGATGCCGGTGCCGGCGAGCTCGGCGCAGACCTCGCGCACGGTGCCGTCGCCGCCGCACACCAGGACGAGGTCGGCGCCCTCCACCGAGGCCTTCTCCGCCATGCCCGTGCCGGGGTCCTCGACGGTCGTGTAGTGCCAGCTCGGCTCCGACCAGCCCGACTCCAGCGCCATCGCGTCGACCGTCGCGCGGAAGCCGCCGACGTCCTCGACCTTGATCGGGTTGAGCACGACGGCCAGCCGGCGCGCGGAGGAGTAGACCTCCGGCAGCGGCTCGACCTTGTCGGCGATCGAGCGGGGCAGTGGGCTGTAGAAGGCCAGCCAAGCCAGGGCGACGGCCGCGCCGAGCAGGGCGCCGGCCACCGTGTCCGTGGGGTAGTGCCGACCCAGCAGGATCCGGTCGAGGCTGACCACGACCACCAGGGCCGCGATCGCGGTGTAGCAGACGCGGCGGAAGTTCTGGCGACGCACGAGCATGACCGTCAGCAGGACCAGGACGGCCGCCATCGCGGCGATCGCGGACGCGTGGCCCGACGGGAACGATTTGCTCGAGAGCAGGTGGGTGGGGTCCTGCCAGTCGGGCCGGTCGCGGCCGAGCCAGATCTTCAGGCCGCTCGTGATGAGCGACGTGCTGAGCATGACCCCGAGGGTGTAGATCGCGGCTCGGCGCTGCTTGTTGTAGAGCAGGCCACCGGCGATCGCCACGGTGATGATCGTCATGCCGATGGTGCCGAAGGCGTGCTCGATCCCGCGCAACACGTAGATCAGCGTGGTGTGGTCGTCGGCCCAGCCCTCCGCGTCGCGTCCCCAGTCGTCGATGCCGGCGAGCGGGTAGCGCGTCCACTGCGTCACCAGGACCGCGAGGACGGCGAAGAGCGCGGCGAGGAGCGCCGCCCACGCGAGGACGACGGAGCGGGAACGGTCGAGCACCGGGTCAGTATGCCGAATGCGGTCCGCACCCCCGCCCGACTAGCCTGCACGGTGTGATCGACGCCCGACTCCTCCGTGACGACCCCGACCGCATCCGCGCCGCCCAGGTGAAGCGCGGGCTGTCCCCTGACGTGGTGGACCGCGCCCTGGCCGCCGACGAGGCGCGGCGCAGTGCGATCGCGACGTACGAGTCGAGGCGGGCCGAGCAGAAGTCGCTGGGCAAGCAGGTGGCCCAGGCGCAGGGCGAGGAGAAGACCGCGCTGCTGGCCCGCACCAAGGCGCTCTCCGCCGAGGTCAAGGAGCTCGAGGCCGCCCAGGGCGCCGCGGAGACCGAGTGGGACGAGGCCCTGCGCTCGATCCCCAACCCGGCCGCCGACGAGTCGCCGGCCGGCGGCGAGGACGACTTCGTGGTGCTCGAGCACGTCGGCACGCCGCGCGAGTTCGACTTCGAGCCCCGCGACCACATCGAGCTCGGCCGGATGCTCGGCGCCATCGACCTCGAGCGGGGCGCCAAGGTCTCCGGCTCGCGCTTCTACTTCCTCACCGGCATCGGCGCCCAGCTCGAGCTGGCGCTGGTCAACATGGCGATGGACCAGGCCCGCAACGCCGGCTTCACCCAGGTGATCGCGCCGTCGCTGGTCAAGCCGCGCGCGATGGAGGGCACCGGCTTCCTCGGCCAGGCCGCCGACGACGTCTACCGCATCGAGGGCGAGGACCTCTACCTCGTCGGCACCTCCGAGGTGCCGATGGCGGCCTACCACTCCGACGAGATCCTCGACGCCGGCGCGCTCCCGCTGCGCTACTCCGCCTTCAGCCCCTGCTTCCGCAAGGAGGCCGGCTCGCACGGCAAGGACACCAAGGGCATCATCCGGGTGCACTGGTTCGACAAGGTCGAGATGTTCGTCCTGACGACGGTCGAGGAGTCGTACGCCGAGCACCAGCGCCTCCTCGCGTGGGAGAAGGAGTTCCTCGACAAGCTCGAGTTGGCCTACCGCGTCATCGACGTGGCCGCCGGCGACCTCGGCCTGAGCGCCCAGCGCAAGTTCGACTGCGAGGCGTGGATCCCGACCCAGGGCAAGTACCGCGAGCTCACCTCGACGTCCAACTGCACCGACTTCCAGAGCCGCCGCCTCGACATCCGCACCCGCGGCGAGTCGGGCAACACCCCGGTCGCCACCCTCAACGGCACCCTGACCGCGATCACGCGCACCATCGTCGCGATCCTGGAGACACACCAGCAGGCCGACGGCTCGGTGCGGGTGCCCGAGGCGCTGCGGCCCTACCTCGGGGGCCTCGAGGTCCTCAAGCCGGTCTCGTGACCGACGCGCCTGCCTGGCGACCGCGCCTGGTCGCGCTCGACATCGACGGCACGCTGCTCGCGTGGGTCGAGGGCGCGGGACAGACCTACGAGAAGGTCACGCCCGCGGTGTACGCCGCCGTCCACCGCGCCGTCGAGGCGGGAGCCCACGTCGTCCTCTCCAGCGGCCGCTCGCCGCACGGGATGGACAAGATCGCCGACCTGCTCGACCTGCCCGAGGCCGTCGCCGACCGGGTGTGGGTGGTCGCCTCCAACGGCGCCGTCATCTTCCGCTACCCGCCCCTCGAGGTGGTGCACGAGGAGACCTTCGACGCCCGCAAGGCCGTGGCGGCCGTTCTGGAGCACCACCCCAACGCGCTGGTCGCGGTGGAGGAGCGCGGGATCGGCTACCGCGTCAACCGGCACTTCCCCGACGGCGAGCTCTCGGGCGAGATGATCCTCACCGACGTGGGCGAGATCGTCGCCGGACCGGTCAGCCGCGTCATCATCCGCGACCCCGAGGCCTCCGCCGACGACTTCGTGGCCCTCGCGGCCCGGCTCGGCCTGCACGGCACCGACTACGTCGTCGGCTGGACCGCGTGGCTCGACCTGTCGCCGGTCGGGGTCTCCAAGGCCAGCGGGCTGCAGGTCGTGTGCGACCAGCTCGGGGTGGACGCCGCCGACGTGCTCGCCATCGGCGACGGTCGCAACGACATCGAGATGCTGCGCTGGGCAGGTCGCGGGGTGGCGATGGGCCAGGCCGTCGACGAGGTGAAGGCGGCCGCCGACGACGTGACCGCCAGCGTGCACGACGACGGAGCGGCCCTCGAGCTCGACCGGTGGTTCGGGTGAGGCTGCCCGCCACGGTCGCGACCGAGCGGCTCACCCTCGACCTGATCCTCCCCGACGAGGCCGCACGGATGGTCGCCGCCACCCCTGATGGTCGAGACCCGCGCTGGCACCCCGACTACCCGCGGCAGGACGACCGCGACGCGGCGTCGATGGTGAAGGGGTCGGACGCCGGCGCCGGCTGGGGTCCGCGCCACGTCACCCGCACCTTCGACGGCCTGGTCTTCGGCTCCATCGGGTTCTTCGGCCCGCCCGCCCCGGCCGACGACGGGGTGGACGAGGCCGAGATCGGCTACGGCCTGGTCGCCGACGCGCGCGGCCGCGGGGTGGCCACCGAGGCGGTCCGGGCGCTGCTGGCGCAGGCCGACGCCCTCGGCGTACGCGTCCGGGCGTCGGTGCTGCCCGACAACGCCGCCAGCATCCGGGTGCTGGCGAAGTGCGGCTTCACCGAGCTCCGCGGCGCCAACGAGGACGGCGAGCTCGTGATGGCACGGCCCCTCAGGTCGCCGGGGTGAGGCCCCGCCTCGTCGCCACCGACCTCGACGGCACGCTGCTGCACACCGACGGGACCGTGACGGAGCGGACCCGCTCGGTGCTGACCGCCCTCGACGACCTCGGCGTGCCGGTCGTCTTCACCACCGGCCGCCCGATCCGGTGGATGGAGACGCTGTGGGCCGACGTCGGCGGCCACGGCCTGGCGATCTGCAGCAACGGCGCGATCGTCTACGACGTGGCCTCGCACGAGGTCGCGCAGGCGCACACCATCGACGCCGCCACCCTGGTCGCGGTCGGCGACGCGCTGCGCCGCGCGATCCCCGGCACCACCTTCGCGCTGGAGAAGACCACCGGCTTCGCCCGCGAGGACGCGTTCATGCCGCGTCTCAATGTCAACGCCGTGCGCGACGTCCCGATGGGCGACCTCGAGGAGATCGTCGACGACACCGTGGTCAAGCTGCTGGCCCGGCACGAGGAGATGACACCCGAGGCGTTCTGGGACCGGACGGAGGAGGCCGTCGGGCACCTCGTCACGACGACGTGGTCGTCGACGGGCGCCCTCGTGGAGATGAGTGGGGTGGGCGTCACCAAGGCCACCACCCTGGCGAGCCTCGCCGCCGAGCTGGGCATCCCGGCCGACGAGGTCATCGCCTTCGGCGACATGCCCAACGACCTGCCGATGCTCGAGTGGGTCGGGACGTCGTACGCCATGGCCAACGCCCACCCGAGCGTCCTCGACCTCGCCGACCACGTCGCCCCGCCCAACGACGACGACGGGGTCGCGGCCGTGCTGAGCGAGGTCTTCGGGCTCGCCTCGCTAGGCTGATCGCATGCTGATGAGGGTTGTGCGCGTGCTGGTCGCTGCGTTCCTGGCGGTGTCCGGCCTCGTGCTCGCCACCTCGGCGCCGGCGTTCGCGTGCAAGTGCCAGGCCGCCGACATCGACCAGCAGGCGGAGCGTGCCGACGCGGTGTTCCTGGCCACCGTCGAGGAGGTCAGCGAGGTGGGCTCCCGCTTCGAGTACTCCCTGACCGCCACCCGCGCCTACAAGGGCGTCGTCGACCGGACGACCACCGTCCGCTCCAACCAGGCCACGGCCGCGTGCGGCCTCGGCAACCTCGAGGTCGGCTCCGACTACCTCTTCCTCGTCACCGGCGACGCCCCGCCCTTCGCCGCCTCGACCTGCGGCGGCTCCGGACCGGCGACCACCGCGCGGATCAACCAGGTCGAGAAGGCGCTGGGCAGCGGGGACGCGGTCAATCCACCGCCACCGCCCGCGCCGACGATGACCAAGGTGGAGGAGTCCGCCCCGGCCCCGGTGTCCCGCCTCGCGGCGCCCGGTGGCGCGCTCGTGCTGGTCGGCTTCCTGGGCCTGCTCGTCGTGGGACGCCTGGCCCGACGGTGACCACGCAGGCCCGGCTGCTGCTGGCCGGGCTGCTGGCTGGGCTCACGCTCGTCGGACTGGGTGCCGCCCCCGCGGCGGCGTCCTGCGCCGAGCCGTCGGTCGACTTCCTCGACGGCAGTGACGTCGCCTTCTCCGGCGTGGTCACTGAGCGGCGCACCTCCGGCGACGACCTCGTCGTGACGGTCAAGGTCGACCGGGCGTTCAAGGGCGACGTACGGCGTCGGGTGGACGTCGTCAGCCGGGCGCAGCAGGAGGACGCGATCACCGCGGACGACGGGGACCGGGTGGTCGTCTTCGGCACCCTGGTGGACGGCGAGGTGAGCAGCAACGGCTGCAGCACGATCGTCGCGCCCGGGCGCTACTACCGCGAGGTGCTGGCCGACCTGGGCGAGGGCACGACCCCGCCGGCCGGCCACCTGCGTGCCGACCGTGGGCTCGGGCTGAGCTACGACCAGTTCCGGACAGGTCGGGCCGTGCTCGGAGTCCTCGGCCTGGCCGTCATGGGGTTCGTCGCCGTCCGCTGGTGGCGGGCGCGGCGGCGTACGACCTAGCGGCCCGCGCCGTCAGAGGCCTGCGCCGTCAGAGGTACATGCCTCCCGAACCGCCCGACTCGGGCGAGTCCTGGGTCGGCATCGTCGGCATGCCCTGCGGCGTGGGGCCCGGGTCATGGTGTCCCTGCTGGGCCGCGGCCATGCCGGGGAGCGCCTTGCGGATCTGCTCGAGCTGACCGCGTGCCGCCATCTGCTGGGCGTAGATCGCGGTCTGGATGCCGTGGAAGAGACCTTCGAGCCAGCCGACCAGCTGGGCCTGCGCGATCCGCAGCTCGCTCTCGGAGGGGGTGCCCTCCTCGGTGAAGGGCAGCGAGAGCCGCTCGAGCTCCTCGACCAGCTCGGGCGCGAGACCCGCCTCGAGCTCCTTGATGGAGGCCTGGTGGATCTCCTTGAGGCGGTTGCGGCTCGCCTCGTCGAGCGGAGCAGCCTTCACCTCCTCGAGCAGCTGGCGGATCATCGAGCCGATCCGCATCACCTTCGCGGGCTGCTCGACCAGCTCGGTGATGTGGCGCTCGCCCTCCTGCTCGTCGTCGCCATCGTCGCCCTGTCCGCCGACCAGGCCGGCGGGCAACGCGCTCGCGGGGATCGTGCCGACGGGCTGGCCGTCGGGTCCGACGACCACGATCTGCTCCTCGGTGGACTCCTGCTCCGGCTGCGGCTGATCAGTCATGGGCCCCACCCTAGAGCGCGGGCCCAGAGCGCCGGCCTAGCGCGCCGGGCGTCGCCGGACCCGGGGCAGCCACCCGGGCACGCGTCGGCGATAGCGGTCGTACGGCGCCCCGAACTGCTCGCTCAGCGTCGGCTCCTCGTAGCCCTTCACGAACGACACCACCGCGAGCAGGAAGACGACCAGCCACACCACCAGGCCGACGCTGCGGAAGGCGAGCGCCTGTCCGGCGACGGCAGCCGCGACGCCGACGTACATCGGGTTGCGCACCACCCGGTAGGGCCCGCGCACCACCAGTTCCTCGGTCGGCGCGATCGGGGCGGGTGTGCCGCGCCCGTCGAGGACGAAGAGCACGAAGCAGGCGACGACCAGGGCCGCGCCCAGCGCCGCCACGACTGCACCCGCCACGTCCAGGACGTCGACGCCGGACGGCGACCCGTGCCACTGCGTGATCAGGAACGGCACGCCCGCGCCCATGACGAGGGGCGCCGCGACGAAGAAGACGGCCGAGCCGAGAGCGGCGCCCACCACCCGGTTCACGACCCACTGACCTAGAGGGTGAGGACGATCTTGCCGATGTGGCCGCTCTCCTCCATGAGGCGGTGAGCGACCTCGACCTGCTCGAGGGGGAGCCGTTCGTGGATCACCGGCACGACCGAGCCGTCGGCCACGAGCGGCCAGACGTGCTCGACCACCTCGGCGCAGATCGCCGCCTTCTCCTCGGCCGGCCGAGACCTCAGCGCCGTCGCGATCACCGCCGCGCGCTTGCGCAGGAGGGCGTTGATGTCGAGCTCGGCCTTGCTGCCGCCCTGCATGCCGATGATGACGAGGCGCCCCGACGTGGCGAGGGCGTCGACGTTGCGGGCGAGGTACTTCGCGCCCATGTTGTCGAGGATGACGTCGGCGCCGCCGGCCGCGGTGAGGACCTCGACGAAGTCCTCGTCGTGGTAGTTGATCGGGACGTCGGCACCGAGGTCGGCGCACACGGCGAGCTTCTCGGCGGACCCGGCCGTGGCGAAGACCTTCGCCGACAGGGCGGTCGCGAGCTGGATGGCCATGGTGCCGATGCCGCCGGCGCCGCCGTGGACCAGGAAGTTCTCGCGCGGCTGGAGCCCGGCGACCATGAAGACGTTGGACCACACGGTGCACGCCACCTCGGGCAGGGCCGCGGCGTCGACCAGCGAGACTCCCGCCGGCACCGGCATCAGCTGCCCGGCGGGGACGGCCACGCGAGCGGCGTACCCCCCGCCGCTCAGCAGTGCGCACACCTCGTCGCCGACCGACCACCCCTCGACGCCCTCGCCGAGCTCGGCGACGGTGCCGCTGCACTCGAGCCCGATGATCTCGGAGCTGCCCTCGGGGACGGGGTAGAGCCCCATCCGCTGCAGGGTGTCGGCTCGGTTGACGGCCGTGGCGGCGACGTCGACCAGCACCTCCCCGGGGCGGAGGACGGGCTCGGGGGCCTCGCCGACGGACAGGACCTCAGGGCCCCCGGGGGCGGAGGCGATGACTGCGCGCATCTGGGCTATTCGTCCTCGTCGGTGTCGTCGTCGTCGAACTGCTCGCCGGTGTGGTCGACCCCAGTGTCGTCCGGCACGTCGTCGTCGACGTCATCGGGGTCGGGAGCGTCGGCCGGCCGGTCCCAGTGGTCGGCGAGGAGCTGCGCCTTCGC
This sequence comes from Nocardioides currus, assembly GCF_003057875.1. Classification (GTDB taxonomy): domain Bacteria; phylum Actinomycetota; class Actinomycetes; order Propionibacteriales; family Nocardioidaceae; genus Nocardioides; species Nocardioides currus. Next base: position 946,057 of record NZ_PYXZ01000001.1, on the reverse strand, counting down.
GGCCAGGGTCTCGATCTCCTCGGGGTCGGCGTCGGCCGCGCCCGCCGCCACTCCCAGCAGGAAGGTGGTGATCGGGGCTGCCGTCTTCTGCACGTTCGTCGCCGCGGTGCGCGCCAGGTCGAGGAGGAGGGCTTCGTCCACCTCGGTCTCGATCTCGAGCACGTCGCTGAGCTCATCGATCCAGTCGTGGAGGTTCACCCCTCCAATCTCTCGCCAATCCGGCGGGTGGTGCAAGTGCCGCGTCCCGTCACGGGTGCAGGTCGCGCAGGTCCGCCCAGGTGTCGATGTCGCGCGCCTCGTCGCCGAGCGGCTCGACGGCGGCCAGGTCGAGGTCGGCGAGCAGACGACGCAGCGACATGCCGTGCTGGCTCTCCAGGTCGGGTCGCACGCGGGCCAGGGCCTCGAACGCGACGACGCCGCACAGCTGGCGTCGACCGTCCTCGTCGACGAGGAACGCGCCGTCACGGTCCGTGCCTGCCTCTCGCAGCCGACGGAAGGTGTGCGCCGAGACCCGCGGCATGTCGACGGCGAGCACCCCGAGCAGCCGCGGCGTCCGCAGCAGCGCGTCGACGCCGGTCAGCAGCCCCGCGACCGGTCCACCGAGCGGCGGGTCCTCACGGGTGAAGGTCACCGGACGCGTCGTACGCACCGTCCGCGGCCCGACGACGACGACCTCGTCGGCGTCGAGGAACGCGTCGAGGCAGATCTCGAGGAGGGTCCGCCCACCGAGCTCGATGCTCGCCTTGTCGATCCCGTCCATCCGCGCGGCGGTGCCGCCGGCGAGGAGCACGCCGCTGAAGCCGGCTGCCCCCAGGTCGAAGTCCACCCCCGGATCCTCCCAGCGCTGGTCGCGGGCTGGCAGTGTGGGTCCTGTGACCACCCCTCTTCGCGTCCGGCTCGTCCAGTGGGGCAGCGACCTCGATCCCGCGGTCAACCGTGCCCGGCTCGACTCGCTGCCGGTCGACGACGGCGTCGACCTCGTGGTGCTGCCCGAGGCGTTCGCGCGCGACTTCGGCCCGCCGTCGCAACCGCTGGGGGAGTACGCCGAACCGCTCGACGGTCCCTTCGGTGCAGCCGTCTCCGCGCTGGCGGATCGCACCGGATCCACCGTCGTGGCGGGCATGTTCGAGGCGAGCGAGGACCCGGAGCGCCCGTTCAACACGCTGCTCGTGCGGGGCGCGACCGAGGGGAGCTACCGCAAGATCCACCTCTACGACTCCTTCGGCTACAAGGAGTCCGACCGACTCTCCGCGGGCGCCCTCGCCCCGAGCCTGGTGGAGGTCGCGGGCACGACGATCGGGCTGATGACCTGCTACGACCTCCGCTTCCCCGAGCTCGCCCGCGCGCTGGTCGACGCGGGTGCGGAGGTGCTCGTCGTCCCGGCCGCGTGGGTCGCCGGCGAGCGCAAGGTCGACCACTGGCGCACCCTCCTGCGCGCGCGGGCGATCGAGAACACCGTGCACGTCGTGGCGGTCGGGCAGCCGGCCCCTCGCTACTGCGGCCACTCGATGGTGGTCGACCCGCTCGGCGACGTGCTCGCCGAGGCCGGTCCGGACGAGGCCGTCCTCGACGCCGTCGTCGACCGCGAGGTGCTGGCCGCTGCGCGGCGTACCAACCCGTCCCTGGCGAACCGCCGGCTGTAACCTCGACGCCGTGTCCACGCCGTCCGACGGCCCCGCTCGGGGTTCCTCCAAGGGACCCGTCAAGGGTCGGCGGATCGCGGAGAAGCCGCCCAAGGAGCGTCGTTCGGCGCGGAAGCCGAAGGAGTCACGGGCTCCCGCACCGCCGCGTGAGCGCCCGGCCGGTGGCGGTGTCCCGGCCCGGTTGGTCGGGCTCGTCGCCGTGGCCGTCCTGCTCGCCGGGCTCGCCGCGCTCGGGTGCGCGGTCGCGGGCATCGGCCCGGCCTGGGTCGACGGCCTCGGCGCGATCGCCGTCTCGACCACGCTCTCGGGCGCGCTGGCGCACCGCACCGGCGGCCGCCCCGGGGTGGCCACGCTGCTCGCGCTGGGCATCGGGGTGGCCGCGGTCGTCGTCGGCGGCCAGACGCTGCCGACCGGCGCGGCGGTGATGACCGTCGTCGTCGGCTCGGTCTATGCCGTGATGGCGACGGTGCCGGCGGTCAGCTTCGTGCGCGCGGCCGGCGAGGTGCTGGTCGCGACGGTGGTGGCCAGCATGACCGCGCTCGCGGCGGTCGGCTTCGAGCCGACCGTGACCGAGCCGCGGTTCGACTACGCCGCGATCCTGCTCGCCCTCGCGCTGGTCTTCGCGGTGGTCTACCGACTCGGCGCGGGCATCCACGGCCTCGGTCGGCGTGGCCTCGTCGTCGTGCTCGTCGGCGCCGCCGCGCTGCTGCTGACGCTGGTCTACGGCGAGCTCCTGCGGAGGTACGGCGCGGGCCCGGTCGTCGGCCCGGTGATCGACTTCGCCCGGTGGACCCACGACCGGATCGGCGCCTTCCCGCGCCCGCTCGTGGTGCTCCTCGGCATCCCGGCGCTGCTGTGGGGCTGCTTCCAGCGCGCCCGCCGGCGTCAGGGCTGGTGGGTGTGCGCCTTCGGAGTCGCGGCCACCGTCCCCTTCGCCCAGGGGCTGCTCGAGCCCGACACCTCCTTCCTGGAGGCGGGTCTGCGCATCGTCTACTCGCTGGTGCCGGGCCTGCTGATCGGCTTCGTCCTCGTGCGCGCCGACCTGGCCCTCACCGCCCCGCGCGGCAGCCGTGGGCGTCGCGCCGAGGAAGCCGACGCGCACCGCCCGGAGCCCTCGCGCTTCGCCGTGCTCTGATCCGGGCGTACGCCGCGGTAACCGCTAGCGTCGCACCCATGGCCCGCACGAAGTCGACCGAGATCCTCGCCGAGATGGTTGCCAACGTCCTCACGGTGGACTGCGAGGTCGGTGACACCATCGCCGCCGGCGACACGGTCGTGCTGCTCGAGTCGATGAAGATGGAGATCCCCGTCCTCGCCGAGCACCCCGGCACCGTCACCGCGATCAAGGTCGCCATCGGCGACGTCGTCCAGGAGGGCGACCCGCTGATCGCCCTCGACCTGGCCTGAAGCTCGACGCAGGTGCGCGGAGCTTCGCGGCATCGGCCAGGCGCCGTACGACCCTGAAATGCACGACAGCCGGACCCAGAGGATCCGGCTGTCGGTCGGCGGTGGCGGTGGGATTTGAACCCACGGTGGGTTTGACCCCACACAACATTTCGAGTGTTGCACCTTCGGCCGCTCGGACACGCCACCGCGGGGAAGGCTACCGGAGACGGGGCGGGGCCAAGAAATCGGATGCAACCTCCTTGCAACCTCGGGTGCCCCACACTGGTCGCCGATCGCTGGAAGGCGGAGGCGTTGAGCGTGTCTACTGAGCCCATGGGCAGCGACGGCATGCGTGCCGAGGTGGCGGACTCGTGGCACCTGTCCGCCGCGGCCGGCGTCGACGCCGCGCGGGTCGAGGCGCCGATCACGCTCGGTGAGTCCGACCTGCGGGACCACCGCGCCGCCCACCCGCTGGCCCAGGTCTTCCCGCTGCTGGACGACGTGCTCGGGCAGGCGGCGCGCGACTGCGGTGCGATCATGGCGGTCTCCGACTCGGCCGGACAGCTGCTGTGGGTGTGCGGTTCGCCGTCGACGCTGCGGAAAGCCGAGACGATCGGGTTCGTCGAGGGCTCCAACTGGGACGAGCGCCTCGCCGGCACCAACGCCCCCGGCCTCGCGCTGCGCCTCGGCCAGCCCGCCCAGGTCCGGCGCTCGGAGCACTTCCGGCACTCGGTGCAGCAGTGGAGCTGCGCCGCTACCCCGATCCACGACCCGACCTCCAGCACCCTGCTCGGCGTCCTCGACATCACCGGCAACGACGACATCGCCGTTCCGCAGACGATGGCGATGGTGCGGGCCGCGGCCCGGATGGCCGAGGCGGAGCTCGCCCGCGAGCTGCTGACGCGCGCGGCCCAGCCGGCCCCGCCGCGGTCGGGGCTCCAGGCAGTGGTCGAGCTCCTGGGCCGGCACGAGGCGCTGCTCGCCATCGACGACGGCCGCGGCGCCCGGCACCACCTGCGGCTCTCCCCGCGCCACAGCGAGATCCTGCTGCTCCTCGCCTCCGCGCCGCACGGACTCTCCGGCGACGAGCTCGCCGTCCTGGTCTACGAGGACGACGGCGCGTCCTCCACCCTGCGCGCCGAGCTCAACCGGCTGCGTCACCTGCTCGGCGACGAGCTCCTGCCCTCGCGTCCCTACCGCCTCGTCGCGGGCATCGCCGGCGACTGGCTGGCGCTCGAGGCCCTGCTGGCGGCAGGCGACGTACGCCGCGCGCTGCGTGGGTATCGCGGCCCGATCCTGCCCCGGTCGACCGCGCCGGGCGTGGTGCGGCTCCGTGAGCAGCTCCACCACTCGCTGCGGGCCGCCGTGCTGGGGAGCCGTGAACCGGACCTGATGTCGACGTGGACCCGCTCGAGCTGGGGCGCCGACGACTACGACATGTGGCTGGCCCAGCGTGATGCCCTCGGCACGAGCTCGCCGATGCGCTCCCTGGTCGACGGGCAGCTCGCCCGACTGGACCGCGACCTGTCCTGACGCACGCAACGTGGATGCAACGTCCGCGTTCCTAGCGTGACGGTCGTCACTTCCTCCCTCACTCCTGGAGCACCACATGACGGTCTACGCACAGCCCGGCACCGACGGGTCGGACATCGAGGTCAAGAGCCGCTACGGCCACTTCATCGGCGGCGAGTGGGTCGACCCGATCAAGGGCGGCTACTTCGAGAACATCTCCCCGGTCAACGGCAAGCCCTTCACCGAGGTCGGCCGCGGCACCGCCGAGGACATCGACGCGGCCATCGACGCGGCCTGGAACGCCGCCGACGCCTGGGGTCGTACGTCGACCACCGAGCGCTCGAACATCCTGCTCAGGATCGCCGACCGCATGGAGCAGAACCTCGAGTCGCTCGCGGTGATCGAGACGTGGGACAACGGCAAGGCCGTGCGCGAGACCCTCAACGCGGACCTGCCGCTGGCCGTCGACCACTTCCGCTACTTCGCCGGCGCCCTGCGTGCCCAGGAGGGCGGCATCTCGGAGATCGACGAGACCACCGTCGCCTACCACTTCCACGAGCCGCTGGGCGTGGTCGGCCAGATCATCCCGTGGAACTTCCCCATCCTGATGGCCGTGTGGAAGCTGGCGCCCGCGCTGGCCGCCGGCAACGCGGTGGTGCTCAAGCCCGCCGAGCAGACCCCGTGGTCGATCCTCAAGCTGGTCGAGCTGGTCGGCGACCTGCTGCCCGCCGGCGTGCTCAACGTCGTCAACGGCTTTGGCGTCGAGGCCGGCAAGCCGCTCGCCAGCAGCAGCCGCATCCGCAAGATCGCCTTCACCGGCGAGACCACGACCGGCCGGCTGATCATGCAGTACGCCTCGGAGAACATCATCCCGGTGACGCTCGAGCTCGGCGGCAAGAGCCCGAACATCTTCTTCGACGACGTCGCCACCGAGAAGGACGCGTTCTACGACAAGGCGCTCGAGGGCTTCACGATGTTCGCCCTCAACCAGGGTGAGGTCTGCACCTGTCCGTCGCGGGCGCTGGTGCAGCGCTCGATGTACGCCGACTTCGTGCCGGACGCGATCGAGCGCGTCAACGCGATCGTGCAGGGCAACCCGCTCGACGTCGCCACGATGATGGGCGCCCAGGCGTCCAACGACCAGCTCGAGAAGATCCTGTCCTACCTCGACATCGGCAAGCAGGAGGGCGCGAAGGTGCTCACCGGCGGCGGCCGCAACGTGCTCGAGGGCGACCTCGCGGAGGGCTACTACGTGCAGCCCACCGTCTTCGAGGGCGACAACTCGATGCGGATCTTCCAGGAGGAGATCTTCGGCCCGGTCGTGTCGCTGACCAGCTTCGACGACGAGGCCGACGCCCTCAAGATCGCCAACGACACGCTCTACGGCCTCGGTGCCGGGCTGTGGACCCGCGACGGCGCCCGCGCCTTCCGCGCCGGCAAGGCGATCGAGGCCGGTCGCGTCTGGACCAACTGCTACCACGCCTACCCGGCCCACGCGGCCTTCGGCGGCTACAAGCAGTCCGGGATCGGCCGCGAGAACCACAAGATGATGCTCGACCACTACCAGCAGACCAAGAACCTCCTGGTCTCCTACAGCCCCGACAAGCTCGGGTTCTTCTAGGTGGACCGTGTAGCGGTCACCGGTGAGGCGGCGGAGCTGATCCGCCGCCTCACCGAGGCGCACGGCCCGGTGATGTTCCACCAGTCCGGCGGCTGCTGCGACGGGTCGGCGCCCATGTGCTACCCCGACGGCGAGTTCCGCACCGGCGGCAGCGACATCCACCTGGGCGACCTGGACGTCGGGCTCGAGCGCGCCGTACCGATGTGGATGTCGAGGTCGCAGTTCGAGTACTGGAAGCACACGCACCTGACCATCGACGTGGTGAAGGGTCGCGGCGCGGGCTTCTCGCTCGAGGCGCCCGAGGGCGTGCGGTTCCTGATCAGGTCGCGGATCCTCACCGACGAGGAGTACGCCGCCGCTCAGCGGTGATCCGCGAAGAACCCGTCGAGCAGCTCGGCCGACTCGGCGGCCAGCACCCCGGCCACCACCTCGGGACGGTGGTTGAGGCGCCGGTCGCGCACGACGTCCCACAGCGAGCCGACGGCGCCGGCCTTGTCGTCGTACGCACCGAACACCACCCGGGCGACGCGCGAGAGGACGGCGGCGCCGGCGCACATGGTGCACGGCTCGAGGGTGACGACCAGCGTGCAGTCCGTCAGCCGCCACTCGCCGACCGAGGCGGCGGCTGCGCGGAGGGCCACCACCTCGGCGTGGCCGGTTGGGTCGTTCGCTGCCTCACGGACGTTGCGCCCGGTCCCGATCACCGACCCGGAGGGCGAGAGCACGACGGCCCCGATGGGCACGTCGCCGGTGGCGAGGGCGGCGCGAGCCTCGGCGAGCGCGAGCCGCATGGGTTCGCGCCAGGTGTCGGACGAGCTCATGCAGACGTGAGCCCGACCAGGTCGTCGAAGACCTCGCCGAAGCCCAGGGCGCGGGCGACGTCGGAGAGCATCTCGTCGGGGTAGAGGTCGTCGTCGTCGATCAGGACGCCCATGTCGATGGCGTGCATCCCGAGGTCGGCGAGCAGGTCGAGGTCACCGGCCGGCGCGACGTCGTCGTCGTCCAGGTCGTCGAAGGGCGGCAGGTTGAGGAAGTCGAGCGCCGACTGGGCGAGCTCCCACTCCTCCGCGGCAGTCACGTCGCTGAGCAGCACCCGGGTGGTGGGTCCCTCGACGCGCACGATGAGGAAGAAGTCCTCGTCGACCGCGACGAGCGCGACCGCGCCGCCGTCGCCGGGCAGCCGGCGCAGGGCGTGGCTGAGGGACTCCACCGACTCGAAGGCCGGGGAGGCGATGTCCTGCACCTGCCAGCCGTCGGCGTCGCGGAAGGCGGCCAGCGCGAAGTCCACGCCGTCGAGCTGGTCGTCCATGGTGAATCCCTCCACGAGAGCACCTCCGTCGGCTCCAGCGTCGCAGATCCCTGCCTGCGAGGAAACCCTGTGACGCCCGCGCCGACTAGGGTTCGGGCATGCGCACGCACGTCGTCGACCACCCGCTGGTCTCCCACAAGCTGACCACGCTCCGCCAGAGCGAGACCGACTCGCCGACCTTCCGCAGGCTCACCGACGAGCTGGTGACCCTGCTGGCCTACGAGGCGACCCGCGAGGTGCGCGTCGAGACCACCGACATCGTCACCCCGGTGGCCCCGGCGACCGGCGTCAAGCTGAGCACGCCCAAGCCGCTGGTCGTGCCGATCCTGCGTGCCGGGCTGGGCATGCTCGACGGGATGATGCGGCTGTTGCCGACCGCCGAGGTCGGGTTCTTGGGGATGGTGCGCAACGAGGAGACGCTCGAGGCGTCGACGTACGCCGAGCGCCTGCCCGAGGACCTGTCCGGTCGCCAGTGCTACGTCCTCGACCCGATGCTCGCCACCGGCGGGACCCTCGCCGCGGCGATCCGCTTCCTGACCGACCGCGGTGCCGACGACATCACCGCCATCTGCCTGCTCGTCGCCCCCGAAGGACTCGCCAACCTCGAGGCCGGGCTCGAGGGCCTCGACGTGCCGGTGACCGTGGTGACCGCCGCGCAGGACGAGCGCCTCAACGAGAAGGGCTACATCGTGCCCGGGCTCGGCGACGCCGGCGACCGGCTCTACGGCGTCGCCCAGTAGCCCCCGCCCGCTTCGTCGAGTGCGCTGCGCGTAGTGATCGGCACATGCGTGCGCACTCGACCCGCCAGGAGGGGAACGCCGAGGGCGACCAGGTCCTCCATCACTTCCGCCGGCTCGTGGCGGATCTCCCACGCCGAGCACTGCACGACGATGCGCCGCGAGGTCGTGAGCCGGCGGTGGCGGCGGCGGTCGAGCACGCCCTGCATCGCGTCGTCGTGGAAGGCCCCGTCGACCTCCAGCACGATGACTCGACCGTCAGGCAGGTCCCACTCGCAGTCGGTGTAGCGCCGCCGCCCGGAGCGGTCCACCCGCACTTGCTGCCCACGCGGTGGCCGCACCCCGAAGGCACGGCACGCGCGGCGCACGTCCACTTCCGCCATCGAGTGCGCACCTCCGGCCACGTCGTCGAGCAGGGCGCGGACCTCCCGCGCTCGACGCAGTGGGTGAGGTCGTCCATCCAGGTCCGCAGCCGGTCGGGCGTGGTGAGCCGCTGCTGGACCGCTGCCGTCACGGCGCCGAGCGCGGTGCGCAGGTGCGGCTCGTGCGCGGCGAAGAGCAGCACGGCCGGCTCTATCCGGCACACCGGCAGCTGGCCCGGACCGGCGAGGAGCGCGAAGGAGCGGCGGGTCCGGAAGAAGGCGAAGCCGTCGAGCGGCTCGAAGCTCATGGGATTGGCGACGAGCACCGTCACCACCTCGCGCGGCCACCGGCGCAGGCCGTGGTGCTCGGCGGCGGTGAGACCCCCGACCATGGCCGTCGGACCAGCGTGCAGCACACCGAGCCAGAGCCGCTGCTCGGGTGACAGCGGGCCGGTCGTCGTGCTGACGACCTCGCGCGAACGCGCCGCCCGGCGCCCGACCTCGACGTGGTGCCTGATCTCGCCCGGGGTGACCCGCAGGTCGCGGAGCTCGCGGCGCGACAGCAGACCGGCCTGGGCGTCGGCGAGGTCTCGCCAGATGCGGTCGCGCATGGCGACGAGTGTCCCCGCACCGCGCCGTACCCCGCCGGGCTCATCCACAGGCCCTGGGTCGAGTGCGCAGGCACTGCGTGACTACTACGTCGAGCGCACTCGACCCGGCGTCAGGAGTCAGCGACCAGCCAGTCGTCCTCGAGGCGTACGGCGATGGGGTCACTGATCCACATCCCGTCGACGCCCTCGGACTCCCGGTTGTGGAACCCGACCAGGCACCAGCTCCCGTCCCGGCGCTGCACGAGGGGGGCGGCGAACAGGGTGGGGTCGTCGCGGAAGGGGCGGGCCCGGTCGACGTCCCACGGGCCGACGGGTGAGTCGCCCGCGATCGACCAGGTGCAGTAGTCGCCGAACCGCGCGCGTTGCTCGGGCGTCTGCTCGTCCGGGTGGCAGGTGAACACCAGCACCCATCGCCCGTCGACGGGGGCGACCTGCGCGACCTCGAGCTGGCCGAAGCCGGCGCCGGGGGTGGTCACCGGCGGCCGGACCTCCCAGTCAAGACCGTCGTGGCTGCGGGCGTGCGCCAGGACGCCGTCGTCGTTCGCGTCCGCGCCGACGGCACGGGCCGTGACGAACAGGTGCCAGCCGTCCCCGGCTGGGTCGCGGAGCACCAGCGGGTCGCGCCAGGTCTCGCTGGCGGTGCCGTCGCCCGCCAACGTCTTGTAGCGCGCCGGGTCGACGGGCACCACGGGCGTCGTGCCGATCCGTTCCCACGCCAGCAGGTCGTCGGAGACTGCCAGCCCGATGCGCTGGTCCATCAGGCCGCCGCGCCGGGAGATGCCGGTGTAGAACATCCGCCACCGGCCGTCGTCGCCCCGGGCGACCGAGCCGGTCCAGGTCGCCAGGTCGTCCCAGGCGCCGTCGGGGCCGGGGCCGAGGGCGTCGGGCAGCTCGGTCCACGTCGTGAGGTCGGAGGACACCGCGTGCCCGACGACGGCCCGCGTGTGCCGGGACGCGGGCCCGGCCTCGGTGCGCGCCGCCTTCAGGAAGAAGAGGTGGTAGTCGTCCCCGTCGTCGGCGACCCAGCTGTCCCAGACCCAGTGGTCCGCGACTCGCAGCACGCCTCAGTCCCGGATCGCCAGGCCGGTCTCCGTGTCGAAGAAGTGGAGCCGCTCGGGGTCGATCGCGATCTCGACGGTGTCGCCGGGACGCACGCGCGAGCGCGGGCTGAAGGACGCCACCCAGGTGTTCCCGGCGTGGGTGGCCGGCACGTCCTCGGTGCCGGCGTCCTCCTCGAGCGCCCTGGTGTCCTCGGTGACCACGCGCGCGGCCTCGACCGGGAAGTGCACCACGATCTCCGACCCGAGCGCCTCGGTCAGGCTCACGGTCGTGGTCAGGCGCGGCCGGCCGGGGTCGCGCGACAGGCTCGCGTCCTCCATGTCCTCGCTGCGGACTCCCACGGCGACGTCGCGACCGTCGTACGACGCCAGGGCGGGGCGCTCGGAGGCCACGGACTCCGGGACCTGGACCGTCGCCCCGCCGAATCCGACGGTGACCCCCGAGCCGCTGCGGCCCACCCGGCCCACGGCCATGTTCATCGGCGGCGAGCCGATGAAGCCGGCCACGAAGATGTTGTCGGGGTGGTCGTAGAGGTGCTGCGGGGCGCCGAGCTGCTGCAGCACGCCGGCCTTCATCAGGGCGACCCGGTCGCCCATCGTCATCGCCTCGGTCTGGTCGTGGGTGACGTAGATCGTGGTGACGTTGAGGTCGCGTTGCACCTGCGCGATCTCGGCACGCATCTGCACGCGCAGCTTGGCGTCGAGGTTGGACAGCGGCTCGTCCATCAAGAAGACCTGCGGCTCCCGGACGATCGCGCGCCCCATCGCCACCCGCTGGCGCTGTCCGCCGGAGAGCTGCTTGGGCTTGCGGTCGAGCAGGGGGCCGAGCTCGAGCATGTCGGCGGCGCGCTTGACCCGCTCCTGGATCGCCGCCTTGTCCATGCGGCGGATCTTCAGGCCGTAGGCGATGTTGTCGGCCACGCTCATGTGGGGATAGAGCGCGTAGGACTGGAAGACCATCGCGATGTCGCGCTCGCGCGAGGACAGCGTGTTGACCACCCGGTCGCCGATCGTGAGCGTGCCGGTGCTGATGTCCTCGAGCCCGGCGATCATCCGCAGGGCGGTGGACTTGCCGCACCCGGACGGGCCGACGAGCACGATGAACTCGCCGTCGGCGATGTCGATCGAGAGGTCCTTGACGGCATGGAAGCCGTTGTCGTACTGCTTGTTGACCTTGTCGAGGACTACTTCGGCCACGATCCACTCATCCCTTCACGGCGCCGGCGGTGAGTCCGCCGACGATGTAGCGCTGGAGGTACATGAACAGGGCGACCGTCGGGATCGCCAGGACGACCGCGCCGGCCGCGAACTCGCCGAACTGTGCGTTCTTGGTGAGCGGGTCGGCGATCAGGCCGTAGAGCCCCACGGCCGCCGTCTTCGAGTCGTCCTGGCGGAGGAAGACACTGGCGATCAGGAACTCGTTGATCGCCCCGATGAAGCCGAGGAGGCCGGTGATCGCCAGGATCGGTGCGACGAGCGGGAGGATGATCCCGAAGAAGACCTGGAAGTGCGTCGCACCATCGATCTTCGCCGACTCGTCGAGGTCCTTGGGGATGGTGTCGAAGAAGCCCTTCATCAGCCAGGTGTTCACGCCGAGCGCGCCACCGAGGTAGAGGATGATGAGCCCGGCCGCGGTGTTGAAGCCGATCGAGGGCCACAGCTCGGTGATGTTGGCGAACATCAGGTAGAGCGCCACGATCGCCAGGAACTGCGGGAACATCTGCACCAGCAGCAGGCCGATCAGGCCGGGGCGCCGACCCATGAAGCGGAAGCGCGAGAAGGCGAACGCCGCGCAGGCGGAGATCAGCATCGAGACCGCCGCCGAGATCGAGGCGATGATCAGGCTGTTGACGAACCAGCGCGGGAAGGAGCCGCTGAAGAGGTCCTGGTAGTTGGCCAGGCTGAACTCGCGCGGGATCAGCGTCGAGGAGCTCAGCGTGCCGGTCGGGTTGAACGACGCCGAGACGACGAACAGGATCGGGAAGATCGAGAAGGCCAGGGCGAGGATGCCGACGAGGTGGCTCAGGCCCGTACGGCGGAACCAGCCGCCCTTCGCGGAGCCGAGCCGTGCCACCTCCGGCGGGTCGCCCTCGGCGCCGCGCGTGGCCACGGGGACGTCGGATGTCGTGGTTGTCATCAGTTGATCTCCTCCAGGGCCTGGGTGCGGCGGAAGCTGACGATCGAGACGGCCGCGACGATGAGGAAGATGAGGACGGAGACCGCGGCGGCGAAGCCGTAGTCGGCGCCCGATCCGCCGAAGGCGAGCCGGTAGGTGTAGGTGATGAGCAGGTCGGTGCTGCCGGCGCTCGGGTTGTCAGGTGGGAACGGTCCACCCTTGCTGGTCAGGAAGATCGCCGAGAAGTTGTTGAAGTTGAAGGCGAACGAGGTGATCAGCAACGGCGCCAGTGCCACCAGCAGGAGCGGGAACGTGATGGTGCGGAACGCGTAGAACGGCTTCGCGCCGTCGACGCCGGCCGCCTCGACGAGGTCGGAGGGGATCGACTGCAGCGCCCCGGTGATGACGAGGAACATGTAGTTGTAGCCGAGCCACAGCTGGATCAGCAGGATGGCGAACATCGAGCTCGCCGTGCTGCCGAACCAGTTCAGGTCGGTGTGCAGGAGGCGGTTGATCAGGCCGAAGTCCTTGTTGAACATCTCGCGCCACACGAGGTACATCGCGATGCCGGGCATGGCGTAGGGGAGGATGATCAGCGACCGGTAGATGGTGCGCCCGCGCATCAGCGGGTTGTTGAGGGCGATCGCGACCAGCAGGCCCAGCGCGAAGGTGATGGCCACGGTGGCGATCGCGAAGGCGAAGTTCCACACCACGATCCGCAGGAACGACCCGCGGATCGTGTCGTTGGTGAAGACCCGGGCGAAGTTGTCGAAGCCGACGCCGACCTTCCAGCCCTGGGCGAGGTTGCGCTGCGTGCCGTCCTTGCTGACGAAGGACCCCTCGGAGTCGTCCGCGGTCCAGACGTTGCCGGTCGTCGCGTCGGTGATGCAGTCGCAGCCCTCGTCGTAGGACTGCTGGGGTGCGCCCTCGAAGGCGGCCGAGAGCCCCTGGCTCTTGATCGCGCCGTCGTCGGTCGGGACGCTGAAGGCGGTGATGTCGTCCTGGCGGGCGTTGATCTCGGGGACGGTGAGGACGGTGTAGTCGTCGGCCGCCGTGATCTTGCCGCCCGGGCTCGCGGCCTCGAAGCTGCCGTCGCCGAGGTCCTCGAGCCCGTCGGCCGTGCCGACGAAGCTGTCCTGGGTCGTCGGGTCGGCCAGCAGGAAGACGATGTCGCCGGTGGCCGCGTCGCCGTCGGTCGCGAGCGTGAGGGTGTAGATCGTGGAGTCGGGGACCTGCTTGACCGAGGCGCCCTCGATCGCCGTGATGGCCTGCTCCTTGGTCCCGCGGTGGCCGTCGCTGAAGTTCGTGAACGCGGTGGAGACGGTGTAGACGACCGGCAGCACCTGGAAGACGATGAGGAACAGCGTGCCCGGCAGGAGGTACTTCAACGGCACCGGCCGGGGCGAGAGGTAGATGTAGAACGCCAGGGCCGTGACGGCCAGGACGATGGCCAGGCCCCACCAGTTGTCGGTGCGGATCAGCGGCAGGGCCGCGAACAGCGCGACCGCCGCCAGGAAGCCGAGTCCGACGACCTTGACGAGCAGCATGACGGGGCTGCTGGTGCCATCGGCACCGAGTCCCCATCGGGGCGCACTGCGGCGCGACGGTGTGTCGGTCTTTCCTGCCACGTGACTCTCCTTGCGACGGGCTGGGGTGAGGAGGGTGCCTCCACCCCCGGAGCGGGCCGACGGCCCGCTCCGGAGGTGGAGCGAGGAGGACTACTCCTTCATGGCCGCCTGGATGGCCTTGGCCGCCGAGTCGATCGTCGACTTCGGGTCGGCGCCGCCGATCACGGCCGCCTCGGCCTTGCCCAGCGGGTCCCAGACCGCCGCCATCTGCGGGATGCTCGGCATGATCTGGCCGTTCTCGGCGCCGGCCTTGCTGACGGCCGCGACGGCGGGGTTGTCACCCTCGATCTGGGCGAGCGTGTCCTTGTTGGCGGGCACGTTCTTGGTCGCCTCGAAGAGCTGCGCGCCGATGTCGGCCCGCGACCAGTAGTTGGTGACGAACTCCTGCGCCAGCGTCTTGTTCTTGCCGCCGCTGGCGACGTACGCCGCGTCGACGGTGATGAACGGCGAGGCGGGCTTGAGACCGGCGAAGCCGGGCACGGGCGAGACCTCGTAGTTGATCTTGCTGTCGTCGATCGTGGTCAGCTGCCACGGACCCTCGACGAGGAACGGGGTCTTGCCGTCGGTGAAGAGCGCGATCGCGTTGTCGGTGTTGACCGAGCGCTTCAGCACGCCCTCGCCCTTCTCGCCGAGCGCGCTGATCTTCTCGTAGGCCGTCACCGAGCCCGGCGTGCCGACGCCGAGGTCGCTCGGGTCGAAGCTGCCGTCGGCCCCCTGGCCGAACATGTAGCCGCCGCCCGAGGTGTAGAGCGGGTTGATGAAGTAGGGGTTGCCGGTGTCGCTGACGGGCCAGGCGAGGGGGGCCTCGGCCTTGCCGGACTGCACCGCCTTCTTGCCGGCGGCCACCATGTCCTCGACCGTCGCGGGTGCGTCGGGGGCGAGGTCGGTGTTCCGGATCAGCACGATGTTGTTCATCGTGTAGGGCATCCCGTAGGTCTGGCCGTCGAAGGTGACGGCCTCCATCGCGAGCGGCTGGATGGTCGAGGACACCGTCTCGGGGATCTGGATCGGGTCGATGGTGCCGTTCTGGACCAGGTTGCCGATCCAGTCGTGGGCGCCCATGACGACGTCCGGCGGGTCGCCGGCCTGCGCCGCGGTGACGAAGTTGGCCTGGAGCTCGGCGCCGGGCAGGACCTCGACCTTGACGTTGACGCCGTTCTCCTCACCGAAGGCCTTGCCGATCTCGGTGGTCGCGTCGCCTCCGGGGCCGTCGCCCACCCAGATGAGGAGGTCGCCGCCGCTCGCCGACGGGGTGTCTCCCCCGTCGCCCGAGCTGCTGGTGTCGTCGTCGGATCCGCCGCCGCAGGCGGCGAGGACGAGCGAGGCGGCGAGTACGGCGCCTGCCGCCCGGAATGTACGTGCTCTGGTGCGCATCGGTGGAACTCCTTCGCGAAATCGCGGATCAGGGTTGGATGGTGGCCCGAGTGACCGTGGAAACCCTTGCTAAAACGAATTAGCGGGAGTAAACCCCTGTGACGTGCACCACGTCAAGAGCAGCAGACTAGACCAGCGGGGAGGTGGGAGCACCAGTGGAGGAGACCCGTCGGGTTCGCCTGCGTGACGTCGCCGATCGGGCCGGCGTCTCACCGACGACGGCGTCGTTCGTGCTCGGCGGGCGTGACATGCGGATCTCGGAGGAGACGCGCCAGCGCGTGCTGCGCACGGCACGCGAGCTGGACTACCGCCCCAACCTGATGGCGCGGAGCCTGCGCACCCAGGAGACCCGCACGATCGGCCTGGTCGCCGACACCATCGCGACCGGTCACTACGGCGGCGAGCTGATCCGTGGCGCCCTCACCGCCGCCCTGCGCCACGGCTACCGCCTGCTCGTGTGCGAGTCGGAGGGCGACCCCGCCCTCGAGGCGACGCTGGTCGAGGACCTCGTCGGGCGGCAGGTCAACGGGCTGGTGCTCGCCACCACCTCCCACGACCGGGTCACCGCCCCGCGCAACACCGCCGGCCTGCCCGTCGTGCTGCTCAACTGTCGCAGCGACGCCGACCTGCCCTCGATCGTGCCCGACGAGGAGGAGGGTGGGCGGGCGGCGGCCACGCTGCTCGTCGAGGCCGGCCACCGCGACCGGATCTGGATGGTCGGCGAGACCCCCGAACGCTCGCTGCCCGGATCGGGCAGGCGGCGCGGCGTGGTGGCCTGCCTCGCCGAGGTGGGGGTGGAGGTCGAGCGGGAGATCTCGTGCCCGTGGTGGCCGGAGGGGGCCTTCGACGAGCTGTCGTCGGTGCTGGCCGACGGACATCGCCCGGGCGCGATCATCTGCCTCAACGACCGCATCGCCCTGGGGGTGACCCAGGCACTGGCCGCCGCCGGGCTGGTCGTCCCCACCGACGTGTCGCTGGTGTCGTTCGACGACTCCGAGCTCGCGGCGTGGCTCCGGCCCTCGCTCACCAGCATCGCCCTCCCGGAGCGCGAGATGGGCCGGCTGGCGATCGAGTCGCTGCTCAGCCCGGAGCCCACGCCCGCCCTCCAGCAGGTGCACATGCCCGTGCGGGTGCGCGACTCGATCGGTCCGCCACCGGGTTGAGTGCTGGGCCGTGTGGTGACTACTACGCGGAGCGCACTCGACCCGTCAGGCCACGACGACGACGTGCAGGGTGCGTGGGCCGTGGACGCCCTCGACCCGGTCGAGCTCGATGTCGCTGGTCGCGCTCGGCCCGCTGATCCAGGTGAGCGGCCGGGCCGGGTCGAGCAGGGCGACCGCGTCGGGCACGTCGGCGACAACCTGGTCCTCCCGCACGACGCACACGTGCCGGTCGGGCACCAGCGAGATCGCCCGTCGGCCCTGGTCGTCGGCGTGGTCGAGCACGATCGTGCCGGTCTCGGCGATGCCGACCCGCGCCGCGGTGACGACGGCGCCGATCGCGTCGAGCTCGGCGGCGGACAGGTCGTCGTCCGCGACCGAGCCGGGGACGGCGAGGTCGAGACCGGGGGGTACGACGACCGACAGTCCGGCCACGGCATCGGCCACCACCGACGCCAGCTCGGCGGCCGAGCACCGCGTCACGGTCGCGCGGTAGTCCTCGACCCGCTCGCAGAACAGCGCGACGAGGTCGGCCACCGGGGTGATCCGCGGCGGCGCGGGCACGGCCACGGCCGGCGACACGTCGGCCAGCGCCGACCGGACGCGGCCGAGGATCTCGGACCGGGCGTCACTCATGACGGCCCCCGTCGGTCCGTGCCCACCACGCACGGAACGACTCCGCCGGTGGCGCGGGCAGGTCGCGGGCGCTGGTCCACGCGGCACCCGGGCCGGGGAGGCGGCCGACGGCCGGACGGCCGCCGGGCAGCGCCGTACGCCCGAAGCGGGCGACGACCCGGCCCGCCAGCCCGGAGCCCTTCTCGGCCCAGGCGAGGCGACGGGCGTCGGAGAAGGCGTACGCCGCGGCGCGCATCGCCACCGCCTCCGCCTTCGGCACCCGGTCGCCGCGGTGGCTGTCGACGACCGCCGCGCGCTGGTCCACCAGCACCGACGGGATGTCGATCATCACCGGGCACACCTCGAAGCAGGCGCCGCACAGCGAGGAGGCGTAGGGCAGCGAGGCGGTCTGCTCGTCGGAGACGCCATTCAGCAGCGGGTTGAGGATCGCGCCGATCGGGCCGGGGTAGACCGAGCCGTAGGCGTGGCCGCCGACGCGCTCGTAGACCGGACAGACGTTGAGGCAGGCCGAGCAGCGGATGCAGCGGAGTGCCTGTCGGCCGACGTCGTCGGCAAGCGCGCGGGTGCGGCCGTTGTCGAGCAGCACGACGTGGACCTCCTGCGGCCCGTCGCCGGGCGTGACGCCGGTCCAGGTGGAGGTGTAGGGGTTCATCCGCTCGCCGGTCGAGGAGCGGGGGAGCAGTCGCAGCAGGGGGTCGAGGTCGGCCCACGTCGGCACCACCTTCTCGATCCCGACGACGCTGACGAGCACCTCCGGCAGCGTCAGGCACATCCGGCCGTTGCCCTCGGACTCGACGACCACGAGGGTGCCGGTCTCGGCGACGGCGAAGTTGGCGCCGGACACGGCGACCTTCGCCCGCAGGAACTTCTCGCGCAGGTGCTCGCGCGCGGCGCCCGCGAGGACCGACGGCTCGTCGGTGAGGTCGGCGGGTGCGGGACGGCCCACGTCGCCCATCCGGCGCAGGAAGATCTCGCGGATCTCGGCCCGGTTGCGGTGGATCGCGGGGACCAGGATGTGCGAGGGCTGGTCACCGCCGAGCTGCACGATCAGCTCGGCCAGGTCGGTCTCCCAGGCGGCGATGCCCTCTGCCTCGAGGGCCTCGTTGAGGCCGATCTCCTGGGTCGCCATCGACTTGACCTTGACGACCTCGTCGACCTCGTGGGAGCGAGCGACGGCCGCGACGATCGCGTTGGCCTCGGCCGCGTCACGGGCCCAGTGGACCGTCGCGCCGGCGGCGATGAGAGACGTCTCGAGCGTCTCGAGGTGGGTGGCGAGGTCGCGCAGCGCGGCCTCCTTCACCGCCGCACCGGCGACGCGGAGCTCCTCCCAGTCCTCGACCTCGGCCACGACGCGGGCGCGCTTGTCGCGGATGGTGCGCGTCGCGTGCGCGAGGTTGTGGCGCAGTTGCGTGTCCCCGAGCGCGGCACGGGCCGCGGTGGGGAAGGGCGGCATCCCGACGAACGTGCTCATGCCGTCGCCGCCAGGATCTCGGCGAGGTGCATGGTCCGGACGCCGCTGCGCTGGCGCGAGAGCGTGCCGCCGATGTGCATCAGGCAGGAGTTGTCGCCGGCGACCAGCACCTCGGCGCCGGTGTCGCGCACGTGCCGCGCCTTGTCGGTGCCCATCGCGATCGAGGTGTCGGCGTTCTTGACCGCGAAGGTCCCGCCGAAGCCGCAGCACTCCTCGGCGCCCGGCAGGTCGACGAGGGTGATCCCCCGGACCTGCTCGAGCAGCTGCCGCGGCCGGTCGCCGACGCCGAGCATCCGCAGGCTGTGACAGGTCGGGTGGTAGGTCACGCGGTGCGGGAAGTAGGCACCGACGTCCGTCACGCCCAGCACGTCGACGAGGAACTCCGTCAGCTCGTAGGTCCTCGGACCCGCCCCGGGCTCGCAGGGGGCCAGTGGCTTCGGTCTCCGCCACCGCGTCGATCAGGGCGGGATCGCCCGAGCGGCGGGCGACGATCCCGTGCTGGTGGCGGGCGGAGCCGGCGCACGAGCCGGACGGCGTGACGATGGCGTCGTAGCCCGCGAACGCGTCGACGAAGGTGCGCACCACGGGCACCGCCTCGTCGAGGTAGCCGGTGTTGACCATCGGCTGCGCGCAGCAGGTCTGGGCCGCGGGGAACTCCACGTCGACCCCGAGCCGGCGCAGCAGCGTGACCACGGCCTTGCCCGTGTCGGGGAACATCGCGTCGTTGACGCACGTGACCATCAGGGCGACCTTCATGCTCCCATCCTCGCCGATCGCGCTCGCGGCGCGAACGTCCTCAGGTCGTGGGTACGCCGCACGAGGTCACGCAGCACGTCCAGCCCGCCGTCGACGGCGCCGGCCGCACGGGCCTGCACCAGCACGTTGCCCAGCGCGGTCGCCTCCACCGGCCCGGCCACCACGGGCACACCGGCCCGGTCGGCGATCGCCTGGCAGAGCAGGGCGTTCTGGCTGCCGCCGCCGACCACGTGGACCTGGCGGACGTCGCGGCCGACCAGCGATCCGGCGGTGGCCAGCGCAGCGGCGTACGCCACCGCCAGGCTCTCGACGATGCTGCGCACCAGGCTCGCGTCGTCGACCGGCGCGACCACGTCGTGCTCCGCGCACCAGGCGGCGATGCGCGCGGGCATGTCGCCCGGCGGGACGAAGCGCGGGTCCTGCACGTCGAAGAGCGGCACCTCGGCCGTCACGTCGGCGGCCGCCTCGAGCAGCGGGCCGAGGTCGCTGCGGCCCCACGTGCGCAGGGTCTCGCTGAGCAGCCAGGTGCCCATCACGTTGGTGAGGAGCCGGATGGTGCCGTCGACGCCGCCCTCGTGGGTGAAGTTGGCCTCGCGCGCCGCATCGGTGAGGACCGGGGTGTCGACCTCGAGGCCGACGAGGCCCCAGGTGCCGAGGGAGAGGTACGCCGCACCCGGACCATCGAGGGGAGCGCCGACGACGGCGGACGCCGTGTCGTGCGACCCCACCGCGACGACGGGGACGCCCGGGGCGCCGACCGCCTCAGCGACCGGCGGCAGCAGGGTGCCGATGGTCGTCCCGGGGTCGACGAGGTCGGGGAACAGGGCGCGCGGCAGGCCCACCGCCTCGATCAGGCCCTCGTCCCACTCCCGGCTGGTCACCGACAGCAGCCCGGTGGTCGAGGCGTTGGTGCGCTCGGCCACCTGCCGGCCCGTGAGCCAGAACGCCACCAGGTCAGGGACGAGCAGCAGCCGGTCGGCCAGGTCGGTCCAGTCGTCGGCGGCGAGCTGGTGGATCGTGTTGAACGGGAGGAACTGCAAGCCGGTGCGCGCGTAGAGCTCGGCGGCCGGGACGCGCTCGTGGACGAGAGCTGGACCGGCCGCGTTGCGGGCCTCGTCGCGATAGTGGAACGGCGTCCCGAGCAGCCGGCCGTCGCGCAGCAGGCCGTAGTCGACCGCCCACGAGTCGATGCCGATGCTGGCCAGCCCGCCGGGCGCGGCACTCGCCGCGGCCCGCAGCCCGTCGAGGGACTGGCGGTAGAGGTCGAGCACGTCCCAGTGCAGCCCGTCGGGCGTGCGGACCGGCCCGTTGGCGAACCGCGCCACCGCCGACAGCGCGAGGCGCGACGGCCCGACCTCCCCGAGCATCACCCGTCCGCTGGACGCACCGAGGTCCACGGCGGCGACGTGGACGGGTTTCGAGGCTCGCTGCGCTCGCACCTCAACCACCGACCCGGGCCTGCGCTCGCACCTCAACCACCGACCCGGGCCTGCGCTCGCACCTCGACCACCTAGACCACCGACTATCGCAGGAAGGCCGCGGCGACGCCCGCGTCCACCGGGATGTGCAGGCCGGTGGTGTGGGTCATGTTCGGACCGACGAGTGCGAAGACCGCGTTGGCGCAGTGCTCGGGCAGCACCTCGCGCTTGAGCAGCGTGCGCTGGGCGTAGAACTCGCCGAGGTCCTCCTCGTCGACGCCGTAGACCGCCGCGCGCTGGGCGCCCCAGCCGCCGGCGAAGATGCCCGAGCCGCGGACCACGCCGTCGGGGTTGACCCCGTTGACCTTCACCCCGTGCTCACCGAGCTCGGCGGCGAGCAGCCGCACCTGGTGGGCCTGGTCGGCCTTCACCGCGGAGTAGGCGATGTTGTTGGGTCCGGCGAAGACGGAGTTCTTCGAGGAGATGTAGACGATGTCGCCGCCGAGGCCCTGGTCGATCAGCACCCGCGCGGCGGCGCGGGAGACGAGGAACGAGCCCTTGGCCATCACGTCGTGCTGGAGGTCCCAGTCGGCGACGGTGGTTTCGAGCAGCGACTTCGACAGCGAGAGCCCGGCGTTGTTGACGACGAGGTCGAGGCCGCCGAAGGCCAGCACCGCGGCGTCGACCATGGCCTGCACCTGCGCCTCGTCGGACACGTCGCCCTGCACGCCGACGGCGACGTCGGTGCCCCCGATCTCGGCGGCCGCGGCCTGCGCCTTCTCCAGCGACAGGTCGGCGATCACCACGCACGCGCCCTCGGCGGCGAGCTTGGTGGCGATTGCCCTGCCGATGCCGCTGGCCGCACCGGTGACCAGCGCGATCCGCGTGGCGAGCGGCTTGGGAGCGGGCATCCGCTGGAGCTTGGCCTCCTCGAGCGCCCAGTACTCGATGCGGAACTTCTCCGCCTCGTCGATCGGGGCGTACGTCGAGACGCCCTCGGCGCCGCGCATCACGTTGATGGCGTTGACGTAGAACTCGCCGGCCACGCGCGCGGTCTGCTTGTCCTTGCCGAAGCTGAACATCCCGACGCCCGGCACCAGCACGATCAGCGGGTCGGCACCGCGGATGGCCGGCGACTCGGGGGTGGCGTTGCGGTCGTAGTAGCCCTGGTAGTCGTCGCGGTAGGCCGTGTGCAGCTCGCGCAGGCGGGCCACCGACTCCTCGACACCCGCGTCGGCGGGCAGGTCGAGCACGAGCGGCTTGACCTTCGTGCGCAGGAAGTGGTCGGGGCAGCTCGTGCCGAGGGCCGCGAGGCGGGGGTGCTCGGTCGCGGCGAGGAAGTCGAGCACCTCGGCCGAGTCGGTGAAGTGACCCACCATCGGACGGTCCTGCGAGGCGATGCTGCGGATCGTCGGCGCCAGCGCGGCGGCCTTCTCGCGGCGGGCGTCGGGGTCGAGTGCGGCGTACCCGCTCAGCGGCGGACCGAACGGCTCGGGCTTCGAGTGCGCGGCGAGGTAGGCGGCGGCGGTCTCGATGATCCACAGCGAGTTCTGCTCCGACTCCTCGCTGGTCTCGCCCCACGCCGTGATGCCGTGGCCACCGAGGATGCAGCCGACCGCCTGCGGGTTGGCGGCCTTGATCTCCGCGATGTCCAGGCCCAGCTGGAAGCCGGGCCGGCGCCACGGGACCCACACCACCGTGTCGCCGTACACCTCCTTGGTCAGCGCCTCGCCGTCCGCGGCCGTCGCGATGGCGATGCCCGAGTCGGGGTGGAGGTGGTCGACGTGCGGGGAGTCGACGAGCCCGTGCATGGCGGTGTCGATCGACGGAGCGGCGCCGCCCTTGCCGTGCAGGCAGTAGTCGAACGCCGCCACCATCTCGTCCTCGCGGTCGAGACCGGGATAGACGTCCACGAGCGCGCGCATCCGGTCGAGGCGCAGCACCGCGAGCCCGGCGGAGGTGAGGGTGCCGAGGTCGCCGCCGGAGCCCTTGACCCACACCAGCTCGACGTCCTCGCCGGTGACCGGGTCGGTCTCGGTGCCCTTGGCGGAGGTGTTGCCGCCGGCGTAGTTGGTGTTCTTCGGGTCCGCACCGAGCCGGTTGGAGCGCTCGACGAGCGCGGCCACGGCGGGGTTGAGGTCACTCACGGTGTTGTCCTTCGTGTCTGTACGGCGGGGGTACGGCGGGTGGTGGGGTGTCAGTTCCAGCCGGCCTGGTGGCCGCCGACGCGCTCCTCGGCGAGCCGGGCCTGGTGGCCGCTGGCGCGGTAGGCGGCCATCGGGTCGCCGGGCAGGCCGCGCTCCTCGCGCCAGCCGGCCAGGTCGGCGCGGACGTCGGTGTAGAACGCGTCCATGAAGACCTGGTTGGCGGCCAGGACGTCGCCCTCGGTGCGGGCCGCGTCGAGCGCGGCGGTGTCGAGCAGCAGCGCGCGGGCGACCATCTCCTGCACGTTGAGCACCGAGCGGATCTGGCCGGGGATCTTGTCCTCGACGTTGTGGCACTGGTCGAGCATCAGGGCGACGTCGCTGTCGTCGTCGAGACCGCCGCCGCGCACCACCTCGGTGATGATCCGGAACAGCTGGAACGGGTCGGCCGCGCCGACGATCAGGTCGTCGTCGGCGTAGAAGCGGCTGTTGAAGTCGAACGAGCCCAGCTTCCCGAGCCGCAGCAGCTGCATGACGATGAACTCGATGTTGGTGCCCGGGGCGTGGTGGCCGGTGTCGAGGCACACGACCGCGCGCTCGCCGAGGGCCAGGCACTGCACCAGCGACGTGCCCCAGTCGGGGACGTCGGTGTGGTAGAACGCCGGCTCGAAGAACTTGTACTCGAGCACGAGGCGCTGGTCCTCGCCGAGCTGGTCGTAGATCGTGGAGAGGCCCTCGGCCAGCCAGTCCTGACGGGCGCGCATGTCGGCCTGGCCGGGGTAGTTGGTGCCGTCGGCGAGCCAGATCTTGAGGTCGCGCGACCCGGTCTGACCCATCACCTCGATGCAGTCGAGGTTGTGCTGCACGGCCTTGGCGCGGATCGCCGAATCGGCGTTGGTGAGGCTGCCGAGCTTGTAGTCGTCGTCCTGGAAGGTGTTGGAGTTGATCGTGCCCAGCCCGACGCCGAGGTCGCCGGCGTAGGTCGCGAGCTCCTTGAAGTCGTCGACGAGGTCCCACGGGATGTGCAGCGCGACGGTCGGCGCCAGCCCGGTGAGCTCGTGCACCTTCGCGGCGTCGGCGACCTTCTCCTGCACGGTGCGGGGGGTGCCGGGGGAGCCGAACACCTTGAAGCGGGTGCCGGAGTTGCCGTAGGCCCACGACGGGACCTCGATGGCCAGGCGCTCGAGCCGGCCGGTGATGTCGGAGAAGCTGGTCATGACGGGTCCTTGGTGGAAGGCGTGCGATCGGTCCGGGCGAGCTGGTCCTCGAGGTGGAAGACCTCGCGCAGCTGGAGGAAGCCCTGGTCCGGCGGTGCGTCCAGGTCTTCGAAGAAGGGGGCCATCTCGGCCTGCCAGCGGGCGTTGACGTCGGTGGCGTCCATGCCCGCCCGGGCGGCGTCGAGGTCGGGCGTCTCGAGGTAGCCGACGAGCAGTCCGTCGGTGTCGAGGAACAGCGAGTAGTTGTGCCAGCCCGTCGCGTGCAGCGCCTCGAGCATCTCCGGCCAGACGGCGGCGTGCCGTGCGGCGTACTCCTCCAGACGGTCCGGGCGGACCTGGAGGCGGAAGCAGACGCGGGGCATGACGGACCTTTCGAGGGAGTACGGCGAGGTGGTGCCCCGGACCCGGCGGCGGCTGGAGGCCGCCGGGTCCGGAGACGTGGTGACGACCTAGAAGTCGAAGTCGTCGATGTTGTCGGCGTCGTAGACGAACGGGTCGCCGAGCAGGACCGCGCCGTCGGCGCCGACCTCGTAGGAGCCCAGGTCGCCGGCCTCGAAGGAGTCGCCCTCCTCGCCGGTGATGTCGCCGTCGGCCAGCGCCTTCGCGGCGTAGGCCGCGAGGTAGCCGAGGTCGGCCGGGTTCCACAGCGCGAACGACGTGACGGTGCCGTCCTTGACGTAGTCACGCATCTGGTTGGGCGTCCCGAGACCGGTCAGCGCGACCTTGCCCTTGAACTCCGAGCTCGACAGGTAGCGGGCGGCGGCGGCCACGCCGACCGTGGTCGGGGAGATGATGCCCTTGAGGTTCGGGTGGTCCGAGAGCAGCGCCGCGGTCTTGTCGAACGAGGTCTGGTCGTCGTCGTCGCCGTACACCGTGTCGACGAGCTTGACGTCCGGGTGGTCGGCCTCGAGCTGCTCCTCCATGAGCTTGATCCAGGCGTTCTGGTTGGTCGCGTTGGCCGCGGCCGAGAGGATCGCGATCTCGCCGGAGTCGCCGATCTGCTCGGTGATCAGGTCGACCTGCACCTTGGCGATGCCCTCGGCGGTGGCCTGGTTGATGAACAGGTCGCGGCAGTCGGGGCTGGTGTCGGAGTCGAAGGTGACGACCTTGGTGCCGGCGTCGCGGGCGGCGTTGATGGAGTCGCAGAGCGCGGTCGGGTCGTTGGCGGAGATCACCAGCGCGTTGATGCCCTGCTGGGCGGCGGTGTCGATGAAGGGCACCTGCGCATCGGGGGCCGCAGCATCGGGGCCGACCTCGTCGTAGGTCCCGTCGAACTCGCCGACGGCCTTCTCGCCACCGGCGTCGCTGGTCTCGAAGTAGGGGTTGCCGAGGTTCTTGGGCAGGAAGGTGACCGTGGTGGCGCTGCTCTCGCTGCCACCGTCGCCGGCCGCGGGGCTCTCCTCGTCCTTGTTGCCACAGGCAGCCAGGCTCATCGAGGCCACCAGGGCCACCGCCGTCACTGCGGCGAAACGCGTTCCGCGTGTCTTCATTGCGTTACCTTTCGGGGTTCTCGCCGGAGGTCGGCGTGGTGGTCGGCTGGGCAGCCGTTGCCTTCTGCCGCGGACGCAGGGAGGCGCCGAGCTCCCGGAGTCGTGGCAGGAAGTTGGAGGACACGACCGAGGCCACGAGGAGCAGGCCGATGATGATCGTGATGGTCTCGGAGCCCTGGCCGAGCAGCCGCAGCGAGCTCGAGAGGACACCGATGAGAAGGACGCCGGCGATGACGCCGTGGATCGCGCCCCGCCCGCCGAAGATGCTGACGCCGCCGAGCAGGACCGCTGCGATGACCTGGAGCTCGACGCCGGTGCCGGTGTCGATGGCCACCGAGTTGGAGCGCATCAGGGCGTAGACCCCGGCGAACGCGGAGACCGCGCCGGAGAGCGTGAACAGGATCAGCTTGGTGCGCGGGACGTTGACGCCGGAGAAGTGGGCCGCCTCGTCGTTGAGGCCGATCTCGACGATGCCGCGACCGAACGAGGTGAAGTGCAGCAGCAGCGCGAAGGCGATCGCCATCACCACGATCGGGATGACCACCACGGGCAGCGGGCTGTCGCCGATGTGCGTGGTGGCGAGGTCCTGCCACTTCGCGGGGAAGTCGCTGACCTGCTTGGTCTTGATGATGCCCTCGACCAGCCCGCGGTAGAGCGCGAGCGTGCCGATGGTGACCGCCAGCGACGGCAGGCCCGCGTAGGCGACGAGCGCGCCGTTCAGGGCGCCGAGCAGGCACCCGACGAGGATCGCGATCACCGCCGCGGCCGGCACGGAGAGCCCGCCGTCCTTGACCAGCACGCCGGTCACCGCGGCACTGACTGCCAGCGTGCTCGACACGGACAGGTCGATCTCGCCGGTGACGATGATCAGGGTCATCGGCAGCGCGATCATCAGGATCGTCGCGTTGTCGCGCAGCAGGTTGAACATCGTCAGCGGCTGGTCGAAGTAGGCCACGTTGAACCAGGACCAGGCGTAGACGACCAGCAGTCCGAGGACGACCGCCATCTCGCGGGTCAGCAGCACGCGGCGGGCGAGTCCGTGGGCGTGGGCCGGGTAGGTGCGCGACTGCTGGGCCGGCGGCCTCGTCATGGTCGTCATGCGTCGTCCCTTGCTTCGATCAGGTGGCGGGCCCGCCGTGCGGACAGGTAGCGGTCGAGGCAGATCGAGCCGAGGATCAGCGCGCCGACGACGGCTCCCTGCCAGTACTCCGAGATGCCGAGGATGGGCAGCGCCCGGTTGATGGTGATGAGCAGGAAGGCCCCGATCGCCGCGCCCCAGACCGTGCCCGAGCCGCCGAAGATCGCGACCCCGCCGATCACCACGGCCGCGACGGCCTGGAGCTCGATGCCGGAGCCGGTCCCGCTGTACGCCGTGGCGTAGCGCGCCGCCGTGACGGCACCGGCCAGCCCGGCGAGGGCGCCGCAGAGCACGAACGCCGTGATGACGCGACGCGCGACGGGGAGGCCGTAGAGCGTGGCGGCGTCGGGGTCGGAGCCGATGGCGTAGAGCTCGCGGCCACCACGCGCCGTACGCAGGTAGTAGCCGACGGCGACCAGCACGACGAGACCGATGATCGTCAGCACGGGGATCCCGAGCACCTGCTGGGTGCCGAGGCGCTCGAAGCCGGCCGGGAAGTCGCCGGCCGTGATCCGGTTGGCGCCGGCGACGTTCTTGAGGACGCCGCGGAAGACGTACATCGTGCCGAGGGTGATCACCAGGGCCGGCACGCGGAAGAAGGCGACGAGCAGGCCGTTGACGAGGCCGAGCCCGGCGCCGACCACGACGCAGATCACGAAGACGACGAGGACCGAGCGCTCCTGGTCGGCGGAGAACAGGCTGCCGCACACGTAGGCGGAGATGCCGAGCGTCGAGCCCACCGACAGGTCGACGTTGCGGGTGACGATCACGACCATCTGCCCGATTGCCAGCAGCAGCAGGACGCTCGGGCTGAGCAGCAGGTCGCGGAACCCGTCGCTGCCGGTGAGGAAGCTGGGTCGCCGGGCGGTGGTCGCCGCGACCAGGGCGACGAGCACGATCGCGATCGCCAGCTCGCGCGAGCCGAGCACGGCCCGCAGGGCACGCTGGCCCCGCGACTGCTGGGACGGCGCGACGAGGACGTCGGGGGTCTGTTCAGTCGTGCTCACGCTGCGGGCTCCTCGTCGCCGGCCGAGCGGGTCGCCGCGGCCATCACGTTCTCGGGGGTGGCGTCGGCGCGCGCGATGTCGGCGGTGATCCGCCCCTCGCACACGACCAGCACGCGGTCGGCCATGCCGAGCACCTCGGGCAGCTCGCTCGAGATCATCAGGATCGCCAGGCCCTTGCCGGCCAGCTCGGAGAGCAGCCGGTGCACCTCCGCCTTGGTGCCGACGTCGATGCCGCGGGTGGGCTCGTCGATGATGAGCAGCCGCGGCTCGGTGGCCAGCCACTTGGCGATGACGACCTTCTGCTGGTTGCCGCCGCTCATCGTGGTGGCGGGCATGTCGAGCGCGTTGGTCTTGACCTCGAGACGGCTCGCCCAGGGTTGTACGGCGCTGTTCTCGGCCGCCGTCGTGAGCAGCCCGGCCCGGGTGAGCCCGCTACGGATCACGCTCGCGATGTTGCGCCCGACCGAGCCGTCGACGACCAGCCCCTGCTGGCGGCGGTCCTCGGGCACGAAGGCGATGCCGGCGCGGATCGCCGCGCGCGGGTTGCGCCGGGCGACGGCGTTGCCGTCGACGGTGACCGACCCCGCGTCGTACGCGTCGATCCCGAAGATCGCCCGGGCGATCTCGCTGCGCCCGGCCCCGACGAGGCCGGCCAGTCCGACGATCTCGCCGGCGCGGACCGAGAAGGTGACGTCGTGGAACTCGCCCGCGGTGGTGAGGCCCGCGACATCGAGGACGACGTCGCCGATCTCGGCCTCGGTCTTGGGGAAGAGGTCGGCGACCTCGCGGCCGACCATCTGCGACACGATCTGGGCCTCGGTGGTCTCGGCCGTGGGGACGGTGGCGATGTAGGCGCCGTCGCGCATCACGGTCACGGCGTCGCACAGCGCGAACACCTCGTCGAAGCGGTGCGAGATGAAGACCAGCGCGCGACCCTCGTCGCGCAGGCTGCGGGCCACCGCGAAGAGCCGGGCGACCTCGTTGCCGCTCAGCGCCGCGGTCGGCTCGTCCATGATCAACAGCCGCGCGTCGAGGGAGATGGCCTTGGCGATCTCGATGATCTGCTGGTCGGCGATCGACAGGCCCAGGGCCGGGCGACGGGGGTCGATGTCGACGCCGAGCCGGGTGAAGAGCGCGCGCGTCTCGGCGATCATCGCCGCCCGGTCGATGCGACCGCCGCGCGCCATCGGCTGGCGGCCCATGAAGATGTTCTCGGTCACCGAGAGGTCGGGGAAGAGCGTCGGCTCCTGGTAGATCACGGCGATCCCGGCGGCCTTGGACTCGGCGGTGGAGTCGAAGTCGACGGACTCGCCGCCGAGCGCGAGGACGCCGCCGTCGCGGCGGTAGACGCCGGCGACGATCTTGACCAGCGTCGACTTGCCCGCACCGTTCTCGCCGACGAGGGCGTGGATGGATCCGGCGTCGACCCGCAGGCTGCCGGAGCGCAGCGCCTGCACGGCCCCGAACGACTTCGAGACGTCGCGCAGCTCGAGCACCGGGGTGGCGTCGGTGGGCGGCATGGGGGAGCTCCTAGATTGAAAGGTTTCAACGGACCGTACGTGAGGACCGTCACAAACGTCAAGCACCCACCACGAAGTCGTGTCGTAGGGTGCCGTTGACCGTTTCAACCCGAGACCCTCGAGGAGGTGCCGTGCCGCGCTCCTCCGTCAAGGACGTCGCCGCCGCCGCGGGTGTCTCGCTCGGCACGGTGAGCAACGTCCTCAACCGTCCCGACCGCGTCTCGCCGGCGACCCGGGCGCGGGTCGAGCAGGCGATGGCCGACCTCGGGTTCGTCCGCAACGAGTCGGCCCGCCAGCTGCGCGCGGGAACGAGCCGCACCCTCGCCTACGTCCTGCTCGACGCGACCAACCCGTTCTTCACCGACGTCGCCGCCGGCATCGAGGAGCGGGCGGAGGCGGCCGACCTGTCGCTGTTCATGTGCAACAGCAGCAACAGCGCCGCACGGGAGAAGGGCTACCTCGACCACCTCGCCGAGCAGCGCGTGCAGGGCATCCTCGTCACGCCCGTCGACCCCGAGTCGCCGACCCTCGACGAGGTCATCCAGCGAGGCATCCCGCTCGTGGTCGTCGACCGCACGCGGTCGCGCCCCGGCGTGTGCTCGGTCTCGGTCGACGACGAGCTCGGCGGCCGCCTCGCCGTGGAGCACCTCGTCGACCGGGGCCACCAGCGGGTGGCGTACGTCGGGGGGCCGGCCACGATCGGCCAGGTGCGCGACCGTTGGGTCGGCGCGGTCGGGGCCTGGCGCGAGACGGGCCTGCCCGAGGCCGACCTCGTGCAGATGGCGACCGCCGCGCTCACGGTCGAGGAGGGGCGCCGCGCTGGGGAGCGGATGCTGGGACTGCCGACCCGACGCCGCCCGACCGCCGCCTTCTGCGCCAACGACCTGCTCGCCCTCGGCCTGCTCCAGCACCTGATCACCAGCGGCCGCCGGGTGCCCGAGGACCTCGCGATCGTCGGCTACGACGACATCGACTTCGCGGCGGCCGCTGCCGTCCCCCTCTCCTCCGTCCGCCAGCCGCGCCAGCTCCTGGGCGCCCGGGCCGCCGAGCTCCTGCTCGACGAGACGGCCAACCCCGCCCACCAGCACGAGCGGGTGGTCTTCACCCCCGAGCTGGTGGCGCGCACCTCGACCCTCGGATAGCCGCCCTGCGCGGCAGTGCTCGCGAGTCAAGGCCCGATCCCGTGAGCAACACCACCTGAGACCGCGGTGGGCACCGAGTCCCTCCGTGTAGTTTTCGCCTCAGTCCAGCCGCCCATCAGGAGGCACCTGTGCGCATCGGCATCCCCCGCGAGTCCCGTCAGGGAGAGACCCTCGTGGCAGCCACCACCGTCACCGCCGCCCAGCTCGAGTCGCTCGGGTACGAGGTCGTCGTCGAGGCCGGGGCCGGTGTCGCGGCCGACCAGACCGACGAGGCCTTCGCGGCCGCCGGCATCCGGGTGACCGACGCCGAGGAGGTGTGGACCAGCGACGTCGTCATCAAGGTCAACGCCCCGACCGCCGACGAGATCTGGAAGCTTCGACAGGGCGCGACGATCGTGTCGCTGATGGCGCCGGGCCGCAGCCCCAAGCTGATCGAGCAGCTCCAGGCGCAGCGCGTGACGGGCCTCGCGATGGACGCCGTGCCGCGCATCTCCCGCGCGCAGGCGATGGACGTGCTCTCCAGCATGGCCAACGTCGCGGGCTACCGCGCCGTGATCGAGGCGGCCCACGAGTTCGGCCGCCAGTTCACCGGTCAGGTCACCGCCGCCGGCAAGGTCCCGCCCGCGCGGGTCTTCGTCGTCGGGGCCGGGGTCGCCGGCCTCGCAGCCATCGGCGCGGCGGGCGCGATGGGTGCGGTCGTGCGCGCCTTCGACGTGCGTCCCGAGGTGGCCGAGCAGGTCGAGTCCCTCGGCGGGCAGTTCGTCACCGTCGACATGGAGCAGGAGGTCTCCTCCGACGGCTACGCCAAGGAGATGACCGCCGAGCAGGAGGCGGCGACGGCCGCGATGTACGACGAGGAGGCCCGCAACGCGGACATCGTCATCACCACCGCGCTGATCCCCGGACGCCCGGCCCCGCAGCTGATCACCGCCGACACCGTGGCCCACATGAAGACCGGCTCCGTGGTCGTCGACATGGCCGCGGCCAACGGCGGCAACGTCGCCCTGACGCAGGCCGACGAGAAGGTCGTGACCGACAACCTCGTCACGATCCTGGGCTACACCGACCTCGCGGGTCGCCTCGCCGCGCAGACCAGCCAGCTGTACGGCACCAACATCGTCAACCTGTTCAAGCTGCTCACCCCGGGCAAGGACGGCGAGCTGGTCCTCGACCACGAGGACGTCGTGCAGCGCGGGATCACGGTCACCCAGGACGGCGAGTCACTGTGGCCGCCGCCGCCCGTGCAGGTCAGCGCGGCCCCGGCGGCGCCCGCCGCGCCGGTCGCCCGCCCGGCGCCCGTGGAGAAGCCGCCCGCCGACCCGCGCCGCAAGGTCTACGCGGCGGCGCTGGGGGCTGTCCTGTTCGCCCTCGCTGCGGCGTACGCCCCGCCGAGCTTCCTGGGGCACTTCACCGTGTTCGCGCTGGCGATCTTCGTCGGCTACTACGTCATCTCGAACGTCGCGCACGCGCTGCACACGCCACTGATGGCCGAGACCAACGCCATCTCCGGGATCATCCTGGTCGGCGGCATCCTGCAGGTCGGCAGCGACAACCCCGTGATCACGACGCTCGCGCTGGTGGCGGTGCTCGTGGCGAGCATCAACATCTTCGGTGGCTTCCTGGTGACCGCCCGCATGCTCCAGATGTTCCGGAAGGACTGAGCGCCACCGATGAACGACCTCCTGACCTCCGACCGGCTGCCGGGGCTGATCCAGGCCGCCTACATCCTCGCCGCGATCCTCTTCATCCTCGCGCTGGGTGGGCTCTCCAAGCACGAGACCGCGCGCCGCGGCAACACCTTCGGCATGGCCGGCATGGGGCTCGCGCTCGGCGCGACGCTGGTGCTCGCGGCCCGCAACAGCCAGTACGGCGACCAGCGACCGCTCGCCGTGACGCTGGTCATGGTCGTCGTGGCCATGGCGATCGGCGCCGTGATCGGCGCCTGGCGTGCGCGCACCGTCGAGATGACCGGGATGCCCGAGCTGGTCGCGATCCTGCACAGCTTCGTCGGCCTGGCCGCGGTGCTGGTGGGCTTCAACTCCTACCTCGAGGCCGACCACCTGTCGGGCTCGATCGGGACGATCCACGACGTCGAGGTCTTCCTCGGGGTCTTCATCGGCGCCGTGACGTTCACCGGCTCGATCGTGGCCTTCCTCAAGCTCAGCGCGCGGATGAAGTCGACGCCGTTCGCGCTTCCGGGCCGCCACCTGCTCAACCTCGGCATCCTGCTCGCCTCGGCCGCGCTGCTCGCGTGGTTCGTGCCGGCCGAGGGCGACCTCGGTCTCGTGCCGCTGATCCTCATGACCGCGCTCGCGCTGCTGCTCGGCTTCCACCTCGTGGCGGCCATCGGCGGCGGCGACATGCCGGTCGTGGTGTCGATGCTCAACTCCTACTCCGGCTGGGCCGCGGCGGCCGCCGGCTTCATGCTCGACAACGACCTGCTGATCATCGTCGGGTCCCTCGTCGGCTCCTCCGGTGCGATCCTCAGCTACATCATGTGCACGGCGATGAACCGCTCGTTCGTCAGCGTCATCGCCGGCGGCTTCGGCTCCGACGGCGCCGTCAGCGGCGAGGAGCGCGACTACGGCGAGCACCGCGAGGTGCAGGCCGACGAGGTCGCCGAGCTGCTGGCCGACGCGAAGTCCGTGGTGATCACGCCGGGCTACGGCATGGCGGTCGCGCAGGCGCAGTATCCCGTCGCCGAGATGACCAAGAAGCTGCGCGACAAGGGCGTCGACGTGCGCTTCGGCATCCACCCCGTCGCCGGCCGGCTGCCCGGGCACATGAACGTCCTGCTCGCCGAGGCCAAGGTGCCCTACGACATCGTGCTCGAGATGGACGAGATCAACGAGGACTTCCCCGACACCGACGTGGTGCTGGTGATCGGCGCCAACGACACCGTCAACCCTGCCGCGCTGGAGGAGCCGGGCTCACCGATCGCCGGCATGCCGGTGCTCGAGGTCTGGAACGCCAGGGACGTGATCGTCTTCAAGCGCTCGATGGCCACCGGCTACGCCGGCGTCCAGAACCCGCTGTTCTTCAAGGACAACAGCCGCATGCTCTTCGGCGACGCCAAGGACCGCGTCGACGACATCGTGCGGGCCTTGGGCTGACGCCGTACGCCCCGCTGCTCTTTCGCCGGCAGCGGTGCGTGAGCCACCTTCCTGGGCGCGGGAAGGTGGCTGGGCCACCGCCCGGGGTGGCGGATCGCGTGTCGGCCTCCCGCGGCGGTGCGTCAGCCACCTTCCTGGGCGCGGGAAGGTGGCTGGGCCACCGCCCGGACGACGGATCGGGCGTACGGCGCGGGGACCGTCGTCACCCAGGCAGGGCCCGCGCGTAGCGGGCGGCCAGGTCGCGCACGTGCTCGACCAGCTCGGCCGGGGCCTCGACGTGGAAGTCGAGGCCGAGCATCCCGATCCACACGGCGACGATCTCGAGGCTGTCCGCGCCGGTCACCAGCACGCAGTGGTCGTCGTCGACCGTCTCGACCACGCCCACCGCCGGGTTGATCCGGGCCAGCACCTCCTCGGCCGAGCCGTCGACGAGGATCCGCGCGTGCACCTGCCAGCCGGTGGACGCCACCTGCCGCAGCACGAAGGCCGAGTAGTCGCCGTCCTCCAGGGGGCGCCAGTCGAACCGACTCGCGCCGGGGACGCGCAGCCGCATCCAGTCGGCCCGGAACGCCTGCCAGTCGCCGGTCGGTCGCTCGCGGGCCACGACGTACCACCGCTGGTGCCAGCTCACCAAGCGGTAGGGATCGGCCTCGATGCGCTCGTCCTCGCGGTAGTGGAACCGCAGGCCGGTGCGGTCGCGGATGGCCGAGGCCAGGTCGACCAGCAGCTGCGCGTCGACCTCGGGGTCGACGACGTTGGTGCCGGTGTTGGCCGGTCCGACGTCGGTGGTCTCCTGCAGGGCGCGCACGCGGCGCCGCAGCCGCTCGGGCAGGGTGCGCTCGAGCTTGGCGAGCGCGGCCTGACCGGTGGCCGCGAGTCCGGGGATCGCGGCGTCGACGGTGCCGAGACCGAGCGCGACGGCGACGGCCTCGTCGTCGTCGAGGAGCAGCGGAGGCAGCTGCCCCTGCGTGCCGAGCCGGTAGCCGCCGTGGCGACCCCGCACCGCGTCGATCGGGTAGCCGAGCTCGCGCAGGCGCGCGACGTCCTTGCGCACCGTCCGGGTGTCGACGTCCAGCCGCTCGGCCAGGGCGGTGCCGGTCCACGAGGGTCTGCTCTGGAGCAGCCCGAGCAGGGCGAGCAGGCGGGCGGACGTACCCAGCACGGTTGGCTCCTGACTCCGTCGGAAATACAGGCTCGTCATGGACCTGTATCGACCCTAGCGTTGCCCACATGACGACTCACGAGAACACCTCGACCATCACGCCCTTCCACGTCGCCGTCCCGGACGCCGACCTCGACGACCTGCGTCGTCGCCTCGCAGGCACCCGCTTCGCCGACCAGCTCCCGGGCGACGGGTGGGACCAGGGCACCCCGGTCGACCACCTCCGCGCGACGGTCGAGGCCTGGCGCGACTTCGACTGGCGCGCGACCGAGGCGCGGCTCAACGCCCACCCGCAGTTCCGCACCGAGATCGACGGCCAGACCATCCACTTCCTTCACGTCCGTTCACCGCACGAGGACGCGACGCCGTTGCTGCTCACCCACACCTACCCGGGCTCCGTGCTCGACTTCCTCGACGTGATCGACGCGTTGACCGACCCGACGACCCACGGCGCGGACGCGGCCGACGCCTTCCACCTGGTGATCCCGAGCCTGCCGGGCATGGGGTTCAGCACGCCGCTGTCCGACGGGGGCTGGACGACCGCACGGACCGCGCGGGCGTTCGACACCCTCATGCGCGCGCTCGGCTACGAGTCCTACGGCGCCCACGGCTCCGACGGCGGCGCGATGGTCTCCCGCGAGCTGGCGGCGCAGGGCGTGGCCGGCTTCCTGGGCGCCCACGTGCTCCAGCTGTTCTCCTTCCCGTCCGGCGACCCGGCCGAGTTCGAGCGCATGACCCCCGCCGACTACGCGGCGCTGGAGTTCGCCGGCTGGTTCCAGGGCGTCAACGGCTACGCCGACCTCAACGCCAAGCGACCGCTGACCATCGCGGCCGCCCTCAGCGACTCACCGGTCGGCCAGCTGGCCTACAACGAGCTCTTCTGGAACTTCGGCAACGGCACCAGCCTTGTCACCCAGGAGCAGGTGCTGGCCCAGGCCAGCCTGATGTGGCTGACGAACACCTCCGCCGGCGCCACCCGCTTCCACTACACCGAGAAGTCCGTCGAGCCGCAGGTCAACCACGGGCCGATCGGCGTGGCGGTGTTCGCCGACGACTTCCGGTCGATGCGACCGTTCGCGGAGCGCGACAACACCGACATCGTGTCGTGGACCGAGCACCCGCGGGGCGGGCACTTCGCGGCGATGGAGGTGCCCGACGAGCTGGTCGCCGTCGTCCGGGACTTCTACCGGGACCGGACCGCCCGATAGGGCCGGCGAGGCGCCGTACACCCGGACTTCCCGGGCGAGTCTCGAACTTCGTGTGGCTTGCATGCCCCGGGATGTTCGGGTTTCCCCGGCTAGCCGGGGAAACCCGAGGCGGGTCGTGAACCCAGCCCCGCTCAGCCGACGCCCATCCCCACGAGAGAGCCGATCAGATAGGTCACGCCCATCGCGAGGAGCCCGCCCGCCACGTTGCGGGCGATCGCGCGCACCCGCGGGCTGAGGCTGAGCCGGGCGCTGACGAAGCCGGTGAGGGCGAGGGCGACCACGACGGTCAGCACGGTGACGACGATCCGCGCGCCCGCCGGGACCAGCACGACGCACAGGAGCGGCAGCAGGGAGCCGAGGGTGAACGAGAGCATCGAGGCCCAAGCGGCGTGCCACGGGTTGGTCAGGTCGTCCGGGTCGATCCCGAACTCGATGTCGGCGTGGGCGCCGAGCGCGTCGTGCGCGGTCAGCTGGGCGGCGACCTGGGTGGCGAGCTCGGCGTCGAGCCCCTTCTCCTCGTACATCCTCGCGAGCTCGCGCTCCTCGGTCTCGGGCATCGCCTCGAGCTCGCGCGCCTCGAGGCGCAGGATCGACTTCTCGGAGTCGCGCTGGGTGCTGACCGAGACGTACTCGCCCGTCCCCATGCTCATCGCGCCCGCCACCAGGCCGGCGACGCCGGCGATCAGCAGGGCGGACCGGTCGCTGGTCGCGCCGGCGACACCCATCACGATGCCGGCGGTCGACACGATGCCGTCGTTGGCGCCGAGCACCGCCGCCCGGAGGGCGTTGAGCCGGTTGCCGCTCGCCGCGTCCACCTGCTCGTGCCAGTGCTGAGGGTCCGTGTCCGTTCCGATCTCGAGGCTCATGCACGTGCTCGCTTCGCTCCGCGCGCGCATGAGGCACCGGTGGCACTGTGCTGATTTGTTCGCTCGCTGCGCTCGTTCACGCGTCCAGCCTTCCCCGCCGCGGCGCCGTCCGCAACGAAGGTGAGGCTAGGCAGACAGCGGGAACGTCGCCCGCACCTCGTGCCGCGGACCACGCCGCGGCCCCTCGCCGAGGTGCGACTCGACGAGCGCCATCTCGGACACCTGCCACGTCGGTCCGGCGTAGGTGTCGAGCAGCCGCACCCACCGCGTCACGTTGGCGGGCCGACCCAGGCGGGCGAGCGTGACATGCGCCCGGAAGCGCTGGCCGTCGACGGCGACGCCCGCCGTCGACGCGGCACGCCGAGACGCCGCGGCGAGGTCGTCGAACGAGCCCTCCAGCCCGGCGACGAGCACCTTCGCCCGGTCGGGGTCGGGGAACGCGCCGCCACCCACGATCCTCGTGTCGTACGCCGCGTGCTTCCCGGCCGCCGACTCCAACCGCTCGCACAGCGACTCGAAGGCCTGCTCGGGCACGTGCGCGGCGAACGCGAGCGTCACGTGGAAGCTGTGGGACGGCGCCCACCGCCAGCGTCCATCAGAGGCAGCGGCGGCGCTGCGACGTACGGACAGGAAGTCGTCGAGGTCCTCGACGGCCTCCTCCGGCGGGATCACCGCCACGAACATCCGGCTCATGGCACCCGGGCTCACTGGAACCCGAGGTCACGCCCGATCAGCATCTTCATGATCTCGTTGGACCCGGCCCAGATCTTCGAGACCCGGGCGTCGCGCCAGGCGCGGGCCACGCGGTACTCGTTCATGTAGCCGTAGCCGCCGTGCAGCTGGACGCAGTGGTCGAGGACCTCGTTCTGGACCTGCGAGGTCCACCACTTCGCCTTCGCGGCGTCGACCGCCGTGAGCTCCTGGCGGGTGTGCTTCATGACGCACTGGTCGACGTAGGCCTGCGTCACCTCGATCTGCGTGACGAGCTCGGCCATCAGGAACGAGTTGTGCTGGAAGCTGCCGATCGGCTGGCCGAAGGCCTTGCGGTCCTTGGCGTACTGGATCGTCTCCTCGAGGATCTGCGCGGCGTGCGCGAGGTTGGTGATCGCCGAGCCGAGGCGCTCCTGCGGCAGGAACTGCATCATCGAGATGAAGCCGGTGTCGAGCGGACCGACGAGGTCATCGTTGCTGACGCGGACGTCCTCGAACGCGAGCTCGGCCGTGTCGGACTCGTCCTGGCCGACCTTGTCGAGCACGCGCCCGACGGAGAAGCCGGGCAGCGTGGTGTCGACGGCGAACAGCGAGATGCCCTTGGCCTTCTTCTCCGGGCTGGTGCGGGCGGCGACCAGCACGATGTCGGCGGAGCCGCCGTTGGTGATGAAGGTCTTGGAGCCGTTGATGACCCAGTCGTCGCCGTCGCGCACGGCGGTGGTCTTGAGGTTGGCGAGGTCGGAGCCGCCGCCGGGCTCCGTCATGCCGATCGCGGTCAGGATCTCGCCGCTCGCGGCCTTGGGCAGCCAGCGGGCGCGCTGCTCGTCGTTGGTGAGGTGCACGAGGTAGGGCACGGTGATGTCGGCGTGGATGCCGACGCAGGACGGCAGGGTCATGTTGACCTTCGCCAGCTCCTCGGTGAGCACCGCGTTGAAGCGGTAGTCGCCGGCCTCGGAGCCGCCGTACTCCTCCGGGATCTCCAGGCCGAGGAAGCCCTGCTTGCCGGCGGCCAGCCAGAACTCCCTCGACAGGCCGTGGCCCTCGGCGTAGTCGTCCAGGTGCGGGGTGACCTCGCGGTCCAGGAACTCCTTGACGGAGGCGCGGAACGCCTCGTGGTCCTCGTCGTAGATCTCACGGCTCATGCGGCTATGTTACCCGCCAGTTCTGTTCGGGCGACGAGTTAGCGTGCAGTGTGATCAGGAGTACGCCGCTCAGCGCCGTCGCCCTCGTCCTGTCCGTGGTCCTCGGATGGGGCGGAGCCGCCGCCGCGCCGGCAGGGCGGACCGTGCGGACCGCGCCCGCCGACGGCACCCTGACCGAGGCCTCGACCGGCTTCGGCTCACGGCCCCCGGCCTGGCTCGGGGCCCGGGAGCTGCCGACGACCTCGAGCGGGTACGGCGAGGTGCGCCCCACGCCGCCGGCCCTGCGCCACCGCCGGTGGACCCTGCCCGACACGGTGCCAGCGCTGCCGGGGCGCGGGTTCGCCGCGAAGGTCGTCTCGCCGGCGCCCGCCGCGGTGGTCGCCCGGTCGAGCTGGCGGGAGGGCTGCCCGGTCGCGGCGACCGACCTGGCCTGGGTCCGGCTCGTGTTCTGGGGGTTCGACGCCCGGCGCCACACGGGCGAGCTGCTCGTCCACCGCAGCGTCGCCGACGACATCGCCCGCGTGTTCCGCACGCTCTACCGCCAGCGGTTCCCGCAGGAGCAGGTCGGGATCGTGCGCTCCTACGACCCGGACGCCCCGGCCACCGGCGACGGCAACGGGACCGGGTCGTTCGTCTGCCGACCGAGCACCGGGGCGACGTACTTCTCCCAGCATGCCTACGGCCTGGCCATCGACGTCAACACCTTCCAGAACCCGTACGCCAAGGGCGACGTCGTGCTGCCGGAGCTCGCCGGCTCCTACCTCCGGCGCGACGCCGTGAGGCCCGGGATGATCGTGCCCGCGGGGCCGGTCGTCGCGGCGTTCGCGCGCATCGGGTGGGAGTGGGGCGGGGACTGGAACCAGTCCAAGGACTACCAGCACTTCAGCCAGAACGGTCTGTAACCCCTGCGGGTGGGGTCACCCGATCGCGGGTACAGGTAGTCTTGGAACGATCCAACAACCGAGGAGCCCCGTGCAGATCTGGCCTGGAACCCCCTACCCGCTCGGCGCCACGTTCGACGGCAGCGGCACCAACTTCGCGCTGTTCAGCGAGGTGGCCGAGCGCGTCGAGCTGTGCCTGTTCGACGTCGGCCCCCGCGGGAAGCTGACCGAGACCCGCCTGGAGGTCACCGAGGTCGACGCCTACGTGTGGCACTGCTACCTGCCGACCGTGCAGCCCGGCCAGCGCTACGGCTACCGCGTCCACGGTCCGTGGGACCCGACGCAGGGGTTGCGCTGCAACCCCAACAAGCTGCTGCTCGACCCCTACGCCAAGGCGACCGCGGGCGAGATCGACTGGGACCAGTCACTGTTCGGCTACGACTTCGGCGACGAGGACAGCAGGAACGACGACGACTCGGCCGCCCACATGACCCACGGCGTCGTGATCAACCCGTTCTTCGACTGGGAGGGCGACCGCCGGCTCAACATCCCCTACAACGAGTCGATCATCTACGAGGCCCATGTCAAGGGACTCACGCAGCTGCACCCCGACGTGCCGGAGGAGCAGCGCGGGACCTACGCCGGTCTCGCGCACCCGGCCATCACCGACCACCTCACCAAGCTCGGCATCACGGCGATCGAGCTGATGCCGGTCCACCAGTTCGTCCAGGACTCCACGCTCCTCGACCAGGGGCTGCGCAACTACTGGGGCTACAACACCCTCGGCTTCTTCGCCCCGCACGCCGACTACGCCTCGAGCAACCAGGGCCAGCAGGTCCAGGAGTTCAAGGCGATGGTCAAGGCCATGCACGTCGCCGGCATCGAGGTCATCCTCGACGTCGTCTACAACCACACGGCCGAGGGCAACCACCTCGGGCCGACGCTGAGCTTCAAGGGCATCGACAACCCGGCCTACTACCGCCTCGTCGAGGACGACCAGCGCTACTACATGGACTACACGGGCACCGGCAACAGCCTCAACGTCCGCCACCCGCACTCGGTCCAGCTGATCATGGACTCGCTGCGCTACTGGGTCACCGAGATGCACGTCGACGGCTTCCGCTTCGACCTCGCCGCGACCCTCGCCCGCGAGTTCTACGACGTCGACAAGCTCTCGACCTTCTTCGAGATGGTGCAGCAGGACCCGGTCGTCAGCCAGGTCAAGCTGATCGCCGAGCCGTGGGACATCGGCCCGGGCGGCTACCAGGTCGGCGGCTTCCCGCCCCAGTGGACCGAGTGGAACGGCGACTACCGCGACACCGTGCGCGACTTCTGGCGCGGCGAGCCGTCCCTGGGCGACTTCGCCTCCCGGCTCTCGGGCTCCTCCGACCTCTACGAGCACTCCGGACGGCGCCCGTTCGCGTCCATCAACTTCGTCACCGCGCACGACGGCTTCACCCTGCGCGACCTCGTGTCCTACAACGAGAAGCACAACGACGCCAACGGCGAGGACAACAACGACGGCGAGAGCCACAACCGGTCCTGGAACCACGGCGTCGAGGGGCCGACGGACGACCCGGAGATCCTCGAGGCGCGGGCCCGCGAGCAGCGCAACTTCATCGCCACGCTGCTGCTGAGCCAGGGCGTGCCGATGCTGCTGCACGGCGACGAGCTGAGCCGCACGCAGGACGGCAACAACAACACCTACGCCCAGGACAGCGAGATCAGCTGGGTGCACTGGGACCGTGCCGACAAGCCGCTGATCGAG
This sequence comes from Nocardioides currus, assembly GCF_003057875.1. GTDB lineage: Bacteria > Actinomycetota > Actinomycetes > Propionibacteriales > Nocardioidaceae > Nocardioides > Nocardioides currus. The sequence continues at coordinate 904,750 of NZ_PYXZ01000001.1, read as the reverse complement.
TTCACGGCCGCGGTCGCCAAGCTCCGCGCGAGCCACCCGACCTTCCACCGCAAGCGGTTCTTCACCGGCAACACCGTGCGCACCGGTGACGGCCAGCGCCTCAACGACATCGTGTGGCTCGCCCTCGACGGCACCCCGATGGAGGACGACGGCTGGGACGAGGGCGCCAAGGCCATCGGGATGTACCTCAACGGCGACGGCATCGCCGGCAAGGACGCCCGCGGGGGCACCATCACCGACGACCACTTCCTGCTCTACTTCAACGCCGACGGGCCCGCGACGGTGAGCCTGCCCACCGACGAGTACGCCGCTGCGTGGGACGTGGTCATCGACACCGGCGGTGGGGCCGACACTGCCCGCACGCTGACCGCCGGCGCGACCTTCGACCTCGGCACGCACAGCCTCGTCGTGCTGCGTGAGCACGCCGAGCCCGAGGCGAGCCCCGACCACTCGGTCGCCGCGTCCCTGGCGTCGCTGGCCGACGCCGCGACCGAGGCGGAGGCGACCCCGGCCGCCGACCAGCGTCACCAGCGCGAGCAGACCTGACCGACCCGCGACCCACCAGCGAGAGGCACCATGCGCACGCCCGTCAGCACCTACCGGCTCCAGATCACCGAGGACTTCGACCTGCACGCGGCGGCGCACGTGCTGCCCTACCTCCACGACCTGGGCGTGGACTGGGTCTACCTCTCGCCGCTGCTCGCGGCCGAGGCGCACAGCAACCACGGCTACGACGTCTCCGACCACGGCCGCATCGACGCGGCCAGGGGCGGGGTGTCCGGGCTGTCGGCGGTCTCGGCCGAGGCGCACCGGCTCGGGATGGGCGTGCTCGTCGACATCGTGCCCAACCACGTGGGGGTCGCCTCCGCCAGCGACAACGCGTGGTGGTGGTCGGTGCTGACCCACGGCCAGGCCTCCGACTTCGCCGACGCGTTCGACATCGACTGGGCCGCGGGGGGCGGTCGGGTGCGCATCCCGGTGGTCGGCGACGACGACCTGCTCGACGGCGGCGCCATCGCGCACCTGTCGGTCGAGGCCGGCCAGCTGCTCTACCACGACCACGCCTTCCCGCTGGCTCCCGGCAGCGCCGACGACTTCCACGACGGCGGGGCCGACGCCGACGAGGTGCACCGCCGCCAGCACTACGAGCTGGTCTCGTGGCGCCTCGCCGACGCCGGCCTCAACTACCGCCGCTTCTTCGCCGTCAACAGCCTCGCGGCGATCCGGGTGGAGGACCGCGAGTGGTTCGACCGCTCGCACGACGAGATCGCCCGCTGGTTCAGCGAGGGCCTCGTCGACGGCCTCCGCGTCGATCACCCCGACGGGCTCCGGGACCCGGAGGGCTACCTCCGCGACCTCGCCGACCTGACCGGCGACGCCTACGTCCTCGTCGAGAAGATCCTGGAGCCCGGTGAGGAGCTCCCGTCGGACTGGCCCACCTCGGGCACCACGGGCTACGACGCCATGGCGCTGGTCGACCGCGTCCTCACCGACCCCACGGCGGCCGAGGCGCTCGGCGCCCTCGACGAGCGGCTGCGAGGCGGGCCCGTCGACTGGGCCGCGATGGTCCACGACAACAAGCGCGCCGTGGCCGACGGCATCCTGCGCTCGGAGGTGCTGCGCATCGGGCGCGAGCTGCGGGTCGCGATCCCGGACGCGCCTGCTGACACCGAGGACGCGGTCGGCGAGCTCGTCGCCTGCTTCCCGGTCTACCGCTCCTACCTGCCCGGCGGGCGTGAGCACCTCGACGAGGCGTTCGCCCTCGCCCGCGAGCTGCGTCCCGACCTGGCCACCACCCTCGACGTGCTCCAGCCGGTGCTGTCGGACCCGCAGCAGCCGCCCGCCCTCCGCTTCCAGCAGACCTCGGGCATGGTGATGGCGAAGGGCGTTGAGGACTGCTCGTTCTACCGTTGGTCGCGGCTCACGTCGCTCAACGAGGTCGGCGCCGACCCGTCCGTCTTCAGCATCACCCTCGACGACTGGCACGACGCCATGTCTGCCCGCCAGCGCGACTGGCCGCACGCGATGACGGCGCTGTCGACCCACGACACCAAGCGCGGCGAGGACGTCCGCGCCCGGATCACGGCGCTGGCCGAGGTGCCCGACCTCTGGGCCGACGCCCTCGACCGGCTGCTGGACCTCGTCCCGCTGCCCGACGCCGGCTTCGGCAACCTGCTCTGGCAGGCGATCGTGGGCGCCTGGCCCGCGTCCGGCCTCGACGGCGACTGGCGCGAGCGGCTGCACGGATACGCCGAGAAGGCGATGCGCGAGGCCGGCGACCGCACGACCTGGACCGCACCCGACGAGGACTACGAGGCGGCCGTGCACGCGGCGGTCGACGCGGCGCTCGACCGCCCCGACGTGCGCGCCGTCGTCGACGAGGTGCTCGCTGCCGTCGCCGAGGCGGGCTGGAGCAACGCCCTGGGCGCCAAGCTCCTCGCGATCACGATGCCCGGCGTGCCCGACGTCTACCAGGGCAGTGAGCTGTGGGAGCAGAGCCTGGTCGACCCCGACAACCGGCGACCGGTCGACTTCGACGTACGCCGCAGCCTGCTCGACGAGGTCGCGGGCGGCGCCCGGCCGGGGCTGGCCGGCGGCGTCGACGACCCGGGGGCGGCCAAGCTGCTGCTCACCCGCGCCGGCCTGCTGGCCCGTCGCGACCGGCCGGAGCTCTTCGAGTCCTACGCCCCCGTCGAGGTCACCGGCGAGGCGAGCGAGCACGCGGTCGCGTTCGACCGCGGTGGTGCCGTGACCGTGGCCACCCGCCTCCCGCTCGGTCTCGCCGCGCGCGGCGGCTGGGGCGAGACCACCGTCGCCCTGCCGGCCGGCGAGTGGGTCGACGCCGTCTCCGGCCGGCCGTTCTCCGGCGACGCCCCTGTCGGCGACGTGCTCGCCGACCTGCCCGCCGCGCTGCTCCTGCGGAGCTCGGCGCCGCTGGAGGCGGTCCACGACCGCTTCGACGTCTGGGCTCCGCGCGCCACGTCGCTGACCCTCCAGGTTGGCGGCAAGCGGGTGCCGATGACGCGCCGCGCCGACGACTGGTGGACGCCGGAGGGACCGGTGCCCACCGGCGAGGTCGACTACGGCTACCTCGTCGACGACTCCGAGACGCCGCTGCCCGACCCGCGCTCGCGCCGCCAGCCCGACGGGGTGCACGGCCTCTCCCGCACCTTCGACGCCACCGCCCACGCGTGGAGCGACGACGACTGGACCGGGCGCCAGCTCGGGGGATCGGTGATCTACGAGCTCCACGTCGGCACCTTCACCCCCGAGGGCACGCTCGACGCCGCGCTCGGCAAGCTCGACCACCTGCGCTCGATCGGCGTGGACCTCGTCGAGCTGATGCCGGTCAACGCGTTCAACGGCACCCACAACTGGGGCTACGACGGCGTCCTGTGGTCGGCCGTGCACGAGCAGTACGGCGGTCCCGCGGCCTACCAGCGCTTTGTCGACGGCTGCCACGCGGCCGGCCTCGGGGTCATCCAGGACGTCGTGCACAACCACCTCGGGCCGTCGGGCAACTACCTGCCGGTCTTCGGGCCCTACCTCAAGCAGGGTTCCAACACGTGGGGCGACCTGGTCAACCTCGACGGGGAGGACAGCCACGAGGTGCGGCGGCTGATCCTCGACAGCGTGCGCATGTGGTTCACCGACATGCACGTCGACGGGCTGCGGCTCGACGCGGTGCACGCCCTCTCCGACGAGTCCCCGGTCCACCTCCTGGAGGAGATGGCCACCGAGGTGGCCGCCCTCTCCGCCCACCAGCGGCGACCGCTGACCCTGATCGCGGAGTCGGACCTCAACGACCCGCACCTCGTGACGCCGCGCGAGGCCGGCGGCTACGGGCTCGACGCCCAGTGGAGCGACGACTTCCACCACGCCGTGCACGTCGCCCTGACCGGGGAGACCGACGGCTACTACGCCGACTTCGAGCCCCTGTCCGCGCTGGGCAAGGTGCTGACCCGCGGGTTCTTCCACGACGGCACGTTCAGCTCGTTCCGCAACCGCCAGCACGGCGTGCCGGTCGACGTGGAGAGGATGCCCGGGTGGCGGCTCGTGGTGGCGAGCCAGAACCACGACCAGATCGGCAACCGCGCCCGCGGCGACCGGGTCACCGAGGCCCTCGACGACGACCAGCTCGCCTGCGCCGCGCTCCTCACGCTGGCGTCCCCCTTCACGCCGATGCTCTTCCAGGGCGAGGAGTGGGCGGCCTCCACGCCGTTCGCGTTCTTCACCTCCCACCCCGAGCCCGACCTGGGCGAGGCGACGGCCACCGGACGCCTGAGCGAGTTCGAGCGGATGGGCTGGGACCCGGCCGTGGTCCCGGACCCGCAGGACCCGGCGACGTACGACCGGTCCAAGCTCGCGTGGGACGAGGTCGGCACCGGGCGCCACGCCGTGCTGCTCGACGTCTACCGCCGCCTCGCGACGCTGCGCCGTGAGGTCCCGGAGCTCACGGACCCCGACCTGCGTCGCGTCGAGGTGGACGTCGACGAGGAGGCGCGCACGCTGGTGATGCGCCGCGGGTCGGTCAGTGTCGTCGTCAACGTCGGCAGCGAGCCGGCCGAGGTGCCGCTGGCGGGCGAGCACGAGGTGCTCTTCGCGACCCCGGCCGGGGCGACGGTGGCCGCCGACGGGCTGGCGCTGCCCCCGCACGCGGGAGCGCTGCTGCGGCGGACGCGGTAAAGCCTGCGCCGTTCGGCTGTCGGGCCGCTGCGGGCGTGGGATCGTGGGCGGGAAGGAAGGGGGCGAGATGACCAGTCAGGGGCCGATCTCGGCCACCGACCTCGTCCGGCCGCGCCGGCACGGCTGGGGCGACGTCGCCGCCCGGACGTCGATGGCGGCGATCGCCGAGCGCCTGCGGGTCCTGGGCGGCTTCGAGTCCTGCGCGATCGAGGTGCTGCGCGGCGACGGGATGCTCGAGTTCGTGGCGATCGCCACCGACAACCCGGTCACGCGCAGCGAGCGCGACGGGACCGGGTCCCCGCTCTCGGCGATGTATCCCGCCCTCGACCAGGGTGTCGTGACGGGCGCGCTGCGCTTCCTCCGCGCCGAGGACATGACGCGTGAGGCGTTCGAGAACCTCGCGCCCTACAGCGTCTTCCCCGACATCGCGCGGCACGAGGACCGGAGCCGGTGGCACCGGGAGGACATGCTGATCGCGGAGGTCCGCGACGACGAGGACCGGCTGCGTGGCCTCATCTACCTCGACAACCCGCTGGACGGGAAGCGACCGTCCGCGGCCGACCTCGTCGAGCTCGACCGGGTGATCCGTCCGGCGCTCCACCTCGCCCTCGTCCAGATCGAGCGCGAGGAGTTCGCCCAGCGCATCAGGATCTCGAGCGCCACCCGGGCCGTGGTCAGGTCGGCGTCACCGAGCGCCGACCTGCGCGAGCTGCTCAGCACGATGCGCGAGGAGTTCCGCGAGCCCTTCCGGGCGCACGGCATCTGGATCGCCACCCTCGACTCCTTCGACGGCGAGCTGATCATCCCGTTCGCGCCCGGCAGCGGCTTCGACCTGTCGTACGGCGTCCGGGCGGCGATGAGGGCCGCGATGACCGACGCCTGGGCGCGCCAGGAGGTCCTGATCATCGACTCCGAGCGCGTGTGGGGCGACGACGTCCTCGACGAGCACTACCGCGACTCGCTGACCCCGCACGTGACCGAGCGCGGGCTGCGCGAGGTCGTCCTGGTGCCCGTCGGCGCTGGTGCGACGGCGCTCGGGATGCTGGCCGTGGCACGCGACGCGGACGGTCCCCGGTGGACCGACGACGAGAGCTCGGCCGCCCTCGACGTCGCGCACGACCTGGGCCGGGCCATCCTCAACGCCCAGGCCAACGAGCGCGAGCACGCCGTGATGGACCAGCTCCGCGAGGTGGGGGACCACCGCCGCAGCCTGATCGACCTGGTCGCCCGCGAGCTGCAGAACCCCCTCGCCCTGGTGGCCGGCCACCTCGAGCTCCTCGACGCGATGGAGCTCCCCGAGGACGCCCGTCGCTCGGTGGTCCCGATGATCCGCAACACCGCCCGGCTCACGAGCCTGGCGCAGGACCTCGCCCTGGTCTCCCGGCTGGCCGACTCCACCGGCGCGGTCAGCGAGGCGACCCTCGACCTGGCCGAGCTGGCCGCCGAGGCGGTCGAGGCGGTGCGGCCGATGGCCGCGCACCGTGACGTCCGGATCGTGCAGACGGTGGTCGGGACCTGCCACGTCCACGGCCACCCGCTCGAGCTCTCCCGGTGCATCGGCGGCCTGCTCGACAACGCCGTGAAGTTCTCGCACCTCGGTGGCACCGTCGAGGTCGAGCTCCGCGGCGACGACCAGCAGGTCGAGCTGAGCGTGCGTGACCACGGGATCGGCATCTCCTCGACCGACCAGGGTCGGCTGTTCGGTGAGTTCTTCCGCTCCGACGACCCGGCGGCCCTGTCGCGGTCGGGCTACGGGCTCGGGCTGACGATCGCCCGCCAGGTCGCGGTCCGACACGGTGGCACCATCACGGTCGAGTCGGCCCGCGGCGCGGGAGCAACGTTCCGGCTGGTCGTCCCGCAGGCGGCGCCCGAGTCGCTGACCACGACCTGGTGAGTCAGCGCCTCGGCGTGCCGCCTGCGCCGTACGCCGTCATGTCGAGGACCTCGTCCGCGGGCGGGGCCTCGGCGGTGACCTCGGTGCCGAACTCCTCGAAGGAGATGCTCTGCGGTCGGCCGTGGTCGCGGGAGATGATCTTCACGACCCGGTGGGGCTCCTCCACCTCGACCCACATGGTCGCGGCCTGACCGCGACCCTTCGCGCGTACGGCGACGGCCTGCGTGTCGCCGACCAGCTCGACGTCTCCCTTGCTGAGGCGGCCCTCGCCGCCGTCCTTGCGGCCCTTGAAGCCACCCAGGATCGCCTTCGTCCCGCACAGCTCGTCGACGTCGACCGCGCCGTCGGCGAGGCTGACCCACGACGTGCCGACCTCGCGCATCACCTTCTCGGCCTCGCGCGACGTTGCCGTCGACGTGCGCCAGAACGTCTCGTCGGGCTGGGCCCAGGTGCCGTCGTCGGAGCTGACGAACCGTGCGCCGCCCCGGTCGCCGTCGAAGCTGCCGGCGCACCGGCCTCCGTCGTCGACCCGGACGTCGATGCGCACGCGGCCGCGGTCGGTGTGCAACGTGCCCAGCAGCCGCACTGACGTCACGTCGTCCATCGCGGCCATCGCGGTCCGGGTGATGGCGCGCGGGCTCTGGTCGAGGAAGGGGTCGTCAGGAGTCGTGGTGCTCCCGCAGGAGGTGAGCAGGGCGGTGCCGACGAGGGCGGTGCCGACGAAGGCGATGGTCCGGCTGGAGGCGATGACGTTCATGGCGTCGCCCAGTCCATCAGGTTCCGCGGCGCGTTTCCGGCGTTCGGCGAAAGTGTGAGGACCGCCGCGACCGGAGCGGTGGGCGGGCCCCACTACAGCAACCACTGACGGCTGGTCTACCCGCCCCAGGGCTGTTGCGTGCCCGCACCGTGACCGGGTAGGCAGGGGCGCATGGGAGACCAGGGAGCAGCCGACCGGATCGTGGAGTTCGTCGGTGACTGGCAGGGACAGGTGGTCGCCACCTCCGTCCACGCCGGTCACGACGTCCGCCCCGACCTCGCCGACCTGATGGTCCTCGACGAGGCGGAGCGCTACCGCGAGGAGGACCCCCACACCGACCGGATCGCGGCGGTCGTGCCCGACCGCGTGGTGACCCACCGCTCGCGGTTCGAGTGCGACCTCAACCGACCTCGCCGCGAGGCGGTCTACCGCACCCCCGACGACTGCTGGGGGCTGAAGGTCTGGCGCGACGCCGAGCTCCCCGACGCCCAGTTCGAGGGCAGCCTCGCGACGTACGACGCCTTCTACGATGCCCTCGGCGAGCGGCTCGACCGCGTCGCCGAGCGTGGGCCGTTCGTGCTCCTCGACGTGCACTCCTACAACCACCGTCGCGACGGGGCCCAGGCGCCGCCCGCGCCGGTGGCCGACAACCCCGAGGTCAACGTCGGCACCGGCAGCGTCGACCACGACCTGTTCGAGCCGCTGGTCGCCCGCTTCCTGTCCGACCTGCGGGCCGGCGACCTCGCCGCGGGTCCCGTGGACGCCCGGGAGAACGTCGCCTTCGAGGGCCGCAACATCGCGTGGTTCGTGCACGATCGCTACCCCCGCCTCGGGTGCGTCCTCGCACTCGAGTTCAAGAAGACCTTCATGGACGAGTGGACCGGCGACGTGGACGAGACCGCGCTCGAGCGTGCGCGCCTGGCGCTCGCCGCCGCCCTCCCGGGGCTGGCGGAGGAGCTGGGCCGACTCGATGGGTGATCCCGCGCCGAGCCCGGCCGACCGGGCGGTCGACCACGCCCTGGCGCAGCTGTCGGCCAGCATGCGCTTCCTGCTGGAGGTCACGCCCGTCGACGCCGACGACGTGCGCGACGAGTTCCTCGCCGGCGACACCGCCGAGCCCGAGTTCACCTACCGCACCCTCGAGGTCGAGCCGGACGTCGCCGCCGAGCAGCTCGCGGCGATCGACGTGTCCTCGGTGGAGGACCCGACGCTGGCGCACCTGCTCCGGGCCAAGCACCGGGAGATGGAGCTGCAGCTCGAGATGCTGCGTGCTCGCGACACGGCCGATTTCCTCGGCCTCTCGATCGAGCTGTACGGCGGTGTGTCGCCCACGCTGCGCGAGCAGGCCGAGGCGCTGCTGGTCGCCGTGCCCGGCGCGGAGGGCCCGGGCGAGTCGCTCGACGCGGAGGAGTTCCTCCAGCTCGCGATCGCCGAGATCGCCCACTACCGCGAGCAGGACCCCGACATCGAGATGCACGCCGAGGTCCGCCCCGACGTCAACGGCGTCATGGTCTCGGGTGACACGCTGCTCATCGGGCCCGACTCAACGGTGCAGCGCGTGCGCGCCGAGGGACTGCTGCACCACGAGGTCGGCACGCACCTGGTGACCCAGGTCAACGGGACGGCCCAGCCGTTCAAGGTGCTCGGGGCCGGCCTCGCCGGCTACGACGAGACGCAGGAGGGCCTCGCCGTCCTGGCGGAGGTCGCGTGCGGGGGGCTGACCGCCTTCCGCCTGCGCCAGCTCGCCGGCCGGGTCGTGACCGTGCACCGGCTCGTCGCGGGTGCCGACTTCGCCGAGGCGCACGCCGCCCTCGTGGCCGCGGGGTTCCCCGAGGGGAGTGCCTTCACCACCGTGATGCGGGTCTACCGCTCCGGCGGCATGACCAAGGACGCGATCTACCTGCGCGGCCTCGTCGACCTGCTCGAGCACGTCGCCGGAGGGGGCGACCTCGAGCTGCTCTGGCGCGGCAAGTTCGCGCTGGGGGACCTGCCGCTCGTCGCCGACCTGGCCGAGCGCGGGCTGGTGAGACCGGCGCGGATCCGTCCGCGCTACCTCGACGACCCGCAGGCGAGGCAGCGCATCGAGCGCGCCGCGACGGTCGAGGGGCTCGAGCGCCTGCTGGCGTGACACACACAGACCGCACCACCCACGGAGAGGGAGCACGTTGAAGATCGGATTCGTCGTCAACGACATCGAGACGGAAAAGGCCGAGTACACCACCAACCGGCTGGCCATGGCCGCCAAGGAGATGGGCCACGAGGCGTGGTACATGGGCATCGGCGACTTCGCCTACGAGCCCGACGGGTCGCTGAGCACCAAGGCCCGCGCCGGTCACGCCAAGACCTATCGCTCCCTCGAGCGCCACCTGTCCGACGTCAAGAAGCCCGACGTCGAGCAGCTGATCGGGATGGACGAGTTCGACGTGGTGATGCTGCGCAACGACCCGGCCGACGACGCGGAGACCGACCCGTGGCGCAACAACGCCGGCGTCGCCTTCGGCCAGCTGATCGCCTCGTCCGGGGTGCTCGTGGTCAACGACCCGACGAGCCTGGCCAACGCGTTGTCCAAGGCCTACTTCCAGCACTTCCCGGAGATCGTGCGGCCCCGGACGCTGATCTCGCGCGACGAGGCGATGATCGAGGAGTTCATCAAGGACCTCGGCGGCAAGGCGGTGCTCAAGCCGCTGCAGGGCTCCGGCGGCGCCGGCGTCTTCCTCGTCGACCGCAAGGAAGGGCCCAACCTCAAGCAGATCATCGAGGCGATCTCCCGCGACGGCTACGTGGTGGCGCAGGAGTACCTCCCCGAGGCCGCCAAGGGTGACGTCCGGATGTTCGTGATGAACGGGCAGCCGCTCATGGTGAACGGGTCGTACGCCGCCTTCCGGCGCACGAACTCCACCAAGGACATCCGCTCCAACATGTCGGCGGGAGGCAAGGCCACCAAGGTCGCCGTCACCGACGAGATGCTGCAGATGGTCGAGATCGTGCGACCCAAGCTGGTCAGCGACGGCATGTTCCTCGTCGGGCTCGACATCGTCGGCGACAAGCTGATGGAGATCAACGTCTTCAGCCCGGGCGGGCTCGGCAGCGCGCAGGCGCTCTACGAGACCAACTTCGCGCCGGCGATCATCGCCGACCTCGAGCGCAAGGTGAACACGCGCCAGCACTACCCGGAGATCGAGAACCGGACCCTCGCCACGTCGTGAGCCGGGTGCTCGCGGGCCCGTGGACTGATCGAACCGGTCATCGACCCGCGAGCACCTCGTCGACCCAGGCCGGCACCAGCGCGGTGGCGGGACCGCGCCGCGACTCGTGGAAGTCGCTGCTGCCGTCGCTGGCGTCGAGGTTGAGCTCGAGGGTGCGCTTGCCGTGGCCGATCGCGTGGTGGACGAACGCGGCGGCGGGGTAGACCAGCCCGGACGTGCCGATCGAGACGAAGAGGTCGCACGCCCACAGCGCCTCCTCGATGGCGTCCATGTCGTAGGGCACCTCGCCGAACCAGACCACGTCCGGGCGCAGGCTGGCCGACCCGCATCCCGGGCACGGGGGTCGCCCGACCAGCCCCTGCGTCCACTCGACCCGCTCGTCGCAGGCCGTGCACCACGCGGCGCGCAGGCGCCCGTGCATGTGGTGGACCCGGGTCGACCCGGCCCGCTCGTGCAGGTCGTCGATGTTCTGCGTCACGAGGTAGAGGTCGCGTCCCAGCGCGGCCTCGAGGCGGGCCAGCGCCTCGTGGGCGGCGTTGGGCCGCACGCTCGCGAGCGCCTGCCGTCGCTCGTCGTAGAACCGCTGCACGAGGTCGGGGTCCTCGGCGAACGCCTCGGGGGTCGCGACGACCATCGGGTCGTGGCCCTCCCAGAGCCCGCCCGCGTCCCGGAAGGTCGCCAGCCCGCTCTCGGCCGACACCCCCGCGCCGGTCAGGACGACGATGCGCACGTCACTCGCCCTCCTTCGCCCGGACGCCGTCCTCACCGACGTGGGTCTCGTGCGACGTGATCTCGTGCCACGTCCCGGCGAAGGACGGCAGGGCGGCCAGCACGAGCGGCATCACATCGTCGGCGCGGATCACGCACCCAGTGTCCCAGCCGCTACCGGACGGTCGGGTTGGCCCACGGGGCTCGAGGCAACCCGACTGACCGGTAGCGACTGCCCCGCACGTCAGTAGTACCAGGGGTACGGCGACCAGTCGGGGTCGCGCTTCTCCAGGAACTGGTCGCGGCCCTCCTGGGCCTCGTCGGTCATGTAGGCCAGGCGGGTGGTCTCGCCGGCGAAGAGCTGCTGCCCGACGAGGCCGTCGTCGAGGAGGTTGAAGGAGTACTTCAGCATCCGCTGCGCGGTCGGCGACTTGCCGTTGATCTTGCGGCCCCACTCGAGCGCCGTGGCCTCGAGGTCGGCGTGGTCCACCACCCGGTTGACCGCGCCCATCCGGTGCATCTCCTCGGCGTCGTACTCCTCGGCGAGGAAGAAGATCTCGCGGGCGAACTTCTGGCCGACCTGGCGCGCGAGGTAGGCCGAGCCGTAGCCGCCGTCGAACGAGCCGACGTCGGCGTCGGTCTGCTTGAAGCGGGCGTGCTCCCGGCTGGCGAGGGTCAGGTCGGCCACGACGTGGAGGCTGTGGCCGCCCCCGGCCGCCCAGCCGGGGACGACGCAGATGACGACCTTGGGCATGAACCGGATCAGCCGCTGGCACTCGAGGATGTGGAGCCGGGCCAGCCTGGCCTTGTCGATGGGGTTGGGCTCCGCGCCGGCGTCGGTGTGTCCGTCGGTCTCGTACTGGTAGCCCGCCTTGCCGCGGATGCGCTGGTCGCCGCCGGTGCAGAAGGCCCACTTGCCGTTCTTCGCGCTCGGTCCGTTGCCGGTCAGCAGCACGCAGCCGACGTCGGCCGACATCCGGGCGTGGTCGAGGACCCGCAGCAGCTCGTCGACCGTGTGCGGCCGGAACGCGTTGAGCACGTCGGGGCGGTCGAAGGCGATCCGCACGGTGCCGTGGGCCTTCGCCCGGTGGTAGGTGAGGTCGGTGAGGTCCTCGAAGCCGGGCACCTCGTCCCAGGCCGCGGGGTCGAACGTCTCGGACACGCCGTCGATCGCACTCACGCGGGGCCCCCGCGGCGTTGTCCGGGGGAGCGCAGCGGAGGAGAAGAACGTCGTGGGGTGTTCATGTGTCGGGAGCCTAGCCAGCGCCGGAATGGCTTGGATCGGGGTGGTGTTGTGGGCGGTATGGCACTGAACGGAACCTATGTCCCGAGCGCGACCAAGTGGGTCCGCGACAACGTCGAGGAGTACGAGGCGTCCAACGGCGAGAAGGGCGGCAACCTGCCGGGCACGAACTACCCCGTCGTCGTCGTGACCTCGGTCGGCCGCAAGTCCGGCCACCTGCGCAAGAACCCGGTGATGCGGGTCGAGCGCGACGGGGCCTACCTCGCGGTCGCCTCGAAGGGCGGCGCCGACGACAACCCGGAGTGGTACGCCAACTTCCTGGCCCACCCCACGGTCGAGGTGCAGGACAAGGCGGAGAAGCACGACTACTCCGCCCGCGTCCTCGAGGGTGAGGAGCGTGCCGACTGGTGGGAGCACGCCGTGGCCACGTGGCCGACCTACGCGAGCTACCAGGAGAAGACCGAGCGCGAGATCCCGCTCTTCCTGCTCGAGCGCGTCTGAGTCGGCTGCGCCTGGGTCGGTCGCGGCTCAGGCGCGGCTGATCGAGCGCGCGAGCCCGAGCAGGTGCCCCAGCCGGGCGAGCTCGGAGTCGAGGAACTCCGGTCCGCCACGGCGTCCGAGCACGACGGAGTCCTTGCCGAGCGGCGCCCCGCACAGCAGGGTCACGTCGTCGTCGGGGAGCCGGCTCGGCCGCTCGAGCGCCATCCACGCCACCTCGGACGGGGCGGCGTCGGTCGCGCGACGCACCGTGCCGTCGGGCTTGACGCGGGCGGCCCAGTCGACGCGGAAGGTGACCGGCAGCAGGTCGAGGACGCGGTCGAGCGCCTCGGCCGGGTGTGCCGTCAGCTCCTCGACCACCTCGAGGTCGAGGAACAGGTTGCCGCCAGCGGCGTAGCGGCTGATCCACAGCACCTCGACGCCGTCGAGGGCGTTGCAGGCCGAGACGATGGAGTCGGGCATGGCGCCCGGCGCCATCTCGAGGAGCACGTCGTCGACCGCCTCGCCGCCGCCCGACTTCTCGACGATCTCGATGGCCTCGATGTCGCCACCCGCCTGGCCGATCGCGGTCGCGACGCGACCCAGCGACCCCGGGACGTCGGGCAGCGAGACACGCAGGAGGAAGGGCACCCCGACAGGCTAGTCGTGGCTTGTTGCGCTGGTGTTGCGTCGCGTCTCATCCCTCGGCCAGCCGGGCGCGCAGGCCGCTGGCGCGCTGGGCCTGCCGCGCGATCGCGGCCCGGACGGCCGCCTCGGGGCCGATCACCCGGACCTTGTGCCTGGCGCGGGTGACCGCGGTGTAGAAGAGCTCGCGCGTCAGCAGCCGCGAGTCCTCGTCGGGCAGCAGCACGCTCACGACGTCGGCCTGGCTGCCCTGGCTCTTGTGGATCGTCATCGCGTGCATCGTCTCGACGTCGCCGAGCCGCGACGGGGCCAGGTCGAGCACCCCGGCGCTGGACGCGACGGCCACCCGCCGCCCGCCCGCGGTGTCGAGGACGACGCCGGTGTCACCGTTGAAGATCCCGAGCGTGTAGTCGTTGGCGTTCACCAGGACCGGGCGCCCGAGGTAGGCCGACTCGTGCAACGGGTCACCCGTTTCCTGGGTCAGCCACTGCTCGACCCGCCGGTTCCAGTGCCGCACCCCGAAGGGCCCGTCCCGGTGGGCGCACAGCAACCGGTGCCGGTCGAGGGCGGCCAGGGCACGGGTGCCGTCGCCGGCGGCCGCAGCGTCGCGGACGGCGAGGGCCGCCGGCAGCGCCGTCGCGCGGATCGCCGAGGCCGGGTCGGCGTCGGTGATCCACTCGACCTGGTCGTGACCCGCGCGGAGGGCCGCGATCGCCGCGTCGGCGTCGCCGTCGCGCAGCGCCCGGGCGAGCGCGCCGATCTCCTCGCCGTAGCGGTGGGCCGTGGTCAGGGCGGCGACCGGGCTGTCGGACCGGTCCTCGAAGCCGCGCACGAGGTCGGTGAGCACGGCGCCCGCGTCGACCGAGGAGAGCTGGTCGGGGTCGCCGACGAAGACCAGGCGCGCGTCGGGGCGCACGGCCTCGAGCAGGCGGGCCATCATCGTCAGCGAGACCATCGACGTCTCGTCGACCACGACGAGGTCGTGGGGGAGCCGGTTGCCGCGGTGGTGGCGGAACCGTGTGCGGTTGCCGGGGTGGGTCTTCAGCAGCCGGTGCAGCGTCATCGCGCCCACCCCGTCCAACCGGGCGCGGTCAGCCGGGTCGAAGGCGCGCGCGTTGTCGTGCACGGCCTGCTCGAGGCGGGCGGCCGCCTTGCCCGTCGGCGCCGCCATGGCGATCCGCAGCCGCTCGCCACGAGCCTGCGCCTGCTCGTGCAGGGCGACCAGGAGCCCCGCCACGGCCGTGGTCTTGCCCGTGCCCGGCCCGCCGGTGATGACGGTCGTCCACTGGCTGGCGGCGTGCGTGCACGCGGCCACCTGCTCGGCGTAGCCCGCGTCCGGGAACACCCGGGCCAGCGACCGGGCCAGGAGGTCGGGGTCGGTCGGCGGCGTCGTGGCCGCTCGGGTGGTCAGGTCGTCGAGGACCTGGCTCTCCTGCTCGTGGTAGCGATCGAGGTAGAGCAGGCCGTGCTCCCAGTGCAGCACCCCGGCGTCGAGCAGCGGGCTGCGCTCGATCGCCGCCGACCACGCCGCCAGGTCGGGCCAAGTCAGGTCGAGGTCGTCGAGCTGGGTGCCGACGGCGGCGAGCTCCAGGCACACCGACCCGTGGCGTACGGCGCGTGCCGCCAGGGCGACGGCGAGCAGCACGTCGGGGTCGCCCTCGCCCCCGAGCCGGCCCAGCGTGGTCGCGACGTGGACGTCGGCGGCCGTCAGGACGCCCGCCTCGTTGGCCGTGCGCAGGGCGGGCGGGGCGGTGAGAGCGAGGTCGCGGTCGTGCTCGTCGACCGGCGAGAACAGGTCGCTCACGGGACCAGCGCTCCGTCCAGCAGGGCCGACAGCTCCTCGACGAGGGCGACCGGCGGACGCCAGGCGAAGACCCCGCACGGCGCGCCGTCGACGCGCGGCGTCTCGGGGCCGCACATGCCGCGGAGGTAGAGGTAGAGCACGCCGCCGAGGTGGGCCGCCGGCTCGTACGTCGGCAGTCGCCACCGCAGGAACCGGTGCAGGACCACCGTGTAGAGCAGCGCCTGGAGCGGGTAGTCGGAGTGGCCCATCGCCTCGTCGAGGACCGCCGGCCGGTAGTCGTGGGCGGACAACGGCGCGTCGAGGTCGCCCAGCCAGTTGGTCTTGTAGTCGACGGTGAGGAAGCGGTCACCCACGCGGAGGACCACGTCGATCGAGCCGGTGAGGTAGCCGCGCAGCGGCTGGTCGGCGAGGTCCGCGTCGTGGTCGAGCGTCTCGGCGTAGGAGAGCACCGGGTCGCCGGCGGGCAGGTGGCGGCGCAGCACCGGCGCGAGGTCGCCGAGGCGGACCGCGGTCGTCGGGTAGTCGGCGACGTCACCGCCGGCCAGCGGCAGCTCGAAGTCGAGCTCGCGCAGCCGGTCGGGCAGGCGGAGGTCGAGCAGGGTGAGGTCGTCGGCCAGCGGGCCGAGTGGGCTCGTGCAGACCTGGACGAGGGCGTCGGCGAGCTCGTCCGGGTCGAGGTCGACCGGCCACCAGACCAGCTGGTCGGCGATGTGCTCGAGCAGCTCGGCACGGAAGTCGGACGCGGCGGGGTCGGCGTGCTCGAGGACGGCGTGGACCAGCGACCCGAACGTCGCGCCCACCGGCAGCCCGGCCATCGGGGAACGGACCGCCGCCAGCTCGATGTCCGCCGGTGCGTCGTCCTCGGCCAGCAGGAGGGCGTCGCCGATCTCGGGCGGGTCCTCCGGCTCCGACAGCGGCTCGGCCCAGGAGCCCGCGTCGGCGTGGGCCGCACCGGCGGCCGAGAGGGACGAGTAGGACGTACGACGCCACGCGGTGTCCACCGAGCGGTCGAACGCCCGGACGGCGAGCTCGTCGCTCGATCGCTCCAGCGGGGTCGCATCGGGCGGCGTCAGGGTGGCGAGCTCGACGGCGGCGCCGCCCGCGGCCTCCCACTGGCCGAGGATGTCGACCAGGCGGTCCTCGTCCACGAGCGGCTGCTCGTCGGGCACGTCGGCGCCCTGCGGCCGCCGCCCCAGCAGCATCCGGTGCAGGGGGGAGGCCGGGGTGTTGCGCTCGGCGGGTGCATACCACGCGACGACCTGCGACTGGGCGCGCGTCAGCGCGACGTAGAGCAGCCGCAGCGACTCCCCGGCGTCCTCGCGCCAGTGGCGTGCGACGGAGTGCCGGTGGAACGGGCTGCGTCCCCCGACGTCGCGGCACCGGCGTCCCTCGTCGTCGTGGAAGAGCGGGATCTCGGGGTCGTTGCCGACGTAGCGGTTCCACAGCGTCGGGAGGTAGACGACGGGATATTCCAGGCCCTTGCTCCCGTGGATCGTCACCAGCTGCACGGCGGCGGCGTCGGAGTCGAGCCGCCGGGTCCGTTCGGAGGCGACCTCGAGCTTGTCGTCGGCGACCTGCTCGCGCAGCCAGCTGAGAAGCCCGACCACGCCGAGCCGGTCCTCGACGCTGACGCGGTGGAGTGACTCCCCGATGTGGCGCAGGTCGGTCAGGGTCCGCTCGCCGCCCACGCGGCCCAGCACCCGAGCGGTCAGCCCGGCGACCACGGTCACCTCGAGGACCGCTGCCACGCCGCGGGTCGTCAGGACGTCGGCCATCATCCGCACGCGCTCGGCCAGCTCGTCGGTCAGCTCGTCGCCGCCCGCGTCGAGCGACGCCGCGTCGTGCGGGAAGAAGGAGGTGAGCGCGGCGGCGCGCACCCGGTCGGCGCGGTGCGGCTGCTCCAGCGCCTCGAGCAGCGTCAGCCACTCGCCGGCCGCCGGGGTGTGGAAGACCGAGCCGCCGGCGTTGATGACCGACGGCACGCCGATCGCCAGCAGCGCCTCCTGCGTCGCCTCCAGCTCGCTGCGCCGGGCGGCGAGCACGGCGATGTCGCCGGGCAGCAGCTCGCGCCCGTCGAACGTGGGGCGGCACTGGATGAGCCGCTTGATGTCGTGGGCGGCGTCGGCGATGACGTGCTCGCGCCACTGGGCGACACCGGGCTTGGCGCGCGGACCTGCGCCGAGCTCGTGGCGGCGTACGACCCGGAGCCGGAACGGCTCACCGGCACCCTCGAGCCGCGACTCGGTGTGGTGCGCCTCGACGGGGTGTACGGCGATGCGCGGGTCGCCGAGCGCCGCGCCCTGGAGCACCGCCTGGAGCCGGTCGAGCAGCTGCTGGTCGGAGCGCCAGTTGACCCCCAGCGTCTGGGTGGTGCTCGCGGCGTCGGCGGCCTCGAGGTAGGTCACGATGTCGCCGCCCCGGAAGGCGTAGATCGCCTGCTTGGGGTCGCCGATCAGCACCATGGTGGTCGTGTCGGCGAAGGCGCGCTGGAAGACCTGCCACTGGACCGGGTCGGTGTCCTGGAACTCGTCGATCAGCACGAACTTCCAGCGGCGGCGCATGCGCACCCGTGCCGGCGAGTCCTCCTCCCGGAGCGCATCGGCGAGCTGGCTGAGGAGGTCGTCGTAGCTGAGGATGCCGAGTCGACGCTTGCGGCGCTCGACCTCCTCGAGGACCTCGGTCGCGAACCGCACGCGCGTCGCGGCGGGGGAGTCGGGCGCCTCGGCGAGCACCGCGACCGGCTCGATGACCGCGCGCGGGTCACCGACCACCTCCCGGGCCAGCGCGAGCGCCTGGGTGCGGGTCCAGGCGGGGCTCTCCTGGTCGCCGAAGCGGGCGAGGTAGAGGTCGTCGACGACCTCGGTCGTCAGCTGCTCGAGGTCCTCGACCAGCGTGGCGCCCGCGTCGGTGTCGCCGGCGACGCCCAGGCTGCGCAGCACCAGCTGGCAGAACTGGTGGATGGTCGCGATGGTGGCGCCGTCGAAGGCGACGAGGGCGGTGGTCAGCCGCTCGCGCCGGGTGTCGAGCACGGCGGGGTCGGCGTCGAGCAGCCAGTCGTGCAGGCGGTTGCCGGGCTCGCGGGTCGTCGGGTCGGTCAGCACCTGCACGGCCTGGTCGAGCTGGCCGCGCACCCGCTCGCGCAGCTCCTGGCTGGCGGCGCGGGTGAAGGTGACGACGAGCATCTCGTCGAGACCGACCTGGCCGGACGCCACGTGCTTGGCGACGAGGGCAGCGATCGTCCACGTCTTGCCGGTGCCGGCGCTGGCCTCGAGCAGGGTGATGCCGGGCGCGAGGTCGCGGGTGATGTCGAAGGTGTCCACTGTCTACAGCCCCCGGATCTGCTCGTTGGCGATCATCGGGCCCCACAGCCGCCAGGCGTGGTGACCCAACCGGTGCGGCGCGGGACCGTCCTCGCCGTCTCGGAGCGGAGCGGCGAGCAGCTCGAAGTCGGGGTGGGGACCGAAGGCGCGGACGTGCCAGACGTCGGCGTCCTCCTTGGGGAAGCCCGAGTCGTTGAAGCGGGGGCTGGTCCACTCGGCGCGCGCCCGCCCGTCGGGGCTGCCGTCGCTGCCGCCCTGGGTGCGGCGGAACTCCTCGGCCCACGCCAGCGACGTCTTGACCGGGAGCGGCAGCGGCTCTCGCATCCCCGCCTCGTGCAGCGCGACGAGGTCACGCAGCCACCGGCGGGCGTCGTGCTCGGCGAGCGGACGCACCATCGCGATCTGACCGCCCGACCGGTGCTTGCCGATGGTGTGTGCGGTCCAGTTCTCGTCGGGGCGGCCGGCGGCCAGGGCGAGCGCGTTGATCCAGGCGGCCAGCCGCTGCTTGGCGCCGAGGTTGGAGAACGACACCGCGACCGGGTTGTTGCCGAACACGTCGCCGACGGTGCCCGTCACCCGCCGGTCCCCGAGGTCGATGTCGACGTCGAGGGTGCGGGCCGGGCCGCCCTGGAGGCCGAGCGCGCTGATCACGAGCGGGCGGACCTTGGTGATGATGCCGTCGAGCACCCCCTTGCCGAGGGCGCCGGGTGGCAGCAGCCCGCTGACCTTGAGGGCCTCGCCGACGGCCATCGCGTCGGCGCCGCCCAGCACGGCCATCGCGAGGTGGTCGCCGACCGCCCACTGCTCGAGGGCGTCGAGCGTGATCGGGATGGCGTCCTTCACCTCGTCGGCGTCGTAGGGCTTGGTGATGCGCAGCCGCCGTCGCAGGAACCCCTGCACGGGGTGGCGGAAGAAGTCCTGCAGGTCGGCGAGCTCCACCTCGGTGGCCGGCGGCACGATCGCCGGCAGGGGAGCGGGCACCAGCTCGCGCACCACGGTCCGGTCGGTCCGCGCGGCGCTCGCCCCGGCGAGGGCGGACCGGTCGAAGGTGAAGGGCCGCGATCCCCGCAGGCGTCCCGGCACGAGGTTGGCCTCGTCGAAGGGCTGGAGCGGGTGGCGGGTGATGACGCGCTCGCTCACCGGCCCGGCCGCGGTGCGGTCGAGCGCGTCGATCAGCTCGCCGAGCGGGACCGCGGGCGGGCGCTGCGCGCCGTTGTGCTCGCCGTGGCCGGTGTAGGTGATCACCAGGGTCTGGGTGGTGGCGGCGATCGCGTCGAGCAGCAGCTGGCGGTCCTCGGATCGCAGGTCGCGCTCGCCGGTGCGAGGTCGCCGGGCCAGCACGTCGTCGCCGTCGACCCCGGTCGCGCGCGGGAAGACGCCGTCGTCGAGGCCGACGAGGCAGACCACCCGGTGCGGCACCGAGCGCATCGGCACCATCGTGCACACGGTGAGCGTGCCGGTGCGGAAGTTGGACCGTGTCGGGCGCCCGCGCAGCCGCTGCTGCAGCAGCGCCCGCACGTCGGCCTGGCGGAGCAGGGTGTCCTGGTCGGCCGCCCCCGCGGCGATCCGGGCGAGCTCGCGGTCGAGCTGGGCGACCTGCCAGACGTCGTCGAGCGCGGTCGCCGTCAGCTGGTGCACGCCGTCGCCTAGGACGCGGGTCCAGTCGGCGACCGTGCGCGCGGCCTCCGCGCCGGCCAGGAAGGTGTGCAGCCGGTCGACGAGCTCGGCGAACCGGCCGGCCAGCTCGAGGTCGCCGTCGCTGACGTCGTCGACGGGCAGCGCACCCGCGACCTGGCGGTGGTCGAGGCCCGACATCGCCGCTCCCAGCAGCACCCGCTGGATCCCGGCCGCCCACGTGTTGGCCCCCAGTCCGCCGAGGCCGAAGGAGGCGCGGTGGTCGGCGTCGTACCCCCACCGGATGCCGGCCTCGGCGACCCAGTGGGCGATCCGTTCCATCTCGTCGTCGCCGAACCCGAAGCGGGCCCGGACCGGGTCGGCGTTCGCCAGGTCGAGGACCTGGGTCGCGCTCAACCGGCCGTGCACGAGCTCGACGAGCTGGGCGGCGACGCCGAGGAGCGGGTTGGTGGAGCCGAGGGAGCGGTCGGCCAGCCGGACGCGGAGCTGGTGGGCGGGGTGCCCCTGCCCCGGGCCGGCGATGTCGGCGAGCCCGAAGCCGGCCGAGATGAGCGGCGCGTAGGCCTCGATGTCGGGGCACATCACCAGGATGTCGCGGGGCTCGAGGGTCGAGTCGTCGGCGAGCAGCCCGACGAGGACCTCGCGGAGCACGTCGACCTGGCGAGCAGCGCCGTGGCAGGCGTGGATCTGCACCGAGTCGTCGACCCCCGTGCGCCCGGCACGCGTCGCCGCGTCCGGCGCGGCGTTGGCCCGCAGGTCGGCCTGGAGCCAGCCGAGCAGGGTGTCGGGCGGCGCGGGCGCACCCGGCGTGTGCTCGGTCGGTACGTCGCCCAGCGACCGCCGGAGCTCGCGCGAGTCGCGCCCCAGCGAGCCGAGCAGCGGGTGGCCGACGACCGAGGCGGAGTCGTCGTCGTCGCGCGGCACCGGACCGACCCGTGCCGCGGGCTCGAGCGAGGCCCACAACGACGGCGAGGCCTGCGGGAGCCACAGGTGCACGTCGCGCAGGGCACCGAGCGCGTGCAGCAGCTCGACCTCCGTCTCGGGCAACCGCGTGTGCCCGAAGAGCGAGAGTCGCGGCGGCAGGTCCAGGTCGCCGCCGCCGGCACGGAGCCGTTCGAGCGTGGTCGCCTGCCGGGCGTCGGGCGGGGGCAGGTCCATCCGGTCGACCAGCCGTCGCCACAGGTCGGCCTGCCACCGGAGGTCGCGCTCCAGCTCCTCGCCGGCCCCGTCGGTGTCGCGACCGGCTCGCCAGTCGGCGATCAACCTCGGCCGCTGGGTGGCGTAGGAGGAGAACAGGCCGGCCAGTCGCCGGGCCACCGCGTAGCGACGCGTCGACCGCTCGTCGGCGGGATCGCCACCGCCGAGGTGGGCGGTGAGGTCGGCGAAACCGGTCTCACCCATCACCGAGTCGACGACCTCGAGCAGCGGCCAGGCCAGCCGGTCGGGGTCCCACGGGTCGTCCGCGTCCTTGGCGAGGAGCATCGCGACCAGCGAGGACGGCGTCACGAAGTCGACGCCGGCGCACACCCCGTCGCCCTCGCGGGGACCGACGCCGAGGCGGTGGGACAGCCGCTGGGTCAGCCAGCGCTCGACCCCGCGAGCCGGCACGACCACGACCTCGCGGGCGAACGGATCGGGCAGCGCGGTCGCCAGCAGCGACGCCAGGCCGTCGGCCAGGGCGTCGGTCCGCTCGGCGACGTGGACGTGGACTGCCATGGCGGCAGCCTGCCATCCGGCACCGACACTCGCGCGACGCGACCGGCCGGACGCGGCCGGACGGGACCGGCCGGACGCGGCCGGACGGGACCGGCCGGACTGCACGAGCCGGCGATCGTGCCCCGGGACGCACCGAACGGGACACCTACCCCATGGTCGGTGCCCCGTTCGGCGGCTCGTGCCGGCTCGTCGCCGGTGCGACGGTCAGTGCTTGAAGGCGTCCTTGACCTTCTCGCCGGCCGACTTGATGTCGGCGGAGGTCTGGTCGGCCTTGCCCTCGGCCTCGAGCCGTTCGTTGTCGGTGGCCTTGCCGGTGGCTTCCTTGCCCTTGCCGGTGAGGTCTTCGGCCTTGTTCTTGATCTTGTCGTCGAGTCCCATGCTGGATCCCTTCGTCGGGCGCCTCGTCCGAGACGCCCTTCGAATCTGTCACGCCGCACCCGACGACCCAACACCCCAACGGGTGTCCGACGTGGAAGTGGCCGGCGCACCCCCCTTGGATGCGCCGGCCGTCCAGGTGCCCCCCGACACGGGTCGTACTCGCTCTCGGAGCACGCCCCGGCCCAGCGGTTCTCGCCGTGCCAGGACCCTCTGTTCAACGACGGCGGCACCGTCTGGTCACGCCATCGGGCACCATCGACCCCGTGGATCACCTGTGGTGGGGGCTCGGTCTCCTCGTCGTCACGCTGGCGACGCTCGGCCTCGCGCGGCTGGCCCGGGTCCCGCTCGGCTGGATGCCGCTCACCGCGATGCTGCGCGCCGTCGTCCAGCTCGCGATCGTCGCGACGATCCTGCGAGGAGTGCTCGCGGTGCCGTGGACGGTGCTGCTGTTCGTCCTCCTGATGCTGAGCACCGCGTCGTGGACCGCCGGGGGCCGCATCGCGGAGATCCCCCGCGGGCGCCTGCTGGCGGTCGTCGGCGTCCTCGCGGGGGCGTCCGTGTCGCTGGCCCTGATCCTCGTGCTGGGCCTGGTCGAGCTCGACGCGAGGTACGTCGTCGCGGTGGCCGGTATCATCGTCGGCAACGCGATGAGCGCCGCCACCTTGTCGGGGCGCAACTTCGTCCGCGACGCCCGCGCCCGGCGGGACGAGACGGAGGCGTGGCTCTCGCTCGGTGCGACCCCCGCCCAGGCCTACGACGACATCGGCCGGCAGGCCGCCCGCGAGGCCCTGCTCCCCACCCTCGACCAGACCCGCTCCACCGGGCTGGTCACGCTGCCCGGCGCGTTCGTGGGCGCGCTGTTCGGCGGCGCCTCGCCGATCGTGGCGGCACAGTTCCAGCTCGTCGTCCTCGCCGGGATCGCCCTGACGATGCTGACCACTGCGGTCGTCGTGACGCGGCTGGCCGGCCGTTCGCCGTACGTCTTCATCGCGCCCGCCTCGTCCTAGGATGACGCCCGTGAAGATGCTGCTCGCCCTCCTCGTGACGGTGTCCTCGCTGGTCGTCGTCTCGGGCAGTACGGCGCAGGCCGCCCCCGCACCGTGCGTGGTGACGTACCAGTCGGCGGCCGGGGGCGCGATCCCGGCCAACCCGGCACCGGGCTCGTTCGGCTACAACTTCTTCGACATCGTGGTGCCCGACGCGCGCATCGTCGCCGACGTCGACTTCTCGATGGACGTCACGGTGCCCAACGGCGCCGAGGTCAGCTTCCGCCTCGTCACCCCGGAGGCGGTCAACGCCGGGACGCAGGGGCCCCTCGCCATGGCGAGCGGTGGCCTCACGACCGGGCCGCTGAACGCGGCCTACACCTTCGACGACGAGGCGACGACCGCGTGGTCGGGAGCCAGCCCGCCCGCGGGTCGCTACAAGCCCTTCACCCCGCTCACCGCCCTGGAGACGAAGCCCGCGGCCGGCACCTGGCGCCTCCACGTCGGCAACACCAATGCATCGCCCGGCACCTTGCGCAGCTTCTCGATCACGCTGACCTTCACCACCTGCGACACCGACGGCGACGGGATCGAGGACCGGGTCGACAACTGCCCGGTGGCCAACGCCGACCAGGCCGACCTGGACGCCGACGCGTTCGGCAACGCCTGCGACGTCGACGTCGACGGGGACCTCGTGCTCGACGACGTCGACGGCTGCGCGACCACCGCTGGTCGGACCGCCACCGGCTGCCCGTCGGCGACCCGCACCGCGGCGCTCGCACGACGCAGGAACCGACTGGTGACCACGGTGGCCTCGACGGTCGCCGGCTGCCGCGCGGACGCCGAGGTCACCGTGTGGCGGAAGAAGAAGGGCCGCGACGCCCGGATCGTCCTCGCCAGCACCGACACCCGGGGCAAGGCGTCGACGAGGGCGCCGAGGCGCGCGGGCCGCTACTACGTCACCGTCGCGTCGTCGTACGCCGCCGGGCAGGCCGAGTGCGGCGCGGCGAGGTCCCGGGTCGTGAAGGTGCGCCGCCGCTAGAGGACGTGGCGCAGGTAGCGCATCGGGTCCGCGAGGTAGGCGCGCCAGTGCCCGACGACCTCGAGGTCGTCGTACGCCGCCTGCCGCAACCCCCACGGTCCGACCTCGAGCACCGTGGCGCCCGGGATCGCCGCCAGCAGCGGCGAGTGGGTGGCGCACAGCACCTGCGCGCCCTCCTGCGCCAGCTCGGACAGGGTGCCGACGAGGGCGACCTGCGCCGAGAACGACAGCCCGGACTCCGGCTCGTCGAGGACGTAGAAGCCGGGTGAGTCGAAGCGGGTGCGGAGGAGGGCGAGGAACGACTCGCCGTGGCTGAGGGCGTGGAAGTCGGGCTCGGGCATGGTGCCCGGGTTGTCGGCGAGGTAGCTGTAGAAGCCGTGCATCGTCTCGGCCCGCACGAAGAACCCCCACTTCTTCGCGCCCGCCGACCGCTCGAGGCGCAGCCAAGCGTGCAGGTCCGACTCGGTGCGACGGGTCGAGTGGCGTGCGTGGATCGAGCCGCCCTCGGGCGAGAGCCCGTAGGCCATCGCGATCGCCTCGACCAGGGTCGACTTCCCCGAGCCGTTCTCGCCGATCAGCAGCGTCACCCCCGCGGGCAGGTCGAGCCCGGTCGCCAGCACTTGCGAGACGGCCGGGATCGTGAGCGGCCAGCCGCTGCCCGGGGCGGGCGCGTCGGGCCCGGCGACCACGCGGCGCACCGGCCGTCGGTCCCAGCGCGCGTCCACGGCAGCGAGCGTACGACGGGCCGTTGTTACCGACCGGTCAAGTTGTGGATCGCGGGTCCGCTCAATTGGTTGAATGGTGGACTTCGCGTTCGGAATCCGTGGCCCGCCGCTCGTTAATTTCGATTGTCGACCGCGGTTCTCGCTGTGTCGGCGGTGGCCCCCTGTGGTCGCTGACACTCCGCTGGACGAGGCCAACCGTGAAGATCTCCGACGCCGTGACGCGCTTGTGCGCTGTCGTGGCGATCGTGCTCGCGGTGGCGGTCGCACCAGTGCCGGTGGACTCGACACAGGCTTCCCCCGGCCTCGTCGAGTCCACCGGCATGCTCCGCGCGGCCTTCCAGGTGGACCCGGGACAGACGGTGACCGTGCGCGGTCGCGTGCCGGCCGCGTTGGCGCGCGGTCGGGTCACCGTGCTGCGGCACGACGGGGGCACGACCGCGACCGTCGCCTCGGGACGCGCCGACGCGCGGGGTCGCTACGTCCTCGAGACCCACGCCCCGCTCGCGACCGGGAGCTACGCCCACGATGTCCGCGTCGCCCGGTCTGGGAAGGCGCGGACCGTGAAGCGGTTCACCATCTCCGTCGTGTCCGGCACCAAGGCGCCCATCACCACCACCACGACGCCGGCCCCCACGTTCTCCCAGGGCGACCCGAACGACTGGACCTACCTCGGCGGCACCCGCGTCGCCCGCTGGGACCCCTGCAGCGCGATCACCTGGTCGGTGACCGGCACCGCGCCGTACGCCGAGGCGTCGACCGACATCCAGACCGCGCTCGATCGCCTCGCGACCGCGACCGGGCTGCGCTTCGTGCAGGTGGCCGACGCCGGGACCAGCACGCTCGACATCACCTGGACCAACGCGGCCGCCGAGCCGCGCCTCGCCGGGACCGTGGTGGGGCTGGGCGGCTTCTCGTCCTACGCGCCGCCCATCGGCCCGAGCCAGATCGCCTCCGGCTACGTGCTGCTCGACCAGGAGCACACCATCCCGGGCGGCTTCACGACCGTCGGCTCCTCGTGGGGCAAGGTGCTCCTCCACGAGACCAGCCACGCCCTCGGGCTCGGCCACGCGGCCGGCATCGAGCAGATCATGTATCCCCAGGTGGTGCTCAGCCCCGCCGAGCTCGGCGCGGGCGACCTGACCGGCCTCGCCGCCGTCGGCGCCGGTCAGGGCTGCTTCACGAGCCCGGTGCAGGGCCGGACCTCGGTCCAGGCGCGCACCGTCGACTACGTCGACTGAGGCGCTTCGAGGATCTCGTACGCATCGCCGTACACGCTCCAGCGCAGGGGCGGGACCAGTCCGAGGTTGCCCTCGCGCAGGAACCGTCGTTGTGCGAGCTCGACGCGGTCGACGTTCTCGTGCGCGGCCTCCTTCTGCATCTCCACGACGCGCTCGTCCAGGAAGGCGTCGAGGTACGTCGTCTCGTCGCCGCCCGCAGCAGGAGTTGCCGCGGTCGTGAGCGCCCGACGGCGGACCGCGCGCATCCCGTTGACGCCGTGGACCACGGCCGCGTCGTAGTAGGCGAACTGGCCGAGGGCGCCGAGGCCGTCAGACCTGGCGAGCCGGACGGCCGGGCGGAAGTAGCCCGTGTCGCGCTCGTGCTCCTGGGCCCGTTGGAAGGCTCGATCGTGGGCGGCAGCGCGCCAGGCGCGCACGAACGGTCGACCGAGCCCGCGGTGCGAGTCGGCGCCGTCGACGCGACGCAGTGCGGGGATGAACCGGGCCAGCCGGTTGCGCGGCCTGACCCGCGTGTAGGCGCGCACCACCTGGAGCATGTCTCCGGTGCCCGAGCAGAACCCGATGATCCCGGCGGTGTAGCCGCGCCCGTCGCCGATGTCCTCGATGTAGGAGTACTGGGCGCGCCAGTCGAGCGAGGAGTTCTCCGCGCTGGAGACCAGCTCCATGGCGATCTCCTTGGTGGCGGGGTCCGTGAGGTCTCCGGTCGAGGCGTGCGCCGGACCGGGCGCGAGGGCGGCGAGGAGCAGCACGACGACGGCCGCGACGAGACGGTTCACCGGGTCACCGTACGACTCTGCTGCGGGCGGATCCGCCGTACGCAGAGCGCCCTGTGGATCCGGTCGTCACCGGGTGACGCTGGGGACATGAGCACCCACAGGACATCCGATCGCATCGAGGACGAGCTCGTACGTCGCCTCATGCACCAACGCATCATCGTGCTCGGCGAGGAGTTGGGCGAGGGCAACGGCAACCGCCTCATGCACCAGCTGCTGCTCCTGTCGACCGACGACCCGCGCGCCGACATCAGCCTCTGGATCAACTCGCCCGGCGGCTCCGTCTCCTCGATGCTGGCCATCCACGACGTCATGCGCCTGATCCCCAACGACGTGTCGACCGTCGCGATGGGGATGGCGGCCAGCGCCGGGCAGTTCCTCCTCTCGGCGGGCACGCCGGGCAAGAGATACGCCCTGCCGCACGCCCGCGTGCTGCTGCACCAGGGGTCGGCCGGCATCGGCGGGACCGCCGTCGACATCGAGATCCAGGCCGAGGACCTGCGGCAGACCCGCGACACCGTGCTGGGCCTGATCTCCGAGCACACGGGCCAGGACCGCGACACCGTCGAGCGCGACTCGCGGCGTGACCGGTGGTTCAGCGCGGAGCAGGCGCTCGACTACGGCTTCGTCGACCAGCTGATCAGCAGCGTCGACCACGTCACGCCCGCGCGGTCGCACGTCGTCGGGCTGGCGGGTGCGCGATGAGCTCCTACACGATCCCCTACGTCGTCCAGCAGACCCCGCGGGGCGAGCGGACACTGGACCTCTACTCCCGCCTGCTGTCCGAGCGCATCATCTACCTCGGCACCGAGATCGACGACGGTGTCGCCAATGCCGTCATCGCCCAGCTCCTGCACCTGTCCTCGGAGAGCCCCGAGATCCCGATCAGCCTCTACATCAACTCACCGGGCGGTTCGATCTCCGCGATGCTCGCGGTCTACGACGCGATGCAGTTCGTGAAGCCCGCGGTGGAGACCGTGTGCGTCGGCCAGGCGGCGTGGACGGCGGCCGTGCTGCTGGCCGGCGGTGCGCCCGAGAAGCGGGCGATCCTGCCGCACGGCCGGGTCGTCCTCCACCAGCCTGCGACGCAGGGGAGGGGCACGATCCCCGACCTCATCCTCGAGGCCGGCGAGGTCGCCCGGGTCCGCCTCCAGCTCGAGGAGATCCTGGCCGACCACACCGGGCGCACGACCGAGCAGGTCCGGCAGGACACGGACCGCACGCTCGTCCTGTCAGGGGCCGAGGCCGTCGACTACGGCATCGTCGACAGCGTGATGTCGCAGGAGCGTACGGCGCTCGCCTGACCTCAGGCGGCGAGAGCGAGGACGTCGGAGCGGGTCACCCGGCCCGCGAGCTCGCGGACCGACAGGTCGAGCGCGCCGGCGATCGCGTGCAGCATCTCCGACGACGGGTCCTTGAGCCCACGCTCGACCTCGGAGAGGTACTGCATCGAGACCCCGGCCCGCCCGGCCACGTCGACGAGTCGCTCGCCGCGCTGCCGCCGCTCGCGGTGCAGCTCACGCCCGACGAGCTCGCGCCACAGGGGCTCGGGGACCTCGGCAGAATGGCCGGGCCGGTCGGACACGCGGTCGGGAAACGCCAGGATCTCGCCCATGTGGTCGACGGTAGGCGGCTGACCGGGTCCGTTCCTACCCGTTCCGCTCACAGCAGAACGACGTCAGTGCTAGACGCCGAGACCCAGCAGCCCGAGCGGCTCGGCCATCTCGGTCTCCTCGTAGGTGAAGTGCGACTCCAGGTCGGCGCGCAGCGCCTCGACCGCCTCGACCAGCTCCCCGCTCCGCGACGGGTCGACGAGCACGGCGAGGGCCAGGTCGTCGACGCGCTCGAGGTGGTGGTGCACGACCACGTGCTCCTCGGCCAGGCGCGCCGCGACCGGGGCGTACGCCTCCAGCGTCGCCACCGCCGGGAACATCGACTGGTCCTCGATCGTGTGGTGCATCGTCAGGAACCGGCAGACCTGCCCGCACACCCCGGCGACCTGCTGCGCGGTCAGCGCCGGCCCGAGGCGGTGCACTCCCTCGCGTACGGCGCCGACGTCACCCGTCCCTGCGTGCAGCTCTTCGACCGCGGCCGTCACCGCCCGCAACTGCTGGCGGAAGTGGTCGTGGATCATCCGCAGGTGCTCGCCGCCCGCGCGCTGCGCCGGCGTCAGCTCCACCGACCCCGCCACGCGAGGACGGGTTGCGTCGTCGATGGGCACGGGCGTCAGCGTACGGCGAGACGCCAGCCCGCCAGCCGCCTGCTGCGCGCCTGGGCCGCTCGCTCCGCTCGCGCCGTAGGGATTCGAACCCCCAACCTTGGGATGCGTAGCCAGAATCAGACTGAGTCGGCGGATGGCGTTCATGAGCCCGTCGTGAAGGCCTTGGGACCGCTGCCGGCCGAACCCGGACGCTCTCCGCGGCTTCTGATCGGTCGCGCTAGTCGGTCGACCGTGGTCGTCGTGCGATGGCGACGAGGTCGCGCGCAGGTCCGGCGGGCGGGTGCGCGTTCCCGGCCCAGACGGCGCGGAACTCGCGGCGCAGGTCGAGCGTGGTGGCGACTGCGACCAGGTGGCCGTCGTCGACCTCTCGGTCGACGACGCGGCGACTGAGGAATGCGGGCGCCCCGCCGGCGAGCACCGACTCGCGCACGGCGGTGGTGGTGGTGAGCTCGATGACCGACTCGTGCATGGTCAGCCCGTGGGCGGCGAGGGCCTGCTCGACCACGTCGCGCGTCCCCGACCCGGGCTCACGACTGGTCAGCGGCAGGTCGGCGACCGCGGATGCGTCGAGCACCCGCTTGCGACGGGCCAGCGGGTCGTCGGGCGAGACGACGAGGACGAGCTCGTCGTGGGCCACGACCGTCGAGCGTAGGTGGTGCGGCGGCTCGACGCCCTCGACGAACCCGAGGTGCGCGGTGCCGTCGCGCACGGCGTCCTCGACCTGGTGGCTGTTCGATGCCGTCAGGCTGACGGACGTGACCGGCACTCCCTCGGCGGCCTGACGCCTGCGGAGCTGGACCAGCCAGCGCGGCATGAGCGCGTCCGCGATGGTCATGCTGGCCCACACCGACAGGTCACGTGAACGCTTGCCCCGCAGGCCGACGATGGCCGTCTCGACCTCGTCTGTCAGGTCGATCAGCCGGGCGGCCCATTCGGTGAACACCACGCCCGACGGCGTGAGCTCCGAGCCTCGTGCGCTCCGCTGCACGAGCGTGAGGCCGGTCTGGGCCTCGACGCTGCGCAGCCGCTTGGACGCGGCCTGCTGCGAGACCCCGGTCCCCCGCGCCGCGGCGCCGATGCTGCCGGTTCGCCCGATCGCGACAAGCAGCCTCAGACCTACCAGGTCCGGGACGTGGGACGACTCCATGGCCACACCGTACGACACCCACAGGCTGCGGTTGTGACTCCACAGGATCGGGGCGTCTACTGCCGAGCCGCCGTAGCGCCGAGGCTGGAGTCATGACCAACCTCCTGACCCACGACCACGACGAGCGCCACGCATCCCCCGCCCCGCGGCCCGGGTTCCGGCGTGGCTCGTTCTTGGCGGGCCTCGAGGGTCAGCCGGCGTTCGGCTTCATCGGACCGAACTGGTTCGCCTCCGTCATGGGGACCGGCATCGTCGCCAACGCAGCGGCGACCCTGCCCGTCCAGTTCCCAGGTCTGCTGGCCTTCGCGCGCACCGTGTGGGTGCTCGACGTCGTGCTGCTGGTCGCCGTCGTGGCCGCGACCGCGATCCACTGGAGTCACCACCCCGCAACCGCCCGCGGGCACCTCGACAACCCCGTCATGTCCCACTTCTACGGCGCCCCCGCGATGGCGCTGATGACCGTCGGCGCCGGCGCGATCCTCGTCGGGCAGCCGGTCATCGGCAGCACCGCCGCCATCGGCCTCGACGCCGTGCTCTGGACCGCCGGAACGGTCCTGGGACTGTGGACCGCCGTGGCCGTGCCCTACAAGACCTTCATGACCCACGAGGTCGAGTCCGACTCGGCCTTCGGCGGCTGGCTGATGCCGGTCGTGCCTCCCATGGTCAGCGCGGCCACCGGTCCGCTGCTCATCCCGCACCTGCCGGCCGGGCAGTGGCAGCTGACGATGCAGCTGCTCTGCGCGGCGATGTTCGGCCTGACCATCATCGCCAGCCTCGTCGTGATCGCCCTGATCTGGGGCCGCCTCGCTCGCCACGGCGCCGGCGCCGCCTCCACGATCCCCACCCTCTGGATCGTCCTCGGCCCGCTCGGCCAGTCGATCACCGCCGGCCACACCCTCGGCGCCACCGCGACCAGCGTGCTACCCGCCCCGTACGGCACGGCCTTCGAGGCCGCCGGTCTGGTCTTCGGCGTGCCGATGTGGGGGTTCGCCATGCTCTGGACCGCGCTTGCCATCACGATCACCGTTCGCACCGCCCGCGCCGGCATGCCGTTCGCGCTGACCTGGTGGTCCTTCACCTTCCCCGTCGGCACCGTCGTCACCGGGACCTCCGGCCTCGCCGCCGCGACCGGCGCGCACCTGTTCACCGGCGCCGCCGTCCTCTTCTACGTCGGCCTGCTCGTCGCGTGGGGCACGGTCGCCGTACGCACCACCCACGGCGTCTACCGCGGGCACCTGCTCAAGGCCCCCGCATGACTCCCACTACGCGAGAGCTGCCCCGACGGCGAGCGCTCGTCGAAGCCGCGATCGCGCCTCGACCTGCTGTCGGGCGTTGCGCGGAGACGGATGAGGTACGCCGAGCACGCGAGGCAACCGATCGATCACCGCATCGGAGGAGGTGAGCAGGCGCATGACCCCCGTCAGTGCAGGCGATCCGACCGCCACCACCAGCTCCAGATCGGGCAGCAGCCCGAGGAGCGCCGACAACGCCGGCCGAGCCTCGTCGAGGTCCGCCACCACCGGAGGACGCCGGCGTCCGGAGTCGTCGTACAACGGCCACGGCACTACGTTCCACCGCACGTACGCCGACCGCACCAGGCCCGAGCCCTCGCGCGCCTCGCGCAGCGCAGCCGCCGTCGGGTCCTCGTTGTCCTCCGAGCTGAACCCCAGGTCCCCGGCAGCCACCGTGCGCGGTCCCGGCGTCTCCATCAGCACCAGCACACGCGACGCCGTCCCACCCCCGTCCGGGTCGAACCACGGCACGAACCGCTCGCTTCTCTCGCCGCCGCTGCGGAGGGACCGCGCGAGGTCGTTGAGGGCATGGACGTGTGACTCGTCGACTCGTGACCGCTTGTGCTCCGTCATCTCACCCAGCGTCGCAGACACCTCACCCGATCCGGTCGGCGCCGGAACCTCGACGCACCTGACGGAGAAGCTGACATGACGCCCTACCGTTCCGGAAAGAACGTTGGCGGACGCAATCGGATGGGAAGTCTGGGCGGAACGTCTGGACTCGTGAGCTGACGTCGCGCGGCGGGCTCGGAGCTCCTCGACGGGCGGCTTCGGGGGACGTCCCCGTGCGCGCCTGGGCCGCTCGCTGCGCTCGCGGCTGGGCGAGCTCGCTCGGCTCGAGAAGGCTCGAAGCCAGCCGACAAACAGCAAAGCCCCCTGTCACCAGGGGGCTTCGGCCTTCTCGGCCTCGCTCGCGCGCCTGTAGGGATTCGAACCCCAAACCTTCTGATCCGTAGTCAGATGCTCTATCCGTTGAGCTACAGGCGCATGTCGCCACTGCGAACAGCACGACCGGATGAGGATAGCCGACCCCCGCGGCCAACCCGAAATCAGCCCCGTCCACCAACGTGATGAAGTCCCCACGCAGTGGAGCGTTCCAATACGTGAACTGTCGTTATCGTGACCACCACGCAGCGCGGTCGGGGGCGAACGAGGCGTCCCCGGTCCCTCCCGAGAGGTGAGTACTGATGGCAGATGTCGAAGCGGCACTGGATGCGGCAGGGTTGAAGAACCCGAAGGTCCGCGAGTTCGTGAAGGAGTACGCCGAGCTCACCGGCGCGGAGCGGATCGAGGTCGTCAGCGCGGCCGACGACGCGCGCCTGATCCAGGAGGCGCTCGACGCGGGCGAGCTGCACCCGTCCGGCGAGGGGCTCTACTACTCCCGCAGCTACTACAAGGACACCGCTCGCTCCGAGGAGCGCACCATCGTCGCGACCAACAACGAGCTGGACAAGGGTGTCTACAACAACTGGCGCCCGGCCTCGGAGATGAAGCCGATGCTGCACGAGCGGATGCGCGGCGCGTCGGCGGGCAAGACGATGTACGTCATCCCCTACCTCATGTCGCCGCCCGGCAACGCGCTCGCGCCGTGGGCCGCCGGCGTCGAGCTCACCGACACCCGCACCGTCGTGCTCCACATGATCCGGATGTCGCGGGTGGCCGCGCACTTCCTCGACGAGCTCGACGACCCCGACCACTTCGTCCGCGCCGTCCACGTGACCGGCGACCTGGAGAACCTCGGCCAGGGCACCGAGGCCGACCAGCGCTACTTCGTCACGGTCGCCGACGAGCGCACGATCCTGCACTTCGGGTCGTCGTACGGCGGCAACGCGCTGCTCGGCAAGATCGCGCACGGGCTGCGGCAGGGGGCGTACGACGGCTGGGCGAGCAAGAAGTTCCTCGCCGAGCAGTACATGCTGATCGGGATCCACGACAACGAGACCGGCAAGGACTACCACATCTGCGGCGGGTTCCCGAGCGCCTCGGGCAAGACCAACCTGGCCATGATGCTGGCCCCCGACGTGCTCGGCGAGCGCTACCACGTCTCCTTCTACGGCGACGACATCGCGTGGCTGTGGGTCGACGAGGAGTCCGGCCGGCTGATGGGGATGAACCCCGAGTACGGCGTGTTCGGGGTCGCCAAGGACACCAACGAGCGCACCAACCCGACCGCGCTGCACTCCATCGACCCGGGCACGCACGCGATCTTCACCAACGTCGCCTACAACCCGACGACGGGCGAGGTCTGGTGGGAGGGCCGCACGCCCAGCCCGCCCGAGGAGGTGCACGGCTGGCTCGACTGGACCGGCTCCCCGCTCGCCGACCGCAAGGACAGCGACTCCTCGCCGTGGGCCCACCCCAACAGCCGCTTCACCACCACGCTGGCCAACGTGCCCAACATCGCGAAGGACTTCGACGCCGCCGCCGGCGTGCCGATCGACGCGATCATCTTCGGCGGCCGCACCCGCGACCGCGAGCCGCTGGTCCGCGCGATCCACGACCTCGCCGAGGGCGTCTACGACGGACTGACCCTCGGCGCCGAGGCCACCGCCGCGGCCGAGGGCAAGGAGGGCGTCCTCCGCTACGACCCGATGTCCAACCGCCCCTTCATGGCGTACGGCGAGGGCGACTACGCCCAGCACTACCTCGATGTCGTCGGGGCGGCGACCGACCAGCCGATCTTCGCCCACGTCAACTGGTTCCAGCGCGGTGACGACGGCCGCTTCCTGTGGCCGGGCTACCGCGACAACCTGCGCCCGCTGCTGTGGCTGCTCCAGCTGCGCAACGGCGAGGTCGAGGGCCGCCAGACCCCGGTCGGGATCGTGCCGACCAAGGAGGAGCTCAACCTCGAGGGCGTGGACATCACCCCCGAGGACCTCGACACCATCTTGTCCATCGACAACGCCCGCTGGCAGGAGGAGATGGCCAACCGGGCCGAGCACCTCGAGCAGTTCGAGCGCATGCCCGAGGCGATCTGGGAGGCGCACCGACGGGTGGCCAAGGCCCTCGAGGACGACCAGGGCTGAGCGCTCGCGCCGACGCCACCCGCGCCCGACGTGACCTGCGCCTCACTCGTTGATCGATCCAATATGTACGTCGCAGGGCTGCCGTTAGCCTCGGCTCCACTCCTCGCTGCAGCGTTGCCGGAGGGGCCGACACGACACTCCACGACACCACCGTCGATGCGCTCGACGGCCGGACGCGCCCTCGCAGCAGGCGAGCGCATCCGCGAATGCGCGAGAGGGAAACCGCAGGCAATGACCGCCACTTCTGACATCACGACGCCGACCGCTCCGACCACCCACCAGGGCATCCTGGGCTGGGTCACCGAGATCGCCGAGCTCACCCAGCCCGACTCCATCCACTGGTGCACCGGCTCCGACGAGGAGTGGGAGCAGCTCACCTCCGCCCTCGTGGCCACCGGGACGTTCACCCGCCTGAACCCCGAGATCAAGCCCAACTCGTTCCACGCCGCCTCCGACCCGACCGACGTGGCGCGTGTCGAGGACCGCACCTACATCTGCTCGGTCGACGAGAAGGACTGCGGGCCCACCAACAACTGGATGGACCCGGAGAAGATGAAGGACCTCATGCGCGGGCTCTACGCCGGCTGCATGAAGGGCCGCACGATGTACGTCATCCCGTTCGTCATGGGCCACCTCGACGCCGAGAAGCCGATGTTCGGCATCGAGATCACCGACTCGGCCTACGTCACCGTCTCGATGCGCGTCATGGCCCGCATGGGCACCGACGTGCTCCGCAAGATCGAGGAGATCGGCGAGGACGTCCAGTGGGTGCCCGCGCTGCACTCGGTCGGCAAGCCGCTCGCCGAGGGCGAGGCGGACGTCGCCTGGCCGTGCAACGACACCAAGTACATCGTCCAGTTCCCCGAGGAGCGGATGATCTGGAGCTTCGGTTCGGGGTACGGCGGCAACGCCCTGCTCGGCAAGAAGTGCTACGCGCTCCGCATCGCCAGCGTCATGGCGCGCGACGAGGGCTGGATGGCCGAGCACATGCTCATCCTCAAGCTCACCTCGCCGCAGGGAGTCACCAAGTACGTCGCCGCCGCGTTCCCGAGCGCCTGTGGCAAGACCAACCTCGCCATGCTCCAGCCCACCATCCCGGGCTGGAAGGTCGAGGCGATCGGCGACGACATCGCGTGGATGCGCATCGGCGAGGACGGCCGCCTGTGGGCCGTCAACCCGGAGTTCGGCTTCTTCGGTGTCGCCCCCGGCACCAACGAGCACACCAACCCGAACGCCATGGCCACGATCAACAAGGGCAACTCGGTCTTCACCAACGTCGCCCTGACGCCCGACGGCGACGTCTGGTGGGAGGGCCTGGAGAACATGCCGGCCGCCGCGACGTCGTGGAAGGGCGAGCCGTGGACGCCCGAGAGCACCGAGCTCTCCAGCCACGCCAACAGCCGCTACTGCACGCCGATCAAGCAGTGCGACATGCTCGCGGCGGAGTACGACGACCCGCGCGGTGTGCCGATCGACGCGATCCTCTTCGGCGGCCGTCGCAAGACGACCATCCCGCTCGTGACCGAGGCCCGCGACTGGACCCACGGCACGTTCATGGGCGCCACGCTCTCCTCGGAGACCACCGCCGCCGCGGTGGGCGCGGTGGGCGTGGTGCGTCGCGACCCGATGGCCATGCTGCCGTTCATCGGCTACAACGCCGGCGACTACTTCGGCCACTGGATCAACATGGGCAAGGACAACGACGAGTCGAAGATGCCCAAGATCTTCTACGTCAACTGGTTCCGTCGCTCCGACGACGGTGACTTCCTGTGGCCCGGGTTCGGCGAGAACAGCCGCGTCCTGAAGTGGGTCATCGAGCGCCTCGAGGGCACCGCCGCCGCGGTCGAGACCCCGATCGGCCACGTGCCGGCTCCGGGCTCGCTCGACATCGAGGGCCTGGACATGACCCCCGAGGCCATCGCGGCCGCCCTGGCGGTCGACCCGGAGGAGTGGAAGGCCGAGATCCCGCAGATCACGGAGTGGTTCGAGAAGTTCGGCGACGACCTCCCCGCGGTGCTGTGGACCGAGCTCGACACGCTCAAGGAGCGCCTCGGCGCCTGATCCGCCCAGGCCCACCTCGGTGCTCGAGGTGCGAGGGCGCCAGCCTCGGAGCTCCGGCCCGCCGGGATCTCTCGATCCCGGCGGGCCGGAGCCGTCCGTGTGGAAAGATCGCCCGGTCATGACAGGGAGGTGGTGACGCGCGTGGAGTACGGCCCCGACGAGCGATCCGTCTTCGAGACGGCGGCGTCCGAGCTCTACGAGGAGCTGGTCGCGCAGGCCGGCATGCCGGTCGGAGACCCACGCATCGAGCACGACGGCGAGCTGCTCGAGCCGTTCTCGCTGCTCAAGCAGATCGGTCTCGTCGTCCTCGACAAGAGCGCCGGGCGGTGGCTGCCGGTCGACCCCTCCATCGTGCAGTCGCGCGTGGTCACCCCGCTGGGCCAGCAGGGTGCCGAGCTGATCGCCGAGTCGGCCCACTGGGCGAAGGCGTTCAACGGTCTCTCCAACGCCTGGCGCCGCTCGCCGGAGGCCCTGCGCGGCCCGTTCGCCGAGCTGCGTGGCGAGGCCATCGCGCCCTACATCACCTCGGTCGTCGCGGACGCCTCCGAGGAGCTCCTGACCGCCCAGCCGCAGACCGGCCGCAACATCGGACAGCTGCCGAAGGCGATCGAGCGCGAGGTCGGTGCCCTGCGCCGCGGCGTGCAGATGCGCACGCTCTACCAGCACTCCGCCCGGCGCCAGGTCGCCACCAACAAGTACGTCGCCGCGGTCACCGCCGAGGGCGCGCAGGTGCGCACGCTCGACGAGTTCTTCAACCGGCTCATCGTGGTCGACCGGCGCATCGCCATCGTCCCGGGCCAGGGTGGGCCGGGGGAGTCGGTGGCGCTCGCCGTACGCGAACCGTCGTTGGTGAGCTATCTCGTCGACATCTTCGAGCGGTCGTGGGAGCGGGCCCGCCCGTTCACCAACCGGGACACCCCGCTGGTGCGCGCGATCGAGGCGGAGCAGCGGGCGATGACGATCCGGATGCTGATCGGCGGCCACGCCGACCCCGTGGGCGCCAAGCGCCTGGGCGTCAGCCCGCGGACCTATGCGGGCTACATCTCGGAGCTGAAGAAGGAGTTCGAGGTCGAGTCACGCTTCCAGCTCGGCTACGAGATGGGCCGGCGCGGTGTGACCGGACGTGACGTCCCCCCGGCCGCCGACCGGGGGAACGTGCCGCGCGAGGGCGAGAGCGCCTGAGTGCTCGGCTTGCCTGCGAGCTAGGTGCCGGCCGGCCAGGTGGTGTCGGTCTGGTCGGGCGGCGTGACGGTGGGGCCAGGCGTCTGGGTGGTGTCGGGGGCGGGGCGCACGGGCCACGTGGTGTCCTTGAGCGCCTGCGCCGGACCGGCGGTGACTCCGATGGCCCCCAGGGACAGGACCGCAGCGACGAGCGCTGCGGCGATGCGACGTCCGGAAATCATGAAGTGGGTCCTCTTGTCTGCTCAGTCTGGTCCGAGACTCGTTCCCCATTGTCGACCAACGGACTCGATTGGTCGACATCCGAACGGGTGCGAGTATTCGCACTGCAGGGTTTCGCAAGCGCAGGGAAATGCACTCTGGCCTCCCGGGGGAGGCCAGAGCAGTGGGCGGAGGCGGAGGGATTTGAACCCTCGATGGGGTTGTAGCCCCAAACCCGCTTAGCAGGCGGGCGCCATAGACCGGACTAGGCGACGCCTCCATGCCCCGCCTGACGGCTGAGCAGGGATGAGGTTACTAGCAGGCCTCGCGATGGTGCGAATCGCACCCCGTCACAGCGGGCGCAGGCCCTGCCCGTCCTGCAGGTGACGCACGAGGTCGCGGACGAACTCGTCGCGATCGCCGGCCAGCATCTCCACGGGGATCGTCGTCGACCCGCCCGAGCGCAGGCGCAGCACGACGACCGGGGACCCGGCCACCGTGGTGGTGACGGCGTCCTCGACGTCCCTCCACCGGCCCGCCGCGACGCCGACCCCGCGCACCCACTGGACGCGGTAGCCCTCGTCGCTGAGGCGCACGACCCACCCGCGCGTGCCGAGGAGCGTGGCGGCGCCGACGAGGGCGGCGAGGCCCAGGAACGCGGGGACGAGGAGCACGCCGGTGTGCAGGTCGAGGAAGGCAACCAGGCCCGTGGCGACGAAGACGAGCACCGAGATCGCGACCAGCAGCAGCCCCATCAGTCGGGCGGCGATCGAGGGGGCCACTCGGTATTCGGACGACACGGGTCGATTGAACACAGGCGCGTCAGGTTGTGCCAATCCAGCCCTTGTCCGAGCTCGTGACGCGGGCCACACTCGAGGTCACCCACTGTCACGGGACCAGTTCGGAGGGCAGCGATGACCAGTGCCACCACCGCCTTGGCCGACCTGCACCGCGCGCTCGACGCCCCCCACGAGTCCGGCGGCGTCGCGACCGGCAACTGGCGCTGGACGGTGCGCCAGCGCATGACCAGTGTCCGCGACGTGCTGATGCGCGAGTCGGAGCACCCCGACGACGCCTGGCTGAGCGCACGGCGTGGCTCGGCGCTGCGCGAGCGCCGGGCGCTGCTGGCCCGCATCGGCGAGCTCGGTCCGGAGGTGCTGGAGAACCCCGACCTCGACGGCGTGCGCACCCAGGGCCTGCGGCTGCTCACCGACATCAACCAC
This sequence comes from Nocardioides currus, assembly GCF_003057875.1. Classification (GTDB taxonomy): domain Bacteria; phylum Actinomycetota; class Actinomycetes; order Propionibacteriales; family Nocardioidaceae; genus Nocardioides; species Nocardioides currus. The sequence continues at coordinate 865,167 of NZ_PYXZ01000001.1, read as the reverse complement.
CACCTCCAGCGCCTGCACGACCTGGCCTACGACGACGTCGAGCTGGAGCTGGGCGGCTCGGAATAGCGCCCGCCGGGCCTCTAGACTGCTGCGGTGCCGTCCTCGGGCGGCGCGAGGAGAGGTGCCGGAGCGGCCGATCGGAATCGCCTTGAAAGCGATCGTAGGGAGACCTACCGCGGGTTCGAATCCCGCCCTCTCTGCCAGAGGATCTTCCAGACCGACAGCCAGCCGTACAGCCCGGCTAGGCTCCGCCGGGTGACCTGGTTCAGCAGCCCCGACGACGCGAGCGCCCGCCTGCACGCGGCCGGCTACCTCGCCGACGCGCCCACCGCGACCACGACCTACCTCGCCGGGGCGCTGGAGAAGCCGCTGCTCATCGAGGGGCCTGCCGGCGTCGGCAAGACCGAGCTGGCCAAGGCGGTGGCCCGGTCGACGGGCGCCGAGCTGATCCGCCTCCAGTGCTACGAGGGCCTCGACGAGGCCCGCGCGCTCTACGAGTGGAACTACAAGAAGCAGCTGCTCCGCATCCAGGCCAGCTCCGGCGACCAGGCCTGGGGCGAGACCCACGACGACATCTTCACCGACGAGTTCCTCCTCACCCGGCCGCTGCTCAGCGCGATACGCCGCGACGAGCCGACGGTGCTGCTCGTCGACGAGGTGGACAAGACCGACGTCGAGGTCGAGGGCCTGCTGCTCGAGGTGCTCTCCGACTTCCAGGTCACGATCCCCGAGCTCGGCACCGTGGCGGCGACCCGTCGGCCGTTCGTGGTCCTGACCTCCAATGCGACCCGCGAGCTGTCCGAGGCGGTCAAGCGGCGCTGCCTCTACCTCCACCTCGACTACCCCGACGCGGAGCGTGAGCGCGAGATCGTCACCTCGCAGGTGCCGGGCCTCGACGACGCCGTCGCCCGCCAGCTGGTCGAGGTGGTGGCCAGGATGCGCGAGCTCGAGCTGAAGAAGGCGCCCTCGATCGCCGAGTCGGTCGACTGGGCGCGCACCCTGATCGCGCTGGAGATCGGCGACCTCGACGAGGATGCGATCCGCAGCACCCTCGGCGTGGTCCTCAAGCACGCCTCCGACCAGGCGCGCGCGGTCAAGGAACTGCGCCTGGCCCGGGCCTGAGGTCACGTCCGTGACGCTGCTCGACACCCACATCGGCTTCGTCGAGGCCCTCCGCACGGCGGGCCTGTCGGTCTCGCTGGCCGAGGGCCTGGACGCGATCGACGCGATGCGCCACATCGGGTGGGGCGATCGCGAGGTGGTGCGCACGGCGTACGCCGCCACGCTGGTCAAGAAGCAGGCACAGCGCGTCACGTTCGACGCGATCTTCGACCTCTACTTCCCGCGGCTGGTCGGGTCCGGGGTCGCCGGCGAGCCCGGGGGCGAGGTCGTCCGCGACAGCGGCCCGGCTCTGGAACGGTTCACCGAGCAGCTGGCCGAGGCGCTGGCCGAGGGCGACAGTGGTGAGGGCGGTGAGGGGCCGTCGCTCCAGGACCTCGCCGTCGAGGCCGTCGCCCGGTTCGGCGCGATGCCGGGCCGTGGTCCGGGGCTGTCCAGCTGGTCGGCGTACACGACCCTCCAGCGGGTCTCGCCGGAGCAGCTGGTCGGTCAGCTCGTCGCCGGCCTGATGGCGCAGGGCATGGTCGAGGAGGACGCGCGGCGCGTCGCCGGGCGCCGGGTCGCACGCTTCACCGGTCTCGTGGAGGGCGACGCGCGCCGGCGCATCGCGGAGGAGAAGGGCGCCGAGCACGTCGCCGACGTCGTGGTCCGGCCGACGATCGACCGGCTCGACTTCACCGCTGCCCGCCGCTCCGACCTGGAGGAGATGCGCCGCGAGATCTATCCGCTCGCCCGGCGGCTCGCCACCCGCCTGACGAAGCAGCAGCACGCTCGCCGGCGCGGGGCCCTCGACTTCCGGCGCACCGTCCGCGCGTCGCTGTCCACCGGCGGGGTCCCGCTCGAGACGCACCACCGACCCAAGCGTCCCCACCGCACGGAGCTCGTCGTGCTGTGCGACGTCAGCGGCTCGGTGGCCAACTTCGCGCAGTTCACGCTGCTGCTGGTCTTCGCGCTGCGCGAGCAGTTCCAGAAGGTGCGGGCCTTCACCTTCGTCGACACCGTGCACGAGGTGACCCACCACTTCACCCCCGGCGGCGACGTCGTCGAGGTGATGGAGAACCTCGCGGCCAGCACCGCCCACGCGGCGCTGTGGGGGCGGACCAACTACGGCCGCGCCTTCACCACGTTCGCCGAGGAGCACGCCGACGCGCTCGGCCCGAAGACCTCGCTGCTGGTGCTGGGCGACGCCCGGTCCAACTACAGCGACCTCGCGCTGCCGGTCCTGCGCGAGCTGGAGGGCGCCGTACGCCACGCATGGTGGCTCAACCCCGAGCACGCCCGGCACTGGGGCACCGGCGACAGCGCGGCGCCCACCTACGGCGAGATCGTGCCGATGGTGGAGTGCCGCAACCTCACGCAGCTCGAGGAGTTCGTGTCCGCGATCTCGATGGGCACTCAGCCCGCGAGGTAGCCGAGCTCCTGGATGCGCTTGATCTCCGCCCGCAGGCCCGGGTGCTGGGCCTCGTCGGCGGCGCGCCCGCCGGCGACGTAGGGCTGGGTGCTGCCCGCGTCGCCGTCGTAGACCACGGTCACCCGGTTGGCGACGTCGGCGTTGATCAGCGAGCCGAGGAGGGCGACCGGGTCGGCCCGGTCCTCCAGCGACAGCACGCGGGTCTGCTCGGGGATCGAGGGCACCTGCGCCGCCGGCGCACCGGCCGTGACGACCTGGTCGACCACGAACGCCCGCGAGATGGCGGCCGAGGCGATCTCGGCGGCCGCCGCTCCGCCGTAGGACGAACCGACCAGCATCACGCGAGCCGGGTCGGACGTGGACGTCTCGCCCTCGACGGCCTGCTCGATCGCCCGGACGACCTGACGGACGTACGTCGCGTTGTCGTTGCCGACGAGCCGCAGCCGCCCACCCTCGTGGGCCCTGTTGCCCGGGAGATAGGCGATGTAGCGGCCGGCGCCGATGCGCTGGACGCTGATGCGCCGGTCGGCGTTGGTCAGCGTGACCATGAGGTCCTCGATCGAGGACGGCAGCTCGCTGTCGCTCGCGGACTCGGGCGTCGGCTCCTTGGTCGAGATCTCCGCGAACCCGGCGGCCGCGTCGCGCAGCGCGGACGCGGAGTCGGCGGGGAACGGCGCGACGCCGATCGCCCGCAGTCCACCCCGGGCCGCCGCGGCGCCGCTGTCGGACGACATGACCCCCGCGGTGAGCAGGGACCGCATCGCGAGGCCCTCGAGCAGGCCACCCCCGTCGGTGAGGTGGTCCATCAGCTCGGGGTGGTTGTCGGCGAGCTCGTTGAGGTAGGCCGCGACACCGTCGCGGTCGAGCGAGTCGGTCTCGATCAGCCCGGCGGAGACGATCGCACCGCCGAGGGCCACCTCGGGCGCGAGGTAGCCGATGGCGCGACCGGCGATGGAGCCGAGCGTCTTGAAGGCCGCGGCCTGGAGCTCGTCGATCCAGCGGTAGGTCAGCACCGTCGCGCGCACCACCAGGGCGTCGGCGTCGAGCTCGACCGAGCGGGTCAGCAGCCCCTGCTTGCCGGTCGTCGCGGCCCGGATGTCCTCCTCGGCCTGCGCGAAGGTGCCCTGCGAGAGCTCGGCGGTGTCGAGGACGTCCGGGTCGGTGAGGATCGCGGTCCCGAGTCGGGCGCGCTCGCGCATGTCGGAGCCGGAGCGGTCGAAGAAGTCGGCCAGCGCCAGCATCTGGGCGTACTTGTCGGCGTCCACCGCCGCGTCGGTCGTGGCGTCGGGGGTGGGACGGGGGGTGGGGCTGTCACTCATGCGATCACCTGGGCGAGGACGGGCGCCAGCTCGGCGGCGAGGTCGTCGGGGAGGGTACGGCGCACGCGGAGCCGGGCATCGTCCTCGGCCTGGTGCGGGGTCAGCGAGTGCCAGCCGTCGGCCAGCAGCACCCACGAGACGAGGCCGACCTCGGTCGTCTCGTCGTCGGCCACCCGGGCGGCGAGCACGCGCAGGCGCCCACGCCCCTCGGTGTGGATCGCGGCGACGGCCGCGGCGGCGGCCGTCGCCTCGAGCGGCTCGCCCTCGCCGTCGACGACACCGGAGCCGTGCTGGCTCATCAGGACGGGCACGAGGTCGGACCGGCCCGAGCGCAGGCCCTCGCCGACCGCGTCGACGAGGTGGAAGGGCAGGTCGATCTCCGCCGGCACGGCCGACTCGCCCAGCCGCACGTCGTCGGGGATGTCGGCCGCGCGGGAGATCTCGCCCGGCCAGAGATCGGCGGCGAACCACGCGAGCTCGAAGACGAGCCCGTCACAGGTCGCGAGGGTGGCCACGGCGTTGCCGGCCTGTCGGTGCCAGGCCTTGACCTGGGTGCCGGGCGCGGCGACGTCGAGGTCGAGGGCCAGGGTCGGGGTGGCCAGCAGGCCGATCGCACCGGTCAGGCCGGGGTCGATCCCGTCGTCGGTGATCAGGCCGCGGCGGCGCAGCGAGTCGCCGGCGTCGTGGAGGGAGGCGAGCGCCTCGGCGTACGCATTGTCCTCGGAGGTCCCGCGCGACTGGCCGAGGCGGCCCTCGAGCCCGCCTCCGCCGGAGACGGTCTCGGCGAGGTCGAACGGGAGCGGCGCGTCACCCGCGAGGCGCGCGGCGTGGCGCAGCTCGGGGAGCGTGAGGGCCAGCCGACGGGGCAGCCCGTCGAGGAAGTTGGCCGCCGGGGGCTGCGGGGTCGTGAGGTCGATGGTCACCATGTCAGAGTCCCGGGAGCTCGACGCTGAGCCAGTCCTTGTGACCGGCCGGGGGTGGCACGAAGGCGGCGAGGACGACGTCCTGGTCGCTGGGCTGCGCTCCGTCGCCCTCCGCCTCGAGGGCCGCGATCCGGCTGGCGGCGTCGCCGGTGAGGGAGTCGGCCTTGTGGCGGATCGTCTCGATCGCGTCCTTGCGGGCGTCGATCTCGCCGAGGTGGCGCGCGAGGGAGTCGGCAGCCGTCTCGTGGTGGCCGGCGGCGACGCGGAGCTGGTTGGCCCGCTCCTTGATGCGGGCGCGCATCGCGTCGGCGGCCCGGCCGCGCCAGGGGACGCTCTCGGCCTGGGCGACCAGGTGGTCGGCGGCGGCGCGGATGTCGCCGCCCTGTTCGCGCAGCTGGGCGACGCGCTTACGCGATGCGGCGGTGTCGCCGTACATCGATCACACCCTTCTCGTCATCCCCGTGCACTTGATTCAGCGCCCCTACCCGGGGCGCGGGCTCCCAAACCCGGCGAGGGCGTTCAATTTTCAAGCGGTCCGGACGGGCCGTCCACGCGGTCCCGGCGCGGTCGAGGGGCCCCTGCGCCACCGATAGGATCGTGTCCCGACCCGAGCTGACCAGAGAAGAGGCGCCGGTGACCTTCGACGTCCACCAGCTCGACTCGTTCCTGCTCGTGGGGTCATTGGTCACGCTGGCCGCGATCCTCGCCGTGCGGCTCTCCGCCGGCGTCGGCCTGCCCAGCCTGCTGTTCTACCTGCTGATGGGCGTGCTGCTCGGTGAGTCGGGACTCGGCATCAACTTCGACGACGCCCAGCTCGCGCACGCGCTCGGCTTCGGCGCGCTCGCGCTGATCCTGGCCGAGGGTGGTCTCACCACGAGCTGGCGCGAGATGCGGCCCTCCATCAGGCTCGGGGTCTCGCTCGCGACGCTCGGCGTCGCGATCTCGGTGGCCGTGGTCGCCGTCGGTGCGCACTACCTGCTCGGCCTGCCGTGGGAGCTGGCCATCCTGCTGGGCGCCGTCTGCTCGCCGACGGACGCCGCGGCGGTGTTCTCGGTGCTGCGCGTCGTCCCCCTGCCCAAGCGGTTGACCGGCGCGCTCGAGGCGGAGTCGGGTCTCAACGACGCTCCCACGGTCGTCCTCGTCTCCGTCATCTCGACCGGGGCGGCGGCCGAGAGCGGCCTGGTCAACGTCGCCGGCACGATCGTGTTCGAGCTGGTCGTCGGCGCGACCATCGGCGTGGTCGCGGGGGTCGGCGGCGCCTGGGTGATGCGCCGCGCCGCCCTGCCGTCGTCGGGCCTCTACCCCCTCGCCGTCCTCTGCCTGACCTTCATCGCGTACGGCGGCGCGGCGGCCCTCCACGCCTCCGGGTTCGCCGCGGTGTACGTCGCCGCGCTGATCCTCGGCAACCAGGAGCTGCCCCACCGGGTGGCGACCAGGTCGTTCGCCGAGGGCCTGGCGTGGCTGGCGCAGATCGGGCTGTTCGTCATGCTCGGGCTGCTGCTCTCGCCGAGCCGGATCACCCTGGAGATCGTCGGCTACGCGGTCGTGACCGGCCTGATCCTCACCGTCGTGGCGCGCCCGCTGTCGGTGCTGGTGAGCTCGGTCGTCCAGCCGATGCCGTGGCGCGAGCTCGGGTTCATCTCGTGGGCCGGGCTGCGTGGCGCCGTACCGATCGTGCTGACGACCATCCCGCTCGCCGAGGGCGTCGAGGGGTCCGACCGCCTCTTCGACATCGTCTTCGTCATGGTGGTCATCTACACGATGCTCACCGGACCGACGCTGCCGCTGGTCGCCCGGTTGCTGGGCGTCGCGCGGCGCTCCGAACCTCGCGGGCTCGAGGTGGAGGCGGCGCCGCTCGAGCGGCTCGCCGCCGACCTGCTCCAGGTCACCATCGCCGACAGCTCACGCATGCACGGCGTCGAGGTCGGCGAGCTCCGGCTGCCGCCCGGCGCCTCGGTGTCGCTGGTGATCAGGCAGGGGCAGGCGCTGGTGCCGGAGCGGCGGACCGTGCTGCGACACGGCGACGACCTGCTGGTGGTGACGCCGCGCAAGGCGCGGGAGGCGACCGAGGAGCGGCTGCGCCAGGTGTCGTCCGGCGGCCGGCTGGCGCAGTGGCTCGGCAACGGCCGCAAGCCCAAGGACTGAGCGGTCGCTACTCCGCGCTCTCCGGCGGACTGCAGAAGGTCGAGGCCTCGACGGCGTCGACCGACTCGACCTCCTTCTTGCGCAGCGACTTGAAGGTCTCGCCGACCACCACCACGACCCCGCGGCCGAGCTCCTCGCCCGAGACGACCTTGGCGTTCTTGAACTGGCGCGCCACCAGGCGCACCGCCGCGTTGCGCGGCTCGTCGCTCCAGATCTGGACCCCGTTGATCTTCGCGGGCGCGTTGCCGCTGTCGGCGCCGACGAACCCGCGCTCCTCCAGCTGCTCCATGGTCGCGCCGGCCAGGCCGTTGCGGTTGCTCCCGTTGTAGACGCTCACGGCCACCTGGTCGCGGAAGACCTGCGTCCCCGTGTCGACCGTCGTCTCGGTGCACAGCGGGGCCGGCTCCGAGCTGGGGAACGGCTTGGTCATCGCGTTCCAGCCCCACAGGGCGGCGACGACCAGCAGCAGGCCCAGCACGAGCAGGGTCACCGTGGACCGCAGCGCCGCGCTCATCGGTCCCCGCCCTGGTAGACGCGGGCGTGCAGGATGTTGCGCTGGTGCAGGGCGGCCCGGAGCGCCCGGTGCAGTCCGTCCTCGAGGTAGAGCTCGCCCTGCCACTCCACGACGTGGGCGAACAGGTCGCCGTAGAATGTCGAGTCGTCGTCCAGCAGGGTGGCGAGCTGGAGGATGTCCTTGGTGGTGATCAGGTGGTCGATGCGGACCTGGCGCGGGGGGATCCTGGCCCAGTCACGCGGCTCCAGCCCGTGCGCGGGGTAGGGACGTTCCCGGCCCACCCGCTTGAAGATCACGGCGCGACTATATCGACGCCTTCGACAGGTCCCACCGGGCGCGGGGCTGGCTAGGCTGCGAGCATGACGCAGACTCCCGAGCCGCCCGTCACGCCGGAGCCGACGGAGGTGCCCGCCGAGGCGCCTGCCGAGTCGCCCACGGAGTCGCCCACCGTGACCACGTCGGAGGCTCCCGCCGCGGCACCGACGGAGGCGCCCGAGGCCCCCGCGACTCCGGTCGCGGCGCCCGCGGCGCCGGCCGAGCTCGACCCGATCTCCGCGGCCGTCGCGCCGGGCTACACCTTCGAGGGGACGGCGCTGGAGCTCGGCGGCCTGATGCTCGATGCGACCCACCTCTCCGACGTGCACATCCGCATCCCGCTCGGAATGCTCAACCGCCACGGCCTCGTTGCCGGGGCCACCGGCACCGGCAAGACCAAGACGCTGCAGCTGCTGGCCGAGCAGCTGAGTGCCAACGGCGTGCCGGTGTTCGCCGCCGACATCAAGGGCGACCTGTCCGGGCTCAGCGTGCCGGGCGAGGGCGGCGAGAAGATCACCGCCCGGGCTGCGTCCGTGGGGCAGCAGTGGGCCGCGACCGGTTTCCCGACCGAGTTCTTCGCCCTCGGCGGTCAGGGCATCGGCGTACCCCTCCGCGTCACCATGACCTCCTTCGGCCCGATGCTGCTGAGCAAGGTCCTCGGGCTCAACGAGACCCAGGAGTCGAGCCTCGGGCTGGTCTTCCACTACGCCGACCAGGCCGGGCTGCCGCTCCTCGACCTCGCCGACCTGCGCGCCGTGGTGCAGTTCCTCACCAGCGACGAGGGCAAGGCCGACCTCAAGGGCCTCGGCGGGCTCTCCAGCGCGACGGCCGGCGTGATCCTGCGCGAGCTCATCTCGTTCCAGGCCCAGGGCGCCGACGCGTTCTTCGGCGAGCCGGAGTTCGAGTCGAGCGAGTTCCTCAAGGTGACCGACGGCCAGGGCGTCATCAGCCTCGTCGAGCTGCCCAACCTCCAGGACCGCCCCGCGCTGTTCTCCACCTTCTTGATGTGGCTGCTGGCCGACCTGTTCCACGACCTGCCCGAGGTCGGCGACATCGACCGACCCAAGCTCGTGTTCTTCTTCGACGAGGCGCACCTGCTCTTCAACGACGCCTCCGACGCGTTCCTCGACCAGATCGCCCAGACCGTGCGGCTGATCCGCTCGAAGGGCGTCGGCGTCTTCTTCGTGACGCAGAGCCCCACCGACGTCCCGGATGACGTGCTCGCCCAGCTCGGCTCCCGCATCCAGCACCAGCTGCGCGCCCACACGCCCAACGACGCCAAGGCGCTGAAGCAGACCGTCAACACCTACCCGACCTCGGCCTACGACGACCTCGGCGAGGTCATCACCAGCCTCGGCATCGGCGAGGCCGTCGTGACGGTGATGAACGAGCGTGGCGCCCCGACCCCCGTGGCCTGGACGCGCCTGCGCGCCCCCGAGTCGCTGATGGGTGCCGCCGACGCGACGGCCATGCAGGCCGCGGTCGAGGCGAGCCCGCTGCACGCGAAGTACAGCGAGGTCGTCGACCGCGAGTCGGCCCGGGAGAAGCTCGCCGCGCGCATCGAGGAGGGTGCCCGCAAGGCAGCCGAGGACGCGAGGATCAAGGAGATGGCGCGCGAGCAGAAGGCCACCCGCGTCACCAAGCAGGCCAAGAAGGACGACGACGGGATCGTCATGGACGTCGTGAAGTCCAGCGCGTTCAAGGACTTCATGCGTACGGCGGCCCGCGAGGTCGCCCGGGGGATGTTCAAGTCCGGACGTCGCTGACCCATCGGGACGACCGCCCGCGGCGGTGAGCCAGCCACCGTCCCCGGGCCGGGACGGTGGCTCACCCACCGCTGCGCGGTGGGTCGGGTCAGGTCATCGGCTCGGTCCACGCGAGCTGCGCGACCTCGATCCCCTTGTCGCGGGTGACGACGCGCGCCCGACCGGGCGGGGCCGGCTGCGGGCGGAGATTGCCGATCAGGGCGCCCTCGTCGCGCGGGCCGGAGAGCAGGATGCCCGGCATGGCGAGGTCGCGCATCGACTGGAGCACCGGTTCGTACGACGCCCGCGACGCCCCGCCGACGCGGCGCGCGACCACGAGGTGCAGCCCGGTGTCGCGGGCCTGCGCCATCAGTGGCTGCAGCGCCTGCACCGGCGAGGACTGCTGGGTCGCGACGAGGTCGTAGTCGTCGACCACGACGAACACCTCCGCACCCGTCCACCACGACCGGTTGCGCAGCTGGTCGGGGGTGACGTCGGGACCGGGGATCCGGCTCTCGAGGTAGGTCGCGATGTCCTTCAACGTCGGCGTCGCCTGGGTGGCGGACGTCAGGTAGTTGAGGAGGTACTCGTCGGGGACCTCGCCGAGCAGGGAGCGGCGGTAGTCGACGACGACGATCTGCGCCTCCTTCGGGGTGCGCGTGCGCATGACCTCCTGCACGTAGTTGCGCAGCAGCGCGCTCTTGCCGGACTGCCCGTCGCCGTACACCAGCAGGTGCGGCTCGGCTGCGACGTCGATGGCGACCGGCGCCAGCTCCTTCTCGTTGATGCCGATGAGGATGCGCTTCTCGTCCACCTTGCGGCGCACGGCGTCCTCGCGGATCTTGTCCAGGCTGATGAGCTCGGGGAGCAGTCGCAGCTTGGGGCCGGGGGCTCCCTTCCAGGCGGCGTTGGCGCGGTCGATGAGGTTGTCGACGCCCTCGCCGAGGCTGACGGCGTCACCGTCACCGTCGACGCGCGGGAGCGCGCCGAGGAAGTGCAGCTTGCTCGGCACGAGGCCGCGACCGGGTCGACCGGTCGGCACGAGGGCCGCCACCTTGCGGTCGATCTCCGAGTCGACGGGGTCGCCGAGTCGCAGCTCGAGCTTGGAACCGAAGACGTCGCGCATGGCCGCGCGGAAGTCGGCCCACCGCGTCGCGGCGGCCACGATGTGCAGGCCGAAGGTCAGGCCGCGACCGGCGAGCTGCTGGAGCTCCATCTCGAGGTCGTCGAACTCCGCGCGCAGCGTGCTCCAGCCGTCGATCACCAGGAACACGTCGCCCCAGCCGTCGTCGGCGCGGCCCTGCGCCCGGCGCAGGCGGTAGGTCTCGATGGAGTCGATGCCGTTCTCGCGGAAGTAGGCCTCGCGCCGGTCGACGACGCCCTGGATCTCGGCCACCACGCGGCGCACGACGTCGGGCTCCGACCGCGTCGCGACACCGGACACGTGCGGGAAGCGCGTCAGCGGGGCGAACGTGCCGCCGCCGAAGTCGAGCACGAAGAACTGCGACTCGGCCGGCGTCGAGACCAGGCCCATGCTCGTGACGATCGTGCGCAGGAGCGTGCTCTTGCCGGAGCGGGGACCACCCACGATGGCGACGTGGCCCGACGCGCCCGACAGGTTGAGCGTCATCGTGTCGCGGCGCTGCTCGCGCGGCCGGTCGACGGTGCCGAGAGGGATCACGAGGCCGTTGAGGTCGCGCCACTGGGGGGAGACCAGGCCGAGCTCGGGGTCCTCGACCAGGTCGGGCATCAGCTCGTCGAGGGTGTCGGGCACGTCGAGCGGCGGCAGCCAGACCTGGTGGGCGGGGTTGCCCACGCCGACCATCCGGCCGACCGCGATGTCGAGCAGCGAGGGCTGCTCGCCCTGCTGCTGCACGGCGACCGGGGCGACCTCTTCCTCGCCCTCGAGGGCCTCGAGCGCCTGCACCTCGGAGATGGTGAAGGGGAGGATGCCGCGCACGTGGCCGCCCTCGTCGCGGCTCACGCGCGCGCGCCCGCTCGGCGGTCCGGAGACGTACGCCGCCTTGAACCGCAGCAGGGTCGACTGGTCGGGCTTGAGGTAGCCGAGGCCGGGGACCGCGGGCAGCTCGTAGGCGTCCGGGACGCCGAGCACCGCGCGGGACTCGCCGGCGGAGAAGGTGCGCAGGCCGACGCGGTAGGACAGGTGGGACTCGAGCCCGCGCAGGCGGCCCTCCTCGAGGCGTTGCGAGGCGAGCAGGAGGTGCAGGCCGAGCGAGCGACCGAGGCGGCCGATGGCCACGAAGAGGTCGATGAACTCCGGCTTGGCCGAGAGCATCTCGGAGAACTCGTCGACCACGATGAACAGCGACGGCATCGGCGCGAGGTCCTCGCCGTTGGCGCGGGCCTTCTCGTAGTCGCGGATCGAGGCGTAGTTGCCGGCGTCGCGGAGCAGCTCCTGGCGGCGCACCATCTCGCCGGACAGGGCGTCCTGCATGCGGTCGACGAGGGTGAGCTCGTTGGCGAGGTTGGTGATGACGGCCGACACGTGCGGCATGTCGGCCATGCCGGCGAACGTCGCGCCGCCCTTGAAGTCGACCAGCACGAGGTTGAGCTGGTCGGGGGAGTGGGTCATCACGAGGCCGAGCACGAGGGTGCGCAGGAACTCCGACTTGCCGGACCCCGTGGCGCCGATGCAGAGCCCGTGCGGGCCCATGCCCTGCTGGGCGGACTCCTTGATGTCGAGGTGGACGAGGCCGCCCGAGTCGCCGATGCCGATGGGCACGCGCAAGCGGTCGCGGGCGGGGCGCGGTCGCCACGAGCTCGACGGGTCGAAGGTGTGGATGTCGCCGAGCCCGAGCAGCTCCATGTGGTCGGGGTTGGCGGAGGTGATGTCGACGGCCGAGCCGGACGCGGCGTCGGCGGACACGGTCTTGAGGGGCGCCATCCGGCGGGCGAACGCCTCGGCCGTGGCCAGGTCGCACTGGTCGATCAGCGCCTTCACCGGCTCCTCGCGGACCCTGACCCCGAGCACGGGCAGCTTGCCGAGCTCGGGTCGACCCTCGGCGAACTGGAGCCGCAGCCGGGTCGAGTCCTCGAGCTCGTCCCAGCGCGCGGGCAGGTCGAGCACGGTCACGCCGTGCAGGCCGTCGGGCGGGACGACGTGGTTGCCGGGCGGCAGGTGGCCGCCGTCGATCACGAGCAGGATGTGCGGCGTCGGCGGTCGCTCGTCGGCGCCGAAGCGCGGTCGGTCGCTGAGGTCGGGGGGCAGCAGGGTGCCGAGGTCGTCGATCGAGGTCCCGACGAGCCGCCGGGGGCCGACCGCGTCGACCTCGCGCGAGCTCTGGGCGTGCGGCAGCCACTTGACCCAGTCCCAGTGGGTCAGGTTGGCCTCCGAGCTGAGCACCGCGACCACGAGCTGGTCGGGGTTGTGGAAGGCGGTGGCCGAGCAGATCATCGCGCGAGCAGCCGAGCGCACGTCCTCCTCGGGACCGCAGAGCTCGATGCGGTCGAAGGCGCGCAGGTCGATGGAGGCCGGCAGGTTGGGCTGCAGGCGGTGCACGACGAGGAGCCGGTGCAGCGCCGATGCGGCGGCCGGGTCGACCTGGTCGATCGGCGCGCTCTCCGGCGGCACGAGCTCCATCGACAGCGGCTGCGAGCACAGGCCGTAGCGCACGTGCAGGTAGTTCTCGTCGCCCGGACCGTGCTCCCACAGTCGCGTCCGGTCCTCGGCGAGGGCCGGCAGGGCGCTCGGCTCGGGGTGGTGCCACATCAGGGCCCGGCGCTGCTGCGCCGCGGCGGAACGGGCGACCTTGCGGATGTTGGCGAGGTAGCGGAGGTACTCCGTGCGCGAGCCGGTGACCTGCTGGGCCCGCTGCTTACGCTGCCGGTCGATCTGCACGATGATGAAGCCGAGGGTGGCGAAGAGGAACATGCCGGCCGCGAGGAAGCTGCGGGTCCGGTTGCCGCCGCCGCCCATGGTCGCCACCAGCACGATGGAGCCGAGGCTGCCGAGCATCGGGATGGCGTTCATCAAGACGCCGCTGGCACCCTCGTTCTCCGTCAGCTCCGGCGGGGGCTGGAGCACGATCTGGCCACCGGGCATCTCCGGCTCGTCGAGCCGTTGCCCGCCTCGCAGTGCAGTGCTCACGCCTGTTCCCCCTAGTGACGCCCGGTCGAGTCGCCATGATGATAGGTGGGGCACGGACGACCTACTACCCTGCACAGGGTCGACCCGCTCCGGAAGGTCGTCGAGGCGCAGACGCAAGGCAGATGCAAGGGGGAGCCGTGTCCGATGTGGTGTCCGAGGTGACTCCCTCCTCGGGGTCCGCCGCCACCATCGCGATCAGCGTCCACGGTCCCGTCGGCGTCATGGACCTCGTCGTGCCGATCGGCGCGACCCCCGTCGACGTGGGCCGCGCCTACGCCGACCAGGCCGGCATGAGCGGCATCCCGTTGCTCCAGACCCCGTTGGGCGAGCACCTGCGTGCCGACCGTGCGCTCGCCGAGATGGGCGTCGAGTCGGGCACCGTGCTGATCGCCGCGACCGGCGTCCGCCGGGCACGCGCCAGCGACGACGACACCCACGCGACGCAGGCCGTCCCCGAGACCCCCGAGGTCGCGGCGGTCGTGACGGTGCTGGCCGCGGGAGCCGCCGCCCTCTCCGCGTGGTACGCCGCACGGGCGGGCAACGACGTCCTGCGCACCGTCACGGTGGGGGTCCTGATGGCGAGCGCGCTCGCCGCGGCCCTGCCCTGGGGGCGGCACGCCCGCCAGCGCACGTCGGCGGCGCCGGCGTTCGCCGCCGCTGCTGCGTTCGCCGCGTTCTTCGAGCCGGGCGACCACCTCATGGCCGCCGTCGTCGCGGTCGGCGCCCTCGCCGCGGCCCTCACCGCAGCGATCACACGGGCGATGGCCCCCGGCCGCGACCAGGTGCTGACCGTGTGGATCGTGGTCGGGTCCGTCGTCTTCGGGGTCTGCGCGATGAGTCCGCTGATGGAGTGGAACGCGCGCGTCTCGTGGGCCGTGCTCATGGTGCTCGCAATGCTCGGCGCGCGGTTCGCCCCGTCCCTGGCCGTCGACGTGCCCGACGAGGCGCTCCTCGACCTCGACCGGCTCGCCGTGACGGCGTGGTCGGCCCGCGACAAGTCGACCGGGCGCCGCGGGCGCCTCGTGATCCCCGAGCCCGCGATGCGCCGTCTGGTGGCCGACGCGACCCGTACGGTGACCGCGTCGTGCGCGGCGATCCTGCTCGTCACGGCGGTCGCGTCGCCGCTGCTGCTGTCGAGCGCCACCATCGACCTCGACCGCATCGGGGCGCGGTGCCTGACCTTCTTCGCAGGTGCCGCGATCCTGCTCGCCGCCCGGCAGTACCGCCACGTCGCGGCCCGGCGCCTGCTCCGCGCCGCCGGTCTGTCCTGCTGGCTGTGGCTGATCGCCTTCGAGGTCGGCGACCTGTCGACCACGTGGCTCACCTGGGCTCTCGTGGTCCTCACCCTGCTGGGGCTGATCAGCCTGGCGGCGGCGGTCGCGACGGGTCGCGGCTGGCGCTCGGTGTGGTGGTCCCGCAGGGCCGAGGTCGCCGAGGGCCTCACGGGTGCCCTGGCGTTCGCCTCGACCGTGGTGGCGTCCGGCCTCTTCCGTGCCCTGTGGGAAATGACTTCCTGATGTTTAGGCCCGGATCGCCCGGGTACATCGATCCCAGCGCGGGGGGTCGGGACGTCTCCCCGGGCGGGACAGCTCCTAGAGCGGGCAGGGTCTCAGCACCACACCACTTCAGAGCACGACCTACACACACCAGTGAACTCTTGCGGGACACACCCGCCGAGGGGGAAGGATTGAGATGACCAACCTCAGCCAGACAGAGAAGGCGCTCTCCAAGGGAGCCGAGTTCGTCAACACCGCGCGTGGCGACGTCAAGGGCAAGTGCAACACGCTCAGCGACCGCGTCGGCGAGATGATGGGCGGATGGGGCGGCCAGGGCGCCACCTCCTTCGGCAACCTGATGGTCGCCTGGCAGGAGAAGCAGGAGACGATCCTCCGGGCGCTCGACCAGCTCGCCACCTCCATGCAGGAGACGGAGAAGGACAACGTCGCGACCGACCAGGGTCAGTCCGACGCCCACCTCAACCTCCAGAACCGCCTCGGCTGACCGCCGCCACCACTCAGACTCAGAAGGAGAAGCACATGTCTTTCGACGGAATCAACGTCCAGCACGGCAAGCTCGACCAGGGTTCGGCCGACGTCCTGACGGCGGCCAAGGACATCCAGACCCGCCTCGACACCCTCGAGGACGAGCTGAAGCCGCTCGCCAGCGACTGGACCGGTGCGGCCAAGGAGGCCTACCGCGAGGCCAAGGCCACCTGGGACAAGGCGATCGCCGACATGATCGCCCTGCTCGAGCAGGCCAGCGTCAACGTGGACACCTCCAACCAGGAGTACAAGGCCGCCGACGCCCGTGGCGCCGGCCGCTTCTGATCCGCATCGGCACCACTGTTCGACCTCAGGCCGGTCGCCCCTCGGGGCGGCCGGCCTCGGTCGTGTCCGGGGCGACCTCGACGCGTCGATCGCCCATATAGTCTGCTCCCGATCGCCGGGCAGGCCACGCGAGGCCCGCGCGCAGTGAGCGCCGAACCACGAAGCACACGGGGGACACCAGCATGAGCCAGACGACGCCCGTCGGATCGGGACTGGTCCGGGTGACCGTCGCCTCGGGGTCGCGCCGGGTCGACCTCGTCCTGCCCGGAGCGGTCCCGGTCGCCGAGCTCGTGCCCGAGCTCGCCCGCAGCGTCGGCATCCTCGACGCCAGCACGGTCTACGGCGGCTACCGACTCGTCGCCCAGGACGGCCGCCGCCTCGCGAGCGACGCCGGGCTGCTGATCCAGGGCATCGAGGACGGTGGTCTCCTCACCGTCGTGGCCGGCATCGACGACGAGGCGCCCCGCGTCTACGACGACATCGTCGAGGCCATGGCCGACGTGGTCGAGCACGAGCTCAAGCCGTGGGAGGCGACCGCCGGTCGCCGGACGGCGCTGGGCGCGGGCGGCCTGCTCCTCGGACTCGGTGCCCTGGCCCTCCTCCTGCAGGGCGAGAGCGTCATGGGCGGCATCGCCGCCGCCACGGCCGCCGGGCTGCTGGTCGTGGGCGGGATCGTGCTGGCCCGGGGCCAGGGTGAGCCCGACGCGGGCGTCGCGGTGGCGCTGCTCGCCGTGCTCTACGCCGGCGTCGCCGGTCTGCTGCTCGCACCCGGCGAGCTCGGTTCCTGGACGTGGCCGATGCCCAACGAGTTCTTCGGGGCGCCGATCGCCACCGCGGGCGGCGCCATGCTGCTCGTCGGCATCGTCGCCGTCGTCGGCCTCGCCGAGGGCCGGTCGCTGGTGATCCCGGCCATCGTGGTCGGCGCGATCCTGACGGCCAGCGGCCTGCTGATGCAGGTCTCGGAGTTCGACCCCAGCGTCGTGTTCACGGTCCTGATGACCCTGGTCGTGCTGGCGGGCAGCATCTTCCCGTGGCTGGCGCTGGGCGTCACCGGCACCCGCGTCGACCAGATCTACTCGCTGCACGACATCACCGCCGACCCCGAGGACATCGACCCGGCACAGGTCGGCGCCGACGCCCGCGTCGCGCACGAGATCCTGCTGGCTGTCTCGGCGACGGTCGGCACGCTGCTCGTGCTGCTGGCGCCGCTCGCGGTGAGCCGCGGCGTCTTCGGCACCATCCTGGCGGCGGTGTGCTGCCTGGCCGTCATGTTCCGCACCCGTCAGTACCGCGCCGGCTCCGAGGTGCTCGCGGGGCTCGTGTCCGGGATCCTCGGGCTCGTCTCGGTGGCGCTGTCGATGCTGCTGATCCACGACGCCTGGCGGGCCGAGGCGGCGATCGCCCTCGCGGTGGTCGGTGCCGTCCTCCTCGTCTCGACGCTCGTGCCCGCCTCGCCGTCCGTGCGACGCGGCCGCATCGGTGACGCGATCGAGACCGCGACCCTGATCTCGCTGCTCCCGCTGATGGTGGTGGCGGCCGGCTTCTTCCACATGATCAAGGGCTGACGCGTGGCCACCAAGAAGGACCTCGTCGAGGCCTACTCCTTCAGCAAGCGCCGCCTCATCACCGCCTTCATCAGCGGTGCACCGGGAGGCCGCGAGGTCGAACCGGTGCGCCCGGGCCGGGTGCTCATCGGCGGGGTCGCGATCTCGCTCCTGCTGCTCGCCGGGGCGGCGATCGCCGGCTTCCTGATCGGTCGTCCCAACTCGCAGTGGCTGGAGGCGGGCAGCTTCGTCACCAGCAAGGACACCGGTGAGCAGTACGTCGTCCTCGAGGGCGGCGACGACCCGGTCATCCGCCGGGTGCCCAACTACATCTCCGCGCAGCTGCTGCTGGGCGAGTCGGACCTCACGCCGTTCCAGGTGCGCGACAAGTACATCCGCGAGATCACCCTCGGCGAGGACCTCGGCATCGACGACGCCCCCGCCGGCCTGCCCGACCCCGACGGCCTGATCCAGGACGGCTGGACGGCGTGCACCGCCCCCGACACCGGGATCCAGGTGGCGATCGACCGGACGCCGACCGTCGACGAGCTGACCGGCTCGGCGTTCCTCGTCCGGAGCGCGAAGAAGCTGTGGCTGATCGCCCCCGACACCGTCGGACCCGACAGCCGCGCCTACCGCTTCGAGATGCCGAGCGACCTCACCCAGGCGGGCACCCTCGCCCAGCGCCTCGGGTTCGGCGCGGTCGAGCAGGCTCCCGCGGTCAGCACCGACTGGCTCAACCTGTTCCGCAGCGGCAGCGCCTTGACCAAGGACGGCTTCGGCGTCACCCGCGAGGGCCAGCCGGCCGACTACGGCGACATCGTCGACACCGACCTCTCGCGCTTCAAGATCGGCGACCTGATCACCACCCCCAACGGGGCCAGCTACCTCCTCGGCGACGACGGGCCGCAGTCGCTCAACGAGTTCTCCACGATGGTGTACGCCGTCGTGGGCTCCGCCGCCCAACCGATCGACGGCGACCTCGACGCGCAGTTCCAGGTCACCGGCTATCCCGCCGAGTGGCCCGACGCGGTGCCCACCGCCGATCCGGCCCCCGAGATGTGCGCCGTGCTGCACCCCGACGCGGACGGCACCACCCGCACCACGCTGGCCGACACCCCGACGGGCGACGCGAGCTCCCAGGGCCTCGCGAAGGGCAGCCACGACGTCGAGGTGCAGCCGGCCGGCGGCGCCTACGTGCAGTCGGGGTCCGACGACGCCGCCACGGAGGGCACGCCGTACGTCATCGACTCGGCCGGCTACAAGTACGAGCTCGTGGGGGCCGAGGTCCCGTCCTACATCGGCTACGGCGACACCACTGCGCCCGTGGTGCCGAGCGCGTGGATGGACTTCTTCGAGGACAAGACCGAGCTGTCGACCAACCTCGCCCGGCGGGTCCCCGAGGACGCGCCGCCGGCCGACGCCGCCGGCGACGGCTCATGACCGCGCTGGCCCGGCGCCGGGGCGTGGGGCTCCTGGCCGCCGGTCTGGTCGGGGCGGTCCTGCCGCTCGCGGGGTCCGTGTCGGTCGCGGGGTCGGGTGCGGCGTACGCCGCCGACGAGGCGCCCTGTCTGCAGGACGTGATCCCGGAGTCCGAGGTGCTGGCCGGCAGCAAGGCGAAGACCAACCCGCCGCTGGAGCGGATGCACGTGCCGCAGGCCCAGGAGGTCACCGACGGCACGGGCGTCAAGGTCGTCGTCATCGACAGCGGCATCCGCGAGGGGCTGGGCATCGACGCCGGCGCCCCGGCTCAGTCGGTGCCGGAGACGTCAGGCCCGCTGCTGTCCGGGCACGGCACCCTCGTCGGAGGGCTGATCGCCGGGCCCGACGGGGTGGCTCCGGGAGCCCAGGTGATCGACATCCGGGTCTTCGACAAGACGGACGCGGACGTCTCGCAGGGGGAGAAGGCCGTCACGTCCGAGGGGATCGCCGCCGGCATCCGGCAGGCGATCGCGCTGCACGCGACGACCAAGTTCCAGGTCGTCAACATCTCGCTCTCGGTCCCGACCGACGACCCGACCCTGCGGGCGGCGGTCAAGGACCTGCTCGCGAAGGACGTCGTGGTGGTCGCCTCGGCCGGCAACGCCGGCGACGAGTCGGACACCTTCAAGGGCACCCCCGACAACGACGCGACGGTCTATCCCGCGGACTACCCCGGCGTGCTGGCCGTGAGCGCGGCCCCGCCGCCGGGAGGCAGCCCGATCGGCTCGGTGGTGCCCAACAAGGACACCGACCTCGCGGCCCCGACCCTCGAGGCGATCTCGGTGAACGCCAACGGCCAGCGGTGCACCTTCGACGAGGTCGCGACCTCGTGGGCGGCCGCCGAGGTCAGCGGCGTGGTCGCGATGCTGCGCGCGCACTACCCTCGCGACACGGCGAAGCAGACGATCGCCCGGCTGCTGGCCACCACGGAGGGTTCGGAGGAGGCGCGCAACCCGTGGACCGGTGCGGGCATCGTGCAGGCCCACGACGCGCTGACCCGCTCCCTCGACCCCGGGCGAAGCGGGAAGATCGAGCGCTCGACGGCCCAGGACCGCCGCGACTCGATGCCGCCCCCGCCGCCGGCCCGCCTGGACCTGTTCGGGTCCTCGCGCGCCCTGCTGCTGTGGTTCGGCCTCGGCGGTGGCGCGCTGATGGCGCTGGCCTTCATGTTGCGGTCCCTGTCACGCCGGTGATCTCGCTTCGGTGATCTCACGCCGCTGATCTCACGCCGGCGATCTTCGGTCCGGTGCGTGAGCCACGTTCCGTGGCCGGGGAAGGTGGGTGGGTCACCGCTGCCGGGTGCGTCGGACGCGACGCGCCGACCCGCCGGTGCGTGAGCCACGTTCCGGGGCCGGGGAAGGTGGGTGGGTCACCGCCGGGGGACGAGGTCAGCGCGCGGCGGCCGCCTCGACGAGCGCCGCGAACAGCCCGGCGTCGGCGGCCATCTCGGGGTGCCACTGCACGGCGACGCACAGCCGCTCGCCCGGCGCCTCCATCGCCTCGAGCAGTCCCTCGTCCGACCAGGCCGCGGCCGTGAACCCCGGGTGCTCGCGCACCGACTGGTGGTGGTGGCAGTGGACGACACCGGTCGGTCCGATGAGGGAGGCCAGCCTGCTGTCCGGGGCGACCGACACCGAGGTCGAGCCGAAGGCGTCGGCGCCCGGGCTGTGCCGCTCGTGGCCGACCACGTCCGGCACGTGCTGCTCGAGGACGCCACCGGCGTGCACGGCCATCACCTGCATGCCGCGACACACGCCGAGCACGGGCAGGCCGGTCGTGTCCGCGGCGTCGAGCAGCGCCAGCTCCCAGGCGTCGCGGTCGTCGCGCCAGGCCGCGGTGCGCTCGTGCGGTTCCTCCCCGTACGCCGCGGGGGAGACGTCCGCGCCGCCGCTGATCACCAACGCGTCGAGCCGGGCGACGACGGAGGTCGCCGCGGCGGCGTACGGCATGGTCGGCGGGAGCAGGACGGGCACGCCCCCCGCCGCCTCGATCGAGCGGGCGTAGACCGTCGGCAGGAGGTCGGCCTTCTGGTCCCACACCCCCCAGCGTGCGTCCTCGCGGTAGGTGCTGAGCCCGATGAGCGGGCGGCTCACAGGGGGGTCACGTACGCGCCCGAGATGCCGCCGTCGACGAGGAACGTCGAGGCGGTCATGAAGGACGACTCGTCGGAGGCGAGGAAGAGCACGGCGTTGGCCATCTCCTCGGGCTCACCGAAGCGGCCCATCGGGACGTGCACGAGCCGGCGGGCGGCGCGCTCGGCGTCCTTGGCGAACAGCTCCTGCAGCAGCGGGGTGTTGACCGGGCCGGGGCACAGGGCGTTGACCCGCACGCCCTCGCGGGCGAACTGCACCCCGAGCTCGCGGGTCATCGACAGCACGCCGCCCTTGGAGGCGGAGTAGGAGATCTGCGAGGTGGCGGCGCCCATCACCGCGACGAAGGAGGCGGTGTTGATGATCGAGCCCTTGCCCTGCTCGATCATGTAGGGCAGGGCAGCCTTGCAGCAGAGGTAGACGCTGGTGAGGTTGACCTCCTGCACCTTGCGCCACGCATCGAGCTCGGTGGTGAGGATCGAGTCGTCCTCGGGCGGGCTGATGCCGGCGTTGTTGAAGGCGATGTCGACCGAGCCGTAGGTGTCCTTGGCCGTCGTGAAGAGCGCGTCGACCTCGTCCTTGCTCGTGACGTCGACGTGGACGTACGTGACTGAGCCGCCTTCTCTGGAGAGCTCGTCGGCGAGCTCGGCGCCGCGCGCGTCGTCGAGGTCACCGATCACCACCTTCGCGCCCTCCTCGAGGAAGCGGCGCACGGTCGCCAGACCGATGCCGGAGCATCCCCCGGTGATGACGGCGACCTTGCCTTCGAGACGTCCGGCCATGGTGGTTCCTTCCTGAAGTGCGCGGGTCAGTCCTGCGCGATGAAGACGTTCTTCTCCTCGGTAAACGCCTGGGGCGCGTCGGGGCCGAGCTCGCGGCCGAGGCCGGACTGCTTGTAGCCGCCGAACGGGGTCCAGTAGCGCACCGAGGAGTGGGAGTTGACGCTGAGGTTGCCCGCCTCCACGCCGCGAGCCACGCGCAGGGCGCGGCCGACGTCGCGGGTGAAGATCGAGCCGGACAGACCGTACTCGGTGTCGTTGGCCAGCCGGATCGCGTCCTCCTCGTCGTCGAAGGGCATCACCGCGACGACCGGTCCGAAGACCTCCTCGCGCCAGATCGGCATCGCCGGGTCGTCGGCCAGCACGACCGTCGGGGGCACCCAGAAGCCGCCTGCCTGATCGTCCGAGTCGGGCGTCGTGCCGGTGAAGGCGGTCTCGACGCCGGACAGGTAGCCGGTGACGACCTCCTTCTGCCTCGCCGAGACCAGCGGTCCCATCTCGCTCGCCGGGTCGGCCGGGTCGATCACCTTCATCGCCCTGACGGCGGTCTCGAGGCGGCCGAGGAACTCGTCGTACGCCGATCGCTGCACCAGGATCCGCGAGCGCGCGCAGCAGTCCTGGCCGGCGTTGTCGAAGACGGCGTACGGCGCGAGCGCGGCCGCCCTCGCGACGTCGGCGTCGGCGAAGACGATGTTGGCGCTCTTGCCGCCCAGCTCGAGGGTCACGCGCTTCACCTGGTCGGCGCACCCGCGCATGATCTGCTTGCCGACCTCGGTCGAGCCGGTGAAGCAGACCTTGCGCACCAACGGGTGGGTGACGAAGCGCTCGCCCACGACCGAGCCCTTGCCGGGGATGACCGTCAGCACGCCCTCGGGCAGGCCGGCCTCCAGCGCGAGCTCGCCGAGCCGGATCGCCGTCATCGGCGTGAGCTCGGCCGGCTTCAGCACGACGGTGTTGCCGGCGGCCAGCGCGGGGCCGAAGCCCCAGCCGGCGATCGGCATCGGGAAGTTCCAGGGCACGATGATCCCGACGACGCCGAGGGGCTCGTGGATGGTCACGTCGATGCCACCCGGCACCGGGATCTGGCGGCCGAACAGCCGCTCCGGGGCGGCGGAGTAGTAGTTGAGGACGTCGCGGACGTTGCCCGCCTCCCACCGCGCGTTGCCGAGGGTGTGCCCCGCGTTGCGCACCTCGAGCTGGGCCAGCTCGTCGATGTGGGCGTCGACGACCGCGGCGAACGAGCGGAGCAGCCGCGCGCGCTCGCCCGGGGGCACGTCCCGCCAGGCGGGGAACGCCTCGTGCGCGCGCTCGATGAGGGCGTCGGTCTCCTCGACGGAGGCCAGCGCGACCTCGGCCACCGGCTGCCCGGTGCTCGGGTTGATGACTTCGTAGGTCGTCATGTCACATCCGTTCGAAGCTTCGCCGGAGCTCCCAGTCGGTGACGGCGGCACCGAAGGCCGCGAGCTCGACGTCGGCCATGTTCGTGTAGTGGTCGACGACATCGTCCCCGAAGGCCTTCCGGGCGATCCCAGAGGCATGGAAGGCGTCGCGCGCGTCCCGCAGCGTGGCGGGCACGCGCGGGCGACCGGACGTGTAGGCGTTGCCCTCCAGCGGTGGCTCGAGCTCGAGGCCCTCCTCGATCCCGTGCAGGCCGCCGGCCATCATCGCGGCGATCGCGAGGTAGGGGTTGACGTCGCCGCCCGGCACCCGGTTCTCCATCCGGGCGCCCGCTCCGCGGCCCACGAGGCGTACGGCGCAGGTGCGGTTGTCCTCGCCCCAGGCGATCGCCGTCGGCGCGAACGAGCCGTCGGCGAACCGCTTGTAGGAGTTGATGTTGGGGGCGTAGAGCAGCGTGAAGTCGGCCATCGTCGCGAGCACCCCCGCGACGAAGCTGTCGTAGAGCGGTGAGCGCTTCTCGTCCTCCCAGAACACGATGTCGCCGTCCCGCCCGCGCAGCGAGAGGTGGATGTGGCACGAGCTGCCCTCGCGCTCGTTGAACTTCGCCATGAAGGTCAGCGACTTGCCGTGCTGGGCGGCGATCTCCTTGGCGACGGTCTTGTAGACGGCGTGGTTGTCGGCGGTGACCAGCACGTCGGCGTACAGGAAGCCGATCTCGTGCTGGCCCAGGTTGCACTCGCCCTTCGCGCCCTCGACGTCGAGCCCGGCGGCGTACATGGTGTTGCGGATGTCGCGCAGCAGCGGCTCGACCCGGGTGGTGCCGACGATGGAGTAGTCGACGTTGTACTGGTTGACCGGGGTGAGGCCGCGGTAGGCGGCGTCGTGCGCCTCCTCGTAGGTGTCCTCGAAGGCGATGAACTCCAGCTCGGTGCCGGCGACCGCGTCGTAGCCGAGGTCGGCGGCGCGCTGCTGCTGCGCCTTGAGGATGCTCCGCGGCGACTGCACCACGGGACTGTGGTCGGGCCAGACGAGGTCGCACTGCACCATCGCGGTGGCCGGCAGGTGCGTGAGGACGCGGATCGTGTCGAGGTCGAGGACGAACTCCATGTCGCCGTACCCCCGCTCCCACGAGGTGATCGCGTAGCCGCCGACCGTGTTCATGTCGATGTCGACACCGAGCAGGTAGTTGCAGCCCTCGGTGCCGTGGCCGAGGACGACGTCGACGAAGTAGTGCCCGTGCAGCCGCTTGCCCTGGAGGCGTCCCTGCATGTCGGTGAAGGCGACGACCACCGTGTCGATCTCACCGGCCCGGATCCGGGCCGTCAGCTCGTCGACGTCGAGGTGCCTGTCGTTGCGGGTCATGTGCGTCCTATCCCAGCAGGCCGCGCAGGAGCGCGGCGGTGTCGTCGCAGTGCTGTTCCATGGCCCGGCGCGCCCGGGTGGGCTCGCCGCCGAGGATGGCCTGGATGATCGCCCGGTGCTGGCGCGTCGAGTGCTCGATGTTGACCTGCAGCACCGGGATCGCCTGGAGCAGGTCGTGCAGGCACGCCTGCACCTCGGTGACCGAGGCGATGGTCATGGGGGAGCCCGTCACCGAGGCGATGGCGAGGTGCAGCCGCGAGTCGGCCTGGCGGTGCGCGGCCTCGTCGGGGGCCTGGTCGACCTCGGTGAGCGCGGTGGTGAGCACCATCTTCTCGGCGGCGCTCAGGGTCCGGCTCGCCGCGATGTGGCAGGCGCCCGGCTCCACGACGCGGCGGAAGGTCAGCGAGTCGAGCAGGTGCTCGGTGCGGCCGGCGAGGCCGGGCGAGCCGTCCGTCGAGGGCGCCTCGGGGCGGAAGGACACCACCGTGCCGCCGCCGCGGCCGCGCTTGGTCTCGACCATGTCGGCCATCCGGAGCGCCGCGATCGCCTCGCGCAGGGTGGCCCGCGAGACGCCCATCCGCTCGGCGAGGTCGCGCTCGGTCGGCAACGGCGCTCCGTGGGGGTAGACCCCCAGCCGGATCGCCGTCGCCAGCTGCTCGACGCAGCCCTCGAAGGCGTGGTGGCCACGCACCGGACGGAGGACGACGTCGCCGAGGTGGTCGGCTGCCCGAGCGGCGTTCATGTCGGCGAGGATGTCAGGGCGGAGGTGAGGGACGCTCAGGGGATCTCGGCCGGGTCGATCGTGCGGATCGGTCCCTTGAACCACTTCTTGGCCGAGACCTCCCACCAGATCGTGATGCCGATCAGGACACCGAGCGTGACGATCGGCGAGTAGTTCACGAACTTCCACTCGAACAGGTCGCTGCCCGGCAGCCCGCCGATGTAGGCCGGCCACATCAGGAAGAGGACGACGATGACGATCTCGGCGACCGCGAGCGGGTTCATCCACTTGTACTTCGCGCCGTTGTTCCACTCGCCCACCTCGAAGTTCTCGCCGTGCTTCCAGCGCAGCCAGATCGGGATGGCGAAGGAGAGGTAGAGCCCGGCGACCGCGATCGAGGTGACGGCGAAGAACGCGATCGGCGAGATGATCGGCGCCTCCTCGGTGCCGATGTTGACCTCGACCAGGGCCGGCAGGGTGACGATCGCGGCGCACACGGCCACGAACAGCACGGCCTTGGCCGGCACCTTGCTGGCCGTCAGCTGGGACCAGTGCTTCGATCCCGGCACCGCGCGGTCGCGGCTGAAGGCGTAGGTCATGCGGGAGGCCGACGTCATGCAGGAGACCGCGCAGAAGAGCTGGCCGGCCGACGAGATGAACAGCACGAAGCCGGCCCAGTTGGAGCCGAGGGCGGCGTTGAAGATCGGGGCCACGCCGCCGGCGCCCAGCGAGTTGTCGGGGTTGCCGTCGGCACCGTTGGGGACCGCGAAGACCACGCACAGCAGGAGGATGTAGCCGCCGATCGCGGAGTAGAGGATCGACTGCCAGATCCCCTTCGCGGCGCCGGTCGAGGCGCCGACCGTCTCCTCGCTCAGGTGGGCGCAGGCGTCGAAGCCGGTGATCGTGTACTGCGTCAGCAGGAAGCCGAACGGGATGACGGCGAAGAGGAAGACGAAGCTCGACGTGCTGCCGTCGGAGTAGCCCGAGTTGTTGATCCGCTCGGTGAACACGTAGCTGAAGCTCTGGTGGGTGTCGGGGACGATCAGCAGGATCAGCACGATGGCCGCCGCGCCGGCGACGTGCCACCACACCGACACGTTGTTCATGATCGCCATCAGGTGGCTGCTGAAGATGTTGAGCAGCGAGGCGATCGCCAGGACGACCACGAAGATCAAGAAGACGCGCGTGAGGTTGTAGTCGGCGGCGTACGACTCCGACCAGGTGCTGAGCGTGAGGTCGATGAAGGTCGCGCAGCCGTACGCCACCCCGGCGGTGACGGCGACGAGACCCACGAGGTTGAGCCAGCCGGTGTAGAAGCCGGCGCGCGGGCCGCCGAGCTTGGCGGCCCACCAGTAGATGCCGCCCGACGTCGGGTAGGCCGAGACGAGCTCCGACATCGTGAAGCCGATGATCAGGATGAAGACGCTGATGATCGGCCACGACCACGAGATCGAGATCGGGCCACCGTTGTTCCAGCCCGCGCCGAAGTTGGTGAAGCAGCCCGCCAGGATCGAGATGATCGAGAAGGAGATGGCGAAGTTGGAGAAGCCGGACCAGCTGCGATTCAGGTCCTGGCTGTAGCCCATCTCGGCGAGCCGCTTCGCATCCGCGTCCATCGGCTTGTCGTCAGTCGCGCTCATGACATCTCCCTCTTGCCTGATGACCTGAATCTCGTCAGTGTGGGCCGGGTCACAGAGAGGTGTCAATGGCATGACCTTAGACCTTTACCGCTCTCGGCTCGACGAGATCCCGTGGCTGCGGGGTCGGACCTACGACGTGCAGCAGCTGCCGGGCGGGCTGACCAACGTCAACCTCAAGGTCACGCTGCCGGGCGGGTCGGTGGTCGTGCGCATCGCCCAGCCGGGCAGCGAGCTGCTGGCGATCGACCACGACGTCGAGCACCTCAACTCGCTCGCCGCCGCCGAGGCGGGGGTCGGTGCCCCGGTGGTCGACCACCTGCCCGAGGCCGGCCTGATGGTCGTGGGGTACGTCGAGGGGCGCACCTTCACCGATGACGACCTGCGCGACAGCGCGCAGCTGCCGCGCGTCGCCGCCGCCTGTCGCCGGCTCCACGCGGGGCCGCGCTTCGTCAACGACTTCGACATGTTCGCGATCCAGGCCCGTTACCTCGCCACGGTGCGCGAGCGTGGCTTCCGGCTGCCCGAGCGCTACGTCGACTTCGAGGAGCAGCGCGACCGGATCAGGGCGGCGTTCGCCGTACGCCCCGAGCCGAGCGTGCCGTGCAACAACGACCTGCTCGCGGGCAACTTCATCGACGACGGCACGAAGATCTGGCTGATCGACTACGAGTACAGCGGCAACAACGACGCGTGCTTCGAGCTCGGCAACGTCTGGAGCGAGGCCGGCCTGTCCCTCGACCAGCTCGACGAGCTGATGGCCGCCTACGACGGCACCCTGCTGCGACACCGGGTCGCGCGGGCGCGACTGTGGGGGCTGATGTCGAAGTACGGCTGGACGCTGTGGGGATCGATCCAGGACGCCGTCAGCGACATCGACGTCGACTTCTGGGAGTGGGCGTTGGAGAAGTACGACCGCGCCGTCGCCGAGTTCGAGGGGCCAGACTTCGAGCGGCTGCTGGAGGAGGTGACCCGTGCCGACTGACGCCCTCCCCTCCCGTGCCCAGGTCGTCGTCGTCGGTGGCGGCGTGATCGGCACCAGCGTCGCCTACCACCTCACCAAGCTCGGCTGGACCGACGTGCTGCTGCTCGAGCAGGGACGGTTGTCGTCCGGCACGACGTGGCACGCGGCCGGCCTCGTCGGCCAGCTGCGCGCCTCGGAGAGCGGCACGCGGCTGGTGCAGTACTCCGCGCAGCTCTACGCCTCGCTGGAGGCCGAGGTCGGACTGTCGACCGGGTGGAAGCCGGTGGGCGGTGTCACCGTCGCGCGCACCGCGGACCGGATGACGCAGCTGCGGCGTACGGCGGCGAGTGCCGACGCCTACGGCCTCGACTGCACGCTGCTCACCCCGGCCGAGGCGCGCGAGCGCTGGCCGGTGATGCAGGTCGACGACCTCGTCGGCGCGATCTGGCTGCCCGGGGACGGGACCGCCAACCCGACCGACCTGACCCAGGCGCTGGCCCGCGGCGCGCGCCTGGGTGGCGCGCGGATCCACGAGAAGGTGCGGGTGCTGGACGTGCTCGTGACGGACGGCCGCGCGACGGGGGTGCGCACGGACGCCGGCGACGTCGAGGCCGACGTGGTCGTCAACTGCGCCGGCCAGTGGGCCAAGCAGGTCGGGCTGATGGCGGGGGTGACCGTCCCCCTGCACTCCGCCGAGCACTTCTACGTCGTGACCGAGCAGCTCGGCGGCGTACGCCCCGACCTGCCGATCCTGCGCGACCCCGACGGCTGGACGTACTTCAAGGAGGAGGTCGGCGGGCTGGTCGTCGGCGGCTTCGAGCCCGAGGCCAAGCCGTGGGTGGCGCCGGACCAGATCCCCCACCCGTTCGAGTTCCAGCTGCTCGAGGAGGACTGGGAGCACTTCTCGGTGCTCATGGAGAGCGCGATCGAGCGCATCCCCGCGCTGCGCGAGACGGGCATCCGCACGTTCTACAACGGCCCCGAGAGCTTCACGCCCGACAACCAGTTCATCCTCGGCCGCGCACCCGAGGTGCCGAACGTCTTCGTCGGCGCCGGCTTCAACTCCGTCGGCATCGCCTCGGCCGGTGGAGCAGGCCGGGCCCTCGCCGAGTGGATCGTGGAGGGCGAGCCGACCTCCGACCTGACCGCCGTCGACATCCGCCGGTTCGCGCGGTTCCACGGCAACAACCGGTGGCTGCGTGCCCGCGTCGCCGAGGTGCTCGGGCTGCACTACGAGATCCCGTGGCCCCACCGCGAGATGCGGACCGCGCGGCCGTTCCGACGATCACCGCTGCACGACCGGCTCGCCGCGTCGAACGCCTCCTTCGGCTCGAGGATGGGCTGGGAGCGACCGAGCTTCTTCGCCCCGCCCGGGGTCTCGCCGGAGGTCGCGCACACGTGGGCCAAGCCGGGCTGGCTGCCCTGGGTGGAGGCCGAGGTGACGAGCACCCGCACGGGCGTCACGGTCTTCGACCAGACCTCCTTCTCGAAGTACCTCGTCACCGGGCCCGACGCCGAGCGTGCGCTGCAGTGGCTGTGCACGGCGGACGTCGCCGTCGCTCCGGGTCGCACCGTCTACACCGGGCTGCTCAACGCCCGTGGCACCTACGAGTCGGACCTGACGGTCACCCGGCTCTCGGCCACCGACTACCTCCTGGTCAGCAGCGCCGCCACGACCGTGCGCGACCAGGACCACCTGCGGCGACAGATGCCCGCCGGCTGCGCGGCGACCGTCGTCGACGTGACGTCGTCCTACGCCGTGCTCGGCGTCATGGGACCGCGCTCACGCGAGCTGCTCTCCCGGCTGACGTCGGCCTCGCTGACGGACTTCCCGTTCGGGACCAGCCGCGAGATCGACCTCGGGCACGCGACCGTGCGCGCCACCCGGATCACCTATGTCGGCGAGCTGGGCTGGGAGATCTACGTCCCGACCGAGCTCGCGGTCGGGGTCCACGAGGACCTGATGTCCGCCGGGGCGGACCTCGGGGTGATGAACGGCGGCTACCACGCCATCGAGTCGTTGCGGCTGGAGAAGGGCTACCGCGCGTTCGGGCGCGAGCTGACGCCCGACCACACGCCGGTCGACGCCGGGCTGCTGTTCGCCTGCAAGCTGCGGACCGACGTCGACTTCCTGGGGCGTACGGCGCTCGAGGCGGCCCGCGCCCGGGGCCCGCTCCGCAAGCTCGTCTCCTTCGCCGTCGCGAGCCCCGAGCCGATGCTGTGGGGCGGGGAGCTCGTGCTCCGGGACGGCGCCCCCGCCGGGCAGGTCACCTCCGCCGCGTGGAGCCCGACGCTGGGCTCGTGCGTGGGGCTGGCCTACCTCTGGGATCCCGGTGGCGCGCCCATCGATGCGGAGTGGGTGCGCGCAGCGACGTACGCCGTGGACGTGGGCGGTGTCCGCGTGCCGGTCACGGTGTCACTCCGGCCGCTCGTCGACCCTGAGGGGCTGCGGATCAAGGCGTAGCCGCGTCCCGGGCCGCGTGGACACCGGCGAGCGCGGCCAGCATGAGCAGGCCGTCCGCGACGGCCAGCCACGAGATGTTGGCGACGTGTGCGACCGGGAACAGCACCGCGCCCGCCGCCAGGGCGACCCAGACCCGCCGCGGCAGCCGGTCGCGCAGCGCGACGGCCGCGACCACGAAGGTGAGCGGGAAGAAGAAGCCCATGCTCTTGAAGAGGTTGGCCGGTGCGGCGTCCTCCATGAACAGGTCGTTGCCGCCGAGAGCGACGTGGACGGTGTTCTCACCGACACCCGCATTGCCGACGACACCCAGCACGGCGATCACGGCGAGCACGGCCTGGGTCCGCCCCGAGGTCATGGTGACGAGCCGCAGCGCGGTGGCGGCGTAGACGACCGCGGCCAGGACGTGCAACGCGCCGGTCGGGCCGTCCCACCAGCCACGGACGGCATAGGTCGTGTCGAGGAACAGGTAGCAGAGCGGTCCAGCGATCAGGGCCAGGTCGAGCAGGCGGCCCAGCGGCGCGGTGGGGTCGTGCTTCATGGAGTCTCCTTCGGTCCGTCGGTCGGGCTCCAGCGTCGAGTCGTCCTGCCGCGCGCACCACCGGGGCCATCCCTGATCTGCGGTGTGCAGGGAAAACCCTGGGGTCGACGGAGCCGGTGGTCTGCCACGATCGGCTCGTGAACAGCAGCGGCCGGGCGATGGGGACCCTCCTGCTGCTGTGCGCGGTCGTGGCGGTGACCGCGGTGGGCTTCGCCCAGGGGGTCTGGCTGGCCAACCTGCACAACGGCCTGCTCGCCCTCACCTTCGGGGTCGTGGGCGCCGCGATCCTGCTCCAGCGTCCTGCCCACCGGGAGGGTCGGCTCTTCATCGGCATCGGCCTGCTCGAGGCGGCGATGTTCCTCGGACGCCAGGTCGGGCACGCTGCGGAGGCGGCGTGGTGGGCCTGGCTGGGTGTCTGGCCGATCGCCTTGGTGCTGTCGGCGATCACCGTTGCCGTCGTCTGCTTCCCGGAGGGTCGTGCACTCGGTCCGGGGTGGCGTCGGGTGTGCGTCGTGGTGGTGGCGATCGGCGTTGCTCTCTCACTCACGTCGGCGCTGTGGCCGGTGGAGTACGCCTCGGCCGACATCTCGCTCGACCACCCGCTCCAGGTCGCGGGCGCGAGCGCTGCGACCACCCTCTGGTCTGCCGTGGCGCACCCGTTCTACGCCGCGTGCCAGGTGCTGTGGGTGGTCGCCGTGGCGACGCGGTGGCGGGTCTCGGACCCGGTCGTACGGCGCCAGCTGAGCGTGCTGGTGGGCGCGACCGGCCTGTGTGCCGCGGCCCTGCTGGTGGGTCTGGTGACCCGCGGATCACCGCTGCCGGGACTGCTGCTCGTGCCGGTGGTCCCCCTGGCGGCGGGGTGGGCGATCGAGCGGATCAGCCTGGTGCGCGTCATCGAGGCGGAGCAGTCCGCGGGACGTCTCGACGGGTTGACGCCCCGCGAGAACGAGGTCCTCCAGCTGATGGCTCAGGGCCTGTCCAACGCGGCGATCTGCGAGCGCCTGCACCTCAGCGTGAAGACGGTGGAGCCGGCGATCAGCTCCACCTTCGTCAAGCTCGGCCTGCCCTCGGGTGCGGAGAACAACCGACGGGTGCTGGCCGTGGCGGAGTATCTCCGCACGTCCACCCCGAGCGGCAGTGGTGCGTCGACCCCCCCCATGACGAGAGCTCCCGGTCGATGACCGGGAGCTCCGTGGCGGAGGATAGGGGATTCGAACCCCTGAGGGCTTTCACACCCAACCCGCTTTCCAAGCGAGCGCCATAGGCCACTAGGCGAATCCTCCGCGGAGGAGCGTACCGGTCGGGTGAGCGGCTGGTGAAATCGAGTCGGCACGGGCGGCGTACGGCGACGGGCGGGCCCGGTTGGGACGAGTAGCGCGCCTCACCTAGACTCTGCGCCAACCCCCCACGTGGCGGCATCTTGTCGAACTCCCCCAGGGCCGGAAGGCAGCAAGGGCAGGCGAGCTCTGCTGGGTACGTGGGGGGCCTCTTCGTCTCCCGGGGGGCCGCCTGTGGGAGAGCGGTGGTCCCTGTCGGTGCCGGTGCGTAGGGTTCGAGTCGTGGAGTCCCCCCAGTCACCGTTGGCGCTGTATCGCCGCTACCGACCCGAGACCTTCCAGGAGGTCATCGGCCAGGAGCACGTCACCGAGCCCCTGCGCAACGCCCTGGCGAACGACCGGGTCAACCACGCCTACCTCTTCTCCGGCCCGCGCGGCTGCGGCAAGACGACCTCCGCGCGGATCCTGGCGCGTGCCCTCAACTGCGCGCGCGCCCCGATCGCCGACCCGTGCGGCGAGTGCGACAGCTGCCGCGAGCTGGCCCGCGGCGGCGGCGGGTCGATCGACGTGATCGAGATCGACGCTGCCTCCCACGGCGGCGTCGACGACGCCCGCGACCTGCGGGAGAAGGCGTTCTTCTCGCCGGTGCGCGACCGCTACAAGATCTACATCATCGACGAGGCCCACATGGTCTCCAACCAGGGCTTCAACGCGCTGCTCAAGCTGGTCGAGGAGCCGCCGCCCCACCTGCGGTTCATCTTCGCCACGACCGAGCCCGAGAAGGTGCTGCCGACCATCCGGTCGCGCACCCACCACTACCCGTTCCGGCTGATCCCGCCGCGCCAGCTCTCCGACTACCTCAGCCAGCTCTGCCAGCTCGAGCAGGTCGCGATCGAGCAGGCCGCGCTGCCGCTCGTGGTCCGGGCGGGCGGCGGGTCCGCCCGTGACACGCTGTCGGTGCTCGACCAGCTGATGGGCGGGGCCGGCGCCGACGGGGTCACCTACGACCTGGCCAGCGCCCTGCTGGGGTTCACGCCCGAGACCCTGCTCGACGAGGTGGTCGACGCGTTCGCCGCCGTCGACGGTGCCGGGGTGTTCGGGGTGGTCGACAAGGTCGTCGAGACCGGGCGCGACCCGCGCCGCTTCACCGAGGACCTGCTGCGCCGGTTGCGCGACCTCGTCATCGTCGCGGCCGTGCCCGACGCCCCGGCCAGCGGGCTGCTCGACGTGCCCCAGGACGCGGGGGAGCGGCTGGTCGCGCAGGCCGCGCGCTTCGGCGCGGTCGAGCTGAGCCGCGCGGCCGACATCGTCGCGGCCGGGCTGACCGAGATGCGCGGGGCCACTGCGCCCCGGCTGCTGCTCGAGCTCATCTGCGCGCGCGTGCTCCTGCCCGGCGCCGACGACACCAGCGACGGCGTGATGGCGCGCCTCGACCGGATCGAGCGCCGCCTCGACGTCTCCGGGACGGTCAGCGCCCCGGTGGGTGAGCGTCCCCAGCGGCCCGCCCCCGACCACCCCGTGCCGCCGGCCCCCGCCGCGGCGCCGGCGCCCGCCGCGGCTCCGGCGCCCGCCGCGGCTCCGGTCGAGCCCGCGGCGCCCGCTCCCGCGGCGGGCCAGTCGTCGGCCCCGGCCCAGGCACCGCCCGCCGCCGGCCCGGCGCCGGTCGAGCACGGGGAGCACGAGCCGATGTTCGCCCCGCCCCGCTTCGACGAGGACGAGCCGGAGCCGGAGGCCCCCGAGCCCCCCACCGAGCCCGTCAGCGCGCCGACCAGTCACCCCGCCCAGCCCGCAGCGGCCGCCGAGGCGGCCCCCGCGGACCCACCGTCCGCGCCACCGTCGACGGAACCCGTGGCCGAGACCAGCGCCGGGAGCAGCCTCAGCCTCGTCGACGTACGCCGCCTGTGGCCCGACATCGTCGAGGCGACCAAGGCCCGGCGTCGCGTGACGTGGATCCACCTGACGCAGAACGCCCAGGTGATCGGGGTCGACGCGCGGACGCTGACCCTCGGCTTCACCAACGCCGGCGCGAAGGACTCGTTCCTGGCCGGAGGGTCCGACGAGATCCTGCGCCAGGCGGCGATCGACGTCGTCGGCGCGGAGTGGCGCATCGACGCGATCATCGACCCGGGCGCCCAGCCCGACGCCGGTCGCCCGGTCGTGCGGCAGGCGGCCACCGACCCCGTGGATCCCGCTCCTCCCGCGGTCGACGCACCCAGTGCGCCGCCGGCGTGGGCGAGCGAGGCGCCACCACCCGCCCAGGCATCCCCGCCCCAGGCGGCCCCCGACGGTCCGCCCGCGTGGGCCAGTGCCGAGGCCCCCGAGCCCGGCGCCCCCAGCGGGCTGAGCGCGGCCCGCGAGGCCCTGGAACGGTCGCGCGAGACCGGCCCCGAGTCGGGAACCCCTGTCGACCACGGTGCGTTGGCCGATGAGGCAGCCGATCCCGACGACCCGGCGCCCGACACCCAAGGACTCGACAGCACGGCCCTGCTCCAGCAGGCCCTCGGCGCGAAGGTCATCGAGGAGATCAAGCACTCGTGACCACCACCACCCACACCGACCGACCAGCCCGGGAGACCCGATGACCCAGAACCCGTTCGACGCCCTCGGTGGCGGCGGCTTCGACATGAACGCCCTGCTGCAGCAGGCGCAGCAGATGCAGGAGCAGCTCCAGCAGGCCCAGGACCAGCTGGCCGAGCAGAAGATCACCGGCACCATCGCCGGGGGCGCCGTGACGGTCACGGTCAACGGCGTCGGCGAGCTGTTCGGCGTCGACATCACCGCCGGCCAGTTCGACGGCTCCGACTCCGACGACCTCGCCGACCTCGGCGACATGATCGTCGCGGCCTACCGCGACGCCAAGGCCAAGGCGGAGGCCGCGGCCAGCGAGGCGATGGGTCCGCTCGCCGGCGGTCTCGAGGGCCTCGGCGGCGGCCTCCCCGGCCTCGGCGGGCCCGAGGGCGGGTCGCCCAGCGGCCAGCTCGGCTTCTAGGACCCTCGTTGTACGAAGGCATCGTCCAGGACCTGATCGACGAGCTGGGGCGGCTGCCCGGCGTCGGGCCCAAGAGCGCCCAGCGGATCGCGTTCCACCTCCTGCAGGCCGAGCCCACCGACGTACGCCGCCTCGCCGACGTCCTCGTCGAGGTCAAGGACAAGGTCAAGTTCTGCTCGATCTGCTTCAACGTCTCGCAGGACGAGCAGTGCCGGATCTGCCGCGACCCGCGCCGCGACCAGTCGCTGCTGTGCGTCGTCGAGGAGTACAAGGACGTCGTCGCGATCGAGCGCACGCGCGAGTTCCGGGGGCGCTACCACGTCCTCGGCGGCGCGATCTCCCCGATCGACGGCATCGGCCCCGAGCAGCTGCGCATCCGCGAGCTGATGGTGCGGCTGGCCGACGGCGTCGTCACCGAGGTCATCCTGGCCACCGACCCCAACCTCGAGGGCGAGGCGACCGCGACGTATCTCACGCGGATGCTGAGCCCGATGGGGTTGCGCGTGACGCGTCTGGCGAGTGGACTGCCGGTGGGCGGCGACCTCGAGTACGCCGACGAAGTGACCCTCGGTCGAGCATTCGCAGGAAGGCGATCGGCAGATGACTGACCAGACCACGCAGGACGCGTCCCGGGCGGGCATGGCGGAGCGCGAGGAGTTCGCCGCGCAGATCGCCGACCAGATCGAGAGCTTCCTGCTCGCGCTGCGGGCGATCTCGCGTGAGGGCAACGGCTCGCAGGCCGTCTCGCTGCTCCTGCTCGAGATCAGCCAGGTGCTGCTGGCGGGAGCGCGCCTGGGCGCCCAGCTCGACTTCCAGCCCCGCGAGGAGTACCAGCCCGACGTCGGCCCCGAGGCCGACATCGAGGAGATGCGCCTGCGGTTGGCCACGATGCTCGACAGCGTCGACACCTACAGCTTCGTCTTCGACCCCTACCTCCCCGAGATCGTCCAGAGCCAGCTCTCCGACGACCTCACCTCGATCGCGATCGACCTCGACAACGGCCTGCGGCACTACCGCCTCGGCAACGTCGACGAGGCGCTGTGGTGGTGGCAGTTCTCCTACGTCAACAGCTGGGGCAACCTGGCCGGCGCCGCGCTCAACGCCCTGCTGACGGTGGTCGCGCACGACCGTTTCGACACCGACTTCGACGAGACCGTCGAGGCCCTCACCGTCGCCCATGAGATGTTGGAAGAGCCGACCGAGTCACCCCGGTAGAATCCGGGGGTCAGCTCGTCGCGGGACCGCGACCTGACGCACCAGTCGTCAACCAGATCGTCGAGGGTCACACCGTGGGCATTGTCGTGCAGAAGTACGGCGGCTCCTCGCTCGCCGACGCCGACGCCATCAAGCGGGTCGCGCGCCGGATCGTGGAGAACAAGAAGGCGGGTCACGACGTCGTGGTGGCCGTGTCGGCCATGGGGGACACGACCGACGAGCTGCTCGAGCTCGCGGCCGCCGTGAGCCCGCTCCCGCCCGCGCGCGAGCTCGACATGCTGCAGTCGGCCGGCGAGCGGATCTCGATGGCGCTGGTGGCGATGGCGATCAACGACCTCGGCTTCACCGCCCGCTCCTTCACCGGCTCCCAGGCCGGTGTGATCACCGACGCCCAGCACGGCAAGGCCAAGATCATCGACGTCACGCCGGGCCGCGTCACCCAGGCCATCGGCGAGGGCCACATCGTGATCGTGGCCGGCTTCCAGGGCGTCAGCCAGGACACCAAGGAGATCACCACGCTCGGCCGTGGCGGGTCCGACACCACCGCGGTCGCGCTGGCCGCGGCGCTGGACGCCGACGTCTGCGAGATCTACACCGACGTCGACGGCGTCTTCACCGCCGACCCGCGCATCGTCCCGGCCGCCCGCAAGCTGGACAAGGTCTCCTACGAGGAGATGCTCGAGCTGGCCGCCTGCGGGGCCAAGATCCTGCACCTGCGGTGCGTCGAGTACGGCCGCCGCTACAACATCCCCATCCACGTCCGCTCCTCGTTCAGTCAGCTCGAGGGCACGTGGGTCGTCGAAGACCCCACCGACGGAGGCACCATGGAACAGGCCATCATCTCCGGCGTCGCGCACGATCGCAGCGAGGCCAAGATCACCGTCGTCGGCGTGCCCGACAAGGTCGGCGAGGCCGCCCGCATCTTCACGGCACTGTCCGAGGCGCAGATCAACCTCGACATGATCGTGCAGAACGTGTCCGCCGCGGCCACGAGCCTGACCGACATCTCCTTCACCCTGCCGCGCACCGACGGCCAGGTCGCGATGGAGGCGCTGGCCAAGATCCAGGCCGAGGTCGGCTACGACAAGCTCCTGTACGACGACAAGATCGGCAAGGTCTCGCTGATCGGCGCCGGCATGCGCTCCCACCCCGGCATCACCGCGAAGTTCTTCGCCTCGCTCGCGAGCGCCGGGGTCAACATCGGCATGATCTCCACCTCCGAGATCCGCATCTCGGTGGTCGTCAACGAGCACGAGGTCGACCAGGCCGTCCGGGCCACGCACAGCGCCTTCGACCTCGACGCCGACGAGATCGAGGCCGTCGTGTACGGCGGGACGGGTCGCTGAGATGGCAGCCAACGGCATCAACCTCGGCATCGTCGGCGCGACCGGGCAGGTCGGCGTCGCCGTCCGCGAGATCCTGCTCGAGCGGGACTTCCCGATCGGCCAGGTCCGCTTCTTCGCCTCCGCCCGCTCGGCCGGCACCGTGCTGTCCTTCGGCGACCGCGAGATCACCGTCGAGGACGCCTCGAGCGCCGACCCGGCGGGCCTCGACATCGCGATCTTCTCGGCCGGGGCCACCACCTCCCGCGCGCTGGCGGAGAAGTTCGCCGAGGCCGGCGTGATCGTGATCGACAACAGCTCGGCCTTCCGCAAGGACCCCGCGATCCCGCTGGTGGTCTCCGAGGTCAACCCGTCCGCGATGGACGGCGTCGTCGCCGCCGGGCACGGCATCATCGCCAACCCCAACTGCACCACCATGGCCGCGATGCCGGTCCTCAAGGTGCTCCACGACGTGGCCGGCCTGCAGCGGCTGATCGTGTCGTCCTACCAGGCGGTCTCCGGTTCCGGGGTCGCCGGCGTCGACGAGCTGCTCGCCGGCGTCACCGCAGCGGGTGAGAAGGCGCGCGAGCTGGCCTACGACGGTTCGGCCGTGGCGTTCCCCGAGCCGCAGAAGTACGTCGAGACGATCGCCTACAACGTGCTCCCGATGGCCGGCTCCATCGTCGACGACGGCCTCAACGAGACCGACGAGGAGCAGAAGCTGCGCAACGAGTCGCGCAAGATCCTCGACCTCCCCGATCTGCCCGTCTCGGGCCTGTGCGTGCGGGTGCCGGTCTTCACCGGCCACTCGCTGGCGATCAACGTCGAGTTCGGCTCGGCCATCACGCCCGACGAGGCGCGTGCCGCGCTGTCCGGTGCCCCCGGGGTCGAGCTCCGCGAGGTGCCCACGCCGCTCCACGCGGCCGGCAAGGACCCGTCCTACGTCGGCCGGATCCGGCAGGACGAGGGCGTCGCGGGCAACCGCGGGCTCGCCCTCTTCATCAGCAACGACAACCTGCGCAAGGGTGCGGCCCTCAACACCGTGCAGATCGCCGAGCTGGTCGCGGCCGCGCGCGGCTGATCACTCGACGTCGACGAACCTCGTCGTCACCCACCACGACAGCGCGTAGGTCGCCATCCCCACGAGCGGGACGACGATGACCATCCACCAGCTGTAGACGACGTCGAGCAGGAACAGCACGGCCACCACCGTCAGCAGGCCGACGGCGAGGAAGCTGGTGCTGCCGGGATCGTCGATCCCGAACGCGCGCAGCAGCCAGGCGCCGGCGTAGGTCAGCACGACCAGGGTCGCGACCAGCAGGAGCAGGCCGGGACCCCCGCAGGAGTCCGTGCCGCGCACGACCTCGCAGAGCTTGAGGGACCCGAAGGTCAGCAGCACGGCCAGCAGGCCGATCGCGGCGCCCACGACCAGGGCGGCCTGCAGACCCGGGAGGGCCGGTCGCTCGCGCTCGGGTCGGGACTCGGCGACCGGTTCCGCGACCGGTGCAGGTCCGGGTGCGGGTGCGTTCGTGGGTACGGCGACGGGCGCAACCGGCTCCGCCCGGACCGCCCGAGGGGCGACCGGCGGTACCGCCACGGGCTCGGGCTCCGGCGCGGGCTCCGGCTCGGACTCCGGCGCGGGCTCCGGCTGCGATGACGTCTCGGGCTCCGGCTCGGGATCGGACACTGGGTCCGGCGCCAACTCCGGCTCCGGCTCGGAGTCTGGCTCGGGCACCGGCTGCGATGACGCCTCTGGCGCCGCGTCCGGCTCCGGCCGCGCCTTCTTCTTCCGGCCGAAGAAGGAGGGGAGCTCGAGGGAGGGGCCGTCGTCGTCGCGGTCCTGGTCTGCCATGCGCCGAAGTGTGCCAGAGCAGTGGCTCGTCAGGGCCGGACGTCGCGCTCCCAGAACCGCAGGCCTCCGCAGAGGTCGACGAAGGCGGCGGCGTCGTCGGGCGAGGTGACGTCGAGGCACCCGTCGTCGGGCTCGACACGGGCCGCCTGGACGAGCGGCGCGGCGGCGGGGCCCGTGCCGATCAGCTTGTGGTGGGAGAAGGCGTCGCTCACGAAGTCACGGGCGCTGGCCCGGCCAGCCAGCTCGGCCGCGCCGTCCGCGGACGGCAGCAGCGCCACCGCGTCGAAGAGGACGGACGGCCCGCCGTCGATGGCGTGGTCGGGCGTGATGGTGCCGCCGCCCTTGAGCTTGACGGGGCCGATCGCCGGGGCGACGTACTCCACCACGGCGCCGGCGTCCTCGAACGCCTGCGTGACGGCATTGACCAGTGCCCTGTCGCTCCCGTTGCTGACGAGCACGCCGAGCTTGCGCCCGGCGAACGACCCGGGACCGTTGAGCAGGATGCTCAACGCGGGCGACTCCGGCAGGTCGGTGCGTGTGGGCACCGCGGCCTCGGCCGGGTCCGGCAGGGGCATCGCGAGGGTGTCGGCCACGCCCACGGCGAGGTCGTCGTGGACGTTGCGCAGGTTGGCGAGCATCCGGGTGCGGATCTTCGGGTCCTCGACCTTGCCGAGCTCGAACGAGAAGGCCGCCACGATGTGCTCGCGCTCGACCTCGGTCTGGCTGAGGAAGAACTGCCGGGCCTGGCTGTAGTGGTCGGCGAACGACTCGGCCCGCAGGCGGCGTACGGGCCCCTGCTCGTCACGGACCACGCTCTGGTAGCCCTGGACGACGTCGGCGCGCGGTCCGCGGTCGTCACCGGTCAGGGAGTTGGGCTCGTAGTTGCCGCGCCCCTCCTGCAGGGACGTCTGCATGTGCCCGTCACGCTGGAAGTGCATGACCGGGCAGCGGGGAGCGTTCACCGGCAGCTGGGTGAAGTTGGTGCTGCCGAGCCGCTTGAGCTGGGTGTCGAGGTAGGAGAAGTTGCGCCCCTGCAGCAGCGGGTCGTTGCTGAAGTCGATGCCGGGGATGACGTTGTGGGTGCCGAAGGCGACCTGCTCGTTCTCCGCGAACATGTTGTCGACGTTGCGATCGAGGGTCAGCCGCGCGATGACCCGCACCGGCACGACCTCCTCGGGGATGATCTTGGTGGCGTCGAGGACGTCGAAGTCGAACTCGTCGGCGAAGGCCTCGTCGAAGACCTGCACGCCGAGGTCCCACTGGGGGAGGTCGCCGCTGTCGATCGCCGCGTGGAGGTCGCGCCGGTGGAAGTCGGGATCGGCGCCGTTGATCTTGAGTGCCTCGTTCCACACCACCGACTGCAGGCCCTGGCGGGGCTTCCAGTGGAACTTGACGAAGGTGTCCTGGCCGTCGGCGTTGACGAAGCGGTAGGTGTGGACGCCGAAGCCCTCCATGAAGCGGAACGAGCGCGGGATCGCCCGGTCGCTCATCGCCCACAGCAGCATGTGGGTGGACTCGGGCATCAGGGAGACGAAGTCCCAGAAGGTGTCGTGCGCCGACGCGGCCTGCGGCCAGCCGCGGTCCTGCTCCTCCTTGACCGCGTGCACGAGGTCGGGGAACTTCGTCGCGTCCTGGATGAAGAAGACCGGGATGTTGTTGCCGACGAGGTCCCAGTTGCCCTCCTCGGTGTACATCTTCACCGCGAAGCCGCGCACGTCGCGGGCCAGGTCGGGCGAGCCGAGGTTGCCGGCCACGGTCGAGAAGCGGACGAACGCCTCGGTCTTCTGGCCCTTGCGCTGGAAGGGCGCCGCCCGCGTCAGGTCGGGGATGGCGTCGAGGCACTCGAGGGTCGCGTGGGCGCTGTAGCCGCGCGCGTGCACGACCCGCTCCGGGATGCGCTCGTGGTCGAAGTGGAACATCTTCTCGCGGAACGCGAAGTCCTCGAGGAGGGTCGGCCCGCGATCACCCACCTTGAGGGAGTTCTGCCCGTCGCCGAGCGGCACCCCCGTCGCGGTCGTCATCCGCTCGCCGCGCTTGACGCCCTGGTGGAGCTCGTCCCCGCTGCCGCGCTGGTCGGGGGTGGTGGTGCTCGCTCGCTGTGTCCGCTTGGTCGCCATGTAGCCATCATGGGCACGTGGGATCGGCGCACGGACCACCTGAGAGGGTGGCCACTGCCGCGTCGACGGTCGGCGACGAGAAAGCTCCCGGACCCACGCGAGTGGATCCGGGAGCTCGATCGGTCGGGCTGACAGGATTTGAACCTGCGGCCTCCTCGTCCCGAACGAGGCGCGCTACCAAGCTGCGCCACAGCCCGATCTGCTTGCGACCGACGTGCTGTCGCAGAGCACGGCGAGCATACCCGAGCGCGCGGAGGCCGTTGAAATCGGGCCGCTCAGGACCGCGGGACGAGCGTCATCAGGGTCGCCTCGGGGCGGCACGCGACGCGGAGGCGGACGTAGGGGTTGGTGCCCAACCCGGCCGAGACGTGCAGCCAGGCGGAGCCCGGGTCGCCGGGCGCGGACTCGGCGGGGTGGCGGTGCAGGCCCTTGGCCCGGGCGGGCTCGAGGTCGCAGTTGGTGGTCAGCGCACCGATGCCGGGCAGGCAGACCTGGCCGCCGTGGGTGTGGCCGGCGATGACGGCGTCGTAGCCGTCGGCGGCGTACTGGTCGAGCACCCGGAGGTACGGCGCGTGCGTGATCCCGAGTCGCACGTCGGCGTCCCGGTCGGCCGGCCCGGCCACGGCCGCCAGGTCGTCGTACTCCAGGTGCGGGTCGTCGACGCCGGCCAGCGCGAACGTCGTCCCGGCGGCGGTGATGGTCGCCCGCTCGTTGCACAGGTGCACCCAGCCGCGGTCGGCGAACCGCTGCTTGAGCTCGCGCCAGGGGAGTTGGGGGGTGTGGGTGTTGCGCTTGCCGCGGTCGGGCAGCAGGTAGAGCATCGGGTTGCGCCAGCCGGGCGAGAAGTAGTCGTTGGAGCCGAAGACCGAGACGCCCGGGAGGTCGAGCAGCGGGCCGAGAGAGTCGACGACGACCGGGACCGAGGCCATGTGCGACAGGTTGTCCCCGGTGTCGATGACCAGGTCGGGGGCGAGGTCGGCCAGCGAGCGCAGCCACTCCTGCTTGGCCTGCTGGTCGGGAGCCATGTGGATGTCGCTGAGGTGCAGGACGCGCAGCGCCGGTCGGCCCGCGGGCAGGATCGGCACCGTGACCTCACGCAGCGTGTACTGCCGGGCCTCCCACGCGGCGTACGTCGTCAGCGCCAGCCCGGCCGCGGCGCCCGCGCCGAGCGTCAGGCCCACCCGGCGGCGGAGGAACTCGGAGGAGGGCACGCGGCAAGGCTGCCACAATGGAGCCATGAGTGCTCTGAAGGACCGTCTCCGTGCCGACCTCACCACCGCCATCAAGGCGCGTGACGAGGTCCGCTCCTCCACGCTGCGGATGGTGCTGACCGCCATCACCAACGCCGAGGTGGCCGGCAAGGAGCAGCGCGAGCTCTCCGACGACGACATCATCGGCGTCCTCTCGACCGAGGCCAAGCGACGCCGCGAGGCGGCGGTGGCCTTCGCCGAGGGCGGTCGTGCGGAGATGGCGGCCAAGGAGGAGGCGGAGGGCGTGGTGATCGCCGACTACCTCCCGGAAGCGCTGAGCGAGGCCGAGATCGCCGAGCTCGTCACCGCCGCCATCGCCCAGACCGGCGCGGCCGACGAGGGCATGCGCGCGATGGGCAAGGTGATGGGGGTCGTGACCCCGCAGGTGAAGGGGCGCACCGACGGCGGCGCAGTCGCTGCTGAGGTCCGCCGCCAGCTCGGTTGAGCGAGACCCGCTCGACCAGAGCGGTCAGCGGTTGCCGCGGCCCCGGCCGCGACCCTTGTTCTTGTCGCCCTTGTCCTTCTTGGGCGGCGCGGGGACGTAGCCGGTGGACTGGTAGATCCCCACGGTGTCACCGGAGCCCAGCGAGGTGCCGGCCGCCGGCGACGTGAACACGACGCTGCCCTCCGGCGCGGTGGAGTTGGCGAACCCGGCGACCGACGCCTTGAAGCCGGCGGACTCCAGGGTCGCTCGCGCCTCCTTGACGCTCATGCCGAACACCTCGGGGACCGGGGTGAGCACACCGGCGATCTCGTCGCCGGCCGGGGCCTGGAAGTCCTCGTAGTCGAGCTTGTCGGCGACCGCGCCCATCGCCTCGCCCCAGATCGGGCCGGCGACGGTGGAGCCGAACGCCTCGCCGATGCCGACGCCGCCGACGGTCTGCCCGTTCAGGCTGACCCAGTGACCGAGCTCGTTGGCGCCGGCGACCATCGCGGCCGTGGCGACCTGCGGTGTGTAGCCCACGAACCACACCGACATGTTGCCTTGGTTGGTGCCGGTCTTGCCGGCCGACGGCACCGACGGGGCGATGTTCTGGCCGAACCCGCCGGGCTCCATCACGCCGCGCAGGACGTCGTTGACGGCGTCCGCGGTCGGGCCGGGCATGACCTGCTCGCAGCTCGTGCCGTAGTCCTTGAACGTGCTGCCGTCGGCCTTGAGGACCTGCGTGACGGGCAGGGCGTCGCAGTGCAGGCCGCGGGCGGCGAAGGTGGCGTAGGCCTGGGCCATCGTCAGCGGGTCGGTGTCGGAGACGCCGAGCACCCACGACGGGACCTGCTGGGCGGTCGGCAGCGTGATGCCCATCTTCTGCGCGAGCTCGATCGGCTCGCACATGCCGGTCTCGGTCTCGAGCTGGGCGAAGAAGGTGTTCACCGACTGCTGCGTGCCGGTGTAGAGGTTGTAGCTCTGGTCGCCGCCGGTCGAGTTGGAGACGTTCCAGCCCCCGTCGCCGTAGTAGGGACCGTCGCAGGTCTCGAACTCCGAGT
This sequence comes from Nocardioides currus, assembly GCF_003057875.1. Lineage (GTDB taxonomy): Bacteria > Actinomycetota > Actinomycetes > Propionibacteriales > Nocardioidaceae > Nocardioides > Nocardioides currus. The sequence goes on along the minus strand of NZ_PYXZ01000001.1, from coordinate 820,755 downwards.
CGGGGATCTCCATCTTGATCGGGGAGTAGATCGACTCGCTCAGCGGGATGTTCTGGTTGATCGCCGCCGCCAGCACGAACGCCTTGAACGTGGAGCCGGCCTGGAAGCCGTTGGCGTCGCCGTACTTCCGCGGGACGACGTAGTTGAGGTAGGTCTGGCCGGCGGCCTTGTTCTTGCCCATCGGGCGCGACTGCGCGAGGGCACGGACGTAGCCGGTGCCGGGCTCGACCATCGCGAGGCCGCCGATGGCGTTGTCGGTCGGGTTGACGTGGGCCTTCACGGCCGCGTCGGCGCCGGCCTGGTAGTCGAGGTCGATCGTGGTGTAGATCGACAGGCCGCCTGACTGGAGCAGGCGCTTGCGGTCCTTGACGGTGTCGCCGAGCGACTTGTCCTTGAGGAGGTAGTTGACGGCGTAGTCGCAGAAGAACGGCGCCGCCGACTGCTGGCAGCCGTTGGGCGACTTCTCGATCTTGAGGCCGAGCGGGCGCTCCTTGAGCTTGTCGGCCTGCTCCGTCGGGATGACGTTGAGCTGCGCCATCCGGTCGAGCACGACGTTGCGCCGGTTGAGCGAGCGCTCGGGCGAGTTGGTCGGGTCGTAGCCGGTGGGGTTCTTCACCAGGCCGGCCAGCGTCGCGGACTGGAGGTAGTTGAGGTTCTTGGCGTTCTTGGAGAAGTAGTGCTGGGCCGCCGACTGGATGCCGTAGGCGCCGTCGCCGAAGTAGGCGATGTTGAGGTAGCGCTCGAGGATCCAGTCCTTGGAGTAGTTCTTCTCGAACGCGATGGCGTAGCGCAGCTCGCGCAGCTTGCGGGCGTAGGTGTCGTCGGTCGCCGCCGCCGCTTCCTTCTTCGTCTCCGCCTGGTTGAGCAGGGTCTGCTTGACCATCTGCTGGGTGATGGAGGAGCCACCCTGGACCGAGCCGCTCGCCTGGTTGGTGACGAAGGCGCGGATGGTGCCGCGGATGTCGAGGGCGCCGTGCTTGTAGTAGCGGTCGTCCTCGATGGAGACGATGGCCTCGACCATCTTGCGGGAGATCTGCTTGAGGCCGACGTTGATGCGGTTCTGGTCGTAGAGCGAGGCGATGAGGTTGCCGTTGACGTCGTAGATCCGCGTCTTCTGGGCCAGCTCCTTGGCCTCGAGCTCGTCGGGCAGGTTGACCATGCCCTTGCTGACGTCCTTCGCGGCGACGCCCACGACGCCGGCGAAGGGGATCGCGAGCCCGGCCACCAGCAGTCCCATGATCGCCGAGACGGCCACCATCACGGCGAGGTGGGCCAGGATCCGGGGCTTGCGACCGGGCGGGGAAGCCTGTTTGGACATGGGCCCCAGAGTACGGGAGCGAGCCAGACCGGCCGATTCGCCGTACCACACCCGACGCCGTTTTCGGTGCCGATCGGGGCATGACACCCGACATGCGTGACCATCTGGTCTAGTCACAACGGACCATAAGGATTGACTGGATGGTCTCTACTTCAATCTCTTGACTTTGCCTACGGTCATCTCGGGTCGAGAAATGGTCGCTATGGGGGCGACCATCAGAGCCCCACCGAATGGCGGAGATCATGTGGGTTGAGGATTGGGCACCGCGGGCAGCGTGCCGTCAGGACACGCCGGACGCGCTCTTCGTCCGTGGCGCCGAGCAGAACAAGGCGAAGCAGGTCTGCGCCTCGTGCCCGGTCCGGACCGAGTGCCTCGCCGAGGCCCTCGACAACCAGATCGAGTGGGGGGTCTGGGGCGGCATGACCGAGCGTGAGCGTCGCGCCCTCCTCCGTCGTCGCCCGCAGGCCTCGTGGCGCACCGTCCTGGAGTCCGCCCGCAACGAGCACGTCGGTGCCAAGGTCACTGTCTGACCTCACCGTCTGAGCGCGCTCCGAACCCCCGGCGCTCCCCGTAGTACCCACTGGTCCGGCAGCCTCGCTGCCGGATCAGTCGTGTGTACGGCGCTCGCTCACCCGTCGGCGAGCAGCGAGCCGACGCGGCGGAGCCCGTCGAGGTCGTGCACGTCGGTCGACAGTGCCGCCACGACGGTGGTCGGCACCCCGGGGTGCTCGGTGGCCCAGCGCTCGCGCAGGTGGGCCTCGCGCGCGACGATCCGGCCGCGGTCGGCGTGCAGCCTGAGCAGTCCCGCGGTGGTCGAGTCGTGCTCGATCGCGACCAGGCGGTCGGCGGCGGCCGTGGCCTCCTCGACCGAGAGGTCGACCGCCACCGGGGCGCTGGCCCGGTTGACGACCAGCCCGGCCAGCGGCATCTCGTCCTCGGTCAGCCGCTCCACGAAGTAGGCCGCCTCGCGCAGCGCGTCGGGCTCGGGGGCGGCCACCACCAGGAAGGCGGTGCCGTCGGCCTGCAGCAGGGAGAACGTCTTCTGCGCCCGCTGGCGGAAGCCGCCGAACAGGGTGTCGAAGGCAGCCACGAAGGTCTGCATGTCGCGCAGCACCTGGGCGCCCAGGATCTTGGTCAGCGCGTTGGTGATGAGGCCGACCCCCGCCGTCATCAGCCGGGCCGGTCCCTTGGCCGGCGCCAGCAGCAGCCGGATGAAGCGACCGTCGAGGAAGCTGCTGAGCCGCTCGGGTGCGTCGAGGAAGTCCAGCGCCGAGCGTGAGGGCGGCGTGTCCACGACGATCAGGTCGTAGGACCCGTCCTGCTGCGCCTGGGCGTGGATCTGACCCAGCTTCTCCATCGCCATGTACTCCTGCGTGCCCGAGAACGAGCTTGACAGGGCGATGTAGAAGGGGTTGTCCAGGATCGACCTCGCCTTCTCGGGGGTGGCCTGGCTGAGCACGACCTCGTCGAAGGTGCGCTTCATGTCGAGCATCATCGCGTCGAGGGAGCCGCCCGCGGGGCCGCCGACGCCCGGCACGGGGCGCGGGGTGTTGTCGAGCTCCTCGATGCCCATCGACTGGGCCAGGCGGCGGGCGGGGTCGATGGTCAGAACGACGACCTTGCGCCCGCGCTCCGCGGCACGCAGGGCGAGGGCCGCGGACGTGGTGGTCTTGCCGACGCCGCCCGACCCGCAGCACACGATGATCCCGGTGCCGCGGTCGTCGAGGAGGGCGTCCACGTCGAGGCTCGGTGCGCGCTCGGTGGTCGCGGTCAGCGGTCCGACCCGGGGACGGGTGCGCTGCGACGTACGTCCTGAGGTGCTCATGCCAGGCCCTGCTGCTCGAGGAGGGCGGCGAGCTCGTAGAGCCCGCCGAGGTCGACGCCGTCGGCCAGCCGCGGGAGCTCGGCGGTCGGGACGTCCAGGTCGCGCACCAGGAGGCGCTGGGCGTCCTCGAGGGCGCGACGGTCGGCGTGGTCGCGGGCCTCGGCGACGAGGGCGTCGACCAGCTCGTGGGTGACGTCGAGCTTCGCCGCCTGCAGGTCGGCCGTGATCTGCTCGCGGTCGAGGTCGCCGGAGCGGGCCGCCTCGAGGGCGGCGTGCCCGAGGTCGCGGGGGCGCACGAGGTTGACGATGACCGCCCCCACGGGCAGCTTGGCGTCGCGGAGGTCGGCGATCCCGTCGGCGGTCTCCTGCACGGGCATCTCCTCAAGCACGGTCACGAGGTGCACGAGCGTCTTCGGCGAGCGGAACAGGGTCATCACCGTGTCGGCCTGGTTCTTGATCGGCCCGACCTTGGCCAGGCCGGCCAGCTCGCCGTTGACGTTGAGGAACTGGGTGATGCGCCCGGTCGGCGGGGCGTCGAGCACGATCGCGTCGTAGCGGCGCGCGCCCTTGTGGCGGGCGTTGCGACGGGCGGCCTCGTAGACCTTGCCCGTCAGCAGCACGTCGCGCACGCCGGGCGCGATCGTGGTCGCGAAGTCGATGATCCCGAAGCGGTCGAGGGCGCGACCGGCGCGGCCGAGCTTGTAGTACATCGCGAGGTACTCCAGCAGCGCGGACTCCGCGTCGATGTGGAGCGCGTGCACGGCGCCGGGGGACACGTCGCCGTCAGGCAGCCCGCGGGCGATGCGCCGCTCCTCGTAGGGGAGCGGGTCGACGTCGAACATCCGGGCGATGCCCTGGCGGCCCTCGACCTCGCAGAGCAGCACGTCCTTGCCGGTCGAGGCGAGCGCCAGCGCGAGGGCCGCGGCCACGGTCGACTTGCCGGTGCCGCCCTTGCCGGTCACGACGTGCAGCTGGACGCCGGACCAGTCGACGGGCTGCTCGGCGCGGGGGCTCACGTCTGCAGGATAGGTCGCTGGAGTCGGTGACCGTCAGGCGCGCGGCCGCAGTGTGCGGGAGAGCACATGGGCCTCGCGCAGGAGCAGCTCACCCAGCTCGCGACGTCGTGCGGCGCCGAACCGCTGCTCGATGCCGGTCAGCGTGAGCGCCCACTGCGGGCGCTCGTCGGCGTCGAAGACCGCGGCCGCCATCCCCCAGCTGCCCTCCACGATCAGTCCCGGGTTGAACGCGAACCCCGCGGCGCGGGTCTGGTCGACCCGCTCGCGGACGGCGTCGGCGGTGTGCGCGGCGCCGTACTCCCCGGCCAGGTCGGCGCGAGCGAGGTAGGCCTCGACCTCGGCGTCGTCGAGGAACGAGAGGATCGCCAGGCCCGCGGACGCGACGCCGAGCGGGAAGCGGATGCCCTCGTGCAGGACGTGCGAGCGGATCGGGAAGCTGCCGTCCTCCCGCACCAGGCAGATCGTCTCGTCGCCGCGGCGGGCGGAGAAGAACGCGCTCTCCCCGGTGGCGAGCGAGAGCCGGCGTACGACCGGCTGGGCGAGCGCCGTCACGTCGTAACGAGTCGCCGCGGCCAGGCCGAGGAAGTGCAGCTCGGGACCGAGCAGCCAGCGCCCGGTCGGGTCGCGATCGACGAGACCGGCAGCGGCGAGCGACGCCAGCAGCCGGTGGGCGGTGGGCCGCGCGAGGCCGGCGGTGCGGGCGGCCTCGGACGTCGTCGCGCCGTCGGGCTCGCGGGCCGACACCGCGCGCAGCAGCGTGGCCACGCGGCCCACGACGTCCACGGGTGCGTCCATTGGGTGGACGCTACTCCGCCCGGGAGGTCGATGAGCGAGAGAAGTCCGACCGCTGGATGGCCGGGCGTTGACGCCCACGGGGGTTGGCCCTTGAATCGGGGGACCCAAGGACTGCGGAGGACAACACATGGACAAGGTCGTCGAGAGCGCCGCTGCCGCGGTCGCCGACATCCCGGACGGCGCCACGCTGTCGGTGGGCGGGTTCGGGCTGTGCGGCATCCCGTCCGTGCTGATCGAGGCGGTGCTGGAGGCCGGGACCACCGACCTGGAGGCCGTGTCGAACAACTGCGGTGTGGACGACTGGGGCCTCGGCCTGCTGCTCATGGAGAAGCGGCTGCGGCGGATGGTGTCGTCGTACGTCGGGGAGAACAAGGAGTTCGCCCGGCAGTACCTCTCCGGCGAGCTCGAGGTCGAGCTGACGCCGCAGGGCACGCTGGCCGAGCGGATGCGCGCCGGCGGCTCGGGCATCCCGGCCTTCTTCACCGTGACCGGCGTCGGCACGCAGGTGGCCGAGGGCGGGCTGCCGTGGAAGTACGACGACGCGGGCAACATCGAGGTCGCCTCACCGCCGAAGCAGACCCAGGTCTTCGAGACCCATGAGGGCGAGAAGGAGTTCGTGCTCGAGCACGCGATCGTCGCGGACTTCGGGCTGGTGCGCGCGTGGAAGGGCGACCGGCACGGCAACCTCGTCTACCGCGACGCCGCCCGCAACTTCAACCCGCTCGCCGCCATGTGTGGCCGCGTGACGATCGCCGAGGTCGAGGAGCTGGTCGAGCCCGGCGAGCTCGACCCCAACGACATCCACACCCCCGGGGTCTACGTGCAGCGGGTGGTCGCGCTGACCCCCGAGCAGGCGGCCGACAAGCGGATCGAGAAGAGGACGGTGCGTTCCTGATGAGCGAGCGAAGCGAGCGAACAATTCAACGCCGTGCGAAATGTGCCTCATCGGCGCACGGAGCGAAGCGAGTACGTCGATGAGTTGGACGCGTGAGGAGATGGCCGCCCGGGCGGCCTCGGAGCTGGTCGACGGCTCCTACGTCAACCTCGGGATCGGGCTGCCGACGCTGGTGCCCAACTACGTCGACGACGACGTCGAGCTCGTCCTCCAGTCGGAGAACGGCATCCTCGGTGTCGGCGCCTACCCGGTGGCCGGCGAGGAGGACCCCGATCTGATCAACGCCGGCAAGGAGACGGTCACCGTGCGCCGTGGCGCGTCGTTCTTCGACTCCGCGACCTCGTTCGGGATGATCCGCGGCGGCAAGATCGACGCCGCCATCCTCGGGGCCATGCAGGTCTCCGCGGTCGGCGACATCGCCAACTGGATGATCCCCGGCAAGATGGTCAAGGGCATGGGCGGCGCGATGGACCTGGTCCACGGAGCCAAGCGCGTGATCGTGCTGATGGAGCACACCGCCAAGGACGGGTCGCTGAAGATCGTCGAGGAGTGCGACCTGCCCTACACCGGCAAGCGCGTCGTGCAGCGGATCATCACCGACCTGTGCGTCATCGACGTGATCGACCCGACCACCGGCGAGGTCGCGCCGTCGGGCACGCTCGGCGAGCGTCAGCTCAAGCTCGTGGAGCTGGCACCGGGCGTCACCGAGGACGAGGTGCGGTCGAAGACGGGGCCGACGCTGGTGTGACCGTCACGGCCGGTCACGGTCCCACCGAGCTCAGCGGTCGCGCGCTGGGACCTGACCTGGCGCGCGGGTTCATGCTGCTCTTCATCGCGCTGGCCAACTCGCACTACTTCCTCTCCTCGAGCGCCTACTTCGGCGGCTTCCCCGCCGACCTCGGACCGCTCGACGCGGCCGTGGCCTGGGCGATCGCCACCTTCGTCGACGGCCGCGCGTTCCCGATGTTCGGCCTGCTCTTCGGGTACGGCGTCGCGCACATCGTCCGCCGGCAGGGGGACGCGTCGCCTCGGACCGTGAGGCGTCTGCTCTGGCGCCGCGCGCTGTTCCTCGTCCTGGTCGGCTTCCTGCACGCGACCCTGCTCTACGTCGGCGACATCCTCGGCGCCTACGGCGTGCTGCTCCTCGTCGGCGCGTGGACCGTGCGCTGGCGCGACGGCTGGCTGCTCTTCGTCGCGGCCCTCTTCTGGGTCCTCACCGCTCTGCCGAGCGAGGACTCCTTCTCGATCGGCACCGAGGGTCCCGACCCGACGATGCTGCCGACCGACCTCGGAGTGATGGTCATCGACCGGGCCTTCGCCTCCGGCTTCATCTCGCTGCTCGGCCCGATCGGCTTCGTCTGCCCGTTCCTCCTCGGGCTGTGGGCCGGCCGGCGGCGCCTGCTCGAGGAGCCTTCCCGCCACCGCACGTTCCTGCGCTTCGTCGCGGTGGGTGGCATCACGGTTGCCGTGCTCGGCGCCCAACCCGTCGCGCTGGTGCACCTCGGCGTGATCGACGTGCCTGACGCGTCGTCACTCTCGGTGGTCGGACCGCTGCACGACGCCTTCGGGGTGTTCGGCGGCTTCGGGTACGCCGCCCTGATCGCACTCGTCGCACTGCGTCTCGGTCCTCGGCGCGGTCGGGTGGTGACCGCGCTCTCCGCCGTCGGCCAGCGGTCGATGACGTGCTATCTCTGCCAGTCGGTGGTGTGGACGATCGTCTTCACGCCGTTCTTCCTGGGGCTGTCGTCCGAGCTGACCGTCGCGACGACGGCTTTGCTCGCGGTCGCGACGTGGCTGGGGACCGTGCTCCTCGCGGACTGGATGCGGCGTACTGGGCGCCGCGGGCCGTTCGAGGTGCTGGTCCGGCGGGTGACGTACGGGCGGCCGCTGGCTGCGTGAGGTGGCATCGAACTCCGGGTGAGGCGTGATCCCCTTTCCCGCGCAAGCACGGTCCTTGCGCCGCGAATGCCTCAGCCGCTGCGGCGGTCAGGCGGGCGCCGTACGCCGTGACGTGACGACCCCGACGAGGCCGAGCGTGATGGCGAAGACGAAGACCGCGAGGAACGGGTTGGCGTCCTGCCGCTCGGCGACGGCGAAGACCACGCCGGAGATCGACAGGGCGAGGGCGGCACCGAGCGAGTCGGCGATCGAGAGCGCGGCGGAGTTGAACCCGCGGTCCGCGTCGGTCGACGCGTCGAGCATCGCCACGCTGGTGCGGGGGTAGCCGAAGCCCATTCCGGCGCCGGCCAGCACGTAGGTGGTGCCGGCGAGCAGGGCCGGACCGTCGAGCCACACCGTCAGCGCGAGCGACAGCACGCCGGCCAGCACGAGGGCCGAGCCGATCTCCATCGCGCGGACGTGCGAGACCCGCTCGCCGAGGCGTGCCTGCGCCTGGCTGGCGGCGGCCCAGACGACGCCGACCACGCTCAGCGCGATGCCGGCCCGGGCCGGCGACAGGCCCCACTGCTCCTGGAGGACGTAGACGATGTAGGCCTCGACGCAGAAGAAACCGGCGCTCATCAGGCCGCGGGTCGCGATCACGGCGGGCAGGCCGGCACGGCCGACGAGCGAGCCGACCGGGAGCAGCTTGCGCAGGGCCAGCACGACGAGCACGAGGGCGACGAGGGCGCCGAGCCCGGTCACGCCGCGGGCCGAGCCGAGGAGCTCGAGCGCCATCGCGGCGCCCGCCCCGACCGTCGCCCACGCCAGCGGGGCGAAGCCCGACTGGGAGCCGCCGGTGTCGGTGCGTCGTCCCCGCAACGAGGGGGCGACCAGCAGGGCCGCGGCGGCGACGAAGGCGACCGCGCCGAGGAACACCCAGCGCCAGCCCACGGCGTCGGCGACGAAGGCCGCGAGCGCCGGGCCGAAGAGCGCAGGCAGCACCCAGGCCGCGGCGAAGCTGGCGAAGATCGCCGGCTGCAACCGGGCCGGGAACACCAGCCCGACGAGGACGTAGAGACCGACGGTCAGGGCACCGCCGCCGAGTCCCTGCACCAGCCGTCCGCCGACGAGCACCTCCATCGTCGGCGCCGTGCCGCAGATCAGCAGACCGAGCGAGAACAGCACCATCGACCAGACCAGCGGCGCCACGGGTCCGCGCCGGTCGCTCCACAGGCCGGCCGCGACCATGCCGATCACGCCGCTCGCCAAGGGCGCCGCGAAGCTCAGCGCGTAGAGGTCCGCGCCGTCGAGGTCGCGCGCCACGGTCGGCATCACGGTGGTGACCGCCATCGCCTCGAACGCCACGAAGCCGATCAGCGAGCACATGCCGATCGTGATGGCGGCGTACGCCTGGCTCAGCAGGCGCGGTGCGGGGGCGGTTTCGGACATCAGGGTCACGATCGCAGAACGTAGGAGGTGACGTGGACTCGAGGTCAACCAGGAATAGTGGGGCCGCTCCGTCGTTGGGTCAGGTGTGACTCCAGCTCTCTCCGTGCTCGACCTCGTGCCCGTCCGCTCCGACCAGACGACGGCCGATGCCGTCCAGGCCTCGAGAGGCCTCGCGCAGGTCGCCGACGAGCTCGGCTACACCCGCTACTGGGTCGCCGAGCACCACAACATGCCCGCGGTCGCGGCCACCAACCCGCCCGTGCTGATCGCGACCCTGGCCGCGGCCACGCAGCGCATCCGGGTCGGCAGCGGCGGGGTGATGCTGCCCAACCACGAGCCGCTGGTCGTCGCCGAGCAGTTCGCGCTGCTCGAGGCCGCCTTCCCCGGCCGGATCGACCTCGGCATCGGTCGCGCACCCGGCACCGACATGCTCACCCGCTACGTCCTGCGCGGCGGCGCGACGGCCGCGGCCGACGACGCGGTCGCGAAGTTCCCGCAGTACGTCGAGGACGTGGCCACCCTCATGCACCCGGACGGCGTCGAGATGACCGTCGCGGGTCGCCGCGAGCCGCTGCGCGCGACGCCGCAGGCCGCCAGCGTCCCGACGATCTGGCTGCTCGGCTCCTCCGACTACTCCGCCCGGCTGGCTGCCGCACGCGGCCTGCCCTACGTCTTCGCCCACCACTTCGCCGGCCAGGGCACGGCCGAGGCCCTCGAGCTCTACCGCTCGAGCTACCAGCCCTCCGAGGAGCACCCCGAGCCGCGGACCTTCCTCACGGTCAATGCTGCCGTCGCCGAGACGCGCGAGGAGGCGCGGCGGCTGGCCCTGCCGCAGGCGCAGGCGATGGTCGCGCTGCGGACCGGCGCCCGGCTGGCGCCCCAGCGGCTGGTCGAGGACGCCGAGGCGCAGGACCTCCCGCCCCAGCACCAGGCCCTCGCCGAGTCGATGCTGGCGAAGTGGGTCGTCGACGAGCCCACCGCCGCGCGTGAGCGGGTGGAGTCGCTCGCCCGCGAGTTCGGCGTCGACGAGGTGATGGTGCACCCCGTGGCCGGCGCCGTCGTCGGCACCAAGGCCGGGTCGTCGCCCGCCCGTGAGGAGACGCTGGCGCTGCTTGCCGGCTGATCCTGTCTCGGATGTGAGACGGGCGCTCGCGATCGGGGGTGTCGCGAGCGGCGGCACGGGGCGTGTGATGGGGGACATATCCACCGAAGGAGCACCCCTCATGACGACCCAGGCCGACAGCACCATCGCCTCCCGCGGTGTCGAGCGCCGTACGATCGACGTCATCCCCGCGGACGAACGGCACGGCACCCCGTTCAGCCAGTTCACGCTGTGGATGGGCGCCAACCTGCAGATCACCGCGATCGTCGACGGCGCCCTCGCGGTCGTCTTCGGCGCCGACGCGCTGTGGGCCATCGTCGGCCTCCTCATCGGCAACCTGCTCGGCGGCGTCGTAATGGCGCTGCACTCCGCGCAGGGCCCCCGCCTCGGCCTGCCGCAGATGATCTCGAGCCGCGCGCAGTTCGGCGTGTACGGCGCGATCGTGCCGCTGGTCCTGGTCATCGTGATGTATCTCGGCTTCACCGCGACGGGCACCGTCCTCGCCGGCCAGGCGATCAACGAGCTGCTGAAGGTCGACACCGCGGCCGTCGGGATCGTGATCTTCGTGGCCGTCGTCGCGGTGATCGCGATCGTCGGCTACCGCTGGATCCACGCCGTGGGCCGCGTCGCCAGCGTGCTCGGCATCCTCGGCCTGGGCTACCTCGCGATCCAGCTCGTGCGGCAGCACGACGTGAGCGCGGCCTTCGTGGACAACCGCTTCGACGTCGTCACCTTCCTGCTGGCCGTCTCGCTGGCCGCGGGCTGGCAGCTCACCTTCGGTCCGTACGTCGCCGACTACTCGCGCTACCTGCCCGCGACCACGCCTCCGACCTCCGTGTTCTGGTGGACCTACGCCGGCAGCGTGCTCGGCTCGCAGCTCTCGATGACGTTCGGCGCGATCGTGGCGGCCGTGGCCGGTGACGCGTTCCTCGGCAACCAGGTCGGTTGGCTCGGCGGGCTCGCCTCCGGCGCGGTGGTGGCGGGGCTGATCTACCTGCTGCTGGTCATCGGCAAGCTCACCGTCACCTGCCTCAACGCCTACGGAAGCTTCATGTGCGCGGCCACCATCTCCACCGCCATCACCGGCCGCCGGACGATGGGCAGCAACGCCCGCGCCGCCTTCGTGCTGGTGATGCTGACCCTGTCGATGGGCATCGCGCTCTGGGCGAGCGCCGACTTCCTCGACAACTTCAAGAACTTCGTGCTCCTGCTGCTGATGGTCTTCACGCCGTGGTCGGCGATCAACCTCACCGACTACTACCTCGTGTCGAAGGAGCGGGTCGACCTGCCCGCGCTCTACGACCCGCAGGGGAGGTACGGCGCGTGGAACGTCGTCGCCCTCACGACGTACGCCGTCGGCGTGCTGATTCAGATCCCGTTCCTCGCCCAGACGCTCTACACCGGACCGTTCACCGAGGCCCTCGGGGGCTCGGACATCTCCTGGATCGTGGGGCTGGTCGTGCCGGCGGTCATGTACTACGTGTGGGCCAGCCGCGACCCGCGCGCCCCCGCCGAGCAGGTCGAGCTGGAGGACGCCACCGTCTGAGGACGGCTCAGTGCCGCTCCTCGAGTCCGACCGCCTCGCGGAGCTCCTGCGCCGCCTGCCGGAGGTCGGGGTCGTCGGCCGCGCGTGAGTCCATCAGCGCGGCGAGGGCGTTGGCGAGCACGTTGAGCTTCTCCTGAGCCGTCTCCTCGCTGCGCCGACCGGCGTTCTCGAGGAGGACGAGGAGCAGCAGTGACAGGATCGACGAGCCGGTGTGGAGTGCCAGCTCCCACTTTGTGGTGGTCTTCCACAGCGGATAGCTCACCGCCCACAGCACCAGCGCCACCAGGATCACCCCGAAGAACGGGGCGCGGCTGACCCGCTCGTTGACGGCGTCGACGAACCGCTCGAAGCCGTTCTTGCCGTCGTCCCCGCCGGACCGATCCTCGGCAGCGTCGTTGCTCTCCATGTCCGGAGGCTAGTCGAGCGCGAGCCCCGCCGCGGGCGTGATCCGGGCGGCTCGCCGCGCTGGCAGGACGCACGCCGCGAGTCCGGCCACGGCGGCCACCCCGATCACCCCGGCGAGCTGGGCGACGGGGACGGTCACCGCGGCGTCGTCCAGCAGCGGGCCGAGCAGCACCTGCACCCCGACCCAGGCGAACACCAGCCCGATCGCCGTACCCACCACCGTCGCGACCACCGACAGCAGCAGTCCCTCCGTCGCCATCGCCCGCCGCAGCTGCTGCCGGGTCAGGCCCATGGCGCGGAGCAGCGCGTTCTCGCGGCTGCGCTCGAGCACCGAGAGCCCGAGGGTGTTGCCGATGCCGATCAGAGCGATGACCACCGAGATGCCGAGCAGCCCGACCACGGCGCCCGTCATCACGTCGACCTGGAGGTCGACCCACTGCCGGTCGGCGTAGCCGCCCTCGAGCGTGGCCGAGCTTCCGGCCAGCGCGGCGAGGTCGCCGTCGAGGTCGGCGGCGTCGGTGCCGGGGACGGCGCGCGCCCAGACGGCGACGGGCCGCGGGTCGCTCGTGAGGCCGGCCAGGGTGGCGGGGGAGACCAGGGCAGCCTGCCCGAAGCCTCCGCCGACCTCGGCGCGCAGCTCGTGGCGCGTGCCGTCCACGGTGACGACCACGGTCCCGTCCTTCCGGACGTGCTCGGACTCGTCGTAGGGCAGCAGCACGGTGCCGTCGGCGGGTGAGAGGTCGTCGGTGCCGCGAACCACACCGAGGGTCCTCTCGACCGCGGCGACCGGGATCGCGTCCCCGGCGATGGTCGCGATCGTCCCGTCGAGCGCGAGCGTGTCCGCGACGCCGTCCGCCGCGGCGATCCGCTCCGCCAGCCCGGCGTCGAGCGGCCCCTCGGTGGCGCTGAGGGTCGCGTCGAGCGGGTGGTCGGCGTCCATCTCGTCGTCGAGGGCGCTGCGCGAGCTGGCGAGGCCGGTGAGCACGGCGGTCGTGAGGGTCACGCCGACGAGGAGGGAGGCGGCCGTCGTCGCCGTACGCCGAGGGTTGCGCACCGCGTTGCCGGCAGCGAGCCGCCGGACCGGACCGTCGCCCACCAGCCGGCCGGCGAGGCGGACCAGGGCCGGGATCAGCCACGGGCCGAGGAGCAGGACACCGACGAAGGTGACCATGCCGCCGACCAGCATCAGCGGGACGACCTCGGCGGCGATCGAGAGGAACAGCGCACCCGAACCAGCAGCGAGGGCGAGGACGGCCAGCGCGAGGCGGATGCGGCCGGCGGTGGAGCGGACGTCGGGACCGGTGTCGGGGCGCAGGGCCGCCAGCGGGGCCACCTTGGTCGCCGACCGGGTGGGCAGCCAGGCCGCCGCCACCGTCACGAGCACGCCGACCGCGAACGCCCCGCCCACCCAGCGCGGATCGAGCGCGGGCGCGCCCATGTCGTCGAACCAGTGCCGCACGACCGCCACCAGCGCGACGCCGCCGAGAGCCCCGCCGACGACGCCGACGACCGAGGCGGCGACGCCCAGCGCGAGCGCCTCGAGGCGCACCGAGCGCCGCAGCTGGCGGCGCGTGACGCCGACGCAGCGCAGCAGCGCGAACTCCCGGAGCCGCTGGGCGAAGAGGATGGAGAAGGTGTTGGCGATGACCAGCACGGCGACGAAGAAGGCGATCGCGACGAAGAGCAGCGCCATGACCGCGATGATGTCCACACCGCGCGAGATCTCCGCCTGCCGCTCGGCGACCCAGTCGTCGGCGGCCCGGGTCGTCGAGTCGGGGACCAGGTCGGCAGCCAGCGACGGCGAGCCGCCCCACGCGACCGCGTCGACCCACAGCGAGTCCTGGAAGGTCCGCAACGTCGACCAGGGGACGTAGAGGTCGTTGCCGAGGCCGACCGGACTGTCGACCATGCCGACCACCGTCACGTCCCGACCGTCGTCACCGCGCCCGATCCGCAGCACGTCGCCGACGGCGACGCCCGTGCTCTTGGCCGCGTTGGTGTCGGCGAGGGCCTCGTCGTCCGCCGTCGGGAAGCGGCCGGACTCGAGGTCCTGCCACTGGAGCGCGGGGCGGGTGGAGACCTCGGCGACGTCGGCCGACCGGGTGAGCTGGATGCCGTCCTTGCTGACCGGCTCCATCGCGTAGCCCAGGGTCACGGCCGGCACGCCACGGTCGGCCGCGCCCGCCATCAGCCGGTCGGCCTGCCTCGAGTCGGTGATCGACACCATCGTCTCGAGGCCGGCCGTCGGGGCTCCCGTGTCGGCGGTGAGGCCCTCACGGGTGGCGCCGGTCAGCATGCCGGTGGCCACCACGAACCCGACCCCGATGACGACGGCGATCGCGGAGGCGACGTACCTGCGCGTGTGATGGCGCAACGAGGCGAGCAGCACGCTGCGCATCAGGCCCGACCTCCACGCAGTGCGGCCACGAGCTCGTCCTGGCCGGGGTCGCTCAGGTGGGCGGTGATGGCGCCGTCGTGGATGACGACGACGTCATCGGCGTACGCCGCCGCGTCGAGCTCGTGCGTCACCATCACCACCGTCATGCCGAGCTCGCGCACCGACCGTCGCAGGTGTCCGAGCACCTCGGCGCTGGCCTCGCTGTCGAGGTTGCCGGTCGGCTCGTCGGCGAACACGATGTCGGGCTGCGTGACGAGCGCGCGAGCGATCGCCACCCGCTGCTGCTGCCCGCCGGAGAGCTGGCTCGGCAGGTGCCCGAGCCGGTCGGCGAGCCCGAGGACGCCGACGACCTGGTCGTAGCGCACCCGGTCGACGGCGCGGCCGGACAGCTCGAGCGGCAGCAGGATGTTCTGCCCGGCGGTGAGCATCGGCAGCAGGTTGAAGGCCTGGAAGACGAAGCCGATGTGGTCGCGGCGGAACAGGGTGAGCGCGGTGTCGTCGAGGCCGGCGAGGTCGCGCCCGGCGACCGTGACGCTGCCGCTGGTCGCACCGTCGAGGCCGGCCAGGCAGTGCATCAGCGTGGACTTGCCGGAGCCGGACGGCCCCATGATCGCGGTGAACCGGCCCGCGGGGAGGTCGACGTCGACGCCACGCAGGGCGTGGACGAGGCTGTCGCCGCGGCCGTAGGTCTTGGTCAGGTCGCGGGCGCTCGCCGCGGTGTGGACTCGGGTGTTCTGGGTCGTCTGCGTCATGGCTCAACGCTCGCGTCCTCCGGCCGCTCGATCGTCGGCCCGCGGGGTGAACGTGCGACTCCGCCGGTCCGCCGTCGGGAGGACGGTGCGCGCCGCGGCGTACGACCTGGGGAGGACGGGCGCTCCCGGCGGATCCTGCCACCGGTGCGTCAGCCACAGTCCGGAGGACGGGAACGTGGGTGTGGCACCGCCGCTGCGGTGTGTCGGCGGCGGCACGCGAGCGGACGGTGTGTGAGCCACATTCCGGAGGACGGGAACGTGGGTGTGGCACCGCCGCGCACGCGTTCTCCGGGCCCAAGGAGGCACCGCTCAGGAGGAAGCGAGCCCCGACTCGTAGGCCAGCACCACCAGCTGCACGCGGTCGCGGGACCCGGTCTTGGCGAGCAGCCGCCCGACATGGGTCTTGACCGTGGTCTCGGCGACGACGAGGTCGGCGGCGATCTCGGGGTTGGTGCGACCGCGGGCGATCAGGGTGAGCACCTCGAGCTCGCGCTCGGTGAGGACGTCCAGCCGGGGGTCGGAGGCGACCGAGACGGGATCCGGCAGGGCGGCGAAGTGGTCGAGCAGCCGACGCGTGGTGCTGGGTGCCACGACGGCGTCGCCCGCGACCACGGAGCGGATGGCGCCGAGCAGGTCGGGTGGCGTGGCGTCCTTCAGCAGGAAGGCCGAGGCGCCGGCGCGGATCGCGGCGAAGGCGTACTCGTCGAGGTCGAAGGTCGTCAGCACGATCACCCGAGGCGGGTCGGGCGTCGCGAGCAGGCGGCTGGTCGCCTCGACGCCGTCCATCCGCGGCATCCGGACGTCCATCAGCACGACGTCGCTCGCGGTGACCGCGAGCAGGGCGAGGGCCTCGCCGCCGTCGCCGGCCTCGCCGACGACGACCATGTCGTCCTGGCTCTCGACCAGCATCCGGAAGCCGGCACGCACCATCTGCTGGTCGTCGACCAGGAACACCCGGATCGGCTCGCTCACAGCGGGATCCTCGCAGAGACCGCGAACCCGCCCCCGGCCGCGGGCCCGGCCGTGAGGGTCCCGCCGCGCGACTCAGCGCGCTCGCGCATCCCGAGCAGCCCGAGCCCGCCGCCGTCGGAGCCTGCCGCCGCGCCCCGGCCGTCGTCGTGCACCTCGATCTCGACCGCACCCGCCTGCACGCCCACCCGAACAGTCACCCCGGCGCTCGGCCCGGCGTGCTTGCGCACGTTGGTGAGGGCTTCCTGGACGATGCGGTACGCCGCGAGCCCGACGCCGTCGGACACGACCGGCCACGGGTCGGGCAGGTCCGCCTCGACCCGCGTGCCCGCCGTGCGGGTGTCGGTGACGAGGTGCGCGACGTCGGCGAGCCCGGGCTGGGGCCGGACCCCGGAGTCGCCGCTGCGCAGGAGTCCGAGCAGTCGCCGCATCTCGGTCAGCGACTCGCGACCGGTCGCCCCGATCCGGCCGAGCGTGTCGAGCGCGACCTGCGGGTCCTTCGCCGCCGCGTAGCCGGCGCCGTCCGCCTGCACCACGATCACCGACAACCCGTGCGCGACCACGTCGTGCATCTCGCGCGCGATCCGGGCGCGCTCGTCCTGCGCGGCCAGCTGCACCTCGCGCTCCGCCGTGCGCTCGGCCAGCTCCGCGCGCTCGACCAGCGCAGCGACGTACCTCTCCCGCTGCTGACCGGCGAAGCCGAGAGCCCAGGCGGTCGTGACGATGGCGGCGATGGTGACGACGTACGGCGTGAGGGTCCCGGCGGTGATCTTCCCGGTGTCGAACGCGGTGATCCAGCGCACCGACGCGACGCCCGCGCCGGCGTAGCCGACGAGGAGCGCGGTCACGCCCTGCCACCGCGGCGCCCACCGGGCCACCGAGTAGACCGCGATCGGGAAGGCGAGCTGGCCGACGATGGGTGTGTCGACGAGGACCGCCTGCAGCGCGCTCGCGGCGGCGATGGTGAGGAAGACCGGCCAGGGGTGCGTACGGCGCCGGACGAGCGGCACCGTCTGGACCGCGGTCAGGACGGCCGCGACGAGCTGGCCGGAGATGACGTGGCCCAGCAGGCCGACTCCCAGCAGTCCCAGCGCCAGCGTGACGTCGAACCACCGACGCCCGCGCGAGCCGAGCTGCCACGGGCGGGCGTGCAGCGGGTCCATGCCGGAACGGTAGACGCACGGGCTCGGTCGCGGCGTCAGCCCACGGGAGGACCCGGGTCCGTCCCGAGTAGGGTGCGAGCCATGACGAAGTGGGACTACCAGGTGGCGCCGATTCCGCTCCACAACGAAGCGCTGATGCTCAACAACTTCGGCCAGGACGGGTGGGAGCTGGTGGCGATCCACACCAACGCCCAGGGCGGTCTCGTGGCCTTCCTCAAGCGACCCAAGGCCGACTCCTGATGGGCGCCGAGGCGACGCTCGAGTCGATGGGGATCACGGTCCCGTCCGTGGTCCCGCCGCTCGCGGCGTACATCCCGGCCGTCCGGGCCGGCAACCTCGTCTACACCGCCGGCCAGCTCCCGGCCCGCGACGGCGAGATGATCGCGGTCGGCAAGCTGGGCGGCTCGGTCACCGAGGAGGAGGGCTACGAGTGCGCGCGGCAGTGCGCCCTCAACGCGCTCGCCGCGATCCGCGCCGAGATCGGCTCGCTCGACAACATCACCCGCGTCGTGAAGGCGGTCGTGTTCGTGTCGTCGACGCCGGACTTCACCGGCCAGCCGAAGATCGCCAACGGCGCGTCGGAGTTCCTCGGCGAGGTCTTCGGCGACCTCGGGCGCCACGCCCGCTCGGCGGTCGGCGTGTCGGTGCTCCCCCTCGACGTGCCGGTCGAGGTCGAGCTGATCGTCGAAGTCGCCGACTGAGCGTGAAGCGCCCTCCGCTGCCGCAGTCGTTCGTCGACCAGGCGCGGTCCTACGCGGCCGGTGAGGCCACGCCGGCCGAGCCGCGCAACGCCGCCACTGTCGTGCTGCTGCGCGACGGCGCGTCGGGACCGGAGGTCTACCTCCTGCGCCGTCAGACCACGATGGCCTTCGCGGCCGGGATGTGCGTCTTCCCGGGTGGCGGGGTCGACCCGCGCGACTTCGCCGAGGACGTGGCCTGGGCCGGTCCCTCGGTCGAGGACTGGGCGACCACGCTGGGCTGCGAGCCGTCCCTGGCGCGGGCGCTGGTGTGCGCGGCCGTGCGCGAGACCTTCGAGGAGTCGGGCGTGCTGCTGGCCGGACCGTCCGCCGACACGGTCGTCGACGACACCACCGGCGACGACTGGGAGGCCGACCGGTTCGCGCTGGAGTCGCGCGAGCTGTCGATGACCGACTTCCTCGTACGCCGCGGGCTGGTCCTGCGCACCGACCTGCTCGGCGCCTGGTCGGGCTGGCTGACGCCGGTCTTCGAGCCGAAGCGCTACCGCACGTGGTTCTTCGTCGCCGCCCTGCCGGGCTCGCAGGTCACCCGCGACGTGTCGTCGGAGTCGTCGTCGGTCACCTGGCTGCCCGCCCTGTCCGCCGTCGAGGCGGTCGAGGCCGGCGAGATGCTGATGCTGCCGCCGACCTACCTCACCTGCCTGGAGGCCGGTCAGTACCCCGACTCGACCTCCGCCCTGGCCGCGGCCGGGTCGCGCACCGTCGACATGTTCACCCCCGAGGTGATCTCGGACGGCGACGACTTCGTGCTCTCCACCCCGCCCGCCTACCTGTCCCTGATGGAGTCCAGGTGAACTTCACCCCACGACGTTCTGCTCCTCCGCTGCGATCCTCCGCACAACGCCGCGGGGACCCCGAGTGAGCTGGACCGGCGGGACCTTCGGGTCGGCGGCCACCTGCGTGCTGGCGCCCAACGCCGACCTGATGACCCTCGACGGCACCAACACCTGGGTGCTGTCGTCCGGCTCGCGGTCACTCGTCATCGACCCCGGGCCGTCGATCGAGTCCCACCTCGCCGCGGTCTCGGACGTCGGCCAGGACGTGGTCGGAGTGCTGCTGACCCACCACCACCTCGACCACAGCGAGGCGGCGAAGGAGTTCGCCGAGCGGCACGGGTGCGGCGTGCGGGCTCTGGATCCCGCCTTCCGCCTCGGTTCCGAGGGTCTGGGCGCCGGTGACGTCGTCACCGTCGGCGACCTCGAGGTGCACGTCGTCGCGACCCCCGGCCACACCGCCGACTCGCTCTCCTTCGTCCTGCCCTCGGAGTCGGCCGTGCTGACCGGCGACACCGTGCTGGGTCGCGGCACCACGGTCGTGGCCCATCCCGACGGGTCGCTCGGGGCCTACCTCGACTCGCTCGACCGGCTGCACGCCCTGTGCGACTCGCAGGGCATCGGCTCGATCTGGCCGGGCCACGGACCCGTCATCGACGACGCGCTCGGCGCCCTCGACTACTACATCGCCCATCGCCGTACGCGCCTCGAGCAGGTCCGCGACGCCGTCGCGACGCTCCCGCCGTCGGACGACCTGGCGCGGCGGGTCGTCGAGGTCGTGTACGCCGACGTCGACCCGGTCCTCTGGGGCGCGGCCGAGCTCTCCGTGCGCGCACAGCTGGCCCACCTCGAGTCG
This sequence comes from Nocardioides currus, assembly GCF_003057875.1. Taxonomy (GTDB): domain Bacteria; phylum Actinomycetota; class Actinomycetes; order Propionibacteriales; family Nocardioidaceae; genus Nocardioides; species Nocardioides currus. Next base: position 800,854 of record NZ_PYXZ01000001.1, on the reverse strand, counting down.
TCCTGACCCGTTGTGGTCGGCCGGGTCTCGGCCTAGCGTGACGAGCATGACCGAGCCCGTCGTCACCCTCTCCCGCGCACTCGACCAGGCCGGCGACGTGCTCGCCACCGTGCACGCCGAGGACCTCGACAAGCCGACACCGTGCGGGGAGTGGTCGGTGCGCGACCTCGCCTCGCACCTCGCCTCCGGGCCGGGTCGGTTCCTGCAGATGGCGCGCGGCGAGGAGGTCGACTTCGCGGCCCCGGCCGCCATCCCGGACGGCGCGTGGGCGACCACCTTCCGGGCGGGCGCCGACGACCTGATCCACCACTGGCACGGCCAGCCCGCCGACCAGGCGGCCGGCGCCGGCTTCCAGGTCGCGGAGATGGCGGTCCACACGTGGGACCTCGCCCGGGCGCTGGGCCGCGACGTCGAGCTGGACGACGAGGTCGCCGAGGCGGGGCTCGCCGCGATGCAGCAGGGACTGACCGACGACAACCGCGGCTCGGTGTTCGCGCCCGCGGTGTCCGTCGCCGAGGACGCCGGGGCGTACGACCGGCTCGCGGCGTTCGCGGGGCGCGACCCCTCCGCGTAGGCGACGGGTCGTCGGGCGCACGCCGGGACGTCCGACGGTGTGGTCGCCCGGACGACCGGGGCGTCGGACGTCCCGCACGACGTCCGACGAGGTGGCCGTCTCAGCCCAGCGTGCGGAGCGCGGCCTCCACGTCGGACTCGGAGTTGTAGAGGTGGAACGACAGCCGGAGCCGTCCGGCGCGGACCGCGGCCTGGATGCCAGCCTGCGCCAGCCGCTCGGCGATGTCGGACGGCGCCGGGACGGAGACGATCGCGGAGTCGCCGGCGGGCAGCCCGAGGCCGTCGCGGAACGCGTTGGCCAGCGCGAGGTCGTGGGTGTGGATCCGGTCGATCCCGATGTCCAGGAGCAGCTGCAGCGCCGGCGCATGACCGACCCAGCATCCCCAGGCGGGGGAGAGGTCGTAGCGGCGGGCGTCGTCGGCCAGCCGGAGCGGTGGACCGTAGATCGAGTCCCAGCGCGATGCCCCGGCGTACCACCCCGCGGCGAGCTCCGGCAGCGGCGGAGCGCTCGGGCCGACCGCGAGGAAGCAGGTGCCGCGCGGGCCGAGCAGCCACTTGTAGCCCCCGCCCACGACGTAGTCGGCACGGAGGTGGGTCAACGGCAGCCAGCCCGCGGCCTGGGTCACGTCGACCAGCGTCAGGGCACCCGCGGCCTCCGCGGACGTGGCGAGGGCGAAGAGGTCGAGCAGCCGTCCGTCGGCCGACTGCACCGCCGACACAGCGACCAGGTCGACGTCGGGCGTGATCGAGTCGATCAGGCGCTCGAGCGGCACGAGGCGTACGGCGACGTCGGCCCGCAGGAACGGGAAGAGGACCGAGGTGAAGTCCTCCTCGGCGGCGAGCACCACGCTGCCCGGGGCGAGCGAGGCGGCGACCAGCCCGACGAACTGGCTGGCCTGGGAGCCGGTCGCGACCTCGCTCGGGTCACGACCGAGCAGGGCGGCGAAGCAGGCGCGGCCGCGCTCGACGTACGCGTCGATCGACACCGCGTCGACCGTCCCGGCCAGCCGCGAGTCCTCGTACAACCGCATCGCGGTGACGCTGCGCCGCGGCGCGAGCCCGAGCGTGGCGGAGTTGAGGAAGACCCCCGCGGGAGCGAACTCCTCGGGGGCCAGGCTCATGCGCAGGTCAGCGGGCGCGGCGCGAGAGCCGCTCGACGTCCATGATCACGACCGAGCGGGGCTCGAGGCGCAGCCAGCCGCGCGAGGCGAAGTCGGCGAGCGCCTTGTTGACCGTCTCGCGGGAGGCGCCGACCAGCTGGGCGAGCTCCTCCTGGGTGAGGTCGTGGTGGACGTGGACGCCGTCGTCGGCGGTGCGGCCGAAGCGGTCGGCGAGGTCGAGGAGCGCCTTGGCGACGCGCCCCGGGACGTCGGAGAAGACGAGGTCGGCGACGACGTCGTTGGACTTGCGCAGCCGGGCGGCGAGCTGCGAGAGCAGGCCGCGGGCGACGATCGGGCGACCGTCGAGCCAGCGCAGGAGGTCCTCGTGGGACAGGGAGGCGAAGGTGGCGTCGGTGACGGCGGTGACGGTCGCCGAGCGCGGCCCGGGGTCGAAGAGCGAGAGCTCGCCGAACATCTGGCCGGGGCCCATGATCGCGAGGAGGTTCTCCCGGCCGTCAGCGGAGGATCGGCCGAGCTTCACCTTGCCCTCGGCGACGATGTAGAGCTTGTCGCCGGAGTCGCCCTCGTGGAACAACACGTCGCCGCGGCGCAGCCTGGTCTCGGCCATCGAGTTGCGCAGCGCGGTGGCCGCCTCGTCGTCGAGCGCGCTGAACAGCGGAGCCTGACGCAACACGTCGTTGTCCACCGGTGTCCTCCAACCTCTGGGCTTGCCTGGTCGTCCCGATCGCCTCGGCACACGTGAGGGGAATCCTAGCCGTGGTTTGGGTCACAGCGGCCCATCGGGGGCCGATCGGACCGCACGTCGGCCCGCCCCGCCGCCGTCGGTGGTGGGTCGTAGGCTGCCCACGTGCCCGCCCGACCCGTCCCCGCGCCCCCGGACACCTCGCTGGTGCGGCGCGCCCGCAAGGCCGACCGGCTGCTCGCGCTGACCTATCCCGACGCCCACTGCGAGCTCGACTTCGACGACCCGTTCCAGCTGCTCGTCGTCACCGTGCTGAGCGCCCAGACCACCGACCGCCGGGTCAACGCGGTCCGGCCGGTCCTGTTCGCGGCCTACCCCGACCCGACCGCGATGGCCGGCGCGCCGCGCGAGCTGCTCGAGGAGATCATCGGCCCCCTCGGCTTCTTCCGGGCCAAGACCGAGTCGCTCCTCAAGCTCAGCCAGGCCCTCGTCGAGCGGTTCGACGGCGAGGTCCCGGGACGACTCGACGACCTGGTGACCCTGCCGGGGGTCGGTCGCAAGACCGCCAACGTCGTGCTGGGCAACGCGTTCGGCGTCCCCGGCATCACCGTCGACACCCACTTCGGCCGGCTGGTCCGCCGGCTCGGCTGGACCGAGGAGACCGACCCGGTCAAGGTCGAGCACGCCGTCGGCGCGCTCTTCCCCAAGCGCGACTGGACGATGCTGTCCCACCACCTGATCTGGCACGGCCGCCGGCGCTGCCACGCCAAGAAGCCGGCCTGCGGCGCCTGCCCGCTCGCGAAGATCTGCCCGTCCTACGGCGAGGGGCCGACCGACCCGATCGAGGCCGAGAAGCTGGTCAAGACCCAGGGGCCGGCGTGATCCGAGCGGCGGTGGTCGCGGTGTGCGCGGCGCTGGTCCTGGCGGGCTGCTCGGACGCGCCTCCGGAGAAGGACGACCGCCTCCCCGACCTCACCCTGGCCGGGTTCGACGGCGCCGAGGACGTCGACCTCGGCGACTTCACCGGCCCGGCCGTCATCTCGGTGTGGGCCTCGTGGTGCGGCCCGTGCCGCAAGGAGATGCCGGTCCTCGAGGAGTTCAACGCGGCGTACGGCGATCGCGTGGCCATGCTCGGCATCGACTTCCAGGACACCGACGCCGCGGGCGCGCGGGCGCTCGTCGAGGAGTCGGGCGTGACCTACCCGCTCGTCACCGATGAGCTCGGCGACATCAACGGCGAGGGCGGGTTCCCCCTCCTGCGCGGGCTGCCCTATGTAGCGTTCGTCGACGAGGACGGCACCCTGACGCACGTCGAGGCCGTGGTCATCGACTCGGCCGACGAGCTGGTCGACATGGTCGACGAGCACCTCGGGGTGCAGCTGTGACCCTGCCCGCCTGGCTGGAGCCGATCGTCGAGGCCGCCGACTCGATCACCGTGCACGAGCTGACCCGCTTCATGCCGCCCGAGGACGGCGACGCCCGGCGCGGTGCCGTGCTGATGCTCTTCGCCGACACCGACCGCGACGGCCGCGGCGAGATCCTCCTGACCGAGCGCGCCCACCACATGCGCTCGCACCCCGGCCAGGTCTCCTTCCCCGGTGGCAGCCTCGACCCCGGCGAGAGCGCGCTCGAGGCGGCGCTGCGCGAGGCCGAGGAGGAGATCGGGCTCGACCCGACCGAGATCGAGGTCTTCGGCGAGCTGCCCGAGCTGTGGCTGCCGCCCTCCAACTTCGCGGTCACCCCGGTCCTCGGCTACTGGCGCCACCGCGGCGAGGTCAGCGTGGTCAGCCCCGACGAGGTGCACGAGATCCACCACGTCGAGATCGACCACCTGCTCGACCCCGCCAACCGGATCAACGTGCGCCACCCCTCCGGCTGGCTCGGTCCGGGCTTCCTGATCGGGCCCGATCGCGACGTCATCCTGTGGGGCTTCACTGCCGGCATCATCGCCCGGCTCTTCGACTTCGTCGGTTGGTCGCGCGAGTGGGACACCGATCAGGTGCGTGACCTGCCGGACTACATGCTGCATGGTGATCCCACACCGAGCGAGTCCGTTCGGCCCAACACGCGCCTCGAGGAGTAGCCGCTCGTGAACATCCTCGACTGGTGCCTGCTGGCGCTGGTGGGCGTCTACGCCCTCTCGGGGTACTGGCAGGGCTTCATCACCGGCGCCTTCGCCACCGCCGGCCTGCTGTGCGGCGGGCTGCTCGGCGTCTGGCTGGCGCCGATCGCGCTGGGCGACGCGGCGCCCTCGCTGTGGGTCTCGCTCGGCGCGCTCTTCATCGTCATCCTGTCCGCGTCCCTGGGCCAGGCGCTGCTGCAGTACGTCGGCGCCCGGATCCGGGCCCGCATCCGGTGGCAGCCCATCCGGGCGGTCGACGCGATCGGCGGCGCGGCGCTGAGCGCGGCCGCCGTGCTGCTCGTCTCGTGGGCGCTCGGCGTCGCCATCTCCGGTTCGCGGATCGGCGGCATCACCCCGATCGTGCGCGACTCCACCGTCCTCGCCGAGGTCGACTCCGTGCTGCCCGACCGGGCCTCCGACGCGCTCGGCGCCTTCAACAACGTGGTCGGCACCACCTTCTTCCCGCGCTACCTCGAGCCCTTCGCGCCCGAGCAGATCGTCCGCGTGGCTCCCGGCCCGCAGCGTCTCCTCACCGACCCGGACGTCCTCGCGGCCGGGCCGAGCGTGCTCAAGGTGCGGGGCAGCAACGACTGCGGCAGCGGGGTCGAGGGGTCGGGGTTCCTGTTCGCGCCCGGCCGGCTGATGACCAACGCGCACGTCGTCGCCGGCGTCGACGATCCCGAGGTCGAGATCGACGGGTCCTCGGTGCCCGCGCGGGTCGTCGTCTACAACCCCGAGATCGACGTCGCGGTGCTCGCGCTCGACGAGGGCGACCTGCCGCACCTCGTCTTCGACCAGGACGCGAAGGCGCAGGACGGCGTCGCCGTGCTCGGCTATCCGCAGGACGGTCCCTACGACGTCCAGACCGGCCGGGTCCGCGCCGAGCAGCGCCTGCGCTCGCCCGACATCTACGGCGAGGGCACCGTCCTGCGCGACGTCTTCTCGCTGCGCTCGCTGATCCGGCAGGGCAACTCGGGCGGACCGATCGTGAACTCGTCCGGCGACGTCGTCGGCATGGTCTTCGCCGCGTCGGTCACCGACCCCGACACGGGCTACGCGCTGACAGCCGAGCAGGTCTCCGAGAGCGCCGCGCGCGGGGTCACCTCGGAGTCCGAGGTCGACACCGGGGCCTGCGCCGGCTGAGCGGCGTACGTCAGCCGCGGCCCTTGAGGGCGGCCGGGATCTCCTTGCCCTGCGAGATCGCGCGCTCGGGGGCCTTGACCTGCTTGACCTGCTTGATCCCGATGAAGGCGAGGATCGCGGCGACCAGGACGTAGGCGCCGAAGACGATCAGGAAGCACCAGGCGAGGTCGAGGCCAGTCATGGCGATGAAGTAGGCGATCGCGACCGACAGCATGATGATCGCCAGCAGGCCCAGGAACGCGGCCCCCGCGAAGAGGCCGATGCCCACGCCACCGTGGCGGACGCTGACCTTGAGCTCGGACTTGGCGAGCTGGATCTCCTTGGAGATCAGCGTCGAGATGTCGCGGCTGGCGTCGATGACCAGGGCGCCGATGGTCGGATCGGTGTCCTTGTCGGTGGGCGAAGCCGGAACGGGTGCCATCTGGGGTCCTTCGCGTGATCAGGTGCGGCGCTGGCTGACCCGTTGACCCTACACAAGTAGGCTGGGTGCCAGGTGTGCCGGGAAGTCTGGTCGGCCCGCGACGTGCGACGTCGCGGAGATGCGAGCCAGCGACCCGAAGGGCCCCCTCTCGATGCCGACCGACCCGCACGACCCTGCCGCAGACACCGAGCCGATCCACGGCGAGATCTGGAGCACCGGCCCGTCCTACCTCGCCAGCGACAAGCCGCTGGCCCGGCTGGTCGCGCGCCCCGTCCGCGAGTTCCTCCGTGTCGAGTCGGCCGGGTCGGTGCTCCTGCTGGTCGCGGCGGTCGTGGCCCTGGTCTGGGCCAACAGCGCCTGGGCGTCGTCGTACGACGACCTCTGGCACACGCACCTCGTGCTGGACGTCGGACCACTGCACCTCGACGAGTCGCTCCAGCACTGGGTCAACGACGCGCTGATGGTCATCTTCTTCTTCGTCGTCGGCCTCGAGATCAAGTACGAGCTGGTCAACGGCGACCTCCGCGACCCCCGGACCGCGGCGCTGCCGATCGTCGCGGCGGTCGGCGGGATGGCCGTCCCGGCCGGCATCTACCTCGCCCTCAACCCGCCCGGCAGCGACGGTGGCGCGGGGTGGGGGATCCCGATGGCCACCGACATCGCCTTCGCCGTCGGCGTGCTCGGTCTGCTCGGGCGACGGATCCCCTCGGCGGCCCGGCTCTTCCTGCTGACGCTGGCGATCGTCGACGACATCGGGGCGATCCTGGTGATCGCCGTGTTCTACACCAGCGACCTGTCGTTCGGCTGGCTCGCGATCTCCCTCGGGCTGCTGGCGGCGATGGTCGTGGCCCGCCTGCTGCGGATCTGGTCCATGGGCGTCTACGTGGTGCTCGGGATCGGGGTGTGGTTCGCGCTGCTCGAGTCCGGTGTGCACGCCACCCTGGCCGGTGTGGCCATCGGCCTGCTCGCCCCGGCGACGCCGCTGCTCAAGGAGGAGATCGCCCGCGAGCACGCGCGCGAGGCGCTGCGCGACAACCGCCTCGACCCCGACGAGCTGGCGAAGCTGCGGTTCCTGCTCAAGGAGTCGGTCTCCGTCGTGGAGCGACTGATCAGCTCGCTGCACCCGCTCTCGGCGTATTTCGTGCTCCCCGTCTTCGCGCTCGCCAACGCCGGGGTCGAGCTCGGGGCCATCGGCGAGGTCTTCACCGAGCCGGTGGGGCTCGGGATCATGCTCGGCCTGGTGCTCGGCAAGCCGGTCGGCATCCTCGTGAGCTCGTTCCTCGCCGTACGCCTCGGCCTGGCCCGGCTGCCCGAGGACACGACGTGGTCGATGGTGGTCGGGCTCGGTGCGGTCGCCGGCATCGGCTTCACCGTCTCGATCTTCATCGCCGGGCTGTCCTTCCCCGGCGTCGAGCTGCTCACCGAGGAGGCGAAGATCGCGATCCTGCTCGCCTCCGTCGCCGCTGCCGCGTTCGGGGTGCTGCTGCTCCTGCTCGCCACGCGCCGCGCGCCGGACCAGGAGCGGGACCAGGACCGGGGGTCCGCCGACGCCTGACCCCGATCCGTCATACGGACCCGCACCGATACGTGCGGGTCCGCATGACGGATGAGTGAGGGAGGTCAGTCCTCGGAGGACGACCCCTCCTTGCCCTTGATCAGGTCCATCACCGTCGAGTCGGCGAGGGTCGTGACGTCGCCGACCTCGCGGTGCTCGGCGACGTCCTTGAGGAGGCGGCGCATGATCTTGCCGGAGCGGGTCTTGGGCAGCTCGGGCACGACCATGATCTGGCGCGGCTTGGCGATCGCACCGATCTCCTTCTGCACGTGCTTGCGGAGCTCCTCGACGATGTCCTCGCCGCCGTCGCCCGCCGAGTCGCGCAGGATGACGAAGGCGCACACGGCCTGGCCGGTGGTGTCGTCGGCCGCCCCGACGACGGCCGCCTCGGCGACCTTCGGGTGCGAGACCAGCGCCGACTCGATCTCGGTCGTGGACAGGCGGTGGCCGGAGACGTTCATGACGTCGTCGACGCGCCCGAGCAGCCAGATGTCGCCGTCCTCGTCGAGCTTGGCGCCGTCGCCGGCGAAGTAGAGGCCCTCCCAGCGCGACCAGTAGGTGTCCTTGAAGCGCTGGTCGTCGCCCCACAGCGTGCGCAGCATCGCGGGCCAGGGCTCCTTGATGACCAGGTAGCCGCCGTTGCCGTTGCCGACCGACTCCGCCTCGTCGTTGACGACATCGATGGCGGTGCCGGGCAGCGCCTTCATCGCGGACCCCGGCTTGCCGGCAGTGACGCCGGGCAGCGGGCTGATCATGATCTGGCCGGTCTCGGTCTGCCACCAGGTGTCCACGATCGGGCAGCGCTCGCCGCCGATGACCTCGCGGTACCAGACGTACGCCTCCGGGTTGATCGGCTCACCGACCGAGCCGAGCAGCCGCAGCGAGGACATGTCGTAGCCGTCGGGGATCTCGCGGCCCTGCTTCATGAAGGTCCGGATCGCGGTGGGCGCGGTGTAGAAGATCGAGACCTTGTAGTCCTGCACGATCTGCCACCAGCGGCCCTTCTCGGGCGTGCCCTCGTACATCACCTGCGTCGCGCCGTTGGCGAGCGGGCCGTAGACGAGGTAGCTGTGCCCCGTCACCCAGCCCACGTCGGCGGTGCACCAGTAGACGTCGTCGTCCTTGAGGTCGAAGACCGACCAGTGGGTGAAGGACGTGCCGGTGAGGTAGCCGCCGGTCGTGTGCAGGATGCCCTTCGGCTTGCCGGTGGTGCCGGAGGTGTACATGACGTAGAGCGGGTGCTCGGAGTCGTGCATCTGCGCCTCGTGCTCGGCCGACGCACCGTCCACGACGTCGTGCCACCACACGTCGCGGCTGTCGTTCCAGTCGACGTCCTGTCCGGTACGGCGCACGACGAGCACGTTGCGCACGAGGTCGCCAGTCTTCTCCACGGCCTCGTCGACGGCCGGCTTGAGCGCGCTGGGCGCGCCTCGGCGGTAGCCGCCGTCGGCGGTGATGATGACCTTCGCCTCGCAGTCGACGACACGGGAGGCGAGGGCGTCGGCGGAGAAGCCGCCGAACACCACCGTGTGGGGCGCCCCGAGGCGGGCGCACGCGAGCATCGCGATCGCGACCTCGGGGATCATCGGCATGTAGATGGCGACCCGGTCGCCCTTCTGCACGCCGAGCTCCGTCAGCGCGTTGGCCGCCCTCGACACCTCGTCCTTGAGCTGGGAGTAGGTGATGTCGCGGGTGTCGTCCTCCGGCTCGCCGACCCAGTGGATCGCGACCTTGTCACCGTTGCCGGCCGTGACGTGGCGGTCGACGCAGTTGACCGCGGCGTTGATGGTGCCGCCGACGAACCACTTCGCGAACGGCGGGTTGGACCAGTCGAGGACCTGGTCCCACTTCTGGCCCCAGTCGAGCCGCTCGGCGGCCTCCGCCCAGAAGGCCTCGCGGTCGGAGGCCGCGCGGTCGTAGGCCTCCTCCTTCAGGTTGGCGTTGGCCGCCAGGTCGGCCGGAGGCTCGAAGCGACGCTCTTCACGGGACAGGTTCGACAGGGTTTCGGACATGACTCCACTCCAGTTCGGGACCAAGAATTTCAACCTAGTGTGGTCCGCCGTCGTTGCAACATGGTTGCGAGCGATCGGCGGGCCGGGGCGTGGTGCGACCCGGCGGCCCGTCGCCCCCCGTGGACGACGAACCGCCGGGTCGGTGCTGCGGGTCGGAGCCGGGCCTAGTGCTGCGAGGCGGCCTCGGCGCCGGCGCCGGTGAGGGCGCGCACCTCGAGCTCGGTGTAGCGGGCCTCGGCGTCGGGCTCCTTCGAGGTCACCGAGCCCAGCCATCCCAGGAAGAAGGCGATCGGGATCGAGACGAGGCCGGGGTTCTCGAGCGGGAACCACGAGATGTCGATGCTCGTGGGCAGCAGCGAGAGGTTCTTGCCGGACACCGGGTCGACGCCCTTGCCGGACACGACCGGGCTGAAGACCACCAGACCGACCGAGGCGATCAGGCCGCCGTAGATGCTCCACACGGCCCCGCGGGTGTTGAACCGGCGCCAGAACATGTTGTAGATGATCGACGGCAGGTTGGCGCTGGCCGCGATGGCGAAGGCGAGGGCCACCAGGAACGCGATGTTGAGCTTCTGCGCCGGGATGGCCAGCAGGATGGCGACCAGGCCGATGCCGGCCGCCGCGTAGCGCGAGACCTTGAGCTCCTGGGCCTCGCTCGCCGTACCCCGCTTCCACACGCTGTTGTAGAGGTCGTGCGCCACCGAGACGCTGGAGGTCAGCGTCAGGCCGGCGACCACCGCGAGGATGGTGGCGAAGGCGACGGCGGCGATCACGGCCAGCAGCACGGCGCCACCGGTCGAGTCGGGTCCACCACCCACGGCCTCGGCCAGCAGCGGTGAGGCGAGGTTGCCGCCGGACGCGGCCACCTCGGCGTAGGAGTCCTTGTCGAGCAGGGCCGCGGCACCGAAGCCGAGCACCAGCGTGAAGAGGTAGAACGTGCCGATCAGTCCGATCGCCCACAACACCGACTTGCGCGCGTCCCGCGACGTCGGGGTCGTGTAGAAGCGGATCAGGATGTGCGGCAGGCCGGCGGTGCCGAGGACGAGCGCGAGGCCCAGCGAGATGAAGTCGAGCTTCGAGGTCGTGGTGACGCCGTACTTCAGGCCCGGCTCCAGGAAGGCGCCGCCCTTGCCGCTGTTGGCGGCGGCGGTGCCGAGGAGGTCGGAGAGGTTGAAGCCGAACTTCGCGAGCACCAGCACCACGATCAGCGCCGAGCCGGCCATCAGCAGCACGGCCTTGACGATCTGCACCCAGGTGGTTCCCTTCATGCCGCCGACGGTGACGTAGAAGATCATCAGCGCGCCGACGAAGAAGATCGTCAGGTTCTTCACACCCTCGCTCGAGACGCCGAGCAGCAGCGCGACCAGCGCACCGGCACCGACCATCTGCGCGAGCAGGTAGAAGATCGAGACGACGACCGTCGAGGTGGCGGCCGCCGTACGGACCGGGCGTTGCTTCATCCGGTAGGCGAGCTGGTCGGCCATCGTGTAGCGACCGGAGTTGCGCAGGACCTCGGCGACGAGGAGCAGCGCGACCAGCCAGGCGACGAGGAAGCCGATCGAGTAGAGGAAGCCGTCGTAGCCCGACAGGGCGATGGCCCCGGAGATGCCGAGGAACGAGGCGGCCGACATGTAGTCGCCACCGATGGCGAGACCGTTCTGGAAGCCGGAGAAGTTGCGCCCGCCGGCGTAGTGGTCGGCCGCCCCGGACGAGTTGCGGCTCGCCCAGATCGTGATGCCGATGGTCAGGGCGACGACGCTGAGGAACAGCGTCGTCGTGAGGATCTGGTGGCCTTCCATCAGCTCTTGCCTCCCTTGGTCTCGGCCTGGCTGGCGACGTACTGCGCGTCGAGCTCCTGGGCCAACGGGTCGAGCTTGGCGTTGGAGTATCGCGCGTAGACCCAGGCGAGGGCGAAGGTGGTCACGAACTGCAGCAGGCCGAAGATCAGGGCGACGTTGATGTTGCCGACGACCTTGGTGCCCATGAAGTCGCCCGCCCACATGGACATGACGACGAACAGGGCGTACCAGACCAGGAAGGCGATGGTCGCGGGGAAGACGAAGCTGCGGTAGCGCTGACGCAGCTCGGCGAACTCGGGCGTCGCGTGGAGCCGGTCGTAGACCGGGTCGTGGGTCGCGGCCCGTTCGTTGGATTCGATGCTCACGGGGGTGTCCCTCCATCCGGGGTGTGATGGCCGTCACGCTCGCACCGGCTCCCGCCACGGCGCGAGAGCGACGATGGGGTATGTCGCCGGATGGCCGCGCCGCGTCGGTGAGCGGTCGATCTGACGCGACGAACGGTCGTTGTCGCGACCTGTCATGGTGGAGCGATGAGCACTCCCGACACCCCGTCCACCGTCGTCGTCACCGGGGCCAACGGCCTCGTCGGCAGCCACGTCGTCGCCGCCCTGAGCGAGCGGGGCGCCACCGTTCGTGCGGTCGTACGGCGACCGGGCACCGCGCCGCAGCTGCCCGGCGTGGAGGAGCGGGTCGGTGACTTCGCCGACCCGGCCTTCGCGTCGGAGGTGACCAGTGGCTCGGACGCGCTCGTCACGACCGTGCACCCGATGGGCGACGACCGCGAGAGCCAGCGACGGGTGGGCGTGGACGGCACCCTCGTCATCGCCGGGGCGGCCAAGGACGCGGGAGCGGAACGGCACGTGCACGTGTCGACGGCCGCCGTCTACGACCGCAGCCCGGGGATCGGCGACGTGTCCGAGGAGGGCACGCTCGTCGCCGACGACGCCGGCGACTACGCCGTGGTGAAGCGCGACATCGACGCGGCGCTCGCCGAGCTGTCCGGCACCACCCGGGTGCTCGTGCGCCCGCCCGCGATCCTCGGCCGCAGCGAGGCCTCCGTGTGGAACGTGCTGCGACCCGCGCAGGTCGCGAGCGACGAGGGCCAGCGCCACGCCGTCGCGGACGGCACGTTCGCCTGGGTGCACGTCGAGGACCTGGCGGCGCTGGTCGCCGACGTCGCGACGGGCCGGATCGCGGCGGGCGACGACGTCGAGCGCGGACCGGTGGCCGGTGGCTGCACCCCGGTCAACGCCGCCGGCGAGCCGGCGACGCAGCGCGACTACCTCGGCACCGTGGCGCCGGCCGTCGGCGTCGAGGCCACGTGGGACGACGAGCCCGCGTGGACCGGGCAGATCGCGACCGACCGCGCGCGGGGCTGGGGCTGGGAGCCGCGGGTCACGCTCGACCGGGCGCTGACGGAGCTGGCCGACGGACTGCGCGGCTGAGCCTCACCGCTCGAGCTGGACCGCCTCCGGGGTGTGCAGCCGCACCATGAACCGGCCGGCGTGCGCGGGCACCTGCCCGCGGGTCGCGCGGCTCACGAGCACCATCGCGGCCAGGGCGGCGGGCACGCTCCACGCCGCGGGCTGGCCGAGGAGCACGGCGACCCACCCCGTGGTGTCCGAGCTGACCAGCGTCCAGCCGACGGCCAGGCCCGAGCCGAGGCCGCCGACGAGCAGCCCGGCCACGGCCCCGGCCGCCGTGAGGCCGCGCCACCAGATGCCGAGCAGGAGCAGCGGGCAGAACGTCGAGGCAGCCACCGCGAAGGCGAGCCCGACCGTGCGCGCGACACCGACGTCGGGGGCGGCGATCGACACGAACGCCGGCACCACGACCGCGAGCACCGCGCCGGCCCGGAACGCGGACACCCCGGACAGGCGGCGCGCGCCGTACCTCCGGCCGGTGACGTCCTGCGACAGCACGCCCGCCACCGCGATCGACAGTCCCGACGAGGTGGACAGGAAGGCGGCGAACGCGCCTGCGGTCACCAGGCCGGTGAGCACCTCGCCGAGCGGCCCGTCGACCATCAGCCGCGGCAGCTCGAGCACCAGCGTGTCCGACCCCGCCGCCGCGAGGTCGGCGGCGTAGATGCGGCCGAGGGCGCCGTACACCGGAGGCAGCAGGTAGAAGAGCCCGAGCAGGGCGAGCACGACGAGGGTCGTACGGCGCGCCGCGCGCCCGTCGGGGTTGGTGTAGAACCGCACGACCACGTGCGGCAGGCCCATCGTGCCGAGGAACGTGGCCACGATCAGCGAGTACGTGACGTAGAGGCCCTGTCCTCCGCCCTCGCCGAGCGGCAGCGACCAGAAGTCGGCGCCGGCACCCGCGCCGATCGTCGGGTCGGGGGCGCCGTCGCCTGCCCAGACCGCGAGCAGCACGCAGGCGGGGAGCAGCAGGGCGGTGAGCTTCAGCCAGTACTGGAACGCCTGGACGAACGTGATGCTGCGCATGCCGCCGGAGCCGACGTTGATCAGCACCACCGCGGCGACGACGAGCGGGCCGACCCACGCCGGGGCGCCGATCGCGGCCCGCAGCGTGAGGCCGGCGCCCTGGAACTGGGGCAGCAGGTAGAGCCAGCCGATGGCCACCACCAGCACCGAGCACATCGCCCGGACGCCACGCGAGCCCAGCCGCGCCTCGGCGAAGTCGGGCAGCGTGTAGGCGCCGCTGCGGCGGAGCGGGGCGGCGACGAGGACCAGCAGCACGAGGTAGCCGGCGGTCCAGCCGACCGGGTACCAGAGCATGTCGGCGCCGAAGGTGAGCACGAGGCCGGCGACGCCGAGGAAGGAGGCGGCGGAGAGGTACTCCCCGCCGATGGCGCTGGCGTTGAGGCCCGGGCGCACGCTGCGCGAGGCGACGAAGAAGTCACTGGTCGTGCGGGAGAACCGCAGTCCCCAGGTGCCGATCGCGAGGGTGGCGACGGTGACGAGCACGACGGCGACGAAGCCGGGGACGACGTCGGTGCTCACCTCTCTACCTCCTCGACCAGGGACGCGAAGTCGCGCTCGTTGGCCTCCGAGCGGCGGATGTAGAACCAGCCGAGCACGATCAGCCACGGGTAGACGACCACCCCGAGCAGCAGCCACGACAGCGGCAGCGGGCCGACCCGCACCTCCGCGAGCCCGGGCAGCAGGTGGAAGACGAGCGGGAGCATCCCGACGGTCACGACGAGCAGTCCGAGGATGCCCAGCGCGAGCCGCAGCTGCTCGCGGAGGAGCGACTGCATGTAGACGCGCCCCAGCTCGGTGCCGGCGTCGATCTCGCGGGTGCCCGAGCGGTCGCCCGTGGTGGCTCGCCGCCTCGCCGGACCGGTGACCCGGACGCGCTCGTTCATGACGGGCGTCTGGTCAGGAGCTCGCGCAGCTCGCGGGTGTGCCGGCGGCTGACGGGCAGCTCGCGGCCGCCGACCACCACGCTCGCCCGGCCGGAGTCGACCCGCAGCTCGGAGACGTGGGCCAGCGCCACGAGCAACGAGCGGTGGATCCGGACGAAGCCAGCGCCGGCCCACTCCTCGGCCAGGGTCGACAGCGGCGTACGCACGAGGTGGGAGTCGTGCAGGGTGTGCAGTCGCGCGTAGTCGCCCTGCGCCTCGACGTGCGTGACGTCGCTGCGGGCGATGAAGCGGGTGACACCGCCGCGCTCGACCGGGATCTGGGTGTCGCCGCTCGGGGTGGGCGAGGTGGACGCGACGATGCGGCGCACGGCCTCGGCGAGACGCTCCTCGCGCACCGGCTTGAGGACGTAGTCGACGGCGTGCAGGTCGAAGGCCTCGACGGCGTGCTCGTCGTGCGCGGTGACGAACACGATCGGCGGCGGCGCCTTGAACCGCGAGAGCACCTGCGCCAGGTCGAGGCCGGTCAGGCCGGGCATCTGGATGTCGAGGAAGACCGCGTCGACGCTCGCGTCCTGCAGCAGCCGCAGGGCGTCGGTCGCGGAGTCGCAGCCCGTGATGGCGGCGATGCGCGGGTCGCGCTCCAGCAGGAACACCAGCTCGTCGAGCGCGGGCCGCTCGTCGTCGATGACGAGGACGTTCAGGCTCACAGCTGCACTCCGGGGGCGAACTTGGGCACCCGCACGATCACCTTGGTGCCGGCGCCGGGCGCGGTCTCGACGACCAGACCGTAGTCGTCGCCGTACGCGTTGCGCAGCCGCGCGTCGACGTTGCCCAGCCCGACCGAGTCCATCGACGTGTCCCCGGCCAGCGCGCGCCGTACCCGCTCGGGGTCCTCGCCCGCGCCGTCGTCCTCGACCTCGATCACGCACTCCTGGTCGAGGTCGCGCGCGGTGATCGAGAGGTGGCCGACCCCGTCCTCCTTGTCGGCGCTGGCCTCGAGCCCGTGGCGCACGGCGTTCTCGACGAGGGGCTGGATGCACAGGAAGGGTACGGCGACGGGCAGCACCTCCGGCGCGATCCGCAGCGTCACCTTCAGCCGGTCGCCGAAGCGCGCCTGCTCCAGCAGGAGGTAGCGCTCGACGGAGCGCAGCTCCTCCGACAGCGTGGTGTAGTCGCCGTGGCTGCGGAAGGAGTAGCGGGTGAAGTCGGCGAACTCCAGCAGCAGCTCGCGCGCCCGGTCGGGATCGGTGCGGACGAAGCTGGCGATCGCGCCGAGCGAGTTGTAGATGAAGTGCGGGCTGATCTGGGCGCGCAGGGCGCGGACCTCGGCCTCCATCAGTGCGGTCCGGGAGTCGTCCAGGCTCGCCAGCTCGAGCTGCCCCGAGACCCAGGCCGCCACCTCGTTGGCGGCCCGGACCAGGCCACCGGTGGCGAGTGGGGCGCCGACGACGAGCGTCCCGACCAGCACCTCCTCGACGACGAGCGGGGCGATCACCAGCTGCCGGACCGCGCAGCCCTTGTCCTTGCAGTGCGCCTCGGTGATCCGGGTGGGCGCGCCCTCGGGCAGGTCGGCGACGACCTGGGCGGTCTCGGCCGTGTGGTGGTGGCCGAGGCCGTCCCACGCGAGCACCCCGCTGGTGTCGGTCAGTGCGGCGGCCGGGGTGCCGAGCAGGGCGCGCAGGTGACGCAGGCTGCGCTCGGCGCTGGCGTTCGTCAGCCCCTCGCGCAGCGCCGGCGCGGCGAGCGAGGCGGTGTGCAGCGTGCGGAACGTCGCCCGGTCGGCCTCGGTGCCGAGGTGGGTCCGCCGCCAGCGCCACATGGGGGGAGGGTAGCCGCGTGTCGTCGTCCGGAGCCGTACGGCGCGAGAGGGTCGTGGTCGATCGCAGTCATCCGATGACTGCGATCGACCACGACCTCAGCGCTCGCAGGACCTCTCGACCTCGGCGGCGCAGCGGTCACCTCCCTTGCCGCCGTCGACGCGATCACGCCCGCGGCCGCCGATCAGGGTGTCGTGGCGCTTGTCCCCGATCAGCGTGTCGCGACCGTTTCCGCCCATCAGCCGGTCAGTGGCGCTGCCGCCGTCGATGCGGTCGTTGCCGCCTCCTCCCCAGGCCCGGTTGGTCCCCCGGTCGACGGCAGGGCCGGTCGTGATGCGGTCGTCGCCACCGCCGCCGTAGATCCGGTCGGCCTGCTTGCCGCCGCGGATCTCGTCGGCGCCGGCACCGCCGCGCAAGGTGACCTTCGCGCTCGTGCAGTCGTAGCCCTGGTCCGCGTCGAAGTCGAAGTTCCGTGCGTGATCTGGTCGCTGCCACCCCGGCCGTCGATCGAGACCCGACAGCCGATGGCCAGGAGTGGGTTGTCTCCCGAGCTGCCCACCATCCGCACCTCGAGCGCGGAGGCGTAGGCGCTCTCGACACCGACCAGGCGTGCCCCAGCGGAGCCGTCGATGGCGAGCGTCTGGTCGGCGAGGTCGAGGTCCACCGAGCCATCGAGAGACCGCACGGACACCCCGTCCAGTCCGGTTCCGAGGTCGAGGTCGGTCCCGACCGGCGTCGCCGACAGCGTCAGGGAGTCGTCGCCGCCGTCGAGATCTGCATGCACGACGGCTGCCGCGCGGACGTCGACGATGTCGTTGCCGGCGCTCCCGGAGATGTCGATCGCCCCGAGGCCCGGCTCCGGGCTGATGCTCACGCGTTCAAAGGCGTCGAAGACCGCTTCGGGCACACCGTCGCGCCCGATCGTTCGGGTGGCGAGGTCCACGTCGAAGGTCGCCCCTGAGGCACGGGGCAGGAGCAGATCGTGGCCCTCGCCCGCGTCCAGCACTCCGTCTGCGGCCATGACGCCCGCCCAGACGACGAGGTCGTTGTCGCCGCCCGCGCGCACCACGTCGGGGTTCGGCAGGCCCGGCCCGCCGGAGGTGATGGTGTCCGCTCCGTCGCCGGTGTCGATCACGTCTCGCTCCGACTCGCCTGGCGCAGAGAGATAGGACTCGCCGGCGACGCCGGCGATCACGCTCTCGGCCTCTGGTCCACCCACGAAGGTGTCGGCACCGTCGCCCAGAACGGCGTCGAGGTAGTAGTTGTCCGGCATGCCGGTGCTGTCGACGAGGTCGTTGCCGGGTCCGGCGTCGACCTGGAGGATGTTGCCGCCGGCGATCGACAGCGCCACGCAGATCAGGTCGTCCCCGGCGCCGGAGGAGACAGTGGTCGAGGTGCCGGTCACGATCACGTCGCGTCCGTCGGTGCCGACGACAGGAGCTCCGGTGCCCACGATCGTGGCGGCCTCGCCGCGGCAGGTCTCGCCGGCGGCGGTGGCCGAGCCGGTCGGCACGAGGAGCGCGGCCCCCAACAGAAGTGCGGTGAGTGTCGCCGTACGGCGCATGGCAGGTCCCCCTGGAGGAATGCTGCCTACTTGAAGTCGATCAGCAGCATGTCGGTGTCGGTGCCGTCGGAGACGATCGGCTGCTCGTGTGATGCATCGGCCGGCACTTCGGTTGCGGAGTCGCTCTGGTCGACGACCTTCGCGCGGAAGCACTCGACGGTGTAGGGCAACTGCATGCCGTCGTGGCCGCGGCCGTAGTCGTCGTAGAGCGCACGGACGGCGTCGAGCTTGGCCTCCCGTTGGTCGTCGGGCAGCGAGGCGACGTACGAGCGGGAGGCGACGATGTCGACGAGGGTGTCGCGGGTGACGTCCTGCCAGAAGCTGAACGTCGTGGCCTCCACCTCGCCGAAGAGGTCGGTGCCCTCGAGCACATCCTGCGAGCTCGAGGTGGCGCTGCGCTCGCCCATCACCTCGACCAGCTTGCGCACCCACGGGATGCGCATGTCGAAGAAGTTCCACACCACCGCGAGGTGCCCGCCCGGCTTCAGCACCCGCGCGATCTCCGGCAGCGCGCGCTCGTGGTCGAACCAGTGGAACGCCTGCGCCGCGATCACGACGTCGACGCTGCGGTCGTTGGCGGGGATCTCCTCGGCGCCGGCGACCTTGGCGCTGACCTCGGGCACCCGCTCCTGCAGGACCGCCAGCATCGCGGGGTCCTTCTCGGTCGCGAAGACCGCGTGGCCCTGGTCGACCATCCCGCGCGTCAGCTTGCCGGTGCCCGCGCCGAGCTCGAGCACGATCTTGGCGTCACCGTCGAGAAGCCAGGCGATCGCCTCGGCCGGGTAGGACGGACGACCGCGGTCGTAGGCCTCCGCCACGGCGCCGAAGGAGTCCCCGAGGGGCGTCTGGCCGGGCTGCTCGTCACTCACCCGCTCGAGGCTACTAGCGTCCTCCACTGTGACCGACCCCGTTGCCTGGCTCGTCGACCTCGAGGGCGTCCCGTCGGCGTACGCCGCTGCGCGCGACGGCATCGACGTGATGCTGCGCGACCGGGGACTGCGGCGCACGTCGCCCGAGATGACCGCCGAGTCGCTCCTGCGCGGGGCCCATGCGAGCGCGGTGCTCGAGGGTTCGTCGTCCACGCTGGCCGAGGTCCGGGCCGGCGACGGCGACGCGATCGCGCAGGACGCGTTGCGGCTCTCGGCCTCCCAGCTGGCGCTCGCGCCGTTGCTGAAGACCGCGCCCCTGCAGGCGATCGCCCGGCTGCACGCGGTCGTGGCGGCCGGCTCGGTGCCCGACGACTCGCTCGGCCGACCGCGCGACGCGGCCTCGGCCGACCGGCTGCGTGGGGTCTCCGAGCTGCTGCTGGCGGCCACCTCGGCTCCGGCTCTGCTGGTCGCCGGGGTCGTGCACGCGGACGTCGCGACCGCCGCGCCCTTCGCCTCCCACAACGGGATCGTCGCGCGGGCGCTCGAGCGGCTGGTGCTCGTCTCCCGCGGCGTCGACGCGAAGTCGCTGGTCGTGCCCGAGGCCGGCCACCTCGCGCTGCGGGCCGAGTACGAGTCCAACCTGCGCGGCTACGCCGACGGCGGCCCGCGCGGCGTGCACGGGTGGGTGCTCTACGCCGCCGAGGCGTACGTCGCCGGTGCTGAGGCGTCCCCGCTGCGGCGTACGGCCGAGTGACGTCCTGGTGCAGCGCGAACGGCACCCGACCACGGGGATCGGGTGCCGTCGCTGACACGTGAACCTCGGCTATCAGGCGTGCAACATCTAACTGCTGTCCCGGGAGAATCCCGATGACTCGCGCCCTCTTCGAAGGGTAGATCGCCGCGTGGGTACCCGAATCACGTGCAAACTCTTGAGTTGTGCCCTCATGTGTACGCCGGTTGGTGGCCAGTCACAAGCCTTGACATCTCGACGGGTTGCTGAGTGTTCGGCTATCCCTCGAAGCGCCGCTTGCGAGAGTTCGCCCACAGGACACCGCCCGCAGCGATCGCGCCTCCGACGGCCAGCGCGGCGAGTGTCTGCCGGGCCGGCGGGAAGGGCACACGGCTGCGCAGGCCGACCGGTTTCGTGAACACCAGCACCGGCCAGCCCCGATCGACGGCGACCTTGCGGAGGTCCTTGTCGGGGTTGACCGCGTGCGGGTGCCCGACGGTCTCGAGCATGGTCACGTCGGTGATCGAGTCGCTGTAGCCGTAGCTGTGCTCGAGGTCGTAGCCGGCGCTCTCCGCAAGCTCCCGGATCGCGCGCGCCTTCTCCTCGGCGTAGGCGTAGTACTCGATCTCGCCGGAGTACTTCCCGTCGACGATCTCGAGCCGCGTGGCGACCACGAGGTCGGCGCCGAGCATCTGGCCGATCGGCTCGACGACCTCGGACCCGCTCGTCGAGACGATCACGACGTCCCGGCCGGCGAGGTGGTGCTCCTCGATCAGGCTGACGGCCTCGTCGTAGACCAGTGGGTCGACGACGTTGTGCAGGGTGTCGGCGACGATCTCGCGGACCGTCGCGACGTCCCATCCGGCGCACATCGCGGACATGAAGCGGCGCAGCTTCTCCATCTGGTCGTGGTCGGCGCCACCGACGAGGAACACGAACTGGGCGTAGGTGCTGCGCAGCATCGCGCGCCGGTTGATCAGCCCGCCGGCCTGGAAGGGCTTGCTGAACGCCAGCGTGCTCGACGTGGCGATGATCGTCTTGTCGAGGTCGAAGAAGGCGGCGGTACGGCGCGCCTCCGGTGCTGACATGCCGTCATCGTAGGCGCGAGCGCCTCCTCTGTACGCCGCATCGGCAGCGAGTCCCGGGTCGCAATCCGTCCACAGGTCGCGCGTGTGGTCGCCTGTCCACAGGAGTGGCGACGTCGTCGGGCGGGCTGTCCCTCCCGTCGGTCAGGGTCGCCCCATGCAGCCGCTCGTCCTCACCCGCGACCCCGCCCTCCTCGAGGACCTCGCCCGCCTCGCCGCCGGGGCCGGGGTCCGGCTCGACACGCGCGGCGACCCGGTCGCGGCCCTGACGGCGTGGTCGGCGGCCCCGCTCGTCCTGGTCGGCGACGACCTGCTCGCGGAGGTGGCGGCGGTGGCGCCGCCGCCCCGGCCGGGCGTGGTCGTGGTCTCGCACGCCCCGCCCGCCGAGGTGTTCCGGCACGCCCTCGACCTCCGGGCGGACGCCGTCGTCGACCTGCCCGACGGGGAGTCGCACCTCGGGTCGCTGCTGGGCGACGTCGAGGAGGCGCCGGGTCGAGGGCTCGTGGTCGGGGTGCTGGGCGGCGCGGGCGGTGCCGGGGCGTCCACCCTCGCCTGCGCGCTGGGGCAGGTGGGCGGCTGGACCGCGCCCGCCCTCGTGGTCGACACCGACCCCGTCGGGCCCGGCCTCGACCGGCTGCTCGGGCTCGACGAAGAGCCGGGCGTGCGGTGGGACGACCTCGCGACCTCGACCGGCCGGCTCGGGTCGCGGTCGTTGCGGGAGGCGGTGCCCCGACGTGACGGGGTCGGCGTGCTGACGTGGTCCGCGGGACCGGCGACCGCTCCGACCCTGTCGACGGTGCGCGACGTGCTGGCGGCCGCGCAGCGTGGTCACGCGCTCGTCGTGCTCGACGTGGCCCGGCAGTCCGGCGCGGTGGCCGTCGAGCTGATGGCGCGGTGCGACCTGGTGCTGGCGGTGACGCCCGCGACCGTGAACGGGGTCGCGTCGACCCTGCGGCTGGTGCAGCCGATGGGCGACACGTCGCGTATCCGGCTGGCGACCCGGCGCGGCGCCGTGTCGCGGCGCGACCTCGAGGCGGCGACCGGGGTGGCGGTCGCGTTCGAGGTGCCCGAGCAGCGTGGGCTCGCCGAGGCAGTCGACCTGGGCCTCGGTCCGGTCCGCCATCGCCGTACGCCGCTGGGTCGGGCGGTGGCCTCCTTCCTCGCCGAGGCGGCGTGATGGCGGCATCCGGGGCCGGAGTGGAGGTCGGCGTGGAGATCGGGCTGGAAGTCGGGCTGGTCGACGACGTCCGCGAGCGACTCGCCGCCTCGCCCGGCGACCTGTCCCCGCACCGGGTGGCGGAGGCGATGCGGGCCGCTGGACGGCCGGTCGGGGACGCGACGGTGCTGGCCGTCCACGACGCGCTGCGCCGCGACGTCCTCGGGTCCGGTCCGCTCGAGCCGCTCCTGCGCCAGCCCGGGGTGACCGACGTGCTGGTCAACGGGGCCGAGGAGGTCTGGGTCGACGACGGTGACGGGCTGCGACTGACCGGCGTCCGTTTCCGCGACGATGCCGCGGTGCGGAGGCTGGCGCAGCGCCTGGCTGCGACGGGTGGGCGTCGGCTCGACGACGCCACGCCCTACGCCGACGTGCGGCTGCCCGACGGCACCCGTTTCCATGCGGTGCTGGCCCCGGTCGCCCGGCCCGGCACGACCATCTCGTTGCGCGTCCCGGCCACCACAGCGTTCTCCGTGGACGACCTGGTCGGCGCGGGTTCGGTGAGCCCGGAGTGCGCCGGGGTGCTGCGCGCGATCGTCGAGCAGCGGCTGGCCTTCCTGGTCAGCGGCGGGACCGGGTCGGGCAAGACGACGCTGCTGTCCGCACTCCTCGGGCTCGTCGATCCCGCCGAGCGGATGGTGCTGGTCGAGGACGCCAGTGAGCTGCGCCCCGACCACCCGCACGTCCTCGGCCTCGAGGCGCGACCGCCCAACATCGAGGGCGCGGGCGAGATCACGCTCGCCACCCTGGTGCGGCAGGCGCTGCGGATGAGACCCGACCGCCTGGTCGTGGGGGAGGTCCGCGGGGCCGAGGTCGTGGTCATGCTGGCTGCGCTGAACACCGGGCACGCGGGTGGCTGCGGCACCCTCCACGCCAACTCGGCAGCCGACGTGCCCGCGCGGGTCGAGGCACTCGCGGCCGCCGCCGGGCTGCCGCGCGACGCGGCGCACAGCCAGCTGGCGTCGGCCCTCGACGCGGTGGTCCACCTCGCGCGCGACCCCGACGGACGCCGCCGCGTGACCCAGGTCGGCGTCCCCGTGCGCGACGGATCGGGCGCGGTCTCGATCGAGGCCGCCGTCTCCTTCGCGCCCGACGGACGGACGACGCGAGGCCCGGCGGCGGCCCGGCTGTCCGCACGGATCGGCTGATGGCCGTGGTGGCCGCCGCCCTCGCGGGCTTGGCCGTCTGGCTGCTCGTGCCGAGCGGTCGCGTGGTCGCGGCGCGGTGGAGGTGGCGTCCAGTCCTGCTGACCGTCGCGGCGGGCCTCGGGTGGGGCGTCGTCGGCGGAGGGCTGCCGGCCCGTCTGGTGGTCGTGGCGTGTGCCGTCGCGCTGGCCGGTGCGGGTGGCCGGGCCATCTGGCTGCGCCGGCGCGATCGCCGGACGCGCGCGGCGACCGCGCTCGGGGTGCTCGACGCCTGCGATGTGATGGCGGCCGAGCTCGCGGCCGGGCGGCCTCCCGGGTTCGCGCTCGCCGAGGCAGCGCGACGCTGGTCGGGGCTGGTGCCGGTGCACGACGCCTGGGCGATGGGCACGGACGTGCCGGCGGCACTGCGCCGCGCGGCCACGACGCCCGGGGCCGGGGACCTGCGGGTCGTCGCGGCCGCCTGGCAGGTGGCCCACCACTCGGGCACCGGGCTCGCCCACGCCATCGCCAGGGTCAGCGCCCGCATCCGGGCCCAGCGCCAGACGCAGCGGGTCGTCACCTCGGAGCTCGCGTCGGCACGCGCGACGGCGCGACTCGTGGCCGCCCTCCCCGTCGTCGCGCTGGGCATGGGATCCGGTGCCGGCGGGGACCCGTGGAGGTTCCTGCTCGAGACGCCGGTCGGGTGGGCGTGCCTCGTCGCGGGGCTGGGCTTCGGGATCGCCGGGCTGTGGTGGATCGAGGCCATCGCCGACCGGGCCGACCCCCGATGATGCTGCTGGCCGCGTGTGCGGCCGGAGCGGCCGTGCTCCTTCTCCTCCCGCCGCGACCGCGCCCGCGCGTGGCCGAGCCCGAGGGTGTGGTCGGCACGGCCGCGGTCGGTCGGTGGCGCCCGGTGCTGTGCCTGCTGGCCGGCGTCGGCACCGGGTTGGTCGTGGGCGGGCCACCGGGCCTGGTCGCCGCGCCCGTCGCCGTCGTTGGCGCGTGGGTCGCCCTGGCACGCTCGGAGCCGACCGCGCGTCGTCGCGAGCGCGAGGACGTCGCACGCGAGCTCCCACACGTGGTCGACCTGCTCTCCAGCGCCCTGCGGTCGGGTGCCGCGCCAGCCGCTGCGCTCGCCGCCGTGGCTGCCGCCTGTCCGGGCCCCACGGCCGAGCGGCTCGGCTCGGCCCTGGCCCGGCTGCGGATGGGCGTCGACCCGCTCCTGGTGTGGAGCACGCTCGCCGACGACGAGGCGCTCGCCAGCCTGGGTCGCACGCTCGCCCGTGCCGAGTCCAGCGGCAGCTCGGTGGCCGACGCCGTCGAGCGGCTCGCCGACGACCTCGAACGGGCCGCGCTGGCCGAGGTCGAGGACCGAGCCCGCGCCGTCGGGGTGAAGGCCGCCGTACCCCTCGGCCTGTGCCTGCTCCCCGCGTTCCTGCTCATCGGGATCGTCCCGACCGTGGCCGGCCTGCTGACCAGCCTGACTCCGTGAGGGGAAGACGGCCGGTCTACCCCGCTCGCGACTCGTCGGGTTGTGGTGGGTGAGCCACATTCCGGGCGGCTCGAAGGTGGCTGGCGCACCTCTCCCTCCGGGCTTCCTCGCGACTCGTCGGGTTGCGGTGGGTGAGCCACATTCCGGGCGGCTCGAAGGTGGCTGGCGCACCGCTCTTTCCGGGCTTCTTCGCGGCTCGCCGGGCGGCGGTGGATGAGCCACATTCCGGGCGGCTCGAAGGTGGCTGGCGCACCTCTTCCTCCGGGGTTCTCGGCGACTCGCCCGGTGGCGGTGGGTGAGCCACATTCCGGGCGGCTCGAAGGTGGCTGGCGCACCTCTTCCTCCGGGGTTCTCGGCGACTCGCCCGGTGGCGGTGGGTGAGCCACATTCCCGTCGGCTCGAAGGTCGCTGGCGCACCGCCGGCGAGCGGGCGCCGACGCTCGGGCACGCGTGGGCCGCGGCGTGTCCGGGTCGCAATCGGCGCACAGGGCCGGCCAGGGATGCGTCGTCCACAGGCCGCCGGGCGGGGGGCGGCGCGGTGGGGGTGGGTCGTCGCAGAGTCGAGCCGACGGCCCGCACCGGGTGGGCCACGACGAAGGGGAACGACATGGCGGACATCGAGCTGGAGCGCGGCAGCGTGCGGGGGCGGGTCGCCGAGGAACGGGGGATCACGACCGCGGAGTACGCCGTCGGTACGGCGGCCGGCGCCGGCTTCGCGGGACTGCTCTACAAGCTGCTCAGTGGCGGCTTTGGAGACCAGCTGCTCAAGACGCTGTTCGACCACGTGCTGGGCCTGCTGGGGATCAAGTGATCACGCACCGGCGGCGGCCGCGGGGCGGGAACGGTGAGCGGGGAGCCGTGACCGCCGAGCTCGCGCTCGGGCTGCCGCTGGTGCTGGCCGTGACCGTCGGTCTGGCCTGGTTGCTGGCCGCCGCCTCCGCGCAGATCAGGGTGGTCGACGCGGCACGTGAGTCGGCCCGGGCTGTCGCCCGTGGCGACTCGGAGTCCGAGGCGACAGCGGTCGGCGCGCAGATCGCGCCCGAGGGCGCGGGCATCGAGGTGGTCCTCGAGGGCCGACAGGTCGCGGTCACGGCGTCTGCTCGGATCGAGGGTCCGGGCGGGCTCTTCGACTTCCTGCCCGGCGTCACGGTCCGTTCACGTGCCGTGGCGCTCCTGGAGGAGTCGTGACTCGCGCCGACGAGAGGGGCGCCGCGACGCTGGTCGTGCTCGCTGTCACCGGCGTGCTGATGTTCGTCGGTCTGGGGCTGGCCGGCGTGGCCGCGATCGTGGCCACCCAGCGCAGTGCTCAGGCGGCCGCCGACCTCGCCGCCCTGGCCGGGGCGACAGCGGCCGTCACCGGCGCCGATGCCTGCGCGGCGGCGGACGGCATCGCGACGGCCAACGGGTCGATGCTCACGAGCTGCGAGCCCGCCGGGGCGATCGTGACCGTCGGCGTGACCGCTCCGGGCCCGACGCTGCTCGGACGTCGCTACGACGTCACGGCCCAGGCGCGCGCAGGACCCGCGGCCGGGTGAGTCGGCTCAGAGGTTCTCGTCCGGGGTTTCGGCGCGACGCTCCGACTCCGCCCGGTCGAGCCGCTCGCTGAGCTTGTTGAGCTCCTTGCGCTCCTTGCGCTGGGCGATCCCGCGCTTGGTGCCCCACTTGAGGATCGAGAACCCCCACAGGATCGCGGCGCCGGCCGCGACCCCGATCAGGAAGCTCTGGATCGTCGTGACGTCGAAGCCGAGGAGCTCGCCCCCGGTGCCCGGCTCGCTGACGAACACCGCCGACAGGACGGCGATCGCGCCGAGGATGATGAGGAGGAGTCCGAGGATGACCATGGTCGCAGGCTACTCGGCGCGTGCGCCTGCGAGGAGCAGGTCGAGCAGCGCGATCGCGCCGGGCTTGTCGAGCGGGTTGTTCTGGTTGCCGCACTTCGGCGACTGGATGCACGACGGGCAGCCCGACAGGCACTCGCAGGTCGCGATCGCCTCCCGGGTCGCGGTGAGCCAGGCGTACGCCGCCCGGAACCCGCGCTCGGCGAAGCCGGCGCCTCCCGGGTGGCCGTCGTACACGAACACCGTCAGCTCCCCGGTGTCGGCGTGCAGGGCCGTGGAGACGCCGCCGATGTCCCACCGGTCGCAGGTCGCGAAGAGAGGAAGGAGCCCGATGGAGCAGTGCTCGGCCGCGTGCGCCGATCCCGGCAGGTCGGCGGCCGCCAGCCCGCTCTCCGCCAGCACGTGGGCCGGGACCGTCCACCACACGGCCGTCGTGCGCAGCGAGCGCTCGGGCAGGTCGAGCAGCTCCTCCCCGATCACCTCGCCGCTCGGCTGGCGGCGCTTCAGGAACGAGACGACCTGGTGGGAGACATCCACCTCCCCGAGGGCGAGTCGACAGTCCTGCCAGACCCGGTGCTCGCGCTCCGCCACGATCGAGATGTCGGTGATCTCGCGCGCGGACGTCGAGTAGGGGAGGTCGGCACGGTGCATGACAGCCACGTGCTCGTCGAGGTCGAGCGACTCGACCAGCCAGGAGTCACCGCGGTGGACGTAGACGGCGCCGGCGTGGGCGGTCCCGTGCGAGCTCGATGCGTCGACGGTGCCGATGACCCGGCCCGTGTCGGCCTCGATCAGCTGCACCTGCGCGCCGCCGCTCGACCGGATGTCCGCGAGGTCGCTCGCCCGCCGCCGGTCGGTCCAGAACCACCCGCGCGGGCGCTTGCGGAGCAGGCCCGCCTCGGTGAGCTGGTCGACCACCTGGCGCGCGCCGTCGCCGAACAGCGGCAGGTCGTCCTCGGTGAGGGGACGCTCCTGTGCCGCCGCGCAGAGGTGCGGACCGAGGACGTAGGGGTTGGTGGGGTCGAAGACCGTGGCCTCGACCGGCCGTCCCAGCAACGAGTCGGGGTGGTTGACGAGGTAGGTGTCCAGCGGGTCGGCGCCGGCCACCAGCACGCCCAGCGCGTCCTGGGCGCCGCGCCCGGCCCTGCCGACCTGCTGCCACAGCGCGGCCCGGGTGCCGGGGAACCCGGCGACCAGCACCGCGTCCAGGCCGCTGATGTCGATGCCGAGCTCGAGCGCGTTGGTTGCCGCCAGACCTGTCAGCTCGCCGCGACGCAGCGCCGCCTCGAGCTCGCGACGTTCCTCGGGCAGGTAGCCCCCGCGGTACGCCGCGACACGCCCCGGCAGCGACGGGTCGACCTCGGCGAGGAGCTCGGCCGCCGTCGCGGCCACCTGCTCGGCGCCGCGACGGGAACGGACGAAGGCGAGCGTGCGGATGTCCTCGGCCACGAGGTCGGCGAGCAGGTCGGCCGCCTCCGACGAGGCGGCACGACGCACGGGGGCGCCGTTCTCCCCCGCATAGGAGGTGAACGGCGGCTCCCACAGCAGCAGCGAGACCTGACCTCGCGGGGAGTGGTCGGCCGTCACGGCCAGCACGTCGAGCCCGGTCAACCGGCCGGCCGCGACCTCGGGCTCGGCGACCGTGGCCGAGGCGAGGACGAAGGTCGGCGTGGCGCCGTACATCGCGCAGATCCGGCGGAGCCGGCGCAGGACGTGGGCGACGTGGGCCCCGAAGACCCCGCGGTAGTGGTGGCACTCGTCGACGACGACGTAGCGCAGCGAGCCGAAGAAGGACGACCACTGGGCGTGCCGGGGGAGCAGGGAGCGGTGCAGCATGTCGGGGTTGGTCAGGACGTACTCCCCGAAGTCGCGGGTCCAGTCCCGCTGCTCGCGCGTGCTGTCGCCGTCGTGGGTGGCCGCGCGCACGTCGAGGCCGAGGGCGGCGATGTTGCTGAGCTGGTCGTTGGCGAGGGCCTTGGTCGGCGCGAGGTAGAGCACGCCCGCGCCCCGCTCGTTGCGCGACCCCCGCCCCACGCGGATCGCGCTCAGGGCGGGCAGCTGGTAGGCCAGCGACTTGCCGGAGGCGGTGCCGGTGGCGAGCACGACGTGCTGTCCGTGGTGGGCCGCCTCGGCCGCCACCGCCTGGTGCTGCCACGGCGTCGCGACGCCAGCGCGCTCGAAGGCGGCGCGGACGTCGGACGCCACCCAGTCGGGCCAGGGCGCCGTCACGGCGGGCCTCGGCGGCACCACCTCGAGGTGTCGGAGGCGGCCCTCGCGACCCGGCACGGCGGTCAGCCGGGCGACCACCTGGTCGACCTGCCGGTGCGCAGGTCGATCGCCGGTGTCCACGCTGCGCAGTGTCGCAAACGGGACCGACATCGCCTCCGGCGGCGGTCCTCGTCCACCTCGGTCACGGGTCTTCCTGCGTGGAGGTGGGGTCTCATGGTTTGATGACACCCGGCAGCATTCGGGGCGTCCTGCTTCGGATGGAGATCTTCCCAACCTGGAGCAGTCGTGGATCTGACCCTTGCGACCCGCGAGGAGGATGGCCGTGCCATCGTCGCGGTGGGCGGCGAGATCGACGTCTACACCGCGCCCAAGCTGCGCGACCAGATCACCGAGCTCGTCGGTGCGGGGTCCTACAACATCGTGATCGACCTCGAGGCCGTGGAGTTCCTCGACTCGACCGGTCTGGGTGTCCTGGTCGGCGGCCTGAAGAAGGTCCGCGCCCACGACGGCTCGCTCGAGCTGGTCTGCTCGCAGGAGCGCCTCCTCAAGATCTTCCGCATCACCGGCCTGGCGAAGGTGTTCGTGATCCACGACTCCCTCGACCCGTCGGTCGCCAGCTGACCTCGGGCCGGCCCGCCTCGATCACCCGCCCTCGGCGCCGCCCGGCGTCGCGGCGTACGACCGCGCCCGGACCCCGGCAGCGGCGGGCCCACCCCGACGGGCGGGACGCGATGTGATCCCTGCCACAGCCCTCCGCGTGAGCCGGGTCACAGGTGCGTAGACTCCCGCGCGTTCGTACTTGACGCACCACTCCCAGGAGGACGCACATGACCGGGATCGTTCCCGCTGTCGTGGAGCCAGAGCTCACGGGCACCAACACTCTTCTGGTCATCATCGTCCTCGCGATCGCGCTCGGCGCGCTCGCGATGGCGGTGGTGTTCCGCAAGCAGGTGTTGGCCGCCGGCGAAGGCACCGACAACATGAAGACCATCGCCCTAGCCGTCCAGGAGGGCGCCAACGCCTACCTGACACGGCAGTTCCGCACGCTCGGCATCTTTGCGGTGATCGCGTTCTTCGCGTTGCTGGTGCTGCCGGCCGACGACGCCACGGTGCGGATCTTCCGCTCGGTGTTCTTCATCGTCGGTGCCGGCTTCTCCTCCGCCGTCGGCTACCTCGGCATGAACCTGGCCGTGCGCGCCAACCTCCGCGTCGCGGCCGCCGCCGAGAGCGTCGGCCGCGAGCCGGCGATGACGATCGGCCTGCGCACCGGCGCGATGGTCGGCATGCTGACCGTCGGGCTCGGCCTGCTCGGCGCCAGCCTCGTCGTGCTCTTCTTCCAGGACTCCGCTCCCGACGTCCTCGAGGGCTTCGGCTTCGGTGCCGCCCTGCTCGCCATGTTCATGCGCGTCGGCGGCGGCATCTTCACCAAGGCGGCCGACGTCGGCGCCGACCTGGTGGGCAAGGTCGAGCAGAACATCCCGGAGGACGACCCCCGCAACGCTGCCACCATCGCGGACAACGTGGGCGACAACGTCGGTGACTGCGCCGGCATGGCGGCCGACCTCTTCGAGTCCTACGCGGTGACGCTCGTCGCCGCGCTGATCCTCGGCTCGCAGGCCTTCGGCGACAAGGGCCTGGTCTTCCCGCTGCTGATCCCGGCCATCGGTGCGCTCACCGCCGTCGCCGGCGTCTACCTGACCAAGCCCAAGGTCGGCGAGAACGGCCTGCGGACGATCAACCGGTCCTTCTACCTCTCCTCGGCCATCGCGGCCGTGGCGAGCGTGGTGCTGGCCTACGTCTACCTGCCGAGCAGCTTCTCCGAGTTCACCAACATCACCGACGCGCTGGTCAACGCCGATGGCGACCCCCGGTTCATCGCGGCGTCCGCGGTGGTCATCGGCATCGTCATGTCCGCGGGCATCCTCGCGCTCACGGGTTACTACACCGGCACGGAGTACCGGCCCGTCAAGGACGTCGGCAAGTCCTCGCTCACCGGCGCGGCGACCGTGGTCCTCGCCGGGCTCTCGGTGGGCTTCGAGTCGGCCGTCTACACGACGCTGGTCATCGGTGCCGCCGTGTTCGGCGCCTACCTGCTCGGTGGTGCCGCCCTCACGGTCTCGCTGTTCGCCGTCGCGCTGGCCGGCTGCGGCCTGCTGACCACGGTCGGCGTCATCGTGGCGATGGACACCTTCGGACCCGTCTCCGACAACGCCCAGGGCATCGCGGAGATGTCGGGCGACGTCAGCGAGCAGGGCGCGCAGATCCTCACCGAGCTCGACGCGGTCGGCAACACCACCAAGGCCATCACGAAGGGCATCGCCATCGCCACGGCGGTGCTGGCCGCGACGGCGCTGTTCGGGTCCTACGCGACCTCGGTCTTCGAGGCCCTCGTGGACGCCAACCCGACCGAGGACGAGTTCCTCCAGTTCGACGTCTTCGACCCGGCCGTGCTGGTGGGCGTGCTGCTCGGCGCCTGCGTCGTGTTCCTGTTCTCCGGGCTCGCGATCAACGCCGTCGCGCGCGCTGCCGGTGCCGTGGTCTACGAGGTCCGTCGCCAGTTCCGCGACATCCCCGGGATCATGGAGGGCACGGGTCGCCCGGAGTACGGCAAGGTCGTCGACATCGTCACCAAGGACTCGCTGCGCGAGCTCGTGACGCCGGGCATCCTGGCCGTCCTGGCCCCGGTCGCCGTCGGCTTCGGCCTCGGCGTGACCACCCTGGCGGGCTTCCTGGCCGGCGCCATCGGCACCGGCACCCTGATGGCCGTCTTCCTGGCCAACGCCGGTGGCGCGTGGGACAACGCCAAGAAGCTGGTCGAGGACGGCAACCACGGCGGCAAGGGCTCGCTGGCCCACGAGGCCACGGTCATCGGCGACACGGTCGGCGACCCGTTCAAGGACACCGCCGGCCCGGCCATCAACCCGCTGATCAAGGTGATGAACCTGGTCTCGCTCCTCATCGCGAGCGCCGTCGTGTCGCTGAGCGTCGGGGAGGACCAGAACGACGTCCTGCGCATCATCATCGCGCTGGTCGCGGTCGCGGTCATCGTCGCCGCGATCTACGTCTCCAAGCAGCGTGAGGTCACGATGGGCGACGAGCCCGCCACGACCGCGACGACCACCGCCTGACGCAGCACTGCTCGAAACAGCACCACCTGACCCACGCAGCACCAGTCACGAACGACGGCCCGCCGGTGATCCGGCGGGCCGTCGTCGTTCCCGCCCGCACCGCGGCGTACGGCGACGCGCCCCCGTGACAGGGTGACGGCATGGAGCGGATCGCCCTCGTCTCGGACGTGCACGGCAACCTGACGGCCCTCGAGGCGGTGCTCGCCGACATCGACCGGCGCGGGATCACCCGGATCTTCAACCTCGGCGACTACGTCGGCAAGGGTCCGCGCGGACGCGAGGTGGTCGACCTGTGCCGCGAGCGCTGCGAGGTCAACCTGCTCGGCAACTGGGACGATTTCCTGCCCGACCCCGACCGCGAGTTCCACTCCGAGGCGCTCGCGTGGTGGCTCGACCAGCTCGGTCCGGGGCAGGGTGCGTGGTTGCGAGGGCTGCCCTTCAACCACGACTTCTGGCTCAGCGGGCGCCGGGTCCGGCTCTTCCACGCCAGCGAGGAGACGGTCCACCGGCGGGTGCGCTACGTCCGCACGCAGGCGGAGTTCGAGGCGCTGTTCACCAACACGGCCGCGACCGGTGACGGCCCCGTCCCCGACCTCGTCGGCTACGGCGACACCCACGACCCGTTCTACGAGTGCCAGCTCGAGGGCCGCACGTCGTTCAACACCGGCAGCGTCGGCAACTGCATGGGCGACCCGACCCCGCTCTACTGCATCCTCGAGGGCGAGCTCGACTCACCCGACCCGGCGCCCTGGTCGGTCGCCTACGTCCGCGTGCCCTACGACGTGGAGGCCGAGCTCGCCGTGGCCCGGGCGATGGGGATGCCGCAGTACGACGGCTACGAGCTCGAGCTCCGGCACGGTCTCTACCGCGGCCAGCTCGAGGAGGTCCGTGCGGGCGAGCCGGTCACCGGCTACCACGAGCGGGACTGAGGCCGGACGCGACGAGGGGCGGTGCCGACCGGCACCGCCCCTCGTCCGAGTCCTGCTGGGTCAGCCGACCTTGACCGTCTTCGACGTCGCCGCCGGGATGGCCGGGCCGGAGCCGCCGACGAGGATCTCGCCGGCGCCCGCGAAGTAGGCACGGATGGTGGTCTTCCGCTTCACCTTGAACTTCACCTTCGCCGTGCCGCTGCTCGACGTGGTGACCGACTTGATGGTCTTCCACTTCTTGCCGGCCTTCTTCTGGAAGGCGACCGGCTGGCCGGCGATCGGGGCGGAGGTGCCGTCGGTCGTGACGACCAGCTTGCTCGTGGCCGTGACCTTCTTCCCCTTGGTCTTCGCCTTGAGCGAGGCCGAGGACTTGGCCTGGCCGACGACCTGGAAGGTGGACGGGGTGCCGGGGATGTCGTAGTAGCTCTTGCCCGCCGCGTCGGTCCAGCTGGTGATGGTCGGGACGAGGGTCCAGGTGCCCTTGGGCTCGACCCGGCCGCAGATCTGGACGGTGGTCGTGCCGGTGAGCGGCGATCCCTCGAAGGTGCCGACGATCTGGCCGACGCCCTCGGTCACGCCGTCGGGGTAGATCGCCTTGATCTTGAGGGCCCAGTTCTTCACGTCGGCGGGCAGGGCGACGGAGTAGTTGACCGGCTGGTCGATGCAGTTGTCGCCGACGTAGGCCGTGGTGGTCGAGACCGTGGACTCGCCGACGGCGAGGGCGGGCGAGGCGCTCGCGACGACGGCGGTGGCCGTCACGGCGAGGGCGACGAGGCGGGAGATGAGCTTCATCGAGATCCTTCGTGGAAGCAGGTCAACGTCCGGACCGAACCCCCGTGGGATCGGGACGCCTGCGCGACGAGGGTAGGCCACCCGCTGGAAGACTGGCGCCATGACCGACCCCAGCACGACTCTCGCCGTCGACCTGCGCGCGGCCCTGGTCGCCGCCGACTTCACCTACGACGCCGTCGCCGGGCTGCTGGGCGAGACCGCCCATCGCGCGCTGGGCCGCAACGAGACCATCCCGGGCGTACGCCGCACGGCGGACGGCTCCGCCCTCAGCACGCTGACCGGGCTGTTCCTGCTCCAGACCCCCGCCACGCAGACCGACGCGGAGCGGGCCCTGCCCGGCCTGGTCGACCGTCTCTGCAACGCCGGGCTGCTCGAGCAGAGCGTCGGCGAGGTCGCGGCCCGCATGGACTGCCGGCCCTACTCCGGTGACGACGTGGACCTGTGGGTCGTCTCCGACCTGACCCCCGGCCTCGACGGGGCACCCACCAAGGTCGGCGCCGACCACGTGCTGGGGATCTCCAGCGCATCGACCAGCCTGGCCCAGCTGACCGTGCGCGAGGAGGTCGGCAGGGCCCTCGACCTCGGGACCGGCTGCGGCGTCCAGGCCCTGCACCTCGCGACGCACGCCGCGGACGTCGTGGCCACCGACGTCAACCGGCGCGCCCTGTGGATGACCCGCTTCAACGCCGCCCTCAACGGCGTCGAGGTGGACGTGCGCGACGGCTCGTTCTTCGAGCCCGTGGCGGGGGAGCGCTTCGACCTGATCGCGACCAACCCCCCGTTCGTCATCAGCCCCGCGACCGGCGAGCGGCTGGTCTACCGCGACTCGGGGCTGCCCGGCGACCGCGTCGTGGAGGACATCGTCCGGGCGGCACCGGCGCACCTCGTCGACGGTGGGCTGTGCCAGGTCCTGGCCAACTGGTCGATCCTGCGGGGGACCGACTGGGACGACCGGCTCGGCTCCTGGCTCACCGACGACTGCGATGCGCTGGTGGTCCAGCGGGAGGTGATCGACCCCAGCGAGTACGTCGAGATGTGGCTCAAGGACGAGGGCGTGCACGGCACCGTGGCCTACCCGCAGCGCTACGACACGTGGGCGTCGTGGTTCGACGAGCAGGGCATCGAGGGTGTCGGGTTCGGCTGGATCAACCTCCGGGCCGGCGGCTCGGGTCGGCACCGGCTCGAGGAGTGGCGCTACGACGTCGAGCAGCCCATCGGCCCCGCGATCGCCGACCACTTCTCCGCGACCCGCACCCCCGTCGACGTGGACTCGCACCTCACCGCCCGACCCGACGTCATGCAGGAGACGCAGGGGGCGCCCGGTGCCGAGGACCCGTCCACGATCGTGCTCCGACAGCAGCGCGGCTTCCGGCGGGCCCGCCAGGTCGACACCGTCGAGGCAGCCCTGGTCGGCGCGAGCGACGGTGACCTGTCCGTCGGGCAGATCCTCGACGCCCTCGCCCGGCTCACGGACACCCCTGCCGACCAGCTGCGCGCGACGTACCTCCCGGTCGTGCGCGAGCTGGTCGACGAGGGCTTCCTCACGACCTGAGCCGGCCGTCGTCAGGGCGCCGGTCAGGTCGAGGTGGCGAGCAGGGCGGCGAGGCCGTCGACGGCCCGGTAGCCGGTGGGCACTCCGGAGACGATCGCCGCAACGCCGTCCGAGTGCTCCGTGCGCAACGGCAGGATCGCCTGGTAGGCCGGTGAGTCGTACCACCCCCGGGCCGACTCCCGGTCGGGGAACTCGATGATGATGACGTCTCCGCCCCAGTCACCCTCCACGCCGGCGACGTCTCCGCCGTGGACCAGGAACCGCCCGCCGAACGGGGCGAGGGTGGCGTCGATGCGGGACAGGTAGTCGATGATCGCCTCGCCGAGGTCGACGTCGCGGAGGTGGGCGATGGCGTAGGCACGGATCGTCATGGTCTGCTCCTTCGGGATGCGGCTGGGCGAGACCAACACTCGCCTCGTCCAGCCGGCGCGGCCATGACCAACGGGGTCATGGCCGCACTCGGGTGAGACCGCCCCGAGCGCCCGCGAACCGCGGGTTGCAGGACCGCCGGCGGCCTCCTCCCGGCCAAATGTCACGGGGGAGCGCTACGGTTGCCGCGCATCACCGCGATCAGGAAGCAGGAGAACCAACACGTGGCACACAAGCTCGTCATCGTCGAGTCGCCCAAGAAGGCGCAGATGATCGGCGGCTACCTCGGCAGCGGGTATGTCGTCGAGTCGTCCATCGGTCACATCCGCGACCTGCCCAACAACGCCGCCGACACCCCGGCCAAGATCAAGGACAAGCCCTGGGGCCGGCTCGCCGTCGACGTCGACAACGGCTTCGAGCCCCACTACGTCGTGCCGCGCGACAAGAAGAGCCACATCGCCAAGCTGAAGAAGCTGCTCAAGGACGCCGACGAGCTCTACCTCGCCACCGACGAGGACCGCGAGGGGGAGGCCATCGCCTGGCACCTCCTCGACGAGCTCGCCCCCAAGAACATCCCGGTCAAGCGGATGGTCTTCCACGAGATCACCAAGTCCGCGATCCTCGCCGCCGCCGACGCCCCCCGCGAGCTCGACATGGACCTCGTCGAGGCCCAGGAGACGCGGCGCATCCTCGACCGCCTCTACGGCTACGAGGTCTCGCCCGTCCTGTGGCGCAAGGTCATGTCCGGCCTCTCCGCCGGTCGTGTGCAGTCCGTCGCGACCCGGCTCGTGGTCGACCGCGAGCGCGAGCGGATGAAGTTCAAGGTCGCGTCCTACTGGGACCTCGAGGGCACCTTCGACGCCGGCAGCTCGCACGAGCAGCGGATGTTCCCCGCCAAGCTGCACTCCATCGACGGCGCCCGGGTGGCCCGCGGCAGCGACTTCGGCCAGGACGGCGTGATCAAGAAGGACGGCATCGTCCACCTCGACCGCGCGCGGGCCGAGGCCCTCGCCGGGGCGCTGCAGGACACGACGTACGACGTCCGGTCGGTCGAGTCGAAGCCCTACCGCCGCTCGCCGTACGCCCCCTTCCGCACCACGACGCTGCAGCAGGAGGCCGGCCGCAAGCTCGGCATGAGCTCCAGCGTGACGATGTCGGTGGCCCAGCGCCTCTACGAGGGCGGCTACATCACCTACATGCGCACCGACTCCACCACCTTGTCCGGTACGGCGATCGGTGCCGCCCGCGACCAGGTGCGCGAGCTCTACGGCGCGGAGTACCTCCCCGACGCCCCCCGCACCTACACCTCCAAGGTGAAGAACGCGCAGGAGGCGCACGAGGCGATCCGCCCGGCCGGGGACTCGTTCCGCACCCCGGCGCAGACCGGCCTGACCGGTGACCAGTTCCGGCTCTACGAGCTGATCTGGATGCGCACCGTCGCCTCCCAGATGAAGGACGCGACCG
Organism: Nocardioides currus; assembly: GCF_003057875.1. Taxonomy (GTDB): domain Bacteria; phylum Actinomycetota; class Actinomycetes; order Propionibacteriales; family Nocardioidaceae; genus Nocardioides; species Nocardioides currus. Next base: position 763,894 of record NZ_PYXZ01000001.1, on the reverse strand, counting down.
GGCAGTCGGTCTCGATCCGCATCGGCGGCGCCGCCTCGACCGGCGAGGACGCCGTCTTCTCCGCGAGTGGTCGCGTCATCACCTTCCACGGCTTCCTCAAGGCCTACGTCGAGGGCACCGACGACTCCGGTGCGCGCGACGACCAGGAGACCCGCCTGCCCGACCTGACCGAGGGCGAGCCGGTGTCGGCCGCCTCGATCCAGGCCGCCGGGCACGAGACCAAGCCGCCGGCGCGCTACACCGAGCCCACGCTGATCAAGGAGCTCGAGGAGCGCGAGATCGGCCGCCCCTCGACGTACGCCTCGATCATGGGCACCATCGTCAACCGCGGCTACGTCTACAAGAAGGGCTCGGCGCTGGTCCCGGCGTGGCTGGCCTTCTCGGTCGTGCGGCTGCTCGAGGAGCACTTCCCGCGGCAGATCTCCTACGAGTTCACCGCCCGCATGGAGGACGTGCTCGACGACATCGCCGGCGGTCGCCGCGACCGCAAGAGCGAGCTGGCGGAGTTCTACTTCGGCGGCGGCGAGATCGAGGGCCTGCACACGCTGGTCAACGAGCTCGGCGACATCGACGCCAAGGAGCTCGCGACGTTCCCGATCGGCGAGGGCATCGACCTGCGCGTCGGCCGCTACGGCCCGTACGTCGAGGGCCCGACCGACGGTGACGGCGACGCCGCTCCCGTGCGCGCCAACGTCCCCGACGACCTGCCGCCCGACGAGCTGACCGTGGCGAAGGCCAAGGAGCTGCTCGCCAACCCCGCCGGCGAGGAGGCGGTGCTCGGCATCCACCCCGACACCGGGCTCGAGGTCGTCGCCAAGAACGGCCGCTTCGGTCCCTACGTCACCGAGGTGCTGCCGGAGGACGCTCCCAAGTCGGCCAAGCCGCGCACCGGCTCGCTGTTCAAGTCGATGTCGCTCGACACGGTCTCGCTCGAGGAGGCCGTCAAGCTGCTCTCCCTGCCCCGCGTCGTCGGCGCCGGCGAGGACGGCGAGGAGATCACCGCCCAGAACGGCCGCTACGGCCCCTACCTCAAGCGCGGCACCGACTCCCGCTCGCTCACGCACGAGGACCAGATCTTCGACATCACCCTCGACCAGGCGCTGGCGATCTACGCCCAGCCCAAGCAGCGCGGTCGCGGCGCCGCCACGGCCCCGCTCAAGGAGCTCGGTCCCGACCCGGTCTCCGGGCAGCCGGTCGTCGTCAAGGCGGGACGCTTCGGCGAGTACGTCACCGACGGCGAGTACAACGCCACCCTGCGCAAGGACGACACGGTCGAGTCGATCACCATCGAGCGTGCGGCCGAGCTGCTCCAGGAGCGGCGCGACAAGGGCCCGGCGAAGAAGACGGCCAAGAAGGGCGCCAAGAAGGCGACGAAGAAGGCGCCGACCAAGAAGACGACCGCCAAGAAGGCCACCGCCAAGAAGGCCACCACCAAGAAGGCGCCGGCCGCGAAGAAGGCCGCCACGAAGACGGCTGCGAAGAAGGCCTGAGGTGGGTGCCTCCGCTGACACCGTCGGTGTGGTCGGCGGGGGCATCGTCGGGCTGGCGGTGGCGCGCGAGATCGTCCGCCGGCGACCCGGCACCAAGGTCGTGGTGCTCGAGAAGGAGGACCGGCTCGGCGCCCACCAGACCGGCCACAACTCCGGGGTCGTGCACGCCGGGATCTACTACAAGCCCGGCAGCCTCAAGGCCGAGCTGTGCACCCGCGGCCGCCTGCTCCTGAAAGAGTTCTGCGCCGAGAAGGCGTTGCCGTACGACGAGTGCGGCAAGCTCGTCGTCGCGGTGGACGCCTCCGAGCTCGGTCGCTTCGAGGCGCTCGCGACGACGGCCGCGGCCAACGGGGTGCCCGGGCTGCGGCGGGTCGAGGGTTCCGACCTGACCGACGTCGAGCCGGCCGCCGCCGGGCTGGTCGCGCTGCACTCCCCGGCGACCGCGATCACCGACTACGTCGCCGTCGCGGCGGCGTACGGCCTGGACATCGAGGCCGCCGGAGGCGAGGTGCTGACCTCGACCGAGGTGACCGACATCCGCCGCGGCGTGGGCGGCATCGACGTGACGACCAGCCGCGGCCCGATGCGGTTCCAGCAGCTCGTCGTCTGCGCCGGCCTGCATGCCGACCGGGTCTCCCGGATGGCCGACGGCGTCGACGGGCCGCGGATCGTGCCCTTCCGTGGGGAGTACATGAGCGTCCGCGCGCCCAAGGACGACCTGGTGCGCGGGATGATCTATCCCGTCCCCGACCCGCGCTACCCGTTCCTGGGCGTGCACTTCACCCGCCGCGTCGGCGGCGGGCTCGAGGTCGGCCCCAACGCCGTGCTGGGTCTCGCGCGCGAGGGCTATCGGCGCACCGACGCCCGCTGGTCCGACGTCAGGAGCATGGCGACGTGGCCCGGCACCTGGCGGATGGCGCGCCAGCACTGGCGCACCGGCGTCACCGAGATGCGCGGCAGCCTCTCGGTCACCGCCTACATGCGCACCGCCAGCCGCTACGTCCCGGCGATCGGCCCCGACGACGTGGTGCGCCTAGGTGCGGGCGTCCGCGCACAGGCCGTCGACCGCGACGGATCGCTGGTCGAGGACTTCCGCATCGGCCACGAGGACGGCATCACCACCGTCCGCAACGCCCCCTCGCCGGCCGCGACCTCCAGCCTGGCCATCGCCGAGCACGTCGTGGACCGCATCGACGCCGCGGGCTGACCCGGGTCGTACGGTCTACGTGTGCCCACCGATCTCACCGTCACCCGCACCGAGTCGATCACCCCGACCCTGACGCGCGTGTGGTTCAGCAGCGACGACCTCTCCGCCTTCACCGACAGCGTCTTCACCGACCGCTACGTCAAGCTCCAGTTCCCCGACGCCGGTGCGGTGCGCACCTACACCGCGCTCTTCCCCGACCTCGAGGCCAGGACGTTGGCCATCGACTTCGTGGTCCACGGCGACGAGGGCGTGGCGGGTCCATGGGCGTCGCGGGCGCAGCCGGGCGACACCCTGTCCGTCAACGGCCCCGGCGGCGCCTACCGTCCCGACGCCGGCGCCGACTGGCACCTGCTGGTCGGCGACGAGGCCGCCGTGCCCGCGATCGCCGCAGCCCTGGCCGACCTCCCCGCGGACGCTGTCGGCAGCGCGATCGTGCTCGTCGACGGACCGGCCGACGAGCCGTCGCTGGAGGCGCCGGCCGGCGTCGAGGTGAGATTCCTGCACCGTGACGGATCGCCCGCGCAGCTCGTGTCCGCCGTACGCGCCCTGTCGTGGCCCGAGGGTCGGGTGCACGCGTTCGTGCACGGGGAGGCCGAGGAGGTCATGAAGGGCGTGCGGCCCCATCTGCTGAAGGAGCGCGGACTGGATCGCGACCAGGTCTCCATCTCTGGCTACTGGCGCCGGGGCAACACCGAGGAGGGCTTCCGCGTCTGGAAGTCGGAGAACCGCGACGCCTGATCAGGCCGCGCTCGAGCCGCCCAGGAGGAGCGCGAGCAGGAACGCCCACCCGCCGGTCAGCGTGACGCGGTGGGGCTCGCGGGGTCGGAACAGGCCGAGCGGGCCGCCGAGGAGGAAGTAGGCCGGGATGCCGACGACCGGCGCGAGCAGCACCAGCCACGCCCACGCCCAGCGGGTCGCGCGCCACGGACGCGGCCCGGCGATCAGGCCGAGGGTGCCGATGAGCAGGACGGCGTAGGCCGGGACGAACCAGCCCGACGCCTGCCAGCCGAGGATGGTCGACGAGGGATACCTCGGCCCCGCTGCGGTGACGGCGAGGTCGGGGTCGAGCGTGGCGAGGTGGTCGGCGAGGGAGCCGACGACCACGGGGAGTGGTGCGTCGTTGCGGCGGGCGTCCCGGGCCGCCTGCTCGTCCGAGGCGTGGGTGATGGTCGCCGTACGCAGGACCAGGTCGTCGCGCCACGTGACCGACGCCGTCTCCCAACCGGTGAGGTCGCCGGTGTAGTCGGTGCCGTGGGCGTGCACCTGGGTGATGTCGCCGGACCGGATGCCCGCTTCGAGTCGGTCGTACGACGACTCCCGCGCGGCGAGGACCAGCAGGCACACCACCATGGCGAGCCACCCGAGGGCGAGGGTCGCGGCGGCGAGGCGCACGATGCGGCGCGACCGCGCGACGGCGGTCGTGGCGTCAGCCAGCTGGTCGTCCGTGATGCTCATGGTCCCCCCTCGGCCCGGGGAGCGAGTCTAGTGTCCCCGCCCGCCCGTAGGGTGTGCGCGTGAGCGAGGGGAGGGTGTACGCCGCCAGCGGACTGTTCGTCTGCTTCGAGGGCGGCGAGGGGGCGGGCAAGTCGACCCAGTCGCGGCTGCTCAAGGACACCCTCGAGTCGGCCGGCCGCACGGTCGTCCTCACCTTCGAGCCCGGCGACACCGAGGTCGGCCAGGCCCTGCGCCAGATCGTCCTCAGCCCCTCGACGGGTGAGCTCTCGCACCGCACCGAGGCGTTGCTGTACGCCGCCGACAAGGCCGAGCACGTCGACACCGTCGTCCTGCCGGCGCTGGCGCGCGGGGAGGTCGTGATCACCGACCGCTACGTCGACTCCGCGCTGGCCTACCAGGGCGCCGGCCGCGACCTGGTGGTCGCCGAGGTGGAGCAGGTCAACCGCTGGGCGACCGCCGACCTCCGCCCCAACCTGACCGTCCTGCTCGACCTCGAGCCGTCCGCCGGGCTCGACCGCTTCGCCGAGCGCGACCGGATCGAGGGGGAGTCGCTGGAGTTCCACCAGCGGGTGCGGCAGGGCTTCCTCGACCTGGCGGCCGCCGACCCCGAGCACTACCTCGTGCTCGACGCCCGCGCCGACCGGGACGAGATCGCGGCGGCCATCCGCACCCGGGTCGAGGGGCTGCTGCCGTGAGCGTGTGGGACGACCTCGTCGGCCAGCGGCCGGTGATCGCCGGCCTCATGCGGGCGGCCGGCGGTGACGGCATGACGCACGCCTGGCTGTTCACCGGCCCTCCCGGGTCGGGCCGTTCCAACGCCGCGATCGCCTTCGCGGCCGCCCTCCAGTGCGAGACCGGCACCGGCTGCGGGCACTGCAAGTCCTGCCACACCGTGATGTCGGGCAGCCACGCCGACGTCCGGGTCGTGCGCACCGAGAAGCTCTCCATCGGTGTCGACGAGGTCCGCGACCTCGTGCGCCGGGCCGGTCTCGCGCCGGCCGGCGACCGGTGGCAGATCATGATCGTCGAGGACTCCGACCGCCTCACCGAGCAGGCGTGCAACGCGCTGCTCAAGGCGATCGAGGAGCCCACCGCCCGCACCGTCTGGCTGCTGTGTGCGCCGACCGTGGAGGACGTGCTGCCCACGATCCGCTCGCGCTGCCGGCTGGTCACGCTGACGACCCCGCCGGCCGACGACGTCGCGGCCTTCCTCGTCCGCACCCTCGAGGTCGGTCCCGAGCTCGCGGCCGCTGCGGCGCGCGCCAGTCAGGGCCACATCGGGCGCGCACGGGCGCTGGCCCGTGACGAGCAGACCAGGCTGCGGCGCCGCCAGGTCGTGCAGCTCCCGGCCCGCCTGACCTCCGTCGGCTCGTGCATGCAGGCCGCCACCAACGTCAGCGAGATCGCGAAGGAGGAGGCCGAGGCGATCACCTCCGACCTCGACGCGCGTGAGAAGCAGGACCTCGACGCGGCGTACGGCGTGGTCGAGCGCGGTCGTCGCCCTCGGGAGTACGCCCCGGCGCTCGGTGCGTTGGAGAAGGACCAGAAGACGCGGGCCAAGCGCCGCGTCCTCGACGTCGCCGACCGCTGCCTGATGGACCTGACCTCGGTCTACCGCGACGCCATCGCCTTCTCCGTCGGCGCGCCCGGCGCGCTCGTCAACGAGGAGATGCGGGCCGAGGTCGCGGAGGTCGCGCGGCGTACGACCCCGGAGGAGCTGCTGCGGATGATCGACGCGATCTTCGCCGCCCGCGAGCAGATGCTGGAGTTCAACGTGCCGCCACTCCTGGCGCTCGAGTCGATGATGCTGGCGCTGCGGCTGCCGGGGGGAGCGGGCCGATGAAGAAGGTCCTGGTCGTGCTGGTGGTCGTGGCGTTGCTGGCCTCGACGTTCTGGGCCGTCGTCACGGCGTTCGACGACAACGACGACGACACGTCGAGCAGCGAGCCGTCACGCTCGTCGTCGTCGTCGTCGTCGTCGCCGCGCCCGGAGCCCGACGCCGACACCACGGCCGCGCCCGAGCCGGGCCTCGAATCGTTCTACGCCCAGTCGCTCGACTGGGAGTCGTGCAACGACGACGCCGAGTGCGCGCAGCTCGAGGTGCCCCTGGACTACGCCGAGCCGGACGGCGAGACGATCGAGCTGGCGCTGCTCAAGGTGCCCGCGCGCGACGAGAGCCAGGGCGCGCTGGTGGTCAACCCCGGCGGCCCGGGCGCCCCCGGCACCGACTACGCCGCGGCCGCCAGCCGCGTGTTCCGCGAGCCGCTGCTCCGGGCGTTCGACATCGTCGGCTTCGACCCGCGCGGCACCGGTGAGTCCGCGCCCGTCGACTGCCTCAGCGACGACCAGCTCGACGTCTACCTCTCCTCCGACCCCAACCCGGACACGCCCGAGGAGGAGCAGGAGTACGCCGAGATGACCACCGGCTTCGGCCGCGGGTGCGCCGAGCTCAGCGGCGACCTGGTCGACCACGTCTCCACCATCGAGGCCGCCCGTGACATGGACGTGCTGCGCGCCGCGCTGGGGCAGAAGACGCTGACCTACCTCGGTGCCTCCTACGGCACCAAGCTCGGGGCGACGTACGCCGAGCTGTTCCCGAGGCGCGTCGGCCGCCTCGTCCTCGACGGCGCCGTGGACGTCTCGCTCGACAACCGCCAGCTCGGCCTCGAGCAGGCGGCCGGCTTCGAGACGGCGCTGCGCTCCTACGTCCAGAACTGCCTCGACACCACCGACAACTGCTTCCTCGGCGACTCCGTCGACGAGGGCATGGCCACCATCAGCGACCTGCTCGGCGAGGTCGACGGCTCCCCGCTGCCGGCCGGCGACCGCGAGCTCCAGGTCGGCAACGCCTTCTACGGCATCGTCACCCCGCTCTACAACCGCGACTACTGGTTCCTGCTCAGCGCCGCGCTCCGCTCGGCGCTGGACGGCAGCGGCTCGGCGTTGATGGACCTCGCCGACACCTACTCCTCGCGCGGCCCGCAGGGATACGTCGACAACAGCTCCGAGGCGATCTTCGCCATCAACTGCCTCGACGACCCGTCCTCGATCGACTTCGACCAGGTGGCGTCCGAGCTGCCCGCCTTCGAGGAGGCGTCGCCCACCTTCGGCTCGATCTTCGCGTGGTCCCTCACCTCGTGCCGTGGCTCGCTGTCCACGACGACCGAGAAGCCGATCGAGATCGACGGCAAGGGCGCCGCTCCGATCCTGGTCGTCGGCACCACCCGCGACCCCGCCACACCGATGAAGTGGGCCGAGGCGCTGGCCGCCCAGCTCGACTCCGGCGTGCTGCTGCGCCGCGACGGCGACGGCCACACCGCCTACAACTCGGGCAACGAGTGCATCGACACCGCCATCGAGTCCTACCTCCTCGACGGCGACGTGCCCGACAACCCGACCGACTGCTGATCACCGGGGGACCATCATGAAGAAGCTCGTGCTCGCGCTGACCGCTGCCCTCGCCGCCACGCTGGTGGCCGCGCTGCCCGCACCGACCTCGGCCCGGGAGGGGTCGCCCGAGGACGTCGTCGCCGTCATCGCGCCCGGCCGCTTCGACACCGTGCGCATCGGCGACACCCTGGAGTCGGCCGCCGAGTCCGGCTACTTCGCGCTCGACGTGAAGACGTCCTGCGGGACGCGGGAGATCTGGCCGGTCAAGGCGTGGCGCCGCTCGATCGACGTCTACCCCGGCTACGACGAGACCGCCGGACAGGTGGCGATGATCGGGGCCTTCGACGACCGCGTCCGGACCGCGAAGGGGATCCGGGTCGGCAGCACGCTCGACGACCTGAGGGCGGCGTACGGCGATCGCCTGCTCGGGCCGCGCACCAACGACTACGGCCAGTGGGGCTACTTCCTGCGCGTCCAGCGTCGCTGGCTCGGCTTCGGGCTGGACGCCGACGCCGCCGACGGCCGCCCCTCGGGCGACGCCGAGATCGTCCTCATGGAGATCACGAAAGGACGTCGACCCGGCCTGCTCCGCGACGGCTGCTGACGCGATTTCTCGGGCCGGCCGCCGGCGCGTTATCCTTGCGCAGTTGCCCGGCTGGTCTCGATCGCGCCGGGCAGCGCGCCGCCTTAGCTCAGTCGGTAGAGCGAGTCACTCGTAATGACTAGGTCGTCAGTTCGATTCTGACAGGCGGCTCCACCACGACACCGGCCCCGGTCCGCAGCCATGCGGGCCGGGGCCGGAGTCAATCTCAGGACGTGGTCACGCGGCACGACGCCGATGCGCAGGGATCGTCGTCCCGGCCAGGGCTGCGGCGAACATGACCACCGACAGGATCGCGAACCCGCGCATGTAGCTGGTCTCCTGCGGGAGCCCGTCGGCGGCGAGCTGTGCTGTCACCACCGTCGACATGACGGCGGCACCGATGGCGCCGCCGATCGTGCGGATGTTGGCGTTCATGCCGTTGGCGACCCCGGACTGTTCCGCGGGGACCGTCGACAGGATCAGCGGGGCCAGACTGGCGAACACCAACCCGATGCCCAGGCCGGCGACGCTGTTCACCACGACGAAGTGCCACGGTAGGTCGTGGAGCGCTAGCAGGGTGGACATGCCTGTGGCGCCGAGCAGGCCACCTGCGACCACGACCGTCTTCGCCCCGATACGTGCAGCCAGGGGCGCCGCGACGATCCCGCACACGAAAGTAGCGACCGCGTTGGGCAGGATCAGGAAGCCTGACTCGGACGTGGTGGCACCGAGCCCGTAGCCGGTGGAGGCCGGGGTCTGCATGAGCTGCGGCAGGAACCCATAGAAGGCGTACATGCTGAACCCCACGAGGAGCGCCACGAGGTTGGTGGTCCACACGCCCCGGAGTCGCATCATCTGCATGTCGATGAGGGGCACCGGTTGGCGAAGCTCCAGAGCGATCCAGCACGCCGCCAGCACACCCGCCAGCAGTAGCAGGACCACCACGGCCGGGGACGTCCATCCCCACCGAGGGGCTCGACTCATCGCGACGAGCAACGCCAGGAGCCAGGAGCCCAGCAAGATCGCCGGCGCGAGGGGGATTCGTCCCGGGACGCGCACCGGAGAGGGTGGGACGAGTGCGGCTGCCGCCATCGTGGCGACCGCGGTGACGGCGAAGGGGGTCCAGAACAGGCCGCGGAAGCCGAGGGTGTGGACGATCGGGCCGGCCAGCACGAGCCCGACACCGAACCCGACACCCAGCAGCGAGGAGACGAAGCCCGCTGCGGCGGCGACGCGCTCGGGCGCAAACTCGTCGCGGATGATGCCGAACGCCAGGGGCAGGACGCCGCCGCCGACCCCCGTCAGCACGCGACCGCCGATCATGACCTCGATGCTCGGCGCGACGGCGGCGACCAGGGATCCGGTCGCGAGGCAGGCCAGGGCCAGCACGAGGACCCGGTCCTTGCCCACGGCGTCACCGAGGCGCCCCAGCACCGGGGTGAAGACCGACGACGACAGCAGGTAGGCGGTGATCACCCAGGTGGCGGCGGACTGCGAGGTGTCGAGCTCGACCGCGATGAGGGGCAGGACGGGGACGGTCAGCGACTGGTTCAGGGAGAACGAGGCGACCCCCGCCGCCAGGATCGCGAAGGTCAGCTGATGAGGGGTCCGACCGGTCCGCCGGTTCTCCTCGACCTCGGCATCGGCACACTCCGTCATCTCGCTCCTCAAGATTGTCGACCGACCGTACGGTCGAATGATGTCAGACGCGAGAGGCTGGGTCTTGTGAAAGTTGTCGGAATCACGCGGCCCGGCGGGCCCGAGGAGCTCGGTGTACACGAGCTGCCCACGCCCGACGCCGGACCCGGCGAGGTGCGCATCAGGGTGCGCGCGGCGTCCGTCAACCCGGTCGACACGCTGTTGCGCGCGGGCGCGATCCCGACCGACGGTGCCACCGCGCCCCACGTCCCCGGCATGGATGCCGCGGGCGTGGTCGACCAGGTCGGCGAGCACGTGGGCCAGTGGGTCATCGGGGACCGCGTCATGGCCTTCGCGCACCCGTTGACCTCGCACGGCGGTTCGTACGTCGAGAGCCTTGTCGCGCCGGCGGACGCCGTGGCCGCGGTCCCGCGCGGACTGGACCTTCACGCGGCAGCCACGCTCCCGATGAACGGCCTCACCGCGCTGCAGATCGTGGAGAAGCTCGAACGCCGCGGCGTGAGATCACTCGCGATCACCGGGGCCGCGGGGCAGCTGGGCGGCTACGTCATCCAGCTCGCGAAGGATCGTCGGATGTGGGTCGTGGCGGATGCGTCGCCCCACGACGTCGACTTGGTGCGGGGACTCGGGGCAGACCTCGTCGTCGGGCGTGGAGATGACGTCGCGGATGCCGTCAGGCAGGCGGTGCCCGCTGGTGTGGACGCCGTCGTCGACGCTGCTCTCCTGCACGAGCTGGCGCTCGGGGCGGTGCGCGACGGCGGGGTCTACCTAGCCGTACGGAGGTGGCGCGGCCTGCCCACGCGCGGCATCACCTTCGACGCGTCGGCCGTGCGCGAGGAGTATCACGTGCCGGGCCGGCTGGACCGTGTCCGCGACGCGGTGGAACGTGGTGTGCTGACGCCGCGTGTCGCCGGCGTCCTGCCGTCCGATGAGGCGGCGGAGGCCCACCGGCGTCTCGAGACGGGCGGATTGCGCGGCAGGTACGTCCTGACGTTCTGAGCACCGGGTGCGCCAATGGGCAAGCGGTCGACCGCTCGGTTGGTGCGGGGCCGATAATGGCCGCATGAGCCGGTACGTTCGCGCGGGGCGCCGCTCCGCGAAGACGCCCGAGGTGGATCGTCCGACCTCGTCCGACCTCGTCCGACGGCCCGTGGCGACTGCGGGCGGTGCCCCGTGAGCCTGTTTGGCCTGGCCGACATCCTGCTCCGCCCGCCCTCGGCCGGTGCTCGCGACCCAGCGCGCATGGCGCTGATAGCCGGGGAGCGGCGGCTGACGTACGCCGAGCTGACCGACCGCGTCCTGCGGCTGGCGACCGGCCTGCACCGACGCGGCTTCCGTCGTGGCGACGTGATCGCCCTCTACCTCAAGAACCGTGTCGAGTACCTCGAGATGATCTTCGCCGCCGCTCACATGGGTGGCGTCCTGGTCCCGGTCAACTACCTGCTCCGCCCAGGGGAGGTCGCCCACATCGTCGCGGACTCCGCCGCGCGTTGGCTCGTGACCGAGACGTCCCTGCTCGCGGGGGTGGCGACGAGCGCGGGCCCGGAGTTCCTCGTCGTCGTCGGTGACCCGGAGGGCGTGGTCGGCGGCGGGACGACGGTGGCGTACGACGACCTCGTCGTCGACGAGGCCGACGCTCCTGCAGCCGTCGTCGAGAGCTCGGAGACGGCGCTGCTCCAGTACACCTCGGGGACGACCGGGTTCCCCAAGGGCGCCGTGCACACGCACGCCACGGTCCTGGTCAACACCCTCGCCCAGGTCGTCGACTTCGAGATCACCTCAGCTGACACCCACGTGGTCGTTCCGTCGCTCAGCTGGGCGGCCGGGCTGCACTGCCTGACCCTGGGCACGATCTGGCGGCGAGGGACGGTCGTGCTGAAGCCGACGGGAGGCTTCGACGCCGACGACCTCGCCGACCTGGTCGAACGCCACCACGTCACGACCGGCATGTTCGCCCCGTCGGTGCTGCGGATGATCCTCGAGTCACGCGTCCACGAACGCCACGACCTCACCTCGCTCCGGCTCGTCCTCTCCGGGGGAGAGCCGGTCACGCCCGCCGAGATCGGCGAGCTCCAGCGACTGCTGCCGGCGGTCGACGTCCGGCACGGCTACGGCGTCTCGGAGTTCCCGAGCGTCGCGCTGCACCTGCCCGCTGACGACGTCGTGGACCGCGGCGGCGCCGCAGGGTGGAGCACAGTGGCGGCGAACATCCGGGTCGCACGACCGGGCGGGGGAGACGCGGCCGTCGGGGAGCACGGCGAGATCGTGATCCGATCTCCCGCCACGTCGATCGCCTACCTCGACGGCACCTCCGCCGTCGTCGACGGCTGGCTGCACACGGGGGACCGGGGCTACCTCGACGACGCCGGCATCGTCCACGTCTCGGGCCGCTCGAAGGAGATGATCGTGAGCGGGGGGCTCAACGTCTATCCCGCCGAGGTCGAGCGAGTGATCGCGGCGTTCCCGGGCGTGATCGAGGTGGCTGTCATCGGTGTCCCCGATCGCCGGCTCGGCGAGGTCGGGCACGCATTCGTCGTCTGCGACCACCCGGCCACGCTGGACCGGGAGGCGCTGCGCCGCCACGCCGAGCACGAGCTCGCGGGCTTCAAGGTCCCGCGGATGTGGACCGTGCGTGCCGACCGCCTGCCCCGGACCGTGACGGGGAAGCTGCGTCGCTCCGAGATGCTCTGAGGGCGGCGCGTGCGGAGGTCCGCCTAGCTGTAGTTCCCACAGAGGTTGTGAACGCCGGACGGTAGACGGATAGCGAGGACCTCCAGTACGGAGGGGGTTACCACACCAACCCGCCTACTGGAGGTCCTCATGACCCACGCTAATGCCCCGCTGACACCTGAAGGGCGTCGCCGCCTGGCCGTGGCGGTCGTCGAGCAGCACTGGACGGTGCAGCGTGCAGCTGAACGGTTCCAGGTCTCGCCGGCCACGGTGTCGAAGTGGGCCAACCGCTACCGCCGAGGTGAGCCGATGACCGACCGGCCCTCACGTCCCAAGACCTCGCCGCGGCGCTGCAGCCTGAGTCTTGAGCACCGGATCGTGAAGCTGCGCCACACCCGGCGTTGGGGGCCGCACCGCATCGCGTTCCACCTCGGTGTCCCGCGTTCCACGGTCGGACGGGTGCTGGCCCGCTACGCGATGCCGCTGTTGGCCCACCTCGACCAGGCCACCGGTCTGCCCGTCCGACGGCCCAAACCGGTGCGCTACGAAGCTGACAAGCCTGGCGACCTGGTCCACGTCGACATCAAGAAGCTCGGCAAGATCCCCGACGGCGGCGGGTGGCGGGCCTTCGGCCGCGGATCAGCCCAGGATCGTCGCTCCGGGTCGGTCTCGGACCGTGCGGCCCGTGCCGGGGCACCCGCATCACGCGGCTACGTGTACCTCCACCACGCCGTCGACGACCACTCCCGGCTGGCCTACTCCGAACAACTGCCCGACGAGCGCAAGGAGACCGCCGCCGGGTTCTGGCTGCGCGCCAAGGCGTTCTTCGCCGACGCCGGGATCAGCGTGCAGGCCGTGATGACCGACAACGGCGCCTGCTACCGCTCCCACGCCTTCGCTGCCGCGCTCGGCGAGGAGGTGAAGCACCGCCGCACCCGGCCCTACCGCCCCCAGACCAACGGCAAGGTCGAACGCTTCAACCGCACCCTCGCCGCCGAGTGGGCCTACGCCGCGATCTACCTCTCAGACGCCGCACGCGCCGCGACCTACGCCGACTGGCTCCACTTCTACAATCACCACCGACCCCACACCGGCATCGAAGGCCTCGTCCCAGCCGACCGCATTCACAACGTCACGGGGAACTACACCTAGCGGGCGCCGATGCCGGAGACGAAGTAGGTGTAGAACTGGTCCGCGAGGTCCTGCGCCGGGATCCGGCCGTCCGGGTTGTACCACTCGTAGGCCCAGTACGCCATGCCGAACAGTGCCAGTGACGCCAGCGTCGGGTCGAGGTCCTTGAACACCCCTTGCTCCACGCCGTCCGTGAGGATCTTGCGCACGGACCGCTCGTACTCGCCCTCCTGCTCACGCACGATCTTCTGTCGTTCGGGGCTGAGTCGGCGGAAGTACTCCCGGAAGACCCGCGTGTGGCCGGGGTGGCTGTGGAGCTGGGCGAAGATGTCGCGGAATACGCCGCGCAGCTGGTCCTCCGGCTGCGACTCCGTCGCGAGGCGCTCCTCCAGCTGGTCCCGCATGAGCTCGAAGAGCGTCATGTGGATGGAGAAGATGATCTCCTCCTTGCTCTTGAAGTAGTGGTAGAGCGTCGGCTTCGCGATGCCAGCGGCCTGCGCGATGTCATTCATGTTGACGACGTGGTCGCCTTGCTCCTCGTTGAGCATCTTCGCCGTGATCGCCACGATCTCCGCGCGCTTCTGCGGCGCCGCGGACTTGGGACCGCGCCGTGCGGGCTCATTCACTTGCTGTCTCCTCCGACTCGCCACGCACGGTGTCCGCGTGCCTCGCGCCACCCTAACGCCGCCGTCGGGTGCGGCCGTTCACCACGCAGCGGCGAGGATGCGATGCGCGTGGGCCCCGGGATCGGGATGGCGGTCCGTCCAGGCCGAGACGTCGTCCAGGGCGCGTCGGGCCACCTCCGCGACGGAGTCGGCCGGCAGGCCGACGTCGCGCAGGCGTGTCGACCTCGACCCCGTCGTGAGGGCGTGACGCACGACGTCGAGCACGTCCGCCCCCAGCGTGCTGCTCAGGTCGTCGAGCCGGTCGCGTTGGGCGGGACCGGAGGCCGCGACGACGTGGGGCAGCAGCAAGGCGTCGAGGATCCCGTTGGGTACGTCGACGAGGGGACCGATGGTGTGGGAGAGCGCCGCGGTCATCCCACCGCCGGTCACGTCGGTCGCCTCCCCCACGGCGACCGCGGCGATCACCGGTCGATCGTCGGTGCCCGGCTCGCCGCGCAGCGCCGCTGCGAGCGCCTCGGCCAGCTCGGCGACGGCGCCTCTCAACGTGACGTCGACCAGCGGGTGGTGCAGGGGGGACATCCATCCTTCGACAGCCATCACGTAGGCGTTCAGCACGGCGGCCGTTCTTGTGTCACGAGGCACACCCGTGGTGACGGTGCTGTCGACGACCACGCTGGCGGCCCGGGTGCGCGGGTCGTACAACGCGTGACGACGGCCGTCCACCGTCACCGCTGCGCCGGCCTTCGGCGCCGCCGTCGTGGGCGTCGTCGCGACGACGACCTGGGGGAGCCGACGCCCGGTGAGGCGCGGGCTGGTGACACGACCCTCGTCGTCGATGTGCGTCGACAGGTCGAGGAGCCCGGACCGCTCGTGCGCCACGATGTTCGCGGCCCGAGCGGTCGTGATGGCTCCGCCTCCGCCGACAGCCACCAACGCATCGGCACCGGAGCTGACGACGGCGTCCGCAACCCGCTCCACGGACTCCAGGGGCACGTCGGGTCGGACGTGATCCACCAGCTCGACGGCCCGTCCGCGCAAGGCAGCCCCGAGGGCGTCCATCAGGGCGGTGTCGCGCGCGGTCGACCGGCCGCAGACGACCAAGGGCCGGTGCGTGCCGACGCGCTCGAGCTCGTCTCCGAGGCGGCCCAGGGCGCCGGGCCCGACGACGACCCGCGGACCCCGTCGTGCGCCTGCGGTGGCGACTCCTGCCCTCACACCCCGAGGTAGCTCTCGAACAGCTTGTCCTGGTCGGCAGGATCGCCCATGTCGAGGGTCCCGGTGATCGCCCCCTGGTCCATCAGCAGGACCGAGTGGCACAGGCCGGTCAGGAGCTCGCCGTTCTGCTCCATGAGGACCATCGCGACCTCGCCCTCGTCGAGGACCTGGCGCAGGGCGACGGTGAGGTTGTCCACCGCGATCGGGGACAGACCCAGCGAGGGCTCGTCGAGGATGACGACCGTCGGCTCCTGCACGAGGGCACGCGCGATGGCGAGCAGCTGCTGCTCACCGCCGCTGAGCGATGCGCCGCGCATCGAGCGCTTGTGACCCAGGATGGGGAACTGCTCCTCCATCGCGGCGATCCGCTTCTCCCCTCGCCCGGCCGCGTGGACCGCCACCTCGAGGTTCTCGCGGACGGTCAGCTGGCCGAAGATGAGCCGGCCCTCCGGCACGAGCGAGATCCCCGCGCTCACGCGGGCCCGGGGCGACAGGTGCTCGACGGCGCGTCCGCCGAGCAGGATGGAACCGTTCGTGGTGGTCAGGGCGCCGGACAGGGTCTGGGCGAGGCAGGTCTTGCCGGCCCCGTTGCGACCGATCACGCCGATCGCACCGCGGTCGAGCTCGAAGCCCACCTCCGAGAACACCGGGACCGACTCGCGGTAGCCGCCCTGGAGGTCGATCACGGACAACGTGGTCACGTTGTGGTCCCTTCGTTGAGCCGGGCGGCGGACTTCCCCAGGTAGGCCTCGATGACGGACTGGTCCTTGAGCACCTCGCTCGAGGTGCCCGAGGCGAGCACCTTGCCGAAGTTGAGGACCTGGATGGTGGGGCACACGGAGGCCACGAGCCGGATGTCGTGCTCCACCAGGCACACGGCCATGTCGGGGCGCGCATCACGGATGACGGCCAGCGCGGCGATGAGCTCGCGACGCTCCTCCCTGCTCAGTCCTGCGGCGGGCTCGTCGAGCAGCAGCACCTTGGGCGAGGCGACCACGGCCCGGGCGATCTCGGCGATCTTCCGGACGCCGTAGGGCGCCTGGGACGGGACGTGGTCGGCGTACGCGGTGAACCCGAAGATGTCCACGACCTTTCGCGCCACCGCCACGGGGTCCTCGGCCGATGCGACCCGGCCCCGCCGGTCGCGACTGCGACGCAGGTCGACCCCGAGGAGGACGTTCTCCCACATGGTGAGGCTCTCCGCGAGCTGCGGGTGCTGGAACGTCCGGACGACTCCCAGCCGGCTCCGCGGACCGGGTCTCAGTGAGCCGATGCCCACACCGTCGAGGGTCGTTCGCCCGGCCTGCGGCACGTAGATGCCGCTGAGCACGTTCAGCATGGTCGTCTTGCCGGACCCGTTGGGACCGATCAGTCCGGTCCACTCGCCGCGAGGCAACGTCAGGCCGACCTCGTCGAGAGCCGTGTTGCCGCCGAAGCGCATCGTTACGCCCTGTGCCACCAGGCCGCCGGAGCTGTCGGTGCGTGGTGGGGCCGTGACCGGCTCGGTCTCCACGTGTGCGTTCACTTGGTGCCTTCCCGTCGGAGGTACACGTTGATGGCGAGTCGCTCCCCGAGCTCGGACAGGCCCTTGCCTCCGGCGAGGAGGGCCACGAGGAGGACGAGGCCGAACGCGATCGTGGTCGAGCTCGCCGGGATGAAGTTCTGGAGCCACAGCGGCATGCCGGCGACGACGATGCCGCCGATCCACGCGCCCGTGACGCTCCGTGTCCCGCCGATCAGCCCGCCGACGAAGACGAGGATCGCGATCATGATCGTCCACTGCGAGGAGGCGACGAAGCCGACCGTCAGCGCGAGCAGGAAGCCCGCGAAGCCGAAGATCGCCGACGCGTAGGTCCACACCAGGACCTTGACCAGCCGGGTGCGGATCCCGAACACCGCGGCGGCCTGCTCGGACTCGCCCACGCTGATGGCGATACGACCGGCGCGGCTGTTCAGTGTCCTGAGGTGGACAAGCCCGACCAGGACCATCGACGCCACGGCGACGATCAGCATGGCCGGTTCGGATCCGCTGATGACCGAGTCGCCGATGGTCGTGTCGACGAAGACGAACTTGCCGTTGTCCCCGCCGGTGATGTCCTTGAGGTAGGAGGCGAGGTCGAGCACCGAGTAGGCGAGGGCGAAGGTGACGAGTGCGGTCTGGATGCCTCCCAGTCGACTGGTGGGGATGGCCACGAGGAAGCCGACGACCGCGCACCCGACCACGGCGAGGACCAGGGACACGACGATGTTCTGGTCGCGCTCGAGGGCGTTGGCCGTGATGTACGACCCGAGCGCGAGGAAGGCCGTCGTGCTCAGGTTGATCTCGTTGAGCGTCGAGGCGATGGCGTTGTTCCCGACGATCGCGATCGCGTAGACGGTCGCCAGGATCAGTCCGTAGCGCGTCGACGCCGACCCGGTGAGCCCGATGACCAGGACCGCGACCGCGAAGGCGACCAGCGTGACGTGGCGGGGGAGCAGGAGGGCACCGCGCCCGGTGAAGACGGACGTGCGCAGGCGCACGGCGCGGTCGGGAGCGGGAGCGTGGTCGGGCTCGGAGACGATGGTCGCCATGGTCAGACCCTTTCGAGCGGTCGCTGGCCGAGCAGGCCGTAGGGGCGGACGAGGAGCATGCCGAGAAGCAGGACGTACATGCCGAAGTTGACGGCGCCCGGAGCGACGTAGGCGGCGATCAGGTTGGTCGAGATGCCGATGATGAGCCCGGACAGCAGTGCGCCGAGGACGCTGTCGAAGCCGCCGAGCACGACCGTGGCGAAGCCGAACACGAGCAGGGCGTTCACGCTGGTCGGGCTCAGGGAGTAGGCGGGGGCGACGAACAAGCCACAGACGCCGGCAAGGGCGCCGCCCAGGACCCAGCTCAGGCCCTTGAGCCGGTAGGCGCTCAACCCGATGTGGCGCGCGGCCTCGGCGTTGTCGTTGGCCGCACGCATCGCCGTACCGGTGCGCGAGAGCCGGAAGAAGAGGGCGAGCGCGATGAAGAGGCCGATGCACACCACGGCGGCGGTCACGTCCGCGACGCTCAGGGTCACCGGCCCGACGTCGAACGCCGCTCGGCTGCCCGCGGAGGGGAAGGCGCGCGGTTCGGGGTTGATGGTGACGTTCTCGATGCCCTGGATCGTCAGGCCGACGCCGATGGTCGCGAGCGCGGCCGTCAGCAGCCCGTGTCGCTCGAGGGGGATCACGATGAGGCCGCCGATGAGACCGCCGATGAGACCGGCTGCCCCGACGACGATCAGTGCCATGAGCGGGTAGGGGACATCGGCGGTGTAGGCGGCGATGCCGATGTAGAGCGCGACCGCGGCGATGTCGCCCTGGGCGAAGCTCACGTATCCGGACGTCCGGAAGATCGTCACGAGGCCGACGCCGGCGAGGGCGTAGATCAGGCCGAACGTCACTCCGGTGACGATGCAGGTCAGGAACAGGTCCATGACTCTCCAGTGCTGGGAGATGTGGTGGGGATGACCCGACCGTCTGGTCGGGTGGGAGAAACCGTATGGCGCGCGTCACACGGTGTCAACCGTCTGTGCCGATGCATCCGACGGGCGTCGAGCCGCACGTCAGCGCCAGTCGTCGAGGTCGCCGAACGTGGACGGCAACAGGTCGTCCACCGACCTCCGACGGCGGGCCAGCCAGTACGAGAGGTGAGGACCGTGGAAGGAGAAGCCGGTGTCCGCGCCGAGCTTCTGCGCTGCGTCCATCGGCCAGTTGGGGTTTAAGAGCATCTCCCGGCCCAGCGCGACGAGATCGGCTTGCCCGGAGCCGACGATGTGGTCGGCCTGCCGCGGGTGCACGATCAGCCCGACCGCCATGGTGCGCATCGACGTGGCCTCACGGATCGCTGCGGCGTACGGCACCTGGTAGCCGTAGGACGGCGGTGCTCCCGTGTCGAGCGAGGAGCCCGTGATGCCACCGGTGGAGCAGTCGATGACGTCCACACCGAGGTCGGCCAGGACGCGCGCGAGCCTGAGCGTGTCGTCGATCGTCCAGCCCGCTCCGTCGACACAGGACAGGCGGACGAACAGCGGCTTGTGGTCGGGCCACGCGGCTCGAGCATCGCCGACCACCTCGCGAAGGAGCCGGGTCCGGGCGTCGAAGGAGCCGCCGTAGTCGTCGGTGCGAGTGTTCGAGGCGGGGGAGAGAAATGTGTGCAGCAGGTATCCGTGCGCCCCATGGATCTCCAGCACGTCGTAGCCCGCGGCGTCGGCTCGCTCGACGGCGTCGCGCCAGCAGCGGCGGACCCGTTCGATGTCGGCGAGCGTCATGACACGCCAGGGGAGCCGGTCGTCGTGGTCGGGGGACGCGCTGGGCGCCAGGAGCTGCCACTCGGGATCGTCGTCCGCCGGTCCCAGGGCCGACGGCGGCTCCCAGGGGCGGGGTGAGCGCGCCTTCCTACCGGGGTGTCCCAGCTGGATCCCGGCCAGGGCCCCGGACTCGTGGATGACGTCGACGACGCGACGCAGGCCGGGGACGTGCGCGTCGTCCCAGATCCCCAGGTCGCCCTCGGTGCCGCGCGCGAGACCGTCGACCGTGGTCGCCTCCTGGAAGACGAGTCCGGCGCCCCCCTCGGCGAACCTGCCGAGGTGCATCACGTGCCAGTCCGTCACGTGGCCGTCGGCTCCGCGGTACTGCCACATCGGCGAGGTGACGATGCGGTTCTTGAACCTCGTACCCCGGATGGCGAGGTCGCTGAACAGGTGGGGCATGGGTTCTCCGTGGGTCAGTGGGTGGACATTCCTCCATCGACCGGCAGCGTGATGCCGGTGATGTAGGACGATGCGTCGCTGGCCAGGAACAGCAGGGCCGCGTCGAGCTCGTGCTGCTCGCCGAGGCGGTGGATGATCCCTCGCCGCTCGATGAAGCGGTGGAGGTCGTCGCGGGGGACCGACGCCGTCAGCTCGCTCTCGAAGTAGCCGGGCGCGAGCGCGTTGACGCGGATCCCCCTCCGCTGGCTCCACTGCTGGGCGAGGTCGCGCGTCAGCCCGATGACCCCGGCCTTGCTGGAGGCATAGGCCGCCTGTGGTGCGTAGGACGGGATGATCCCGAGCACGCTGGCGATGTTGACGATGCTCGAGCCCGGCCTCATGACACGCGCGCAGGCCTGTGCCATCCAGTAGCTGCCCATGAGGTTGACGTCCATGACCGCCGTGAACTGCTCAGCAGTCTCACGCAGGGCTGGGACGGCGCTGCCGACGCCGGCGTTGTTGACCAGCACGTCGACCGAGCCGAAGCGGTCCATCGCGGCAGACGCCAGCGAGCCGCACGAGCCCGGGTCTGCCACGTCCAGGTGCTGCCACAGGACCGTGCCCCCCGCCTCCTCCACCGCCCGGGCGGTCACTCGGAGCTGGTCGCAGCGGCGCGCACCGATCACGATGTTGGCGCCTGACTGGGCCAAAGCCCTGGCGAAGCCTGCACCGAGGCCGGAGCTTGCGCCCGTGACGACCGCCGTCCTCCCGTCGAGCCGGAAGCGGTCGAGCGTGGTCGTCATCTGCCGCGCTCCAATGCGTCGCCCTTGTCGAATCCCGGCCGCGGCAACGTCGCGAGCTGGTTCTTGCTCAGCGCCCCGTCCACCAGGATCTCCTCGCCGCTCACGTAGCCGGCGCGGCTGCTGGCCAGCCAGACGGCGGCATCGGCGATGTCCTGGGGGGTGCCGATCCTGCCGATCGGCGCCATCGACTCGCGTGCTGCCCGCATCGCAGGGTCCTGGTAGAACGCCTCGCTGAGGGGGGTGACGAGCATCGCCGGGCTGACGACGTTGCTGCGGATCCCGAACTCGCCCAGCTCGATCGCCAGCACCTGCGACAGCATCCGGACGCCGGCCTTGGCGACGCTGTAGGCGCCGGCGTATCCCTGCGGCATGTGTCCACCGATCGATGCGGTGTGCACCAGCGCCCCACCACCCAGCGACTTCATCTGCTGGGTGAACTCCCGCGCGCAGAGCATGTATCCGGTGAGGTTGATCCCGAGCAACCAGTTCCACTCGTCGAGGGGGATGGTGGTGGCCAGTCCGCTCTGCAGCACGGCAGCGTTGTTGACCAGCACGCCTGCGGGTCCGATGCGCTCGAGCACCTCGGCCGCGGACGCGGCCACCGACGCCTCGTCGGAGACGTCGCACGCCACGCCCACGGCGTGAGCCCCGCCCGACCGGAGTCGATCGGCGAGCGCGTCCACGTCGTCCTGCGCCCGGTCCAGCAGCGCGACCGAGGCTCCGACCGCGACGAAGCTCTCGGCCAGGCGCACCCCGATGCCGCCGGCGGCGCCGGTGATCACGACCGTGGTGCCGTCGAGGCCAAGCCAGTCGGCGTCGCCCCGGCTCATCGGACTGCCACCGGGGCGGGCCGACGGCCGCCGATCGCGGCGATCACCTGGTCGGCGGTCGCGAGCAGGCGGTCACGCTGCTGGTGTATCTCCTCGGTCGTCATGTCGCGGAAGCCGAAGAGCGTGAGCATCATCTCGACGCCGCCATTGGGCCCGAACACGGGAGCGCTGATGCTGCGGACGTTGTTGAGGTGTCCCGGTCGGAGTCGTTCGGGCTCGGAGTCGATCGTCATGATGGTCTGGGCGATCCGCACCATCTCGCGGCGCTGGTCGGGGGTCGGCCCCTCGGGCGCGACCCTGGCCACGGCCTCGGCGAAGCTCCGCTGGGCGGGCGAGTCGAGACCGAGGGACCAGCCGCGGTCCCGGACCCGGTCGAGGATGGAGCGCAGGACGGCCTTCTCCTCCTCGTCGTCGCGCGCCAGGTCCAGCCAGGAGTCGATGGTCTCACGTCCGTTCCACGCCACGAGGAGGGCCCCCATCGGAGGCAGCAGCGGCTGGCGCTGCCCGACGCGGCTCGGCACCTGTCGTTCGCGGCTCCCGCCCCAGCTGGCGAGGGTCAGCATCTCCTCGCCCTGCCGCACCATCGCGAGGCATTCGACGTCGAGGTCCTCGACCAGCCCCTCGACGTACGGGCGCGCGACCTCGGCGAACTTGAGCTCGCGCAGGAGCTGCGTGTCGAAGGCGGACGAGAGGGTCAGGGACGAGAAGTGCCCGAATCCCCCTTGGAAGAAGACGAGCGGCATCGACCGACCGGAGACACCGAGGTCCTTGACCTCGCCGATGACGATGTAGTGGTCGCCGGCGTCGTGGATGTCGCCGATCTCGCAGTCGATCCAGCCGAGCGCGTCATCGATGACCGGCGAGCCGGTGGTGCTCGCCGGGCGCCAGGTGACCCCGGCGAACTTGTCGGCCCCCTTGGTAGCGAAGGTGCGGCACATCCATTCCTGCTCGTGCGTGAGGAAGTTGACGCAGAAGCGTCCGCTCTCCCGGATCAGGGGGAACGTCGTCGACGACTTGTCGGGCAGGAACGCCACCAGGGGAGGGTCCAGCGAGACGGAGGTGAAGGACCCCACCGCCATGCCGGTCGGGGTGCCGTCGGTCGTGATGGCGGTGATCGCCGCCACGCCCGTGGGGAAGTGGCCGAGCACTTGTCGGTAGGTGGCGGAGTCGAAGGGGACGTCGGTGTTCACTGGCAGCCTCTGTGGTCGTGGTCTGTGGTCGTGGTCGGCCCGGGTCGGGTTCGTCAGGTGCGTGGGGTCAGCCCACCGGGGGCGACCAGACGAGATGTGCGCGAACGGTCGACGCAGCCGGGTCGACCCAGCCGTGCTCGGTCGCGAAGGCGATCATGCGGGCGAAGGAGTCGCCGGTCCCGCGGCTGTGGACGTCGGCCGCCCCCTCGAGCCACGCGAGTGACAGGTGCGCGTGCGTGTCGTCCGCCCTGCCTGCTCCCGCTGCTCTCAGGACCAGGTCGACCTCCGCCGGGACCGGGGCGGCGGCCGTGGCCTGCGCGCGGAGGTCCGTGAAGTCCTCGGGGTCGAGCACCTCCACGCTCCGCCGTCCGAGGTCGATCTCGATCTTCATGGGCCCTCCGTCGTCACAGCTGTGCCAGGAACGAGTCGATGGCCGAGTTCACGGCCTGCGGGTCGGTGAGGTTGGCCGCGTGGGGAGCGTCGGGTACGACGACCATCCCCCGGCTGTCGGGAACGCCGTCGTGCACGGCCCGCGCGCGGTCGAGCCCGGTGGAGGCGTCCGCGCTGCCGTGGACGACGAGCGTTGGACAGGCGATCTCGCCGAGGCGGTCGGTGAGGTCGTCGCGGCTGGTGAGGGCGGAGACCGCGTCCCGCACGTGCTGGGCGGGCATGCCTCGCCAATGGGCGAACCAGACGTCCTCGTCGACGCCGGGGCCCAGGATCTTCCCGCCGATCGCCGCCAGGGTGTCCTGGGACGGCCCGCCCTGCCAGGTGTCCGCCATCGTCGTGAAGGCGGCGCCGGACTCCGGGTTGATGGTGCCGGCCTGGCTCGAGAGCATCACGAGACCGAGGACGCGCTCCGGCGCCAGCAGGGCGGTCCGCAGTGACAGCAGTCCGCCCTGGCTCATGCCGACGAGGACGGCTCGGTCGATGTCGAGGTGGTCCATGAGGGCGAGCTGGTCGCGAGCGGAGTCCCACAGGGAGTACGGCCCGGTCCACTCGGTGTCGCCGTGCGACCGCTCGTCCCACGCGATGCAACGGTGCCGGTCGCGGAAGTGGGTGACCTGCGGCTCGAACATGGACCTGTTCATGAAGAGGCCGTGGCTCAGCAGGATCGCAGGAGCACCGGACCCGACGTCGTCGAAGGCGATGCGGGGCCCGTCCGGTCGCGCGAGGAACCCCGTCGACGGGCTGGTCATGGCTGCTCGAAGGTGGTGAACGGCTGGTGCGACAGCATGCCGCCGTCGACCCTGATCGACTGACCGTTGATGTAGGCGCCGTCGTCGGAGGCGAGGAACCGGACGAGGTGGGCGATGTCCTCGGGCCGACCGGGGCGCGCCGACGGGATGTGGCGCATCAGCGGTGAGGGTCCGTCGCCGCCCCCGTGCAGCGCGCGGGACTGGGCGGTCTCGATGTAGCCGGGCTGGATGGCGTTGCACCGGACCCCGGCGGAGCCGAACTGTGTGGCGACGTAGCGGGTGAGCGAGTCGACCGCGGCCTTCGAGGCGCCGTAGGCGGCGAGGTCCGCGGCGCCGAGTGCCGCCCGCGTCGAGGACATGTTGACGATGGCTCCGCCGCCGGACCGGACGAGGTGGGGGATCGCGAAGCGGCAGCCGAGCATCACGCCGCGCGCGTTGATCGTCATGATCTCGTCCCACGCCCCGGGCTCGAGGTCTTCGAGGTCGCGATCGACGTCGTAGAGGTGCGTGGCAGCCGCGTTGTTGTGCACGAGGTCGAGCCGGCCGTAGGTCGACACGGCGTGGTCCATCAGCTGCGACACCGACTCCGCGTCCGTCGCGTCGAAGGGGGCGAACGATGCCGACCCGCCGGCGGCGTTGATCGAGTCGACCGTGGCCGTGCCTGCGTCGGCGGCGATGTCGGCCACCATCACGGAGGCGCCCGCCGCGGCCAGGACGTGGGCCGTTGCCGACCCGATGCCGCCACCGGCGCCGGTCACGACCGCGACGCGGCCTGCGAGGTCACTCATGAATCCTCCTGGAGATGTGGACGAGGGGGCCGAGGTGGAACCGGCGGGGCCCGTCCTCCCACGGGCCCCGCCGGTTCGTCAGACGCCGGAGTGGGCCTTCTCGGCCTGCTGCTTCTCCGCCTGGTACTTCTCGGCCGAGGCGGCCTGCGAGCGCGCGGTCGTCTCGGCGCCCTCCGTGCCGCTGTCGATCACCTGCTGGTAGCTGGTCATCATCGGGTCGAGCTGGCCGGTGAAGTACGGGATGACCTGCTCGGCGAACAGCTCGTAGCTGCGCTTGGTGGCCGGCCAGTTCGCGTAGTCCGACGCCTGGAAGAGGTAGGTGCCGAAGCCACCCGACTTCTCGTGGAGGCGCAGGAGCTGCTCGATCGCCATCTCGGGAGTGCCGACGACTCCGCGGCCGGAGTCGTTGACGACCTTCACCAGCTCGCGGACGTCGGTGTAGGAGCCGAGCGCCGTCGGCGTGATGTGGGCGAGGTAGTCCAGCAGCCACCGCATGCCGTGCTCGACGTCCTTGATGGCCTGCTCCTCGGTCTCCGCGATGAACATCGGCCCCATGAGGCGCCAGGTGGAGCGGTCGACCGTGTGACCGTGCGCGGCGGCCTCGCTCTCGACGATGTCCCAGTGTCCGGCGAGCCGCTCGATGCCCGCCGGGTCCGTCGCGGCCAGCGACAACAGGCTGGTGCCCAGGCGACCGGCGAGCTTCGGGCCGGACGGGGACACGGCCCCGGTGACGGCGACCTCGAAGTCGGAGTAGGGCCTCATCTGGAGCACGGCCTCCTCGAGGGTGAACCAGTCGGCGCGATGGGTCACGGTCTCGCCGGCGAAGAGCCGGAGCATGACCTTGAGGGCCTCCTCCATGCGGTCCCGCTGGGTCGCAGGGTCGATCCCCATCATCCGGGCGTCCTTGAGCAGCTGGCCGGGCCCGGCGCCGAACATCATCCGCCCGCGGGTCATGTGGTCGAGCTGCACGAGGCGATCGGCGAGCATGAACGGCTGGTGGTACGGCAGGGACGCGACGCCGGTGCCGAGCCTGATGTGCTTGGTGCGCTCGGCGGCAGCGGCGATGAACAGCTCGGGCGAAGCCACCGTCTCGACACCGCCGGAGTGGTGCTCCCCGATCCAGGCCTCGTGGAAGCCGAGCTGGTCGAGGTGCTCCACGAGCTGGAGGTCGCGCTCGATGGCGAGCGTCGGGTTGAGCGGCAGCTTGTGGTACGGCCCGAGGAAGGCGCCGAAGCGAAGTGCGGGTCCGGAGTAGGTCACGAGGGCCTCCAGTGATCGAGGGTGGTGGGTCTATGATCGACCGTCTAGTCGGTCGGGAATTGCGAGCGTAAGTGCCGAAGTAGTGCGCGTCAATGGCCGGCGCCCGCTCCGGAGTCCTGGTGGCCGGAACGGGCGCCGACGCGCCTCAGCCCAGGTCGGGCAGGGGCTGGAAGTCCTCGACGGAGGAGTACACGCCGTTCTTGAGCCCCATCATCTGGGCCTGGGTCGCGCCCGTGAACTGGTCCGAGGTCCACGTGATCCCCTTGTTCACGGGGGTGTCGATGCTCAGGCCGTCGGTCGCGGCCAGGACCTGCTCGGGGCTCGGGACCTCGCCGTCGTTGGCCTCGACCGCCGCGGTGACCGCCTCGACGAACGCGTCCGCCGCCAGGTAGCCGGTCATCGTGGTGCCGTTGGTGTAGTCGCACCCGTCGATCTGGTCGCAGTACTTCTTGAAGTCCGCGGCGTCCTCGCTGTCGGGCATCGGCTTGTGCGTCGAGAAGAAGATGCGTCCGTCGAGGACGTTGCCCATGATCTCGGGCACGGCCGTCTGCGCCAGCGGGAAGGCCGACAGCCACGTCGGCTTGAACCCGATCTGCTCGGCGGCCTTGATCATCACGGTCGAGACGGCAGGGGTGTGGATGAGGACGACGAAGTCCGCGTCGGCGGCCTTCAGCTTGGCGGCCTGCGAGCTGGCGTTGGTCGCCGTGGCGCTGAACTCGACTTCGGCCACCGGCTCCAGGTCGTACTGCGCGAGCATCGCCTCGGCCCCGTCACGGGTCGGTTCGCCCACGGCGTCGGGGGTGTAGGCGATCGCGACGCGCTCGGCGCCGAGCTCCTCGACCGCGTACCTGACCGACGCTGCTGCCAGCAGGTCGTAGCCCGGGATCACCTGGCGGTACGACGTCGGGGACTCGGTGATGAGGGAGGTCGCACCGCCGCCGGGGATGGCCAGCACCTTCTTCTGCGCCAGGTAAGGCAGGACCGCGTAGGAGTCGGCCGACCCGGCGCCGAGGATCGCGAGGACCTCGTCGCTCTCGACCAGCTGGCGTGCAACGCCCGGGGCCTTCGCGGGATCGAGCTGGTCGTCGCCGATCTCGAGGACGATCTCGTGGCCGTCGATTCCGCCCTCCTCGTTGACCTGGTTGAATCGAGCCAGCTGGCCGTTGATGTTGGTCTGGCCCTCGCTGGAGTTGGGGCCCGTCATGGCGACCATCGCGCCGACGACGATGTCGTCCGACCCTCCGGAGCCGCCTGAGTCGCCGCCACAGGCGGCCAGGGCGAGTGCGGCCGTCGCGACCAGTGAGGTCATGGTGACGAGGCGAGCGCGGTGTCGCCGGGTCGAGTGCGTGGTCATGTCCGTGCCTTTCGACTGAGGGATCGCCCAAGGTGCGTCGGCCCGAGATGAATCATCTACCGACCGGGCGGTTGGGATGCCGCCGGACTGTAATGCGCGTCACTCGACGAGGTCAAGGAGTTGCGGAGAGTCGTTGACCCCGGTTGACACGAGCCTTACGGTATGGCCAACCGACTGGACGGTCGGAGATTGTGGTCTGGGATCTGGAGGAGGAGCCATCCGTACTCACGTGCAACCGGTCGTGCCGGTGGTGGGCCGATGACGGCCGTCGAGGTCACGCCGGCAGACCTGCGGCGGCAGGAGATCATCTCCAAGGCCGCCGCCCTCTTCGACGAGGTCGGCTACGGCAGCACGAGCATGGACTCGATCGCGCGGGCGATGGAGATGGCCAAGCCGACGTTGTACCACTACTTCCGGAGCAAGGACGAGATCCTGTCGTCGATCCACGAGGAGTTCATCGACCTGCTCATCGCGCAGCACGAGGCCCACCAGGCCGCCGGGCTGCGACCCGGGGAGGCGATCCAGGAGCACGTCGCCGACATCTTGTCGCTGATGGACACCCACCACGGCCACGTGCGGGTGTTCTTCGAGCACTACCGCGAGCTCCCGGTGTCGCGGCGCGCCGAGATCGACCACAAGCGCTCCGCCTACTTCGAGTTCGTCGGCCGGATGGTGCGGGACGGGATCGCGTCCGGCGAGTTCCGCGACCTCAACCCGACCATCACCACGATGGCCATCTTCGGGATGGCCAACTGGACCTACCAGTGGTACGACCCGTCCGGGTCGCTCGACTCCCGCACGATCGCCGAGAGCTTCTGGGATCTCCTGCAGAGGGGAATGCTGAGCGGGGAGGATGCGCGGTGATCGACTTCGACCTGTCCGACAAGGTGCTCGTCGTGACGGGAGGGGCGTCCGGGATCGGACGGGCGGTGGTCGACCTCGCCCACCGGCAGGGCATGGCGATCGCCATCCTCGACGTGGACGGGGAGGCCGCCGACCGAGCCGCCGCCGAGCTCTCCAGGAGTGGGGCGCCCACGCTCGCCCGCGCCGTGGACGTCCGTGACCGCGACGCCGTGGTCTCGGTCGTCGCCGAGGTCGAGTCGTTGCTCGGGCCGGTCCACGGGGCGGTCACGTGCGCGGGCATCTCCCGACCGGCGCCGCCCGAGGACATGACGGACGACCAGTGGTCGTCCGTCATGGACGTCAACGTCACCGGCACCTTCAACGTCGTCCGGGCCGTGGGCGCGCGCATGCTCGAGCGGGGGTCGGGCTCGATCGTCACGGTCGGCTCCACCAACTCGCTGGGCGGTCACGCCCACCGCGCCAACTACACCGCCTCCAAGCACGCGATCCTGGGGCTGGTCCGGTCGATCGCGATCGACTGGGGCCGACGCGGGGTCCGGGTGAACGCGATTGCGCCCGGGGTGGTCGACACCCCGCTGCTGCGCAACACCAACAGCGAACAGATGCTGCGTGACACGTTCTTCGTCCGCATCCCGATGGCCCGGCCGTCGCTGCCGGACGAGCAGGCGAGGGTGGCCATGTTCTTGTTGTCGGAGGCCGCCTCGTACGTCACGGGCGCGGTCCTGCCCGTGGACGGGGGGCTGACGTCCGGCTACTTCAACCACGTCGACCTCGATGACTGAGACGGCGGAGGCTGAGCACCTGGCCGACCCGGCCCTGACGAGACCCGACCTGATGGGCCCGCGCCTGGTCGAGGCCACCGGCGACGCGCGGTGGAACGACCTCGAGGCCGTCCTGATCGCCGGCGGCAAGTCGAACCTGACCTTCGCGCTGCGCAGTGGTGCAGGGGAGCTCGTGCTGAGGCGCCCCCCGACGGGCGACCTGCTGCCGAGCGCGCACGACATGCGTCGCGAGGTGACCGTGCAGCAGGCCCTGGCGGACACGCTGGTGCCCGTGCCACGCGTGGTGCTGGCCGACCTCGACGGCGACCTCCTGGGCGTGCCGAGCTACGTCATGACCAAGGCCGAGGGCGTGGTGGTGCGCGACACGCTTCCGGCAGGCTGGGCAGAGAACGCCGACGAGCGTCGGCGTGCGTCGGTCGCGCTCGTCGAGACCCTGGCGACCCTCCACTCGGTCGACGCCGGTGGGGTGGGGCTCGGGTCGTTCGGACGGCCCGAGGGCTTCCTGGCCCGACAGGTCGCTCGATGGACGCGCCAGTGGGAGGCATCGCGGACCTCGGTCGTCGCCGAGGTCGACGAGCTCGCCCGCGGGCTGGCGGCTCGCGAGCCGCGCAGGCCGGGGGTCGGGGTGGTGCACGGCGACTTCCGCCTGGACAACTGCGTCATGGCTGCGTCCGACCCGGGTCGTGTCGTGGCGGTGCTCGACTGGGAGATGGCCACGCTCGGTGATCCGCTCACCGACCTGGCGATGCTCCTCTTCTACTGGCGTGAGCCGGGCGAGGAGCCGACCTTCGTCCCCGCCGTCACCGACCTGGGCGGGTTCATGGGCCGTTCCGAGGTGGCCGAGCACTACGCGTCCCTGTCGGGGACGGACCTCGAGGACCTCGACCTCTACCTCGCGTTCGCGCACTTCAAGTTCGCGGTCATCGCGCAGGGCATCGCCGCACGCGTCGCGGGCGGCGCCATGGCGGGCCAGGACTTCGGCGACCTGCGCGGCGAGGTGCTCAGGTGCGCCCGTGCAGGACTCCACCACCTTCGGAAAGGGATGTGACGATGGACTTCGCCCAGAGCGATCGCGCACGGGAGACGTGCGAGGCGATGTGGGACTTCATGCGCGAGGAGGTCTTCCCGGCCGAGCCGACGTGGGCTTCCCAGCTGAGGGAGAACGGGGAGCACAGCACGCCGGCGGTGCTCGACGACCTCAAGGAGTCGGCCAGGCGCCGGGGGCTGTGGAACCTCTTCCTGCCCCGCCTGTCGGGCATGAGCAACGTCGAGTACGCCGCCGTCGCGGAGATCTCGGGTTGGTCGCCGGTCATCGCGCCCGAGGCGATCAACTGTCAGGCGCCTGACACCGGGAACATGGAGACGCTCGACCTCTTCGCCACCGAGGCGCAGAAGGAGCGTTGGCTCGAGCCGCTCCTCGACGGCCGCATCCGTTCCGCGTTCGCCATGACCGAGCCGGGCGTCGCCTCGTCCGACGCGACCAACATCGAGCTGTCGATCGTGCGCGACGGGACCGACTACGTCATCAACGGCTCGAAGTGGTGGATCTCCGGTGTGGCGGACGAGCGATGCCAGATCTTCATCGTGATGGGCAAGACCGACCCTGACGCGGACACGCACCGGCAGCAGTCGATGATCCTCGTGCCGCGGGACACTCCTGGGCTCGAGATCGTGCGACACCTGCCGATCTTCGGCTACCAGGACCAGCACGGGCACTCCGAGCTCCGCTTCGTCGACGTCCGGGTGCCGGCGGAGAACCTCCTGGGCGAGGAGGGCGACG
Source organism: Nocardioides currus (assembly GCF_003057875.1). Classification (GTDB taxonomy): domain Bacteria; phylum Actinomycetota; class Actinomycetes; order Propionibacteriales; family Nocardioidaceae; genus Nocardioides; species Nocardioides currus. The sequence goes on along the minus strand of NZ_PYXZ01000001.1, from coordinate 732,918 downwards.
GGTTCACGATCGCCCAGGCGCGGCTCGGTCCCGGCCGGATCCACCACGCGATGCGCGCGCTCGGGATGGCCGAGCGGGCCCTCGCCCTCATGGTGGACCGCGCGCAGTCGCGGGTCGCCTTCGGTCGTCCGCTGGCCGAGCAGGGAGTGGTGCAGGAGCACATCGCCCGGTCGCGCGTCGAGATCGACCAGGCCCGCCTGTACGTCCTCCAGACGGCCTGGCTGATCGACCAGTACGGCGCCAAGGGAGCGAAGACGGAGATCTCGGGCATCAAGGTGGCGGCGCCGGAGGTCGCGACCCGGGTCATCGACCGGGCGATCGAGGTCTTCGGTGCCGCGGGGGTCAGCGACGACACCCCGCTCGCCTACTTCTACGCCTGGGCCCGGGTCCTGCGCATCGTCGACGGTCCGGACGCGGTGCACCGCCGCGGGATCGCCCGGCACGAGCTGCGGAGGAGTCGCCCCTACGTGGGCTGACGCGACCTCGACGAACACGACGGAAGGAATGCACGTGGAAGCACTGATGAGCGACAAGTCGATCCTGGTCACCGGAGGAGGGTCGGGGATCGGTCGCGCCGCGAGCCTGGTCTTCGCTCGTGAGGGGGGCCGGGTGCTCGTGGCGGACCTCTACCTCGAGCGCGCCTCCGAGACGGCCGAGCTGATCCGCGAGGCCGGAGGCGTTGCCCTGGCCGTGCGGACGGACGTCTCGCGCGAGGACGACGTGCGCGCCATGGTCGACCTCGCCGTCGCCGAGCTCGGGCAGCTCGACTGTGCCTTCAACAACGCAGGCATCGGGACCGCCGCGACGGAGTCGACGAACACCAGGATCGTCGACATGAGGCAGGAGGCCTGGGACCGCACGCTCGCGGTGAACCTGACGAGCGTCTGGCACTGCATGAGGGCGGAGATCCCCCACATGGTCGAGAGGGGCGGCGCCATCGTCAACACCGCCTCGATCGCCGCCCGCGGCGCACTGGCGGGCTCGGCGGCCTACGTGGCGAGCAAGCACGGTGTCGCCGGCCTCACGAAGAGCGCCGCGATCGAGTACGCCGAGGACGGCGTCCGCGTAAACGCGGTCGCGCCCGGCCACATTGAGACCCCGCTCCTCGAGCAGGCCCTTGCACGTCGCGGCGGCGAGCTCAGCCCCCGCAACCCCGTGCGCCGCTTCGGCCGCGCCGAGGAGATCGCCGAGACCGTCGTCTGGCTCTGCTCGGACCGGTCGTCGTTCACCACGGGCGAGCTGGTCACGATCGACGGCGGGCGTCTGGCCCGGGCCTGACCGGAGCCGGCGCTGACCTGGCCCGGTCCGGGGCGGGCCAGGTCAGCGGCCGGCGAGCACGCCCCGGGGCATCGACACCACCCGTGAGCCCAGGTACTCGCCCACGCCCTTGGCCTGGGCGTCGACGCGGGTGCAGGAGGCGACACCCATCTCCAGGTAGTCGTGGAGGAGGAAGTTCATGCCGCGCAGGTTGGGCAGGAGGTGGCGCTCCACGTCGAGTCCCGCCGTCTCGGGCAGGAGCTCCTTGATGCGTTCCACCGTCAGGAAGCCCGCCAGCCAGCGGTACTGCTCGTCGGTGTGCACCCAGGCCCCGACGTTGGCCATGCCGCCCTTGTCGCCCGACCGGGTGCCGATCACGGCCCCGAGCTCCGACTCGACCACGTCTGCGTCCTCCACCTCGACGTGGGGTGCCTGGCTGTCGTGGGCCGGCGTGAAGCTGTCGTTCGTCGCGACCGGTCCCCACTCGACCATGTGCTCCGCGCCGGCGACGTGCACGCGCGCGGTGACGGACTCCTTGTCCACGAGACACGGCCACTGGATCCCGACGAGACGCTCGCGCTGAGGCGGGGTCGCGGTGTAGAAGCCCGGGATGCTCGAGACGCCCAGCTGGGTGATGCGGTCGGAGAACGCCGCCCGGCTGACCCTCTCCCGGCGCCGGTCGCGGGCAGTGGCGATGACCCAGGCCGTGGCGTCCTCGAACGATCCGGTCGAGGAGTCGGCGGGACCGATGATTGACCAGCGGAACTGGTCGAACGACTCGGGACTGCCCACGGCCTTGGCCACCTCGCGCTGCAGCCACGCGACCTTGGCCTCGACGTGGCCGCCCGTGATGCCGACGGTGGCCGAGTTGCGGTAGCCACCCTCGAAGCACAGGGACAGCTTGGTGGCCGCGGTCGGGGCGTAGCCCCTGGCGCCGCTGAGGAGGACGCGGTCCGGTCCGTCCTGGCTGACCAGGACGCTCGACAGGTCGCCCACCACGTCCGGGTTGTCGTAGCGCGGTCCGCCGACCTCGTACAGCAGCTGTGCAGTGACGGTGTCCACGTCCACCAGGCCTCCGCTGCCGGCCGTCTTGGTGATCACGCTGTCCCCGTTGGAGGCGACCTCGGCGATCGGCACGCCGGGGAGCCCGAGGTCGCCGTGGCGGTGGAACAGCGAGAAGTTGCCGCCGGTTACCTGGCCGCCGCACTCGATCGCGTGGCCGGCCCACAGCGCGCCCGCGATCTGGTCGTAGTCGGACGGCGACCATCCGTGGTGCCAGGCGGCCGGGGCGATCACGAGCGATGCGTCGGTGACGCGCGGGCAGATGACGATGTCCGCGCCCGACTCCAGGGCCTCGACGATGGGCCACGCGCCGAGGTAGGCGTTGGCCGTCAGCACCGTGCGGTCGTCCAGCTCGAGCGGCTTGCCGGTCGTGAGGTGACCGAACGTCTGACCTTCTTCCAGCAGGCGGTCGACGTCGCCGATGATGTCGTCGCCGGTGATCGCCGCCACCGTCAGGTCGAGGCCTCGCTCCCGGCAGGCCCGCTCGACCTCCGCGGCACAGGCGAGCGAGTCGAGGCCGCCCGCGTTGGTCACCACCTTGATGCCGAGGCGCGCGATGTCGTCGAGGTTGCCGACCAGCTGGTCCACGAAGCCCGAGGCGTAGCCCACGCCACCGCGCATCTGGTTCTTCTTCAGCACCAGCATCGTGAGCTCGGCCAGGTAGTCACCCGTGAGGACGTCCACCCCGTCCGCGATGAGCTCGGCCATCGCGTCGGGTCGGTCGCCGTAGTAGGCGGAGAACTGTCCGATGCGCAGCGGGTGGGTGTCGGCCTGGGTCACGACGGTGCCTTCCTGGAGACGGTGGTGCCGCCGGGAACGAGGGGACGGGCGCCGACGATCCGGTGCGGACGTTGACAACGTAAGGATGTCGCTCGATCATGTCAACCGTCCGGTCGGTCGTCTATTTCGGCCGCTGTCATCGAGAGGGATCCATGACCGCCTACCGCTCCCAGTTCGACCGCAGCATCGAGGACCCGGTCGGGTTCTGGTCCGACCAGGCGGACCTGGTCGAGTGGTCCGTCCCGCCCGATCGGGTGCTGGACGACTCGCGTCCGCCGTTCTACCGGTGGTTCGAGGGAGGACGTCTCAACACCTGCCACAACGCGCTGGACCGCCACGTCGCCGGCGGCAGGGGTGATGTCACGGCACTGATCCACGACTCGCCGGTCACCGGCGCCAAGCTCGAGATCAGCTATGCCGATCTCCTCGACCGGGTCGAGCAGTTCGCCGGAGCCCTGCGCGCCCAGGGGGTACGCCGCGGCGACCGCGTGGTCGTGTACCTGCCGATGATCCCCGAGGTCGTCGTCGCCATGCTGGCCTGTGCCCGGATCGGCGCGATCCACAGCGTCGTGTTCGGCGGGTTCGCAGCCCAGGAGCTGGCCATGCGCGTCGACGACATGCGTCCCGCCGTGCTCGTCACCGCGTCGTGCGGCATCGAGCCGGGTCGGGTGGTCGAGTACAAGCCGATCGTCGACGCCGCTCTCGACCTGGCGTCGTACCCGCCGGACACGGTGATCGTCGTCCAGCGGCCCCAGGCCGAGGCCACCCTGGTCGCGGGGCGCGACGTTCTCTGGGAGGAGGCCGTCGAGGCCGGCCGCGGCGCCGACGTCTCCTGCGTCGAGGTGGAGGCCACGGACCCGCTCTACGTCCTCTACACCTCGGGGACGACCGGCAAGCCCAAGGGCATCGTCCGTGACAACGGCGGTCACGCCGTGGCCATGGCCTGGTCGATGCGTCACGTCTACGGCATGTCGCCCGGTGACGTGTGGTGGGCGGCCTCCGACGTCGGCTGGGTCGTCGGCCACTCCTACATCGTCTACGGGCCCCTGATCGCCGGGCTGACCACGGTGCTCTACGAGGGCAAGCCGGTGGGCACCCCGGATGCGGGTGCCTTCTTCCGCGTCGTGGCCGAGCACCGGGTCAATGCGCTCTTCACCGCGCCGACGGCGCTGCGGGCCATCCGCCGCGCGGACCCGGAGTCCGTGCTCGTGCGCGAGCACGACCTCTCCAGCCTGCGCACCCTCTTCCAGGCGGGTGAGCGCCTCGACCCCGGGACCTTCGAGTGGGCTGGCGAGGTGCTGGGCGTCCCCGTGGTGGACAACTGGTGGCAGACGGAGACGGGGTGGCCGATCGTCGCCAACCTGCGCGGCCTCGAGCCGATGCCGCTGAAGTCGGGATCGCCCTCCGTCCCGGTGCCGGGCTTCGACGTCCAGGTGCTCGATCCCGGCGGGCGTCCGGTGGCGTCGGGCCAGGAGGGGGCGATCTGTGTGAGGCTCCCGCTCCCGCCGGGCACCCTGACGACGCTGTGGGGCGACGACGACCGCTACGTCGCCTCCTACCTCAGCGAGCACCCCGGCTACTACATGTCCGGCGACAGCGGCTACCGCGACGAGGACGGCTACGTGTTCGTGATGGGCCGGACCGACGACGTCATCAACGTCGCCGGCCACCGACTCTCGACCGGCGCCATGGAGGCCGTGATCGCCCGGCACCCAGACGTCGCCGAGTGTGCGGTGGTGGGAGCCGCCGACGACCTCAAGGGGCAGCTCCCGCGCGGCTTCGTCGTGCTCAAGTCGGGCGTCGACCGGCCGCACGGCGAGATCGTCGACGAGCTGGTGCAGAAGGTGCGCGACGAGATCGGTGCCGTCGCCGCCTTCCGGGTGGTCGACGTCGTCGACGCGCTGCCGAAGACGCGGTCGGGCAAGATCCTGCGCCGCTCGATGAGGGACATTGTCGACGGCAAGGCGGTGGCGGTCCCACCGACCATCGAGGACGCGAGCGTGCTCGAGCGGATCCGGGCCGACTTCGCACCCGCACCGACACCGAGCAGGCCGATCACGGAAGAAGGAACAGCATGAGCACGCACGAGCAGGACGGTCACGTCGAGCTGGAGCGCGACGGTCACGTCGCGCTGATCACCATGCGCCGGCCGGCCAAGCGCAACGCACTCAACTTCCCGATGCGCCAAGGACTGCGCGACGCCTTCGACGAGTTCGAGGGCGACCCCGACCTGAGGTGCGCCGTGCTCACGGGCGAAGGCGCCTGCTTCAGCGCCGGAGGCGACCTGGTCGAGATGGCGAACACGAAGATGGACGTCGTGCCGGCCGAGTGGAACCAGCTCCTCGGCAGCGGTGCGCCGCTGACCAAGCCCGTCGTGGCCGCCGTCAACGGGCCGGCCCTCGCCGGCGGGTTCCGCCTCGCCCAGGACTGCGACCTGTGCGTCGCGGGGGAGGGCACCACCTTCGGCATCACCGAGGCGAAGCGCGGGCGCGGAGCCCCGTGGGCGGCGCCGCTGACGGCGATGGTCCCGGCGCGCATCATGATGGAGCTCCTCCTCACCGGCGAGCCGATCTCCGCCCAGCGCGCCCACGAGGTCGGACTGGTCAACCGTGTGGTCGCGGACGGCGAGATCGTGGCGGAGGCCCTGCGCCTCGCCCACTCCATCGCCGCCAACGCTCCCCTCAGCGTCGCCGCCGGCAAGCGGCTGGTCCGGCTGGCGGCCGATCTCGGTCCTCTTGCGGCGGCCGAGCCTGCCGACTGGCTCTACCTGCGCGCCTACACCAGCGAGGACGCGCAGGAGGGTCCGCGAGCGTTCCGGGAGAAGCGCCCGCCGGTGTGGCAGGGGCGCTGAGGCTCGTTGACGACGGTGCGCCGCGCACCTACGATTCAAATACCCAACCGACTAGACGGTCGATAAGCCCCGCACCGAGGAACGAGGAAGTCCATGTCCCGAGTCGCCTTTCCCTACCACGCTGACCGGCGGGACCTCAGGGAGTCGGCGCGCACCATGTGCTCGGCGTACCCGCTCGACTACTGGGACCAGCACGACCTGGACAAGGAGTTCGCGCAGGAGTTCTTCGACGAGTTCGCCAAGGCCGGCTTCCTGGGGATCATGGTCCCGGAGGAGTACGGCGGTGGCGGTGGGTCGATGTCCGACATGGCCGCCGTCCTCGAGGAGGTCGCCGCGTCGGGCGGCGGGCTGAACGCCTGCAGCAGCGTGCACGTCCCGCTGCTCTGCATCCCGACGATCCTGGAGTTCGGGACGCCCGAGCAGAAGGAGGAGTACCTCCGGCCGATCGCCGAGGGCCAGCTCTTCGTGACCTTCGGGGTCACCGAGCCCAACGCCGGCACCGACACGACCAAGATCGAGACCACGGCCCGGCGCCAGGCCGACGGCAGCTACCTCGTCAACGGGGCGAAGGTGTGGAACACCGGAGCGCTGCGCGGCGACAAGGTTCTGCTCCTGGCGAGGACGAGCGCACAGTCGCCGGGACGACGCAGCGGCGAGGGCCTGACCCTGTTCATGGCCGACCTGGCCGGCGACTCGGTCGACATCAAGCCCATCCCGAAGATCGGTCGCAACGCGCTCCCGTCGTGCGAGCTCTTCTTCCGCGACCACCCCGTGGCCGCCGCCGACGTCATCGGCGAGGTCGACCAGGGCTTCTACCACCTCCTCCACAGCCTGAACGGGGAGCGCCTCCTCCTGTCGGCCGAGGCGCTGGGCATGGGTCGCTGGGCCATCGACGCCGCCGTCCAGTACGCCAACGATCGGGTGGTCTTCGACCGCCCGATCGGCAAGAACCAGGCCGTCCAGCACCCGCTCGCCGAGGGCTACATGCGACTCCTCGCCGCCTCCGAGGTGGTGGCACGAGCCCTGGCGGACTACGAGCAGCACGGCGGGGCGGCCATCGGCGTCATCGCCAACGCCGCCAAGTTCCTCTCGACCGAGGCGGCGTTCTTCTGCACCGACAACGCCATGCAGACCTTCGGTGGCTACGCCTACGCGCGGGAGTACCACATCGGGCGGCACTGGATCGAGTCCCGGCTCCAGCGATTGGCCCCCGTCAACAACCAGATGGTCCTCAACTACATCGCGGAACGTGCCCTGCACCTGCCGCGCAGCTACTAGGCCGACATGAACCTCAACGCGCACGACGCACCCTTGGCCGGAGTGCGGGTCCTCGAGCTCTCGTCCCGGGCGTCCGGTGCCTACGCCGGCTGGCTCCTGGCCCAGCTCGGGGCGAGCGTCACCCGGCTCGACCTCCCCACGGTCGTCGACTGCGACCCCATCGCGCAGGCCGAGCTCGAGAGGTCCCTGCACGGCGACAAGGTCCAGGTCGCCTCGGGCGACCCGGCCGCGATGGCCGCCGCGACCGCGTCTGCGGACGTCGTCGTGGCCGACTCCCTCCACGACGACGCGCTCGACGGCGCGGCGACCCGCGCGTCGCTCGCCGTCCTCGCGGACCTCGCGCCTGCGTGCCCGGTCATCGACGTGTCGAGCCATCGCGTTGCCGACGGCGCTCGCGCACCGTCCTCGGCACTCGGCGCGGCTGCGACCGCGGGGATGTCGTGGTCGCTCGGGCACCCCGGACTCGAGCCGCTCGCGCTCCCCTACGACCTCCCCGACTTCATGGCCGGGACGGAGGCGGCGAGCGCTGCCGCCCTGTCCCTCGTCCTGCGGCGTGCGAGCCAGTCGCGGCAGGTCTGGGACGTCGCGTCCTCGGACGTGCTCGCGATGTACGTCGGCCAGATCTGCTCGAACTTCCTGCCCTACGAACGCCCGTGGCGACGCGACGGCGCACGGGCGAGCATGTCGGGCGGGTCCTACCCAGCGGCGATGTTCGCCTGCCGGGACGGCCACGTGTCGATCATGTGCCGCACGAACCGTGAGTGGAACGGGCTGCTCCGGGCGATGGGTGACCCGGACTGGTCGCAGGACCCGAAGTTCGAGGACTCGCGGGTCGTGGCCCGCCTCCACGCGGACGAGGCAGATCCACACCTCGTCGCGTGGACCCGGGATCGCACGCGTGACGAGATCTTCGCGCTCGGCAAGGAGTTCGCCTTCCCGGTCGCCCCGGTCCTGTCCATCCAGGAGGCCCTCGCCCAGGAGCAGTTCTCGATGCGCGACTTCATCGCCCGCGACAGCGAGAGCGTCGTCGTCGGGCGCCCGTGGAAGCTGTCCCCGCCGGTCGCGTCGTCGACCGCCGTCGTGTCGCGCCGGGCCCCGTGGGACGGGTCCCGCGCGACACCGGACAAGCCCCTGGCCGGGCTGCGCGTCCTCGATCTGTCATGGGTGTGGTCCGGACCGATGGTGACTGCCGCCCTCCACGACCTCGGGGCCGAGATCCTCAAGATCGAGAACCGCAAGCGGGCGGATCCCGCGCGGTTGCGCGGTCGCGCCTACCGGGACGGCGTCCCGGTGGACGGACCGGAGCTCGAGGTCACGCCGTACTTCAACCAGATGAACCACGGCAAGAGGAGCATCGCGCTCGACATCGCGACGGATGAAGGTGCGGCGTTGGTCCTGGACCTGGCCGCAGAGTGCGACGTGGTCGTCGAGAACATGCGACCGGGCGCCCTGGAGCGACGGGGCCTGCACTACGAGCGACTCTCCGCGCGCAACCCCGGGATCGTGATGCTGTCGATGTCGCTGATGGGTCAGACCGGCCCCATGCGCAGCGTCGGCGGGTATGCGCCGGTCATGTCCGGCCTGGCCGGGCTCGACTCGGTGGTGGGCTACGACGAGGACGACCTGATCGGACTGTTCAACCCGGCACTGGGCGATCCCAACGGCGCGGGGCACGCACTCGCCGTGCTCCTCGCCGCCCTCGCCGGTCGGCAGCAGACCGGTGTCGGCGCGTGGATCGACCTCTCGCAGGTCGAGGCACTCATGAGCATCCAGCGGATCGCCGTGGCCGAGCGCGGCAGGGGAGCCACCCCCGCCGTGCGTGCCAACCGCCACGCGGTCTTCGAGCCGCACGGCACCTGGCGCTCACTGGGCGACGACGACTGGGTCACGGTGGTGGCTCGTACCGACGACGAGCGCGAGAGCCTGGCGAAGGTCGTCGGGGCCCACGCCGACGCATCAGGACCCGAGCTCGAGGCCGCGCTGCAGGCCTGGCTGGCCGCCCGCCCGGCGAGTGCCGCCGCGACGGAGCTCACGACGGCGGGCATCGCCGCGCACCCGGTCCTGTCCTTCGAGGCCATGACGAGCAGTGATTGGGCGAGGTCTCGAGGTCTGGTCTCACGGGTGGAGCATCCGTTCCTGGGCGACCAGCTCATGTTCGCGGTCCCGTGGAAGTGCAACGGCGCGGGCTACTCGGTGACCGCTCCCGCGCCCCTGCTCGGCGCCGACACCGACCGGGTGCTCGGCGACGTGCTGGGCCTGGCGTCGACCGACATCGGACGTTTCCGCGAGTCGGGGGTGATCGAGTGAGCGTGTCCTCGTCCAGCACGACCCATCGCCGGTTCGTGCTGGCGCGTCGGCCCCAGGGTCTGCCGGTCGCCGCTGACTTCGAGGTCGTCGAGTCGGGCGTCCCCGCCGCACGTACCGGCGACGTGGTGGTGCGGCACACCCATCTGGGCCTCGCGCCCGCAGCGCGCATCCGGATGTCGGAGGACGTGCAGGGCTACCTGCCACCCTTCGCCATCGGCGACACCATCTACGGCGCTGCGGTCGGTCTGGTGGTGGACTCGCGCCACGACGACTTCACCGTCGGCGACGTCGTCGTCTCGATCAACGGTGGTTGGCAGACGCACGACGTCAGCGACGGCTCCAACCTGCGGCCGGTCGACCTCGACCTGGCGCCGGCACCGACCTGGCTCGGGGTGATGGGGGTCAGCGGCCTCACCGCGTACGTCGGGCTCACCGACATCGGGCAGGTCAGCGCGGGCGACACCGTGGTGGTGTCGGCGGCGGCGGGCGCCGTCGGTTCGACGGCCGTGCAGTTCGCCCGGGCGATGGGGTGCCGGGTGGTGGGGGTGGCCGGTGGCCCGGACAAGGCTCGGCACGTCCTGGAGGTCCTGGGCGCGGACGCGTGCGTGGACTACAAGGCGCCGGACCTGCCACGGCAGCTGGCCGCCGCCTGCCCCGACGGCGTCGACGTCTACTTCGACAACGTGGGCGGCATGGTGCGCGATGCCGTGTGGCCGCTCATGCGCCAGTACGGGCGCATCGTGGTGTGCGGCCAGATCGCGGAGTACAACCGCGCCGACGCGGTGGGCAGCGGACCGGACTGGTACCCACTGCTCACCCGGTCGCTGGTGGTCCGGGGCTTCCTGGCCAGTCGCTACCAGCATCGCTACGACGACTTCCGGGCCCGCGCCGCGCAGTGGCTGCAGGACGGCTCCGTCCTGCCGACCGAGCACGTGGTGCCCGGCTTCGAGAGCACGCCCGAGGCGTTCATCGGGATGCTCCAGGGCCGCAACGTGGGCAAGACCGTGGTGGCCATCTAGCGCACACCGGTGGGCGGAATCCAGCCCCGATTCCGCGCGCGGGGGCAGACCTCGACCCCATCGAGAGGGTCGCAACGGAGAGAAGAGGCACCGACATGATCGACACGATCCGACAGGCGATCACCCGGGTGGGACCGGACCAGAAGTCCGAGTACGCCGCTACCGGGGAGGTGCCCGTGACGGAGGCGCTGCTCTATCCGGGCGCGCAGTACTGGCTGGTCTGGGGGACGCAGGACGGCGTCGCGCCGGTGGGTCAGGACTCGGCGCCCGTGCAGAAGCCGTTCTTTCCCGGCCCGGGCGGCACGAGGTTCATCGTCGTCCGGTTCGCTCCCAACATGGCGGCCGGCAGCGGGGCCGGCACCCCCTCGGAGGAGGAGTTCGCCGAGATGCGACGAGATGCCGAGGACAAGTTCCCGGGCTTGTTCGACGCCCACGCCACCGACCCGGCCAAGGGTGCGTTCCACGCCACCGACACGGTCGACTACGCCTTCGTCGTCGAGGGCGAGCTCACCCTCGAGCTCGACAACGGGATCACCGAACAGCTGGTGCCGGGGTCGTGCGTGGTGCAGCGCGGGACGCGCCACGCGTGGCACAACAGCTCGGACCAGTCGGCGCTGGTGGTGTTCGTCATGGTGGGCGCCCGGCGTGTGGCCGGATGACGTCGACCTCGACTCCGTGGCGTCCCTGCGGCACCGCGAGGTCGCCCGCGCGATCGCGTCAGTGAAGCGCGCCTACTTCCGACACCTCGACGCCAAGGACTGGCCGGCCCTGGAAGCGATGTTCGCCCCCGGATCGAGCTTGCGACACCCGGTGCTCGGTGCGTTCGACGACATCGCCTGCGCGATCGATGCCGTACGACACCGCATCGGCGCGAGCCGGACGACCCATGAGGGCAGGTGCACGTCGATCACCCTGCACGCGCCGGACACCGCCGAGGCGACCTTCGACATGACGTCCGTCAGGTGGCTCGCCGACGGCCGCCGTGTGCGGACGGCCGGTGAGTACCGCGACGTCCTGGTGCGGGACGAGCGTGGCTGGCGCATCGCCTCGCTCGTCCTGACGTCCTCGTACCGCGAGCAGTGACCTCGTTCAGCGTCCGTGAGTGGTCAGAGCGTGCGGATCACCCGCGCCGGCGACCCGACGGCCACGACACCGGGGGGCAGGTCCTTCGTCACGACGGAGCCCGCACCGACGACGGTGTCGGCGCCGATGGTGACACCGGGGCACACGATCACGCCGCCGCCGAGCCACACGTTGTCGCCGATCACGATCGGCTCCGCGGCCTCCCACTTGTCCCGTCGGGGACCGGGCTCGAGCGGGTGGGTGGCGGTCAGGAGCTGGACGTTCGGGCCCATCTGGACGTCGTCGCCGATCGTGATCGTCGCGACGTCGAGGAGGATCACGCCCCAGTTGATGAACGTGCGCGCACCGATCGTGGTCTGGTAGCCGTAGTCGCACTGCAGGGGCGGGCGGATCTCGCTGTCCTCGCCGTACGCCCCGAGCAGCTCCTCGAGCAGAGCTCGGCGGCCCGCTCCGTCGTTGGGGTCCATGGTGTTGATCCGGTGCGCCAAGCCCTGCGCGCGTCGCGACTCCTCGCCGAGGACGGGGTCGTCGGCGATGTAGAGCTCGCCGGCCAGCATCCGGTCGCGCATCGTCTTCTCGCTCATCGAGCCAACGTACGCCCGGGCGACCGGGGGTCCGGAAGGGGACCGTGGTGGCGAAGCGTCACCGGGGAGCCGACACTTCGCCCCCACGCCCTGTGCCTCGAACTTCCGGGGCAGGGAAGCCCGAGCGAGTCAATGGTAGGCAGGGCGGCGAGAGTCGCGCAAAGGTTCTCACTTATTCACCTACTTCGCGCTGGAAGGGCTCGCCCACCGGACGGACCGCGTCGCCCACCGGACGGAACAGCGCGTTCAGGCTCCCTTCAGTCCATGCTCAGGCTCGGCCCGTACGGTCGGACGGGATGACTCACTTGAAGCGCAACCGCACTGTCCTCGGCCTGTCGCTGGCCGCCGCCACGATCGCGCTCGGCGCCTGCGGGGGCGGCGACGACGGGGCCGACAACGCCGGGGCGGCCAAGGAGCCGACCTCGCAGAGCAGCGAGTCCGACGCCGCCGGCGACGAAACCGACGAGACCGACCAGGCCGCCGAGCCCGACCTCTCGGACATCCCGGACGTGGTCGCCGAGGTGAACGGCGAGGAGGTGACCAAGGACGAGTTCGTCGTGGTCTACGAGGCGCAGTTCCAGCAGGCGGCCATGCAGGCCCAGATGGGAGGCGAGCAGCCGGACGAGGAGACGCTGAAGAAGCAGACGGCCGACAACCTCGTCAACACCGAGCTGATGGCCCAGGAGGCCGAGGCGCGCGGCATCGAGATCACCGACACCGACGTCGACGACGAGCTCACCTCGCTGGCGAAGCAGAACCAGATGAAGTCCTCCGACGAGATCCTCGCGGCCCTCGAGCAGCAGGGCACCAGCGAGGACGAGGCACGGCAGCAGGTCGAGTCGCAGCTGATGATCGAGCAGCTCGTCGACGACGAGGCCGGCTCGACCGAGCCGAGCGAGAAGGACCTCCGCACGCTCTACGCGCAGGCGAAGCAGCAGCAGGCCCAGCAGGGCGAGCAGGCGCAGAAGATCCCCCCGTTCGCCAAGGTCCGCTCGCAGCTCGAGGAGCAGGCGAAGTCCGACAAGGTCAACGAGGTCGCCCAGGGGATGGTCGAGGACCTCCGCAAGGACGCGGACATCACGATCAACCTGTGACGGGACGCGCCGCTCCGAGCTGCTCCAGCAGCACCCGGAGCGGCGCCCACTGCTCGCGTCCGCGGCGGGTGACGGCGAGCGCACGCAGCACGACGCCCGGTTCCGTGATCGGGAGGACGCGCACCCCGCGACGTACGACCCGGTCACGCGGCAGCAGGCCGATGCCCCGCCCCGCGAGGACCAGGTCCTCGACCAGGTCCAGGCTGTCGATGCGGTGCACGATGCGCGGGGTGAAGCCGGCCATCGACGCCAGCGTGCGCACGGCGTCCTCGTCGGCGGTGTTGCGCGAGTTCACGATCCAGTCGCGATCGGCGTACGCCGCGAACGGCTCGCGTCTCGCCGGCGCGCGGACCCCGAGCCCCCACGGGACGCCCCAGAGCTGAGCGGCGGTCATGTCGCTGCGCAGCGCGAGCGGCGCCAGGTCGTAGTCGTAGACCAGCGCGAGGTCGATCTCGTCGCGACCGAGGAGGTCGAGCGCCTCGAGCGGCTCGAACTCGCTGAGCCGCACCTCGATGCCGGGGTGCTCGCCCGCGAGATCGGCCACCGCCGGCAGCAGCGATCGGCGGATCGCGGTCGCGAACCCGCCGACGCGGACGACGCCGTGCGGCTCCTCGTGCGGGTCGAGATCACGCCGGGCCGCGTCCACGGCGGCGAGGATCGTGACCGAGTGCTCGGCCAGCCGGCGACCGGCCGGGGTGAGGCGGACTCGACGTCCGACCGGCTCGACCAGTGGCGAGCCGACCTCGGCGGCCAGCGCAGCGACGTGCTGCGACACGCTCGACGTCGTCATGCCCAGCTCGTCGGCCACGGCCCGCATCGACCCCTGTCGCGAGAGCTCGAGGAGGACGCGTAGGCGGTGGGTGTTCACCGATCAATTGTCAAGCAGATGTGGACGGTACGTCCAGCAAAGTCGCGTGGACGCAAACGGTCGGTCGGGTCTTCACTGAGTGCATGAGCACCTGCCGCACCTCCGCGCGCACCGGCGCGGGCCTGGCCACGGCCTCCATGCTCTGCGTCCAGCTCGGCCTCGCCGCGTCGGTCGGGCTGATCGACGACCTCGGCGCGCAGGGCACGGCGTGGCTGCGCCTCGCCTGGGCCGGCGTGCTGCTGCTGGTCATCGTGCGCCCACGGCCCTCGCAGTTCAGCGGCCTCGCGCTCCGCACCGGTGTCGCCCTCGGCGTCGCGACCGCCGGCGTGACGATCCTCTTCATGTCGGCGATCGACCGCCTGCCCCTGGGTACGGCGAGCGCGCTGGAGTTCCTCGGCCCGCTGGGGGTGGCCGCGTGGCGAGGCCGCGGGCCGGCGCGGCTGTGGGCGGTGCTCGCCGCCGTCGGGGTGCTGCTGCTGACGCAGCCCTGGGCGGGTGGCGCCGACGGCGTCGGCGTGGCCTTCGCGCTCGGCGCGGCGGTGTGCTGGGCGGCGTACATCCTCCTCACGCAGCGCGTGGGCGACGAGGTGGAGGGCCTGGCCGGACTGGCGATCTCGATGCCGGTCGCCGCCCTCGTCGCGACGATGGTCGCCGCCCCGACCGGCGTCTTCACCGACCTCACGCCCCGCCTGCTGCTGCTCGGGCTCGGCCTGGCGATCCTGCTGCCCGTCGTCCCGTTCGCCTTCGAGCTGCTCGCGCTGCGACGGCTCACCACCGCGGCCTTCGGGACGTTGATGAGCCTGGAGCCGGCGATCGCCATGCTGATCGGGTTCGTGGTGCTCCACCAGGAGGTGGGCGTCGTCGCCGTGGTCGGGATCGGGTGCGTGGTCGCGGCCGGCATCGGCGCCGAGCGGTCGGGTGCCCGGCCCGGGGCGGTCGACGACGCGACCGCCCCGGCCGCGGTCAACGCGTGAGTGTGCGAACCCGAGCGTGTGGTCCAGGTGTTAGCCGGTGACACCCGGACCACACGGTCGCCGCGGAGACCGTCCGGTCAGGAGACGACCGCGAAGCCGCCGGTCCACGAGACCTTCTCGCCCACAGCGAGCGTGAGCTGCAGGAAGCCGAGCGCCTCGAGCTCGCGCGCCCGGCTCAGGGCGCCCGCGTCGACGGCGCGCAGGCCGCCGGCGGTCACGATGCCGCCGAGCAGCGACTTGGCGTCGGCGTCGTCACCGGCGATGAGGACCGTCGTGGGGACCTCGCCCACGGCGCCGGACGCGAGGGTCGCGGCGAACGTGGTGTTGAACGCCTTGAGCACGCGCGACTGCGGCAGCGACGCGGCGAGGCCGGCGGTGGCCGAGCTGTCGGCGGGGGTGACGAGGGAGTCGAAGGTCTCGAAGTTCAGCGGGTTGGTGATGTCGACGACGACCTTGCCGGCCAGCTCGTCACCGCGGGTGGCGACGACGTCGGCGATCGCGGGGAAGGGGACGGCGAGCACGACGACGTCGCCGGTGAGAGCCTTGTCCGTGTCGTTGTGGCCGATCAGCTCGACGGTGTTGCCGCCCTTGGCGACGACGGACGAGATGGCCTGGCCCATGGTGCCGGTGCCGACGATGCTGACGTGTGCCATGAGTTCCTCCTGGATGGTTTGGTTGTTGCTACAATCAAAACCCTACACCGATAAACTTGTAGAGACAACTATTTCTGAGGAGCGACATGACCACGAGGTGGCTGGACGACCGGGAGCGGGTCGCGTGGGTGCGGCTGGCGGCCGTCATGGAGCTGCTGCCGGGTGTGCTCGACTCGCAGCTGCGACGCGACGCCGAGCTCACGCACTTCGACTACTTCGTGCTGGCGATGCTCTCGGAGGCGCCGGAGCGCACCCGCCGGATGACGCACCTCGCGGCGCAGACCAACGCCACGCTGCCGCGGCTCTCCCACGTCGTGCGCCGGCTCGAGGAGCGCGGCCTGATCGAGCGCTTCCCCTGCCCCGAGGACGCACGCGCGACCAACGCGCGACTCACCGCCGCGGGCTGGGCCAAGGTGCAGGCCACCGCGCCGGGGCACGTCGCGACGGTGCGCGAGCACGTGATCGACGCCCTGTCGCCCGCGCAGGTCGACCAGCTCGCGGAGATCGGCGAGGCGATCCTGGCCCGGCTCGACCCGGAACGGCGGGTCGCGGAGGGCTCCGAGGGCTGAGCTCCGCCGCCCGTCGCAACCGGGAGCCGGGCACGATGTGCCCGTGGACACCCGGACGCGGCCGAGCTGGCAGACCGCAGGTCTCGTCGCGGGCGGCTTCGTGGTCGTGCTCTGGTTGCTCGAGGTCCTCGACACGGCGTCGGGTCACGCGCTCGACGCGTACGGCGTCCGGCCCCGCAGCGACGAGGGACTCCTCGGCGTGGTGCTCGCGCCGATGCTCCACTTCGGTTTCGAGCACCTGAGCAGCAACACCGTCCCGGTCCTCGTCCTCGGCTTCCTGACGCTCGCCTCGGGGGTGGCGCGAGGCGTGGCGGCCACAGCGGTGATCTGGGTCGTCGCCGGGCTGGGCGTGTGGCTGGTGGGCGACACGGGCTCGAGCCACGCCGGGGCGTCGTCGCTGATCTTCGGCTGGATCGTCTACCTCGCCGCGCGGGGAGTGGTCAACCGGAGCTGGGGGCAGGTGCTGATCGGGCTCGCCGTCCTGTTCGTCTACGGCGGCGTGCTCTGGGGCGTGCTCCCGGGGCAACCCGGCATCTCCTGGGAGGGCCACTTCTTCGGTGCGCTCGGAGGCGGGCTCGCGGCCTGGCTCGTCGGGGTGCGGCCCCCACGCCCGATCGTCTAGCGCGTGGCCCGGCGGTGCTCGATCGCGAGCAGGCCGATCGCCACGGCCGCGCCGATCGCGGTCTCGACGCCTCGGTCGAACAGCAGGGATCCTGCGGACTGCGCGGCACCGAGCTGGCCCATGAGCAGCGCCATCGGCGTGATGAAGAGCAGGGCCAACGCGTAGTTGCGAGCCACGAGGAGCTCGGTGACGACCTGCAGGACCACCACGACCAGCACCAGCGGCACCGGCTCGAGCTCGAGCAGGAGCAGGGGCGCGGCCGTGAGCAGGCCCAGCGTCGTGCCGGCGATGCGGTGCCCGGCCCGCAGGGCCTGGTGGTCGCGGCCCACGACACTCAGCGGCGCCGCCGCCGCGACCGTCGCCCACCACGGGTGGCCGATGCCGACCACCGTCGCGACGACACCGGCCACGCCGACGGCCAGGAGGTAGCGGACCGGAGCCGTGGAGCGGGGGGAGCGGAGCTGGGCGAGCGCCGGCCGCGGGGTGCGCCGCGCGACCGCGCCGACGTTGCCCACGACCAGGGCGAAGACCGCGCTCGCGGTCGACACGGCGAGTGCCGTCGGCACGTCGGACCACGCACCGGGGGCGGCCGCGACGGTGCCGAAGGCGAAGATCATGAAGAGCGGCCCGGACGGGTGCCAGTCGAGCACCGTCGAGACCACCGAGCCGGCGAACGCCACCGCCGCGCTGACCGCGACGAGCGCCCAGGGACCCCCGTCCACGGCGGCGAACACTGCGCCCAGCCCCACCGCCGACACCAGGGCGACTCCCGCCGAGGCCTGCATGACGGCCCGCGGCAGGTGGACGTGGTTGCGGCCGTAGAGCGACGCGAACGCACCGAAGGCGGCGTAGATCGTCCACGAGGTGCGGTCCAGCAGCACGACCGCCAGGAGGGGTACGGCGACGCTGAGCCCGGCCCGCAGCGCGACGCGGTGCTGGCCCGGCGGCACCGGGTTGAGCCGCACCAGGTCGCGGATCCCGAAGCGGAGGTCGGTGGGCCGCGACGACTCGCCGCGACCGCTCTCTCCCATGCGCTCATGCTCGCACCCGTGCATGCGATCAGACGCGGAAGTCCTGGGACTGCCCGGCGTCGACGGCTCGTCCACCCCGGTCGCGGCGATTCCGCGCGAAACCGCCACAAGATGGTGACAGAGCGGCTACATTCGCCCTCTCGACGTCGAGGCTTTCCCCCCGGAGTGCATGGTGACCGAAGTTCCAGAGCTGGAACGTGTCCTCGGACGCGTGCGCTTCAACGTGCAGGCCGACGGCACGCTCGAGGGTGACGACGGCTCGGCCGGCATCTTCGCCGCGGCCCTGCGCTACGTCTGCCGGATGGGTGCCCAGATGGGGGCGCTGCTCGACGTCGGCCCGCTGGAGCGGGTCAGCACGATCAGCACCGTCTCCGTGATGGCCCGGGTCGACGGCATCGCGCCCGACCTGAGCATCGCGGCGGAGGTCGACGTGCAGAGCCACGCGCTCGTGCGACGTCCCTCGCCCGTCCCCGTCCCCGGCCTGACGGTCTCCGAGGCCATCAACCGGTCCCTGCGCCGGGTCACCGTCGACCTCGCCAGCGACTGGGCCGCGGTCATGACCGACGACGCCCGGGTGATCGGTGCGGTGCACGACGAGTCCGCCGGCCACGCCGCGCCCGCCGGCCTGCCCGACGTCGGGCTCCGCGCGCTCGCCGTCCTCGCCTCGCTGGACGAGCCACGGCGCGAGTCCGGCGTGCGCTTCGACTTCGTGCGCGGCTCGGTGCTCGTCGCCGCGCTCGGCGAGCACGCGCTCTTCAGCCACGCCGACCGCTTCGAGCCGACCGACGTCACCCGCACCGTCGATGCGGTCCGCAACATCCTCGCCGCCGTCGAGCTGCGGCACGCGCCCAGCGTCACGGCCTACAGCCGCGCCTGAAGCCGCGCTAGGTTGCCGACATGGTCGGGACCCCGGGTGGCACACCAGAGAGGCCGGCGACCTTCTTCGCCTCGGCGCAGGAGTTCCGTGAGTGGCTCGAGGCCAACCACGAGACCGCGACCGAGCTCTGGATGGGCCTGAACAAGAAGCACGTCGCCGACCGGGGCCTGACGTGGGACGAGGCCGTCCCCGAGGCGCTGCGCTTCGGCTGGATCGACAGCGTCGCCCAGCGCATCGACGCGGACGCCGTCCGCCAGCGCTGGACGCCACGCAAGCCGACCAGCATCTGGAGCGCGGTCAACATCGCCCACGTCGAGCGGCTGGTCGCCGAGGGCCGGATGCGACCGGCCGGCCTGGCGGCGTACGAGAAGAGGAGGCCCGAGCGCAGCGGCATCTACGCCTACGAGGCCGATCGCCCGCTGTCCGACGAGCAGCGGGCGCGCCTGCTCGCCGACCCCGCAGCGGCCGCGTTCTGGGAGCTCGCGACCAAGACCTACCGCCGGATCGCCGAGAACTGGGTCGTCAGCGCGAAGCGCGAGGAGACCCGCGAGAGCCGGCTGGTGCAGCTGATCGCCGACTGTGCGGCGGGAGTGCTGATCAAGCCGCAGAGGTACGGCGACGAGCCGAAGTGGGTCGCGAAGGCGGCGGAGGCGGCGCGGCAGGCATCATGAGCCGCAGCAGGGGCATCATGTGTCCGTGCTCGTACGTCGCCTGCTGGCCCTCGCCCTCGTCCTGACCGCCTCCCTGGTGGCCGCGCCGGCGGTGGCCGACCCCGACTTCACCGTCACCGCCCACCGCGGCGCCCCGAGCCGCACGCTCGGGGAGAACACGCTGCCGGCCTTCGGGCGCGCGCTCTCCGACGGGGCGACGGCGATCGAGACCGACCTGCGGCGCACCAAGGACGACAAGCTCGTCGTCCTCCACGACAGCGGCGTCGGGCGCACCACCAACTGCGCCGGCCCGATCGGTGCGTGGACGCTGCGCGACCTGATGAGGAAGTGTCGCGAGGACACCTCGCACCAGCCGGTTCTCACGGCGGCCGAGCTCCTGGGCTGGGCCGAGCAGACCGGCGCCTCGCTGATGATCGAGCTCAAGGGCAGCAACTGGTCGATCCCGCAGGTGCGCGAGGTCGTCAACCTGCTCAAGGGCTCGGCGGTCTTCGACCAGGTCGCCATCTCGTCGCTGCGCCTCACCGTGCTCCAGCGCGTGCACCGCCTCGCGCCCAACCTCGACACCCAGCTGATCGTCAGCGGCTGGCGCAAGGTGCGCGCCTCGATCGGCCAGGTCGAGGGCTACAACGTGCCGGCGTCCGCGCTCACGACGTCGCGGGTCAAGCGGCTGCGGCGCAAGGGCATCGTGGTCGTCGGGGGATACGCCGACTCGCCGGCGCAGTGGCGGCGGCTGGCCCGCCTCGGGGTGGACGGCGTCGTGGTCCCGTCCGTGCGCGCCTACAGCGAGTGGGCGCGCTGAGCGTGCGCCTGCGCCTCGCCGCGACCGGGCTCCTCGTCCTCACGCTGGCCGGGTGCTCGTCCGACTCCCCCGTCGACGGCGAGCCTCCCGCCGTACCCTCCGGGCCGACGACCCTCCAGCCCGCCGAAGGAAAGGTGCCGAGCGGCACCACCCGCGTGACGTGCGCCGTCGAGGCGGCGGACGGGCCGGTGCGGCTGGCGCTGGACCTTCCGTCCGGGTTCAGGGCGGGCCGCCACCGAGACCGCGGGTGCACCTGGCGCGACCGCGTCCGGATGCACGACAGCGACATCCCCTACTCGATCGACGTCGTGGTCAGCGTCGCGACCGCCGACGGCTCGCTCGACGACGTCCACGCCCGCGAGGAGCCGTTCCTCGTCGAGGGCGACAGCCCCGAGGGTGACGACTCCATCCTCGACCTCCTGCTCGACCAGGGCGTCCCCGCGCTCGGGCCGACCCTCGGCGACCGGCTCTCCTGGAGGTGCTACTGCGACGGCCAGGACCTCATCACCCGGATGGCGCAGGCCGACGGCGTGCGCGTCACCTGGTCGTCGGTCGTGCCACTGACCGAGAAGACCGACGCCGCCTTTGCCCGCGCCGTCGACGGGGCCGGGACGGTCTGAGCCGCTCACGGGCGGGAGGCGCACGTGACGCAGCGGCGCGCGGTCGGTCGGGCCTCGAGGCGGCCGGGCGGGATGGGGAGCCCGCAGGTCTCGCACGCGCCGTACGACCCGTCCTCGAGCCGCGCGAGCGCGGCCTCGATCTCGGCCAGGTGGTCGCGGGCCTGGCGGACCAGCGACCCGATCTGAGACCGCTCGAAGGCGATGGTGGCGCCCTCGGGATCGTGCTCGTCGTCGGCGTTGGTGTCGAGCGACGCGGCGACCACGGCGTCGTAGTCGCCGGTCAGCGCGGCCAGGCGCGCCAGCACCCGCGAGCGCTCGGCCTCGAGCAACGTCCGGGGGTCCTCCATCCGCCCAGCCTGTCACCGACACAATGGGCGACATGAGCGCCTACTGGATCAGCACCTACCGCGAGATCACCGATGAGGCGAAGGTCGCGGCGTACGCCGAGCTCGCCGGCCCGGCCCTTCGCGCGGCCGGGGGCACGTTCGTCGCCCGCGGGCTGCCCGAGCAGACCTACGAGGCCGGCGAGGTGACGCGGACGGTCGTGATCGTCTTCGACTCCGTCGACGCCGCCCGCGCCGCGCACGACAGCGCGGCCTACCAGGAGGCGCTGGCCGCCCTCGACGGTGGAGCCGTCCGCGACATGCGGGTCGTCCCCGGCGTCGCATGACGGAGGTCGGTACGGCGCACGCGATCTCGCCCGACTCCGGCACCCACTGGACGGAGCCCGGCGCGTGGCCGGCGGCGCCCGGCGTGCACCGGATCCCGCTGCCGCTGCCCATGGACGGGCTGCGCGCCGTCAACGTCTACGCGATCGAGACCGACGACGGGCTGACGCTGATCGACGGCGGGTGGGCGATCGAGGTGTCCCGCGCCCTGCTCGAGTCGTCGCTGCGCGAGATCGGTCGCGAGGTCCGCGACATCGACCGGTTCCTCGTCACGCACGTGCACCGCGACCACTACACGCAGGCGGTGACCGTGCGCCGCGAGGTCGGCTCGCACGTCTCCCTCGGCCTCGGCGACAAGGCGACCCTCGACCTCATCCGGCGCCGCGACCGGCTCGAGGACGATCCCCACGTCGCGCTGCTGCGCGCCGTGGGCGCGCCGGACATCGCGCGTGCGTGGGCCGACTTCACCCGCACCAACACGCCCGACCTGTCGCTGTGGGACGACCCCGACACCTGGCTCGACGGCGACCTCGAGCTCGCGGTCGGCGCGCGCACGATCGACGCGGTGCACACCCCCGGCCACACCCAGGGCCACTACGTCTTCGCCGACCGGCCGGGTGGGCTGCTGTTCGCCGGCGACCACGTGCTGCCGACGATCACGCCGTCGATCGGCTTCGAGCCGGCCCTCGCCGAGCTGCCGCTCGGCGACTTCATGGCCTCGCTGACCAAGGTCCGCGGCCTGCCCGACCTCACCCTGCTGCCGGCGCACGGGCCGGTCGCCCCGTCCTCGCACGCCCGGGTCGACGCCCTCCTCGCGCACCACGAGGTGCGGCTCGACCTGTGCGTCGCGGCGATCGGCGACGGGTCGCACGCGGCGTACGACGTGGCGGGATCGCTGCCGTGGACACGGCACGAGCACCGGCTCGCCGACCTCGACGTCTTCAACACCGCCCTGGCCATCCTCGAGACCCGGGCCCACCTCGAGCTGCTGGTCGCCCGCGGCGTGCTGGTCAGGGGCGAGACCGACGGCGTGGAGCACTACACGGCGGCGTAGTCTGGTCGGTGAAGACAGGGGAGCACGCCAGTGCTGAGAGTGCGGTCCGTCCGCAGACCCTCCGAACCTGATCCGGTTAGCACCGGCGATAGGGAGTCACAGCACCATGTTGCGCATTTCCGCGTTGTCCACCGCCCTCCTCCTGGCCCTCACCGGCTGCAGCACGATCGGGGGCGACGACCCCGAGCCCACGGCGTCCGACTCCGGGCGGGAGGTCGGCGGCCAGGTCGTGCTCGTCACCCACGACTCGTTCAACCTGCCCAAGAAGCTCGTCCGCTCGTTCGAGCAGGAGTCCGGCATCGACCTCGTCACCCGCGCCGCGGGCGACGCCGGCACCCTCACGGCCAAGCTGTCGCTGACCAAGGACGACCCGACCGGCGACCTCGCCTTCGGCGTCGACAACACCTTCGCCTCCCGGCCGCTCGACGAGGGGGTGTTCGCGGCGTACGCACCGACGCTCCCCACGGGCGCCGAGCAGTACGCCCTCGACGAGGGAGCGGGCGAGCTCACCCCGATCGACGTCGGCAACGTGTGCGTCAACGTCGACACGACCTGGTTCGACGACGAGGGCATCACGCCTCCGCAGACCCTCGACGACCTCGCCGACCCGACCTACCGCGACCTCTTCGTCACGCCCGGCGCGTCCACCAGCAGCCCCGGCATGGCCTTCCTGCTGGCCACGATCGCGGAGTACGGCGACGAGTGGCCCTCCTACTGGCAGGACCTGCTCGCCAACGGCACCAAGGTCGTCGACGGCTGGGAGGACGCCTACTACGGCGACTTCACCCAGGGCGGCGGCAAGGGGACGCGCCCGATCGTCGTGTCCTACGACTCCTCGCCAGCCTTCACCGTGAAGGACGGTGCGTCGAGCACGGCCGCGCTCCTCGACACCTGCTTCCGGCAGGTCGAGTACGCCGGGGTCCTCTCCGGTGCGGCCAACCCGGCCGGCGCGGAGAAGGTGATCGACTGGCTGCTCTCCGACGAGGTCCAGGCCGCCCTCCCGACCGCGATGTACGTCTTCCCGGTCAGCGCCGCCGTCGAGGTGCCGGCCGACTGGGCCGAGTTCGCCGTGCAGCCGACGGAGCCGCTGTCGGTGTCGCCGGCCGACATCGCGGCCAACCGCGAGCAGTGGCTCTCGGAGTGGACCGACCTCGTGACCCGGTGAGCCGATGCGCCGCTGGCTGACCCTCGCGCTCCTCGCCGCCGGCCCGGTCCTGGTGGTCGGGGTCTTCTTCGTGCTGCCGGTGAGCGGCATGGTCTCGCGCGGCTTCTTCGCCGACGGTGCGTTCGACCCCGGAGGCGTGCTCGAGGTCCTGACGCGTCCGCGGGTGGCCCGGGTCGCGTGGTTCACGGTGTGGTCGGCGGCCGTGGCCACCGCGGTGGCCGTCGTGCTCGGCCTGCCGGCCGCGTTCGTGCTGCACCGGCTCGCGCTGCCGGGACGACGCATCGTGCGGGCGGCGCTGCTGGTGCCGTTCGTGCTGCCCACCGTGGTCGTCGGCGTGGCGTTCCGCCTGCTGCTCGGCGAGGGCGGACCACTCGGCTTCCTCGGCCTCGACGGCACCCCGGTCGCGATCGTCGCCGGGCTGGTCTTCTTCAACGTTGCGGTCGTCGTGCGCGCGGTCGGCGCCGCGTGGGAGTCGCTCGACACCCGGCCGGCCGAGGCGGCGGCCGCCCTCGGCGCTGCGCCCGCGCAGGTCTGGTGGACGGTGACGCTGCCCGCGCTGCGACCGGCGATCGTCGGCGCGGCGAGCGTGGTCTTCCTCTTCTGCGCGACGGCGTTCGGGATCGTGCTCACCCTCGGCGGGGTGCACTACGCGACGATCGAGACCGAGATCTACCTCCTCACCACGACGCTCTTCGACCTCCAGGCCGCGGCCGCGCTGTCCGTGCTCCAGATCGTGGTCGTGGTGGTGCTCCTCGGGCTCGCCGCCCGCCTCCGGTCCACGCCGGACGCGACGGCAGGACGCACGACCGCCCGCCCGCGGCGCGTCCGCTCCGGCGACCTGCCGGCGATCGCGGTGACCGTGCTCGTGCTGGTCGCGGTCGCGGCCCCGATCGCCACGCTCGTGGTCGGGTCGTTCCGCGCCGACGACGCCTGGTCGCTCGCCAACTACCGCGCCCTGACCGGCGTCGGCAGCAACCAGGCGCTGCTGGCCCCGGTCACGGACGCCCTGGTGACGTCGCTGCGCACGGCCGTCGACGCGACGTGGATGGCTCTGCTGATGGGCCTGTCCGTCGCCGTCCTCGTGACCCGCCGCTCGCAGACCCGCACGGAGCGTCGTGCGCGCGGCCTGCTCGACGGCTTCTTCATGCTGCCGCTCGGGGTCAGCGCGGTCACGCTCGGGTTCGGGTTCCTCATCACCCTCGACCAGCCGCCGGTCGACCTGCGCAGCTCGCCCCTGCTGGTGCCGATCGCGCAGGCCCTCGTGGCGCTGCCCCTCGTCGTACGCACCCTCGTCCCGGTCCTCGCCGGCGTCGACGACCGCCAGCGGCAGGCGGCCGCCTCGCTCGGTGCCTCGCCGTTCCGGGCCATGCTCACCGTCGACCTGCCCGCCGCGTGGAAGCCGCTGCTCGCGGCCAGCGGCTTCGCGTTCGCGGCGTCGCTGGGGGAGTTCGGTGCGACCTCCTTCCTCGCCCGTGACGAGCACCCGACCGTGCCGGTCGTGATCTTCCGGCTGATCGGCCACCCCGGCGAGCTCAACTACGGCATGGCGCTCGCGGCCTCCGTCGTGCTGGCGACGGCCACGGCCGTGGTGATGCTCGCGGTGGAGCGGCTCCGCGTGCCGAGCGTGGGAGCGTTCTGACGTGTTGTCGCTGACGGGCGTCTCGGTCGCCTACGACGGTGTCGTCGCCGTCGACGGCGTGAGCCTCGAGGTGCCCGACGGCTCCGTGCTCGCGGTCCTCGGCCCGTCGGGCTGCGGCAAGTCCACGCTGCTGCGCGCGATCGCCGGGCTCGAGCCGGTCCGGTCGGGCCGCATCACCTTCGACGGCGACGACGTCGGCCGGCTGCCGACCCACAAGCGCGGCTTCGCGCTGATGTTCCAGGACGGCCAGCTGTTCGGGCACATGACGGTCGCGCGCAACGTCGGCTACGCCCTGCGCCTGCGGCGCCGGCCCAGCAACGCCCGGGTCGCCGAGCTGCTGGCGCTGGTCGGCCTCGAGGGGTACGCCGACCGCCTCCCCGCCACCTTGAGCGGGGGCGAGCGCCAGCGGGTCGCGCTCGCCCGCGCGCTCGCCGTCGAGCCGCGCCTGCTGCTGCTCGACGAACCGCTCTCCGCGCTCGACGCCGGCCTGCGCGAACGGCTCGCGGTCGACCTGCGCGAGATCCTGCACGCCGCCGGCACCACGGCGCTGATGGTCACCCACGACCACGAGGAGGCCTTCCAGGTCGCCGACCGGCTGGCGGTCATGCGCGCCGGGCGCGTGGTGCAGGCCGGTCCGATCGCCGACGTGTGGGCCGCCCCGGTCGACGCCGAGACCGCGCTGTTCCTGGGCTACGCGCGGGTGCTGACCGGCGTCGCGGCCGACACCGTTCGCGCGGCTGCGGGCGATGCGCGGGCGGGGCGCGTCGAGGCCCTCGCCGTACGCCGCTCGGCCCTGGTCGCCGACGAGCACGGTCCGCTGCTGGGGACCGTCCGGTCCGCCCGGGCCACGCCGGAGCTGCTGCGGCTGGTCGTCGACGTCCGTGACGTCGGTCTCGTCGACGCCGTCGCCGACCGCGACACCCACTGGGGTCCGGGCGAGGACGTGCGCCTGCGGGTGGACCCGACCCGGACGGCCCCCATCCGGGGAATCTGACCGGCTGGACGGCGCTGCCTAGACTGACCCGCGTGTATCGCCCGGCCTATGCCCTGCTCGTTGGAGTCGCGTTCGTCACCGGTCTGCTCGCGGTCGTCGCCGCGTTCACCCTCGACCGGCGTCTGGTCGACCCCGAGGGCTTCCTCGGTCCGTCGTGGCTGCGACTGCCGCTGCTGGTCCTGGGCGCCTTCCTGCTCGACATGCTGCCGCGCACGCTGTGGGTCTCGCGACTGAACCCCAAGCTGATGCCCGACATCGTCAAGGACCGCGTCAAGACCCACTGGACGCGCGAGCGGATGACGCTGGTCGTGATGGGCCTGGTGTGCTTCTACATCACCTACGTCAGCTACCGGAACCTCAAGTCCTTCCTGCCCTTCATCACGGGCGACACGAAGTACGACCGCGAGCTCCACCTGATCGACCGGGTGCTGTTCTTCGGCCACGAGCCCGCCAACGTGCTGCACACGATCTTCGGCGCCGGCTGGACCGCGCACGTGCTGTCGTCGGTCTACCTGTGGTTCCTGCCCCTGGTCCCGCTGGCCCTGGCCGCCTGGCTGGTGTGGTCGCGCAACATCACCTTCGGCTACTGGTTCGCCACCTCGCAGTGCCTCGCCTGGACCCTCGGCACCGCGTCCTACTACGCGCTGCCGACGCTCGGCCCCGGCTTCCGCTACCCCTGGCTCTACAAGGACCTCCCCGACACCGGGTCGGGAGCGCTGATGGACTCCTTGTTCTACGCCCGCAAGGGCGTGCTCAGGGACGGCATCGAGGGAGCGGTGCAGTCGGTGGCCGGGTTCGCGAGCCTGCACGTCGCGATCACCCTGCTCGTCGCGCTGATGGTGCAGTACACCCTGCGCAGCCGGGTGCTCCACATCGTCTTCTGGGTCAACTTCGCGATCACCGTCGTGGCCACCCTCTACTTCGGCTGGCACTACGTCGCCGACGACGTCGCCGGCGTCGCCATCGCCCTCGTCTCCTTCTGGCTCGGTGGGTTGGCGAGCGGGCAGAAGTTCGACCGTGGGGGACTGGCGTCGCACCCGACCTCGACGACCTCGCAGGTCCCCGTCGACGCCGACTGACGTTCAGCAGCCCCGCAGGTAACGCCACCAAACACGCACTCCCGCCCCCACTGATGAGGGCGGGAGTGCGTGCTTCGTGGCGTTACCCGCCGATCCGCGAGAACTACATTGGTGTAGTTCGCAAGTCGACACGCCGAGGGGTCCCGTGAATTTTGTGAAAGTTGTTCCCTTTGGGGCGGGTGAGCACTAACGTGCCGCGAGTGTCATGGGTGAAAGGGAAGTCACCCATGGCCGTCTACCGCCAAGGGGAAACACCGTGCGAGCCCTGCCTGCGCCCAGATTCCGTCGAACGCCGATCCGCTGGATCATGGCGGCGACGCTGAGCCTGACCCTGTTCGTCGGTGGCGCCGCCACCGCTGCCGACGAGGACGTGCCGTCCGAGTCGGACGTCGCGGCCGCCCGGGAGGACGCCAGCGACGCGGCGCGTGACGTCGCGGCCGTGCGCGCCGACCTGGCCGTGGCCAACGAGCGCCTGCGCTCCTCAGCGGTCTCGGCCTCGCAGGCCGCGGAGGCCTACAACGGGGCCCGGTGGGCGGCCGACGAGGCGCGCGCCGCCGCCGCCGGCGCCGAGGATGCGGCCGCCGTCGCGCGCGCCGACGTCGCGCAGAGCAAGGCGGCGTACGCCGACGCGCTGGTCGACAGCTACCAGTACAACCCCGAGCTCCAGGGCTTCGCCGCCCTCGTCGAGGCCGACGGCATCGAGAACGTCCTCGACACGACCGCGACGATGCGGGCCACCGAGCAGGTCCTCGACAGCAAGTACGACTCCTACGAGGCGACCTCGACCATCGCCGTGGTCGCCGAGCAGGCCGCGCAGGACGCGCTGGCGAAGGCGGAGTCGCTGGAGGCGGACGCCTCGACCGCTCGCGACGCCGCCGCGGCCGCCGAGGAGCAGGCGGGCGCGGAGGCCGAGTCGATCGCCCGCGACAAGACCGACCTGATCGAGGAGCTCGCCGAGCTCCAGGGCATCAGCTACGCGCTGGCCGAGAAGCGCCAGTCCGCGCTCGAGAAGAAGGCCGCGGAGGCCGCGGCGAAGGCGGCGCAGAAGGCTGCCGAGGAGGCAGCGAAGGCCGAGGCCGAGGCAGCGGCGAAGGCCGCTGCCGAGAAGGCGGCGCAGGAGAAGGCCGCCCAGGAGGCCGCCGAGAAGGCTGCCGCCGAGAAGGCCGCGCAGGAGGCTGCGGAGAAGGAGAAGCAGAAGGCGACGCCGAAGCCGACCCCCACGTCGACGCCGACCCCCACGTCGACGCCGACGCCGACCCCGACGCCCACGCCGACCCTGACACCCACGCCGACCCCCACGCCCACGCCGACCCCCACGCCGACCCCGACACCCACGCCGACCCCGACGCCGGTCCCGACCCCCGTCCCGACCGTGCCGCCGGCACCGACCGGCGACCCGGCGGCCGCGATCGCCTTCGCCACCGCGCAGATCGGCGACCCCTACCGGTGGGGTGCCGCGGGGCCCGACAGCTGGGACTGCTCCGGCCTGACCGCCGGCGCCTGGGCTGCCGGCGGCAAGAAGCTGCCGCACTACTCGGTGGCGCAGTACACCGGGTCCACGCCGATCAGCGCCGCGTCGCTGGTGCCCGGCGACCTGCTCTTCTGGGGATCGAGCTCGAAGTCGTCATCGATCTACCACGTCGCGCTCTACGTCGGTGACGGCCAGATGATCCACGCGCCCCGCACGGGCCGTCCGGTCGTCAAGGAGTCGATGTACTCCTGGACGGCACCCAACTTCTTCGCCCGCCCCTGAGCGCGCGACGAGGCGTGACCGGTCTCAGCGCACCATGCTGTTGCCGTGCAGCGAGGCCAGTCGGGCCTTGACGCTGAGGAGCGTCTCGATGATGAAGTCCTCCCGGGCCTGGTCGAGGCGGCTGATCGGCACCGCGACGCTCAGCGCGTCGGTGGTCGAGCGGGAGAAGGGGAGGGCCACGCCGAAGCAGCGCACGCCCAGGCACGACTCCTCGCTCTCCATCGCGTAGCCGACCTGCTGCGCCCGGTCGATGATGGCGAGCACGGCATCGCGGTCGGTGGTGGCCTGCGTGGTGAGCGGCTCGATGTGGTGGGGGACCAGCTCGCTGCGCACCTCGAGCGGCTGCTCGGCGAGCATCGCCCGGCCGAGCGAGGTGGCGTACGCCGGCAGCCGACGGCCGACGGCCGAGTGCATCCGCAGCGGGTGCTTCGACTCGCGCTTGGCGGTGTAGATGACGTCGGGACCCTCGAGGCGCCCGAGGTGCACGGTCTCCTCGGTCGCCGCGGCGATCTCGTCCATGACGGCCGCCGCCTGCGCGAGCACCGGGTCGCCGTCGAGGTAGGCGGAGCTGACGGTGAGCGTGTGGATCCCGAGGCGGTAGACGCTGCCGGTCTGGTCGGTGTCGAGCCAGCCGCGGGCGCACATCGTGCGCAGCAGCGCGTGCAGGCTGCTCTTGGGGATCTCGAGGCGCTGGGCCAGCTGGAGCTGGGTGCCGGGCCCGTGCTGCGCGATGTCGTCGAGGAGGTCGAGGGCGCGTGCGGCGGACTTGACCTGGCCGGTGAGGGCCGCGGTTCCGTTCACCATGTTGTCCGTGCTCATCCGAGAGACCTCCTGATCGCTGTGGCACGACCATCTTCGCGCGCGAAGTGGACTGTACGCCACTGTCCACATATATGGACTGTCTTCGACCCCTTGACCGTGATAGGTGTCACAGGTACGGTTCTGGCAGTTCACATAGCGGAACATGATTCAGATACCGAGGAGATCCGTTGATCGACGTCAGATATTCCGCCTCACCCTCCAGCGTGGAGACGGCGACGAGCGCGGAGCTGCGCGACAACTTCCTGGTGCCCGGGCTGTTCCGCCCCGGCCAGGTGCACGGCGTCTACACGCATGATGACCGCCTGGTCATCGGTGGCGCCGTCCCGGCCGAGGGTCAGCTCGAGCTGCCGGCCTGGGACGTCATCGGCACCGACACCCACCTGGAGCGTCGCGAGCTCGGCGTCATCAACGTCGGCGGCGCCGGCCACGTGCTGGTCGACGGCGAGAAGTTCGAGCTGCACCACCTCGACGGCCTCTTCGTCGGGCGCGGCTGCGAGGTCGCCTTCGAGGGCGCCGACGCGGCGTTCTACTTCGTCTCCGCGCCGGCGCACGCGACGTACCCCACGACGCACCTGAGCCACCCCGAGGTCGAGCCCGTCGCGCTCGGCACGCCGTCGGGCGCCAACGAGCGCAGCCTCTACCGCTACGCCTGGGGCCAGGAGCTCGAGACGTCGGTGCTGCAGTTCGGCGTCACCGTGATCGCCGACGGCTCGGTGTGGAACACCTTCCCGCCGCACCTGCACGACCGGCGCACCGAGGTCTACCTGTACGTCGACCTCGACGAGGACGACCGCGTCTTCCACTTCATGGGCCAGCCCGGTGCGACCCGCCACCTGGTCATGCGCAACCGGGAGGCCGTCATCTCCCCGCCGTGGTCGATCCACTCGGGCGCCGGCACCGGCTCCTACGCCTTCATCTGGGCCATGGGCGGGGAGAACAACGCCTACACCGATCTCTCGCCGGTGGCGCTGGAGGACCTGTGACCGCACCGACGGCGGCCGAGCTGCGCTCGCCGTTCGACCTGCACGGCCGCTGCGCCGTCGTGACCGGGGCCGGCCGCGGCCTCGGCCAGGCGGTGGCGATCGGACTCGCGCAGGCCGGTGCCGACCTGGTCCTGCTGGGCCGCCCCGGCAGCCAGGACACCACCCGGGACCAGGTCGCCGACCTCGGTCGCGACGTCGAGGTCGTCGACCTCGACGTCAGCGACCACGACGCCGTCGAGCGCGTCGGCGCGCGACTGGTCGCCGACCGTCAGGTCGACGTGCTGGTCAACAACGCCGGCATCATCGACCGCGAGGACTCGGTTGCCGTCGACCGCGACGCCTGGCACAAGGTCCTCGACGTCAACCTCACCGGACTGTTCTTCCTGTGCCAGCAGCTCGGGCGCCCGATGACCGAGCGCGGCCACGGCAAGATCGTCAGCATTGCCAGCCTGCTCTCCTTCCAGGGCGGGATCCGCGTCGCGTCGTACGCCGCCAGCAAGCACGGCGTCGCCGGCATCACCAAGGCCCTGGCCAACGAGTGGGGCCCGCTGGGCGTCCAGGTCAACGCGATCGCGCCCGGCTACATCGCCACCGACAACACGACGGCGCTGCGCGAGGACCCGGAGCGCTCGCGCTCCATCCTCGAGCGCATCCCGGCCGGACGCTGGGGCACCGCCTCGGACATCGCCGGTGCGGCCGTCTTCCTCAGCTCGCCCGCCGCCGACTACGTCAACGGCCACGTCCTCGTGGTCGACGGCGGCTGGATGGCCCGCTGAGACCTGTTCCTCCTCCGACCCCAAGCCCCCCCCGCACCAGGTAGCACCAGCACCACCAGCAGCACCCGCACTCGGGCGGCACCACCCATCCCGTCAGTCCCACCCGCCGGTCCCCGGCACCGAAGAGAATGAGGATCGACCATGAAGCTCACCTCACGCCCCGCCGCAGCCCTTGTCGGTCTGTCGCTGGCGGCCATGGCCCTTGCGGGCTGCAGCGAGGAGGCCGGTGGAGGCGGTGGCGGCGACGCCTCCGCGTCCGGTGCCTGCGACCCCGCCGACGTCAAGCTGGTCGGCCAGGTGCGCAACGAGTCCAACCCCTACGAGGCCTCCTGGCTCGACGGTGGCGACGCGTTCGCCGAGCAGGTCGGCCTGACCCAGGAGCGGCTCACCTACGACGCCGACTCGACCAAGCAGCAGGAGCAGGTCAGCCAGCTCCTCGCCGGCGACACCGACTGCCTCGTCATGAACATCCTGCCCAACGGTGACTCCGACACCCCGCCGATCGTCGAGGGTGCGCAGGACGCCGGCGCCTACCTCGTCACGCAGTGGAACAAGCCGGCCGACCTCAACGTCACCGACTACGACCACTGGGTCAGCCACATCACCTACAACGGCGTCGAGTCGGGCAAGCAGATCGGCGACGCGCTGGCCGAGGCGATCGGCGGCTCGGGCGGCATCATCGCCCTGCAGGGCATCCTCGACACCGGTGCCGCCAAGGACCGCTTCGCCGGCCTCGAGGAGTCGCTGGCCGCCAACCCGGACGTCGAGCTGCTCGACGACCAGACGGCCAACTTCTCCCGCGACGAGGCCCTGGCCGTGACCAAGACGCTGCTCACCAAGCACGGTGACGACGTCAAGGGCATCTGGGCCGCCAACGACGACATGGCCCTCGGTGCGCTCGCCGCCCTCGAGCAGGCGGGTCGCGACGACGTCGCGGTCGTCGGCATCGACGCCGTGCCGGACGCGCTCACCGCGATCCAGGACGGCACCATGACCGCCACCGTCTCCAGCGACGGTCCGTGGCAGGGCGGCATCGGCCTGGCCATCGGCTACTGCGTGGCCACCGGCGAGCTGTCGGTCGACGACATCGGCGACGAGGACCGTGCCTGGTTCGCCGAGCAGTTCCTCATCAACTCCGACAACGTCGCCGACTTCAGCGCGCCGGAGACCGACGAGGCCGACTTCGAGTGCGACAACGTGTTCAGCCGCTCGCAGGGCGCGATTTCGTGACCATGACATCCCCCGTCGAGGACGTCGAGGTCGTCGCGGCGCGCCGCCCCCAGCCTCGGCGGGGGGTGTCGCTGCGAGACGCGGGTCCGCCGATCGCCCTGGTCGTGATCTTCTTGGTCTTCTCGGCCCTGAGCTCCGACTTCCGCACGATCGGCAACGTGCAGAACATCATGGACACGGCGGCGGTCCTCGCCGTCGTGACCTGCGGCATCACCTTCGTGCTGATGATGGGGTCGATCGACCTCTCCGCTCCCGGGATCATGGGGGCGTCCGCGATCGCGGTCGCCCTCCTGGTCGCCAACAACCGCAACGACAACGACCTCGGGCTCATCGGGATCCTCGTCGCCGTCCTACTCGCTGCGGCCCTCGGCTGCCTCAGCGGACTCGCGCTGGTCCTGCTCAAGGTGCCGTCCTTCATGACCACGCTGGGCGTCTCCGCCGTCGGTCTGGGCGTGGCGACGCTGATGTTCGCCGGCGTGCAGCCCAACATCAGCGACGCCATGCTGAAGGGCTGGGCCGTCGAGCGGTTCCTCGGGTTCGCCTACCTCACGTGGATCGCCGTCGGCTGCGTGCTCCTCGGCTACCTCGTCCAGCGCTACTCCCGCCTGGGTCGCTACGCGTTCGCCATCGGCGGCGCCGAGGAGGTGCTGGCCCTGTCCGGTGTGAAGGTGGCGCCGTACAAGGTCGCAGTCTTCACCCTGGCGGGCGCCTTCTACGGCCTCGCCGGCGTCATGGTGACCAGCCAGCTGAGCGCCGGCCTCGTCCAGGCCGGGAAGGGCTACGACTTCGCCGCCATCACCGCCGCCGTGGTCGGCGGCACCCTGCTGACCGGTGGCCGCGGCGGCATCCTGCACTCGGCCGTCGGTGTCCTGCTCATCACCGCGCTCACCAACGGCCTCGTCCAGGTCGGCGTCAGCCCCTACTGGCAGGGCGGTGTCCAGGGCCTCATCGTGGTCGCGGCGGTCGCCGCCGCGGTCGTCCCGCAACGTCGAAGGAACCAGGTGACCAAGTGATCGACGCCGAGCTGGAGCCGACGGTGACGCCGCTGTCGGCCGAGGTCCCCGCCCTCGAGGTGCGCGGCCTCGTCAAGCACTACCCCGGGGTCAAGGCCCTCGACGGGGTCGACCTCGTGGTCCGCCAGAACGAGGTCCTCGGCCTCGCCGGCGAGAACGGGGCCGGCAAGTCCACCCTCCTCAAGGCCTTGGTCGGGCTCGTGCGGCCCGACGCCGGTGAGATCTGGGTGCGCGGCAAGAAGGTCCGGCTGAAGAGCGTCGTCGACGCCGCCGACCACGGCATCGGCATGGTCTTCCAGGAGCAGTCGCTGGTGCCCAACCTCACCGCCGCCGAGAACATCGTCCTCGGCAGCGAGGGGCCCGGCGTGCGCCGCGGCATGTACCGCTGGAAGACGATGCGCAACCTCGCCCAGCAGCAGCTGGACAAGATCGGGTCCGACATCGACCCGCTGGCCCGCACCGACACGCTCACCTTCGCCGAGCGCCAGATGGTCGAGATCGCGAAGGTGCTGCGGATCGAGCAGCGCACGCAGTTCGCCCCGGTGATCATCCTCGACGAGCCCACCTCGGTGCTGGAGTCGAAGGAGATCGAGACCCTCTTCACGCAGGTACGCCGCCTGCGCGAGTTCGCCTCCGTCGTGTTCGTCTCCCACCGGCTCGACGAGGTCCTCGACGTGTGCGACCGCGTCACCGTGCTCCGTGGCGGCGAGTCCGTCGGCGAGGTCGCGGCGGCCGGCGCCGTGCCGGGTGACCTGCACCGGATGATGATCGGCTCGACGGGCTCCGACGACCACTACCACGGCAACGCGTCGCAGCGCTCCGGGGAGCCGCTGCGCCCGATGCTCGAGGTCCGCGGGCTGTCGGGCAAGACCTTCCGCGACGTCGACCTCGACGTGCACGCCGGGGAGATCGTCGGGATCGTCGGCGTCCACGGTTCGGGTCGCGAGGACGTGTGCCGCGCGCTGTTCGGGGCCGAGCCCACGACCGCCGGCGAGGTAAGCCTCGACGGCACCGTGCTCGAGCTGTCGGGCACCCGGGCCGCGTGCGCCGCCGGCATCGGCTACGTCCCGGCCGAGCGCAAGATCGAGGGCATGGTCGGGCCGATGTCGGTCGCCGACAACATGACGCTGACCAAACAGAAGTCGCGCTGCAACGGCCCGCTGATCGCGCCGAAGAAGCAGGCCACGCTCGTCGACGGCTGGATCGAGAGGCTCTCCATCCGCACGCCCCACCGTGGCACCGCCATCCAGCGACTCTCCGGTGGCAACCAGCAGAAGGTCGTGCTGGCGCGCTGGCTCGTGGCCGGCGACATCCGGCTGCTGCTGCTCGACCACCCCACCCGCGGCCTCGACATCGGGGCCAGGTCGGAGGTCTACCGCCTGATGCGCGAGCTCGCCAACAGCGGCGTCGCCACGGTCCTGCTCGCCGACAGCCTCGAGGAGGCGATCGGCATGTCCGACCGGATCCTGGTGATGAGCGACGGCCGCGCGACCAAGGAGGTCGCCTGCCCGGCAGGCGGCAAGCCGACCCCCCTCGACCTCGTCAAGGAGATGGTCTGAGATGTCCACCCCCGTCCTCGCCACCCCGGCCGCCGACCCCGCGGTCGTCAGCGGCGGTCCGACCGTGGGCCAGCGGCTGACGTCCTTCATGCCACTGATCGCGCTCGTCGCCCTGCTCGCCGCGCTGACGATCGCCGACCCCGACTTCCTGACCCAGCGCAGCCTCACCGCCGCCGTCCGCACCTCGGCGCCGCTGGTCGTGCTGGCTGCAGGAGCGACCCTGGTCGTCCTGTGCGGCGGCATCGACCTGTCGATCGCCGCGCTGTGCTCGCTCTCGACGGTGTTCTTCGCGATGTGGCTGCCCGACCTCGGCGGACTCACCGCCCTGGCCGTCGTCGTCGCGGCCGGCGCCATCGGCGCGGTGCAGGGCCTGGCCCACGTGCTGCTCCGCATCCCGTCGTTCATCGTCACGCTGGGCGGGCTGAGCATCTTCTCCTCGGTCGCCCTGGTGATCTCCGACGCCGGCCCGATCCGCGTCGTCGACCGGGACGCCACCAAGTGGCTCACGCTCTACGTCGGCGGGGTCGTGCCGATGGCCTTCTTCGTGGCCGTGCTCGTGGTGGCCGCGATCGCGCTGGTCCTGAGGCTCACCCCGGTCCAGAGCTGGATCACTGCGACCGGCTTCTCCGAGTCGGCGGCCCGCCTGGCCGGCACGCCGGTCGACCGGGTCAAGGTCGCGGCCTTCACCGTCTCCGGCGCCTGCGCCGGGCTGGCGGCCGTCATGCTCGTCTCCCGCAACTTCAGCGGCAGCCCGACGATGGCCGACAACCTGCTGCTCCCGGCGGTCGCCGCGATCGTCGTCGGCGGCACGGCCATCACCGGCGGCCACGGCAGCATCTGGCGTTCGCTCGTCGGTGCGCTCGTCATCACCCTGCTGCGCGTCGGCCTGCCGATCGTCGGCGTCCCGTCGGCGTGGGAGCAGATCCTGTACGGCGCGATCATCGTCGCCGCCGTCGCCCTGACCCTCGACCGCTCGAAGGTGCTGATCATCAAGTAGCGAGCACCGATCCCACGCACCCCCTCACCAGACACACCGCACCCGGAAGGCCTCTCATGTCCGAGAACTCCCAGCTCCTGCCCGCCGTCTCCTCGTTCCTCTCCTCGCCCCGCCAGCTCCTGATCGACGGCGAGTGGGTCGACGCCAAGGACGGCCAGACGTTCGACACCATCGACCCCGCCACCGAGGAGGTCCTGGTCAAGGTCGCCCAGGCCTCGGCCGTCGACGCCGACCGGGCCGTCGTGGCCGCCCGCAACGCCTTCGAGTCCGGCTCGCCGTGGTCCAGGATGACCCCCCGCGACCGCTCGCACCTGCTGTGGCGCATCGGCGACATGATCGACGAGCGCATCGAGGAGTTCGCGCAGCTCGAGTCGCTCGACAACGGCAAGAGCCTGGCGTCCGCCCGCGGCGACGCCGGGGTGGCCGCCGAGCTGTTCCGCTACTTCGCCGGCTGGGCCACCAAGATGGAGGGCACCACCATCCCGATGTCGGTGCCGGGTCGTGAGTTCCACGCCTACACCCGCCGCGAGGCGATCGGCGTCGTCGCCGGCATCGTGCCCTGGAACTTCCCGCTGACGATGGCCGCCTTCAAGGTGATCCCCTCGATCACCGCCGGCAACACGGTCGTCCTCAAGCCCGCCGAGCAGACCCCGCTCACCGCCCTCTACCTCGGCCAGCTGCTGCTCGAGGCCGGCGTGCCCGCCGGTGTCGTCAACGTGCTGCCCGGCTTCGGCGACGCGGGTGCGGCCCTCGTCGACCACGCCGACGTCGACAAG
Source organism: Nocardioides currus (assembly GCF_003057875.1). Lineage (GTDB taxonomy): Bacteria > Actinomycetota > Actinomycetes > Propionibacteriales > Nocardioidaceae > Nocardioides > Nocardioides currus. Next base: position 695,411 of record NZ_PYXZ01000001.1, on the reverse strand, counting down.
GTCGCCTTCACCGGCTCCACCGAGGTCGGCAAGAAGATCGCGGCCGGCGCCTCGAAGAACCTCAAGAAGGTCTCGCTCGAGCTCGGCGGCAAGGCTCCCAACATCATCTTCGACGACGCCGACCTCGAGGCGGCCATCGCGGGCGCGGCCCTCGCCGGCTACTTCAACGAGGGCCAGTGCTGCGTCAACGGCTCGCGCCTCTACGTCCAGCGCGGCGTCTACGACCAGGTCATCGAGGGCGTCGCCGCCGCCGCGAAGGCGATCAAGGTCGGCAACGGCTTCGACGCCGACACCACCATGGGCCCGCTGGTCTCCCAGGAACAGCACGAGAAGGTCATGGGCTACGTCCGGGGCGCGGTGGAGGACGGTGCGACCCTCGTGGCCGGGAGCCCGGACGCGGCCGCCGACCGCGGCTACTTCTTCTCCCCGACGCTCATCACCGACGTCACCGAGGACATGGCCGTGCAGACCGACGAGATCTTCGGCCCGGTCATCACCGCCATCCCGTTCGACACCGAGGACGAGGTCGTCGCCGCCGCCAACAACACCGTCTACGGCCTCGCCGCCGGCGTCTGGTCCAAGGACCTCGGCACCGCCCACCGTGTCGGATCCAAGCTGCGCGCCGGCACGGTCTGGCTCAACACGTGGCACGCCGACGACGTCACGCTCCCGCGCGGCGGCTTCAAGCAGTCGGGCTGGGGTCGCGAGCTCGGCTCGTTCGGCCTCGACGACTACACCGAGCTCAAGACCGTCATCGCCGAGCTCCGTTGAGCCTCCCCGACCAAGGAAGGTCGACTCCCACCGTGAACGCGACTGACGTCCTGGGTGGCCACCGGATCGTGCCGGTGGTCGTCCTGGACGACCCGGCCAAGGCCGACGCCCTCGGCGCGGCCCTCGTGCAGGGCGGCCTGCCCGTCGCCGAGGCGACCTTCCGCACGCCCGGGGCGGCCGCCGTGCTGCGCCGCCTCGCCGAGCGCGACGACCTCGTCGTCGGAGCCGGCACCGTCCTCACCGACCGCCAGGTCGACGAGGCGATCGAGGCGGGCGCGAAGTTCGTGGTCTCGCCGGGCCTCAGCGCAGCGGTCGTCCGCCGCTGCCAGGAGGCGGGCGTGCCGGTCGTCCCGGGGATCAGCACGCCCAGCGAGATCATGGCGGCCCTCGACCTCGGCCTCGACACCGTCAAGTTCTTCCCGGCGGAGGCCAACGGCGGACTGGCCACGATCAAGGCACTCGCCGCGGCGTTCCCGCAGGTGCGCTTCATGCCCACCGGCGGCATCACGCTCGACAGCGCACCGGCCTACCTCGCCCACCCGTCCGTCGCCGCAGTCGGCGGCAGCTGGATGGTCGCCGGCGACCTGCTCGCGGCCGACCGCTGGGACGAGGTCGCGGCCCGCTGCTCCGCCTCCACCGCCCTCTACGACGCACTGCAAGGAGCCCCCGCATGATCGAGACCAGACCGGCCGCCGAGTGCGAGTTCGACATCGTCGCGCTGGGCGAGGTCATGCTGCGCCTCGACCCCGGCGAGGGCCGCATCCGCACCGCCCGCCGCTTCGAGGCGTGGGAGGGCGGCGGGGAGTACAACGTCGCCCGCGGCATGCGCAAGGTGTTCGGCAAACGCGCGAGCGTCGTCACCGCGCTGGCCGACAACGAGATCGGCCACCTCGTCGAGAACCTGGTCATGCAGGGCGGCGTCGACACCTCGCTGATCCGGTGGGAGACGTACGACGGCATCGGACGCACCGTCCGCAACGGCCTCAACTTCACCGAGCGCGGGTACGGCGTCCGCGGGGCCGTCGGCGTCTCCGACCGCGCCAACACGGCCATCGCGCACCTGGCGCCCGGCAACGTCGACTGGGACGACCTCTTCGGCCGCCGTGGCGTCCGCTGGCTGCACACGGGCGGCATCTACGCCGCGCTCTCCGAGCAGGCCGCGGCCGTCGCCGAGGAGGCCATGGCGGCCGCGCAGAAGCACGGCACGGTCGTCTCGTTCGACCTCAACTACCGCCCCAGCCTGTGGGCCGGGATCGGCGGCACCGAGCGTGCGCGTGACGTCAACACGCGCCTGGCGGGCCACGTGGACGTGATGATCGGCAACGAGGAGGACTTCACGGCCGCGCTCGGCTTCGAGGTCGCCCACGTCGACGAGCACCTCAGCTCCCTCCCCATGGACAGCTTCGAGGCCATGGTCGGCACCGTTGCGGAGAAGATGCCCTGGTTCAAGGTCATCGCCACCACCCTGCGCACGGTCCACACCGCCAGCGACAACGACTGGCAGGCGATCGCCTGGTCGCCCGGGACGGGCGTGCTCTCGTCCACCCCGCGCGACCACCTCGGCATCTTCGACCGGGTCGGCGGTGGTGACGGCTTCGCCTCGGGCCTCGTCTACGGCCTGCTCGAGGGGGAGGACCTCCAGACCTGCCTCGAGCTCGGCGCCGCCCACGGCGCCCTCGCCATGACCACGCCCGGCGACACCTCGATGGCGACGGCGACGGAGGTGCGAGCGCTGGCCGGAGGTGGCAGCGCGCGCGTACGTCGCTGACGCACCCGCACCCCTGACGACCCGACACGCACCGATCCCTGCCGAGCCCTTCTGCGCTCCCGGCGGCGGGCCGGTGCGTGCTCGGCATTTCGTGGGCGATTCGCATATGTGGACGTTTGGCAAGAAGTGTTCACAAATCTGGACAGAGTTCTTGACTGTGGTGTGACGCCGGTCATACGTTCACTCCACCCCCGAGAGCGCTCCGACCTCGCCGTGCCCTCGTCCTCATGCCAGCCCGACCCAAGGTGAGCCCATGAACGTGTCCCGCAGGCCAGTCCGCACGCACCCCGCCGTACGACTCCGTCGCTCGGCGGCCACGCTGCTCGCGCTCGTCGTCGCACTGCTGGTCGGGCTGCCGCTCGCGGCCAGCTCGGCCGCCGTCCTGGCGGCCAACGCGCCGGCCCCGGTGTCGGCGGTCGACGACGGCAAGCTCCGCGTGCTGCTGTTCTACAAGGAGAACTTCCACGCCTCGCAGGCGCAGGCCCGGGTCGCCGTCAAGGAGCTGGTCCAGAGCCTCGGCACGGAGTACGGCGAGACGGTCGAGATCCAGGAGACCGACCAGGCGAGCGCGTTCACCACCGCCAACCTGGCCACGGTCGACACCCTCGTCTTCGCGCAGACCGGCGGCGTGCTCTTCAACGCCGACCAGCGCGCCGCTCTCGAGGCCTACGTCCGCGGCGGCGGCGGCTACCTCGGCATGCACTACGCCGGCTGGTCGGTGGGCGAGAGCGAGCACGACGTCAACCCGTTCTACGCCCGCCTCGTCGGAGCCGTGTCCGAGGGCCACCCGGAGAACCCGGCGATCCGCCAGGGCCGCGTGGTCGTCAAGGACGCCGGCAGCCCGCTGACGGCCGGCCTGCCGGCCAGCTTCACCCGCGGAGACGAGTGGTACGACTGGGTCGTCAACCCCGCGCCCAACGTGCACACCCTGCTCGAGGCCGACGAGTCGTCGTACGTCACCGACATGACCGGCGGCCGTCAGGGCACCTCGCACCCGATCACCTGGTGCCAGACGATCGACTCCGGCCGCTCCTGGTACACCGGGATGGGCCACGAGGGCACCGCCTACTCCGAGGGCGTCATGCGCACGCAGCTCAAGAACGGCATCGCCTACACCTCCGGGCTGATGGACGCCGACTGCTCGCCGCCCGTCAAGGAGGACGCCGGCGCCTGGAGCGGCGTCACCCCGTGGCCGCTGATGCCGATCAACATGGCGCTGACCTCCGACGGCACCGTCCAGTCCTTCGGCAGCGTCGGCGGCTGGGGCACCGACACCACGCCGTACGACTGGACCGGCAACAGCTCCATCACCCAGGGCGGCCAGATGGAGGTCGACATCTGGGACCCCGACGAGGTGCGCAACCTGACCAACCTGCGCGACGGGATCATCCCCAACACGACCTACACCGACCTGTTCTGCTCGATGCAGGTGCAGAACCCGCACGCCCACTCCACGATGACCGTCGGCGGTGACGACGGTCTCGGCGGCAACGCGCCCAACGACGCCGCGATCGGCGTCACGAGCTACACCACGAACAACGGCCTCCAGAACGAGGCGCCCATGAACTACCCGCGGTGGTACCCGACCGGCACGACGATGCCCAACGGCGACATCGTCGTCCAGGGCGGCAGCCTCAGCGGCGGCCCCGGCGGCCAGGGCGTCCTGACCCCGGAGATCTACACCCCGGACGCGGGCTCGGGCTGGAAGAAGCTCGAGGGCGCGACCAGCGCCCTGGCGTACGGCGACGGCGGCAACGGCAACGGCCCGGACGAGAACCGCTGGTGGTACCCCCGCGCCTTCGTGGCGCCGGGCAGCGGAACCCTCTTCAACATCACCGGCACCCAGATGTTCGAGCTCGACCCGGCCGGCAACGGCGGCACCGGCGCGATCACCTCGCGCGGCACGCTGCCGACCGCGATCGCCAACCAGGGCTCGCTCGGCAACCCGGTCGGCGCGACGTCCACGGCCGCGATGTACCGCCCCGGCAAGATCCTGCAGGTCGGCGGCGGCTGGTGGGGCAACGGCGGCGGCCCGGACGGCGCCAACGCCGGCTTCACGGTCGACATCACGGGTGGCACGGCCAACCCGGTCGTCACCGCGACCCAGCCGATGAAGTACAAGCGCCACTGGGCGACCTCGACGATCCTGCCCGACGGCGACGTCCTGGTCACCGGTGGCGGACGCGAGAACAACGGCTCGCGCGGCTACGTCACCAACGCCGAGATCTGGAACCCCGACTCGGGTGCCTGGACCGAGGTGGCGGTCCCCTACGAGCACGGTCGCCTCTACCACTCCACGGCCCTGCTCCTGCCCGACGGTCGCGTGATGATGGGCGGTGGCGGCGCCCCCGGCCCGTGGAACTACACCGACGTCGAGTACTACTCGCCGTCCTACCTCTTCGACGGCAACCAGCCGGCGGTCCGGCCGGTCATCACCAGCGCCCCGAAGAAGATCGGCTACGACGGCACGTTCTCCGTCGCGGCCAGCGGTGACATCTCGCGGGTCACGCTGGTCCGCAACGGCTCGGTCACCCACGGCTTCAACAACGACCAGAACTTCCAGGACCTCGAGTTCACGCAGGCCGGCGGCACGCTGACGGTCACCTCGCCGCAGGACGGCACGTACGCGCCCCCCGGCGCCTACATGCTGTTCGCCTTCGACGCGGACGGCACGCCCTCGGTCGCGAAGATCCTCGACATCGACCCCGAGGTCGCGATGGACTCGCGGACCCCGCAGGTCGTGGACCAGTTCGAGTACCCCCGCCTGCCCGCCGACTGGCGCGGCGGCAACCCCACGCCGATCGTCGACGTGGCGGCCGGCAACGGACGGATGTCGCCGTGGACCGTGGACAGCGGTGTGCAGCTCGTGCGCGCCAACGCCGCCGGCCAGGGCGGGATGGGGCTGCAGGGCTACCACCTCGGTCTCGGCAACGCCGGCAACATCGAGCGGGTCCTCAAGGGCCTCGACCCGGGCCGGGAGTACCGCATCTCGCTGCGCTACGCCCGCGACGGGCGCTCGGCGGCCGGTCTCGGCGACGCCACCACCGCGCTGTCGGTCGGTGACCTCACGACGACGCTCACCCGCACCACCGCCCAGTCCTCGCAGAACGCCTTCGGGACGTACGTCGGGAGCTTCACCGCCGGCGCCCGCCAGCAGGCGCTCCGCCTCCGGGCTCCGGGCTCCGGGGCCGGGATGATGATCGACGACCTCGTGGTCGTGGGCGCCGACCCGGGCGCCTCCGACGTTCCCGTGCGCTACGAGTTCGAGGAGGGCTCCGGCACGACGGCGGCCAACACCGGCCAGTCCGGCGCCGTCGGCGCCGCGACCCTGACCGGCACGACCGGCTGGTCTGCCAACGGTGTCTTCGGCAAGGCGCTCGCCCTGCCCGGCGGCTCCAACGCCAACGCGGTCGACCTGCCCGACAACCTGCTCCAGGGCGCGACCGACTTCACGACCTCGTTCTGGGTCCGCCCGGACACGAAGGGCAACTGGATCAACCTGTTCCACATCGGTGACGGGCTCGGGGGCGGCGACGACGCCAGCTTCTTCCAGATCCAGATGCAGACCCAGGCGGCCGGCAACACCGGCCTCGCCGCGACCTTCAAGGCCAAGGGGGCGCCGCTCCAGGAGCGGGTCTACGCCACCCCGACGCGGGACGTGACGGAGAACCGGTGGAACCACGTGGTGTTCACGCGGACCGGCACGACCGGCACGCTCTACCTCGACGGTGAGCAGGTCGCGCAGGAGACCGACCTGACGATCGACATGACCGAGGTCGGCCCGACGGCCAACAACTGGCTGGGTCGCAACGGCTTCCCCGACCCGGCGTTCGACGGCCTCATGGACGACGTGCGCGTCTACACCTCGGCGCTCTCGGGCGCCGACGTCGAGGCGATGTACGACGAGGGTGCCGCCCTGCGGACGACCACGACCGTCTCGGTCACGCCCGCCTCGCCGTCGCCGTTCGGGGCACCGCTGACCGTCTCGGCGGTGATCGCCGGCGAGACCGACGCACCGGCCCAGGGCAGTGCCCAGCTGTGGGTCGACGGCTCCAGCGTCGGTTCCGCGGTGACGGTCGCCGACGAGGCGGCCTCGTTCCCGGCGCTCACCCTCGCCCCGGGTGCGCACGAGATCGAGGTCCGCTTCGTCGCGGCCGACGGCTTCCGCGACTCGGCGGCGACGGTGACCCACACGGTCGAGCGTCCGCCGCCGGGCGAGGGGGTGCCGGTCCGCTACTCGTTCGACGAGAACAGTGGCACCACCGCGGCCAACTCGGGCAACGACCCCTCCGTCGGAGCCGCCACCCTCGAGGGCTCGACGTCGTGGACCCCAGGTCGCTTCGGCAGCGGGGTCAACCTCCCGGGCGGCGCCGCGGGCACCAACAACCAGGTCCGGCTCCCCAACAACATCGCAGACGGCATGGACGAGGAGTTCTCGGTCTCCGTGTGGGCCCGCCCGGACGCCCTGCCCAACTGGGTGCCCCTCGTCCAGATCGGCAGCAGCACGGACACGTTCTTCCTGCTGCAGTCCTCGACCCAGGCGGCCGGCGCCACCGGTTTCGCCGCGACGTTCAAGGCGCCCGGCAATGCCAACCAGGAACGCCTCACCCTCGGCGCGGGCAACGACCTGCCGCTCAACCAGTGGACGCACGTCGTGTTCACGATGAGCGGGTCGACGGGCAAGCTCTACTTCGACGGCGAGCTCGTCGGCACCCGCAACGACTTCACCCTCGGGATCGGCGACGTCGGCGTCGGTGGCACCACCACGGCCAACTTCATCGGTGGCACCAGCTGGCCCGACCCGAGGTTCGACGGCGCGGTCGACGAGTTCCAGATGTACGGCTACGAGCTGTCCGCCAGCCAGGTGGGCGAGCTCTTCCAGGGACCGCCGGTCAACGCCGCTCCGGCGGGCGTCGCCGACTCCTTCACCACCGCCGAGGACCAGGTCCTCACGGTGGCGGCCCCCGGCGTCCTGGCCAACGACACCGACGCCGACGAGGACCCCCTCACGGCGACCGGTGCCACCCAGCCCGGCAACGGGTCGGTGACCGTCGCCGCCGACGGCTCGTTCGTCTACACGCCCGACACCGGGTTCACCGGTGCTGACACCTTCACCTACCGCGCGAGCGACGGGACGGCCAGCTCCGCGGCCACGACCGTCACGATCACGGTCACCGAGGGGCCCCCGCCGCCGGCCAACGTCGCCCCGGTCGGGGTGCCTGACGCCTACAGCACCGTCCAGGGTGCGGCCCTGACGATCGCGGCGCCGGGCGTCCTGGCCAACGACACGGACGCCGACGGTGGCACGCTGACGGCGACGAACGCCACCCAGCCCATCAACGGCACGGTGACCCTCGCGGCCAACGGCTCCTTCACCTACAAGCCCGAGGCCGGATTCGCGGGCAAGGACGTGTTCACCTACCGCGCCGACGACGGCGAGGACGCCTCGGCACCCACGTCGGTCACGATCACCGTCAAGGCGGCGGAGACCCAGCCCGACCAGCCGGCGACCACGGCGATCGCCGGAGCGGCGGCCGCGTTCACGTACGGCAAGGCCGGCTCGGTGTCCGTCACGGTCACGCCCGCCGGGGCGACCGGCAGGGTCGAGGTCGTCCAGGGCGGCACCGTGCTCGCCGGCGGGCCCGTGGCGGCGGGTCGGGCGACCCTCGCCCTGCCCGCCAAGGGACTGCTGCCCGGGACGCATGAGCTCACCCTGCGCTACGCCGGGGACGCCGGCCACGCGGCGACGTCCTCGACCGTGCAGGTCGTGGTCGAGAAGGTCGAGCCGACCCTGCGGGCCAAGGCGCCGGCGAAGGTCGGCGTCGGCAAGCGGGCCAAGGTCGTGGTCCGGCTCTCGGCCCCCGACGGGGTGCCCGTGACCGGCACCGTGACCGCGAAGGTCAAGGGGAAGACCCTCACCGGCACCCTCTCGGGCGGCCGGGTGGTCTTCAGGCTCCCGAAGGCCATGAAGCCGGGCAGGCTGAAGGTCGCCCTCAGCTACGCCGGCAGTGCCCTGGCCACCGCCGTCACGGACAAGGTGGTCGTCAAGGTCCGGAGGTAGCCGACCTCACCAGACGCACGCGGACCCGGAGGTGCCCCCCTCCGGGTCCGCGTGGACGTGCGTGTACGCCGCCCCGCCCCTCCCCGAGGGTCGTGGTCGATCGCCGTCATCGGATGACTGGGATCGACGGAGCCTCCCGGGTCGGCCCGCGAAGACCTCAGCGGGTCGAACCACAGTCGTGAATGTGAATCCATCGCTCGCCAGCCATTGCGGAGCGCGTCGCCGAGCACGTAGCGTGTTCACATCAGTGAATCAAGGTCGCTCTTGTGGATCGACCGCCGAGCAGAGAGGGCCACCATGCCCAACATCACCGTCGAGCTCCTGGCCGGGCGCACCGTCGAGCAGCGCCGCAGGTTCGCCCGGGCCGTGGCCGACAGCGCCGTCGAGATCCTCGGCGCCCGCGAGCAGGACGTCCGCATGGTCTTCACCGAGATCACCGCCGACACCGTCGCCAACGGCGGCGTGCTGGCGAGCGAGGACGACTCGCGCGCGGGGGTCGTCGCGGCCCTGGCCGACGTCGACTGAGAACGCCACCCGGACGAGGACCCTGCGATGACCCAGCGATGGACCCGGCGATGGACCCGGCGATGACGCGCCACCCCCGCCCGACCCGGACCGTGCTGCGGCTCGGGGCGGCCAGCCTCGTGATCGGCGCCGTCGCCCTGGCCGCCCCCGCGAGCGCGCACGTCACCGTCACCCCGTCGACCACGGCGGCCGGGGCGTACGCCGTGCTCGAGTTCAGCGTCGCGCACGGCTGCGAGGACTCGCCGACCACGGAGATCACCATCTCGATCCCCGAGGGCGTCAACGCGGTCAGCCCGACCCGCACCGCGCTGTGGGAAGTCGAGAAGGAGACCGAGCAGCTCGACCCGCCCGTGGCCGACGCCCACGGCAACGAGGTCGTCGAGCGCGTCGCCTCGGTCACCTACCGGACGGACACGCCGCTGCCCGACGGCTACCGCGACACCTTCCAGCTCTCGCTCCAGCTGCCCGAGGCCGAGGGCGACACGCTGGTCTTCCCGACCATCCAGACCTGCGAGGACGGCGAGTCGGCGTGGATCGAGGTCCCGCAGGACGGCCAGGACGTCGACGAGCTCGAGCTGCCCGCGCCCTCCTTCGTCATCACCGAGGCGGGCGAGGGCGGGCACCACGACGCAGCGATCGCCGCGACCAGCCACGAGGACGAGGACGAGGGGGAGACCGGCGCGGACCACGACGGCGCCGAACCCCTGACCGTCGCGGCGCTGGTCGCCGGACTGCTCGGCACCGTTCTCGGGGGCGCCGCCCTCGTGCGGCAGCGTCGCCGTACATGACCGTCGCCCGACCCCGGACCCTCCCGCTCCTCCTCGCCGTCCTCGCGGCGGCGTGGGTGCTCGCGCTGGCGGCACCCGCCAGCGCCCACGCCACGCTGATCAGCACCGACCCGGCGCAGGGAGCGGTGCTGGAGTCGGCCCCCGAGCGCCTGCTGTTCACCTTCGACGAGGGGGTGCGCGGCGTCCCGGACGGCGTGCAGGTCTTCGACTCGCAGGGCGGGCCGGTGGACGTCGCGGCGTCCGTGTCGGGCGCCGAGCTGCGGGTCGAGCTCGACGAGCCGCTGGGGGAGGGCACCACCGTGGTGGTGTGGCGGGTCGTGTCGGAGGACGGCCACCCGATCAGTGGGTCCCTCACCTTCTCGGTGGGCGCGCCGACGACCGACTTCACCCCGCCCCCCGCCGAGGAGACCGACACCCCCGACGTGCCGTGGTCGCTCACGCTCGCGCGCTGGGTGGGATACGTCGGGCTCCTCCTGGCCGGCGGCCTGGTCGCGTTCCTCATGCTGTTCCTGCCGGCCGGTCGGGACGCCGACGTCCGTCGTCGCCCGCTCCGCGTGGTCCGGGTCGCGGCGGTTGCTGCCGCCGTCGCCTGGCTCGTCGCGCTGCCGCTGTCCGCGATGTACCTCCTCGATGCCGGCGCCGGGTCGCTCGCCCGCGGGAGCACCTGGGGGTCGCTGCCGACGAGCGAGTACGCCGTGCCCGTGGCCGTCGTCGCCGGGCTCACGCTCGCACTCACCCTGCTCGGACGCGGGGAAACCGTCGGGGGGCGACGGTCGGTCGCCCTACTTGCCGCCGCGGTGGCCGTCGCGGCCCCGGCCCTGACCGGGCACACGCGCGCCGCCAGTCCCGAGCTCCTGGTCGTCGCGACCGACGTCCTGCACCTCGTGGCCGGCGCGGTGTGGCTCGGTGGTCTCGTCGGCCTCGCGCTGGTGCTGCCCGGCCTGTCCAGCATGGGCGGCCGCGGTGCCTCCGCCGCCGAGGTCCTGGCCCGGTTCTCCACCGCCGCCGCCGGCGTGCTCGCCGCGCTCGTCGCGGCCGGCTCCGTGCTGGCCTGGCGGATCCTCGGCTCGTGGAGCGGGCTGGTGGACACGACGTACGGCCGGCTCCTGCTGGTCAAGATCGGGATCGTGCTGGTGGCCGTGGCCATCGCCGCGTGGAACCGCTGGTCGCTGCTGCCGCGCCTGCAGCGTGCGGGCGGGCGCGATGAGGCGGCTGCCGTCACGCGCCCGGTGGCGCGGGCGACCGCCGTCGAGGCCGTCGTGCTGGTGGCGGTGCTCGCGGTCACGGGTGTGCTGGTCGACCGCAGCCCGGAGGGCGAGCCGAAGCCGGCCTCCGCGGCCGCGACGGCCGACAGCGACCCGGGCACCCGCTCGACGACGCTGGGCGAGATCGAGGTGGAGGCGAGCCTGACCCCGCTGACCCGCGGTCCCACCACACTGACCCTCCGGCTCCGCGACGCCGCGGGGGCGCCCACCGAGGGGGTCGCCCCGCCGGTCGTCCGGCTCGCCTCCGACCGGGTGGTGCTGGGCAACGTCCCCCTGCAGCCCGTGTCGGCGGGGCTCTACACGGCGGAGGTCGTGCTCCCGTCCGCGGGCACGTGGCGGATGCAGGTCTCGTTGCGCGTCAGCGAGTTCGCCAACCCCGTCGGCGAGCTGGAGTTCGACGTCAGCTGAGCGGGGCGACCTTCGTCGCGAGCTTCCGCGCCAGCTCCTCGGGGTCGAGGCTGCCGGCCAGGATCCGGGTGGTCGGCCACTGGGAGGTGTCGAGGCCCGAGAGCCGGTCGAAGACGGCCAGGTCGGCGGCGTACAACGAGGCGAGCGACGCGAGGTCCTCGCCGGTCGGAGCCGTGCCGGTGACGAGCTCGGCGCCGGCGTACCGGTTGCGCAGCGGCGGGTGCTCGCGGAAGCGGGGGAGCCCGAGGTGGTCGGTCGCGCGGTCGACCGACGGGTCGAAGTCGGCGAGCATCTGCCGGAACTCGAGCAGCAGCCACTGCTCGCGGGGGAAGACGGAGAACCCGTGCTCCAGCTGGGCGCCGTAGTAGCCGCGCGCGATGCCCGACATGTGCTTGTAGCGCATCGGCTTCACGTCGGTCGGCACCGAGGTGGGCAGCGACGTCGGGCGGAACTCGGTGAGGAACCCCGGCCAGTCCGGCCAGTCTGGGTGGCGCGTGCGCAGCATCGTCCAGTGCGAGAAGAGCCGCTCGATCGGGTCGCGGAAGACGGCGATCAGCGGCAGGTCCGGGTCGTAGGCGCGCATCCGCTCGAGGGCGTTCGGCCAGAACAGGTAGACCGGCGTCGAGTCGCCGACCATCGTGTGGACCTTGGCCCGGCGCGGAGCGGTGTAGTCACGCTCGTAGTCGGGGTGGGCCCAGTCGTAGTCCTCGTTGTTGAAGAAGTGCGCCTCCTTGCGGGGCGGGCGGCACACGAGGCGGTGCTGGCTGATCGTGCCCGAGAGGGTCGAGGTGCCGCTCTTCTGGACGCCGACGATCGAGAAGTTGTAGCGCATGCGTCCGAGGTCGGCGTCGGGCTCGGGACGGGTCACGCGCAGAACGCTACCTTTTGCCCATGACCACCAGCGAGGCTGTCGAGGACGTGACCGATCGGGCCGTGGAGGGTGGCTACGTCCAGCCCGTCGTCGACGTCGCGGCCATGACCACGCTGCTCGACGGGAGGTACGCCGAGGTGCGCCAGCTCGTGCGCGACAACCTGGCCGAGCACCGTCAGGTCCTGCTCGACGCCGAGTCGATGACCAGCGCCGACTTCCGCGAGCGGGTGCGCGACGTGGTCGTGGAGATCGCCGCGACCGGCCAGACGGGCATGGGCTTCCCCGAGGCGTACGGCGGTGGCGGCGACATCGGGGCCTCGGTGGCCGCGTTCGAGACGCTGGCCTTCGGCGACCTGAGCGTGCTGGTCAAGGTCGGCGTGCAGTTCGGCCTGTTCGGTGGGGCCATCCTCCAGCTCGGCACGGAGCCGCACCACGACGCCTACCTCGCCGACCTCGTCAGCGGCCGGCTGATGGGCTGCTTCGCGATGACCGAGAGCGGTCACGGGTCCAACGTCCAGGCACTCGGCACCACCGCGACGTACGACCCGGAGACCGACGAGTTCGTCGTCACCACCCCCGACGACGCGAGCCGCAAGGACTACATCGGCAACGCCGCCGCCCACGGGGAGGTCGCGGTCGTCTTCGCCCAGCTCGAGATCGACGGCGCCAGCGAGGGCGTGCACGCGTTCGTGGTGCCGATCCGCAGCAACGGTGCCGTGCTTCCCGGCGTGCGGATCGAGGACTGCGGACCGAAGATGGGGCTCAACGGGGTCGACAACGGGCGCCTGTGGTTCGACGGTGTGCGGATCCCGCGCACCAACCTGCTCAACCAGTTCGCCGACGTCACCGGGGCCGGCGTCTACGAGAGCGCGATCGAGAACCCCAACAAGCGCTTCTTCACGATGCTCGGCACCCTGGTCCAGGGGCGGGTCTGCGTCGGCGGCGCCGGCATCAACGCGGCCAAGGTCGCGCTCACCGTCGCCACCCGCTACGCCGGCGTGCGCCGGCAGTTCGAGGCGACCGACCCCGACCGCGAGCAGCTGCTTCTCGACTACGGCATGCACCAGCGCCGGCTGTTCCCGCTGATCGCGCGCACCTACGCGCTGCACTTCGCCCAGGAGTACGTCGCCGGCGCGCTGCACGACGTCTTCATGGGCCCTGGACCGACGGAGGATGGCACCGACGAGACGGCCCGGCGCAAGCTCGAGTCGCGGGCGGCCGGCCTCAAGGCGCTCGGCACCTGGCACGCGACCCGCGCCATCCAGGAGTGCCGCGAGGCGTGCGGCGGTGCCGGCTACCTCAGTGAGAACCGGTTCGCCGCGCTCAAGGCCGACACCGACGTCTTCACCACCTTCGAGGGCGACAACCACGTCCTGCTGCAGCTCGTCGCCAAGGGCCTGCTCACCGACTACGCCAGCGAGTTCGAGGACATGGACCAGTTCGGGATGGTCCGCTTCGTCGCCGGCCTCGCCGTCGAGACCGTGATCGAGCGGACCAGCGCCCACAAGCTCTTCACGCGCATCAAGGACGCGCTGCCCGGAGGCGACCAGTGGGACCAGGAGGCCGGTCTCCTCGACCCCAACTACCAGCGCGCCATGCTGCGCTTCCGCGAGGAGCACATGCTGGGCGGCGTGGCGCGTCGGCTCAAGCGCGGCATCGACAGCGGCGTGAACCCCGGCGAGGTGTTCTCCCAGGTCCAGGACCACGTGATCGCTGCGGCCCGGGCGCACGTCGAGCGGATGGTCCTCGACTCCTTCGTCCTCAAGACCCGCGAGCTGCCCGACGGGGACCAGAAGGTCGCGCTCAACCTGTTGTGCGACCTGCACGCGCTCACCACGATCGAGGCCGACCGTGCCTGGTTCATGGAGCACGGGCGGCTCACCGTCGCGCGCTCGAAGTCGATCAGCCGCGAGGTCAACGGCCTGTGCCGCAAGATCCGCCCGCTCGCGATCGACCTCGTCGACGCGTTCGGGGTGCCGGAGTCGATGCTGCGCTCGGAGGAGATCCTGCGGTGAGGGCGCGATGACGTTCGGCGGACTGCCGACGCGCTGGGAGCCCGACGGGCCGTCGCGCGGCCTCGCGCTCGTGCTGCCCGGTCGTGCCTACTCGCCCTCGGCGCCGCTGCTCGAGCTCGCTCGCCAGGTGCTGCTGCAGCACGGCTTCACGGTCCAGCAGGTGTGGTGGGACGCGGCGGCGCGCACCGACGCCGAGCTGGCCGAGCCCGAGCCGTGGGTGCGCCGGCAGGTCGAGTCCGCCCTCGCGTCGGAGTCGTCCGACCCGGTGCTGCTGGTCGCGAAGTCGCTCGGCACGCACGCCGCGTCGTACGCCGCCGAGCGCGGCATCGACAGCATCTGGCTCACCCCCTTGCTGGTCGTGCCGGAGCAGGCCGGGGCGATCGCCGCCAACGAGGGCCGGCAGCTGCTGGTGGGCGGACTGGCCGACGAGCTGTGGGACGCCCGGGTCGCCGCCGAGCTCGCCGAAACCGGCTGCGACGTCCTCGAGGTGGCCGACGCCGACCACGGCATGGCGACCTCGGACGCCGTCCGCACGGCCGAGATCCTGGTCGAGGTCGCCCGCGCGACCGACGCCTTCGTCCGGTCCCTGGACCGCGACCGATGAGGGTGCCGCTCGTCGGGAGCTGGGACGAGGACCCGCTCTGGGCGCGGTTCTACCCGCTGATGGTCGAGCACCCCCTCGTCGGCGTCCCCCTGTGGCGGATCGGCATGGGCAGCGACCTGACCCGGTTGTACGCCGCCACGCGGGAGATCTCCGACCTGCCCGACGGCTCCCGCGTGCTCGACGTCCCGGTCGGCGGCGGCGTCGCCCTGCGCGGCCTGCGGCCCGGCGGCCGGCTGGAGTACATGGCCGCCGACATCTCGCCGACCATGCTCGAGCGGGCCCTCGACGCGGCCCGCAGGCGCGGGGTGCTCGCCCAGGTGAGCACCACGGTCGCCGACGTCGGCGACCTGCCCTTCGACGACGACACCTTCGACCTCGTCGTCTCCTTCACCGGGTTGCACGTCTTCCCCGACCCCCACCAGGCGATCCGCGAGATGGTCCGCGTCCTGCGCCCCAGCGCCGCGATCACCGGCAGCGCCCTGTTCCTCGAGCACTTCCGTGGGCTCGACCGCCGCTTCGAGCTGGTCCACCGCGCGGGACGGCGCGCGCAGGTGCTCGGCCCGATGTGCACCGCCGCCGAGGCGCGGGCGTGGCTGGCGGAGGCCGGCGCGAGCGACGTACGCCTCGAGATGAGTGGCGCCGTCGGCTACTTCCACGCGACCAAGCGCTAGCTGTCACAGATCCGCCGCGGCCGGTGTCTTGATGTCGACACCGACCAAGGAGAGATGACATGCCCAGCAGCTTCCGGATCCCGAAGGCCACCCTCGACGGTGCGTACGGCGCGGTGATGCGCCGCGTCGCCCAGCGCATGTGGGGCCGGGTGCCCGACAACGCCTACGTCCTGTGGCACAACAAGCCGGTGATGAACGCCGTCTTCGGCTTCGAGCGCAAGGTCGCGAAGTGGGACGGCCTCGACGCCCATCTCAAGACCTACGCCGTGATGGCGAGCGCCGGCGCGATCGGCTGCTCGTGGTGCCTGGACTTCGGCTACTTCATGGCGCGCGAGGACGGCCTCGACCTGGCCAAGGTGCGCGAGGTGCCGCGGTGGCGCGAGTCGGAGGTGTTCAGCGACCTGGAGCGCGACGTGATGGCCTACGCCGAGGCGATGACCGTGACGCCGCCGACGGTCACCGACGAGATGGTCGCCGGCCTCGACGAGCGGCTCGGGCACGCGGCGGTGGTCGAGCTGACGATGATGGTGGCGATCGAGAACGAGCGGTCGCGGTTCAACTCGGCCATGGGCCTGGCGAGCCAGGGCTTCAGCGACGTCTGCGAGCTGCCCCTCGCGCAGGCTGGGACGATCGCCACGTGACACGCACCGACGCCTTCGTGGCCCACCGCAACCTCCTCTTCACCGTCTCCTACGAGATGCTCGGCTCGGCCGCCGACGCCGAGGACGTGCTGCAGGAGGTCTGGCTGCGGTGGGTCGAGGTGACCGACGAGGTGCTGGACGACCGGGCCTACCTGGTGCGGATCACCACCCGGCTCTCCCTCAACAAGCTGCGCGGCAACGCCCGTCGGCGCGAGGACTACGTCGGCCCGTGGCTGCCCGAGCCGCTCCTGACCGCGCCCGACGTCGCCGACGACGTCGAGCTCGCCGACAGCGTCTCGACCGCGATGCTGCTGGTGCTCGAGACCCTGCCGCCGGTCGAGCGCGCGGTCTTCGTGCTGCGGGAGGTGTTCGACGTGCCGTACGCCGAGATCGCGGCCGCCGTCGACAAGTCCGAGCCGGCGGTGCGGCAGGTCGCGCACCGCGCGCGCTCGCACGTCGAGGCGCGACGCCCGCGCGACCGTGTGACGCCCGACCTGCACCACGCGGCGCTGGAGCGGTTCCTGGCCGCGGCGGCGACCGGCGACTTCCAGCAGCTGATGGACGTGATCGCGCCCGACATCGTGCTCATCACCGACGGCGGCGGCTTCAAGCAGGCCGCGCTGCGCCCGATCCTCGGGGCGGACAAGGTGGTGCGGTTCCTGACCGGCATCTACCAGCTCTCGACCGGCGTCGAGCTGGTGTCGGTCAACGGCGCGCCCGGGCTGCGGATCGAGCTCGACGGCGAGCTGGAGGCGGTCGCGACCTTCTCCTTCACCGGCGACGTCGTCACCGGGGCCTACATCGTGCGCAACCCGCACAAGCTCGGCGGGGTGCTCGACGAGCGGGTGCTCACTCGCTGACCCCGACTTCGTGGGCGAGTCGTGAACTTCGGGGGGCATGCTTGCTACGTGAAGTCGGGGTTTCCCCGGCTAGCCGGGGAAACCGAAACAGGCGCTCAGCCGGCCCAGGGCTCAGTGAGACGTCTTCTTGAACCTCTCGAAGGAGGCGCGGATCTCGGCCTCGGCCTCGTCGCGGCCCACCCAGTTGGCGCCCTCGACCGACTTGCCGGGCTCGAGGTCCTTGTAGACCTCGAAGAAGTGCTGGATCTCGAGGCGGTCGAACTTCGAGACGTCGTCGATGTCCTGGAGGTACTGCAGGCGCGGGTCGTGCGACGGCACGCACAGCACCTTGTCGTCGCCGCCGGCCTCGTCGGTCATGCGGAACATGCCGATGGCGCGGCACTCGATCAGGCAGCCGGGGAAGGTCGGGGCCTGCAGCAGCACCAGCGCGTCGAGCGGGTCGCCGTCCTGGCCGAGGGTGTCCTCGATGAAGCCGTAGTCCTCGGGGTAGGCCGTCGAGGTGAAGAGCATCCGGTCGAGGCGCAGGCGACCGCTCTCGTGGTCCACCTCGTACTTGTTGCGCGAGCCCTTGGGGATCTCGATGAAGACGTCGAAGAGCATCGAGTTCTCGGTCGGACGAGCGTCTTCTTCGGTGATCTCGTCGCGGACGTCGTCTGCTACCTGCTCGTCGGGCACTGTCTTCTCCTGGGGCCTGTGGGTGGTTCGGTCGTCAGTGTCGCGCACAATGGCCGCAAAGGGTCAAGCGAGCGGGGTGAAATCGAGTGGGACGTGACACACGCCACCCGACCGGCCCGGGCCGCCTGGCGCACTGGCTCCCCACGCTGCTCGTGCTCGTCCTGGTGGGGGCTGCGTTCGCGGCGTACCGCCTCGACTGGGGTCCCCGCTATCTCGGTTGGTACGGCGACGAGCCGACCGACGATCCGGCCGCGATCGCGCCGCCGGTCGGCCTGGAGCTGCCGGCGTGGTCGCCCCCGGCCCTGGTCGCCGCACCCCTCCCGTCGTCCTCGTCGGTGGACGCCGCGGCGGTCGAGTCCGCGCTCGCGACCGGCCTGCGTGACAAGACCCTCGGTCGGCACGTGGTGGCCGCGGTCGGCGACCTCGGCGGCGACGGCCCGGTCTGGGTCCACGACGACGACCGGTTCCTGCCCGCCTCGACGACCAAGCTGCTGACCAGCACCGCCGCCCTGGCCGCCCTCGGGCCGGACGCCCGCTTCACCACCCGTGTCGTGGCCGGCCGCTCGCCCCGGGAGGTCGTGCTCGTCGGGGGCGGCGACCCCTATCTCTCCAGCAAGCCGCTGACCGTGGCCGAGCAGGCCACCACCTACCCCGAGCGCGCCGACGTCGTCACCCTCGCCCGCGACACCGCCGTGGCGCTGGCCGGCCGCAAGCGGGTCAGGGTGGTGTACGACGACTCGCTCTTCACCGGCCCGACGAACAACCCGAAGTGGCGCGCCGACTACGTCCCCGACGACATCGTCTCGCCGATCACCGCCCTCTGGGTCGACCGCGGCGCCTCGCCGACCGGCTACGGCCGCAGCGACGACCCGTCCCTCGACGCCGCGAAGGCCTTCGCCGCCGGCCTGCGCGAGGCCGGCATCACGGTCGTCGGCGAACCCACGCCCGGCCGCGCGCCCGAGGGTGCGGCCGACCTCGCCAGCGCCGAGAGTGCGCCGGTCGCCCACATCGTCGAGCGCCTCCTCGACGTCAGCGACAACGAGACCGCGGAGGTGCTCGCCCACCAGGTCGGGCTCGCCGTCAGCGGGGACGGCTCGTTCGCCGGCGGCGCCGCCGGCGTGCTCGGCACGCTCCGGTCGCTGGGGGTCGAGACCGGCGACGACGTCGTGCACGACGGCTCGGGACTCTCCCGCTTCAACCGGATCTCGCCCACGACGATGCTCCAGGTCCTCCAGGTCGCCGCCCGCGACGACCACCCCGAGCTGCGTCCGCTCGTCACGGGGCTCCCGGTGGCCGGCTTCACCGGCTCGCTCGCCGGCCGGTTCGCCTCCGCGGACGCGGTCGCGCTCGGCGACGTACGCGCCAAGACGGGCACCCTGAGCGGGGTCAGCTCGCTCGCGGGCATCGTCACCGGCCGCGACGGCACGCAGATGGTGTTCGTGATCGCGGCCGACCAGACCCGGGGAGCGCCCGAGGTCGAGGTCGAGGCCGCGCTCGACTCCCTCGCCGCCGACCTCGCCGGGTGCCGTTGCGGCGCGGGCTAGGTTCTTCGGCATGAGGTCCACCCCACGATGTTCTCCTCCTCCGCTGCGCTCCCCCGGACAACACCGCGGGGACCCCGCATGAGTGGACTCGTCGACTGGGACTTCGCGGTGAACCTCGGCGCCAGGGTGGCCGGGGACGGCCCCGCGGTGCAGGCCGACGTCGCCGCCGCCACCGTCGCCGAGCTGCGGGCCGGTGCCGACCGCTCGACCGGGCTGGTGCGGGAGTTCACCGGTCTCGTCGCCGCCGAGCACACCGCGCCGGTGCTCGTCGTCGACCGCCGTGGCTGGGTGCAGGCCAACGCCGACGGTTTCGCCACGATCATCGAGCCGATGATCGCCCGCGTGAACGAGAAGAAGGGCGCCTCGCCCTCAGGGCTCTCGGTCGCCATCGGCTCGCGGGTCACCGGTGCCGAGGTCGGCCTGCTGCTCGGCTTCCTCGGCACCAAGGTGCTGGGCCAGTTCGACCCCTTCCACGACCCGTCGGGGCGGCTGCTGCTCGTCGCGCCCAACATCGTGCACGTCGAGCGCGAGATCGGCGCCGACCCCACCGACTTCCGCCTCTGGGTCTGCCTGCACGAGGAGACCCACCGGGTGCAGTTCACGGCCGTGCCGTGGATGCGTGACCACCTCTTCTCCGAGATGACCGCGCTGACCCAGAGCATCGAGCCCACCCGGCTCGCCGAGGACGCCGTCCGCCGCATCTCCGAGGCCGTGCGTGGCGGCGGCAGCCTGATGGACGTGATGAGCACGCCGGAGCAGCGCGAGATCCTCGACCGCATCACCGGGGTGATGTCGCTGCTCGAGGGCCACGCCGACGTGGTGATGGACGGCGTCGGGCCGAGCGTGATCCCGTCGGTCGACAAGATCCGCCGCTCCTTCAACGAGCGCCGCAAGGGCATCGGCACCCTCGACCGCGTCCTGCGCCGGCTGCTCGGCCTCGACGCCAAGATGGCGCAGTACCGCGACGGCGCCTCCTTCGTGAACCAGGTCGTCGACAAGGTCGGCATGGAGCAGTTCAACGCGGTCTGGGCGTCGCCGGCCAACCTCCCCTCCAAGGCGGAGATCGAGGACCCGGCCGCCTGGATCACCCGGGTGCTTTAAGGCATGACTCCTCGTCCCGTGGCCTGCTGCGCGCCGCCCGGCACGCACGCTGGCTGCGTTGTCGTCAGTCGCCATGACTCCGTCATGTCTCCCTCCTCCGCCTTGCCATCGCACGCCCCGGACGACGCTCGCGACGGCCGAGGACAAGGAGGCATGCCTTGACCCTGCACCCCTCGATCGCGCTCGTACGCCGCGGCGTGCGCGCGGTCCTCGAGCCGCTCGACCCCGGTGCGACGGTCGTGGTGGCCTGCAGCGGGGGAGCCGACTCGCTCGCCCTGCTGTCCGCCACGGTGTTCGAGGCCCGGTCGAGGGCCCTGCGCGTGGTCGGCGTGACCGTCGACCACGGCCTCCAGCCCGGCTCGGCCGAGCACGCGGGCGACGTCGTGGCGCAGATGGCGTCGATCGGGGCCGACGAGACGATGACCGCGACGGTGGTCGTGGACGCGGCCGGCGTCGGCCCGGAGGCGGCCGCCCGGCAGGCCCGGTACGCCGTCCTGGAGGAGGTCGCCCAGCGGCTGCCTGCGGCCCTCGTGCTGCTCGGGCACACCCTCGACGACCAGGCCGAGACGGTGCTGCTCGGCCTGGCCCGTGGCTCGGGCGGCCGCTCGCTGGCCGGCATGCGGCGCGGGTTCGACGTCTTCGCACGCCCGCTCCTCGACGTACGCCGTGACGACACGCTCACCGCCTGCCGGGTCGAGGGACTGGAGGTGTGGGAGGACCCGCACAACGCGGACCCCTCCTTCACGCGGGTGCGCGTGCGTCGCACGGTCCTGCCGCTGCTCGAGGAGGAGCTCGGTCCCGGCGTGGCCCGCGCGCTCGCCCGCACCGCCGACCAGCTCCGCGACGACACGGCACTGCTCGACGACCTGGCCGACGCCCTGCTCGCGGAGGTGGCCGGCCCCGACGGGCTGTCGGTGCCGCGACTGGCCGACCAGCCGCCCGCGCTCCGGCGGCGGGTGGTCCGGGCCGCCGCGCTCGCGGCCGGCGCCCCGCCCGCCGAGCTCTTCCACGAGCACGTGCTGGCGGTCGACGCGCTCCTCACGCACTGGCGTGGGCAGAAGTGGATCGACCTGCCCGGGCACCTCCGCGCCGTACGCCGCGGTGACCTGCTCGTCGTCGAGCCCGCACCGACACACGTGTAGGACTTCTGGCCCCTCAGCCGCGCCTGTCAGGGACACAAGTCCTACACGTGTGCTGCCCACGGGTGAGTCGACCCGCGCCAGCCCCTACGCTGACGCCATGGACTCAGCCCACGTGGAGAACGACCTCGTCAACGTGCTGTTCACCGAAGCGCAGATCCAGGAGCGGCTGGGCGAGATGGCCGTCCAGATCGCCGCGGACTACGAGGGCCAGGACCTGCTCATGGTCGGGGTCCTGCGCGGCGCGGTGATGGTGATGGCCGACCTGTCGCGGGCCCTGCCGCGCCACGTCGAGATGGACTGGATGGCGATCAGCTCCTACGGCTCGGGCACCAAGTCCAGCGGCGTCGTGCGGATCCTCAAGGACCTCGACACCGACATCACCGGGCGCCACGTGCTCATCGTCGACGAGATCATCGACACCGGCCTGACGCTGAGCTGGCTGGTCAACAGCCTCGGCAGCCGCGGTCCGGCGAGCGTCGAGATCGCGACCCTGCTCCGCAAGCCGGAGGCGCTGAGCATGCCGGTGGAGCCGAAGTACGTCGGGTGGGACATCCCCAACGAGTTCGTCGTGGGGTACGGCCTGGACTACCGCGAGACCTACCGCAACCTGCGCGACATCGGGACGCTGGCGCCGCACGTCTACTCCTGACCGACGCCGTCGGTGCGGGCCCCGCTTCACCCCGCCTGAAACAATGCACTCGTGTGACCAAGACAGGGAGCTGGCTCGACCATGTAGCGTCGCGTCACTCCCGATCAACTCCGGCGAAAGATGCAAGTGAAGCGGATATTCAAGGGCCCCTGGCTGTGGATGGTGCTGGCCATGTTCGGCGTCCTGCTGGCCATCCAGTACCTCGCGCCCAACGGTGGCTACGACGAGGTCAAGACGTCCGAGCTCAGCTCGTGGATCAAGGACGGCAAGGTCACCGAGATCACGTTCATCGACGGTGACCAGGAGATCCAGGCGACCCTGGCCGACGGCACCCGCGAGGGCAGCGAGAAGGTCTCGACCCACTACATCATGGGCCAGCAGGCCGGCCTGCTGGCGCTCGTCGACAAGCAGGTCGACGCGGGCACCATCAAGGAGTCCAACTCCGAGAACCCGCAGCCGGGACTGCTCAGCTCCCTCCTCGTCACGCTCCTGCCCTTCGCGCTGATCGTGCTGCTGTTCATCTTCTTGATGAACCAGGCCCAGGGCGGCGGCCGCGGTGTCATGCAGTTCGCCAAGTCCAAGGCCAAGCTGATCTCCAAGGACATGCCGAAGACGACGTTCTCCGACGTCGCCGGCTGCGAGGAGGCCATCGAGGAGCTCGGCGAGATCAAGGAGTTCCTCCAGGAGCCGGCCAAGTTCCAGGCCGTCGGCGCCAAGATCCCCAAGGGCGTCCTGCTGTACGGCCCGCCCGGAACCGGCAAGACGCTGCTCGCCCGCGCCGTGGCCGGCGAGGCCGGCGTGCCGTTCTACTCCATCTCCGGCTCCGACTTCGTCGAGATGTTCGTCGGCGTCGGCGCCAGCCGCGTGCGCGACCTGTTCGAGCAGGCCAAGGAGAACGCGCCCGCGATCGTGTTCATCGACGAGATCGACGCCGTCGGTCGCCACCGCGGCGCCGGCATGGGCGGCGGCCACGACGAGCGCGAGCAGACCCTCAACCAGCTCCTGGTCGAGATGGACGGCTTCGACGTCCGAGGCGGCGTCATCCTGATCGCCGCGACCAACCGCCCCGACGTGCTCGACCCGGCGCTGCTGCGCCCGGGCCGCTTCGACCGGCAGATCGGCGTCGACGCGCCCGACCTCAACGGTCGCCACCAGATCCTCAAGGTGCACTCGCAGGGCAAGCCGATCGCGGCCGACATCGACCTGCTCAGCGTCGCGCGCCGCACGCCCGGCTTCACCGGTGCCGACCTGGCCAACGTGCTCAACGAGGCGGCGCTGCTCACCGCCCGCCAGAACGAGAAGCTGATCACCGACCGCAGCCTCGACGAGGCCATCGACCGGGTGATCGCGGGTCCGCAGCGGCGCACCCGCCTGATGAACGAGAAGGAGAAGCTGATCACGGCCTACCACGAGGGCGGCCACGCCCTCGTCGCCGCGGCCCTCCCCGGCACCGACCCGGTGCACAAGGTGACGATCCTGCCGCGCGGTCGCGCGCTGGGCTACACGATGGTGCTGCCCGACGAGGACAAGTACAGCCAGTCGCGCAGCGCGATGCTCGACAGCCTGGCCTACATGCTCGGCGGGATGGCGGCCGAGGCGCTGATCTTCCACGACGTGACCAGCGGCGCCGGCAACGACATCGAGAAGGCGACGGGCCTGGCCCGCGCGATGGTGACGCAGTACGGCATGAGCGAGCGCCTCGGCGCGATCAAGCTCGGCGACAACAACTCCGAGCCGTTCCTGGGCCGCGACATGGGTCACCAGCGCAACTACTCCGAGGAGGTCGCGGCGATCGTCGACGAGGAGGTCAAGAAGCTCCTCTCGACCGCCCACCAGGAGGCCTTCGACATCCTCGAGCTCAACCGCGACGTGCTCGACTCGCTGGTGCTCGAGCTGCTCGACAAGGAGACCCTGGACAAGGCGCAGATCGCGGCGATCTTCGAGCCGCTGCGGCTCCACCCACCGCGTCCGGCCTGGACCGGGTCCGACGCCCGCACCCCGAGCGCGATCCCGCCCGTCGAGATCCCGCAGGAGATCCGCGACCGGGCCGCCGCCGGTGCCATCGAGGCCAGGCCCGAGGGCGGCGTGATCCTGACGCCCCCCGGCGCGGGCGGCGACACCCACGGCGACACCCCCCTCGGGGACAGTCGCGGGAACACCACGGAACCGTCATGACCGACCCGATCAGCCTCGAGGAGCGCGACGTCCCCGACTTCGACCACGACCGGGCCGAGGCCGCGGTCCGTGAGCTCCTCGCGGCCATCGGCGAGGACCCCGACCGCGAGGGGCTCCGCGACACCCCCGCGCGGGTGGCGCGGGCCTACGCCGAGCTGACGCAGGGCCTGCGCCAGCGCCCGGAGGACGTGCTCACCACGACCTTCGACCTCGGCCACGACGAGATGGTCCTGGTCCGCGACATCGAGCTGTGGTCGATGTGCGAGCACCACCTGGTGCCGTTCACGGGGGTCGCGCACGTCGGCTACATCCCGGCCGCCACGGGCAAGATCACCGGCCTGTCCAAGCTGGCCCGGCTCGTCGACGTCTACGCCAAGCGTCCCCAGGTCCAGGAGCGGCTGACCACCCAGGTCGCCGACGCGCTCATGGACATCCTCGACGCCCGCGGCGTCATCGTGGTGATCGAGGCCGAGCACCTCTGCATGACCATGCGCGGGGTCCGCAAGGCCGGCGCGCGCACCATCACCAGCGCCGTGCGCGGCACCATGCTGACCAAGCAGGCCACCCGCGCCGAGGCGATGGCCCTGATCAACTCACGACGATGAGCACCCTCCCCTCCCGCCCGCGGGTGATGGGGATCGTCAACGTCACGCCCGACTCCTTCTCCGACGGAGGACGCTGGGCCGACACCGACCACGCCGTCGCGCACGCCCGTGAGCTGCTCGCCGACGGGGCCGACCTGCTCGACATCGGCGGCGAGTCCACCCGCCCGGGCGCGATCCGCCCCGAGGTCGGCGAGGAGCTCGACCGCGTCGTCCCCGTCATCACCGAGCTGGCGCAGGGCGGCGCCGTCGTCTCGGTCGACACGATGCGCGCCGAGGTGGCCGCCGCGGCGCTGGCCGCGGGGGCGCAGGTCGTCAACGACGTGTCCGGTGGGCTGGCCGACCCGGAGATCCTCGACGTCGTGGCCGCCAGCACGGCGACGTACGTCGCGATGCACTGGCGCGCCCACTCCACCACCATGCAGGCCTTCACCGACTACGGCCCCGACGGCGTCGTCGAGGGCGTACGCCGCGAGCTCGGCGAGCGCCTGGAGGCGGTGCTCGCCGCGGGGATCGAGGCGGAGCGAGTCCTCCTCGACCCGGGCCTGGGCTTCGCCAAGACGGCCGCCCACAACTGGCAGCTGCTCCGCGGCCTGGACGCGCTGGAGTCGCTCGGGCAGCCGCTGCTCGTCGGCGCGAGCCGCAAGTCGTTCCTCGGCTCGCTCCTCGCAGCCGACGGCGCACCGCGCGACGTGGGGGAGCGGGAGTTCGCCCACGCGGCCCTGGTGGCCCTGCTGGCCAGCCGCGGGGTGGAGTGCCTGCGCGTGCACGACGTGCGCGCGACGTGCGACGCGCTGGCCGTCGTCGAGGCGCTCGGCGGCGTACGGCAAGGTGTGCTCCCGTGACCGACGAGCTGACCATCACCGGGGTCGAGTGCTTCGCCCACCACGGCGTCTTCGAGTTCGAGCGACGCGAGGGCCAGACCTTCGTCATCGACCTCACGCTGGGGCTCGACACCGCCCCCGCGGCGGCCTCCGACGACTTGCAGGACACGGTCGACTACGGAAGCCTCGTGGCGCGGGTCAAAGCCGCCGTCGAGTCCGATCCCGTCGATCTGATCGAGACGGTGGCCCAGCGCATCTCGGACGTGTGCCTTGCGGACGGTCGTGTTGAATGGGCCCGCGTGACGATCCACAAACCGGACGCACCGATCGAGGCGACGTTCGCGGACGTCACGCTGACGATCACCAGGAACAACCCCTAGACACCCATCACTAGACGAGGGCCACACATGACTGAGACCCCCAACCCCAACATCGTGGATGCCGACTCCCTCACCGGGGAGATGCACCCGATCCGCCGGGTGGTGGTCGCTCTCGGTTCCAATCTCGGAGAGCGTTTCGCTGCACTGCAAGGAGCCGTCGACGCCCTGGCCGACACTCCCGACTTCTTCGTCACCGGCGTCTCACCGGTCTACGAGACCGAGCCGGTCGACTCCCCGGTCGAGGACGCCCCGAAGTTCCTCAACGCCGTCGTGCTGGCCGACACCACGCTGCCCGCCGCTCGCCTGATGGAGCGCGCCCTGGCCGTCGAGGACGCCTTCGACCGCGAGCGCAGCGAGGTGCGCAACGCGCCCCGCACCCTCGACGTCGACCTGATCGTCGTCGGCGACCGCCGGGCCGACGACGACTTCCTGCGGCTGCCCCACCCGCGTGCCCACGAGCGCGCCTTCGTGCTGCAGCCCTGGCACGACCTGGAGCCCGACGCCACGTTCCCCGACCGGGGTGCGATCGCCGACCTGCTCGCCGAGATCGACGGCTCCGGCATCACCAAGCGCGACGATCTGGTGCTCGAGGTCCAGTGACGCAGGACCCGGTCCCGCCACCGGAAGGTCACCTGCGGCCCACCACGGGCGCGTCGCTGGCCCTCGCGGCGGTGGTCGGGCTGGTCGGCGGGTGGCTGCTGCGGCCCGTCTCCGTGCGGCTGGGCGGCACGGCGCCGTACGTCACGTGGATCCAGGCGCTGGCGCTGGTCTTCGTGGCCGCCGTCCTGGCGTACGTCGCGTGGCACACCTGGCAGACCATCCACGTGCACCGACGCAGGCTGGAGGGCGACCGGGCCGTCAACCGGCTGGTGCTCGCCCGCGCGTGCGCCCTCGTCGGTGCGCTGGCGGCCGGTGGCTATGCGGGCTACGCCGTGACCTGGCTGGGCGACGCCTCCGAGCTCGCCGACGAACGCCTGGTCCGCTGCGGGGTCGCCGCGGTCGGGGCGCTGCTGATGATGCTCGCCTCACTCGCCCTCGAGCGCGCGTGTCGCGTCCCTTCCGACGACCAGGCGCCCTAGCCTGACCCCATGTCTTCCCACCAGCCCCAGCAGTCACAGTCGTCCCGCACGACTGCGCGTCGTCGCCAGCGCAGCACCCGCCTGAGTGTCGCGGTCGCCCTGCTGGTGCTCTCCGCCGTGCTGGTGGTGGGTGCCGTGGCCTCCGGGTCGACGCTGCTGATCACCGTCGCCGCCGTGCTCGGCGTGGTGCTGGGTGCCGCGGCCACGAAGATCACGCACTCCGAGCTGGCCGACGCGCGCGTCGAGGCCGCCCGCGACCGCGCGGCCCAGGCCCAGGCCTACGCGACGCTGACCGATCGCCGTACGGCCGAGAACATGGCCTTCGCGCTCGACATGCGCCGCAAGATCAACGCCCGCGAGGAGGTCATCTCCAGCCTCGAGGTGGCGCTGGCCGACGCGCAGCGCCAGGTCGCCGAGCAGACCCGCAAGGTCAACGCCGAGGCCCGCCGGGCCGAGCTGGCCGAGCGCGAGGGCCGCGAGCAGGCCGACGCGGTGGCCGGGCTCGAGCGCTCGCTGAGCTCGTCGGAGGACCGCGCCGCCGAGGCGATCGTGCTCGTCTCCGAGCTCGAGGCCGAGCTCGACGTGCTGAAGGCCGAGCTGGCCTCCTGGCAGGCCGCCGCGACGCGCAAGCGCGCCAGCTCCGCCTGAGCCACCCGTCCGGGGCTGCCCCCGCTAGGGCAGAATCGTGCGACGTGATTCCTGAGGACAACCGGTTCGAGAGCGATCCCGCCGAGGCACTGCCCGAGGATCCTGGCCTCCCGGCCGGTTGGCAGGCGGACTCCGTCGACGGTGACGCCCCGGCCGAGGTCGAGCGCCTCACCGAGCTGCTCCGGGCCCACGAGCGCGCCGCCCGGGGCTGGGCGAGCGGCTCGGAGGAGGACGTGCTCGTCGAGGTGCACGGCCTCGAGACCCGCGAGAACGTCGTCGTGCGCGACGACACCGGCACCATCCGTGCGTGGGGCAGTGTCCACGACCGCGCCGAGGGCCGGATGCTCTACGTCCACATCGTCGACCGCACGCTCGCCGACGACGTGGCGACGCGGTGCTCCGACGTCCTCTTCGCCTGGGCCGAGGCCCAGGCTCGCCAGGTCGGCGCCGAGCGGGGGCTCGAGGTCCAGCAGATCGACACCGGCGCCTTCGCCGACGACGAGCGCCAGCACGCGTGGCTCGAGCGCGCGGGCTTCACCTGCGTGCGCACCTGGTGGCAGATGAGCCGCTCGGTCGAGCCGGAGGAGGTCGAGCTGGTGGCCTACCCCGAGGCGTGGAGCAGGGACGGCGTCGAGTTCCGGCTCGTACGCCGCGAGGCCGGCGGCCTGCCCGACGAGGCCGACCTGCGGGCGGTCCACGAGGTGCTCGAGGGCGCCTTCACCGACCACTTCAACTCCGCCGAGGAGACCTTCCAGGAGTTCATCCACCGGCTGCGTGAGGACCCCGGCCACCGCTGGGACCACTGGTGGCTGGCGCTCGTGGACGGGGAGCCGGCCGGTGCCCTGGTCGGCACCGTCAGCGAGTCGAGCCAGGGGCCCGACGGCTCCTACGTCTCCTACCTCGGCGTCCTCGACACCGCCCGCGGCCGCGGCGTCGCGAAGGGCCTGCTGCACACGATCATCGCCGACGCCGCCGCCCGCGGGCGCGACCGCGTCGGGCTCGAGGTCGACGCCGACTCGCCCACCGGCGCCGACGGGCTCTACACCGCGATGGGCTGGGGGACGAAGTACGTCACCGAGTCGTGGCACCGGGAGGTGCCGGTCAGCTAGGCCGGGCGGTGTCGCCCGTCGCCGTACGCCGCCGCGACGCGCCCGCCGGCGGTGGGTGACCCACGTTCGGCGCGGCCGGACGGTGGCTGACGCACCGCCGGGGCGGCGAGTCTGCCGCGACCCGCCCGGGAGCGGTGGCCCACCCACGTTCGCGATCGCCGGAACGTGGCTCACGCACCGGTGGCGTGGAGTGCGCCGTACGCCGCCGCGACGCTCCCGTCGGCGGTGAGTGACCCACGTTCGGCGCGGTCGGACGGTGGCTCACGCACCGCCTGGTCGGCGGGTTTCAGGCGACGCGCCCGCCGGCGGTGGGTGACCCACATTCCCGGCGCGCAGAAGGTCGGTCACGCACCGCTGCGCCGGCGCTACCGGACCGTACGGCGGTCTGCGACCGCACCGGTCGACCCGACTGTCCGGTAGCGCGGGCGGAGTGACGCCGCTCAGACCTCAGCGCAGCGACTCGCGCAGCGCCTGGTGCACCCCGTTGGGCGTGAGCACCCCGACGAACTGGGAGCCGCGCTTGACCCCGATCATCGCCTTGTCGTCGCGGAGCAGGGCCGCGAGCGCCTCCTCCAGCGAGGAGTCGAGGTCGATCGCGGCGCCGAGCTGGCCGCCGTTGACGCCGTCCATGGGCTCGAGGTGCTCCTCGCGCAGCGGCGTCACGGTCAGCCGTCGCAGACCACGCGTCGAGCCCACGAAGTCGGCCACGAAGTCGTCGGCCGGCCGGGCGAGCAGCTCCATCGGCGTGGCGAACTGGGCGAGCCGGCCGCCGACGGCGAAGACCGCCACGCGGTCGCCCATCCGGACCGCCTCGTCGATGTCGTGGGTGACCAGCACGACCGTCTTGCCGAGGTCGCGCTGGAGGCGCAGGAACTCGTCCTGGAGCTTGTGCCGCACGACCGGGTCGACCGCGCCGAAGGGCTCGTCCATCAGCAGCACGGGCGGGTTGGCGGCGAGCGCGCGGGCGACGCCGACACGTTGGCGCTGGCCGCCGGAGAGCTGGTGGGGGTAGCGGTCGGCGTACTTCGCGGGGTCGAGGCCCACGGTCTCGAGGAGCTCCATGGCGCGCGTGCGGGCGGTGGACTTCGACTCGCCGTACAGCAGCGGCACGGTCATCACGTTGGTGATGATCTTCTGGTGCGGGAACAGCCCGATCTGCTGGATGACGTAGCCGATGCCTCGGCGCAGCTCGACCGGGTCGGACTCGGTGACGTCGGTGCCGTCGAGGATGATGCGGCCGGTCGTCGGCTCGATCAGCCGGTTGATCATCTTCAGCGTCGTGGACTTGCCGCACCCCGACGGACCGACGAGGCAGACCATCTCACCGCGCCGCACGTCGAGGTCGAGCTCGTGCACCGCGACCGTGCCGTCGTCGTAGGTCTTGCCGACGCCCTGGAGCAGGATCATCGGCTCGTCCGCACCGGAGGGTGAGGTGGATCCGTCGCTCGAGGCGGTAGCGTCCATGCGGTGACCTTACTGGCCGGGGCCGACGGGCCGAGCTGCTACACACGCCAGGTCAACGAGTGGATCTGCTCGGACTACCTCGCCGACCGCCGCTCGGAGATCGTCGACGCGACCGTGCAGCACATCGCGATCACGGCGGTCTCGGTGCTCGTGGGCCTCGTCATCGCGTTCCCGCTCGCGCTCGCCGCGCGACGGTTCATCCGGCTGGAGTCCACGATCCTGGCCGTCACCACCGGCATCTACACGATCCCGTCGCTGGCGCTGTTCCCGCTGCTCGTGCCCTTCACCGGCCTCACTCCCACCACCGTCGTGATCGGGCTGGCGCTGTACGCCCTGACGATCCTGGTCCGCAGCCTGCTCGAGGGACTGCGCGCCGTCCCCGACGAGGTGCGCGAGTCCGCCACCGGGATGGGCATGGGTGCCACGCGGCTGCTGTTCCGCGTCGAGCTGCCCCTCGCGCTGCCGGTCCTGATGGCCGGCCTGCGCGTGGCCACCGTCTCGACGGTCGCCCTGACGACGGTCGGGTCGCTGGTGGCGTACGGCGGTCTCGGCAACCTGATCAAGGACGGCGTCTCCACCAACTTCCGCGCCGAGCTGTTCACGGCCTCCGTCATCTGCGTCGTGCTGGCGATCCTGCTCGACGTGCTGCTGGTGGTGGCCCAACGGCTCCTCACGCCCTGGACGAGGGGGGTCAGGGCATGACCGTCTTCACCGACATGTGGGACTTCCTGACCACGGGCGCCAACTGGTCGGGCGACGGTGGCATCTGGGCGCTGCTCGTCCAGCAGCTCCTGCTCACGGTGACCGCCCTGGCGATGGCCGTGGTCGCGGGCCTGCCGCTCGCGCTCTGGCTCGGACACCTCGGCCGGGGCGGCTTCCTCGCCATCAACATCTCCAACATCGGACGCGCCATCCCGACGTTCGCGCTGCTGGCACTGTTCGTGAAGGCCGACTGGCCGGGCACGGACTCGCTCGGCCCCTACGGCCGCGCCGGCCTGGCGACGCTGCTCGCGCTGACGCTGTTCGCCCTCCCGCCGATCATCACCAACGCGTACGTCGCGATGCGCGAGGTGCCGGCGGAAGTCCGCGAGGCCGCCCGCGGGATGGGCATGACGGGTCCGCAACGCTTCTTCCGCGTCGAGCTCCCGCTCGGCCTGCCCCTCGTGATGTCGGGCGTGCGCCTCGCGCTCGTGCAGGTGTGGGCGACGGCGACGATCGCCGCGCTGGTGGAGGGCCCCGGGCTCGGCACCATCATCACGGACGGCTTCTTCCGCTCCAACTACGGCAAGGGCCTGGCCGGAGCGCTGGTGGTGGCCGTGGTCGCCCTCGCGCTGGAGCTCCTCGCCGCCCTCGCCCAGCGGGCCTCCGACCCCACCCCCAAGGGTGGACCGTCTCGCCAGGCGGATCCGTTGTCCCCGGCTGCGGATACCGTGGACGCCAACGCCGACGCCGTCGGCTGACGTCCACCTCCGGACACGCGTGGCCCCGAGCCACGGGACACAGAAGGAAATCGAGATGCTCGTACGCCGCTCGCTCGCCGCGGTCATCGCCGCCGGCGCCCTCGCCCTCGCCGGCTGTGCCGGCGACGATCTTGACAACGACTCCGCCGGCGACGACTCCTCGGCCTCGGCCGACAAGGGTTCGCTCACCATCGCCGGGCAGAACTTCCCGGAGGCGACGCTCGTCGCCTCGATGTACCAGCAGCTCCTGGAGAAGGAGGGTTACTCCGTCGACGTGAAGCTGGTCGACTCCCGCGACGCCTACATGCCGACCTTCCCCGACAGCGTCGACATCGTGCCGGAGTACGTCGGCGGCATCGTCAACTTCCTCAACACGCAGGCCAATGGTGCGAAGGCCGAGCCGTTCGAGGCCGGCGACGGCGAGCAGCTGGCCTCCGACGGGGAGTCCCTGCTCACCGACGCCGGCATCACGCTGCTCGACGTGTCGCCCGCGACCGACACCAACGCCTTCTTCGTGACGCAGGACTACTCCGAGTCCGAAGGCGTGACCACGCTGTCCGACCTCGAGGGCAAGTCCGTCGTGCTGGCCGCCGCCCCCGACTGCGAGGGCCGCCTCGACTGCGAGGGCGGGCTGTCGGACCAGTACGGCATCGACGTGACCAAGGTGCTCGGCCTCGGCTACGCCAGTGACCAGACCTACCAGTCGGTCATCGACGGCGAGTCCCAGCTCGGCGAGACCTCCACCACGGACGGCACCCTGGAGTCGCAGGGCCTCGTCGTGCTCGAGGACGACAAGCAGATCCAGCCCGCGCAGAACCTCGTGCCGGCGATCTCCACCGAGTTCCTCGACGCCAACCCGGACGTCGCCGACATCCTCAACCCGCTGATGGCGGCGCTGACCACCGAGGGGCTCACCGAGCTCAACGGCCGGATCGCGGTCGACCGGGAGAAGCCCGAGGACGTCGCCACGTCCTTCCTCGAGGACGAGGGCCTGCTCTGAGCTAGCGCACCTCGAAGTCCCGGAGCGCCAGCGCGGCCGGGTCGACCCCCGACACGTCGAGCACCTCGCTCGGTACGTCGAGGCGTCGGCCCGGCCCGTCCGCCGTCTGGGGCGCCGGGCCGCGCAGCGTCGCCACCCACGTCATCAGCGCAGCGGCGTCCGCGCGGCGGTCCTGCTCGACCAGCCAGCCGCCGAGGCGGTGGACGGGCGGCAGCCCGGAGTGCACCAGCGACCGGTCGCCCCAGAACTCCCGCACGCCGTCGCGCAGCAGCGTCCACCACTCGTCGGAGGAGCCGGGGATCTCCAGGAAGTAGCGCCACAGGTCGCCGGCGAGCACCCGGTCGACGAACACCGACTCGACCTCCGCGTCGTGGCCTGCCCGCACGGCGGCGTACGCCATCCGCTTGGTCTCCCACCGGTCGGCGAGGTCGCGCACCGACCCGCGCTGCTGGGTGATCGAGGAGCCGTCGTCGCGGATGCGCCAGTGGTAGACGATGTCGGGGAGCACGTCGAAGGTGCCGGCCATGAAGGCACGCGTCGTCGTCGGCTGGTCCTCGTAGCGGACCCCCTCGGGCCAGCGCAGGCCGGCCGCGTCCCAGAAGGAGCGCCGGAAGACCTTGTTCCACGCGAACACGTCGCCGAGGAGCTCGGGCCGCTCTGCGATCCGGATCCCGATCGCCCGGTGGTGCAGGCGCCTCATCCACGGCGGCTCGACGAGGCCGGTCGGCTCCCACCGCACGATCGAGCCGGTGACGAAGTCGGAGCCCGACTCGACGAGGGTGCGGACCAGGACGGTCAGCGCGAGCGGGGGCAGCACGTCGTCGGAGTCGAGGAAGCCGAGGAACTCGCCCGTGGCGTGCGCCGCACCGACGTTGCGCGCCGACCCGAGCCCGCCGTTGGGCACGGTCACCACCCGGATGCGCGGGTCGCGGGCGGCGTACGACGACGCGATCTCGCCGGACCGGTCGGGCGAGCCGTCGTCGACGACCACCGCCTCCCAGTTCTGCCAGGTCTGCGCGAGCAGCGAATCGAGGCACGCCGGGAGGTAGTCCTCGACGCCGTAGGCCGGCACCACGACCGACACGAGGGGCTCGGGAGGCAGCGGGTCCGATCGCCAGGGCAGCCTCATGGCGCCCGACCCTATCGGCGGTAGGCTCCCCGCCGTGACTGCTCAGGCCCGTGCGATCGACGAGATGAACCCCGACGGCGTCCCGCGGAAGGTCCTCTTCGTCGCGGGTGCCGGCCGCAGCGGCACCTCCACCATGGCGGGCATCGCCAGCAAGCTCGGCATGCACGTGCCGCTGCCCGAGGTCCCGCCGGACGCCTCCAACCCGCGCGGATTCTCCGAGCCGCAGTGGGTCGTCGACCTCCACGACCGCCTGCTCAAGGAGGCCGGCGTGCAGGTCAGCGACTCCCGGCCGTCGGCATGGTTCGAGACCGGCCGCATCTCCACCCGCGAGCCGGCCCGGATCCGGGTCACGGAGTGGCTCGAGCCGCACTTCGACGTGCACCCGGAGCTGGTCGTGAAGGACCCGCGCCTGAGCTGGTTCCTCGGACTGTGGCGGGTCGCCGCGATCAGGACCGGGGCCGCGCCGGTCTTCGTGACGATGCTGCGCCCGCCGGCCGAGGTCGTGGGGAGCAAGCAGAAGTACTACGCCAACAAGCTCGGCTCGGCCCACCTCACGGCCAGCTGGCTCAACATGCTGCTCCACACCGAGCGGGCGACCCGCGACGAGGCCGGCTCCGCGCGGGTGTTCGTGCGCTACGAGGACCTGCTCACCGACTGGGTGAAGACGACCATGCACGTCGGCAACACCCTCGGCCTCCAGTCGATCGTCCACACCCGCAGCGACCTGATCCGCGAGGTCCACCGCTTCATCGACCCCACGCTGCGACGGGTCAGCTCCTCGCTCGAGGACCTCGCGCTCCCGCCGCGCCTGCACGAGCTCACCGCCCAGACGTGGGAGGAGCTCAACAAGCTGGCCGACCCCGCGGGCGACGTCGCCGCGGTGCACACCACGCTCGACGAGCTCCGCGACGCCTACACCGACCTCTACGAGGAGTCCGAGGCGATCAGCAAGTCCTCGGTCGTGGCCGCCCGGATCGCCGGAGCCCGCGCCGCGGCCGACACCGCGCCGCCCGAGGAGGGCGGCGGGCTGGCCGACCGGATCCCCCACGACGTCCGGGCGAAGATCCCGCCGTCCGTACGCCGCGGGGTGCGCAAGGCCCTCGGACGCCAGCGGGCCACGGAGCACTCGCAAGGGGAGCAGTGAGCGTCCCCGTCGGCGCCGGCCGCGGGCTGAGGAACCTCGAGGGCCACACCGACTTCGACATCGTGTGGCCCTGGAACCGCACCGACGACTGGGGGCCGCAGCGACGCGGCGCGACCGCGGTGCTGCGCGTCAAGAACGAGGCCGACTCCATGCGGTTCGTGCTCCCGCCGCTGCTGCGGGCCTGCGACCACGTGCTCCTGGTCGACAACAACTCCACCGACGGCACCGGCGAGGCGGCGCTGGCCGTCGCCGCCGAGCACGGCCTGCGGGAGAAGTTCACCCTGAAGGCCTATCCGTTCGACGTCGCTCGCGCCGGGGCGGAACACCTCGCCGTACCCGAGACGAGCGTCCACTCGCTGGCCTACTTCTACAACTGGTGCTTCTCCCACGTCCGCACCCGCTACTCGTGGAAGTGGGACGGCGACATGGTCCTCACCACCGAGGGCGAGGTCTCGATGGCCGACCTGTCCTGGCAGGTGGGGCAGGCCGACGCGGTGATCCGTTTCCCGCGCCACGGGCTCTACATCGAGTCGGACCGGCGGGCGTTCCTCGACCTCGGGCTGCGCAACATCGAGGAGTGGGGCTTCCCGATGACGCCGGACTTCGTCTACTCCAAGGCGCCCGAGTGGGAGATCCGCACGACGCCCGACCAGATCCGTCAGTTCGCGCTGCCGCAGGGGCTGGTCGTCGAGCTGAAGTACCTCGACGGCGACGAGTTCGCCCACTGGACCAATCCGGAGTCGTTCGCCACCAGCGTCCGCAACCGCCGCAAGCGGCGTGAGTGGCTGGTCTTCAACGCGCTCAACGAGGGCACGGTCCCCGAGGGCGTCACCGAGATCGTCGCGCCCGAGGGTGAGCACGTCGTCGACCACGTGACGCACACCTGGCTGCCGCGTGCGCCACGGCCGTTCGTGGTCGACGACCCCGACCACGCGAAGCTGCACCTGCGCGCCTGAGGGCCGGTGACCGAGAACACACGCCTGCGGGGCATCTCGGTTTGGCGTGCGGGGTTCTCCCGAGGCTACTGTCGGGACGACGGCAAACCAGTTAGTCGATCAACTTGGTCGGCTTTAGCGTGACCGTCGCTCGTGGACCGATCCGGTCCGCCCCGATCCGGCCCGCCCACCCTGCGGCCGACCCCCTGCGCACGAAAGGCACCACCATGTCCGAGACCCACCCGCAGATCGCCCCGCCGACCTCGCGCAAGAAGCCGCTCCTCGCCGTCGTCGCCGTCGTGGCCGTGATCGCCGTCGTCGGCGGCATCGTGTGGGCACGCAGCGGTGACGACTCCGCCGCCGCCGGGGGCGCCGAGCCGGCCAAGGTCGTGCTGGGCACCGTCGGGGCGAGCGACCCCTACTGGCAGGTGCTCACCGACGAGGCGGCCGAGCAGGGCATCGACCTCGAGGTCAAGGACTTCGCCGACTACCCGCAGCCCAACCCCGCGCTCAGCGAGGGCGAGCTGGACGTCAACCAGTTCCAGCACCTCGTCTACCTCGCGGAGTACAACGCGGCCAACGACCCCGACCTCGTGCCGCTCGGCTCGACGGCGATCTACCCGCTGGCGCTCTACTCCACCAAGGTCGACTCGGTCGAGGACATCCAGGACGGCGACACGGTCGTCGTGCCCGACGACGACAGCAACCAGGCGCGCGGCCTGCTGATCCTCCAGTCGGCCGGCCTGATCGAGCTGAAGGACGGCGGCACGATCTACTCCTCCCTCGCCGACATCGACGAGGAGGCCTCGCGCGTCGAGGTGAAGGCGATCAAGGCCGACCTCACGCCGACCTCGCTGCCCGACGTCGCCGCGGCGATCATCAACAACGACTTCGTGGAGAAGGCCGGCCTCGAGTTCGCGGACGCCATCGCGACCGACGACCCGGAGGACCCCAACTCCCTGCCGTACGTCAACGTCTTCGCCGTCCGCGCCGAGGACAAGGACGACGCGACGCTGCAGAAGCTCGTCGCGATCTACCAGGACACGCAGGCCGTGACCGACGGTGTCCAGGACGTCTCCGGCGGCACCGCCCAGCTCGTGAAGATCTCGCAGCCCGAGCTCCAGGCCGCCCTGGACAAGGTCGAGGCCGACACCGCGGCCCAGCAGTGACCACTGCAGCCGGCCCCGCAGCCACGTCCGTCCCGCTGGTCGAGCTCCGGGACGTCCACAAGACCTTCCCGGCGGCGCGCGGCGGCACGCCGGTCGAGGCCATCCGCGGCGTCGACCTCAGCGTGGAGGCGGGCGAGATCGTGGGCATCGTCGGCTACTCCGGTGCCGGCAAGTCCACCCTCGTCCGGCTCATCAACGCCCTCGAGTCGACCACCTCGGGGAGCGTGCGCATCGGCGGGCGGGAGATCGCCGACCTCAAGGAGCGTGACCTGCGCGAGGTGCGGCTGGGGATCGGGATGATCTTCCAGCAGTTCAACCTGTTCCGCTCGCGCACGGTCTGGGGCAACATCGCCTACCCGCTCGAGGTCGCAGGGGTCGCCAGGGCCGAGCAGAACCAGCGCATCTCCGACCTGCTGCACTTCGTCGGCCTCGCCGACAAGGCGCACAGCCACGTCGACGAGCTGTCCGGCGGGCAGAAGCAGCGCGTCGGGATCGCCCGGGCGCTCGCCACCGAGCCCAGCCTGTTGCTCGCCGACGAGTCCACCAGCGCCCTCGATCCCGAGACGACGCAGGAGGTGCTGTCCCTGCTGCGCCGGGTCAACCGCGAGCTCGGCATCACGATCGTGGTCATCACCCACGAGATGGACGTCGTGCGCAGCCTCGCCCACCGCGTGGTGGTGATGGAGGCCGGCCGGATCGTCGAGCAGGGACCGGTGGTGCAGGTGCTCTCCGACCCGCAGCAGCCCGTCACCCGGCGCTTCGTCTCCACGATCGTCGACGACGAGCCCGACGCCGAGGCCCTCGCCGCGTTGCACGCCCGGCACCCGGGGCACTTCGTCAAGCTCGCGTTCCGCGGTGACGAGGTCCGCCAGAGCGACGTCTTCGCCGAGCTGCTGAGCCGCGACGTCCGCTTCGAGCTCGTCTACGGCGGCATCGAGGAGGTGCAGGGCGAGACCTTCGGCAACCTGACCCTGGCCCTCGACGGCGACCCGGCCGCGGTGACCGCGGCCGTGGCGGCCGTCGCGGACCTCGTCCCCACCACGGAGCTGTCGCGATGAACCTCGACACCAACATCGGCGAGCTGTGGCCCCTCGTGTGGCAGGGCGCCTACGAGACGCTCTACATCGTCGCCATCACCCTCACCCTCGGCGGGATCCTCGGGCTGCTCCTCGGCCTGGCTCTCTACGTCACCCGGCGCGGCGGGCTCTACGCCAGCCGGGCCACCAACCTCGTGCTCAACGTCGTCGTGAACTTCTTCCGGCCGATCCCGTTCGTCATCTTCATCGCGGCCGTCCAGCCGCTGGCGCGGGTCGTGGTCGGGACGGGCATCGGCAACCCGGCGATCATCTTCGCGCTGACCCTCGCTGCGGCGTTCGGCATCAGCCGGATCGTGGAGCAGAGCCTGGTCACCGTCGACCCGGGCGTGATCGAGGCGGCGCGCTCCGTGGGTGCGAGCCGGCTGCACATCATCCGGACGGTGGTGCTGCCCGAGGCGCTCGGTCCGCTCGTCCTCGGCTACACGTTCATCTTCGTGGCCCTGGTCGACATGTCCGCGATCGCCGGCGTCATCGGCGGCGGTGGCCTCGGCAACTTCGCCCTGCAGTACGGCTACCGGCAGTTCGACGCCGTCGTGACGTGGACCGCGGTGGTCATCATCGTGGCGCTCGTCCAGGTGGTGCAGCTCGCGGGCAACGTCGCCGCGCGGCGGATCATGCGCCGCTAGCTCGTCACGGGAACGGCAGCCCGCGCGTCAGCTCGCCCCAGAAGCCGGGGCGGCCGGGCGGTCCCAGCACCGAGGCGGCCAGCACGACCGCGAGCTGGTCGGCCTCGGTGACGGCGGCGGTCTGCACGCCCGGCTGGCGGGTGTGCTCGAGCGGTCGCGAGCGTCGTGACAGCAGCCGCCGGGAGAGTACGGCGATGCGCTGGCCGTCGGCCTCCACCACCGCTCGCCACCGCGACCGGTGCCGCACCACGTAGGTCCGGCCGCCGAGCACGATCTCGCCCGTGCGGCGCCGACGCAGCAGGCCGGTCGCCGAGCCGTTCACGATCACGCCGTCGCCGGCCGCTCGGGTCCCGACCTCGGCGCGGGCGCCGACCGGCAGTCGTCCGCCGCTGCGCTCCCAGGTCCGGCGCGCCATCCGGTGGGTCTCGGCCTCCAGGAACCCGGTCGCCCGGTCGAGCAGGTCCCCGTCCCGCCCCGCAGGAGCCGGGGCGAACGTGACGCTCGCGGCCCGGGTGGTGTCGGCCGTGGCCAGGTGCAGCACCGCGGCCTCCTCGTCGAAGGAGCCGCTCCATCCGAGGGGGAGTGCGTGAGTCATGGGGCGACGCTAGGCGGCACGCGCCACCGGGTCGACCCGTCGCCCGGAGCCTGTGGACAACGCCGTGCGCCAGCACCGGCGGTGTCGGATTCGTCACGTTCACCACCTGTTCACACGGCGGAATCGGGCGGCGTACGCTCGTTGTTGAACAGATCGAGCACCGAGTCTGGTACCCACACCGGCCCCACCAGGGGTGGTCGGCGGGACTGGAACGAAAGGGTTCGTAGTGACTCACTTCCGTGTGGGCGTGGTCGGCGCTGGTCGCGTCGGTGCCGTCATGGCCGCCGCGCTCCGTGCCGCGGGCCACGAGATCGTGGCCGCCGCCGGCGAGTCCGACGCCTCCCGCCGCCGCATCGACGCGCTGCTCCCCGGCACCCCGGTGGTCAAGCCCAGCGATGCCGCGCGTGCGTCCGACTTGCTGCTCCTGACCGTCCCGGACGACATGCTCGCCAACGTCGTCACCGTGCTCAGCGCGAGCGGCGCGATCCACCGCGACCAGCTCGTCGTGCACACGAGCGGCGCCCACGGCCTGGCCGTGCTCGCCCCGGCCGCCGCCGTCGGCGCGCGGACGATCGCGCTGCACCCCGCCATGACCTTCACCGGCACCGAGCTCGACCTGCCGCGACTGCGCGACGCGATCTTCGGTGTCACGGCCGGTGACGCCGAGCGGGTCGTCACCGAGCAGCTGGTCGCCGACCTCGGCGGCCGCCCGATGTGGGTGCCCGAGGACAAGCGCACGCTCTACCACGCCGGTCTCGCGCACGGCGCCAACCACCTCGTCACGCTCGTGACGCAGGCGATGGAGATGCTCGCGGCCGCCGGGGGCGACAACCCCGCCGACACCCTGCGCCCGCTCCTCAACGCCGCCCTCGACAACGCGCTCGCCCACGGCGACTCCGCGCTCACGGGGCCGATCGTGCGTGGCGACGTCGAGACGGTGCGCGCGCACCTCGTCGAGATCACCGCCAACGCGCCCGAGACCGTCGCGTCCTACCTCGCGATGGCCCGCGCCACCCTCGACCGCGTCGTCACCGACGGCCGGCTGATCCCGATCCGCGCCGCGAAGATGCGCCAGGTCCTCGACGCCGCCGAGGCGGCCACCGAGACCGCCACCACCGCCGCCCCGCGCCGCCGAAGCCCCTGGGCGTGACCTCGACCCCCACCCTCGCGAACACCCGCGAGGAGCTCTCCGGCCTGCTCGCGACCGCCCGCCGCGAGGGGCGGCGCATCGGCTTCGTGCCCACGATGGGCGCCCTGCACGAGGGCCACGCCAGCCTGATGCGCGAGGCGGCGCGGCACGCGGACGTCGTGGTGGTGAGCATCTTCGTCAACCCCATGCAGTTCGCCCCGACCGAGGACCTCGACCGCTATCCGCGCACGCTGCCCGAGGACCTCGAGGTGTGCGCGGCCAACGGCGTCGCGGTCGTCTTCGCACCCGCGGTCGAGGAGATGTACGCCGGCGGGTTCAGCCACGACAAGGTCCGCGACGGGGTCACGGTGCACCCGGGCCGGCTCGCGACGATCCTCGACGGCGAGTCCCGCCCCGGCCACTTCGACGGCGTCCTCACCGTCGTCGCCAAGCTCTTCGGCCTCGTCCAGCCGGACGTCGCGGTCTTCGGCCAGAAGGACTACCAGCAGCTCGCGCTGATCCGCGCCATGGTGCGCGACCTGTGCCTGCCCGTCGAGGTCGTCGGCGCGGAGACGGTGCGCGAGCCCGACGGCCTCGCCCTGTCCAGCCGCAACCGCTACCTCGACCCCGAGCAGCGTCGGGCCGCGACCGTCCTCAGTCGGGCCCTGCGGGCGGCGCGGGAGCGAGCGACGTACGGCGTGCCGGCGGCCCGCTGGGCGGCGATGAGCGTCCTGAAGTCGGAGCCGCTCGTCGAGCTCGACTACCTCGCGCTGACCGGCACCGACCTCGGCGAGGCGCCCGAGAACGGCGAGGGGCGCATCCTCGTCGCCGCCCGGCTCGGCAGCACCCGCCTGATCGACAACATGCCCATCCTCTTCACGACCCCGGCAGAACGGAGCGCCTGATGCTGCGCACGATGATGAAGTCCAAGATCCACCGGGCCACCGTCACGCAGGCAGACCTGCACTACGTGGGCTCGGTGACCGTGGACGAGGACCTCCTCGACGCCGCCGACCTGCTCGCGGGCGAGCTCGTGCACATCGTCGACGTCACCAACGGGGCGCGGCTGGAGACCTACACGATCGCCGGCGAGCGCGGCTCTGGCGTCATCGGCATCAACGGCGCCGCGGCTCGTCTCGTGCACCCGGGCGACACCGTCATCCTGATCGCCTACGCCCAGATGGAGACGGCCGAGGCGAAGGAGCTCAAGCCGGCCGTCGTCTTCGTCGACGGGGACAACAAGGTGCTGGCGACCGGGTTCGACCCCGCCGAGACCTTCGGCGACCCGTCGCTGGCCCGGGGCGACGCCCTCACCCGATGAGCGGCCGACGGCCTCCGCGGGCGTATGGATAGCCTGCCCGGATGAGCGCACGCCTCCCGGGCCGGCTGACCGCACCGGAGCCAGGCTGGACCACCCGCGCGGACGTCGTCGTGATCGGCTCCGGCATCGCCGGGCTGACCGCGGCGCTCCGGATCCACGCGGCCGACCGCAGCCTGAAGCTGCTCGTGGTCACCAAGGACGTGCTCAACGCGGGCTCGACGCAGTGGGCGCAGGGCGGGATCGCGGCCGCGCTCGGGCCGGGCGACACCCCCGAGCAGCACCTCACCGACACCCTGGTGGCCGGCGCCGGCGCGTGCGACGTGGACGCGGTGCGGGTGCTGGTGACCGAGGGGCCCGACGCCGTGCGCGAGCTGATCGCGCTCGGGACCGAGTTCGACCACCACGACGGCGAGCTGTCGCTGACCCGCGAGGGCGGCCACCACCGCGACCGCATCGCCCACGCCGGCGGGGACGCGACCGGAGCCGAGATCCAGCGGTCCCTCATCGCCGCCGTCGAGCGGGCGCCCGAGATCGAGGTCATCCAGCACGCCCTCGCCGTCGACCTGCTGCCGGCGGCGGACGGCGGTGTCGCCGGTGTGACCCTGCACGTGCTCGGCGAGGGGCAGCGCGACGGCGTCGGCGCGGCCCACTGCCGAGCGATCGTGCTGGCCAGCGGCGGCCTCGGGCAGGTGTTCTCCCAGTCCACCAACCCCAGCGTCTCGACCGGCGACGGGATGGCGGTCGCGCTGCGCGCCGGGGCCACCCTGCGCGACCTCGAGTTCGTGCAGTTCCACCCGACGGTGATGTACCTCGGACCCGACTCCCAGGGCCAGCAGCCCCTCATCTCCGAGGCCGTCCGCGGCGAGGGCGCCTTCCTCGTCGACTTCGAGGGCA
The DNA here is from genome assembly GCF_003057875.1 of Nocardioides currus. Lineage (GTDB taxonomy): Bacteria > Actinomycetota > Actinomycetes > Propionibacteriales > Nocardioidaceae > Nocardioides > Nocardioides currus. The sequence goes on along the minus strand of NZ_PYXZ01000001.1, from coordinate 652,272 downwards.
ACCGGTTCATGCAGGGCCAGCACGAGCTCGCCGACCTCGCGCCGCGCGACGTCGTCGCCAAGGCGATCACCCGCCGGATGCTGGAGACGGGCCGCGCGCACATGTGGCTCGACGCCCGACACCTGGGCGCGGAGTTCTGGGGGCGACGCTTCCCGACGATCCTCGCCGTCTGCCGCGAGCACGGCGTCGACCCGGTCACCGAGCTGATCCCCGTCGCCCCCGCCCAGCACTACGCCTCGGGTGGCGTCGCCACCGACCTCGACGGCCGCTCCGGCGTGCCCGGGCTCTACGCCACCGGCGAGGTCGCCTGCAGCGGCGTGCACGGCGCCAACCGGCTCGCCTCCAACTCGCTGCTCGAGGGACTGGTCTTCTCGCGGCGGATCGCGCAGGTGCTCCCCGGCGAGCTGCGGCCCTGGGCCGAGCCGGTGGACGACCGGCGCCCGGCGGGCCTCGTCGACTGGTCGGCGCGACCCGACCTCCAGGCGACCATGACCACCCGCGTCGGCGTGCTCCGGTCCGCCGAGGGCATCGGGGAGGCGCTCGCCTGGCTCGGCGCGCAGCCCACCGACAACCCCACCGACGACCCCACGGTCCCCGGGGTCGACGGCTGGGAGACGACCAACCTGCACGTCATCAGCACCGCCCTCGCCGCCGCGGCGCTGCGTCGCGAGGAGACGCGCGGGTCCCATTGGCGCGAGGACTTCCCCGAGCGCGACGACCGCACGCAGGCCGGCCACATCGACACCCGCCTCGTCGACGGGCGCCTCGAGCAGGAGTTCCACCCCGCACCCTCCACCGACCCGTCCACGGGAGCCTTGTCGTGACCTTCACGCCGTACGCCGCACTGCCGACCGACCTCGTCGACGAGATCGCCGGGGCCGGGCTCGACCCGGAGGCCATTTACGCCGACATCGCTCGTGCCCTCGGGGAGGACCTCCCGGGCGGCAGCGTCGACACGACCAGTGCGGCCACGATCCCCCTCGAGGCACGCGGCCGGGCCGACTTCGCGGCACGGGAGCCGGGCGTCGTGGCCGGGCTCGGGGTCGCCGAGATGGTGTTCCGATACGTCATGGGCAACGACGTCCAGGTGAGCGACCGGCTGCCCGACGGCACATCCGTCGCGGCCGGCGACGTGGTCCTGCGCGTCGCCGGCCCGACCCGCGGCCTGCTCACCGCCGAGCGCACCGCCCTCAACGTCGCCAGCCACCTCTCCGGCGTCGCGACGGCGACCTCGCACTGGGTGGCGGCGCTCGAGGGCACGAACGCCCGCGTGCTCGACACCCGCAAGACGCTGCCGGGCTGGCGGGCGCTGCAGAAGTACGCCGTCCGCTGCGGTGGCGGCGTCAACCACCGCTTCAGCCTCTCCGACATGGCGATGGTCAAGGACAACCACGTCATCGCGGCCGGGGGAGTCGTGCCGGCGTTCGAGGCGGTGCGCGCGGCCTACCCCGACCTCCCGATCGAGGTCGAGGTCACCGACCTCGACCAGCTCCGCGAGCTGCTCGACGCCGGCTGCGATCGGATCCTGCTCGACAACATGTCGACCGCCCTGATGGCCCAGGCGGTCGGGATCACCGCCGGCCGTGCCGTCCTCGAGGCATCCGGTGGTCTCACGCTCGAACGCGCCCGCGAGGTGGGCGCGACCGGCGTCGACTTCATCTCGGTCGGCGCGCTGACCCACTCGGTGAAGGTGTTCGACATCGGGATGGACCTGGTGGACGAATGACCCTCCTCGCCGCCGACATCAGCAACTCCGACACGGTCCTGGGACTGCTGGACGGCCCGGAGGTCGTGGCCCACTGGCGCGTCTCCACCGACGAGCGGCGTACGGCGGACGAGTGGGCGGTGCTCGTGCGCGGACTGCTCGTCGAGGCGGGTCGAGAGGTCGATGCCATGGCGGTGTGCTCGACCGTTCCCGCGGTCCTCCAGGAATGGCGTGACATGCTCGCGCGCCATTTCGGCGACATTCGCAGCGTCGTCGTCGAGCCAGGCGTGCGCACCGGGATCTCGGTGCTGATGGACAATCCGCGCGAGGTCGGAACGGATCGCATCATCAATGCACTCGCCGCCGCCCGCGAATTCGGCGGTCCGGCCATCGTCGTCGATTTCGGTGGCACCGCCACGACGTTCGACGTCATCAACGCGGCCGGCCACTACATCGGCGGTGCGATCGCCCCCGGCATCGAGATCTCCCTCGAGGCGCTCGGGCGTCGCGGCGCCCAGCTGCGCAAGGTCGAGCTCCAGCGACCCCGCGCGGCGATCGCGAAGAACACCGTCGAGGCGCTGCAGAGCGGGCTGCTCTTCGGCGTCGCCGCCCAGGTCGACGGAATGGTCGCGCGGATGATCTCCGAGCTCGATGCCGAGAAGTCGACGGTGAATGTCATTTCCACGGGCCATCTCGCACCGCTGGTGCGAGACGAATGCGCGTCATTCACCGCCCATTCCCCGTGGCTCGCCCTCCACGGCCTGCGCCTGGTCTTCGAACGCAATTCCTGATCCCGCTCGCGTCGTCTTGCCCCGGAGAACGCATGGGGTATTTACTTGATCCGCAATTGCATAAAACCCCGCGAATTCAATTGAGGAAATACCCATGGCACAAAAGGTCAACATCGTCCTCGTCGACGACCTCGACGGGACCGAGGCCGACGAGACCGTCACGTTCGGTCTCGACGGCACGACGTACGAGATCGATCTCACCGACGCCAACGCCGCCGCCCTGCGCGACGCGCTGAGTGGCTACGTCGGGCACGCCCGCAAGGTCACCGGTGGTGGCCGCCGGGCCACGCGCAAGTCCGCCGGCTCCGCTTCCGCCGGTGGCTCCAACACCAAGGACGTGCGCGAGTGGGCCAAGAGCCAAGGCATGGAGGTCTCCGAGCGGGGTCGCATCTCCGCCGACGTCCAGCAGGCCTACGACGCCGCCCACTGACGCCCGTTCCGTGCGTACGCCGCCGTGCCCTGTCACAGGGCGCGTCGGCGTACGCGCGTCGGACCGGAGGTCGCGCTGTTCGCTGTCAGCGGACGCCCTCGAAGTGACCCTGGGAACACGTAGGGTGGACCCGGGCGTTGAGCCCGGTGTCCGCAGCTGGTTCGTGGACGCACAGACGTAGAGGAGCGCACATGTTCGAGCGGTTCACCGACCGAGCCCGGCGAGTTGTCGTGCTGGCCCAAGAAGAGGCCCGCATGCTCTCCCACAACTACATCGGGACCGAGCACATCCTGCTCGGCCTCATCCACGAGGGCGAGGGCGTCGCCGCCAAGGCCCTCGAGTCCCTCGACATCTCCCTGGAGGCCGTGCGCGCCCAGGTCGAGGAGATCATCGGCCAGGGCCAGCAGGCGCCCTCCGGCCACATCCCGTTCACGCCGCGCGCCAAGAAGGTGCTCGAGCTGTCCCTGCGCGAGGCGCTGCAGCTCGGCCACTCCTACATCGGGACCGAGCACATCCTGCTCGGCCTGATCCGCGAGGGCGAGGGCGTCGCCGCCCAGGTGCTGCAGAAGCTCGGCGCCGACCTCAACCGGGTGCGCCAGCAGGTCATCCAGCTGCTCTCGGGCTTCCAGGGCAAGGAGTCGGCCGCGTCCGGCGCGGCCGCGAGCGGTGCCGGTGCCGAGGCGCCGTCGAGCTCGCTGGTCCTCGACCAGTTCGGCCGCAACCTCACCCAGGCCGCCCGCGAGGGCAAGCTCGACCCGGTCATCGGGCGCGAGCAGGAGATCGAGCGGGTCATGCAGATCCTCTCGCGGCGCACGAAGAACAACCCCGTCCTCATCGGTGAGCCCGGCGTCGGCAAGACGACCATCGTCGAGGGCCTGGCCCAGGACATCGTCAAGGGCAACGTGCCCGAGACGCTCAAGGACAAGCACATCTACACCCTCGACCTGGGTGCGCTCGTCGCCGGCTCGCGCTACCGCGGTGACTTCGAGGAGCGCCTGAAGAAGGTGCTCAAGGAGATCCGCACCCGCGGCGACATCGTGCTGTTCATCGACGAGATCCACACCCTCGTCGGCGCCGGCGCGGCCGAGGGCGCGATCGACGCGGCCTCGATCCTCAAGCCGATGCTCGCCCGCGGCGAGCTCCAGACGATCGGTGCGACCACCCTCGACGAATACCGCAAGTACCTCGAGAAGGACGCCGCGCTCGAGCGCCGCTTCCAGCCGATCCAGGTCGCCGAGCCGTCGATCGCCCACACGATCGAGATGCTCAAGGGCCTGCGCGACCGCTACGAGGCGCACCACCGCGTGACCATCACCGACGAGGCGCTGGTCTCCGCGGCGACGCTGGCCGACCGCTACATCTCCGACCGGTTCCTGCCGGACAAGGCGATCGACCTCATCGACGAGGCCGGCTCGCGCCTGCGCATCCGCCGGATGACGGCCCCGGCCGACCTGCGGGAGTACGACGACAAGATCGCCGACGTGCGCCAGCGCAAGGAGGGCGCGATCGACGGTCAGGACTTCGAGGCCGCCGCGCGACTGCGCGACGAGGAGAAGCAGCTCATCGCCCGCAAGGCCGAGCGCGAGACCCAGTGGCGCTCGGGCGACATGGACGAGGTCGCCGAGGTCGACGAGGAGATCATCGCCGAGGTGCTCGCCGTCGCGACCGGCATCCCGATCGTGAAGCTCTCCGAGGAGGAGTCGGGTCGACTGCTCAAGATGGAGGACGAGCTGCACAAGCGCGTCATCGGCCAGGAGGAGGCCGTCAAGGCCCTCTCGCGCGCCATCCGCCGTACCCGTGCCGGCCTCAAGGACCCCAAGCGTCCCGGCGGCTCGTTCATCTTCGCCGGCCCGTCCGGTGTGGGAAAGACGTGGCTGTCCAAGACCCTCGCGGACTTCCTGTTCGGTGACGAGGACTCGCTGATCCAGCTCGACATGAGCGAGTTCAGCGAGAAGCACACGGTCTCGCGGCTCTTCGGCTCGCCCCCCGGCTACGTCGGCTACGAGGAGGGCGGCCAGCTCACCGAGAAGGTGCGCCGCAAGCCGTTCTCCGTGGTGCTCTTCGACGAGGTCGAGAAGGCCCACCCCGACATCTTCAACAGCCTGTTGCAGATCCTCGAGGAAGGTCGCCTGACCGACTCGCAGGGCCGGGTGGTCGACTTCAAGAACACCGTCATCATCATGACCACCAACCTCGGCACCAAGGACATCGCGAAGGGCCAGAACCTCGGCTTCCAGCAGATGGGCGACACGGCCGGGTCCTACGAGCGGATGAAGACCAAGGTCGGCGAGGAGCTCAAGCAGCACTTCCGCCCCGAGTTCCTCAACCGTGTCGACGAGATCATCGTCTTCCCGCCGCTGTCGCAGGAGCAGATCGTCGCGATGGTCGACAACATGATCGCGGGCGTCGAGCTGAGGCTCAAGGACCGCGACATGCAGCTCGAGCTGACCCAGTCGGCCAAGAACCTCCTGGCCGAGCGGGGCTTCGACCCGGTGCTGGGTGCGCGTCCGCTGCGTCGCACGATCCAGCGCGAGATCGAGGACACGATGGCCGAGAAGATGCTCTTCGGCGAGATCGGCCCCGGCCAGATCGTGCTGGTCGACGTCGAGGGCGAGGGCGCCGAGGCGACCTTCACCTTCAAGGGCCAGAAGGTCTCGGCGCTGCCCGACCTGCCGCCGTTCGAGACCGCCGACGTGATGGGTGAGTCCGAGGCGCCGATCGAGGGCCCCGACGACTCCGCCGGCCCGATCGACGTGGAGAAGTCCACCGACTGATCCGCACGCACCACCCCCGGAGCCCCCGGCCGTCACGGCCGGGGGCTCCGGTGCATTTCTGGTGGGGGTCTGGGTAGTTAAGTGAGAGTTCGTCGGATATCAGCCCGAGAACGACAAACCCTCACTTAACTACCCCGACGCGACGACGGGGTTCAGGAGGGCAGGGCGTACGCCGACGGGCCGGCGGCCACCACCAGCCGATCGGCGACGAGGGCGGCCAGGCAGCGCTCGCGCTGCTCGGCGTCGGGCCACACCGCCTCGATGCTCGAGCGGTGGACCGCGCCGTCGGCGTCGCGGAGCACGGCCATGATCCGGCCGCGGCACTGGCGGTCGGTGCCGTCCCACGCCTGCCCCCGCCGCGGCGGACCGTCGTGGGCCGGGCGGCCGGCGGCCAGCCACGCGCACCGTTCCGCGATCGGGCAGGCGTCGCACCGCGGGTCACGGGCCGTGCAGACCAGGGCGCCGAGCTCCATCACGGCGACCGCCCAGGTCGCGGCGATCGCGTCGTCGCTCGGCAGCAGGTCGGTGGCGATGTCGCGCTCCGCTCGGGTCACCGACGCCGGAGGGAACTCCGTCCCGACGACCGCCCGGGCGAACACCCGCCGCACGTTGGTGTCGAGCACGACGTGCCGCCGGCCGAACGCGAAGCTGGCGATCGCGGCCGCGGTGTAGTCGCCGATCCCGGGCAGCGCCAGCAGGTCGCCGTACGCCGCCGGCACCTCGCCCCCGTGCTGCTCGACGATCGCCGTGGCGGCCGCGTGCAGGCGCAGCGCGCGCCGCGGGTAGCCGAGCCGCCCCCACATGCGCACCGCCTCGCCGGTGGACTCCGCGGCCAGGTCGGCCGGCGTCGGCCAGCGCTCCATCCACGCGGCGTGCACCGGCAGCACGCGAGCGACCGGCGTCTGCTGGAGCATGAACTCCGAGACCATCACCGACCAGGCCGACGCCGTCGCCGATCGCCACGGCAGGTCACGCGCGTGCTCGTCGTACCACCCGAGCACGGGGTCGTGGAGGTCGCTCATCGGCTCAGATCCTAGGGGCCACGGTGTGGCAGCCGGGACGGCGGCGGCGCGCCTCCTACGGTTGGGGCCATGCCGTCCTCACCCCTGCAACCGCGCGGCCCGCTGCCGGCGCGCGTCTACTGGACGCGCCGCCTGGTCCTGCTGGGACTGGCGCTGGTGCTGGTGTTCGGACTGGCGCGGGTGCTGGGCGGGTCGAGCGACGGCGCCGACCCCGCGGGCGACAAGGCGATCACCGCCGGGCAGACGACCACGACGACGCCGACCGACGCGGCGACCACCGATCCGGTGAAGCCCAAGCGCAAGAAGAAGAAGCAGACGCCGACCGAGCCACCCCTGGCCGAGCCGACCGGCGCATGCGTGAGCAGCGACATCGTGGTGACGCCGGTGGTCGCCGAGGCGCAGGGCGGGGTGGACGTCCCCGTCACGCTCAACCTGCGTACGGCGCAGACCCCCGCCTGCACGTGGACCGTGTCGCCGGAGACGCTGACCGTGTCGATCACCTCGGGCGAGGACGCGATCTGGTCGACGCGCGAGTGCCCCGCGGCCATCCCGGCGCAGGACGTGGTCGTCCGGCAGGCCGTCGACGCCCCCATCGTGCTGACCTGGAACGCCAAGCGCTCCGACGAGGACTGCTCCGACTACACCGAGTGGGCGCGCCTCGGCTTCTACCACGTGGAGGCGGCCGCCCTCGGTGGCGAGCCGACCGACATCCAGTTCGAGCTGGTCCGCCCCGCGAGTGCGGTCATCACCAAGACGATCACGCCGAAGCCGACGCCCACCGGGAAGGGCAAGGGCGGCAAGAACAAGCAGCCCGACACCGAGCACACGCCCGGCGAGCAGGGGACCGGCAACTCCGAGGGCTGACCGGCCGGTCCGGCGCGCCGCGCCGGGGGCGGTGCGTGAGCCACGTTCCTGCGTCGCGGAAGGTCGCTGTGTCACCGCTCGTGCGGCGACACGCCCGGCGCCGTACCGGCAGCGGTGAGTCACCGACAGTTTCGACCGAGAAAAGGTGGCTCACGCACCGCTCGCACGGCGACACGCCCGCGCCGTACCGGCAGCGGTGACTCACCTACAGTCTCGACCGAGAAAAGGTGGCTCACGCACCGCTCGGACGGCGACACGCCCGCGCCGTACCGGCAGCGGTGAGCCACCTACAGTCTCGAGCGAGAAAAGGTGGCTCACGCACCGCTCGTACGGCGACGCGCCTACGACACGCCCGCGCCGAGCTCGTCGCCGCGCGGCTCAGATGTAGCGCTCGGTGATGCTCGACTCCGCGAGCCGGGAGAGACCCTCGCGCACGCTGCGGGCGCGGAGCTCGCCGACGCCGTCGACGGCCTGGAGGTCGTCGATGCCGGCGGACAGCAGCTGCTGGAGCCCGCCGAAGTGCTCGACCAGCCGGTCGACCACGGGGGCGGGGAGGCGGGGGACCTTGGCGAGGAGGCGGTAGCCGCGGGGGGCGACGGCCCCGTCGAGGAGCTCGCCGGTGCCGAGCCCGAGCACGCCGGCGACGGCGCCCGGGTCGACGAGCTCGGTGGGGGAGAGGTTGGCGAGGTCGGCCAGCAGCGTCTCCGTGCTGGTCTTGCGGCGCTTGCCGGTCGGGAGGTAGTCGCGCACGACCAGCTCTCGCTCGGCGTCGACGCCGGTGATCAGCTCCTCGAGCTGGAGCGTCAGGAGCCGGCCGTCGGTGCCCAGCTCGAGGACGTAGTCGTCGATCTCGCTGGCGATCCGGGCGACCATCTCCAGCCGCTGCGCCACCACTGCGACGTCGCGGACGGTGACGAGGTCCTCGATCTCGAGGGCCGACAACGTCGCGGAGACCTCGTCGAGGCGCAGCTTGTAGCGCTCCAGCGTGGCGAGCGCCTGGTTGGCCCGGGCCAGGATCTTGCCGGAGTCCTCGAGGACGTGGCGGATGTCGCCGACGTACGCCGCGATGATCTGCATCGACTGCGACACCGAGATCACCGGGAACCCGGTCTGGCGGGCCACCCGGTCGGCGGTGCGGTGCCGGGTGCCGGTCTCCTCGGAGGGGATCGTGTGGTCGGGCATCAGGTGGACCGCGGCGCGGTGGATCCGTGAGACGTCCTTGTCGAGGATGATCGCGCCGTCCATCTTGGCGAGCTCGCGCAGGCCGGTGGCGGTGAAGGGGACGTCGAGGGTGAAGCCGCCCGTCGCGATCGACTCGACCGTCTTGTCCATGCCGAGCACGATCAACGCGCCGGTGCGACCGCGGAGGATCCGCTCGAGGCCGTCGCGCAGGGCGGTGCCTGGGGCGATCTCGGCCAGCGTGGCGCGCAGACGCAGGGCGTCGCCCATTCGCTCTGCCACCCGTGGTCCTCCCATGTCGTGCGCCGGTTGCGCGCGCGCCAGTCTAGGGGACCGGCACCGCGCCCATCACCGCTTCAGGACCTGCACGGCCTGCAGTGCGGAGAAGACCGTGCTGACGTCGAGGACGTGCATCCCGTCGACGTTGCGGCCCCGGGGCGATTCGGGCGCCCCGGGCTCGCTCGGCACGATCGCCATCCGGAAGCCGAGCCGTGCCGCCTCGGCGAGCCGCTGGGGCAGGTCGCGCACCCGCCGGAGCTCGCCCGCCAGGCCGATCTCGCCCATCGCGACGATCCCCTTGGGAGGCGCGGCCCCGCTGGTCGAGCTGGCGATGGCGACGGCGATGGCCAGGTCGGCGGCCGGCTCGGTGATGCGGGCGCCCCCGACGGTGGAGGCGAAGACGTCGTGCTGGTGGAGCCGGATGCCGGCGTGCTGCTGGAGCACCGCGAGGATCATCGCCACCCGCGAGCCGTCGATGCCCGACGTGGTGCGGCGCGGACGCTCGAGCAGGGACGGCGTCACGAGCGCCTGCACCTCCGCGAGCATCGGGCGCCGACCCTCCATCGTCACCGCGACGCAGGTGCCGGGCACCTGGGACGAGTGGTGCTCGACGAACAGCCCGGTCGGGTCGGTGACCGCGCGGATGCCCTCGGAGGACAGGTCGAAGCAGCCGACCTCGTCGATCGGCCCGAAGCGGTTCTTCATCGCCCGCACCATTCGGAAGCGCGAGTTGCGGTCGCCCTCGAAGTGCAGCACCACGTCGACGAGGTGCTCGAGCACCCGCGGGCCGGCGATGGAGCCGTCCTTGGTCACGTGGCCGACGATCACCGTGGTGATGTTGCGGGTCTTGGCCACCCGGACCAGCGCGGCTGCGACCTCCTTGACCTGGGTGACGCCCCCGGGCACGCCCTCGATCCCGCTGGCCCCGATCGTCTGGACCGAGTCGATGACCAGCAGCGTCGGGCGCACCTGCTCGATGTGCGTCAGCACGGCGCCGAGGTCGGTCTCGGCCGCGAGGAAGAGCTCGTCGTGCACGCCGCCGGTGCGGTCGGCGCGGAGCCGCACCTGCGAGGCCGACTCCTCGCCGGTGACGTAGAGCGTGCGGGTGCGCACGCGTGCCGTCTGGGCGGCGACCTCGAGCAGCAGCGTGCTCTTGCCGACGCCGGGCTCGCCGGCCAGCAGGATCGCCGCGCCCGGGACCAGGCCGCCGCCCAGCACCCGGTCGAGCTCGGGGACACCGCTGGTGCGGAAGGTCGAGTCCTCCACCGAGACCTGGCCGATCGGCACGGCCGGCGTCGTCACCGGCGACGCGGCGGCACGCAGGGTCGGGGCAGCGGCCTCGGCGACCGAGCCCCAGGCCTGGCACTCGCCGCACCGGCCGACCCACTTGGTCGTCTCCCAGCCGCACTCGGTGCAGCGGAAGGCGGACTTCACCTTGGCTGGCTTGCTCATGCGCGTACTCGCTTCGCTCCGTGCGCGCACGAGGCTCGTCGTGCGCTGTGTCGTCTGACTCGCTCGCTTCGCTCGCTCACGCGCCTACTCGCTTCGCTCCGTGCGCGCACGAGGCTCGTCGTGCGCTGTGTCGTCTGACTCGCTCGCTTCGCTTGCTCATGCGCGGGGCTCCATGCGCAGAAAGGTAGGCGACGGCACCGACAACGCGACGTACGCCACGGTGCCGACCCCCGCCCGGACCCGGCGGTTATGCTGCCGGTGGATTGGAACGATCAAGGAGCCAGCCATGTCGCGCACGGAGTCACGGGGGACGGGATTCATCCCGGTCTCACCGCCGACGCTCGCCGACGTCGCCGAGCGCGCCGGGGTCTCCCGGCAGACGGTCTCCAACGCGGTCAACAACCCCGATCTGCTGCGCCCCGGCACCCTGGAGCGGGTGCGCGAGGCGATCGAGGAGATGGGCTACTCGCCCAACCGCGCGGCGCGCAACCTGCGCACCCGCAGCTCGCAGCTGATCGGCCTGCGCGTGCTGCCCGCGCAGGAGGGCACCGCCAACGCGATGATGGACCGCTTCGTGCACACCCTCGTCGACACCTCGGCCGAGGCGGGCTACCACGTGCTCCTCTTCGCCGGCGACAACGACGACCCCGTCGGCGGCTACGACCACCTGCTGCGGGCCACCGCCGTCGACGCCTTCGTCGTCACCGACACCTACCTCGGCAACCCGCAGGCCGCCTGGCTCACCGAGCAGCGTGCGCCCTTCGTCGCGTTCGGCCGACCCTGGGACCAGCCGCAGGCCACCCACCCGTGGGTCGACGTGGACGGCGCCGCCGGCACCCGCCTGGCCACCGAGCACCTCATCGAGAAGGGCCACACCCGCATCGCGTGGATCGGCTGGCGCAAGGACTCGCCCATCGGCGAGGACCGTCGCGCGGGCTGGCTCGGCGCGATGCACGACGCCGGCCACCCCACCACCGGCCTCGCGTCCCGCGTCGAGGACACCGTCCAGAGCGGCGCCGAGGCCGCGGCCGTGCTGCTCGACGAGTCCGCGCCGACCGCGTTCGTCTGCGCCTCCGACACCCTCGCGATGGGGGTGCTGCACACGCTGTGGATCCGCCAGCTCGCGCCCGGCCGCGACATCGCGGTGGTCGGCTTCGACGACTCCCAGGTCGCCCAGGTCTTCCCGGTCGGCCTCACCTCGGTGCGCCAGCCGCTCGAGGACGTCGCCGTCGCCATCGTGCGCGCGCTCGAGTCGCTCCTCGGCCACGTGCACGAGCCCAATCCCGGCGTCCTGCTGACGCCCACCCTCGCCGTACGCGAATCGAGCTGACCCCGACGTCAACCGACGGCGACGCCGCAGCGTCCCCACTCACAGAGATCCCCGAACCGAGGAGACCCTGTGGCCAGACGTGACGACGACTTCGTCGCCTTCGTCGACGCGCGATCCGTCGCCCTGCTCCGCACCGCCCGCCTGCTCTGCGCGGGCGACCTGCACGCGGCCGAGGACCTGGTGCAGACGGCGCTGGAGAAGGCGTACGTCGCGTGGCCCCGCATCAAGCGTCGCGAGGCCCAGGAGGCCTACGTCCGCTCGATCATGACCCGGTCGGCGATCGACCGGACACGTCGCCGCCAGCGTCGGGGCGAGGTGGTCACCGACGACGTGCCCGAGACGCCCGTCGTCCACGCCGGACCCGAGGAGCGCGACGAGGTGTGGGCCCTGCTCGCCTCGCTCTCCCCACGCCAGCGCGCCGTGCTCGTGCTGCGCTACTACGAGGACCAGTCGGAGGCGCAGATCGCCGAGGCCCTCGGCTGCAGCGCCGGCACCGTCAAGGCCCACGCCTCCCGCGGGGTCGCCCTCATGCGCGAGCTGCTCGCCTCCTCGACAGGACCGATCCGATGACCGACACCCAGATCCGTGACCGCCTGCGCGGGGCCGTCGACGACACGACCGCACCTCCTGCCTTCGCCCACGTCGTGCTGACGCGCGGTCGGGCCAGGAGACGTCGCCGGTACGCCGCGGGCGCACTCGTCGCGGCGGCGGCGATCGTCGCCGCCGCGACCGTCGTCCCCGCTGGCGGCCCGCTCGCCCGCGACGGCGAGCCGGCCTCGACGTACGACGACGCGTCCGCGCGGCTGGCGTGGGCGCGCTCGCTGCCGGCCGGTCCGGTGCCCGGGCTGCCGTTCTTCGGCGACGACGGGCTCCACGCGGGCGAGGCGCTCGTCCCCCTGCCCGCCTCGGTCAACCGGACCGTCCCGCCCCGCACGGTCCGCGACGGCTGGCTGGTCGTCGTGGGCCAGCGCGAGGACGAGCTGGCCTGGGCGGTGCTGGCCGCGGACGGCGCACTCGAGCCGCTGCCCGAGGAGACCTGGGCCGGGGGACTGGGCGACGTGCGCGCGGTCGTCGCGCCGGACGGAGGGCGGGTCGCCCTCGGCCGGTGGATGGTCGACCTGGCCACGATGGCGGCCACCCCGGTGCCGCACGTGCCCGGGTCGGACGTGCAGAAGGGCTATTACACGCAGGTGCGGATGGTCGGCTTCACCGCCGAGGGGCTGGTCTACGAGGCCGCCCCGTTCCACCAGGGGATCGGGACCACGTGGCTCCTGCGGGACGACGGGTCGACCGTGCGGGTCGAGCCGCCGGGGGGCAGCCACGTGCGCGACGGCGGACCGGCCGACCTCGCCCTGCGCTTCGACTACGCCGACGACGACACGGACACCTGCGTCACCACCTTCCGCCTCGTCGGGTCGGTGTGGACCGGGCAGGGGAGCGGGTGCCTGGGGGGCTACCTCGGGGAGGCGCTCGCGGTCTCCGACGACGCCCGCTGGCTGGTCACCGACGACCTGCCCGAGGTCTGGGACCTCCGGGAGGGTCGCTTCGCGCGCGTCGACCTGCCTCGCGAGGTCGTCGAGGGATGGGGCGACGGCTGGATGGGCAGCCTCGTCTGGGAGGACGACGACAGCGTCCTGCTCCCGGTGTCCGACCCGGACGGTGAGGGCGCCACCGACGCGTTCGACCAGAGCGTGCAGGTCGTGCGCTGCACGCTGTCGACCGGGGCCTGCGAGCGGGCCGGCGACGAGCAGCACGTCGTCGTGAGGACGGACGGGATGAGCACCACCGGCGTCCGGTTCGCTCAGTAGCGGCGCCACCACACGTTGACGGCGTAGTCGACCTCGGTGCCGGAGTGGGACGCGATGATCTCGTCCGCCACCTCGGGCGCGAACTCGATCCGCACCACGGCCTCGAGGTCGTCGCGCGTCTCGAACGACCACCCCATGTCGACCGGGATCCGGCTCCAGCCGCGCACCGACCAGAAGCGCTCGACCTCGTCGGCCCGGACCTCCGGGTAGCCACGGCGGAACCACGCCCCGAAGGTCGAGCGCGACCCGTCGTTGTCGATCACGAACGCCGTCCCGCCGCGGGCCATCACCCGGTCGAGCTCGACCAGCCCGGGGTCGCAGCCCGGACCTAAGAAGTAGGCCCACCTCGCGTGCGCCACGTCGACGCTCGCGTCCGGGACGGGGAGCGCCTGCGCCGTACCCACCGCGACGGTCACGTTCGACGAGGATCGCGTGCGCCGCCGCGCCAGCGCCGCGAGGTCGGGGTGCGGTTCGACGCCGATCACGGAGGCGGCGCTCGCCGCCCAGCGCGGGAGGTGGAAGCCCGTGCCGCAGCCGATGTCGAGCATGCGCGCTCCGGACCACGAGGCGACGGACTCCATCGCCTGCTCGATCCGGCCGTGCGGGTCGGCGGCGCGGTTCTCGACCTCGTAGGTCGAGGGGTGGTGCCAGATGTTCGGCGAGGGCGTCGCGCCCACCCGACGCGGGGGCCGCGTCAAATGCGGACGAGGCCCGAGGGGGTCTGGAACTGCGCGGCGAGGATGCCGGGGGTGCCGTTGGGAGCGACCCACTCGACCTTGACGTCCTCGAGCGGCGCCTCGACGGTCTCGCCGAGCCACTCGCTCACGCGCTGCGGGTCGCCGGCGATCTCCAGCGTGGCGAGCGCGAAGTCGTCGGTGCCGCCCCGGCTGGGGTGCATCTCGACGGGGGACTCCCACTGGATGAAGAACGGCAGCTGCGGGTCGGCCATCAGCGCGTTGACGCCGATCTGCTGCCACAGCAGCTCCTCGCCGGTCGGCAGGTGCCGGTTGCCCTTGACGGCCTCGCGGCCGAGGCGGGTCTCGACCTCGGCGATGTCGTCGATCGCCACGACCCAGCCGAGCCAGCCGCCACCGGCGGTGGAGCGGGCGCGCACGGCCTGGCCGAAGGGCGCCTTGTCGCTGGCGGGGTGGTCGAGGACCTCGACGATCTCGAGGTAGGTGCCGCCCGCGAGCGGCAGAATCATGTTGCGGGTGCCGAAGCGGGGGTGGATCCCGCCGTCTGCGAAGTCCTTGCCGAGCAGCTCCCCGATGCGCCGGGCAGTGCTGGCGAGGCCGTCAGGTCCGGCTGCGAAAGAGAGGTGGTCCAGGCGCATGCAGGCATTCTCACTCGGGTATCCCCTGGCTCGCACACGGGGTCGGGTTCTCTTGACGTCGAGACTTCAGCGGGGATCGGCCGGGTGCAGGGCCAGCGCCGAGCGCGAGCGCACGTGCGCCTCGCAGTGGGTGACGAGCTCGGCGTAGCCCGCCGGCCCCATCAGCTCGGTCAGCTCGGCCTCGTGGGTGACGAACACCGGCTCGAGCGCGACGTGCGCCTCGGTGTTGCCCGAGCAGTACCAGTCGAGGTCGTGACCGCCCGGACCCCAGCCACGGCGGTCGTACTCGCCGATCGCCACCTCGGTGTAGGACGTGCCGTCCTGCCGCTCGACCTCGCGGAACGTGCGCCGGATCGGCAGCTGCCAGCAGACGTCGGGCTTGGTCTCCAGCGGGTTGCGGCCCTGCTCGAGCGCGAGCCCGTGCAGCGCGCACCCCGCGCCGGTGCTGAAGTCCGCGCGGTTGTGGAAGATGCAGGCGCTCTGGCCCTGGTGCTCGCGGGTGCGGGTCTTGCGCTCGCCGTCGTCGTCCTTCTCGACCCAGTCGCCCTTCCTCGGTGCGCGGCCGGGGTGGAACTGCCACTGCTCGGGCGTCAGCTCCGCGACGTACGCCGCGACGCGCGACTCGTCGTCCTTGTCGGCGAAGTGGGCCCCCAGCGTGCAGCACCCGGTGTCGGGGGCGTCGGCGTAGATGCCCTGGCAACCCTGGCCGAAGATGCACATGTAGCTCGAGGTCAGCCACGTCAGGTCGCAGCGGAAGACCTGGCTCACGTCGCCCGGGTCGGCGAACTCGACGAAGGCACGGGGGAAGACGAGATCCACTTCAGGCACCGCACGATCCTAGGTCCCTAGTAGATTCGGACACATGCGCCTGGGCGTCCTCGACATCGGCTCCAACACCGGCCACCTCCTCGTGGTCGATGCGCACGGTGGCGCGGCCCCGCTCCCGGCCTTCTCCCACAAGCAGCCGCTGCGCCTGGCCGAGCACCTCGACGAGCACGGCGCGGTCACCCAGGCCGGCATCGACGCGCTCACCCAGTTCTGCGCGTCGGCCGTGCAGGTCGCCGAGGACATGGGCTGCGCCGACATGCTCGGCTTCGCGACGTCCGCGGTGCGCGACTCCGTCAACTCCGACGACGTCCTCGAGCACGTCAAGCGGGTCGCGGGCGTCGACCTGGCCGTGCTGTCGGGGGAGGACGAGGCCCGGCTGACCTTCCTCGCCGTACGCCGCTGGTTCGGCTGGTCCGCCGGCCGGCTGGCGGTCTTCGACATCGGCGGCGGCTCGCTGGAGATCGCGGGCGGCTCGGACGAGGCCCCGGACGTGGCCTGGTCGCTGCCGCTCGGCGCGGCCCGGCTCGCGCGGGCGTGGTTCGGCGGCGACAAGCCCGACGACGAGGCCGTGCGCCAGCTCCGCCGCCAGATCCGCGCCGACATCGCCTCGGACGCCGGACACCTGCTGCGCCCCGGCGTGCCCGACCGGGCGGCCGCGACCTCCAAGACCTTCCGCTCGCTGGCCCGCATCTGCGGCGCCGCCCCGAGCGGCGACGGCGCACTGGTCCCGCGGACGCTCGAGCGCGAGACCCTCGCGGGCTGGATCCCGAAGCTGATCGCGCTCGGTCCCGACGACCTCGCCTCACTGCCCGGCGTCTCGCCCAGCCGCACCCACCAGATCGTGCCGGGCGCCCTCGTCGCGGAGGCGTGCATGGACATCTTCGACCTGCCGGCCCTGGAGATCTGCCCGTGGGCGTTGCGTGAGGGCGTCATCCTCGAGCGCCTCGACCAGATCTCGGTGCTGAGCCTCCCGTGACCCTGATCGCCCTCTCGACCGCGTCGACCTACCCGGAGTCGACCGCCCACGCGTTCGGCTACGCCGCCCAGGTGGGCTACGACGCCGTCGAGGTGATGGTCGGCATCGACGCGCTGTCGCAGCAGACCTCCGCCATCAAGCAGCTGATCGAGCACCACGAGATGCCGGTCTGCGCGATCCACTCACCGTGCCTGCTCTGGACGCAGCGGGTCTGGGGCACCGAACCGTGGGGCAAGCTCGAGCGCTCGGCCGAGCTCGCGTCCGAGGTCGGCGCCGACGTGGTCGTGGTCCACCCGCCGTTCCGCTGGCAGAAGGACTATGCGGCCGGCTTCGTCGAGGGCATCGCCGCGCTCGAGTCGTCGACCGGGATCGCGTTCGCCGTCGAGAACATGTACCCGTGGCGCGCCTCCTCGCGCCGCGGCATGGAGATGTACCTCCCGAGCTGGGACCCCGCCGACCACGACTACGCCAACACCACCATCGACCTGTCGCACGCTGCGATCGCGCAGGCGGACGTGGTCGCGATGGCCGACCGTCTCGGTGACCGGCTGCGTCACGTCCACCTCACCGACGGCAGCGGCTCCGCGAAGGACGAGCACCTCGTCCCCGGTCGCGGTGCGATGGGCGCGGCCGCGTTCCTCGCCCACATCGCCGAGCAGGGCTTCGGGGGCCACATCGTGCTCGAGATCAACACCCGCAAGTGCTCCGACCGCCAGGAGCGGATCGCCGACCTGGCCGAGTCGCTCGCCTTCGCGCGCCAGCACTTCGCCGTACGCGCGAGCTGAGGTCCGGCTGATGGCAGGCACCGCCCGCGGGCGCCGACCCGGCGCGCCCGACACCCGCGCCTCCGTGCTGGACGCGGCCCGCGCGTCCTTCGCCGAGCACGGCTTCCGGGGTACGACGATCCGCGCCGTCGCGTCGCGGGCCGGCGTCGACCCGGCGCTGGTGCACCACTACTTCGGCAGCAAGGACGACCTGTTCCTCGCCGCGATGCAGCTGCCCGTCGACCCACGTGCGGTCGTCGCGCACGTGACCGAGGGGCCGCTCGACGAGGTCGCCGCCCGGTTCCTCACCGCGTTCCTCGGCGTGTGGGACGACCCCGAGATCCGGCCGGCGCTGCTCACCGTCGCCCGCAGCATGGTCGAGCCCGGCAACGACCGGCTGATGTCCGAGGGGTTCTTGCCGGTGGTCATCCAGCCGATCGGGGCGCGACTCGGACTCGACCGCTCCGAGCACCGGATGACGCTGGTCGCCAGCCAGGTGATGGGGCTGATCCTGATGCGCTACGTCCTGCGCGTCGAGCCGCTCGCGTCGCTGTCGAGCGAGGACGTGGTCGCGACGTACGCCCCGACGCTCCAGCGCTACCTCACCGGCGAGCTGCCCTGACCCCTCGTCCGGTTTCCGTGCACGAACATCCACGAATCGGATGATGCGGCGGCCCCCCGCGCGAGAGGACAGTTCGAGGTGTCCGTTCCACTCGGGAGGTAGCCACATGGGGCCGCAGGATCGACCGACGCGGCACGGCCGCGAGTCGTTCTTCATCGAGGGCGAGGGGGTCGTCGGCCAGCCGGCCGACGCGGGCGACGGCCTGACGCCCCGGGCCGGCGTCACGGCCCGCAGCGGGGTCGCGCTCCGGGCCGCGCCCACCTTCCGGTTCTCCCGGATCGGCCCCAAGGGCAAGAAGCTCCCCGACCCGCTCCTGCGCGGGGTCGCCGAGGCGATGACGCGCGGCGCCAACCGCGACGACAACATCCCGGCCGGCTTCACCTACCTCGGGCAGTTCGTCGACCACGACCTCACCTTCGACAAGACCCTCGTCGCGTTCGGCGATCAAGTCTCGCCGGCCGACCTCGCGCAGGGCCGCTCGCCGACGCTCGACCTCGACAGCCTGTACGGCGCGGGCCCGCTCGATCCCGTCTCGAGCGAGTTCTACGAGGCGGACAAGGCGCGGCTCAAGGTCGGCAAGACCACGAAGATCGGCAGCGACATCGCCCGCGTCGGCTTCGACGTGCCCCGCGTCGGCACGGGCAACGCCGCCGCGAAGCGCACGGCGAAGATCCCCGACCTCCGCAACGACGAGAACCTCGCGGTGGCCCAGCACCACGCCGCGATGATCCGCTTCCACAACCGTGTGGTCGCCACCCTCGGGGCCGGTGTGCCGGCGGCCGAGAAGTTCGAGCGGGCGCGTCGGCGCGTGGTCCTCCACTACCAGTGGATGCTCAAGACCGACTACCTGCCGAGGGTCTGCGAGGGGTCAGTGGTGACCGACGTCTTCACCGCGGGCCGCAAGGTCGTGGAGCCGGGCGCCGACCCCTTCTCGATGCCGCGGATGCCGGTCGAGTTCTCGATCGGCGCCTTCCGGCTCGGGCACTCGATGGTGCGCGAGTCCTACGCATGGAACGCGGTCTTCCCGAGCGGTGCCGGCGCACTCGAGCTGCTCTTCACGTTCTCCGGCACCAGCGGCGACCTCGGCGGCGACCCGACCCTGCCGAGCAACTGGATCGCGGACTGGCGACGGCTCTACCGCTTCGCGCAGATCGGCCGCCCCGACCTCAAGCCGCCGCGTGGTGAGTTCAACGTCGCCCGCCGCCTCGACACCCGGCTGGTGGACCCGCTGTCGGTGCTCCCGATCGGCTCCTTCGGCGGGGTGCAGGGCGACGCGTTCACCATCCGCGCCAACCTCGCCTTCCGCAACCTGGTCCGAGCCGGCATGGTCCGGCTGGCCAGCGGTCAGCAGATGGCCGCGCTGCTGCGCAGCAAGGGCGTGCCGGTGACGACGCTGACGAAGGCGCAGCTGCGCGACGGGTCCGGCGGGGCCGACCTGTCGGGCCTCACCACCGCCCAGCTGGACGCGTTCCTGGCCGACACCCCGCTGTGGTTCTACTGCCTGCGCGAGGCCGAGCTCAACGGTGGCCGGCTCACCGGCGTCGGCGCGCGGATCGTGGTCGAGACGTTCCACCGGGCGATCGAGGCGAGCGTCCACTCCATTGTGAGGAGCCCGGAGTTCCGCCCCGACCTGGGCGCCGTCGCCGGCCGCTTCCGGATGGCCGACCTGTTGCTGTTCTCCTTCGAGGGAAAGGAGAACCTCCTGGCTCCGCTTGGAGACTGACGACCTCCCCCCGGTCGTCAGTCGAGGAGAGGTGATGTCCATGGGAGCGAGCGGCTGGGATCCCCCCTATTCCGGTCCGCGACCTCCCATGGACATCCCTCCTTGACCCGCGCCGTGTCCCAGGCGCACAATTCAACGCATGATGAATAACGTCATCGCGATCGTCGACCTCCGCGTCGTGCGCGGCACCCGCGAGGTGCTCCCCGGCATCACCCTCGACGTCGGCCCCGGCGTCACCGGACTCCTCGGCCCCAGCGGCTGCGGCAAGTCCACGCTCATGCGCTCGGTCGTCGGCGTGCAGGAGGTCCGCTCCGGGACCGTCGAGATCCTCGGTCGGCCCGCCGGCTCGAAGGCGCTGCGCGACCGCGTCGGCTACGTGACGCAGACCGCCAGCGTGTACGACGACCTGTCGGTCGCCGAGAACCTGCGCTTCTTCGCCCGGGTGCTCGGGGTCCGCGACCTCGACCGCGCCTGCGAGGCGGCCATCGCCTCCGTCGACCTCGACGACCACCGCGACCAGGTCGTCGGCGACCTCAGCGGCGGGCAGCGCTCACGCGCCAGCCTGGCGGTCGCCCTGCTCGGTGCGCCCGACGTGCTCGTCCTCGACGAGCCGACCGTCGGCCTCGACCCCGTGCTGCGCCGCGACCTGTGGGCGCTCTTCCACCGGCTCGCCGACGACGGGACGGCCGTGCTCGTCTCCAGCCACGTCATGGACGAGGCTGAGCGCTGCGACCGGCTGCTGCTGATGCGCGAGGGTCGGATCATCGCCCACGGGACCCCGGCCGTGATCCGCGGCGACGCCCGCGACATCGAGGACGCGTTCCTGCGCCTCGTCGAGAACGAGGCCGTCGCATGAGATCCACCCGACGACCTTCTTCTCCTCGGCTGCGCTGCCCCGAACAACGCCGCGGGGGCCCCGCATGAGCCCCACGAGGACCCTCGCCGTCGCCGGCCGGGTGCTGACCCAGGTCCGCCGCGACCGCCGTACCCTCGTCATGCTGCTGGTGCTGCCCTGCGCGCTCATCACCCTGCTGTGGTGGATGTTCGCGGACCTGCCGGGGAACGCCTTCGACCGCCTGGGGCCGGGGCTGCTGGCGATCTTCCCGTTCATCGTGATGTTCCTCGTCACCAGCGTCACTACCCTGCGCGAGCGCAGCAGCGGCACCCTCGAGCGGCTGCTCGCGATGCCGCTCGGCAGGCTCGACTTCCTGCTCGGCTACGCCGTGGCGTTCGGGATCATCGCCGCCCTCCAGTCGGCGCTCGCCGTGGCGGTCAGCGTCGGCCTGCTCGGCCTCGACGTCAACGGACCCGTCTGGCTGCTCGGGGTCGTGGCCGTGGTCGACGCCGTCCTCGGCACCGCGCTCGGGCTCTTCGTCAGCGCCTTCGCCGCGACCGAGTTCCAGGCCGTCCAGTTCATGCCGCTGGTCGTCGTCCCGCAGATCCTGCTCTGCGGCCTGTTCGTCGCGCGCGACGCCCTCCCGCCGGTGCTCGAGGTCATCAGCAACGCGCTCCCGCTGTCCTACGCCGTCGACGCGATGCAGGAGCTCGTGGGCGCCGCCGACCAGTCGGCGGTGTGGGGTGACGTGTCCGTGGTGCTCGGGTTCGCCGTCGCCGGGCTGGCGCTGGGAGCCGCGACCCTGCGGCGACGTACGGCGTAGCCTGTCGGCATGTCCTTGCTGCGCCAACCGATCCTCCTGCTCGCCAAGAGCGAGGCCGTCAAGAAGCTCGTCAGCACCATGCCCGTCTCGTCCGGGATCGTGACCAGCTACGTCCCCGGGGAGACCACCGAGTCTGCGGTCACGGCGACCGCGGGGCTGGTCGACGACGGTCTCCACGTCACCCTCGACTTCCTCGGTGAGGACACCCTCGACGCCGCGCAGGCGGACGCCACGGTGGCGGCCTACAAGGAGGTGCTCGCCGAGCTCGCGCGGCGCGGGCTGGCCGGCCGGGCCGAGGTCAGCGTCAAGCTGTCGGCCGTCGGGCAGGCCCTCCCCGACAACGGCGAGAAGATCGCGCTGGAGAACGCGCGCGACATCTGCCGGGCCGCGCGCAACGCCGGCACCACGGTCACCCTCGACATGGAGGACCACACCACCACCGACTCGACGCTGTCGATCCTGCGCGAGCTCCGCAAGGACTTCCCCGAGACCGGCGCCGTCCTCCAGGCCATGCTCCACCGCACCGAGGCCGACGCCCGCACGCTCGCCTACGAGGGCTCGCGCGTGCGGCTGTGCAAGGGCGCCTACCACGAGCCCGAGTCCGTCGCCTTCCAGGACAAGCTCGACATCGACAAGTCCTACGTCCGCTGCCTCAAGGTGCTGCTGGGCGGCCAGGGCTACCCGATGGTCGCCAGCCACGACCCCCGGATGATCCAGATCGCGGCGTCGCTGGCCAGCCGCTACGGCCGCCGCGCCGGCACCTACGAGTTCCAGATGCTCTACGGCATCCGCCCCGAGGAGCAGAAGCGCCTGGCGGCGGCCGGCGAGACCGTGCGGGTCTACATCCCCTACGGACAGGAGTGGTACGGCTACCTCATGAGACGTCTCGCCGAACGCCCGCAGAACCTGTCATTCTTCGTGCGCTCACTCGTCTCCAAGAAGTAGGCAGCCATGTCGTCCAGCGGAGGTCAGACCGCCATCATCGGTGCCGGCGTGATGGGGGAGACCCTGCTCTCCGGCCTCGTCCGCGCCGGCCGTCGCGTCGACCGGCTGCTGGTCGGCGAGAAGCGACCCGAGCGCGCTCGCGAGCTCGAGGAGAGGTACGGCGTCGCTGCGGTCTCCAACGTCGAGGCGGCCACCAAGGCCGACACCGTCGCGCTGGTGGTCAAGCCCCAGGACATGGCCGCCGTGCTCGACGAGATCGCGCACGTGCTGCGACCCGGCCAGCTCGTCGTCAGCCTCGCCGCCGGCATCACCACCGCGTTCATCGAGTCGCGCGTGCCCGAGGGCGTCGCCGTCGTCCGGGTCATGCCCAACACCCCGGCGCTCGTCGACGAGGGGATGGCTGCCATCTCGCCCGGCTCCCACTGCGACGACGTGCACCTCGCCGAGGCGGAGTCGCTGCTGTCCTCGACCGGCCGAGTCGTGCGCGTGCCCGAGAAGCAGCAGGACGCCGTGACCGCGATCAGCGGCTCGGGTCCGGCCTACATCTTCTTCGTCGTCGAGTCGATGATCGAGGCCGGCGTCCACCTCGGCCTGCCGCGCGCCACCGCCACCGAGCTGGTCATCCAGACGCTCTACGGCTCGGCCACGATGCTCCGTGAGACCGGCACCCACCCGGTCGTGCTCCGCGAGCAGGTCACCTCGCCGGGCGGCACCACCGCCTCGGCCCTGCGCGAGCTCGAGAGCCACAAGGTCCGTGCCGCTTTCCTGGCGGCCATGGAGGCCGCGCGCGACCGCTCGCGCCAGCTCGCCGAAGGATCCTGACGCTCTCCTGACAACCCGCGCGTGCCCGCCGGAGTTGTGGTGGGTGTGACGAGACGAGGACGACAGTGATCGCCGACCGCGACCAGGCCGCCTTCGAGGCGTTCGTGGTCAGGTCGTCGGACCGGCTGCTCCGCACGGCCTTCCTCCTCAGTGGGGACCACGGCCACGCGGAGGACATGGTCCAGACGGCGCTGATGCGGACGGCCAGACGGTGGTCGACGGCGCGGAGGGAGCCCGACGCCTACGCCAGGCGCGTCGTGGTCAACCTGGCCAAGGACCGGTGGCGCCTGCGCGGCCGGCGCCTCGGCGAGGCGCCCCTCGAGATCGACGTGGCGATCCCGGTCGACGACGACGGGGTCGCCGACCGCGAGCAGCTCCTCGCGGCCGCCCGGCAGCTGCCGGCCGGCCAACGGGCGGTGCTGGTGCTGCGCTACTTCGACGACCTCAGCGTCGCCGAGACCGCAGCGGCGCTCGGTTGCTCCACCGGGACGGTCAAGTCACAGACATCGCGCGCCCTGGACAAGCTCCGGGCCGCGCTCACCACCGAGAGGGAGAAGAGCCAGTGCTGACCGATGACGACCTGACCCGACAGCTGCGAGCCGCGTTCACCGACGACACGGCCGACCTGGCCTACGACCGCGCTGCGCCCCGGGTGCGCACCCGACCCCTCTGGGCCCGTCCCGGCGTCGTGGCCCTGCCGGCCGTCGGCGCCGTGGCCGCCGCCGTCGTGGTCCTCGGGTCGCCCGGCGACCCGACGCCCCCGGAGCGTCCGTCGGCGAGCAGCGCTGCGCCGTCGACGCTCTCCACGCCGACGCGAGGTGCGGTCGTGACCGAGGAGATCACGCTCGCGGGCATGACCTTCACCTACGAGCGCGGCGCGGGCGACGAGTCGATCGACGACCAGTTCCTGCGCGTCTACGACCCGGGCCGGCTGCCGGCCTGGGCCGCGCCGGTCGAGCTCGAGTCCGGCGCGGCCGCGAAGGTCTGGGTCGGCCAGGACCCGGCGAACGGCAGCGTGAGCATGTTCGTCGACTCCCCGGCGCGCTGGGAGGGCCGACTCACCGGGCTCGCCTCCCCGACGCTCACGGTCGAGCAGATGACCTCGATCGCGACGACCGGCGTCATGTCCTGAGCCTCGCCCGGGGGCGGTGAGCCACCCACCTTGTGCGGCTCGCCGACGTGGCTCACGCGCCGCCGCCGTACGACGACACGCGTCCGCCCAGCGGGGCGGTGAGTCACCCACATTCCGCCGCCGACGAAGGTGGCTCACCCGCCGCCGTACGGCGACGTCCGGACGTCCGACGGATGGAGCGCACCGGCGTGTCGGACGTGACGAAGTCCGGCAGGCGCGACGCGGTCAGCGTGAGCGCGCCTGCGTACGGCGACTTCGACCCGTCCGACGCGCCGCCGGTGCGGCGCCCGGACCTCAGGAGCGCAGCGAGTCGAGCAGCGCGACGAGGTCGGCGGTCACCCCGCGCACGACCGGGACCCGTGAGAGGCGGGCCAGCTTGTCGACCAGCGGCACCACGCCGCCGATCAGGGCACGGGTGCGGGCCTGGTCGTCACTGCGGTCGTGCACCCAGAACAGCACGATCCCCATCTGCAGCAGCCAGAGCAGCTCCGGCAGCCGCGGTCGCAGGGCGGACGCGACCTTGATGTCGGACCCCGTCACGACCTCGGCGTAGATCGCGATGCTCGCGTCGCGGGCGTCGGTCGACTCGGGGGAGAAGGGGGAGAGCGGGCTGGTCGGCTCGGCGGCGTTCTTGAAGAAGGTGCCGGCGAACTCGTGGTAGGGCTCGGCCGTCTCGACCCACGCCTCGAGCACGCCCCTCAGGCGGGCCGAGAAGTCGGTCTCGCGGTCCAGCACCGACCGGGCGGCGGTCAGGTGCTCGCCCTGCATCTGGCCGTAGAACGCCTGGATCAGGTGTTCCTTCCCGGCGAAGTAGTAGTACGCGCTGCCGAGCGAGACCCCGGCCGCGTCGGCGATGCCGCGCATCGTGGTGCCCTCGAAACCCTTCGTGCGGAACAGGTCCAGCGCCGAGGAGACAATGGTGGCGCGGGTCTGCTCAGCCTTCGACGAGGCCTTCGAGGAGACCCTGGCTGGGGGCGTGGTCGGGCGGGGCGCAGGTTCCGGCACAGTGGTCAGGGTAGTCACCCCCCGACCGCGCGGTCCGACTCGTGGTGACGTGGCGGATGCCGGCGGCGAGGTGCGCGGCGCCTCGCGCCAGCGGCAGTCGCGACGGCCGGGCCAGGCTCTCGGCCAGCGGTCGGTGGGCGGCGGTCGCCCACAGGCACATCACCCACGCGTGCGATCCCGTCCACACCGCACCGTCGTCGCCGACGACGGTGATCTCCTCGAGCGTCCTCTCGTGGTCGAGCGTCGGGAACCGGGCACGGGCGTACGGCGATCCGGCGGCCATCAGGCTGAGGCCCACCAGCGTCGGCTGGCGCGCCAGCCAGGAGCTGAAGGTCCGGCACATCGGGCACCCGTCGTCGTACAGCACCGTCAGTCGCACCGGAGGTCACCGCGGGTAGGCGGGCTGCGCCGGTCCGACGAACTGCTGCGGCGGCAGCGGCGGGGTGCGCAGGCTCTCCATCCGCACCCGACGGCGGATCGAGTTGAAGACGTAGACGTTGGTGAAGTGGATCAGTCCGAGGACCACCATCACGACGCCGACCTTGAGGCTGACGACCTCCATCAGGCTCGGCAGGTCGACGACGAGCTCGCCGGTGCGCAGGTAGAGCAGCACGAAGCCGACGTTGAGCAGGTAGAAGCCGACGACGAGCAGCTTGTTGATCGCGTCGGCGAGCGCGGCGTTGTCGTCGAAGACGTCCTCGAGGAACACCCGGCCGTTGCTGGAGAGGGTGCTGGCGACCCAGATCGTCAGCGGCACGGTCACGGCGAGGTAGGTGAGGTAGGAAGCGGCGGTCCAGTCCATGGGAACTCCTGTTGTGGTGGTGGGTGGGCGGAACGGTCAGAGGGCGCGAGCGAGCCCGCGTGCGATCCCTCCAGCGAGGACGCTGACCAGGGTCGCGAGCACGAGCGAGAAGAAGGGGAAGGGATGGACCATGAACGGCAGCGACAGGAGGACCGCGGGCAGGGCGGTGACGAGGGTCGCGACGGCGAAGGCGCGATCGCGTGCCACCGGACGGGCGAGGTGGCTGCCGGCGGCGAACGTCAGCACCACCCCGGCCACGAGTCCGATGACCCCGCCGACGATCCCGCCGTACCAGAGGCCGATCTCTGCCGCGTGCGTCGGATCGCTGCGCCACCACACCGCGAGCAGCACTGCGCCCGCGACGGCCCCGGTGCCGACACCCGTCAGGGCCCCGACCGGAACCCACAGCGGTTGCGGACGGCACGGCGCGGTCCACGCCGCGTGTTGAACGCGTTCAATTCCAGCCATGTCAGCACTATAGCGCATTTTGAACGTGTTCAAACCCGGGTGTGCGTCGAACGGTGTGAGGGCCGCCACGCGCCGGGCGATAGGTTCGGGGCATGGTGGACTGCTCCGGGCCGGCGTCGGTCGTCTTCGACTCATCGCTCACGGAGTACAACTTCGGGCCCGCGCACCCGATGTCGCCGATCCGCGTGGACCTCACGATGCGCCTGGCGCGCGAGCTCGGCGTGCTCGACGGGCTCGAGGTCGTGCCCGCCCCGGTCGCCGCCAACGAGCTGATCGCCAGTGTCCACACCGACGGGCTGATCGCGGCCGTCACCCGCATGGGCCAGGAGGGTGGCGAGGACCCCGAGCACGGGCTCGGCAGCGACGACAACCCGGTCTTCCGCGACATGCACGCGGCGGCCGCCCACGTCGTCGGGGCGACCGTCGAGGCCTGCCGCCAGGTGCTCAGCGGCGACTCGCTGCACAGCGCCAGCATCGTCGGCGGCCTGCACCACGCGATGGCCGACCGGTCGAGCGGTTTCTGCATCTACAACGACATCGCGGTCGGGATCCAGCACCTGCTCGACAACGGGGTCGAGCGCATCGCCTACGTCGACGTGGACGTCCACCACGGGGACGGCGTGGAGAAGATCTTCTACGACGACCCACGGGTCCTCACGATCTCCCTGCACGAGACCGGGCAGATGCTCTTCCCCGGCACCGGCTTCCCGCAGGACCACGGCGGCGCCGGCGCGGAGGGGACCGCGGTCAACGTCGCGCTCCCGCCCGGCACGGCCGACGGCGGGTGGCTGCGGGCGTTCCACGCGGTCGTGCCGCCGCTGGTGCGCGCCTTCGAGCCGCAGGTGCTGGTCACCCAGCACGGCTGCGACTCGCACATGGAGGACCCGCTCGCCCACCTCATGCTGAGCGTCGACGGCCAGCGCGCGGCCTACCTCGCCCTGCACGAGCTGGCGCACGAGGTCTGCGACGGCAAATGGGTGGTGACCGGCGGTGGGGGCTACGCACTCGTCGAGGTCGTGCCCCGCGCCTGGACGCACCTGCTGGCGATCGTGGCCGGCGCACCGCTCGACCCGGCCACCGAGACGCCCCCCGCGTGGCGGGCCTACGTCGAGGAGGCGCTGGGGCGTACGCCGCCGCACCGGCTCACCGACGGACGCAGCGCGGGCTACCGAGACTGGGCCGACGGCTACGACCCCGAGACCTGGCTCGACCGGGCCATCATGGCCACGCGCACGGAGATCTTCCCGCTGCACGGCCTCGACCCGTACCCGTGAAAGCAAACCGACACGCCGGACGTCCCACAAGTTTCTCTAGTAACACCCTTCCCCACGGGTCACATTGGCCCTATTGTCCCGATAGAGCGCCAACGAACTTGTGACACCGGTGGGGAAGCCGGTGCCGTTGCGCGAAAGGTTTGGTGCACCGATGGCTTCCAAGACCCCCGGAGACATGTCCGACGTCGTCTTCCTGACGATCGCCGAAGTGGCGTCCAAGATGCGTGTCTCGAAGATGACCGTCTACCGCCTCGTCCACAACGCCGAGCTGCCGGCGGTGCGCGTCGGCCGCTCGTTCCGGGTGACCGAGGACGACGTCAACGAGTACCTGCGCAAGAGCTTCTACAACGCCGGCTGACGCCGCCGCGCGAGCTCGACGGACACCGATTCTCGCTGATCAGCACGGGCCAGTAGGCTGTGCGGATCGTGCGGGCACCTGCCCGCACAGGTTCGTGAAAGGTTTCCCGTGGGTTCTGTCATCAAGAAGCGGCGCAAGCGCATGGCCAAGAAGAAGCACCGCAAGCTGCTGAAGAAGACGCGCGTCCAGCGTCGCAAGCTCGGCAAGTAACACCTGCGCCCATGGGACGGGTCGTGCTGGTCACCGGGATCTCCCGGGACATCGCGCGCCGTTTCGCGCGTGCGGCTGCCGCCGACCCGTCCAATGATCGCGTCATCGGCGTCGATGTCGTCCCGCCCCGCGGTGACATCGGCGGCGTCTCCTTCGTGCGCGCCGACATCCGCAGCCCCGTCATCGCGAAGGTGCTCGCCAAGGAGGACGTCGACACCGTCGTCCACATGAGCGTCATCGCGACCCCCGGCTCGGCCGGCGGTCGCAACACGATGAAGGAGCTCAACGTCATGGGCACCATGCAGCTCCTCGCTGCGTGCCAGAAGTCGCCCACGGTGCAACGCCTGGTCGTGAAGTCGACGACCACGATGTACGGCGCCAGCTCGCGCGACCCCGCGATGTTCACCGAGGACATGGGGCCCAAGCGGCTGCCGAGCGCGGGCTACGCCAAGGACGTCTTCGAGGTCGAGGGCTACGTGCGCGGCTTCGCCCGCCGGCGCCCGGACGTCAAGGTCACCACGATCCGCGCCGCCAACGTCATCGGCCCGCACGTCGTCAGCCCGATCACCAGCTACTTCCGGCTGCCGGTCATCCCGAAGGTCCTCGGCTTCGACCCGCGCCTGCAGTTCCTCCACGAGGACGACCTCCTCGACGTCCTCCGACACGCCATGGCCACCGACGTCGACGGCACCTTCAACGTGGCCGGTGACGGCATGCTGATGCTGTCGCAGGCGATCCGCCGACTCGGCAAACCGACCGTCTCGCTGCCCGGCTTCGCCGTCGGCCGCCTCGGCTCCGCGCTGCGTCAGGCCCGAGTGGCCGACTTCTCGCCCGAGCAGCGCAGCTTCCTCACCTTCGGCCGCGGCGTCGACACCACCCGCATGCGCGAGACGCTCGGGTTCGAGCCGCGCTTCACCACCGAGGGGGCGTTCGCCGACTTCGGCGTCTCCCTCGGCGTGGCCCCCCGGGAGGTGGCCCGTGCCTGATGCCGAGCGCAACGACGCCCAGGTGATCCCGATCGGCACCAGCGGCCGCCCGGGACGCGGGACGGGCCGCGACCGGCCCTCGTCCGCGGCCCGCGGTCTGGCCGCCACCTCGAAGCCGAAGGCCCGGTCGAAGCCGACCGCCCAGAAGACCGCCCCGAAGCCCGCTGCGGCGAAGCCGGTCGCCCCGAAGCCGGCCGCCGTGGAGCCCGCCACCGCGCCGCCGGAGGAGCAGCCCAGCGCCGTACCCCCCTCGACGCCCGGCCGCGAGGCCGCCACGACCGAGGGACGCCACCCGCTCGCGGGCGTGCCGGTCGGCGACTGGCTCTCGGCGTTCCAGACGGCCGCCGTCGAGGTCTTCGGCGAGCAGTGGGAGCGCCGGCTGGCCGAGATGATGGCGTTCGTGCGCCGCCGGCTGGCGGGGGAGTACGTCGTCGACGAGTACGGCTTCGACAGCGAGGTCACCGAGCGCTTCTTCATGGCTGCGCTGCGACCGATCGCCGAGAAGTGGTTCCGCGTCGAGGTGCGCGGGGTCGAGAACATCCCGACCACCGGCGGGGCCCTCGTGGTGTCCAACCACTCCGGCACGGTGCCGGTCGACGGGCTGATGACCATGTTGTCGGTCCACGACGAGACCGGGCGCTTCCTTCGTCCGCTGGGCGCCGACCTGGTGTTCCGGATGCCGGTCGTCAGCACCCTGGCCCGCAAGGGCGGAGCGACGCTCGCGTGCACCGAGGACGCCGAGCGGATGCTGTCGGGCGGCGAGCTGGTCGGCGTGTGGCCGGAGGGCTTCAAGGGGATCGGCAAGCCGTTCAGCGAGCGTTACCGCCTCCAGCGCTTCGGCCGGGGCGGCTTCGTCTCGGCGGCCCTGCGCACCGGTGTGCCGATCGTGCCGCTGTCGGTCGTCGGGGCCGAGGAGATCTACCCGCTCGTCGGCAACATCCCCTCCCTGGCGCGGCTCTTCGGGGTGCCCTACCTCCCGATCACGCCGTTCTTCCCGCTGCTCGGACCGCTCGGCCTGGTGCCGCTGCCGTCGAAGTGGCTGCTCGAGTTCGGCGAGCCGATCCGCACCGACGCCTACAGCGCGGCCGAGGCCGACGACCCGATGCTGGTCTTCAACGTCACCGACCAGGTGCGCGAGACGATCCAGCAGACGCTGTTCAGCCTGCTGCGCCAGCGGCAGGGCGTCTTCCGCTAGTCAGGCCGCGGTCAGGTGCTGCTCAGGGGAGCAGCGAGCCGGTCACGCCGTCGAGGGTGCCCTGCACCCCGTCGACCGTCCCGTCGAGGGTGGTGCCGACGCCGGTCAGGACGTCGTCGACGACGGGCACGCCGTCGACGACGGTCGTCAGGTCGCCCGTCAGCAGCTTGGTGGCGTCGTTGACCGGCTTCTTCACGTCGACCTTCACCGGCGAGGTCGGCTTGCCGGTCGGCGTGGGCGTGGGCGTGGGGGCGGCCGTGGTGGGGTCGGGCACCTCGAGGTCGGGGACCTCGACGCCGTCGGTGTCCTGCCCGGAGACCGGGTCGGGGGTGACCGGGTCGGGCTTGACGACCTTGACGGGCTTCAGCAGCCCGGGGTCCTGGCTGGCGGCCACGATCACCGTCGTCACCCCACCGGTGAGCTTCTCCGCGGACAGCAGGTTGTGCGGGATGGAGGTGACGTCGCCCGTGCAGGCAGGGCAGGCCTGGCTGGTCTGCAGGTCGATGTCGGCCAGCCGGCGGCCGGCCGTGACGAGGTCCTCGCGCTCCGACGCGGGCAGCGTCGACTCGAGCGCCGACAGCTCGTCCATGCTCGTCGCGGTGAAGGTGCGCAGCTCGCTCACGACCGCCTCGTCGCCGGTCTCGGCGTACGACGCCAGCAGCACGTCGGACGCGTCCGCGGCCTGCTCGGTGAACGCGTCGAGGGTCGACCCGAGCACCCCGAGGCTGGCCGGGTCGCCGCGGTCGGCGAGCGCACGCACCTCGCCGAGCCGGTCCCGGGCGTTGGCGAGCATGGCTCGACCCTTCGCCGCGTCGTCACGGGCGATGCCGGTCCGCGCGTCCTCGATCGCGCGCTTGACCGTGTAGAGCGACTCGCCGGGGAGGGCGGTCTGGGCGGCCACGGCGACCGAGGTCGTCGCACCGATCAGTGCGGCGGCGCCGAGCACCGTGGCGAGGCGGCGGTCGCGCGGCGTCGTACGCACCGGGAGCACCAGGCGTTGCTCCACGGCCGTCAACGGCCGGGCGGACTGGGGGAGGAGGGCCGTGTCGGCCTCGGCCATCAGTCGCTCGCGCAGGTCGCCGACGAACTCGGGGCGCGCGGTGGGTTCGGGGACGGCGCGCAGGTCGCGGACCACGGCGAGGAGGTCGGCGAACTGTGTCGCGTCCTGCTCGGTGAGGGGTCGCGACAGTGCCGCGTCGAACTCCTCCGCGCGTCGTCGCGCCGAGAAAGGCCCTGTCATCGCTGGTGTCCTGCCGCTAGGTCCTGCCCCTCCACCGAGCCAAACGACGCGGTGGGGACGGAAGTTACGCACGGAATGGTCGGCTTCACGACGGGTCACGCAGCCCGTCCGGCAACAGCTTGGCGAGGTTGCGCACCCCGCGCAGCTGGAGCTGCTTGACCGCCCCGTCGGACCGGTCGAGCGCGGCCGCGGTCTCGGCGATGCTCATGCCCTGGAGGAAGCGCATGATCAGGCACTCCCGCTGCTCCTGCGGCAGCTCGGTGAGCGCCTCGAGGAGCACCTCGTTGGTGAGCTCGGCGAGCACGGCGGACTCGGGGCCCTCGGTGACGTCGTCGTGGAGGCTCATGTCCTCGGTGGTCAGCTCGAGGCGGGTGCGTCCGGCCTTGAAGTGGTCGGTGGTGAGGTTGCGGGCGATCGTCATCAGCCACGCACCGAAGTCGCGGCCCTGCCAGCGGAAGTTGTTCATGCTGCGCAGCGCACGGAAGAACGTGTCGGAGGTGAGGTCCTCGGCCAGCGACGCCGACCGGGTGCGGTAGTAGAGGAAGCGGTAGACCGAGGGCTGGTAGTGGTCGTAGAGCTGGCCGAAGGCCTCCTTGTCGCCGCCGCGGGCGAGCTCGACGAGCGCGATCAGGCGGGTGCGCTCCGCCTCGTTCTCCTCCGACGACGTCGCCTGCTCGGCGTCGCCGTAGTCGATCGGCCCGCGCGGGCCGGGCGGGCTGGGCGAGGTGGCCGCCTCTGAGAGGAGCAGGCCGTCGCGGACCGCGCCGGCGACGAGCGGGCTCGGCGAGAGGGCCAGGGCGACCGCGCGCCTCAGCGCGTCGAGCCCGGCCGACCAGTCCCCTCGTCCTGCCATCACGTGCGTGCTTCCTCCCGCCGTCAAGGGTAGGCGGGAGCGTGGCGCAAGGGAACCGAACGCCGAACTGCGGTCAGTGGCGGCGAGCCCGCACCGCCGCGCCGGCCGCGACCGCCCCGCTCAGCCCGCCGGCGGCGGCCGCCACCACGAGCCCGGCCCGGGCGGCCTTGCGGCCCGTGCGGTAGTCGCGGATCCGCCACCCCTGCGCCCGGGCGTGCGCACGCAGCCGGGCGTCGGGATTGATCGCGATCGGCTCGCCCACCATCGAGAGCATCGGCAGGTCGTTGAAGGAGTCGGAGTAGGCCGAGCACCGGCTCAGGTCGAGGCCCTCGCGTACGGCGAGCGCCTTGATCGCCTCGGCCTTGGCCGGGCCGTGCAGGAGGTCGCCGACGAGGCGGCCGGTGTAGACGCCGTCCACGTGCTCGGCGACGGTGCCCATCGCGCCCGTCAGGCCGAGCCGGCGGGCGATGATCGAGGCGATCTCGATCGGTGCCGCGGTCACCAGCCACACGCGCTGGCCCTGGTCGAGGTGCATCTGCGCGAGGGCGCGGGTGCCCGGCCAGATGCGGTGCTGCATGCCCTCGTCGAAGACCTCCTCGCCGATGTCCTCGAGCTCCTCGACGGTGTGCCCGGCGATGAAGCTCAGGGCCGAGTTGCGGGCGTCGGCCACGTGCTCGGGGTCCTCCACGCCGACGACGCGGAAGTAGGTCTGCTTCCACGCGGCTCCGAGGATCTCGCGGGTCGTGAAGAACTTGCGCCGGTGCAGGCCGCGGGCCAGGTGGAAGATGCTCGCGCCCTGCATGACGGTGTTGTCCACGTCGAAGAAGGCGGCCCCGCTCACGTCGCTCGGCATGACGAGCGCCGTCTCCACCTCGGCGGCCGCCGCGGCGGCCTCCCCGGCGAGCGTCGAGCGCTGCTGGAGGTTGAGTCGGCGAGGCTTCTCGGGCGGCGTCACGACGGTCAGCGTAGACGTCCGAGCCCGCCCGCACCGCCTGGACGTGTGGAAGGATCGGCGCATGCTCCAGACCGATCTGGCCGACCTCGTGCTGACTGCCGCCGAGGTGGCGCCGGATCGCCTGGCCGTCGTCGAGTCCGACGGGCGCGGCCGCACGTGGGGCGAGCTCGAGCGCGAGGTGTCGTCCTTCGCGACGGGCCTCGGCGGACTCGGCGTGCGGGCCGGTCACCGCATGATGATCGTGCTCGGCAACCGCCTCGAGTTCGTCACGAGCTACCTCGGCGTCCTCCGGGCGCAGGTCGTCGCCGTACCCGTCAATCCACGCTCGACCGCCGACGAGCTGGCCCGGATGATCGCCGACTCCGGCACCCGGCTGGTCGTGGCCGACCCCCACAGCGTGGCCGCCGTCCGTTCCGCCTGCGCGCAGGTCGTCTCGGCCCTCGACGGCGCGACCACCGACCTCGACGCCGACCTCGTCAGCCGCGCGCAACGCCCGCGCATCGTCGTGGTCGACGGGCCGACGGAGACCGGCGAGGTGGCGTACGCCGACGTGCTGGCCGCGCAGGGACGCGCCGTCCCGCTCCTGCCCGACCCGGAGAAGCTGGCCGCACTCCTCTACACGAGCGGCACCTCCGGACGGCCGCGCGCCGCGATGCTCACCCACCGGGCGCTGCTCGCCAACCTCGCCCAGATCGCCGAGGTGGAGCCGCCGATGATCCACGGTGACGACGTCGTGCTGGGGGTGCTGCCGCTCTTCCACGTCTACGGCCTCAACGCCGTGCTGGGCGGCATCCTGCGCCACCGCGCCAAGCTGCTGCTGGTCGAGCAGTGGGACCCGCACACCGTGCTCGACCTGATCGAGGACGAGGCCGTGAGCGTGCTGCCGGTGGCGCCGCCGGTCTTCGCGCACTGGCGTGGGGTCGAGGACCTCGCCGACCGGCTCGGTCCGGTCCGCCTCGTGCTGTCCGGCTCCGCCCCGCTCTCGGGCGAGGTCGTCGACGAGTTCACGGCCATCACCGGCGTGCCCGTCCACCAGGGCTACGGCCTGACCGAGGCGGCGCCGGTCGTGACCAGCACGTTGTGCAGCGAGCGGCACCAGAGCGGGTCGGTCGGTGCGGCGCTGCCCGGCATCGAGCTGCGCCTCGTCGACGACTCCGGCCACGTCGTCAGCGGCGAGGACCCGGGCGAGATCCAGGTCCGCGGCGCCAACCTCTTCAGCGGCTACTGGCCCGACTCCTCGGGCGGCCCCACCCGTGAGGGCTGGTGGTCCACCGGCGACGTCGGCTTCCTCGACGCCAGCGGCGACCTCTTCCTCGTCGACCGGCTCAAGGAGCTGGTGATCGTGAGCGGCTTCAACGTCTATCCCTCCGAGGTCGAGGAGGTCATTCGCGAGGTGCCGGGCGTCCGCGACGCGGCGGTCATCGGGGTCGCGGACGAGCAGACCGGCGAGGCCGTCGTGGCCTACGTCGTCGGGAGTGACGCCCAGGGTGCGGCCGACGCGCTCGCCGACGCCGTGCGCGAGCACACGGCCGCCCGACTGGCCCGGTTCAAGCAGCCCAGCCGCATCGAGGTCGTCGACGAGCTGCCGTTCACCGTCACCGGCAAGGTGCAGAAGGGTCGCCTGCGCGGCATCGAGCGGCGCCGGGCGCTGGGCCTTCTCGAATGATCACCCCACGACGGTCTTCTCCTCCGCTGCGCTCCTCCGAACAACTCCGCGGAGGCCCCGAGTGAACGAGCCGCGCGTCACCCTCTACGGCCGCGCCGGCTGCCACCTGTGCGAGGAGGCGCGGGCGGTGATCGAGGGCGTGTGCGCCGAGCTGGGGGAGTCCTTCGCCGAGGTCGACATCGACACCGACGCGGTGCTGGCCGAGCGCTTCACCGAGGAGGTCCCCGTGACCTTCGTCGACGGGCGCCAGCACGACTTCTGGCGGGTCGACCCGGACCGGCTGCGCGCGGCCCTCCGGACCTGATCAACCCCCGCTGCGGGTGGGTCATCTCACATGTGGTAGCCGCCGTCCGCGCTCAGTTTGTTCTCCCGTTCACAAACTCCTACAGTGATCGCGCCGGCCCGACCTCACACGGGATTCCCACTCCCGGGATCGCGTCGGCTGGAAAGTAGACGCAGTGAGTGCACGGACGTCCAACGACCACGCCCGGGACATTCCCGAGGCAACTGTCGCCCGGCTACCCGTCTACCTCCGTGCCCTGATCACCCTCGCCGAGCAGGGCAC
Organism: Nocardioides currus; assembly: GCF_003057875.1. Classification (GTDB taxonomy): domain Bacteria; phylum Actinomycetota; class Actinomycetes; order Propionibacteriales; family Nocardioidaceae; genus Nocardioides; species Nocardioides currus. The sequence goes on along the minus strand of NZ_PYXZ01000001.1, from coordinate 616,258 downwards.
CATGACCTGCTCCTCCGAGGAGCTCGCGACCGCCGCGGGCGTCAACTCCGCCAAACTCCGCAAGGACCTGTCCTACCTCGGCAGCTACGGCACACGCGGGGTCGGGTACGACGTCGAGTACCTCCGCTACCAGATCGCCCGCGAGATCGGGGTGACCCAGGACTGGCCGGTCGTCATCGTCGGCATCGGAAACCTCGGCCACGCCCTCGCCAACTACTCCGGCTTCCGCAGCCGCGGCTTCCGCGTCGTGGCACTGCTCGACGCCGACCCCGGCATGCACGACGAGGTCGTCGCCGGCGTCGACGTCCGGCCCTTCGACGAGCTCGAGGGGATCGTGGTCGAGCACAGCGTCGCCATCGGCGTCATCGCCACCCCGGCCGTGGCCGCGCAGGACGTCGCCGACCGGATGGTCGAGGCCGGCATCACCAGCATCCTCAACTTCGCACCGACCGTGCTGGGGGTCCCCGACGGGGTCGACGTCCGCAAGGTCGACCTGTCGATCGAGCTGCAGATCCTCGCCTACCACGTGCAGCGCAAGGCGGCCGCGGGCCTGGCGGGCAGCGTCGAGGAGGACAGCGCGTGAGTGTCCTCGTCGTGGGCGTGTCCCACAAGTCAGCCCCCGTGGCGCTGCTCGAGCGCCTGGCCCTGGACGCCAACGGCGTGACCAAGCTCGTCGACGACCTGATGGGCAGCGAGCACGTCGGCGAGGCGACCGTGATCGCCACCTGCAACCGCCTCGAGATCTACGCCGACGTCGACCGATTCCACGGCAGCGTCGAGGAGGTCTCGCGACTCCTCGTCGACCGCGCCGGCGAGTCGACCGAGGCGCTGGTCCCGCATCTCTACGTCCACTACGACGACGGTGCCGTCTCCCACCTCTTCAACGTCGCGTCCGGCCTCGACTCGATGGTCGTCGGCGAGGGCCAGATCCTCGGCCAGACCCGCGAGGCGCTCCGGCTCGGGCAGGAGATCGGCTCGGTCGGTCCCGCCCTCAACGTGCTGTTCCAGCAGGCGCTGCGCGTCGGCAAGAGATCGCACGCCGAGACCGAGATCGATCGTGCCGCGCCGTCCCTGGTCAGCGCCGCCCTCGAGCGGATCCCGGGCTCCGTCGCCGGTCGGCGCGTGGTCGTCGTCGGCGCCGGAGCGATGGCCTCGCTGGCCGTCGCGACCGTCTTCCGGATGGGCGCCTCCGACATCGCGGTGGTCAACCGCAGCAGCGACAGCGCCGACCGGCTCGCCCGGGAGTACGCCGCCCGCTCGCTGCCCCTCGCGCACCTGACCGAGGCGCTGGCCGAGGCCGACATCGTGGTGTCGTGCACCGGGGCGACCGGTGTGCTCGTCACCCGTGAGGCCCTCGCGACGGCTCGCGCGGGCAACGAGTCGCCCCTCGCGATCATCGACCTGGCCCTCCCGCACGACGTCGACCCGGCCGTCGCCGAGCTCCCCGGTGTGAGCCTCGTCGGCCTGGCCTCGCTCGCCGAGGACCTGCGCGAGACCGACGCGGGCCGCGAGGTCGAGGGCGTGCGGCTCATCGTCGCCGAGGAGATCACCGCCTTCCTCTCCGCCCGTCGCCAGGCCAGCGTGACCCCCACCGTCGTCGCCCTCCGCTCGATGGCCACGTCGGTCGTCGACGCCGAGATGGAGCGCCTCGGTGCCCGCCTGCCCGACCTCGACGACGCCGTCCGCGCCGAGGTGCTGCACACCGTGCGCCGCGTCGCCGACAAGCTCCTGCACGAGCCCACCGTGCGCGTGAAGGCACTGGCCAACGAGACGGGCGCCGTGTCCTACGCCGCGGCCCTGGCCGAGCTGTTCGCCCTCGACCCCGAGGCGGTCGACGCGGTCACCCGCGCCGGCGTTCCCGAGGAGGGTCGGACGTGAACGTCACCCCACGACCTTCTTCTCCTCCGCTTCGCTCCCCCGAACAACGCCGCGGGGACCCCGACGTGAACCTCACCCCACTGCGCCTCGGCACCCGTCGCTCCGCGCTCGCCACCACCCAGTCCGGGCACGTCGCCGATTTGATCCGCTCGCGCCTCGGGCGTGAGGTGGAGCTCGTGGAGATCACGACCGAGGGAGACGTCAGCGCCGCGCCGCTCGCCACGCTCGGCGGCACGGGCGTGTTCGTCAGCGCCCTGCGCGAGGCGCTGCTGCGCGGCGAGGTCGACGTCGCCGTCCACTCGCTCAAGGACCTGCCGACGGCTCCGGCCGAGGGAGTCGCGCTCGTCGCCGTACCCCCGCGCGAGGACCCCCGCGACGTCGTGATCGCCCGCGACGGCCTGACCCTCGGCGAGCTGCCGGTCGGCAGCCGCGTCGGCACCGGCTCGCCGCGCCGCGCCGCGCAGCTCGAGGCGCTCGGCCTCGGCCTCGACATCAGCGGCATCCGCGGCAACGTCGACACCCGCATCCGCAAGGTGACGAGCGGCGAGTACGACGCCGTCGTGCTCGCTCGCGCCGGTCTGCTCCGCCTCGGTCGCGCCGACGAGGCCACCGAGGTCCTCGACCCGCTCCAGATGCTCCCGGCCCCCGGCCAGGGCGCGCTGGCGATCGAGTGCCGCAGCACCGACACCGAGCTGGTCGCCGACCTGGCCCGGCTCGACGACCACACCACGCGCGCCGCGGTCACCGCCGAGCGGGAGGTCCTCTCCACGCTCGAGGCCGGCTGCTCGGCACCGCTCGGCGCCCTCGCGGAGGTCGTCGAGGGCGAGGACGGCGACGAGCTGTGGATCCGCGCGGTCGCGCTCTCGCCCGACGGCGGGCTCTCGGTCCGGATGAGCGCCACCGGGGCCGTCGCCGACGCGGCCGGGACCGGCCACCGCCTCGCGAGCGAGATGCTCGCCGACGGCGCAGCAAGCCTGATGGGAAACACAGGGATGGAAGCAGCAGTGAGGAAGCAGTCATGACGCGAGCACAGAGCGCCCAGTCCACGGACACCACCAAGGCCGCCGCGGCCGCGCCGCGCGGGTGGGTCTCCTTCGTCGGCAGTGGTCCGGGAGACCCGGGCCTGATGACACTCAGGGCGGTCGAGCTGCTGCGCGACGCCGACGTGATCGTCACCGAGGCGCCCGAGCACGTCGCCCTGGTGCGTGCCCTGGTCGACGTCACCGAGGACGGCCCGCTGCTCGTCGACGGCGGCTTCGGCGAGGACGGCCAGCCGCTGACCCACGCCGCCCGCGGCAAGGTCGTGGTCAAGCACGGCAAGAAGCACCGCGTCGTGCGCCTGATGACCGGCGACCCGTTCCTCTACGCCTCGGGTCCGGAGGAGGCGCAGGCCTGCGTCAAGGCCGGTGTCGGCTTCGACATCGTGCCCGGCGTCTCGTCCGTCTCCGCGGTCCCCGCCTACGCCGGCATCCCGCTGACCACCAAGGACAACCGCGAGGTCGCCGTCGTGACCTGCGGGCAGAAGGTCGACTGGAGCCAGTACGCCGACGACCGCACCCTCGTCCTCCTCTCGGGCGTCGGCTCGATCGGTGAGACCGCCGCCGCGCTGGTCGCCGCCGGTCGCCCCGCCGAGACGTCGGTCGCGATGACGAGCGTCGGCACCACCACCGAGCAGACCACCATCACCTCCACGCTCGCCGACATCGCCGCCGACGCCCGCGCCGCGCGCATGGCGCCGCCCGCCATCACGGTCATCGGCAAGGTCGTCGACCTGCGCGAGACGCTGTCGTGGTTCGAGACCAAGCCGCTCTTCGGCTGGCGCGTGCTGGTGCCGCGCACCAAGGAGCAGGCCGGCTCGCTGTCGCGCCGCGTCCGGGAGTACGGCGCGGTGCCGGAGGAGGTCCCGACGATCTCGGTCGAGCCGCCCCGCAACCCGCTGCAGATGGACAAGGCCGTGCGCGGCCTCGTCGAGGGCCGCTACGAGTGGATCGCGTTCACCTCGGTCAACGCGGTCAAGGCGGTCCGCGAGAAGTTCGAGGAGTACGGCCTCGACGCCCGTGCCTTCTCGGGCCTGAAGATCGCGGCGGTCGGCGACAAGACCGCCGAGGCGATCGCCGCCTGGGGCCTGCGCGCCGACCTGGTGCCCACCGGGGAGCAGTCCGCTGCCGGCCTGCTGGCCGACTGGCCGCCGTACGACGACGTCCTCGACCCGATCAACCGGGTGTTCCTGCCTCGCGCCGACATCGCCACCGAGAACCTCGTGGCGGGCCTGATCGACTTGGGCTGGGAGTGCGACGACGTCACGGCCTACCGCACCGTGCGCGCCACCCCGCCGCCGGCCGAGACCCGCGACGCGATCAAGACCGGCAAGTTCGACGCCGTCGTGTTCACCTCGTCCTCGACCGTGCGCAACCTCGTCGGGATCGCCGGCAAGCCGCACCCCTCGACGATCATCGCGGTCATCGGCCCCGCCACGGCCAAGACCGCCGAGGAGCACGGCCTGCGCGTCGACGTGCTGTCGCCGAAGCCCGACGTGGAGGTCCTCGTGGACGCCCTCGCCGACTTCGGTGCCGTCCGCCGCGCGGCGCTGCTCGAGGCCGGCGAGCCGGTCACCAAGCCGAGCGAGCGCAAGCCCGCGACCCGTCGCAAGGCGCGCGCGAAGTAGGTTCGACACCACGGGCCGGCGGTGAGCCAGCCACCTTCTCGCTCGCGGGAACGTGGCTGACGCGCCGCCGCCCGGCGAGTGTGGCGCGACCCGTCCGAGGGCGGTGTCCCAGCCACGTTCGCGATCCAGAGAATGTGGCTCACTCACCGCTGACGAAGTGACCGGAGGGACGTCGTGACCGACGAGCAGACCGAGATCTCCAGGCCGGTCATCCGGCCGCGACGACTGCGGCGCACCCCCGCGCTGCGACGCCTGGTCGGCGAGACGCAGGTGCGCGCCAGCCAGCTGGTGCTGCCGGTGTTCGTCCGCGAGGGCGCCACCGAGCCGGTGCCGATCGGCTCGATGCCGGGCGTCGTCCAGCACACCCGCGACTCGCTGAAGGCGGCGGCGCTCGAGGCGGCCGAGCTCGGCCTCGGCGGCGTGATGCTCTTCGGCATCCCCGCGACCAAGGACGCGACCGGCAGCGGCGCGATCGACCCGACCGGGATCCTCAACCTCGCGATCAACGACGTGGTCGCCGAGGTCGGCGACCAGCTCACCGTCATGTCCGACCTGTGCCTCGACGAGTTCACCGACCATGGCCACTGCGGCCTCCTCACGCCCGACGGCGAGGTCGACAACGACAAGACGCTCGCGGCGTACGCCGAGATGGCGATCGCGCAGGCCGAGGCCGGCGTCGACATGGTCGGTCCGAGCGGGATGATGGACGGCCAGGTCGCGGTGATCCGCCAGGCGCTCGACGCCGGTGAGCACTCCGGGGTCTCGATCCTGGCCTACTCCGCGAAGTACGCCTCCGCCTTCTTCGGCCCCTTCCGCGAGGCCGTCGACTCCTCGCTCGACGGCGACCGCAAGACCTACCAGCAGGACCCCGGCAACGTGCGCGAGGGCGTGCGCGAGGTGCTGCTGGACGTCGAGCAGGGTGCCGACATCGTGATGGTGAAGCCGGCGCTGGCCTACCTCGACGTCGTCGCGCGCGTGCGCGACGCGGTGGACGTGCCCGTGGCGGCGTACAACATCTCGGGAGAGTACTCCATGGTCGAGGCCGCCGCCGCCCACGGCTGGATCGATCGCGACGCGGCCGTGCTCGAGACCCTGACGTCGATCCGGCGGGCCGGGGCCGACGTCATCCTCACCTACTGGGCGGTCGACGCCGCGCGCCTGCTCGCCCGCTGACCGCGAGTCGGCGTGAACTGAGTGCCGAGTCGGCGTGAGTTGAGTGCCGAGTCGGCGTGAACTGAGTGCCGAGTCGGCGTGAACTCAGCCCAGCACTGATCTCGCGCCGACTCGGCGGTGGGTTTGCGCCGACTGGGCGGGCTACGGCTTCAACTTCGCTTCTGCACAGGCCCGCAGTTCGTCGATCGCCGTCAGCGGGTTGTCGACGATCCCCTCCAAGGTGCATTCAACCGTCGCCTCGGCGATGGTCAGGACCTGGTCGACCGGCGGGACGGACGTGGTCGGCAGCGGCGGCAGCGACGTGGGCAGCGGGAGCGTGGGCTGCTTGGTGGGCTGCTTGGTCGGGGTCGCGGTGGGCGTCGGCTTCGCCGTCGGGGTCGGGGTGGGCTTCGGCGTCGAGGTGCTGGTGGGCGTCGGCTTCGAGGTCGCGGTGGCGGTCGGGGTGCTCGTGCTGCCGCGGACGACGGCCTTGCCGCCCTTCGCGCCCTTGCCGGCGCGAGCGGGCGCCGTGGTGGTGCCCGGCGTGCTCGGCAGGAAGACGCCGGCCGACGTCGTGCCGTTGGGCACCGAGGTGAAGTCGCCGTCGAGGTAGGCCTGCATGATCGACAGGACCAGGTCGACGTAGTCGTTGGAGTGGTTGTAGCGGTAGACGCTGGCGCGCTGGCCCTGGTCGGTGGACAGGTCGTCGTCGCCGGAGCAGAGGTAGACGGCCGTGGCGAGCGCGGCGTCGTCGATGTCCTGCGGGTTGCGCTTGCCGTCGTTGTCGCCGTCGACGCCCACGACCGACCACGTCGAGGGGATGAACTGCATCGGCCCGACGGCGCGGTCGAACTTCGTGTCGGAGTCGAGCTGCCCGGCGTCGGTGTCGACGATGTTCTGGGTGTTGTTCTTGCCGTTGAGGGCGACGCCGTAGATCCCCGGCTGGGCCACGCCGTCGGCGTCCAGCGCGTTGCCGCGGAAGCGGCCGTGGTCGGACTCGACGCGACCGATGGCCGCGATCAGCTGCCACGGGATCTGGCAGGTCTTGTCGGCGGCGTTGATGACCGCCTCGGCCCGCTGGTAGGCCGTGAGGGCCGCCGACGGGATGCCGCTGGTGGACGCGGTGGAGATGATCGCCTCGGTGTCGCCGAGGGCCGCGTCGGGAGCCTCGGCGGCCGGGGCGGAGACGCTCGCGGGGGCCTCGATCGCCTGGGACGGGACGGTCGTCCCGTCGGGCAGCGTCGTGACGACGTCGCCGGCGACCGCGTTGCCGAGGCCGACACCGGTCAGGCTCGCGGTCCAGGCCGCGGACAGCACGGCGAGCGGCACGATGGCCGTGGCCCGGTGCAATCGGGTGAAAGCTGGCATCTGCGGATCTCCCCTGGGTGGTGCTCGGAATCGTGCGCGCGCTCCCTCAAGCGTGCACAAGGCTCTCAACGAATGGTGTCACAGGGAGTTACGCATGGGTAGGGACGTGGTGATCCTCCCCACCCCTGGGGACGTGGGGCGGTGGCCGAATCGCCGCCTGCTTGGGTCCTACGCGACAATGACCGGGTGACTGGACGTGCCACCCCCCGATCCGGCGCGCTCTTCGAGCGGGCGCAGAGCGTGACTCCCGGTGGGGTCAACTCACCGGTCCGGGCGTTCTCCGCCGTGGGCGGGACCCCACGGTTCATCCGGAGCGCGCGGGGCGCCTGGCTCACCGACGTCGACGGCCACGAGTACGTCGACCTGATCTGCTCGTGGGGCCCGATGCTGCTCGGCCACGCGCACCCGGAGGTCCTCGAGGCCATCAACGAGGCAGTCGCCCGTGGCACGTCCTACGGCACCCCGACCGAGCCCGAGGTCCTCCTGGCCGAGGAGATCGTCGCGCGCACCCCGGTCGAGAAGGTGCGTTTCGTCTCCAGCGGCACCGAGGCCACGATGTCGGCGATCCGCCTCGCCCGCGGCTTCACCGGCCGCGACGTCGTGATCAAGTTCGCCGGCTGCTACCACGGCCACGTGGACGCCCTCCTCGCCAGCGCCGGCTCCGGCCTGGCGACCCTCGCCGTTCCCGGCACGCCGGGCGTCCCCGCCAGCGCGGCCGGCGAGACGATCGTGCTGCCCTACAACGACCGGGCCGCGGTCACCGCGGCGTTCGCCGAGCACGGCGACCGGATCGCCTGCCTGATCACCGAGGCGACACCGGGCAACATGGGCGTCGTACCCCCCGAGCCCGGCTTCAACGGGTTCCTGGCCCAGACCTGCCGCGACCACGGCGCGCTGTTCATCAGCGACGAGGTGATGACCGGCTTCCGGGCCACCCGCGAGGGCGGCTGGGGCCTCGATGGCGCTGTCGAGGGCTGGACCCCCGACCTGATGACCTTCGGCAAGGTGATGGGCGGTGGCTTCCCCGCCGCGGCGTTCGGCGGCCGCGCCGACGTGATGGGCCGCCTCGCGCCTGAGGGCCCGGTCTACCAGGCCGGCACCCTGTCGGGGAACCCGATCGCCACGACCGCCGGTCTCGCCACGCTCAGGCTGGCGACGCCCGAGGTGTACGCCGCCCTGTCGGCGACCGCCGACACGATCATCGGCGCCGTGGTCGACGCCCTCACCGCGGCCGGTGTGCCCCACGCCGTACAACGCGCCGGGACGATGTTCTCGGTGTTCTTCCGTGACGGGGCGGTCAGCGACTTCGCGGGCGCGTCCACCCAGGACACCGCCGCCTTCGCCGCGTTCTTCCACGCCATGCTGGACGCGGGGGTCTACCTCCCGCCGTCGGCGTTCGAGTCGTGGTTCGTCTCCGCGGCCCACGACGAGAGGGCGGTCGCCACCGTCCTCGACGCACTCCCGATCGCGGCGCAGGCCGCAGCGAAGGCCAGCGCATGAAGACGATCGTCCACCTGCTCCGCCACGGCGAGGTCCACAACCCGGAGGGCGTGCTCTACGGCCGCCGCGACGGCTTCCACCTCTCCGAGCTCGGCCACCGGATGGCGGCCCGCATCGGCGAGTCGCTCGGCGACCGCGACATCGTCCACCTCCGTACGTCGCCGCTCGAGCGTGCGCAGGAGACGGGCGCGCCCCTCGCCGCCGCCCGCGGCCTGACCCCGGTCCTCGACCCGCGGGTGATCGAGTCGGCCAACCAGTTCGAGGGCATCAACTTCGGCGGCGGCGCGAGGACGTTCCTCAAGCACCCGGGCCTGCTGCGCCACCTCTACAACCCGCTGAAGCCGTCGTGGGGCGAGCCGTACGACGAGATCGCGGCCCGGATGATGGCGGCGGTGCACGACGCGCGCGACGCGGCCCGCGGCCACGAGGCCGTGATCGTCTCGCACCAGCTGCCGATCTGGACGACGCGCCTGTTCGTGGAGAAGCGGTCCTACCTGCACCACCCGAAGACCCGTCAGTGCACGCTGTGCTCGGTCACGTCGCTGCACTTCGAGGACGACAAGCTGCGGCAGGTCGCCTACTCCGAGCCTGCCGGCGACATGATCCCGGTGGCGGACCGCTCGGCCCCCTTCTCCGCCGGTGGGGCCACGCCGGAAGACCGGCCGTGAGGCGCCTGCCCGTCCTGCTGGGCCTGCTCGTCCTCCTCGTGACGGGCTGCTCGTCGCTCGAGGGGACGGGCGACAAGGGCTACATCTCGCAGGACGGGTCCGTCACGCAGGTGCCGGTCGCCGACCGCGAGCAGCCCATCGACGTCAGTGGCGACGGGCTCGACGGCACGGAGATCTCGCTGGCCGACCTCCGTGGTCGCGTCGTCGTGGTCAACGTCTGGGGCGCCTGGTGCGGCCCGTGCAGCGACGAGCAGCCCGACCTCAACGAGGCGGCCGAGAAGACCTCCGGCGTCGCGAACTTCGTCGGCATCAACATCCGCGACAGCTCGCCCGACACGGCCAGCGCGTTCGTCCGCTCGTTCGACGTGCCGTACCCCTCGATCTACGACCCCGACAGCAAGCGGCTGCTGGCCTTCTCCGAGGTGATGCGCGTGCGCTCACCGCCCACGACGTTCGTCCTCGACAAGGAGGGTCGCATCGCCGCCGCGATCTTCGGCTCGCTGCCCTCGGCGGGCACCCTCGTCGACCTCGTCGAGGACGTCGACGGTGAGTCCGGTGGGTGACCTCTTCCGGGAGACCGCGGCGTCGGGCTCCCTCGTGCTGGCCGTCCCCGTCGCGCTGGTCGCCGGTCTCGTCTCGTTCTTCTCGCCGTGCGTCATCCCGATACTGCCGGGCTACCTCTCCTACGCCACCGGCATCTCCGGGGCCGACCTCGCCGAGGGACGGCACGGTCGCGGCCGGATGCTCGCCGGGTCGCTGCTCTTCGTCCTCGGATTCGCCACCGTCTTCGTCTGCCTCGGCGCGATCACCGGCCGGTTCGGCTTCTGGCTGGCCGAGCACGTCGAGCAGCTCAACGTCGTGCTCGGCGTCTTCGTGATCCTGATGGGGCTGGCCTTCATCGGGCTGGTCCCGCTGCTCCAGCGCGAGGTGCGCTTCCACCGGGTCCCGGCCGTCGGCCTCGCCGCGGCGCCGTTCCTCGGCTTCATGTTCGGCCTCGGCTGGACCCCGTGCGTCGGGCCCACGCTCGGCGTCATCTTCAGCCTCTCGGCCCAGGAGGCCACGGCGGCCCGCGGCGCGGTGCTCTCGGCCGTCTACGCGTTCGGGCTCGGGCTTCCCTTCGTGGTCGCCGCGCTGGCCTACCGCCGCGCCCTCTCCGCCTTCGCGGTCGTCCGCCGCCACCAGCAGTGGGTCACCCGCATCGGGGGAGCGATGCTCGTGCTGGTCGGTGTCCTCCTCGTCACCGGGGCCTGGGACTGGGCGGTCCAGTGGATCCAGGTCCGGCTGGTCAACGGCTTCGAGGTGGCGGTGTGAGCACACCATGACCCAGCAGCAGACGAAGGACACCGGCGGCCGCGACCGGCAGGCCACCCCGATGCCCACCGACATGAACGCCCGCGAGCTCGCGCGCTGGACCTGGCGCCAGGTCACCTCGATGCGTACGGCGCTGGTGCTCCTGCTCCTCCTGGCGCTGGCCGCCATCCCGGGCTCGATCGTGCCGCAGGAGGACGTCGACTCCATCGGCGCCTCGCGCTGGCGGGACGCCCACCCCAAGCTGACGCCGGTCTACGAGAAGCTCGACCTGTTCTCGGTCTACGACTCCCCGTGGTTCTCGGCGATCTACATCCTGCTGATGATCTCCCTCGTCGGCTGCATCGTCCCGCGCACGCTCGTCTACTGGCGGGCGCTGCGCTCCAGGCCCCCGGCGGCGCCGCGCAACCTCGCGAGGCTGCCCGAGCACGCGGCGTACACCACGACCGACGACCCCGGCGACGTGGTGACCCGGGCCGCGGCCGAGCTGAAGCGCCGTCGCTACCGCGTGGTCGTCGGGGAGGACTCGGTCTCGGCCGAGAAGGGCTACCTGCGCGAGGCGGGCAACCTGGTCTTCCACCTCTCGGTGCTGGTGGTGCTGGTCGGCTTCGCCCTCGGCGGGATGTTCGGCTACAAGGGCGGCGTCATCGTCGTGGTGGGCAGCGGCTTCTCCAACGACCTCACGCAGTACGACGACTTCGTGCCCGGCAGCCTGTTCAAGGGGGAGGACCTCGAGCCCTTCTCGTTCACGGTCAAGGACTTCGAGGTCGACTGGCTGACCGAGGGGCCGCGGGCCGGCATGGCGCGCAAGTTCGTCAGCACCCTCGACTACCAGGAGTCGCCGGACTCCGAGACCAAGACCTACGACCTGCGCGTCAACCACCCGCTGACCATCGGCAGCACCGACATCTTCCTGATCGGGCACGGCTATGCGCCGGTCATCACCGTCAAGGACGGCAAGGGCGACGTGACCTACAGCGGACCGACGATCTTCCTGCCCACCGACCAGACCTTCCAGTCGTTCGGTGTCGTCCCGGCGCGCTTCGCCAAGCCGAAGCAGATCGGCCTGGAGGGGGAGTTCTACCCGACCTTCGCGCTCGGCGACGGGCTGCCCCGCTCGAGCTTCGGCGATCTCGTCAACCCGCTGCTCTCGATGCTGGTCTACACCGGCGACCTCGGCACCGGCGACTCGGTCTACGTCCTCGACAAGACCGACGCCACCCCGGTGCTCAAGGCCAACGGCCAGCCCTTCCGGCTCGACATGCGCCCGGGCGACGAGATCGACCTGCCCGACGGCCTCGGCTCGGTGAGCTTCGACGGCATCGAGCGCTGGAACAAGATCCAGATCAGCCGCACCCCCGGCAAGCTGGTCGCACTGGCCGGCGTCGTGATGGCGCTGGTCGGGCTGCTCGGGTCGCTGTTCATCCGGCCCCGCCGGGTGTGGGTGCGCACGCGGCGCTCGGAGTCGGGCGAGACGGTCGTCGACATCGGAGCACTGGACCGCAGCAACGGCGGCGACCCGGAGCGCGGCGAGCTCGAGCTCGCAGGGATCATGGAGACCATGCAGAAGACCGGAGAGGACGCCACGTGAGCAACGCATCGTGGGAGGCGCTGAGCAACCAGGCGGTCGCCGCCTGCGGGGTCGTCTACTTCCTGGCCCTGCTCGCGCACCTCGTCCAGTGGGCGGGCCTGCGCAGGCTGGCCGCGGACGAGACGGTGACGACGGGTCGTACGGCGATGGCCGGGCGCCTCGGCGTCCTCCTGACCGTGATCGCCGTCGGCATCCACGCCGTGGCGCTGCTCGGTCGCGGGATGGCCGCCGACCCCAACCGGGTGCCGTGGGGCAACATGTACGAGTTCACGCTCGCCGGCACGTTCTTCGTCGCGCTGCTCTACCTGCTGTTCCTGCGCCGCTTCGCCCTGGAGTGGATGGGCCCGCTCGTCGTCGCCCTGGTCCTCTCCCTGCTGATGCTCGCGGTGGTCTGGCTCTACGAGCCCGTCGCGCCGCTCACCGAGGCGCTCTACTCCTACTGGCTCGTCATCCACGTGGTCTCGGCCGTGATCGCCACCGGTGCCTTCACGCTCGGCGGGATCTGCTCGGTGCTCTACCTCCTCAAGGAGCGCTCGAAGGCCGACCGCGGCTACCTCGCCCGGGTGCCCGAGCTGGCCTCCCTCGACCGGATCTCCTACCGCATGCACGCCTTCGGCTTCCCGGTGTGGACCTTCGCGGTGCTCATCACCGGGCCGATCTGGGCGCACCAGGCGTGGTCGTCCTACTGGAACTGGGACCCCAAGGAGGTGTGGGCGTTCATCACGTGGGTGGTCTACGCGGCGTACCTCCACGCCCGTGCCACCGCCGGGTGGAAGGGCCGCAACGCGGCGATCGTGGCGCTGGTCGGACTGGCGACCCTGTGGTTCAACTTCATCGGCATCAACTTCTTCAGCTCGTCCAGCCAGCACTCGTACGCCGCGCCGGTGACGCCGGCCGTCGTCCGGATCGACCCCGCACCATCGGAGGCACCACTGTGAAGGAATTCGCCGTCTACACGGGGCTGCGCATCCTGCTCTTCGTCGCCAGCCTGATCACCGTGATGCTCATCTGGTCGCTGTTCACCGACGGCCGGGTCTCCGCGATCTGGCCGGTCGTGATCGCCTTCGCCGTCTCCGGCGTGCTGTCCTACTTCCTGCTCAACCGGCAGCGCGATGCGTTCGCGCGCAAGGTCGAGGAGCGCGCCTCGCGGGCCGCCTCGGCCTTCGAGCAGCGCAACGCGCGCGAGGACACGGACGACAGCTGAGTCAGAAGCCCGTCAGGCTGTACGGCGGCTCCGCGAGGTCGGCCATGGCGGCGAACCGCGCGAGCGCGGCGTCCGTGCCGTGCACCCGGCCCGCGCGCGCGAGCGCCGAGGCGTTGGCCCCGCCGAGGTAGAGCGAGCCGAGGGTCTCGGCGGTGAGCGTGACCTCCGCCGGGTCGTCGGTCCGCGTCACCTCGGCGCGGCCGGACGCGGTCACGATTCGGTAGCGCCCGGCGGCGTGTCCCTGCGCGTCCTCGACCTCGAGCACGATCTCGTCGTCAGCCGTCCACGGTCGTGCGGCCAGGGCACGCACCACGTCGAGCACGCGCACCCACAGGAACTCCTCGTGGGCGGTGAAGCTGACGGCGTTGATGTCGGTGAGCGCCCAGCGCAGCGGGTCGTCGGGGAACCCGAGGCCGAAGGTCACCCGCTTGGCCATGTCGATGCTGCCGAGGAACCGCCACAGGGCGAGTCCGGCGGGCGTGGTGAGCGCCATCATCTCGGTGACGTTGATCTTGCGCTCGTCCCCTCGTCCGTCGGCCTTGTAGAGCACCACGCCGTCGATCGTGCCCTCGGCGTCCAGGTGGACCGCCCCCCGCAGCTTCTTGTCCGGCCCGCCCTCCCCGAAGTCGAAGGCGCCGGTGTGGAGCACCTCGTAGAACTGCGGCCACTCGACCGAGCCGCGGGTCTGGGCGTGGAACCGGTCGAAGACGTCCTTGACGATGGGCCACGAGTCCGGCGGCTCGATGAGCTCCACCCGGCCCGGGTCGCTGAAGGCCCGCAGCCCGAAGCGCGGACCGGTGTCGAGCTCGATCTTCTGCGCGAAGACGGCGGCGCCGAAGCCCCATCGGCCGTAGATCGTGGCCTCGGAGGCGGTCAGCGCCGCGACCGGGATCCCGTGGGCGACGGCATCGGCGAGGTCCGCCTCGATCAGGCGGCGTACGAGCCCCTGGCGCCGGTGGGCGGGGCTGGCGGTGACGTCGGTGACCATCCGCAGCGGCACCAGCTCGTGGCCGGCGTTGAGCGTCTTGTCGAAGCTGCAGTACGTCGCGACCGGCACCGGGCCGGCTCCGAACTCGCCCTCGGGCAGCCAGGCGCCGGTGCACACGGCCCCGTCGGCGCGGACGTGGGTCAGCCAGCGCGTCTCGAACTCCTCGTCGGGCCGTCCGCTGTGGAAGCCGCGCTGCACGGCCGCCAGCCAGCCGGAGCGCCGGGCGCGTCCGGCATCGGACTCGTCGGAGAGATCGAGGGTCGCGAAGTCGTAGTCCACGCATCCACGCTAGTCAGCGTGGCAACGGGATTTCAGGCCAGCAGGAGGGGTGCGGCGACCAGGACCGCGAGCACCAGCTCGGCGACGCCGGTCAGCTGCAGCACCGGGACCAGGGCCGGTCCCTGCGCCTTGCCGAGGACGATCCGCACGGCCGGCAGGATCCGCAGCACGAACAGCAGTCCGAGCAGGCACCACCAGGTCGACGCGGCGGCGATGGCGACGACCGCCACGGTGGCCGCCCCGACGAGCAGGGCGTAGAAGTAGCGGGTGCGCTCGTCACCGAGCACGACGGCGAGCGTGCGCTTCCCGGCGATCGTGTCGGTGGGGATGTCGCGCAGGTTGTTGGCCACGAGGATCGCGCAGGTCAGGGAGCCGATGGCGACGGCGCCGTACACCGCGAGGAGCTCGAACGTCTCCGTCTGCACGTAGGTCGTGCCGATCACCGCGACCAGCCCGAAGAACACGAACACCATGACCTCGCCGAGTCCGAGGTAGCCGTAGGGCTTCGAGCCGCCGGTGTAGAACCAGCCCGCCAGGACGCACAGCACGCCGACCGCGACCAGCCACCAGGCCGTGGTCGCCGCGAGCACCAGCCCGGCGAGCGCCGCGACCCCGAAGGCCAGGAACGCCGCGGTCTTCACGGCCCGCGGCGACGCGGTCCCGGAGCCGACGAGCCGCATCGGGCCCACCCGGTCGTCGTCGGTGCCACGGATGCCGTCGGAGTAGTCGTTGGCGTAGTTGACCGCGACCTGGAGGGCCAGGCTCACCACGAGGGCGAGGGCCGCCTTCCACCACACCGGCTCGTCGACGTACGCCGCGGTGCCGGTGCCCACGAGGACGGGAGCCACGGCAGCGGGAAGGGTGCGCGGTCGGGCTCCGGCGAGCCAGTCAGTCGGGGTTGCCACCGAGGGATTGTGTCAGGGGGCTGATCCCGCCCGGCTCGGCGGGCTGCTCGACGGTCGGTGGGCCGACCGGGGCGACGTCGTGGGTGGGATCGAGCGCGGCGTCGTGCGACTCGTCGGACGCCGACGCGTCGGCGAGGACCTCGGCGGGCACGTGCTGCTCGAGGAAGCGGCGGGCCACGGCGGTGGAGGGGTGCAGGGCGGCTGCGGCGATCGTGATGGCGGCGCCGATGATGAGCCAGCCCGTCGCGCCCCAGTTCATCGCGAGGAAGGTGAAGGCCGCCGGCGCCCACACCCGTCCGAGGGTGCCGGCCAGCTCGGCGGCGCCCTGGTACTCCCCGCGGCGTCGGGGGTCCATCAGCTCGGCCTCGAAGGTCCAGCTGGCGGCCGAGAGGAAGAGCTCGGCGCCGGTCAGGGTGACGTGGCCGGCGAAGAACAGGGCGATGGTCACCCAGCCGACGGTGTCGTGCGTGGAGAGCGTGATGACGCAGGAGACGATGAAGAAGACCGTGGAGACCCGGATGGCACGCAGAGCGGTGTGCACGTCCTTGACGCCGCGGGCTGCCGCCAGGGGCAGGAAGATGCACATCACCGTGTTGGTGCCGAACAGCAGCGAGAGCACGACCCACGGGGCGTCCGTCTTGTCGACGAGCCACAGCGGGATGACGATGTTGAGGATCACCTGGTTGGTCCACAGCACGCCGGTGAAGAACGACGTGGCCAGCCAGCCCACGTTGCGCATCGGCCCCGGGCCGGGGATCTTGACCTTGCGCTCCTCGTCGGTCTTGAGGTCGTGGGGGGCGTCCGGCAGGCGGGTGATGTTGTAGGCGTTGAACATGAAGACGATCGCGGTGAAGACCGGGACCCCCATGAGCAGGGTCAGCGACTCGGGGCCGAGCGCGATCACGCCGAGCAGCGAGCCGAGGGTGAAGCCGACGTTGAGCGCGGAGTACATGTACGCCCGCGACTTCACCCGCTCGTGGGGTGGCAGCACGTCGATCGTGTAGGCGCCGTGGGCGACGCCGCCGAGTGCGCCGATCACCTCCATCACCACCGCCATCGCGAGGTAGCCCTCGAAGCTGTCGATGAACGGCCACACCGCGAACATCGAGGCCTGGCCCGCGCTGCTGATCGCCCACGAGCGCTTGGCGCCGAGGCGGTCGA
Source organism: Nocardioides currus (assembly GCF_003057875.1). GTDB lineage: Bacteria > Actinomycetota > Actinomycetes > Propionibacteriales > Nocardioidaceae > Nocardioides > Nocardioides currus. The sequence goes on along the minus strand of NZ_PYXZ01000001.1, from coordinate 599,591 downwards.
CGAGCCGGCCCATCGGGTAGGCCGCGATGAAGGAGGCGATGCCCGCGATCGTCAGACCGAGGCCCACCTGGGCCGGCGTGAGGCCGACGACCTGGGTGAAGAAGACGGCCGAGCCGGCCATGAACGTGCCCTCACCGAGCGCGAACAGCAGCGACTGGGTCGCCAACCGCCCCGCCAGCTGCGAGGGCGGCCTGGCCTTGTCGACCAGACGTGCGCGAAGTCCCGAGTCAATGGTGCTCATCGTCGGACATTGTCCCTCGTCGCACCGACATCCGTCTCGGGAGTTTCGGGTTCGGTCGGTCGGGCGGGATCTGCCAGCACCAGGAATTGGTTGCATCAGGCAACCATGTGTACGTTACACACATGACGACCTCCCTCGCGCCGACCGTGCGTCCGCGCCTCGCCATCGGGGTGCTGTGCCTCGGCGGCCTCAGCGCCGCCCTCACCCAGACCATGGTCATCCCGATCCAGAGCGAGCTGCCGCGGCTGCTCTCGACCTCGCCGTCGAACGCCGCGTGGGTCGTGACCATCACGCTGCTCGCTGCCGCCGTGACCATGCCGGTCGCCGGGCGGATCGCCGACCTGGTCGGCAAGCAGCGGGTGCTGTTCGTGAGCTCCGCGCTCCTGCTCGTCGGGTCCGCGGTGTGCGCGATGTCCGAGTCGCTGGCCCCGATGCTGGCGGGCCGCGCGCTGCAGGGACTCGCGATGGGCTTCATCCCGGTGGGCATCTCGTTCATCCGCGAGTTCGCGCCGCCGGAGATGGCCTCCACCGCCGTCGCCACGATGAGCGCGACCCTCGGCGTCGGCGGCGCGATCGGGCTCCCGCTGGCCGCCTGGATCGCCGACCGCGGCGACTGGCACGCCCTGTTCTGGGTCGCCACGGGCCTCGCTGCGGTCATCACGCTGCTCGTCGGGGTCGCCGTGCCGCACGTGCACGACGGCTCCTCCGGGCGCCTCGACGTGCCCGGCACCGTCGGCCTCGCGGTCGGGCTCTCCGCCTTCCTCGTCGGCGTCTCCAAGGGCAGTGCCTGGGGCTGGGACAGCGGCCGCACGTGGGGTGCGATCGTCCTGGGCCTGGTGGTCCTCGTCGCGTGGGGCGTCTTCGAGCTGCGCCAGGACGAGCCCCTCGTCGACCTGCGCACCACCGCCGAGCTTCCCGTGCTGATGACCAACCTCGCCGCGGTCGCCATCGGCTTCGGGATGATGGCGCAGTCGATCGTGGTGCCGCAGCTCCTCCAGATGCCGGCGGCCACCGGCTACGGGCTCGGACAGTCGATCCTCGCCGCCGGCCTGTGGATGGCCCCGGCCGGCCTGATGATGCTGGTCTTCGCCCCGGTCTCCAGCGGCCTGATGCGGAGCATCGGCGCCAAGCGGACCCTGATGATCGGCGCCGCGGTCCTCGGCGCCGGCTACCTGGTGGCCCTCGTGCTCATGGACGCCCCGTGGCAGCTGCTCATCGCGTCCTGCGTCGCCTCGGCCGGTGTCGGGATCGGGTACGCCGCGATGCCGACCCTGATCCTCGACTCGGTGCCCGCCACGGAGGCCGCGTCGGCCGTCGGGGTCAACGGCCTGATGCGCTCGACCGGCACCACGCTCGCCGCCGCGGTGATGGCGACGCTGCTCACCAGCAGCACCACGACGGTCGGTGGCTTCGCGATCCCCAGCGAGGGGGCGTTCCGCTGGTGCTTCGTGGTCGGGGCGCTCGCCGCGTTCGTCGGCGTGGCCATCGCGGCCGCGGTGCCCACGCTCCGCAGCGCGGGCTCGGACGCGACGGCACCCGCTACGGTGACGGCGGACGCCTGAGCCACGCGGCGAGAGGTGGTGGACCCAGTGCCCCGAGCAGAGTCGACGTCGGTGCCGACTCCGGTGGACGACCAGACCCTGCGCTCGCTCAGCCACGAGCTCATCCGGCTCGGCCGGCGCCGGGACACGAGTGACCCCTCGCTGGTGCTCGACGGGTCGGCGTACAAGATCCTCTGGCTGGTGGTGGAGGACGGCCCCCAGACCCTGCGCGACCTCGCACAGAAGCTGCAGCTCGAGCAGTCCACGATCAACCGGCAGGTCCACGCCGTGATCGCGCGAGGCTTCGCCGAGAGGTCGTCCGAGCCCGGCTCGGCAGCGATGCTGGTCGAGGCGACGGCGGCCGGCGAGGCGGCCTACCGCAGCGACTCGCAGGTCCGCACGGACGGGCTGCGCCGGATCGTCGACACCCTCGGCCAGGACGCCGCCGTCTTGCTCGCGGGCGGCCTCGCGGAGCTCAACGACGCCATCGACGAGGCCGTGGCGGAGAAGACCGCGCGAGGCTGATGTCGAGACCGGCGGGCTGGCTCCGTCCCACTCATGACCGGCACACGATCGACGAAGGGTGGCTCCCATGACGCACGTACGACGCTTCGACCACATCGGCATCACCGTCTCCGACCTCGAGGCGGCCACGGACTTCTTCGTCCGCCTGGGCCTCGAGGTCGAGGGCACCGGGGAGGTGGCGGGCGAGTTCGTGGAGACCGTCTGCGCGATCCCGGGCGCCCACTGCCGCATCGTCATGCTCCGCCCGCCCGACGACGGGTGCCGCCTCGAGCTCTCGAGCTTCGTGACCCCCGACCACGTGGCCGGGTCGCCCGCCGCGCTGGCCAACGAGGTGGGTCTGCGCAACGTCTCGTTCGAGGTCGGTGACCTCGACGCGGCGCTGGCCGCGGTGGCCGGAGACGGCTACGGACTCGTGGGAGGTGTCGGGGCGTACGAGGACAGCGTCCGGATGGCCTACGTCCGCGGGCCCGAGGGGATCGTGGTGTCGTTGTTCGAGCAGCTCGGCTGAGTCCCCGGGGAACACCTCGTCGTCGACCTCGGTTGGGGGACTCGTGAGTGCTCCCGAGATCACCCGTGCCAGCGTCGGCCTCCGCAGCGAGCGTGGACCCCTGCTCCTGGCGGTCATGCTCAGCATCGGGCTGGTCGCGATCGACGCGACGATCCTGGCCACGGCTGTCCCGGCCGTGGTCGACGACCTGGGCGGGTTCACCTCCTTCCCCTGGCTGTTCTCGATCTACCTGCTGGCGCAGGCCGTGTCGGTGCCGATCTACGGCAAGCTCGCCGACCTCTACGGGCGCAAGCCGGTGATGCTGACCGGCATCGGGCTCTTCGTCCTCGGGTCGCTGCTGTGCGGCATCGCGTGGAGCATGCCCGCCCTCATCGTCTTCCGCCTCGTGCAGGGCCTCGGTGCCGGCGCCGTGCAGCCGATGGGCATGACGATCGTCGGCGACGTCTACTCCCTCGAGGAGCGCGCCAAGGTGCAGGGCTACATCGCCAGCGTCTGGGCGATCGCCTCCGTCGTCGGACCGACCCTCGGCGGCGTCTTCGCCGACTACCTCAGCTGGCGCTGGATCTTCTTCGTCAACCTGCCCCTGGGCATCGCCGCGGGCTGGGTGCTGTGGCGCCGGTTCGAGGAGAAGGTCGAGCGACGCTCGCACGCCATCGACTACGCGGGTGCGGTGCTGCTCGCGGCGGGCGGCTCGCTGCTGCTCCTCGGGCTGCTGGAGGGCGGCGTGCGCTGGGAGTGGAGCTCGGGCCCGAGTGTGGCGATCCTCGCCGCGGCCGTCGCGCTGGTCGCCGCCTTCGTGGCGGTCGAGGCGCGCACGGCCGAGCCCGTGCTCCCGCTCTGGATCTTCCGGCGTCGCGTGCTCAACGCCGCCAACTCCGGCGCCTTCGTCGTCGGGGTCCTGATGCTCGGGCTGACGTCCTACGTCCCGCTCTACGCCCAGGCCGTCCTCGGCCACGGCGCCCTCGTGGCCGGGCTGGCGCTGGCCGCGATGACCATCGGCTGGCCGATCGCGGCGGCGACGAGCGGCCGCTTCTACCTGGGCATGGGCTTCCGCCGTACCGTCCTGATGGGCGCGATGTTCGTGATCGCCGGCGCGGCGCTGCTGCTGCTCGTCAGCGAGGACAGCGCCCTGTGGCAGCTGGCCCTTCCGTGCTTCGTGATGGGCGTCGGGTTCGGGTACGTCGCCAGCCCCGGGGTCATCGTCGCGCAGTCCTCCGTCGGCTGGGAGCATCGCGGCGTCGCCACCGGCACGAACATGTTCGCCCGCTCGATCGGCAGCGCGGTGGGGGTCGCGGTGTTCGGCGCCATCGTCAACAGCCGCGTCGCCGGCGGGACCTCGTCCGGCTCCACGGTGGCCCTCGAGCAGCTGTCCGCGGGCGTCCTGGCCCCGGCGATCCACGCCGTGTTCGTGTGCTCCGCGGTCGCGGCCCTGGCGCTGGTGCTGTCGGGCCTGCTCATGCCGGACCGCGTGGGTGCGGAGGCGTCGGCCGACTCGTGAGGAAGTGACTCAGCTCGGCGTGGGACAACCCGCTGATCTGGGCGACCCGGTCCAACGGCACCCCGACCCCGTGGAGGTCGCGCACGGCTCGCCCCAGCGCGGCGTGGGCCGCCCCCACGTCGCCCTCGGAGGTCGCACGGTCGACCTGGAAGAGGGCGCTGATCAGTCGCTCGGCATGGGCGTCTTCGCACGTGGTCACGGCGGCTAGGAGGCGGCTACACCCGGCCTGATACGTCGCCGCGGAAAGCTTTGCCCCGGTCAGGGACCTGCCTCGACGATGGACCGCACCGCGTCGAGGTCGAGGTCGAAGGGACCGATCCGGGTCAGCACCCAGGAGGCACCCCGGTCGAGCCACTCGCCCGGGTCCTGCTCGGGCCGGAGGTCCACCACGACGTCGAAGCCGGGGGCGGGGCGGAGCGCGACGAGGTCCGCGGTGAGCGCGTCGAGGTCGTCGGGACCGTCGAGCCCGATCACGAAGAACCCGTCCCGGGTGGCGGCCCGGCGCATCGGCGCACGGTTGCCGAAGCGACCGGCCAGCCAGATCGGCACGGCCGGCGCCGGCCGGAAGCGCGCGTCGCGCGCGGTGTAGTGCTCGCCGACGTGGTCGACCGGCTCGCCGCGCAGCAGCCCGGTGAGGACCTCGAGCCCCTCGTCGAGCATCCGGCCGCGTACCTTGGGGTCGGCCTCGTCGCCGAAGCCGCTGAGCTCGCCCACCCAGTCGTCGCCGATCCCGAGGCCGAGCACGAACCGCCCGCCGGAGAGCACCGCGAGGCTGGCCGCCTGCCGGGCCAGCACCTGCGGCCGGCGGCGGGGCAGCGGGGTCACCATCGGTCCGAGCAGCAGCCGTTCGGTGCGCATCGCGATCGCGGCGCAGCACGTCCACGGGTCGGCGATCGCGGTCACCCGGTCGCCGTACGCCAGGTGGTCCCAGACGAAGAAGCCGTCCCAGCCGGCCGCCTCGGCCGACGCAGCCAGGTCGCCGACCACCCGGGGGTCGGCCAAGGCGTCGAAGGGGGCGACGAAGAGTCCACGGCGTGTGCTCATCGAGTGCGTCCCACGCCTCAGTCGGCCGTGCTCTCGCCCAGGATGCAGAACTCGTTGCCCTCGGGGTCGGCCAGCACCGTCCACGGCGTGCCGTCGCCCTGGCCGATGTCCACCCGCACGGCGCCGTGGGCCAGCAGCCGCGCCACCTCGGCGTCGTGGTCGTCAGGCCGGAAGTCGAGGTGCAGACGGCTCTTGCCCTGCTTGGGCTCGTCGATGCGAGCGAAGTCGATCCCCGGCATCCGATCGGGCTCCGGGCGGATCTCGAACTCGTCGTCGGAGGTGTAGACGACGACCCAGCCGAGGGCGTCGGCCCACCACTGGCCGAGGGCGGCCGGGTCGACGGCGTGGACGAGGACCTGCTCCCATTGCAACGTCATCCGGCGAACATAGCCCGCACGCCCGGGTCTACCGTGCTGGGGTGAGCCTCCTGAGCCCCTCCGACGACGCGGCCGCAGCGATCACCCAGCTCCGCACCTGGCTGGAGACCGACGATCCGCAGCACCTGGTGATCGAGACGTCCGGCAGCAGCGGCCGCCCCAAGCGGGTGGTGCTGTCGCGCGACGCGGTCGTCGCCTCCGTCGAGGCGAGCGCGCGGCGGCTGGGGGAGCGCGGCCAGTGGCTGCTGGCGGTCCCGTCGTCGTACGTCGCGGGCGTGCAGGTCATCGCCCGCTCCCTGCTCGCCGGGCACGATCCCCGGGTGGTCGCCGACCTCGATTTCACCGGCGCGACGGAGGGCCGGTTCACCTCGCTCGTCCCCACCCAGCTGCACCGCCTGCTCGAGGACGGCAGCCAGGTCGAGGCCCTGCGCCGCCTGCACACGATCCTCCTCGGTGGCGGGCCGCTTGACCCGGGACTGAGGAGGCGCGCCGAGGACGCGGGGTTGCGGATCGTGGCGACGTACGGCGCCTCCGAGACCGCCGGAGGCTGCGTCTACGACGGGGAGCCGCTCGACGGCGTCACGCTCGACCTCGCAGAGGACGGCCGCATACGGATCGGCGGACCGACGATCTTCGAGGGCTACGACGACGACCCGGCCCTCACCGCCATTACCCTCGTCGACGGCAGGTTCTGGACCTCCGACGCGGGACGCATCGACGACGACGGGCGCCTGCACGTGCTCGGCCGCATCGACGACGTGGTCATCAGTGGCGGCGTCAAGGTGCCCCTCCCGGCGGTCGCGGCCCGGATCCGTGAGCACCCCGACGTCCACGCCGTGGAGGTGCTCGGGGTGCCCGACGACGAGTGGGGCGCCCGGGTGGTCGCGTTCGTCGTCCCCACCCTGTCGCGCAAGAAGCTGCGCAACTGGGTCGCGGAGGAGCTGCCGCGCACGTGGGCACCGCAGCAGGTCGTCGCCGTCGAGACGCTCCCGCTGCTCCCCAACGGCAAGGTCGACCGCCAAGCGCTGGCGGGCCTGGTGTGATGGCAGGCGTGATGGCTGGCGTGAGGCACGTCTTCTCGATCCCCCTGCGCACCCGGTTCCGCGGGATCACCGTCCGCGAGGGTGTGCTGATCCGCGGCGAGCACGGCTGGGGCGAGTGGTCGCCGTTCCTGGAGTACGACGACGACGTCGCGCGCCCCTGGCTGCGCTGCGCGGAGGAGGCGGCCACGGGCGACTGGCCCGACCCCGTGCGCGACCGGGTCCCGGTCAACGTCACGGTCCCCGCCTGCAGCCCCGACGAGGCGCACCGGATCGTGCTGGCCGGCGGCTGCGCCACCGCGAAGGTGAAGGTCGCCGAGCGCGGCCAGACGCTGGCCGACGACGTCGCCCGGCTCGAGGCGGTGCGCGACGCGATCGGCCACGCCGGCCTCGTGCGGATCGACGCCAACGGCGGCTGGGACGTCGACGACGCCGTCCACGCGATCACCCTGCTCGAGCGCGCCGCTGGCGGGCTGGAGTACGTCGAGCAGCCCTGTGCGGAGGTCGAGGACCTCGCGGTCGTGCGCCGACGGGTCGACGTCCCGATCGCCGCGGACGAGTCGATCCGGCGGGCCGAGGACCCCTACCGCGTGCGCGACCTCGAGGCCGCCGACATCGCGGTGCTCAAGGTGCAGCCGCTCGGCGGGGTGCGGGCGTGCGTGCGGATCGCGGAGGACATCGGGCTGCCCGTCGTGGTGTCCAGCGCCGTCGAGTCCAGCGTGGGGATCGCCGCCGGGGTCGCGCTGGCGGCCGCGCTGCCCTCGCTCGAGCACGCGTGCGGTCTCGCCACGGTCCAGCTGCTCACCGACGACGTCGCCGTCGACCCGCTGCTGCCCGTCGGCGGGTTCCTGCCGGTCCGGCCGGTCGCGCTGTCCGACGAGGCGCTCGCACGCCTGGCGGCACCACCCGACCGGGTCGAGCACTGGGAGCGCCGGCTCAGCGCCGTACGGCAGGATCAGCGTTCGTGACCGACTCGACCGACCTGGCGCGCGGGGTCGTCGCGCACCTGGTGCGCAACGGGGTGGCCGAGGTCGTGCTCGCCCCCGGCTCCCGCAACGCCCCGCTGGCCTTCGCGGCCCACGACGCGGCCGAGGCAGGCCTCCTCCGGCTGCACACGCGCATCGACGAGCGCACGGCCGGGTTCCTCGCCCTCGGACTGGCGAAGGCGGGCCGCCCCGCGGCCGTGGTCTGCACGTCGGGCACCGCCGTCGCCAACCTGCACCCCGCGGCCCTGGAGGCCTGGCACGCCGGGCTGGCCGTCGTGTTCGTCACCGCCGACCGGCCGCTGCGGCTGCGCGGCACCAGCGCCAGCCAGACCACCGACCAGGCCGGGATCCTGCCGCGGCTGCCGTTCACCGACATCGCCGACCTCGACCACCTCCCGCCCCTCGACCTCGCCCGCCCGGCGCACCTCAACGTCCAGCTCGACGACCCGCTGGTGCCGCGCGACCGCTGGCAGGTGCCGCAGGTGATGGTCGGCAGCGGGCCGAGGTCGTGGCACGAGGAGACCGACGTCCCGCACGGTCCCCGCACCGTCGTCGTCGCCGGCGACGACGCCGGCCCGCCCGCGCGGGTGCTGGCCGAGCGCGGGCAGTGGCCCCTGCTCGCCGAGCCCACGAGCGGCTCCCGCACCGGCACCCACGCCATCCGCACCTACCGCCTGCTGCTGGAGGGTGATCTCGGCGCGCAGGTCGAGCGGGTCGTCGTCGCCGGGCACCCCACGCTGTCCCGCCCGGTCTCCCGTCTCCTCGCCCGCCCCGACGTGGAGGTGTGGGACGTCGAGGGCGACGGCCTGTGGCGCGACCGGCCGTTCCCGGTGGACCACGCCGTCGCCCGCGCGACGACGTCGGAGTCGAGCGACACCGCCTGGTTCGACGCCTGGCTCGCGGCCGACCGGTCGGTGGCACGGCAGCTCGACGAGCTGCTGCGGGGCGAGGGGGAGCTCACGCCGTACGACGTTGCGGGTGCGGTGAGCCGTGCGCTTCCGCGCGACGGGCTCCTCTTCGTCGGCGCCTCGAGCCCGATCCGCGACCTCGACCTGATGGTGCCGCGCTACGAGGTCGGCGGTCGGCGCAAGGTGGTCGCCAACCGCGGCCTCGCCGGCATCGACGGCACGGTGTCGAGCGCGATCGGGGCCGCGCTCGGTCGCCCGCACAGCAGCCGCGCGCTCGCGCTGATGGGCGACGTCACCTTCCTGCACGACATGACCGGCCTGGTCCTCGGCCCGCGCGAGGAGCGCCCCGACCTGACGATCGTGGTCACCAACGACGACGGTGGCTCGATCTTCGCGATGCTCGAGCAGGGCGCCCCGGAGGTCGCCGACCGCTACGACACGCTCTTCGGCACCCCGCACGGCGTCGACGTCGCCAGCCTGTGCGCCGCCACCCGCACGCCGCACCTGCGCGTCTCGAGCCTGCCCGAGCTCGAGCAGGCGCTGGCCTCGCCCAACGGCGGGATCGAGGTGGTCGAGGCGGTCGTGCGGCGTGACAACCGCCGCGACCTGGACCAGCGGATCAGGGCGCTCCGGGCCTGACCGCGACCTCGCTGAAGGTCGAGCCGAGCAGCGTCGGCGTCCCCTTCGACGGCAGGTGGATGATCCCGACGGCGACGTCGGCGAATGACAGCACCCCGTCCTTGCCCGGGCGGTACTTCCCGTACGGCGGCGCCCACACCACCCGCAGGTCGGGCCGCCCGTCGAGCCGGGTCGTCACCCGCAGCGCCACGATCGCGAGGGAGCCGTCCGCCACCCGCACGACCCGCGACAACCCGTCCGGTCGCACCGTCACGTCGTAGCCGCGGAACATCGCCCGGCTCCCGAGGTCGGCGACGTTGTCCCGCCAGGCCCGGGAGTCGCGGTCGACCTCGAGCCGGTCGTCCTCCTCGCCGGTGCGGAGGAAGTCGCGCCAGGCCGCCGTCGCCGCCGCCGCGTCGTTGTTGCCGGGCAGCGACCGGGGGGTGCCGGGTCGCGGCAGGTCGCGCGACACGACGCTGCCGCCCTGACGGAGCCACGGCGCCTCGACCGCCGCCTTGGTGAAGAGGTCGACGCGGGTGTCGCGCCCCACCCGCGAGGCCGCCAACGACCACATCGGGTAGGAGTCGAAGCGCGCGGAGAACGCCTCGACCCCGTCGTGGGTCGGCGGGGTGCGCCGACCGAGCTTCGTCAGCCGCCCGACCCGGGTGCCGAAGAGGTCGCTCTCCAGCGCGGGCCCGCGATCGGCGAGACGCCACTTCGTCGTGGCGTACCTCGGCGGACGGGCGGCCTTGATCGCGGCGCGGAGGCGGGCGTCGTACGACTCGAGGAGGGCGGGCAGGTCGGCGCGGGTCAGCGCGACCTTGGTGGTGGCGAGCTCCGACGACTGGCGGCGGGTGGGCAGCAGGTCGTCGGGCGCGCACCCGGCCAAGGAGACGGCCAGGGACAGGGTCAGCACGACCGAGAGCGCGGCGTGCCTGCCGCGGGACGGACCGGGGGTCGGGGTCGACGGCGGGACGTACGCCGCGATGCGATCGGCCGCGGTCGGCGGGCCCGGCCCACGGCGGCGTCGACGCAGCAGCAGCTCGACGCCGGCGAGCAGCAGGACGGTCCCGACCCCGAAGACCACCAGCGCAGCGACGTACAACCCGGGCACGGTGACGCCGAAGGACACCGTGGTCGGACCGGCGCCGGTCAGCGGCGCGATCACCCACTGGGCGGCCGAGGCGCCGCGGTCGAGCGTCAGCTCCTCGGTCGACGACCCCGTCATGGACGCGGTCCAGAAGTCGGCCCGTGCCGGGTCGACCGACTCGCCCGCGCCGGCGTCCTCCGACCCGACCCCGGTGCGGGTCACGTCCGTCAGCCGGATCCGTGACGAGTCGCCGACGAAGTCCGCGACGTCGACCGGGTGCGCCGTGCCGATGAAGACCCCGCCCGGGGCCGAGGCACGCAGCGTGACCGTGACTCCGTCGTAGGCGAGCAGGTCGGGCGCGGTCAGGATCGGCCGGCCGTCGGCGCCGAGCGCGGAGGGGCGGTTGAAGACCGTGTCGTCGGAGCCCACGACCCCGGCGACGAGCGCGCCGGCCGCGGCGAGCAGCAGGCCGACGAGGGTGAGGAGGGCCAGGACCGACCTGACCACCACCCCGAGGACCCGCACCCGAAGGATTATCCATGGCGCCCTCGGGCAGGGTGGCACCCATGACGACAGCATCAGAGCTCGCCACCACGCCCGGCGTCATCCCCTACGTCGAGGCGCACAGCGGGCCTCGCCGGCTCCTCACCGTCGACCTCACCACCGGCAACGCACCGGTGCGCGCGAAGTACCGCCCGATCGCCAGCATCGACGGGCGTCAGTACGTCGTCGTGTGGGGCTCGGTGTCGTGGGAGATCCCGGCCGATCGCAACGTCCACGTCAGCGTGCACCTCGAGGGCGCCTACATCGCGCAGACGGCGTCACTCATCCTGCCGCCCGGCGACGGGCGCGTCGTGCTGACCTACGCGACCGACTACCGCAGTGGCATCGGCTCGCTCGGCTGACATGATCCCAGGGTGGAGATCGCGCTGTTCCTCGTCGCCCTGGTCGTCGTCGTGCTCGCCGGGACGGCGCTCGCCGACCGGGTCGGCCTGCCCGCGCCGCTGCTGCTGATCGCCATCGGGGTCGTGGGCACCTTCGTCCCGCACGTCCCCGAGGTGCATCTCGAGGCGGAGGTCGTGCTCCTCGGCCTGCTGCCGCCGCTGCTCTACGCCGCCGCGATCCAGACCTCGCTCGTCGACTTCAACGCCAACCGGCGCACCATCGGGCTCCTCTCGGTCGGCCTGGTCGTCTTCACCGCCTTCGGGGTCGGAGCGATCGTGCACCTGATCGTGCCGAGCATCTCGTGGCCGATCGCGATCGCCATCGGCGCGGTGGTCGCGCCGCCCGACGCCGTGGCCGCGACCGCCATCGCCCGCAGCATCGGCCTGCCCCGACGCGTGGTGACGATCCTCGAGGGCGAGTCGCTGCTCAACGACGCCACGGCCCTCGTCTCCCTGCGTACGGCGCTCGCCGCCGCCTCGGTCGGCGTGCACACGCTCGAGGTCGGGGTCGACTTCCTGTGGGCCTCCCTCGGGGGCGCCGCGCTCGGGTTCGTCGTCTTCGTGGTCGTGGCGAAGCTCCGCAAGCTCGTCACGGACCCCCTGATGGACACCGCGATCTCGCTGGTGACCCCGTTCGCGGCGTACCTCCTGGCCGAGGAGCTGGAGTCGTCCGGTGTCATCTCGGTGGTCGTCGCCGGCCTCCTGCTCGGCCACAAGGCGCCGATCATCCAGACCGCCCAGTCGCGCATCGCCGAGCGGATCAACTGGCGCACCATCGCCTTCCTGCTGGAGAACACCGTCTTCCTGCTGATCGGTCTCCAGGCGCGCTGGATCCTGGAAGGAGTCGCCGACAGCGAGATCGCGCCGGGGCGCATCGCCGCGGTCTGCGCCGCCTCGCTCGCCGCCGCGATCGTGCTGCGGATGGTGTGGGTCTTCGCCGCCCGCTACGCCCTGGTGCGGCCCGGTCCCGATCCCGCCACCGGTCACGCGCCGCCGTGGCAGTACACCTTCATCCTCGGCTGGGCCGGCATGCGCGGGGTCGTCACGCTGGCCGCGGCGTTCGTCATCCCCGAGGAGACCGAGCACCGCGAGGTGCTGCTGCTGATCGCGTTCACCGTCGTGGCCGGGACGCTCTTCATCCAGGGGCTCTCGCTGCCGTGGGTCGCCCGTCGGCTGCGGGTGCCCTCGCCCGACCCGCTCGACGACGCCCTGGCCCGCGCGGCCCTGCTCCAGCAGGCCTCCAAGGCGGGGTTCATCGCCCTCGACGAACTCGACCACGACGACCCGCACGGGGTCTACGACCTGATCCGCCAGCGCGTCGACCAGCGCAACTTCGCCGCATGGGAGCAGCTGTCCACCACGCAGGGCCAGGAGTCGCCGAGCGACCTCTACGCCCGTGCCCGGCTGGCGATGATCGACGCGGAGCGTCAGAAGGTGCTCAAGGTCCGCAGCACCGGCACCGTCCCCAGCGACGTCGTGCGCGAGGTGCTCGCGATCCTCGACGTCGAGGAGTCGATGCTCGACATCGCCACCGCCGAGGCCGACGGCGACGCCCCGCGCGCGCGGCGCGTCGTGGTCGGCCGCTCGTGCGACCACCTCGACACCGCCGGCCCCGCGGTCGCCTTCACCGCCGAGGACGGCCTCACCTGCCAGCAGTGCGTCGAGCTCGGCTCACACTGGGTCTCGCTGCGGCGCTGCCTGGCCTGCGGCAACGTCGCCTGCTGCGACTCCTCCCCGCACCGCCACGCCACCGAGCACTTCCACGACACCACCCACCCGGTGATGCAGTCCGCCCAGCCGGGCGAGGACTGGCGCTGGTGCTACGTGCACCACCTGACCGGCTGACGCGGGGGCCGGCAGCCCGGCCCGCTCCCGCCCGCCTACCGGCCGCCACCCCGGCCCCCGGAAATGCGAAACACGCCGCCCCACCGGAGTGGGGCGGCGTGTCGCCGTACGAGATGAGCTGGTGGCTCAGGCCTGCCAGAGGCGGACCCAGTCCACGTTCATCGTCTGCGGCAGCTTCTTGTCGCCGCCGGGCATCTGCGAGATCTCGTAGTCCGAGCTGAGCAGGCTCAGGATCGGGAACTGGAACTGGTCGGAGACGCCGACCTTGGTGCGGTAGGTCTCCTTGCCGTCGATGCGGAAGACATACATCTTGGGCGTCCACTCGACCGAGAACACGTGGTAGTTCTTCGACCAGCCGTCCTTCTTGTTCTTGAGGAACGACGTGGGGCTCTTGATCCACGAGCCGGTCTTGACGGCCTTGTTGTTCTTCGTGGAGTAGATGAACGACGTCAGGCCGCCCTGGGGGTGCTTGTCACCGAAGTACTCGACGACGTCGATCTCGGCGCGCGGGTCGCCGCCACCAGCGGTGGTCGGACGCATCCAGAATCCACCGTGCTGGCCACGGAGCTTGTGCGTCTTGATGCGGGCGGCCGCGAAGCCGTAGCGCATCGAGACGCTGCCCTCGGTGCCGATGTGGCCGTTGAGGCGGTAGTCGAAGCTGCCGGTGGACTTGCCGTCCTTCTTGGCCACGCACCTCTCGTTGGCGCGGGTCGGGTCCTTGATCACCGAGAGCTTGACGGTGCCGCCGCTGACGGACACGGCGCTCGGGTCGCCCTTCGAGCACTCACGCAGGCTGTCGGGTTCGTAGTAGATGCCGCGGTTGCTCCACGAGGGGCTCAGGGTCGAGCCGGTGAAGTCGTCGCTGAACGAGGCGGTCAGCCAGCGCTCGGTCGTCGTCGGCTTGCTGGTGACGGCCTTCGCACCCTTGTACGGCGCCGCGGTCACGCGGTAGGTCAGGGCCTTGCCGCCCTTGGAGATGGGGGCGCCGAACTCGGCGAGACCCTTCTTGGTCAGCTTGGTCTTGGAGACCGTCTTCCACTTCTTGCCCTTCTGCACCTGGAGTGCGACGGGGCGGCCGGCCTTGGCGGGCTTGATCGTGGCGGTCAGCGCGGCCTTGGCCGAGCCGGCGCTCGCAGGCTTCTTGCCCTGCTGCACGATCTGCGGCATGGCCACGAGCTTGGCCTTGCCCTTCGCCTTGGCCTGGCGGGCGTTGGTGGTGTTCTGCGGGGCGTCAGCTGCGTCGGCCGAGGTGGTCGCGGAGACCATCAGCAACGAGGCGGGCATGAGCAGGGCCATCAGGCTCCCTGCCAGTGCGCGGCGTCCAGACATGAGTTCTCTCTTCGTTCGGGTGCATGTGGTTCCCCCTGGCATCCGTCGAGGGCGCCCACACCATAACTGCCGCGTGTTGGAGGTCGACAATCAGACAGGCCGGGGCGCTGAATGGTTGTCAGCGATCTAGGTTGGGTCCATGAGACTGACGAAGTTCGGGCACGCGTGCGTCCGTGTCGAGCAGGACTCGACCGTGGTGGTCGTCGACCCGGGCGGCTTCACCGAGCCCGGCGCGGTCGACGGCGCCACGGTCGTCCTCATCACCCACGAGCACGCCGACCACTACTCCGCCGACCACCTGCGACGCACCGACGCGCCGATCCTGACCGTCGAGGGTGTGGCGGCCAGGATCCGTGTCGACGCGCCCGACCTGGTCGAGCGGTTGAGCGTCGTGCGCGCCGGGTCGGTCCTCGACGTCGGCCTGCCCGTCGACGTGGTCGGCGAGCGGCACGCGATGATCCACCCCGAGATCCCGCGCGTGGACAACAGCGGCTTCGTGCTCACGGTGGACGGTCTGCGGATCTACCACCCCGGCGACTCCCTCACCCTGCCCGAGCGCGAGATCGACCTGCTGCTCGCGCCGATCAGCGCCCCATGGTTGAAGGTGGGCGAGGCGATCGACTTCGTCCGGGCGGTCGGCGCCCCGCGCAACCTCGGCATCCACGACAAGGTCTACACCGACGCAGCCCTCGGGATGGTCGACGCGCACATGGGCAACCTCCTGCCGGAGGGCCAGGAGTTCCTGCGCCTGCCCGAGGGCAGCGACCTCTAGCGGCGCCGGTCAGCGCGAGAGGGCGTCGCGCACGGGCACGAACTTCGCCTGCGACTCCGCGAGCTCCGACTCGGGGTCGGAGCTGCCGACGATGCCGCAGCCCGCGAACAGCCGCACGGTGTCGCCCTGCACGATCGCCGAGCGGAGCGCGATGCCCCACTCGCCGTCGCCGTTGGCGTCCATCCACCCGACCGGCCCGGCGTAGCGGTCGCGGGCCATGCCCTCGATCTCGTCGATCAGGGCGACCGCGGAAGCCGTGGGCGTGCCGCCGACGGCGGCTGACGGGTGCAGCGCCTCGGCCAGCTGCAGCGAGGACACCGTCGCCGCGTCGTGCACCACGCCGGCCACGTCCGTGGCCAGGTGCATGACGTTGGGCAGGTGCAGCACGAACGGCACCTCGGGCACGTTCATCGAGGAGCAGTGGGGCTCGAGGGCGTCGGCGACCGAGCGGACGGCGTACTCGTGCTCCTCCAGGTCCTTCGACGAGCGGGCGAGCGTGCCCGCCAGCGCGGCGTCGCGCTCCTCGTCGCCGGTGCGCCGGATGGTGCCGGCCAGCACCCGCGAGGTCACCAGGCCGCGCTCGCGGCGCACCAGCATCTCCGGCGTGGCCCCGAAGATGCCATCGACGTGGAAGGTCCAGCACATGGCGTAGTCGTCGGCCAGCTTGCGCAGCGGCCACCGCACGTCGACCGGCTCGTCGCAGGTGGCGATCAGGTCGCGCGCCAGCACGACCTTCTCCAGGTCGCCGGCGTTGATGCGGGCGACCGCCTCGGCCACCGCGGACATCCAGGCGTCGCCGTTGAGGGCACCGTCGGCGAAGCTGAGGCCCACGGGCGGACGCGGGAGAGGAGCGGCGACGAGGTCGGGCGCGTCGACGTCGACCGTGGTCACCCAGGCCCGGTCGCCGCGCCGACCGACGATCACCTGCGGGACGACGAGGACGGAGTCGCCCGGGTCGTCGGCGAAGCCGAAGGTGCCGAACGCGACCAGACCGGTGCCGGGCTCGTTGACCTCGTCGTGCACCTCGGCCCGGCCGGTGATCTCCGCCCACCACTTGTCGGCGTCGCGGAAGCGGGCCGAGCCGGAGGTGCGGATGACCGCCGCCCGGCCCCAGCCGACGAGGCCCTCGTCACGTCGCAGCCAGCTGACCGGCGAGTCGGCGGGCACGAGGTCGAGCAGTGACTCGATCGAGTCGAGGTCGACGCTCGCCGTACGCACGACCATGGGCGCTGTCATCACCACGTCACGAACGGTAGACGATGACCTTGTCACCGACCTGCACCTGGTCGAAGAGCCAGCGGACGCCGTTGTAGTCGCGCACGTTGACGCAGCCGTGGGACGCGCCGTTGTAGCCGGTGGCCGCGAAGTCGGGGGAGTAGTGCACGGCCTGCCCGCCGGAGAAGAACATCGCGAACGGCATCGAGGTGTTGTAGAGGCTTGAGACGTGGTCGCGCGACTTCTTGAACACCGCGAAGGCACCCTCGCGGGTCGGCAATTCGTCGGAGCCGAAGCGCACGTCGTAGCGCGACTTCACCACACCGTCGATCACCCAGCGCAGCGAGCGCGAGGTCTTGTCGACGCACATGGCGCGACCCGTCAGGCAGCGCGGGTCGAGGGCCGGTCCGGTCGGCACGATGTTGAACAGCTCTGCCTTGGTCGGCTTGCGGGTCATCTCGGCGAGGCGGTCGAGGGTGCGGCGGTCGACCTCACCGGTGACGGGGATCTTGCGCTTCTCCTGGAAACCGGTGACGGCCGCGACGGTCGTCTCCTCGAAGACCCCGGTGACCTCGCCCTTCCACCACTTGACCTGCTCGAGCCGGGCCTGGAGGCGGCGCACCGGCAGGCCGCGGTCGCCGAGCTTCAGGATCGCCGGCCCGGGCGTGTAGATGTTGTGCAGCGCCTCGGTCGTCGGCTCGGTGGTCTTGGCGACGAGCTTGTCCCAGGTGGCGCGGTCGACCACGCCGCTGGTCGGGCGCTTGCGGCGCGCCTGGAAGGTCCGCACGCCGTCGCGGGTCTGGGCATCGAACCGGCTGGTGATGACCTCGGAGTGCAGCCCCAGCTGGTGCAGGCGGCTCTGGAGCACCCGCACCTTCCACCCGGTGTCGCCGAACCTCAGGCGGTCGAAGGTCGCGTTGGCGGGGGCCGCGAGGGACGCGAGGCTCAGCGCCAGGACGAGGGCGAGCAGCATCGGGACGAGACGGGGCGTGCGCATGGGGACTCCGGAGTGAGGTGGGTGTCGACAATCGTAGGGACGCCCACCGACTTCGCGAAGTTGCCGACGACTACCCTCTGGGGCGTGGCCCGCGCTGAGCTCGACAAGCAACCGACCGACGTCCGACGCATGTTCGACGCGGTCGCGAAGCGCTACGACGTGACCAACGACGTCCTCTCGCTCGGGCAGGACCGGCGCTGGCGCCAGGACGTGATCGACGCGGTCGCCCCGGCGCGCGGCGAGAAGGTGCTCGACCTCGCCGCCGGCACCGGCACCTCGAGCCAGCCGTTCGCCGACCGCGGCGCGATGGTGGTGCCCTGCGACTTCTCCCTCGGCATGCTCCAGGTGGGCAAGAAGGCGCGACCGGCCCTGCCGTTCACGGCCGGCGACGGCACCAGGCTGCCGTTCGCCGACGACACCTTCGACGCCGTCACCATCTCGTTCGGGCTGCGCAACATCGTCGACCCGGTCCAGGGCCTCCGGGAGATGCGACGCGTCACCCGACCCGGTGGCCGGCTCGTGGTCTGCGAGTTCAGCCACCCCACGTGGACGCCGTTCCGCACCGTCTACATGGAGTACCTCATGAAGGCGCTGCCCGCGATCTCGCGCGCGGTCTCGTCCTCGCCCGACGCCTACGTCTACCTCGCCGAGTCGATCCGCGCCTGGCCCGACCAGCAGGGCCTCGCCGACCTCATCGGTGGCGCCGGCTGGACCGCCCCCGAGTGGCGCAACCTGTCGGGCGGCATCGTCGCGCTGCACCGCGCGACCGCCTGATCGCACCCGGTCCTCACCTAGGGTCGGGCCATGGACTCCCGCACCTTCTCTCGCACACCCTTCTCCGCCTCGGTCGTCGGCCTCGGCACCTGGCAGCTCGGCGCCGACTGGGGCGACGTCAGCGAGTCCGACGCCCGTGCGGTGCTGGAGGCCTCGGCCGAGGCCGGGGTCACCTTCTACGACACCGCCGACGTGTACGGCGACGGGCGGAGCGAGCAGATCGTGGGCCGTTTCGTCGCCGACCACGCCGACGCCGGCTTCACGGTCGCGACCAAGATGGGTCGACGCGACGAGCAGGTGCCCTCCAACTACGTCGAGCCCAGGTTCCGCGAGTGGCTCGACCGCTCGCGCCGCAACCTCGGCGTGGACACGATCGACCTGGTGCAGCTGCACTGCCCGCCCTCGGAGGTGATCGACGACGACCAGACCTACGACGTCCTCGACCAGCTCGTCTCGGAGGGGATCATCGCGGCGTACGGCGTCAGCGTGGAGACCTGCGACCAGGCGCTGAGCGCGATCGCCCGGCCCCACCTCGCGAGCGTGCAGATCATCCTCAACGCGTTCCGGATGAAGCCGCTCGACGCGGTGCTGCCCGCCGCCTCGGCGGCCGGGGTGGGCATCATCGCCCGCGTGCCACTGGCCTCCGGGCTGCTGTCGGGGAAGTACGACCTCGACACCACCTTCGCCGAGGACGACCACCGCACCTACAACCGCGACGGCAGCGCGTTCGACGTGGGGGAGACGTTCTCCGGTGTCGACTACGCGACCGGTGTCGCCGCCGCGCAGGAGTTCACTGCGCTGGTGTCGGCCGCCCTGCCGGACGTCACGCCCGCGCAGGCCGCCATCGCGTGGATCGTCCAGCAGCCCGGCGTCACGACCGTCATCCCGGGCGCGCGCAACACGGCGCAGGCGCAGGCGAACGCGGCGGCCGGCGAGGTCGGCGCGCTGCCGGGCGAGCTGCTGGCCGGGATCTCGGACCTGTACGACGCCCGCATCCGCGAGCAGGTGCACGGCCGCTGGTGAGCCGTGCCGCGCGCCCTCAGCCCGGCCCCTCGAAGGAGACCGCCGCGGCCGCGTCGCGGATGAGGCCCGTCGCCACGTCGACCACCTTCGGCACGCCGCGGCCCTCGTAGCGCCGCAGCACGATCCGGCGCTGGCCGAGGCCGGGCACGTCGAGGGTCTCGATCCCCTCCTGCGCGATGCCCTGGAGCGCGAGGGAGGGCACGAGCGCCATGCCCTCGCCGGCGGCGACGAGCGCCAGCGCCGTCCGGGTCTCGGTGTAGCGGTGGACGGTCGGGATCTGGTTGCTCGTCGCGCGCCGCACGCGCAGCAGGGCGTTGGCGCCCGCCCCCTCCGGGTCGACGCCGAGCCAGGGCAGGCCGAGCCGGGAGAGGTCGACGGAGTCCTCGGCGGTGATGGTGCCGCTGGGGACGACGAGCTTCCAGGGCTCGTCGAGCAGCGGCGTCTCGGTGAGCCGCGCCGGCAGCTTGCGCTGCGACTCCTCCGCGTCGAGCTCGAGGATCGCGATGTCGAGCTCGCCGGCGCGCAGCTTGCGCAGCGTCTCCTCCTCCGTGGACTCGATGATCTCGAAGCCGAGGCGCGGGTGACCCTCGCGCCAGGCCGGGATCTGTGGCAGCAGCACCTGGGACAGGAAGCTGTGGAAGCCGCCCACCCGCACCGTGCCCCCGGGCTCGTCCCCGTCGTCGACGAGCCGGGCCCGCACCTCGCTGAGCGTCTTCTCGACGTCCTCCGCGGCCTCGGCCAGGGCCAGCCCGGCATCGGTCAGCACCGTGCCCGTCGACGTGCGCCGCACCAGCGGCCGGCCCACCTCGGTCTCCAGCCGGGCCAGCTGCTGGCTCACGGCGGAGGGCGTCACGCGCAGGTCGTCGGCCGCCGCGAGCACCCCGCCCGATCGCGCCACGGCCAGCAGGAACCTGAGCCGACGGGGGTCGATCTGCATAGTTAGTAACTCTAAACCCCGGATGTAGAAATGTGCGTTTGATCTGAATGCCTGGACTCACTCAGACTGGGCGCCGACAGCGGCCGTGGGGGCCGTCGAGCAGGAGCAGGACGAGCACGATGATCGCGGCAACACTGGGTTGGGTCGGCACCATGGGCACGTTCGCGGCCTACGTCCTGCTGTGGCGGGGCAAGCTCGGTGCCGACTCGATCGCCTACGCGCTCATGAACACGGTCGGGGGAGTCCTCGGCGGCGCCGCCAGCGCCTACTACGGTGCGTGGCCGAGCGTCGCGTCCAACCTCGTCTGGGCCGCTGTCGGCATGCAGAGCATCGCCGCCGAGGTCCACCGCCGGATGCGCTGTCGCCGCTTCGGCGTCGCCTGAGGCGCCCGCTCAGCGCGGGCGCGGCTCCCGGGCGCCGACCACGGGTCGCCAGGCGAGCGGGAGCGTCGCGACGGCGACCATGGCTGCCACCAGGAAGGCGGTCGAGAAGGAGGTCGACCCGGCGATCACCCCGACGGCCACCGAGCCCAGCGCCGTACCCGCGTCGAAGCCGACGTTCCACACGGCGCTCGCGAGGTTGTGGTGCCGAGGTGACACGGAGCCGAAGGAGATCAGGAGCGTCAGGTTCTGCAGGCCGCCGTAGCACAGGCCGAGGACGAGCATGGCGAGCAGGAACGCGGCGGTCCGGGCGTCGGCGGAGCCAGCGACCGACCACGCCATCAGCGCCATCGAGAAGCCGGTGAGCGGGACCAGGGGGAGCAGGAAGCGCTGCGGTCCGTGGCGATCCGCGAAGACCCCGACCCGCCAACGGCCGAGGGCGGCCGAGAGGCCCATCAGGAAGAGGCCGGCCGCCGCGACCGAGGGGCTCTCGACCATCTGGGGCGTGAAGGTGATCGCCGCCCCGCCCGCCAGCGTGACCGCCAGCAGCAGCAGCACCGGTCGGAGCAGTCGGCGGTAGGCCGCGGACTCCGGGTCGTCGGGGTCGGCCACCGTGCCCGCTCCGGCGTGGAGGTCCGCGTCGTCCGGTCGGAGTGCTGACGCGAGGCGGAGCGCCGCCGGGATGCCGACCACCGGCAGGGCGCTGACGACGAACGTCACCCAGAAGCCGAGGTTGTCGGCGATCCACGGTCCGGCGGGCAGCAGGACGAGGTTGGGCAGCGCGACCGCCAGGCCGTAGGCGCCGATCGCCTCCCCGCGGCGCTCGGCACGCACCAGCGCGGCGACGGCGGCGCTCCCGGTGACGGTGAGGACGCCGAACCCGACACCGCGGACCGCCGACACCCCCAGGACGGCGCCCAGGTCGTCGCTCAGGGTCAGCAGGATCCCCGGGACGCCCAGCAGCGCCAGGCCGACCGCGAGCACCGGCCCCCAGCCGACGTGCCGCAGGGCACGCGGGACGAGGAGCTGGGTGAGGACCGTGGACAGCAGGAGAACCCCGTTGACTAGCCCGGATCCCGCGGTGCCCGCTCCGCCCTCGACCGCCCACAGCGGGGCGACCGTGAGGAGCACGGCATAGCCGGAGAAGCCGGCGCACGTCATCACCATCAGGGCCGGCATGCCCGGCTCACGCCAGATCGGACCCCGCGCACCCACGCCCGGCAGGCTAGCGGCGTCCCGCCCGGTCCGTGGCACCCGGTCCCGCAATTAGGCAACGCCACTGTGCACTAAATGCGCAGGTGAGAGCCCATTTTCGTGCGCCGACCCCCGGCGTGACGCAGCGCACGTCGCGCCCTAGACTGTGCTCTGCGCCACTCGTGAACTTATTCACAAGGTCACACGGTGGGCGTACGGCGAGAGGGAAGGAAACGCAGGATGGAGCTCTACACGCCAGTGCTGGCGTTGGCCCTCCTGGCGGCCGGGTTCGCGGTGTTCTCCGTGATCATGAGTGCCGCCGTGGGGCCCAAGCGCTACAACCGGGCCAAGCTCGACTCCTACGAGTGCGGCATCGAGCCCACTCCGCAGCCCGTCGGTGGCGGCCGCTTCCCGGTGAAGTACTACATCACCGCCATGCTGTTCATCGTCTTCGACATCGAGATCATCTTCCTCTACCCGTGGGCCGTGCACTTCGACGCGATGAAGTTCTTCGGCCTCGTCGAGATGGTCGTCTTCATCGCCACCGTGTTCGTCGCCTACGCATATGTATGGCGCCGCGGCGGCCTGGACTGGGACTGAGGGTCACGATGCACGCACCCTGCCTTCGTTGTCGTCGGTCGACGACCGCTCCGCTGCGCTCCGCTGAAGGTCGCCTTCCCTCCTCCGCCTCGGCATGGCGCGCGCCTCGTGACCCTCAGAGAGGTAACTGAGCACATGGGAATTGAAGAGAAGCTTCCGTCCGGCGTCCTGCTGACCACCGTCGAGGGGGTCGCGGGCTACATGCGCAAGGCGTCGTTCTGGCCCGCGACGTTCGGCCTGGCCTGCTGCGCCATCGAGATGATGACCTCGGGCGGGCCGAAGTACGACCTCGCCCGCTTCGGCATGGAGGTCTTCCGCGCCAGCCCCCGCCAGGCCGACCTGATGATCGTGGCCGGTCGCGTCAGCAACAAGATGGCGCCCGTCCTGCGCCAGATCTACGACCAGATGGCCGAGCCGAAGTACGTCCTCGCCATGGGCGTGTGCGCCAGCAGCGGCGGCATGTTCAACAACTACGCCATCGTCCAGGGCGTCGACCACGTCGTCCCCGTCGACATGTACCTCCCCGGCTGCCCGCCGCGTCCCGAGATGCTGATCGACGCGATCCTCAAGCTGCACGACCAGGTCCAGGCGACCAAGCTCGGCGTCAACCGGCTCAACGAGATCGAGCAGCAGGAGACCGCCGCGCTGAAGGCGCTGCCGACCTCGCAGATGAAGGGCCTGCTGCGATGAGCGACGACACCCCCGACCACAACCTCCAGGACCCGTCCACCGACCTCGTCGCCGGCGACCAGGAGATCAACCGGGCCGTCGGCTCGCGCCACGGCATGTTCGGCGTCAAGGGCAGTGGCGACACGTCGGGGTACGGCGGTCTCGTCAGCCCCACGGTCTATCCCGCGTCCACGCAACGCCCGTACGGCGGCTGGTTCGACGAGGTCGCCGACGCCCTCGAGGCCCGGCTGGGGGCCACCGACCTCGACGCCGCGATCGAGCGCGTCGTGGTCCACCGCGGCGAGATCACCTTCCACGTGCGTCGCGAGGACCTCGCGTTCGTGGCCCAGATGCTGCGCGACGACGACGACCTGCGCTTCGAGTTCTGTGCCGGCGTCAGCGGCGTGCACTACCCCGAGGACGCCGGGCGCGAGCTGCACGCGGTCTACCACCTGCTCTCGATGACCCACAACCGCCGCATCCGGCTCGAGGTCACCTGCCCGGACGCCGACCCGCACATCCCCAGCCTGGTCAGCATCTACCCGACCAACGACTGGCACGAGCGCGAGGCCTGGGACATGTTCGGGATCCAGTTCGACGGCCACCCGTCCATGACCCGCATCCTGATGCCCGACGACTGGCCGGGCCACCCGCAGCGCAAGGACTACCCCTTGGGCGGCATCCCCGTGGAATACAAGGGCGGCACCGTTCCGCCTCCCGACCAGCGGAGGTCGTACTCGTGACCACAACCGACAACCAGCAGGACCTGTACGCCGACCCGAGCGAGACCAGCCAGGGCAAGGTCTTCACGGTCACCGGCCAGGACTGGGACTCGATCGCGCAGGGGCTCGGCGACTCCGCCGACGAGCGGGTCGTGGTCAACATGGGCCCGCAGCACCCCTCCACCCACGGCGTGCTGCGCCTGATCCTCGAGCTCGAGGGCGAGACGGTCACCGAGGCCCGCTGCGGCATCGGCTACCTCCACACCGGCATCGAGAAGAACATGGAGTTCCGCTCCTGGGTGCAGGGCACCACGTTCTGCACGCGGATGGACTACCTCTCGCCGTTCTTCAACGAGGCGACGTACGCCCTCGGTGTGGAGCGACTGCTGGACATCGAGGACGACGTCCCGGAGAAGGCGCAGGTCATGCGCGTGCTCCTGATGGAGCTCAACCGC
The DNA here is from genome assembly GCF_003057875.1 of Nocardioides currus. Taxonomy (GTDB): domain Bacteria; phylum Actinomycetota; class Actinomycetes; order Propionibacteriales; family Nocardioidaceae; genus Nocardioides; species Nocardioides currus. The sequence continues at coordinate 575,359 of NZ_PYXZ01000001.1, read as the reverse complement.
ATCTCCTCCCACCTGGTGTGCATCGCGACCGGCGGCATGGAGATCGGCGCCCTGACCGTGATGACGATCGGGTTCCGCGAGCGCGAGCTGGTCCTCGACCTGTTCGAGCTGATCACCGGCCTGCGGATGAACCACGCGTTCATCCGCCCCGGCGGCGTCGCGCAGGACCTGCCGCCCGGCGCGCTCGACGAGATCCGCGACTTCATCGCGCTCATGCGCAAGCGGCTCCCGGAGTACGCCGCGCTCTGCAACGCCAACCCCATCTTCAAGGCCCGCCTCGAGGACGTCGGGCACCTCGACCTCGCCGGCTGCCTGGCCCTCGGCCTCTCGGGCCCGCCGCTGCGTGCGACCGGCTACGGCTGGGACCTGCGCAAGACGCAGCCCTACTCCGGCTACGAGGACTACGACTTCGAGGTCCAGACCTGGGACACCGCCGACGCCTACGGCCGCTTCCGGGTCCGGCTCAACGAGATGAGCGAGTCGCTGCGCATCGTCGAGCAGGCGGCCGACCGGCTCGCCGGCCTCGAGGGCGCTCCGGTCATGGTCGGCGACAAGAAGATCGCCTGGCCCAGCCAGCTCGCGATCGGCTCCGACGGCATGGGCAACTCCCTCGACCACATCCGCCACATCATGGGCGAGTCGATGGAGGCGCTGATCCACCACTTCAAGCTCGTCACCGAGGGTTTCCGGGTGCCGGCCGGCCAGGCCTACGTCCCCATCGAGTCCCCGCGCGGCGAGCTCGGGGCGCACGTCGTCTCCGACGGCGGCACCCGCCCGTTCCGTGCGCACTTCCGCGACCCGTCGTTCACCAACCTGCAGGCCACGAGCGTGATGAGCGAGGGCGGCATGGTCGCCGACGTCATCGTCGCCATCGCCTCGATCGACCCCGTGATGGGAGGCGTCGACCGATGAGTCACCCCACCCAGCTGACGTCCGAGACGTACGCCGAGCTGCGCGCGATCGCCGCGCGCTACCCCGAGGCCCGCTCCGGCCTGCTGCCGATGCTGCACCTCGTCCAGTCGGTCGAGGGCCGCGTGACGCCCGAGGGCATCGAGGCCTGCGCCGAGGTGCTCGGGATCTCCGCCGCCGAGGTCAGCGGCGTCGCGACCTTCTACACGATGTACAAGCGCAAGCCCGTCGGCGACTACCTCGTCGGCGTCTGCACCAACACGCTGTGCGCGGTGATGGGCGGCGACCAGATCTTCGAGCGGCTCAAGGAGCACCTCGACGTCGGCAACGACGAGACGTCCGAGGACGGCAAGATCACCCTCGAGCACATCGAGTGCAACGCGGCCTGCGACTACGCGCCGGTGATGATGGTCAACTGGGAGTTCATGGACAACCAGACCCCGGAGTCGGCTGTCCGCACCGTCGACGACCTGCGGGCCGGCAAGGACGTCCACTCCACGCGCGGTCCCAGGCTGTGCACCTGGAAGCAGGCCGAGCGCGTGCTCGCCGGCTTCCCCGACGACCTGGCCGACGAGGGCCCGAGCGCCGGTCCGGCCTCCCTGGTCGGCCTGGGCATCGCGCGCGAGAAGGGCTGGAGCGCCCCCTCGACCGAGGCCTCCGGCCGCACCGGCGACCCCGACAGCCTGACCGAGGCCGTCGAGGACGCCGACACCTCCCGCGCCGAGTCCGAGACGAAGGTGGACGACAAGTGAGCATCGACGTGCTGACCCCGGTCCTCACCGACAACTGGGACCAGGACCGATCCTGGACGCTGGCCGCCTACGAGGAGCAGGGCGGCTACGCCGCCATGAAGACCGCCCTCGGCACGGCCCCCGACGACATCATCACCGCGGTCAAGGACTCCGGCCTGCGCGGCCGCGGCGGCGCCGGCTTCCCGACCGGCATGAAGTGGGGCTTCATCCCGCAGGACAACCCGAAGCCGAAGTACCTCGTCGTCAACGCCGACGAGTCGGAGCCGGGCACCTGCAAGGACATCCCGCTGATGATGGCCAGCCCCCACACGCTGGTCGAGGGCGTCATCATCAGCTCCTACGCGATCCGCGCCAACCACGCCTTCATCTACATCCGCGGTGAGGTCCTCCACGTGGTGCGCCGCGTGCAGCGGGCCGTCCAGGAGGCCTACCTCGCGGGCCACCTCGGCAAGAACATCAACGGCTCGGGCTACGACCTCGACGTCGTCGTGCACGCCGGCGCCGGCGCCTACATCTGCGGCGAGGAGACGGCCCTGCTCGAGGGCCTCGAGGGCCGGCGCGGCCAGCCCCGCCTGCGCCCGCCGTTCCCGGCGGTCGCCGGCCTGTACGCCTCGCCGACCGTGATCAACAACGTCGAGTCGATCGCCTCGGTGCCCAGCATCATCCGCAACGGCGCCGGCTGGTTCTCCTCGATGGGCACCGAGAAGTCCAAGGGCTACGGCATCTTCAGCCTCTCCGGCCACGTCACGAGGCCCGGGCAGTACGAGGCCCCGCTCGGCATCACGCTGCGCCAGCTGATCGACCTCGCCGGCGGCATGCGCGAGGGCCACGAGCTGAAGTTCTGGACCCCCGGAGGATCGAGCACGCCCCTGCTCACGCCGGAGCACCTCGACGTACCCCTCGACTTCGAGGGCGTCGGGGCGGCCGGGTCCATGCTCGGCACCCGCGCCCTGCAGCTCTTCGACGAGACGACCTGCGTGGTGCGGGCGGTGCTGCGCTGGACCGAGTTCTACAAGCACGAGTCGTGCGGCAAGTGCACCCCGTGCCGCGAGGGCACGTGGTGGCTGGTGCAGACGCTCGCGCGCCTCGAGAAGGGGCAGGGCAGCGAGGACGACCTCGACCTGCTGCTCGACCAGTGCGAGAACATCCTGGGCCGCTCCTTCTGCGCGCTCGGCGACGGCGCCACGAGCCCGATCTCGAGCTCGATCAAGTACTTCCGCGACGAGTACCTCGCCCACCTCACCACCGGCGGGTGCCCGTTCGACCCGGCCGCCTCCACCACGTTCGCCACCACCGGAGCCTCCGCATGACGACGACTCCCGAGAAGACCGCCCTGGTCAACGTCACGATCGACGGCGTCCAGGTCAGCGTCCCGCCCAACACGCTGGTGATCCGCGCCGCCGAGCAGATCGGCGTGCAGGTGCCCCGCTTCTGCGACCACCCGCTGCTGGCGCCGGTCGGCGCCTGTCGCCAGTGCCTCGTCGACATCCCCGACGCCGGTAACGGCAAGCCGATCCCCAAGCCGCAGGCCTCCTGCACGCTGCCGGTGGCCGAGGGCATGGTCGTCGAGACCCAGGTGACCAGCAAGGTCGCGGACAAGGCGCAGCAGGGCGTCATGGAGTTCCTGCTGATCAACCACCCGCTCGACTGCCCGGTGTGCGACAAGGGTGGCGAGTGCCCCCTGCAGAACCAGGCGATGTCCAACGGGCGCGGTGAGACCCGCTTCGAGGGCGTCAAGCGCACCTTCCCCAAGCCGATCAACCTCTCGCCGCAGGTGCTGCTCGACCGCGAGCGCTGCATCGTGTGCCAGCGCTGCACCCGCTTCACCGACGAGATCGCCGGCGACCCGTTCATCGAGATGGTCGAGCGCGGCGCCCAGCAGCAGGTCGGCATCGCGCCCGACGCGCCGTTCCTGTCCTACTTCTCCGGCAACACCATCCAGATCTGCCCGGTGGGCGCACTGACGAGCGCCGAGTACCGCTTCCGCTCGCGCCCCTTCGACCTCGTCTCCACGGCGGGCGTCGCCGAGCACGACGCCTGCGGCGCGGCGATCCGCGTCGACCACCGCCGCGGCAAGGTGATGCGCCGCCTCGCCGGCAACGACCCCGAGGTCAACGAGGAGTGGATCAGCGACAAGGACCGCTTCGCCTTCCACTACGCCCGCCAGGACGACCGGATCACGCACCCGATGATCCGCGAGGACGGCGAGCTGCGTCCCGCGTCGTGGCCCGAGGCCTTCGCCGTCGCGGCCCGTGGACTGCACGCGGCCGGCCCGTCCGCGGTGCTCACCGGCGGTCGCGTGACCGCGGAGGACGCCTACGCGTACGCCAAGTTCGCCCGGGTCTCCCTCGGCACCAACGACATCGACTTCCGCGCGCGTCCGCACAGCGCCGAGGAGGCCGACTTCCTGGCCTCGTTCGTCGCCCTCAACGCCGACGTGTCCTACGCCGACCTCGAGGCCGCGCCCGTCGTGGTGCTCGCCGGGCTCGAGCCCGAGGACGAGGCGGCCACGATCTTCCTGCGGCTGCGCAAGGCGTCGAAGCGCGGGACGCAGGTCGTGGCGCTGGCGCCGTACTCCACCCGCGGGCTGGGCAAGATGAACGGCCGCCTGGTCCCGACCGTGCCCGGCGAGGAGGCCGCCGCCCTCGGCTCGCTCAAGGACGCGGAGTTCGGCGTGACCAAGGACGCGGTGATCCTCGTCGGCGAACGACTGGCCCAGAGCCACGGCGCCCTGACCGCCGCGCTCGAGCTCGCCCGCACGACCGGCGCCCGACTGGCCTGGGTGCCGCGTCGAGCCGGTGACCGCGGCGCGGTCGAGGCCGGCTGCCTGCCGACCCTGCTGCCCGGTGGCCGACCGGTCGCCGACGCGTCCGCGCGCATCGACGCCGCCACCTCATGGGGTCTGGAATCGGTGCCCGAGAAGACCGGCCGCGACGGCGACGCGATCGTCGCCGCGCTGGTCAAGGGCGACCTCAGCGGGCTCGTCATCGGTGGCGTCGACCCCGACGACACCAGCGACCCGGCCGCCACCCGTGCCGCGATCGAGGCCGCCGGCTTCGTGGTCAGCCTGGAGCAGCGGCTGACCGAGGTCGCGGCCCTGGCCGACGTCGTGCTGCCGGTCGCCCCGGTGGACGAGAAGGCCGGCACGTTCGTCACCTGGGAGGGCCGCCCGCGCCCCTTCGAGGGCGTCTTCACCAAGCCGGGCTCGCTGCCCGACCTGCGTCTCCTCGCCGGCATCGCCGACGAGCTGGCCGTGCTGGGGCAGGGGAGCCCGCTGGGCTTCCGCACCGTGGCCGAGGTCCGCGCCGAGATGGCGGCGATGGGCCCGTGGGACGGGGAGCGTCCCGAGCTCGTCCTCGGCAAGGAGCCCAAGAGGCCCCGGGCGAAGGCCGGCGCGCACGCGCTGGCGAGCTGGAAGCTGCTGCTCGACCGCGGCTCGATGCAGGACGGCGACGCCAACCTGGCGGCCACGGCACGACCCGCCGTCGCCCGCATCAACCAGGCGGCGTACGACGCGCTCTTCGGCCTGCACGACGGCCCGGCCAGCGTGGTGCTGACCGGCGACCGGGGCTCGGTCACGCTGCCGGTGGAGGTCGCCGACCTCCCCGACGCGGTGGTGTGGGTGCCGGCCAACTCGTTCGGTCGTGGCGTGCTCGCCGACCTGGCCTCGCCCGGCGGCTCGGTCACCGTGAAGGGAGCCAAGTGATGAGCCTCGGTCTCGGCGTGCTCGCCGTGCAGCCCGCGGTGGCGGACGACGGACTCTCGGCCTTCGGCCAGGACCCGTGGTGGCTGATCCTGATCAAGGCCGTGCTGATCTTCCTGGTCCTGGTGCTGCTGACGCTGTTCAACATCTGGTTCGAGCGCCGCGTCGTGGCTCGCATGCAGCACCGCATCGGCCCCAACGTCAACGGCCCGTTCGGCCTGCTGCAGTCGCTCGCCGACGGCGTGAAGCTGGCGCTCAAGGAGGACATCATCCCGAAGGCCGCCGACAAGGTGGTCTTCCTGATCGCGCCGGTGATCGCGACGATCCCGGCCTTCGTGACGTTCGCGGTGATCCCGTTCGGTCCCGAGGTGGGCCTGCCGTTCACCGACCGCACCACCCCGCTCCAGCTGACCGACATGCCGGTCGCCGTGCTCTTCGTGATGGCCATCGCCTCGATCGGCATCTACGGCATCGTCCTCGGCGGCTGGTCCAGCGGATCGACGTACAGCCTGCTCGGCGGCCTGCGCTCGAGTGCGCAGATGATCTCCTACGAGGTCGCGATGGGCCTCGCCCTCGTCGCGGTCTTCCTCTACGCCGGCTCCATGTCCACCTCGGAGATCGTGGCCGCGCAGAACCCGGCGCAGGAGTACTGGCTCGGGGTCATCCCGATCCCGACGTGGTACGCCGTCATCCTGCTGCCGTCGTTCATCATCTACGTGATCGCCATGGTCGGCGAGACCAACCGCGCCCCGTTCGACCTCCCCGAGGCCGAGGGCGAGCTGGTCGGCGGCTTCCACACGGAGTACTCCAGCCTGAAGTTCGCGCTGTTCTTCCTCGCCGAGTACATCAACATGGCGACGGTGTCGGCGCTCGCGACGACGCTGTTCCTCGGTGGCTGGCACGCCCCCTGGCCGATCATCCAGGTCTGGGAGGGCGCCGACTCCGGCTACTGGCCGCTGCTGTGGTTCTTCGGGAAGATGCTGCTGTTCATCTTCATGTTCATCTGGCTGCGCGGCTCGTTGCCGCGACTGCGCTACGACCAGTTCATGGCCTTCGGCTGGAAGCGGCTGATCCCGATCTCGCTGGTGTGGATCATCGCCGTGGCCAGCATCCGGATCATCACCCTCGACGGCGGGATCGACCGCACCTACCTGTTCGGGGCGGCCGGGGTCTTCCTGGTGCTCTTCGTGGTGCTGTTCTTCATCGGCGACAGTGCCGAGAAGGCCGACGCCGAGGAGCCCGACCGGGCCGTCGAGACCGACGCCTGGGCCGGCGGCTTCCCGACGCCGCCGATGCCGACCGGGGGTGCCGTCCGCGGCGCCGCCGCACCGCTGACGTTCCCCGATCGCCGTACGACCGTTCCCGGCACCGCGGACTCCGCAGCCTTCGACGAGGAGAAGTGATGGCTGAACCCAAGAGCCTCAAGGAGCAGTTCTGGGACCCGGTCGCCGGGTTCGGGGTCACGTTCCGCACGATGTTCAAGAAGGTCGTGACGGAGCAGTACCCCTTCGAGAAGCTCCCGACCGCGCCCCGCTTCCACGGCCGCCACCAGCTCAACCGCTGGCCCGACGGCCTCGAGAAGTGCATCGGCTGCGAGCTGTGCGCCTGGGCCTGCCCCGCCGACGCGATCTACGTCGAGGGCGGCTCCAACTCCGACGTCCCCGACGCCGACGGCAACAGCCAGCGCTTCAGCCCCGGCGAGCGCTACGGCCGCGTCTACCAGATCAACTACCTGCGCTGCATCCTGTGCGGCCTGTGCATCGAGGCCTGCCCGACGCGCGCGCTGACCATGACCAACGAGTACGAGCTGGCCGACACCAACCGCGCCGACCTCATCTACGAGAAGTCCGACCTGCTCGCCCCGCTGCTGCCCGGCATGGAGCAGCCGCCGCACGCGATGCGGCTCGGCGACGACGAGGGCGACTACTACCGCGGCACCTACGCCGCTCCCGCGCCCACCGAGGGGGGTGCGCGATGACCTTCTGGATCCTCGCCCCGATCATGGTGGTCGCGGCCCTCGGCATCCTGTTCGTCCGCAAGGCCGTGCACGCCGCGCTGCTGCTGGCCGTGGTCATGATCAGCCTGGCCGTCCTGTACGCCGTCCTCGAGGCGCCGTTCCTGTTCGCGGTGCAGATCATCGTCTACACCGGCGCGATCCTGATGCTCTTCCTGTTCGTGCTGATGCTGGTCGGGGTCGACGCGTCCGACTCGGTCGTGGAGACGATCCGCGGCCAGCGCGTGCTGGCCGCCGTCTTCGGCCTGGTCCTCGGGCTGGTCCTGGTGATCGGCCTCTCGCAGGTCACGCTCGGCACCGCCGTGGGCCTCGACGAGGCCAACACCGGCGGCAACATCGAGCAGATCGCCAACATCCTCTTCAGCCGCTACGTCTTCGCCTTCGAGGCCACCAGCGCGCTGCTGATCACCGCCGCGATCGGCGCCATGGTGCTCGCCCACCGCGAGCGCCTGACGCCCAAGGCGACGCAGGCCTCGATCGCCGCCCAGCGGATGCGCGACTACGCCGAGCACGGCAAGCACCTCGGTCCGCTGGCCGCGCCCGGCGTCTACGCCCGCCACAACGCGGTGGACACCCCGGCCCTGCTGCCCGACGGCACCGCGTCGGAGGCCTCGGTCTCGCGGGTGCTCGCCGCTCGCGGCGTCGTCCGGTCCATGCCCGCGGTCGTGAAGGAGGACGAGGAGCAGTGAGCACCCCTCGAAGTTCTTCGACTCCTCCGCTTCGCTCGTCCGCCGAACAGCTCCGAGGGGGCCCGGAGTGACCCACTACATCGTCCTGTCCGCGATCCTGTTCACGATCGGCTGCGTCGGCGTGCTCGTGCGCCGCAACGCGATCGTCGTGTTCATGTGCATCGAGCTCATGCTCAACGCCTCCAACCTCGCGCTCGTCACCTTCGCCAAGCAGCACGGCAACCTCGACGGGCAGATCGCCGCCTTCTTCGTGATGGTGGTGGCTGCCGCCGAGGTCGTGATCGGCCTCGCGATCATCATGACCATCTTCCGCACCCGACGCTCGGCCTCGGTCGACGACGCCAGTCTGCTGAAGTACTGAGGGGCCTGACGTGACACTGCAAACAATCGCGCGCGCCGCCGAGGGACACGAGATCCCGGTCGTGCACCCGATCGCCGCCGACGGCGTCTTCTCCTGGCTGTGGCTGATCATCGCCCTGCCCCTGCTCGGTGCCGTCGTGCTCCTCGCCGGCGGCGCCCTGGCCAAGGGCGCCCTCGACAAGGTCGGCCACTGGATCGGCACCGCGACCGCGGTCGGCTCCTTCGCGCTCAGCCTGACGCTGTTCGTCTCCCTGCTGGGCCGGGAGGAGAGCGAGCGCCAGATCGGCCAGCACCTCTTCACCTGGTTCCAGGTCGGCGGGCTCGACGTCGGCCTCGACCTGCTCTACGACCCGCTGTCCGCGCTCTTCCTGCTGCTGATCACCGGCGTCGGGTCGCTGATCCACGTCTACTCCATCGGCTACATGGAGCACGACGAGCGCCGCCGCCGCTTCTTCGGCTACCTCAACCTGTTCGTCGCCGCGATGCTCGTGCTCGTCCTGGGCGCCAACTACCTCGTGGTGTTCCTCGGCTGGGAGGGCGTCGGCCTGGCGTCGTACCTCCTGATCGGCTTCTGGCAGCACAAGCACTCCGCCGCCGCGGCCGCGAAGAAGGCCTTCGTCATCAACCGCGTCGGCGACATCGGCCTCTCGCTCGCCATCGCCTTGATGTTCACCACCTTCGGCAGCACCGACTTCGCGGTGATCAGCGAGCAGACCGGCAGCGCGTCGCAGTCGACGCTCAACGCGCTCGGACTGCTGCTGCTCCTGGGCGCGTGCGGCAAGTCCGCGCAGGTGCCGCTCCAGGCCTGGCTGCTCGACGCGATGGAGGGCCCGACCCCGGTCTCGGCCCTCATCCACGCGGCGACCATGGTCACCGCCGGCGTCTACCTCGTGGTCCGCTCCAACTTCATCTACGAGCTGACGCCGGTCGCGCAGACCGTGGTGGTCATCGTCGCGACGGTCACGCTGCTGTGGGGCGCGATCCTCGGCTGCGCGAAGGACGACATCAAGAAGGCCCTCGCCGGCTCCACGATGAGCCAGATCGGCTACATGATGCTGGCCGCCGGGCTCGGCGTCGCGGGCTACCCGTTCGCGATCTTCCACCTGCTCACCCACGGCTTCTTCAAGGCCAACATGTTCCTCGGCGCCGGGTCGGTCATGCACGGCATGAACGACGACGTCGACATGCGCCACTACGGCGGCCTGCGGACCTACATGCCGGTCACCTTCCTGACCTTCGCGATGGGCTACCTCGCGATCATCGGGTTCCCCGGCTTCTCCGGCTTCTGGTCCAAGGACAAGATCATCGAGACCGCACTGGCCGAGAACTGGGTCGTCGGACTCTGCGCGCTCGCGGGCGCCGGCATCACCGGCTTCTACATGACCCGGCTGATGCTGATGACCTTCTTCGGCGAGAAGCGCTGGGAGGACGGCGTGCACCCGCACGAGTCGCCCAGGCTGATGACGGTCCCGCTCATCGTCCTCGCGGCCCTGTCGGTCCTCGGCGGCGTCCTGCTGCTCGGCGACTTCGTGGTCGAGTTCCTCGCCCCGGTCACCGGCGCGGCCGAGCACCACGAGCCGCCGCTGCCCGCGATCGTGATCACCCTCCTCGCAGTGGCGGTGGTCGCGGTGGGTGTCGGCGCCGCCTGGGTGCTGGTCGGGCGGCGGGAGATCCCGCGCGTCGCCCCGACCGAGGTCTCCTTCGCCACCCGCGCGGCGCGCGCCGACCTGTACGGCGACGCCATCAACGAGGGCCTGGTGGTCTCGCCCGGCCGCTCGCTGGTCGGGGGGCTGACGTCCTTCGACCGGTTCGGCGTCGACGGCGTCGTCGAGGGCGGCTCGGCCGGGGTCGGTGGCCTGTCCACGATCCTGCGTCGCGTCCAGAACGGGTTCGTCCGCTCCTATGCCCTGTCCCTGCTGGGCGGCGTGCTCCTCGTCGTCCTGGCCCTGCTGGCGGTGAACCTCGCATGAACGACCTTCCGCTCCTGACGATCCTGATCGCGATCCCCCTGGTGGGAGCCATCGCGTCGGCCTTCCTGCCCGGTGCCACGGCCCGGCTCGTCGGCCTCGGCGCCTCCGGCGCGGCGCTGGTCTGGGCCGCGATCGCCGCTTTCTCCTCCTACGACCTCGACGGCGGCATGCAGCTGATCGAGACCCACAGCTGGATCGAGGCGCTCGGGGTGCACTACGCCCTCGGCGTCGACGGCCTCGGGCTCGTCATGGTGCTGCTCACCGTCGCGCTGGTGCCGATCGTGCTCATCGCGTCGTGGCACGAGGCCGACGACGAGGGCAACGGCGGGAGCTCGGGCTTCGTCGCCTGGGTGCTCGCCCTCGAGGCGATGTCGCTGGCCGTCTTCACCGCCACCGACGTCTTCCTCTTCTACGTCGTCTTCGAGGCCACCCTCATCCCCGCCTACTTCCTGGTCGGCGGCTTCGGTCGCTCCGGTCGGGGGCGCGCGGCGATGAAGTTCCTGATCTACCAGCTGGCCGGCGGCCTCGTGATGCTCGCGTCCGTCGTGGGCCTCTACGTCGTCTCCGCCGACGCCGGCAAGCCGTCGTTCCTGATCAGCGACCTCGCCGCGCTCGACATCGACCCGATCACACAGCGCTGGCTGTTCGTCGGCTTCTTCGTCGCCTTCGCGATCAAGGCGCCGCTGTTCCCGGTGCACACCTGGCTGGCCGACACCACCGAGAAGGCCACCACCGGCACCTCGGTGTTGCTCATCTGCGTGCTCGACAAGATCGGCACCTTCGGGATGCTGCGCTTCTGCCTGGGCCTGCTGCCCGACGCGTCGCAGTGGGCCACGCCGGTCGTGGTCGTGCTCGCGCTGATCTCGATCGTGTACGGCGCACTCGTGGCCATCGGCCAGGACGACCTGCTCCGCCTGATCGGACTGACGTCGCTGTCGCACTTCGGGTTCATCGTGCTCGGCATCTTCGTCTTCAACAACCAGGGCATCTCCGGCTCGATCCTCTACATGGTCAACCACGGCGTCGGCACGGCCGCGCTGTTCCTGGTCGCCGGCTACCTCATCCGCCGTCGCGGCACCGCCTCGATCCGGGCCATGGGCGGCGGAGCCGAGAAGGTCGCGCCGGTGCTGGCGGGGATGTTCCTGATCGCCGGTCTCGCGACCTGCGGCCTGCCCGGCCTCTCGCCGTTCGTCTCGGAGATGCTGGTCATCATCGCGGCCTTCGAGCACGCGTGGTGGGTCGGCGCCGTCGCGGTCACCGCGATCGTGCTGGCCGCGATCTACGTCCTCTGGGCCTACCAGCGCTCGATGACCGGCCCGGGCGGCGACTTCGTCGGGGTCGAGGGGATGCGTGACCTCGACGCCCGTGAGGTCGGCACGCTCGCGCCGCTCGTCCTCGCGCTGCTGCTCTTCGGCTTCGCGCCGATGCCCTTGCTCGACGTGATCAACCCGCACGTCGACGACATCATGACCAGCGTCGGCGTCACCGACGGCGCGCAGGGAGGCCAGCCGTGACCGACTTCGTGAAGCCAGTCATCGACTACTTCGAGCTGCTCCCGCTGCTCGTCGTCTTCGGTGTCGCCTGCCTCGGCGTGGTCGTCGAGGCGTTCGCGCCCCGCTCCGCGCGCTACGTCGCCCAGGTCGTGCTCGCCCTCGCCGGTCTGATCGGCGCGCTCGTGGCGGTCGTGCTGATCGGCCAGGACGTCGAGGTGTACGCCGACGGTGCGGCCCGGGGCATCCTCGCGGTCGGCGGCACCATCGCCGTCGACGGCCCCACCCTGTTCCTGTGGGGCGTCATCCTGGTCCTCGCCGTCGCGGGCGTGCTGCTCTTCGCCGAGCGCCACCTCGACGGCGGCGTCTCGGCGTTCGCCGGCCAGGCGGCCGCGCTGCCCGGCTCGGAGGCCGAGCGCGAGGCCGGCTCGAGGGGCCTCGACCACACCGAGGTCTACCCGCTGCTGATGTTCGCGGTCTTCGGCATGCTGCTCTTCCCGGCGGCCAACGACCTGCTGACCATGTTCGTCGGCCTCGAGGTGCTCTCCCTCCCGCTCTACCTCCTCTGCGGACTGGCGCGTCGTCGCCGCCTGCTCAGCCAGGAGGCGGCGCTGAAGTACTTCCTCCTCGGCGCCTTCTCCTCCGGCTTCTTCCTGTACGGCGTCGCGCTGGTCTACGGCTACGCCGGGTCGATGGACTTCACGGCCATCAACGAGTCCGTGCGCAACGACACGGGCAACTCCTCGCTGCTGCTGATCGGCATGGGCCTGCTCAGCGTCGGCCTGCTCTTCAAGATCGGCGCCGTGCCCTTCCAGGCGTGGACGCCCGACGTCTACCAGGGCGCCCCGACCCCGGTCACCGCCTTCATGGCCGCCGGGACCAAGGTCGCGGCCTTCGGTGCGCTGCTGCGCCTGTTCTACGTCGCCTTCGGGGCCGACCGCTGGTCGTGGCAGCCGATGATGTGGATCGTCGCGATCCTGACGATGATCGTCGGCGCGATCCTGGCGATCACCCAGAACGACGTGAAGCGGATGCTGGCCTACTCCTCGGTGGCGCACACCGGCTTCATCCTGACCGGCTTCCTCGGCGTGCAGGCCAGCGCGGACCTGGCGCCCGGCGAGGTGAGCGCGCTGCAGGCGGTGCTGTTCTACCTCGCGACGTACGGCTTCGTGGTGCTCGGCGCCTTCGCCATCGTCAGCCTCGTGCGCGACTCGGGCGGCGAGGTCACCTCGCTCGACCGCTGGGCCGGGCTGGGCAAGGAGTCGCCGGTCGTGGCCGCGGCCTTCGCGTTCTTCCTGCTGGCGATGGCCGGCATCCCGCTGACGTCCGGCTTCGTCGGCAAGCTCGCGGTCTTCTCCGTGGCGCTCGCGGCCGGGGCATGGCCGGTCGTCGTGGTGGGGATCCTGGCCAGCATCATCGCCGCCTTCTTCTACATCCGGGTGATCAAGGCGATGTACTTCGACGAGCCGGTCGGCGACGGCCCGAGCGTCGTCTACCCGTCCGTCCTGACCGCCACGACCATCGCGCTGGGGGCAGCCGCGACGCTCATGCTCGGGATCGTGCCGGGCCCGTTGCTCGATCTGGCCGGGCTTGCGGGACAATTCCTCAGGTGACCACCTCTCCCAGCTCCGCCCTGGCGCTTCCTGTCGACGACGCGGAGCTCGCCGAGCGTCTCACCGGTCGCCTCGCGCGGGTCGAGGAGATGCTCGCCGAGCACTGCCAGAGCCGGATCGACTACGTCTCGAAGGCCGCCGAGCACCTGATGGCGGCCGGCGGCAAGCGGTTCCGCCCGCTGCTGGTGCTGCTCGCCGCGGAGACCGGCCCGACCCCGGCCAGCGACGAGGTCCTCACCGCTGCCTGCGTCGTCGAGCTGACCCACGTCGCCTCGCTCTACCACGACGACGTCATGGACGAGGCCGACCTGCGTCGCGGCGCCGACACGGCCAACGCCCGCTGGGACAACCACGTCGCCATCCTGACCGGCGACTTCCTGTTCGGCCGCTCCTCGGAGCTGACGGCCGACCTCGGACCCGACGCCGTGCGCATCCAGGCCCGCACCTTCACGCGCCTGGTCGAGGGCCAGATCCTCGAGACCGTCGAGCCCGGTCCCGATGAGGACCCGCTCGCCCACTACCTCGAGGTCGTGGCCGGCAAGACCGGCTCCCTGATCGCCACCTCCGCGCTCTACGGCGCCATGTTCGGCGGTTCGAGCCCCGAGGTGCGTGACGCGCTGCGGGCGTACGGCGAGATCGTCGGCTCCGCCTTCCAGCTCTCCGACGACATCCTCGACATCGCCTCCGAGTCGGACGAGTCCGGCAAGACGCCCGGCACCGACCTGCGCGAGGGCGTGCCGACGCTGCCGGTGCTGATGGCCAAGGCGTCCACCGACCCGGCCGACGCCCGGTTGCTCGAGCTGCTCGCCGCCGACCTCGCCGACGACGACCTGCACGCCGAGGCGCTCGACCTGCTGCGCAAGCACCCCGCGATGGACGAGGCCCGGGCCTACGTCCTGGCCCAGGCCACGACCGCCAAGTCGCTGCTGGCCGCCCTCGAGCCCGGTTCGGTCCGCACCGCGCTCGAGTCGTTCGCCGACACCGTCGCCACCCGCTCGGCGTAGCGGACCCGCGCCACCGGATGCGCTGATGGCGCCGGTCCGAGAGCGGGTGGCGGCAGATCGCGAGTGAACGTCGCCGTACGGCGTGATGTGCCGCCACCACCGCGGTGACGGCACCCGACCGCAGCGTCAGTCCGGAGGTTCGACCCGCCGGCCGACGCTCTCCTCGAACCGCCGCCTGATCTCCTCGAGCCGCACGCCCATGACGTGCTGCATCTCCTCGGCCGCGAGGTTCTGGTCGCGCAGCCGGTCCTGGGCGGAGCGGTCGGCGGTGCGCTCGACGTACTTGTCGTGGGCCACCGCGCCGTGCCGGCCGAACACCTCGCTCTGGCCCAGCTCGCGCATCGAGCGCCGGCCGGCGGCGACGTCGCGCAGCGCGTCGGCCAGCTCGGGGTCGGAGGTGCGGTCGGCGACCTGCGACAGCCGGGACCGCAGGTAGCGGGCACGCGTCTGGTCGCCGCGGGTGAACTGCACCAGCAGGTGGTCGGGGGCGAGGTCGTCCTCGTCCATGCCTCAGCCGTCCTTGAAGGTGGAGAGGGAGACGCTGCTCGCGGAGGCGGCGATGCCGGTCATCACCGCGACCAGCGCGAAGCACGAGGCGCACACGATGCCGTGGATCGCGGTGACCGCCTTCCACGCCTCGAAGATCGCCACGATCGCGATGTCGCCGGGGCCGGTGGACAGCCCCGCGGCGCCGGCGATCAGCTCCAGCACGGTCTCGATCGCGTAGTCGATGAGCATGGTGATGGCGTCGTAGACCGCCTGGGCGCCGAAGAAGCAGGCCCAGGCGAACTGGTCGTACTGCCCGGCCATCTCGGAGTAGGGCCCCTCCTGCTGGGCGAAGAGATCGGTGAACTCGCGCCAGTAGGGGGTCGCGGCGTCGGCGGCCACCCCCTGCCAGCGGTCGAAGAGGATGCCGGCGTCGGTGGTGAGGTGCCCCGAGAGCTGGGCGTAGAACTCGCCGAGCGCGCGGACCGCGTCGCCCGCCTCGGAGACGGACTGGTAGTCGCCGATCATCTCCCTGGTGAACCACTGGATCGGGTCGACCCCGCAGGCGAGCTTGATGATGCCCAGGATGTAGAACGACGGGCTGACGAAGTCGCCGCCCATCTTGATC
The DNA here is from genome assembly GCF_003057875.1 of Nocardioides currus. Classification (GTDB taxonomy): domain Bacteria; phylum Actinomycetota; class Actinomycetes; order Propionibacteriales; family Nocardioidaceae; genus Nocardioides; species Nocardioides currus. The sequence goes on along the minus strand of NZ_PYXZ01000001.1, from coordinate 559,741 downwards.
AGCATCATCACCGGGTCGGGGATGCCCTCCATCGGCACGGCCCGGCGCAGGTTGGGCGGGTCGGGCGGGAAGCTGGCCGGCGAGCCGGGGGTGCCCAGCGGCGGGCCGGACTGGAACTGCGGGTCGCCGCCGAGGCCGTCGAGCAGGTGGCCGAAGCGCACGGCCTCGTCGTCGTCGGTCGCCTCGTAGAGCGCGAACAGCTCGTCGAGCTTGCCCGACACCGTCTCGAGCAGGCGCTGGCCGGCGGCGGCGTTGTCGAGCATCTGCTGCACGTTGCCGTCGTGCTGGTGCATCAGCATCCCGATCAGCCCCTCGTTGCCGGGGTCGAACGAGGCCAGGTTGTTGGGGATGTAGGACGTCTTGGCGACGCCCACCCACCCGGCCTGGTCGCTCATGCGGTCCGCCGCGAGCTCGTGGATGTTCTTCGGTTCCAGGCGCACTGCTCGTCTCCCTCTGCGTCGTGTGGTGGCAGGCCTACCCAGCGGGGCGTGCAACCATGCCTGCATGCGCGCCCTGTTCGTCGTCGCCTCCGGTCTCTTCGGCGTCCTCGCCGTCCTGTGCCTGGTCAAGGTCGCCACCGTCGTGCCCGACCAGCCCGCGATCGTGCGGTGGCTGAGCGCGGGCCTGGGGTTCGCGTTCATCGCCGTCTTCTGGGAGGTGGCGCGCAGGAGGTACGTCGCCAAGGGGTCGCTGGAGGCCGACCCGGTGCTCGCCGGCCTCAGCCTCGCCGCGGTGGGCGTCGTCGTGGTGATGATGCTCGTCTTCCGCGCGACGGCGTCCGGCTAGCAGGCGCTCGCCTCGGTCACCAGCCGCAGCTGGCGTCGGCGGTGGTTGATCGTCTCGACGGTGAAGACCACCAGTGCGACCCACACCAGCCCGAAGCCGACCCAGCGGCCCGAGGGCATGTCCTCGTGGAAGACCAGCACGCCGAGTGCGAACTGGATGATCGGTGCGAGGTACTGCAGCAGTCCGAGCGCGACCAGGGGCACCCGGATCGCTGCCGCGCCGAAGAGCATCAGCGGGATCGCGGTGACGATCCCGGTCGTGGTGAAGAGCAGCGCGTGCCCCAGCCCCTCCGCGCCGAGGTGGGAGCCGCCGGTGGCGACCAGCCACGCGACGTACGCCCCCGCGATCGGCGCGAGGACCATGGTCTCGATCGTCAGGCTCTCGACCGGACCGACACCGGCCTGCTTCTTGGCCAGGCCGTAGGTGCCGAAGGAGAAGGCGAGGACGAGGGCGACCCACGGCGGCCGGCCGTAGTCGATCGTCAGCACCACGACGGCGAGCGTGGCGATCCCGAGGGCGATCCACTGCAGCCGGCGCAGCTGCTCGGAGAGGATGAAGACGCCCATCAGCACGGTGACCAGCGGGTTGATGAAGTAGCCCAGCGACGCCTCGACGACCCGGTCGTTGTTGACGCCGTAGATGTAGGTCGCCCAGTTGAACGAGATGACCACCGCCGCGACGCTCAGCAGCGTGAGCTGGCGGCGGTTGCGCAGCACGGCCCGCACGGCGGCGCCCCGGCGGAGGGCGACCACGATGATCGCCATCGTCACGGCCGACCAGACGATGCGGTGGGCCAGGATCTCGACCGCCCCGGCGGGCTCGAGCAGGGGCCAGTAGAGCGGGAAGAGGCCCCACAGGGCGTAGGCGAGTGCCCCGAACACGATCCCCTTGCGAGCCTCAGGCACCCGCCGATCCTAGGTCCCGGTCTCGGCAACCAACCGGCCGCGGTCGGCGTCTACCATGCACACGTCCTTCTCACACGTCCCTAGGGGGAACCATGCGGGTCATCCGCACCGTCATCGTCGCCATGCTGGCCGCCCTGCTGAGCCTGAGCGCCCTCGGAGCCGCTCCGGTCCAGGCGCAGGGGTCGCTGCCCAAGCGCACCATCACCGAGGTGCCCCCGGCGGAGAAGCAGATCAACTTCAACACCTTCAAGCTCACCGGCGTCGTCAGCGAGCTCCAGGTCGACGGGGTGACCTACCTGCCCTACGCCAAGCAGAAGGTGCAGCTGCAGAAGAAGGCGTGCCCGAAGAAGAGCTGCAAGTGGAAGACGGTCCGCCAGCTCAAGACCAACGACGCCGGCAAGTACAAGACGAGGATCCAGGCCCCCCAGACCGGCCGCTGGAAGTGGCGCGTCAAGGTCAAGGGCAGCAACGGCTACGGCACCACCAAGGGTGAGACCTGGACGCTGTTCTTCAACTGACCTGTCGGGTCACACGATCGTCCAGGTGTCGCCCGCACCGATCAGGGCGGCAAGACGTTGCGAGGGGTCGCCGGTGGCGGCCCCTCGTGCCGTCTCGAGCTGGGCGCGCGCCTCGTCGTCGTACGTCGCCCGCTCGACCTGCCGGAAGATGCCGATCGGCGAGGTGTTGAGGTAGCCGGAGTCGGTCAGCCGCGAGATCGCGAACGCGGTCGACGGGTCGGGCGCGTGCGCGTCGTGGACGAGGACGTCGGCGTCGGCGACCTCGGCGGCCGCGACGACCTGGACCCCGCCGCCCTGCCGGTCGCGGACCAGCGCCTTGTCGCTCCACCGGATCGGCTCCCCGTGCACGAGCGGGATGATCGCGTCGGCCTTGGTCTCGGGTGACTTGATGGCGTCGAAGGCACCGTCGTTGAAGATCGGGCAGTTCTGGTAGATCTCGACGAACGAGGTGCCGCGGTGAGCGGCCGCCGCCGACAGGACGCTCGTGAGGTGCAAGCGGTCGGAGTCGATGGTGCGGGCCACGAACGAGGCCTCGGCGCCGAGCGCCAGCGAGACCGGGTTGAAGGGGTGGTCGACCGACCCCATCGGGGTGGACTTGGTGACCTTGCCGGGCTCGGAGGTGGGGGAGTACTGCCCCTTGGTGAGGCCGTAGATCCGGTTGTTGAACAGCAGGATCGTCATGTTCACGTTGCGGCGCAGCGCGTGGATCAGGTGGTTGCCGCCGATGGAGAGCGCGTCGCCGTCGCCGGTGACGACCCAGACCGAGAGGTCCTCGCGGGCCGTGGCGATGCCGGTCGCGATCGACGGGGCGCGGCCGTGGATCGAGTGCATGCCGTAGGTGTCGAGGTAGTAGGGGAAGCGCGAGGAGCAGCCGATGCCGGAGACGAACACGATGTTCTCGCGACGCAGGCCGAGGTCGGGCAGGAAGTTCTGCACCGCCTTGAGCACGGCGTAGTCGCCGCAGCCCGGGCACCAGCGCACCTCCTGGTCGGAGGTGAACTCCTTGCCGGTCTGGGGCGCGCTGCCCTCGTCGAGGGTGGGAACGAGCTCCACGCCCGAGCGCAGTCCGGGGAGGCCGAGGTCGGCGGTGCTGTCGGTGGTCATGCGTTCTCCTTCGGGGTGAGGTCGACCTCGATGCCCTCGGCCTCGGCGACGAGCCCGCCGATGACGTCGGCCAGCACGGCCGCCTTGAGGGGGAGGCCGCGGACCTCGTTGTAGCCGACGACGTCGACGAGGAACTTCGCGCGCAGCAGCATGGAGAGCTGGCCGAGGTTCATCTCGGGGACGAGCACCTTGTCGTAGCGCCTCAGCACCTCACCGAGGTCGTGGGGGAACGGGTTGAGGTGGCGCAGGTGGGCCTGGGCCACGTGGTAGCCGGCCTTGCGGACGCGGCGCACGCCGGCGCCGATCGGGCCGTACGTCGATCCCCACCCCAGCACCAGCACGCGGGCCCTGCGTCCGTCGGGGCCCTCGGGGTCGTCGACCGCGAGCGGCGGCAGCGAGTCGGCGATGCGATCGACCTTGGCCTGCCGGGTGCGGACCATGTAGTCGTGGTTGGCGGGGTCGTAGGAGATGTTGCCGTGCCCGTCGCCCTTCTCCAGGCCGCCGATGCGGTGCTCGAGGCCGGGAGTGCCGGGGATGGCCCACGGGCGGGCGAGGGTGTCGGCGTCGCGCTCGTAGGGCCAGAACTCGGCGTCGTCGCCCTCGCCGTGGTTGCGGTGGGTGGCGAAGGCGGGGTCGATGGTCGGCAGCTGGTCGACCTCGGGGATCCGCCACGGCTCGGAGCCGTTCGCGAGGTAGCCGTCGGAGAGCAGCATCACCGGCGTGCGGTAGGTGATCGCGATCCGGGCGGCCTCGAGGGCGGCGTCGAAGCAGTCGCCGGGTGACTGCGGGGCGATGATCGGCACCGGCGCCTCGCCGTTGCGCCCGAACATCGCCTGGAGCAGGTCGGCCTGCTCGGTCTTGGTGGGCAGGCCGGTCGAGGGGCCGCCGCGCTGCACGTCGACGACGAGCAGCGGCAGCTCGGTCATCACGGCCAGGCCGATGGCCTCCGACTTGAGCGCGATGCCGGGGCCGGACGTGGTGGTGACGCCGAGGCTGCCGGCGAAGGACGCGCCGATCGCGGCCCCGACGCCGGCGATCTCGTCCTCGGCCTGGAAGGTGGTGACGCCGAACGCCTTGTGCTTGCTGAGCTCGTGGAGGATGTCGGAGGCCGGGGTGATCGGGTAGGAGCCGAGGAACAGCGGCAGCCCGGACTGCACGCCGCCGGCGATCAGCCCGTAGGCGAGCGCGAGGTTGCCGGTGATGTTGCGGTAGGTGCCGGCGTTCATCGGGGCGGGCTTGATCTCGTAGCGGACGACGAAGGCCTCGGTGGTCTCGCCGAAGTTCCAGCCGGCCTTGAACGCGGTGATGTTGGCGTCGCGGATGTCGGGGACCTTGGCGAACCGCTTGGTCAGGAACGCCGTGGTGGACTCGGTCGGGCGGCCGTACATCCACGACAGCAGCCCGAGGGCGAACATGTTCTTCGCGCGCGCGGCGTCCTTGCGGGAGAGCCCGAACTCCTTGACCGCCTCGACGGTCATCCCGGTCAGGTCGACCGGATGCACCGCGAACTCGGCGAGGTCGTCGCCGTCGAGCGGGTTGGCGGAGTAGCCGGCCTTGGTGAGGTTGCGCGCGGTGAAGTCGTGGGTGTCGACGATGATCGTCGCGCCCTTGGGGAGGTCGCCGAGGTTGGCCCGCAGGGCGGCGGGGTTCATCGCGACCAGCACGTCGGGGGCGTCGCCCGCGGTCAGGATGTCGTGGTCGGCGAAGTGCACCTGGAACGACGAGACGCCCGGCAGCGTGCCCTGGGGAGCCCGGATCTCGGCCGGGAAGTTGGGCAGGGTGACCAGGTCGTTGCCGAAGACCGCCGACTCCTGGGTGAAGCGGTCGCCGGTCAGCTGCATCCCGTCGCCGGAGTCGCCCGCGAACCGGATGATCACGCGGTCGAGCTGCTTGACCTGCTTGGACGGCTGGGTCACCTGTGCCTGCTTCCCACTCGTAGAACACGTCGTTCGGCGGGCGCTCGAGCCCAGTTCGCACTGTAGTCCGGCGCAGGGTGCCCGAACGTGATCGGTGACACGCCGAGACGGGTGCAAGTAATTGCCTATAGTCATGTAGTCTTCTCGAGATTAGTCAGTAACTGTCCCTCTCGGGCCGAACGACGAAGGAACCACCCCCATGAAGATCACCGCCAAGGCCTCCCGCGGCCTGGTTGCCGTGTCCATCGCCTCGGTGCTGGCGTTGAGCGCGTGCTCGACCAACGCCGCCGGCGACGAGGGCGGCGACGCCGAGACCATCGACGTCAACGCCTTCTCCGTCATGGAAGCGGCCAACGAGCCCGTCTTCGAGGACTTCAAGGCCACCGACGAGGGCAAGGACGTCGAGTTCGCGACGTCCTACGGCGCCTCCGGTGACCAGAGCCGCGCGGTCGAGGCCGGCGCGGACGCCGACGTCGTGCACTACTCGCTCGAGACCGACGTGACCCGCCTCGTGGGCGACGGGCTCGTCGCCGAGGACTGGAAGGACACCCCGACCAAGGGCATCGCGACCTCCTCGGTCGTGGTCTTCGTCGTCCGCAAGGGCAACCCCGAGGGCATCGAGACGTGGGACGACCTGGTGAAGCCGGGCGTCGAGATCATCACCCCCAACCCCGGCTCCTCGGGCTCGGCCCGCTGGAACATCCTGGCCGCCTGGGCGCACATCGTCGGCAACGGCGGCTCCGAGGACGACGCCAAGGGCTTCCTGACCAAGCTGCTCGACAACACGATCGCCCTCCCGGGCAGCGGTCGTGAGGCCACCACCGCCTTCACCGACGGCAGCGGCGACGTCCTCCTCTCCTACGAGAACGAGGCCATCCTGGCCAAGCAGAGCGGCGCCGACGTGGACTACATCGTCCCGCCGGACACCCTGCTCATCCAGAACCCGGCCGCGGTGACCGTCGACGCCGACGAGACCGCCCAGGCGTTCCTCGAGTTCATCACCGGCCCCGAGGCCCAGGCCGACTACGCCCAGTCGGGCTTCCGCCCCGTCGTGGACGGCGTCGAGATCGAGGACGTCGAGGGTGCCAACGACCCGTCCGACCCGTTCCCCACGCCCGAGAAGCTCTTCACCATCGACGACGACTTCGGCGGGTGGGGCGAGGCCGCCGACAAGTTCTTCGGCGACGGTGAGGACGGCAACCCGCTCGGCATCATCACCGAGCTCCAGCAGGACACGGGCAAGGTCGGCGAGGAATAGATGACCTCCGCCCTCCTCGCGGGGCCGAGCACGCCGCCCGCCGGTCCGGGATCCACGCGATCCCGGACCCGGCGGGTGCGTCGCGCCACGCCCCGCAACACCCTGACCCGTGGCGCCGCCCTGGGCCTGGGCGTCACGATGCTGTGGTTCAGCCTCCTGGTGCTGATCCCGCTGACCGCCGTGGTCGCCGCGGCGTCCGAGGGCGGCTGGGACCGCTACTTCTCCGTGCTGAGCAACTCCCAGACCTGGGCGGCCGTGACGCTGACCGTCACCCAGGCGGCGATCGTGACGGCGGTCAACATCGTCATGGGCACGATCATCGCGTGGGTGCTGGTCCGTGACCGGTTCCCCGGCAAGTCGGTCGTCAACGTGATCATCGACGTGCCCTTCGCGCTGCCGACCATCGTGGCCGGCCTGGTGCTGCTGTCGCTCTACGGACCCAACAGCCCCCTCGGCCTGCACTGGGCCTTCACCGAGCGCGCGGTCACGCTGGCCCTGGCCTTCGTGACGCTGCCCTTCGTCGTACGCACCGTGCAGCCCGTGCTCGAGGAGCTGGACGCCGACGTCGAGGAGGCGGCCGCCTCGCTCGGCGCCAAGCGGCTCACGATCTTCCGCCGCATCATCCTGCCCAGCCTCGTGCCCGCCGTGATGGCCGGCGCGGCGCTGTCGTTCGCCCGGGCGATCTCGGAGTACGGCTCGCTGGTGCTGCTCTCGGGCAACCGGCCCTACGAGACCGAGGTGGTGTCGGTGCGCGTGCTGACCTTCATCGAGAACGGCAACAACGCCTCCGCCGCGGCCCTGGCCTCGGTGATGCTCTTCGTCGCGCTCGTCGTGATCGTCGCGCTGGACCTCGTGCAGAGGCGGGTGTCGCGCCGTGGTTGATGTCTCCACCCCCACCAAGTGGGCGCTGCGCATCCTGGCGCTCGGCTACATCTTCTTCCTGGTCGCGTGGCCCGTCGCCCTCGTCGTCCGCGAGACCTTCAGCGACGGTCTCACCACCCTGACCGACGCCCTGAGCGACGACCAGGTGACCGGCGCGCTCCAGCTCACGCTGATGATCGCGGTGTGGGCCGTGGTGATCAACCTGGTCTTCGGCGTCAGCATCTCGCTGCTGCTGGTCCGCTACGAGTTCCCCGGCAAGCGGGTGCTCTCGGCGCTGATCGACCTGCCGCTGTCCGTGTCGCCGGTCGTGGTCGGCCTCGCCCTCCTGCTCGTCTACAACGGCCGCAGCGGCTGGTTCGGACCGGGCATCGAGAGCACCGGCTACCGCGTCATCTTCGACTCGCCCGGCATGATCATGGCGACCTGCTTCGTCGCGCTGCCGCTGATCATCCGCGAGGTCGTGCCGGTGCTCCACGAGATCGGCGACGACCAGGAGCAGGCGGCCCGCAGCCTCGGGGCCAACGCGCCGCAGACCTTCTGGCGCATCACCCTCCCCTCCATCAAGTGGGCGGTCGTGTACGGCGTCGTCCTCTCGCTCGCCCGGTCGCTGGGCGAGTTCGGCGCGGTGAAGATCGTCTCGGGCAACATCACCGGCCGCACCCAGACCGCCACCTTGGTGGTCGAGGCGAAGTACCAGAACTTCCAGCAGTCGGAGGCCTACGCGACCTCGTTCCTGCTCATCTTCGTGAGCATCGCCTGCCTGATCGTCGTCGCCTTCCTCCGCCCCAAGAACGAAGCCTGAGGTCCATCCATGAGTATCGACATCACGGGTCTCAACAAGACCTTCGGCGACTTCGTCGCCCTCGACGACGTCAACGTCTCCCTGCCCACGGGTCAGCTGACCGCACTCCTCGGCCCCTCGGGCGGTGGCAAGTCCACCCTGCTGCGCATCATCGCCGGGCTCGACACCGCCGACTCCGGCACCGTGTCGATCGAGGGCGTCGACGCGACCAAGCTGCCGCCGCAGAAGCGCAACGTCGGCTTCGTGTTCCAGCACTACGCCGTCTTCAAGCACATGACGGTCGCCAAGAACGTCGCCTTCGGCCTCGAGATCCGCAAGCGGCCCAAGGAGGAGATCGCGGCCCGCGTCGACGAGCTGCTCAAGCTCGTCCACCTGTCGCAGTTCTCGCACCGCCTGCCCTCGCAGCTCTCCGGCGGCCAGCGCCAGCGCATGGCCCTGGCGCGTGCCCTCGCAGTCGAGCCGACGGTGCTCCTGCTCGACGAGCCGTTCGGTGCCCTCGACGCCAAGGTGCGCAAGGAGCTGCGCGAGTGGCTCCGTCGCCTGCACGACGAGGTCGCGGTGACCACGGTCTTCGTGACCCACGACCAGGAGGAGGCCCTCGAGGTCGCCGACGAGATCGTGGTCATCAACGAGGGCCGGGTCGAGCAGGTCGGCTCGCCCGACGAGCTCTACGACCAGCCGGCCAACGACTTCGTGATGAGCTTCCTCGGTGAGGTCACCACCCTGGGTGGGGCGTCGCTGCGGCCGCACGACATCGAGGTCGCGACCGCTCCCCACAGCGCCGGCGCCGTCGAGGGGTCGATCTCGCGGATGCTCCGCATCGGCTTCGAGGTGCGCCTGACCGTCCTCACGGTCGACGGCGACGAGGTCGCGGTCGTGCTCACCCGCACCCACGCGCGCAGCCTGGGCCTCACCGAGGGCGCCACGGTGTGGCTCACCCCCGCGAACGGCGCGACCGTGATCCCGTCGATGCGGGCCTCGCTGGCCGGCTGACGTGCTCGCGGGAGGCACCCGCAGGGGTGTCTCCCGCGGCATTCCGCCACGCGCGAAGTCGTGGACGCCTAGGGTGCGCGAGTGATTCCTGCGGAACGTCTCGACGACCTCTGGCGCAGCGTCGACTCGTTCGACGAGGAGAGCGCCGACGTGGCCCTGTCCGGTCTGTTGTGGGACGTCCCGCTGGCCGAGGCGCTCACGGGCGTCGTCGTCCCCTTCCTCCAGCAGATGGGCGAGCGCTGGGAGTCGGGCCGGCTGTCGGTGGCGCACGAGCACTTCGCGAGCAACCTCCTGCGCCGGCGCCTCTCGGCCCTGAGCGGGGTCCCCGACGGGGCCGGCGCCGAGCGACGTCCCCTGGCGCTGCTCGCGTGTCCCTCGGGCGAGCGCCACGACCTCGTCCTGCTGTGCTTCGCCCTGCTGCTCGGGCAGACGGGGTGGCGCACGCTGTTCCTGGGGGCGGATACGCCCAACGCCGCGGTCGTGTCGGCGGCCCGGGCCGCGTCGGTCGACGCCGTCGTGCTCGCCTCGACCCGGTCCACGGCGCTCACGGCGAACGCCGAGGCGCTGCGCCGGCTGGGCGCCGACCATACGGTGTACGTCGCCGGGCGGGGCGCCGACGAGGAGGTCGCCCGCGTGGTGGGCGCACGGCTCCTGCCCGCGGACCCCGTGGCAGCGCTCGAGGTGTTCGCCGGGCGCGCGGCCCAGGGAGCCGTCACCTGATTTGAGGATCCGGCCCACGGGCCGATCCGCCGTTCGACGCGCCTGCCTATCGTGCAGGGGTGGAGGACCGTAGCCCGCTGCCCGACCTGTGGGCCGGCATCGAGGCGTTCGACGAGGAGATGGCCGACGGCGCGCTCGTCGGGCTGTTGTGGGACGTGCCGCTCCCCGAGGCGGTGGAGCGCGTGGTGGTCCCGTTCCTCCAGGAGCTCGGGGACCGTTGGGAGTGCGGGACGTTGTCCGTCGCGCACGAGCACTTCGCCAGCAACCTGGTCCGCCGGCGCCTCTCGGCGCTGGTGCACCGGCACGAGCTGCTGCCGGTGCAGGGCCGGCGGCGCCCACGGGCGGTCCTCGCCTGTCCACCGGGCGAGCGCCACGACCTGGCCCTGCTCTGCTTCGCGCTGCTGCTCGGCGAGAACGGGTGGCGCACGACGTTCCTCGGTGCCGACACCCCGCTCGAGAGCCTGGCGTCGGCGGCGCGATCGACCGCCGCCGACGCCGTGGTGGTCGCCGCGACCAGGACGGGGCGACTCATGGCCGACCGGGAGGCGCTGGTCGAGCTCGGCAGTGACCGGCCGCTCTACATCGCCGGTCGCGGGGCGGACCCCGAGGTGGCACGCGTCCTGGGCGCCGTGCTGCTCGACGACGACCTCGTGCGCGCGCTCGAGCAGGTCGTGCCCCGGCGCTGGGGTCTCGTGCTCGACCGGGGGTGAGCGGGAGCGGTCAGCCGTCCCCGCGCTCGGCCAGCAGGTCGGCCTTCTGCCGTCGGGTGCGCTGGAGGTCGACCAGCGCGTCGGCCGCCGCCGCGGCCGCCTCGGCCACCCGCGCCCGCGACTCGGCCTCCTCGACCGGGTCGGCGTCGTCACCGACCGTGCCGGCTCGGGCGGCCTGCTTGCGGACCGCGCGGTCGTCCTCGATGGCCTTCTCGACTTGCTCGTCGGTCTCGGCCAACGAGGTGGCGAGCGCGGCGCTGCTCATGGTGGCGGCCAGCTCGCGGCGCTGCACCATCGGGTCCCAGCGGACCGACGGCCACTGCGGATCCATGTCGACCAGAGTCTGGGTGAGGATCTCCGTGATCGCCAGCCGCACGTACCACTTGTGGTCCGCCGGCACGACGTGCCACGGGGCCACGTCCGTGGACGTGCGACGGAACACGTCGGCGTACGCCTCCTGGTAGTCGTCCCACTTCCGTCGCGTGGGCAGGTCGTTGGCGCTGTACTTCCAGTGCTTGTCGGGCCGGTCGAGGCGCCGCATCAGCCGGATCCCCTGCTCGTCGTGGCCGACCATGAGCGCGAGCTTCAGCACCGTGGTGCCGGACTCGACGAGCTGGCTCTCGAACTGGTTGATCTCGTCGAAGCGGCCCTCCCAGGTCGTGCGCGGCACGAGCTCGTCGACGCGCGCGATCAGCACGTCCTCGTAGTGGGAGCGGTCGAAGACGCCGATCAGGCCGGGAGCGGGCAGCTCCCGGCGCAGGCGCCACAGGAAGTGGTGCTTGCGCTCCTCCTCGGTGGGCGCGCCGAAGGTGCGCAGCGCGACGCCCTGCGGGTCGACCTTGCTCATGACGTGGCGGGCGAGGCCGCCCTTCCCGGCGGTGTCGAGGCCCTGGACGACGATCAGCAGCGACCGCCCGCCCCCGGCCGAGCCCTCGGCGAAGAGGCGCTCCTGGAGCTCGCTCAGCAGCGTGCCCCGCGCCTTCGCGAACGACTTCGCTGACGACTTGTCGCCCTTCCACCCGGGTGTGGCCCCGCGGTCCATCGCCTCGAGGTCGAAGTCGGGACCGGCCCGCAGGAGGTCGCGGGGGTCTCGGTGCCAGGAGTCGGCGCGCTTCTTCTTGCCCATGTCCTCAGATCCCCTCGCCGGGCCGCGGACGGCCGTCCGGGTCGAACAGCGTCTCGTAGAGCCGGGGGGCCCAGCGGAGCTGGGCGTCCGAGAGCTCCGGTGGGGCGAGGCGTCGCAGGCGACCGGGGGGGCGTACGGCGCTGCCCGTGCTGCGACGTACGTTCGCCTCCGCGTCGGCCGCCACCCGCTCGCGGCGCTTGCGGTGTCCCGGGATCCGGGCGGCGACGGACCGGGGGACCGGGGCGACACGGTGCGGCCGGTGGCCGTGCAACAGGCCACGGATGCCGGTCAGCCTGTCGGGCGCACCCCCGGCGTACCACTCGTCCAGCGCGTCGGCGCACGCGACCATCGCGTCGAACAGCTCGTGCGGGTCCTCGGGCACGTCGTCGGGCTCACACCCGAGGTGCTCGGCGACGAGGGTGCGCAGGAGCACGCGCGGGAAGGAGTCGGCCGGTGCGGGGTCGTCGAGGTCGCCGCGCTCGTCGACGACCACGCAGGCGATCTCGCTGTCGCTGGTCCACGACCGCTGGTTGAGGTTGTCGGAGCCGACGCTGGCCCAGCGGTGGTCGATCACGCAGGTCTTGGAGTGCACGTAGATCGGCAGCCCGGCCTCGTTGCACAGGCCGAACACCGCCACCCGGTCGCCCCCGGCCTCCAGGATGGTCCTCATCGCCAGCGACCGTCCGTAGAGCTGGGGCACCTCGGCCATGGCGCCCTCGCGGTCGGGCACCATCGGCAGCACCACCACCAGGCGGAGCTCGGGGTTGTCCCGCAGCGCCGACGCGAAGTGCTTGCCGACGTCCTCGGACCAGAGGTACTGGTCCTCGACGTAGACGAGGCGGTCGGCGTTCGCGATGGCCTTGGTGTTGCTCAGCATGACCGAGCGCTCGCCGTCGGGCGCGAAGTCGAAGGTCTTGGGATAGATCACCGGGAAGGTCCGGACGACCTGGACGATGTCGTGCCCGTCGATCCTCGGCTGGGGCGCCGGGGCCTGCACGCCGAGCGGGTCGGGCGACAGGTCCTCGCGGTGGAGGAGACTGGACAGGATCCGGCCCGGGTTGAGGGTGAGCGGCGTGCTGTCCTCCCAGCGCTCGCGGAAGGTGGTCTCCACGTCGTGCACGGCCGGTCCTTGGATCGCGACCTGGACGTCGTGCCAGGCAGGGGTGGGGCCGTAGGCCTTGGCGAGCTCGACCGCCTGCTGGTCGCCGCGGTGGTCGTGGTCGTCACGGCGCCCGTGGCACAGGTCGATCCCGCCGACGTAGGCCACGTCCCGGGCCGGGTCGTCGCGGTGGCGGATCACCACGAACTTCTGGTGGTGCGCCCCGCGGGTGCGCACGCGCATGTCGCGCAGGCACTCCCCGCCGGCCTCGCCGATCTCCTCGCCGAGGTAGCGGTGCCGGTGGGCGCTGAAGCCCAGCCGGTGCCAGTGGGAGCGCCACAGGAGCCCGCGCACGTCGACGCCGCGCTTCGCCGCGGCGACGAGGGTGTTGCTGAGGGTGGAGGCCGGGTCGTCGGTCAGCTGCTGGTCGGGATCGCCCTGCCAGTCGGCGAAGTAGAGATGATCGCCCCGGCCCAGTGCGCTGATCCGCTCGTGCAGCTCGGCGAAGTAGGGACGACCGTGGACGATCGCCCGCACGGTGTTGCCACAGCTCCACGCGGTGCCGTCGTCGCGCACCTCGTCGATCCGGGTGTGCGGGTTCTCCCGCTCGGCACTGGTCAGGAGCCACGACTGCACGTCCACGGCGTCATCTTGGCCCTCGTGTCAAGCAGGCGCGTTGCCGCCCCTGCCGGGGACCGGTCAGTGCAATGATGCCGCGCATGGATCCCGTCGCCTCGTCCCGCTGGCGACGGATGACACGTGCGGTGGTCTACGCGGTGGTCGTCGCCGTACCCCTCGCGCTGCTCGCGTTCCTCGTCCGCACCAACTTCGACCCGCTCGTCTCGTTCGACCAGGACGTCATCGACGCGGCGACCGGCTACACACGCGACCACGACGGCTTCCGGCGCCTCGTCGAGACCTGGGAGGTGATCAGCCAGCCGTTCGTGATGTACCTCTTCCTCGGCCTGCCCGTCAGCCTCTACGTCTGGTTCGGGCAGCACCGGCGCACCCGTGCCTGGTGGGGGATCGCCACGATGGCCGGGGGGTGGGCCATCGCAGCGCTGCTCAAGCTGCTCGTGCGGCGCACCCGCCCCGTGATCGACGACCCCTTCTCCCAGCACCTCGGGTTCTCGTTCCCCTCAGGGCACGCCACCAACAACGCGATCGTGGTCACCGTCGTGCTCCTGATGGTGCGACCGTTCGTGCATCGGACCGTGTGGCGGCTGCTCGTCGGCCTCGGCGCCCTGTGGGTGGTCGCGACCTGCGCCGACAGGCTCTTCGCCGGTGCACACTTCCTGTCCGACGTGGTCGCCGGTGTCGTGCTGGGATGCGGTCTCGCGGCGGCGTCGTACGCCGGTTTCACGGGCTGGCGACCGCCGGCCCCGTCCTCGTCGGAAAGGTCGAGCTGATGGCACTTCGCACCCGGTGGCAGGACGACACGTCCCGCCCCTCCGCCAAGGAGGCCGGCCGCGACCTCGCACTGCGAGCCGCCGCCCCGATGGCCGTGTGGTGGCTGGTCGTGCTGGGGATCGGCTGGTTGCTCACCGACGGTCCGCTCAAGGACGTGGGCATCGAGGAGGAGGGCGTCAACCGGAGCCTGGAGTCGTCGCGGACGTCGTTCTGGGACGCCGTCACGCTCGTTTTCTCGTGGACCGGGGCGACGGTGAGCATCGTCGGCCTGTGCCTCGTCGTGGTCGCGGTGGTCTGGTGGCGGACCCGGCAGTGGTGGTTCGCTGTGGTGCCGCTCATCGCCATCAGCCTCCAGGCGCTGGTCTTCTTCTTCACCACGCTGCTGATCGACCGCGAGCGACCCGACGTCGAGAAGCTCGACGACTCGCCGCCGACCTCCAGCTTCCCGAGCGGGCACACCGGTGCGGCCACCGGGCTCTACTTCACGCTGGCGCTGATGGCCCTCGAGATCAAGAGCCCCGCGCTGCGCCGCCTCGTGGTCGCCGTGTGCGTGGCGATCCCGTTGCTCGTCGCGACCGCGCGGCTCTACCGCGGCATGCACCACCTGAGCGACGTGCTCGTGGCCATCGTCAACGGCAGCATCGCCGCGCTGCTCGCGTGGTGCTGGCTGCGCCGCGAGCAGGCCGGGGATCAGGCAGCGGATCAGACCCGGGCGTAGCGGGCCCGGGCGAAGGAGTAGGCGCCGTACGCCGCGAGGCCGAGCGCGATCAGGACCAGGATGACCGGACCGGCGGGCAGGTCGAGCAGGGAGTGCAGCGCCCCGTCGAGCCCGGTCGCCTTGCCCGACTGGTGCTTGATCGCGGCCGTGATGAACAGGACGCCCACCGCCGCGAGCGCCACTCCCTTGGCGATGTAGCCCACCCGTCCGGCGATGACCGCCCACCGGCCGGGGTGCTCCTGGAGGTCCTCCAGGAACTTCTCCTTCCAGCCCTTGTAGACGTGGTAGCCCGCGATCCCCAGGATCCCGACGCCGACCGCGCCGACGAGCACCTGCCCGGCCGGCGCGTCCATCAGGGTCTGGGTGAAGTCCTTGCTCTGCTTGTTGCTCGAGGAGCGGCCGCCGGAGGCGAAGGTGAAGGAGGTCCACGCCAGCGCTGCGTAGAGCACGGCCTTGCCGCCGGCCTTGGCCTTGTCGAAGACCTCGCTCTGGGTGAACAGCTCGGTCACCTGCCAGATGGCGAGCAGCACGAAGCCGGCGAACAGGACCCACAGCAGCAGCTGGCCGATGCTCTCCTGCGCCAACGTCGCGAGCGCCCCGGACTGGCTGGCCTGCTTGTCGTCGCCACTGCCACCGAGGGCGACCTGCGCGGTCAGCCAGGCCAGGAGGAAGTGCAGGACGCCGTTGGCGCCGTAGCCGAGACGGGCGCCCCACTCGACGACCGGATTGTCACCTGCCCTGGAGGCTGCTTGCTTGGCGGAGTCGTTCATGTCCCCGGCCTGACCACTGATGCTGTTCATGCTGTCCTCCCTGGCGTGCAGACGCACGCAGCCACTCCTCCAGCCAACCCGGTGGGCGCCGTGCAACAGTACGCGAATGAACGCTGAGCGCGAGGGTGTCGTGGTCGTCGTCAATCCGGTGAAGTTCGATCTCGAGGACGTGCGCGACGACCTTCGGGCGGCGGCCTCCGCGGCGGGCCTCGAGGAGCCGACGCTCGTCGAGACCACCGAGGACGATCCCGGCTTCGGTCAGGCACGCGAGGCGGTGCGCAACGGCGCCGCGCTGGTGTGCGTGCTCGGCGGCGACGGGACCGTGCGCGCGGTGGCGCAGGAGCTCGTCGGGACCGGCGTCCCGCTCGGCCTCCTGCCCGGCGGCACCGGCAACCTGCTCGCCCGCAACCTCGGCCTGCCGATCGACTCGCTGTCCGACGCGGCCGCGGCGGCGTTCTCGGGGCGGGACCGCAGCATCGACGTCGGGTGGATGGTCGTCGACCCCACCGAGGACCAGCTCGAGGGCGCCCTGGGCGACCTGGACACCGGCGCTGACAACGTGCACTGCTTCACGGTCATGGCCGGGCTCGGCTTCGACGCACAGATCATGGACGACGCGCCCGAGGGCGTGAAGGACAAGGCCGGCTGGGCGGCGTACGTCGCGAGCGGCGGCCAGCACCTGACCGACGACCCCTTCGAGCTGGAGCTGTCCGTCGACGGCACCAGCTCGACGAGCGAGGCCCGCGGGGTCGTCGTCGGCAACTGCGGCGAGCTCACCGGCGGGATGGAGCTGCTGCCCGACGCCGTGGTCGACGACGGCCTCCTCGACGTGGCCGTCATCAGCCCCGGCGGGCTGAAGGACTGGCTCGGGATGGCCGCCCGCGTGCTGACCGGGCGGGGCGAGGGACCGTCGCTCGATCGCGACCGGGGACGCGACCTCACCGTCCGGGTCGAGCCGCAGCAGCTGTGCGAGGTCGACGGCGACGTGCTGACGGACGCGTCGCGGCTGCGCTTCGTGGTGCAGCCCGGGTGCCTGGTGGTCCGGGTCGCCCGGGACGAGGACGAGGGCTGACCACGGGGCACCACGACCCCAGCGCCGGTCGCGCTCCTCGACGACACCCTCTGGCGTGCAGGGACCGGGACGGGGCTGCGTCCCGCGATTCTCCGCCACGCAAGCCGAGGGTCAAGATGGGTCGTGACCTACGACCCGAGTGACACCTTCGTGCACGTGCGGGGCGCCAGCGAGCACAACCTGCGAGACGTCGACGTCGACATCCCGCGCGACGCGATGGTCGCCTTCACCGGGGTCTCCGGATCCGGGAAGTCGTCACTCGCGTTCGGCACGTTGTACGCCGAGGCGCAGCGCCGTTACTTCGAGTCGGTCGCGCCGTACGCCCGTCGGCTGCTGCAGCAGGTCGGCGCGCCGCACGTGCAGGAGATCACCGGACTCCCGCCGGCCGTGGCCCTCCAGCAGCGGCGTGGTGCGCCCAGCTCCCGGTCGACGGTCGGCACGATCACGACGCTGTCGAACCTGCTCCGGATGCTCTACTCGCGAGCGGGGACCTACCCGCCGGGCGCCGCGCACCTGGCCGCCGAGGCCTTCTCGCCGAACACCGCCGCTGGTGCGTGCCTGCGCTGCCACGGTCTCGGTGTCGTGCACGACGTGGCCGAGGACCTCCTGGTCCCGGACCCGTCGTTGAGCATCCGCGAGGGCGCGATCGCGGCATGGCCGGGCGCCTGGCAGGGGGCCAACCTGCGCAGCATCGTGAGCGGTCTCGACATCGACATCGAGAGGCCGTGGAGCAGGCTGCGGAAGAAGGACCGGGACTGGCTGCTCTTCACCGACGAGCAGCCGTCGGTGCTGATCAAGCCCCAGCGAGATCGCATCGACCACGGTTACTACGGGAAGTTCTGGAGCGCTCGCAAGCACGTGATGCACGTGCTCGCCGACTCGACGAGCGAGCGGATGCGAGAGCGGGCGCTGCGGTTCGTGCGGAGCGTGCCCTGTCCCGAGTGCCACGGGAGCGGGCTGCGGCCGGAGGCCCTCGCGGTCACCGTGGCCGGCCTCTCGATCGCGGAGGTCAACGCGATGTCGTTCGCTGACGTCGTGGCCGTGTTGCGTCCCGTCGCCGAACTGCCCGCGGAGGCGAACGAGGTGGCGGTGCGGATCTGCGGGGACCTGGTCGCGCGCATCGACGTGCTCCTGGTCCTCGGCCTGGGCTACCTCAAGCTCGGCCGCTCCTCGACGACGCTGTCGCCGGGTGAGGCTCAGCGGCTGCGGATCGCGACCCAGCTGCGGTCCGGCCTGTTCGGGGTCGTCTACGTGCTGGACGAGCCCTCGGCGGGCCTTCACCCGGCCGATGCCGAGCCGCTGCTCGACGTGCTGGCCCGGCTCAAGGCGTCGGGCAACTCGCTGTTCGTGGTCGAGCACGACATGGACGTCGTCCGCCGCGCGGACTGGGTCGTCGACATCGGCCCGGGCGCGGGGGAGGGGGGTGGCCGGGTGCTCTACAGCGGACCGGTGGCCGGCCTGGAGGACGTCGAGGAGTCCGCCACCGGGACGTACCTCTTCGGGCGCGCCGAGCCCCTCGACCACACCCCGCGCGCCGCGCACGGCCACCTGCACCTGCGCGGTGTGTCCCGCCACAACCTCGTCGACGTCTCGGTCGACGTCCCCCTGGGCGTGCTGACGGCGGTGACCGGGGTCTCCGGGTCGGGGAAGTCGACGCTGGTCACGCAGGTGCTTGCCGAGCTCGTGCGGTGCCATCTGGGCCGGGCGCCCGACGACCCCGACCAGGCCGACCTCGAGGTCGACGTGGAGGACGTGTCGGGTCTCGAGGCGTTCGACCGTCTCGTCCTGGTCGACCAGCGCCCCATCGGGCGCACCCCGCGGTCCAACCTGGCGACCTACACGGGGATGTTCGACGCCGTGCGCAGGCTGTTCGCCGCGACCGACGAGGCGAAGGCTCGAGGCTATGGCGCCGGTCGCTTCTCGTTCAACGTCGCCGACGGGCGGTGCGAGACCTGTCAGGGCGAGGGGTTCGTGGCGGTCGAGCTGTTGTTCCTGCCGGGCACCTACGCGGCGTGCCCGACCTGTCACGGCTCCCGCTACAACGCCGAGACGCTCGAGGTGACCCACGAGGGCAGGACCGTCGCCGACGTGCTGGCGATGACGGTCGACGACGCGGCGACGTTCCTCGCGGACGTGCCTGCGGCCTCCCGGAGCCTCGAGACGCTGCGCGAGGTGGGGCTGGGCTACCTGCGGCTGGGCCAACCCGCCACGGAGCTCAGCGGCGGGGAGGCGCAGCGCATCAAGCTGGCCACCGAGCTGCAGCGAGCTCGCCGCGGCCACGCGCTCTACCTGCTCGACGAGCCGACGGCGGGCCTCCACCCGGCCGACATCGCCCTGCTGCTGCGACAGCTGCACCTGCTCGTGGAAGCCGGCAACACCGTCGTCCTCGTCGAGCACGACCTCGACACGATCGCCACCGCCGACTGGGTCATCGACCTCGGCCCGGGCGGTGGTGATGCGGGTGGACGGGTGGTCGCCACCGGCACCCCGCGCGACGTTGCGTCGGTCGAGGGCAGCGCCACCGCGCCGTACCTCGCGCGCCGGCTGGCCCAGCGTCCCCGAGCCGACGCATGAGCCAGGACGCCAGCCGCGCCGGCGACGGCGGGCCCGGTCGACCCCGCGCCGTCAGCGGTAGTTGGTGAACTGCACCGCGAAGTCGTAGTCCTGCGACTTCACCAGCTGCTGCACGGCCTGGAGGTCGTCGCGCTTCTTCGACGACACCCGGAGCTCGTCGCCCTGGATCTGCGCCTTGACGCCCTTGGGGCCCTCGTCGCGGATCAGCTTGGAGATCTTCTTGGCGTCCTCGGAGGTGATGCCCTCCTTGAGCACGATGTCGATCTTGGACACCTGGCCCGACTGGCGCGGGTCGGAGGCGTCGAGGATCTTCAGGCTCTGGTCGCGCTTGATCAGCTTGTCCTGGAACACGCTCAGCACGGCGCTCGCGCGGTCGTCGGCCGAGGCCACGATCTCGATCGCCTGCTCGCCCTTCCACTCGATCGAGGCGCCGGTGCCCTTGAAGTCGAAACGGGTGGCGATCTCGCGAGCCGCCTGGCTCAGCGCGTTGTCCACCTCCTGGCGGTCGAGCTTGCTCACGATGTCGAAGCTTGAGTCGGCCATGGGGGCACCTCCGGTTTTCTCACTGGGTCGGTCTGACGCTATCCTCGTCTCTCGTTGCTCCCGGACCAAGCTCGCCCTTGCCCGGGAGTCAGCACGGCAGATTGCCCGAGCGGCCAATGGGAGCGGACTGTAAATCCGTCGGCTTACGCCTTCGAAGGTTCGAATCCTTCATCTGCCACAGACGAACCCTCGGCCCTGCTGGGCCGAGGGTTCTGCTGTCCGTACGCCCGGCTCAGCCGATCAGCAGGACCAGCACCAGCGACGTGGTGGCCGCGACCAGGGTGGAGATGCTGGCGAGGGCGATCGCCCGGCCGGGCACCGGCCACAGCTGGCGCGCCACGATGCCCGTGCCGAGGCCGAACATCGCTGCGCTGAGCAGCAGCGTGGTCAACGCGCCCGCGAGGTCGAGCACCGAGGTGGGGAGCAGCCCGGTCGAGCGGACCGCGACGGCGACGAGGAAGCCGACGAGGAACAGCGGGACCAGCGGTCCGCGCCGCTCGGCGTCCTGGCGGCAGACCCGCGCCGAGAGCAGCTGGACCGGCGCGAGGAGCGCGACCCGGGCCAGCTTGACCGTGGTGGCGGTCGCCAGCACCACCGAGCCGCCCGCACCGATCAGGGACGCGGCGGCGATCACCTGTGCGACCTCGTGGATGCTCGCCCCGGCCCAGAGGGCGTTCTGCTCCGAGGTCAGCCCGACCAGGTGCCCGACGCCGGGCACCACTGCGATCATCGCGGTGCCGAAGACCGTCACCATCGCGACCGCCAGGGCGACGTCCTGTGCCCGCGCGCGGATCGACGACTCGACGGCAGCCACGGCGGCGGCGCCGCAGATCGAAAAGCCGGCAGCGACCAGCGTGGTGAGCTCGCGCTCGACGCCCAGCATCCGTCCGGCGAGCTGGGTGGCGCCGTACGTCGCGGCAACCGTCACCAGCACCACGGTGATGCCGGAGACCCCGAGGGCGAGCACGTCGCTGATGGCGACCTTGAGCCCGAGGAGCACCACGCCGGAGCGGAGCAGCAGCTTGTCGGCGCGCGGCGAGGCGCCCACCACGTGGCGGCTGATGCCGGGAGTGTTGGCGGCGACGACCCCGATGGCCATGGCCACCAGCAGGGGACCGAGCAGCGGGACCACCCGGCTGACCGCGAGGGCGACGCCGGCGACGGCAGCGGCGAGCAGCGCACGACGGGCGTACGGCGCCCACGACCTCGCCGGGGTGGTGGTGCGGGCGGGGGCGGGGATCGTCGGTGTGGTCACGTCCCAAGGCTCGGACCGGACGGGCGTGCTGGGTAGACAGCAGTGTCTACCCAGCCCATAAACTGTGGTGATGAGCAAGGAGCTCGATGTCCAGGCGCTGCGGCTGCTGGTCCACCTCGAGGAGGGCGGCAGCCTCGGCGCGGCCGGGCGCCACCTCGGCATCACGCAGCCGGCGGCGAGCGCCTGCCTGCGCGCGTTCGAGACCCGGTGGCAGCTGCGCGTGGCCGATCGCTCGCCCCGGGGCACCCGGTTGACGCCCGACGGGGTCACCGTGGCGGCCTGGGCACGCGAGGTGTTGCACTCCATCGACACCGTCCGCGGCGGCCTGGCTGCGCTGAGCGCCGAGCGCAGCCGCGAGGGCAGCGACCTCGGCGTCGCGGCCAGCCTGACGGTGGCGGAGTTCGTGCTGCCCCGGTGGATCGGCGAGCTGCGGGCGATGCTGCCCGACGTCCACCTGCGCCTGCAGGTGCAGAACTCCGACCGCGTCGACGACCTCGTGCACTCGGGGGACTGCGCGATCGGCTTCGTCGAGTCGATGGTCGTGTCGCCGGACCTCGCGCGGCGGGTGGTCGGCACCGACCGGCTGGTCCTGGTGGTCCCGGCGTCGCATCCCTGGGCGCGGCGGTCGGTGCCGGTGTCGCGCGAGCAGCTGCTGGCGACCGAGTTCGTCGTGCGCGAGGAGGGCAGCGGCACCCGGTCCACCTTCGAGCGCGCGATCGCCGCCGAGCCACGCATCGCCATGGTCGCAACGTCGACCACGGCGATGGTCGGGGCCGTGCTCGCCGGCGTCGGACCCGCGGTCGTCACGCCGCACGCCGTGCGCTCCTCGCTCGAGGTCGGCGAGCTGGTGGAGGTCCGTCACGACCTCGACCTCGAGCGACCCCTCACCGCGATCTGGCGGCGTGACCGCCCGCTCGACCGGCCGGCCGCCGCGCTCCTGTCCATCGCGCAGCGCTCGACCGGCCGTGAGGTCAGAGCAGCACGCCGGGATTGAGCAGCCCGAGGGGGTCGAGCACGGCCTTGATCCCACGGCTGACCTCCAGCACGTCGTCGCCGACCTGCGCGGCCAGCGCCGACCTCTTGGCCCGGCCGACGCCGTGCTCGCCGGTGATGGTGCCGTCGAGCTCCAGCGCGAGCGCGAGGATGCGCTCGAAGGCCACCCGCGCCCGGGCGACCATCGCGACGTCGGCCGGGTCGTAGACGATCGTCGGGTGCACGTTGCCGTCGCCGGCGTGCGCCACCACCGGGATCTCGACGTCCAGCTCGGCAGCGACGGCCTCGATCGCGGTCAGCAGGTCGGGCAGCCGGTCGACCGGCACGCCCACGTCCTCGGGCAGCAGGGCGCCCCGCACCTCGACGGCCGGCCCGGTCATCCGCCGCACCTCGACCAGGGCCTCGCCCTCCTCGGGGTCGTCGCTGACGTGCACCTCGTCGGCCCCGGCGGCGCGGCACAGCTCCGCGATCGTCTCTGCCTCCGCGGCGGCCGCGGCGCCCCGGGCGTCGCTCTGGGCGATCAGCAGCGCTCCCGCCGTCCGGTCGAGGCCGGAGGGCCGGTAGTCCTCGACGTTGTTGATCGTGCGGTTGTCGAGCAGCTCCAGCAGTGACGGCGTGCAGGTGCGCCCGATGGCCACCACGGCCTCGCCCGCGGCTCGCGTCGTCGAGAAGACGGCGACGACCGTCGCCGCGGGGGGTGGCTGGGGGACCAGCCGCAGACGCGCGCCGACGACCACCCCGAGGGTGCCCTCGCTCCCGACGAACAGGGGCAGCAGCGGCAGGCCGGCGACGTCCTTGATCGTCGAGCCGCCCAGCTCCAGCAGGCGTCCGTCGGCGAGCACGATGTCGAGGCCGAGGACGTACGCCGCGGTCACGCCGTACTTCACGCAGCACAGCCCGCCGGCGTTGGTCGCGATGTTGCCCCCGATCGTCGAGATCCGGAACGACCCGGGGTCGGGCGGGTAGTGCAGGCCGTGCGCGGCCGCGGCCTCCTTGACCGCGATGTTGAGCGCCCCCGGCTCGACGGTGGCCACCCGGGCGGTGGGGTCGATCGAGATGGCGGTCATCGCGTCCAGGACGAGGACGAGGCACCCGTCGACCGCGGTCGCGCCGCCGGACAGACCCGTCCCGGCACCGCGGGGCACCATCGGTACCCGGTGCCGGGTGGCCCAGCGCAGGCAGTGCCGGACCTCCTCGACGGAGGTGACGAGTGCGGCTGCGAGCGGCCGGCCGGCGTCCGGATCCGGGACGAAGTCGTGGCGGTAGGCCTCGAGCGAGGCCTCGGCGACCACCAGCCGCCCGCCTGTGAGACCGGCGGCCAGGTCGTCGAGGATCCCGGTCGTCGCGGGGCCCATCTCAGTAGCCCGGCGTCGGGACGCGGTCGGGATCGACCTTGACGTCGAGGAGGACCGGCCCGGTCACCGCGCCGTCGACGACCACCTCGGCCAGGGCTGCGGCGAGGTCGGCGTGGGTGCGCACGGTGAAGCCGCGGGCGCCCAGCGCCTCGGCCACGGGGGCGAGGTCGGGCCAGTCGAAGGTGGAGATCGTGGGGTCCATCCCGCGGGCACGGAACTGCATGTGCTCAGCGCCGTACGCCCCGTCGTTGAGGACGACGAGCAGGGCCGGGACGCCCGCGCGCACCAGGGTGCTCACCTCGGTGAGGCCGGCGCTCATGAACCCGCCGTCGCCACAGACCACGAGGATCGGGCGCTGGGGAGCCGCCGCGTGTGCGCCGACCGCGGTGGCGACGGCCAGGCCGATGGAGGCAAAGCTGCAGGTGTGGACGTACGCCGCGGGCTGGGCGACCCCGAGCTCGCGGTAGGCGGTGATGATGAAGCGGCCGTCGTCGACGACCAGCGTGCGATCGGCCGGCAGCGCCTGGTCGATCTGGCGCCACAACAGCTCGACGTCGAGACCGTCCGCCGTCGTCGGCAGCGAGTCGGGCGTGACGACCAGCGCGGCCTGCCGCTCCTCGAGCGCGGCCTCGAGGGTTGCGTCCGCGAACGACGTCGGCTCCACCTCGGCCTCGCGGAGCCCGTCGAGGAGGGCACGCGCCGTCATCGCCGCGTCGCCGAGCAGCGACACGGTGGCGCCGATGCCGGTGACCAGCGTGCTCGGGTCGTGGTCGACGTGGACGACACGCTTGCCGGCGACCAGCTCGCCCTTCGAGGTGGTCCACGCGTTGAGGCCGGCACCGAAGGCGACCACGACGTCCGCGCGGGCGATCGTCTCGCTGGCGAGGTCGTGGGAGAGCGTCCCGAAGATCCCGAGGTCGACGGGATGTCCCGCGAACAGGCCCTTGCCGCGCAGGGTGGTGGCGACCGGTGCGCCGAGCTGGGCGGCCAGCTCGGTGAGCTCGGCACGGGCGTCGGCGGCCCCGCGCCCGCCGAGGACGATCGGTCGCCGGGCCGACGCCAGGATGCCGAGCGCGTCCTCGAGGCTCGCGGTCTCGGGCACGGCGAGCGGCCGCGCGGTCACGGTCCGCAGGTCGAAGGCCGACGAGGGCAGGTCGACCTCCTGCCACTGGAGCTCGACCGGGACGTCGAGCACGACGGGCCGTCGCTCGCTCCACGCCAGCCGCACGGCCCGCTGCACGTCCTCGACCACGCTCTGGGCCGTGCGTGCCCGCTCGAAGAGGGCGCCGGTCGGGGAGACCACCGCGGCCTGGTCGATGTTCTGGAGGTTGTCGCGGTCGCCGGTGGCGGTGTCGCCCGCGAGCAGCAGGAGCGGGGTGCGGCTGCGCGCGGCGTCGACCAAGGCCGTGACGCAGTTGGTCAGGGCGGGCCCGTGGGTCACGGTCGCGACTCCGAGTCGGCCGGCGGAGGCCGAGGTGAAGCCACCGGCGGCGAGCACCGCTCCGCCCTCGTGCGCGAAGGAGACGTAGCGTCCACCGGTCTCGCGGACGAAGGAGTCCATCGCGAAGAGGTTGGCGTCGCCGAGGACGCCGAAGACGACCTCGGTCCCCGCTCCGCGCAGGGCGTGGGCCAGTGCCTGGTGGTAGTGCATGTGAGCTGCTCCGATCTCGCCCGTGGGGGCTGGGTCTCTGGGTCGGCGGCCAGATCGTATGGTGAGCAGGCCTTGACGTTATGTGACGGCCATCATACGGTCTCACCACCATTTAACTAGGCCTCATCACAGTGTGATGTTTCAGCGAAAGGCTCCCTGCCGATGCGACTCACCATCTCGAACCGGTCCGGTCGTCGGACCCGGCTCCTCGTCGCGCTCACCGCGGCTGTCGCCCTGACCGCCACGGCGTGCGGTGGCGACTCCGACGCCTCCTCCGGGGGCACCTCGCTCGTCCTGGCCGACGGCGCCCAGACGATCTCGGCCTTCAACGCGCCGTACTCCTCCTGGGCCAAGGACCACATCTGGAAGGACGACGGCATCGACGTCGACGTCGAGTTCACCCAGGGCGGCACCCAGTCGGCCCAGCTGGTCGCCTCGGGCAAGGCCGACGTCAGCGTGGTCGGGCTCAGCTCCGCGCTGTCCGTCGCCGCGCAGAGCCCGGAGGTCAAGATCATCGCCATCACCGGCGGCAACATCTGGCACCTGGCCGTCCCCAACGACAGCGACGTGCAGTCGCTCACCGACCTCAAGGGCAAGACCATCGGCGTGCAGGCGCTGAACACCGGGATGTACCTCTACAACCGCGCTGCACTCAACCTCGAGGGCATCGACCCCGACGACGACGTCACCTGGCTGCCGATCGGTACCGGCGCCCAGGCCGCCGAGGCCCTCAACTCCGGCAAGGTCGACGCGTTCGCGACGTACGACGGCCCGTTCGAGGTCGTGGACGGGTTGACGGAGGGCGGCATGCGACTGCTGCCCTCGCCGCTGGACGAGCTCGACGGCTCGGGCGCGTGGATCGCCAACGCGAAGGTGCTGGAGGACCACCGTGACGAGCTGGTGACGTTCATGCAGGGCATGTCGAAGACGGCGATCCTGGCCCAGCAGGACCCGGACGCGATCATCGACTACCTGTGGGAGGAGAACCCGGACGTCAAGCCCCGCGACGTCTCCGACGAGCAGGCCATGAGCGACACCACCGCCCTGGTCAAGGCCTACTGGTCCAAGCTGGCCAACATGGGTCCGGAGGGTTCCTACGGCGTGCTGTCCGACGAGGCCGTGAAGAAGGCGGTCGAGTTCCACCAGGACGCCGGCATCGTCGAGGGCGAGATCGACATCGCCAAGACCTTCGACCTCAGCGTGTCCGAGGACGCCGACGACTACGACCACGCCGCCGTCGAGGCCGAGGCCGCGAAGGGCTCGGTCTCCTGAGCGGCTGGCCCGGCGGCCCCTCGGGTCCGCCGGGCCATCTCGCCGGCGCGGTCCTCGGCACACCCTTGACCGGGTGACGGCGATCACGCAGACTCTCGACAACTAATGATGAAGCATCAACAGATTGTGATGGAGCGATGACGACTTCCTCGAGCTCGGGTCCGGACGGACCGGTGCTGTCCACCCTGTCCAACGGGTTGGTCGTGCTGGAGAGCCTGGCCGCCGGCCGCACCAGCGTGCGCCACCTCAGCGAGGAGCTGCGCCTGCCCCGGCAGACCGTCTACCGGCTGCTGCGCACCCTGGCCGCCCAGGGCTGGGTCGAGCGCGACTCCAGCGACAACTACTCCCTCACCACCAAGGTGTGGACGATCGCCAGCCAGTCGTTCCGGCTCACCGACGTGCGCGACACGCTCGCCCCGGTGGTCCGTACGCTGGCTGCCGAGCACGGCGAGACCGTCCACCTCGCCGCGTACGAGCCGGGCCACGTGACCTACATCGACAAGGCCGACGGCTGGCAGCCCATCCGCAGCTACACGGAGCTCGGCGGCACCGCCCCGGCCTACTGCGTCGCGACCGGCAAGATGCTGCTGGCCACCCAGTCGCCCACCGAGATCGAGCGCGTCATCGCCGCCGGCCTCGAGGCGCACACCGAGCACACGATCACCGATCCCGACGCGTTGCGCGCGGAGCTGGCCGAGTGCCGCGAGCGCGGCTACGCCGTCAACAACAGCGAGTGGCGATCGGGCGTCGGCGGCATCGCCGTCGAGGTCGTCAGCGGACCGACGGGGGAGAGCGTCGCACTCGGCTTCTCCGGCCCCGACACCCGCATCGCGGCCAAGCTCGACGTGCTCCTCGGCGCGTTGCGCGACGCGGTCGCCGGCTCGCCGTTCATGCAGCCCACCACCGAGAAGGAAGCCCGATGAGCTCCGTCATGACGACCCACGACGCCCCGCCCGCCACGACGCCCCCGACCGGGCGCGCCATCGTCCTGGACGGCGTCTCCAAGACGTACGACGTCAAGGGCGGCGGCGCCCCCGTCACCGCCCTCACCTCGGTCGACCTGACGCTGCGTGCCGGCGAGTTCTTCTCGCTGGTGGGCCCCAGCGGCTGCGGCAAGTCGACGCTGCTCAACGTCGTGGCGGGCCTGCTCGACGCCTCGACCGGGCAGACCCGCATCGGTGATCGCACCGTCTCCGGCCCCGACCGCGCGACCGGCATCGTCTTCCAGAAGGCCACGCTGCTCACGTGGCTGACCATCGAGGAGAACGTGCTCCTGCCCAGCAAGATCGCCAAGCGGCTCGACGACGAGACCCGGGCTCGTGCCGACCACCTCTTCGAGCTGGCGGGCCTGGCCGACTTCCGCAAGCGCTACCCCAGCGAGCTGTCCGGCGGCATGCAGCAGCGCGCCTCCATCGTGCGCGCCCTGGTCGGCGACCCCGACGTGCTCCTCATGGACGAGCCCTTCAGCGCCCTCGACGAGTTCACCCGCGAGGGGCTCAACGACGAGCTGATGCGCCTGTGGACCGACAGCCCCAAGACCGTCGTCTTCATCACCCACAACATCGCCGAGGCCGTCTACCTCTCCGACCGCGTCGGGGTCATGACCAGTCGTCCCGGGACGCTCAAGGAGATCGTCGACGTGCCGCTCGCCCGCCCACGCGGCCCCGAGCTGCGCTCGGACGAACACTTCTACGAGCTCGTCAGCCGCATCCGCGGGCTGATCGGGCACCACCACGAGGGGACCAACCGATGACCGCCACCATGCTCGACCGCGACATCAGCGCGGGCACCGCCCTCCCGCAGCCGGGCGGCCGGGCCACGCGCAAGCAGAGGAAGGGCCCGTCGTTGGGCCTGCGCATCGGCCTGCCGCTCCTGGTCGGCGTCGTCCTCGTCGGCGCCTGGGAGCTGGTGACCCGCCGCGACATGGTCTCGCCGCTGCTGCTTCCCGCGCCCGCCGACGTCTGGTCGGCCCTCGACGCCGGCATCATCCAGGGGCTGTGGTGGGGCGACATCCGCGTCACGCTCACCGAGATGGTGATCGGCTTCGGGATCGGCGTGGTCGCCGGCCTGCTGCTCGGCGCCCTCTTCGCCTACAGCGCCATCAGCCGCATCGCGTTCTACCCCTACATCATCGCGCTGCAGTCGTTCCCGAAGATCGCCGTCGCTCCGCTGCTGGTGGTCGCGCTCGGCTACGGCATGTCGCCGAAGATCGCGGTCGCCGCCTCGCTGGCCTACTTCCCGGTGATGACCGCGGCGATCGCCGGCTTCACCGAGATCGACAAGGACGAGCACAACTTCATGCGCTCGATCGGGGCCAGCCGCTGGCACGAGATGCGCTACCTGCGGATGCCCAACGCGATGTCCTACCTCTTCCCGTCGCTCGACGTCGCGCTGATCGTCGCGCTGCTGGGCGCCGTCGCGGCCGAGCTGGTCGGGGCGCGGGAGGGACTGGGCTACGTGCTCGTCGAGCGCCAGGCCTTCGGCGACACCCCGGCGATCTTCGCGGCCCTGGTGGTCCTCGCGGCGATCGGCGTGGTGCTGCAGGCGCTGGTCGTGCTGCTGCGCCGGGTCCTGCCACGCAGCGTCGTCCCCCGATGAGCGCCACGCGCTGGCTCGAGCACCTCGTCGTCGTCGACGCGGGCACGACCCCGGCGACCCGCTACGCGGGCTGGCTCTTCGTCCAGAACGGCGCCACGGTCCTCGACCGCCCCAGCCCCGACACGTCGGGGCAGGTCACCGAGGCGGCCCGCGACTTCCTCGACACCGGCAAGGTCGGGTCCGCGGACCAGCCCGCCCGGGTCGACGTGCTGCTGCGCGACACCGGCACCGTGCCGACGGCCCTCGCCGGGCTGCCGCCGGCCGGCCTGGTCGGCGTGACGTCCGACTTCGACCTGCACGGGCCACGGGCCGGCTGGGTCGGCGACGAGCTCGTCACCGCCGCGCTCGGTGGTGCCGCCGGCTACACCCGGTCGCGGACCGGCGCGCCGGTCTACGGGTTCGGCTACCGCTACCAGTACCTCGCCGGGCTCTACCTCTTCACCGCCCTGGTCGCCGAGCTCTCCGGCGGCGGGCGGGAGAGCGGCAAGGAGGTCGCGGTGTCGGTGTTCGAGACCGTCGCCAGCCTGCTGCCCTACCCCACCACGCAGTTCGCCTACAACGGCTCGGACTCGATCCTCGAGCAGTCCGGACCGCGCTTCGTCGTGGCCTGCCGCGACGGGTGGGTCGTGGTCTACGCCGGGCTCGCCTGGCCGGCGATCGTCGGTCTCGTCGACCGGGCCGACCTGCTCGGCGACGCACGCTTCGTCGAGCTCGGGGAGCGGTTCCGCCACGTGCGCGAGCTCGGCGACCTCTTCGACGAGTGGGGCGCCCGCCTCACCGTCGCCGAGGCGCTGGCGGAGGCCGCCCTCCACGACGTCGCCGCCTCCGTCGTCCGCTCGCCCCGCGACGTGCTCGACGACCCCGACCTGCGGTCCCGGGGCGCGTTCCGCGAGGCCCGCGGCGGCGGCCTGGCCCCGTCCATCCCCCACCTGGTCGTCTCGGAAGGACTCAGCGCATGACCCTGCCCCTCGAGGGAGTTCGCGTCTTCGACCTCACCCACGTCTGGTCCGGCCCGATGGGCACCCGCGTGCTCGCCGCGCTCGGTGCCGAGGTGATCAAGATCGAGAACCGCAACCGCCCCGACCTGCTCCGCGGCACCGGCAACGACCTGCGGCTCCGCTATCCCGACCAGGAGTACGGCGGTGAGCACCGTCTCGACCGCAACGCCTGGTTCAACACCCAGAACGTCGGCAAGCTCAGTGTCCAGCTCGACCTCAAGGACGAGGACGACCGCGCGACGGCGCTCGAGCTGGTCGCCACCTGCGACGTCGTCGTCTCCAACTACCGCGCCGGCGTGCTGTCGCGGATGGGCTTCGGCTTCGACCAGCTCGTCGAGGTCAACCCGACGGTGGTCGTGGTCGAGATGACCGCCTTCCCCTCGACCTCCCCGCAGGCGCGGGCCGCCGGCTTCGGTGCGCAGTTCGACGCGGCCAGCGGCAACACCTGGCTCTCCGGCGACGAGACCGGACCGGTGCTGACGGGCTTCGCCATCGGCGACCCCGTCGGCGGCCTGTTCGCCGCCAGTGCCGTGGTGGCCGGGCTCGAGCGCCGCCGGGTGACCGGTCGCGGCGTCCACGTCGAGATCCCGCAGAGCGAGGCGATGATGCCGCTGTTCGGCGAGCAGTTCGTCCTTGAGTCACGTGGCCAGGAGTCGACGGAGCGCCTCAACGGCGACGCGACCGGAGCCCCGCACGGCATCCACCCGGCCGGTGACGGCCGGCACGTCGCGATCGGTGTCCACACCGACGAGCAGTACGCCGCCCTGGTGGCCGGTCTCGTCCGAAGGGACCTCCTCGACGACCCCGCCTGGGCGACGAGCGAGGGACGTCGAGGTGACCTCGATCGGCTGGAGGCCGCGGTGGCCGCGGCCCTCGCAGAGGAGCCGGACGCCGAGGCCCTGGTGGCCAGGTTGCAGCTCGCCGGCGTGCCGGCCGGCTTCGTGACCGGCCCGGCCGAGCTGTCCCGCGACGAGCAGCTCTGGGCGGCGGGGTTCTTCACCGAGCTCGACCACCCGGCCGCGGGCCGCCACGCCTACCCCGGCCTCCCGATCCGCATCGACGGCGCGGCCCTCGTGCCGGCGCGACCCGCGCCCCTGCTGGGGCAGCACACCGACGAGGTGCTCGGTGCGCTCGACGAGCTCCGAGAGGTGGCACTGCGATGAGCGGGACCGTGACCTACGAGGTCGACGGCGACGTCGCCGTGGTGACCCTGCGCCGGCCCGAGAAGCTCAACGCGCTCAGTCCCGCGATGATCACGGGGCTCGAGGAGGCCTGGGCCCGCTACGCGTCCAGTGACCAGCGCTGCGCCGTGCTCACCTCGGAGGGCGACCGTGCGTTCTGCGCAGGCATCGACCTCGGCGACGTCTCGCTCGACATGTGGCGCTGCGTGCCCAACCTGTCGGTC
The DNA here is from genome assembly GCF_003057875.1 of Nocardioides currus. Taxonomy (GTDB): domain Bacteria; phylum Actinomycetota; class Actinomycetes; order Propionibacteriales; family Nocardioidaceae; genus Nocardioides; species Nocardioides currus. Next base: position 528,308 of record NZ_PYXZ01000001.1, on the reverse strand, counting down.
GACCTCGACAAGCCCGTGGTCGCCGCGATCACCGGTCACTGCATCGGTGGCGGGTGGGTGCTCGCGCAGTACTCCGACCTGATCGTCGCCTCCGAGACCGCGCGGTTCAGCTATCCCGAGGGCAAGGTCGGTGCGTTCGGCGGCCTCGCCTCGGGCGTGGTCTCGCGCGTGCCCAGCAAGGTCGCGGCCGAGTTCCTGATGCTCGGCGAGCCGATCACGGCCGCCCGCGCCTACGACGTCGGGATGATCAACGCGGTCGTCCCGCCCGGCGAGCACGTCGAGCTGGCGATGAGCTGGGCGCACCGGCTGGCCGCCTCGGCGCCGCTCGTGATCCGCACCGCCAAGCGCCTAATCGACGACCATGTCGGCCGGGCTGCCGTCGAGGAGCAGGTCCGCACGATGCGGCTGCTGCGCGAGGTGTCGCAGAGCGAGGACATGCAGGAAGGCATTGCGGCCTTCCGCGAGAAGCGCGAGCCGAGGTTCACCGGCCGATGACCAGCACGAGAGAGGACGAGAGCATGGCTCAGGGGGATCGCTCCGACCTGCCGCTCCACGGGGTGCGGATCGTCGAGTTCGGCCACGTGGCGGCGGGTCCGTTCGCGGGCATGCTGCTGGCCGACCTGGGCGCCGACGTGGTGAAGGTCGAGCCGCCCAACGGCGACCAGATGCGCGCGTGGCCGCCCATCGAGCGGGACGAGGACGACAACAAGTTCAGCTACAACTTCACCTCGCTCAACCGCAACAAGCGCTCGGTCGTCGCCGACCTCAAGGACCCCGAGCAGAACGCCGCGATCCGCCGGCTGATGCTGGAGGCCGACGTCGTCGTCCAGAACTACCGGCCCGGGGTGCTCGACAAGCTCGGGCTCGGCTACGAGGCGATCTCCGAGGACCACCGCGGCGTCGTGTTCTGCTCGATCTCCGGCTTCGGGCTGCGCAGTCCCTACCGCGACCGCGGCGCCTACGACGTGGTGATCCAGGGGATGAGCGGCCTGATGAGCGTCACCGGCTCCGACGGGGGGCCGCCGGTCAAGGCGGGCGTGCCCGTCGCCGACTTCATCACCGGTCTCTACGCGGCGATGACCGTCGCGGCGCTGGTCCACCAGGTGCGCGAGAGCGGCACCTCGCGCCACGTCGACGTGCCGATGCTCGACTGCCTGCTGGCCACCTCGGCCCTCCAGGTGAGCGAGTTCTGGGGCACCGGTCGCACGCCGAGCGCGCTCGGCAGCGCCCACCCGCGCAACGCGCCGTACCAGGCGTTCCGCGGCCGCGACCGCTACTTCACCGTGGCCGCCGGCAACGACCGGCTGTGGCAGTCGGTGGCGACCGCGGTCGAGCGACCCGAGCTGCTCGACGACCCTCGCTTCACCACGCAGGAGGGCCGGGTCGCCCACCAGGTCGCGCTCGCGGAGCTCCTCGAGGAGAGCTTCATGACGCGTGACGCCGACGAGTGGGTCACCCTGCTCAGCTCGTACGGCGTGCCGTGCGGGCCGATCAACACCTTCGAGGAGGTGCTGGCCGACCCGCACGTGGTCGACACCGGCCTGCTCATCCGCACCACCGCGCCGGTGATCGGCGAGGTCTCCGACCTCGCCTTCCCGGCGCGGATCAGCGGCGCCGAGTCGGTGCCGACCCGCCGCCCGCCCCTGCTGGGCGAGCACAACGACGAGGTCCTCGCCGAGTGGACGAGCTGACCACCGCGCTGGCGGTCGGGGGCGGGGTCGCGAGACTGACCCTGTCCCGGCCCGGGCGGGCCAACGCGCTCACGGGCGCGATGGTCGACGGACTGCTCGACCGGCTGGCCGAGGCCGAGGCCGCCGGCTGCCGGGTGCTGGAGCTGCGCTCGGACCAACCGCAGTTCTGCGCCGGCTTCGACCTCGACCCGGAGCAGGAGAGCACCGCCGACCTGGCGTGGCGGTTCCTGCGGATCGGGCTGCTGCTCGAGCGGGTGCGGGCCTCGCCCATGCTCACCGTCGCCGTCGTGACCGGCGCCGCCGTCGGCGCCGGGGCCGACCTGGCCGCCGCCTGCGACGTCCGCGTCGGCACCGACCGGGCGTCCTTCGCGTTCCCCGGCTCGGCGTTCGGCGTCGTGCTCGGCACCCGCCGCCTCGCCGCGCTGGTCGGCGAGTCCACCGCCGTGCGTCTCGCCTCGACCGGCGAGCGCGTCGACGCCGAGCGCGCCCGCGCGTGCGGGCTGCTCGACGTGCTGTGCGCCCCCGACTCGGTCACCGACGCCGTCGCCTCGATCTCCGTCGCCGCCAGCCGCCGCGACCCGGCCGTGCTGGCCGCGCTGAAGTCGGCGGCCCACCCGGCGCCGGTCGACCCGGCCGCGCTGGCCGACCTCGCCCGCTCCCTGGCCACCCGACCCACCCTGCGCGAGGACCTCCTGAGGTTCCGCGCGCAGTCCCGCACCACCCACACATCCCGAGAGGAAGCATCATGACCACCGAGAACCCCGGACTGGACCGCTTCGTCGAGGCCGTGGCGGCCGAGGTCGCTGCCGTCGGCGACGACGAGCAGGCCGTCACCCAGGCCGTCGCCGGCCACCTCGAGACCTGGCTCGCCGAGGGCGTCGAGATCCCGGCGCCGCTGCGCGCCCCCCGCGACGACCACTACGTCATGTATCCCCTCTACGTCGCCCCCGACGGCGCGTTCTCGATCGCGTCGGCCGTCTGGAACGTCGGCCAGAAGACCCCGGTCCACGACCACGGCACCTGGGGCGTGATCGGCATCGTGTCCGGCCGCGAGCTCGAGCAGCGCTACGTCCCGGGCGAGTCCGGGCTGACGTTCCTCGGCGAGGACCACCTCGAGCCCGGCGACGTCGAGGTCTGCTGCACCAGCGATGCCGACGTGCACGCGGTCGCCGCGGCGTCCGACGTGCCGTGCGTGGGCATCCACGTGTACGGCGCCGACATCGGCACGCTGCCCCGCCGCAGCTTCGACGTGGAGACCGGCGCGGTGAAGACCTTCGTGTCGACCTGGGGCGTCCCCGCCTGAGGCATTCAGCGAGCGCCGTACGACGAAAGGCCGGGTCCCCGCGTGGGGGACCCGGCCTTTCGTCCGTGTGGCGGTGCGTCAGTCGATCGTGACGATCGAGCGGCCGAGGATCTTCCCGGCCTTGAGCGCCTCCATCGCCTCCGGCACCTGCTCGAAGGAGTAGGTGTCGGTGATCATCGCGGGCAGGTCGAGGCGACCGTCCCGGGTCCAGTCGCAGAACAGCCGGAGCTGGTCGTGACCGGCACCGCCGCCGAGGGTGCCGACGAGCGCCTTCTCCTTCGTCAGCAGCTCGATCGGGTCGAGCTCGATCCCGGACTTGGGCACCCCGACGACGGCGACGGTGCCACCTCGGTGCAGCGACACCTTGCCGTCCGCGGCCATCGCCACTGACTGGGCGATGGTGCTCGGGAGGCCGACGCAGTCGATCACCGCGTCGACACCGGGGTTGCCGCTGCGGCCCGACGCCAGCGCCTTGACCGCCGCGACCGGGTCCTCCTGGCCGGAGTTGACCGTGTGGGTCGCCCCGAACTGCTTGCTGAAGGCGAGCTTCTCGTCGGTGAGGTCGATCGCGATGACGGACCCGGCACCCAGGATCGACGCCGCGGCGACGGCCGACAGGCCGACCCCGCCGAGGCCGATGACGGCGACGGTGTCACCTTCGGTGAAGCGGGCGGCGTTGATCAGGGCGCCGGCGCCGGTGGGCACCGCACAGCCGACCAGCGCGATGGCCGGGTCGCGCAGGCCCTCGTCCAACGTGACGACGTACTGCTCGTCGACGACCGTCTGCTCCTGCCAGGTGCTCACGTTGGTCCAGAACGCCGTGCTGCCGTCGGCCAGCGTGGCCTCGGTGCGACCCGGCGCGCGGGTCGCGCTCTCGGGGCTGGGGAGCCAGGTGACCATCACCGTGTCGCCGACGGCGGTCCGGCTGACCTCGTCGCCGACAGCCTCGACGACGCCGTAGCCCTCGTGGCCGAACAGCAGCGGCATCGGGCGCGGCTGGCCCATCCAGTAGGCCTGGCTCTGGCAGACGCCGGTGGCCTGGATCCGCACGCGCACGGCGTGCGGACCCGGGTCGGCCAAGGTGACCTCGGCCAGCTCGAGCGGGCCGTCCTGCTCACGCTGGAACCAGGCCCTCGTGGTGGTGCTCATCTCGTGTCCTCCTGCTCGTCGATGGGGTTCACACGCCCGGCCAGGGGCTGGGCAGCGGACCGTCGCCGGTGCGGATGGTGATCCGCTTCACCTGCGTGCAGGCCTCGATCGCCTCGTTGCCGAACGCGTTGCTGACCCCACTCTGCTTGAAGCCGCCGAACGGGAGCTGCACGTCCATCACCAGGTAGGTGTTGGCGTGCACGACGCCGGCCTCGATCTGCTCGGCCATCCGGTGGATCCGCGCGCCGTCGGAGGTCCAGATGTAGGAGGCGAGACCGAACTCGCTGTCGTTGGCCTGGGCGACGGCCTCCTCCTCCGTGCTGAACGTGCCGACCGCGAGCACCGGCCCGAAGACCTCCTCACGGTTGACCGACATGTCGGCGCTGACGCCGGTGATGATGGTCGGCGCGATGAACAGGCCCTTTCCCTCGGCGAGGTGCACCGGGCGGCCACCGCCGGCGCTGACGGTCGCACCCTCGGCCTCGGCCGAGGCGATGAAGTCCATGACCTTGTCGTACTGGCGCTGGCAGACCACCGGTCCGACCTGGGTCTCGGGGTCCATCGGGTCCCCGACCTTGACCCTCGCGGCCCGCTCGATCAGCTTGGCCGTGAACTCCTCGGCGATCGACTCGTGCACCAGCAGCCGGCTGTTGGCGGCGCAGATCTGGCCGGCGTTCATCAGGATGCCGATCAGGATGCCGAGGGCGGCGTCGTCGAGGTCGGCGTCCGGGAAGACGACCACCGGGCTCTTGCCGCCCAGCTCGAGGGTGGCCTTCTTGAAGCCGGCCGCGGCGGCGAGGTTGACGCGCCGGCCGGTGGTCACCGAGCCGGTGAAGGAGATCCCGTCGACGCCCTCGTGCTCGACCAGCTCCGCGCCGACGGCGCCGTGGCCGGTGACCACCTGGTAGAGCCCTTCGGGCATGCCGGCCTCGAGCGCGAGCTCGGCCATCCGCAGCGCGGACAGCGGCGAGAACTCGGACGGCTTGACGATCACGGCGTTGCCGCAGCCCAGGGGAGGCAGCGTCCGTGAGACGCTGCCGAGCGCCGGCGCGTTCCACGGCAGCACCACGGCGAAGATCCCGAGCGGCTCGCGGATGGTGTAGCTGAAGCGGCCGGCGGCGTCCTCGAGCTGCTCACCGAAGAGCTTGTCGGTGCGACCGGCCCACCAGCGTGCGTAGCGGGCGGCGTTCTTGTTCTCCGACAGGCCGTCGCGCAGCACCTTGCCGGTGCAGCGGGAGTCGAGGGTGGCGAGCTCCTCGCCGTGGGCCTCGATCAGCTCCGACCAGCGCCACAGCACCTGGCTGCGCGCGTCGCCGGACATCGAGCGCCAGGTCCTCTGGGCGACCTTCGCTCGCGCGACGGCCTCGTCGAGGTCGGCGGCGGAGGTCGGTGCGAGGGTGGCGACGGTCTCGCCGGTGGTCGGGTTGACGACGACGACGTCGTCGTCGCGTCCGGGGAGAGCAGCCTGCTGGGGCGTCGCTTCCAGTGTGGTGGTCATGCGGTGGGGTGCACCCTTCGTCGATCGTTGGCGGATGGAGGCCGGTCAGGCCGGGACGCTGTCGTTCTTCTGGGCCGACGTGGCGTCCTGGAAGACCTTCATGGCCAGGAAGCCGTGGGTGACGCCGCCGCCCGCGCGGATCGCCGCGGCGACCATGACGGCCTCCGACACCTCCTCGGCGGTGGCGCCGGCGTCGACGGCCGCGCGGGTGTGGCTGTCGATGCAGAACGGGCACTGCGTCGTCGCCCCGACGGCCACGGCGATCAGCTCGCGGTACTTCGTCGGGATCGCGGCGTCCTCGCTCTTGAAGACGGCCTCACCGAAGGCGGCGTAGGCCGCCTGCATCGTGGGGGCGCCGCGGCGGAGGTGAGCGGCGTACTTGCGGTCGCCGGGCTCGTGGTAGCACACAGGGACGTTCCTCTCAGAAGGTGACGCCGGTCACGGGAGCGACCGGCGGCTTAAATAGACCATTGTGTCTAGTTATCCGTCAAGAGTGGGCCTAGGATCGATCCCGTGGAAGCTCAGGACACGACCGTCGCGCCCGTGCCGGAGCGCCGTACGCGGCGCCGCCCGGGACTCGAACGACTGCTCGCCGCCGCCGACGAGGTGCTCTACGAGGAGGGCATCGCCCAGACCGCGGTGCAGCGGATCCTCGAACGCTCGGGCGCCGCGCGCGGGACGCTCTACGGCCACTTCGAGACCAAGGAGCAGCTCGTCGAGGCCTATCTCGAGCGTCGCCACGAGCGGACGATCGCGGTCATCGAGGACGCCGTGGCCGAGGTCGACGAGACCGACCCGCACCAGGTCTTCGACGCGCTGATGTCGGTGGCGGAGAGACGCTCCAACGACGAGGTCTTCCGCGGCTGCGCCTTCGCCGTGGCCGTCGCCGAGCTGCCGGACGAGACGGGGCCTGCCGTGCGGTGGGCCCGCACCCACAAGCACGCGGTGAAGGGGGTTCTCGAGGCGAGCCTGCGTGGTCGCACGGCCGATCCGGTGGCGACCGCCGAGGCGCTCGTCGTGCTCTACGACGGGTCCCTGGTCTCCGCCGCGATGCGGCCCCAGGAGGGCTCCTTCGAGGCGGCCCGCTCGGCCGGCCGGCTGGTCCTCGACGCGGCGCTGGGCCGGCAGTAGGACGCGCGTCACGGCCGGCGAGGGCAGCGCCGAGGCTCGCCGGCGTCCCTGCGATGCTGGCGCCATGAGCGCCGAGCAGGTCCACGACATCGGCCGGCGGCGCGCGTGGGCCATCTGGGGCGTCTCGCTCGCGGTCTACATGTTGGCCGTGTTCCACCGCAGCTCGCTCGGGGTGGCGGGCATCCTGGCCGCCGAGCGCTACGACATCACCGCCACGCGGCTCGCGACCTTCACCGTCCTCCAGCTCGTGGTGTACGCCGCGATGCAGGTGCCCGTCGGCGTCCTCCTCGACCGCTTCGGGTCGCGCGCGATGCTGGTCGGCGGACTGGTGCTGATGACCCTCGCGCAGCTCGGCTTCGCGTTCAGCACGACCTTCGCCGGTGCCGTGGCCGCCCGCGCGGTCCTCGGCGCCGGCGACGCGATGATCTTCGTCAGCGTGATCCGCATCGTCAGCGTGTGGTTCCTGGTCCGCCAGGCGCCGCTGGTCACCCAGCTCACCGGCATGACCGGCCAGCTCGGCGCCATCGTGGCGGCTGCTCCGCTGACGCTGCTGCTCGACCGGCTCGGCTGGACGCGCGCCTTCGCCACCGTCTCCGCCATCGGGGTCGTGCTGCTCGTCGCCGTCGTCGTGCTGGTCAAGGACTCGCCGTACAGGAGCGACGAGGTCGTGGCCATCAAGCTGCGCGCCCTCGCGCAGTCGGTGCGGACCGTGTGGGGCAACCCGGGGACGCGGCTGGGCATGTGGTCCCACTTCACCGCACAGTTCTCCGGCACCGTCTTCGCGCTGCTGTGGGGCTTCCCGTTCCTCGTGCGCGGCCTCGGCTGGTCGGAGGGCGCCGCCAGCGGACTGCTGATGGCGATGACCGCCTGGGCGGTGCTGAGCGGGCTGCTGCTCGCGCGCCTGGTCGCCCGGTTCCCGCTCTACCGCTCCTGGATCGTGATCGGGATCGTCGTGACCATGGCGACGGCCTGGACGGCGGTGCTGCTGTGGCCCGGTGTCGCGCCGCACTGGATCGTGGTCGTGATGGCCTTCGCGGTCGCGAGCGGCGGCCCGGCCGCGATGGTCGGCTTCGACCTCGCCCGCTCGTTCACGCCGGTGCAGGCGATCGGTCGCGCCAACGGGCTGGTCAACGTCGGTGGCTTCACCGCCGCCCTGCTGACGATGGCGCTGATCGGGGTGGTCCTCGACCTGTCGCAGCCCGGCGGGATGGCTGCCTACCGTCTCGACGACTATCGGCTCGCGATGGCCGTGCAGTATCCGTTCTGGGCCCTCGGGATCGTGCAGATCCTGCGCTACCGCCGGCGCGGCCTCGACCACCTCCGTCGGGTGCACCCGGGGGCGGTCGAGGAGATGCGCGCCGGGCGCCCCTTCGTGCATCCGGGCATCGGCACCGAAGGAATCTGAGATCTCCGCCAATCCGTGATCCAGGTCACGCCGAACCTCCTGCAAGGCCGCCGCCCGGGCGCGCCGCACCGAAAGGTTCAGACCATGCGATTCCCTGCACTGCGGCGTCCTTCGCCGTCCATGGCCGTGTCCGTCCTCGCCCTCGTCATCGCCACCAGCGGCACCTCCGTCGCCGCGGCGGGGCTGATCGGATCCGACGACGTGAAGAACGACTCGCTCAAGTCCGCCGACATCAAGGACAACTCCCTGAAGGGTCGCGACATCAAGAACGGCTCGCTCGGCGGCTGGGAGCTGCGTGACGGCACCGTCAAGAAGAACGACCTCGCGCCCGGCATCCTGGACGGCGCTGCCGGCCCGGCCGGCCCGGCGGGTCCTGCCGGCGTGGGTCGCTGGGCCCTCGTCGACGCCGACGGCACCATCGTGGCCCAGTCGGGTGGCTTCACCATCACGGCGGCCTACCCGACGCTGGCCCCCACCGCGACCGACGCCGCCGGGCTGCGCGCCAACGGCAACGTCTACATCAACGCCGGCGAGAACCTCGCCAACAACGGCGTGCTGGCGACGATCGCGCTGCAGAACACCGTGGACCTCAACGGCGACGCGATCACCTCGGGTCGGGCCCCCGGCGCCGACAGCAACCCGGAGTTCTCGGGCGAGGTCGCGGTGGCCATGTGCCAGCCCGGCACCGTCAACTGCGCGCCGCCCAACACCGGCAACACCAACACGCTGGTCGTGAGCCCGCGCAACAGTGACGGCAGCCCCACGACCAACGGCAACCGCAAGCGCTTCTACGTCGTCGTCACCGGCGACTCCTCCGACAGGTCCTGACCCCCCGGAGGGTCCTGTCACATGTCAGCGGTCGTGGTCCTCGTGGGTCGCGTTGAAGGCCGAGGTCTTGCTGGACGCGAGCTCACGCGCATCCTCGAGGCTCAGCTCTTCGACGGCGGCCAGGATGTCGAGGCCCACGCCGCTGACCTCGGGGCCGCGCTCCAGCGGCACGATCGTGTGCACCAGCCGGTCGCCGTACGCGTGGACCATCGTGAAGGCCTGGCCGCCGTCGACGCCTGACACGAAGCGGTCGACGGGCGCCGGGTCGCTGGTGTAGCAGCTCGCCGAGGCGACCGAGACGGGCACGCCGGCGAACATCGAGTACGTCGAGAAGTGCAGGTGTCCCGCCAGGATCCCGCGCACGTCCGAGCCCTCGACGACCGCCGCCAGCCGGGGCTGCTCGAGCAGCTCGATCAGCTCCGCCGCGCGCAGCATCGGCAGCGGGAGCGGCGGGTGGTGCATCGCGAGCAGGGTGCCGTGCTCGGCCGGTGTCGCCAGCTCGTCGGCCAGCCACGCGAGCTGTTCGTCGGTCAGGTCGCCGTGGTGGTAGCCCGGGACGCTGGTGTCCAGCGAGATGATCCGCAGCCCGTCGACGACGTGCACGCGGTCCTGCGGTCCGTCGTCGTCGGAGTCGAAGAGTCCGCGGGCGTAGTCGGCGCGCTCGTCGTGGTTGCCCATCACCCACACCACCTCCGCGCCCATCGCCTCGGCGGCCGGCTCGACGATCTCGCGCAGGCGTGCATAGGCGTCCGGCTCGCCCTTGTCGGCGAGGTCGCCGGTGAAGACCAGCGCCTGCGGCGGCGGGTCGACGGCGGCGAGCCGGTCGAGGACGAGGCGCAGCCTCTGCTCGGTGTCGATCGCGCCGTACTGCTTGATCCCGTGCGCCAGCAGGTGCGGGTCGGAGAGGTGGGCGACGACGTGGCGGGGCGGGGCGTACTGACCGAGCTGCTTCACGGCTCGAACTCTAGAGCTGTTGGGCCCCGGTTCACCTGCTCGTGGGGGACGCGTCGGACGACGGACCTAGCCTCCCCGCATGGTGACTCGGGGGTTCGCCGGCAGCCTGCTGGTCCTCCTGGGTGGCATCGTCATCTCGACCCTGCCCGCGTCGACCGCGCTGATGCAGGTCACGGTGCTGCAGGCGCTCCGCGGCTCGGAGGCCGGTCGGATGGCCGGGCTGTCCGTCGTGCTGCTCGGCCTCGGCCTCCACGCCGCCGCGTGGCTGCGCCTGTGCCGCGACGTCGCGCGGGCCGAGGGCCGCGAGCGGGACGACGCGATCGCGCTGGTGCGGCACGCGACGGTCGTGTGGTCCGCGCCGCTCGTGCTCGCGCCGCCGCTCTTCTCCCGTGACGGCTGGTCGTACGCCGCCCAGGGCGTGCTGGCGCACGTCGGCATCTCGCCGTACGAGTTCGGCCCCGGCGTGCTGGTCGGGCCGATCGTGCAGGGCGTCGACCCGCGCTGGATGGAGACCGCCGCGCCGTACGGGCCGGTCCCGCTGCTGTTCGGCGACGCCGTCGCGGGCGTCACCGGCAACCCGTGGCTGCTCGTCGTCGCGCACCGCCTCGTCGCGCTGCTCGGGCTCGCCCTGCTCGCCTGGGCGGTGCCGAGGCTGGCCGCGTGGGCGGGCGTCGACCCGGCGCTGGCGTCGTCGGTCGTGCTCTGCTCGCCGCTGATGCTGGCCCACGGGGTCGGTGGCCTCCACAACGACCTGCTGATGGTCGGGCTGATGGCGGCCGCGCTGGTGGTCACGGTGGAGCGGGGCTGGGTGTGGGGCGCGGCGCTCGGCGGCCTCGCCGCGGCGGTCAAGCTGCCCGGCGGGCTCGTGTGCATCGGGATCGCGCTGGTCGCCCTGCCCGCCGCCGCCTCCCTCGGGCACCGGGTGCGCCGGCTCGTGCAGGTCGGCGCCGTGTCCTGCGCGGTCCTCGTCGGGCCCGGCCTGCTGGCCGGCCTCGGCGTGGGGTGGGTGCACGCCCTCGGCGTCCCCGGCTCGGTGAACGTCCCGCTGTCGATGCCGACGGTGCTGGGCGGCTTCCTCGACCTGGTCGCCGGCTGGCTCGGCGCGGGCCTCGCGCCGGACACCTTCCTCGACCTGGTCCGCGCGCTCGCGCAGGTCGTGGCGCTCGGCTTCGCCGTACGCGTGGCGCTGACGTGGACGACGGGGGACCGCGCACAGGCGGTGCGCGCCGTCGCCGCCGTGACGGGGGCGCTGATCGTGCTCAGCCCCGTGGTGCACCTCTGGTACTTCCTCTGGGCCCTGCCGTTCCTGGCGGTCACGCGGTTGCCGCGGCTGGGGTCGTTCGGACTGCTCGCCGCTGCGGTGGTCTCGGGCGTCGTCGCGCCGCTCGACTCCTCGCTGCACGGCGCCTACGTCGCGATCGTGGTCGGGTCGCTGCTCGCCACGGCGGTCGTGCTGGTCCTGCTCGCCACCCGCAGCGCGCGCGAGCGGCTCGAGAAGATCGTCGGGACTCAGGTGGCGGGCAGGATCCTGCCGGTGACCTCGCCCAGCGAGATGCGTCCGCCGGAGGTGCCGGGCGCGGTGTATCGCAGCGTCACCTCGTCGCCGTCCTCGAGGAAGCTCCGCTCCTCGCCGTCCACCAGGAACGGCTCCTTGCCGCCCCACGACAGCTCGAGGAACGAGCCGCGCTGGTCGGGCTCGGGGCCGGAGATCGTGCCGGACGCCCACAGGTCGCCGGTGCGCACGCTGGCGCCGTTGACGGTGGTGTGGGCGAGCATCTGGGCGGGCGACCAGTACATCGAGGAGTACGGCGGTCGCGACACCACGGTCCCGTTGAGCACGACCTCCACGGAGATGTCGAGGCCGGCCGGCCCGTCGACCTGGAGGTAGTCCAGCGGCCGCGGGTCCTGGCCGGGCAGGTCGGTCCACGCGGCGTCGAGCGCGGCCAGCGGAGTGACCCAGTGGCTGATGGTCGTGGCGAACGACTTGCCGAGGAACGGCCCGAGGGGGACGTACTCCCAGGCCTGGATGTCGCGCGCGGACCAGTCGTTGAGCCCGACGACGCCGAACGTGTGGCGCGCGAAGTCGCCGGTCGTGACCCGGTCGCCGAGCGCGGACGGGACGCCGACGACGAAGCCGAGCTCGGCCTCGATGTCGAGCCGTCGCGACGGCCCGACGGTCGGGGCGTCCTCGGTCGGTGCCTTGCGCTGACCCTGCGGCCGGACGATCCCGGTGCCGCTGGGCACGATCGTGCCCGCGCGGCCGTGGTAGCCGACGGGCAGGTGCTTCCAGTTGGGCAGGAGCGGCTCCTGGTCGGGCCGGAAGATGCGACCGACGTTGGAGGCGTGGTGCTCGGAGGCGTAGAAGTCGACGTAGTCGCCGACCTCGACGGGCAGGTGCAGCTCGACGTCGGCCAGCGGGTGGAGGTGAGGTGCCGTGCGCGCTTCGTGCACGTCGTGGCGCAGCACCTCCTCGATCCACTCGCGCGCGATCGCCCACTGGTCGCGTCCCATCGCCATGAAGGCGTTGAGGCTCGGGGTGCGCCAGGCCCGGGCGAGCGCGCTCGCCGGGTCGCCGATCTCCGCGACCGGCGCGAGGTCGAGCACGTGGTCGCCGATGCGCACGCCCACCCGGGGCTGGTCACCGGACCGGGAGAACACGCCGTAGGGCAGGTGGTCGAGGTCGAAGGGGGAACCGGCTGCGCCGGGCACCCAGCTCTGCGTGTCGGTCACGGGGTCTCCAGCAGTCCGAGGTCGATGAGGTCGGCGAGCGGCTCGAGGATCGAGCACGACCCGACACCGGTGAACCAGCGGCGGGCCTTGCCGAGGTCGAGCCCGCGGGCGAGGTCGAGCAGCGGGGCCTCGTCGCGGAGCTCGAGCACCTCGGCGACGCCCTCCTCGTCCAGCACGGCGTCGGCCTCGGCCGTCGCGACGAGCAGGTTGAGGAAGCCGTGGTGCACGAACCCGGTCTGCGGGTCCTCGTGGCGTACGGCGTGGTGCAGCCCGGCGGTGCACTTGAACGAGAGCTCGCGGTCGAGCGCGGCGTCGATCCACGCGGCGACCTGCCCGGCGGTCGGGAACAGGTGGGCCTCGACCCCGCCGGTGCGGAACTTGAGCCGCAGCTCGGCCGCAGCCACCTCGTCGGCGGCCGCCTCCCACCCGTAGGTCACGTCGGCGGAAGGCAGCTCGACGAACACCGGGGTCTCGTCGTCGAGGGCCCCCTCGCCGCGGGCCGCGTCGACGGCGGCGACCACGCGGCGGGCGTTGCCGGCCAGGTCGTCGAGGTCGCGCAGCGCGATCTCGAGGCCGGCCACGGGGTTGCCCGCCCGGCCGGCCAGGCGCAGCGCCCCGGGGACCGCACCGGCCCCGGCGGTGACGACGATGGAGAGCGGGACGTTCGGCGCGCCCACGTCCGGCACCTGCTGGTCGGTGACGACAAGGGAGGCCGCCAGGTCGGCGTACCACTCGTCACGGCGGGCCGTGAAGGCCGCGACCGCGTCGGGCAGGGCGGCGTTGCCGGGCGGGAAGACGGCCGCGTCGTCGAAGAAGCCGGACCAGGTGGCCGGCACTGGATCTGGCAGGGGAGCGGGCACGGGGTTACTCTAGTCATGAGTCACATAACGGACGATTGCGTCCGATTTCCGAACGGAGCGACCGTGGCCTTCTACCGCAGCGTCGGGACGATCCCGCCCAAGCGTCACACCCAGCACCGCGACGAGTCCGGCGCGCTCTACTACGAGGAGCTGATGGGGGAGGAGGGCTTCTCCTCCGACTCCTCCCTGCTCTACCACCGGGGTGTGCCGTCGGCCCTCGTTAACAGCCAGGTCTGGGAGCTCTCCGACCAGACCCGCACGCCCAACCACCCGCTCAAGGCGCGCCACCTCAAGCTGCACTCGCTCGAGACCGGCTCCTGCCCGGTCGAGGGCCGTCGGCTGGTGCTCGGCAACAACGACGTCCGCCTCACCTACGTCGTCACCGGCGGCCAGTCCAGCCCGCTCTACCGCAACGCCATCGGCGACGAGTGCGTGTACGTCGAGTCCGGCACCGGCACCGTCGAGTCGGTCTTCGGCGTCGTGCCCTACCGCGCCGGCGACTACGTCGTCATCCCGCGTGCGACCACCCATCGCTGGGTGCCGGCGGAAGCGAGCCGGCTCTACGCGATCGAGGCCAACAGCCACATCCACCCGCCCAAGCGCTACCTCTCGCGGTTCGGGCAGATGCTCGAGCACGCCCCCTACTGCGAGCGCGACCTGCACGGGCCGACGTCGCCGTACCTCGTGGAGGGCGAGGACGTCGACGTGCTGGTCAAGCACCGCACCAGCGCGGGCGTGGTCGGCACCCGGATGACCTACGCGACGCACCCCTTCGACGTCGTCGGCTGGGACGGTTGCCTGTATCCCTACACGTTCAACATCGACGACTACATGCCGATCACCGGCAAGATCCACCAGCCGCCGCCGGTGCACCAGGTCTTCGAGGGCTGGAACTTCGTGATCTGCAACTTCCTGCCTCGCAAGGTCGACTACCACGAGCTCTCGATCCCGGTGCCCTACTACCACTCCAACGTCGACAGCGACGAGGTCATGTTCTACGTCGGCGGCGACTACGAGGCGCGCAAGGGCTCGGGCATCAACCTCGGCTCGATCTCGCTGCACCCGGGCGGCTACGCCCACGGCCCCCAGCCCGCCGCCATCGAGGCGTCGCTGGGCGCGGAGTACTTCGACGAGTCGGCCGTCATGGTCGACACCTTCGCCCCGCTCGACCTCGGCGAGGGCGGCCTCGCGGTCGAGGACCCGGCCTACGCGTGGACCTGGGCCGGCCGCGGCCCGGACGACCCCGCGGTCTTCAGCAACAGCTGAGTCGGCGTGAACTCGGCGCCGAGTCGGCGCGAACTCGGTGCCGAGTCGGCGTGAAACCACTGCCGAGTCGGCCCTAGCCGGCCGCCGAGTCGGCGCGAAGTCGGACGGTCACGACCAGCCCGCCTCCCTCGCGTACGGCGAGCGCGAGCGTCCCGTCGTGGGCGCGGACGATGCTCGCGACGATGGCGAGGCCCAACCCGACTCCGGAGTCGTCGCTGCGGGCGCGCCGGTTGCCGCGCTGGAACGGCTCGGTGAGGGTCGCGACCAGCGACGGCGCGAGGACGGCGCCGGTGTTCTCGACGCGCAGCTCGACGTCGTCGCGCCCGGCGGCGGTGGTGACCCACACGCGTCCGCCCCGGTCGTTGTGCACGATCGCGTTGTGGACGAGGTTGGTCGTCAGCTGCAGCAGCAGGGCGTGCGAGCCGAGGACCGCGGCGACGTCGCCCGTCGTCTCCAGGGTGATGGCGCGCTCCTCGGCGAGCGGCAGCAGGGTCTCGGTCGCCTCCTCCGCCGCCAGCGACAGGTCGACCCGCTCACGGGTGAAGGCGCGCTGGTCGCTGCGGCTCAGCAGCAGCAGCGCCTCGGTGAGGTCGATCGCCCGCGCGTTCACCGCGTGCAGCTGCTCGACGAGCTCGGCCGTGCCGCGTCCCGGGTCCCGGCGCGCCACGTCGAGCAGGGTCTGGGTGATGGCGAGCGGGGTGCGCAGCTCGTGCGAGGCGTTGGCGGCGAAGCGTTGCTGCTCGGCGACCTGCGCCTCCAGCCGGGCGAGCATGGTGTCGAAGGCGTCGGCGAGCTCACGGAACTCGTCGGTCGGGCCCTCCATCAGGATGCGGTGCGACAGCGACCCGCCGGCGGCCTGGCGGGTGGCGTGCGTGATCCGGTCGAGGGGCGCGAGCATCGCCCCCGCAAGCACCCACCCGCCGGCGAGGCCGAAGGCGAGCAGGAGGACGAGCGCCGCGGCGGCCTTGGGCACGAACGCCCGCTGCAGGTCGGAGCGGTTGGGGACGAACATGCCGCCCGCGTCGATCACGTCGGGCACGTAGCGCAGCAGGAAGACCCACACGACGGCAAGCAGCAGCACGCCGGCCACCATCAAGAACCCGGCGTAGCTCAGCGTGAGCTTGAGCCGGACGCTCATCCCGGGCGGCCTGCTCATCCTCCCGCCTCGATCCGGTAGCCCACACCCGGCACGGTCGCGATGATCCACGGCTGGCCGAGCCGCTTGCGCAACGCCGAGACGGTGATCCGCACCGCGTTGGTGAAGGGGTCGGCGTTCTCGTCCCACGCTCGCTCGAGGAGGGCCTCGGCGCTGACCACGCCGCCGCCGGCGGTGAGCAGGACCTCCAGCACGGCGAACTGCTTGCGCGTGAGGGCGACGTAGCGCCCGTCGCGGAAGACCTCGCGGCGGAACGGGTCGAGGCGCAGGCCGGCGAGCTCCAGCACGGGTGGCCTGGCGTGAGCGCGGCGACGGTCCAGCGCCCGGAGGCGCAGCACGAGCTCGCGCAGCTCGAAGGGCTTGGTGAGGTAGTCGTCGACGCCGAGCTCGAAGCCGCTGGCCTTGTCGTCGAGCCGGTCGGCCGCGGTGAGCATCAGGATCGGCATCCCGCTGCCGGTCGCCACGATGTGCCGGGCGACCTCGTCGCCCGATGGGCCGGGGATGTCGCGGTCGAGGACGGCGATGTCGTAGGCGTTGAGGTCGAGCAGCTCGAGGGCCGTGTCGCCGTCCGGCGCGATGTCGGCGGCGATCGCCTCGAGGCGCAGGCCGTCACGGACGGCTGTGGCCAGGAGGGGTTCGTCCTCGACGATCAGCACGCGCATGGTGGCTCGATGCTACGAGCCGGCGCGTATCGCCGGCGTATCGAAAACCGCATACGACCCGGCAACGCGCGGATCCCTTGGGTGGTCGCATGAGCACCCCACGACGTTCTTCTCCTCCGCTTCGCTCCTCCGAACAACGCCGCAGGGACCCCGCATGACCACCATCTCGAGAATCCTGACCGGCGTCGTCGCGATCGCCGCCGCCGTGGTCGGCGTCGCCGCCTCCCCCACCCTCGACGGGGTGCGGCACGACGACGCGACCACCCGCGTGGGCACGACCGGGCTCGACCCGGGGCTGCGCGCGGCGATCCGTCGGGCCACGGACGCCGCGGCGGCCGACGGCGTGACGGTCCGCATCACCAGCGGCTGGCGCTCGCCGGCCCACCAGCGCCGGCTGCTCGCCGCCGCCGTCGAGGAGTACGGCTCCGAAGAGGAGGCGGCCCGCTGGGTCGCGACCCCGGAGACGTCGCCGCACGTGCAGGGCGAGGCCGTCGACATCGGGCCGTACGACGCGATGGACTGGATGTCGCGGCACGGCTCCGCCTTCGGGCTCTGCCAGATCTACGCCAACGAGCCGTGGCACTACGAGGTGCGACCACGCGCGGTCGAGGACGGGTGCCCGGCGGCGTACGACGACCCGACCCAGGACCCGCGAATGCGGTAACCGCTGTTTGCGGGGATCGGGTCGACGGGTGGTCTGATGGCGACATGAGCGCGGGGGGACGGGTCGAGGAGGCCTCGGTCGTCGCGCCCCGCCTCGCCGTCCTGGTGCCCCTGGTCCTCGCGATGCTCTCGATGATCGGGCCCTTCAGCATCGACACGCCCTTCCCGGCGTTCCCGGAGATCCGTGACGAGTTCGGCGTCGGCACCGGCCGGCTCCAGCTGATCGTCACGGCCTACATGCTCGCGTTCGCCGCGATGAGCATCTTCCACGGCCCGCTCTCGGACTCGATCGGTCGGCGGCCCGTCATCCTCGGCTCGGTCGGGGTGTACGCCGCGGCGTCGATCGCCTGCACGTTCGCCCCCACCTTCGAGCTGCTGCTGGCCGGGCGCGTGCTCCAGGGCCTGAGTGCCGGCGGGGCCACCATCGTCAGCCGCACCGTGATCCGCGACATGTTCGAGGGCGAGCAGGCGCAACGGTTGATGAGCCGGGTGGCGCTGATCTTCGGGCTGGCCCCCGCGGTCGCCCCCGTCGTGGGCGGCGGCCTCCTCCAGGTCGGCCCGTGGCAGCTGGTCTTCGCCTTCCAGGTGGTCCTCGGTGTCGTGCTGATCGTCGCGACGCTCGTCGTGCTCCCGGAGACGCACCCGGTCGCCGCGACGCTCGTCGTGCTCCCGGAGACGCACCCGGTCGCCGCGCGGGTGCCGCTGCGGCTCGGGGAGATCGCCCGCGGGCTCTCGGCCGTCGTCCGCCAGCCGGCCTTCCACCGGCTCGCGTGGGCCGGCACGCTCGGCTTCGGTGCCCAGTTCCTCTACATCGGCGGCGCGGCCATCTTCGTGGTCGACCTGCTCGGCCTCGGTGAGCTCGACTTCTGGGTGCTCTTCGTCCCGATGATCGGCTCGATGATGGTCGGGTCGTGGATCAGCGGACGCAGCGCCGGCCTGGTCACGCAGCGCAGCCTCGTGTCGGTGGGCTACTGCCTCACCCTCCTGGGCGGCGTCGTCGGCGTCGGGCTCGCCGCGTCGCCGCTGTCCACGGACCTGCCGTGGGCTGTCGTCGGGCCGAGCCTGATCGGCCTGGGCAACGGCATGGCCTTCCCGTCGATCCAGCTGATGACGCTGGACCTGCTGCCCACGCGGCGGGGGGCGGTGATGAGCTGCCTGACCTTCCTGACGCTGATCTTCAACGCCGTGGCGGCGGTCGCGCTCACGCCGTACGTCGCCACCAGCACGCTCGGCCTCGCGCTCACCGCCCTCGTGGTGACCGGTCTCGGGTCACTGTCCTGGGCGTGGCACTGCGCGGCGACCCGCCCGGTGCCCGATCCGGCCGCCGACCCGGCCACGGTCCCGACCACCGGGCCGGGCGGGGCCTGAACGGGGCTCAGGAGGTCCAGGCCCGCCAGAGGGCGGCGTACTCCCGGTCCAGGTCGACCAGCTCGTGGTGGCTGCCCAGCTCGACGATCCGGCCGTCGATGACGACCGCGATCCGGTCGGCGTCGTGGGCGGTGTGGAGGCGGTGCGCGATGGCGACGACCGTGCGGCCCTCGAGCAGGTTGTTCATCGAGCCCTCGAGCGTGCGCGCCGTGCGCGGGTCGATCAGCGAGGTGGCCTCGTCGAGGACGAGGGTGTGCGGGTCGGCGATGATCAGCCGCGCCAGCGCGACCTGCTGGGCCTGCGCCGGGGTGAGCGCGTGGCGCCCGGAGCCGATCACGGTGTCGAGCCCCTGGGGCAGCCGCTCGACCCAGACCAACGACCCCACGGCGGCCAGCGCCGCGCGCACCGCGTCGTCGTCGGAGTCCTCGCGGGCCAGGACGATGTTGTCGCGGACCGTGCCGATGAAGACGTGGTGCTCCTGCGTGACCAGGGCGACCTCGGTGCGCAGCACCTCGAGCGGCAGGTCGACCAGCTCGACCCCGCCGATGGCGGCCGAGCCGGTGCGGGGACGGTTGATGCCGGACAGCAGGCGTCCCAGCGTCGACTTGCCCGAGCCGCTCGGGCCGACGATCGCCAGCCGCTCGCCGACGGCCAGCTCGAGGTCGATCCCGTGGAGGACGTCGTGGCCCTCGCGGTAGGCGAACCGCAGGTCGCGGCCGACCAGGTCGACGCCGTCGGGCAGGTCGGTGCCGGCCTCGCGGTCGGGCTGCACCTCGGCGATGCCGAGCAGCCGGCTCGTCGAGGCGGCGCCGACCTGGAGCCGGTCGATCTCGCCGATCAGGCGGTCGAGGGGATCGCTCAGCGCCTCGACGTACAGCACCGCCGCCGTGATCTGCCCGAGGTCGACCCAGCCGCGCGAATAGGCGAACGCGCCCACCAGCAGCGTGATGACGCGCGGGGTCTGGAAGGCGAAGTTGAGCGCCGTGAAGAGGATGTTGCGCAGCGACATCGTGTAGCGCTCGGCCTGCGCCGAGACCTCGATGTCGCGGTCGCCGGCCCTGACCCGCACGCCGGTCAGTCCCAGGGCCTCGATGGTGCGGGCGCCCTCGACGGTCTCGGTCAGCGTGGTGTTGATGCGGGAGTAGGTCGAGCCCTCGGTGATGTAGGCCTTCGGTGCTCGGCGCAGGTAGCCCCGCACAGCTCGGGCAGACGTCGCGAAGGTCAGCAGGGCGGGTACGGCGAGGACGACCGAGTTGAGGAGCATGGCGCCGATCGAGAGCAGCACCGTGAGGAACGAGATGATCGCCATCGGGACGCCGAACTGCACCGAGCGGCTCATGGTGCCCACGTCGCGGGTGACCCGGGTGACGAGGTCGCCGGTGCTCGCCCCCTCGACCGCCCCGAGGGGCAGCCGCAGGATCGTGCGCACGATGTACTCGCGCGCGGTCGAGAGCAGGTCCTGCCCGAAGATCGTCGAGGTGCGCTGGGCCACGAAGGTGAAGCCCGCCTGGAGGAGCACGACGCCGACGATCACCAGGGCCAGGGTGTCGAGGGGCAGGCCGCCGCCGTCGACCGCCGTGTTGACCAGCTCGCCGAGCAGACGAGGTACGACCAATCCGGTGGCGGCCGCCAGCGCGTTGAGCACGACGAGGGCCGCGAACATCCCGCGGCGCCGGGACAGCAGGTCGCGGAAGAAGGCGAGCACCTCGCGGTTGCCCGACACGGGCCAGCCGCGCTCCGGATTGCGCGAGGCGGCGTAGACCTCCTCGGCCCGCTGGCGGCGCAGGTCGTGCCGCTCCCACAGGGTGCGGTTGCGCTCGCGCCAGCCGGCGTCGATCGGCGGGTGCAGCGCGTCCGGCACGGCCGGCTCGTCGAGGTCGCGGTCGCGCCAGGTGTCGGAGGAGGTGGCGAGCACGTCGGTCATCGCGATGCCCCCTCGTCGACCGGGTCGTCGGCCTCGTCGAGCGCCCGGGCGACGACGCTGCGGTAGGTCGCGTCGTGCTCGAGCAGGTGGGCGTGGTCGCCGTCCGCGGCCACCACGCCGTCCTGCAACAGCACGACCCGGTCGGCGTGGTGGAGCCACAGCGGCGACACCGTGCACACCACGGTGGTGCGGCCCCGACGCAGGGTCGTGACGCGCTCGGCGATCCGCGCCTCGGTGTGGGCGTCCACGGCGGAGGTGGGCTCCACCAGCACGAGGATCGGCGCCTCGACGGCGAGCGCGCGGGCCAGCACGACCCGCTGGCGCTGACCGCCCGAGAGCCCGCGACCGCGTTCGTCGAGCTGGCCCTGCCAGCCCTCGGGCAGCGCGTCGTAGACGTCCTCGGCGTTGGCGGCCCGCAGCGCGTCCTCGGCGGCCTCGCGGGTCAGTCGTCCGTGCGGGTCGATGGCGTCCTGGAGGGTGCCGGCGAACAGGCTGCTGCCGGTGTCGCTCACGAGCACCACGCGGCGTACGTCGTCGAGGCCAGCCTCCGACAGGTCGACGCCGCCGACCCGCACGCCCCACGCGCGGGTCGCGACCTCCTCGTCCCTGGCGGCGATGCGCGCGCGGCGGCGTTCGCGGTCGGCCCGCGCCTGCCGGGCCGCGCGGCCCTTGAGCTCGTCGTCCTCGTCCTCACCGACCGGGTTGGTGTCGGGCGGCAGGTAGCGGCCGAGTCGGTCGGCCAGGGCCGAGCTCTGCTCGGGCACCGCGCTCACCACGACCGTGAGCTCGCCCGGACGGGCGGTGAAGCCGCTGAGGTCGTCGGTGATCTCGGCGGTGCCGTCCAGCGGTCGGGGTGCCGCGGGCTCGCGCCACGGCGGGGCCTGCTCGAAGATCGCGATCGCGCGGCGCGCGCTCACGAGGGCCCGCGTGCCCTTCTGGGCGAGCTCGAAGAAGGTGCGGATGGGCCCGACCATGAACAGGCCGTAGCCGAGGAAGCTGACGAGCTGCCCGACGGTGAGCTCGCCGGACTCGACCTCGCGCGTTCCGAGCCAGACCAGGCTGACGAGGAAGATCCCGGAGAACAGGACGCCGACGGCCTCGACGGCCGCCTGCCAGATGCCGGACGACACGCCCGCCCGGCGGGCCTGCTGCGACTGGTGGGCGTAGTTGCGGCCGAAGGTCTCCTCGCCGCCGATCCCGCGCAGGATGCGCAGCCCCGCCACGATGTCGGTGGCCAGCGAGGTCAGCTCGGAGTTGCGGCTGCGCTCGACCTGCTGGCGCCGATGCAGCGGGCGGAGCAGGGGAAGGGCCGCGCCGAGCAGGACGGGGGCGGCGACCAGCACGAGGATCCCGAGCTCGACCGACATCGACAGCACGATCGCGGCCACCGTGAGGTAGGAGACGAGCTGGGCCGCCGACCGGGCCAGGATCTCGGTCAGCGCACCGAACTCGTCGGAGTCGCTGGAGGCCACGCTGAGCACCTCCCCGGTCGGCGACCGTCGCGGGAGCACGTGGCCCATCTGGGCGATCTTGCGAGTCACCATCTGCGTCGTGCCGTAGAGGCTGATCAGCCAGGAGCGCACGACCAGGGTGTGGAACACGACCCCGAAGACGCCGCCGACCAGGACCACGGCGAGCATCACGCCCGCCCAGCCGAGGAGGTGCGGCGTGGAGCCGGCGAGGATGCCGTCGTCGACGGCACGGCCGAAGATGTAGGGCCCGAAGGTCAGTGGCAGCAGCCACAGCAGGCAGGCCGCCGTGGACGCGAGGATGACCTGCCACTGCTGGCGGAGGATCCATCGCAGGAACGCCGCGGGCGACCGGGTGTCGGGGTCCGGCGAGGGGGCGTCGTCCGTGTCGGTGAAGAACGTCGCGATCCGGGGTGGGAAGTCCTGCATGCGGTGGCCCAGCCTAGGCGCCGGGTGCCTCCGGACGCGAAGCGTTGAGCCCGGCCGGGTGCCGGGTGGCTCAGGCGTAGGCCGGGTAGTCCGTGTAGCCCGCCGCGTCGCCGCCGTAGAACGTCTCCGGTCGCTGCGGGTTGAGGGGGAGGCCCTCCTCGAGCCGACGCGGCAGGTCGGGGTTGGCGATGAACGTGCGACCGAAGGCGGCGGCGTCGATGAAGCCCTCGGACAGCAGGCGGTCGGCCTTCGCCGCGTCGTAGCTGCCCGCGCCCACGATGACGCCGGGGTGCGCCTCGCGCAGCGCGCGGCGGTAGTCGTCGTCGAGCTCCGGGCCGCCGGCCCAGTCGGGCTCGGAGAGGTGGAGGAACGCGAGCCCACGCCGCCCGAGCTCGCGTGCGACGTGCAACCCGGCCTCGGCGCCCTCGGGATCGGTCGTGCCGTTGAACGAGCCGATCGGCGAGATCCGCACTCCGACGCGGTCGGCCGACCAGGCGCCGGCCACGGCGTCGGTGACCTCGAGCATCAGCCGGGCGCGGTTCTCCAGCGAGCCGCCGTAGGCGTCGGTGCGCTCGTTGGCGTCGGCGGCCAGGAACTGGTGCAGCAGGTAGCCGTGGGCGCCGTGGATCTCGACCAGGTCGAAGCCGGCCTCGCGGGCGTTGAGCGTCGCGCGCCGGTAGTCCTCGACCACGCGCGGGATCTCGTCGAGGTCGAGGGCGCGCGGGATCGGGCAGCTGACCCGCGTCGGCCGGCCGTCCTCACCGCGGACGGTGGTGCGGTTGCGGTAGGGGCCGGAGCTCGCCGAGACCGGGAGCGCGCCGTCGTGGAAGGACTCGTGCGAGACGCGGCCGACGTGCCACAGCTGGGCGGCGATCAGGCCGCCGGCCTCGTGCACGGCGTCGGTGACCGAGCGCCAGCCGCTGACCTGCTCGTCGGAGTAGATGCCCGGGGTGTCCATGTAGCCCTTGCCCTCGGGGCTGATCTGGGTGCCCTCGGAGATCACCAGTCCCGCGCTCGCGCGCTGGACGTAGTAGTCGCGCATCAGGTCGTTGGGCACGTCGCCCGGCACGGTCGCGCGCATCCGGGTCAGCGGGGCCATGAGGACGCGGTTGCGGGCCGTGACGGCGCCGACGGTCAGGGGCTCGAAGAGGGAGGTCACGCGAGCCCAACCGGCGCCCGGTGACGACTATTCCGCTCAGCCCATCACGCGCTTGACGACGCCGTAGAACACCCGCTCGGGCACGACGCGGCGCGCGGCCACGAGGGCCGGGGCGCCGCCACCGACGGCGTACCTCAGCCGCGGACGCTTCGTGTTGACGATCTTCACGATGCGGTCGGCGACCACGGAGGGCGGCGACCCGAGGCGGTCCAGGCGCTCGGCGCTGATCTTCTTCAGCCGGTTCTCGACCTGTCCGGCGTACGCCGATGCGCTCGACATCTCCGTCGCCTGCTGCTCGGCGATGCCGGCCCACTCGGTGCTGATCGCCCCCGGCTGGACGGTGACGGCCCTGATGCCGAAGGGCGCGACCTCGAGGGCGAGGGAGTCGGTCAGCCCCTCCACGGCGTACTTCGAGGCGTGGTACCACGAGCCCAGCGCCTCCCCGAACGTCCCGCCGATGGAGGAGATGTTGACGACGTAGCCGGTGCCGGCGGCGCGCATCCCGGGCAGCACGAGCTGGGTCATCCGGGCGAGTCCGAAGAGGTTGACCTCGATCTGGCGGCGGGCCTCGCTCATCGGCACGTCCTCGAGGGCGCCGTACGACCCGTAGCCCGCATTGTTGACGAGCACGTCGATCGGCCCGGCCTCGGACATGATCTGCTCGACGACCGAGGTCATGGACGCCTCGTCGGTCACGTCGAGCGCGACGGGGCGGATGCCGAGGTCGGCGAGCGGCTGCATGCGGTCGACGCGACGCGCGCCGGCGTAGACGGTGAAGCCGTCGGCGGCGAGGGCCTTGGCGGTGGCCTCCCCGATGCCGCTCGAGGCGCCGGTGACGAGAGCGATCCTGGACATGCCGTTCTCCTGGGGTGGGGTGTATCCAACTGGTTGGTTACAAACGTAGACCCGTGCCTGCTGGAGAAGCAACCAACCAGTTGGTTAGCATGCTCACATGCCCCGTGACGCCACCCAGACACGAGCAGCCATCCTGGCCGCGGCCACGGCGGAGTTCGCGCAGTTCGGGCTCGCCGGTGCCCGCGTCGACCGCATCGCCGCCGGCGCGGGCTGCAACAAGCAGCTCATCTACGCCCACTTCGGCAGCAAGCAGGGCCTCTTCGACGAGGTCGCGGTCACGCACGTGCGTCGCCTGCTCGACTCGGTGCCGATCACGGCCGAGGACCTGCCGGGCTACGCCGTGCGGCTCTTCGAGCACATCGCGGCCCACCCCGACCTCGTGCGCCTCACCATGTGGCAGCAGCTCGAGGGCGGTGGGCTGGCCGCCCTGGCCGACCTGGAGGCGGAGTCGACGGCCGCCAAGGTGAAGGCGGTCCGGGCCGCCCAGCGGGCGGGCCACGTCACCAAGGCTCTGCCTGCGGCGCACCTCGTCACCCTGGTGATCGGGGTGACCATCTCGTGGCTGCTCGAGGGCGACGGCTCCGACCCGCGGAAGTCGATCCGCACCGCGGTCGAGCGCCTCGTCGCGGTGTGAGTCGCGGGCCGTTCAGGCCCGGCGCAGCACGCGCGTGTCGCGGGTGACGTCCTCGTGCACGCCCAGCATCGAGTCGATCGTCGCCGACCACGGGAACAGTTCGGCCCGCGCCCGGGCGCCGCGCCGCCGCGCCTCCACGGGCCGACCCGCGACCTCGAGCACGGCGTCGGCGAGGGACGCCGGGTCGGGGGCTGCCCAGGCGCCGGAGGTGGCGTCCACCAGCTCCCGCGCGCCACCCCGCTCGGCCGTCACCACCGGGGTGCCGCAGGCGAGCGCCTCGAGCACCGCCAGTCCGAAGGTCTCGCTCGGGCACACCGACAGCGAGACGTCGGCGGCGGCGATGTGACCGGCCAGGTCGCGCCGCCCGTCGATGAAGCCGTGGAACGTCACGGGCGCTCCCGAAGCCAGGTCGACCAGCTCGGCCAGGTGCGGGCCGTCGCCGTACACGTCGAGGTGGACTGCGACGCCCCGGCGGTGCAGCTCGACCGCGGTGCGTACGGCGAGGTGCGGGCTCTTCTCGCGCGACAGCCGTCCGAAGTGGGTGAGCCGCAGCGGTCCGTCGCTGCGGACCGGAGCCGGGCAGAAGGTCTCGAGGTCGACGCCCAGCGGCACCCGCACCATCCGGCAGTCGGCGCGCGCGGCGGCGCGGGTGAACTCGTCCTCGGCGTAGCCGGACGTGACGACGACGGTGTCGAAGCTGCGCACGAGGACCCGGTTGAGCAGGGCGATCGACACCTTGGAGGTGGTGTCGAGCCCGGTCCGCTTCGCGAACATGTCGCTGAGGCGCTCGTGGGAGAACAGCACCGAGCCGACGCCCGACCGGCGCGCCCACCGGGCGACCGGCAGCAGGGTGAGCTTGTCGCTGAGCTCGACCGAGGTCGGGCCCCACGCCTCCAGCACGTCGGTGACGCGCCAGGGCTCGACGATGAGCCGGTAGCCGCCGCCGACCCGCGGGGCCCGCAGCTGGACGACGTCGCCCGCGGGCGTCGTGGCCCGCGAGTCCACCGGCCCGGGGATCACCAGCAGCCGTTCGCAGCCCGCGGCGACGTACCCCTCACCGAGCGCGTGGATGGCGGTCTTCATGCCGCCCGAGGCGGGGCCGATGAAGTTGGCCAGCTGGGCGATCCGCATGGGGGCAGGCTGGCTCACGCCGGTAAACGCCGCACGAGGCGGAGGTGACGGGCGCGCGACACCCTTCCGGCGGTGTCGCTGCTCCCGGGTGCGAGGCAAGATGGCCGGGTGACCTTCTTCTCCCAGCTGCGAGACGTCCCCGCCCGGCTCCGTGACGACGCCCGGCAGGTGCCCACCCGAGACATCGACGAGAGCGAGGTGGAGGTCGACTCGACCTCGCACGCCGCAGCCGGCCTGACCGCGGTGACCGTGGCGATGCGCCGCGCGGTCGGCCAGATGGGGGTGCGCCGCACGGCGAGCACGCTGCTGCGGCTCAACCAGGTCGACGGCTTCGACTGCCAGGGCTGCGCGTGGCCCGACCCGGCCCCCGGCCACCGCCACACCGCCGAGTTCTGCGAGAACGGCGCCAAGGCCGTCGCCGAGGAGGCGACCAACCAGAAGCTCGACCGCGCGTTCTTCGCGACGCACTCCGTGGCCGACCTCGCGGAGCGGACGGAGTTCTGGCTGGGCAAGCAGGGACGGATCACGGAGCCGATGGTGCTGCGGCCCGGGGCGACGCACTACGAGCCGATCACCTGGGACGACGCGTTCACCACGATGGCCGGCCACCTCAACCGGCTGCAGAGCCCGGACGAGGCGGTCTTCTACACCTCCGGCAAGACCTCCAACGAGGCCGCCTTCGTCTACCAGCTGTTCGCACGGGCCCTGGGCACCAACAACCTGCCCGACTGCTCCAACATGTGCCACGAGTCCTCGGGGTCGGCGCTGAGCGAGACCATCGGCATCGGCAAGGGCTCGGTCAGCCTCGAGGACATCCACCAGGCCAAGCTGATCGTCGTGGTCGGGCAGAACCCCGGCACCAACCACCCGCGGATGCTCTCGGCGCTCGAGGAGGCCAAGGGCAACGGCGCGCGCATCATCGCGATCAACCCGCTCAAGGAGGCGGGGCTGGTCCGGTTCAAGAACCCACAGACGCCCAAGGGCATGGCGGTCGGTACGGCGCTCGCCGACCTGCACCTGCCGATCCGGCTCAACGGCGACCTCGCGCTCTTCCAGGCGATCGGGTCGCTGCTGGTCGAGTGGGATGCCCTCGACCACGACTTCCTGGCCGAGTACACCGCCGGCTACACCGACTACGCCGCCCACGTCGCCGGCCTGGACTGGGCCCAGGTGGAGACGGCAACGGGGCTGACCCGGCAGCAGATCACCGAGGCGGCGGAGATGTTCCGCGACTCGCCGGCCACGGTCACCTGCTGGGCGATGGGGATCACCCAGCACCACAACTCGGTGGTCACCATCAAGGAGATCGTCAACGTCGCCCTGCTCCAGGGCAACGTCGGCAAGCCGGGCGCCGGGCTGTGCCCGGTGCGCGGCCACTCCAACGTCCAGGGCGACCGCACGATGGGCGTCTGGGAGCGGGTGCCCGACCACTTCCTCGACGCGATCCGCGACGAGTTCGGCTTCGAGCCGCCGCGCGAGCACGGCTTCGACACCGTCGCCGCGATCCAGGCCCTGCGCGACGGCAAGGCCCGGGTCTTCATGGGCATGGGCGGCAACTTCGTGGGAGCGGCTCCCGACACCGAGGTCACCGAGGCGGCCATGCGCAACGCGGCCCTCACGGTCCACGTCTCGACCAAGCTCAACCGGTCCCACGTCGTGCACGGCGGCGAGGCGCTGATCCTCCCGGCGCTCGGGCGCAGCGAGAAGGACCTGACCGGCGGTCGCGTCCAGCGGGTCACGGTCGAGGACTCGATGTCGGCCGTGCACGCCTCGCACGGTCCGCTGGAGCCGGCCTCCGAGCACCTGCGCTCCGAGGTCGACATCGTGTGCTCGCTGGCGCTGGCGACGCTGCCCGGGTCGAGCGTCCCGTGGGCCGCGATGCGCGACGACTACACCCAGATCCGCCGGCACATCGCGCGGGTCGTGCCGGGCTGCGCGGCCTACGACGAGAAGGTCGAGCAGCCGGGTGGGTTCGTGCTGCCGCACCCGCCCCGCGACAACCGGGTCTTCGAGACCGAGAGCGGGAAGGCCGTTCTCACATCCACGCCGCTCGAGGTGCTCGACGTGCCGCCGGGCCGCTTCCTCCTGCAGACCATGCGCTCGCACGACCAGTTCAACACCACGATCTACGGCCTCGACGACCGCTACCGCGGGATCAAGGGCGGACGGCGCGTGGTGTTCGTCCACCCCGACGACATCGCGTCCCTCGGGCGCGCCGACGGCGACCTGGTGGACCTGGTCAGCGAGTGGCGCGACGGTGTGGAGCGCGTGGCGCGCGACTTCCGGATCGTGTCCTACGAGCAGCCGCGCGGCTGCGTCGCGGCCTACTACCCCGAGGCCAACCCGCTCGTCCCGCTCGAGTCGACGGCCGAGAAGAGCAACACCCCGGTCTACAAGTCGGTCGTGGTACGCCTCGACCCGGCGCACTCCGCACGCAGCGGCCCGGGCCAGGCGTCCGGCACCCAGGACACCGGCTCCCACCGCACCGACGAGCCGCACCACCTGGCGTGAGACCGCGATGACCAACCCCGACCGTGACCCCCAGGAGACCGTCGCGGCCACGGGCGACGTCGAGTGCGGCATCGAGGTGCTGACGCCGCGCGACGTCCCCCTCGGCGGTCCGCGGGCGATGCGGGTGCGGCGCACCCTCCCGCAGCGGGAACGCTCCCTGATCGGGGCGTGGTGCTTCGTCGACCACTACGGGCCCGACGAGGTGGCCGAGTCCGGCGGGATGGTCGT
This sequence comes from Nocardioides currus, assembly GCF_003057875.1. Taxonomy (GTDB): domain Bacteria; phylum Actinomycetota; class Actinomycetes; order Propionibacteriales; family Nocardioidaceae; genus Nocardioides; species Nocardioides currus. Next base: position 499,304 of record NZ_PYXZ01000001.1, on the reverse strand, counting down.
CGCGCCCCACCCGCACACCGGGTTGCAGACCGTCAGCTGGCTCTTCGAGGGCGACGTGCAGCACCGCGACAGCGCCGGCAACCAGGCGATGGTGCGTCCCGGCGAGGTCAACCTGATGACGGCCGGGCAGGGGATCAGCCACTCGGAGGTGTCGCCCCCCTCGACCTCCGTCCTGCACGGCGTGCAGCTGTGGGTCGCGCTGCCCGAGGCGAGCCGCCACGTGGCGCCGCACTTCGCCCACCACGCGCCCGCGCTGCGGACCGGGCGCAACTGGCAGGGCCGGGTGTTCCTCGGCTCGCTGCTCGGGGACACGTCCCCGGTCTCGACGTACACCCCGCTCCTCGGTGCCGAGATCGAGCTCGACCCCGGCGCCCACCTCGACCTCGACGTCGACCCGAGTTTCGAGCTGGGCTTCCTCGTCGACGCCGGCACGCTCCGAGTGGACGAGCAGGAGGTGAAGCGCGACGAGCTCGCGTACGTCGCTCCCGGCCGCTCGCGCGTGACGCTGGCCGCCGGCCACGAGGTGGTGCGGGTGGTGGTGCTCGGGGGTCCGCCGTTCGGCGAGGAGATCGTCATGTGGTGGAACTTCGTCGGTCGCAGCCACGAGGAGGTCGTCGCCTTCCGCGAGGAGTGGCAGCACCAGGTCGAGGGCATCGACGACGGGCGCAAAGTGCGCGCCGGTCGCTTCGGCATCGTCGCCGACGAGCCGCTCGCGCCCATCCCCGCGCCGCCACTGCCCAACGCCCGGCTCCGCTCCCGCGGCTGAGCCTCAGCGGTCCCTGCCGCCTGGCCCCCGCTCGCGCTCGCGCTCGCGCTCGAGCGGTGCGTGAGCCACCTTCTCGGGCTCGCGAAGGTGGCTGTGCCACCGCCGACGGGTGGGTACGGCGGCGACACGCCCGCCGGCGGTGCCGGACCCACGTTCCGGTCGGCGAGAAGGTGGCTGTGCCACCGCCGGCTGCGTTCCCGCCGGTGAGCCTCAGCGCCGGGCGAGACCCGCGATCCGCTCGACGTCGTCCGCGCCGCCGAGGTCGGGCAGGGCCAGGAAGATCGTCCCGACACCCTCCTCGAGCAGCCGGTCGTGGCGCTCCCGGTGTGCGACCACGTCGCCGGCGTGGTGCCGCGCCGCGAAGTCGGCGGCCTTGGCCCGCCCGCGCAGCCGCTCGACCCGGGTCCACGCGTCGTCCCGGTCATCGCCCACCACGGCGATGTCCAGCACGGTGACCGCGACCTCGTCGTGCGGGCGGCCGACGTCGTCGCAGTGCTTCCGGAGCACGGCCGTCTTGCGGCGTACCGTCTCGAGGTCGCCCTGCACGTTGCATGCGTCGCCCCACCGGGCGGCGATCCGCAGCGTCCGCTGCTCGCCGCCCCCGCCGATGACCAGGGGCAGCGGGCCGGCCGGTCGCGGGTAGCAGGTCGTCTCGGGCAGGTCGACGCGATCGCCCGCGTAGGCCTTGGTGCCGGGGGCCCAGAGCGCCCGCACCGTCTCCGCAGCCACCTCGAGGTCGTCGAGGCGTTGCGCGGTGGGCGGGAAGTCGAGGGCGTACGCCGCGTGCTCCCGTCCCCACCAGCCCGCACCGAGGCCACAGAACGCCCGGCCCCCGGTCAGCACGTCCAGCGTCGCGGCCGCCTTGGCGATGATGCCGGGGGACCGGAACGTCGCCGGCGTGCAGAGCGTGCCCAGCTCGAGGTCGGTGCCGAGCGCGGCCAGCGCCCCCAGCGTCACCCACGGCTCGGGGATCGGGTCCCACGCGCGCCCGACCTGCGGGATCTGGATCAGGTGGTCCATCAGCGCGAGGCCGGCGAACCCCGCCTCGTCGGCCGCGCGGGCGACGTCACGCAGCCAGGCGAGCGGGTCATCGTCCCAGGGGAAGCGGGAGACCTGGAGCAGCACGCGCGGACCGGACCCGGGGGCGGGCTCCGCGGCGGGTGTCGTCGACGTGACGGGCTCCGGCGCGTCGGTGGCGACGGCGCGGACGTCCCAGCCCTCGGCGTCGAGCTCCGCGCGGACCTCCCGCATCCGTTGCAGCTGGGCGCCGAGGACGGGGGCCGGCACCGGCCGGTCGCGGGCGGAGTTGCGGGCGCGGCAGACCGCGGCCGGGGTGTCGAGGACGACCGCGACGGTCGCGAACCCGTGCTGGCGGGCGAGCTCGGCCCACCCGGCTCGCCGCTCCGGGTCCAGGCCCAGCGTGTCGACGACGACGGTCAGCCCGCGACGTACCCGCCCCTCCACGATCTGGTCGAGAAGGCGGAACGCGTCGTCGGAGGCGTCGAGGTCGGACGGGCCGCTGCCCACGACCGCGCGCAGGGCGTCGGAGGACACCACCTCGACGTCCCGGTGGTGCCGCGCCGCCCAGGTCGACTTCCCTGAGCCCGACGCGCCGACCAGGACGACCAGCGCGGGGTCGGGGATCTGCACGTCCGCAGTGTCCCACCGCCGCGCGCCCGCCGCGGTGCGTGAGCCACCGTCGGGCGGGCGAGAGTGTGGCTGGGCCACCGCCGCTCGGTGTGTACGGCGCCGCGCGCGCCGCGGTGCGTGAGCCACCGTCGGGCGGGCGAGAGTGTGGCTGTGCCACCGCCGCTCGGCGTCCACCAGGCGGCTCAGCCCCGCAGCGTCAGCACCTCGATGCCGTCCTCGGTGACGGCGATGGTGTGCTCGCTGTGGGCGGTCAGGCAGCCGGTCGCGCTGCGCAGCGTCCAGCCGTCGTCGTCGGTGACGAGCTCGTCGGTGTCGGCCATCACCCAGGGCTCGAGGGCGAGCAGGAGCCCGGGCCGCAGGGCGTAGCCACGACCGGGGCGGCCGGCGTTGGCGATGTGCGGGTCCTGGTGCATGGTCGACCCGACGCCGTGCCCGCCGAACTGGAGGTTCACGGGGTAGCCCTCCTCGGTGAGCACCGAGCCGATCGCGTGGGACAGGTCGCCGACCTTGGCACCCGGGGCGGACGCCGCGGCGATGCCGGCCTCGAGCGCGCGCTCCGTGGCCGTGATCATCGACAGGCTCTCGGCGGGCTGCGCGGCGCCGACGACGAAGCTGACCGCCGAGTCGGCGACCACGCCGCCGAGCGACACCGCGAGGTCGAGGGTGAGCAGGTCACCCTCGGCGAGGGTGTGGTCGCGCGGCAGCCCGTGGAGCACGGCGTCGTTGACCGATGTGCAGATGTAGTGGCCGAAGGGTCCGCTGCCGAACGACGGCGCGTAGTCGACGTAGCAGGACACCCCGCCGGCGTCGGTGATCATCGCCTTCGTCCAGGCGTCGATGTCGAGGAGGTTGGTCCCGACGGTGCTGCGCTCCTGCATGGTCGAGAGGATGTTCGCCACGAGTGCGCCGGCCTCGCGTGCCTGGGGCAGCCGGGTGGGGCTGAGGAGCTCGATCACGGGTGGTCCTTCAGAGGTAGGGGAGCAGCGACTCGATCGAGTCGGTCGGGGTCTTCAGCGCGATGCCGGCGCCGATGGCGTGCAGCGTCCAGCCGTCGCCCTTCCGCGCCAGCCGGGCCATCACCAGTCCGGTCTCGCGCACGCCGAGGGTCAGCGTGAACCGGGCGAGCTCCACGCCGTCGTCGTCGACGAGCCGGCAGTAGGCGTTGCGGACGAACTCGAGGCTGTGGCCCTGGTAGCTGCTGACCAGCAGCAGGATCGAGTCGACCGGGCCGTGGACGCGCGCGAGGTCGACGTCGATCGACTCGTCGTCGTCCTCGCCGCGACCCGTGGTGTTGTCGCCGAGGTGCACGACCGAGCCGTCGCGGGTGCTGAGGTGGTTGAAGAACGCGATGTCGAAGAACTGGCTCCCGGCGAACTGCAGCGCCGAGGCGTCGAGGTCGACCGGGGCGGCACCGCTGCCCGCGAAGCCGCCCGTGTGGGCGTACTCCCAGCCGACGGCCATCCGCACCTTCGTCAGGGGCCGGCCGTCCTCGGTGGCGAGCGCCAGGGACTGGCCCGCGGTCAGGTCGATCATGGCGTCGAACCTACCCGGCGCGTCAGGTCTTACGTCGCGGTGACGATCGAGCGGCGCACCTTGCCCCGCGCCGCGGCGAGGAGCAGGCTCCGGGCATGAGCGACGACGACTTCAGCGACCTCCGGGCGGTCTACCTCAACGGCACCCTCAAGCCGAGCCCGACGCCCAGCCACACCGACGGCCTCGTCGAGGTCAGTGCGGCGATCATGCGCAAGCACGGCGTCCACGTCGACGTGATCCGCGCCGTCGACCACGACATCGCGCCCGGTGTCTATCCCGACATGACCGAGCACGGCGCCGCCAGCGACGCCTGGCCCGAGCTGTGGAAGACGGTGAAGGCGGCGCACATCATCGTGCTCGCCGGACCCATCTGGCTGGGCGACAACTCCAGCGTCACCAAGCGCGTGGTCGAGCGCCTCTACGCCATGTCGGGCGAGCTCAACGACGCCGGCCAGTACGGCTACTACGGCAAGGTCGCGGGCTGCCTCGTCACCGGCAACGAGGACGGCATCAAGCACTGCGCGATGAACCTGCTCTACAGCCTCCAGCACCTCGGCTGCACGATCCCGCCCAACGCGGACGCCGGCTGGATCGGCGAGGCGGGGCCTGGCCCGTCCTACCTCGACGAGGGCAGCGGCGGCCCGGAGAACGACTTCACCAACCGCAACACGACCTTCATGACCTGGAACCTCATGCACGCGGCCCGTCTCCTCGGCGGCGCCTTCCCGGTCGGCGGCAACAGCCGCAAGGAGTGGGACGCGGGCGCCCGGTTCGACTTCGAGAACCCGGAGTACCGCGCCTGAGGCCGTTGTCGGCGAGGATGGCGGCATGGCCGGACCGGTGATCGGGGACGACGGAGTCGCACGCTGCCCGTGGGGAGCGGGTGATCCTGTCAACCTCGCCTACCACGACACCGAGTGGGGGATGCCGGTCGACGGCGAGGCCGCCCACCTCGAGCGGCTGACCCTCGAGGCGTTCCAGTCGGGTCTGTCCTGGCTGACGATCCTCAACAAGCGCCCGGCGTTCCGCGAGGTCTTCGCCGGCTTCGACGCCGACGTCGTCGCGGGCTTCGACGAGGCCGACACCGAGCGACTGATGGCGGAGCCGCGCATCGTGCGCAACCGGCGCAAGATCGACGCCGCCGTCGCCAACGCGCGGGCGACCGTCGCGCTGCGCGAGCAGGGCGGGCTCGTCGACTTCCTCTGGTCGTTCCGTCCCGACGAGACGCCGGCCCCGCGCGACACCGCCGAGATGGCCACCACCAGCGCCGAGAGCATCGCGCTCAGCAGGGCGCTGAAGAAGATCGGCTTCGCCCACGTCGGCCCGACGACGATGTATGCCCTGATGGAGGCCATCGGGATCGTCGACGACCACCTCGTCGGCTGCCACCGCCGCGGCAGCAGCGGGGTCTGGGCGTCAGCCCAGTGAGGCCGCCGCCCGTGCGAGCTCGGTGACCCGCGCCCAGTCGCCGGCCGCCAGCGCGTCCTTCGGGGTCAGCCACGAGCCGCCGACGCACCCGACGTTGGGCAGGGCGAGGTAGGACCCGGCGCTCGCCGCGGTGATGCCGCCGGTCGGGCAGAAGCGCGCCGCCGGCAGCGGCGAGGCGATCGAGGAGAGGTACGCCGCTCCGCCGGACGCCTCCGCCGGGAAGAACTTCATCTCGGTGAAGCCCGCCTCGAGCACGGCCATCGCCTCCGACACGGTCGCGGTGCCGGGCAGGAACGGCAGCCCGGAGTCGGACATCGCGGACAGCAGCGCCGGCGTGCAGCCGGGGGAGACGAGGAACTGCGCCCCGGCGTCGTGGGCCTGCTTCACCTGGCCCGGGGTCACGATCGTGCCGGCGCCGACGAGGATCTCCGGCACCTCACGGGCGATCGCCTCGATCGCGTCGAGCGCGACCGGGGTGCGCAGGGTCAGCTCGATCACCGGCACCCCACCCTCGACGAGGGCGCGGGCGACCGGCACGGCGTGCGCCAGGTCGTCGACGACGACGACCGGGACGACCGGGACGAGGGACAACAGGGAGTCATGCGTGCTGGGCAACGGGGCTCTCCTCGGTGGGGGCGGGCAGGGGTCGGATCACGCTGGCGCCGGTCTCGGCCGAGCCGACGATGGCGCGGAAGCCGGCGAAGAGCTCACGGCCGGTGCCGGCCCACTCCACGTCGTACGGCGCACGGCCGGTCGTCGGGCGGTGCTCGAACTCCTCCTCCGAGACGGCGATCTCGAGCACCCCGGTCTCGGCGTCGACCGTGACGAGGTCGCCGTCGAGCACCCGCGCCAGCGGGCCGCCGAGCGCCGACTCCGGCGTCACGTGGATCGCGGCGAGGACCTTGCCGGAGGCTCCGGACATGCGACCGTCGGTGACGACGGCGACCCGCTGCCCGCGGTCCTGCAGCACCCCGAGCGCGGGCATCAGCTTGTGCAGCTCGGGCATCCCGTTGGCGGCCGGACCCTGGTAGCGGATCACGGCGACGAGGTCGCGGCCGTCGAGGCGCCCCTCGGCGAAGGCGGCCAGGAAGTCGGCCTGGTCGTCGAACACCATCGCGGGCGCGGTGACGACGCGGTGCTCGGCCTTGACCGCGGAGGTCTTGACGACCGCGCGTCCGAGCCGGCCCGAGAGCATGCGGAGTCCGCCGTCGGGGGCGAACGGGTCGTCAGCCGGGCGGAGGACGGTCGTGTCGAGTGACGACTTCGGGCCTTCCTCCCACACGACCTTCTCGCCGTCGAGGCGCGCCTCGTGCGTGTGCCGCCACAGGCCGCGACCCGACACCGTGAGCACGTCGTCGTGGAGGTAGCCGTGCTTGAGCAGCGTGTGGATCAGGAACGGCGTCCCGCCGGCGGCGGCGAAGTGGTTCACGTCCGCCGTGCCGTTGGGATAGATCCGGGTCAGCAGCGGCACCGCCGCCGACAGGTCGGACAGGTCGTCCCACGTCAGCGTGATGCCGGCCGCGGCCGCGATCGCGACCAGGTGCATCGTGTGGTTGGTCGAGCCGCCGGTCGCGAGCAGCGCGACGCACGCGTTGACCACCGACTTCTCGTCCACGAGGTGGCCGACCGGGGTCGGCTCGCCACCGGCGGCGGTGATCGCCACGGCGCGCTCGCCGGCCGCGCGGTCGAGCGCGGCGCGGAGCGGGGTGCCGGGGTTGGTGAAGGTCGCGTCGGGCAGGTGCAGGCCCATCACCTCCATCAGCATCTGGTTGCTGTTGGCGGTGCCGTAGAACGTGCAGGTGCCGGCCGAGTGGTAGGACCTCGACTCGGCCTCGAGCAGCTCCTCGCGCCCGACCTTGCCCTCGGCGTAGAGCTGGCGCACCCGCGCCTTCTCGCCGTTGGGCAGCCCGGAGGTCATCGGCCCGGCCGGCACGAAGACCGTCGGCAGGTGGCCGAAGGACAGCGCGCCGATCAGCAGACCGGGCACGATCTTGTCGCAGACGCCGAGCATGATCGCGGCGTCGAACATGTCGTGCGAGAGCGCCACCGCGGTCGACATCGCGATCAGGTCGCGGCTGAAGAGCGAGAGCTCCATGCCCGCGCGGCCCTGGGTGATGCCGTCGCACATCGCGGGCACGCCGCCGGCGAACTGGGCGAGACCGCCGGCCTTCACGATCGACTTCTTCAGCACCTCCGGCACGTCGCGGAAGGGCTGGTGGGCGGAGAGCATGTCGTTGTACGACGACACGATCGCCACGTTCGGCTTGCGGCCCGACCTCAGGCCGGCCTTGGTCGGCTCGTCAGCGGCGGCGAAGCCGTGCGCGAGGTTGGCGCAGGCCAGTCGGCCACGGGCCGGGCCGGACTCGGTGGCCGCGGCGACACGGGCGAGGTAGGCGCTGCGGGTGCCGGCGCTGCGGCGCGTGATGCGCTCGGTCACCGCGGCGACGGTGGGGTCCAGGGTGGGGCGTGAGGTGCTCATTCGATTCCGGTCTCCTGCCAGGATCGGCCGTCGCGCTCGAGGAGCGTGTTGGCGGCGAAGGGTCCGTGCGTGCCGGCGGGGTAGCGCCGGGGTCGGTGGGTCGGCTCCGACCAGCGTTCGAGGATCGGGGCCACCCAGGTCCAGGCGGCCTCGACCTCGTCGCGCCGCATGAACAGGGTGGTGTTGCCGCGGACGACGTCCATGAGGAGCCGCTCGTAGGCGTCGGGGGAGCGCTGGCCGAAGGCGGTGGCGTAGCTCAGGTCGAGCGAGACGGGGCGCAGGCGGATGCCGCCGGGGCCGGGCTCCTTGGCCGTCATGTGCAGGCGCATGCCCTCGTCGGGTTGCACCCGGATGTGCAGGCGGTTGGCCTCGCTGGTGCCCTCGCTGTGCGGGAACATCGGGTGCGGCGGCTCCTTGAAGACCACGACGATCTCCGAGAGCCGCTCCGACATCCGCTTGCCGGTCCGCAGGTAGAACGGCACGCCCGCCCAGCGCCAGTTCTGCACCTCGGTCTTGATCGCCACGAAGGTCTCGGTGTCGCTCGTGTGGCCGACCTCGTCGGCGTACGACGGCGCGGCCGCCCCGTCGCACAGGCCGGCGGCGTACTGCCCGGCCACGGTGTCGCGGTCGACGAGGTCGGGAGTCATCGGGCGCAGCGCCTGGAGCACCTTGAGCTTCTCGTCGCGCACGGTCTCGCGGTCGACGTACGTCGGCGGCTCCATCGCGACGAGGCACAGCAGCTGGAGCAGGTGGTTCTGCACCATGTCGCGCAGCGCGCCGGAGCGGTCGTAGTAGGAGCCGCGCTCGCCGACGCCGAGCGACTCCGAGACCGTGATCTGCACGTGGTCGACCCAGTGGCTGTTCCACAGCGGCTCGAGGAAGGTGTTGGCGAAGCGCGTGACCAGCAGGTTCTGGACGCTCTCCTTGCCGAGGTAGTGGTCGATGCGGAAGATGTGCGACTCGTCGAAGACGCGGCCGACGGCCTCGTTGACGGCGCGGGCGGTGGCCAGGTCGGTGCCGACCGGCTTCTCCAGCACCACGCGCGAGCGCTCGGTGGCCAGCCCGAACTGGTCCAGGTGGTCGCAGATGGGCCCGAAGAGGGCAGGGGCGACGGCGAGGTAGAAGACGCGGATGACGTCGTCGGAGGCCGCGCCGTCCTTGAGCCGCTCGTGGAGCCGGTGCCAGTCGGCGACGTCCTCCACGTCGAGCGTGACGTGGTGGAGGCGGCCCAGCAGGCGGCGTACGACCGTGGCGTCGAGCTCGTCGCTCGGCACGTGCTCGACCAGCGCGGCCTCGACCATCACGCGGTAGCCCTCGTCGTCGGCCTCGGCCCGGGAGACGCCGACGATGCGGAACCCGTCGGGCAGCTGGCCGTCGCGGTCGCGGAGGTAGAGGGCGGGGAGGAGCTTGCGCAGGGCCAGGTCGCCGGTGCCGCCGAAGACGGTGAAGTCACAGGGCTCGACCGGCGTCGCGGCGGTGGATCCGTTCATGGGAGACCACGGTACGGAGGGTTATGGTCTTGCACAACCGAACTTCAGTATTTCTCAGACATAAGTGATCGGATGCTTGAATGCGCGGCACCATGCCTCCTCTCGCCGCCTCCCCGCCGTCACCGGCCGGGGCCACCGCGGGCGAGGTGCTGCACCTGATCCGGTCGGGCCGGGCGTCGACGCGCGGCGAGCTCGTGCGACTCACCGGTCTCTCGCGTACGGCGGTGGGCGCGCGCCTCTCCGCGCTCGTCGCCGCCGGCCTGGTGCTCGAGGGCGACGAGGAGTCCGCCACCGGCGGCCGGCCGGCCGCCACCCTGGTCCTCAACCGGGACGCCGGGCTCGTGCTCGCGGTCGCGATCGGCCGCAGCCGCTCGCAGACCTCGGTCTCCGCGCTCGACGGCACCGAGCTCGCCTCGACCAGCCACGACCAGGAGGTCGGGCTCGGCCCCGACGTGCTGATGCCGGTCATCGCCGAGCACCTCGCGCGGATGCTGGCCGACCTCGGCCGCAGCGGCGACGAGGTGGTCGGGATCGGGGTCTCCGTCTCCGGCGCCGTCGACCGCTGGCGCGGAGTGAGCGTCGACTCGCCCGCTCTCGCCGGCTGGGACGGCGTCCCGCTGGCGCCCTACCTCGCCTCCGTGTCCGCCGCCCCGCTCGTCATCGACAACGACTGCAACGTGATGGCGCTGTCCGAGCGCGACCACCTCGTCGGCGAGGGCGACGACGTGCTCGTGCTCAAGGCGTCGACCGGCATCGGGCTCGGCATCATCGCGGAGGGTCGCCTGGTCCGCGGCCACGGCGGCGTGGCCGGCGAGCTCGGCCATGTGAAGGTCGCGGCCGCCGAGGGGTTGCGCTGCCGGTGCGGCGACACCGGCTGCCTGGAGGCGGTCGCCGGCGGCTGGGCGTTGGTGCAGCGCCTTCGCGAGGTCGGCCAGGAGGTCGACCACGTGCGCGACCTGGTGGCCCGCGCCGTGGGCGGCGACGGCTCCGCCCGCGCGATCGTGCGCCAGTCCGGTCGCCACGTCGGCGAGGCGCTGGCCGCCACCGTGACGGTCCTCAACCCCCGCGCGATCGTGGTCGGCGGCGACATGGCCGGCGCCTTCGACACCTTCGCGGCCGGGCTCCGCGAAGGCCTCTTCCCGGCGACCACGGCGATGGCCGGGCGCGACCTGCAGCTGCTGCCCTCGACGTACGGCGATCGCGCCGGCCTGGTCGGGTGCGTGCGCCTGGCGCTGGAGTCGGTGCTGTCGCCGGCGGCCGTCGACGCCGGCCTGTCCGGCCGGCGTCCCTGACGCTTCCCCCGGGGCCGGGCGTGGGCCTAGGTTCTCCCGTCATGACGCGCGTGCACGCCTTCGCCGACGATGCCCTGCAGGACCTCGACGCGGTCGGGCTGGTGCAGGCCCTGCACGACGGCCTGCCGGTCGTGGACGTGGTCGAGGCGGCGATCGCGCGGGCGCAGGCGGTGGACGCCGACCTCGGGGCGTTGGCCCACGAGGCGTTCGACCGGGCCCGCGCCGAGGCGCGATCGCCGCGGCCGGGCTTCTTCGCCGGTGTGCCGACCTTCGTCAAGGACAACGTCGACGTGGCGGGCCTCCCCACGCAGCAGGGGACCGACGCGTTCGTCGCCCGGCCGAGCAAGGTCGACGGCGACTTCGCCCGGATGTACCTCGCGACCGGTCTGGTCCCGCTCGGCAAGACCCAGCTCTCGGAGTTCGGCTTCAACGCGGCCGCCGACCACGCCCGGCTCGGCGCCGTCCGCACGCCGTGGCACCTCGACCACTACGCCGGGGCGTCGTCCGCCGGCTCGGCCGCGTTCGTGGCCGCCGGTGTCGTCCCGATCGCGCACGCCAACGACGGCGGCGGGTCGATCCGCATCCCGGCGAGCGTCAACGGCCTGGTCGGCCTGAAGCCGACCCGCGACCGGCTCGCGCAGGACAAGGCGATGCGCGACATGCCCGTGCGGATCGTCTCCGACGGCGTGCTGACCCGGTCGGTGCGCGACACCGCCGCCTTCTTCCGCGAGGCCGAGAAGGTCTTCCGGCACCCGCGCCTGGCTCCGATCGGCGACATCACCCGACCGGGTCGGGCCCGGCTCCGCATCGCGGTGGTGACGAAGGGGATCGGTCGCGAGAGCAGTCCCGAGGTCGCCGAGCTCACCCTCGAGACCGCGTCGCTGCTCGAGTCGCTCGGGCACCGGGTGGAGGAGATCGACCCGCCGGTGCCCGACTCGTTCGTCGACGACTTCCTGCTCTACTGGGGCTCGCTGGCCATGTTCATCGTCCGCACCGGCCGGATGTCGTTCGGCCCCAGCTGGGACCCGAGCAGGCTGGACAACCTCACCCTCGGGCTCGACCGGCACACCCGCCGCAACCTGCACCGGCTGCCTCGCGCGATCGCCCGGATCGGGGCCAGCAAGCGCCTCGCGGCGCGCCACCACGCGACGTACGACGTGACGCTCAGCCCGACCCTCGCGACCGCGACCCCCCGCGTCGGGCACCTCTCGGCGAGCGCCGACTACGACCAGGTCATGGAGCGGCTGCTCGACTGGGTGGCGTTCACGCCGCTCGCCAACGCGACCGGCGAGCCGGCGATCTCGCTGCCGCTGGCGACCACCTCGACAGGCCTGCCGCAGGGGATGATGCTGGGCGCCGGACGGGGTCGCGAGGCCCGTCTGCTGGAGCTGGCGTACGAGCTGGAGGAGGCCGCTCCGTGGCCCAGGATCCAGGACTGAGACGAGCCCACGAAGGCGATTTCAGTTCCCGCTGGGGCGTGTGTATTCTTCTCCGTCGTTGCCCCTTTAGCTCAGTCGGCAGAGCGTCTCCATGGTAAGGAGAAGGTCTACGGTTCGATTCCGTAAAGGGGCTCTGGGTTGGAGTCCCGCGTAGTCTCAGCGTGACACTTGCCTGGCGGCGGGGTAGCTCAGGTGGTTAGAGCACACGGCTCATAATCGTGGTGTCGCGGGTTCGAGTCCCGCCCCCGCTACCGAACAGCCTCGAATCACAAGCAACCGAAGGACATCCCGTGGCCAGCAAGAGCTCTGACGTTCGCCCCAAGATCACGCTCGCGTGCGTCGACTGCAAGGAGCGGAACTACATCACCAAGAAGAACCGCCGCAACGACCCCGACCGCATCGAGCTGTCGAAGTTCTGCCCGCGCTGCCGCAAGCACACCGCGCACCGCGAGACGCGCTGATCGACTTCTTCTCGAAGACCCGCCAGGACTCCTGGCGGGTCTTCGTCGTTCCCGGGGTCCTCTAGGCTCGACCCATGCCGGTCGATCAGTCCCTCGTGGGACGCGAGTTCCCACCGACGAGCCAGCGCGAGGTCACCCGTGAGCACGTCGACGCCTTCGCGTCCGCGCTCGGCGCGGGCCCCGACGGCACCGTCCCGCCGACCTACCCGATCGTCCTGGCCTTCGACGCCATGAACGCCTTCCTCGCCGCCGAGCAGATCGACCTGTTCCGCATCATCCACGGCGAGCAGCGCTTCGCCTACGAGCGCCCGGTCCGCGTCGGTGACCGGCTCACGGCCACCCTCACGGTCGCCTCGCTCCGCCAGATCGGCGGGGCCGACATCATCGGCACCAGCAGCCTGATCCACGACGCCGACGGCTCCCTCGTGTGTACGGCGAAGGCGACCCTGGTCCACACGGGAGGCGCGTCATGACCGCCGACCTGACGCCCGGCGACACCTTCGACCCGGTCACCTTCCCGCTCACCCGGGCCGACCTCGTCGCCTACGCCGAGGCGAGCGGCGACCCCAACCCGATCCACCAGGACGAGGACGTCGCGCGCAGCGTCGGCCTGCCCGGCGTGATCGCCCACGGCATGCTCACCCTCGGCCTGGCCGGGCGCGCGGTCGCGAGCTGGACCGACGGGGCCGAGGTCGTCGAGCTCGGCTGCAAGTTCACCAACCCGGTCGTCGTCCCCGCCACCGGCTCGGTCGACGTCGTGGTCGGCGGCAGCGTCAAGAAGGTCGAGGACGGGCTGGCCACCCTCGCCCTCGAGGTGACGTGCGACGGCGAGAAGGTCCTCGGCATGCCGAAGGCAGTCGTGCGTGCCTGACCTGCTCGCCGACCACACCACGCTGCGGCTCGGCGGTCCGGCCCGCGACTGGGTGCGCGCGACGACCGAGCAGGAGCTGGTCGACGCCGTCTCCGCCGCCGACGCCGCGGGCACACCCGTGCTGGTCCTCGGCGGAGGGTCCAACCTCGTCGTCGCCGACACCGGGTTCGACGGGCTCGTGGTCGAGGTCGCGACGTCCGGCATCACGCCGGACACCGACGACACCGACGGGGTCTGCGGCGGGGTGCTGGTGCGGGTGGCCGCCGGCGAGACGTGGGACGACCTCGTCGCCACTGCCGTCGAGCGGGGCTGGGTCGGCATCGAGGCCCTCTCCGGCATCCCCGGCAGCGTCGGGGCCACCCCGATCCAGAACGTCGGCGCCTACGGCCAGGAGGTGTCGCAGACGATCGCCTCGGTCCGCGTCTGGGACCGCCGGCTCAACGGGATCCGCACCTTCGCCGCCGCCGACTGCGGCTTCGGCTACCGCCACTCGCGCTTCAAGGCCGACGCCGGCCGCCACGTGGTGCTGAGCGTCGACTTCCAGCTGCCCGCCGGCGCCCTGGGGGCACCGGTCGCCTACGCCGAGCTCGCGCGCACCCTCGGGGTCGAGGCGGGCGAGCGGGCGCCGCTCGCATCCGTGCGCGACGCCGTGCTCGGCCTGCGCGCCGGCAAGGGCATGGTGCTCGACGCCGACGACCACGACACCTGGAGCGCCGGGTCGTTCTTCACCAACCCGTTCCTGAGCGCCGAGCAGGCCGACGCGCTGCCCGCCGACGCGCCGCGCTGGCCACAGCCCGACGGGACGACCAAGACCAGTGCCGCCTGGCTGATCGAGCGGGCGGGGTTCGGAAAGGGCTTCGACGTCGGCGGCCCGGCCTCGCTGTCCACCAAGCACACCCTGGCCCTCACCAACCGCGGGGGAGCGAGCACCGACGACCTCCTCGCCCTTGCCCGCGCGGTCCGCGACGGGGTCGAGCGGGCCTTCGGAGTACGCCTCGTCAACGAGCCCGTGCTCGTCGGCTGCGAGCTCTGAGGCTCAGAAGCTCGAGTTGCTGTAGCCGTTCTCGGAGTCGTAGGTGAAGTCGCTGCTCGTGTCACTGACGGCGACGGCGAGGCCGATGAAGACGATGATGCCCACGACGATCAGGGCGAGCAGCGCGGTGCCGATCATTCCCATGATCCGCCCGGCCTGCGCCTGGTCGCGGCCGGTGTAGCGACCCGGGTTGGCGTCGATCTCCTTGACCGCGCGGCCGCCGATCATCCAGGCGAACGGCGCCAGCACGATCGGCAGGCCACACACGAACATGCCGCCGAGGGCGCCGATGCCGAGCACCATCGCGGTGGTCGCCGATGGGTGCGACGCGGCCATCGGGCCGCCGTAGCCGGGAGCGCCGTAGGCCGGCTGGCCGTAGGGCACCTGCCCGTACGGCGCCTGGCCGTAGGGGGCCTGGCCGTAGGGGGCCTGGCCGTACGGGGCCTGGCCGTAGGGGGCCTGGCCGTAGGGCGTCTGGCCGTACGGCGCGGAGCTCGGCTCGCCGTACGGCGGCTGGTCCTGCGACGCGGACGGGTCGGTCTGGCCCGAGGGGGCGGCGGGCTGCGGCTGGCCGTACGGCGCGTAGGGGGCGTACGGCGCGTCGGGCGCCGGCGACGGCTCCTGGCCGTACGGCTGCGTGGGAGCAGGCTGCTCCGGCTTCGGCCAGTTGGGGTCGTAGGGGTTGCTCGGCGGCTCGGGTGGCGTCACCGCGGCATCATCTCAGGAGGAGCGGCCAGCCAGTCGTCGATTTCGCGAGTTGCCTGCGCGACGAGCTCCGCGGGTGCGCGGGAGGCGGCGAACGAGCTGCGCGCCAGCCCGGCCAGGGTCGCGTCGTCGAGCTCGTGGGCGGCCCGCATGGTGGCGTACTGCCCCGCCAGCCGTGAGCCGAAGAGCAGCGGGTCGTCGGCGCCGAGCGCGATCGTGGCGCCGGCCGCGATGAGCTGGGGGAGCGGCACCGAGGTGAGGTCGGAGTAGACCCCGAGCGCGACGTTGGAGACGGGGCAGACCTCCAGTGCGACGCCGGCCCCCACGATCCGGTCGAGCAGCTCGGGGTCCTCGGCGGCCCGCACCCCGTGACCGAGGCGGTCGGCGTGCAGCTCGTCGAGGCACACCCGGATGTGCTCCGGCCCGAGCAGCTCGCCGCCGTGCGGCGCCAGCAGCAGCCCCGCCCGCTCGGCGATCGCGAACGCGCCGGCGAACTCGCTCGTCCGCCCGCGCCGCTCGTCGTTCGAGAGCCCGAAGCCGACCACGCCCCGCCCGGCGTACTGACCCGCGAGGCGGGCCAGCGTCCGTGCGTCGAGCGGGTGACGGGTGCGGTTGGCGGCGATCACCACGGCGATCGCGAGGCCCGTGCGCTCCGAGGCGTCGCGCACGCAGTCCAGGACGAGGTCGGTGAAGGCGGTGATGCCGCCGAACCGCGCGGCGTAGCCACTCGGGTCGACCTGGATCTCGAGCCACCGTCCCCCGTCGGCGACGTCGTCCTCCGCGGCCTCGAGCACGAGGCGGCGTACGTCGTCGGGCGTGCGCAGCACGGATCGTGCGACGTCGTAGAGGCGCTGGAACCTGAACCAGCCCTTCTCGTCCGCCGCCGAGAGCCGCGGTGGCCAGTCCTCGACGAGGCTGTCGGGCAGTGCGATGCCGTCGCGCTCGGCGAGCTCCAGCAGGGTCGCGTGCCGCATCGACCCGGTGAAGTGGAGGTGGAGGTGGGCCTTCGGGAGCGTGCGCACGTCCCGATGAGCCATGCCGTGCATCCTAAACAGGCTGATCGGGGCCGGTCCGGGTGCGCCGCCGGTTCGACGCCGCTGGGTGGCCTTGCGTATGCTTCCGGTTTGGTGGTTGAGCCACATGCTTCGTGCTGCCCGTCATCGGGCCGCCGGATCGTGGAGGTCGTCACCGGAGGGCACTAGCTCAACTGGCAGAGCATCGGTCTCCAAAACCGAAGGTTGGGGGTTCAAGTCCCTCGTGCCCTGCAAGACACACGGAACAGACGAGAACGAGAGATGGTGGCAGACGTGTCGGACTCCAGCGCGGTCCACGAGTCCCGCGAGGACTCGAACCGTGACGGTCAGCGCACCGGTCCGGCCACCTTCTACCGCCAGGTCGTCGCCGAGCTCCGTAAGGTCGTCTGGCCGACGCAGGAGCAGCTGATCACCTACTTCACGGTGGTCATGGTGTTCGTCCTCGTCATGATGGCGCTCGTCTCGGTCCTCGACCTGGCGTTCGGCAAGCTCGTCTTCGCCCTGTTCACCGGCAACTCCAGCCAGTGACCGCCCGCCGGTCCGCCGGCCGGGTCGACCAGTCCGTGTGACCACGTCACCAACCCACAGACAAAGTTCGGAGCACTACGTGTCGGATCAGTACGACTCCTCGGATGAGTACGAGGCCACTGACGCCCCCGAGGAGACCCCCGAGGACGCGGCAGCGGCCACCGAGGTGACCCCGGACCCCGAGGCCACCGACGAGGCCACCGACGAGGCGGCCGACGACGTGGCCGACGACGTGGCCGACGAGGCTGCGACTGACGAGGCGGCTGACGAGGACGCGACCGACGAGCCCGCCGACGACGACCCGCTCGAGGCCTTCCGCCGCGAGCTGTGGGCCAAGCCCGGCGACTGGTTCGTCGTGCACACCTACTCCGGCATGGAGAAGCGGGTCAAGCAGAACCTCGAGAACCGCATCATCTCCCTCAACATGGAGGACTACATCCACGAGATCGTGGTCCCCACCGAGGAGGTCGCGGAGATCAAGAACGGCCAGCGCAAGATGGTCACCCGCACCGTCCTGCCCGGCTACGTCCTGGTCCGCATGGACCTCACCGACGAGTCGTGGTCGGCCGTGCGCCACACGCCGTCGGTCACCGGCTTCGTCGGCCACAGCCACCAGCCCGTGCCGCTGAGCATGAGCGAGGTCGAGGACATGCTCGCCCCCGCCGTCGTCGCGGTCGCCGAGGCCGAGGCGGCCGCCGCCGCGGGCGACACGTCCGGACGCAGCCTGGCCACCGCCAAGAAGCCGGTCGAGGTGGCCGACTTCGACGTGTCCGACTCCGTCATGGTCGTCGACGGTCCGTTCGCCACGCTCCACGCGACGATCACCGAGATCAACGCCGAGTCCCAGAGGGTCAAGGCCCTCGTCGAGATCTTCGGCCGGGAGACCCCGGTCGAGCTGAGCTTCAGCCAGATCCAGAAGGTCTGAGCCCAGCAAACCGCAGCACGTGGCAGGGGATGCGTTCCCCGTCATGACCACACGAGAGAGAGAAACGAACCATGCCTCCCAAGAAGAAGATCGCTGCCCTGGTCAAGGTGCAGCTGCAGGCTGGCGCAGCAACTCCGGCTCCGCCGGTGGGTACCGCCCTCGGTCCCCACGGTGTGAACATCATGGACTTCTGCAAGGCCTACAACGCGCAGACCGAGTCGATGCGCGGCAACGTGATCCCCGTCGAGATCACGATCTACGAGGACCGGACGTTCGACTTCATCACGAAGACGCCGCCGGCCGCCGAGCTCATCAAGAAGGCCGCCGGCCTGAAGAAGGGTTCGGGTGTCCCGCACAAGGAGAAGGTCGGCAAGCTGACCAAGGACCAGGTGCGCGAGATCGCGACCACCAAGCTCCCCGACCTCAACGCCAACGACATCGAGGCCGCGATGAAGGTCGTCGAGGGCACCGCCCGGTCCATGGGCGTCACCGTCGACTGATCTCTCGCGTCCGCGAGCAACACCCGTGGCAGAGCCGCGCTGGCTCATTCACGACCACACACTTTTGAGATAAGAGGATTCCCATGCAGCGCAGCAAGACCTACCGCGCAGCGGCCGAGCAGTTCGACAAGGACGAGCTCTACGCCCCGCTGGCCGCCATCAAGATCGCCAAGACCGGCTCGAAGAAGAAGTTCGACGAGACCGTCGACGTCGTCATGCGCCTCGGCGTCGACCCCCGCAAGGCCGACCAGATGGTGCGAGGCACCGTCAACCTGCCCCACGGCACCGGCAAGACCGCCCGCGTCCTGGTGTTCGCCAACGCCGACAAGGCCGAGGCTGCCCGTGAGGCCGGCGCCGACTTCGTCGGTGGCGACGAGCTCATCGAGAAGGTCAACGGTGGCTGGCTCGACTTCGACGCCGTCGTCGCGACCCCCGACATGATGGGCAAGGTCGGTCGCCTCGGCCGCGTCCTCGGCCCGCGCTCGCTCATGCCCAACCCGAAGACCGGCACCGTGACGCCCGACGTCGCGAAGGCCGTCACCGACATCAAGGGCGGCAAGATCGAGTTCCGCGTGGACCGTCACGCCAACCTGCACTTCATCATCGGCAAGGCGTCCTTCGACGAGGCTCAGCTCGCGGAGAACTACGCCGCCGCCCTCGAGGAGGTGCTGCGTCTCAAGCCGGCCAGCTCCAAGGGCCGCTACATCAAGAAGGTCACCGTCTCCACGACCATGGGCCCCGGCGTCCAGGTCGACCCCAACCGCACCAAGAACGTCGCGGTCGAGGACGAGGCCCAGGCCTGAGCACCACCTGACTCATCGCAGTCGGCCCGGTCACCCCACGGTGGCCGGGCCGTCGGCATTTCGGGCGTACGGCGCTGGGCCGGCCCCGCGCCGTACCCCCGCCGCGGCGGTGGGTCAGCCACCTTCCGAGCGCGCGGAACGGGGGTCACGCACCGTCGCGGGCGTGTCGAGGACGCGACCGTTCTGCCAGCGGTGCGTCAGCCACAGTCTGGGCGCGCGGAACGTGGGTCACGCACCGCCGCCGGGAACGACGGGCACGCGACCGTTCTGCCAGCGGTGCGTCAGCCACCTTCCGAGCGCGCAGAACGTGGGTCACCCACCGTCGCGGGCGTGTCGAGGACGCGACCGTTCTGCCAGCGGTGGCCCAGCCACCGTCCGGGCGCGCGAAACGTGGGTCACCCACCGCCGCCGGGAACGACGGGCCGTACCCCCGCTGCCAGCGGTGGCCCAGCCACCGTCCGGGCGCGCGGAACGTGGGTCACCCACCGCCGCCGGGAACGACGGGCCGTACCCCCGCCGCGGCGGTGGCCCAGCCACATCCCGGCGCGCGCAGAATGTGGGTCACCCACCGCCGGGGGAGGGCGCAGCAGGGGGGAGGGTCGCTACTCGGTGTAGACGCGCTCGTCGACGAGCTTCTCGGCCACGAACTGCCCCTCGGCGATGAAGCGGCCGCACTCGAACTGCTTGCGGAACTCGACCTCGCCGCCGGTGCGCCCGGACCGGTTCTTCTCGATCGTCATGACCGACCAGTCCTTGTAGGTGCCCCCGTTGTTGGAGCCGTACATCAGGTGGTGGCGCGCGACCACGTCGGCCTTGTTGCTCAGGATCAGCACGACGTCGGCCTCGTAGGCCAGGGAGGTGGAGCCGCGCATGTTGCGCGCGCGCATGCGGGTGCCGGGCTCGAGGCCGGCTCGGTCGGAGGCGGAGATCGCGATGACGGGGCACTGGAACTCGATGCCGAGGTCCTTGAGGCCGGCCGCGACGCGGGTGACCTGCTCCTCCTCGCTGAGGTGGTCGGGCATCGAGATCTTCTGCAGGTAGTCGATCACCACGAGCGGAGGCACGCCCTGCTCGGCCAGCACGTCCTTCATGGCGCCGGCGATCACGTCGAGCGTCGTGTGGGTGCTGGTGGAGCGGTGGATGTAGAGCTGGGGGGCCCAGTGCGTGACCGCGGTCAGCGCGTCGATGCCACCGGCGTGCCGGCCGAGTCGCTCCGGCAGCCCGCCGCCGGCGGCGTCCGTCGCCTCGAACGCGGCCCGCACCTCGCGCACGGTCAGCGAGGTCGGGCGCGCGGAGCGCTCGGCGGCCTCGGCCGAGACCATCTTCTGCAGCAGCGTCTCCGCCTCGAGCTCGAACGACACGAAGAGGACCGGTCGCCCGGCGCGCGCGGACTGGCGGGCCATCTGCAGCGCGAAGGTCGTCTTGCCCTCACCCTGGGCGCCGGCCAGCAGGTTCAGGGTCCCGGCGCGCAGCCCGCCGCCGAGCTCCTCGTCGAGGAGGGGGAAACCGGTCTGCCACAGGTCCGCCGCTGCCTCGGGGTCCAGGAGGCGTCGGTCGACGCGCTCGAGCACGTCACTCGCAGCGGAGAGCTTCGGGTCCACCGTCGGATTTCAGCACAGGGGAGCGGCTCCCCGCGGGCAAACGCCATTTCTGGTCCTCGGGGGAGCGTAGGCAAGGATGATGCCTAGACCACCCACCACGTGAAGGAGCCACCATGGCCCGCTCGTCCCTGGCTCGCCGGCTCGGCGCTGCCTCCCTGCTCACCACCCTGGTCCTCACGTCGGCGTCGTGCGGAGGCGACACCGACTCGAAGGCCACGGACGCCTCGTCCAGCAGCGACTCGTCGCAGTCCGACGACACGACCGACGAGACGACCGACGACACGACCGAGGAGGCCTCGGGCGACCTCGAGGAGCTCTCGGCCGACGAGTTCTACCCCGCCGTCATGTCGGCGATGCAGGACGCCGGCTCGATGGCGTTCAGCATCACCACGACCGGCGGCCCGGCGGCCACCGAGATGGCCGGCACGATGGAGTACGGCGACGACGGCGTCCAGATGCAGGCGAGCAGCACCGGCGCCCAGGCCATGGAGATCGTGCTGCTCGACAAGACCATGTACATCTCCGGCGCCGGCATGCCGCTGCCCGAGGGCAAGACGTGGCTCAAGGTCGACCTGTCCGACCCCGACAGCCTCTTCGGCCAGATCGGCAAGTCCACCGACCCCAGCTTCATGTTCAAGGCGATGGAGGCGCCCAAGGAGTTCGAGCTCGTCGGCACCGAGGAGATCGACGGCGAGCCGACCAACCACTACAACGTGGTGATGGACACCGCCACCTACGCCGAGGCGCTCGAGCTGCCGGCCGAGGTCTCGAAGTTCATGCCGAAGGAGATCGCCATGGAGATGTGGGTCGACGGCGACAACCGCCCGCGCCAGTTCCGCCAGGAGCTCGAGCTCCCCGACATGACGGGTGGCAGCAAGACCACGAAGTCCGTCACCGAGGGCAAGTACTTCGACTTCGGCACCGACGTCGAGATCGAGGAGCCCCCGGCCGACGAGGTCGCCGACAACGTGCCCGGCCTGAGCTGAGCACGCCCTTCGCCGTACGTCGAGCGGCCGGTCCTCCCGGGGACCGGCCGCTCGATTTGGCCGGTCGGCGCGAGCGCCGTACTGTTCATCCCTGAAACCAAAGACCGCCGGTTGTTCGAAGGACATCAGTCCCGAGATCGAAGGTTCCGCTCACGCGGACGGCCAGCGCAGGTGGGAGCCAGATCCGCGTCGTGCGGGTCCACGCCCCGAGCCTGTGCTCGGGGCGTTCGTCATGTACGGGCCCTGGCCGGTGGTCACATCCGGAAGGAGACCCATGGCGCGGGCAGAAAAGACTGCTGCCGTTGCGGAGATCGTCGACTCGTTCAACGACGCCGCCGGTGCTGTGCTGACCGAGTACCGCGGTCTCACCGTGAAGCAGCTGCAGGAACTGCGGCGCTCCCTCGGCGAGAACGCCAACTACGCCGTGGTCAAGAACACGCTGGCCAAGATCGCCGCCACCGAGGTGGGCATCGAAGGCTTCGACGACCTGCTGACCGGCCCCACCGCCATCGCCTTCATCAATGGAGACGTGGTCGAGGCCGCCAAGGGTCTGCGTGACTTTGCCAAGGCAAACCCCGCCCTCGTCATCAAGGGCGGTGTCCTGGACGGCAAGTCCCTCGACGCCTCCGAGGTCGCCAAGCTGGCCGACCTCGAGTCGCGTGAGGTGCTGCTGGGCAAGCTCGCGGGCGGCATGCTCGCCTCGCTGTCCCAGGCCGTCTACCTCCTCAACGCCCCGCTCGCCCAGGCTGCCCGGCTCGCCGGCGCCCTGGAGGCGAAGGCGACCGAGGACCCCTCGATCCTCGCGGGTGGTGCCGGCACGCCGGCCGCTGCCGAGGAGACCCCGGCCGCCGAGGAAGCCGCCCCCGCCGAGGAGGTCGAGGCACCTGCTGCCGAGGCCGAGACCGTCGAGGCTGCTGACGAGGCGACCGAGTCCACCGACGCCTGACCTGACCGGCGAGAGCCGGGCCACCAGGCCGACGTACACCACCTGAAACCCACCGACCCGCGTCCAGGCGCAGGTCACAGATCGAAAGGATCCGCCACCATGGCGAAGCTGACCACCGTCGAGCTGCTCGACGCGTTCAAGGAAATGACCCTCATCGAGCTCTCCGAGTTCGTGAAGCAGTTCGAGGAGACCTTCGGCGTGACCGCCGCTGCCCCCGTCGCCGTGGCCGCCGCTCCGGCCGCCGGTGGTGCCGCCGGTGGCGACGCCGCCGCCGCCGAGGAGAAGGACGACTTCGAGGTCGTCCTCGAGGCCGCCGGCGACAAGAAGATCAACGTCATCAAGGAGGTGCGCGCCCTGACCTCCCTCGGTCTGAAGGAGGCCAAGGACCTCGTCGAGGCCGCCCCCAAGACGATCCTCGAGAACGCCAACAAGGAGACCGCTGACAAGGCGAAGGAGGCCCTCGAGGCCGCCGGCGCCACCGTCACCGTCAAGTGACGACTCGTTAGTCGCTCCACCAGCTCCACCCCGAGGGGCGGTCACCGTGAGGTGGCCGCCCCTCGTGCCATTTCCGACCCTGTCGGCGGCGTCGTGGACCGACTACAGTGAGGGGCATCCCGGTGCGCATCACGAAATGAGTTGCTTCATGCGCAACAAGCGAACGACGGACACGATGGTCCGACTCTTGGAGCAGGCACGCTACGAAGTGCTGCCGACAGCCACGACCGAGGACAAGGTGCTCCAGCACCTGCCGCGCGACCGGGCGATCACGGTCACCGCGTCGCCGAGCAAGGGACTGGCGGCGACGCTGGACCTGTCCGAGAGCCTCGCCGGGCACGGGTACGTCGTCGTGCCGCACCTCGCGGCCCGGATGATCAGCGGGCGCACCGAGCTCGCCGAGATCGCCGAGCGACTCGTCGGCAAGGGCATCACCAGCGTCTTCGTCCCCGGCGGCGACGCCGAGGCGGTCGGTGACTATCCCGACGCGCTCGCACTCCTCGAGGACCTCCAGGTGCTCGGGCGACCGTTCACGCACGTGGGCATCACCGGCTATCCCGAGTCGCACCCCTCGATCCACGACGACCTGACCGTGCAGTCGATGTGGGACAAGCGGCGCCACGCGACCCACATCGTCAGCAACCTGACCTTCGACCCCGCCGGCGTCCGCGACTGGCTGCGCCGGCTGCGGGCGCGCGGCGTCACCATGCCCGTCCTGCTCGGGATGCCCGGCCCGGTCGAGCGCACCAAGCTGCTCGGCATGGCCACCAAGATCGGGGTCGGTGAGTCCACCAAGTTCCTGGCCAAGAACAAGGGGCTCTTCGCCCGCCTGGCGGCGCCCGGAGGCTTCACCGGCGAGTCGTTCCTGGAGAAGTGCGCCCCTGCGCTGGGCGAGGAGGGGGCGTTCGTCGAGGGCCTGCACGTCTTCACCTTCAACCAGGTCGCCGAGACCGAGGCGTGGCGCACCCAGCTCCTGGAGGACCTGCGGAGCTAGCCGCCCACGAGGTCGGCCAGCGCCTGCTCGAGGCCGCGGTCGCCCGTCTCGACGACCGTGAGCGGCAGCCCGATGCTCGCGGCGGCGTCCTGCGCCAGCGCCCGCAGCTCGTCGTCGGGCTCCTGGGCCAGCCACACCATCCGGGTGTAGGAGCCGAAGTAGGTGTCACGCAGCTCGGGGTAGCGATCGAGCCCGAGCTCGCGCACGACCGTGCGGGCGAAGGAGCGCGCGAGGAAGTCGGTGAGCAGGTAGGTCCCGGGCTGCTCGTCGAAGAACCGCTCGAGCCGGGACGGGCCGGCGAACACGTCGTAGCAGTGCAGGCCCGGCAGGCGTCCGATGCCGAGCTCGCGGCACACGTCGTCGAGCGCGCCGTACGTCCCGCAGTCGGCATAGCCGACGACCACGCGGTCGTACGTCGACGCGAGCCCGAGCGCCAGGGTGCGGACCTCACCGGCGATCCGCTCGGGGTGGTTGTGCAGCAGTGGCGGCAGCGGGTGCACGTCGACCGGCCAGTCGCGCCGGTCCACGATCGCCGACACCGGCTGGGCGATCGCGCCGCACGCGATCACCGCGACGCGACCGGTGCGATCAGCCGTCGCCCTTCGAGACGGTTGCTGCGCAACCTCCTCAGGAACCGAAGGCCAGCTGGTCGACGAAGGTGTCGTTGAAGTCGGGGCGGTCGGAGAGCTCGACATAGCTCACCTCCTCGAGCAGGGCCAGCGCACCCGCGCGCTCGCGGACGGACAGCAGCGCCATCTTCGCGCCCTCGCCCGCGACGTTGCCGGCCGCCACGATCCGCAGCACCGGCAGCTTCGGCACGAGCCCGATCCGGACGGCGGAGGCGGGGGAGAGGTAGCTGCCGAACGAGCCGGCCAGCAGCACCTGCTGCACGTCGCGGTGCTCGAGGCCGAGCTGCTCGAGCAGCAGCGTCCAGCCGGTCGAGATCGCCGCCTTGGCGAACTGCAGCTCCCGGACGTCGCGCTGGGAGAGGTAGACGCACTCGGCGACCTCGGTCTCGGGAGTGGGGCGGTGCAGGACGAACACCCGCTCCTCGCCGATCCGGGCCAGGCGGTCGGCCAGGCCAGGGGCGATCTCCTTGGCCGCCTCGTCGGTCACGAGCCGGCCGGTGTCGTCGAGCAGCCCGACCCGCACCAGCTCGGAGACGGCGTCGACGAGACCGGAGCCGCACAGGCCGCGCGGCTCGACGTCGCCGATCACCCCGAGCGTGACGGCGGGGTCGTCGCCGAGGGCGTGCGGGTCGACCTTGATCACCTCGATGGCGCCGTCCGCGGCCCGCATCCCGCACCGGATGGCGCCACCCTCGAAGGCGGGGCCAGCAGGGGCAGCGGTGGACAGGATGGTCTCGCCGTCGCTGAGCACGATCTCGCAGTTGGTGCCGACGTCGATGAACAGCCGCGTGCGCTTGTCGCGGTCCATGCCGGTGGCGAGCATGCCGGCGACGATGTCGCCACCGACGTACGCCCCGAGCGCCGGGAAGAAGAAGGCGCGCGCCCGGGGGTGCAGGCTCAGGCCGAGCTCGGAGGCGAGCACCGACGGCGGCTGGGCGGCGGTCATCACGAACGGTGCGACCCCGAGCGGCTCGGGGTCGATGCCGAGCGCGAGCGCCGTCATCGTCGCGTTGCCGGCGACCGCCACCTCGTAGACCTGCGACGGGTCGACCCCGCCCTCGCGGCAGACCCGGGTCGCCAGCTCGGCCAGCGTCGCGCCGGCCGCCTCCTGCAGCCGACCGAGGGCGTCCTTGTCCATCATGGTGGCGCTGATACGGGTGATCACGTCGCCGCCGAAGGGCTGCTGCTTGTTCAGCGACGAGGTGACCGCGAGCGGCGTGCCGGTGCCGACGTCGAGCAGCGTGCCGACGACGGTGGTGGTGCCGAGGTCGAAGGCGATGGCGTAGCGGGCGGCGGTGGTGTCGCCCGGCTCGACGTCGATCAGCGCCTCGTCGAGGACCACCGCGGTGACCTTGAAGTCGGACTCGCGCAGCACCGTCGAGAGCCGGCGCAGGACGTGCAGGTCCGCCGTCAGCTCGAGGTCGTCGATGGCGTCGGTCAACCGCACCAGGTCGGTGCGCTGGTCGGAGAGGGTCGCCTCGGCGAGCTCGACGTAGCGCTTCTGCAACGCCGGGCGCAGGATCACCTGGCGGCCGATGCCGACCGTGGCGGCCTTCGGCCGGGTGGTCAGCGGCGGCACCTCGACGGCGAGGTCGCGGGTCGCGTGCACGAGGCACCCGAGCCGCCAGCCGTCGGTGAGCTGGGACTCGGTGAAGGTGCGGGCGTCGTGGCGGGTGATCGGCACCTCGCCGCCCTCGACGCGGATGCGGCACTTGTGGCAGGTGCCGTGCCCGCCGCAGGTGGAGTCGATCGCGATGCCGTTCCACGAGGCCGCGTCGAAGACGGTCACGCCGGGCGGCACGCGCACGCCGCGCTGGGTCGGCGGCAGCGCCGAGCCGTCCTCCGCCTTGGCGTGCACGGTGAACGCGAGGTCGACGCGACCGGTCCCGTCGTGGGTCGCCGGCTCCACCCCGGGCCGCTCGATCAGGCCCTCGCGGGCGACGTCGGCGAGGGAGAAGTCCGGACCCTCTGGCGTGGTCATCGGAGTGCGTTCACGCCTCGGCCGCCGCCTGCTTCGCCCGGTGCGCCGAGATCCAGGCCATGCCCCAGTCGTCGTGGCCCAGGAAGAGGTCGGCGGCCTTGACGGCCTCGACGATCTGCGGCGTACGGGCGTCGGTGATCGCGCTGGTGAGCCCCGACGCCATCGCCATCGGCAGCCACGCGGAGTTGAGGGCGTGTCGACCGGGCATGCCGAAGGAGACGTTGGAGGCGCCGCAGGTCATGTTGACGCCGAAGTCGTCGCGGATGCGGCGCATCACCTCGAAGGTGACCAGCGACGTGGTGGTGTCGGCGCCGATCGGCATGGCGAGCGGGTCGATGACGATGTCGGCTTGGGCGATGCCGAACTCCTGCGTCGCGACGCGGATGATCTTGCCGGTGAGCTCGACGCGCTTGTCGGCCTCCATCGGGATCTCGTCGTGGTCGTTGGGGAGGGCGATGATCGCGGCGTCGTACTTCTTGACGAGCGGGAGGATCGCCGCCATCCGGTCGTCCTCGGCGGTGATCGAGTTGACCAGCGCGCGGCCCTGGTAGACCGACAGGCCCGCCTCGAGCGCCTCCACGACCGAGGAGTCGATGCAGATGGGGAGGTCGGTCAGCTCCTGGACCATCTGGATCGCCTTGGCCAGCAGCTCGGGCTCGTCGGTGAGCGGGACGCCCATGTTGATGTCGAGCACGTCGGCCCCGCCCTCGACCTGTGCCTTGACGTCGCGCTCGATGGCGGAGAAGTCGCCGGCGCGCAGCTGCTCCTGGAAGATCCGCCGTCCGGTGGGGTTGATGCGCTCGCCGATGATGCAGAACGGCTGGTCGTGGCCGACCACGACCTCCTTGGTGGCGGAGCGCAGGACGGTGCGCAGCGGCTCGGCCGCCATCAGGCAGGCACCTTCGCGCGTCGCTCGTCGAGCAGCTTCTTGGCCCGCTTCACGGTCTGGGACGCGTCGGCGGCGTAGCCGTCGGCGCCGACCGCGTCGGCGTACTCCTGGGTGACCGGCGCGCCGCCCACCATCACGATCACGCTGTCGCGGATGCCGGCCTTCTCGAGGGCGTTCATGTTGGCCTTGAACATCGGCATGGTCGTGGTGAGGAAGGCCGAGAACCCGACGATGTCGGGCTGGTGCTCCTCGATCGCGGCCACGAACTTCTCGGGCGCCACCTGGACGCCGAGGTCGATCACCTCGAAGCCGGCGCCCTCGAGCATGATGTTGACGAGGTTCTTGCCAATGTCGTGGACGTCGCCCTTGACCGTGCCCATCAGGAACTTGCCGATGGTCTGCACGCCGGTCTCGGCGAGCAGGGGTCGCAGCCGTTCCATGGCTCCCGCCATCGCCCGGCCGGCGATGAGCATCTCGGGCACGAAGAAGTCGCCGCGCTCGAAGCGCGCGCCCACCTCCTCGAGCGAGGGGATGAGGGCGTCGAACAACAGCGTCTGCGGCTCCATGTCGAGGGTCAGTCCCTCGTTGGTGAGCTCGAGGACGCGCGGGGCGTTGCCGACCAGCGTCTCGTCGTACAGGGCTTGCAGGATCTCCTCGGGAGTCATGCGACCACCACCTTCTCGTGTGCGGAACCGTGATTGCTGCCGCGCAGCAGCGTCGAGAGCGCGCGAGCGTGCGCCGAGAGCAGGCGCCCGAGCTCGTCGAGACGTCCCTCCAGGCGCGAGGTCGGCCCGGAAAT
The DNA here is from genome assembly GCF_003057875.1 of Nocardioides currus. Classification (GTDB taxonomy): domain Bacteria; phylum Actinomycetota; class Actinomycetes; order Propionibacteriales; family Nocardioidaceae; genus Nocardioides; species Nocardioides currus. The sequence goes on along the minus strand of NZ_PYXZ01000001.1, from coordinate 471,047 downwards.
GCCGAGCGCGGCGACCACGTCGCCGTGCACCCCGAAGACGGGGGCCGCGACACCGGTGAGGCCCAGCTCGAGCTCGTCGACGGTGACCGACCAGCCACGGTCGCGGGTGCGCGCGCCGTCGCGGCGCAGGCCGGTGAGGGTGGTGATCGTGGCCTCGGTGGGCTGCTCGAGCGGAGCCGCGGGCAGCGCGAGGGCGCCCCACGCCAGGAGCACCTTGCCGAGGGCGGAGCAGTGGGCCGGCACGTCGACCTCGGTCCAGTCACGGGTGCCGAGGAGGTACGTCGAGTCGACCTGCGCGACCTGCACGACCCGGTCGCCGCGGGTGACGCTGAGGTGGACCGTCTCGCCGGTCTCCTCGCCGATCGCGTCCATGGCGGGGCGGGAGAGACGGACCAGCTCGTCCCAGGGGTCGTGGCGGGCGGCGTACAACCAGAACAGCCGGCCGGCGACGTAGGACCCGCTGCCGTCGCGCTCGAGCAGGCCCGAGCGCTCGAGCGCGGTGAGCATGCGCGAGGTCGTGGACTTCGCGAGGCCGCTCGCGTCCTGGAGGTCGGCGAAGCTCAGCGGCTCGTCGGCGCGCACGACCGTCGCCACCAGGTCGGCGGCGCGGTCGACGGCACGGGTGCCGGTGGCGGCCTCGGTCACGACTGCTCCTCTGCGGGGGTTCCCTCGCGTTCCATGATGTGGAACCTTGGTTCCACATGATGAGGCTAAGAGCCTCGACGAGTTGAGGTCAAGGAGGAGAGCCGTGTTCCGCAACGCGATGCCCCGCTACGAGGTCCTGTCGCAGGACGCGATGGCCATGCTCGACAAGGGCTGGCGCAGGCTGATGACCGAGATCGGCGTCGAGTTCATGGACGACCGGGCGCTCGAGCTGTTCCGCAAGGCGGGCCAGCGGGTCGAGGGCAACACGGTCTTCCTCGACCCCGACTTCGTGCTCGAGCAGGTGGCGAAGGCGCCCCGCGAGTTCGACGTGCAGGCGCGCAACCCCGAGCACTCGATCCACATCGGCGGCGACTCGATGGCCTTCGGCGCGGTCTACGGGCCGCCGTTCGTGCGGCAGGGCGACGTACGCCGCGACGCGACCATGGACGACTTCCGCAACTTCACGATGCTGGCCCAGTCGTTCCCGGTGCTCGACTCCGCGGGCGGCGTGATCTGCGAGCCCAACGACACCCCGCTCGACAGCCGCCACCTCGACATGACCTACGCGCTGCAGACGCTGACTGACAAGGTCTACATGGGCAACGTCGTGTCCGGGGTCAACGCCGCGGACACACTGGAGATGACCTCGATCCTCTTCGGCTCGCGCGAGGCGATCGAGGAGACCCCTGCGACGATCTCGCTGATCAACTGCAACTCGCCGCTGCGCTGGGACGACCGGATGCTGGAGGCGCAGTTCGAGTACTCCGGCGCCGGCCAGCCCGTCGTGCTGACCCCGTTCATCCTGATGGGTGCGATGTCGCCGGTGACGATCCCGGCCGCCCTGGTGCAGCAGATCGTCGAGGCGCTCTCGGGGATCGCGCTGTCGCAGCTGATCCGCCCCGGCACCCCGGTGATCTTCGGCTCCTTCCTCTCCAACATCGACATGCAGTCGGGCTCGCCGACCTTCGGCACCCCCGAGTCCGGCCTCGGCCTGCTGTGCACCGGGCAGATCGCTCGGCACTTCGGGCTGCCGTTCCGCACCGGTGGCGGGCTGACCTCCTCGCAGGTCGCCGACGCGCAGGCGGGCTACGAGGCGCTGATGACGCTGATGCCGACCTTCCTCGCCGGCGCCAACTGGGTCATGCACTCGGCCGGCTGGCTCGAGGGCGGACTGGTCGCCGGCTACGAGAAGTTCATCGTCGACATCGAGCTGCTGCAGATGCTGCGCCACGAGTTCACGCCGCTCGAGATCGACGAGGACTCGATGGCCTTCGGCGCCCACGAGGAGGTCGGCCACGGCGGGCACTTCCTCGGCGCGATGCACACGATGGAGCGCTTCCGCACCTGCTTCTACCGCCCGCTGCTCTCCTCGTCGGAGAACTACGAGCGCTGGATGCGCAACGGCGGCCACGACGCCAACGCCCGCGCCGAGGTGGCGTACAGGAAGACGCTCACGGAGTACGAGCAGCCGCCCCTCGACGACGCCATCCGCGACGAGCTCCAGGACTACGTCATCCGTCGGCGCAAGGAGCTCGGGGACTGAGGGCCGGGGCGCTCGCGGTTTCCCCGGCTACCCGGGGAAACCCGAACATCCCGTGGCAAGCATGCTGCACGAAGTTCGCGACTCGCCCATGAAGTCGTACGGCGCTGAGCGTTCGCGGGGTTGCTCGGAACGCCCTCCCGGTCAGGAACTCGCTGTGCCGTGACGCCAGGCCGGAACGCGCGCCCCGGCCGAACCGTCGTACGCATCACGAGCCCGGTGATGTGGAGGATCCGATGTCGAGACGTCGCGTGCTGACGAGCGTGCTGCTGGTCGTGCTCGTCGCGTGGCTCGGTTCGGGGTGGGTCTACGCGCGTCATTTCGGGTACTTCCACGAGGACAGCTGCAGCACCGGGTGGGAGAACGCGGCGGCCGTGCTCTTCGGACCGATCAGCTGGATCGAGACGGACCCCGGCTGGGGCGCGTGCATCGTTCCGCTGCGAGTCGGTTGACCGGGTGCCCGACCAGGCGACGCCTCGATCTGCGGCCACCGCCCGCGACGAGCTCCTGGACTACGTCGTCCGTCGGCGCAACGAGCTCGGGGACTGCCTTCGCTCGTGGCGGAGGGCGCAGGTCTGCGCCAGACCCATGGCCCAGCATCCCGGGCACCCGCGCAGCAGCACCGCGGCCGGCACCACGAGCAGGAGCGCGAGCGGCCCGACCCACGGCACCAGCGCGAACGCCGCCACCATCATCGGCAGGCCCAGCGCTCCACGCACCAGGTGCCGGGGCACGCTGCGGCTGGCGAACATGGTCTCGGGCTGGCTCATGCCCGTTGTTCGCCGCCGAGGCCCCGGACGGATGGCGACGCCGCGGCCCTCAGCTCAGCCCGAGGATCGTCCCGTCGTCGGCGAGGTCGATCCGGGCGGCCGACGGGTCGCGGGGGAGGCCGGGCATCGTCATCATGTCGCCGCACACGACGACCACGAAGCCCGCGCCGGCGGACAGGCGCACCTCGCGCACGTGCAGCTCGTGGCCCGACGGGGCGCCGAGCGACGTCGGGTCGGTGGAGAAGGAGTACTGCGTCTTCGCGACGCAGACCGGCAGGTCGCCGTAGCCGTCCCGCTCGATGCGCTCGAGCCGACGACGCGCCCGCGCGTCCCAGGTGACCAGGCCGGCGCCGTACAACCGCGTCGCGATCGCCTCGACCTTCTCCGTCAGCGGGTCGGCGTCGTCGTAGGTGAAGGAGAAGGTGTACGGCGAGGGCTGCTCGAGCATCGTCAGCACGCCGTTGGCCAGGTCGCGGGCGCCCACCCCGCCCTCGGCGAAGTGTGTGGCGGGGAACGCCGAGACGCCCTCGGCCGCGACGAGCTCGACGACCTTCGCGATCTCGGCGTCGGTGTCGGTCGGGAACCGGTTGACCGCGACCACGCACGGGATGCCGTAGACGTTGCGGATGTTGGCGAGGTGACGGCGCAGGTTGACCATGCCGGCCTCGACGGCGCCGAGGTCCTCCGTGCCGAGGTCGGGGAGCGCGACGCCGCCGTGGTACTTCAGCGCCCGGACCGTCGCCACCACGACCGCGACGTCGGGACGCAGCCCGGACTTGCGGCACTTGATGTCGACGAACTTCTCGGCCCCGAGGTCGGCACCGAAGCCCGCCTCGGTGACCACGATGTCGGCCAGCCGGAGTCCGGCTCGCGTCGCCGAGACCGAGCTGCAGCCGTGCGCGATGTTGGCGAAGGGCCCGCCGTGCACGAAGGCCGGCGCCCCCTCGAGGGTCTGCACGAGGTTGGGCGCGAGGGCGTCGCGCAGCAGCACCGACATCGCCCCGTCGGCGCCGAGCTCGCGGGCGGTCACCGGCTTGGTGTCGCGGGTGTAGCCGATGACGATGTCGCCGATGCGCCTCTTGAGGTCTGCCCACGACTCGGTGAGGCAGAAGATCGCCATCAGCTCCGAGGCGACCACGATGTCGAAGCCGTCCTCGCGCGGGAAGCCGTTGGCGTGCCCGCCCATCGCGACGGCGACCTGGCGCAGCGCACGGTCGTTGGTGTCGAGCACCCGCTTCCAGGTCACGCTGCGCACGTCGATGTCGAGCTCGTTGCCGTGGTGGACGTGGTTGTCGATCAGGGCGGCGAGCAGGTTGTTGGCCGCGGCGATGGCAGCGAAGTCACCGGTGAAGTGGAGGTTGATGTCGGTCATCGGCACGACCTGGCTGTAGCCGCCGCCGGCCGCGCCGCCCTTCATGCCGAACACCGGTCCCATCGACGGCTCGCGCAGGCAGGCGACGGTGCGGTGGCCGAGGCCGTGCAGCGCGTCGGTCAGGCCGACGGTGGTCGTGGTCTTGCCCTCGCCGGGTGGCGTGGGGGAGAGCGCGGTGACCAGCACCAGCTTGCCGAGCGGACGGTCGGCGAGGCCGGCCAGGTAGGACAGGTCGACCTTCGCCTTGTAGTGGCCGTAGGGGACGAGGTGCTCCTCGTCGATGCCCAGGGTCGAGGCCGCGACGTCGCGGATCGGTTGCAGGGTGGCCGCGTTGGCGATCTCGATGTCCGACAGCATGGGGGAGCAACCTCTCTCGATGGGTCAGCGGAAGACGACGGTCCGCTCGCCGTTCAGCAGCACCCGCGACTGCGCGTGCCAGCGCACCGCTCGCGAGAGCACCTGGGCCTCGACGTCGCGTCCGGCGGCGACGAGCTGGTCCTGGTCGTAGGTGTGGTCGACCCGGATCACGTCCTGCTCGATGATCGGTCCCTCGTCGAGGTCGGCCGTGACGTAGTGGGCCGTCGCGCCGACCAGCTTCACGCCACGGTCGAACGCCTGGTGGTAGGGCTTCGCCCCCTTGAAGCTCGGCAGGAACGAGTGGTGGATGTTGATGGCACGCCCCGACAGCTGGCGACACAGGTCGTCGGAGAGCACCTGCATGTAGCGCGCGAGCACGACGAGGTGCGCGCCGGTCCCGTCCACGAGCTCCATCAGCCGCTTCTCGGCGTCGGTCTTGGTCTCCGGAGTGACCGGGACGTGGTGGAAGTCCAGCCCGTAGGACCGCACGAGCGGCTCCGCGTCGCGGTGGTTGGAGACCACGGCCGGGATCTCGATCTGCAGGGCGCCGGTGCTGGCGCGGAAGAGCAGGTCGTTGAGGCAGTGCAGCTGCCTGGAGACCATGATCAGCGTGCGGTACGGCGCCTGCGCGGTCCACAGCTCGAAGTCCATGTCGAAGCGGCCGGCGACTCCCGCGAAGTCCGCCCGCAGCGACTCGGCCGTCGCCGGGCCGTCGATCTCGAAGTCGATGCGCATGAAGAAGCGGTCCGTGAGCTGGTCGCCGAACTGCTGGCTCTCGACGATGTTGCCGGCCCGCTCGACCAGGAACCCGGAGACCGCGTGCACGATGCCGGGCCGGTCGGGGCAGGAGAGGATGAGCACGAACTCGGACGCGCGTGATGCCTGGACGGCGGGGCTGACCATGGAACTCCTCGGAAGAACCAGCAGGACGAGTTGTTGCGCTCGACGAAACGCAGTCTGCGATACGCAACACGCTGTGCGCTAGTCTCCGGCCATGGGCAAGGCGGACGACACGCTGATCGACACGCCGGCCGACACGCTGGCCGACGACGTCCCCGCCACCACCGGCCAGGGCGTGCAGTCCGTCGACCGGGCGCTGGGGATCCTCGAGGTGCTGGCCCGCATCGGCGAGGCCGGCGTCACCGAGATCGCCGGCGAGCTCGGCGTCCACAAGAGCACCGCCTTCCGGCTCGTCGCCACGCTGGAGGCGCACCGGCTCGTCGAGCAGACCACCGACCGCGGCCGCTACCGGCTCGGCGTCGGGATCCTCCGGCTGGCGGGTGCCACGACCGCGCGGCTCGACCTGGTCCAGGAGGCGCGGCCCATCTGCCGCCAGCTCGCGGCCGACACCGGCGAGACGGTCAACGTCGCCGTGCTGTCGGAGAGCTCGGCGCTCTACCTCGACCAGGTCGCCGGGTCCTCGGCCCTGCAGCCGCACAACTGGGTCGGCCAGCACATCCCGCTCCACGCCACGAGCAACGGCAAGGTGCTCCTCTCCGGCCTCGACGACGCGGCCCTCGACGCCGTGCTCGGCAAGCTGGCGCCGTACACCCCGCAGACCATCACCAGGCGGGCGCCGCTGCGCGAGGAGCTCGCCCGGGTGCGCACCCAGGGGTACGCCCTCGCGGTGGACGAGCTCGAGGTCGGGCTGGCGGCCGTGGCCGCGCCCATCCGCAACGCCCACGGCGACGTGGTGGCGTCGATGAGCGTGTCCGGTCCGTCCTTCCGGATGCCGCAGGACCGGCTCGACGCGGCCGTCGCCCTGGTGGTCGCCGCCGCCGTCGAGGTCTCCCACCGGCTCGGGTGGGGGCACCGCTAGCCTGTGTGGCCCGACGGACCCGATGGTCCGATCCGACGCACCGGTCCGACCACCCTTGACGAGCGCGAGCTGTCCGAGCATCCTCGGACTGTCTGGCTGGTTGCGCTCGGAGCATCCGGTTGCGACATACGCAACAGAATTGTGCCGAGAGTGGGTCCTGCGTGCCGGAGCTCTACATCGATGGGTCGTGGACGGTCGCGCAGTCGGGCGAGCGCCGGGAGATCCGCTGCCCGGCTGACGGCACGCTCGTCGCCGAGGTCGACGAGGCAGGCGCCGCCGACACCGAGGCGGCGATCGCGGCCGCCCACCGCGCCTTCCACGACGGCGCGTGGTCGTCGACGCCGAGCCGCGAGCGTGGTGACCTGCTGCTGAGGCTGGCCGACCTGCTGGAGCGCGACACCGACGCGATCGCGCGGATGGAGTCGCTCGACACCGGCAAGCGCTTCGTCGAGGGGCAGTACGACGTCGCGGACGTCGTCGCCGTCTTCCGCCACTACGGGCGCATCGCGGCCGAGGACTCCGGCCGCGTCGTCGACACCGGCAACCCCGACGTCGTCAGCCGCATCGTGCACGAGCCGGTCGGCGTGTGCGGCCTGGTCACACCGTGGAACTACCCGCTCCTCCAGGTGTCGTGGAAGGTCGCGCCGTGCCTGGCCGCCGGCAACACCTTCGTGCTCAAGCCCAGCGAGCTCACCCCGCACTCCGCCATCCACCTGATGCGGCTGCTCGAGGAGGCCGGCCTGCCCGCGGGCGTGGGCAACCTCGTGCTCGGTGCGGGCGCCAGCGCGGGCGCGCCCCTCTCGTCCGACCCACGCGTCGACCTCGTCTCCTTCACCGGCGGGCTCGAGACGGGACGCGCCATCGCGGCGGCGGCCGCGGCGACCGTCAAGAAGGTCGCCCTCGAGCTGGGCGGCAAGAACCCCAACATCGTCTTCGCCGACGCCGACCTCGAGGTCGCCCTCGACTACGCCCTGACCGCGGTCTTCCTCCACTCCGGCCAGGTCTGCTCGGCGGGCGCGCGGCTCGTGGTCGAGGAGTCGATCCACGACGAGTTCGTCGACGCGCTCGTCGCCCGCGCCCGCGACATCCGGCTCGGCGGTCCCTTCGACGAGAAGGCCGAGACCGGACCGCTCACCAGCTCCGCCCACCGCGACAAGGTCGAGGCGTACGTCGCTCGCGGGCTCGCCGAGGGAGCGGTGCTGCGCTGCGGCGGGGCCCGGCCCGACGACCCGGCCCTCGCGGACGGCTTCTACTACCTCCCGACCGTGCTCGACGGGTGTCGCAGCGACATGGCGGTGACCCAGGACGAGTCGTTCGGGCCGGTGCTGACCGTCGAGACCTTCAGCGACGAGGACGACGCGGTCACGATCGCCAACGACAGCATCTACGGCCTCGCCGGTGCGGTCTGGACCCAGGACGCCGGTCGCGCCCAGCGCGTGGCCGGCCGGCTGCGGATGGGCACGGTGTGGATCAACGACTACCACCCCTACGTCCCCCAGGCCGAGTGGGGCGGCTACAAGCAGTCCGGCACCGGCCGCGAGCTCGGGCAGGCCGGGCTGGAGGAGTATCGCGAGACCAAGCACGTCTGGCACAACATCCGGCCGGCCGTGCAGCACTGGTTCGCCCCGAGGTCGGAGGGCTGACGTGGGCGACGACCGGTACGACATCGTCATCGTGGGTGGTGGGTCGGCCGGTTGCGCGCTCGCCAACCGCCTCTCGGCCGACCCGTCGACGAGCGTGCTGGTGCTCGAGGCCGGGCGGACCGACCGCTTCGACCCCCTGATCCACGCCCCGGCGGCGCTGCCGTTCCCGATCGGCAACCCGCTCTACGACTGGCGCTACGAGTCGGAGCCGGAGCCGGGCATGGGCGGCCGGCGGGTCTACCACGCCCGCGGCAAGGTGCTCGGCGGGTCGTCGTCGATCAACGGGATGATCTTCCAGCGCGGCAACCCGATGGACTTCGACCGCTGGGCGATGTCTCCGGGCATGGAGGCGTGGGACTACCGCCACTGCCTGCCCTACTTCAAGCGGCTGGAGTCGCTGATCCTGCCGGACGGCTCCGTCGGCGCGAATGCGTGGCGTGGCGGCTCGGGCCCGCTGAAGCTCGAGCGCAGCCCCGCCACCAACCCCCTGTTCAGCGCCTTCTTCGAGGCCGCCCAGCAGGCCGGCTACCCGCTCACCGACGACGTCAACGGCTACCGCCAGGAGGGCTTCGGCCGCTTCGACCGCAACATCGTCGGCGGCGTGCGGATGTCGGCCGCCCGGGCGTACCTCCATCCGGTCATGCACCGCCCCAACCTGAGCGTCGAGACCTTCGCGCACGCGACGAAGGTGCGCTTCGAGGGCCGGCGTGCCGTCGGCGTCGACTACCTCCGCGCGGGCCGGCGGCACCGCAGCGTCCGGGCCGGCGAGGTCGTCCTGTGCGGTGGCGCGATCAACACGCCGCAGCTCCTGCAGCTCTCCGGGATCGGCAACCCCGAGCACCTCCGGCCCCTCGGCGTGCAGATGGTCCACGACCTGCCCGGGGTCGGGGAGAACCTCCAGGACCACCTCGAGGTCTACATCCAGTACGCCTCGCTCCAGCCGGTCTCGATCGTCGAGGGCCTGAAGTGGCGCAACCGCCCCCGGATCGGGCTCGAGTGGCTGCTCCGGCGCACCGGCACGGCGGCCTCCAACCACTTCGAGGGCGGCGGCTTCTGCCGCTCCAACGACCTCGTCGACTGGCCCAACCTGATGTTCCACTTCCTGCCCATCGCCATCCGCTACGACGGCTCGGCGCCGGCAGGCCAGGACAGGTACGCCCACGGCTACCAGGTCCACATCGGCCCGATGTACGCCGACACCCGGGGCTGGGTGCGGATCGACTCGACCGACCCACGAGCCAAGCCGCGGATGCAGTTCAACTACCTGACGACGCCGTCCGACCGACGGGAGTGGGTCGAGGTGGTGCGCGTGGCCCGCTCGATCCTCAACCAGCCCGCCTTCGCACCGTTCAACGGCGGCGAGCTGTCGCCGGGGCCCGCGGTCGAGACCGACGAGGAGATCCTCGACTGGGTCCGCAAGGACGCCGAGACCGCGCTGCACCCCTCGTGCACGGCGAAGATGGGCACCGACGAGATGTCGGTCGTCGACCCCGCGAGCATGCGGGTGCACGGCACCGAGGGCCTACGCGTCGTGGACGCCTCCGTCTTCCCCTTCGTCACCAACGGCAACATCTACGCCCCGGTGATGATGGTCGCCGAGAAGGCGGCCGACCTGATCATCGGCAACACCCCGCTCGCGCCCGCGGACGTCCCGTACTACCGCCACCGCGACGGCTGGCCGCTGTATCCACCGGGCGACGCCCGCAACGCCCTCACCGACTCTGATGTGGAGGAGCACTCATGACGGCAGCCCTGACGGTCGACGGTCTCTGGAAGATCTTCGGTCCCCGTTCGGACAAGATCATCGGCACGCCCGACGCCGACCTGTCCCGCGCCGACCTCAAGGCCAAGACCGGCAACGTGGTAGGCGTCAAGGACGTCTCGTTCGAGGTCGCTCCGGGTGAGGTCTTCGTCGTGATGGGGCTCTCGGGCTCCGGCAAGTCCACGCTGGTGCGGTTGCTGACCCGGCTGATCGAGCCAACGAGCGGCACCGTCCAGCTCGGCGGCGTCGACATCACCTCGGCCTCCGCGGGCGAGCTGCGCGACGTACGCCGCAAGCAGGTCTCCATGGTCTTCCAGCACTTCGGCCTGCTGCCCCACCGCCAGGTGATCGACAACGTCGCCTACGGACTCGAGGTCCGGGGAGTGAAGAAGGCCGAGCGGCGCGCGAAGGCGACGGAGATCGTCGACCTCGTGGGCCTGTCCGGCTACGAGAACTCCTATCCCGACCAGCTCTCGGGGGGCATGCAGCAACGCGTCGGCCTCGCCCGGGCCCTCGCCGGCGACCCGGAGATGCTGCTCTTCGACGAGCCCTTCTCCGCCCTCGACCCCCTCATCCGGCGCGACATGCAGAACGAGGTCATCCGGCTGCACCGAGAGCTCGGCAAGACGATGGTGTTCATCACCCACGACCTCGCCGAGGCTCTCAAGCTGGGTGATCGGATCATGATCCTGCGCGACGGGGAGATCGTGCAGATCGGGACACCCGACGAGGTCGTGGCCCGCCCCGCCGACGACTACGTCAAGGACTTCGTCTCCGAGGTGCCCAAGGCCCACGTCCTGACGCTGAAGTGGGTGCTGCGCGAACCCCGCGCGGGGGAGGCGCTCGACGGACCGAGTCTCCCGGTCAGCACCATCGTGCGACAGGCGGCCCGCGTCGCGATCGCCTCCGACGCGCCCATTCGGGTCATGGACGGCGACACCCTCCTCGGCGTCGTCGACGAGGAGGACATCATGCGGGTCGTCGTCGCCGAGGAGGAATCGTGAGCGAGGCCGGGCCCGGCACGAGAGCCCGCGTCCCCGTCGAGGACCAGCAGCTCGTCGACCCGCCCCCGACGAGGCCCATCGAGCCGGGAGCGCCGCCGCCGGTGGTCGAGAACGCCGGCCTCAGCCGCTGGATCCCGGCCCTCGCCGTGGTGGTGGCCTGGGTCCTCGTCTACTTCTTCACCCGCGGCAACCACACCCTCGACCTGCCGAGCCTCTCGCGCACGGACCTGCACGATCGCCTGACCGGGGTGCAGAACGGCCTCCTCGAGGGCCGCTCGACCAACCCCGTCATGCAGTTCACCAACGCCATCGCCGACGGGTTCCGCAGCACCGTCGACTGGTTGCAGCGCCTGGTCTCCAAGCCAGCCTTCCCGCGTCCCGTCCCGCAGATCGGCTGGCTCGGGGTGACCGCGCTGGCGACCTACGTGGGGCTGGTCGTCGCCAGCTGGCGCATCGCCCTGCTCGTGCTCGCGTCCTTCCTGGCTTTCGGGGTCCTCGGCTTCTGGGACGCCTCGATGGACACGCTGATCATCGTGCTGATCTCGGTCCTCCTCTCCGTCGTGATCGGGCTGCCGATCGCGGTGTGGATCGGCACCAACGCCCGCGCCAACGCCGTGGTCACCGTGTTCCTCGACTTGCTCCAGACGATGCCGACCTTCGTCTACCTCCTGCCGATCGTGCTGTTCTTCGGCATCGGCACCAGTGCGGCCGTCGTCGCCACCCTGCTCTACGCACTCCCGCCGATCATCCGCATCGCCGGCTTCGGGATCCGTGAGGTGTCCACGACGACGATCGAGGCCACCGACTCCTCGGGCCAGACCTACTGGCAGCGGTTGTTCAAGGTGCAGCTGCCGATGGCGCGCAAGACGATCATCGTCGGGCTCAACCAGACGACGTTGGCCGCCCTGTCGATGGCCACCCTGGCCTCCTTCGTCGACGGACCCGGTCTCGGCAAGCCGGTGCTCCAGGGGCTGCGGGTCAACGACGTCGGCACCGCCTTCGTCCCGGGTGCCCTCATCGTGTTGATGGCCGTCATGCTCGACCGCACGACGACCGCCGCCAGCGAGCGCTCCGAGCGGGTCGCGCGTGGCGGCACCAGCAACGTCGCTCGCCGTCGCCTGGTCGTCATCGGCGGTGGCGTCGCCGCCCTCGTCGCCGTCTACCTCTCCCGCACCTACGTCACCCTCGCGGAGTTCCCGACCTACTCCGTCGGCGGCCGGATCAGCGCAGGGGTCAGCGACGTCGTCGACTGGATCAAGGACAACCTCGGCGGCGTGACCGGAGGCACCAAGGACGGCATCACCGAGTGGGTGCTCAACCCGGTCCAGTCGGTGCTGGCGGAGTCCCCGTGGTTCGTGTCCTTCGCCGCGATCGCGCTTCTCTCCCTCGTGTTCGGTGGCCTGCGGGCGCTGGTCATCACCGTGGTGTGCCTGCTCGGCGTGTGGTACCTCGACCTGTGGCACGACGCGATGATCACCCTCAACATGACCCTCTTCGCCACGCTGCTGGTGATGGCGCTGGCGCTGGTCTTCGGGGTGTGGATGGCGCGCGACCGACGGGTCGACCTCGGCATCCGGCCGCTCCTCGACGCGGGCCAGACCATCCCACCCTTCGTCTACCTGATCCCCGTCCTCGCACTCTTCGGACCGTCGCGCTTCACCGCCATCGTGGCCGCGATCGTGTACGCCGCGCCGGCCGCCATCAAGCTCGTCGCGGACGGGGTCAAGGGCGTCTCGCCGACGACGATCGAGGCGGGACGCTCCACCGGCCAGACCACGTGGCAGGAGATCACCAAGGTCCAGCTGCCGATGGCGAAGGGCTCGCTGGTGCTTGCCACCAACCAGGGCCTGCTCTACGTGCTGTCGATGACCGTGATCGGCGGCCTGGTCGGAGCGGGTGCGCTCGGCTTCGACGTGGTCTACGGCTTCTCGCGCAGCGAGGCATGGGGCAAGGGCGCCGCTGCCGGCCTGACCATCGTGCTGCTCGGCGTGATGCTCGACCGGATCACGCGCGCGGCTGCCGACGTGCGCCGCGACGACGGCCCGGGGCCGCGTCGCGCCTTCAACGTCCGACTTCCCATCGGGCCGCCCAGATGACGTCGCAACAGCGTGGGAACACAGTGCGGGAACAACGAGAAGATGAGGAGAAGCACATGAGGATTGCCACAAGCAGGAGGGCCCGGCTGGGGGCACTCGCAGCCGTCGCCACGTTGGCGTTCTCCGCGTGCGGCGGGGGCTCCATCGACGATGCCACCGAGGCCAACGAGTCGCAGGCCGCCGAGAGCGGCGGCGAGTGCGGTGAGATCAACATGGCCGTCAACCCGTGGGTCGGCTACGAGGCCAGCGCCTACGTCGTGGGCGCGGTCGCCGAGGACCGGCTCGGTTGCACGGTGAACTACAAGGAGCTGAAGGAGGACGTGTCCTGGCAGGGCTTCGGCACGGGCGAGGTCGACGTCGTGATCGAGGACTGGGGCCACCCCGACCTGGAGAAGAAGTTCTTCGCCGAGGAGGGCGACGGCAGTGCCGAGGACTTCGGGCCGCAGGGCAACGTGGGCATCATCGGCTGGTACGTCCCGCCGTGGCTGGCCAAGGAGCACCCGGACATCCTCGACTACAACAACCTGAACAAGTACGCCGCCGACTTCGCCACCTCGGAGTCGGGAGGCAAGGGCCAGTTCCTCGGTGCCGACCCGTCCTACGTCCAGTTCGACGAGGCGATCGTGAACAACCTCGACCTCGACTTCCAGGTCGTCTTCTCCGGCTCCGAGGCTGCCAGCATCGAGGCGTTCCGCAAGGCGGAGGAGAACAAGGAGTTCCTCATCGGGTACTTCTACGCTCCGCAGTACTTCATGGCCGAGGTGCCGCTGGAGAAGGTGGCGCTCCCGCCCTACACCGACGGCTGCCAGGCCGACCCGCAGGACGTGGCGTGCGACTACCCCGAGACCGAGCTGAAGAAGATCGTCGGTACCGAGTGGGCCGGATCCGACTCGACGGGCGTTGACCTGGTCAAGAACTTCACCTGGACCAACGAGGACCAGGACGTCGTGGCGGCCTACATCGCCTCCGACGGCATGGACCCGGAGGACGCGGCCAAGAAGTGGGTCGAGGAGAACCAGGACAAGGTCGACGCCTGGCTGTCGTAGTGATCGTCGTCGCTTGACGTGATCCGGGTCACAGGACGACAGTAGTTGCGTCCTCCGCCACGTGTTGCGGAGGGCGCAACGACTCCGCCTCGAGAAGGAGTAGGGCATGGCGACACCAGTGCGCGAGACGTTGCCGGGGAGCGGCGACGAGGGTGGGCACCACCGGACGGGGAGACTGCCCCTGGACAAGGTCACCTTCGGGGTGGCTGCGGCGATCGCGGTGGCGTTCCTGCTGTGGGGGACCGTCGACTCCGAAGGCATGGGCACCGGCACCGGTGAGGCCCTCGCCTGGCTCGAGAAGAGCTTCGGGTGGCTCTTCATCCTGGTCAGCGCCGGCTTCCTGCTGTTCTCGGGCTACCTCGCCCTCAGCCGCTACGGCAACATCAAGCTCGGACCGGACGACTCCGAGCCGGAGTTCTCGACCTTCTCGTGGGTCTCGATGATGTTCGCGACCGGCATGGGCATCGGCTTGATGTTCTGGGGCGTCGCCGAGCCGCTGACCTACCTCACCGCCACCGACGCGGGCAGCATCCCGCCCGGACGCGGCGACCCGTCGACGCCGGACAGCGCCCGGGTCGCGATGGAGTACGCCTTCTTCCACTGGGGCTTCCACCCCTGGTCGATGTACGCCGTGATCGGCCTCGCCATCGGCTACTTCGCCTACCGCAAGGGAGCCGGCAACCTGGTCTCGGGCACCTTCGGGCCGCTGCTCGGCAGGCGGGCCACCGAGGGTCCTGGCAAGGCCATCGATGTGATCGCCATCTTCGCCACCCTCTTCGGCTCCGCCACCTCGCTCGGGCTCGGCGCCCTGCAGATCACCGGTGGCCTCGACGACGTCTTCAGCAGCGGGGAGTCCAAGTGGCTCACGGTCGGCGTGATCGCGGTGCTCACGACGTGCTTCGTGCTCTCGGCGGTGACCGGCATCGAGAAGGGCGTGCAGTTCCTCTCCAACGCCAACGCGATCGCCGCCGTGCTGCTGGTCTTCTTCCTCTTCGTCGTCGGACCGACGGTCTTCATCCTCAGCACCTTCACCGAGTCGCTCGGGGGCTACCTCACGCACCTGCCCACGATGGCCTTCCGCACGGGGGCCTTCGGCGGCAGCGAGTTCCTCAGCACCTGGACGATCTTCTACTGGGCCTGGTGGATCTCGTGGACGCCCTTCGTCGGCATGTTCATCGCCCGGATCTCCAAGGGACGCACGATCCGCCAGTTCGTGGTCTACGTGATCCTCGTTCCCAGCGTCGTCTCGTTCGTGTGGTTCTCGATCCTGGCCGGGGCCGCCTTCGACCTGCAGCTCTCGGGCGCCAGGGACCTGGGCGCGGTGCTGGCCGAGGAGGGCACCGAGAGTGCGCTCTTCACGACCCTGCGCGAATACCCGCTCGCGTCGGTGACGGTCGTCCTGGCGGTCTTCCTCGTGGCGATCTTCTTCATCACCGGCGCCGACTCGGCCTCGATCGTGATGGGGATGCTCAGCCAGCACGGCGAGGAGGAGCCGATGCGCTGGCTGGTCGTCTTCTGGGGCGTGGCCCAGGGAGCGGTCGCCGCGGTGCTGCTCTTCTCCGGCGGCCTCGGCGCGCTCCAGACACTGGTGATCATCGTGGCCGGACCGTTCATGCTCATCATCGTGGCGATGTGCGTCTCGTTGATGAAGGCCTTGCGGGCGGAGCCCTACGAGTCGACCCTGCCCTCGCGCGTACGCCGAGCGGTGCTGCACGCCCAGAAGTACGACCTGGTCGAGCAGCAGACGGTCGCGCTGGCGTCCCTCGGTGCCGACCCGACCCCCGAGGACGCGAGCACCCAGAGCGCGACGAGCACCACGAGCTCCGCGAGGTCCTCGTCCGAGGTGTCCGAGCCCCGCGCCTGACGCAGTCGACCAGCACGTCCGCCGTCGTCCCCGGCCGCCCTTGACAGTGGCCGGGGACGACGGCGTACATTTCTGACGGATGCACATAGCGCAACGCGTTGCGCACTACGCAACAGGAGATCGTCATGGCAGAGGTGCCGTCAACCGCCGACGTCGTCGTCATCGGCGCGGGGATCGTGGGCAACAGCCTGGTCCACCACCTGACCCGGCTGGGCTGGAAGAACGTCGTGCAGATCGACAAGGGCGCGCTCCCCAACCCGGGCGGCTCGACTGGCCACGCGTCCAACTTCATCTTCACCGTCGACCACTCCCGCGAGATCACCGACCTGACCCTCGACTCGATGAAGCAGTACAAGGAGATGGGGGTCTTCACCGAGTCCGGCGGCTTCGAGATCGCGCGCACCGAGGAGCGCATGGAGGAGCTGCGGCGCCGGATGTCGAGCGCCAAGGCGTGGGGCATCGAGGCCTCACTGGTGAGTCCTGAGTTCGTGAAGGAGAAGGTCCCCTTCATCGAGACCGACCAGTTCATCGGCGCCTTCTGGACGCCCGGCGTCGGCGTCGTCGACTCACTGCGCGCCGGCACGATCATGCGCGAGCAGGCCCTGGCGACCGGCGAGCTGACCGTCGTCCCCACCGTCGAGGTCACCGGTCTCGACACCGAGGAGGCCCCCAACGGCAACCGGCGGATCACCCGCGTGCGCACCACCGGGGGCGACATCGAGGCGGGCACGGTCGTCATCGCGGCGGGCGTGTGGAGCCCCAAGCTCGGCGACATGGCCGGCATCAGCATCCCGCTGACCCCCGCCGTGCACCAGATGATCAGCGTCGGGCCCTGCCCCCAGCTCGCCGAGCGCGAGGGCGAGATCAGCTTCCCGATCATCCGCGACATGGACACGTTCTGCTACGAGCGCCAGCACGGAGCCGACATGGAGGTCGGCTCCTACGCCCACCGCGCGATCCTGCACGAGCCCGAGGACATCCCCTCGATCGAGCAGGCCAAGCTCTCGCCGACGGAGATGCCCTTCACCTCCGACGACTTCGACCCGCAGCTGGAGCAGGCCTACGAGCTGATGCCCGACCTGCTCGGTGCCGAGGGCGCGGAGATGCGCTACGCGATCAACGGCCTGCTGTCGCTGACCTGCGACGGCAACCCGATCCTGGGCGAGAGCGAGGTCGCCGGCCTCTGGACCGCCTCGGCGGTCTGGATCAAGGAGGGCCCGGGCGTCGGTCGTGCCGTCGCCGAGTGGATGACCCACGGCCACTCCGAGATCGACCTGCACCACAGCGACATCGCCCGCTTCCACGACCACCAGAAGCGCCGCGAGCACACCCGTCTGCGCACCACCGAGTCGTTCATCAAGACCTACGGCATCGTCCACCCGGCCGAGCAGTACGCCTCCGACCGCGACCAGCGGCTCTCGCCGATGCACGACTCGCAGCAGAAGTTGGGCGCGGTGTTCTTCGAGACCGCGGGCTGGGAGCGCCCGTTCTGGTACGAGTCCAACGCCGGCCTCCTCGAGGAGTACGGCGATGCGGTGATGCCCCGCGAGCACGAGTGGGACTCGCGCTGGTGGAGCCCGATCATCAACGCCGAGCACCTGCGCATGCGTGAGGCGGCGGCCGTGATCGACCTGTCGGCGTTCTGCATCTTCGACATCGAGGGCCCCGAGGCGCTCGAGGTCGTGCAGACGACCTGCGTCGCGCAGTGCGACGTCGCCGTCGGCAAGGTGATCTACACGCCGGTCCTCGACGCCAAGGGCGGCTTCCGCTCCGACCTCACCGTGATGCGCCTCGGCGAGCACCACTTCCGCGTCGTCACCGGCGGCGCCCACGGCATGGCCGACCGGGCCTGGTTCTCGGGCCACCTCCCCGAGGCCGGCACGACCACGCTGACCGACCTCACCGACGACGTCTCCACCGTCGGCATCTGGGGCCCGCGGGCCCGCGACATCCTGGCCTCGCTCACCTCCGACGACGTCTCCGACGAGGGCTTCGGCTTCCTGTCCTGCCGCGAGATCACCGTGTCGACCGGGTCCGGCGGCGGCACCACGGTCCTCGCGTCCCGCATCTCCTACGTCGGCGAGCTCGGCTGGGAGCTCTACGTGCCGATGGGCTCGGCCGCCGAGCTGTGGGAGGCGCTGCTCGACGCCGGGCGCCCGCACGGCGCCGTACCCGCCGGGATCGGCGTCTACGGCACGACCGGCCGGATCGAGAAGGGCTACCGGGCGTACGGCGCCGAGCTGGACGCCGAGCGCACGATCATCGAGGCCGGCATGCAGCGCCCCAAGGTGAAGGCCGCCGACTTCGTGGGCAAGGAGGCCTATCTCGCCCAGCGTGAGGCTGAGCCGCAGGCGGTGCTGTGCACGCTGACCGTCGACGACCACACCTCGGCGTCGGGGACCAAGCGCTACATGCTCGGCGGGGAGCCGATCCTGACGCCGGCGGGCGAGCTGCTCACCGACGGCCACGGCCACCACCCCTACGTCACCTCGGCGGGCTCGGCCCCGTCGCTGGGCAAGCACGTGCTGCTCGCCTACCTGCCGCCCGAGCAGGCGGTGATCGGCCAGCAGCTGGCGGTGTCCTACATGGAGGAGCTCTATCCCGTGACCGTCGGCTCGGTCGACGCCACCCCGCTCCTCGACCCGACCAACGAGCGGATCAGGTGATGGCCGACCCCGTCAACGTCCTGGTCTGCGTCAAGCGCGTCCCCGACGCGACCAGCGAGATCGTGCTCACCGACGACGGCCAGGGCGTCGACGGCCGGCTCGCCGGCTTCACGATGAGCAACCACGAGCAGTGCGCCGTCGAGCTCGCGGTGCGCATCGCTGCCGCCACCGGGGGAGAGGCCACCGTCCTCACCCTCGGCGACGCCGACGCCGTCGAGCAGCTCCGCGCCGCCCTCGCGGTCGGGTGCACCGCGGCCACCCACGTCCAGGCCGACTCCCAGCAGTTCGGGCCCGCCGACGTGGCGCGCGAGATCGCGGCCGTGGTGCGCGACCACGAGGCGGCGGGCCGGTCCCACGACCTCGTGCTGCTCGGCAACGACGCCGCCGACACCGGCGACTTCCAGGTCGGGATCCGCCTCGCCTACGCGCTCGGACGCCCGGTCGTCAACGGCGTCGGCCAGGTCGTCGTCGAGGACGACGGTGTGACCGCCAGCGGCGCCGGGCCCGACGGCTTCGAGACCTACCGGCTCCCGCTGCCCGCCGTGGTGACCGTGCTCGAGGGTGGCGTGGAGCCGCGCTACCCGACCGTGCCGGGCCGGATGAAGGCCAAGAAGGTCCCGATCGAGGAGCGCTCGCCCGCGCAGGAGCCGGCCGGCGCGGCGCGCGTGCGCTGGAGCCTGCCGCCCGCGGCGCCGAGCGACGTGCAGGTCCTGGGCAAGGGAGCCGACGCCGCGCCCGCGGTCGTCGACCTGTTCGAGCAGCTGGGGGTGCTGGCGCGATGATCCTCGTCCTGGTCGAGAAGGACCTCGACGGCGCGGCCGTGGAGGTCTCGCTCGAGGCCCTCACCTTCGCCCGCTCGCTCTCCGAGGCCGGCGGCGGCATCCCGATCGACGCGGTCGTCGTCGGCGACGTGTCACCGGACCTGCGGGAGTCGCTCGCGGCGTACGGCGTGCGCGACGTCCACACCCTCGGCGGCGAGGCCTTCGCGGCGTTCGCGGGCTCCGCGTGGGCCTCGGGCATCGAGACCGTCCTCGCGAGCACGTCCTCGGTCGTGCTGATGGCCGCCGGCACGCCCCGCGGCGGCGAGGTGCTCGCCCACGTGGCGGCGCGTGCCGACGTCGCCATGGCCGCCAACGTGCTCGGCTTCGACGGGCTCGCGCCGTTCGTGGTCACCCGGCAGGTGGTCGGCGGCCAGGCCGTGGAGGCCATGCAGCTCTCGACCCGGCCGACGCTCTTCACCGTCGCCGGCCACGCGGTGGAGGCGACCCCCGCGGCCGCACAGGGCGCGGCGACCGTCGTGGCGCACGAGCCCGAGGTGGCCGCCGCCGACCTGGTGGCCCGGGTCGTGTCCACCGACGAGCCCGAGCCCGACCTGTCCGGCAGCCTGAAGTCGGCGCGCGTCGTCGTCGGTGCCGGCCGCGGCGCCGGGGGCGAGAACGGCTTCGACGACCTCCTCGAGCTCGCCGACCTGCTCCACGCCCCGCTCGGCGTCTCGCGGGTCGTGACCTCGCTCGGGTGGCGACCGCACCACGAGCAGGTCGGCCAGACCGGGAGCCGCATCTCACCCGACCTCTACATCCCGTGCGGCATCAGCGGCGCGATCCAGCACTGGGCCGGCTGCAGCAGCGCCAAGGCGATCCTCGCGATCAACACCGACCCCGACGCGCCGATGGTGACCAAGGCGACCCACGCCGTCATCGGCGACCTGCACGAGGTCGTCCCGGCGATCAACGCCGAGATCAAGCGGCGCCGGGCGGGCTGAGCCCCGCCCAGCCTTGGGCCCTGCCCACGCGGCGGCGTGTCGGACGTGATGAAGTCACGCCGGCACCCGGCGCCGAGCGTGGGTGCGTCGGCCGGACCGGATGTCGACACGTCCGACGCGCCGAGGCCCGGGCCCGGCCGAAACGCGGCGCGACACCTGGTGGAGTCGCGGTGACGAGCGCCACTGACAGGCGTAACCTCGCGGCGACGCGCGCGTTGATACTCAGGAGTAACGCGCCGACGGCATGAGGGAGATCCGAGCAGATGGGCGTTGAGATCAAGGTCGACGGCCTGACCAAGTCGTTCGGCAAGCAGCTGATCTGGGGCGACGTGACCCTGTCGATCCCTGCTGGCCAGGTCTCGGTCATGCTCGGTCCCTCGGGCACCGGCAAGTCGGTCTTCCTCAAGAGCCTGATCGGCCTGATCAAGCCCGACCGCGGCTCGATCCTGATCGAGGGCACCGACATCGCCAGCTGCTCCGAGCGCGACCTCTACGAGATCCGCAAGCTCTTCGGCGTCCTCTTCCAGGACGGCGCGATGTTCGGCTCGATGAACCTCTACGACAACGTCGCCTTCCCGCTGCGCGAGCACACCAAGAAGTCCGAGTCGGAGGTCCGCTCCATCGTGATGGAGAAGATGGACCTCGTCGGCCTGGTCGGGGCCGAGGACAAGCTGCCCGGCGAGATCTCGGGCGGGATGCGCAAGCGGGCGGGCCTGGCCCGCGCGCTCGTGCTCGACCCCGAGATCCTGCTGATCGACGAGCCCGACTCCGGTCTCGACCCGGTGCGCACGTCGTTCATCAACCAGCTCTTCATCGACCTCAACGCGCAGATCGACGCGACCTTCCTGATCGTCACCCACGACATCAACAGCACCCGGACGGTGCCGGACAACATCGGTCTGCTCTACCACAAGCACCTCGCCATGTTCGGTCCGCGCGAGATGCTGCTCAGCTCCGAGGAGCCGGTCGTGCGCCAGTTCCTCAACGCCCAGACCGTCGGCCCGATCGGCATGTCGGAGGAGAAGGACGCCGACGAGCTCGCGGCCGAGAAGGACCTCGACATGCCCCCGCTTCCCCCGATCCCGCTCCAGCTCGAGCCGTCCAGCGGCATCCCCCGCCGGCACCAGCGCGAGCCCGGCGCGTGGTGCCGCGAGAACGGCGTGACTCCGCCCCCCGGTTCCTTCGAGAGCGCCAACGCCGGCCTCGCCCCGGGGGCCTGATCACGTCGTGTCGTCCCTGACCGCCTCCAAGGCACTCGCCCCGATCGGGATCGCAGGCAAGCTCTTCGCCTTCGCCCTCGACGTCGCCCGCGCCCTCTTCCGCCGTCCCTTCCAGCTGCGCGAGTTCATCCAGCAGGCCTGGTTCATCGCGTCGGTGACCATCGTCCCCACCGCGCTGGTCGCCATCCCGTTCGGTGCGGTGATCGCCCTCCAGGTCGGCGGCCTGATCAAGCAGTTCGGCGCCCAGTCCTTCACCGGCTCGGCCTCCGTGCTCGCGGTGATCCAGCAGGCCGCCCCCATCGGCACCGCCCTGCTCATCGCCGGCGCCGGCGGGTCCGCGATCGCGGCCGACCTCGGCGCCCGCAAGATCCGCGAAGAGCTCGACGCGATGATGGTGCTCGGCATCGACCCGATCCAGCGGCTCGTGGTCCCGCGGGTGCTCGCCTGCATGCTCGTGGCGTTCTTCCTCAACGGCATGGTCAGCGTCGTCGGCGTCGCGGGCGGCTACGTCTTCAACGTGATCCTCCAGGACGGCACGCCCGGCGCCTACATCGCCAGCTTCACCGCCCTCGCCCAGCTGCCCGACCTCTGGATCGGCCTGATCAAGGCGCTCGTCTTCGGCCTGATCGCCGCCGTCGTGGCCGCCTACAAGGGCATGAACGCCAACGGCGGGCCGAAGGGCGTGGGCGACGCGGTGAACGAGTCGGTCGTCATCACGTTCCTGCTGCTGTTCGTGGCCAACTTCGTCCTCAGCATGGTCTACCTCCAGATCATCCCGCCGAAGGGCGGATGACATGGCCCGCAACCCGCTCGCCAAGCCGCTCGGCTCCCTCGACACCCTCGGGGGCCAGCTCGCCTTCCACCTCGGGGTGATCAAGGCGATCCCGCGCTCGGTCACGCGCTACCCGCGCGAGATCCTGCGCATCCTGGCCGAGGTCACCCTCGGCTCCGGGGCGCTCGCGGTCATCGGCGGCACCGTCGGCGTCATCCTCGGCATGACCTTCTTCACCGGCGCCCAGGTCGGGCTCTCGGGCTATGCCGCGCTCAACCAGCTCGGCACCGCCGCGTTCGCCGGCTTCGTCTCGGCCTACTTCAACACCCGCGAGATCGCGCCCCTCGTCGCCGGCATCGCGCTGGCGGCCACCGTCGGCTGCGGCTTCACCGCCCAGCTCGGCGCGATGCGGATCTCGGAGGAGGTCGACGCCCTCGAGGTGATGGCCATCCCCTCGATGCCCTTCCTGGTCGCGACCCGCGTCGTCGGCGGCCTGATCGCGATCGTCCCGCTGTACGTCGTGGGGTTGCTGTCGTCGTACTTCGCGAGCCGCGTCGTGGTCACCCAGTTCTACGGCCAGTCGACCGGCACCTACGACCACTACTTCAACGCGTTCCTGCCACCGGGCGACGTGCTCTGGTCCTTCGGCAAGGTGCTGGTCTTCTCCGTCACCGTGATCCTCATCCACTGCTACCACGGCTACACCGCCTCGGGCGGTCCCGCCGGGGTGGGCGTGGCCGTGGGCCGGGCGGTGCGCACCAGCATCGTGGCCGTCAACGTCATCGACCTCTTCCTCTCGATGGCGATCTGGGGCACCAACGCCACCGTCAGACTGGCGGGTTGACCCATGAACCCGCTGACCAACCACAAGGTGCTGGGCGTCGTGTTCCTCGCCCTGCTCATCTCCGGCGTCCTCGCGTCGTACGGCGTCTTCACCAGCAAGTTCGCCAGCTACGACGAGGTCGAGCTCAAGACCTCCAACATCGGCCTGCAGCTGCCGGTGCGCGCCGACGTCAAGATCCGCGGCGTGATCGTCGGCGAGGTCACCGACATCCGGGCCGACACCGACGGCGCGACGCTGACGCTGGGCCTCGACCCCGACATGCGCGACATCGTGCCGGCCAACGTGACCGGCTCGATCGTGCCCAAGACGCTGTTCGGCGAGAAGTACGTCTCGCTGATCGTGCCCGAGGGCCCGCGCGCCGACGCGATCCAGGTCGGCGACGTCATCGACCGCACCGACGTCTCGACCGAGGTCGAGCAGGTGCTCAACGACCTCTACCCGCTGCTGCGCGCCGTGCAGCCCGCCGAGATCAACATGACCCTCAACGCCATCGCCACCGCGCTCGAGGGCCGTGGCGACCAGATCGGCGACAACCTCGAGACCATCGACAGCTACCTCAAGCGGCTCAACCCCGAGATCCCGGCACTCGTCGAGGACCTGCGCCTCACCGGCCAGGTCTCCGACATCTACTCCGACGTGCTGCCCGAGGTCGCCACCATCCTGCGCAACACGATCACCACCACGCAGACCCTCGAGGGTCGCGAGGAGAAGCTCAACGCGCTCCTGAAGGACGTCGGTTCGTTCTCGGCCACGGCCGAGCGGTTCCTCACCGACAACGGCGACAACATCATCCGGCTCGGCGACGTGAGCCGCCAGCAGCTGCAGGTGCTCGCCCGCTACGCCCCGGAGTACCCCTGCCTGCTGGAGGGCATCGTCAACGCCGGCAAGCTGCAGGCGGAGGCGTTCCGCGGGTTCACCCTCCACATCGTCCTCGAGACGCTGCCCAACCAGCCGCGTGGCTACGGCCCGCAGGACCAGCCCGTCTTCGCCGACAAGCGTGGCCCCTACTGCGGCCGGCTGCCCGACGCCCCCTGGAACCAGGACAACCCGGTGACCCACCAGCCCAACTTCGCCGACGGCATCGACGAACCCACCGGCAAGGGCAGCATGCGTGCGGCCACCGGCTGGTCGCA
Organism: Nocardioides currus; assembly: GCF_003057875.1. Taxonomy (GTDB): domain Bacteria; phylum Actinomycetota; class Actinomycetes; order Propionibacteriales; family Nocardioidaceae; genus Nocardioides; species Nocardioides currus. Next base: position 446,732 of record NZ_PYXZ01000001.1, on the reverse strand, counting down.
GGGCGCCGGCTATCCCGGCAGCCGCGAGGAGGCCGCGCTGATGAACGGCCTGCTCGGCCCCGTCATCGGCACCAGCGCCGACGAGGTCCCCGACCTCGGTGCCCTGCTCCTCGGACCGATGGCCCGCGGCGCGACCGTCACGGTGGGAGCTGATCGGTGATGGCCGTCCTCGACAAGCGCACCTCCGCCGACCTCGTCCGGCTGCTCGTCTTCGTGGTCGTGACCACGATGGCGACCGGCCTGCTGATCGTGCTCATCGGCAACCTCAACTTCGCCTCCACCCGCGACTACAAGGCGGTCTTCCTCAACGCGACCGGCGTCGTGAAGGGTGACGACGTGCGGGTGGCCGGCGTGAAGGTCGGCACCGTCAAGGACGTCGAGATCACCGAGCGCACCAAGGCCCTGGTGAGCTTCACGGTCGCCGACGCCACCCAGGTCAACGGCGGCACGTTCGCGACGATCCGCTACCGCAACCTCGTCGGCCAGCGCTACATCTCCCTCACCCAGGCCGTCGGCGACACCGGGCGGTTGTCCGAGGGCGCCACCATCCCGATCGACCGCACGAAGCCGGCACTCGACCTGACCGTCCTCTTCAACGGCTTCAAGCCGCTCTTCCAGGCGCTCTCGCCGGCTGACATCAACAAGCTGTCCTACGAGATCGTCCAGGTCTTCCAGGGCGAGAGCGGCACGCTCGAGGGGCTGCTCCAGCACACGGCGTCGGTCACCGACACGCTCGCCGACCGCGACCAGGTCATCGGCGACCTGATCGAGAACCTCAACCAGGTGCTCGTCCACATCGGCGACCGCGACGAGCAGCTCTCCCGCCTCATCGCCTCCTTCCGCCAGCTCATCGGCGGGCTCAAGGACGACCGGCAGGCCATCCTCGGCTCGCTCGACGACATCTCGACGCTGTCGGTGCAGACCGCCGGCCTGCTCCAGGGCATCCGCAAGCCGTTCGTGCAGGACATCAAGGAGCTGCGCACCTTCGCCGGCAACATCGACAAGAACAAGGCCGAGCTCGACCGTGCGCTCCAGGTGCTCCCGATCAAGCTCGAGAAGGTCGGGCGTACGGCGATCTACGGCTCGTTCTTCAACTTCTACCTCTGCGAGTTCCAGGGCCGGGTCAAGCTGCCCGCCGGCGTCAACGTGCCCGTCTCCTACCAGACGGGCTCCGAGAGGTGTGATCTCGGATGAGGCGAGAGATGATCCCGTTCCGGGAGCGCAATCCCGTCGTCATCGGCGCGATCAGCCTCGCCCTGATCGCCGCCTCGATCGCGCTGGCCTTCCGCGCCAGCGACCTCCCGGTCATCGGCGGCGGCGACACCTACTACGCCGCCTTCGCCGAGGCCGGCGGGCTCAAGGCCGGCGACGAGGTCCGCATCGCCGGCGTGCGCGTCGGCAAGGTCGACTCGGTCGAGCTCGACGGCGACCACGTCACGGTCGCCTTCAAGGTCGCCACCAGCGAGCAGTTCGGCCCCACGACCAACGCCGCCATCAAGGTCAAGACACTGCTCGGCGCCATGTTCCTCTCCCTCGAGCCGGCCGGCGCCGGCCAGATGAAGGAGGAGAGCACCATCCCGATGGAGCGCACCACCTCGCCGTACGACGTCGTGGAGGCCTTCGAGGGACTGGCCTCGACCTCGGAGGAGATCAACACCGACCAGCTCGCCTCGTCGCTGACCACGCTGGCCGACCTGACCCGCAACACCCCCGAGGAGTTCCGCTCCGCGCTCGACGGCGTCACCCGGCTCTCGGCCAACGTCGCGGCGCGCGACGGCGAGATCAACACCCTGCTGAAGAACCTCGAGAAGGTCTCGACCGTGCTCGACGAGCGCGACGAGGACATCGTGTCGCTGATGCGCGACGCCGACGTGCTGTTCCGGGCGCTGGTGGGCCGCAAGCAGGCGATCCACGACCTGCTCGAGTCGACCTCGACGCTCTCGCGCGAGCTGACCCTGCTGGTCAGGCAGAGCCGTGCGGACCTCAAGCCCGCGCTCACCCACCTGGAGAACGTCGTCAACGTGCTCAACAAGAACGAGGACAACCTCGACAACAGCCTGCGGCTGATGGCGCCGTTCTACACGGTCTTCGCCAACACGCTGGGCAACGGGCCGTGGTTCGACACCTACATCCAGAACATGCCTCCGGCACCGCAGGTGGGCTGACATGGACCTCGTCAGGAAGTACGCCGTCCCGCTGGTCGTCCTCGCCCTCGTGGCCGCCGCCGTGGTGACCATGGTCGGCGGGAGCGACACCAAGCGACTCGTGGCCCACTTCCCGCGCACCGTCTCGCTCTACGAGGGCAGCGAGGTGCGGGTGCTCGGTGTGCCGATCGGCACCGTCGAGCAGGTCACGCCCTCCGGGACCGACGTCGAGGTCACGATGGCCTACGACGCCGACGTGAAGCTGCCGGCCGACGCCAAGGCGGCCATCGTGGCGCCCTCGATCGTGGGCGACCGCTACGTGCAGGTCACGCCGGTGTTCACCGACGGCGACAAGGTCATGGCCGACAACACCGAGCTCGCCGTGGAGCAGACGGCCGTGCCGATCGAGCTCGACCAGATCTTCGACAGCATCGACACCCTCTCGGTCGCCCTCGGGCCCGACGGCGCCAACAAGAACGGCGCGCTGTCCGACCTGCTCTCGGTCGCGGCCGACAACTTCGACGGGCAGGGCGCCAACCTCAACTCCACGATCCAGAACTTCGCGCGCCTCACCGACACCCTCGCCAACAACAAGGAGGAGCTGTTCGGCAGTGCCGAGAAGCTCGGCAACTTCGTCGAGACGCTGGCGGAGAACGACCAGACCGTCCGCAGCTTCAACCAGTCCCTCTCCGACGTCTCCGGGTTGCTGAAGGGCGAGCGGGAGGAGCTGGCCGCCTCCCTGAAGAACCTGTCGGGTGCCCTCACCGAGGTCTCGACGTTCGTGACCGACAACCGCGAGATCCTCGGACGCAACATCAAGGGCCTGACCCGGGTCTCCAAGGTGCTGGTGAAGCAGCGCGACGCACTCGACAAGATCCTCCAGGTCGGTCCGCTGGCGCTCAACAACCTGGCCATGACCTACAACCCGCAGGCCGGCACCCTCGACACACGGGCCAACCTCGACCAGCTGCCCGGACAGATCGCGGCCGACCCTGCGCTGTACCTCTGCGGCCTCACCAGCCAGGTCAAGGGCGCCGACGGCATCTGCGACACCATCAAGGGGATCCTGCCGCGCGGCGCCGCCCTCGAGGAAGGCGCGACGCTCCCGTCCGCGCCCGACCAGCAGTTCGATCCCACGCTCGGCGGACTCGTGGAGGTGCAGCGATGAGACGGCTCCGAGCCCTCGCCGCCCTGCTGGTCGCGACTCTGCTGCTCACCGGCTGCGACTTCGACGTCTACAAGCTGCCGCTGCCGGGCGGGCCCGACGCGGGCAGCAACCCGATGACCGTCACGGTCGAGTTCGCCGACGTCCTCGACCTGGTGCCCAAGTCGACGGTCAAGGTCAACGACGTCAGCGTCGGCACCGTCACCGACGTCGAGCTGAAGGGCTACACCGCCGAGGTGACGCTCCAGATGCGAGGCGACGTCGACCTGCCCGACAACGCCGTCGCCGAGATCCGTCAGACCAGCCTGCTCGGCGAGAAGTTCGTCTCGCTGAAGGCCCCGGCCTCGGGAGCGAGCGGCAACCCCCTCGCGACCGGCGACCGCATCCCGCTGGCGCGGACCGGACGCAACCCCGAGGTCGAGGAGGTGCTCGGCGCCCTGAGCCTGCTGCTCAACGGCGGCGGCGTCGCCCAGCTCAAGACCATCACCCAGGAGCTCAACCTCGCCCTCGAGGGCCGCGAGGGAGCGGCGCGGTCGGTGCTCGAGCAGGTCAGCACCTTCATGGAGCAGCTCGACGAGAACAAGGCCGACATCGTCACCGCGATCGAGAAGCTCAACCAGCTCGCCATCTCGGTGCGCACGGAGCAGCCCACCATCGACGCCGCGCTCGAGGAGCTGCCCAGCGCCCTCGACTCGATCGACCGCCAGCGCGGCGACCTGGTCAAGATGCTCAAGGCGCTCGACGACCTCAGCGCGGTCGGGGTCAAGGTCATCTCCGCGTCCAAGGACGCCACCATCGACTCCCTCGAGCTGCTCGACCCGGTGCTCTCGCAGCTGGCCAGGTCGGGCGACAACTTCACCAACGCGTTCCACGTCTTCCTCACCTACCCGTTCGTCGACGAGGTCGTCGGTCGAGACCCGCAGGTCGCCCGCAACCTGCACATGGGCGACTACACCAACCTCTCGATCACCCTCGAGGTCGACCTCACCACCGGCACCACCGGTCTGCCGACGCTGCCCACCAACCTGCCCACGCAGGTCGACCCCACGGTGATCATCGACAACGTGCTCGAGTGCCTCAAGAGCGGCAACCCGCTCAGCGAGGCGTGCCTGAAGGTGCTCAACACCCCCAACGACCTCCTCCGGCTCAAGGAGGAGTGCAAGAAGCAGTCCAACAAGGACAAGGACATCTGCAAGCAGCTCAACGCGATCCCCGGGGTCCCGGTCCCGACGACGCTGCCGACGATCCCGATCCCGACCAGCCCGATCCCGACGACGCTGCCCACGATCCTGCCGACCCTGCTGCGTCCCGACGGTGCTCCCCGGGCCGCGCCCGGCGGTCGACGACCCGGAGGTGGCCCGACGATGGGAGAGCTGATGGACGTCTACGACCCCGCCCTCGTCAGCCTGCTGGTGCCCGGGATGGTGCTGCGATGATCACCCGCCGCACCCGCCTCCAGCTGCTCGTCTTCGCGATCATCACCCTGCTCGGGGTGACCTACGTCGGTGCGCGCTACGCCCGCCTCGACCGGGTCTTCGTCGACGACGCCTACACCGTCGTCGCCCACTTCCCCGACTCCGGCGGCGCGTTCGCCGGTGCCGAGGTGTCCTACCGCGGCGTCCGGGTCGGCCAGGTCTCCGAGATGGTGCTGACCGAGGACGGCGTCGACATCCACCTCGACATCGACAAGGGCGAGGACCGGATCCCCGCCGACGCCCTCGCCGTCGTCGGCAACCGGTCGGCGCTGGGGGAGCAGTACGTCGAGCTGCAGCCGCAGTCCGAGAAGGGCCCCTACCTCCAGGACGAGTCCGAGATCGCGGTCGACCACACGCGCACCCCGATCGCGGCCGACACGCTCCTGACCGACCTGTCCACCACCGTCAGCAGCGTCGACCAGGACGACCTCCAGACCGTCACGACCGAGTTCGGCGAGGCCTTCGCGGGGACCGGGGGCGACCTGCAGACGATCATCGACTCCGGCAACGAGTTCCTCAACGCCGCCGACGACAACTTCGAGATCACCACCGAGCTGATCAAGGACGCCAACGTGGTGCTCCGTGGCCAGGTCGACTCCGAGAGCTCGATCCGGTCCTTCGCCAGCGACCTCAGTGCGTTCTCCACCACGCTGGCCGCCTCCGACAAGGACCTGCGTGCGGTCATCGACAACGGCAGCGCGACCGCCAACCAGCTGCGGCGCTTCCTCGAGGACAACGAGGTCGACCTCGCCGCCCTGATCAACAACCTCGTCACCACCGGCGACGTCGTGGTCAAGCGCCTCGACGGGGTCGAGCAGCTGCTGGTGCTCTACCCCTACATCGTCGAGGCGGGCTACACCGTCGTCTCGAAGACGCCCGCGACGGGCAACTTCGACGCCCACTTCGGGCTGGTGCTCACCTCCGACCCGAAGGTGTGCCTGGAGGGCTACGAGGGCACCGATCGCCGTACCCCGCAGGACGGGTCCAACCGGCCGATGAACGTCGACGCGACGTGCACCGAGCCGGCCTCGAAGTCCAACGCCCGCGGCGCCGCCCACGCCCCTCGGCCGGCGACGGCCTACGACGACCCGATCGCGGCGTACGACCCCGAGACCGGCGCCCTGACCTGGGGCGAGCGCGAGGCCGCGGCCACGCGGCCGGCCGGTAGCGTGGCTCCCCGCACCCTCGGAAAGGAGTCGTGGAAGTGGTTGTTCCTCCAGCCCCTGCTGACGCAGGAGTGAGCAAGGCCGCCGAGGACGACCAGCACCGCGCCGACCCACCACGGTCCGACCTGTTCCGGCTGCTCCTCGCGGGAGTGCTCGTCGTGGTGGTCCTCGCCGCGACGGCCACCGCGGCGACGCTGGCCCTGACCCGCGACGGCGAGGCGGGGGACACCCAGGCCGCCCGCGAGGACGTGATGGCCCAGACGGAGCAGTTCATCCTGCGCTCGTTCAGCTACGGCCCCGACCTGCTCGCCGACGACAAGACCATGCCCGACTACCGCACGCGCGTCACCGAGGTGATCACCCCGAAGTTCGCGGCGGAGTTCGAGCAGAGCGCCGGCGCCGCCGAGCAGCTCGTCGCGCAGGCGGGCGTCGAGCGGGTGCCCGACGTGTTCGCCACCGGCGTCTCCAGCCTCGACGAGGACTCCGCCCGCACGCTGGTCGCCGGCTCGTTCACCGACACCTACACCGTCAAGGGCACGTCGGTCGACCAGGAGCCGAGCCCGTTCCGGATCGAGGTCGACCTCGTGAAGATCGACGGCACCTGGCTCGTCGACGACTTCAACCCGGTCACCGGCGGCGATGGCGGCGACACCGGTGAGTCGGGCCAGCCCGCTCCCACCGAGGAGGGCACGCCGTGACCCCCAGCTGGTACGACGTCCTCGACGTCGAGCCGACCGCGTCCGCCGACGAGATCCGCGCGGCCTGGCGCTCGGCCATCGCCGACCTCGAGCCCGGCTCGCGCCGCTTCGCCACGCTCAACCAGGCCGCCGAGGTGCTGCTCGACGAGCAGAGGCGGGCGGCGTACGACGCGGAGCTGGCGGCGCAGGTGCCCGAGCCCGACCCAGACCCCGAGCCCGACCCGGACCCCGAGCCCGACCCAGACCCCGAGCCCGACCCAGACTCCGAGCCCGACCTCGTGCCCGAGCCCGTGGCCCATGAGGCTCCCGCGCCCCAGCTCGCCGCGGCGACACCCTCGGCGCCGGCCCTCCCCATCTGGTTGCTGGCGCTGCTCGGCGTGCTCGCTGCGCTCAGCGTGGCGGCCGCGGTGTGGGTGTGGCAGTCCGGTGACGACGGCTCGCTGGAGGACCAGACGACGGCGGCCCAGTCGGCGGCTGAGCAGGCGATCGTGCCCGTGCTCTCCTACGACTACGAGGACCTCGAGGCCGACCAGGCGCGGGCGGAGTCCTACCTCACGGCCCGCTACCGCGAGGACTACGACCAGCTCTTCGGCGTGATCACCGACAACGCGCCGACGACGAGGACGAAGGTCTCCGCCGAGGTGATCGCGTCCGGCATCGTGCGCTCGGGCAAGGACCGCGTCGACGTGCTCGTCTTCGTCGACCGCCCCACGACCAACAAGCTGACGCCCGAGCCGGTCACCTACCGCGACCAGGTCACGGTCAGCATGCAGAAGGTCGGCGACGACTGGCTGGTCGACGACCTGACGACCTCGCCGGCCGCGAAGTAGGGCGCGGAGCGGCAGTGCCGGGCCGTCCGGTTCGGCCGTGGTGCTTGACCTGAGGGGCCTCGGCGTTCATCATCGTCCGCAACGCGGTCCGACCGACTCCCTCGGAGTTGACCCCCGCGCTTGTGACGCGCGTACATCTCGGGTACCCTTCTTCTTTGCGCCTGCCCTCAAATGCCCTTCACCCAGTCCGGACGGGTGACGCCGGTGGTCGGTTGGCTGCGATTCGATCTTTCTGATCATTCGAAGGAAAACTCTTGGCCGCGCGCAGCTCTGCTGGTAACAACCGTCGCACCTCTTTCGCAAAGATCACCGAACCTCTCGAGGTTCCCCCTCTCCTCTCCCTCCAGACCGACAGCTTCGAATGGCTCGTCGGCGGCGAGAAGTGGGACGAGATGGTCGTGGCCCGTCGGGCCGCGGGTGAGGACGTCTCCGAGAAGTCGGGGCTCCAGGAGATCTTCGAGGAGATCTCCCCGATCGAGGACTTCTCCGAGACGATGATGCTCTCGTTCGACAACCCCGTGTTCGTCGACCCGAAGTACACCGAGGAGGAGTGCAAGGAGAAGGACTTCACCTTCTCGCGCCCCCTCTACGTCTCGGCCGAGTTCATGAACCACGAGACCGGTGAGATCAAGGGCCAGACGGTCTTCATGGGCGACTTCCCCATGATGACCCGCAAGGGCACCTTCATCATCAACGGCACCGAGCGCGTCGTCGTGTCGCAGCTCGTCCGCTCCCCGGGCGTCTACTTCGAGCGCTCCGCGGACAAGACGTCCGACAAGGACATCTACACCTCGAAGATGATCCCCTCGCGCGGCGCCTGGCTCGAGTTCGAGATCGACAAGCGCGACCTCGTCGGCGTCCGTCTCGACCGCAAGCGCAAGCAGAACGTCACCGTCCTGCTCAAGGCGCTCGGCTGGACCTCCGAGCAGATCCGCGAGGAGTTCGGGCAGTACGAGTCGATGATGCTCACCCTGGAGAAGGACACCCCCCAGACCCAGGACGAGGCGCTGCTCGACATCTACCGCAAGCTGCGCCCGGGCGAACCGCCCACGCGTGAGGCCGCGCAGACGCTGCTGAACAACTACTACTTCAACCCCAAGCGCTACGACCTCGCCAAGGTCGGTCGCTACAAGATCAACAAGAAGCTCGGCGTGGGCGAGGCCTTCGACCAGCAGACGCTGACCGTCGAGGACATCGTCGCCGCGATCCGCTACATCGTGCAGCTGCACGCCGCGGGCACGCCGGTCGAGGCGCCCGACCTGGTCGACGCCGCGGGTGCCGTGGTCATGGGCCCGGACGAGAAGCCGATCAAGGTCCAGGCCGACGACATCGACCACTTCGGCAACCGCCGCATGCGCACCGTGGGCGAGCTGATCCAGAACCAGCTCCGCACCGGTCTGGCGCGCATGGAGCGCGTGGTCCGCGAGCGGATGACGACCCAGGACGTCGAGGCGATCACGCCGCAGTCCCTGATCAACATCCGGCCCGTGGTCGCGGCGCTGAAGGAGTTCTTCGGCACCTCGCAGCTCTCGCAGTTCATGGACCAGACCAACCCGATCGCCGGCCTGACGCACAAGCGTCGCCTGTCCGCGCTCGGCCCGGGTGGTCTCTCCCGCGACCGCGCCGGCATGGAGGTCCGTGACGTCCACCCGTCGCACTACGGCCGCATGTGCCCGATCGAGACCCCTGAAGGTCCCAACATCGGTCTGATCGGTTCGCTGGCGTCGTACGGACGGATCAACCCGTTCGGCTTCGTCGAGACGCCCTACCGCCGCGTGGTCAAGGGTGTCGTCACCGACGACATCGACTACCTCACCGCCGACGACGAGGACCGCTACGTCATCGCGCAGGCCAACGCCCCGCTCGACTCGAAGATGAAGTTCGTCGAGGAGCGCGTGCTGGTGCGGCAGAAGAACGGTGAGGTCGACGCGATCCTCGCCGAAGAGGTCGACTACATGGACGTGTCGCCGCGCCAGATGGTGTCGGTCGCCACCGCCCTGATCCCGTTCCTCGAGCACGACGACGCCAACCGCGCGCTCATGGGCGCCAACATGCAGCGCCAGGCCGTGCCGCTCATCACGAGCGACAGCCCGCTGGTCGGCACCGGCATGGAGTACCGCGCCGCCGTCGACGCCGGCGACGTGGTGCTGGCCGACAAGGCCGGTGTGGTCAAGGCGGTCTCCGCCGACGCCATCGAGACGATGAACGACGACGGCAGCTACCAGACCTACAAGCTGGCCAAGTTCAAGCGCTCCAACCAGGGCACCTGCATCAACCAGCGCCCGCTGGTCGCCGAGGGTGACCGCCTGGAGATCGGCTCGCCGATCGCCGACGGCCCGTGCACCGACGACGCCGAGATGGCGCTGGGCACCAACCTGCTCGTCGCCTTCATGCCGTGGCAGGGCCACAACTACGAGGACGCGATCATCCTCAGCCAGCGCCTGGTGCAGGAGGACGTCCTCACCTCGATCCACATCGAGGAGCACGAGGTCGACGCCCGCGACACCAAGCTCGGCCCCGAGGAGATCACCCGGGACATCCCGAACGTCTCCGAGGAGGGCCTGGCCGACCTCGACGAGCGCGGCATCATCCGCATCGGCGCCGAGGTCACGACCGGTGACATCCTCGTCGGCAAGGTCACGCCCAAGGGCGAGACCGAGCTCACCCCCGAGGAGCGCCTGCTCCGCGCGATCTTCGGTGAGAAGGCGCGCGAGGTGCGCGACACCTCGATGAAGGTCCCGCACGGTGAGTCCGGCACGGTCATCGGCGTGCGCGTCTTCAACCGCGAGGAGGGCGACGAGCTGCCGCCCGGCGTCAACGAGCTGGTCCGCGTCTACGTCGCGCAGAAGCGCAAGATCTCGGTGGGTGACAAGCTCGCCGGTCGTCACGGCAACAAGGGCGTCATCGCCAAGATCCTGCCGATCGAGGACATGCCGTTCATGGAGGACGGCACCCCGGTCGACGTGGTGCTCAACCCGCTGGGTGTGCCGCGACGGATGAACATCGGCCAGATCCTCGAGCTCCACCTGGGCTGGCTCGCCAAGCAGGGCTGGGACCTCGACCTGCACGACGACAAGGGCTCCGCGGAGTGGAAGGACCGCCTGATGGCGATCCACGCCGACAAGGCAGCGCCCAACACGAAGGTCGCCACCCCGGTGTTCGACGGTGCGCGTGAGGACGAGATCACCGGCCTGCTCGGTGCGACCTACCCCACCCGCGACGGCGTCCGGATGATCGACGCCACCGGCAAGGCCGACCTGTTCGACGGCCGCTCCGGCGAGCCGTTCCCCGAGCCGGTCTCCGTGGGCTACATGTACATCCTCAAGCTGCACCACCTCGTGGACGACAAGATCCACGCCCGCAGCACCGGCCCCTACTCCATGATCACGCAGCAGCCGCTGGGTGGTAAGGCGCAGTTCGGTGGCCAGCGCTTCGGTGAGATGGAGGTCTGGGCGATGGAGGCGTACGGCGCCGCCTACGCCCTGCAGGAGCTGCTGACGATCAAGTCCGACGACGTTCCCGGCCGCGTGAAGGTCTACGAGGCCATCGTCAAGGGCGAGAACATCCCCGACTCGGGCATCCCGGAGTCGTTCAAGGTGCTCGTCAAGGAGATGCAGTCGCTGTGCCTCAACGTGGAGGTGCTGTCGCAGGACGGCAGCCCCATCCAGCTGAAGGACGCAGAGGAAGACGTCTTCCGTGCGGCCGAGGAACTCGGCATCGACCTGTCCCGGCGCGAGCCCAGCAGCGTCGAAGAAGTCTGAGGTGACGTCCCGGGCGATCGGACACCGACCGCCCGGGACTCCCCAGTCCCTGAGCCACTGACTAGAACAGCAACCAAAGGAACACACCTTGCTGGACGTTAACTTCTTCGAGCAGATCCAGATCGGCCTGGCCACCGCGGAGGACATCCGCGGCTGGAGCCACGGCGAGGTCAAGAAGCCGGAGACCATCAACTACCGCACGCTCAAGCCCGAGCGTGACGGACTCTTCTGCGAGAAGATCTTCGGTCCCACCCGGGACTGGGAGTGCTACTGCGGCAAGTACAAGCGCGTGCGCTTCAAGGGCATCATCTGCGAGCGCTGCGGCGTCGAGGTCACCCGCTCCAAGGTCCGCCGCGAGCGGATGGGCCACATCGAGCTGGCCGCCCCGGTCACCCACATCTGGTACTTCAAGGGTGTCCCGTCGCGCCTGGGCTACCTCCTCGACCTGGCCCCGAAGGACCTCGAGAAGGTCATCTACTTCGCGGCCTACATGATCACCTCGGTCGACGAGGACGCGCGCCACAACGACATGTCGAGCCTGGAGAACAAGGTCGGCCTCGAGCGCGAGCGCCTCGAGAAGCGTCGCGACGGCTCGCTGGACGACCGCGCCAAGAAGCTGGAGGAGGACCTCGCGGCCCTCGAGGCCGAGGGTGCCAAGGCCGACCAGCGCCGCAAGGTCAAGGACGGCGCCGAGCGGGAGATGAAGCAGCTGCGCGACCGCGCCCAGCGCGAGATCGACCGCCTCGACGAGGTCTGGAACACCTTCAAGTCGCTCAAGGTGCAGGACCTGCTCGGTGACGAGCTCCTCTACCGCGAGATGAAGACCTGGTTCGGCAAGTACTTCGAGGGCTTCATGGGCGCCGCGGCGATCCAGAAGCGCCTCCAGGACTTCGACGTCGAGGCCGAGGTCGAGTCGCTGCGCGACACGATCGCCAACGGCAAGGGCCAGAAGAAGGTCCGCGCCCTCAAGCGCCTCAAGGTCGTCGACGCCTTCCGCAAGACCGGCAACCAGCCGATCGGCATGGTCCTCGACGCCGTCCCGGTCATCCCGCCGGACCTGCGCCCGATGGTGCAGCTCGACGGTGGCCGCTTCGCGACCTCCGACCTGAACGACCTGTACCGCCGCGTCATCAACCGCAACAACCGCCTCAAGCGACTCCTCGACCTCGGTGCCCCCGAGATCATCGTGAACAACGAGAAGCGGATGCTGCAGGAGGCCGTGGACAGCCTCTTCGACAACGGTCGTCGTGGTCGCCCCGTCACCGGTCCGGGCAACCGGCCGCTGAAGTCGCTCTCCGACATGCTCAAGGGCAAGCAGGGTCGCTTCCGCCAGAACCTCCTCGGCAAGCGCGTGGACTACTCGGGCCGCTCGGTCATCGTGTCGGGTCCGCAGCTGAAGCTGCACCAGTGCGGTCTGCCCAAGCAGATGGCGCTCGAGCTCTTCAAGCCGTTCGTGATGAAGCGCCTCGTCGACCTGTCGCACGCGCAGAACATCAAGTCCGCCAAGCGGATGGTCGAGCGTGCGCGCCCGGTCGTGTGGGACGTGCTCGAAGAGGTCATCACCGAGCACCCGGTGCTGCTCAACCGTGCACCCACCCTGCACCGCCTCGGCATCCAGGCCTTCGAGCCGCAGCTGATCGAGGGCAAGGCCATCCAGATCCACCCGCTCGTGTGCGGCGCGTTCAACGCCGACTTCGACGGTGACCAGATGGCCGTGCACCTGCCGCTGTCAGCCGAGGCCCAGGCCGAGGCGCGGATCCTGATGCTGTCGACCAACAACATCCTCAAGCCGTCCGACGGCCGTCCCGTGACCATGCCGTCGCAGGACATGATCATCGGCATCTTCTGGCTGACGACCGACCGCGAGGGCGAGGTCGGCGAGGGTCGCGTGTTCTCCACGCCGGCCGAGGCGATGATGGCCTTCGACCGTCACGAGATCACCATGCAGAGCAAGATCCGGGTGCGTCTGACCGACGTGGTCCCGCCGCTCGAGGACGAGGTCGGCGCCGACTGGGAAGAGGGCACCTCGGTGATCCTCGAGACGACCCTGGGTCGCGTGCTCTTCAACGACACGCTGCCGGGCGACTACCCGTTCGTGAACTACGAGGTGGGCAAGAAGGCCCTCGGCGCGATCGTCAACGACCTCGCCGAGCGTTACACCAAGGTCGAGGTCGCCGCATCGCTCGACGCCCTCAAGGACGCCGGCTTCCACTGGGCGACCCGCTCGGGTGTCACGGTCTCCATCGACGACGTGACCACGCCCAGCGACAAGGCCGAGATCCTCGCGGTCTACGAGGCGCAGGCCGAGAAGGTCCAGAAGCAGTTCGAGCGCGGTCTCGTGACCGACGACGAGCGTCGCCAGGAGCTGATCGAGATCTGGACGCAGGCCTCCAACGACGTCGCCAAGGCCATGGAGGGGAACTTCGACAAGAAGAACCCGATCTACATGATGGTCGACTCGGGTGCCTCCGGAAACATGATGCAGATCCGTCAGGTGGCGGCCATGCGTGGTCTGGTGGCCAACCCGAAGGGTGACATCATCCCGCGGCCCATCAAGGCCAACTTCCGTGAGGGCCTCTCGGTCCTGGAGTACTTCATCTCCACCCACGGTGCCCGCAAGGGTCTGGCCGACACGGCGCTCCGCACGGCCGACTCGGGCTACCTCACGCGTCGTCTGGTCGACGTGTCGCAGGACGTCATCATCCGTGAGGACGACTGTGGCACCGAGCGTGGCCTGCCGAAGGTCATCGGCGAGCGTGGCGAGGACGGCGTGGTGCGCAAGCACGAGAACGCCGAGACCGCGGCGTACGCCCGCTCGGCCGCCGTCGAGATCACCCACCCGGAGACGGGCGACGTGCTCGCCGCCGCCGGTGAGGACCTCGGCGACGTCAAGATCGGTGAACTGATCGCGGCCGGCATCGAGGAGGTCAAGGTCCGCTCCGTGCTGACCTGCGACGCCCGCACCGGCACCTGCGCGAAGTGCTACGGCCGTTCGCTGGCCACCGGCAAGCTCGTCGACATCGGCGAGGCGGTCGGCATCATCGCCGCCCAGTCGATCGGTGAGCCCGGCACGCAGCTGACGATGCGTACCTTCCACACCGGTGGTGTGGCCTCCGCGGACGACATCACGCAGGGTCTGCCCCGCGTGGTCGAGCTCTTCGAGGCCCGCTCGCCCAAGGGTCGTACGCCGATCAGCGAGGCCGCCGGTCGCGTCGAGATCGAGGACACGGACAAGGCCCGCAAGGTCCTCGTCACGCCCGACGACGGCTCCGACGTCCAGGAGTACCCCGTCTCCAAGCGCTCGCGCCTCAACGTCGAGGACGGCCAGCACATCGAGGTGGGTCACCACCTCACGTCGGGCACGCCCGACCCGCAGGACGTGCTGCGCATCCTCGGTGTCCGCAAGGCCCAGGAGCACCTGGTCGACGAGGTCCAGAACGTCTACCGGTCGCAGGGCGTGTCGATCCACGACAAGCACATCGAGATCATCGTGCGGCAGATGCTGCGTCGCGTGACGGTCATCGAGTCGGGTGACACCAACCTGCTGCCGTCCGACCTGGTCGAGCGCGTGCGCTTCGAGGAGGAGAACCGCCGCGCGGTCTCCGAGGGCATCAAGCCCGCCTCGGGTCGCCCGGTGCTGATGGGCATCACCAAGGCCTCGCTGGCCACCGAGTCGTGGCTCTCGGCCGCCTCCTTCCAGGAGACGACCCGCGTGCTCACCGATGCGGCCATCAACGGTCGCTCGGACTCGCTGCGCGGTCTGAAGGAGAACGTCATCATCGGAAAGCTCATCCCGGCCGGCACCGGCCTGGAGCGCTACCGCAACATCCGGGTGGAGCCGACCGAGGAGGCCCGCGCCGCGGCGTACTCCGTCACCGGCTACGACTCCTACGACTACGACTTCGGCACCAGTGGCCAGGCCGTGGCCCTGGACGACTTCGACTTCGGTTCCTACCAGAACTGATCCAGGTCGCCTGACGTAGTGCGACAGCCCCGGTCCCACCTCTCGGTGGGGCCGGGGCTTCGTCGTCCGCCCGCACGCTGCCGCTGCGGCCCTGTCAGCCGCGCGTGGCCGCGGGCACGACGCCGAGCACGGGGTGGCAGCCGAGCCACGCGGGGAACCGGCCGACGAGGTCGGCCGGACCCGTTAGGCGGATCGACCCGTCGGCCAGCGCGTCCGCCATCGCGCGATCGCCCATCCACACCTCGGTCAAC
This sequence comes from Nocardioides currus, assembly GCF_003057875.1. Classification (GTDB taxonomy): domain Bacteria; phylum Actinomycetota; class Actinomycetes; order Propionibacteriales; family Nocardioidaceae; genus Nocardioides; species Nocardioides currus. The sequence goes on along the minus strand of NZ_PYXZ01000001.1, from coordinate 431,278 downwards.
GCCCGGAGGCTGGCCTCGACGCACAGGTCCACGTCGCGCAGCGGGTCGATGAGGCACAGGTCGATGTCCTGCTCGTCGACCACCAGCCAGTAGCGCGCCCGGCGGGGCGGCCCGTCGCGGAGCCGGAACTCGATCACCGTCGGCCGCTCGGCCAGTCCGCCCGGGGTGAGCATCCGCCGGATGTCCCACATCAGCAGCGACGGGTCGAGCTCGTCGGGTCCGTAGCTGCTGCGGGCCCAGCGCTGGCCCCACACCCCCATCGCCTCGATCAGGGGATACAGCTCCCAGCCCGCGGCCGTCAGCGTGTAGGTGATCTCGCGTCCCGTCGCCGTACGCTCCACGACCCCGGCCGCGACGAGCTGGCGCAGGCGCTTGGTGAGCAGGGCGGGCGAGACCAGCGGGACGCCACGCTGCACCTCGGAGAAGCGGGTGCTGCCGCACATGAGCTCGCGCAGTACCAGCGGGGTCCAGCGCTCGCACAACAGCTCGGAGGTCTTCGCCACCGGGCAGAACTGGCCGTAGCCGGGCATGGGTCGACGCTAGACCCGACGACGCCGGGTGTCACTACAGGCCGGGTGTCACTACAGAACGTGAAGTGCGCCGACCGGCCGCGAGGGCCTTGCATGGGACCACCCACTCACAGGAGGAAGTCCATGGGCAAGGCAGTCATCTCACTCGCGACGGGCCTCGAGGACGCCGAGAAGGTCACCGTGGCCTTCCTGGTGGCCGTCGGGGCGGCCGAGTCGGGTCGACCGACACTGATGTTCCTGACCAAGGAGGCGGTCCGCCTCGCCTGTCCGGGAGTCGCGACGGCGACGGCCTGCACGGGGTGCCCGACGCTGGAGAGCCTGATGGAGCGCTACGTCGCGGCGGGTGGGACCTACCTGGTCTGCCCGATCTGCGTCGACGCCAAGGGTCTCGCGGACGTCGAGCTGGTCGCCGGTGCGCGCAAGGGTGGCACCGTGCCGATGTGGGAGTGGATCGGCGACGAGGGCGCCACGACGTTCAGCTACTGAGGCCTCGCCCCTTGCCCGCGGGAGCACACTGGATCGCATGGTGACGTCGATGCGTGCAGCGGTCCTCGCCCTGGCCGGCCTCGTCGTGGCGGTGGCCCCGACCCTCGCCCCGGTGGCCTCGGCGACCGCGGGCCCGACACCGTCCTGCTCGGCCGCCGACGTGGGCGTCGACTACCGGCCGCGGGACGCGGCGATGAGCCACAGGTACGGCGTGCTCCGCGTCGAGAACACCAGCGACCGCGCGTGCTCGGTGCACGGGTACGGCGGGCTGTCCTACGTGGGTGGCGGCGACGGGACGCAGGTCGGGGCGGCGGCCGACCGCGAGCCCGGACGGGTGCCGACCGTGGTGCTCCAGCCGGGCGAGCGGGCCACGAGCCGGGTCAGCGAGACGGTCGCCGGCGTCTACCCCCAGCGGCGCTGCCGACCCACGCACGTCGACGGGTTCCGGGTCTACCTCCCGGGCGAGACGCGCTCGTTGTTCGTGCGGCACGCGACCACCGGCTGCGACAACGCGAGCGTCCACCTGCTCAGCCACCGCTCCCTCCGTTGAGGCGATTCGTGGGCACGCGCGCGCGACTGAGACAATCGCGCACGTGACGACACCCACCTCCACCGACGTCCTCGTCGTCGGTGCCGGACCGGCCGGCTCGGCCGCGGCGGCCTGGAGCGCGCGGGCCGGGCTGGACACGGTGCTGGTCGACGCCGCCGTCTTCCCGCGCGACAAGACCTGCGGCGACGGGCTCACCCCGCGCGCCATCGGCGAGCTGTCCAAGCTGGGCCTGGCCGACTGGCTGCAGGCCCACACCGTGAACTTCGGGCTGCGCGCCCACGGCTTCGACCAGACGCTGCTCCTGCCATGGCCCTCGCTGCCCGACAGCGACATCCCGGCCTGGGGATCGGCCGTCGCGCGCACCGAGCTCGACGACCACCTGCGCACCGTCGCGATCAAGAGCGGGGCGCTCGCCCTCGACGGGGCGCGAGCGGTCGCCGTACGCCACGACCGCGACCGCGTCGCCGCCGTCACCTTCCGCTCCGGCGACGAGACCTTCGACATCGAGTGCCGGCGCCTCGTCGTCGCCGACGGCGTCCGCTCGCCGCTGGGCAAGCTGCTGGGCCGCGAGTGGCACCGCGACACCGTCTACGGCGTCGCCGGCCGGTCGTACGTCGACTCCGCGATGTCCGACGACCCGTGGATCAGCTCCCACCTCGAGCTGCGCGGGGAGGACGGCGAGATCCTCAGCGGCTACGGCTGGATCTTCCCCCTCGGACAGAGCTCGACGGGGATGGGCGAGGTGAACCTCGGCGTCGGCACGCTGGCCACCTCGAAGCGGCCGGCCAACATCGCGATCAAGCCGCTGATGGCGTACTACGCCGAGCAGCGCCGCGAGGAGTTCAAGCTCTCCGGCGACATCCGGATGGGCGCCTCGGCCCTGCTGCCCATGGGGGGGGCCGTCTCCGGCGTCGCCGGCCCCAACTGGGCGCTGATCGGCGACGCCGCGGCGTGCGTCAACCCGCTCAACGGCGAGGGCATCGACTACGGCTTGGAGACCGGCCGGTTCGTGGCCGAGCTGATGGCCAGCCAGGTGAACGGCGGCGGCGACCTGGGCACGGCCTGGCCGGCCATCCTGCGCGAGCACTACGGCGAGGCGTTCTCGATCGCCCGACGCCTGGCCGGCGTCGCGACCGTGCCCCAGGTCGTGGCCGCCCTCGGCCCGGCCGGCATGCGCTCCGACTGGCTGATGACGCTCGCCCTGCGCTGGATGGGCAACCTCGTCGACGACGCCGACCGCGACCGCGCCGCCCGGGTGTGGCGCTGGGCCGGTCGCCGGTCGATCGCCCGGGACGCTCGTCCGCCCTTCACGTGAGCGAGGCCTGCTACCGCGCCGCCAACGCACTCGGCCGGCTCGTCCTGCGGATCCTCGGCATCCGGGTCGACGTCACCGGTGTCGAGCACCTGCCGACCTCGGGGCCGGTACTGCTCGCCGTGACGCACAGCTCCTACCCCGACTTCGTGTTCGTCGAGAAGGCGGCCATCACCCGCGGGCGCTACGTGAGGTTCATGACCCGCCACGACATCTGGCGACGGCGGGTGCTGGCCTGGGCGATGGACGCGATGGGGCACGTGCCGGTCGACCGCGAGGCCCCCGCAGCGGCGTACCTCACGGCGCGGCGGCTGCTGCGCGAGGGGGAGGCGGTGGGCGTCTTCCCGGAGGCGGGCGTGTCCCACTCCTTCACGGTCCGTGCCCTGATGAGGGGCACGGCGAGCCTGGCGCGCGAGACCGGTGCTCCGGTCGTCCCCGTCGCGCTGTGGGGAGGTCAGCGCATCTTCACCGTCGGCCGGGTCGACCTCAGGCGCGGTCGCCGGGTGGACGTCAGCTTCGGCGAGCCGATGAGGATCGCGCCCGGCGAGGACCTCACGGAGTGGACTCGTGACCTCGGCGCTCGCCTGACCCGGCTGCTCGAGGAAATCCAGGATCGTCCGCACCACCGCCCACGACCGGAGGAACGGGCGCCGTGGCACCCGGCTCATCTGGGAGGGGCAGCGCCGACCCGGCTCGAGGCAGCGGAGCTGGACTCGGTCCCGCGCTCCGCGGTGCCGCCGACGTGGGGTCCGACGGCGTAGCGGCCCTGCGGGCGGACGCCCGGCGGGCCTCCAGCCAGCCGAGCGGGTTGGTCAGCGGCTCCAGCACGCGGCGTACGGGCGGCGAGGCCAGCACCAGGGCCAGGACCGCGGCCCCGACCACGGTCAGCACCAGCCCGAGCACCTCGTGGGCGGCGGTGAAGTCCTCCCAGCCCAGTGCCTTGGCGGTCTTGATGATGAAGCCGTGGAACAGGTAGACGACCAAGGTGGCAGTGCCCATCCGGGTGAACCAGCCGAGCGAGCGGCGCGGCACCAACGACATCGCGGCGAACGCACCGAGCAGGCCGACCCCCATCACCGTGAGGCGGGTCTGGAAGACGATCTCGTTGTCGATCGGGATCTCGTCGTAGCCCGCGTCGTACCACAGCAGTGCCGTCCGGGCCCAGGTGTCGGTGTAGAACGCCATCACCGCGATGCCGACGAGCATCGGGACCGACGCGACCCTCACCCAGACGTCGTCGAGGTGGCGCAGGTGGCGGGGCTTGAGGTGGAGGCCGAGGACGTAGAACGGCAGCAGGCCCAGGAAGCGCGGGATCATCAGCACGTCGGTGTCCCAGAGACCGCCGACCAGGCTGACGATGACCGACAGCGGCAGGAACAACCAGTGCAGCTTGAGGATCGGCGTCGCGAGGCGCCACATCAGCAGCACGACGAGGTACCACATCGTCCAGTGCGGGTTGAGCCACAGCAGGCCGGGCTCGTGCTCGTCGACCACGCCGACCCGGAAGTAGTAGAGCGCCGGCTCGAAGAGGAGGTAGGGCACCGCCAGCGTGTAGAGCAGGTTCTTCATCCGGCGGCGGTCCCACTCGAACGACTTCGAGAGATAGCCGCTGATGAAGACGAAGGCCGGGATGTGCCACAGGTAGATGAAGTCGTAGAGCCAGTGGCTGCCCGTGGTGGACTCGACGAGGCCGATCGAGTGGCCGATGACGACCAGCATGACGAGCACCATCTTGGTGTTGTCGAGCCACGGATCGCGGGGTGCTGCTGCCACGGGTGTCACGCTACGACAACCTCGACGGGCGTGGCAGGTTAGGTCCATGCCCACCCTGCCCCGGCGACAGCGTGTCGCGGCGTACGCCGTGATCATGCGCGTCACCAGCCGACCCGAGGTGCTGCTGTGCCGCCTCGCGCCGCGCATCAGCCGCACCGAGCTGTGGACGCTGCCGGGTGGTGGCCTCGACCACGGCGAGGACCCGCGCGACGCGCTGCTGCGCGAGATCGTCGAGGAGACGGGGCTGAGCGCGACGGTCGGCGACACAGCGCACGTCTACTCCGCGCACCTGCCGCGCGCCTCGCGCGACGGCGTGATGACCGACTTCCACGCGCTGCGGATCGTGTACGACGCGTGGGTGCCCTCCGACGCGCCCGCGCCGCGCGTCGTGGAGGTCGACGGCTCGACCGTCGAGGCCGCGTGGCACCCGCTCGAGCGGGTCGTCGACGGCACGGTGCCGGTCGTGGCGATGGTCGGCGAGGCCCTCGCCGACCACCTGCCCTTCCAGCTCCAGCGGGTCGCTGCCTACGCCGTCATCCGGCGGGGGAGCGCCGTGCTGCTCACCCGGCTCTCGGCCCGTGCCCACCACGCGGGCGCGTGGACGCTGCCCGGTGGCGGCGTCGACCACGGTGAGCCGCCGGCCGACGCGCTCGCGCGCGAGGTCGCCGAGGAGTGCGGGGTGGAGTGCGAGGTCGGCCGGCTGCTCGACGTGCACGACACGCACTTCGCGGGCACGGCGCCGAGCGGACGCGTGGAGGACTTCCACGGCGTGCACCTGGTGTTCGCCGCCACCATCGCCGACGACGCCGACCCGCGGGTCGCGGAGGTCGGGGGCACCACCGACGACGTGGCGTGGGTGGAGGTCGCCGACGTCGAGTCGGGAAACGTGCCCGTGCTCGACCTCGTGCGTCATGCGCTGGGGCTCGCCGGCGGTTGATCCGGTGCGGTGGCTCGGCGGGTGGCTCAGCGGTTGACGGCGACCTGGGAGTGGGCCGGGGCCTGGCTGTCGGCGTCGGCCGCCGAGGGCGTCGCGAAGCCGAGGCCGCTGATCACCAGCACGACGGCGCCGATGCCGGCGAGCATGCGCGTGCCGCCGTTCACGGTCGGGTCCCGGTGCTGGAGGAGGTCATGGGGAAAGCGTATGGACCCCGGAGCTCGTTGAATGCCGTATCACCGCCCTGTGGGAGCACTGTGGAGGAAAGGTGCACCGGTCGTTACGGTGGCGCTCGTGAGCGAGACGATCTTCACCTACGCGGCCCCCGGCCTGAAGTTCGGAGCCGGCGCCTCGGCCGAGATCGGGCACGACCTCCACCAGCTGGTCGGCAGTGACGAGCGGCGCCCGCGGGTGCTGCTCGTCACCGACCCCGGGGTGGCCGCGACCGGTCACCCCGAGAGGATCGCCCGGCAGATCACCCGTCGCCGCTTCGACGTCACCGTCTTCGACCGGGCCCGGGTCGAGCCGACCGACGAGTCCCTCGAGGAGGCGATCGCCTTCGCCCGGGACGCCGGCCCGTGGGACGCGGTCGTCGCCGTCGGCGGCGGCTCCGCCATCGACACGGCCAAGGCCGTCAACCTCCTCGTCACCAACGAGGGCACGCTGCTCGACTACGTCAACGCCCCGGTCGGTGCGGGCCGGGCCCCGGTCGCGCCGCTGCTCCCGCTCGTCGCCGTACCCACCACCACCGGGACCGGGGCGGAGTCGACGACCATCTGCGTGCTCGACGTGCTCGCCCTCAAGGTCAAGACCGGCATCAGCCACGCCCGGCTGCGCCCGACGCTGGCCGTGGTCGACCCCGACCTGACGACGAGCCAGCCCGCGATGGTGACCGCGAGCTGCGGCATGGACATCCTGTGCCACGCGCTCGAGAGCTACACGGCGCGGTGGTTCGGCGACTTCGACGCCAAGACCCCCGAGCAGCGGGTGCCCTACTGCGGGGCAAACCCGATCGCCGACATGTGGTCGGAGAAGGCGCTGTCGCTGCTGGCCGGCGCGTTCCGCACTGCGGTGCGCGACGGCTCCTCGGTCGAGGCGCGCGAGCAGATGGCGCTCGCCGCCACCTTCGCCGGCCTCGGCTTCGGCAACGCCGGGGTGCACATCCCGCACGCCAACGCCTACCCGGTCGCCGGGCGCGTCCGCGACTACCGGCCCGAGGGCTACCCGCAGGACGAGCCGATCGTCCCGCACGGCATGGCGGTGTCGCTGACCGCGCCGGCGGCGTTCGCCCTCACCTTCGAGGCCGCTCCCGAGCGACACCTCCGGGCGGCGTCCCTCCTCGGGGGTTCGTCGGCCGACGCCGGTCCCGACGCCCTGCCGTCGGTCCTGCGGTCGCTGATGCGCGACATCGACATCCCCAACGGCCTGGCCGAGGTGGGCTACCTCGACACAGACGTCGACGACCTGGTCGAGGGCGCGCTCAAGCAGCAGCGGCTGCTGGCGACCGCGCCCCGCGAGGTCAACGGTGAGGACCTGGCCGGCGTCTTCCGCGCGTCCATGGAGCACTGGTGAGCCCCGTAGGATAGGTGGGTGAACCCCCGCCACCGCCGTCTCGTCATCCCGGTCGCGTTGGGGGCTCTCATCCTGATCGTCGTCATCGCCGCGCTCGTCTGATGGCGACCCAGCCGCTCGCCGACGCCCTGGCCGACCTCAGGGTGCTCCTCCTCGATCCCGACTCGCTCGTGCGCGCCCTCGCGTCCGGACGCCAGAAGGGCCAGCCACTTCCTCGCGTGCAGGACCGCGACGTACGCCGCATCGAGCTGCGCCACGTCGACCTGAAGTCCGGACGCCACCTCCAGGTCACCTCCTTCGACGAGACGCAGTCGCACACCGCCAACGTCGCCCTCGGCCCCGAGGCGGAGGCGGCGGTCGACGGACTGCTGGCCGAGCCGTTCGGCAACTGGCACGTCGACACCACCACGGCGACCCACCAGCTCCGCGTCACCAAGAAGCGCGACGCGATCACCACGACCCAGGACCGCTCCGAGCCGCTGGCCGTCGAGCGTGGGCACGACCGCGACAAGCAGCGCCTCCTCGCGGGCGACGACCCGGTGCTGGTCGCCCTCGGCATCTCCGACGCGCAGGGCCGGATCAAGCCGACGCGGCAGGCGAAGTACCGCCAGGTCGAGGAGTTCCTCCGGCTGCTCGACTCCTCGATCACCGACGCGCTCGCCAAGGGGCACCTGCGCCGGCCGACCGACGACGACCCGCTGCGGATCGTCGACCTCGGCTGCGGCAACGCCTACCTCACCTTCGCCGCCCAGCGGTTCCTCAGCCACGTCCGCGGGCTGCCCGTGCGCGTGACGGGGGTCGACGTGAAGCAGCAGTCGGCCGACCACAACTCCGGCGTCGCGGACACGCTCGGGATCGACGCCGACTTCGTGGTCGGCACCATCGGCGAGGCGACCCTGCCCCAGCCGCCCGACGTCGTGCTCGCGCTCCACGCCTGCGACACCGCCACCGACGACGCGCTGGCCCGCGCCGTCGAGTGGGAGGCGGCGCTCGTGCTCGCCGCGCCGTGCTGCCACCACGACATCGCGGCCCAGCTGCGCTCGGGGAGCACGCCCTCGCCGTACACCCTGCTGACCCGGCACGGGATCCTGCGCGAGCGCTTCGCCGACACCCTCACCGACGCGCTGCGCGCCTCGATCCTGCGTCTCGTCGGCTATCGCGTCGACGTGGTCGAGTTCGTCGAGAGCGCCCACACGCCGCGCAACACGATGCTCCGCGCGACACGGACGGGCACGGTGGAGGCGCGGGAGGAGTACGACGCCCTCCTCGAGCAGTGGGGCGTCACGCCGAAGCTGGCCGAGCTGGTGCAGATCGGTGGCTGAGCGGCTCGGGAGAGCCCTCGGCGCGGTCGCCGTGCTCACGCCGTTCGTCATCGGGCTGACCGCGGCCGGTGGCAGCGAACCCGGCGACGTCGCCTTCCGCTTCGAGGACCCGGAGATCGTCGAGTCGAGCGGGCTGGTCATCGAGGGCGACCGTGCCCACACGATCAACGACTCGGGTGACATCGGCCGGGTCTTCACCGTCGACACCACCTCCGGCGAGACCGTCGGGGTGACCTACTGGGACGACGGTCCCGAGGACGTCGAGGCGCTGGCGCCCGCCGGGCCCGGCCACGTCTGGGTCGCCGACATCGGTGACAACTCGACGAAGCGCGACTCGGTCGAGGTCACCCGGGTGCCGGTCGGCGACGGCGACCGCACCGTCGACGAGGAGACCGTCGACCTCGTCTACCCCGACGGGCCGCGCGACGCGGAGGCGCTGCTCGTGCACCCCGTCACCGGCCGGGTGTACGTCGCGACGAAGGGCTTCTTCGCCGGCGAGCTCTACGAGGCGCCACCGGAGCTGGCGGCCGACGCCCCCAACATGCTGGGCAAGGTCGGCGACGTCGCGGGCATCGTCACCGACGGCGCGTTCTTCCCCGACGGCGAACACCTCGTCCTGCGGACCTACACCAACGCGGTCGTCTACGCGTTCCCGTCGATGGAGAAGGTCGGCGCCTTCGACCTGCCGAGCCAGGAGCAGGGGGAGGGGATCGCCGCGCCGTCCACCCGGTTCGTCTACGTCAGCAGCGAGGGTCAGCGGGCTCCGGTGCTGAAGGTGCTGCTGCCGGCGGACATCCGCTCGGCGCTGGCCCCGACCACGACGCCGACCCCCACGCCGACCACGACGCCGGCGGCCAGTCCCTCCACGGGCACCGGGACGGACGACGGCAGCACGACGGCCGTCGACGACCTCGCCGACGCCGCGGCCCGTCGCAGCTTCTGGTGGTGGGCCGTGGGTTCGGTGGTCCTCGGCGGGGCGCTGGTCGTGCTGGTCAGGTCGCTCCGACCGCGCTGACGGTATGCAGGTGCCAACCGAATCGGCTGGTTCATGGGTTGCGAGCCGCGCGGTAGGTAGCTGGATACCAACCACGGCGGGTCGAGGCCGGAAATCCGCCCTTCCGGTATGCACCCACCAACCACTCAGCCGCGGTGCTCGGCCATCAGCTCCTCGTAGGCCTGCACCTGCTGCGGGTGGAGCGGGCTGTCGGGGTTGCCCAGCGTGATCAATGCCTTCCAGATCGCCCAGCCGCGTGCTCGCGCCCAGGTGTCGTCGGGCAGCGCCACCGCGTCGCGGAACACCGCGCGCTCGGCCGGCGTGAAGAACGTCCACGCGATCACGAGGTCGCAGGCAGGGTCGCCGACGCCGCAGGTGCCGAAGTCGATCACCGCGGCCAGTCGCCCGTCCCGCGTCAGCAGGTTGCCGGGCGCGACGTCGCCGTGGAACCACACCGGGTCGCCGGCCCAGGCCGTGCACATCGCGTCCGCCCAGACCGACCGGCACGCGTCCGTGTCGACCGAGTCCCCGAGCTCGCGCAGGGTCTCCTGGAACGAGTGACCCCACGCCGAGGGGTGGTTGCCGCGGTGGAAGGAGTGCCACCCGGCCCACGGTGCGCCCTCGGTCGGGACCGACCGCAGCTCCCGCAGGAACGTGCCCAGCTCGCGGGCCAGGGCGAGGCGGTCGAGGTCGTCGTCGTGGTCCGGCGTCGTGCCCGGGATCCACTCCCGGACCGACCACGGATGGGGGTAGCCCGCCCCGGGCTCGCCGCTCGCGACCGGCACCGGGACCGTCGTGCCCACGTGGCGGGCGATCAGCGGGAGGTGGGTGTCCTCCTTGGCCACCGCGGCGACGTACCCATCACCGCTCGGCAGCCGCACGGACAGCTCGTCGCCGAGGCGGAACGTGCGGTTGTCGTGACCCTGCTCGGGCACCGGCGTCACCGGGAGGTCCGCCCACCGGGGGAACTGCTCGGACACGAGAGCTCGGACGGTGTCGTCGGTGATCTCCACCGCGCGAGCCTCTCGCACCCGGGCCGAGCCGTCACCCGGGTTTCGGCCGGGTCGGGTCGTGTCCACACCATCGGGTGGTCCATCGCGGGACGCGCGCCGCTAGCGTGCGGGCATGCCACGACTGCGCCGTACCTCCCCGGACCAGAAGGGCTGGTCGCGCCGCCGGGCCGGCTCGGGGTTCACCTTCCTCGACGAGGAGGGCAACCGGCTGGGGCCCGACGAGCGGCAGCGCTGCGTCGACCTCGTCATCCCGCCCGCGTGGACCGACGTGTGGATCACGCCGTTCCCCAACGGGCACCTGCAGGCCGTGGGCACCGACGACGCCGGACGCCGGCAGTACCTCTACCACCCCGACTGGCGCACGAGCCGCGACCAGGCGAAGTTCACGCGCCTGATCGACTTCGGCAAGGCGATGTCGCGGGTGCGCGAGCGAGTCCTGACCGACCTCGGGACCGAGGGCATGTCACGAGAGCGCGCCTGCGCGGTCGCCGTACGCCTCCTCGACATCGGCTACTTCCGGATCGGCAACGACGTCTACGCCGACACCAACGGCAGCTTCGGCCTGACCACGATGCGCAAGGACCACGTCACCAAGCGGGCCGGCACGATGACGTTCTGCTTCGTCGGCAAGTCGGGTGTGGAGCACAGCATCGAGATCGACGACGAGCCGGTGATCGAGGTGCTCGACGTGATGCGCCGCCGGCGCGGCGGTGGTGAGGAGCTGCTGGCCTTCAAGGACGGCTCGACGTGGCGCGACATCGACTCGGGACACGTCAACGAGTACGTCCGCGAGGTCAGCGGGATGGAAGCCAGCGCCAAGGACTTCCGCACCTGGCACGCCACCGTCCTCGCGGCCCTCGCGCTCGCGGAGACCGAGGAGCCGGGGCAGACCAAGGCCTCCCGCAAGCGGGCCGTCGCCGGCGCGATGCGGGAGGTCTCGGAGTTCCTCGGCAACACCCCGGCGCTCGCGCGGTCGTCGTACGTCGACCCGCGGGTCATCGACGCCTACGAGTCCGGCCGCACGATCGCCCGTGCGGCTCGCCGCTCGTTCCCCACGCGGGACGAGCGGCAGGCCGCGCTGGAACGGGCGACCCTGAAGCTGCTCAGAGAGAGCTGACCACGAAGTCGATGGCGCCGGTGAGCTTCTCGACGTCGGAGGGGTCGATCGCGGGATACATCGCGATCCGCAGCTGGTTGCGCCCGAGCTTGCGGTAGGGCTCGGTGTCCACGATCCCGTTGGCTCGCAGCACCTTCGCGATCGCGGCGGCGTCGATCGACTCGTCGAAGTCGACGGTGCCGATCACCAGTGAGCGGTGGGCAGGCTCGGCGACGTACGGCGTCGTGTAGGACGTCTTCTCGGCCCAGCCGTAGAGCGCGTCGGACGACGCGGTGGTGCGCTCGACCATGCCGGTCAGGCCGCCCTGGGCGTTCATCCAGTCGAGCTGCTCGGCCATCAGGAACAGCGTGGCGACCGACGGGGTGTTGTAGGTCTGGTTCTTCGAGGAGTTGTCGATCGCGATCGGCAGGTCGAAGAAGGCCGGGATGTGCCGGTCGGTGCCGGCGATCTCCTCGGCCCGCGCCAGCGCCCGCGGCGACATCAGCGCGATCCAGAGGCCGCCGTCGGAGGCGAAGCACTTCTGCGGCGCGAAGTAGTAGGTGTCGACCTCGGTGAGGTCGACGGGGAGGCCACCGGCTCCCGACGTGGCGTCGACGAGGACGAGCGCGTCGTCGGCCGCGCCGGCCGGGCGGCGTACGGGCGCCATCACGGCGGTCGAGGTCTCGTTGTGCGCCCAGGCGTAGACGTCCACGCCCTCCTCGGCCACCGGCTCGGGCAGCGAGCCCGGCTCGCTCTTGATGATCGTCGGGTCCTGCAGCCACGGGGCGGCCGCGGCGGCGGTGCCGAACTTCGCGGAGAACTCGCCGAAGGACAGGTGCTGGCTCTTGTCGCGGATCAGGCCGAAGGTCGCGACGTCCCAGAAGGCGGTGGCGCCGCCGTTGCCGAGCACGACCTCGTAGCCCTCGGGCAGGTCGAACAGGGCGGCCAGCCCCTCGCGCACGCGGCCGACCGTGTCCTTGACCGGGGCCTGGCGGTGCGAGGTGCCCATCAGCGACGAGCCGGTCGCGGCGAGGGCGTCGAGGTGGCTGGTCTGGATCTTCGAGGGCCCGGCGCCGAAGCGGCCGTCGGCGGGCAGGAGTTCGGCGGGGATCGTGATGGCGTCGGTCACCGGTGGAGCCTTCCGTGGGGTGCGGGGTGTGAGGATCCTGACGACGCTGTCAGCGCGGCCAGCCTCTCATACGATGCGCCCGTGCCCGCCCTACGCATCTCAGAAGCACGGATCACCGATCCCGACGCCCAGCTGCTGGTGGAGGCGGTCCAAGAGGAGTACGTCGTCCGCTACGGCGGGCGGGACGAGTCGCCGATCGACGTGGCCGAGTTCGTCCCTCCGCTCGGCGCGTTCTTCGTCGGACGCCTCGACGGCCAGCCCGTCGCGTCCGGTGCGTGGCGCCGGCGCAGCGACGTCGACTTCGCGGGCACGACGAACACCGCGGAGGTGAAGCGGATGTACGTCGTCCCGTCCGCCCGCGGCCTCGGCCTGGCCCGCGCGATGCTCGCCCACCTCGAGGCGACAGCCCGCGACGCGGGGGTGGACGCGCTCGTCCTCGAGACCGGGATGAAGCAGCCCGAGGCGATCGCGCTCTACGAGTCGAGCGGCTACGCCGCGATCCCCGGCTTCGGCTACTACCGCGACTCCGGCATCAGTCGCTGCTTCGGGAAGCCACTCGTTCTCTCGGCGTGTCCAGCCGACACGCCGGTGTTCGAGTGACTTTTTGTCCCATTCGTATTCCACTGCCCCATCCGTCCCTCTAACCTCCATCCGTGCGCAAGGGACTCGTGGTGCTGCTGACGGTGGCGTTGCTCGTCTGCCTGGGCGGGGCACCGGCGACGTCGAAGTACGTCATGCCCGTCGACTCCTACGCGACCTGGAAGCCGCAGAAGACCTGCGTCACCAAGGACCGGCCCGGGACCGTGGCGCTCGCGCAGTGGCTCTCGGCCCGGGGTGGCGCCTACGGCGGCACCCTGCGCTCGTGCAAGTCCGGTGGGTCCTCGGAGCACAAGGACGGACGCGCCTTCGACTGGACCCTGGACGCGACCAGCCTCGACGACCAGGCCACCGCGGAGGCGTTCATCACCGAGGCCTTCGCCGACGACGAGATCGGCGACACCGACGCCCTCGCGCGCCGGATGGGCATCATGTACGTCATCTGGAACGACCGGATCTACTCCGCGTGGTACGGCTTCGAGCCACGGCCCTACCTCAACTCCGGCTGCCGCTCTCGCAAGACCTGCTCGAAGACGCTGCGGCACCGCGACCACATGCACATCTCGCTCAGCATGGACGGCGCCGAGGGCCGCACCAGCTGGTACGTCGAGCGGCCGGCCACCGCGCCGACCGCGCGGCAGGCCGCCGCGGTGCCGTTCGCGGACTGAGGTCCCGAGGGGCCTACTTGCCCCAGGCCTCGTCCCAGCCCTCGACGTCGCTGGCGGGCCGGGAGGCCGGGCCGGTGTAGATCGCGGACGGGCGGATCAACCGACCGGTGCGCTTCTGCTCGAGGATGTGCGCCGACCAGCCGCCCGTGCGGGCGCAGGTGAACATCGAGGTGAACATGGTGGCCGGCACCTCCGCGAAGTCCAGGACGATGGCCGCCCAGAACTCGACGTTGGTCTCGAGGACGCGGTCGGGACGGCGCTCGCGCAGCTCCTTGAGGGCCGCCTGCTCGAGCGCCTCGGCGACGGCGTAGCGGGGAGCGTCGAGCTCCTTCGCCGTACGCCGCAGGACGCGGGCGCGCGGGTCCTCGGCGCGGTAGACGCGGTGGCCGAAGCCCATCAGCCGCTCGCCGGAGTCGAGCAGGCCCTTGACGTACGCCGTGGCGTCGCCCGACTTCTCGACCTCCTCGATCATCGTCAGGACGCGCGCGGGGGCGCCGCCGTGCAGCGGGCCGCTCATCGCGCCGATGGCGCCGGAGAACGCAGCGGCAACGTCCGCGCCGGTGGAGGTGATGACGCGGGCGGTGAACGTGGAGGCGTTCATGCCGTGCTCGGCGGCGGAGGACCAGTAGGCGTCGATCGCGTGCGCGTGCTGCGGGTCGGCCTCGCCCTTCCAGCGGATGAGGAACTTCTCCGCGAGGGTGGAGCCCTCGTCGACGACCTTCTGGGGGACGACGGCCTGGTGGAGGCCGCGGGCCGACTGGGCGGCGTAGGAGAGGACCATGACGGCGAGGCGGCCGATGTCCTCGCGGGCCTGCTCGTCGGAGATGTCGTAGGTCTGCCGGAACCCGAAGGCCGGCGCGAGCATCGCGACCGCGGCCTGCACGTCGACGCGGACGTCGCCGGTGTGGACGGGCAGGTTGTAGGGCTCGGCGGGCGCCAGGCCCGGGTTGTAGGCGCCGTCGATCAGGAGGCCCCAGACGTTCTCGAAGGGCACCCGGCCGACGATCTCCTCGATGTCGACGCCGCGGTAGCGCAGCGCTGAGCCCTCCTTGTCCGGCTCGGCGATCTCCGACTCGAACGCGACGACTCCCTCGAGCCCGTGGTGCACCTCGGTCATGACGCTCCCTTGTGATTGACGCGGCGTACGGCGTAGGGCTCGCCATCGACGAGCACGCGAGCCGTCTCATTGTGCACCGCTTTGACTCGCACTTCACCCCGCGGTCCGTCCGGGCGCGACGGGTGGGCGTCTAGGGTGCGGCCATGGACTCGCAGGCAGACTCGCAGCCAGGCTCGCAGCCAGCGCCGGTCGACGTCGCGGCGCTGCGCAAGGAGTACAGCGACGTCGGGCTCGACGTCCCCCAGCTCGCCGCCGACCCGTTCGCGATGTTCCAGCGCTGGCTGCGCGAGGCGCTCGACGGGGGCGTGCACGAGCCCAACGCGATGGTGCTC
Organism: Nocardioides currus; assembly: GCF_003057875.1. Classification (GTDB taxonomy): domain Bacteria; phylum Actinomycetota; class Actinomycetes; order Propionibacteriales; family Nocardioidaceae; genus Nocardioides; species Nocardioides currus. The sequence continues at coordinate 415,853 of NZ_PYXZ01000001.1, read as the reverse complement.
GGCACGGTCGGTCTCGACGGCGCGCCGGACTCCCGGATGGTGCTCCTCAAGGGAGTGGACGAGCGCGGCTTCGTGCTCTTCACCAACCAAACCTCGCTCAAGGGGCGCGAGCTCGCGGCCGACCCGCGGTGCGCTCTGCTCTTCCCGTGGCACCCGCTCGAGCGGCAGGTGCGCATCGCCGGGACCGCCCACGTCCTCGAGCGCGAGGCCGTCGACGCCTACCACCGGTCCCGACCGCGCGTGTCGCAGCTCGGTGCCTGGGCCAGCCGCCAGTCCGAGCCCGTCGGCTCGCGCGCGGAGCTGACCGAGCTCTACGACGAGATGACCGAGCGCTTCGAGGGCCGCGACGTGCCGACCCCCGACCACTGGGGTGGCTACCGCGTGGTCCCCGAGTCGGTGGAGTTCTGGCAGGGGAGGCCCGGGCGGATGCACGACCGGCTGGTCTACGAGCGCGACGGCGAGGGCTGGCGGGTCCAGCGTCTGGCTCCCTGAAGACCGGTTGTGAGTGAGTGCTCACTCACTTATGCTGGTCGGCGTGACCCCGCGCGCCACCCCCATGTCCGCCGACGACCGGCGCACCGCCCTCATCGACGCCACCCTGCCGCTGCTGCACGAGCACGGTCGCACCGTCACCAGCAAGCAGATCGCCGAGGCGGCGGGCGTCGCCGAGGGCACGATCTTCCGGGTCTTCGAGTCCAAGGACGACCTGATCACCGCCACCCTCGAGCACGCCTTCGACATGCAGCCGTTCCTCGACGACCTGCGCCGCATCGAGCCCGACCAGCCCCTGCGGGCCGTGGTCTCCGACATCGTCACCCACCTCCAGATTCGGTTCCGCGGCATCTTCGAGCTGATGACGGTCGTCGGCATGGTGGGACCGCCGGCCGCCCGCAAGCACATGCAGCACCACCGCGAGGAGGCCGCCGCCGTGATGGAGCTCCTCCTCGCCCCGCACGCCGGCGAGCTCGCCTGCCCCGTCTCCGAGTTCGTCCACATCACCCGGCTGCTGACCTTCTCCGGCAGCCACCCGCATCTCTCGGACGGTCGCATCCTCACGACCGACGAGATCGTCACCACCGTCCTCGACGGCCTCCACAAGGGATCCTGATGCTGCTCCGTCTCGTCCGCACCCGCCTCGCGCCGTACAAGGGCCCGATCGCCGTGATCGTGGTCCTCCAGTTCTTCGGCACCCTCGCGATGCTCTACCTCCCCAGCCTGAACGCCGAGATCATCGACGTCGGCGTCGTCACCGGCGACACCGACTTCATCATCCGGCGCGGCGGACTGATGCTGGCCATCTCGCTGGCCCAGGCCGCCTGCTCGGTCGTCGCGGTCTGGTTCGCGGCGCGTACGGCGATGGGCTTCGGCCGCGACGTCCGTGCCCAGATCTTCGGGCGGGTCGGCTCGTTCTCGGCCCGGGAGGTCAACCACTTCGGCGCCCCGTCGCTGATCACCCGCGAGACCAACGACGTCCAGCAGGTGCAGATGCTGGTGCTGCTCGGCTTCACGATGATGGTCTCCGCGCCGATCATGATGGTCGGCGCGGTGGTGATGGCGATGCGCGAGGACGTCGGCCTGTCGTGGCTGATCGTCGTCACCGTGCCGGTCCTCGGCGGCCTCATCGGGATCATCGTCAGCCGGATGGTGCCGAGCTTCCGCGTCATGCAGGTCAAGATCGACGAGGTCAACCGCCTGCTGCGCGAGCAGATCACCGGCATCCGCGTCGTGCGTGCCTTCGTCCGCGAGGAGCACGAGAAGGAGCGCTTCGGGCAGGCCAACGCCGACCTGACCCAGGTCGCGATCCGGGCCGGGCGCTGGCAGGCCGGGATGTTCCCGGTGGTGATGCTCGTGGCCAACGTCGCCTCGGTCGCCGTGCTGTGGTTCGGCGGCCACCGCGTGGAGAGCGGCCAGATGGAGGTGGGGGCGCTGACCGCGTACCTCTCCTACCTCATGCAGATCATCATGAGCGTGATGATGGGGACGTTCATGATGATGATGATCCCCAGGTCGGCGGTGTGCGCCGACCGGATCATGGAGGTGCTCGACACCGAGTCGAGCGTCGTGCCCCCGGCCGCCCCTGTCACCGCGCTGACCGAGCGCGGGACGCTGGCGCTGGAGGGCGTCACCTACGCCTACCCCGGCGCCGACGTCCCCGTCCTGCGCGACGTGGACCTGAGCGCGCAACCGGGCCAGACCGTCGCGATCATCGGCTCCACGGGTGCCGGCAAGACCACCTTGCTGAACCTCGTGCCCCGGCTCTTCGACGTGACCGAGGGGCGCGTCCGGGTCGACGGCGTCGACGTGCGCGACCTCGAGCCCGACCTGCTCTGGTCGCGGCTCGGGCTGATCCCGCAGAAGGCGTTCCTCTTCACCGGCACCATCGCCAGCAACCTCCAGCACGGTCTCCCCGACGCCACCGAGGCGCAGATGTGGGAGGCGCTCGAGATCGCCCAGGCCCGCGACTTCGTGGCCGAGCTGCCCGACGGCCTCCAGTCGCCCGTCGCCCAGGGCGGCACCAACTTCTCCGGCGGCCAGCGACAACGGCTCGCCATCGCCCGCGCGGTGATCCGACGACCCGAGATCTACCTGTTCGACGACTCGTTCTCGGCTCTCGACCTCACCACCGACGCGCGCCTGCGGGCCGCGCTCGCCCCGGTCACCCGCGACGCGACGGTCGTGATCGTCGCGCAACGCGTCTCCACCATCCGCGACGCCGACGTCATCGTCGTCCTCGACGACGGGTCCGTCGTCGGCCGCGGCACCCACGACGAGCTCCTCGCCACTTGCGAGACCTACCGCGAGATCGTCGAGTCCCAGCTCACCGCAGAGGAAGCCGCATGAGCACCACCACCTCCCCGCAGCAGCCGGCCAAGCCGACGTCGGCCGAGCTCGAGGCCAGCGACCTGAAGGAGACCGAGCGCGTCCAGGCGCCGGCCGGCGGCCCCGGTCGCGGTCCCATGGGCGGCGGGATGATGGGCGGCAAGGCCAGCACCTTCGGCCCGTCCGTCAAGCGCCTCGTCGGGCGCATGGCGCCGTACAGGGCCAAGACGATCGCCGTCATCGCGCTCACCGTCGTCAGCGTCATCGCCACCGCCGTCGGCCCGCGGGTGCTCGGCCGCGCCACCGACCTGATCTTCAACGGCCTCATCGGCGGTCGGCTGCCGTCGGGCATCACCAAGGAGCAGGCCGTCGAGGGCCTGCGTGCCAACGGTGAGGACAACGTCGCCGACATGGTCTCCGGCATGGACCTCGTGCCCGGCCAGGGCGTCGACTTCGACGCGGTCGGCCGGGTGCTGCTGGTCGTGCTCGCGCTGTACGTCGGCGCCTCGCTGGTCGCCTGGCTCGCGGGCTACCTCCTCAACGACGTCGTGCAGGGCACCGTGCGCCGGATGCGCGACGAGGTCGAGGAGAAGGTCAACGCGCTGCCCCTGAGCTACTTCGACCGCCAGCCGCGCGGCGAGCTGCTCAGCCGGGTCACCAACGACATCGACAACGTCAGCCAGACCCTCCAGCAGACGCTCAGCCAGCTGCTCACCTCGGTCCTGACCGTTGTCGCCGTGCTGTCGATGATGTTCTGGATCTCGCCCGTGCTCGCGCTGGTCGCACTCGTCTCGGTGCCGATCTCGATGGTCGTCACCGCGCAGGTGATGAAGAGGTCGCAGGGCATGTTCGTCCAGCAGTGGCGCCAGACCGGTCGCCTCAACGCGCACATCGAGGAGACGTTCTCCGGGCACGCACTCGTCAAGGTCTTCGGACGTCAGGGCGAGGCCGAGCGGGTGTTCAAGGAGGAGAACGACGAGCTGTGGAAGGCGTCGTTCAGCGCCCAGTTCGTGAGCGGGCTGATCATGCCGATCATGATGTTCGTCGGCAACATCAACTACGTCGTGATCGCCGTGCTCGGTGGCCTCCGTGTCGCCAGCGGCACGATGTCGCTCGGTGACGTGCAGGCGTTCATCCAGTACACCCGCCAGTTCACGCAGCCGCTCACCCAGGTCGCCTCGATGACCAACCTGCTGCAATCGGGTGTCGCGTCGGCCGAGCGGGTCTTCGAGCTCCTCGACGCGCACGAGCAGTCACCCGAGGCCACCGGGTCGCCGGCGCCCGAGGCCGACCGGCACGGCGAGGTGCGCTTCGAGGACGTGTCCTTCTCGTACGTCGCCGACCGACCGCTCATCGAGGGGCTCTCGCTCGTCGCGCACCCGGGCCAGACGGTCGCCATCGTCGGGCCGACCGGTGCGGGCAAGACCACCCTGGTCAACCTCGTCGAGCGGTTCTACGAGCTCGACGCCGGGCGGATCACCCTCGACGGCGTCGACATCGCCTCCATGCCCCGCTCGGCGCTGCGCTCGCAGATCGGGATGGTGCTGCAGGACACCTGGCTGTTCGCCGGGACGATCCGCGACAACATCGCCTACGGGCGTCCCGACGCCTCCGACGAGGAGATCCTCGCGGCGGCCACGGCGACGTTCGTGGACCGGTTCGTGCACTCGCTGCCCGAGGGCTACGACACGGTGATCGACGAGGAGGGCGCCAACCTGTCGGCGGGGGAGCGCCAGCTCATCACCATCGCCCGCGCGTTCCTGGCTGCGCCCGACCTGCTCATCCTCGACGAGGCGACCTCGTCGGTCGACACCCGCACCGAGCTGCTGCTCCAGCAGGCGATGGCGGCGCTGCGCACCGACCGCACCTCGTTCGTGATCGCGCACCGGCTCTCCACCATTCGCGACGCCGACCTGATCCTGGTGATGGAGGACGGCGCGATCGTCGAGCAGGGCGACCACGACTCGTTGCTCGCCGCCGACGGGGCGTACGCCCGCCTCTACCGCTCGCAGTTCGCCGCCGCGGCCGCCTGAGCGCCGTACGACCGGGTCGCCGCGCCGCAGCGGTGCCCCACCCACCTTCCCGAGCGCCGGAAGGTGGCTCACGCACCGCCGCCGCGGCCGCCTGAGCGCCGTACGAGAAAAGGGATTGAGTGGTCGTACGCCTCGACGTACGGTTGCAGCACACAGGAAGGAGGTGGTCCGAGAAATGCATTCTTTTCGGATGAGTGAGGTGGCTGCCCGCTAGGCAGCTCCGACCCGGTCGACACCGGCCGGCATCGCCGACGCACTGCCGGCGAATCCAACGCAGTCACCCGACCCGCAGGCTCCCGGACGTCATCCCCCGGGGCTCCACCAGGAGCAGACAGCCTGCGGGTCGCTGCATTGTGGAGGATGTGGGCGACCCGGGAATATAGTTGCGGTCGGCAACCTTGTGTCGAGGCAAGCCACCGACGACCTGAATCGAGCCCCTCCGTGTCATCCGCAGCAACCACTCCCGCGGCCCCGGCCGCCAGTGCCGAGCAAGCCGGCCAGATGTCGCACCGCGAGGTGCTCGAGGCGCTCAGCGGCCTCCTCCTCGCGATGTTCGTGGCGATGCTCTCGAGCACCATCGTCTCCAACGCACTCCCCACGATCGTGGACGACCTCGAGGGCAGCCAGACCGGCTACACCTGGGTCGTCGTCGCCACCATGCTGGCCATGACCGCCACGACGCCGATCTGGGGCAAGTTCGCCGACATCTTCGACAAGAAGCTCCTCGTCCAGACCGCCCTGGTGATCTTCTCGATCGGCTCGTTGATCGCCGGCTTCGCGCCGTCGATGGAGGTGCTGATCGGGGCCCGCGTCGTCCAGGGCCTCGGCGTGGGTGGTCTGACGGCGCTCGTCCAGGTCGTCATCGCCTCGATGGTCTCGCCGCGCGAGCGCGGTCGCTACAGCGGCTACATCGGCGCGACCTTCGCCCTCGCCACCGTCTCCGGACCGCTCGTCGGCGGCGTGCTCGTGGACACGGTCGGCTGGCGCTGGTGCTTCTTCGCCGGCCTCCCGGTCGCGATCCTCGCCTTCGTCGTCCTCCAGAAGACCCTTCGCCTGCCCGTGGTCAAGCGGGACGTGACGATCGACTACCTCGGCGCCTTCCTGCTGGTCGGCGGTGTCTCCATCCTGCTGATCTGGGTCTCCCTGGGCGGCCAGAACTTCGACTGGATCTCCTGGACCTCCGGCCTGCTCGTCGCCGGTGCGGTCGTCGTCATCGCGGCGGCGGTCTACGTCGAGGCCAACGTGGCCAAGGACCCGGTCATCCCGCTGCGGCTCTTCAAGGACCGCACCCTGACCCTGGCCACGATCGCCTCCGTCCTCATCGGTGTCGCGATGTTCGGCTCCACGGTCTACCTCAGCCTCTACTTCCAGCGGGCCAAGGACATGAGCCCGACCGGGGCCGGCCTGATGTCGATCTGCATGGTCGGCGGCCTGCTCGTCTCGAGCATCCTCAGCGGCCGCATCATCTCGGCCACGGGTGTGTGGAAGCGCTGGCTCGTCGGCGGCATGGTCGCCGTCATCGCCGGGATCGCGCTGCTCTCCACCATCGACGCGAGCACGCCCCTGTGGCGCACCGGCATCTTCATGGCTGTCCTCGGCCTGGGCCTCGGCGCGACCATGCAGAACCTCGTGCTGGCCGTCCAGAACACCATCGCGCTCTCCGACATGGGTGCCGGCTCGTCCGTGGTGGCGTTCTTCCGCTCGCTCGGTGGCTCGGTCGGCATCGCCGCCCTCGGTGCCGTGCTCGCCCACCAGGTCGCCGACGTGGTGCAGAAGGGCCTGGCCAAGCTCGTCGCCGCCAACCCCGAGCTCGCCGGACAGGTCAGCCACCAGACCGGCGGCGTGCCGGACGTCTCCACGATGCCGGCCCCGATCCGCGCCATCTTCGAGAGTGCGTACGGCGACGCGACCGGCCACATCTTCCTGGTGGCGCTGCCCTTCGCGGTCGGCGCGCTGGTCGCGGTGCTCTTCATCAAGGAGGTGCCGCTGCGCACCTCGGTGAAGCGCGACGACGAGCTGCTGGCGGACGGGGCCGCGCAGGCATGAGCACCGAGGTCACCGCGAGCGCGCGCCACGACGTCCTGCGTCAGATCGAGTCCGAGGTCGGCTCGCTCATCCGCCGGGTGAAGAGGGTGATGGGGGAGCGGGCGCGTGAGGTCCACCCCGACCTCCACCCGATGACGTTCTTCATCCTCAACCACCTGGCCGCCACGGGGCCGTTGCGTGCGGCGGACCTGTCCGACGCGTTCGCGATGGACAAGGGAGGCGTGAGCCGTCAGGTGCAGACGCTCGTCGACCTCGGCCTCGTCGAGCGCCACCGCGACCCGGAGGACGGACGCGCGCTCGTGCTCGTCGTCAGTGACGAGGGACGCGATCGGCTCGAGCGGATGAGCCAGGTGCGCAGGGAGCGCTTCGACGAGCGGCTCGCCGCCTGGAGCGACGCCGAGCTGGCGTCGTTCGTGGCGTCGCTCGCCCGCTACAACGCCAGCCTGGAGTGAGCCCAGGCTCGCCCGCTCCCCGGTAACGCCACCATGACAGCACTCCCGCCCCCACTGATGGGGGCGGGAGTGTCATGTTCGTGGCGTTACCCGGGAGGGGCGGGCGGTTCAGCGCAGCCAGACCGCGGTGTTCGCGGGCAGCTCGCCCTCGACCGGCCCGCTGGACAGCACGACCTCGCCGACCGGCAGCGCCACGGCGGACGTGCCGCAGTTGAGCACGACCGTGACGTCGCCGCGGCGGAAGGCGAGCACGTCGGGACCGTGACCGCCCAGCATCTCGACGTCCGCCCCGGCGCCGGCGAAGGCGCTGCGACGCGCGGCCAGCGCCTCCCGGTAGAACTCCAGGGTGGAGCCGGGCACGCCCGTCTGCGCCTCGGCCGTCAGCTGCTTCCAGTCGGTGGGCTGGGGGAGCCAGGGCTGCCCGGTCCCCGGTCCGAAGTCGTACGGCGCTGCGTCGCCGCCCCACGGCATCGGCACCCGGCAGCCGTCGCGGCCGACCTCGCCGGTGCGGAACCACGACGGGTCCTGGCGCGCGGCCGGCGGGACGTCGACCTGCTCGAGCCCGAGCTCCTCGCCCTGGTAGAGGTAGGAGGCACCGGGCAGCGCCAGCATCGTCATCGTCGCGGCGCGGGCGCGGTCGAGGCCGGTCTCGCCACCGCCGTACCGCGTGACGTGGCGGGTGACGTCGTGGTTGGAGAGCACCCACGTCGGGGCCGCGCCGACGATCTCCGCGGCGGCCAGGGTGTCGGTGATGACCTGGCCGAACGCCTCGGCCGACCAGTCGGCGAGCAGCCAGGCGAAGTTGAAGGCCTGGTCGAGCTCGTCGGGGCGGACGAACCGGGCCATCGACTCGACGGTCTGGGTCCACGCCTCGGCGACGGCCATCCGGTCCTCGCCGTACTCGTCGAGGACCTTGGCCCAGCGGCGGTAGACGTCGTGCACCTCGGGCTGGTCCCACATCGGCTCGTCGGTGACGGAGCGCTCGATCATCTCGCCGGCGTCGCTGGCGGGCGCGCCGTCGGCCTCGACGACCTGGTCGCGCAGCGATGCCTCCTTGTAGAGGCCGTGGGCGACGTCGATGCGGAACCCGTCGACCGCGCGGTCGAGCCAGAAGCGCAGGACCTCCTCGAACATGTCGCCGACCTCGGGGTTGCGCCAGTCGAAGTCGGGCTGGGTGGAGTCGAAGAGGTGGAGGTACCACTGGTCGGTGTCCCCGACGCGGGTCCAGGCCGGACCGCCGAACACCGAGACCCAGTTGTTGGGCGGGGTCGCGCCGCCGTCGCGGCCGGTGCGGAAGAGGTAGCGGGCGCGCTCCGGGGAGCCGGGCTCGGCCGCCAGGGCCGCCCGGAACCACTCGTGCTCGTCGGAGGAGTGGTTGGGCACGAGGTCGACGATCACGCGCAGGCCGAGCTCGTGGGCGCGCGCGATCAGGGTGTCGGCGTCGCCGAGGTCGCCGAAGAGCGGGTCGATGTCGCGGTAGTCGGCGACGTCGTAGCCGTGGTCGTGCTGCGGCGAGGTGTAGAACGGCGTGATCCAGAGCGCGTCCACGCCGAGGTCGGCGAGGTAGGGCAGGCGCGAGGTGATGCCGGCGAGGTCGCCGACCCCGTCCCCGTCCGCGTCGGCGAACGAGCGGACGTACACCTGGTAGATGACGGCGTCCCGCCACCAGCGCGCATCGGTCTTTGGAACGTTCAAATCAGCCATGCGACCAATTGTTCGCAAGCCGGCCGAGGAGTGTCAAACTCCGGGCTCAGGTCGGGGACTCGCCCCCGAAGGCCGCCGGGTCGACGGCGATCCAGACGTGCTCGGCGCTGGCCACGACCCGGCCGTCCGCGTCGACCAGGGTGGCCGCGGTGAAGGTCTTGCGGCCCTCGCTGCCGCGGGTGGCCCCCACCACGACGTGCTCCTCGCCGATGACGGGCAACGTGTCGATCCGGGCCGTCATCCGGCCGAGCACCATCAGCCGCTCGGTGAGGTCACCGGCCCAGCCGCCGACGCAGTCGAGCGCGGCCCACGTGCTCGCGACCGAGGCGCGTGCCGAGGCGTCGACGTAGGTGTGGAAGTCCTCGACCAGGCTCGGGTCCGGTCGCCAGGTCGCGGCCACGCGCTCGCCGCTCACGACCCCCGGGAAGATCCGCAGCCCGTCGCCCTCCTCGCGGCCGGTGCCGCAGGCGAAGCAGGTCGGGAACGGGTGGAACCGGTGTCCGGCGTACGTCGCCTCGGCCGCCCGCGCCTCGTCGGGGGCGACCGGGTCGACGTCGGCCAGCTCGCTGTCGACCACCCGGGCGCTCGCGATCACCGCGCCCCCGAACCTGGCGCTCGTGACGCCGTCGTCCTCGACGACGTCGAGCGGGGTGTCGAGGGGCGGCGGCTGGCGCAGCGAGACCTCGATCGTCGGCCACTCGCGGGCCCGGTCCTCGGGACAGGCCGCGGTCACGTGGGTGGCCAGTGAGCCGGCCGTCCAGCCGCCGTTGCCGGAGTCGGGCGGGCCGCAGAAGCGGCGCGGGATCAGCAGCTGGTCGGTGATCGGGTTCACCCGTCGCACTGTGCCGCACCGCACCGACGCCTGCCAACGTGGAGGCCCGCGCACGATGGGACACAATGGCCCCGTGAGCGACCTGATCGACACCACCGAGATGTATCTCCGCACGATCTACGAGCTCGTGGAGGAGGACATCGTCCCCCTGCGCGCGCGCATCGCCGAGCGCCTGCACCAGAGCGGCCCGACGGTCTCCCAGACCGTGGCCCGGATGGAGCGCGACGGCCTGGTCACGGTCGAGGGCGACCGTCACCTCGAGCTCACCGACGAGGGCCTGCGCCTCGCCACCCGCGTGATGCGCAAGCACCGCCTGGCCGAGCGACTGCTCACCGACGTGATCGGCCTCGACTGGGAGCTCGTGCACGCCGAGGCGTGCCGCTGGGAGCACGTGATGTCGGAGACGGTCGAGCGCCGCCTGGTCGAGCTGCTGGACCACCCGACCGAGTCGCCCTACGGCAACCCGATCCCCGGCCTGGCGGAGCTCGGCGAGAGCTCGCTGGGCGAGGGCTTCATGGAGGGCGTCGAGCCCCTGTCGGCCGTCGCCGGCACCGAGGAGTCGCGCGTGCACGTCCGCCGGATCTCCGAGGAGATGCAGAAGGACGAGGAGCTGATGAGCGCGCTGCGGCGCGTGGGCGCCGTGCCCGACAAGACGATCACCGTGGCGGCCACTGCCGAGGGCATCCTGATCGGCTCGGGCGGCGAGACCGCCGAGGTCTTCGCCGACGCCGCCGATCACATCTTCGTGCGCCGCCTCTGATCCACGCCGCGGGCCTCGACCAGGTCGACCAGGAAGTCGCTGGTGCCGAGCTCGAGCTTGAACCGGGCGAGGTCGTCACCGCGCGTCGTGCCTCGGTTGACGATCACCACCGGCGTGCCGAGCTTCGCGGCGCGCTTGACGAAGCGCAGCCCGCTCATCACGGTGAGCGAGGAGCCGGCCACCACGAGGGCGCCGTCGGTCCCCAGCGCCTCGACGGCGTCGTAGCAGCGCGCGACGCGTTCGGCCGGCACGTTCTCGCCGAAGAACACCACGTCGGGCTTGAGCACACCGCCGCACGCGTCGCAGTCCGCGACCACGAAGTCCTCGGTGGCGTCGAGCTCGACGTCCCCGTCGGGGCGCATCGCGGCATGGCCGTGGCGCGCCATCCAGTCCGCGTTGAGGGCGTCGAGCCTGCCCTGCAGGGTCGAGCGCGGCGACGTACGGCGACAGGACAGGCAGACCACGTCGGCGACCCGGCCGTGCAGCGCGACGAGGCGGCGTGACCCGGCAGCCTCGTGGAGCCCGTCGACGTTCTGGGTGATGAGCAGGGCCGGGTCGAGCTCGGCGAGGGCGCGGTGGCCGGGGTTGGGCTCGGCAGCGCCCATGCGCGCCCACCCGAGGTGGCTGCGCGCCCAGTAGCGCTGGCGCGCCGTCGGGCCGGAGCAGAACTCCTGGAAGGTCATCGGCGTGCGGACCGGGGCGCCCGGGCCGCGGTAGTCGGGGATGCCGGAGTCGGTCGAGAGCCCGGCCCCGGTGAGGACCACGAGCTCGCGATCGGCCAGGAAGCGGACGGCGTCCCTCACGTGCCGTAGCGCAGCTGGGCGCGGGCCCGGGCCTTCTGCGCCTCGACCTCACGGTTCTTCGGCGGTGCCGTCGTGACCAGGTCGTCGAGCAGGTGCTGGGTGAGGTGCGCGATCTCGCGGACGGCTTCGTAGAAGACGGCCTCGTTGGCCTGCGAGGGCTTGGTCGTGCCGGCGACCTTGCGGACGTACTGCAGCGCCGCGGCCGTGACCTCGTCGCCGGTCGCCGGGGGCTCGAAGTTGTTGAGCGGGCGGATGTTCCTGCACATACGCGTCAGGTTACGTCGAAGAACGAGACCGCGTCGCCGGTCACCAACACCACCCGGCCGTCGGCGAGCGGCACCAGCCGGACCTGGCTGACCTCGTCGCCGTACTCGACCTCGACCATGCGGTTGGACATCCGGCCGTCGGCCAGGTCGAGCACCGAGACCCAGCCCGTGCGGCCCTCCCAGCCCTGGGAGACGACGGTGAGGGCGGTACGGCGGTCGGGGAGCCAGGTGAACTGGCGCGGGTCGGTGCCGGCCATCGCCTGCGAGAACGTCGGGTAGCGGACGACGGCGAGCTGCTGGGGGTTGCGCAGGTCGGTGACGTCGAAGAGAGCAGCCTGGGCGCCGCGGACCATGCCGGAGGCGTCGGCGTCCTGGCCGATGCCGATGAGGCGGCGGGCGCCGAGCGGGTGGAGGTACTCGCTGTAGCCGGGGATCTTGAGCTCGCCCATGAGCTGCGGGTCGTCCGCGTCGCTGAGGTCGATGGCGTAGAGCGGGTCGGTCTGGCGGAAGGTCACGACGAGGGCGAGGTCGTCGAACCAGCGCACCGACTTGATCTCCTCGTTGATCCCGAGCTTGTCGACGCGACCGATCTCGCTCAGGGTCGCGTCGGTCTCGCGCAGCGTGACCACCGAGCTGAAGTTGCCGGTCTCGCTGGTCGCGCCGAGCGCCACCCGCAGCGCGCCATCGGCGTAGTCCATCGACCAGCGGTCGCGGATCTGGCCCTCGACCTCGCCGGAGGCGACGTACGTCGTGTCGGTGCCGTCGAGGGCGAAGGCGAACAGCTCCGTGCTGCCGTCGGCCGCCCCGCCGGGCCAACCGGGGTCGCACCGGTCGAGGCAGTCGATCATCGGGCGGATGCGTCCCCACCAGCCGTCCGCGGACGCGCTCGCGGCGAGGTAGAACCGGTCGGGGGAGAAGTAGGACGTGCTCGCGGTGGTCGCCACCGCAGTCGCCGTCGGCTCGACCACCGCGGCCTCGAAGGTGACGACCGTGGTGGTGCCGAGGGCGGTCTCCATCGTCGGGAGTGCGACGTCGTCGCAGTCGACCACGGGCTCGCCGTCGACGGTGGGCACCCAGTCGGCCAGCGTGGTCCCGCGCACGAGCTCCTGGTTGGCCTTCAGCGCGCCCTGCTCGCCGAAGCGGCCGTCGGGGTAGCGGAAGTCCAGCTGCGGCAGGCCGGTGTCGAGCACGAGCCGCACGACGTCGCCGTGCAGGCGAGCCGCGCTGATGGTCGCCGTGTAGTCGGTCTGCTCCACGACCTGCGGTGTCCCGGGCTGGCTGACGTCGATCACCAGGACGCGCGCACCGGTCGCCGCGTAGGTGACGAGGTCGCCGAGCACGACCACCCGGTCGCCCGAGACCAGGACCTGGCCGTTGCGGATGTCGGGCAGCTGCAGCGACGACAGCAGCCGGGGCTCGTCGCCGGCGACGTCGTAGGTCGTGAGCGTGTCGTCCTGGATGCGGAACAGGCGGTCGCCCGAGACCTTGACGACGTCGGGCTCGTCGACGCCGGCCTCCTGGACGTTGGTGCCCGTCTCGTTGTTGGTGGACCGGACGGTCGTCGGCGCGGGCACGGTGGCTGTGGACGAGCGCTCGGAGCCGGCCGCGTCGGAGGACTGCGCATCGAACATGACGATCGGCCCGTCCCCACCACCCCAGCCGTAGGCCGTGACGAGCTCGAGCCCGCGATCGACGTACGACGCGAGGAGCGAGTCGCAGTCGGGCGCGATCTGCAGCGAGGCGTTGGCCAGCGTGAAGGCACCGGGCGACGGGGTCGGCGGTGCCGTGGAACCGCGGTCGTCCCGCCCGAGCGCGAAGCCGACGCCGGCGCCGGCGGCCACCGCGAGGACGAGGGTGGTGCTGGAGATGATGACGTTGCGGATCTTCACTGCACTGGGACGCCGGCGCTCGCCGGGCGGTTCCCGACCTGTGAGGATGGGGCCATGGCTGACCGTGACCTCGACATCGTCCTCTTCGGCGCGACCGGGTTCACCGGTCAGCTCACCGCCGACTACCTCGCGCGCCACGCGCCGGACGGTCTGCGGTGGGCGCTGGCCGGCCGCAACCAGGCCAAGCTCGAGGCGGTCCGCGACAAGCTCGGCCTGCCCGACCTGGAGCTGCTGCGTGCCGACTCGACCGACGCGGCGTCGCTCGCCGACGTCGCCGCCCGCACCCGTGTCGTCATCACCACCGTCGGGCCCTACCTCCAGCACGGTGCGCCACTCGTCGCGGCGTGCGCCGACGCCGGCACCGACTACGTCGACCTCACGGGCGAGCCGGAGTTCGTCGACCAGATGTACCTCCAGCACCACGAGACGGCCGTGCGCTCCGGAGCCCGCATCGTGCACGCGTGCGGCTTCGACTCGATCCCGCACGACCTCGGCGCCTGGTTCACCGTCCAGCAGCTGCCCTCCGACACGCCGATCACGCTGCGGGGCGTCGTGCGCTCGGGCGGCATGGCCTCGGGCGGCACGATCCACTCCGCGCTCGGCCAGTTCTCCCGCGCGCGCCAGATGAAGGCGGCCTACTCCGAGCGTCGTCGCGCCGAGGGCAAGCCGACCGACGGACGCTCGTCACGGGCGGTGTCGGGCAAGCCGCACCGCGACCCGCTCCTCGGCTACTGGCTGCTGCCCCTGCCGACCATCGACCCGATCATCGTGGCGCGCAGCGGCGCCGGCCTCGCGGCGTACGGCCCGGAGTTCCGCTACTCCCACTTCGCCGGCACCAAGACGCTGCGGTACGCCGCCGGCGGCGCCGTCCTCGTGACGACCCTCGCCGCGGCGGCGCAGGTCGGGCCGGTGCGCACCTTCCTGCTCGGCCGGGTATCGGCGGGCGACGGACCCGACGAGGCGAAGCGTGACAAGTCGTGGTTCACCGTCGACTTCGTCGGCGAGTGCGGCGGCCAGAGCGTGCACACGCGCGTCAGCGGCGGCGACCCCGGCTACACCGAGACCTCGATGATGCTGGCCGAGTCGGCGCTGTGCCTGGCCCTCGACGACAACCCACCCACGTCCGGACAGGTGACCACCGCCGTCGCGATGGGCGACAACCTGCTCGCCCGGGTGCAGGCCGGCGGGCTCAGGTTCGAGACGCTGTAGTGGCGTGGTGCCCCAGGCAAGAGTCGAACTTGCGACCTTTCGCTTAGGAGGCGGCTGCTCTATCCACTGAGCTACTGGGGCAGGTCGGCGCTCATCTTGTCATGCGGCGGGACGCGGCCGGGGGAGCGGTCCGAAGTCTCGGTTGCACGCGCTGCCCGCGCAGTCGGCGAGCAGCTGGTAGCGGCGCTCGAGCTCGCGGCGCACCGGCTTGTAGCGCTTGCTCGTGATCAGGTTGCGCAGCTCGTCGGGGTCCTTGTGCCGGTCGTAGAGGAAGCCGTCGTCGGCGCCGTTGTTGACGCGGCGGGCATAGCTGTAGCGCTGCGTCAGCACCCCGCGGTAGGCCCAGCCGGGGAACGGGCCGGACCTCGTCTTGGCCCCGGTCTGGATCAGCATCGTGTCGCGGTGGTCGGGCGCCTGCGGGTCGCGCAGCGTCGCGGCGAAGCTCTCGCCGTCGGTGGTGAGGTCGGGCGAGAGATCCATCAGGTCCACCAGCGTGGCCGTCAGGTCGACCAGTGAGACCGGGCGGTCGCTGCGCGAGCCGGCCGGGATGCCCGGACCGCGGACCACGAGCGGCACGTCCAGGATCTCGTCGGAGAGGCGGTCCTTGCCGGTGTAGCGGTGCTCGCCGAGCGCGTAGCCGTTGTCGGAGGTGAAGACGATGTAGGTGTCGTCGAGCTCGCCGGCCTTCTCGAGCGCGTCGTAGGCGTGCGCCACCGCCTCGTCGACCGACAGCAGGGAGCGGATGCGCGCCAGGTTGGTGCGCTCGAGCGGCCCGGGCTTCAGCTTCGCGCGGCCACGGACCACGGCCTCCTTGTCGCGCATGTTCGCCTCGTTGAAGCTCCGGTCGCCGAACGCCTTCGGCGTCAGGCCGGCGTAGGAGTCCGCGTACGCCGCCTCGGCCGGCGGGTCGAGGCCGCGCCGGTCGCCGTCGCCGCGGGCCTGGCGGGACGCCGGCACCCACATGTGCGGGGCGACGTGGTTGGCGAAGACCATGAACGGCCGCTTCCCCGCCCAGGAGTCGAGGTCGTCGAGCGTGCGCTCGTCGAGGCGGGTCGTGACGTAGTCGTCGGTGAAGGAGTCGCCGCCGAAGAAGGTGAAGTCCTCGTAGTCGGTCGCGGGCTCCAGCAGGATGTCGAAGTCGTCCCAGCCGGGGTCGGCCGGGGCGTCGGGATCGAACTTGTTGAGGTGCTTGCCGTGGATCGCGGTCGCGTAACCCGCCGCGTGCGCCCAGGTGGCGATCGTCGACGACGGGTCGAAGGCCTGCCACCCGCCGTACGCCCCGGTGTTGTGGTGCACGCCGTTGTTCTGGGCGTACTGCCCCGTCATCAGCTCGGCGCGCGCCGGGCAGCACAAAGGGTGCGGCGACTGGTTCTCGGTGAAGGTCATGCCCTGCTGGACGAGCAGCGTGCGCACGTGGGGGAGGTAGGAGAGGTCGTCCTTGCGCATGTCGTCGGTCAGGAAGACCAGCACGTTGGGCCCGTCGGCCGCGACCGAGCGCCCGGACGAGGACGCTCCGGGGTCGGCCGGGGCGGTCGGCGTCACCCCGATCGCGGTCGAGCCGACCAGCGCGAGGAACAGGAGCCCGGCGGCCGCGGAGAGGACGAGACGGAGGGAGCGCGGCACGCCACCCATCTTGACCCATCGACCCCGAAGGCAAGGAATTTGAGCCGGGCCGGACTACGGTGACAATTCAAGGGGTCCCCCGGAAGAGAGTTGTGGTCGCAGACGTGGCAGATGTGTCGAGTCCCGACCCCGAGGCTCCCAAGCGCAAGGGGAAGGTCAAGCGCAAGCACACCGTCGGACGGGTCGTGCTCGTGGCCTCCGTGCTGCTGGCGTTGGTCACCGCGCTCGGTGTGGTCTTCACCTACCGCCACCTCAACGGCAACCTCACGACCATCGGCGGTCTCGACGAGCTCGACAACCGTCCCGAGGTCGTCTACGAGGGCGACGGGAAGCCGCTCAACATCCTGGTGATGGGCTCCGACTCCCGGGCCGGCGCCAACGGCATCGACAGCCAGGACCCGGCCAACGGCGCGCGCTCCGACACCACCGTCATCCTCCACATCTCGGCCGACCGCGACCGGGCTTACGGCATCTCCATCCCGCGCGACTCGGTCGTCGACCGGCCCACGTGCGGCGACGACAACGAGATCCCCGCCGAGACCGGTGCGAAGTGGAACGTCGCCTTCGCCGTGGGCGGACCGCTGTGCACGGTCGAGCAGGTCGAGCAGACCACCGGGATCCGCATCGACGACTTCGTGGTCATCGACTTCAACGGCTTCAAGGAGATGGTCGACGCCGTCGGTGGTGTCGAGATCTGCGTGCCGAAGGAGATCAACGACCCCAAGCACCAGATCTTCGTCCCCGCCGGCACCAACGAGCTGCGCGGCGACCAGGCCCTCGACTACGTCCGGGCGCGCTACACCGTCGGCACCCAGTCCGACCTCGGCCGGATCAAGCGCCAGCAGAACTTCATGGCCTCGATGATCAACCGCGTCGTCTCCAAGGGAACCCTGGCGCGCCCCGACCGCGTCGTGCGGTTCCTCAACGCCGCCACCAAGTCGCTCGACGTCAGCGAGGGCCTCTCCAGCGTGCGCGCGCTCGCCGACCTCGCCCTCCAGCTGCGCAGCACCGGGCTCGACGAGATCAAGTTCATCACCGTGCCCTGGGAGTACGACGACGACTACGACGTGCTCTGGCTGCCGAGCTCGAAGTCGCTGTTCGACGCGGCGCGCAAGGACGAGCCGCTGAGCGCCAAGCTGTCCTCCGACGCGATCGACGCCGGCGCCCCGCCCGGGTCGGAGGCCACCCCGAGCGAGTCGCCGAGCGAGACCGGCTCGCCGTCGGAGTCGCCGTCGGAGTCGGAGTCGCCCTCCGAGACGGCCTCCGAGACGCCCAGCGAGACGCCGAGCGAGACGCCCAGCGAGACCTCGCCGGAGAAGGCCCAGGAAGCCGCCGACTACGGACTGTGCGCATGAGCGAGGACCAGCGCGACCAGCCCGAGCCGGAGTGGGTACGCCGCAAGCGACTCGCCGCCGTCTTCGGCGACGTGCTCCCCGACGAGACGAGCGACGACCGGCCGCCCAGCTCGAAGCGGGACGAGGGACTCGGCGACGACTGGTATCGCGAGCAGGTGCCCCCGCACCACGGATGAGATCAGCCTGAGGCCAACCCTTGCGCGGGACCATTTGCCTGCTTCGCGTAGGTTGCACGGCGACGATGCCCATGCGCGGGCTCCCCGGACGAAGGTGTGGTCGCAGACGTGGCAGGTGTGTCGAGCCCCGGACCGGACGCGCCCGAGCCCCGGCGCAAGGCCAGGACGTCGCGTCGCCACGTCGTCGGGCGGGTCGTGCTCACCAGCTCCGTGGTGCTCGCCCTGGTCACCGCGCTCGGTGTGGTCTTCCTGTACCGACACCTCAACGGCAACCTGAACGTGCAGGACCTCGACCAGGCGCTCGGCGACGACCGTCCCGAGGAGGTCTACCGCGGCAACGGCAAGCCGCTCGACATCCTGGTGATGGGTGACGACACCCGCTCGGGCGACAACAACGACATCGACCAGGAGACGGGCGGCGGCTCCGACACCACGATCCTGGTCCACCTCTCGGCCGACCGCAGCCGCGCGTACGCCATCTCGATCCCGCGCGACTCGATCGTCACCCGCCCCGACTGCGGGGAGGACGACGAGATCCCCGGCGGCACCGAGATGTGGAACCGTGCCTATGCCCTGGGCAACGCCGCCGATCCCAACGGTGGCGGCGCGGCCTGTGCGATGCGCCAGGTCGAGGCCACGACCGGGGTGCGCCTCGAGCACTACGTCGTCGTCGACTTCAACGGCTTCGGCAACATGGTCGACGCGGTCGACGGCGTGCCGGTCTGCGTCCCCGAGGACATCGTGGACAAGAAGCACGGGATCTTCGTGCCGAAGGGCGACCCGTCGGTGCTCACCGGCGACGAGGCGCTCGACTACGTCCGCGCCCGCTACATCGGTGACCTCGCCCAGCAGAACGACCTGAGCCGGATCAAGCGCCAGCAGGCGTTCATCGGCTCGCTCATCCGCAAGGTGAAGTCGGCCGGCACCCTGAGCCGCCTCGACCGGGTGGTGGGCTTCCTCGACGCCGCCACCGAGTCGCTGACCATCGACCCGGGCCTGGGCTCGATCACGCGCATCGGCAAGCTCGCCATGCAGCTCCAGGGAGTCGGCCTCGACAAGGTCCAGTTCGTGACCGTGCCGACGGAGTACTTCCCGACCGACTCCGACCTCGCCGGCAAGGTCCACTGGACCGAGGAGGCCGACGTCTTGTGGGAGCTGCTGCGGGAGGACAAGTTGCTCCCCGCCTCGCTGCTCAGCCAGGGCACCAACGCCGAGGCGCCCTCCACCTCGAGCGAGGCCACCGAGACGCCGTCGCCCACGACGGGCGAGAGCGGCTCGCAGACCCCGAGCCCGACCGAGACCCCGACCGAGACGTCGAGCCCGACCGAGACGCCGAGCCCCACCGACACCGCCAGCCCGTCGCAGCCCTCCGCGCCGACGTCCACGCCGACGACCAAGGAGGACACCCCCGGGGTGTGCGCCTGACCGACCGGCCATCCGCGGTCTCCGACGGCGGTGCGTGACCCACACTCCGAGCGGTCGGACAGTGGGTCACCCACCGCCGTACCCGTGTCGTGCGTACGGCGCGGTGCGACAGCCACGTTCCGGGGTCGACGACGGTGGCTGACGCACCGCTGCGCGGTCGCGGAACGGGGCACCCACGACGCGCCGCCGGCGGGCCCGGACGCACGAACGGCCCGCCCCGGAGGGGGCGAGCCGTTCGAGGCGAGACGGGTCAGCTCAGGGGCCGCGCCTTCAGGGCGTCGCGGATCTCGGTGAGCAGGGCGATGTCGGCGGGCGTGCCCTCGGGCTCGGAGGGGAAGAACCGCTCCTTCGCCTTGGTGTAGGGCGTGACGACGAGGAAGTACACGACCGCGCCCATGATGACGAACGAGACGACCGCGTTGAGGAACGCCCCGAAGCTGTTGGCCTCGTTGGAGAAGATCTCCGACGTCGAGTCGGGGAGCAGGCCGGTCAGCCAGTTGGTGAAGGTGGTGACGACCGACGCGAACGCCAACGCCATGATCAGACCGGTGGCGATCTCGACGAGATTGCCCCGGAGGATGAAGTTCTTGAATCCAGTCATTGCGTTTCTCCTTTGACCCCGACAAGCGGAATCGGTCAGTTTCAGGACACGTCACGACGCTAGCGGGAAAACTGGACCGTGAGGAACTCCCTCAACGTGGCGGCCGCGACAAATTTCGCCCGCTCCGGCGCGACCCCGGCGACGACCAAGCGGCCCGTCAGGCCGGATCCGGAGTCGCTCGGAGGCGGGATCGCGAGCACCAGGACGTTGCTGGCGAGCTCGCTCGACCCGCCCGTCTCGGGGTCGACGGCACTGAGGTCGATCCGGTCGCCGACCCGGAGCAGCTCGACGACGGCGGGGTCGGGCAGGCGCACCGGCAGCACCGTCAGGTCGGGGTGGGCGTCCGCGAGCCCGGTGCCGACGAGGCGCAGGTCGGTGATCGCCTCGCCCTCGCGCAGGGGCGCCGCCAGCACCTGGCCGGCCACGGCGGACGTCAGGCCGTCCGGCGCCAGCCCGGCCGGCCAGGTCGCCGTCGTCGCGTCGCGTGGGGTGAGCACGGCGCCGGCCGGCAGATCGCGGGCCGCGACCGGGACCTCGACGGTCGGCGGGCCGGGGCCGATCGTGGTGCGCAGCGCGACGAGCACCGACACCGCCACCAGCACGGCCGCCAGCGGTCGGCGCCGGGTCAGGACCGCGCGGTGGAGGGTGCGCAGCGTGCGGCGTACGGGAGGAAGCATGGCGCGACGCTAGGTCGCCCCGGGCGGGCCCGCCGTGGCTCGTCCACAGGCGGGCGGGGAATCAGCTGTCGGAGCTGCCTGTGGACGGCTTCGGGCTCGCGCTCGGGGAGGGCGAGGGGGACGGCGCCGGCGTCGAGGAGGACGAGTCCGACGACGAGGACGTCGAAGACGCGGAGGACGAGTCCGACGACGAGGACGAGGACGACCCCGACCGGCTGTCCGTCCGGTAGAAGCCCGACCCCTTGAACACCACGCCCACGGCGTTGAACACCTTGCGCAGCCGGCCTTCGCAGACCGGGCACACGGTCAGCGAGTCGTCGCTGAAGCTCTGGAACTGCTCGAACTGGTGGCCGCACTCGGTGCAGGCGTACTGATAGGTGGGCATGCGAAACCTTGCTGGCTGGCTCGTGGGGAGGTCGATCCGGTGGGCCCGCGACTCGCTGGCACTCAGCCCGATCGACTGCCAAGACTACGGCACAATGCCCGATGAGATGACCGAGCAGCCAGCACACGACCCCGACCTCGAGGACGAGCCCGACTTCTCGCTGCGCACGCTGTTCCGTGCGGCGCCGCGCGGGCTCCGCTGGACGGCGTACGTCGCGGCGGTGCTCGCCCTGCTGATGGTGCTGCTCCTCGTCACGGCCGTCGCGTTCGTACGCCGCCCCGTGCCCGACACCGACGGCGAGCTCGAGCTCCCCGGGCTGGACGCGCAGGTGGAGGTGATCCGGGACGACCACGGCATCGCGCAGATCTACGCCGACACCGACGCGGACCTGATGCGGGCGCAAGGGTTCGTGGCCGCGCAGGACCGCTTCTTCGAGATGGACGTGCGCCGCCACGTCACGGCCGGACGGCTGTCCGAGCTGTTCGGCGAGGACGGCCTCGAGACCGACAAGTACATCCGCACCATGGGCTGGCGCCGGGTCGCCGAGCAGGAGCTGGCCCTGCTCGACCCCGAGACCCGCGACGCGCTGTCGGCCTACGCCGAGGGGGTCAACGCCTACCTCGAGCAGCACGGCACCACCGAGATCGCGATCGAGTACACCCTCCTCGGGCTCCAGGGCCTCGACTACGAGCCGGAGCCGTGGGAGCCGGCCGACTCGCTGGCCTGGCTCAAGGCGATGGCGTGGGACCTGCGCGGCAACATGGACGACGAGATCGCCCGGGTGATGGCCAGCCTCGACCACACGCCCGAGGAGATCGCGGACCTCTACCCCGACTACGACGTCGACGCCCATCCGCCGATCGTGGCCGGCGGTGGTGTCGTCGACGGTGTCTTCGAGCAGAACGCCACCCGCAACTCGACCCGCAACCCGCGACGACCGGCGTACGACGACGCGACGGTCCGCGCGCTGGGCGACCTGCGCGACGGGCTCGACCGGCTCCCCGAGATGCTCGGCCGGGGCGACGGCATCGGCTCCAACTCGTGGGTCGTCGACGGCGACCACAGCGCGACCGGGCAGCCGATCCTGGCCAACGACCCGCACCTCGGCGTCAGCCAGCCGGGCATCTGGATGCAGACCGGCCTGCACTGCCGATCGATCACCAGCGACTGCACCCTCGACGTCTCGGGCTTCACGTTCTCCGGGGTGCCCGGCGTGATCATCGGCCACAACGCCGACATCGCCTGGGGCTTCACCAACCTGGGGCCGGACGTCACCGACCTCTACCTCGAGAAGGTCGAGGGCAACAGCTGGATCCAGGACGGCGAGGCCAAGCCGCTCACGCTGCGCACCGAGACGATCAAGGTGCGCGGGGGCGACGACTTCACGCTCCGCATCCGCGAGACCGCCCACGGTCCGCTGCTCAGCGACGTCTCCTCCGAGCTGAGCACGGTCGGCGCGAACGCCCCGGCCGACGCCCCGGCCGACGACCCGGCCGACACCGGCGGCCCCGACGACCCGGACGGATCGGACGATCGCGGCAACGGCTACGCCGTGGCCCTGCAGTGGACCGCCCTCCAGCCGACCACGACCGCCGACGCGGTGCTCGGGCTCAACCGGGCGTCCGACTGGGACGAGTTCCGCGCGGCCGCGAGCGACTTCGCCGTCCCGAGCCAGAACATGGTGTACGCCGATCGCGAGGGCCACATCGGCTACCAGGCGCCCGGCCTGGTGCCGATCCGCAAGTCCGGCAACGACGGCTCGATGCCGGCCGAGGGCTGGCTCTCCGCCAACGACTGGACCGGCGACTACATCCCCTTCGACGGCCTGCCCAACGTCCTCGACCCCGAGGAGGGGTTCATCGCGACCGCCAACCAGGCGGTGATCGACGACGACTACCCCTACTTCCTCACCGACGACTGGGACTACGGCTACCGCTCGACGCGGATCCGCCAGCAGCTCGAGGCCGAGGGCGAGCTCTCGGTGCAGGAGATGATGCGGCTCCAGCTCGACACCACCAACCCGATGGCGGCCACGCTGGTGCCGTACCTCCTCGACATCGAGGACCTCGGCTCGGCCTACTACCGCGACGCCCAGGACCTGCTCCGTGACTGGGACTTCACCCAGCCCGCCGACAGCGCCCCGGCGGCCTACTACAACGTCGTGTGGAGCAACCTGCTGCGGCTCACCTTCCACGACGAGCTCCGCGAGGGGATCTGGCCCAACGGCGGCGACCGGTGGTTCGCGGTGGTCACCCACCTGCTCGGCGACCCGGCCGGGCCGTGGTGGGACGACACCACGACCGACGACGTGGTCGAGTCGCGCGACGACATCCTGCGCCAGGCGATGCGCGATGCCCGCGACGAGCTGACGCGGCGCCAGTCGCTCGACGTCGACGAGTGGACGTGGGGCCGGCTGCACCAGCTCGACCTGCACCACTCGACGCTGGGGGAGTCCGGCATCGCGCCGATCGAGCGGCTCTTCAACCGAGACGGCCACGACGTCGGCGGCGGCTCGAGCATCGTCGACGCGACCTCGTGGGACGCCGCCGTGGGGTACGGCGTGACGGCCGCCCCGTCGATGCGGATGGTCGTCTCCCTGGCCGACCTCGACGCCTCGCGCTACATCAACCTCACGGGGGTCTCGGGCCACCCCGGCTCCTCGCACTACGGGGACCAGACGGAGCTCTACGTCGACGGCGACTACCTGCCGTGGGCGTTCTCGCGCGACGCCGTCGAGGAGTCGGCCGACGACACTCTCCTGCTGAACCCCTCCGACGACGCGCCGTGATCGCTACCCTCCTGCCATGAAGAGTGAGCTGTTCGCGGAGGAGAACCTCGAGATCGGTGACGGGCAGCGGTTCGCCCTCCAGAACAGCCACATGCTGCGGGTCTCGCTCGGACCCGACGTGCTCGCGGTCAAGGGCGGGATGGTGGCCTTCCAGGGCCAGATCCGCTTCGACCACGAGAAGTCCGGCTCGATGGCCAAGCTGCTCAAGAAGGTCGTCACGAGCGAGGACATCCCGCTGATGCGGGTCTCCGGCCAGGGCGAGGTCTTCTTCGCCCAGGAGGCCGGCACGGTCCACCTCCTCACGCTCGAGGGCGACGGGATCTCCGTCAACGGCCGCAACCTGCTCGCGTTCGACGCGGCGATGGAGTGGGACATCAACCGCGTGCGCGGCGCCGGGATCATGGCCGGCGGCCTCTTCAACACCACCGTCCGCGGCGTCGGGACGGTCGCCCTGTGCACCGTCGGCAAGCCGGTCGTCCTCGACTGCTCCCAGCAGCCGACGTACGTCGACGTGCAGGCCGCCGTCGCGTGGTCGGCGTCGCTGGTGCCCAACGTGGTGTCCAGCATGAACATGAAGTCGATGCTGCGCGGCGGGTCGGGCGAGGCCTTCCAGTACGCCTTCCACGGACCCGGCTTCGTCGTCGTGCAGCCCTACGAGTGGGTCAACCCCGCGTCGGGCTCGGGCGGCGGCGGTGGCGGCGGCATCATCGGCGACCTGCTGAAGGGCTGATGCCCGACGGCGTGACCAGGTGCGTCACCCGCCGGTCGTGCGGCTCGGTCGGCACGACGAGGCCGACCTCGTCGTCGTGGAGCACGATCCCGATCGGCACGTCCGCGCCGACGCGCGCCAGGGCCCGGTCGTAGCACCCGGCGCCGTACCCCAGCCGGTCGCCCGCGAGCGACGCGGCCAGCCCGGGCGTGAGCACCACGTCTGCCCCGCCGACGGCGTCCACCCCGAGGCGAGGGCCGGTCGGTTCGAGGAGACCACGCCGGGCCTCGGCGAGGTCGCCGTCGTGGAGCGCCCAGTCGAGGTCGAGGTCGGGGCGCAGCACCGGCAGCAGCACCCGCGTGCCGCCGGCCAGCAGGGCGTCGAGCAGCCGCCGCGTCCCGGGCTCGCGGTGGACCGAGACGTAGCAGGCCACGGTGGAGGCGCGGCGTACGACGTCCCAGGCCAGCACGTGGTCCGCGATCGCGGCCTCCGCGGCCTCGGAGTCGGCCGCGCTGCGCAGCCGCCGGGCCGCCAGGACCTGCTCGCGCAGCGCCCGCTTGGCTGTCTGTCCCGCGGACGGAACGGGGGGCTGGGCTGGTGTCGGCACGCAATCAGCCTACGATCGAGACATGGGTAGCAAAGGCCTGGAGACGGCGCGCGCCAAGATGCAGGACGCCGGTGTCGATCCCGTCGCCATCGACACGTTCGCGCACTACTACCGACTGCTCGAGCACGGTGAGACCGGGATGATCCCGGAGTCGTCGATCAGCCCGCTCGACATGGAGGCGCTGGTCGACGTCGAGGTCCCCGACGACGTCGCCGCCGAGGCGGTCCGCAAGACCGCGGTGATCAAGCTCAACGGTGGTCTCGGCACCTCGATGGGCATGGATCGCGCGAAGTCGCTGCTCTGCGTGCGGCGTGGGCTGAGCTTCCTCGACATCATCGCCCGCCAGGTCCTGCACCTGCGCACGGAGTACGACGCCACGCTGCCGCTCATCTTCATGGACTCGTTCCGCACGTCGGCCGACACGATGGCCGCCCTCGCCCGCTACGACGACCTCCAGGTCGAGGGCCTGCCCCTGGAGTTCCTCCAGAACAAGGTGCCCAAGCTGCTGGCGAAGGGCCTGGTGCCGGCGGCCTACCCGAAGAACCCCGACCTCGAGTGGTGTCCGCCCGGCCACGGCGACCTCTACACGGCGCTGCGCGGGACCGGCGTCCTCGGCCGGCTGCGCGACGCCGGCTACCAGCACGTCTTCGTCTCCAACTCCGACAACCTGGGTGCCGTCCCCGACGCCCGGGTCGCCGGCTGGTTCGCCCAGAGCGGCGCCCCGTTCGCGATCGAGGCCGTGCGCCGCACCGCCTCCGACCGCAAGGGCGGCCACTTCGCACGCCGCAAGGCCGACGGGCGCATCGTGCTCCGCGAGACGGCCCAGACGCTCGACTCCGACAAGGCGGCGCTGGCCGACCTCGACCGCCACCAGTTCACCTCCACCAACAACCTGTGGTTCGACGTCGACGCCATGACCGAGGCCCTCGACGCACGCCAGGGCATCCTCGGCCTGCCGATGATCCGCAACGTCAAGCACCTCGACCCCGGCGACCCGAGCACGCCGGAGGTGATCCAGATCGAGACCGCGATGGGGGCGGCGATCGAGATCTTCGAGGGTGCCCGCACCATCGAGGTCGGCCGCGACCGCTTCGTCCCCGTCAAGACGACCAACGACCTGCTGGTGCTCCGCTCCGACATCTACGACCTCGGCCGCGACTTCGTGCTCGACCAGGCGTCGCAGCAGATCCCCTACGTCGACCTCGACGCCGACTACTACAAGCTGGTCGGCGACTTCGACAAGCGCTTCCCCGAGGGCGCGCCGTCGCTGCGCGAGGCCACCTCGCTGACCGTCGACGGCGACGTGACGTTCGGCCACGGCGTGAAGGTCGTCGGCGACGTCGCGATCAAGACCCCGAGCGCCCAGCGCGTCGACGCGGACGCCGTCCTGGGTGACGATGCCTGAGCTGCTCCCGGTCCCCGACCTCGTCGAGCGGATCCTGGCCACGGTCTCGCCGCTGCCCGACTTCCCGCAGCCGCTGATGGAGGCGCTCGGGCTCGCGCTCGCCGAGGACGTCGAGGCGCCCATCTCGCTGCCCGGCTTCGACAACTCGGGGATGGACGGCTACGCCGTGACGTACGCCGATGTCGCGACCGCCTCCGAGGAGACCCCGGTCCACCTGCCGGTCGTGGGCGAGATCGGCGCCGGCCAGGGCGGGCTGATGGCGCTCTCGCCCGGCACCGCGGCGAAGATCATGACGGGCGCGCCGGTGCCGGCCGGGTGCGACGCGATCGTGCCCTACGAGTGGACCGACCGGGGGGTCGCCAAGGTGCAGATCTCCCGCGCGCCCGGGCGGGGCCAGCACATCCGCGCCGCCGGTGAGGACGTCACCGAGGGCGACCTGCTGCTCGAGCACGGCACCGTCCTCGGACCGCGCCACCTCGGCCTGCTCGCCGCCGTCGGCCGCGCCACGGTGCGCTGCCGCCCGCGGCCGCGGGTCGTCGTCATCTCGACCGGGTCGGAGCTGCGCGAGCCGGGCTCGCCGCTGGGTCGCGACTCGATCTACGACGGCAACTCCTACCTCCTGGCCGCGTCCGCCCGGGCGGCCGGCGCGATCGCCTACCGCGTCGGCATCGTCCCGGACGACCCACGCACCTTCACCGACGCGCTCAGCGACCAGCTCGTGCGCGCCGACCTCGTCGTCACCAGCGGCGGGGTCAGCGAGGGGGACTTCGACGTCGTCAAGGAGGCGCTCTCCTCGCTCGGCTCGGTCTGGTTCGGCGGGGTGGCGATGCAGCCCGGCAAGCCGCAGGGCTTCGGCACCGTCGGCGACGACCGCACCCCGATCTTCACGCTCCCCGGCAATCCGGTCTCGGCCTACGTCTCGTTCGAGACGTTCGTGCTCCCCGCGATCCGCCGGATGATGGGCAAGCTGCCCTACTCACGCCCGCTCACCCGGGCCCGCCTGACCCACCCGATCACCTCCCCGCCCGGTCGCCAGCAGATGGTCCGCGCGAGCTATGACTCCGACCGGGGCGGGGCCTTCGTGACCCCGGTCGGCGGCCACGGTTCCCACCTGCTCGGCGACCTCGCGGCGAGCGACGCGATCGTCGTCGTACCCCCCGAGACCACCGGGATCTCCGCCGGCGAGATGGTCCAGGTGCTCCGGCTCGACGAGGACTTCTGACATGTCGACCTTCTCCCACATCGACGACGCAGGCGCGGCCCGGATGGTCGACGTCTCCAGCAAGGCCGTGACGGCGCGTACGGCGTCCGCGTCGGGCCGCGTCCTCGTCTCGCCCGCGGTCATCGAGCTGCTCAGGGGCGCAGGGGTGCCGAAGGGCGACACCCTCGCCGTGGCCCGGCTCGCGGGGATCATGGGCGCGAAGCAGACCCCGTCCCTGATCCCGCTGTGCCACCCGCTGGCGCTGTCCTCGGTCACCGTCGACCTCACCGTCACCGACGAGTCGGTCGACGTCGTCGCCACCGTCGCGACGACCGACCGCACGGGCGTCGAGATGGAGGCCCTCACCGCGGTCGCCGTCGCCGGCCTGACCGTCATCGACATGGTCAAGGCGGTCGACAAGGCCGCGGTCATCACCGACGTGCGGGTCGAGACCAAGACCGGCGGCAGGTCCGGCGACTGGGCCCGACCGTGAAGGCGAGCGTCGTCGTGGCCTCCAACCGGGCCGCCGCCGGCGTCTACGCCGACGAGACCGGCCCGCTGATCGTGGCGTGGCTGGGCGAGCAGGGGTTCGACTGCGGTGACCCGGTCGTCGTCCCCGACGGCGAGCCGGTCGGCGAGGCGATCTCCGCCGCGGTGGCCGACGGCGCGCGGGTCGTTCTGACCACCGGCGGCACCGGCCTGACGCCGACCGACCGCACCCCCGACGTCACCCGGCCGCTGCTCGACGCGGAGGTGCCGGGCATCGCCGAGGCGATCCGCGCCCACGGCATCGCCCAGCAGGTGCCCACCGCCATGCTCTCGCGCGGTGTCGCCGGGGTGGTCGGCTCCTGCCTGGTCGTCAACCTGCCCGGCTCGCGCGGCGGCGTGAAGGACGGCCTCGCCGTGCTCGCGCCGGTGCTGCGCCACGCCGTCGAGCAGGTCGTGGGCAGCGACCATTGATCCGGCCGGTGCGGGGGTGGCCCGCGCGCCTGACGCACGGCCCGATCGTGCTGAGGCCGCTCGAGGTCGCGGATGCCGACGCCTGGCGTGAGGTCCGCACCCGCAACCGCGACTGGCTCACGCAGTGGGAGGCCACGCTGCCGCCCGGTGAGCAGGACCCGGCGGGCAGCTACCTCCAGGTCGTACGCCGCCTGCGGGGACTGGCTCGCCAGGGCCAGGCGATGCCGTTCGCGATCGACGTCGACGGCCGGTTCGCCGGCCAGGTGACCGTCAACAACATCGTCCGCGGGTCGGCGCAGTTCGCCTCCGTCGGCTACTGGCTCGACCGCGCCGTCGCCGGGCGCGGCATCATGCCGGCCTCGGTAGCGCTGACCGTCGACCACTGCTTCACCACCGCCGGCCTGCACCGGATCGAGATCTCGATCCGCCCCGAGAACAGCAACTCGCTGCGCGTGGTCGAGAAGCTCGGGCTGCACGAGGTCGGGTTCGCGCCGCGCTACCTGCACATCAACGGGCAGTGGCGCGACCACCGCGTCTTCGCGGTCACCGCGGAGGAGTGCCCGGACGGGCTGCTGGCCCGAATCCCACGAGTCACATGAGTTCTTTTCCGACACACCCTTGACATCCGTCCCACGAGCGCTCCGCGAACCTAACCTCGGGGCGTGGACCTGAGCGCGCTGATCTTCGTGGCCCTGGCGGTGGCCTGGGCCGTCTACCTCATCCCCAAGGCCCTCAAGCACCACGACGAGGTCGTCCGCAGCCGCTCGGTCGACCGCTTCTCGCAGACCATGCGCGTGCTGGCCCGCCGCGAGCCCGTCAGCCGCCGCGACGCGCGCCTCGTCGTCACTCCCGGACGCCAGCCCTCGGCCGCCACGGTCGAGACCAAGGCCTCCAGCGCCCCCGTGACCCAGCCGTCGTACGCCGCTCGCCGCGCCGCCGCCCGCCAGGCCACCCGTCGTCGGCGCAACGTCCTCGGCGCGATCCTGCTCGTCAACGCGATCGTCGTCGGGCTGGCCGTCGCCCACGTCGTCACCTGGCCCTGGGTGTCGGTCCCGGCCGGCCTCCTCGTCGCGTGGCTGGTCGCCTGCCGCGTGATGGTCAAGGGCGAGCGTGCCGCCGCCCGCCCGGTCACCGCCGCCGCGCAGGGCACCGCTCCCGCGCCCAGCGCCGTACCCGTCGACGACGGGCTGCCCGAGACCACCGACTCCCCGCTGGTCGCGGACGTCGAGGCCGAGGCGCCCGCCGCCGAGCCGGTCGCAGAGTCGCACGTGGAGCCGCACGTAGCGGCGCCGGCCCGTGCGGAGGGCGCATGGGACATGGTGCCCACCACGCTGCCGACCTACGTCTCGAAGCCGGCCGCCGTGCGGCGTACGGTCCAGACGATCGACCTCGACTCCACCGGCGTGTGGTCCTCGGGCCGCAACGACGACGACTCCGCCCTGGCCCGTGAGGCCGAGGAGAGCGAGCGCACCGAGCGCACCGCCCGCGAGGCCGCCGAGCGTCGCGCCTTCGGTTCCTGACCCGCTCCTGCGAGCTCCCCGCGACCGCTCCGCGACCGCTCCGCGACCGCATCGCCGGACGCTGCGCGGGACGTCCGACGCAGCGGCCGCCCCGACGACCTGTGTGTCGGACGTCCCGGCCGACGTCCGACGTGGCGGTCGTCGTCGACTCGATTGGGCGGCGTCGAAACCCGGCTGGTATCTTTTCCCCTCGCTGGGGGTGTGGCGCAGCTGGTAGCGCGTCTCGTTCGCATCGAGAAGGCCAGGGGTTCGAGTCCCCTCACCTCCACGGCAACGAACGGCCCGTCCACGGACGGGCCGTTCGGCATTTCCGGCTCAGATCCAGCGGGTCTCGCGGGTCCGTCGTACGTCGCGGCGACCACGTCTCCAGCGGTGCGTCAGCCACATTCCGCGGCCGGAGTACGTGGCTGGGCCACCGAGGCGCTGGGCGAGTCGCGGCGACACGGCCTCCAGCGGTGCGCCAACCACGTTCCGCGGCCGGAGAACGTGGCTGGGTCACCGCCACAGGGCCAGGTCCGGGCCGCGGCATTTCCGGCTCAGATCCAGCGGGTGAACCAGATCCGCCGCATCCACTCCTCGTGGGTGATCAGCTGGTCGGTCCACACGGGCCAGAACCACGCGAAGGCGAAGACGGTCATCACGACGTACGACCCCGCGATCACCACTCCGGCCGTCCGCCGCGGGGTGGGCACGTTGGACGAGCCGATGATGCTGCCCAGGGCCAGCGTGAGACCGAGCACCAGGAACGGCAGCGTCGCGATCATGTAGAAGATGAAGATCGGCCGGTCGTCGTAGAGCAGCCACGGCAGCCAGGTCGAGGCGACGCCCATGATGGCGACCCCGAAGCGCCAGTCGCGACCGCCCAGCCACCGGACGAGGGCGAAGGCGAGCGCGATCGTGCCGGCCCACCAGATCAGCGGGTTGCCCAGCAGCAGCACCTGGCGCAGGCAGGTCGAGCCCGTCGGGGCGTCGCAGCCCTGCTGGCCGGGCTGGATGTCGAGCTGCGCGTCGACGCCGACGGGACGGCTCATCACCAGCCAGCCGATGGGTCGCGAGGCGTAGACGTGGCTGCTGTCGTTGAGGAAGTGGGAGTGGAAGGCGTAGACGTCCTGGTGGTAGTCCCACAGCGAGTGCAGCGACTGGGTGACCTCGCCGAAGCCCGTCGCGTCCGGCTCCGTGGCCGTCGCCCACTGCTTGCCGCCGTCGTAGGTCGTGTACTGCGTGTTGCTCAGGACCCGCTCGTACTCGCCCGCGTGCATCATCCAGCCGGTCCAGCTGGTGACGTAGACGACCAGGGCGACGAGCACGAGGCTCGCGAACGCGACCGGGCCGTCGACCAACAGGGCCTTCGGCAGCGCGCGCGGGTCGCCGAAGGAGCGGCGGGCGCCGAGGTTCCACACGGCCAGGAGCACGCCGAAGGCGGCGAGCGGGAAGAGCGCCGTCCACTTGGTGCCCACCGCGAGCCCGAACGCGACCCCGGCCGCGATCAGCCACGGCCGGAACAGCGCCCGCGTCGCACCGCGCGCGAGGCGTGCGCGGAACCACTGTCGGTCCGCGACGACACAGTGGACCCCGAGCAGGATGAAGAAGGCGAGGAAGATGTCGAGCAGGGCCAGCCGGGAGAGCACGAGCTGCAGGCCGTCCGCGGCCAGCAGGAGCCCGCCGACCAGGCCCAGCGCGGTCGAGCCGGTGACCCGGCGGACGAAGCGGCACATCAGCAGCACCATCAGCGACCCGACCACGGCGGCGGCGATGCGCCAGCCGAAGGGGTCCATGCCGAACGCCTTCTCGCCCAGCGCGATGATCCACTTGCCGACCTCGGGGTGCACCACCATCGACGGCTCGTCGAGCCACAGCCCCTTGGGCTGGCCGTTGAGGATCGTCTTGTCGGCGTCCTCGACGTACTTGCGGACGTAGCCGTTGCCGAGCATCGACCACGCGTCCTTCGCGTAGTACGTCTCGTCGAAGCTGAACTGGTGGGGCGTGCCGAGCTTCCACCACCGCAGGAAGAAGGCCAGCGCGGTCAGCGCGAGCGCGCCGGTCCACCCGACGACGGGGTCCTCGGTGCGCCAGCGCGGCTTCGCCCGCTCCTGCGCCGTGGGGACCTCGCTCCCGGCCGCGGACCGCGACAGGCTGACGGTGGCGGGGGAGGTCACGGGCCCGACTCTAGATCGTCGGCTGACATGATCGGGACATGTCATCGACCCCGCCCGCGTCCGGAGTGCTCGTGCTCGCGGCGACGCCCATCGGGCAGGCGGGCGACGCGCCACCGCGGCTCGCCGCCGAGCTGAGCGGCGCCGACGTCGTGGCCGCCGAGGACACCCGCCGGCTCAAGCGGCTGACGAGCGACCTGGGCATCACCCTCCGCGGCCGCGTGGTGTCCTACTTCGAGGGCAACGAGTCGGCCCGCACCCCCGTCCTGCTCGAGGCCCTGCTGGCCGGCGAGCGGGTCGTGCTGGTCACCGATGCGGGCATGCCCAGCGTGTCCGACCCGGGCTACCGCCTCGTCGTCGCGGCCGTCGAGCACGACGTCCACGTCACCGCGGTGCCTGGTCCGAGCGCGGTCCTCACCGCCCTCGCCGTCTCCGGCCTGCCCGTCGACCGCTTCTGCTTCGAGGGCTTCCTGCCGCGCAAGGCGGGGGAGCGGGGCCGGCGCCTGGCCGCCCTCGCCCGGGAGGAGCGCACGATGGTCTTCTTCGAGGCGCCGCACCGCACCGAGGCCGCGCTCGCCGCGATGGCGGAGGCGCTCGGCGGCGACCGGGCGGGAGCGGTGTGCCGCGAGCTGACCAAGACCCACGAGGAGGTACGCCGCGGGCCGCTCGCCGACCTGGTCGCGTGGGCCGCCGACGGGGTGCGCGGTGAGGTGACGATCGTCGTCGAGGGCGCGACCGCCCAGGCGGAGGTGGGCACCGACCCCGACTCGCTGCGCGCCGCCGTGGCGGAGGAGGAGGCGGCCGGCGCGACCCGCAAGGAGGCGATCGCCGACGTCGCCCGGCGCGCCGGCGTCCCCAAGCGAGAGGTCTACGACCATGTCCACAAGCAGTGAGCCCACCCGCTCGCGGGCGGCGACGGAGGAGAAGTCCGGCGCCCGGCGCGACCGCGAGCGCCCGCCGGTCCCGGAGCCGCTGCCCGGGGCGGTCGTCGACAACCACTGCCACCTCGACATCGCCGACGGCGACTGGCTGGAGACGCGGGCCGCGATCGACCGGGCAGCGTCCGTCAACGTCGCCCGGATCGTGCAGATCGGCTGCGACCTGCCCGGCGCGCGGTGGGCCGTGGCCGCGGCCGCGGAGCACCCCGAGCTCGTCGCCGGCGTCGCGCTGCACCCCAACGAGGCCCCCCGCGTCGAGGACCTCGACGCCGCGCTGGCCGAGATCGAGGCCCTCGCCGGCGCCCACGACAAGGTGCGGGCCGTGGGGGAGACCGGCCTCGACCACTTCCGGACGGGGGAGGACGGCCGGGCCGTCCAGGAGGAGAGCTTCCGCCGGCACATCGACCTCGCCAAGCGGCTCGACAAGACGCTGGTCATCCACGACCGGGACGCGCACGACGACGTGCTGCGGATCCTGCTCGAGGAGGGGGCGCCCGAGCGCTGGGTGATGCACTGCTTCTCGGGCGACGTCGACCTCGCCCGGGCCTGCCTCGACCACGGGGCGCACCTGAGCTTCGCCGGCACGGTGACGTTCAAGAACGCCGCCGGGCTGCGCAACGCACTGGCCGTCACGCCGCTCGACCGCGTGCTCGTCGAGACGGATGCGCCGTACCTCACCCCCACGCCGTACCGCGGACGCCCCAACGCGTCCTACCTCGTGCCGCACACCGTGCGCGCCATGGCGGAGGTCCGCCAGGACGACCTCGAGACCCTCTGCGCGGCCATCGACGCCAACACCGAGAGGGCCTTCGGCGGGGCCTGGTGAGACCCCGAACGGCGCCGTGACGGGGTCGTGACGGGGTCGTGACGCCGGACACGTCCTCCCACGAATTGTGGAGTTCGACTTTGTGCTACCCCCGAACCCCGTTATCGTCTCGTGATGTTGGCCGGGATCGGGAACGATTCGCCAGCGCCCGGAGGTGGAGTATGAGCCCCTCCGCGAGTCCCCCGCTCGCACCTCGCCCCATCACACCCCCGATGGTCACGGCTGCTCGCGGACGCGCTGACGCCCGAGGCCCGGACAGATCCACGTTCGGAGAAATGTGCGCTCCCGCATCGTCCACCTCAGCAAGTCCAAGGCGGTCCTCGCGACCCTCGTCGCCCTCATCGTGGTCGCCGTCGGCGGATCGACGATGGGCTACGCGGCCCTCAGCAAGTCGGTGACCCTGTCGCTCGACGGGCGGGCCGAGAAGGTCACCGCGCTCGGCGGCACCGTCGGCGACGTGCTGGCCTCCGAGGGCATCGAGATCACCGACAAGGACCTCGTGGCCCCGTCGCTGGACGAGTCGGTCGCCGACGGCAGCCGCATCTCCGTCCAGTTCGGGCGCCCCCTCGAGCTGAGCGTCGACGGCGAGGAGCGCACCTACTGGGTCAACTCCACCGACGTCGCGAGCGCCCTCGGCGAGATCGGCCGAGGCTTCTCCAGCGCCGACCTGTCGGCCGACCGCGACTCCCTGATCTCCCGCAGCGGCATGCGGCTGGAGGTCACCACGCCGAAGAAGGTCGAGGTCAAGGTCGGCAAGCAGGCGTTCCGGACCGCCAAGCTCAAGGCGCTCACCGTCGCCGACGTCTTCGACGAGCTCGGCGTGAAGGTCTCCGAGCACGACCGGGTCAAGCCGGGGCTGCGGAGCAAGGTCTCCGACGGAGACAAGATCGTGCTCACCGACATCCGCATCGTCACCAAGCGGGTCAAGAACGAGGCGGTCGACTACCGCGTCGTCGAGCGCGAGGACGACTCGATGTTCGAGGGCGAGGACGAGACCGTCCGCGCCGGGCGCGACGGCGTGCGCGACGTGACCTACAAGCTGACCGTGCGCAACGGCAAGGTCGTCGCCACCAAGGTCGTCAGTGTCAGCGTCGCACGCAAGCCGGTCGACGCGATCGTCAACGTCGGCACCAAGGAGACCGAGACCGCCAACTTCGCGTCCGGCGGCACCGTCTGGGACTCCCTGGCGCAGTGCGAGTCGGGCGGCAACTGGGCCATCAACACCGGCAACGGCTACTACGGCGGCCTCCAGTTCAACCTCGGCACGTGGCAGGCCTACGGCGGCACCGGCCTGCCGAGCCAGGCCTCGCGCGAGACGCAGATCGCCATCGCCACCAAGCTCCGCGACGCCTCGGGCGGGTACGGCGCCTGGCCAGCCTGCGCGGCCAAGCTGGGCCTGCCTCGCTGATCACGCTGATTGCGCGGGCGGCCTCTAGGCTCTCCGCATGAGCACCCCCTCCGCCGGCCCGAGACTCCTCGGGCCGGCGGAAGTGCGTTCACTGGCCGCCGAGCTCGACCTGCGACCCACCAAGCAGCGCGGGCAGAACTTCGTCATCGACCCCAACACGGTACGCCGGATCGTCCGCGACGCCGGGCTCGGAGCCGACGACGTGGTGGT
This sequence comes from Nocardioides currus, assembly GCF_003057875.1. Taxonomy (GTDB): domain Bacteria; phylum Actinomycetota; class Actinomycetes; order Propionibacteriales; family Nocardioidaceae; genus Nocardioides; species Nocardioides currus. The sequence continues at coordinate 380,072 of NZ_PYXZ01000001.1, read as the reverse complement.
CGAGGTCGGGCCCGGCCTCGGCTCGCTGACCCTCGGGCTGCTCGAGGTCGCGCGGCGTGTGGTCGCCGTCGAGGTCGACCCGCTGCTCGCGGGGAGGCTGCCGGCCACCATCGCCGAGCGCGCACCCGACCACGCCGACGCCTTCGAGGTCGTCCTCGGCGACGCCATGCGGATCGAGGAGATCCCCGGCCCGCCGCCCACGGCACTCGTGGCCAACCTGCCCTACAACGTCTCCGTGCCCGTCCTGATCCACATGCTCACCCTGCTGCCCTCGCTCGAGCGCGGCCTGGTCATGGTGCAGGCCGAGGTCGCCGACCGGCTCGCCGCCGGTCCCGGCTCCAAGGTGTACGGCGTGCCGTCGGTCAAGGCCGCCTGGTTCGCCGACGTCCGCCGGGCCGGCTCGATCGGCCGCAACATCTTCTGGCCGGCGCCCAACGTCGACTCCGGGCTCGTCGCCTGGACCCGATGCGACCCGCCGGACACCACCGCCACCCGCGAGCAGGTCTTCACGGTCATCGACGCCGCCTTCGCCACCCGGCGCAAGCAGATCCGGGCAGCGCTGCGCCCGCTCGCCGGATCCAGCGAGGCCGCCGAGGCCGCGCTGTCCCACGCCGGCGTCGACCCGACCGCGCGCGGTGAGGTGCTGACGGTCGCCGACTTCGCCCGCATCGCCGAGGGCCTGTCGTGGTGAGCGCGGTCGAGGGGCCGCGCACCGTCTCGGTCCGGGCGGCAGCGAAGATCAACCTGCACCTCGGCGTCGGCGCCGCCCGCGACGACGGCTTCCACCCGCTCGACACCGTCTACCAGGCGATCAGCCTCTACGACGACGTCACCCTCACCACCGCCGGCGTGCCGTCGCTCAGCCTCCAGACCGCCGACTACATCGAGGTCGGCGACGTCCCCTTCGGCCCCGGCAACATCGCCTACCAGGCGCTCGAGCTGGTGCGCGCCCGCACAGGGCTGCCGGGCACCGAGCGCATCGAGGTCCTCAAGTCGATCCCGGTCGCCGGGGGGATGGCCGGCGGCTCGGCCGACGCGGCCGCGGCGCTCCTCGCCTTCGACCGGCTCCACGCGGCGGGCCTGACCGACGACGACCTCCTCGCGCTGGCGGCCGAGCTGGGCAGCGACGTGCCGTTCTCGCTGCTCGGCGGCACCGCGCGCGGTCGCGGTCGCGGCGAGCTCGTGGAGCCGCTCGACGACCGCGGCTCGTGGTGGTGGGTCGCCGTACCCTCCACGACCGGGCTCTCGACGCCCGAGGTCTACCGCCACTTCGACCGCCTGTTCCCCGACGCGCTCGCCGAGCCGGCCGAGCCGGCCGACCTGCTGTCGGCCCTCGCGAGCGGTGAGCCGTTGCGGTTGGCGCGCACCCTGCACAACGACCTGCAGGCGCCCGCCCTCGACCTGCGCCCCGAGCTGGGCGCGCTCATCGACCGGGGCGAGGGCGAGGGGGCGCTGCGCGGCCTCGTGTCCGGCTCCGGTCCCACCTGCATTTTCCTGTGCGACTCCCTCGACGGCGCCCACGCCGTCGTCGCGGGTCTGCAGGGCGCGGGCCACGACGTCGTACTCATCGCGAACGGCCCCGTGGCCGGCGCACACCTCCTGGCGCGCCCCTGATGGCCAACCTGATCAACCTCGAGAAGGTCTCGAAGGCGTACGGCGTGCGCCCGCTGCTCAGCGAGGTGTCGCTCGGCATCCACGTCGGCGAGCGGATCGGCATCGTCGGTCGCAACGGCGACGGCAAGACCACCCTGCTCGAGGTGATGACCGGGCTCGAGGAGCCCGACTCGGGCCGGGTCTCGATGAACCGCGGCGTCGAGATCGGCTACCTCCACCAGGGGGACGAGCTCGTCGACACGCACTCGGTGCGCGAGGCCGTGCTCGGTGGCCGCGCCGACCACGAGTGGCTCGCCGACGCGACCATGCGCGGCGTCGTCTCCGAGCTGCTCGCCGGGATCTCGCTCGACCGGGCCGTGCTCGGGCTCTCGGGTGGCGAGCGCCGCCGCTGCTCGCTGGCCGCCCTCCTGCTCGGCGAGCACGACCTGATCGTCCTCGACGAGCCGACCAACCACCTCGACGTCGAGGCGGTCGCCTGGCTCGCGCAGCACCTCGTCGCCCGCGCCTCCGCGCTCGTCGTCGTCACCCACGACCGGTGGTTCCTCGACGAGGTCTGCCAGACGACGTGGGAGGTCCACGACGGCGTCGTCGACTCCTACGAGGGCGGCTACGCGTCCTTCGTGCTCGCCAAGGCCGAGCGCCAGCGCCAGGCCAGCGCGTCCGAGCAGCGTCGCGTGCAGCTGGTCAAGAAGGAGCTCGCGTGGCTGCGTCGTGGCGCGCCGGCCCGCACCTCCAAGCCGAAGTTCCGCATCGACGCCGCCAACCAGCTGATCGAGGACGTGCCGCCGCCGCGCGACCGGCTCGAGCTCCAGAAGTTCGCCGCCCAGCGCCTCGGCAAGGACGTCGTCGACATCGAGCACGCCGACCTGGCGCGCGGCGAGAAGCAGCTGCTGACCGACGCCACCTGGCGGCTCGGTCCGGGGGACCGGGTCGGCATCGTGGGGGTCAACGGAGCGGGCAAGACCTCCGTGCTGTCGTTGATCGCCGGCACGCTGGCGCCGAGCGCGGGCCGGGTCAAGCACGGGCGCACCATCGCGATGGAGCACCTGACCCAGGCCATCGACGAGGTCGACCCCGATGCCCGCGTGCTGCCGACCATCGAGGGCATCGCCCGCGTCACCCGCACCGCGACCGGCTCCGACATCACCGCGACCTCGATGCTCGAGCGCTTCGGCTTCACCGGCGACAAGCTCACGGCCCGCCTCGGCGACCTCTCCGGTGGCGAGCGACGGCGCTTCCAGCTGCTCAAGCTGCTCCTCAACGAGCCCAACGTGCTGCTCCTCGACGAGCCCACCAACGACCTCGACATCGACACCCTCAACGTCCTCGAGGACTTCCTCGACGGCTGGCCGGGCACCCTCGTGGTCGTCTCCCACGACCGTTACTTCCTCGAGCGCGTCACCGACTCGGTGTGGGCGCTGCTGGGCGACGGCCAGATCTCGATGCTGCCCCGCGGCGTCGACGAGTACCTCGAGCGTCGCGCCGCCTCCCTCGCGCAGGGTGGCAGCACCTCGCCGTCGGGCGGGTCCGGTTCCGGCAGTGTGCCGCCGCCGTCGGGCTCCGCGAAGGCCAAGGCGGGATCGGCGCAGGAGCGTGAGGCCCGCAAGGCGCTGGCCCGCCTCGAGAAGCAGCTCGCGCGCATCGACGTACGCGAGAAGGAGCTCAACGACCAGATGGCCGCCAACCTCACCGACTTCGACCTGCTCGCCGACCTGGGCCGGCAGCTGAGCGCGCTGCAGGACGAGAAGGACGCCTTCGAGCTGGAGTGGCTGGAGGCGTCCGAGGTGCTCGGCTGATCAGTCCTCGCGCGCTCAGTCCATGCGCGCTCAGTCCTCGGGCGGGCTGAACGGCGCGAGCAGCGTCCGCAGCAGCGACGCGAGGGTGGCCTGGTCGGCCGGCGGCAGCGTCTCGATCAGCGTGGCCTCGGCGGCGAGCAGGGCACCGAACGCCCCGTCGACCGCGGCCTTGCCCTCCGGCGTGAGCCGCACCAGCACGCCGCGGCGATCCCGCGGGTCGGGCAGGCGCTCGACGAGGTGGCGCGCGGTGAGCCGGTCGACACGGTTGGTCATCGTCCCGCTGGTCACCAGCGTCTCGCGCAGGAGCCGACCGGGGGAGAGCTCGTACGGCGCGCCCGCCCGTCGCAGGGCGGCCAGCACGTCGAACTCCCACGACTCGATGCCGTGGGCCGTGAACGCGTCGCGGCGGGCCAGGTCGAGGTGGCGGGCGAGGCGACCGATCCGGCTGAAGACCTCCACCGGACCGAGGTCGAGGTCGTCGCGCTCGCGCGCCCAGGCCTCCACCAGGTTGTCCACTTCGTCGCGCATGGCTGCAGTGTGCCAGACCATCGAGAATCTTGACATCAAGACGAATCGGTTCGAGGATGTATCTTGACATCAAGACAACTGATGGAGCCGATCGTGAACCATCGCTGGGAACCCGAGCGCTACCTCGCCTACGCCGACGAACGCGGGCGACCCTTCGTCGACCTGCTCAGCCGGGTCGCCTCCCCGGCGCCGCGCACGGTCGTCGACCTCGGCTGCGGGCCGGGCAACCTGACGCGCCTGCTCGCCGAGCGCTGGCCAGACGCCACCGTGACCGGTCTCGACTCCAGCCCCGAGATGATCGCGAAGGCCGGGGCGATCGAGGGCATCGAGTGGGGCGTCGCCGACGCACGCGACTGGACGCCGGCCGAGCCCGTCGACGTGCTGGTCTCCAACGCGACCCTCCAGTGGGTGCCCGACCACCTGTCGTTGCTGCCGCGCCTCGTCGAGCAGGTCGCGCCGGGCGGTTGGTTCGCCTTCCAGGTCCCGGGCAACTTCGACGCCCCGAGCCACACCATCCGCGCGGAGCTCGAGGAGCAGGCGCCGTACGCCGAGTTCGCGACCGCGACCTCGCTGCGCTCGACCCACGACCCGGCCACCTACCTCGGGGCGCTCGCGGGCCTCGGGCTGGAGGTCGACGCGTGGGAGACGACCTACCTGCACGTGCTGACCGGCGAGGACCCGGTGTTCACCTGGGTCTCGAGCACCAGCGCCGGACCGATCCTCGCCGCGCTGCCCGACGAGCTGCGCGGGTCGTTCGTCGACGAGCTCAAGACGCGGCTCCGCGCGGCCTACCCGGCGACCGACGGCCGGGTGCTGATGCCGTTCCGCCGCGTCTTCGCCGTGGGGCGCAAGCCGTGAGGCTCCACCACGTCCAGGTCGCCTGCCCGCCCGGCGGCGAGGACGTCGCGCGCGCGTTCTGGTCGGACGGGCTCGGGCTGGTGGAGGTCGAGAAGCCCCCCGACCTGCGGGCCCGCGGTGGTGCGTGGTTCCGTTCGCCCGGCGGCGCGGAGGTCCACGTCGGCGTCGAGGACCCGTTCGTGCCCGCCCGCAAGGCCCACCCGGCGCTGCTGCTCGACTCCGTGTCCGCCCTCGACGAGACCGCGGACCGGCTCGGCCACCTCGGCTTCGACGTCGACCGGAGCCAGCGCGACACCTTCCCCGGCCACGTCCGGTTCCACGTCTTCGACGGCCACGGAAATCGGGTCGAGGTCCTCGCGCCCGCTCACTAGCATCCGCGCATGGGCCTGCTGCTGATCCTCGGACCGCCCGCCGTCGGGAAGATGACGGTGGGACGCGCCGTCGCGGAGCGGTCGCCGTACCGCCTGTTCCACAACCACCACACGATCGAGATGCTGCTCGACGTCTTCGACTACGGCACGCCGCCGTTCCAGACGCTCAACGGCGAGTTCCGCCGGCGGCTGATCGAGGAGGCCGCGGCCGACGGCACCGACCTCGTGTTCACGTTCGTGATGGGGATGGACGAGCAGGCCGAGGCCGACTACCTCGAGCGGTTGGCGGCGCCGTACGGCGACCGCGTGGCCGTGGTCGAGCTCGTCGCCGACCTCGACACCCGTCTCGCGCGCAACCGCACCGAGCACCGGCTGGCGGAGAAGAAGTCGAAGCGCGACGTGGAGTGGTCCGACGGCAACGTCCGCCAGCTCGAGGCCGACTACCGGATGACCTCCGAGCCGGGCACCGACGCGCCGGGGGAGCGGCTGCTGGCCCGTTGGCCGCGCCTGCTCGTCGACAACACCGACCTGTCGGCCGACGAGGTGGCCCAGCAGATCCTGGACTGGTTGGGCGAGTTGTGAACTTCCCGGGGTTTGCTTGCTGCACGATGTCGGGGTTTCCCCGGGTAGCCGGGGAAACCGAAACAAAGTTACCGACTGGTAATGTCGCGGCATGAGCCAGGTCCAGAAGTTGTGGAACACCACCTCCGCCATCCCCGTCGTCGGCGAGCGACTCTTCTCGTTCGCGTTCTCCCAGAAGGCGCCCTACTTCGCCACGATCCGCCCGCGCTTCACCGTGGTCGAGCCCGACCACGTCGAGCTGGTCATCCCCAAGCGGCGCCGGGTCCACAACCACATCGGCACCGTGCACGCGATCGCGCTGTGCAACGGCCTCGAGGCCGCGATGGGGGCGCTGGCCGAGGTCAGCATCCCGCGCACCAGGCGCTGGATCCCCAAGGGCATGGACATCGCCTACACCGCCAAGGCGACCAGCGACATCACGTGCATCGCGGAGACCGACCCCGAGCAGTGGACCAGCGACGACCCCGACCTGCACGTGCGCGTGCGCGGGGTGCGCGAGGACGGGGTCGTGGTGATCGAGGGCGTCATCAGGCTCTGGGTGACCGAGAAGCCCTGAGCCGTCAGTCCGTGCGCGCCGCTCCGGGGATCGGCGCGGCCTCGGCGGTCTGCTCGCCGACCATCGAGACCTGCAGCACGTCCTTCTCACCGACGAACCGCTTCTGCACCCACGTCGCCAGCCAGGTCAGGAGCAGGTTGACGGCGATGTAGATGGCGGCGATCACGATGATGGTCGGCACGTGGTTCTGGAACTGCGGGTAGATCGACTTCGCGACCCGGGTGAGGCCCAGTCCGGCGACGACGTAGCCCAGGCTGGTGTCCTTGAGGGCGACGATCATCTGGCTGATGATCGCTGGGATCATGATCTTCACCGCCTGCGGCAGCAGGATCAGCGTCATCACCTGGTACTTGCGCATGCCGATGGCGTACGCCGCCTCGGCCTGCCCCTTCGGCACGGCGTTGATCCCGGCGCGGAACACCTCGGCCAGAACGGCCCCGTTGTAGAGCGTGAGGGCGAGCACGACGGCCCAGTACGTGCGGCTCGAGAGCGGGTTCATGCCGCCGAAGACCGCGTAGAAGCAGAAGACGATGAGCAGGATCACGGGTACGGCGCGGAAGAACTCGACCACCAGCCAGCAGGGCCAGCGCAGGATGCCGTGGTCGGAGAGCTTGCCGATGCCGAACACCAGCCCGAAGACGACCGCACCGATGATGGCGCTGAAGGCCATCTGGAGCGTGACGACCAGGCCGTCGACGAGGATCGCCCGGATGTAAGCGGGCGTGAGGAACGGCTCCCACTTGTCGTACTCGAACTGCCCGGTCTCGTTGAGGCGCCACAGCACCCAGCCGACGAGGACGACGAGCGCGACCACGGTGACGATCCCGTAGGTGCGGTGGCGGGCCCGGGTCGCGGGCCCCGGGCTGTCGAAGAGGACACCGGCGGCCATTACGCGATCCTCCAACGGCGCTCGAGGACGGTCGCGACCGCGGAGACGATCTCGACCAGGACGACGTAGCCCAGCGCGAACATGATGAAGATGCCCGTCCGCTCGCTGGCGAAGTCGTTGGTGAACGACTTCATCTGGGCGGCGGCCTCGATCACGCCGAAGACGCCGGCCACGGAGGTGTTCTTGAGCAGCGCGATCAGGGTGCTGGCCAGCGGCGGCACCGCGGCGCGGAACGCCTGCGGGAGCACGACCTGGCGCATCACGCCGGAGAAGGGGAGCCCGATCGCGCGGGCGGCCTCGGCCTGGCCGAGGGGCACCGCGTTGATGCCGGCCCGCAGCGCCTCGCACACGAAGCAGGACGTGTAGAGCGACAGGGCGACGACGGCGGCGGTGAAGAACGAGGTGAAGTCGTAGGGACCGATGTGGATGTCGACCCACGAGAAGCGCAGCGTCTGGAAGACCTTCGGAGCGCCGAGCTGGAAGAACAGGAAGATGATGACCAGCGGAGTGTTGCGCACCACCGTGATGTAGACGGTGGCCGCGCGGCTCAGGATCGCCACGGGCCCGACGCGCATGGCGACGAGCAGCGTGCCGAGCACCACCGAGATGACGCCGGAGACCAGGAACAGGAAGACGGTGTAGCCGAAGGCCTTGAGGAACAGGTCGGGGCTGTCGAGGACAGCGTTCACGCAGGGCTCCTCTCGGGCGATCGGACGGGCAGGTGCGGTCGTGCGGACTCGAGCCGGGGCACGGGCGTGCCCGCACCCCGGCTCGGGAAGTGGGTCAGGACGTCACGCGCACTCGTCCATGGTGGGGAGCTCGGGCACCTCGACACCCGACGGGCCGAGCGTGGCCTCGAAGGCCGCCTCGTAGTCACCGTCGTCGTAGGCCTTGGTGATCGTGTCCACGATCCACTGGCACATCTCGGGGCGGTCCTTGGAGTAGCCGACGCCGATGTTCTCCTCGGAGAACTCGTCACCGACGACCTTGAGCTGGCCCTCGTTCTGCGCGGCGTAGCCGGCCAGGATCGTGCCGTCGGTCGACATGGCCTCGACCGTGCCGTCGAGCACCTTCTCCACGCACTCGGAGTAGGTGTCGAAGCCGACCGGCTTCATGCCCTCCGCCTTGACGTTCTCCAGCGAGGTGGATCCGGTCACGGAGCACACCTCCTTGCCCGCCAGGTCGGCGGTGGAGGCGACGTCGCTGTCCTCGGGCACCAGCAGCTGCTGGCCGGTGACGAGGTAGGGGCCGGCCTGCCCGACGACCTTGCGACGGTCGTCGGTGATGGAGTAGGACGCCAGCACGATGTCGACGGTGCCGTCCTCGAGGAAGGGCTCGCGGTTGTCGGAGATCGTCTCGACGTACTCGACCTTGCTGGTGTCCTCGGGGTCGATGCCGAGGCTGGCGACCAGGATCTTGGCCATCTCCACGTCGAAGCCGGTGGGGATGTCGGAGGCGGCGTCCTTGAAGCCGAGCCCGGGCTGGTCGTACTTCACGCCGACCTTGATGGTGCCGGCGTCGGCCAGCTCCTTCATGCGGGTGCCGTCGTCGAACGACGAGGCCGCGTCGTCGGCCACCTCGACGTCGGCGCCCTCGCTGTCGGAGCCCGCGTCGCCGCAGGCCGTCATGGTCAGGGCCAGACCAGCGACCGCGATGGCGGCCTTGGTTCGGATGAATCGCATCGTGCTTCTCCCTCGTGTTGGTGGTGCCGGTGCAGTGATCAGTGTTTGAGGATCTTGCCGAGGAAGTCCTTGGCCCGATCCGACGTGGGGCGGGTGAAGAACTCCTCGGGGGTGTTCTCCTCGACGATGGCGCCGTCGGCCATGAAGACGACCCGGTCGGCAGCCGTGCGGGCGAAGCCCATCTCGTGGGTGACCACGATCATCGTCATGCCCTGCTTGGCCAGGTCGACCATGACGTCGAGGACTTCCTTGATCATCTCCGGGTCGAGCGCCGAGGTGGGCTCGTCGAAGAGCATCACCTTGGGCTCCATGGCCAGCGCGCGGGCGATGGCCACGCGCTGCTGCTGGCCGCCGGAGAGCTGGGCGGGGTACTTCTCGGCCTGGTGGCCGACGCCGACCCGGTCCAGCAGCTCGCGGGCCTTCTTCTCGGCCTCGGCCTTCGCCAGTCCGCGGACCTTGATCGGGCCGAGCGTGACGTTCTCGAGGATCGTCTTGTGCGCGAAGAGGTTGAAGCTCTGGAAGACCATCCCGACCTCGGCCCGCAGGTTGGCCAGGGCCTTGCCCTCGGCCGGGAGGGCGGTGCCGTCGAGGGTGATCGAGCCCTCGTCGATGGTCTCGAGCCGGTTGATCGTGCGGCACAGCGTCGACTTGCCGGAGCCCGACGGGCCGATCACGACGACGACCTCGCCGCGGGCCACGGAGAGGTCGATGTCCTTGAGCGCGTGCAGCTGTCCGTAGTGCTTCTGGACGCCCGCGAGGACGACGAGCGGCTCTCCTCGGGCGGACGTTCGAGGTTCCTGCTCCAGCGAGGTCATGGCGGAAACCTATCCGCAGGTGATCCGTTCGGGCTATCACCGGGTGGTCATCCGGGAGGATCGTGACCTCGTCGTTGCCGCCGTGTGAGAGGGCCGGCGCCTACCCGATCGCGTCGGCGTCGTACACCCGCACCCAGTCGACATCGGCGGTCTGGCCGAGCTCGTCGGGGGTCAGGTCGTCCAGCTCGTGGTCGGAGGCGAGCATCGAGAGGACGACGTACTGCCGGGCCTGGGAGACGGCGTTGAGCTCGCGGTGGTACTCCCGGCCGTCGACGCGGAAGATGTACTCCGTGGGCGTCCACTCCACGGAGAAGACGTGGAACTCGTCCCACCAGCGGGCCCCGGTGCTGAGGGCCCGGCGGGCCTTGCCGAACATGCCGCCGTGCTGCACCGAGGTCCAGCCGGGCTCGTAGTAGCTGACGAACGAGCCGATCGTCTCGCGCCCCTCGGGCCGCTCGCCGAAGAACTCCATGATGTCGATCTCGGTCCCGGCCGACGGGTCGCCGTCAGTGAACCTGGTGCCCTCCGGCAGCAGCCAGAAGCCCGAGTGCATGCCCTTCGCCTGCTGCGGCTTCATCCGCGCCGCGACGATGCCGTGGCCGAAGAGGTGGGTGTTCTCCGTCGAGACCTGGCTGGTGAGCAGGTAGGAGTGCTGGCCCGTGCCCTCGTCGGTGGTGTACGTGCAGGTCTGGTCGGCCATCGTCGGGTCGAGCGCGAGGCCCAGCTTCAGCACGCCGCCCTCGACGCGACGTGCCGCAGCGTCGGCCCGCGCGCACGTGCGGGGGGCGTAGACGCTCTCCCGCTCACGGCGCTGGTCGTTCCACACGGACAGGTCGAGGCTGCTGCTGGAGAAGGTGTCCTGGAACGACGGGGTCCAGGTGCGCGACACGACGGGCGTCGTGGTCACGACCGCGCCGGTCGAGGTGCTGGTCGACGCGCGGTAGGTGCCGGGCTTCGCCGAGAACGCGACCGAGCCCCAGGCGTCCGTGCGCTTGCGCGAGGTGACCGTCCAGGTGCTGCCGACCAGGCGCTCGAGCTGGACGACACGACCGGCCCGGGCCGGCGCGAAGGTGGCGATGACCTGGCCTGCGTTGCGAGGCGAGGCGGGGGTGGTGCCGGGCTGCACGACCGGCGGCAGCGCGACGAGGGTGCCGGTCGTGGTCCGGGCGGCCTTGCTCGCCTTGCTGGCCTTGCTGGCTGCCGCGTGCTCGGCCGCGCCGGCGGGCGGGGCGTGCATCACGAGGGGCACGGTCAGGCAGAGGAGGAGTGTCAGGACGAGCGTCCTGACCGCTCGGTGAAGAGGGCGCACGAGAACTCCGAGGACGAGAAGCACGGGAGCCGGATCCGGGGGGTGAGTCGGCAGCCGTGTTCGGTGGGTGTGTGAGACCAGCCCCGAGCGACCGGTCTGTTACCAGTTTGTGGGTGTCCGTCGGCAATTGTGGCGGTTTGCCGGAAATTTGTTACCAATCGACAGCGATGCGGATCGGCACCGTCACGAGCCGTAGGCTTGGGCCGCTATGTCGCGCACCTATGAGGTCCGCACCTACGGGTGCCAGATGAACGTCCACGACTCCGAGCGCCTGACCGGCCTGCTGGAGGAAGCGGGGTACGTCGCCTCGCCGGCCGGCGACCAGGCCGACGTCGTCGTCTTCAACACCTGCGCGGTGCGCGAGAACGCCGACAACAAGCTCTACGGCAACCTGTCGCACCTCGCGCCGATCAAGGCCGCCAACCCGGACATCCAGATCGCCGTCGGCGGCTGCCTGGCGCAGAAGGACCGTTCGACGATCACCGAGAAGGCGCCGTACGTCGACGTCGTGTTCGGCACCCACAACATCGGGTCGCTCCCGGCCCTCCTCGACCGCGCGCGCTCGCAGCAGGAGGCGCAGGTCGAGATCCTCGAGTCGCTCTCCGTCTTCCCGTCCACGCTGCCGACCAAGCGCGACTCGGCCTACGCCGCGTGGGTCTCGATCTCGGTGGGCTGCAACAACACCTGCACGTTCTGCATCGTCCCGTCGCTGCGCGGCAAGGAGAAGGATCGCCGCCCCGGCGAGATCCTGGCCGAGGTCGAGGCGCTGGTCGCCGAGGGCGTCACCGAGATCACCCTGCTCGGGCAGAACGTGAACGCCTACGGCGTGGAGTTCGGCGACCGGCAGGCCTTCTCCAAGCTGCTGCGGGCGTGCGGGGAGATCGAGGGCCTCGAGCGCGTGCGGTTCACCTCGCCGCACCCGGCCGAGTTCACCGACGACGTCATCGAGGCGATGGCGCAGACGCGCAACGTGATGCATCAGCTCCACATGCCGCTGCAGTCCGGCTCCGACCGGGTCCTGAAGGCGATGCGCCGGTCCTACCGCTCCTCGAAGTTCCTCGGGATCATCGAGCGGGTGCGGGCCGCCATGCCCGACGCGGCGATCACGACCGACATCATCGTCGGGTTCCCGGGCGAGACCGAGAAGGACTTCCTCGAGACCCTCCGCGTGGTCCGCGCGGCCCGCTTCTCCGGCGCCTTCACCTTCCAGTACTCCCCGCGACCCGGCACGCCCGCCGCCACGATGGAGGAGCAGGTGCCGCCGGACGTCGTGCGCGAGCGCTACCTGCGCCTCGTCGAGGTCGTCAACGAGATCGCCTGGGAGGAGAACCAGCGCCTCGTCGGTCGGCCCGTCGAGCTGATGGTCGCCGAGGGCGAGGGGCGCAAGGACGCCTCCACGCACCGCCTCTCGGGCCGCGGCCCGGACAACCGGCTCGTGCACTTCGACCCGACCGGTGCCGACGGCGTGCGACCCGGCGACATGGTGACCACCGTCGTCACCCACGCCGCGCCGCACCACCTCGTCGCCGACGAGCCGGTCCTCGCCGTACGCCGCACACGGGCCGGCGACGCCTGGGAGCGCCGCACCTCCGCCCCGGTGGCCCCGGCCGGCGTCGGCCTCGGCATGCCGACCGTCGGGGTGCCCGCGCCTCTGCCCCCGGCCATCGCCTGCGGCTGACGAGCTTCACTGTGGGATCGGTGTCACCGGGTGGCACCGATCCCACAGTCAGCGCATCAGGCGGGCGGCTCGACCGACCCGTCCTCGGCCTCCTGGCCGGCCTCGGGCTCGTCGTCGGCCACGGCGCCGGACTCGGCGTCGTCGGCCTCGCCCTCGGGCGCCTGCGTCTTGTCGGCGTCGGGCTCGGTGACCGCGTCGGGCACGACGTCCTGGGCGACCGGGTTGGCCGACGGGTCGAGGTCGCGTGCCAGCCCCTCGTCCTCGGCGTCGTCGGGGATGGCGTCGGCGCCCCCGGGGTTGGGCTCCTTCTCCTCGATGACCGGGTCGGGCTGCGGGCCGAGCTCGTCGTTCATGTGACCTCCAGGTCAGTCGGTGTCGAATCCATGGCTCAGGTATCGGTGGTCGGTGCCCAGCTGGCCCAGGGCGTATGCCTCGTGCGGCACCATCGGGTCGGGCAGCTCGTCGAGCGGACACCAGCGCAGCTCGCCGGCCTTGTCGGGCTCGACGATCCGGGGCTCGCCGGTCCACGAGCGAGCGGTGAAGAAGAAGTCGACGCGCTCGTCGATCGGCTCGCCACCCTGCGTGCGCTGCATGGTGAACTCGAAGCGCAGGTCGACCGCGCTGATGCCGAGCTCCTCGGTCGCCTCGCGCTGCGCAGCGGCGTACGCCGTCTCGCCCCGCTCGACGTGGCCCGCCGCGGCCGCCGCCCAGTGCCCGTCCATGTAGGTCGTCCCGCGGCGCAGCTGGAGCAGCACCTCGGTGCCGCCGCTGCCGTCGCGCAGGAGGTAGACGTACGACGCCGGCACCACGACAAAACTCACGAGAGCAACCTAGTGGTCCCTCAGGCTGGCAGGGCCCCGGTGGCCGGGTTGGTCGGGTCCGTCGGCGGGCCGGGCATCGGTTGCGGGTCGGCCGGGGTGCCGGGGTCGGTCGGGATCGGGGGCGCGGGAGTGGGCTGGCTCATGCCGCCAGTCATGCAGCCGTGGACCGGACGCGCAACCGCCCGCCACCCCGACGGGTGGTCTACCTGATGTCGTCGTTCTTGCCGTCGAGCTTGTCGAGGGCGTCGGCCGCCTTCTCCTTGCCCGAGGCGATCTTGTCCGAGTACTTGCCGCCGGTCTTGTCGTCGACCATGTTGCCGGCCTTGTCGATGCCGTCCTTGATCTTGTCGCCGTGCTTGTCGACCGCGTCGGTCAGCTTGGCCTTGGCGTCGTCGAGGAATCCCATGAGCGTCTCCGATGGTCGGTGCGGCCCCGTGCTGGACCGCTCATGTTTGAAACACTAGCCAGCATGGCGACGGAAGCGAACCCGCGCGCGATCGTGGCGATCGTCGGGGCGACGGCGTCCGGCAAGACAGGTCTCAGCCTCGACCTCGCGGAGGCGCTGGGCGGGGAGATCGTCAACACCGACGCGATGCAGCTCTACCGCGGCATGGACGTCGGTACGGCGAAGCTCCCCCCGTCGCAGCGACGCGGGATCACCCACCACCTGCTCGACCGGCTCGACGTCACGCAGACCGCGACCGTGGCCGACTTCCAGGCGTGGGCCCGCGACGCGATCGCCGACATCCGCGACCGCGGCCACGCTCCGGTCCTCGTCGGCGGGAGCGCCCTCTACACCCGCGCGGTGCTGGACCGCTTCGAGTTCCCGGGCACCGACGAGTCCGTGCGCCGCGAGCTGGAGGCCGAGCTGGAGGCGATCGGCCCCCCGGCCCTGCACCGGCGACTCTCCGCCCTCGACGCCGACGCTGCCGCCAAGATCGGCCCCGACAACGGTCGTCGCATCGTGCGGGCGCTCGAGGTGATCGCCCTGACGGGACGGCCCTACTCCGCGAGCCTCCCCACCCCGACGTACGACGACCCGCGCAGCCTCCAGATCGGCGTCGACATCGACCGACCCACCCTCGACGCGCGGATCGGGACGAGGGTGCGGGAGATGTACGACGACGGGCTGGTCGAAGAGGTGGAGCGACTGCTCGACGAGGGTCTCGAGCGGGGCCAGACCGCGCGGCGCGCCATCGGCTACCGCGAGGCGACGCAGTTCCTGCACGGCGAGATCTCGCGCGACGAGGCGCTGGCCCGCACCCAGGCCGCGACCCGCCGCTTCGCCCGCCGCCAGGACGGCTGGTTCCGCAAGGACCCGCGCGTGGTGTGGGTGCGCTTCGACGACGAGGGTCGGGTGCGGAAGGCGCTGGACGCCGTGGGGGTGCTCGACAGATCGGACCTCGCGGAGCAGGCTGGGGCCAACTGACTCTCGGGAGGAACCCATGCGTCTCACCCCCGCGCTCGCCGGCGCTGCCACCACCTCACTGATGATCGCCGGGCTGGTGGCGGTCTCACCGCCCACGTCCGCCGAGGCGCCGCACGGGGCGCAGCAGGCCCCAGCGGAAGCACGGCCGTCGGCCAAGACGCCGACCGCGATCGGCAAGGGCGGAGCGGTCTCGACGGTCGACCCCGAGGCCAGCGCCGCCGCGCTCAAGGTGCTCAAGCAGGGCGGCAACGCCGTCGACGCCGCCGTCGCGGCGGCCGCCACGCTCGGCGTGACGGAGCCCTACAGCGCCGGGATCGGCGGGGGCGGCTACTTCGTCCACTACGACGCCAAGTCCGGCAAGGTCAGCACCATCGACGGGCGCGAGACCGCCCCGAAGAAGATGCCCAACGACGCCTTCATCGACCCCGCCACCGGCAAGGCCTACAACTTCACCCCCGAGCTCGTCACCAGCGGCGTCAGCGTCGGCACCCCCGGCACCGCCGCCACCTGGGACCGCGCGCTGAAGAAGTGGGGCACCCTGTCGCTGGCCGACGCGCTGAAGCCCGCGATCAAGGTCGCGACCCGCGGCTTCAAGGTCGACGACACGTTCCGCGAGCAGACCCTCGACAACGAGGAGCGCTTCCGCGCGTTCAAGGCGACCAAGAAGCTGTTCCTGCCGAAGGGCGACGCCCCCAAGGTCGGCTCGATCTTCACCAACCCCGAGCTCGCCGCGACCTACACCGACATCGGCGAGCGTGGCATCAAGAAGGCGTTCTACCAGGGCCCCCTCGCCAAGCTGATGGTCGACGTGGTCCGCAAGCCGCGCACCACCAAGGGCACCGACCTGCCCGTGCCGAAGGGCTACCTCTCGCGCAGCGACCTCAAGGACTACAAGGTGCTCGGCCAGGCGCCGAGCAAGGTGTCCTACCGCGGCTACGACGTCTACGGCATGGCGCCCTCCTCGAGCGGCGGCTCCACCGTGGGCGAGGCGCTCAACATCCTCGAGCGCACCGACTTCACCGGCAAGACGCCCGTCCAGGTGCTGCACACCTACCTCGAGGCGAGCGCGCTGGCCTTCGCCGACCGCGCGAAGTACGTCGGCGACCCGCGCTACGTCGACGTCCCGCTCCCGCAGCTGCTCGACGACAAGTTCGCCGCCGAGCGGGCCTGCGTGATCGACCCGGCCAAGGCGTCCGTCAAGCCGCTCGCGGCGGGTGACGTCGCGTCGTACGACGGCGTCTGCCCGCCCGCTCCGGCCGCCGGCGGCACCGAGGCGGAGGACACCGAGAACATCTCCACCACCAACCTGACCGTGGTCGACGCGGCGGGCAACATCGTGGAGTACACCCTCACCATCGAGCAGACCGGCGGCTCGGGGATGGTCGTGCCCGGCCACGGATTCCTGCTCAACAACGAGCTGACCGACTTCTCGACCGTCTACGACGCGGCCGACCCCAACCGCATCCAGCCCGGCAAGCGCCCGCGCAGCTCGATGAGCCCGACGATCGTGCTCAAGGACGGCAAGCCGTTCCTCGCCCTCGGCTCGCCCGGCGGCTCGACGATCATCACCACCGTGCTGCAGATGCTGGTCAACCGGATCGACCTGGGCATGACCGTCCAGGAGGCCATCGCCGCGCCGCGCACGAGCCCGCGCAACACGGCCACGGTGTCGTCGGAGCCCGAGTTCATCACGGCGTACGGCGCTGCGCTGGCCGCGCTCGGCCACCAGCTCGTGCCCGCGGGCGACGCCTTCACCAGCGCCGCCGAGATCGGCGCCGCGACCGCGATCGAGCTCGGCCCGAACGGCCAGCTCACCGCGGTCTCGGAGCCGGTCCGTCGTGGCGGCGGCTCGGCCCGCGTGGTGGACCCGAAGTAGCAGCAATTTCGGTCAAGCGCCCGGTCGGCCGTCCGAGCAGACTGGGCGTATGACCGGACGCGACCGACTGCGCGAGCTGCTCGACGCGGTCCTCGACGAGGAGAACGCCCGGCTGTCGCAGATGGCCGACGGGGCGTTCTCCTCGTCGTTCCACTTCAGCCGGGAGGTCTCCCGTGGGACGGGGGAGTCGCCGGTCGCCCTGCGGCGACGGGTGATGCTCGAGCGCGCGGCGTGGCAGGTCGCGGGCGGGACGAGCGTCACGGATGTCGCGTGGGAGGCGGGCTACGAGTCGCTCGAGGGCTTCAGCCGCGCCTTCACCAAGGCGTACGGCGCACCGCCGAGCGCCTTCACGCGGCGCGGCGACGTCCGGGCGCACTGGTTGCCCGCCCCCAACGGGGTGCACTTCCACCCACCGCTGAACCTGTGGGTCCACGACGCCGAGGAGGCGAGCCTGATGCATGTCGCCGCGCAGCTGTTCCAGCACGACCTGGACGACACCGCCCACCTGATCGACCTGGTGAAGGGCGTCCCCGACGAGGACTACCGGCGCGAGGTCCTGCCCGGCCAGGCCGTGCTGACGTGGGACGGCACCGAGCCGTCGGCCGCGCGCGTGCTGGACGGGCACGTCTGGAGCAAGGAGGTCTGGTCGGCCACCTTCGACGGCGCCGACTTCCCCACCAGGGGCGCGGACGACCCCGCCTCGCTGCTGGCCCGGCACGAGGCCGTCGCACCACGCTGGCTCCGGATCGTGCGGGACGTCGAGCGGCGCAACGCGTGGGACGACCGCCTCATCGACGCGCTCTGCGACCCGCCCGAGAGCTTCCAGGTCGGCAGCGTGCTCGCCCACGTGCTGACATTCGGCGCGCACCGTCGCCAGCTCGTGCGCACGATGCTGCGCGCCTCTGGGCACGAGGTGGACCACGGCGACCCCATCGACTGGCTCAGGAAGAGGAACGAACCGTGACGACGATCTACTACACCGGCTGCTCGCTCGACGGCTTCATCGCGACACCCGACCACTCGCTCGACTGGCTCACCTCGCGCGACATCGACGAGGACGGGCCGATGCACTACAAGGGCTTCCGCGAGCAGATCGGCGCCTGCGTCATGGGCGCGACGACCTGGCAGTGGATCCTGGACCACGACGACGACCCGTGGGGCGACCTGCCGACGTACGTCCTGACGCACCGCGACTTCGAGGCCGTCAAGGCCGTGACGTTCACCTCCGACCCCGTCCAGGACGTCCACGCCGCGGCCCTCGAGCGGGCGGCCGGCAAGGACGTCTGGCTGGTCGGGGGCGGTGAGCTGGTCGGGCAGTTCCACGACGCCGGCCTGCTCGACGAGGTGTGGGTGCAGTACGCCCCCGTCACCCTCGGTGCCGGCACTCCGGTGCTGCCGCGCCACGTCGAGCTCCGCCTGGAGGACGTCGCCCGCAACCGCGACTTCGTCTGCGCGCGGCACACCGTGGTGCGTTAGCCGAAGAGCTCCCAGAGCAGCACGCCGTTGAGCGCGATGATCAGCGCCGCGGCGACCGAGCCGGCGAGCGTGGTGATCCTCCGGTTGACCAGCCCGCCCATCACGTCGCGCCGGCTGGTGAACCAGATCAGCGGCACCAGCGCGAACGGGATGCCGAACGACAGCACCACCTGCGAGCCGACGAGGGCCTGGGTCGGGTCGACCCCGACCGCGATGATCACCAGCGCGGGCGCGAGCGTCACGATGCGGCGTACGGCGAGGGGGATCCGCATGCGCAGGAAGCCCTCCATCACGATCTGGCCGGACAGGGTGCCCACGCTGGAGGCCGCCAGCCCGGAGGCGAGCAGCCCGATCGCGAAGAGCAGCGCCGAGCCCTTGCCCAACGTCTCGCCGAGCCCGGCGTGCGCGCCCTCGATGGTGTCGATGCCCTGCCCGGACAGCGCCGAGGCGGCGATCAGCACCAGCGAGAGGTTCATCAGGCCGGCGACCGTCATGGCCGCGACCACGTCGACGCGCTGGCTGCGCAGCACGGCGCGGCGGGCCTCGTCGGTGCGCAGGCGGTGCCGTTCGCCGGTGAGGGCCCCGTGCAGGTAGATCGCGTGCGGCATCACCGTGGCGCCGAGCATGCCCGCCGCGAGCATCACGCTGTCCATGCCCTCGAAGCGGGGGACGGTGCCGTCGAGGACGGCCATCTGGTCGACGCCGCTGATCGCCACGTCGTAGACGAAGCCGACCAGGATCACCCCGAGCATCCCGGCGATGACGAACTCGAAGCGCCGGTGCGCGGTGTTCTTCAGGCCCAGCATCGCGAAGGCGACGGCGGCGGTGATGACGCCGCCCACCAGCAGCGGCAGGTCGAAGAGGAGCTTGAGGGCGAGCGCACCGCCCACGACCTCGGCGAGGTCGGTGGCGATGGTGACGAGCTCGGCCTGGCCCCACAGCCCACGGGTGACCGGGCGGGGCAGGTGCTCGCGGCACAGTGCGGGCAGGCTCATGCCGGTCGCGATGCCCGCCTTGGCCGAGAGGTACTGGATGAGGATCGCCATCAGGTTGCTCGCGATGACCACCCACACCAGCAGGTAGCCGTAGGTCGAGCCGGCGGTGATGTTGGTGGCGAAGTTGCCCGGGTCGACGTAGGCGATCGCGGTGACGAAGGCCGGGCCGAGCATCGGCCAGATCCGTGAGCGCGTGCGGGCGCCGGGGGTCGGGGCCGTCAGGAGCGCGGTGGTCCCGGCCGGGCGGCGGCGCGGCGGGGGAGCGAGCTTCTGCGTCTGGAACATCGGTCAGACCTCACTGAGCTCGTCGGGAGCGACCTGGTCGAGGGAGCGGCGGGCCCGGCGGCGGTCGAGCATCCGGGCGACGACCTCCGCGACGATGAAGAGCACCATCATCGGGAACGCGAGCATGAGCATCGAGAAGGGATCGGTCGACGGCGTCGCGACGGCCGCGAAGACCGCCGTACCGATGACCATCCAGCTGCGGTGCGCCTTGAGCTGGGCGCCGGAGACGACGCCGGCCAGGTTGAGGAGCACGAGGAAGAAGGGCAGCTCCACGGCGATGCCGAAGACCAGCAGCATGCGGGTGAGGAACGAGAAGTACTCCCCGAACTCCACCAGGTTGGCCAAGCCGTCGGGCGTGAAGCCGATCAGGACCTCGAGGCCCTTGGGCAGGACGTAGTAGCCGAGGGTGACGCCGGCCAGGAAGAGCGGCCCGGCGATGAGGGCGAAGACCATGGTCCAGCGGCGCTCGCGGGGGAGCAGGCCGGGGACGACGAAGGCCCACATCTGGTACAGCCAGAACGGGCTCGACATCATCACCGCGGCGACGCCGCACAGCTTGAGCTGCAGCAGCAGCGGACCGGTGGCCCCGGCGACGTACGCCGTGGTCTGGGTGGTGTCGCCGAGGATGGTGCGCGCGTGGTTGTACGGCGCCAGCACCAGCTCGAGCAGCGGGTCGAAGAAGAACAGCGCGACCCCGAAGGCCAGCACCAGGAAGAGCAGCGAGCGGACCACCCGGCCGCGGAGCTCGCGCAGGTGGTCGACCACGGCCATGCGCCCGTCGCCCGGCCGGCCCTCACCGTGGTCGGTGACGGGACGGACGGACATGACGCCGAGGACTCCGGTGATCGACATGGCGGTGCCTCAGTCGAGCGTGGAGCGCGTCGGGGCGGGCTCGACGACCGGGGCGGCCGGCGGGACGGGCGCGGCCGACACGACCGGGGTGGCCGGCGCGTCCGTGGCGTCCCTGGTGTGCTTGGCGTCCTTCTCGTCGTCGTCCATCAGTCCCTTGGTCTCGGACTTGAAGATCCGCAGGGCCTGGCCGCTCCCGCGGGCCAGCTCGGGCAGCTTGCTGGCGCCGAACATCATCACGATGATCGCGCCGATGATGAGCAGCTCGGTGGCTCCGAGGCCGCCGATGATCTGGGCTGTGGTGTTCACGAGACGTTCCTTTCGATGAGTTCGTTCGTGGTCGACCGGTCGTCGGACGACTCGGCGTCGTCCTCGTCCAGCTCGTCGAGGTCGTCGGGGTCGTCGAGGTGGATCAGGTCCTCCTCCGCCTCCCGCTCGTCGTAGCGGTCGTCGATGCGGTCGTCGTCGTGGTCGTCGTTCCAGGCCTCCATCACGTGCTTGCGCACGAGGCTGCGCGGATTCAGGTCCGTCAGCTCGAGGTCGGCGTAGTCGGGACCGAGGTTCGTGCGGAGCTCGTCGCGCACCGAGTTGGTCGCGTTCTTGGCGGACTTCATCAGTCCTGCGGCCTGCTTGGCGAGGCCGGGGATCTTGTCCGGTCCCATCACGAGCACCGCGAGGACGGCGATCACGGCGAGCTCCATCAAGCCGATGCCGAACATGGGTTGCTCCTTCCGGTCGTGAGGACGGCGATCGCCGTCCCGGACGCCGGTCGGCCGAGACCCCCTAGGTGCTCGACCGACCGACGCGCCCTAGTGGCGGACGGGGACCTCAGCGGTGTGCCACCGCTGTGAGGCACGGTCGGCCTCGTGGTCCCAGTGGGACGCGCGCAGTGCCTGGGCGTGCTGGGTCGTGTGCAGGACCAGCCACATGGATCGGGCCAGCATCAACATCACGACCAGGGCACCCAAGGTCTCCATCGGCGTCATCACGGGCTCAGGCGCTCGTGTTGATGACGCCGTTGACGCCCTTCGGGAAGAAGCCACCCTTGGTGGTCTTCTTCGGGTTGAGGTAGACGACGTTCAGGACCTGACCGGCGGAGCGGCTGAAGGCCACGCCGTTCTTGTCGGTCGGGACGAGGTTGGCCTTGGAGGCCGTACCGATGCCCTGGTCGAGGTCCTTCTTGCCGTCCAGGCTGTCGCGCGCCGCGGAGATGGCGTCGGCAGCCTCGTTGAGACCCTTGCTGTAGAGGGCCGAGCGGACGATGCCCGCGTGGTAGGCCTCGACCGCGAGGATGCCGGCGGCCGCCTCGAGGTAGGTCTTGTTCTGGATGAGCGGAGCGGCGCCCTTGTAGGCGGTCACCCCGACGTCCTCGAAGACGAAGGCGGCCAGGAGGAAGTTGTCCTCGTTGGCGTAGGGGTCGAACGTCTCGCCGGGCTTGATCAGGCCGGCGGCGGTCGCGGCGGCGGTGAAGCTGCCCTGGATGTCGATCGAGGGACGCGAGACCTTCGCGCCGCCGAGGGCCTTGCGCAGGAACTTCACGTGGTCGAGCTCGTCGTTGGCGATCTCGACGGCGTAGTTCTTGATCGCGGGGGTCGCGAACGGGACGGCACGGCCGCCCTTCACGCCGCCGCGCTTGCCCTTGCCGGTGGTGAGGTTGTCGGAGAGGCCCTTGCCGAACGCGGCGTAGGAGTAGAACTCCGCCTCGAGGTACTCGAGGTTGAGCGCGAAGTTCAGGACCGCACCATCGGTGATGCCCTTGGGAGCGGCCATGGCGGGAGCGGCGCCGCCGAGTGCCGAGGCACCCACGACTCCGAGGCCCGCGACGCCGGCCGACTTGAGGAAGAGGCGACGGTCGGCCTCGTTCTCCGCGCTGCGGTTGATCATGTTGGTCACTACTGACTTGCCGAACATCTGTTCCTCCATTGCATGGTGCATGGGTCGTGCGATGTCGAACCCGGGGGCGCCCCATGTGCCTCCGGGTGCAGGCGAGTGCCTGCGGGGTGTGTCAGAGGTCGTTCGGGTCGGTGCGGGATCCGGATTTGACATATCTCGTCGTGCCACCCCTGGGGGTGGGACGGCCCCGCCTGTCAGACTCGGTGGGTGACGTACCGATTCCTCAAGGGCCACGGCACCGAGAACGACTTCGTGCTGCTCCCCGATCCCGACCGATCGGTCCACGGCGACCTGTCGGCCGAGCGGGTCCGCGCTCTGTGCGACCGGCGGGCCGGCATCGGCGGCGACGGGGTGCTGCGCGCCGTACGCCAGGGTGATCGGTGGTTCATGGACTACCGCAACTCCGACGGGTCCGTCAGCGAGATGTGCGGCAACGGCGTGCGGGTCTTCGCGCGCTACCTCCTCGACCACGAGGGCGCCGCGACACCGCTCGAGATCGACACCCGCGACGGCATCAAGACGGTCACGCTGGGCGACGACGACCGGCTGACCGTCGACATGGGCTCGCCCGTCGTGCTCGACCGGACCTCGGTCTCCGTCGACGGGGTCAGCCACGAGGCGCTGCACGTCTCGATGGGCAACCCCCACGCCGTCGCGTTCGTCGACTCGCTCGACGAGGCCGGCAGCCTGCTCACCGAGCCGGGCCACGACCGCGCGGTCTATCCCGACGGCGTCAACGTCGAGTTCGTCGTACGCCGTGGGGCGCACCACGTCGCGATGCGGGTCCACGAACGGGGATCCGGCGAGACCCGCTCGTGCGGGACCGGCGCCTGCGCGGTGATGGTCGCGACCGCGCTCGCCGACGAGGCCCCGCGCGACACCGCCTACCTCGTCGACGTGCCCGGCGGACGGCTCGAGATCACCTGGACCGCGGACGACCGGATCCTGATGACCGGACCCGCGGTGCTGGTCGCGGAGGGCACCTCCGACCTGTAGCGGTGGCCCGCGCGGACGAGTCCTATGCTCGCGCGCATGGACATCACCGGATCCTCAGCCATCGTCACCGGCGGCGCGAGCGGCATCGGCGCCGCGGTCGCGCGTGCCCTCGCCGAACGGGGCGCGATCGTCGTCGTCGCCGACATCAACGCCGAGGCGGGCGAGGCCCTCGCGAAGGAGATCGACGGCGTCTTCGCCAAGGTCGACGTCACCGACACCGAGCAGATCGCCGCCGCCGTCGAGGCCGCCGGCGAGATCGCGCCGC
The DNA here is from genome assembly GCF_003057875.1 of Nocardioides currus. Classification (GTDB taxonomy): domain Bacteria; phylum Actinomycetota; class Actinomycetes; order Propionibacteriales; family Nocardioidaceae; genus Nocardioides; species Nocardioides currus. Next base: position 356,509 of record NZ_PYXZ01000001.1, on the reverse strand, counting down.
TGCGGGCCTGCGTCAACTCCGCCGGCATCGGATGGGCGCAGCGCACCATCGGCCGCGACGGGGAGCTCGCCTCCGCGCACGACCTCGGGGCCTTCCGCAAGGTGGTGGAGATCAACCTGATCGGCACCTTCGACATGACCCGCCAGGCCGCGACCGTGATGTCGCGCAACGAGCCGGACGCCGACGGCCAGCGCGGCGCGATCGTCAACCTCGCCTCCGTCGCGGCCTTCGACGGCCAGATCGGCCAGGCGTCCTACTCCGCCTCCAAGGGCGGTGTCGTCGGCATGACGCTGCCGGTCGCCCGCGACCTGTCGGCCTCCGGCATCCGCCTCAACACCGTGGCCCCGGGCCTGATCGACACCCCGATCTACGACGGGTTCCCCGACCCGGCGGAGTTCAAGGCCAACCTCGGCCAGAACGTGCTCTTCCCCAAGCGTCTCGGGCATGCCGCCGAGCTGGCGAGCATGGTCGTGGAGTGCCTGACCAACTCCTACATGAACGGCGAGACGATCCGCGTCGACGGCGGCATCCGGATGCCCCCGAAGTAGTCCGCAGGTTTGGCTCGACCCCGCGGGGAGACACGGGAGCCATGAAGTCGTTCGGGGGAACAAGGTTCGCGTCGTTGACGGTGGCATTGCTGGTCGGGTTCTCGGGCCTCGTGGCGATCGGGTCCGCGGCGCCCGCCACGGCCGGAACGCCGGTCGCCTGCACGGAGGAGATCGGTCCGGGCCGCACTCTGCCGTTCCGGCCCTCGGCCTGGGGGATGGACGAGGTCACGGCGGTCACGGTGACGACCAGCCCCGACTTCTACGGCTTCTCGCAGACCCGGTTGTTCGTCGAGGACGACACGTTCCAGCCCTATCCCGGCCGTGAGTTCGCGACCATCGAGGCCGGCGCCGAGCGGGGCGACTACGTGTTCAGCTCCAGTGCGCCGTACGTCGGACCCGTGCGACAGCCCGGCACCTACCCGGCGCCGGAGCTGCTCGACGTGCTCAGGCGGAGTCCGGTGCGTCAGGTCCGCATCAACTACACCGACGGCCAGGGCGTCCGCGAGTTCTACCGGTGGACCGGCACGCTGACCTACCTCGACTGCGACTCCGACGGTGACGGCGTCAACGAGCGCCGGGACGTGTGCCCGACCGTGCCCGACCTCGACCAGGCCGACCTCGACGGGGACCGGGTCGGCGACGCCTGCGACCCCGACGCCGACGGCGACGGCGTTGTCGACACCGGCGACAACTGCAAGCGGCTGCCCAACGCCGATCAGCTGGACTCCGACGGCGACGGCGTCGGCGACGCCTGCGACGCCACCCCCTACCCGCCTGCCCCAGCGCCCAGCCCGACGGGCACACCGGGCAACCCGACCGTGCCGACGACGCCGGGGGTGCCGGGGGCGCCCGTCCCGACAGCGGTGTCGCGGGCGCTCACGCTGTCGTACGTCGCGAAGAAGCGGTTCTTCCGAGGTCAGGTCGCGTCCGCCGTGCCGTCGTGTGCGGCGTACGCCGAGGTGACGCTGTGGCGCAAGCACCGGCGTGCCGACCGGCGGCTCGTGATCAGCACGACCACCGACGAGGGACGGTTCCGCACCCCGCGTGTGAAGCGGGCCGGGAAGTACTACGTCACCGTGGCGGCCAGTCCCGACGGCGCCTGCGCGGGGGCCCGGTCGAAGGGTCAGCGGATCCGCGGACGCTGACGTCGCCCGGACGTACGATGCGCGGGTGAAGCTTGTCGGGGGTGCACGGTCACTGGCGCGCGCGGCCGCGCTCTGCCTGACCAGCGGGCTGCTGGTCGTCGTCGGGGTCGGGTCGTCCGACGTCCCAGCGTCCGCAGCGATCGCGTGCCGCGAGACGTTCACCGGCACCGCATCGAACATCCAGGCCAAGCCCAAGGAAGACCCTTGGGCCGGCGCCTCGAACATCAAGGTCCCGGTCGATCGGACAGTCGCCTCGGTGCGGGTGACGATGGACGTCCTGCACGATCAGGCGTCCACCCTGCAGTTCTTCATCTACCCGCCTGGCGCGCAAGGCTTCCAGCCCAACTCGCAACTGCTTATGGCGACCAGCGGACCGCTCGACGGCTACTACAGCTTCGACGACACGGCCACCGTCAGCATCGACGGGTCCAACAAGCTCGCTGGCACCTACAAGCCGTCCACGCCGCTCGCGAAGGTCGCGAATCGGTCGTCGCTCGGCGACTGGGTCGTGTGGCTGAACAACTACGGCGGGCCGGCCGGCAAGGTTCGGGCGGTGTTCATGACACTGACGTACGCCGACTGCCCGGACGCCAACGGCGACGGACTGCACGACGACGCCGACGGTGACGGTGTGCTGTGGCCGCCGGACAACTGCCCCGACGTCGCCAACCCCGACCAGCTCGACTCCGACGCCGACGGGCTCGGCGACGTGTGCGACCCGACGCCGCTCCTGCCGCCGCCGCCGCCCGTCAACGCACCCGGACCACGGGACGTGTCGTTGAAGTACGCCGCGAAGAAGCACCGCTTCACCGGCGCGATCTCCTCCGACGTGGCTTCCTGCGAGAAGGCCGTCGCCGTCCAGCTCTATCGGAAGAAGAAGGGCGCCGACCGGCGACTCGCGACCGTGCGGACCAGCGACGCGGGAAGGTTCCGCAGCGGCAAGGTCCGCAAGCCGGGCAGGTACTACGTGCGCGTCGCCTCCGCCGTCGTCGACCTCGGTGCCGTCGAGTGCGCGGCCGAGAAGTCCCGCACGGTGAGGGTGCGCCGGTGAGGCTCCGCCTCGTCCTGCTCGCGCTGCTCGGCGCGCTGCTCGCGACGGTCGGGCCGACGTCGCCGGCGGTGTCCGCGGCCGCCGTCCCGTGCGCGCGCACGTGGTCGGGCGAGGCCAAGGCCATCGCCCCCGAGGACCCCGCCAACACGCCTGCCTACAAGTGGACGGTCGCGCCCATCGACGTACCCGCCTCGTCGGACGTCGAGGACATCGACGTCACCTACGACCTCACCCACCCGCACGCCGCCAACGTGATGACCCGGCTGACGCGGATGGAGGGCAAGACCGTCACCGGGTCGATCGCCATCCAGCCGCGCCTGACCGCCGACACCTCGTCGCAGGCCCGGCCGCTGACCTTCGACGACGAGGCGACGAGTGCCTACGCCGCGACCTCGCCGACCGGTCGCTACCGTCCTGCGGCCGAACTGTCGGCCTTCGACGGGACGCCCGCCGGTGCGACGTGGCGCCTCGACATCGCCAACTAAGAGGAGATCACCACCGCGAGGCTCAACTCGTGGTCGGTGACGATCAGCTACACCGTGTGCGACGCCGACGGTGACGGCGCCGAGGAGCACACCGACAACTGCAAGGGCCTGGCCAACCCCGACCAGGCCGACCTCGACGGCGACGGTCTCGGCAACGCCTGCGACGCCGACGTCGACGGCGACGGGGCGCCCGACTCGGGCGACAACTGCGTGACCGTCCCCAACCCCGACCAGGCCGACGCCGACCGCAACGGCGTGGGCGACGCCTGCACGGGCGACGACGACGGCGACGGGCGTGCCGACGCAGTCGACGGCTGCCCGCTGGCGGCGGGAGCGACCGCCAGCGGCTGCCCGAACGTCACCCGCAGCGTCTCGATCAAGCTCGTGAAGAAGCACAGCTTGCTCGTCGGGTCGGTCGGCGCGGGGTTGGCCGGGTGCCGGGCCGAGGCCGAGGTGACCCTGTGGAAGCAGCGCCGCGGCGCCGACCGCAGGCTCGTGCTGACGACCACCGACGACCGCGGGCGGTGGCGGACGCGGGCGCCACGGGCGGCGGGGAAGTACTACGCCTCCGTCTCGCGGACCTACCTCACCCGCCTCGTCGAGTGCGCCCCCGACACCTCGCCGAAGGTGCGCGTACGCCGCCGCTGAGCCGATTCTCGCTCGCGCACCGCCGACCGGCGACCTACTCTGATACGCATATGACGAACGCACCTGACTTCAACCTCGACGACGCCCTCGACGCGACCGACGACTGGGACGACTTCGAGTCCGGCTACGCGGACCAGCTCGTCTCGCCCGACGGCCCCGACCCCGAGGAGTCCGAGCTCACCACCGGTGAGCAGGACCTCGCCGAGCGGCACGCCCTGCGGCGCGTCGCCGGTCTGCGCACCGAGCTCGAGGACATCACCGAGGTCGAGTACCGCCAGCTCCGCCTCGAGAAGGTCATCCTCGTGGGCGTGTGGACCACCGGCACCGTGGCCGACGCAGAGAACTCGATGGCCGAGCTCGCCCTGCTCGCCGAGACCGCCGGTTCCGAGGTGCTCGACGCGATCTACCAGCGCCGCCAGACCCCCGACCCCGCGACCTTCATCGGCCGCGGCAAGGTCGAGGGGCTCCTCGAGATCGTCCAGGCCTCCGGTGCCGACACCGTGATCCTCGACGGCGACCTCGCCCCGAGCCAGCTGCGCAACCTCGAGGACAAGCTCAAGGTCAAGGCGATCGACCGCACCGGCCTCATCCTCGACATCTTCGCCCAGCACGCGAAGTCGAAGGAGGGCCAGGCGCAGGTCGAGCTCGCCCAGCTCAACTACATGAAGCAGCGCCTGCGCGGCTGGGGCGGCAACCTGTCCCGCCAGGCCGGTGGCCGCGTCTCCGGCGGTGAGGGCATCGGTGGCCGTGGTCCCGGTGAGACCAAGATCGAGACCGACCGCCGCCGCATCAACACCAAGATCGCCAAGCTGCGGCGCGAGCTCAAGGACCTCAAGAGCACCCGCGAGACGATGCGCCAGGAGCGCCGGCGCCACCACGTCCCGAGCGTGTCGATCGCCGGCTACACCAACGCCGGCAAGTCCTCGCTCCTCAACCGGCTCACCGACGCCGGGGTGCTCGTCGAGGACTCGCTGTTCGCGACGCTCGACCCCACCACGCGGCGTACGACGACGCGCGACGGCCGCGTCTTCACGATGTCCGACACCGTCGGCTTCGTCCGGCACCTGCCCCACCAGCTGGTCGAGGCGTTCCGCTCGACGCTGGAGGAGGTCGCCGACTCCGACCTGATCCTGCACGTCGTCGACGGCTCGCACCCCGACCCCGAGGGGCAGCTGGCCGCCGTGCGCGAGGTGTTCGCCGAGATCCACGCCTCGAAGGTCCCCGAGCTGGTCGTCATCAACAAGGCCGACGCGGCCGACCCGATGGTGATCGCGCGTCTGCTCGCCCGCGAGCCGCACAGCGTGGTCGTCAGCGCGAAGACCGGCGAGGGCATCGACGAGGCGCTCGCCGCGATCGAGTCGGAGCTGCCGCGACCCAGCGTGCAGTTCGAGTCGCTCCTGCCCTACGAGCGCGGTGACCTGCTCAACCGGCTGCACCAGGAGGGCGAGATCGAGTCGCTCGAGCACACCGGCGACGGCACGCTCGTCCGCGGCCGCGCCAACGCCGACCTCGCGAGCGACCTGGCGGCCTACCCCGTCGGGTGAGCCGACCCCGATCCCGGTCGGGCAGCGTGCCGTTCATGGGACACACACCTCCGAAGGGCGTGCAGGAAGCGGCGCAGCGTGCCGTCGACTGGATCGAGGACGGCAAGGCCGGTGACAACTTCACCGACGTCGGCCGCACCCGGGCCCGCCAGCTCGCCAAGGGTTAGGAGATCAGCGACGAGATCGTGTCGAAGATGCAGGCCTACTTCGCGCGGCACGAGGTCGACAAGAAGGCGACCGGGTTCAGCCAGGGCGAGGACGGCTTCCCCTCCCCGGGTCGCGTCGCGTGGGACGCGTGGGGCGGCGACCCCGGCCAGCGGTGGGTCGGCACGATCGACGTGTAGGGGCAGGCTGCCGATTGGGGCGCCCACCACGTCTGGGGGAGGATGTCGCCCATGTCACGCGGTGCCCTCGTTCGCTTCCTGCTCGTCCTCGGCCTGCTGGGCGGGTGCCTGGCTCTCACGCTGACCCAGAAGCCCAACCTGGGCCTCGACCTCCGCGGCGGCGCGCAGTTCGTCTTCCAGGCCGAGAGCACCGACGGCGAGCCGGTCAACGCCGAGAACGTCGACAAGACGCTCCAGGTCCTCCGCGGCCGCGTGGACGCGCTCGGCGTCGCCGAGTCGACGCTGGCCCGTCAGGGCCAGGACCGCATCCTGGTCGAGCTCCCCGGCGTCACCAACGACGAGGAGGCGCAGGAGGCCGAGGACCAGATCGGCAAGACCGCCAAGCTCACCGCGCACTCCGTGATCCGCAGCCTCCAGGCCGAGCCGACGGACGAGCAGAAGGCCAAGGCGGAGAAGGACGGCAACCAGATCCTGCTGTCCGACCAGGGCGACTACCTCGAGGTCGGACCGACCGAGCTGTCGGGCGACGAGGTGCAGGGCGCCGACGCGCTGCAGCGCGAGGGCAGCGTCGGCTTCGTCGTGGCCCTCGACTTCAGTGGATCGGGCGGCGACAAGTGGGCCGACATCACCGGCAAGGCCGCGTGCAACCCGTCCGGCGACCCCAAGCGCCGCGTGGCCATCGTCCTGGACGAGAAGGTCGTCACCTCGCCGCAGGTCAACGAGGGGATCGGCTGCAACGTCGGCATCCAGGGCGGCGGCACCGACATCACCGGCGACTTCTCGCAGTCCGAGGCGAAGGACCTTGCCGCCCTGATCGAGGGCGGTTCGCTGCCGCTCGAGCTCACCCCGATCTCCGACCGGCTCGTCGGCCCGACGCTCGGTGAGGAGGCCATCGACGCCTCGCTCGAGGCCGGCGTCATCGGCATCATCCTGACCGGCATCTTCATCATCGTCGTCTACCGACTGGTGGGCGCGATGGCCACGATCGCGCTGGCGTCGTACGCCCTCCTCGCCTACGCCATGCTCCTCGCCCTCGGCTCGACGCTGACCCTGCCGGGCCTCGCGGGCTTCGTGCTCGCGATCGGCATGGCGATCGACGCCAACGTGCTCGTCTTCGAACGAGCACGGGAGGAGTACGCCGAATACCCCTCCGCCGGCCTCCGGCGCGCGCTGTCGGTGGGCTTCAACAAGGCGTGGAGCGCCATCATCGACACCAACGTGACGACGCTGCTCGCCGCTGGCCTGCTGTTCTTCCTCGGCTCCGGGCCGATCAAGGGCTTCGGCGTCACGCTGACCATCGGTGTCGTGGCCTCGATGATCTCCGCCCTGATCATCGCCCGCGTGCTCGCCGAGCTCTCCGTCACGCCCCGCGCCGTCGCCACCCGGCCCCGTCTCAGCGGGCTCGGCGACATCGGCAGCGTCCGCAAGTGGCTCGACCGCAAGAGCCCCGACCTGATGCGGCGTCGCAAACTCTGGTTGTCGATCTCCGGCGTCGCGCTGATCGCCGCACTGACCGGCATCTTCACCCAGGGCCTCAACATGGGCGTCGAGTTCACCGGCGGGCGCCAGCTCGACTACTCGGTCTCCAAGACAATCTCGATCGACACCGCGCGCGAGGCGATCGCCGACGCCGGCTTCCCGCAGGCCGTCGTCCAGGAGGCCGACACTGCCGACTTCACCGTCCGCACCGGCGACCTGACCAACGACGAGGAGCAGCAGATCGAGGACTCGCTCGCCGAGGTCGGTGGCACCGTCGAGAAGATCGACGACCAGACGATCGGCGCCTCCCTCGGAAAGGAGCTGCGCAACAACGCGATCCTCGCCTTCGGCGTGGCTCTCTTGGTCCAGCTGATCTACCTCGCGTTCCGCTTCAAGTGGACCTTCGGCGTCTCGGCCGTCGTGGCGATGTTCCACGACGTCGTGATCGTGCTCGGCCTCTTCGCGTGGCTCGGCAAGCCGATCGACGGCATCTTCCTGGCCGCGGCGATGACCATCATCGGTCTGTCGGTCAACGACACGGTGGTCGTCTTCGACCGCATCCGCGAGCGGTGGTATGCCTCCCGCGGTGACGCCTCCTTCAGCGATCTCGCCAACAAGGCGGCCGTCGAGACGATGCCCCGCACCGTCAACACCGGTCTCGGTGCCATGTTCATCCTCGCGGCGCTGGCCGTGCTCGGTGGCGACTCGCTGCGCGACTTCGCCATCGCGCTGCTCGTCGGCCTGGTCGTCGGCACCTACTCCTCGGTCTTCACCGCCACCCCGATGCTCACCTACTTCCAGGAGAAGTGGCCGCTCGGCCGGGTCAAGAAGGAGCGGGTCGTGCGCGCGCCCGAGGACTCGGGCGCCGTCATCTAGCGAGTCGGCGTGAATGTGGTGCCGAGTCGGCGTGAATGTGGTGCCGAGTCGGCGTGAATGTGGTGCCGAGTCGGCGTGAATGTGGTGCCGAGTCGGCGTGAACACGGAGGCTGTGGAGTGGGTACGTCGCACTGTCGGTGCTCGCCCGTAGGGTTCTCTGGTGCCTGAGTCCTCCACCCGTTCCGTGCCCGACGTCTCGGGGGTGCTCGCGGCCGCGGTGAAGGCCCTCGGCGGCCAGGAGCGGGCGGGCCAGATCGAGATGGCCCAGCAGGTCTCGCGCGCCTTCGACGACGGCCAGCACCTCCTCGTCCAGGCCGGCACCGGCACCGGCAAGTCGCTGGCCTACCTCGTCCCCAGCCTGCTCCACCACGACCGGGTCGTGGTCGCCACGGCGACCCTCGCCCTGCAGCACCAGCTCGTCGAGCGCGACATCCCGCGGCTCGTCGACGCCATCGGCGACCAGGTCGACGCGTCGTACGCCGTGCTCAAGGGCCGCAGCAACTACGCCTGCCTGCACCGCATCCGCGAGGGCGTGCCCGACGAGCAGGGCGCGCTGGTCGACGTCCCGACCGGCTCGATGGCCGAGAAGGTGCTCGAGCTCCGCGCGTGGGCCGAGAAGGAGTCGGAGGGCTCCGGCACCGGCGAGCGCGACAACGCCCCGCGTCACACCGACCGCGAGTGGCGCCAGGTCGCGGTCAGCCACCGCGAGTGCCTCGGTGCGGCGAAGTGTCCTTTCGGCGCCGAGTGCTTCGCGGAGCGCGCGCGGGAGAAGGCGCAGGCCTCCCACCTGATCATCACCAACCACTCGCTGCTCGCGATCGACGCGATCGAGGGGGTGCCGATGATCCCGGAGTACGACGCCGTCGTCATCGACGAGGCCCACGAGCTGACCGCCCGCGTGACGCAGGCGGCGACCGACGAGCTGGCCGTGGGCGACGTCGAGCGGGCTGCCCGGCGCTCGCAGCGCTGGGTCGAGGACTCGTCGGCCGACTCGCTCGCGGAGGCTGCCGACTCGCTGGCCGAGGCGATCGAGGCGACGTCGCCCGGACGCATCGAGCACGTCGGCGACCAGCTCGCCGAGGCGCTCGCGCTGGTGCGTGACGCCGCTCGCACCTGCCTGTCGTCTTTCCCGAAGGAGGCGCCCGGGGCCGATGGTGGCGACGCCGGCCGCACCCAGGCGAAGGGGATGGTGCAGGACGTCTTCGCCAACGCCGAGCGGATGGCCGCCGACCTCGAGAGCGACGTGCTGTGGCTCAACGAGGCCCGCGACCGCATCCCGGCCCGGCTGCACGTCGCCCCGCTCCAGGTCTGGGGGCCGATGCGCGACAAGCTGCTGAGCGACAAGACGGTCGTGTTCACCAGCGCCACGCTGATGCTGGGCGGCGACTTCAACGCCGTTGCCACCTCGCTCGGCCTCAAGCCGACCGAGCGCGAGGCGCCGTCACGCTCCGGCGATGTGCTGCCGTGGCGGGGGATCGACGTGGGTTCGCCGTTCGACTACGGCCAGCAGGCCATCCTGTACGTCGCCCGTCACCTCCCGCCGCCCGGGCGCGACGGACTCGTGAAGTCCCAGCTCGACGAGATCTGCGAGCTGGTGGACGCCGCCGGCGGACGCACCCTCGGGCTGTTCTCCTCGCGGCGAGCCGCCGAGGCCGCGGCCGAGGTCGTGCGCGAACGGCTGCCCCACCTGACCACGCTCGCGCAGGGTGACGCCCAGCTGCCCGAGCTCGCCAAGCAGTTCGTCGAGGACCCCCACACCTGCCTGTTCGGCACGCTGTCGCTGTGGCAGGGGCTCGACGTGCCGGGGGAGACCTGCCAGCTGGTGCTGATCGACCGCATCCCGTTCCCACGCCCCGACGACCCGCTGATGTCGGCGCGGCAGCGGGCGGCCGACAAGGCCGGCGGCAACGGGTTCATGCAGGTCGCCGCGACCCACGCTGCGCTGCTGATGGCCCAGGGCGCGGGGCGCCTGATCCGCACCACCACCGACCGCGGCGTCGTCGCCGTCCTCGACCCGCGGCTCGCGACCGCCCGCTACGGCTCGTTCCTCAAGGCTTCCCTCCCGCCGATGTGGACCACCACCGACCCTGCGCTGGTGCGCAACGCCCTGGCTCGGTTGGCTGCCGGCTGAATTGTCCCGCTGCCGCGGTGCGTGAGCCACATTCCGTCGCCGAGGAATGTGGTCTGCTCACCGCTCGAGCGCGTGTCGTCCGTGTCGTTCCGTACGGCGGTGCGTGAGCCACGTTCCGTCGCCCTGAAACGTGGGCTGCTCACCGCTCGAGCGAGGTCCGGGCGTGTGGGACCAGCACGGGCCGGACGTCGGTGGTGTCGTCGCGCCACTGCTGGGCGAGCATCCACACGAAGCCGACCAGCGCCCACCCGACGACCACGTCGAGGGTCCAGTGATTCCCGGTCCCGACCACCACCAGCCCGGTGATGACGGCATGGCTCCAGGCGAGCCCGCGAATCACGAGGTTCGCCGTGGAGGCGGTGATTGCGAGGGCGACCCACAGGGCCCAGCCGGCGTGCATGCTGGGGAACGCCGCGAGCTGGTTGGTCATCCAGCCGAGGCCCTGCGGTGCGCTGGCCTCGCCGCCCCACCAGCCTGTGGTCGCGTGCTGGGCGAGCACGTCGGTGAACCCGCCGACCAGGCGCGGGGGAGCGGTCGGCGCCAGCAGGTAGATCGCCAGCGCGATGGACGTGGCGATGACGAGGGTGCGCCGCGCCGCGACGTACACCTCGGGACGGCGGAAGAAGAGCCAGACCAGGACGACCGTCGTCACGACGTAGTGCGCGCTGGCGTAGTGGAACGCCGCCATCGTGCCGAGGAGGTCGTGACCGGCGAGCCAGTGGTTCAGGGGCCGCTCGACGTCGAGCAGCAGCGGCCTCTCGAGGTCGACGAGGTGACGCGCGCGGCTGACGGCCGGGCCGAGCGCGTCGCTGGCCAGGACGCGCGTGAGCGCGTAGCCGACGTAGACGATGGCCAAGAAGCCGAGCTCGCGGCGTCCGCTGATCCCGCGACCACGCCCGGTCGCGAGGTCCGCAGACGTCGACGACGTCGGTAGGAGTGAGGTCACCACGCCAGTTCAGTGCCCAGAGGGGCTCTGGACTATCCGGGAGATGGATGGCTCGGCCCTGAGACGGCTGACGCCGCCTCAGGGACAACCCCGACTCAGACGCGGCGCAGGACCGCGGTGACCTTGCCCAGGATGGTGGCGTTGGTGCCGTCGATCGGGTCGTAGTTCTCGTTGTGCGGCATCAGCCAGACGTGGCCGTCCTTGCGCTGGAACGTCTTGACCGTCGCCTCGCCATCGATGAGCGCAGCCACGATGTCGCCGTTGGACGCGGTCTGCTCCTGACGGATCACGACGTAGTCGCCGTTGCAGATCGCGGCGTCGATCATCGAGTCACCCGAGACCTCGAGCATGAACAGGGTGCCGTCGCCGACCAACGACTTCGGCAGCGGGAAGACCTCGTCGATCCGCTCCTCGGCGAGGATCGGTCCACCGGCCGCGATCCGGCCGACCATCGGGACGTAGGTCGCGGGCGGAGCCGCGTTGCCGATGTCGGTCTCGTCGTAGGACGTCTCCTCGGCGCTGGAGATCGAGCGCCGGGCGGCCATCACCTCGGGCAGGAACACCTCGAGCGCGCGGGGCCGGTTGGGGTCACGACGCAGGAACCCCTTCTCCTCCAGCGTCTTGAGCTGGTGGGCCACGCTCGAGGAGCTGGTGAGCCCGACGGCGGTGCCGATCTCGCGCATGCTGGGTGGGTAGCCGCGGTCCTCGATCGAGTCCTTGATCGTGGCGAGCACGCGCTGCTGGCGCGGGGTCAGACCGGTGGCGTCGGGCGGGCCGTCGGGCATGGGCAGGACCTTCGCGTCCGTTGCTTCCTTCTTTGCCGGGTCTTTCGGCATGACGGCGCCTCCTGCGTCTCGATTGGCTTCACCGTAGTGCTGGGCAGGGCGTTGTTCAAACATTTGTTCGAAGGCGTGTCGCGGCTGTGGACGGTCGAACAAATGTTCGCCCACCCTTGCGTTGTTCGAACACGTGCTCTAACGTCGTACACCTGTTCGATCGAACGTCTCTTCGATCCACCCCCGTTGTCGGTGGGCTCCTCTAGACATTCGCTCGACACCACGACCGGCTGATCTTCCCCAGGAGGCCATCATGAGCACCCTCAGCATCTCCCCTTCTTTCACCGCAGCTCCGCGCGCCGCCCGTCCGACGTCGGCCGTGCGGCTGACGCGCCGCGGCCGCCTCGTCGTGTTCCTCGCGGCGCTGGTGCTGCTCCTGTTCTCGGCGTTCTTCCTCGGCTCCTACGCCGTCGGCTCCGAGACCCCTGGTCAGGCCGAGCCGACCGAGATCGTGATGGTCGGCACCGGCGACACCCTGTGGGGGATCGCCGCCGAGCTGAACACCGACGGCGACGTCCGCTCCACGATGCGCGAGATCGAGCGCCTCAACGCCCTCGACTCCGTCTCCCTCTCCGCGGGCCAGAAGCTCCGCGTGCCGGTCAGCACCGACTGACCATCTAGACGACCGCCAGCCGCTTCGACCCCGGCTGGCGGGTCGGGGAAGACGAGGGGCGGGCCACCGAGCGTGGCCCGCCCCTCGCGGCATCTTCTCGTCTCCTGGCTCGTACGGCGCAGGGTGGCGGCACACGACAGACTTGCGGGCCATTGGTGTGCGGTGTGCCGCCACCGTGGGCGTTCTCCACAAGCTGCGGACTGGGCTGCCGCTGGAAGGCAAAGATCGGTAGCGTCGGGGCCGACGACTCTTCTCGGGGAAGGACCCGTCATGTCCGTACGCCGCGCGCTCGCTGTCGCGCTCCTGGTTCCGCTCGTGCTCCTCAGCGCGTGCACGAACGACGATCCTGAGCCGAAGATGCCGGAGACGTCGTCCTCGACGCCGAGCCCGACCGAGTCGAGCTCGACCGCTGCGCCCGAGACGCCGGAGGCGTTCATCCGACGCTGGGCTGCTCTTGAGGCTGAGATGGAGAGGAGCGGAGATACCACTGCATATCTGCAACTTCAAAAGGGATGCAGTGCGTGCACTGACCTGGCCAGGACCGTCGACGGGTATTACAAAGCTGGCGGGTTTGTCCGGTGGGCTGGGTGGACCATTGGAAGCGTGCGTGCATATCCGCCGGGTGGCGAAGGCGCGTACGCGGTGAAGGTGTCGTCGCCGCCGACCGAGTACAAGGAGTCAAAGGGTGGCGCTTTGAAGACGCTGCCTGGTGGCCGCTCCACGAAGATCATTACCCTTGCGCCCGCTGGCGACAGCTGGGTTGTAACGGATAAGGCCGAACTGGCATGAGGCGAGCCTGGATCGCGTCGTTGCTCGGCGCCGTGATGACCGGGTTTCTCTTGATAATGCCGGCCGGCCCTGCGAGTGCCGAATGTGTGACGGTCTCAGATCTAGGGTCTGTGGGGGAGACCTGCCTCTACACAGGACAGACCCTGCAGGACAAAGCGGCGTCTGATTCGGAGGCCGCCTACACCGTCTACCAGGCCTGCTTCAGCGGATCGAGCGGCCAGCCCGAACCGTGCAGCAACCCCCGCGCCTGCACTGCCGACGGAGCGGTCGGCACCATCTACGCCGTCCTCCGCGACGGCGTCTACGTCGGCATCGCCTGCCTCACGGCCGACGACTCGAAGGACTTCACCCAACCCATCGGTCCGCTCGCGGCCAAACGCTTCAAGGCGCTCGCCTGGCCGTCCTCCGAGCTCACCGTCCAGCCATCCGGCGGCAGGACGCTGGTGAACTTCGAGACGATCTTCTTCACGACCAACACGGACTCATCGACGAAGGTCGTTCGCCTCCTCGGCCAGCAGGTCGAGATCCAGGCCACGCCCGCGTCGTACACATGGCACTTCGGCGACGACGCCACGCTCACCACCGAGAGCGCCGGCCACCCCTACCCGGAGCAGGACGTCGTTCACACCTACGCCACGCTGTCGCCGGTGAAGCCGAGCGTCGACACGGTCTACTCGGGCCAGTTCCGGGTGAACGGCGGTCGGTGGGAGGCCATCGATGAGACGGTCACCGTCGAGGGCGCACCCGTCGGCCTCGAGATCGTCGAAGCGAAGCCCGAGCTGGTCGCCCCGCCGGGCTGACCGGTCCTACCGCGCTGCGCGCCGCCCCCCGGGCGAACGGGGTGCGGCAGGCGAGGCGGCCGGCGACGAGGGAGCGGCGGGCGACGACTCCTCCGGATCGCTCGTGATCCCGAGCGCCCGCAGCAGCCGGGACACGAAGAGCAGGCCGGCGAAGAGGCACGCCACGGCTCCCAAAGACGACAGCACCAGGAACGCCCAGGCGCCCTGCTCGCCGGCGCGGGCCGTCGTACCGAAGTCGATCGCGAGGTAGACGAGGTAGCCCCACGCGACGAGGCACCCGGTGATCGCCAGGGCGAAGAGCAGGGCGGGTCGGTTGAACGACGCCTTCTGCTTCGCACCCTTTCGAGCACCCGCCCGCTTGCCTGTAGCCACGGGTTCATTGTGGCTGATGGGGACGAACGGCGGGACCGGAACGGGGCACCTCGAACCCCCGACACGCCGCACGAAATGGCCGTTCCGGATGTGCTCCGGGCCACTGACCTGCGGTTTTGTCCGAGCACCCCGGGTGGTCGAAAAGTAGCCCGAACGGGCCACTTGCCATCCGTAGTGGCGAGACGTACGGTTACCACTACATCTAGTAGTTACACCGTTGTAGTTATCCACATCTAGTTCACAGCCCTGGACGTGGATTGCACAACACCAGCCGAGTTCTCCACAGGAAACAAGTGCTGGTCCACATGCGTTGACACCCACGTGAGGGTGTCTTCGTAGCGCCCAACTGCGCTCGCTCAAAGACTGCCCGAAGGAGGTCGCGCGATGCACTGTCCCTACTGCCGCAAGACCGACACCCGGGTGCTCGACTCGCGGGTGGCCGACGACGGGTCGTCGATCCGCCGGCGCCGTACCTGTGCGAGCTGCGAGAAGCGGTTCACCACCGTCGAGCAGATGCAGCTGATGGTGCTCAAGCGCAGCGGTGCCAGCGAGCAGTTCAACCGTGACAAGGCCGTCGCCGGCGTCCGCAAGGCCTGCAAGGGCCGCCCGGTCACCGAGGACCAGCTGGCCTGCCTGGGCCAGGCCGTCGAGGACGCGCTGCGCCTCTCCGGCCAGGCCGAGATCAACGCCAACGAGGTCGGCCTCGCGATCCTGAGCCCGCTGCGCGAGCTCGACGAGGTCGCCTACCTCCGCTTCGCCAGCGTCTACCGCGCCTTCGAGTCCGCCGAGGACTTCGAGAGCGAGATCGAGATGCTCCGCACCGAGCGCCGCCTGGCGCAGACCAGCGGAGACCTTTCAGCCACCACTGGCTGACCCAGACTGCCCGGCACGTGGTGGGGAAGCCGCGTGCCGGGCACACCAACCCGCCAGATCCACGACCAGTTGCAACAGGAGATTCAATGACCGAGACGGTGAGCACCGGGGCCGCTGGTTCGACCAAGGGTGCCGGCCTGACGCTGGAGCGCGTCTTCAGCACCGAGGGCACGCACCCCTACGACGAGATCACGTGGGAGCGTCGCGACGTCGTCCAGACCAACTGGAAGACCGGCGAGACCGTCTTCGAGCAGCGCGGCGTGGAGTACCCCGACTTCTGGTCCGTCAACGCCTCGACCATCGTCACCACGAAGTACTTCCGTGGCGCGGTCGGCACCGACGTGCGCGAGTGGAGCCTCAAGCAGCTCATCGACCGGGTCGTGAAGACCTACACCAAGGCCGGCCTCGAGCACGGCTACTTCAAGACCGCCGGCGACGCCGAGATCTTCGAGCACGAGCTCACCTGGCTGCTGGTCAACCAGTACTTCTCGTTCAACAGCCCCGTCTGGTTCAACGTCGGCACGCCGTCGCCGCAGCAGGTCTCGGCCTGCTTCATCCTCTCGGTCGACGACTCGATGGACTCGATCCTCAACTGGTACAAGGAAGAGGGCTTCATCTTCAAGGGCGGCTCCGGTGCCGGCCTCAACCTCTCCCGCATCCGCTCGTCCAAGGAGCTGCTCTCGAGCGGCGGTACGGCGAGTGGCCCCGTCTCCTTCATGCGCGGCGCCGACGCGTCGGCCGGAACCATCAAGTCGGGCGGCGCCACGCGTCGCGCCGCGAAGATGGTCGTCCTCGACGTCGACCACCCGGACATCGAGGAGTTCGTGATGACCAAGGCGCGCGAGGAGGACAAGATCCGCGCCCTGCGCGACGCCGGCTTCGACATGGACCTCGGCGGCGCCGACATCACCTCCGTGCAGTACCAGAACGCCAACAACTCCGTGCGCGTCACCGACGAGTTCATGCGCGCCGTCGAGGACGGCACCGATTTCGGCCTGCGCTCGCGCAGCACCGGCGAGGTCATCGAGACGGTCGACGCCCGCGACCTGTTCAAGAAGATCAGCCAGGCCGCGTGGGAGTGCGCCGACCCGGGCCTGCAGTACGACGACACGATCAACGACTGGCACACCAACCCGGAGACGGGGCGCATCACGGCCTCCAACCCGTGCTCGGAGTACATGTCGCTCGACAACTCGTCCTGCAACCTGGCGTCGCTCAACCTGCTGAAGTTCCTCAAGGACGACGACACCTTCGACGCCGCGCTGTTCGCGAAGGCGGTCGAGTTCATCATCACCGCGATGGACATCTCGATCTGCTTCGCCGACTTCCCGACCGAGCCGATCGGCCAGACCACCCGCGACTACCGCCAGCTCGGTATCGGCTACGCCAACCTCGGCGCACTGCTGATGGCCATGGGCCTCGGTTACGACTCCGAGGGTGGCCGCTCGATGGCGGCCGCGCTGACCTCGCTGATGACCGGGACGTCGTACAAGCGCTCGGCCGAGCTCGCCGGGATCGTCGGTCCCTACGCCGGCTACCAGCGCAACGCCAACGCCCACAAGCGGGTCATGCGCAAGCACCAGGCCGCCAACGACGTGGTGCGCGTGCTGCACACCGAGGACAGCCGCGTGCTCAAGCTCGCGACGCAGGCCTGGGCCGACGTCATCGCGACCGGTGAGAAGAACGGCTTCCGCAACGCGCAGGCCTCGGTGCTCGCGCCGACCGGCACGATCGGCTTCATGATGGACTGCGACACCACCGGCATCGAGCCCGACTTCTCGCTGGTGAAGTTCAAGAAGCTCGTCGGTGGCGGCTCGATGCAAATCGTCAACCAGACGATCCCGCGGGCGCTGGAGAAGATGGGCTACCAGCCCGAGCAGGTCGAGGCGATCGTCGCCTTCATCGCCGAGCACGGTCACGTCATCGACGCGCCGGGCCTCAAGCTGGAGCACTACGAGGTCTTCGACACCGCGATGGGCGCCCGCTCGCTCAAGCCGATGGGCCACGTGCGGATGATGGCGGCCTGCCAGCCGTTCCTGTCCGGCGCGATCTCCAAGACGGTCAACCTGCCGGAGAACGCCACGGTCGAGGAGATCGAGGACGTCTACATGCAGTCGTGGAAGCTGGGCCTCAAGGCCACGGCGATCTACCGCGACAACTGCAAGGTCGGCCAGCCGCTGTCCGACGGTGGCGGCAAGGCCAAGAAGGACGCGGCTGACAAGGCCGCCTCCGACTCGGCCGCCGAGACGAAGGTGATCGAGAAGGTCGTCTACGCCCCGACCCGCAAGCGCCTCCCGAAGTCGCGCGTCTCGCGCACCACCTCCTTCACGGTCGGTGGCGCCGAGGGCTACATGACCTCGGGTGCGCACGACGACGGCGAGCTCGGCGAGGTCTTCCTCAAGCTCGGCAAGCAGGGCTCGACCCTGGCCGGTGTCATGGACGCGTTCTCGATCGCCGTCTCGATCGGCCTGCAGTACGGCGTCCCGCTGGAGACCTACGTCTCGAAGTTCACCAACCTGCGCTTCGAGCCCGCCGGCCTCACCGACGACCCCGACGTGCGGATGTCGCAGTCGATCATGGACTACATCTTCCGCCGCCTGGCGCTGGACTACCTGTCCTTCGACGACCGCTCCGCCCTCGGCATCTACTCCGCCGAGGAGCGCCAGCGCCACCTCGAGACCGGCTCCTACGAGCCGATCGTCGAGGAGACGGGTTCCGCCGCTGAGCTGCTCGACGCGCCCTCGGTGGTTGGGGTGCGGAGCGAAGCGAGCCTCGAAACCATCGAGGTCGAGGGAGAGGTCGTGGAGGCCAAGGCCGCTCCGGCCGGCGTCCACACCTCCGCCGAGCTGCTGGAGAAGATCACCGGTACGGCGGTCGACTCCCCGCTCTGCATGACCTGCGGCACGAAGATGCGGCCCGCTGGCTCGTGCTACGTGTGCGAGGGCTGCGGGTCCACCAGCGGCTGCAGCTGATGACCTGAACGCATTCGAAGGCCCGTCCCGTCTGGGGGCGGGCCTTCGGTGCGTGCACAGTGCTTCTTGGATCTGCCATCGGCGGCCCCGACTCGCGCGGCGATTCCGCAGCTGTTAGGTGCCCAGATCAGATTTCGCCCGCTTTCAGGCGCCTCTGCCCCATCTGCATGATGTCGCTGGCCACCTGCATCATCCGCTGCAGACTCACGCCGTCCGGTATCTCGGTGGAGTTGGACAAATAGCCCAGCAAGTAGTCGCCCATCGTGAACTGGGGGTCGAGCCGGCACATGACGATGAATGCAACGGATTCGGCTTCGACCTCGTCCCGGACCACGCCTCCTCGCCGCGACGGCCACAGGGCGACGTCTGGGGTCCCCAGGTGCCCGCAGTAGATATGCGCGAGTTCGTGCACGAGCGTCACATACTGATCGACGGCGGATAGCTTGCGACTGACTTCGATCTCGTGCGTCAGCGAATACGTCTCGGGTGTAGCCCCTGACTTCTTCCCAGGCCGTGTGACGTGCCCTTCGAGTCGACTCCATCGCGCGGAGCCGGCGTGGGCGGGAGAGTTGTCGACCAGCGTCACGCGGATCCCGTGGCGGATCGCGTTGTCGATGGTCACCTTCCAGAGCCGCTCCACGGTCGCAGAGTTCAGACTCGAGTCGGCGGCCAGCGGGTCAGTCACGTGCCGGGGCAGCGGCTTGCTTCCGGGCAGGGCTTCGGTGTCACTCACGTCGTAGACGACCATGTACGGCCCTCCCGGGCGCAGCATCACGAGCGGCTGGCCCCCTGGGCGGATCACTCGTCGATACTTCGTACGCCACTTCTGCTCAGTAGCGACGAAGCGTGACCCGGGCTTCTGGAGCCTGACCATCGCTGCGTTGAACGGGGAGTAGCCGCGAAACCGCCCGATGAAGCCGATGAATTCGGCGTAGTCCTTCGACTGCCGGAAGGCATGACCCTGCGCGAGGAGGCGGTCGATCGAGGCTCGCGCCGAGTCATCGACACTAACGGTCGGATCCGCATGTTCGACCTGCGGGTTAGCCGCGGCTGAACTCCTCGATCTCGTACGGTGCCAGTGGCTGCGGTACGTCGCACCCTTCATCGGCTCGACATGCTGCGCCCATCCGATGAGTCCGCTCACATGCCTTTCGAGACTCTCGACCGAATCGAAGCCTCGACTCTCGGCGTGGTGCTCGAGCCCATGGCGGTCCGCTCCCCGGAGATGCAATTCGATGTTGCGATGCTGCTCTCGTGGCAGACGGAGCGTGTGCCCGTCGACCAGCATGCCCAGCACCGTCCGGCGCGCACCGCCACGTGCCACGCGAGTCTTGTGTGCATTGAGGTGGAGTCCGAGCTCAGCGAGAGGCGGCCGAACTCCGCTCACCAGGGCGTCCACGGTGTGGTGCAGAACGCGGCGACGTGAGGAGAAGTAGAGATCGTCGGAGTAGCGGGTGTACCGCAGGCCGAGCTTCTCAGCGACCTGGAAGATCGCCTCGTCCACAGGACGCATGACGAGATTTGATATCGCGCCACTCGTGGGCGCCCCTTGCGGCAAAAACCCTTCGCGCTGTCCCTTGTAGGGGTACGACCTGGGCCGTGCTCGATCGTCCACGGTCAGCGTCCCGGTGCCACGGTTCAGCCATGCGCCCGAGTCATCGGGAGTCACCGTCGTAAGACGAGCCATCTCATGTGCCGCCAGTCGAGAGGGTCTGCCTAGCGGCAGCCATTCATCGTCAGTCAGCGCCATGAGGGCCTCGAAGACGTAGCGCTCGCGGACCGAGGTGAAGAAGTCCGCGATGTCGAGACGGATCACGGTGTCTGCCCTCAGATGGACGTGAGCACACTCGACGATCGAAGTCCGGTTTCGATAAGCGAAGGCCATCGGATGCTGAGGCAGCTGATCGAGCGCCGTTCTCAAGACCCGACGCAGCAGGATCTGCAGTTCGGGCTCCGGTGCATGGATGACTCTCATGCCTCCGGCGCGCTTGGGGATCGCGAACTGTCGATAGGGCGATCGTCGACGGGCCAGCACGTCGCGCACGTAGGCGACATCGTGTTGACCCAGTACGCGTGTGAGCCATGGGGTGGGTCCGAGGAGACGGCGGTCCCCACCTTCGTTCTTGGACGCAGTCGCGACCACGCACTCCCGATCTTTCCTACCTCCGATCAGTCGGAGGCATCCGCGGTGGCGGAGACCGGCTCATGCAGAGGCATGAGTTTCTGGAGTCCCGCCGTCTCTGAACGAAAGAATAGTCCGACCATGGCGGCGGACCATCGCCGAACACTCCCGTCTGTCCGGAACTCCCTGACGCTGTCGTTCCCTCTGGATAGGGTCATCCCGTGACAGGGGTCGAAGAGGAAGCCCGTCGGGGGACGGTCGCAGCAGTTCCGGAGATCGGGCAGATCGTGACAGTCCGTGGCGCTAACTGGGCCGTGACGGACGTGACGCAGCAGGGTCTGACGCGCAGCAGTGCGGACGATGCCGTCCAGCAGCTTCAGCATGCTGTGAGCCTGCAATCGGTCGAGGACGATCGCCTAGGACACGAGCTCAGAGTGGTGTGGGAGCTCGAGCCGGGACGCAGCGCAAGCGCCCACCGGGGCCTCCCCGAAAAAATCGATCCCGAGCGATTCGACGATCCCAACAAGCTCGCGGCTTTCGTGGACGCGCTCAGGTGGGGAGCGATTACCAGCGCCGACGATCAGACGGTGCAGGCTCCGTTCCACTCGGGCGCCAACGTCGAGGCCTACCAGCTAGAGCCCCTCAAGCGCGCCCTGGCCAACCCCCGTGCCAACCTCCTGTTGGCCGATGACGTCGGCCTCGGAAAGACGATTGAGGCCGGCCTGGTGATCCAGGAGTTGTTCCTGCGTCATCGTGCGCGCACCGCGATCATCGTCTGTCCGGCGGGCCTCCAGCTGAAGTGGCAAGACGAGATGGACCAGAAGTTCGGCCTCCACTTCGAAGTAGTCAACTCCGAGACCATGAAGCAAGTGCGTCGCACGCACGGCATCCACGCCAATCCGTTCACCCTGTTCCCGCGCATCATCGTGTCGATGGCGTGGTTACCCGGTCAGCGAGCCCAGCGACAGCTCCGCGATGCCTTCGGTGCCAACGACAACCGTTTTGCCTTCGACATCCTGGTCGTGGACGAGGCTCACCACGTCGCACCGAGCAGCCCCTCTCGCACAGACAATGTCGGGCGCGAGCGTCGTGGTTACGCGGTCGACTCCCAGCGAACACGCGCAGTGCGCGAGCTGGCCGAGCGAGCAGAGCACCGGTTGTTCCTCTCAGCTACGCCGCACAACGGATACACGGAGTCATTTGCCGCGCTCCTCGAGATGATCGACCCTCAGCGATTCGTGCGGAGCAGCAAGATCGATCCACAAGCGCTGAGTGAGGTAGCGGTACGGCGCCTGAAGCGTGATCTCCGTGAGGCCAAGGGATTCCAGGAGCGAGAAGTCCTGCCACTGCCCTACGACCCGAGCGACGACGAGTCCGAGGCCTACGAGCGACTGCTTGCTTTCACGAAGCGTCGTGACGCAGCGGTCGCTCGCCACGGCGGAAGCAAGCACGCGAAGGACATGGCGACGCTTCTCCTCAAGAAGCGGTTCGTCTCATCCCCGGTGGCGTTCGCGCGCACGATCGATGTGTACAAGGCCACGCGAACACGCGGGTTGAACGTCGACTTCGATGCCGAGTACGACGAGATCCTGGGGTTCGCCGCCGACGACCTCGAGGAGGGCAAGGCCGACCAGCCCGAGCTCCAGGCGCTCGAACAGACCAAGAGCTCGATGCCGGCGCTCAGCGAGGAGGACCTGGCGGACCTGGACTGGCTCAGCGAGTGGGGTCACCAGTACGACGCGCGACCCGACAGTCGACTGGAGGCACTGATCGGTCATCTCGAGGGCCAGCTCCGTCCGACCGGCGATTGGGGCAACGAGCGCATGGTGGTCTTCACCGAGTACGTCGACACGCTGGAGTGGATCAGGAACATCCTGCGGCAGCAGGGCTACGACAACGCCCGCGTCGAGGTGATCGACGGGAGCACCGACGCCGAGACACGTGAGCTCGTCCGGGCACGCTTCAACGAATCTCCTTCGAAGACCTCCGTCCGCGTGCTCCTCGCCACAGATGCGGCCGGAGAGGGCATCGACCTCCAGCGCCACTGTCACCGACTCGTCAACTTCGACATCCCGTTCAACCCGAACCGTCTCGAGCAACGGATCGGGCGGATCGATCGTTACGGACAGAACCAGCCGCCGCAGGTACGCCACTTCGTCCCGCGTGTCACCGCCGGAGGCGCCCTGGCCCAGGACACCGAGATGCTGGGCCGGGTCGCAGCCAAGGTCGCCCAGATCATGCACGACCTCGGCTCGGCCAACGAGATCATCGCGCCCGACATCCAGCGCCAGCTCGGTGGTATCGACGTCAGACCGAGCAAGCCGAAGGCTGAGAAGGACCCGATCACCGGGATGATGCAGGGCGAGCGAATGCTCAACGCGGAGCTGACTCAGCTCGAAGCAAGACTTGCCGAGAGTCGCGACAAGCTGCACCTCCGCCCCTCCAACCTCCAGCGCGTCGTCGAGACGGCCTTCGAGCTCAACCAGTTCCCACCGCTGACCCTGGAGGGTTCGGAGGACACGGATGTTCCCGTGTTCAGGCTGCCTGCTCTCGACACGAGCTGGGAGCCGGTCACGCGAGAGCTCACCAATCGGCTCGCCCCAGACCATCTCAAGCCGATCGCCTTTGACCCTCGGGTTCTGGTGGACGACCCGGATGTGGCCTACATGCACCTGGGGAGCCAACTCCTCCAGAGATCCACTCGGCGCCTGCGCTCGGCACTCTGGGGCGGTGAGCGCTCGCTCCAGCGGGTCAGCGCGATGGTCGTGCCGGATCTCGACGAATCCTTCGCTGTCGCGGTCACTCGGCTGGTACTCGTCGGACGCGCAGGTCTGAGGCTCCACGAAGAGGTATTCCTCGCCGGCACCCGCCTCGCGCGCCGCCAGGCAGTCGGCGAGCACCGCGCGGAAGAGCTGCTCGAACAGGCCCTCGACACTGACGGCATCCGCCCTGTGTCCACGTCGATCGCCCGGCAGCTCGCCGAGGCGTGGAACTCCGAGGACGGCATCAGTCAGCGCGTCGAGGACGCGATCCGTGACCGAGCCGAACGGCGCCGGCGAGAGGTGGCGGACCTTCTCCGAAGCCGCCGGGAGGCTGATGAGACACGCGTGGGAGACATCTTCGACCGCTTCGCTGACACGCTGCGCGACGCCCTGAGGGAAGCCGAGCAGATCGACGCGGATCCGCAGTTCGGCCTCTTCGAAGACGAGCGCCGACAGTGCGAGCGCGATCTCCGGGAGATCCGCCGCCGAATCGACGCACTCGACGATGAGCGTAACCGCGAGCTGGCGGCCGTCGCCGGCCGCTACGAAGACGTGCGCGCGTGGGAGTTCCCAGCCGCTGTGATCTTCGCGCTGTCACCCGATGACGTGGACAAGGGGATGAACATCCGATGACGCGCCGTACTCGCTCGGTGGCAGAGCTGCACGAGGACTGGCTGGCTCAGGTCGAGACCGAAGGACCGTTCCTCGCGCTCCCAGTCGTCAAGGACATCTGGCGTGACGGCGTCGACCGCCTCGGCGACGCCGACGACAGAATGGTCACCTTCAAGCAAGCCTTTGTCACCTGGCAGCGCGAGGTGGACGACTTTGCACTCGCGGACCGGACGCCAGATGCCCTGGAGCGGTACGCCGAGGTGAGGAACGCCTGGGTCGACACCGTCCTCGACGACCTCGCCGGCTGGAACGGACTCCGCCACACTGCCGACGACCTTCCCGCGACATTCGAGATCCGCTCGCCGGGCGAACAGGTGGCCGTTCGCCCGAGCGGCGCCCTGAAGGGCCGCGACGCCGACTACGCTGCATTGTTCCTCGTCGTAGAGCCGACCACCAGCCTGCGCGAGACAGGCCTGGATGGATGGGCCGCCACCGAGATCGACCGAATGGCGATGCTTCTGCGCAAGTCCCATGTAGAGGTCGGCGTCGTCACCGACGGCCAATGGTGGGCCATCGTATGGGCCAAGGACGGCAAGCCGACCGGCTCCGGCATGGTCAACGCCCTCACCTGGGCCGAAGAACCACTGCTGCGCGACGCATTCCTGACCCTGCTCGACCAACGGCGGTACCGCGCCAAGGACCCCGATCAGCGACTGCCGCGGCTCTTCGAACGCAGCGAGCTCGAGGCCGAGGAGATCACCGAAGCGCTCGGCACGCAGGTACGTCGCTCGGTCGAGCTCCTCGTCCAGTCGTTCTCCGAAGCCAGGCTCGCCGCGGGCCGGCAAGGCGATCCCGATCCTCTAGCAGAGGATCCGGATGAGATCTATCAGGCCGCCGTGACGGTGATGATGCGGGTCGTGTTTCTGCTCTTCGCCGAGGAGCGCGAGATGCTCCCGACGGAGCAGCTCTACTGGGACTCGTACGCCATTCGCGACCTCCTGTCGGACCTGAAGCGGCAAGCCGCTCAGGGTGAGGAACCGCTTGACGAATCCTTCGATGCCTGGCACCGACTCCTGGCCGTCAGCCAGGCGCTGTACGGCGGTGTCAACTACGACGAGATGCGAATGCCGGCGTACGGCGGGTCGCTGCTGGATCCCGAACGCTTCCCCTGGCTGCACGCCACCGACGAGCGCGGCCGGCTACGCCTCGAGGTCTCCGACCGGGTCATGCTGCACGTCCTCGAATCCGTGCAAACGGTGACCGTGAAGAGTGAACAGCGTCGCGTCTCCTTCCGCGACATCGACGTCGAGCAGATCGGCTACATCTACGAAGGACTGCTCGGCTACTCCTGTGCGGTGGTCGAGGACGACGTGATCATCGGCCTGGTCGGCAAGCCCGGCGAGGAGCCGGAGATCGACGAAGGCACCCTCCAGCGCCTGTACGACGACAGCTCGGACGGAAAGAGCTTCGCCACCGCGCTCCGCGAGTGGATCAAGAACGATCAGCCCGCAGCGACGCCGCTGACCGCAGCGAAGCTCGCGAAGCTCTACGACGCCGAGCTCGATTCCGCCGACGAAGCAGACGCGCGACGATTGCTCACCCCGGTCGCCGGAGGCGACGAGGAACTGCTCGGCTTCCTCGTCGACTGGAGCAGATTCATCCGTCGAGACCTCCGCGGCATCCCGCTTGTCATCCCGGTCGGTGGACTGGTCGTGGTCGAGACCCCGTCACGCAAGAACGCAGGCGCTCACTACACGCCTCGCTCACTCGCTGAGGAGGTCGTGCTGCACGCCCTTCAGCCGCTGGTCTACGAACCCGGGCCGCTGCAGACCAACGACGAGAACGCATGGCGGCTGAAGTCCAGTAGCGCGATCCTCGACCTCAAGGTCGCCGACATCGCGGCGGGATCCGGCGCGTTTCTCGTAGCGGCAGCCCGCTACCTCGCCGACCGCGTCGCCGAGGCCTGGACTGCCGAAGGGCGCCTCGACCCGCACCAGATTGCCGATCCGCAGCGAGTGAAGGATCAAGCGATCCGCGAGGTCATCGCTCGCTGTCTTTACGGCGCAGACATCAACCCGATGGCCGTCGAGATGTGCAAGCTCTCGCTATGGCTGGTGTCGATGGACAAGACCAAGCCGTTCTCGTTCGTCGACGACAAGATCTTCTGTGGAAACTCCCTGCTCGGCATGACAGACCTCGACCAGCTTCGGTATCTCCACCTCTATCCCGACCCGAAGCGGATGGATACCCAGCTTCTGATTGACGTTGACGGCAAGATCGCTGAGGCAACGCGTCTACGCAGGCAACTTGCCTCACCGGTTGAGGAGCGCGACCCGATGCGTTCGACGCGCGGAAAGAACGCTTTGCTTGAGCAATTGAGGCAGGCGACGGCCGATCTACGGCTCGTCTCCGACGGCATCGTCGCCGCCGGACTGCCGCTCGGCGCAACCCCCGGTGCTCAACTCGACGATGCCTACAATGTCTTGAGTTTGGAGCTTTCAGAGGCATTCCCGCTCGACCGATCCGAAGGCGAGCGTGCCAAAATCGATCGACGCATCGACATTGGGCTAAGGCCAGCGGTGGACACAGACTACGAACGCTGGAGGCCCATCCACTGGGCAGTTGAGGCGCCGGATGTGTTTGTTGAGCGTGCCGGATTCGATGCAGTAATTGGCAATCCGCCGTTCCTCGGAGGCCAGAAGCTCACTGGGGCGCTGGGCGCGAACATGCGCGACTGGCTCATCAACGCCGTGGCGGGCGGGCTGCGCGGCAGTGCCGATCTGGTCGCATATTTCCTGCTTCGAGCCGCAGCCTCGTTGAACGGCCAAGCTTCCCTTGGACTCATCGCAACAAACACCCTTGCGCAGGGGGACACACGAGCTGTAGGCCTCGACTCGGTAGCGGCGAAGGGTTTGACCATCATTCGTGCCATCCGCTCAAGGCCGTGGCCGGCATCAAGTGCAAAACTGGAGTATTCGGCGGTCTGGGGATCAGCCGGCCCGATAAGCAACGCGGTGAGCAGGACATGTGACGATGTCGTAGTTCGACAGATTTCCACGCTTCTCGAGCCGGCCGGTCGGGTTCACGGCGCACCGCGTCGGCTGCGGGAGAACGCGGGTATCGCGTTCCAGGGATGCATCGTCCTCGGCAAGGGCTTCGTCCTCGAAGCGAACGAAGCGGTGGCGTGGATGCGTGAGTCGCCGGCGAACTCTGAAGTCCTGTTCCCGTACCTCAACGGGGAGGACTTGAATTCGCGCCCGGACGCGTCAGCATCGCGCTGGGTGATCGATTTCAACGACCGTAGCGAGAATGAGGCCAAAGAATTTGGCCTCCCCTACCGGCGCGCCCTTGAGAAGGTGAAGCCCGAGCGGGAGAGCAATAAGCGGCCGGCGCGACGGGAACGCTGGTGGCAGTTCGCCGAGCTCGCGCGAGGAATGCGTCGCGCCATAGCCGAGCTCGACGAGGTCATCGTCATCGCTCTCGTAAGCAAACCAGTCATGCCCTTGCTGGTCGCGAAGAATCAGGTCTTCAGCCATGCGCTCGGCGTCTTCGCGTCGCAGTCCTTCTCAGATCTCGCGATCTTGTCAGCGAGCCCTCATCAGCTCTGGGCCATCACGCATGGGTCAACTCTCGAGACGCGTGTTCGTTACACACCCTCGGACGTCTTCGAAACATATCCACGGCCGGTCGCTACTGCCCGCCTGACGGATGCCGGAATCGCACTGCACGAGGACCGTAAGGCGACCATGATTCGTTGCGACATCGGTCTCACGAGTCTCTACAACCGGGTCAACGATCCTTCGGTCCGGAGCGAGCCCGACGTGAATCGGATGCGAGAGATCCACGCGGAAATGGATGAGGCCACCATGGATGCGTACGGCTGGGACGATGTGGCGCTCGACCACGGGTTCCACACATATCGTCAGATGGAGCGGTGGACCGTGTCGCCGACGGCGCGGGTTGAGATCCTCGATCGGCTGCTCGAGCTCAACCACGACCGAGCCCGCGCCGAGGGCCAGAACGTGCCGGAGCAGGGAGAGCTCTTCTGATGAGTGTGAGTCCGTCGACCATTGTCCGTTCCGAACTAATCGCTTTGATTGAACGGGAGTTGCTCGGGCCGCGCAACGGCAATGACGAGGAGATCATGGGGACGCCGCGAGCGGCCTACGCGGTCGGTGGACTGGCGCCGGTGACCATCGATCCGAACCAAGTGGGTCCGCTGCAAGCGACGGATGACGGTGCAGACCCCAACGAGACCGGGCAAGGCATCACTGACATCGATCCGACCACTCAGGGGCAGCGCGGTGTTCCGGTGCTCACGGACGAGGAACCGAGTACTGCCGATGACGATGAGGAGCGGGACGAGGGGCCCAAGGGGGCGCTGACCTTTCCGTCGTCGATGGGGCTGCGGTTCCAAGTGCCGCGTGGTTGCGACGTTCTCATCGTCACCGCGAGCTGGGGTCGGTACGCCTCATTCCGTAAGGAGAACGAGGAGGGCCGCAAGTTCCAGTGGTCGAAGCGGACTCCCGTAGAGAAGACGGCGCAGCTCGATGTCCGCGGCCACGATGAGCACGTCGTCCTCGCTCCGATCACACTCGACGACGACGTCACGCTCCGCGTCGAACTCTTCCCGCGGACTGACCGGGTCATCGTCGAACTCGCGCTCAGCAACGACCGGGTCACCGGCATGGATGCGCCGCCAGGCGACTGGCTTTTCCAGACCAAGCTCCGAGTCGAGGCAGAGAGCGGCGAGGCGGTGTTTTTGCCGACACGTGATGTGCTTGTAGCTGACTACGACGAGGTCGACGAGGAGCGACAGCGCCTCGACCTCCAGTACCGGCATCGGCTCGAGTTCGCCATCGGTCGCACCGCCTCCGTGACGTGGGACGAGCCAGTCGACGAGGACGGTAACGGCATTCGGCTGGCGAGGTCCGTAGAGACCACCTGGCTGCCGACTGCCGAGGTCCCGCAGACGATCGCCGGCTCCGCCGGCGCGGCCGTCCCCTCGATGCGCAAGCTCGCCGAGCTCGAGGCCGAGCAGGCCGAGGCAGCGTTTGGCCCGCTGGTCGAGGGCTACCTCGAGTGGCTTCACGGTCAGCAGGCGGCAGCGGACGAGTTGCCCGAACATCTTCGCGACATCGCGGTTGATGCGATCGCCGAAGCCCAATTGGTGGCCGATCGGCTGGCCGAAGGCGTCCAACTCCTCTCTCAGGGTGGCGAAGCGCTGACGGCGTTCCGCTTCATGAACCGCGCCATGCGCGATCAGCGCATCCGAAGCCAGGTCGCCGCGAAGCGGGCAGCCGACGACGACCTGTCGATCGACGATGCCCTGTCGGCCGTCGAGGCCGAGGGCGACAAGACGGCGTCGTGGCGTCCGTTCCAGCTTGCGTTCATCCTTCTCCAGCTGCCCGCGCTCACTGACCCGGCTCATCCCTACCGCAGCGGTCACGCGGCCAACGTCGAGCTGCTCTTCTTCCCGACCGGCGGCGGCAAGACGGAGGCGTACCTCGGTCTGGCTGCCTTCACGTTCGCCGTCCGCCGTCTCCAGGGAGACCTGGAGACAGACGACGGAGTCCTCGATGGCCGAGACGGCGTCGCCGTGCTGATGCGCTACACACTGCGACTGCTCACCTCACAGCAGTTCCAACGTGCCGCAGCGCTGGTGTGCGCCGCCGAGCTGATCCGCCAGGAGGACCCGGCGACGTGGGGCGAGAAGCCCTTCAGCATCGGCCTTTGGGTCGGGTCGGCGGTGAGCCCCAAGCGTTACACGGAAGCCGAAGCCCAGGTCCAGGCGGTCCGCAGCAATGACAGCGTCCGTGCGTTCGGGCTCACGGTTCTGCAACTCCAGCGCTGCCCGTGGTGCGGCACGAAGATCGACCCCAAACGCGACGTCCACACGGTGAAGACCCGCGAGCGGATCGCGGTCTACTGCGGCGACCGGCACGACGACTGCCCGTTCGCGATCGACGGCGACGCCGACGGACCGCTGCCGATCACCACCGTCGACGACGAGATCTACCGCAACCCGCCGACGTTCCTGCTCGCCACCGTCGACAAGTTCGCCCGACTGGCCCGGGAAGGCGAGGCGGCGAGTCTCTTCGGCTACGTCGCCGAATGGTGCCCTCGGCACGGCTACCGCCACCCAGACTCCCACGGCTCCTGCCCCGGGCAGTCCCACAACCCCAAGAGTGAGAACGGGGTCTCCTATCCCAAGGTGGCCATCCAGCCCGCGAGGAGGCTGCGACCACCGGACCTGATCATCCAGGACGAGCTGCACCTCATCACCGGTGCGCTCGGCACGGCAGTCGGGGTCTTCGAGAACGCCGTCGACCTGCTGTCGTCTTACGCGCAGAAGGGACAGAACGTACGACCGCTGGTCATCGCCTCCACCGCGACCGTCCGCAATGCGGAGAACCAGGTGCGTGCGCTCTACGGGCGCGGGGTCGATGTGTTCCCCCCGCAGGTGCTCGATGTGCGCGACACCTTCTTCTCCAGCGAGAAGAAGGTCACCGACGAGGACCCGGGTCGCAAGTACCTCGGCATCTGTGCCCACGGCATCAGGCTGACCCTCGCCGAGATCCGACTGTCGGAGGTACTCCTCCTCGCCGGTCAGAAGCTCCTCGACAACCACGGGGACTCGGCAGACCCCTACATGACCACCGTCGGCTACTTCAGCGCGACGCGGGAACTCGCTGGCATGCGGCGCTACCTCGACGACGACGTCACGATGCGAGTCGCGGGAAACACCGAGCCGTTCCCGAAGCGGACCAACGACTTCGCGCGGCTCAACATCGGCGAGCTGACGTCGCGGATCTCTGCCGAGGACATCTCCAAGACCCTCGACCGACTCGCATTGCCCTTCACTCGCGAGCGATGGAGTACCCACGGCAAGCAGGCGTACGCGAAGGCCTTCAGGGAGGCAGTGGAGGCCAGGAAGCCCTCCCCGAGCTCGCCGGAGCGCCCGTACGACGTCGTGCTGGCGACCTCCATGCTCCAGGTCGGCGTGGACGTTCCCAGGCTCGGGCTGATGCTCGTCGTCGGCCAACCGAAGAACACAGCGGAGTACATCCAGGCTTCGTCCCGCGTCGGGCGTGATGCCCGCAAGCCCGGGTTGGTCGTGTCGCTAGCCAACTGGGCGCGACCGCGGGACATGGCCCACTTCGAGCAGTTCCGCCATTATCACGAGACCTTCTACGCCCAGGTCGAGGCGCTCAGCGTCACGCCGTACTCCGAGACCGCGATGGAGCGCGGACTCATGGGCGTCCTGGTCAGCGCGGCCCGCGTCGCGGATCTGCGCTCGGGTGGGTCTCTTTCGCCCGAGCGGGGAGCAGGCGAGATCCTCTCCAAGATGCCGGTCGTCGAAGATCTGATCGACCAGCTGGTGGCTCGCGCCACGCGGGCCGTCGATGACGCGGGCGAGGCCAAACGAATGCGCGACAAGCTCGTACAGCGCATGGACCGCTGGCACGACAAGGCTGCGAACGCCAGCGGCGCCCTGGTGTACGAGCGTCGCCCGAAGAAGGAGGTCTCATGGCCTCTGCTCATCAGTCCCGAAGACACCTTGCCGTCAGTCGCCGACAGGGTCTTCGTCGTCGCGAACTCGATGCGGGAGGTGCAGCCCGAGATCAACCTGCTCGTGAGCCCCAGCGCAAACCGGCTGGCGTTCAAGGAACCGCTCGACAGCCCCGAATGGCACATCCCCGAGGTGACGACGTGACCGACGTTCCCGCAGAGAACGGCCTCGTCGCCGCGATCGATCCGTTGGTCATAGGCGGGTCGCCGCTGGACCCGATCGCCGACGTCGAAGCGAACCAGCCGAAGAACCGCGCCCGCGTTGGCTCGATCCGCCCGTCGGCGATGCTCTACACCAACGGAATCGGCGCGACGGTCGACCTCCCGCACCTGTCGGTCATGCCGCACGGGCTCGATGCATGGGAGCCGATCTACGATCGTCGGCCCGGCCCGGCGGAGGTGATCGCCGAGCCACGACTGCTGGAGTTGGTGCGTGCGCACCTCGGAAGCCAGGTCGCGGAACTCCGCAAGCCGCCGTGGGCACCGGAAGAGCGAGGACACGCCGGATCGGAGGCGATCGATCTCGGAATTCCGGGCCGCATCTTTCCGCAGTGGCTACGGTGCACTGGTTGCAACATGCTGGCGCCCGTTTCGCACGAACAATTCAGCTACGTGAACGTGAACAGGTTCCGTCCAGACCAGGCTCAGTTCTTGCATCGCAAGTGCACCGGGTGGGGTGGCGACGGGAAGCAGACGTCGCGCAAGCCGAAGGACCAGCCGGCCGTTCCTGCGCGCTACCTGGTCGCGTGCACCAACGGGCACCTGGACGAGTTCCCGTACGGGCCATGGGTCCACCGGGGTGCGTCGTGCCGGAAAGCCAAGATCCCGCAGCTGCGGATGCGGGAGTGGAAGAGCAACATCGGTCCGGACGTGCAGATCATGTGTGTCTCCTGCGGTGCGTCTCGCGGAATGCTCGAGGCCACCGGCCCGAAGGCGGTCGACAAGCTGCCGCACTGCCGGGGCCGCCATGCGCACCTCGACGCCTTCTATGCCTGCGGCCAGCCGGGTCGTCTGATGATGCTCGGTGCTGCTAATCAGTGGTTCGCTTCGACACTCGGACTCTTGGCGCTCCCGCGCGAGGAAGCCACGTCAGCGGCGGACGTCGTTCCGCTCCTACTGGCACTTCCTCAGGCGTTGCTGGCCGGAGTGACCGTGAAAGCCGCCGTCCCCATGTTCAAGATGGCGGTGGGGGCGCAGGCTCAGACTGATGCCCTCGACGACGTGGACGAAGACGTGCTTTGGGACGCCATCGAAGTGGTCAAGAACGGCGGGACCATCCCCAAGGCGATGTCCGCCGAGCGGCGTGCTGACCCCTTGACCGTCCTCGGTCCCGAGTGGACGGTGCTCACAGACGAACGGAAGTACACGCGGCACAGCGGATCCATGGACTTCCGCGCTGTGCGCCGCGAGGTGCCGCCCGCTCTGACCTCGATCGTCTCCTCGGTCGTCGCAGTGGAGAAGTTGAAGAAGGTCAACGCCTTCATCGGGTTCACCCGGATCGACGCACTCGACCGCATCGACGACGCCTCTGCTCGGGTGGCTCCTCTGAACCGCAACGGCCGGCCGACCTGGGTGCCCGCGACGGAGGACCGTGGCGAAGGTGTCTTCATCCGCTTCGAGGAAACAGCCGTCGCAGGGTGGGAGGACCAGGTCAAGGCACTTCCGGTGTGGACGGCATTCCGAGATGCGCATCGCATCAACTTCCGTCGTCGCACCAGCAAGACGGCCGGCGACATCGACCCGGACTCCCGCTTCCCGGCTCCGCGATATTGGGCGATCCACACGTTGTCACACCTGCTCATCCGTGAGGCCGCGATGTCCAGCGGTTACGGCTCGGCCAGCCTGACCGAGCGCATCTATGCCTGGCCCGCGGGGGAGGGGCAAGACCCCGCTGCGGGCCTGCTGATCACCACCACGGCGTCGGACAGCGAGGGAACGCTCGGTGGTCTCGTCGACCTGGCCCGGCCCGAGAAGCTCGGCAAGCTGGTCGCCGATGCGCTCCGGCGTGGGCAGCGCTGCTCATCCGACCCGATCTGTTCACACCGCCTGCCCACTGACAAGGAGGAGTTCCTCCACGGGGCCGCCTGCCACTTCTGTCTCTTCGTGAGCGAGACGAGCTGCGAGCGCACCAACCGCTTCCTCGATCGGCGGCTCCTGCTGGGCCTGACGACCGATCCGGCCGTCGTGACCCCGGGCTTGCTCGCCCTCCTGACGGAGGGCATCTGAGGTGTCCGCTGTGGGGGAGCTCGGCGCGTTGCTGAGCGCAGAGGAAGCGGGCTGGATCGCCGCGGAACTACGGCAACGACGACTGCCGCACCTAGCTGCCAAGCGTGCCTATTCCGACCATCGAAGCCAGGTGAAGGAACTCCTCGGTCGTCTGCTCGCGGACCAGGGTGCAGTGGAGCTGGCCGCAGCCGTCCTCGACGGCATCGCGTCCGTGCCTCGCCCGGACCCACTCGAGACGGTGTGGACGTGTCCCAGCGTCCCTGGTGGTGAGGGGCGGACGACGCTGGCCGTTGCCGAGCTCATCAACGAGGCCCAGTCGACGGTGCTTGCTGCGACGTATTCGGCGTCTTGGGGGTCCGTATACCTCACCGCTCTCGCCAACGCCGTCGTGCGGGGAGTTCGTGTGACCGTCGTCGTCGATCGGAAGATGCAGCAGGAGACGCGCGAGCGGCTGCTTCAGCAGCTGCCCGGGGCACGGCTTTGGACGTATGCGCTGACCGACGATTCCCAGTATCCGCCACGACAGCACGCGAAGTTCGTCGTGGTCGACGAGGGAGCCTCGTTCGTCACCAGCGCGAACTTCTCGGATGCTGCAGCAAAGCGGAACCTAGAATGCGGGCTCCTCTCCCGTGACCCATCGATCGCGCGAGGCATCACGACCCAGTTGGAGACTCTGCGTCAGCATCACGTCCTTGTGGACTACTGAGTTGCCACAGGACGTCGCGTGCTCGAGGATGCTCGCGTGCGCACGGTAGGTCTCTTCTCGGGAATCGGCGGTCTCGAGCTGGGACTCGAACGCGCGGGCGCGTCGACGGAGCTGCTCTGCGAGTACTGGGATCCAGCAGCTGCGATCTTGCGCAAGCGCTTCGACGCCGAGGTGGTCGGTGACATCCGCAAGGTTGCTTCGATTCCGGCCGTGGATGTGGTCACGGCCGGTTTCCCGTGTACGGACCTCAGTCAGGTCGGTCGTACCGCCGGAATCGACGGCAGCGAGTCCGGCCTGGTGCGTGAAGCACTCCGGCTCATCGAACGCACGCCACCGCGGTGGGTGGTCCTCGAGAACGTGCCGAACATGCTCAGCCTCGGTGGCGGAGCGGCGATGGCGTTCATCGTCGACTGGTTCGACGACCGAGGGTGGAACTGGGCCTATCGGACCGTCGACTCGCAGCACTTCGGGCTACGCCAGCGTCGCCGGCGTGTGTTGCTCGTTGCTTCGCGGACCGAGGACCCGCGCGGGGTGCTCTTCGCCGACGAGGCGGGGCTCCCGACGACACGTCGGGGTCACTCCGCTTACGGCTTCTACTGGACGGAAGGCAATCGTGGTGTCGGATGGGGCGATGGCGTCACGCCGACGCTGAAGGGCGGGTCGAAGCTCGGCATCGCCTCACCGCCTGCGGTCTGGCGGGTCGGCGCCGACGCGGGTCGTGCGATCACCCGACCGAGCGTCCGGGCTGGCGAGCGGCTGCAGGGCTTTCGAGCCGGGTGGACCGACCTGGGAGCCAAAGACGGCATTCGGTGGAAGATGGTCGGTAACGCAGTTTCAGTGCCGGTCGCGACGTGGATCGGTCGGGGTCTCGTGGAGCCGCGTTCACCTGTCGATGTGGCTCGGAAGCCCCTCGATGTCGGACGTCGTTGGCCCGCGGCCGCGAGTTCCGTATCTGGCCTTCGAGAGGAGTGGTCACTTTCGGAGCGTCCGCTCGCCATACGACCGCAACAGACTCTCGCGCGCCTGCTCACCGACCACGGTGCCGACCCATTGAGTCTCAACGCGACCCGCGGATTCACCACCCGTCTGGTCGCCAGCAATCTGCGACGTCGACCGGACTTCGTGGACGACCTGCGCGCCCACATCGAACACATGTCGTCAGTCTGATGCCAGAGCCGCTCGACGATGTCGTCCGCCGTCGGATGAAGAGCCAAGGGCGGCGGGACACATCGATCGAGCTGGCCATCCGTCGGCAGCTCCATGCTCTCGGATATCGCTATCGGGTCGACTTCCGCCTCGAACCGTCGCTGCGGTGCCGCGGTGACATCGTCTTCACGCGTCGGCGCGTGGTCGTGTTCGTGGACGGCTGTTTCTGGCACGGCTGTCCGGTGCACGCGACGGCACCGAAGAACAACGCCGACTGGTGGCGCGCGAAGCTCGATGCCAACATCGAGCGGGACAACCGCAACAGAGCCGCACTGGCTCAGCTCGGGTGGAACGTCATCCGAGTCTGGGAGCACGAAGAGCCGCCAGACGCGGTGCACCGGATCCGCGTTGCAGTCGAGCAGTCCGCAGTCTGACTCTGTGGCTACGTGCGTCAGCCAGCCAGGAACGTCTCGTAGCGGGCGGCCAACCTCTCGGGATCGGGTCGCTGCGCTCGACTGGTCGGGACATGCAGGCGGATGCCGTGCATCTCTTGGAGCCCGTGCTTGAGCATCGGCCCGTCGACCTCCTCCATGAGATCGCGATTGATCGCGACCGTGAGGTCGGGCGAGACGCCGAGGAAGTTCTGGTCGAACGCCGCGTGGTGGATCTTGCACATGCTCATCCCGTTGGGAACAACCGGCTCCCCCTCCTCGGCGTCGCCGATGATGTGAGCCGCATCGAGGAGTGTGGGGTGCTTGAGACGACAGACCGCGCAGCGGTCCGTGTAGGCCAAGAGCACCTGCATCCGGAACACCCGCTGATGGAGTCGCGCCCTCGTGATGCGCTCGACGTAACGCCGAGTCGTGTCGTCCATGGGAGTGCCGGGGGTGATGAACCGCTGGCCTTCGTCAACTGCGAGAGCGAACTGTAGTTCTGCCTGCTCCTCGCCGATGACGTACACGGGATAGATCGGCTCGTAAAGTCCGGAGGCCACTCCCACGAACCAGATCAACGGAAGTCGTTGCTCCATCGCGCGACGAAGCGCGACGTTCTCGGGGTGATCGGGGTCGGTGCCTCGGTACTTGTACCGCTGGAGACCGTCTGCCCCGATCTCATCGTTGTACGGCGGGAGCTGATTCGGCGGCGTGAACGTGGTACGAATTGCCAACGCGGCGTCCATGCCGGCCGGTTTACGGATTCCCCGTTGGCGATCCATGAGCGGTATCCGACTGCCGTCGTAGGTGAAAGTCGAAAGCCATCCGAAATCAACTCTCGGATCCGTACGCTCGTCGAGCCACGCCATGGCTGTGCCTCGGAGCTCGCGAGAGTCGCTGATACCCATCACACCGTCACGCTCGCACATCTGAGCCGCGAAAGCGGGCGTTCACAGTCCGCGACCGGCATTCTCCGCCCTTCCGCAACCGCAGACACTGCCATCCAGGCTCACCACACCGCAGTTCGTGCACAGTCTCGCCGGATTCGTGGCAGGCCGCGGCAGGCCGTGGCTGGCTTGGCGCGTCGTCGGCTCTTTCACCCGTTCCGATGGCGTTGGCGGTGTCGCTTGCTGACTGCTCGACACATGTGTCGGCTGGCCGTCTACCGGGAGACCGGCGAGCGCAGTGGACATGCGTGCTGCTGCTCTGGCGGCCTGCCTTCTCTGCTCCTGGGCCATGACGTCGCGCACCAGCCGCGCCTCGTTGACGTCCGTCGCGCTAGCCGAAGCCTTCGCGACCTCGCTCGTGTCGACGTACGTGTCGATGAGGTCCAGCTTCTGTTGAAGGATCTCCAGCATGCGCTCGTCGACACTCTCCTCGGAGACGAGCCGGTGGACCTGCACACTGTTGAGCTGACCCATGCGGTGAGCACGCTTGAGCGCCTGCTGCTCGGTGCTCGGCTTCACCTGCGGCTCGCACAGGATCACCACCGATGCGGCCTGGATGTTCATGCCCACGCCACCGGCGCTGATCTGGCTTACGAGCACCCGAGGCACGCGCGACTGCGCCAGTCGGTCGGCGACGGCCTGTCGGCTGTCCGCAGGGGTCTGTCCGGTGATCGTGCCGACGACCCTGTCCCCGAGCCGGGCGACCACTGCATCGATCACGTCGAGGTAGAAGCTGAACACCAGGACGTTGCGGCCGTTGCTTGCCGCCTCCTTGACGATGTCCTCCAGGCGCTCGAGCTTCGAGCTCGTGCTGGGATCCGCGGTGAAGGCGGCCCGGCGGGCGGAGTGGAAGTCGCCACGCGCGACGGCGTCGAAGTACTCCTCCCGCTCCGCGTCCGTCATCGAGACCCACTCGTCTGTCCGGACAAGGTCTGGCAGCTCGGTTGCGACATCTTCGGAGCGTCGCCGCAGGTAGCCGGGAGCGACCTGCTCTCGGAACCCTCGAGCTCCGACGACCATGAGAGCAGGGTCGAGGTCCTCGACGAGCTCGGGTTGGAGCATCCCGAGGAGATTGGTGAAGTCCTCCACCTTGTTCTCGAGCGGGGTTCCGGTGAGGAACAGCACGCGCCCGCTCCGCTCGCCGACCTCGGCGACCGACGCGGTGCGCTTCGCCGTCGGATTCTTCACGAGGTGCGCCTCGTCGACGACGAGGAGGTCGAGGTCCTCCTCGCCGAGGTCGAGCCTCCGCAACGTGTCGAAGGACGTGACGGCGACGCCACCCAGGGCGCGCCAGCGGCGCGCGGCGTGGTCTCGCTCGGGTCCGTGGAGCCGATGGCCCATCAGAGAACTGTGCTGCCTGATCTCGCGCATCCAGTTGACCAGGACCGGCGGCGGGCAGACGACCAGGAACCGTCTGGCGTCCTGCGCGTGGAGGTGTGACATGACCGCGAGGGCCTGGATCGTCTTGCCCAGTCCCATCTCGTCGCCGATCAGCACGCGACGCTGCGCGAGTGCGTACTTCGCGCCGAACACCTGGTAGCCACGCAGGGATGCCTGGAGGTCTGGGCTGAGTGCAGCCGTGTCGAGCCGTTGACGCTCGACAGCCTCACCGATCTCGGTCGGAAGTCCACCACGCAGCGCTTCGACGTCGTCCTCCAGGCCGAGCACGCCCCGGAGAAGTCCTTGGTAGAGAACCGCACGCTTGCGGTAGTCGTCCCACACGACGTCGTCTGCCACGGTCGACGTCGGCCCGCTCTGGAGACCGTCCAGTCCGACCTCACGCAGCCACGAGGCCCGCTCGCGCAGGTAGCGGACGACATCCTGCCCACGGCGGGGTGAAGTGCGGTGAAGCAGCACGACGTCCTCGCCGGTTCCGAGTGCGGGTCCGATGGGCTCGATGTCGCGCGCGAGCTCCTCCAGGGCGTCGCCGATGGCCGCCGTGGTGTCGTGGAGCGTCTGAAGGCGCCACAGAGCTCGGATCAGGGCAGTCACCGCGAGGTCACCGGGATCGGCGTCGAACCGGCTCCCCGCCTCCTGCTCGAGAGTTCGCTGTGCGTCTAGCGCCGCGGCCCGCAGCGCCCGCGCCGTTTCGTGTCCTAGACCGGGGATGGCATGAACGTGCGTTTCCAGCGCTAGGACGTCCGCGACCGTATGGGCTCCGGCGTCGCGCGCCGCCTGGAGTCGGGCGCCCGGCGGGAGCAGCTGCTTCAGGACCTCGATGTCGATCGACGCGAGCTGTCGTCTGACCGCCTCGTTGCGGACTGTGGCGAACCGATCGCGGACGTCCTCGCGCAGCGCGTCCAACGTGGTGGTCAGGTCGCGGCCAGCGCTCCAGGCCTTCGAAAGAGTCGAGACGTCCGGTGCTGCCAGCACCGCGACCTCAGAGCGAGGTGCAACTCCCAGCGATTCTGCAATGCTGTCGAGCCCGTCCGCGACCGTGGACGGCAGGTAGGCGTCATACGACAGCGCGGCTGCGGACGCCAGAGCAGTGCCGAAGCCGGTGCGCTCGGCCCAGTCGTGGAGCCGGGCCAGCGTGACGACTGCGTCCGCCCTCTCGTCGGCTGATCCTCTCGACCGCAGGAAGCCCTTCGGTCGCGAAGACAGATGTTCGAGCGCGGCCGTGACCATCTCTCGAGCCTCGTCGGACACCTCGAGGACCGGCCGGCGCGCTGCGTGGCGCCCCCCCACTTCAACCAGGGTGGCGAAGACGGCGTTGTCGATCTCCGGCCTTCCGCAACGCACGACGAACAGATCACGGGTGAGGCGATCGGACGGCGCGCCCTCGAAGACCCGGCCTGAGAGCACCCGCGCGACGCGCGAACGATCGGAGTGCACGGCGCGCTCGAGGTCGCTGATGCTGCCCACCAGCTCGGTCGCCCACATGCCCAGCTCAGAGGCCAGGGCTTCGAGGGTGCGGGGTTCGGTCATGGTCGTCACGACGGCTCACTCCCTGCGCGCCACAGCGTGCTCCACGGCAGCTCGAAGTCGTGCGCGAACAGGTCGTTCACCCGCAGCCGCGCGAAGGGGTCGATGACGTAGCGAACCTCGGTACCGTCGTCCCCAGGCTGAGCGAGCGCCAGACGGTGTCGGTCGCCGAGGTTGAGGCCGCGCACGACCTGGGTCCGGGAGAAGCGGACCGGACCGCGGGTCGCATCGCTCACCGCGACGTCCACCCATCGGGTGAGGCCGTCGGGACGGCGGCTGACGACGACGGCGCCTGCGGTCTCGACCGCGAGCCCCATAGACGTCTCGGCCTCGACGATCGTCGTCACGACGTCCGAAGACGGGGTGGCACGTCCTCGGCCCGCGGTCCCCAGATCGCGCGCCGGGAGGACGATGGCCCACGAGACGACCTGTGGTAGTCGCGTGACGACTCGCGCGTCCTTCGCGAGCGAGTCGAGCCGGTGCCTCAGGCGACGCTCCACCTCCTCGGCCCGACGGCGCGCCGTCTCGGGAGTCACGCCCTTTCTCACCCCTGATGACACGCCGTCAGCCGCGCGCCGCCAGTACGCGGGTTCTGTGGCGAGCCGCTGCTCGAGATCCATCTGGGCACGGCGGATCCGAGCCTCGTGCACTGGTGTGACCGTGCGGGCGTGGTCGCCGACCATGTTGTGGACGGTCCAGAGCCGCGCGGCATCCAAGTCCCACGACGCGTAGCGCTCGGAGCCCAGTAGATCGGCGGCAACTGCGGCCTCGCGCTCGGTCGTCTCCCGGTAGTCCAGATAGGCAGCCCCCACATCTCGAACGTCGTCGTCCAGGGTCAGCTCGGTGAATGCGACCCGACGGGACAGCACGTGGGACGGCGTGTGACCGTCGGTGAGCTCGTGGCTCGCCACGATCAGCAGGCGGGGAACCGCATCGTCGCGATCATCGACGAGCACGGCTCCGGCCTCCTGGTCCGGGCGGAACCGGGACCTCGCCTCGGCGAGTGCACTCTCGAGCAGCGGGTGGCCGGGGCCGACCAGGCCGAGCGAGTCTCCGGTCGAGATCGCAGCGGCGCGGGACGGGTCGAAGGTCACGCCCTTGTAGCGGTGCCGGACCACGCCCGACGTGTCGCGGGCGGTGCGGACCTCCTCCGGGACCAGCTGCACGTCGTAGGCGCCGGACGAGGTGGTGCGGACACGACCACCGAGGTCCGAGAACGTGGTCTCGAACCATGCCGCCACGTGATGAGGCTGCAGCCGGTCGGCGACGCTCGTGTCGACACGGTGCTGAGCTTCTTCCAGGTCAGCAGACGACAGCATCGCACGGAACTGTGCGCGTTCGCGGATCAGCTCGGGGATGCCCTCGGACGCCTTCTCGTCGATCACCGCGTCGAGCTGTGCGCGCACTTTCGGATCATCGCCGTAGCGAATGGCCTTCAGGAGCATCTCGCTGAGCGGGTCGTCCTCGAAGGCCTCTCCGAGCACGTCGTAGACCTTGCCCTGGAACGCCTCGCGCTGTGCCTCCATCTTCGTCAGGAGCCGCTCGTAGACAGCTCCTTCGCGGGTGTCTGTCGCGACGAGGTTCCAGAGGTGGCAGACCTCGTCCTGACCGATGCGGTGGATACGCCCGAATCGCTGCTCGAGCCGGTTGGGGTTCCAAGGTAGGTCGTAGTTGACCATCAGGTGAGCGGCCTGGAGGTTGAGTCCTTCGCCGGCGGCGTCAGTGGCCACCAGCACCGTGACGTCGGGATCGCGGGTGAAGCTGCGCTCGACCGCCCGCCGTTGAGAGTGCGCCAGACCGCCGTGGATTTCGACGACCCCGTTCGTGCGACCAGGGAGAGCGCGGATGCGGTCGGCGAGGTAGGACAGAGTGTCGCGGTGCTCGGTGAAGACGATGATCTTGCGTGGCGCCGAGTCCGGTCCACGAGTGAGGGAATGGTCCTCGAGCAGCGAGCGCAGCTGCTTCCACTTCGTGTCCTCGCCCGATTCGTGCACTCGGCGGGCGATCGGGACGAGCTCGTCGAGCGACGCGATCTCAGCTTCCAGCTCGGCTCGGGTCATCGCGGCCGTCGCGCCGGCGGACACTGTTGTCTCCAGGTCCTCGGCCTCCTGGCTCGTGCGCTCGTCGGAGACGACGTGGGTTCCGAGCGATCCTGGCGGGAGCCGCAGGTCGGAATCGAGGACCGCGGGCGCGGACAGAGCTCCCGCGAGCCTAGCCCGACGCCGTTCCAGGCTGCGGAGGATGGCATGCGGCGATGACGCCAGCCGACGCTGCAGGACCGTCAGGGCGAACCCAACGTTGGTCGCCCGCTTGCGGTCCCCGTCCGCGATGCGGTCGGCCATCCGCATCTCCTGGCGCACGTACTCCGTGACCGCCTCGTAGAGATCGGTCTCTGCCGGCGACAGGCCGTACCCGACTGTGTAGGCCCGCCGCTCGGGGAACAGGCGGCGACCCTCGAGCGTCAGGAGGTCCTCCTTGAGGAGTCGACGCATGGTGTCCCGGCCCGGGACCACCGCCTCCCTGTCAGCGCCCAGGTAGCGGTCCTCGTCGAGCAGACCGAGGAAGGCTCGGAACTTGTCGGGGTCTCCGGAGTGCGGCGTGGCCGTCATCAGGAGCAGGTGTCGGGAGATCCTCCCGAGCCGCTGCCCCAGCTCGTACCTCTTCGTCGGGTCCAGCTGGTGCCCCCGGATGGTGGCAGACATGCGGTGCGCCTCGTCGACCACGACGAGGTCCCAGGACGAGGCGTCGAGGCGCTCGAGCACGTCGTCATCGCGCTTGAGCATGTCCATCCGGGCGAGGAGCAGCGGGTGGTCCTCGAACACCGACTGGCCGACGGTCCCGCTCATCATCTCGCGCGTGAGGATCTCGAACGTGAGCCCGAACTTCTCCTGCAGCTCGTCCTGCCACTGGCCCACCAGGCCACCCGGTGCGACGACGAGGCAGCGCTCCAGGTCGCCGCGGAGCATCAGCTCCTTGACGTAGAGGCCGCACATGATCGTCTTGCCGGCACCGGGGTCGTCGGCGAGCAGGAACCGCAGCGGGGTGCGGGGGAGCATCTCCTCGTAGACGGCCTTGATCTGGTGGGGCAATGGACGAAGTGACGAGGTGGACACGGCCTGCATCGGGTCGACGAGAGCGGAGCTCTGGAGGCGGAACGCCTCGGTGCCCATCTTCCAGCGGCGTACGTCACCGTCGCACCGCGATGGTCCGAGCGAGCTCACCTCACGCAGATCCGACTCCTTCGAGCGGTCGAGCATCGACTGCTGGGTGGTCCCGCGAGGATCCTCCACCGTGACGACCAGGAACTCGGGCCCGTATGGCCACCCTGCAGTGAGGATGCGCGCTGGCTCCGTCAGGATGCCGGCCACCAGCATCCCCGGAGCGATCTCCTCGAGCTTCACCCGAGCACCGCCAGCCATTCGCCGACCTGCGGTCGGGTGCCGTCTGGCCCAGTGGCGCGGGCCCAGAGCCGGCGGGCGCCACTGGAATGGGCTTCGTCGAGGCCGGGGATCTCGCCCTGCGCGATGCGGCCGTCCGGGGCCAGCAGCCGCTGGGCGAGCAGGGCGAAACCCTCCCGGTCCCCGTCCAACGACGGGATGCCGCTCGTCGCCGGTGCCGAGGCGAGAAAGTCTCCGCCGACCCTCCGGACCCGATCGCCCGCGACGAGGGCGACGGCCGGGCGAGGATGGAGGCAGTACGCGATCGTGTCGAGGTCGACTCCAGCAGTGAAGTGGTCCTGCGCGTGCAGGCCGTCGACCATCCGTGCGACGAGCCGGACCAGCTCGAGGCGGTCGAGGGCGTCAGGCAGGTCGGCCGAGCCAGGCGACTCCACGGCCCGCCGGAGCGTTCGCGGCTGACCGGTTTCGGCGTCCACGAACGTCTCGGGGAGCCGCGGGAGTGCGTACGAGCCCGGCGAGGAACCGGCAGCGGGCAAGGCGATCGTGATCGGTTCGCGGCGCAGCGCAGATCCGATGGTGGACTCGGCGACCGAGAACTCGTCGAGGAGCTCGGAGGTGGAGCGGACCGAGTAGGGAGACCTGCCCACGTCGACGCGCGGTCGCTCGCTCGCCACCCTGCCTGGACCCACGAAGCCGTCGGGCACAGCGGGGTAGGAAACGGTCGAGAAGTCCGGGAGGTCGAACGGCTGGTCGTCGACGACCGAGTCGTTGCGCGGCCGGGCCTGCGGCGCGTGCTGTGCGG
Organism: Nocardioides currus; assembly: GCF_003057875.1. Taxonomy (GTDB): domain Bacteria; phylum Actinomycetota; class Actinomycetes; order Propionibacteriales; family Nocardioidaceae; genus Nocardioides; species Nocardioides currus. The sequence continues at coordinate 312,405 of NZ_PYXZ01000001.1, read as the reverse complement.
GGGACGGGGGCACCACCGGGGCCTCAGGGAGTCGAGCCACCTCGACGGGCACCGGCTTAGCCGGCGGGGGCGGCGCGACGGTCCCGGGACGAGCGGGAACGGGTTGCTCGGCCGCGAGAGACGTGTCGTCCCGTTCGGTCTCCTGGCCAGGGTGCGGTGGACGCTGGTGATCTGCACGCGAATCCTGCGCCGTTGCTGGCTCCGATCCCCGGGAAAGAGCCGGACGAGGCCCCGTCGACCGCATATCGGGCGGCGGGGTCGGGGTCGTCTGGGGCTGTGCAGGCACCGTCTCGGGTGCGGTCTGGTGGTCGCGTCCGACGATGCGATGCCAGAGCCTTCGCCACCACGTCACGACCGATCTCCCTCGCGGAGGAAGAGGAAGATCTCCAGCCTGGCCTGACCGAGGGGGAGCGAACCGTCCCAGAACGCGCGAGTCGGCACCTTGCCCCGGAAGATCTTGTCGTCGGCACACCCGAGCTGACCGGCGACCGACCGCGCGACGTTCTGGCCGGACGTGACGTCGCCGGCACCACCGAACACCAGGACGAGAGCAGCCCGCTCGCCCCGAAGTGATCGCGTACGAGCCCTGATGGCGTCGCATACGGCGCCTCTCGCCGGCGCAGGGAGCGCTGATCCGGTGCTCAGGAGCTGCCCGTTGACCGCGACGGTGAGCGCTGTGGGGTCGGTCTTCATGCCGACGATCGGGGGGATCTTGGGTTCCGGCTCGGGCGGCGGAGGCGGGGTGTACTTGATCGCGGACCCGAGACCGACGATGAACAGCACCAACAGCAGATCGGCGAAGATCCACCCGGCAGCCGATTCGGCAGAGAGAAGTCGCCCGCGTCGAGCGGAAGCGAGCACCTCAGCGCTCCGCCGCGACGGCGGCAGGCACCGAGCCCACGCCGTTCGGCGTGAGAATTCGGAGCATCCGCTCGGCGGCGTCGCGTGCACCCGTCAGTTCCGATGCCTGACCCTGCATCGTGCTCTCGTGGCTGGTGAGCGCCTCTTCGAGGGACTCCAATGTGGCCCTGATCTCTGTGACAGCGCGAGTGAATTCCTCCGAGCTGGTCGCGCGATCGGCGGCCAATGCTTCGATCTGCTCGATGAGGGCGCGAGCGGACGCAGCATTGCTTTCGGAGCTCGTGCCGATCTGTGCCACGGACGTGTTGAGCTGCCCGCTCGCGGACTCGAGCGCGCTGATGGCTTGTGCGCTGAAGTCACGCAGTCGATCACCCATGGAGGACTGGAACTGGGACAACGATCCCTGGACGGAGGTGCTCATCGAGGCGCCGGCTGACTCGAGCGATGCTCGCGCCGATTCCATGCTGGACTCGATCGAGGACCGCATCGAGTCGCTGGCGGTCGTCAATGACGTCCGCGTCGACTGCATGCTCGTCTCGATCGACGACTCCAAGGACGCGATGGCGCTGGACACCGAGACCCTGGTGTCCTCAGCACTTTGCTGGAGTGCCGCTCCCGCCTCCGCTGCCGAGGCAGTGAGTCGTCGCGACTCCTCACCCGCCTCCCGGGCGGACTTGACGAGCTTCGTCATGTCCTTCGTGACCTGCTTCGAGCTGGTCGTGAGGTCCACGACCGCCCCGCGTGTGGCGTCGTGCGCAAGCTGGAGCTTCTGCATCGACGACTTGATGATGCCCTCGATGCGCTGAGGGTGGTCGGCGCGTCGCTTGTTCATGATGCGCTGGGCCTGGGTCAAGGTGCTGACCAGCTCGTGCCGAGCTGCCTTCGCCAGTGACTCCTCGCGGCGGACGTTGACCTCGGCCGACATCCGGTGCAGGACGAGGAAGGCGATCGCCAGGAGGATGAGGCTGAGGGAGATGCCAGCCATCGGCACCAGCATGTGTCGACCGGTGAGGTTATCGTCGAACCCGGTCGCCCATAGGCTGAGGAAGCTCGTGCCGTCGGCCTCGTCGCCGGTCGCCAGCATGGTCTCGTATGCGCGGGTTGCATCGCGGAAGCTCCACCAGGTCCAGGCGACCGGGAGGAAGACGGACACTCCGGATGCGATGCCCAGGAGGCGCTCGACCCAGTTCGGGTGACTGCTCGCCGTCCCTGTGTCGGCCGGGAAGGCCGAGAACAAGTCGACTCCTGCCCACTCGTCGCCTTCCGGGCGCTCGATGTCCGTGGCGAGCGAGCTCAAGTCCGCTGATCGCTTCTCGAACCGCTGGTCAGCGGCCATGGTGCGCAGGCTTGCAGCGCAATCCGCTGCCGTCGTGTCTTCCGACATCGGTTGTTCGTCCCCCCGACCCGGGGCACCTCGAAATGAGGCGCTCCCGGGAGATGCTGCTCAACGTTTGATGATCCGCGAGAAGGTTAGACGGGACGTCCGACAACGTCAGGCGTTCCATGACATTCGGTGAAGAGAACTGCGCCGCGACGTCATTGGAGACCATGGTCCATGGGCGAGCCCGGGTCGCTGTGCTCATCGAAGTGCGTTGATCGCTCGCCTACTGGGCGTCAGGGTGACCGCCTCGAAGCCGCTCGGCTTGTCGGTGATCAGCTCGTATGCCTTGATCGACCTGGCGGCGGCATCCAGGCCCTGCTCCGCCTTGTCCCTACCGAGCCCTTGTTCCGGGTGAGCGAGCCATAGAACGCCGAGCAGAACACAGTCGACTCGTGCCAGTAGAGGAGCCGTGTGGTGCCGACGTACGTGATCGGTCCCTGCAGGCAGTCGCGGATGGCGCGCTGCCATACGCCGACGCCGGTCTTGCACCCGTCAGCGATCACAACGGGGGCAGCGATCCCGTACTTGCTCTCGAGCATCTGGTCTGCGAGGTGCGCGAGAGTCACTTCGGTCATCAGGTCGGACGACACGAACGTGGGCGCTTCGGAATGGTCTCCGTGAGCCATCACCTGTAGCACGTCGGTGGGTGTCGTCAGAGCTGCTGTGATGGTGAGGGGGTCGCGGGAGCGGATGAACTCGATCTCGATGAGCGGGTCGCTCCAGCCAGCGTTGACGTTCTGCAGAACGGACTGGACGAACGTCATTGATGCATCGAATCCGGCATCGAGTCCGAGGTCGATCAGTGTGACCCGACGTGGCTTCACGTGCCTGTCCTCAGGCGTGTCCGACCGCCGATCGAGTCAGAGCGTGTCGTAGTAATGGTGGATCGTCTCAGCCATCAGGTGGCGTCGGTGTCGTAAGAACTCCGGATAGCTCCCAGCCACCAACTCCGCGATGGTCGCCGGGATGGCGTTCTCGGTGAGGTTCTTCTCGAGGTCATCCCTGGAAGTGATCTCGCCGAGCTGGAGGGTTCCGTCTTCGAGCTGTTGGTCGATCTCGGCCATGTAGACCATCGGCGGTTTGTTGCTGATGCTGATGTTGATAGAGGTCTCGGTGAGTGCGTAGTTCGCGACCTGGTTGTAGTCCGCGCGGTCGGCGAAGCCGTTCTTCTGCAGGTAGTCCTTCGGCACGATGTGGTGGATGTCGCCCGAATGCTGGTGCATGGCAGCCACGGTGATGGACTTGGACAGGAAGCCGCGTGCGCCGCTGGCGACCTGGGACGCCAGGAAGGTCTGGAAGTAGGGGCTCACGGTGCTGGTGGTCTCCAGGTTGGACGGCAGCCGGACCGACCAGAACGCGTCGGAGAGCTCGGACTCCTCGATCTGCTTGAGGTAGGCCGCGGCACCCGCCGTCGCAATGCGCCGCATGTCCTGTTCCCAGGTCGTCTCGAAGCTCCCCGAGTGACGGCTGGTGAGCATCGACATCACGAACCAACGTCGGACGATCCGCTTCCGCTCGCCTTCGGACATCGCCTTGTCCTCGCGAAGGCGGAGGTAGAGGGCGTACGTGAAGTTGAGCGCGTTCTTTGAGCCGATCATCCCGGGACGGATGAAGCCTGCCGACTTGATGATCATGAGGAAGTTCTCGAAGTGGTACTTGCTCACGATCTGCAGGAGCGCGGCCTCGAGCCGGTCGTAGGCGATCGGGATGCGCGCCTCGTCGACCTTGCGGGTGTCCGGGTCGCGACCTGACAGCTCGCTGACGATCGAGGCGGCCTTGCCGCGGGTGAAGCCGACCAGGCCGGCGACACGGATGACGTCCCCGTAGGTGGGGTCATAGAGATCCTCTGAGTCATGCCGGAGCCACGCAATGGACTGGAGGAAAGGCGATCCGGCGAACTCGTGATCGTTCTCCTTGATGTCGTCATAGACATGAGGGGCAACCGCGAGATGGCAGAAGTAGTCGATCAGCTTCCTGATGTTGCGGCCGCGGTCGCCGTACGTCGCGATCTTGCTCATGGCGAAGTCAGCGTTGCTGAGAGGCACACCCTTGGAGTTGATGCGGATGAAGATCTCGGACACTGTCTCGACGTCGAGGTCATCGGCGAGCGAGATGATCCCGATCTGTGCGTTCTTGATGCCCATCAGCCTCGAAATGCTGCCCTCGACGGCCGCCTCGTCCACCTCGGGATTGGCAAGGAGGTAGTGCTTGATGAACCCGAAGGTCGACGCGGCGTTGAAGAGCTCGCTGATATCGGGGATCCATGCGGGATCCTTGCGGATGACCGGCGTCACCGTGGCGAACTCCTCGGTGACAGGGTTGAAGGCGATGACGATCCGGATCTTGGCGTACTTCTTGTTGACCACCGGAAGGCCCGCCACGGCTGCACGCAATGCAGTGATGCGCTGCTGACCGTCGATCAGGATCTGTTGGAAGCCAGCGACCTGCCCGCCCTTGAGAGCCGCCCCGATCGAGTGCCACGTGATCAGATACCCAACGGGATAGCCCTTGTAGAGAGAGTCCATCAGGTCGCGGACCTTCACGCTGTCCCACACGAAAGGACGCTGGAGCTCTGGGATCGCGATCTTGTCCGCGTGGACATCTGCGAGAAGCTGCGTGACTGCAGACTGCGTCACCGAGTACTTGGCCATCGTGTCCCCCTGAAATCGTGGCTCGAGGCACGATCTCACGACTCCGGGGGGCACCGAGCGAGAACCCGAGTCCTGCGTCGTTTCCAGAGCTCGGCCGCGTGAAGAGGTTGGCGAGAAACACTTCCGGCCGGCCGCGACCGGCCTAGTCTTCGCGCCATGGAGGATGAATCTCAGGACAAGTTGTACGCGACGACGCTGCAGACGATCGGGGCGGTCGCCAAGCTGCCGATCGTCAGGGTCGACCGCGAGGCCTTCCTGCGCCGGCACTTCGCCGGCGATGCGCACCTGGCTGTCATCGTGCAGGAGGGGCCCGCTGCCGTGTACACGGCGGAATCGCTACGCCGAAAGGCTGACTCGATCATCAAGAGCAGCACGGCCAAGACCTCGGCGGCGTCGTTCGCTACTGGTCTCCCGAGCAATCCGGTGGTGATGTTCGCGGCGGGTGGAGCGGATGTCGTCCAGTACTTCGGGTTCGCCGTCAACCTGGCTCAGCAGATCGCGTACCTCTTCGGCGAGGACGAGCTCTTCGACGGAGGCGAGCAGCTTTCAGACGCCGCTCAGATGCGGGTGATCGCGTACCTCGGTGCGATGTTCGGTGCCGCTGGCGCGGCCGCCCTCGTGACCCAAACCTCGAAGCAGGCCGGAGCCGTGATGGGCAAGAAGGTCGCTGCGCAGGCCTTGACGAAGACCACGTGGTACCCGCTGGTGAAGAAGGTCGGCGCCCTCGTCGGCCAGAAGATCACGAAGAAGACCGTCGAGAAGACGATCACCAAGGCGGTACCTGTGGTCGGCGGCGTCCTGTCCGGTGGCCTGACCTACGTGACGTTCCGACCCATGGGGAATCGCCTTGCGGACGTTCTCATGAAGAACCTGAACGGCGAGTTCGACGACCTGCTCGAGCTGAGCCCGGCCTTCGCTGCGCGGCTCGGCGCCGAGGTCGTCGAGCCTGACACCGAATAGCTGTCATCGGGTCTTTTGGTGTCCCGCGACTACCAAGGAGCGCGGGACGGGTCGGACACCGGCCTGAGTGACATGACCAAGGCAACGAACCATCCGATGATGGTCCACCCTGACAAGAAGTTCACCAGACCGACTGCCGCATGATTGGGCGCGCTACGCGACACCGCGACTGCCCACGGAATCATGTAGCCCATCGTCACGAGGGCGACCATCCACGCCGTCGCCACCACCGCCGGGCTCGTCGAGTGGGGCCGGGCCTGAGCGACGGGTGGCGGCATCGAGCCCATCGGGGCGACGTGATGAGTCCATCTGGCGCCGTCCCAGAACCGGAGTAGCCCATGATTCGGGTACCACCCGGCCGGGGCACCGGTTGGTGCTGGGTTCAGAGCTGCCATCTCAGCCCGTTCTCGAGCCTGTCGTTCCTTCCACTTGTTGGTGACATGCCCAAGCGCGGCGACCGAACCCAGTAGGGCCGCTGCGCCCAGCATCAAGCCGGTTGCCTGAACGGCGGCTCGGTCGTCGTCCGTGGGAGCCAGGTCTGTCCCGGAGCTGTCGGCTGGATCGCCAACCAACAGGTGCTCTGGCACGTCCTCGAAACCGAAGCGGTAGCCGAGGTATCCCAACCGCCCCGCGGAACCGGCGTACCCGACGTATCCGACGTACCCGGGCGTGCCCACGTAGCCACGGTGCGGCTGATAAGTACGTCTGAGGAGCCTCTCGTCATCGACGATGGTGCCGAGGTAGTCCCCGTCCATCGAGTACGCGTCTTCGTCGTCCCATGGGAACCAGCCGATCGGCTCGGCGTCGCTGTTGAACAAGAAGGAGTCGTTAGCCTCGCGACGCCAAGCGATCGCGTCGCCGTCGGTGTTGTAGTAGAAGACAGTCATCCCGATTTCCCGGACATCGTGCGGCGGCGGCCGCGGGTCAGAGCGATCTTAGGTTGGACCTCACCTGTGTGAGTGCCTTTCGCGGCGCACCTGTGCGGACACCCCTGCCGGCAGCTCAGCTCCTCCATGCGCGTCGAGTTCGCGGTTTGCGAGTGCAGGCCTCGGCCTGCATTGATGGGCTTCACCGCATCAACTCTTCTCATCTGCAGGTCTGGACCACCGCCCCCTCATTGTCGGTGGTCGTCCGTAGTGTCCTCGACACGAGCCGCGGGGGCGGCTCGTAGGACGGGGTCGAGATGAGCAACGAGCTGGAGCGTCGCTGGGACGACGCGGTGGAGACGGCCTGGCGGGAGTTCCGCCAGCGGCTGGCCGACCGGATGTTCGAGATGGCCGAGGACGACTCACTGGTCGTCGAGGTGACCGACGAGGTCGTCGGTGGGTCGGCGCCGTACTGCCAGGTCCTGGCCGGCCCGGGCGTGCTGCGCGTCGAGGCGGTGAGCAACGAGTACCTCGCGGAGCAGTTCGAGCTGGACGCCGAGCAGGAGCGCGCGTTGGTCGCCCTCGACTTCTGCCCGCCCGAGGTGACGGAGTGGGGCAACGTGGAGACGAACTTCCACGTCGACGTCGAACAGCGCGAGGCCGACCGGGTCGCGGTGATGGTCGTGCGCGCGCTGCGCGAGGTCTACGCCGTGGTCCACCCGGCCTGGCTGGCGGCGGACGGGCTCGAGCCGACCTTCACGCCCGCCGAAGCGCCGCCGGTCGAGGTCGACCGTCCGGTGTCGCCGACGTCGGTCGCCGAGGTCCAGGCTGCCATCGACCTCGCGATCGCCGGGATGTACGCCGAGGCGCCGGAGTGGGACGAGGACGACGACCTCCCGCTGCCCACTGAGCGGTGCACGGTCTGGGCGGTCGTCAGCAGCAAGGGGCCGCGCGTGCTGCTGCACTGCACGCTCATCGACGGCATCGAGAACCTCGATGCGGTCATGGCCGAGGTCAACCGCCTCAACCGCGCGGAGTTCGGGCTCACGTTCTTCGTCGCCGACGAGCAGCGGGTCGCCGTCACCCGCGAGATCGGGCTCGACGCCGTCGTGCCGTCCTCACTGCGAGCCGAGATCGACCGGCTCGTCGGCAAGGTCGACGAGTGGGCCGCCGCGATGGAGGAGGTCGCCGCGACGGAGCGGAAGCGGGCGATCCCGCCGAAGCCGACGCGCTTCACGACCGCGTGGTCGGTCATGGTGGAGCTGGAGCGGGAGGAGCGCGGCTCTGTCGGCCCGGCGACGCTGGTCCGGATCTTCGAGAACGACACGGGTCTTCTCATCAAGGCGATCCGGATCAACGAGCAGCGCCGACGCGAGATGCGCCTGAAGCTGCGCGACGCGCAGAAGGGCGGGCACCGGCGCACCGAGAAGCTCGCACGCGCACGGGTCGACTACCTGCGCGAGCTGACCGCCCGCATGCGCGCGGCGCTGCGACTGATCGTCGATGCCCCGGTGCGCAAGGTGCAGCTCGACCAGCTCGCGCTCTTCGACGAGGACGACTGCGGGACCGGCCGGTGAACCGCGCGATTCGACAGCGCGTGCCTCGGGACGATGTGAGGGTGTGCCCATGCCTCGTCTGATCCCGGAGTCGCCGACGTTCCAGACCGCCTCCGAACGACAGGTGTGGGAGCTGCTGCGCGACCAGCTCGGCCCTGACGACGTGCTCCTGGCCAACCTGCGCCTCACCGACGCCGACAAGGACGTCGAGGCCGATCTCGTCGTGCTCATGCCCGAGGTCGGCATCCTCGTGCTCGAGGTCAAGGGCGGCAGCGTCCACGTCGAGCCCGACGACTCCGACGGCCACGTCTGGCGGCTGGCTACCAAGGGCGTGTATCGCCGCATCCGCCCCGTCGACCAGGTGCGCGACGCCAAGCACGCGCTCAAGCGATACGTCGAGCAGCACCCGGACGGCGGAGCGCAGCGACGCGTCGGCTGGGGACACGGACTTGTGACCACCTACTCGAGCTTCGAGTCGACCTTCACCGTTCCCGAGCTCCCGCGCTGGGCACTGCACGACAAGGACGACCTGGAGACCCTGGCCGACCGAGCGCGCGCGAACGCGTGGGGGATGCTCCACAGCCAGCGCCCGCCCACGCGCGACGACGTCGAGGTCATCACCGACATCCTGACGGGGCGGTTCGCAGCGCCGTACGACGTGAACGCCGAGTCCGACGACCGGGCGGCCGAGTTCGACCGGCTGACGATGGAGCAGGCGACGATCCTGCGGGTGACCCGGCTTCTCCCGCGGGTCGAGGTTCGTGGCGGCGCCGGAAGCGGCAAGACCGTGCTCGCGCTCCAGCAGGCCAAGGAGCTCACCCGCGGCGGCAACGACCGCAAGCCACAACGGGTCGCGCTGCTGTGCTACTCGATCGGCCTCGCCGAGCACCTCAAGCGGCAGGTCATGACGTGGGACCGCCGCCACCGGCCAGCCTTCGTCGGCACCTTCCACGCCTTCGGGAAGCAATGGGGTGCGGCCGACGGCGAGCGCACGGACAGCGAGTTCTGGGAGGAGCGGCTGCCCGCCGAGATGGCGGAGCTGGCGCAACAGCTGCCCGACGGCAAGAAGTACGACGCGGTCATCGTCGACGAGGCCCAGGACTTCGCCGACTCCTGGTGGAGCCCGGTGCTGGCCTCGCTGCGCGACGAGGAGGAAGGCGGCCTCTTCGTCTACTCCGACGAGAACCAGCGCATCTTCGCCCGCTTCGGTCGCCCGCCGGTGGCACTGGTCCCGCTGGTGCTCGACCACAACCTGCGCAACACCAAGCAGATTCACGACTCGTTCGGTCCGCTCGCGCCGAGCCGGATGTACTCCCGCGGCGGCGACGGCCCGGCCGTCAGGTTCGTCGAGGCCAGCCAGGACGAGGCGACGGCCACCGCCGACGACGAGGTCGACCGGCTGCTCGACGAGGGGTGGGAGCCGCGCAACATCGCGCTGCTGACGACCGGCCACCGCCACCCGATCCAGGTCGAGCGCACCGACTTCCACGACCAGGAGGGCTACTGGAGCACCTACTGGGACGACGACGTCTTCTACGGCCACATCCTCGGGTGCAAGGGGCTCGAGCGTCGCGCGGTCGTGCTCTGCCTCAACGAGGACGGCACGCGCGACCGGGCGCGCGAGCGGTTGTACGTCGGCATGTCACGCGCCACGGACGTCCTCGTGGTCGTGGGGGAGCCGGCGATCGTGCGCCGGGTCGGCGGCGAGGACGTCGCCCGGCGGCTGGGCCTCTAGCCCGGCTCGACGTCGACGACGTACGCGTCGTGGTCCGACAGGCGCCTGCCGTCGTGCTCGGCCACGACGCGCGAGGCCACGCCGGACCAACCGGCCGGGATCGCGATGTGGTCGATGCTCAGGAGGCCGTCGATCGCGTGCGGGAGGTCAGATGTCGGTACGTGGAGTCCGCGCTGCTCGACAGCGCCGAAGATCGCTGTCCGGCCACCCTGCGAGCCGGCGTACTCCCTGCCGGTGAGGGCGTGGTTCCAGTCGCCGCCCCACACGAGGCGCTCGGTGTCGCGCAGGTTCGTCACCAGCTCGTCGACGGCGTTCGACGTCTTCTCCACGTGACGCTCGCCGACCCACGGCGGACGCGAGCCGCACGACCGCCACGGCAGCACCGAGCTGACGTACGTCGTCGAGTCGATGCGCACCCGCGCGCTCGCAGGGTGGGGGTCGGGCCTGATCTCCATCGGCAGACGGCTGGCCACACCGGCCCACCGACGGCGAGGTGCCATGAACGCCTCCGAGATGTGGAGCTCGTGCTCCGGCAGGTCGGTCCGGTCGCTCACCTCCGTGAGGAGCCAGACGTCGCACTGCGCCTCCAGCAGCAGGAAGGCGTGGTCCTCGGACCAGCGGCCGGCGAGGTTCCACGTCCCGATGCGCACGCCGCATCATCGCCGATCGACGACGCCCTCCGGATGAGAATCGTCGTTGTCCACAGGCAGCGAGGAGGGTCTGGCGGGCGGACCTGATCGGCGGCTTGGCTGGACGCATGAAACGCCTTCTCGGGACCCTCCTCGCCGCCTGCCTCCTGGTCGGATGCAGCACCGACAAGACCAATGCCCCGCCACGTCCGGGCGATGACGACGAGCCGGTGGCCGACGAGGCGACGTACAGCACGAGCAAGACGGTGAGACCGACGTGGCGCACCAAGGTTGATGCGGTCGGGCAGCCCGTCGTCGTGGACGACGTCGCGCTCGTGCTGGCGCAGCCCGCGAACACCATGCAGATGGTGGCCCTGGACCTGCAGAGCGGGCGCGAGCTGTGGCGCAAGAGCTACGACCCGAGCGCCTTCCTGACGGGTACCTCGCTCTCGCCGGTCGTCGTGAAGGACCGCACAGGACGTGACCTGGTGGTGCTGAGGCGGCCGCGGACGACGATCGACGACTACTCCTACTGGCCGCTGCAGGCCGTGCTGCCACGCACCGGGAAGGTCGTGGGGGAGACCGGACGCTGCCGGCGTCCACCGCGCCTGCGACCAGGGTCCGGGCGTCTGCCTCGACGGCGAGTTCGTCTACTCACGCTCTCCGCTCGATCCGGGCGGCCCGGGGCAGGTGACCTCGGGCACGCCGTCGACGCGGTGGGACCCGCTGCACCCGCGCCGCGAGTCGGCGTCGCTCGGTGGGCCGGACGCCACGTTCAACATCGCGTCGCCGGACATCTACGCCACCCGCCTCGGGATCCAGCGAATCCTGCGCCTGGACCACGGCACGGAGGTGTGGGCGAGGACGATGAGCCAGGTCTTCGGTCCGCACCGGGCGACGACCGATCACGGGTGGTCGTTCGACCACGACGAGAAGAGTGACGTCCTCGTCGGTTCGCTGGGATACACCTTCCCGCAGGCGAGCCGGGACCGCTTCGACCGCGGCAAGCCCGTCACGTACTCGCTGGACGACATGCACCAGATGACGGGGATCGACGCCGCCACCGGCGACCGGTTGTGGCGCCTGAAGGGTGCTGATCCGTTCTGCGCGCTCACCAGAGGCAGGACGGCTGCGGCCTGCATCCTGGACGGGCGCGTCACCGAGCAGGAGGGCGCGGACATACGTCGCCACGCGCTCACGGCCCGGCTGGTCGGTCTCGCGCCGAGGACCGGCAAGCAGACGTGGTCGATCGACCTCGAACGTCGTACGGCGATGGCCTCCGTCATCGAGGGCCTGGTCGTGAAGGCGCCAGACGGCGTGGTGGTGGGCACCGACCAGGGGAGGACCCCCGTGGACCTCGACGACGGCACCCAGACCCCGGTATCGGACGGCGTGGTCACGTTCTGCTCGGACGGTGTCGAGAAGGCGGGCGAGGTCGAGCGAAGTGCCGGCAGCTTGCTCTTCCTGTGCTCACCGGACGGCACCCGCGCGGACGGACCGGTGACCGAGTGGGGCGTCGCGACGTTGCCGGAGACCAACGGTCTGCGCCTGGTGTCGGTCGAGGGCAGGGTGATCGCCTACCCCCTGTGAGGGTGCTCGCTCGACGCAGTTACTCGACCGACGTACTATTTACTCGTGCAGGTAACTACCCGTTCGGTCGCGTCAGCGGCGCGTCGGGCGCAGATCCTCGACGCGACGATCGCGGTGATCGCCGCCGAGGGGTTCGCCAGCGCCTCCTTCAAGCGCATCGCGGATCAGGCGGCACTCTCGAGCACGCGGCTCATCAGCTACCACTTCGCCGGGAAGGGCGAGCTGATGTCCGCCCTGGTCGAGCACGTCGTCACCGGCATCGGCGACCACGTCGGTGCGCTGGTGATGACCCAGGCGACTCCGAGCGGCCGGCTCGCGGCGTACATCGAAGGCGTGGTCGGCTTCTCAGACACCCACCGCAACGAGATGTCCGCCTTGCTCCAGGTGGTGATGGCCGGCGCGGGCGGCGCCACGACCGCTGAGCCGAGCGACGTCAGCCACCTCGAGCGGATCCTGCGCGACGGACAGGAGGCGGGCGCGATGCGCGTCTTCGACGTCTCTGTGATGGCAACGACCATCCAGCGAGCGGTCGAGGCCGTGCCCTTCCAGCTGCAGTCCGAGCCCGGCCTCGACTGTGCGGCCTACTCCCGCGAGCTGGTCGCACTCTTCGACCGCGCGACGAGGGCAGACGCGTGACGCTCCTGCGCCCGGTCCTCGGCATCGCCGGATCGACGGCCCTCTACTACCTGATGCGCCACCTCGGCGTCAGCGTGTACGCCGCGCTCGTGGTCGGCGCCGTCCTCTCCCTGGTCCCGGCGGTGGCGTCGATGGCGAGGGGCAACCGGCCGAGCGGGCTCGAGGCGTTCTTCACGGTCCTGCTCTTCGCCAGCTTCGCGATCTCGCTGCTGCCCGGAGACGAGCGGTTCCTGCTCGCCAAGGACGCGTTGATCACCGGCGGTGTGGGCTCGTGGTTCCTCGCCAGCCTGCGGTGGGCCGACAGGCCGCTGGCCTACCAGTTCGCCAAGCCGATGGTCGAGGGCCGGCTGGGGTGGGTCGGTGACTGGGAGGAGCGCTGGGAGCGGGACGAGTGGTTCCGACGGATGTGGCGGACGTCGAGTGTCCTCTGGGCGCTCGGCACCGTGCTCGACGCCGCCGGTCGCGTCGTGATGGCCTACGCCTTGCCGCCCGACCTGGTCCCCGGACTCAACCTGGCGATGTACGTCGCCACGGCCGTCGTGCTCAACGTCGTGACGACCGTCGTCTACGTGCGCGCCGGCGCGATCCGCGGTCGTCGCCAGCGAATGACCGCGTGAGGGTTGTCATCGCCGCGGTCTCGGGGTCAGATGGAGGGCCACGCCGGCTCGGTCCCCTGGAGGCCCCCATGTCCCTCGTCCGCCGCCTCGCTGCCCTCGCCGGAGCGCTCGCGCTCGGCACCTCGCTCGGCCTCGTCGCGCCGGCCACGGCCGGCCCGGGTCATGGCCATGGTCATGGGCACGGTCACGAACACGGGCATGGACATGGGCACGGCGACCACCACGGCGACAGGGGCTGCAACCGCGTGCAGGACCGCATCGAGCTGCCCACCGGCTGGCAGCCCGAGGGGATCACGGCCGACGGGCGCAAGCTCTACGTCGGCTCGCTTGCGGACGGCCGCATCCTGCGGGCCAACCCCCGCAACGGGTCGGTCCACGTGCTGTCCCGTAGCGGCGGCACAGGTGCGCCGTCGGTCGGCATCGACTACGACGCGAAGCGCAAGGTGCTCTGGGTGGCCGGCGGGCCGTCCGGCGAGATCCGGGCGCACAGCGCGACGTCGGGGGCGCTGCTCGCGCGCTACCCGCTGCCTGCCGACGCCGAGGGTCGATTCGTCAACGACATCGTCGTGACCAGGAACGCGGTCTACGCCACCGACTCCTCGAACGCCGAGCTGGGCGTCGTGCGCCTCGACGGCCGGAAGGTGCCGGCCTCGGCTCCCGCCGAGGTGCTGCCGGTGAGCGGCGACTTCGTCCTCGCGGACGGGTTCAACCTCAACGGCATCGTCGCGTCCGACGATTGGCTGCTGGCCGTGCAGTCCGCCACCGGCACGCTCTTCCGCATCGACCCCGCGACCGGCGTGGCGAAGGCCGTCGACCTCGGCGGCTACCAGCTGACCAATGGCGACGGGCTCGAGCCCGACGGCGACACGGTCTACGTCGTGCGCAACCGGGACAACCTGATCGCCGCGCTCGAGCTCGACGACGACCGTACGGCGGGGGAGCTGGTCGACGAGATCACCAGCGACGACTTCGACGTGCCCACCACGGCCGCCCTCCTGTGCGGCAGCCTGTTCGCCGTGAACGCGCGCTTCGGCAACCCGGCGCCCACGACGGCGGACTACTGGATCATCCGCGTGGAGGCGGACTGACCGGAAGGTCATTTGGTCGGGGCCATCAGGTCGAGCTGGTCGGGGGCCAATCCCAGCGCCTCGCGGATGCGGCGACGATCGACCAGGAGTAGGTCGTCAATGGGATCGTCGAACGGGTCGACATGCGTGAACGGGATGTTGCACCACCGCAGCGCCCGGCGCAGATCGCCGTGGCGCTCATACGCCTCGGCGACCAAGTGGCAAGAGGTCGCGCTGACTGAGTCGGTCCGGGCGAGCTGACGAAGGTGCGCGTCAAAACCGTCGGCGGCATCGCGGTCTCCCTCGTCCAGAGCCAGGGACAGCAAGTTGCCGATCGGGTCGGAGGCGGCCTCGCCCCCGTCGGCGAGGGCCTCCCCGAAGCAGCGGCGGGCGTCGGCGTACGACCTGCGCATCTGCCAGTGCTCGCCAGCGGCAAGGAGCAGGGAAGCGCGACCGTACTCACCCTGCTCGAGGTCGTCTGCCTCTCGCTCGAATCGGTCCGGTTTGTCAGCGGTCGGGACGCGCTCCTCGACAGCGGTGAGGAGGTCGAAAAGCTCGTCTTCGGTCACACCACGAGCCTGCCACCGAGCGCTCAGGCGGCGCTACGGACCATCCGAGGCTCGGCGCCCGCGACGTGGGACATGAACTCGAGCCAGCCGTGTTCGGTGACGAGGACCATCGCGCTCGTGAAGATGGACTGCATGTGGTTGGAGTAGCGCCAGCCCCTGAGCCAGACCGCTTCGTTCGGCCCGAACACGGTGAACCCGGGTCGCACGATGATCGTGACCGCCATGTGCTCGAGGCCGACGCCCCGCCGCCAGCCGAGGTCGAATGACTCGACGGCCGCGCGCAGGTGGCTCGAGATGTCGTCGTGGTCATCAAGCAGCGCCGGCACAGGCAGAGGGTCGACCCGCAACAGGGTCTGCGTGGTCGACGGTCGATGGACCAGCGCCAGCCAGGCGGTGTCCTCGTCCAGGCTGACCTGCGCGGCCACTTCGCGGACGAGTCGGTGAAGGTCCTTGAGCTCGTAGGTCGGGAGTACGTCCATGGCCTCACCCTGCCCCGAACGGCGCCGATCGCGCTGGCGTTGTCCACAGGCGTCGAGGCGGGGGTGTCGGTTCGGCGTGCGAACGAGAAGGCTGGTCGGACCAGACCATCACGGAGGAGCCCATGGGATTCAGCACCGATTTCGTCGGACACATCGACATCGCACCGCCACTCAACGAGGCCGAGACGCAGTACCTGCTGGCGTTCTCGGGGTCGCGTCGTTACGACCGAGGCGATCCGTACGACGTCCCCGGCAACCCGCTCGCCGAGACTCGTCTGGGCGTCCCGATGGAGCGCTACAACGCTCCGTCTGCGGGGCAGCCGAACCTGTGGTGCGACTGGGAGGTCTGTTGGGACGGCTGCTGCATCACGTGGAGCGGGAAGGAGAAGTCGTACTCGATGGAGCCGTGGCTGCGCTACGTCATCGACCACTTTCTCCGTCCGGGTGCCGTTGCCTCGAAGGATCCGCGGTTCGAGGACTTCACGTTCGACCACGTGCTGAACGGCATCGTGGTCGGGTGCAGGCGTGACACCAAGGAGCTGTTCACGCTCGAGGCCGCCGACAACGTCGTGTCGCGCAGCGTGATCAGGACAGCGGATCCCAGGTATCTCGACTACCCCCCGTTGGCATACGAGGAGGAGATCGACCGGGAGGCGACGGTGCTGCGAAGGCGACGGCGCCCGCTGCCAGAGGAGGAGGCGGAGGTGGTGCGACTTGCCGACCGCCAAGTATGATCAGAGTATGACCACTCGCATCACCGTGAGCCTGCCCGAGGAGCTCGTCGCCGCTGCCCACGCCGCTGTCGCGGCAGGCAGTGCGACGTCGGTGTCGGCCTACGTTGCGAGCGCTCTCTCGGAGAAGGCCGGTCGCGAGACGCTGGCTGGGCTGCTGGCCGAATGGGTCGAGGAACTGGGGCCGCCCACCGCCGACGAGGAGGCGTGGGTCGAGGGCGCGTTGGCCGAGATGGGCCTTGGTGACTGACGGACTCTGCCTCGACGCCGGGGCGCTGATCGGCGTCGAGCGAGCCGACGCTCGTGTGGTTCACCTGCTGCACCGGGCACATGCCATGGGCGCGACGGTGGAGATCCCGACCGGCGTCGTTGCACAGGTCTGGCGAGGTGGTCGACAGGCCCGACTCGCGCGGTTTCTCCGCGCGGACCACGTCACGCTGGTCGAGCTCGACGCCGACACCGCTCGGGCAGTCGGAGTCATGTGCGGTCGTAGCGGAGTCTCCGACGTCGTGGACGGGCACGTTGCCCTTCACGCGCGTCGGAGGAGGCTGAGCGTGCTGACCTCGGACCCGGACGACATCTCTGCCTTCGATCCGACGCTGTCGATCATCGCTATCTGAGCCGTACGACGACGTCGGCCGCGTCGCGGGTCGCCGCCACCAGCGCGGCGTTCGCCTCGTCGCTGCGGTTCACCCATTCACGCGCGGCAGCGAGCGACTTGCCGAACTGCACGTGCCGGCGGATGAGCCGTGCGCGACGAAGGGCGTCGTCCACCTCGACGTACCAGACCTCGGTCAGCAGCGGCCGCACCTGCACCCAACCGCCGTCGGGCAGCAGCAGGTAGTTGCCCTCGGTCACCACCAGCTGCGCGGACGGCTCGATCGCGAGGGCGGCGGCGATCGGCTGCTCGAGGTCGCGTTCGAAGCCGGGGGCGAAGACGGTCGACCCCGAATCCGATTGCACGCGGCGGAGCGTCGCGACGTAGCCGTCGACGTCGAAGGTCTCCGGCGCCCCCTTGCGGTTGCGGAGACCGAGGCGCTCGAGCTGGACGTCCGCGAGATGGAAACCGTCCATCGGGAGGTGGCCGACGTCCGCGCCCAGCCGCGACAGCAGCAGGTCGGTGAGCGTCGACTTGCCCGCACCCGGTGGCCCGGTGATGCCGAGGACGGCCCGTCCCGCAGGCGACTGCAGCGTCGATGCGCGCGCCACGAGGTCGGGGAGGGACGAGGACACGAGCCCATCGTGACAGCCGCGTCGACCGTGGGACACGATCAACCCATGACGTCGCTCGTGGTCCGCTCCGCCGGCTTCTCGCCGGTCAAGGGGATGCGGCACGCCGCGCACGATCGCGTGGCCCTCGACGAGCAGGGTGCGGTGGGGGACCGCGCCTTCTGCCTGGTCGATCCGGCCCGTGCGCAGGTGCTGCGGACGGTGCAGCACCCCGAACTGATCGCGGTCGTCGCCCGGCTAGACGACGGCGTGCTGTCGATGGCGCTCCCCACCGGTGACAGGGTCGAAGCGGAGCCACACCCCACGGGTGAGCGGATCGCGTGCGACTACTGGGGGCGCACGGTCGACCTGGCGCTGCTCGACGGGCCGCACGCCGGCGCGATCAGCGAGATGCTCGGCCGCGCCGTACGCCTGGCCGCCGCTCCGCCCGGCGCCGTGGTCTTCGGCGCGCCCGTCACCGTCGTCGGCACAGGCTCCCTGCGCGCCGTCTCGGAGTCGATCGGCGAAGAGGTGGATCCGGCGCGGTTCCGGGCGACGCTCGTCGTGGAGACGGACGAGGCGTGGGTCGAGGACACGTGGCTGGGCGAGGAGGTGGACGCGGGCAGCGCTCGTCTGCGGATCGGCGGCCCCGTGCCGCGGTGCGCGGTGATCGACCACCACCCCGTGACGGGCGCGAAGGACCTCAGGATCCTCAAGCTGCTGACCCAGCAGCGGCCGACGAACCGGGCGGGGGAGCCGATGTTCGGGGTGTACGCCGAGGTCCTGACGTCCGGAGTCGTCCGGCAACGATCGGGAGACGTTTCGCGCTAGAGGTCGTCGCGACGCGAGAAAAGGCGCATGATCAATGGGAGATGTCGAACTCACCCATGAACAAGCGCCTGTCCAGCAGCCCCTTCAAGCCGAAGCCGGAGCCGGTCATCGAGGTGTTCGCCGTCGGTGAGCGCGTCACGCACGACCTGCACGGCCTCGGCCGCGTGATCGGAGTCGAGGAGAACGCCGTCGCGGTGGACTTCGGGACGCGCAGCGTGCGCGTGCCTAGTCCCTACACCAAGATGCACCGCCTCTAGGCCGCGCTACTCCCAGCCACTGAGGTCCGGCGGCACGTCGACCGAGTGCGCCTGCAGGACCTCGAGGGGTACGACGTCGAGCGCGCGCTCGGAGGTCGCGGTCAGCACCACCGGGGCGGCCAGCCCGGCGTCGTACGCCTGGAGCCAGCGCGCGGCGACGACGCACCAGCGATCGCCCGGGACGAGGCCGGGGAACCGCCACTCCGGGTGCGGGGTGGAGAGGTCGTTGCCGACCGACCGTTGGTGGGCGAGGAAGTCCTCGGTCATCACCGCGCAGATCGCGTGCAGCCCGACGTCGTGCGGACCGACCGTGCACGAGCCCTCGCGGTAGTAGCCGGTCACCGGGTCGGTGCCGCACGGTTCCAGCTCGCCGCCGAGGACGTTGCGCTCGCTCATGGATCGATCATCCGTGATCGGTCCTCGGATTCGCCGTTCTCGAGACGCCGCCGTGGTCGGTTCCTAGGGTGTCCGACCGGGGGTGAGGAGATGTCAGCAGGAGAGTCCGCTTTCGACGTCGCTCGGCGTCAGCGGGAGAAGGCCGCGCGACTGCAGCGGTCGGCCGACCTCTGGGAGCGCGGCGCCGCGGGTGAGGTGGAGGTGGCTCGGGCTCTGGCCCAGCTGCCGCCCGGGTGGACGGTGCTGCACGACCTCGCATGGCCCGGTCGCCAGCGGGCCAACCTCGACCACGTCGTCATCGGGCCGGGCGGTGTCTTCGTCGTGGACGCCAAGAACTGGTCGGGCCGCATCGAGGTCAGCAACCAGGTGCTGATGCAGAACGGCCGGATGCGTGAGCCGGCGGTCGCCTCCGCCGCCGAGGCGGCCATCGCCGTGCAGTCGGTCGTTCCGGTCGCGAACCTGTGCATGGGCGTCCTGTGCTTCGTCCGGGACGAGCCCCTCACTGGTTGGGCGAGGGACGTCATGGTGTGCTCGACCTCGAACGTCGTCGCCATGCTGACGTCGCGACCCGCGGTCCTCTCGCCCACGGACGTCCAGCGGTGTGTCGACGCCGTACGGCGCGCGGCCGGCGCCCGGACGCAGGCGCCGGTCCGTCGACCGCCGGCGCCGCCGACCACGTGGGGCGTGCCCCCGACGGACCGGACTGTGCGGTCCCGTCCGCGGCGGCGTCGCGGTCGGCCGGTGGCCGCACTGGTCGTCGGCGTCCTGATGGTCGGCGCGCTTGCCAGCGGCGGCCTGCAACGCGCGAGCGAGTGGTTCGGCGAACAGCTCGTCACGGTCGTCAGCTCGGAGGCGCCCGCGCCGACGCCCACGACGCCGGTCGACGAGCAGCAACAGCGGGACAAGAAGCAGCGAGACAAGAAGCAGCGGCAGCAGCGTCCCGCCAACGGCTGACGGCCCGGTTGTCCACAGGCTGCAAGCGGGGTCTTCCGGACATGCCGGCCGTCGGCTGGACTGGCGGCATGCCGAAATCACACCACCGCCGCAACGGACGCACCCGCCGGACAGCCCGGCCGATCCCTCGAGCGCGAGCAGACCACCACGACGAGCTCGAGGCCAACGCGCCCTGGATCAACCGGATGTTCGAGGTGGACGCCGTCGAGGCGCGCGGGGACGCGGCCGGTGCGCTGCGCCTCATCGAGGCCATGCCGCTCGGACCGGACGGTCGCCCGTGGTGGCGACCGTCGCGGATCCGCAGGCTGCAGCAGGTCGTCGACCTCGGCGAGTCGGCACCGGCGTGGGTCTGGGCGAAGTGGGTGGTCAGCCAGGCCGCGCAATCGACGCCGGGCGACCCCGTGCGAGCCGTCGAGGTGGCGACAGCAACCCGCGGCGGGCGCAGGACGCTGTGGGGCGTGGACCAGGTGGACGCCCAGGCCAAGGTGATGGACCACGACTGGGTGTATCGACAGCTGGTTCTGCACGAATACGCCGGCCTCGCGGCGTACCTCGAGCAGCGAGCCGGGCAGGACCTGGTGAGACGGGCGGCCGGCATCGACGGCTGGGCCTCGGCGCCGATGCGCGCCCTCGAGCTCGTCGGCGAGGAGGCGACCCGGATCCAGTGGTTGGACCTGGCGTCGCTGGAGGTGGTCGAGACGATCAACCTCGGCGCGGCGGCGATGCTGGCCGACGGCGAGTGCGTGATCGGTCGGGTGGTCGAGGCCGACGGGACGACTCTCTTCGAGAGCGCGCCGTTGTGCGTGCCGCGCGACGTGGCCAGACGGGTGGCCGCGGAGCCGGGCGAGTGGCTGGCGGTGCTGGCAGATGCCTGTCGCGACGCGACCAGCCCGATCCTTGTCCACCTCGTCTCCAGGTTCCACGAGTTCGACCTCCTGTGTGACCTGCCCCCGGGCATCCGCCGCCAGGTCGTGCAGCCTGAGGACCCCGACCTGGGCTCCGACCAGATCGGGACAGGTGGCAACGGGTCGGAGTACGACGTCGCCCTGGTCCTTGCTGCGCTTGCCGACGAGATCGATGTGGAGGGGGACGACGATGACGGGTGTTCGTGCGGTCAGGACCACAGTCCGCGGCCGTTGGCGTCCTTGGTCGCCGCCGCTCTCGTCGAGCCCGGCACGGTGGAGGCGCTCCGTCCGCTGCTGGTGCCGTCCGACGGCCGGGCGCTGATGAGGCTCTGTCGGGTGCTTCCCGAACCGGCCGACCAGGTGTGTCGGCGGCTGGCCATCCGCGTGGCCGACGCCGCGTGAAGTTGGTCTGTGGAGAACTCGAACACATGTTCGATTCAGGCGTAGAATTGCGACATGGAGGGCACCCGCGAGACGCGCGACCAGCACCCGCTGCTGGACCTCGTCGCGGCCATCTCCGACCGGCTCGACAAGGCGGGCTCGGTCAACCCGACCTTCATGTCGACCACTGAGAAGGCGACCGCGCTGCGCGAGCTCTCGACCCTCGTGACCCGCAGCCAGGGACTGCTGCTGTCGGTGCTCGCCGCCTCCGGCGACGTGGCCGACGAGGTCGGTGCCCGGTCGGTCGGGGAGTGGTACGCCGCGTCGACCAGGCACGACCACCGACCCTCGATCGGACTGACCCGGCTCGCCCGCTCCGTCGAGACCGACTACGTGCACCTGGGTGCCGCGGTGCTCGACGGGCGGGTCAACCTCGAGCAGGCGCAGGTCGTCGCGCAGGCGCTCGACGAGCTGCCCGCGGACGGCGTGAGCCCCGAGGTCCGAGAGCGCGCCGAGCTCCACCTGATCGGGCTGGCCGATGACTGGGCGCCCACACCGTTGAGGCGTCTCGCTCGCAAGGTGCTCGAGGTCGTCGCCCCCGAGATCGGTGACGATGCCGAGCGTCGAGCGCTGGAACGCGAGGAGCAGCGCGCCGCCGAACGCGCCCGCCTGTCCCTGACCCCGCTGGGCGACGGCACCACCCGCCTGACCGGCCGCGTTCCCGACGCCACGGCCGCCCGGTTGCGGACCTACCTCGAGGCGTTCGCCTCTCCTCGCCGCACGGCATCGGAGGCCGACGGGCAACGCGTCCCGGCGCCACGGCTGCTGGCACTGGCCCTGACCGACCTCCTCGAATCCCTGCCGGCGGATGTCCTGCCCGCGCACGGCGGCACCGCGACCACGGTGACCGTGCACCTGCGTCTCGACCAGCTGCGCGCCGACCTCGAACGCGCCGGCATCGCCACGCTGGAGACCGGCGACGCCATCACCGCCAGCCACGCTCGACGGCTCGCCTGTCAGGCCAAGATCGTGCCCGTCGTCCTCGGCGGCAAGTCCCAGGTCCTCGACCTCGGACGCAGTCGCCGGCTCCACACGCCCGCCCAGCGCAAGGCGCTGCGCAGCCAGCACGACCAGTGCCAGGCGGAGGGCTGCACCGTCCCCGTCGCGTGGTGCGAGACCCACCATTCGCACCCTTGGAGCCACGGAGGGGCGACCGACCTCGCCAACGCCGCACTCCTGTGCACGCACCACCACCATCGCGCCCACGACACCCGCTACCTCACCCACCTGATGGCCAACGGCGACCACCGCTTCACCCGGCGGACGTAGGTCGACGAAGCCATCCCGAGGCCGCGGCGGGCGTCAGGCGCGCCCGGGATGCGGTTGCACTCCAAGTGAGAGTGCTCCGTCCGCCGCTCTCAACCCGGCAGGCGCCCGGACCGAGTTGGGCATTCGCCTGACAGAGACCCCCCGTCGCCGCAGACTTCAGTGCGCCGCCACCTCGGGCGGCGCCTGACGTCCACGGGGGATCCAATGAAGAAGAAGCTCGCCGCCGCAGCGGCGCTTTCCTTGCCCTGCCTGATGTTCACGGTCGTGTCGGCGGACGCTGCCGCTGTGCCGGCCAAGTGGGCCAACTGCACGACGGTCAACAAGCGGCTCCCGCACGGCGTGGGCCTGGCGAACGCCCGCGACAAGTCGTCCGGCACGCCGGTGACCACGTTCCGTCGCGACTCGGCGATGTACCGCGCCGCCGATGCCGCCAACGGGGGGCTGGACGGCGACAACGACGGCATCGCCTGCGAGAAGGCCTAGGTCTTAGGGCCGTTGGCGCGCGGCACTCGCAACGAGTCGGCAAGCGGCCGAGCAATCAAGATCTGACGCGGCGTCGACGGATCCGTGTCGTCAAGTTGAAGGGGTTCACTTGTTTCGCGTTCTAACGGCAACGCTCATCACCGTGTCCTTGTTCGCAGGATCGACTCCGGGTGCTGGCGCTCGTGCTGTCGCTGGCGCGTCTGGTTCAACGGTTCGGGTTGCCGACGGGGACACGATTGTGGCGGTCGTCGGCGGCGTCGAGGAACGGGTCCGATTCCTCAACATCGACACGCCCGAGGTGGGGAGGTGCTTGGCGGGAGCGGCCACGAAGTTCACGTCGTCGCGGCTCCCGGAGGGTGGAGCAATAGAGCTGGGTTACGACCGCGATCTTCGCGACCCCTATGAGCGGCTGCTCGCAATGGTCCGACCAGCTGGTGGAACGTGGCTGTCGGTCGACCTAGCGGCGGAAGGATTGGGCTTCCCGCTCACCGTCGCCCCCAACACCGCATACAAGTCCGCCGTCGAGACGGCGAGTTCGACGGCTCGCAGGCGTGGGGTTGGGCTCTTCGATCCGACCTTGCCCTGTACGCCCATCGCCCGGGCCGAGACTGCCCGAGGCTTCGTGGGTCGAGCGCAGTCGATGCCGGCCGGGACCCAAGCGCAGTTCCATGCGGTCAATGGGGTTCTCGATCGGGCGGGCAAGAGGCTTGAGCTATTGGTCCCGATGCAATACGGAATCGTCACGCCTTCGTTTCGTGCGTGGCTGATGGCGCTCAAGCGCCCGGTGCTGGCTTCGATCAAGACTGTTCGCGCCAGCAAGGCTCAGCAGTGGAAGAACGCCCAGAAGGCCGCTTCGGAGAGCTCGAGCAACGGTGACAACACGAGCTCCGGTGGTTGGTGGCCCCCAGGTGTTCCGCGCAACTACACGGGACCAAGGTGCTACGAGCCCGGCGGCGTCATCTGGTATCCCTGCTAAGTCACAAAGGCAACCGGTCCCAGCCTTACGCCGTACGCGCCGCCTTCTTGGCTGCGGCCTCGGCGCGGCGCTCCACGAACCGCGCGGCCTCGGAGTCGAGCGCGGACACGGCGGCGGCGAGCTCGTCGCGCGCCTTCTCCCCGTCCTCGTCGAGACCTTCGAGGTCCCACACGCCCCACTGCCGGAGCAGGGGAGTGACGATGTCGTCGTGGTGGATGCGCAGGTCGTAGATCCCGGCCTTGGCCATCTGCACGGCCTTGCGGCTGAAGCCCGGGATGATGCTGCCCGGCATCTCGAAGCCGACGACCTCCTCGGTGATCGCGCGCATCGTCTGGCTGGGCGCGAGCTGGAGCGCCGCGGCCACGATGTTGCGGTAGAAGATCATGTGCAGGTTCTCGTCCTTGGCGACCCGGCTGAGCAGCTTCTCGGCGATCGGCTCCTCGGTGTAGCGCCCGGTGTTGCGGTGCGAGACGCGGGTCGCGAGCTCCTGGAAGGAGACGTAGGCGCAGACGTTGAGCAGCGGCTTGTCGATCGAGTCGTAGCCGATCTCCATCGTCTCCATCCGCGCCCGCTCGAGCTCGACGGGGTCGACGCCGCGAGTGACGAGGAGGTAGTCGCGGATGCAGAACGCATGCCGGCCCTCCTCGGCCGTCCAGCGGTTGACCCACGTGCCCCACGCGCTCTCACGGCCGAAGGCGCGGTCGATCTCGCGGTGGTAGCTCGGGAGGTTGTCCTCCGTCAGCAGGTTGACCTCCAGCGCCGTACGCGCGATCGGTGACAGCTGCGACTGCGCGACCTCCCACGGATCGCCGCCGAGGTCGGCGAAGTCGCGCCCGAGACTCCAGGGCACATACTCGTGCGGCATCCACTCGTCGGCGATGGCGAGATGTCGGTTGAGATTCTCCTCGACCGTCGCTTCGAGCTCGGTGAGCAGCTGGGCACTTTCGAGCGCGGCCATGAGCCATGCCTACACCCGTCGCGGGCCCGTGAACAGGGGCGACGGCGCACGGACCGGTGCCGTCACTGGTCCACCGGACCAGTGTGGGGGCGGTCGTGGAAGCGCTTCCACAAAGAGCGAAACGGCCCTAGCGTGACCCCCGTCACACTCTCTCGGGAAAGAAGTTCTCATGCGATTTCGACGCGCACTGCTAGCGCTGGTGGCCGCCGTCTCGGTGGCCCTGCCCCTCGGATCCATCGTCCAGCAGGCCTCCGCGGTCGGCCCGGACCGGTTGCCGTTCACGATCACCAACTCCTCCCAGCGCGGGGAGGAGGTGTTCCTCTACGTCGTCGGAGTCAACCTGGCGACCGGCCGCCTCGGCTACGTCCGCCAGGACGGGACGTTCAGTCCGTGGCCGGCCGGCAGCAACCCGCCGAGCCCGGCGCCGGACGTCTCGATCCGCATGGGCGGCACCGGCTCCAGCACCACCCTCAACGTGCCGCGCGGCTTCTCCGGCCGCCTCTACATGTCCTTCGGCGAGCGGCTGCCGTTCAAGCTGACGCCAGACGGCCTCGTGCAGCCCGCGCCGTGGGCCGCCAACGATCCCAGCGCCAACATCCTCTTCGACTGGAGCGAGTTCACCTACAACGACGCCGGGCTGTGGCTCAACAGCTCGCAGGTCGACATGTTCGCCGTGCCCCACTCGGTCTCGGTGACCGGGTCCGACGGCGTCACGAAGACCACCGGCCGCCTCGTCGACGACGGTCGCAACAAGGTGATCAACGGGATCCGCAACCAGGCCGGCTGGGCCGGTCTCGTCCGCACCCGCGCCGACGGAACCGTGCTGCGGGTGCTCGCTCCCGGCAAGGCCGCCGACGCGGGGCTCTTCGACGCCAACTACCTCGCGCCGTACATCGACCAGGCCTGGAACGCCTACACGACCAAGACGCTGACGGTGCAGCCCTTCGGCGACCGTCCGGACGTGCGCTACTTCGGGCGTACGGCGGGCAGCACCATGAACTTCACCAACGGCTCCGGTCAGCAGGTCGCCAGCTTCCAGAAGCCCACCACCGCCAACGTGTGGGGCTGCGACGGCGCTCTCGGAGCGCCCAACGACCAGGTCGTCGGGCCGATCGCCCGCACGCTCTGCGCCGCACTGCACCGCTCGACCCTCGGCCGGATCGACACCCAGCCCGGCGGCGCAGCGGCCGACTTCTACCAGGGCGCGATCACCAACCACTACTCCCGCCTCGTCCACCAGAACATGGTCGACGGCCGGGCCTACGGGTTCGCCTTCGATGACGTCCAGGCCCAGGAGTCGCTGGTCTACAGCGGCGACCCGCGCCGCGCCGGCATCACGCTCACGCCGTTCGGTCCCGGCGGCACCAGCAGCCCCGACCCGCAGCCGACCGGCAGCACGATCGTCAGCCAGTGGCACGGCAAGTGCATCGACGTGCCGAACTGGCGCTTCGAGGACGGCCAGCGGCTGATCGTCTGGAGCTGCACCGGCGGCACCAACCAGCGCTGGCAGTTCGTCAACGGCACCGTGCGCACCGAGAACAACAAGTGCATGGACGTCGCCGGCGGCTCCACGGCCAACGGTGCGCCCATCCAGATCGCCAACTGCAGCGGCAACCCGGCGCAGCAGTTCGTGCTGAGCGGCGCCGGCGACCTGGTCAACCCGCAGGCGGACAAGTGTGTCGACATCGCCGAGTGGAACGCCGCCGACGACGCCCTGCTCCAGCTGTGGACGTGCGCCGGGACGGCCAACCAGAAGTGGCGTCGAGGCTGACGGGCGGCTGACCCATCGGCGTACGGTCGGAGCATGGTGGACCTCGAGGCCGCGCTCCGGCCGTACGTCGAGTCCGGCGACGTTCCCGGACTGGTGGCGCTCGTCGCGCGCGGGGACGACGTGCGGACCGTGGTGCTGGGGGCGCAGCGGCTGGGGGGTGAGCCGATGCGGCGTGACTCGGTCTTCCGTGCCGCCTCGATCACCAAGCCGATGATCGCCGCCGTGACGATGATGCTCGTCGAGGACGGCCGGCTGGTGCTCGACGACCCCGTCGGCGACCTGCTGCCCGAGCTCGCCGCGCCGCGCGTGCTCAGGACACTCGAGAGCCCGCTCGACGACACGGTGCCGAGCGACCGGCCGATCACCACCCGCCACCTGCTGACCGGCACCGCTGGTCAGGGCTTCGCGACCTTCGAGTCGGCGGTCAGCCCCCTGCTCATCGAGGAGCTCGGCCAGGCATCCATGGAGCTGTCCCAGGTCCCGCCGCCCGACGAGTGGATGCGCAGGCTCGGCGGCATCCCGCTGATGCACCAGCCCGGCGAGGGCTGGACCTACAACCTGTCGTTCGACGTCCTCACCGTGCTGCTCGAACGGGCGTCCGGCGGGCCGCTCGTGGACCTGATGGAGGAGCGGCTGTTCGCGCCGCTCGGCATGGTCGACACCGCCTTCCACGTCGACGCCGACCAGCTCGACCGCTTCACCACCCTCTACGGACGCGGCGACGGCGGGACGCTCCACGTCACCGACGAGGCGCACGGCGAGTTCGTGCACCGCCCGGCTTTCGCGTCGGGCTCCGGCGGTCTCGTCACGACTGCCGACGACTGCCTCGCCTTCGGGCGGATGCTCCTCGACGAGGGCGGCGACCTGCTCAGCCGCGACTCGGTCCACCTGATGATGACCGACCACACGACGCCGCAGCAGCGCGAGATGGGCGGGTTCTTCCTCGACGGGCAGGGCTGGGGCTTCGGTGGCGGCGTCGACACCGAGGAGCTGAACCCGTGGAACGTCCCCGGCCGTTACGGCTGGGTCGGCGGCACCGGCACGTCGTTGTACGTCGAGCCGCGGGCCGGCCTCGTCACGGTGCTGCTCACGCAGGTCGAGCTGCTCGGCCCCGAGGCCGCCGCGGTGCTCGAGGCGTTCTGGACCGCTGCGGCGGCGGACTGAACCCTGCCCACCCGGACGGACCTTGTGCCGGCGATGCGCCTCGTTACGTTGGAGGACATGACTGACGAGACGCAGCAGGCAGCGACCGAAGCGGCCCAGCGAGTGGTGGACGACGTCGCGTCCTACCAGCACGCGGCCGAGGACAGCACCATCGCCCAACAGCTCGACGACGGCCTGCGCGAGGCCAAGGTGTCGCTCAGCGACGAGGAGCGCACGCGCATCCTCCGCGAGATCGACGACCTCAAGGACGAGCAGTCCGGGACGCCGCAGGTCCGGTCCGCCTCGCCGGTGGAGTGACGCGACCATGGACGTCCGCGGACTCCTGACCGAGGGCTTCGGCCGGATCGCCGAGCTCTTCCCCGACGTCGCCGACGGCCTCGACGAGCGCACGCTGCACGAGCGACCCGGCGGCACCGGCAATCCGATCGGCTGGCTGCTGTGGCACCTCGCCCGCGTGCAGGACCACCACGTCGCCGGGCTCGCCGACCAACCGCAGGTCTGGGTCGAGTGGCAGCAGAAGCTCGGTCTCGACAACGGCACCGACGACATCGGCTACGGCCACACGAGCGAGCAGGTGGACGCGATCCGCATCACGGATCCGGGGCTGCTGGCGGCGTACCACCACGAGGTCACCCTCGCGACCGCGCGCTACCTGGAGACGGTCGATGAGGCCGAGCTCGAGCGTGAGGTGGACCAGCACTGGGACCCGCCGGTCACCGCCGGGCAGCGGCTTGTGAGCATCCAGGGCGACTGCCTGCAGCATCTCGGGCAGGCGGCCTACGTCAAGGGACTGATCTCCTGACGAACGCCGCCCGACCCGTCAGTTCCAGATCGCGGCCGCCCACTCCGGGTGGTCGATGAACGGGTTGCGGTTGCCCTGCCACTGCGCGTGGATGCGGTCGTTGCGGCGCATCTCGAACGCGTCGACGGGGTCGCCGGCGCTCCACTGCAAGAGGATGTCGAGGTCGCCGATGCGCGGCACGGCGCTGCCGGAGACGTTGCTGAGCTCGAGGTTGCCGAAGCCGTCGTCACCCTCGTAGCGCACCGCCATGTAGAAGAGCATCCGCGCGACGTCGCCCTTGACCGCGTCGCGCGGCTCGAAGGAGTCGGCGTCGGTCCAGCAGTCGGTGCAGCCCGAGACGGCCGAGCCGCCGTTGTCGAAGTCCTTGTTGCCGCGAGTGCCGTTGACGGTGACGTCCTCGGCGCGCAGGTGGTGCAGGTCGGTGCCGGGGCCGGCGCTGGTCGAGAACCCGCCGCGGGACTGGGCGAAGACGTGCTCACGGTTCCACTGCCCGCTGCCGCCGCCGTTGTTGCTCTTCGCGATCGACCGGCCGGTGTAGAGCTCGATGACGTTGCTGGTGTTGTTCGGGTCCTGGTCGGTGTCCTTGAGCGCGGTCCACACGGCGTCGTACGACAGCTTCGTGTTGTTGTCGATGATGTCGTGCAGCGACGTCTTGAGCGCGGTGCCGGTCTTGCCGATGGCCGGGGCGTAGTAGGTCGAGTCCCACGGTCCCGTGCCGGTCGGAGGGCTGGTCGGAGGGCTGGTCGGGGGAGTGGTGGGCGGGGTCGTGGTGCCCGCGAGCGCGAAGGCGGAGGCGCTCGTCAGGCCGGGGTGCGAGAAGTACGCCGCCAGGGTGCCCGTGACGTCGATCTGCTTGCCCATCAGGCCGGGATTGGTCTTCAGCCCCCACGCGCTGCGGAAGGCCGAGGGGATCTGCACGTAGATCATCTGCGACGTGCTGGTCTGGCTGGCCGAATCGGCGATCGCCAGCGCGTAGTCGTTGGGGAAGCCCGACCGGACCACGGTGCTGGTCGCGGTCGGCTGGCCGACGACGTACCCCCGCACGGTCTGCGACGACCCGTCCTGCCGGCCGATGGCCTGGCTGACGGTGATCGGTGTCGCGGCGGTGGCCGGTGGCGCGACGAGCGCGGTGCCGACAAGGGCGACGAGGGCGAGGACGACGAAGAGGGCGCTGGTGAGTGCGGGCGCGAACGCCCGACCCGTCCCGAGATGACGGTTCATGGGTCGGGAGCCTGCCGCACCGACGCGAGTCTGGGAAGGGCGGCGGGTGGTCCTGCGCCCGAACAGGTGGTGACGCTTCTCGGTCGGCAGGGCAGGGTGGGGCACATGGCGATCCGGACGGGCACGCAGGTGAAGTGGAAGTGGGGCTCCTCCTGGGCGGAGGGCAAGGTCAGCGAGGTGCACCACGACGAGGTGAGCCGCACGACCAAGGGCGAGAAGGTCACCCGCAAGGGCAGCGACGACGACCCGGCCTACGTCATCGAGCAGGAGGACGGGACGGTCGTGCTCAAGCTCAGGAGCGAGGTCGAGCAGGTGTGATCGCCCCGTGACCACCCGCTGGCTCTTCGGCGACCAGCTCGGCCCCCACTTCATCGCCGACCACCGCGGACCGCTGGTGATGGTCGAGTCGACGGCGGTCTTCCGGAGACGACGCTTCCACCGCGCCAAGGCCCACCTGGTGCTCAGCGCGATGCGCCACCGAGCCGCCGAGATCGGCGACCGGCTGACCTACGCGCGGGCCGACACCTACCGCGAGGTCGTCGGCGACATCGACGACCTCGAGGTCATCCACCCGACGTCGTACGCCGCTCTCCGCCTCGTCGAGGAGATCGGGGCCACCGTCCGGGAGCCGCGCGGGTTCGCGACCGCCCGCGGTGACTTCGAGCGCTGGGCGGACGGCCGGGGCGCGAAGCGGCTGCTGATGGAGGACTTCTACCGCCGGGCGCGGGTCGCCCACGGCGTGCTGATGGACGACGGCGAGCCGGCCGGCGGCCAGTGGAACTTCGACCACGACAACCGCGAGCCACCGCCCAAGGGCGCCGAGACGCTCGGCGTGACCGAACCGTGGTGGCCGAGCGAGGACGACATCGACGCCGAGGTGCGCGACGACCTCGACCGCTGGGAGCGCGACGGCGGGGTCGAGCTGCTCGGCCGCGACGGGCCACGACGGTTCCCGGTGACGAGGCGTGAGGCGCTCGCCGCGCTCGACCACTTCGTCGAGCACCGGCTGCCGGAGTTCGGGGCGCACGAGGACGCGGTCCTCGAGGGCGACCCGTGGATGGCCCACAGCCTGGTCAGCGCGCCGATGAACCTCGGCCTCCTCGACCCGCTCGAGGTCGTCGAGCGCGCCGAGACCGCCTACCGCAGCGGCGCGGCACCGATCGCCAGCGTCGAGGGCTTCACCCGGCAGGTCATCGGCTGGCGCGACTACGTGTGGCACCTGTACTGGCACCAGGGCGAGGGCTACCGCCGCGAGAACGCGCTGCGCGCGACCGAGCGGATGCCGCGGTGGTTCGCCGAGCTCGACGGCAGCGCGACCGACGCCCGCTGCCTCTCGCACACGCTGGACCGGGTGGCCGAGCACGGCTGGGTGCACCACATCCCGCGGCTGATGGTCCTCGGGTCCTACGCCCTCCAGCGCGGTTGGGAGCCGACGCAGGTGACCGACTGGTTCCACCGCGCGTTCGTCGACGGCTACGACTGGGTGATGGTGCCCAACGTCGTCGGCATGTCGCAGCATGCGGACGGTGGCGTGATGGCGACCAAGCCCTACACGTCCGGTGGCGCCTACATCTCGAAGATGTCGGACCACTGCGGGTCCTGCCGCTTCGACCCCACGGTGCGGGTGGGGGAGGACGCGTGCCCCTTCACGGCCGGCTACTGGTGGTTCCTCGACCGGCACCGCGAGACGTTCGCGGGCAACCACCGGATGTCGCGCGCCGTACAAGGCCTCGACCGTCTCAAGGACCTCGGGGAGCTCGTCGAGCAGGAGGACGCCCGCGGCAACCGGCCGCCGTGAGCGTCGTCCACAGACGCATGACGTGTCGTTTCGCGGGACCGGGCTCGCGGAAGGACGGACACAGATCCCAAGGAGGCCCCGTGGACGACGTGTTCATCGGTCGCATCGAGGTGCGGCCCCCGCTCAACGACACCGAGCGCGCCCACCTCGCGACGCTGGGGGCGTCGGGCTCGACCCTGCGCGGCACCCCCACCGGTCGCGGCGACACCAGCGTGCCCTTCGCCCACCTCGCCTGGGAGGCCTGCCCCTCCGGCTGCTGCCTGACCTGGAACGGCCTCGAGCACGGCAAGCACCTCGCCGAGTCCCTGCGGTTCCTCGTCCAGCACCTGTTCGGTCCCGAAGCCCGGGTGGCCGGGCACCCGGCGTTCTCCGCGTTCACCTGCGACCACGTCCTCGACGGGCTGGTCGCGGCGCGGGGCCGGGACGGCAGGACGTACGTCGTGGAGGCCAGCCGCAACCGGGTCAGCGGCCGCGACGGCCGGCCCGCGTGTGCGCAGGGCGGTGACCAACGACGCGGACGGGCACGACCCCGGCCGGCCAACGTGATCGAGTTCCGTCCACGCCGGGCCTGAGGCGCCTCAGTTGAGGATCACGATGCCCGCGTTGAGCGCCGTCGCGAAGCAGACCCACGCTGCGTACGGCACGAGCAGCCACGCCGCGGTCGTCGAGCGGCTCCGGGCCAGCCAGATCAGGCCGAGGATCATCAGGGCCAGCGCGACGATGTCGACCAGCGCCAGGGTGTAGCGGGAGGCGGCGAAGAAGAGCGGGGTCCAGGCCAGGTTGAGCACCAGCTGGACGGCCCACAGCGTGAGGGCGGCGTCCCAGCCGCGGGTCCGCCACAGCAGCCAGCCGGCGACGCCGATCATGACGTAGAGCACCGACCACACCGGGCCGAAGAGCCACGACGGCGGCGCGAACGGCGGCAGGTCGAGGTCGCGATAGGTGTCGCCGGCCGACCCGGCGGCCAGGCCGCCGACGACCGCCACCGCGGCCACAGCCGCGAGGAACGGCAGGAGCGACAGCCAGGAACGCGTGCCGGGAGCGGCGGAGGTCGTCGTCATCGGTCCAGTCTGCCTGCCGGGGGCGAACCGCCCTCCACCAGCCGTGAGAGCGCCCACCGCGCGATCGGCTGGTAGGGCAGGACGAGCAGCGCCGGCAGGTGCACGACCGCCCAGGCGCACGTGCCGGAGGCGTCCTCCC
The DNA here is from genome assembly GCF_003057875.1 of Nocardioides currus. GTDB lineage: Bacteria > Actinomycetota > Actinomycetes > Propionibacteriales > Nocardioidaceae > Nocardioides > Nocardioides currus. Next base: position 279,442 of record NZ_PYXZ01000001.1, on the reverse strand, counting down.
GCACGCCGTGGTCGAGCACCACGCTCGCCGGGCCCACGCCCACCCGCCACGACCACGCGCGGGTGCGATCGTCGACGGACTCGATCGTGAACGGGAGACGCACCAGCAGCGGCCCGTGCACCACGCCGCGTGCCCCCGGCTCGATCGGTTCGGCGTCGCAGCGGACCGACCTGATCTGCGGCGCCCACGTCGGCCAGGCGGCGGGGCTGGTGTAGAGGTCCCACACGTCGTCGGCGGGACGGGAGCCGGTCGCCTCGATCCGCAGCACCCGACCATCGTGTCACGGGCGTCCGAACGGGCGGCGCTACGCTGAGCCCGATGTCTGACGACTACTGCGACCTGTGCGACCTGCCGAAGTCGACGTGCGTGCACGGGATGCCGAAGGCACCCCCGCCGCCACCGCCCGCCCCCAAGGCGCCCCGCGCGCCGCGGGCGCCGCGCGCCACCTCGCCCCGGACGGGCACCGGCCGGTCGCCGAGCGCCTCCGCTCCCGCCGTACCCGCCCGTCGCGCACCCCGCCGGTGGACACCGCCCGAGGACTTCGCACCCCACATCCTCGGGGTGCTCGAGGAGGCCGGCGGCGAGCTCGACACCGACGACGTCTTCGCCGCCCTGGAAGCGCGGATGGGCGAGGACCTGCTCGAGGGGGACCGCCAGCTGACCCCCGAGGGCGAGCTGAGGTGGCGCTTCGCGGCGCGCCGTGCCCGCCAGAGCCTGATCAAGGAGGGTGTGATGAGCAAGGGCGCGCCGGGGGTCTGGGCGCTCTCCTGAGCGTGGGCTTCACAACTGGTGCCACCGAGTTCTCGCATTCGGCCCCACGGACGCTCCGGGTTCTCTATCTTGAATCTGCCCTGACCGGGGCAGCCGTCCACCAGGCGGCGCATGAACGAAAGTCATGGGGTTCCAATGAGCGACAAGAGCCCGTCCCAGCGACGAGACTCCCGACTCGCCATCTCCGGCTGGCCGCTGCGGCGCAAGGTTGCGCTCGCACTGGCGATCCCGCTGCTCCTCGCAGCCGCCTTCGGTGGTCTCCGAGTGTCGAACGACCTCGAGGAGTCGGGCAACGCCTCCGCCAGCTCGCAGCAGGTGGACGTCCTCGCGCCCGCGATCGCCTACCTCACCGCGGCGGAGGAGGGCATGGTGGCGGCCCAGTCGTCCACCGGCAGCAGCCAGAACGAGCTGGACGACGCGCTGGCCGAGATCAAGACCTCGGCCGACGACCTCCTCGAGGCCCGTGAGAGCTCCAACCTCACGCCCGAGCAGAGCCGCCAGGTCGACGTCATCCTCGACCTGAGCCGGGCGCTGCGCGACGAGGCGACCGGCCCCGTGAGCCCCGGCACCTGGATCGCCCAGCTGCGCCAGATGCAGTCGGGTGTCACCCAGCTCATCACCACGATCATCAACGAGCAGAACACCCCCGAGCCCCGCCTCGAGCTGCTCTCCCAGACCCTCAGTGGTCGGTTCGCCCTCGCCCAGCAGCAGGCGCTCGCCGCCACCGAGGCCACCGGCCGCACCACCGACCTCGCCCTGTTCGCCGAGATCGGCGCCGAGAGCGCGGCCCTCGATCGCCTCGCCGGTCAGCTCGGCGACGCCAACGACTCCATCCAGGTGCTGCGCACCAACAACGGTGAGCGCAACCGCGAGGTCCGCACCGGTGGCTCCGACCTCGGTGGCGCCGACGCGTACGACGACTACGACAAGCTGCAGACCACGCTGATCGACCAGGTCGACCAGCAGCTCTCCGACACCGCGTCCGCCGCCCGCAGCAGCGCGCTGCTCAACGCCCTGCTCACGCTGCTCGCGCTCGCCGCGGCCATCGCCCTCGCCATCGCGATCTCCCGCACCATCGTCAACCCGATCCGTCGGGTCCGTGAGAGCGCCCTCCAGGTCGCCAACAAGGACCTGCCGGACGCGGTGGCGCGCATCCGCTCCGGCGCCGAGCCCGGCCCGATCAAGCCGGTCGACGTCCAGACCCACGAGGAGGTCGGCCAGCTGGCCCGCGCCGTGGACGACCTCCACCAGCAGGCCGTGACCCTCGCCGCCGGCGAGTCCAAGCTGCGGACCCAGGTCGGCGAGATGTTCGTGACGCTCTCGCGCCGCAACACCACGCTGATCAACCAGCAGCTCAACCTGATCGAGGCGCTCGAGAGCGACGAGGAGGACCCGAAGCGGCTCGAGAGCCTGTTCCGCCTCGACCACCTCGCGGCCCGCATGCGCCGTACGGCGGACTCGCTGCTCATCCTCGCCGACGCTCCGACGCGCTCGGCCGGTTGGGAGAGCGTGACCATCGGCGAGACGCTGCAGGCGGCGACCGCCGGTGTGACCGACTACCAGCGGGTGCGGATCAGCTCCGACCTGCCGATCCAGGTGAACGAGACCGCCGCCGGTGACCTCGTGCACATGATCACCGAGCTCGTCGACAACTCGCTGTCCTACTCCTCGCCGCACACCAGCGTGGTCCTGGACACGGTCGAGACCCCGAACGGCGTGACCCTCACGGTCACCGACGCCGGCCTCGGCATCCCGGCCGACGAGCTCACCCAGATCAACCAGAACCTCAGCACCGGCGTCGAGGTCACCCCCGACACCGCGCGCCGCATGGGCCTGTTCGTGGTCAGCCGGCTCGCCCAGCGCCACGGCATCGGCGTGAGCCTCAAGGCCAACGCCGGCGACGGCATCACGGCCCACGTGCTGGTCCCCAACGCGATCCTGCCCGAGCGCGCCCACCTCGCCCCGACGCCGGTCGTCGAGGAGCCCGAGGCGGAGCCCGTGCTCGACGAGGTCGTCGTGGACGAGCAGGCCGCGGTCGCCGAGCTCAAGCCGGCCGTGGTCGAGGAGGCCCCGGACGCGGCCGAGGCCGACGACTCGTCCTCCGAGCCGGCGCCCCTGCCGGTGCGTGCGGCTGCGGAGCCCCGCTCCGACGAGCCGGACGTCGACGCGGCCGACCCGCTCGGGATCGGTGACTCGCACCTGCGACCGGTGGGCCTCGGCCTCCCGACCCGCGAGCGCGGCGCCACCCTGTCGCACCTCACCGCCGCCGGCCTCCAGGTCGCCCCGACCGACGGGGACGACGCGCCCGCCGAGGACCCGGCCACCCTCTCCAAGCGCCCGACCTCGGCGATGCCGCTGCGGTCCAAGCGCAACATGGAGGCCCCGGCCCCCGCCGTCAGCATCGTCCCCGACCTCCCCGAGGACGACGAGGACATCTCGGACGCCGAGGACACCGAGGTCGTCGCCGACCAGGTCGAGGACACGACGGCCGAGCAGGTCGACGAGGTCTTCTCGACGCCGTCGGCCCTCGACCAGCCGGCCGAGACCGACGAGACCGACGAGCTGGACACGGTCGAGGAGCCGGTCGCCGAGGCCGTCGCCGGGCCCGAGGTCGAGCCCGAGACGAAGGTCGTCGAGCCCGCCGCCGAGGTCGAGACCCTCACCGAGGTCGAGCCCGACGCCGAGAAGACGCCCGAGGCCCACATCGCGGCGCTGATGGCGAAGATCCGCCCGCAGCGGGGTCGCCTGCCGATCCCCGACTACGACGAGGTCGACCACGCCGAGATCCTGCGCATGCCGGTCCGCGAGCGCGGCGATCTCCAGGCCGACCCGCTGGCCGACCCGCTGGCCGATCCGCTCAACGACCCGCTGGGCGACCCGCTCGTCGAGGTGGCCGCCGTGCTCGAGGACGAGGCCGCGCTCGAGGACGTGGCCTTCGCCGAGGTCGAGCCGGCCGAGACGTTCGAGCCCGCCGAGACGTTCGAGCCGACCGCCGAGGCCGAGCCGGTCGAGGCGTCGCCCGAGCCCGAGCCCGTCCTCGAGTCCACCGAGCCCTCGTGGGCCGTCGACACCACCGAGGCGCCCGTGGTCCACGCCGCGTCCGAGCCCGTCTTCGAGCCCGCTCTCGAGCCCGAGCTCACCCCGGCGTACGCCGCGGTGGAGACGCCGGTCGCGGAGCCCCAGCCGGTGGCGCAGCCGGAGCCGGCGCTGGCCGGTTCGGCTGCGAGGTCCTCGTGGCTGAGCACCGACGAGCAGGACCGCACCTGGGCCTCGGCGGAGGTGGAGGCCGGCTGGCAGCGGGCCGACACGGTCGCCGAGACCCACGACGAGCCCACCAACGACCTCGGGCTCCCGGTCCGACGTCCTGGTGCCCGTCTGGTGCCCGGCAGCGTGACGAAGCCCGTCGGGGTCGCCGGCCGTGACCCCGAAGCAATCCGAGCCCGCCTCTCGGCACACAAGGCAGGCGTCCGCCGTGGACGTACCGCCTCCGTGTCCTCCGACGACTGATCAAGAAAGAGAAGAGAAATGACCGAGCCCATCTCTGCCACCGACAACAACCTCAACTGGCTGGTGTCTCGATTCGTCGAGGAGGTGACCGACGCCGCGCACGCGATCCTCGTCTCGGCGGACGGTCTCCTGATGGCCGAAAGCCAGAGCATCCCCGGGGAGCGAGCCGAGCAGGTGGCGGCCGTCTCCTCCGGCCTCGCCAGCCTCGCGGTCGGTGCGGCCCGCCTCTTCGACGGCGGGGCTGTGCTGCAGACCGTCGTCGAGATGGAGCACGGCTACCTCATGCTCATGAGCGTGGGCGACGGCTCCAACCTCACCGTCCTCACCGAGGAGGACGCCGACATCGGCCAGGTCGGCTACGAGATGGCGCTCCTCGTGGAGCGCGTCGGACAGACCGTCCAGGCCGAGGCCCGCGTCAGCTCGACCAACTGAGGTGTGACAGGCCGTGTCACCACTTGAGTCCGACGGCGGCGAGGAGGAGGTCAGCAGACCTCGCTTCGTCAGGCCGTACACCATCACCGCAGGGCGTACCCACGCCACGGTGGACCTTCCGATGGAGGCGACCCTCCGGGTCGATCCTGCTGACGACGGCAGCACGGTGAGCGCGGCTGCGCTCCAGGTGCTCGAGGTGTGTGACAGACGTTCCGTCGCCGAGTGCGCGGCCCTCGTCAAGATGCCCATCGGCGTCGTACGCGTTCTGCTCAGCGACCTCGTCGAGCACGGATACATCCGCGTACAAGCAACCATCACTGAGAACTCGTCCAAGGACGAGCGGATTGAGCTCATCGAAAGGACCCTCCGTGGACTCCGCACTTACTAGCCCCCCGCGTAAGGCTGCGTCGACCAAGATCGTCATCGCAGGCGGCTTCGGCGTCGGCAAGACGACGCTGGTCGGCTCCGTATCGGAGATTCAGCCCCTCCGGACCGAGGCACTCGTCACCAACGAGTCCGAGGGCGTGGACAACCTCGACGCCGTGCCGTCGAAGGCGACCACCACCGTCGCGATGGACTTCGGCCGCCTCACCCTGGGCGAGGACCTGATCCTCTACCTCTTCGGCACGCCCGGCCAGCGCCGCTTCTGGTTCATGTGGGACGACCTGTGCCACGGCGCCATCGGTGCGATCGTCATCGTCGACACCGCGCGTCTGGACGAGTCGTTCTCGCCGCTCGACTACTTCGAGGCCAAGGGACTGCCGTTCATCGTGGCGGTCAACCAGTTCGAGGGCATCGAGCAGTACACCCTCGACCAGGTCAAGGCCGCCCTGGCGCTGCCGCCCGAGGTCCCGATCATCTCGATCGACGCCCGCGACCGCGACTCCGCCAAGAGCGCGCTCATCCGGGTGACCGAGTACGCCCTCGAGCACCTCACGCGCAACCTGGCTGGTGCCAGCTGATGCGCACCTCCCGTACGCCGATGGCGCGGATCGCCCTCGCGGCGGTCGGTCTGGTCGCCCTGGCCTCGTGCAGCTCCGCCGCAGGCTCCACCGCCACCAGCGAGCCGGAGCCGAGCCTGCTCAAGGACGGCAAGCTCACGGTCTGCACCTCCCTGCCCTACGAGCCGTTCGAGTACGAGTTGGACGGCGAGGTCGTCGGCTTCGACATCGACCTGGTCAACGAGGTCGCCGCGGCCCTGGACGTGGAGCCCGTCTACGTCAACGAGGACTTCGACGCGATCGCGTCGGGCGAGCTCTTCAACGCCGACAAGTGCGACCTCGGTGCCGCGGCCATGTCGATCAACGGCGACCGCGCACGCGTCGTCGACTTCTCCAGCCCCTACTTCAACGCCGCGCAGGTGATGGTGGTGCAGAAGGGCAGCGGCATCAAGGGCCTCGGCGACCTCGCCGGCGGACGCGTCGCGGTGCAGGAGGGAACGACCGGTGAGCTGTACGCCGCCGACCACGCCCCGCCGAACACCCAGATCGTGAAGTTCAAGAACGTCGAGGACGTCGACTCGGCTCTCAGCGGTGGCACCGTCGACGCCGGTATCTACGACAACAACATCGTCGGCGACGCGATCAAGCGGCACCCGACGTTCGAGGTCGTCGCGGAGTTCGACACCGGTGAGCAGTACGGCATGGCGGTGAAGAAGGACGGCGACGTCGACCTGCTCCGCGTCATCAACCAGGTGCTCTCCGACATCTCCGAGAGCGGCCGCTACGACGAGATCTACACGACCTGGTTCGGCAAGACCAAGGCCAAGAGCTGAGCTCCCTGACCAGTGATCGCCACTGATCGCCGCTCATCGCCACCGATCGGCCCGTCGCCCCGTGCGACGGGCCGATCGTCATTCTGGCGCGGGCGGCTCAGCGCTCGATGATGTAGATGCCGATGGCTGAGGGGACCAGGCCGACGAGCAGCCAGGGGCTGAGCGGCTTGCGGCCGTGGATCATGAACGCCACCGCGATCGCGATCATCCCGAAGGCCCCGGCGATCAGGCACAGCCCGACGCGGGCGCCGGGGCGCGGGTCGTCGAGGAAGATCGCCGCGATGATCAGGCCCATCACCAGGTGGAAGATCGTGGTGACGACCAGCGCGGACATCACCCATCGCTGCACCCGGCTGAGCGCCTTGTTCTCCGAGGCGGGGTCGCGCACCGGGCGGGGTGCGTCGGGGTCCATCAGGTGACGTGGACGCTTGCGTGGTGGTGTCGGGTCGCTCATCGCCGTACCTCCTTCAGGGCGCGATCGTCAGGAAGATGAACGCCGCCAGCAGCACGAGGTGCACCCCGCCCTGCAGCGGCTTGGCGCGACCGGGCACGACGGTCAGGATGCCGACCACGACGGTCATGAACAGCAGCACCATCTGCACGTTGTCGAGGCCGAGGGCGAGCGGGCCGTCGAGCCAGATGGAGGCGACGGCGATGGTGGGGATGGTCAGGCCGATCGAGGCCATGGCCGAGCCGAAGGCGAGGTTGAGGCTGACCTGGACCTTCTCCCGGGCCGCGGCGCGCACGGCCGCGATCGACTCGGGCAGCAGGACCAGGAGCGCGATGACGACGCCCACGACGGCGTTGGGGAACCCGAGCGCGGCCACCCCGTCCTCGATCGTCGGGGACACGATCTTGGCCAGCCCCACGACGGCGACGAGGGACACGACGAGCAGACCGGCGCTCAGGGCCGTGGTGCGGTTGTCCGGCGGGTCGGCGTGCCCGTCGTCGTCGAGGTCGACGTGGTCGGTGGGCTTGATGGTGTCGCCGGCACGGTCCACGGGCAGGAAGAAGTCGCGGTGCCGGATCGTCTGGGTGAAGACGAACATGCCGTAGAGCACCAAGGACGCGACGGCGGCGAAGGTCAGCTGCGCGCCGGTGAAGACGGGCCCCGGCTGCGAGGTGGTGAACGACGGCAGCACGAGGCAGACCGCGGCCAGGGTGACGACGGTCGCCAACGCGGAGCCCGTGCCCTCGGGGTTGAAGACCGCGAGGTGGTGCTTGAGCGCGCTGACCAGCAGCGACAGCCCGACGATGCCGTTGACGCTGATCATCACGGCGGCGAAGACGGTGTCGCGCGCGAGGCCGGAGACGTCCTTGTCGGCAGTGACCATGAGGGTGACGATCAGGGCCACCTCGATCACCGTGACCGCGACGGCCAGCACCAGCGACCCGAGCGGCTCACCGACCCGGTGGGCGACGACCTCCGCGTGGTGCACGGCGGCGAGCACGGCGCCGATCAGGAAGAGCGCGACGAGCACGACGACCACGCCGCCGGGGTGCCGTCCCCAGGTCGCGGCGAGCAGGAGCGCCGCGAGGATGGGCGTGACGGTCGTCCAGGTGGGGCGCGGCATGCCCCAACCCTAGTGAGCGCCCCTGATCACCCGTCCGGCGAGTTCAGCTTCTCCAGCCGGGTGCTGAGCTTCTCGACCCGGTGCGCGTTGCCCCGCAGGTCGACGTACTGCTGCCCGAAGATCGCCAGCAGTGCGTCGTCGAGCCGCCGGACGGCCCCGGCGGGGTAGCGGTAGCCCATCCGGCGGATGATCGCGTCGGCGTCGACCGAGGACAGGAGGCCGCCCAGCTCGTCGAGCGAGGTGACGCCGAGCTCGAGCAGGAGTCCGCCGATCCAGCCGTAGTGGTCGGTGTGCGACCAGCCGGCGTCGGCGTACTGCCCGGCCAGGAAGGACGCGAGGTCCTGTCCGCTGATGCGCGGGTCGCTCGGGTCGGCCTCACCGGGAGAGGCGGGCGCCACCGCCTGGAGCCGCTCGCGGATCGTGGAGAACTCGCGGTCGGCGAGCTCGAGCAGCCCGGCCGCGAGGGTGAAGCGCCGGTCGAGGTCGGGGACGTACTCCTCGGGCACGGTGCCCTTGTAGCGGATGTCGTGCTCGAACTCGGCCCACGCGTGCTGGAGCACCGTGCGCACCTGCACGCTCGCACGGTGGCCGCGCAGGTCGTCGTACGGCGCCTGGTGCTGCTCGCCGTCGGGCGGGTCGGGGGTGACCAGCAGGTGTCGGCTGGAGTAGCCGAACCCGCCGGCGCTGGCGGTCTCCTGGCCCATGTCGCGGTCCTCGAGGATCGTGAGCTCGTCGTCGAGCAGCTCGGCCACGGCGGCGACGTCGCTGTGGACGTAGGTGATGACCCGCACCCCGATCTGGTCGGTGATCTGGCTCAGCGGATCGGGGTAGAGCAGCTGGTCGCCGGTGGTCCGGGCCGCCTTCGCGGCGAACGAGGACACGCTCTTGGTGCGGCCGGTGACGCTCAGGTAGTTGATGCCCGCGTCGTCGAGCAGTGTCGTGATCAGCTCGACGAACTGCTCGGTCGGGACGATGAGTCCGGGTTGCCGGGCGGCGTAGGTGCGCACGGCCTCGAGCACCGGCTGGTCGGGGGAGGGCACGCGCCCACCCTGCCGTGTCGGGCCGCAACCCGTCCACAGGACCCCGTCCCGCGTGGACCCTCCACAGGTCGTACGGCGCTGGGCCGGCGCTGTCGGTGACGCCGACCAGCGTGGGTAGGGACCGATCGGCCCCACGAAGGAGGAGCTCCATGACCCTGCACCACCCCGACCAGAACCGGCTCGCCGTCACCCCCGCCCTCGACGCGCGCGACGTGGAGTTCCTCTCCGGGTTCTCGCCGCAGGGGAGCCGGATCGCCCGGATCTGGCCGGGCCAGCCGGCGGTGCCCTCGCCCTGGCGGCCCTGCCCCGAGGGCTGCTGCCTGGTGATCGTGCCGACGCGTGCCGTGGTCACGTCCGCCGGCCAGTGGCTGCGGTTCCTGGTCGGCGAGCTGATCGGCGACCGGCACCGCGTCGACGGGTGGGTGCGCATCCCCGGTCCGCCCGGGAGGGCCGGGGTGCTGCTCATCGTCGAGCAGGGCGAGGTCTTCGAGGGCGAGCTCGAGGAGCCGGGTCAGTCCTGGTCGGCAGGGAGCACGCCCGCGGCGCGAGCGGGCTCGGCGTAGGCCTGCGCCAGCGTGTCGACGGTGTGGTGGGCGTTGAGCCCGCTCGGGTTGGGCACCACCCAGAGCTGGGCCGAGCCGATCCCGGCCGGTTGTCGTCCGGCGACGGCCAAGCGGTCGTCGAAGGCCTGGCGGTAGGCCGTGATCCCCGCGACGGCCACGACCGTCGGCTCGATCCGGGTGACCAGCTCCACGAGCCGTTCTCCGCCCGCCCGCAGCTCGTCCGCGGTGAGCTCGTCGGCACGGATGGTGGCCCGCCGCACCAGGTTGGTGATGCCCAGCCCGCGCGAGCGGAAGTAGGCGCGGTCGTCGTCGTCCATGCCCGTCGCCGCGTCGATCGGGTGGTCGATGATCCCGGCCGCGAGCAGGGCGGGGTAGAAGCGGTTCACCGGGTGGGCGAAGTGCGTCTGGGTGGCCGCCGTCCACAGCCCCGGGTTGATGCCGACGAAGAGGAGCCGCACGTCCGGACCGAGCAGGTCGGGCACCTCGGCGTCGCGGAACGACTCGAGCTCGGCGCGGGTGAAGCGGGCCATGGGGTCAGAGCCTAGGTGGCCCCGGGAACCGGCGACGTCGGGCTATCGTCCAACCGACACGTGACCGACCTGCCCCGACCCGAGCGAGGTTCGCATGAGCCACCGATCCGTCCGTCCCGCCCCCGTGCGGCTGTCCGCGATGGCCGCCGGCTGCGCCCTCCTGCTGGCCACGGCCGTCGGCTGCGGCAACGAGGCCGACTCGAACGACTCGGCCAGCGACCCGGCCGCCTCCGAGACGTCGAGCACGACGCCCAGCCCGTCGGACAGCTCCTCGGACAGCCCCTCGCAGACCCCGAGCGAGAGCGGCGACACGAGCGACTCGTCCAGCGGGGCGGGTGGATCGCTGACGGTCGGAGACAAGGTCACCGCCGGTCAGGCCGTGGTCGTCAGTGCCTCCAACGTCACGGTGGAGCCGACCAAGCGGGCCAGCGCGCTGGTCGACGACGCTGCCGTCGACGCCTTCGTCTCCTCGACCGATCCCCAGCTCGCCGACCCGATCCGCTCGGCCGTCCGTGCGGCCACGGTGCCGGCGGGCAGCACGCTCTTCGGCGCCGTCGTCGCGGTCGGTTGCGACAGCCCGACCGACGTGGGATGGAGCACCACCTTCGACGGGGTCGAGGTCAGCGCGACCCTGCCGAAGACGCAGGTCCAGTGCCTGGTCCCCGAGACCTACGTGGCGCTGTTCCTGGTCCCCGACATGTAGGTCCGGCGCGCTCGCTCAGGCCGGCGGAGGCGTGGTCGGAGTCGTCGTCGGCGGGGCCGTCGGTGTGAGGGTCGGCGTGACCGGCGGCACCGGCGGCACGATCGGCGGGAAGACCCCGTTGTAGAAGACACCGAGCCCGTTGGCGACCTTGCGCTCGACCCCGGGGGAGCCGGGCTCGTCGATGTCGGTCGAGGGATCGTTGATGACGCCCATCTCGCCGGTGACCTTGCGCGAGTAGAGCGTCGACGAGCCGCCGCCGTCGAAGTTCAGGGCGCTGTCGGCGCCGAGGGCGCGCATCAGGGTGGCCAGCTCGACCATCGTGTAGCCGCGGCTGTAGGCGCTGCGGCCGTCGATCACCAGGAGCAGCAGCCTGTTGGTGTCGACATCGATGCCGATCGCCGTACGCGGGTGCATCAGGGTGTCGTTGATGACGGTCTGCACGCCGTTGAGCAGCAGCGGCCGGTCGCCGGAGACGGCCATGGTCGCTCCGGGCTTGGCCTTGTACTTGAACGTCGCCTTGCGGCCGACCTTGAGCTGCTTGAGGAGGTTGGCCGCGGTGCCGCGCGCGACCATCACCTGCCCCTTGACCTTGCGGCCCTTTGACAGCGTCGCCTTGTTGGACACGATCTTGCCGTCGACGACGACGACCTCGCGCACCTTCTTCTCCCCGTCGGTGACGGAGTAGCCCTTCGTCCAGCCCCAGTCGGAGGTGTAGAGCCCGATGGAGTTGGGCGCGACGGTGGGCGGGTTGATGCCGCTGACGGGCCAGCGCGGACGCTGACGCAGCTTGGTCTTGGTGGCCAGCGGGCCGATCTGCGGGCGGCCGGTCGAGTCGAGGTAGAAGGACGCGTTCTCCGGGATCCAGCCGGTGGCCGAGCCCGAGAGCAGCCCACGCTGGCGGTCGATGTTGACGCCGAGGGCGGCGCCCGTGTCGGAGATGTCGAAGAAGTCGCCGTTGATGGCGGCGATCGCGCCCTCCGCGGCACCCATCTGGCTGACGGTCTGGCGGCGCACGGCGTAGGGCGCGCCGAGGTAGTCGAGCGAGATGTTGGCGGCGTTGAGGTCGACGGTCAGCAGGTTGGCGCGCACCGGGCCGCGGTAGTCGGTCTGGTCCCACTCGCGGATGGTCAGGCCGGGCGCGATCTCGTACGTCGCGTCGCTGGTGACCACCGGCGGCGTCACTCGCGCGCCGGGCGGGAGCTGGCGGGCGATCCGGCCGCGCACCCCGTCGGAGGTCTGGCCGGGCTTGCCCATCACGGTGCCCGGCTCGCGCAGGGCGCGGCGCTGGAGCGGACCGAGTCGGTCGGTGCGGCCGTCACTGCGACCGTCGGAGGACGATCCGGCACCGGCAGCGGCCGCCGCGGGCGAGGAGGCGGCGGGGGAGGAGGCCGCCGGCCCGGCGGTGGCGAGGAGGCTCAGGCCGAGGACACCGGCGAGCAGGGCAGACGTCAGTCGTGTGGAGGAAGGCACGCGCTCCAGAGTAAGCGCGCCGCGAAGCCGTCCGGGCGAGGCGCTGCGTGTGTCGGGACCGGTCTGCTCTGACTTCATCACGGGTGGGAGACGAGCCGATCGCGTGGAAGGTTGCGCCTGCCGCCTCCCCGCGTGGCTAGGCTGCGCGGCGTGGGTCGACGCCGGGACAACCTCTTCATCGAGGGCGACAACCTCGACGTCCTCCCCACCCTCGAGCCGGGCAGCGTCGACCTGATCTACACCGACCCGCCCTACAACACCGGGAACGACTTCGCCTACGCCGACTCGTTCCGCTCGCCCGACGGTGGCCGCGCCGGTCGCCACCGGGCGTGGGTGGAGATGATGCGGCCGCGGCTCTCGGCGATGCGCGACGTGCTGGCCGACACGGGGGCGATCTTCCTCAGCATCGACGACAACGAGGCGGCGTACCTCCGCCTGCTGCTCGACGAGGTCTTCGGCGAGGCAAACTTCCTCGCGCAGGTCGTCGTCAACCTCAACCCGAAGGGCCGCCAGCTCGGCGGCGGCTTCGCGACGAGCCACGAGTACCTCTTCGTCTACGCCCGCGACGCCCGCCGCTGCGTCCTCGACGCGAGCAGTCCGGACACGGTCGACGCCTCCGACTTCCCGCTCGTCAGCGACGACGGCCGCTCGTTCCGGCACCTGCCGCTGCGCAACACCAACAAGAAGTTCAACCCCGTCACCGCGCCCACCCTCCACTTCGCGGTGTACGGCGACCCGCTGACCGGCGAGGTCTCGACCACCGGCTTCGACGGCGCCGTGGAGGTGTGGCCGGTGTTCGGCGACGGCCGGCCCGCGGTGTGGCGCTGGTCGCGCCCGCGCATCGACGAAAGGCCCGACGACCTGGTCTGTCGCGAGATCAAGGGGCGGGGCGGTCCCCGTGTCGACGTGTTCCAGCGCGACTGGCTGCACCGCGACGGCGGGCGCCGCAAGAAGCTGACGACGATCTGGCTCTCGGAGGAGGTCGGGTCGACCGACACCGCCGTCGCCGAGCTGAAGGCGCTGATCGGCCACGTCTTCGAGTCGCCGAAGCCGACCGGGCTGGTGCGCCGGATCCTCGCCACGATGCCGAGCGACGCCGTGGTGCTCGACCCCTTCGCGGGCAGCGGCACCACGGGTCACGCGGTCGCGCTGGCCAACGCCACCGACGGTGGCACCCGCCGCTGCACGAGCATCAACTCGGCCGAGCCGACCCGGCCGGGGTCCAACGCTGCGCTGGCCGGGTTCGCGACGGTCGCCGACATCACCCGCGCCCGGCTGGCCGCGGTGGAGCGGTCGATCGCTGGTTGAGTCGGCTCAGACGCCGGCGGCCTTCTCCAGGGCGAGCAGCTCGTCGTCGAGGTAGGTCAGCAGCTTCTGCAGGTGCGGGACGGTGCGGCGGCAGCCGGTGAGGCCGAAGCACATCATCCCGTCGTAAGAGGTGCAGGTGATGTTGAGCGCCATGCCGTGGATCGGGATGGAGAGCGGGTAGTTGCCCATCAGCTGCGCGCCGTTGAAGTACTGCGTCGTCCGCGGGCCGGGGACGTTGCTGATGATGAGGTTGTACGGCGGCTTGGTGATCCCGCCCATCTTGAGCATCACCGGCAGGATCGCCGGGGCCTGGCCGAGCGCGCTCATCGCGAGGATCTGGACCTGCGTCATCGACGACAGGGCCTCCTTGCCGGCCTTCATCGACGCGTGCACCGAGCGCAGGCGGGCGGCCGGATCGGGGAGGTCGGTGCCCATCTTGACCATGATCGAGCCGACGGCGTTGCCGCCCTCGGCGGAGGCGATCTGCGACGACTTGGCGTTCAGCCCGATCGGCACCATCGAGACCAGGCTGGTCTCGGGCAGCGCGTTGAGCTCGAGGAGGTAGGCGCGCATCGCGCCGGAGCACATCGCGATCACCACGTCGTTGATCGTCGTGCTGGTCGCCTTGCCGATGGCGCGCATCCGCTCGATCGGCCAGTCCTGGGCGGCGAAACGCCGCGAGCCGGTGATCTGCTGGTTGAGGATCGTGCGGGGCGCGTAGAGCGAGAGCGCGGAGGTCTCGTTGCGGATGCTCTTGGTGAGCGTGCGGATCAGCGCGCCGGGCATGCCCGCGGCCTCGGCGGTGATGCCCATCGCCGTACGCAACGCTTGCATCGAGACGTCGGCGAGGTTGGTCTCCGTCTCGGGCTGCGCCTGCCGCGGCGGTCGCGGCCGCACCGCCCACGGGGCCGGCATGTCGCGCTCGTCGGGGTCGGAGGAGTGGATCGCGGCCAGCAGCCGCATCGCCGAGACGCCGTCGACGAGGGCGTGGTGCAGCTTGGAGTACATCGCGACGCGACCGTCGCTGAGGCCCTCGATGACGTGCGTCTCCCACAGCGGGCGGTCCCACGCGAGTCGGGTGCTGTGCAGGCGGCTGCACAGCTCGAGCAGCTCGCGGACGCGGCCGGGCTTGGGCAGCGCGCTGTGGCGCAGGTGGTGGTCGATGTCGAACTGCTCGTCGTCCTCCCACACCAGCTGCCCGGCGGTGCGCGCCGAGCGGTGCGGGTGGCGCAGGAAGAGCGGCGCGATCTCCTCGGCCGACCGCATCTGCTGGAACAGGTCGCGGACGTAGTTGCGGCCTGCTCCCTCGGGCTTCTTGTAGAGCGCCAGGCCGCCGACGTGCATCGGCATCGACCGGTTCTCGGCCAGCAGGAAGCCGACGGCGGTCGGGTCGATCGGTGTGACCATGGTGGGTGCCCCTCCTCAACGGACCCCGATCCTTGCTCGATGTGGTGGGCGCCACAAGGGGGACACGCTCTGGCAGGATCGCCGCCATGGAGGTCAGCCCGTTCGATCGTCTCGACCGGGCCCTCACCCGCAGCCGCACGTCGCTGGGCACCCGGGTCGAGCGCCTCCGGTCGAAGTCGTTCGCGATCGTGCAGTGCGCCCTCGCGGCCGGGGTGGCCTGGCTGGTCGCCACGGACGTGCTCGGTCACGACACCCCGTTCTTCGCCCCGGTCGCGGCCATCGTCAGCCTCGGCACGTCCTACGGCCAGCGGTTGCGCCGGGTGGCGGAGGTGGCCGTCGGGGTCGCCCTCGGCGTGCTGGTCGGCGACCTGATGGTGGTGTGGCTCGGCTCGGGCTGGTGGCAGATCTCGCTGGTGGTGACGATCGCGATGTCGGTCGCCTTCCTGCTCGACGGCGGACCGCTGCTGGTCACCCAGGCGGCCGTGCAGTCGATCATCGTCTCCACGCTGATCGCCAGTCCCGGCGGCGCCCTGACACGGTGGACCGACGCCCTGGTCGGCGGTGCGGTCGCCCTGGTCGCGGCCACGGTCGTGCCGGCGGCGGCGCTGCGGCGGCCTCGCGAGCAGGCGGCGCGGGTGCTGCGCAAGGAGGCCGAGATGCTGCGCGCGGCCGCCGACGTGATGATCGACGGCGAGCTCGACCGGGCGCTCGACCTGCTCGCCGACGCACGCGCCACCGACTACCTCATCCGCGAGCTCCGCAGCGCGGCCGACGAGGGCCTGGCGGTCGTCGCCTCGTCGCCGTTCCGGGTCCGGCACAAGCCGGGCGTGCGCCGCATGGCCGAGCTCGTCGAGCCGCTGGACCGGTCGCTGCGGAGCACCCGCGTCCTGACGAGGTACGTCGCCCTGGCGGCGTACAAGCGCAGGCCGGTGCCCCACGGCTACCCGATCGTGGCGCGCGAGCTCGCGGCGGCGGTGGACCTGGTGGCCGACGAGCTGCACGCCAACCGGATGGCGGTCGCGGCCCAGCCGGCGCTGATCGCGGTGGGCATGGCGACCTCCGAGCTGCCGCGCGAGGACGCGCTGTCGATCGAGGTGATGCTGGCCCAGCTGCGGGCGGTCGTCTCCGACCTGCTGATGCTCACCGGGATGGACCAGCTGGAGTCGACCGACGCGATCCCGCCACCGCGCGGCTGAGGTGTCTCACGCTGGTTGGTAGGTGCCTACCGAACCGAGGTTTTTCGGGCGCACGGCGGCGCTGGTAGGTAGCTGGTTACGTACCGAGCGGCGGCGGGGCTCGGAAACCGGGTGTTTGGTATCCACCTGCCAACCGGGGTCAGAGCGAGGCGCGCAGCTCCGCGACCACGGAGTCGACGACCGCCACGAGGTCCCCGCCGCTGGCCGCCGCGACCTGCCGCTGGCGCTGGTAGGAGGCGCCGTTGCGGGGGATGTCGGCGACCGAGCGGAGCTCGGCCTCGCACTCGAGCCGGCGCGCGACCGGGGTGAGCCGTTCGAGCAGGTCGTCGAGGTCGTCGGTGACCAGTCGCTCGCGCGAGGAGTCGTCGAGGATGACGATGGCGTCGAGGCCGTAGCGGGCGGCGCGCCACTTGTTCTCCTGCACGTGCCACGGCGGCATCGTGGGCAGCGTCTCGCCGGCGGCGAGGCGGGTGTCGAGATCGACGACGAGGCAGTGGATCAGGGCCGTGAGCGCGGCGAGCTCGGTGATGTCGGACATGCCGTCGCACACGCGGTTCTCGATGGTGCCGAGGTGGGGCGCCGGGCGGATGTCCCAGCGCACGTCCGACATCGAGTCGATGACTCCGGTCGTGGCCTGGTCGCCGATGCACGCCTCGAACTCCTCCCACGTCTCGAACGTGAAGGGCAGGCCGGCGGTCGGCAGCTGCTGGAACATCTGGGAGCGGTTGGAGGCGTAGCCGGTGTCGAGCCCGGCCCACACCGGCGAGCTGGCCGAGAGCGCGAGCAGGTGGGGGTAGGTGTCGAGGAGCGAGGACATGATCGGCATCACCCGCTCCTGCGAGGGCAGCCCGACGTGCACGTGCACGCCCCAGATCAGCATCTGCCGGCCCCACCACTGTGTGCGGTTGATCAGCTCCTCGTAGCGCGCGCCCTCGGTGAGCTGCTGGGCCGACCAGCGGGCGAAGGGGTGGGTGCCCGACCCGAGCAGGTCGACGCCGAGGGAGTCGGCGGCCGGGATGACCACGCCGAGGGTCTCGCGCAGGTCGGCGACCGCCTCCGCCACCGACGTGCAGATGCCGGTCACGACCTCGACGGTGTTGCGCAGCAGCTCCTTGTGCAGCCGCGACGGGTCGACGAGCTCAGGAGTCACGGCGGCGAACAGGTCGGCCGCGGTGTTGGACAGGTCGCGGGTCTCGCGGTCGACGAGCGCGAACTCCCACTCGACGCCGATGGTGGGCGCTGCCGACGCCTGGAAGGCGATGGGGAAGTCGATGCGCACCCGGTCATCGTAGGGACCACGCGGGGGGTCGCATCACCCCCGGAGGTGGGTGCGAGCATGTCCCCGTGGTGGACGACCCGCGCGAGCTCAACCTGACCCTCGACCTGTGCCTGCGCATCGGCGAGGTGCTCCTCAGCTCGGGCGCGGGAGCGGCGGACGTCACCGCCACGATGCTCTCGGTCGCCTCCCACCTCGGGCTGCGTCACGCCGAGGTCGACGTCACGTTCACGTCGCTGTCGATGAGCTACCAGGCGACCCCCGAGGACGCGGCGGTGATGATGGTGCGCAACGTCAAGCACCGCGACATCGACTACGCCGACCTGACGCAGGTCGACCACCTCGTGCGCGAGCTGTTGGCGGACGAGCTCGACCTCTACCTCGCCCGGACCCGGATGGCCACGATCCTCTCGACCGGCCACCCGTGGCCGAGGTGGTCGGTCACGCTCGCGTGGGGCGTGATGTGCGCCAGCGTCGCTGTCTTCCTCGGCGGCGACTGGCTGGTCGCGCTGATCGCCTCGGCCGCCGCCATCTCGATCGACCGCTTCCAGCTGGTGATGGCCCGTCGCCGGCTCCCGACCTTCTACCTCCAGGTCGCCGGGGGAGCGGTGGCCACGATGTGGGCGGTCGGGCTCGCGGCCACCCCGATCGAGGCCGACCTGTCGCTGGTCGTCACCGCCAACATCGTCATGCTGCTCGCGGGGATCGGCTTCATGGGCGCCATCCAGGACGCCCTCACGGGGTTCTACGTCACCAGCGGGGCTCGGGTGATCGAGGCGCTGCTCGCCACGGCCGGCATCATCGCCGGCGTCAGCGCGGGGCTCTCGGTGGGCGAGGTCCTCGGCATCAACCTCGGCCAGCTGGTGCCCGGCCAGTCCTACGGCAACCACCTCGCGGTCGCGGTCGTGGGCGCGGCGGTCTCGGCCGCGGCCTTCGCCTTCGCCTGCTTCGCGCCCCGCCGCTCATTGCTGCCGATCGCCCTGACGGCGGGTTCCGCCACCCTCCTGCACGCGCTGGTCAGCGACACCGGCTTCGGCCGCACGTGGGCGGCCGCGGTGGGCGCCTTCACGATCGGCGTGGTGGCCTACGGCGTCGCCGGCCGGTTCCGGGTGCCACCGCTCGTGGTCGCGGTGTCGTCGATCGTGCCGCTGCTGCCCGGTCTGTCCATCTACCGCGGCCTGTCGCTGCTCGCGGCCGCGGGCTCCAACACCTCGCAGGGCATCGTCGCGATGATGACCGCGGCCTCGGTCGCGGTCGCCCTGGCGTCGGGCGTGATCCTGGGGGAGTACCTCGCCCAGCCGCTGAAGCGGGAGACCCGTCGCCTCGAGTCGCGACTGTCCGGTCCCCGCCTGGTCGGCCCGTTCCGCGCCTCGCGGCGCGAGACCAGGGCCGACCGTGTCACCTGATCAGGTCACCTGACCTGCGCGAGCCAGGGCAGGTGCGCCTTCCCGTCGTACGGCGCTGCGCCGGCCCGCACCGCGGCCTCGAGCTCGTCGGCGCTGGTCCGCGCGGCGGCGACCACCTCGGCGGGATAGCCGAAGCCGACCTGGTGCTCGAGGAACTCGTCCTCGTCGTCGATGAACACCTCGCCGAGCCCGGCCGTCAGCCCGGGCGGACGCGCCTCCTCGGGCTCGGAGGTCGACATCCGGATCACGTCGAGGTCGAGGTCGACGGTCCGCAGCACGGAGCCGTCCCAACGCGCCGGCGTGCTGACGTCGATGTAGAGGTCGCACCAGATGCCGGGCGCGTGGAAGGTCGCCAGCCAGTGCTGGTCGCGCGGGACCAGGGTGACCGTATCGACCGCCGAGTCGAACGCCATGCCGGGGCGGGCGTGCGGGGTCCCGGCGGGGAAGCCCAGCCACTCGCCGTACTCGTCGCTGCCGAGCCAGGTGCCGTCGAACTCCCAGTGCGGGCGATCACCCCACTTCGTCACCTCGACGCGGATCGGGTCGCCGGGCTGGAAGCTCATGCGCGCGACGTTAGCCCTTGACGCGCGGGGCGAGGCGCGCCACCACGTCCTGGTAGCGCGAGCCGGCGAGCTTCGCGAAGTGGTGGATGACGTGCGCGTCGGCGCCGACGAGCACGCGCGCCCGCCCGGCCCGGGCTCCCTTGAGGATGATCGAGGCGGCCTTCGAGGCGGGCATCCGGGCGAGCCGGGTGTCGAAGACGTGGGCCAGCCGGTCGTGGTCCTCGCCCGCGGTGGTGCGCCCGTTGCGGGCGATGCCGGTCCTGATGCCGCCGGGGTGGACGCAGGTGACCGAGACGCGGTGGCCGTTGATCAGCATCTCCTCGCGCAGCGCCTCGGTGAAGCCGCGCACGGCGTACTTCGTGGCGTTGTAGGCCGACTGGCCCGGCATCGAGACCAGGCCGAAGAGGGAGGAGATGTTGACGATCGCGCCGTCGCCCGAGGCGATCAGGTGCGGCAGGAACTCCTTGGTGCCGTTGACGACGCCGTGGAAGTTGACGCCGACGATCCAGTCGAGCTCGTCGTAGGTCATGGTCTCGAAGTCGCCGCTGATCGAGACGCCGGCGTTGTTGACCACCAGGTTGACGCGCCCGAACTGGCCGACCACGTCGACCGCCCACTGCGCCATCGCGTCGCGGTCGGAGACGTCCACGACGTCGCTGCGCACCTCAGCACCGAGCTCCTTGACGATCTCGACCGTCTCGCCGAGGCCGTCGGCGTCCCAGTCGGAGACGGCCAGCATGGCGCCCTCCTCGGCGGCCTGCCGGGCGATCTCGCGTCCCATCCCGGAGCCGGCTCCGGTGATGACGACGACCTTGTCGCGCAGTGTTCCCAGACGGTGGCTCATGCGTTGGCTCCTTCGGCGATCGGGATGGTGCGGACGGGCTGGAGGTCGTAGTTCTCGGCGTCGAATCGGGCCAGCAGCCTGCGGAACGCGAATGTCGAGCGTGGCCACAGCGTCACGTTCTTGCCGTGGGCGTCGAGATACCAGCTCGAGCAGCCGCCGGTGTTCCACACGGTGCGGCGCATCCGTCGCTGGAGGTCCGCGTTCCAGTCGTCCTGCGCGGCCTGCTGCGGCTCGAGCGCCCCCACCTCCTGCTCCCTCATGGTCGCGAGGGCGTCGAGGACGTACGCCAGCTGGGCCTCGATCATCACGATCATCGAGGTGTGGGCCAGGCCGGTGTTGGCGCCGACGAGCTGGAAGAGGTTGGGGAAGCCGCGGGTCGTGGTGCCCTTGTAGGACGCCATCCCGTGCTCGGCCCACACCTCGGCGAGCGAGACGCCGTCGTGGCCGCGGATGTGCGCCGCGATCGGCTGCTCGGTGCTCTGGAAGCCGGTGGCCACGACCAGCACGTCGATCGGGTGCTCGACCCCGTCGGCCGTCACCACGGCGTCGGGGGTGATCCGGCTGATCGGCTCGGTGACCAGGTCGACGTTGTCGGCCGCGAGCGCGGGGTAGTAGGTGTTGGAGATCAGGATCCGCTTGCAGCCGATGGTGTAGGTCGGGGTCGCCTTGGCACGCAGCTCCGGGTCCGTGATGCCCTTCGCGAGGTTGGCCAGCGCCAGCTTCTTGGCGGGGGCCGCGAGGGCGGGGTTCCACACGAAGCCGGGGACGTAGAGCTCCCGGGCCCAGTAGATCGCGTTGCGGTAGGCCCACTGCGCACCCGGGACGTGCTGGAAGACCAGCTTCTCGAGGCGGGAGTAGTGGTGCTCGCTGCGCGGGATGACGTACGGCGCGGAGCGCTGGAACACGTCGAGGTGGGCCACGTCCGGCTGGATCGACGGCACGATCTGGACGCTCGAGGCACCCGTCCCGATGACCGCGACCCGCTTGCCGGCCAGGTCGACGGAGTGGTCCCAGCGGGCGGAGTGGAAGACCTCGCCGGCGAAGGAGTCGATGCCCTCGATGTCGGGCATCTTCGGGACCGACAGGCCGCCCGACCCGGAGATCAGCGTCCTGGCCACCACCTCGCCGCGCGAGGTGGTGACGTGCCAGCGCTGGTCGGACTCGTCCCACCGCGCGTCGGTCAGCTCGGTGTCGAAGGCGAACCTGTCGAGCGTGCCCGAGCTCCCGGCCACCTCCGTGAGGTAGGCCTCGATCTCCCGCTGCGGCGAGAACGACATCGACCAGTCCGGGTTGGGCGCGAAGGAGAAGGAGTAGAGCTGGCTGGGGACGTCGCACGCCGCGCCGGGGTAGGTGTTGGCGCGCCACGTGCCGCCGATCCCGCCGTCCTTCTCGATCACCAGGAAGTCGTCCTCGCCGGCCTCGGCCAGCTTGATCGCCGTACCCAACCCGGCGAAGCCGGCGCCGACGACCAGGTGGTCGACGGTCGCGGGCAGGGACGCGTGGCTTGCATTCATGTGGCGAGGCTATTGCGGTTGTTGAATATCCGTCAATAGAGTGTGTGCGTGACCACCCCCACCTCGCGGACCCGCCTCTCCCCGCAGGCCCGGCGGGCGCAGCTGCTCGAGCTCGGGGCGCGGCTGTTCGCGACACGCTCGGTCGAGGAGATCTCCATCGACGTGCTGGCCGAGGAGGCGGGCGTCTCGCGCGGGCTGCTCTACCACTACTTCGGTTCGAAGCAGGACTTCCGCCTCGCCGTCATCCGGCACGCGGTCGAGCACCTCGTCGAGCAGACCGCGCCGCCGGCCGAGGGCGAGCCGCTGGAGCGGCTGCTGACCTCGCTGGGGGTCTACGTCGACTACGTGCTCGACAACCTGACGCTCTACCGCTCGCTGGTGCGCGCGGCCGCCGGCGGCACCGACGAGCTGCGGGCGCTCCACGACGAGGGCCGCTTCGCGCTGACCGACCGGATTTTCCGCGAGGACGCCCAGGGCGAGATCCTCACCGACACCCCGCAGGCGCGGCTGGTCGTGCGCGGCTGGTCGGCGATGGCCGAGGAGATGGTCCTGACGTGGGCCGACGACCCGTCGGTGATGACCCGCGACGAGCTGCTGTCCGTGCTGGCGCTGTCGCTGCCGGCACTGGTCGACCTCACCTGAGGCGTACGTCGAAGGCAGTGTCGCCCGGGGACGAGGTGAGCGAGACCCGGCCGCCGTGTGCGTGGACGATCGCGTCGACGAGCGCGAGCCCGAGCCCGGCCCCGCCGCTGCTGGTGCGGGCCTCGTCGGCCCGGACGAACCGCTCGAAGGCGTGGTCGACGAGGTCGGCCGGGAAGCCGGGCCCGTCGTCGCGGACGGTGAACCCGTCGGGCCGGGCCGTCACGGACACCGTGGTCCCGGCCGGCGTGTGCTTGCGGGCGTTGGTCAGCAGGTTGGTGACGACCTGGTGCAGCCGCTGCTCGTCGCCGCGGACCTCGACCGGCTCGTCGGGCAGGACCAGGCGCCACGTGTGGTCGGGGCCGAGGACCCGCGCGTCGCTGACCGCCTCGACGAGCAGCTTGGTCAGGTCCACCGGCTCGTTCGCCAGCGGCCGACCGGAGTCGAGCCGCGCGAGCAGCAGCAGGTCCTCGACCAGCGAGGTCATCCGCGCCGACTCCGACTCGACCTTGTCCAGCGCGGTGGGCGTCGCCGCGGGCTGGCGCCGCGCGAGCTCGGTGTAGCCGGTGATGGTGGCCAGCGGTGTGCGCAGCTCGTGGCTCGCGTCGGCAACGAACTGTCGCACCTGCTGCTCGCTGCGGTGGCGTACGGCGAGGCTGGACTCGACGTGGTCGAGCAGCGTGTTGAGGGCCGAGCCGACCTGCCCGACCTCGTTGCGCTCGTCGGTGAGCCGCTCGGGCACGCGGTCGGTGAGGTCGATCGCACCCTCCGACAGCGGCAGCTCGGCGACGGCGTGCGCGGTCGCGGCCACCTCGCGGAGCGGGGCCAGCTGGCGGCGTACGACGACGGTGCCCGCGACCCCTGCAGCGGCGATCCCGGCCAGCGCGAGGATCGCGGCCAGGACGGCCAGCTGCTCCACCGAGTCGTCGACATCGGCCGCGGGCAGCCCCACGATGCCCCGGTCGTCGCCGCTGCCGATGGATCGGATGCGGAACGCGCCGTGCCCGCTCACCGTCAGCGACCGCGCGTCGTCGTCGGTCGCGAGGATCTTCTGCACCTGTGCAGAAGGGAGCTTCTCGGGGTCGGCGAACCCCTCGCGGAGCACGAAGCCCACGCGCTCACCGTTCTGGAAGCCGATAATCAGGGCGCCCGGGCCCAGGTTGCCGAACTGCGGCCCCGACCCCGGTCCCGGGCGCTGGCTGTCGTGCTCGAGCGACTCGGCGGCGGACGCGACCCGGTCGTCGAGCTGGCCCGTGAGGTAGGAGCGCATCGCCAGCACGGTCGCCCCGGCGATCAGGATCGAGACCAGCGCGACCAGCGCGACGGCGACGAGCACCAGCCGCGCCGTCAGGGACCGGAAGCGGCTCACGGCGTGGCGTCCGCGGTGGCCGGCTTGAGGACGTAGCCCGCGCCGCGCATCGTGTGGATCATCGGCTCGCGGCCGGCGTCGATCTTCTTGCGGAGGTAGGAGATATAGAGCTCGACGACGTTGGCCTGGCCCCCGAAGTCGTACTGCCAGACGCGGTCGAGGATCTGCGCCTTGCTGAGCACGCGGCGCGGGTTGCGCATGAGGAAGCGCAGCAGCTCGAACTCGGTGGCGGTCAGGCTGACCTCGGTGCCGTCGCGGAACACCTCGCGGCTGTCCTCGTCGAGGGTCAGGTCGCCGACGGCCAGCACGTTGCGCTCGGTCGCGACGCTGGCGCCCGAGCGGCGCATCAGCGCGCGCAACCGGGCCACGACCTCCTCCAGCGAGAACGGCTTCGTGACGTAGTCGTCACCGCCGGCCGTCAGCCCGGCGACCCGGTCCTCGACGGCGTCGCGGGCGGTGAGGAACAGGACGGGCACGTCGGGCTGGGTGGCGCGCATGCGGCGCAGCACCTCGAGGCCGTCGAAGTCGGGCAGCATCATGTCCAGCACGACCGCGTCCGGCCTGACCTCGGCCGCGCTGCTCACGGCCTGGCGGCCGGTGTGGGCCATCGAGACGTCCCAGCCCTCGTAGCGCAGCGCCATCGACAACAGCTCGGCGATGTTGACCTCGTCGTCGACGACGAGCACGCGCACCGGCGATCCGTCGGCCCTGGTGAGTTCCATGCCCTCATCCTGCACAGGGTCGCTGTGCGTTGGCTGTGAGGATCGTGTGTCCCGTACAGGAGTTGCGTCGCACAGTCACGGCTGGTTCACAGGCTCCGGACAGGTACGGCGCGCATGCTCGCGCCCATGAGCGACCAGAACGATCCGCACCCCGAGACGCAGCCTGTCCGCCCGTCCTCGGCCGAGCCCGAGACCCCGTCCGCCCCTCCGGCCGACCCGGCTGCCCCTGCCGCAACCCCTGCCGCCCCGGTCGAGGAGTCCGCGCCCGCCCGCCGCACCCTGCGCCAACGCCTCGCCGGGACCGGCGAGCGCCTCCACACCACCCGGGCACTGCTGGCCGCGGCCCTCGCCGCGCTGGTCGTCGGCGGGGTCGGGGGAGCCGTCGTGCACGCCGCCAGCGACGGCGGCGACCACGACCGCTTCGACCGGGGCGGCTTCGGTCGCGAAGGCTTCGGCCCGGGAGGGTTCGGACGGGACGGCATGGGACCGGGCGGGTTCGACCGGGGCGAGCGACCCGGCCCGCGCGACTTCCGGCAGCCGGACGGCGCCGTACCCGCCCCGACCCCCAGCGAGACGCCCAGCGAGGCGCCCAGCGATACGCCGAGCGAGTCGTCCAGCTCCTGACCCACCGGCGGCGCAATCGGCTTGCGGGGTGCGCGAGAATGGTCCGGTTGTGCAGATCACCTACCCGCCCGCGCTCCCGGTCTCCGCGCGCCGTGACGACATCGCGGCCGCCATCCGCGACCACCAGGTCGTCATCGTCGCCGGCGAGACCGGCTCGGGGAAGACGACCCAGCTCCCGAAGATCTGCCTCGACCTCGGCCGCGGCAGCGACGGGAAGCTGATCGGTCACACGCAGCCCCGCCGGATCGCCGCACGGTCGGTCGCCGAGCGGATCGCCGAGGAGCTCGGCACCGAGCTCGGCGACCTCGTCGGCTACCAGGTCCGGTTCACCGACCGCACGTCGAAGGCCAGCCGGGTCAAGCTGATGACCGACGGCATCCTGCTGGCCGAGCTGCAGCGCGACCGGCAGCTGCGCAAGTACGACACGATCATCATCGACGAGGCGCACGAGCGCTCGCTCAACATCGACTTCCTGCTCGGCTACCTCAAGCGGCTGCTCCCGCGCCGCCCCGACCTCAAGGTCATCATCACCAGCGCGACCATCGACGTGGAGCGCTTCGCCGAGCACTTCGACGCCCCGGTGGTCGAGGTGTCGGGGCGCACCTTCCCGGTCGAGGTCCGCTACCGCCCGCTGCTGGAGCTGCCCGAGGACGACGACGAGGGTGAGCCGATCCAGCGCGACCAGACCGAGGCGATCATCGCCGGCGTGCGCGAGCTCTCCGCCGAGGGGCCGGGCGACGTGCTCGTCTTCCTGCCCGGCGAGCGGGAGATCCGCGACACCGCCGACGCCCTCGACGCCCTGAAGTCCGACCGCCTCGAGGTCGTCCCGCTCTACTCCCGGCTCTCCGCCGCCGAGCAGCACCGCGTCTTCTCCAGCCATCCCCAGTCCGTACGCCGCGTCGTGCTCGCCACCAACGTCGCCGAGACCTCGCTGACCGTGCCGGGGATCCGCTACGTCATCGACACCGGCGTCGCCCGGATCTCGCGCTACTCCCTGCGCACCAAGGTCCAGCGGCTGCCGATCGAGCCGATCAGCCAGGCCAGCGCCAACCAGCGCTCGGGCCGCTGCGGTCGCGTCGAGGCCGGGATCGCGATCCGGCTCTACGCCGAGGAGGACTTCGAGGGACGTCCCGAGTTCACCGACCCCGAGATCCTGCGCACCAACCTCGCCAGCGTCATCCTCCAGATGACCTCCCTCGGGCTCGGCGACATCGCGCGCTTCCCGTTCGTCGAGCCGCCCGACAAGCGCAACGTCAAGGCCGGCGTCGAGCTGCTCGAGGAGCTCGGCGCGCTGGGGGAGCCCGACGTCCGTGGGGAACGGTCGGGTCGTCGTACGCCGCGTGGTCGACCCGACGGTTCCCCGGCCGTCCCGACGGCCCCCCGGGAGGGGCCCTCGCTCACGAAGCTCGGCCGCCGGCTGGCCCGACTCCCGATCGACCCGCGCCTGGGCCGGATGATCCTCGAGGCCGAGCGCCTCGGCTGCGTGCGCGAGGTCATCGTGATCGCGGCCGCGCTCAGCCTCCAGGACCCGCGCGAGCGCCCGGCCGAGCAGCAGGCGCAGTCCGACCAGCAGCACGCCCGCTTCAAGGACGAGACCTCCGACTTCCTCACCTGGCTCAACCTGTGGCGCCACGTCAAGGAGCAGCAGCGCGAGCTGTCGAGCAGCGCCTTCCGCCGGATGTGCAAGCGCGAGTTCCTCAACTACCTGCGGGTGCGCGAGTGGCAGGACTTCGAGTCGCAGCTGCGCCAGGTCTGCAAGGAGATGAAGATCGACCTCGGGCAGCCGGCCGACGTCCCCGACGGCGACGGGATCCACCAGGCGCTGCTGTCCGGCCTGCTCAGCCACATCGGCGCCCTCGAGGAGCGGGACCGTCCGCGGCCCGGTGAGCGCAAGCCGATGCGGGAGTACGTCGGGGCGCGCGGCGCCCGGTTCGCGATCTTCCCCGGCAGTGTGCTCAAGGGCCGCAACCCCGACTTCGTGATGGCCGGCGAGCTGGTCGAGACCAGCCGGCTGTGGGGTCGCCAGAACGCCGCCATCAAGCCCGAATGGGCCGAGCGGCTGGCCGGCCACCTGGTCAAGCGCACCTACTCCGAGCCGCACTGGTCGGCCAAGCGTGCGGCGGTGATGGCCCACGAGAAGGTCACGCTCTACGGCGTCCCCCTCGTCGCCGACCGCCTCATCACCTACGGCCGCGTCGACCCGGCGATCTCGCGCGAGCTGTTCATCCGCCACGCGCTGGTGCAGGGGGAGTGGCGCACCCGGCACGCCTTCTTCCACACCAACCGTGCCCTGCTCGACGAGGCCGAGGAGCTCGAGCACCGCGCCCGGCGGCGCGACATCGTCGTCGACGAGGAGACGCTCTTCGACTTCTACGACGCCCGCGTCGGCGCCGAGGTCGTCAGCGGGGCCCACTTCGACCAGTGGTGGAAGCGCCAGCGCACGAAGCGCCCCGACCTGCTGACCTTCGACCCCGAGATGCTCACGCACGCCGGCGCCGAGCAGGTCCGGGCGTCCGACTTCCCGACGAGCTGGCACGACTCGGACGAGGCGGGCCTGACCTTCCCGATCAGCTACCACTTCGAGCCCGGCGCCGCCGAGGACGGCCTGACCATCGAGGTGCCGGTCGCGACCCTCAACCGGGTCGAGGCGGCCGACTTCTCGTGGCTGGTGCCGGGCCTGCGGGAGGAGCTCGTGACCGAGCTGATCCGCAGCCTGCCCAAGAACCTCCGGGTCAACTTCGTGCCCGCCCCCAACAAGGCGCGCGAGTTCCTGGCCGCCGTACCAGCCGGGGCCGAGCCGCTCCTCGACGCGCTGGAGCGCTACCTCCTCGGCCAGACCGGGATCGTCGTGCCGCGCGAGGCGTGGGACTGGGCCAAGGTGCCCGCGCACCTGCAGCCGACCTTCCGCGTCGTCGACGAGGACGGCGGCGAGGCCGCCCGCGGCAAGGACCTCGAGTCGCTCAAGGAGCCACTGCGCCCGAGCCTGGAGCAGGCGATCGCCGACGTCGCCGCCGACTCCGGCGTCTCCGCGACCGGTCAGACGACGTGGACCTTCGGCACCATCGAGGAGTCGTTCACCCAGACCCGCGCCGGCCACGAGGTGCGCGGCTTCCCGGCCCTGGTCGACGAGGGCAGCACGGTCGGCCTGCAGGTGTGCCCGTCGGCCGAGGAGGCCGCCGCCCGGCACCGGCTTGGCGTACGCCGCCTGCTGCTGCTCGCCCTCGGCGGCTCACCGACGCCTCCCCAGCTCGGGCTCGACCAGCTCGAGCAGCTGGCGCTCGTCGGATCGCCGTACCCCACCGTCGGCGAGCTCGTCGACGACGTCCGCGCCGCCGTGGTCGGCGACCTCGTCGACGCGCGACCGCCCGTGCGTGACGAGGCGGCGTACGACGCGCTGCTGGCCATCGCGCGCACGGACCACCTCGCCGCGGTGACCGCCACGGTGCACGACGTGATCCGGGTGCTCGGTGCGTGGCGCACGACCGACAAGGCCCTCTCGGGTCGCGCGGAGCTGACGACGCTGCCGGCGCTGACGGACATGAAGGCGCAGGTCGAGCGGCTGATGTCGCGCGGGTTCATCGGTGACGCCGGGGCCGCCCAGCTGCGCGAGCTCCCGCGCTACCTCGCCGCCGTGCAACACCGGCGCGCCCGGCTCGACGAGCAGGTCGCCCGCGACCGGCAGCTGATGGACCAGATGGCCGACCTGCAGGACGCCTGGCTGCACCAGGTCGCCGCGCTCCCGCCCGGCCGGCCGCCGAGCCAGGGGCAGCGGGCGGTGCGCTGGCTGCTGGAGGAGTACCGCGTCTCGCTGTGGGCCCAGCAGCTGGGCACCAAGGGGTCGGTCAGCGACCAGCGGATCCGCAAGGCGCTCGCGGCGGGCTAGCGCGCCCTTTGGGTTTCCCCGGCTAGCCGGGGAAATGTGAACTTCGGGGGGCATGCAAACCCCCGGAAGTTCGAGTTTCCCCGGTTAGCCGGGGAAACCGAAGAGTGATCGGAGCACGCCGGACCGGGAGCGCCTCACGGCGCGTGGCCGCTCGTAGCGGCTGATTTCGGGACCCGGGGCTGCCGCGATCCGGCGTGCTCCGCCGCAGAGTCTACGTCGCGATCGCGCTCACGAAAGCGAATCGCGGAGCTCGAGGTGACCCGCCGCCTCGAGCTGCTCGGAGAGCGCCAGCATCCGCATCGTCTCCGTGTGGTTGGCCCCCGACGCGCTCGCGCGACCGGTGGCGACGACGCGCGCGAAGGCGGCGGCACGCAGCAGGGTGACGGCAAAGTCGCCGACGATCCCACGCAGCACGGCGTCGATCATCGTCTTCACCTCGTCGGGCCCGGGCGGGTCGGCGACGCCGGCGACGACACGTGCGACCGGCGCGCCGGCCAGCCCCGCGTCGTACTCCCTCGCAGCCTGGGCCGGTGAGCGGTGCACCCACGCGCGCAGGACGTAGAGGCGCCACAGGCACCCCGCGAGCGTGTCGGCGGGGGCGCCCGACCACACCTCGGCGAGCGTCTCGAGGCCCTCGGTGTCGGCGAGGTGCAGGACTCGCTCGGTCATCGCCTCGTCGGTCGTGCCCCGTGCCCCGCGCACCAGGATGGTGGCCGCCAGGTCGCCCGCCTCGCGGACCTCGGCCGGGTCGGCGCCGCCGGTCAGCTCCTCGAAGAACGCCGCACCGGGCACGCGGGGGCGGTGGTGTCGCGGGGCGTCGGATTCGGGCACCGGACCACTGTAGGAGGCGGCCCTATGCTCGACCCGTGCCGGGCGCGGGCCGGTCTGGGACGCCACCGTAAGGTTGCCCCGGCCGACCGGTCGCTGGACCGGCGGCCTGGGTGAGTCGGACGAGCTGGACGAGGAAGCGGGAGAGATGACGCGGCGGCTGATTGCGATGACGTCGGCACTCGTGCTGAGCCTCGGGCTCGCGGCCTGCTCCGAGGACGACGAGCCGTCGACCGATCCCACCCCGTCGCCGAGCTCGAGCGCGACCACCAAGCCGGGGGAGGAGCAGCGGATGCTGACCTTCGGCGCCTTCGGCGAACCCGAGGAGCTGGACGCCTTCCAGCAGGTCGTCGACTCGTTCAACGCCACGTCGCAGTCGCGCCGGGTCAAGCTCGTCACCTGGCCCACCCACGAGGAGGCGCTCGCCGCGGTCCTCGCCGGTGACGGCCCCGACGTGTTCCTGACCGCGCGGCGCGACCTGCTGCAGATCGCGGACAGCACCTCGACCCGGCCGGTGAGCCAGCTGCTCGACGAGCGCGGCGTCGACTTCGGCGACCGCTACTCCCGAGACGCGCTCGAGGCCTTCTCCTACGACGACGATCTCCAGTGCATGCCCTACTCCGTCTCGCCGATGGTCATGTACTACAACGACGAGGCCGTCGACTTCGCCAAGATGGAGCGTCGCGGGCTCGACGTGCCGCTCGACTCCGACGGCGTGCGCAGCGACCGCTGGACGATCGCGGAGTTCGCCGCGGCCCTCCAGTTCGCGACCCGGCGCGGCACCATCGACGGCGTCTGGATCGACCCGACCCTGCGCGGGCTGGCGCCGTTCATCTACTCCGGTGGCGGCCAGGTCCTCAACGACGACGACGAGCCGACCTCGCTGGACTTCTCCAGCGACGACAGCCGCTCGGCGCTCGACCAGACGCTGGCGATCCTGCGTGACCCGCTGCTGACGCCGAGCGCCGACGAGATGCGCAGCGCCACCGCCCTCCAGCTGTTCAAGCGCGGCAAGCTCGCCATGATCGCCGGCTTCCGCGACCTCGTCCCCGAGCTGCGCGCCGACGAGGACCTGTCCTTCGACACCATCTCGATGCCGGTGATCGACTCCCCGGCGACCGTCGGCGACATCGACGGCCTGTGCCTGTCGGCCGACTCCGAGCACGTCAACGACGCCGCCGACTTCCTGGCCTACGCCGTCTCCGACGCTGCCCTCGAGATCGTCACCCGCACCGGCTACATCGTCCCGGCCAACACCGAGGTCGCCGCCTCCGAGGCGTTCCTGTGGCCCGGTCGGGAGCCGGCCCACGCCACCGTCTTCAACTCCGCCATCCGCGGGATGGTGATCCCGCCGCTGCTCGCCACCGGTCCCGAGCTCGAGGAGACCGTCGGGCCGCTGCTGAGCGCCCTCGTGACCAGTCCCGGCGTGCTCGACCTCGAGGCCGCCACCGAGGAGATCGACACCGCGTCGAAGGCGATCCTCGACCCCGAGTCGGTCACCGAGTCGCCCACGGAGCCGCCCGCGCCGACCGAGTCCCCCAGCGAATAGCGCTCAGTCGTCGGACGGGTCAGCCGGCTCGGCCGGCTCGACCGGCGGCTCGACGTCGCCGGCCAGCACCGCGCCGGTCAGCGCGCCGGTGACCAGCTCGAGCTGCCAGGGGCGAGCGCCGTACGACCCGAGCTGGGCGCGCAGCGCGTCGGCGAGCTCGGCGGGCTCGCGGGTCGCGGGCGGCGACCACATGGCGCGGCGGACGTAGTCGGGGGTGAGGAGGTTCTCGACCGGGAGGTGGTGCTCCTCGGCGAGGGTGAGCATGGAGGCGCGGGCCGCCTTGAACCGGCGGTCGGCGACGGCGTCGCGGTCGGCCCACATGCGCGGGTGCGGCGGGCCGTCGACGCGCGGGGTGCGGGTCGGGAGCTCGTCCTCGGTCATCGCGCGGACCGCGGCGAGCGCCTCGACCCAGGTGCGGGAGTAGCGCTCGGCGCCCCGTCCGTGGAAGCCCTGCGTGCCCATCAGCGCGGCCCGATCGGCCGGCAGCGCGGTCGCGGCGGCCACGATCGCGGCGTCGGGGATGATCCGCCCCGGCGTGACGTCGCGACGCTCGGCGATCTCGTCACGCGCCTCCCACAGCGCCTTGGCGGCGGCCAGCGAACGGCGCCCGCGCAGGCGGTGGACGCCGGACGTACGTCGCCAGGCGTCCTGTCGCACGGTCGGGGTGAAGTCGAGGAGGTGGGTGAACTCCTGCTGCGCCCACTCGGTCTTGCCGGCCTTGGCCAGCTCGTCGACCATCAGCTCGCGCAGCTCGAGGAGCACCTCGACGTCGAGGGCGGCGTAGTCGAGCCAAGCCTTCGGGAGCGGCCGCGTCGACCAGTCGGCGGCCGAGTGCTCCTTGCGCATCCGCTGGCCCAGCAGCGTCTCGACGAGGGTGGCGAGCCCGACGCGCGGGTAGCCCAGGAGCCGACCGGCCAGCTCGGTGTCGAAGAGCGACGACGGTTCCAGGCCGACCTCGCGCAGGCACGGGAGGTCCTGCGTCGCGGCGTGCAGGATCCACTCGGTGCCGGCCAGGGCCTCCTGCAGTGGAGCGAGTCCGTCGAACGCGATCGGGTCGATCAGCCAGGTGCCGGCGCCCTCGCGGCGCAGCTGGATGAGGTAGGCGCGGGCGGAGTAGCGGTAGCCCGAGGCCCGCTCGGCGTCGATCGCGACCGGACCGCTCGCGGCGCCCAGCGCGGCGCACGCCTCGGCCAGCGCCTCCGGCGTCTCCACGACCTCCGGCAGGCCGTCGCGCAGCGTGAGGAGCGGCGCCGGCTCCGGCTCCGGGGTCGCGGGAGCCTCCGGCGCGTCGGGCTCGGTCGAGGTCGGTTCGTCCATCGTCACGAGCCGCGCTGACCGCGCCGGCTCGGGATCGCCGTGACGCCCTCGGGGACCGGGGGCAGTCCGGCGGCGGTGCACAGCAGCTCGGTCCACGCCTCGACGTGCGGCGCGAGGTCCAGGGGTGCGTCGTCGTCGGTGGCGAGCGGGGTCCAGGAGGCGCGGACCTCGAGCTGGGCCGTGGCCTCCTCGTCGGCCATCCCGCCGAAGCTCTCGGTGGCCACGCTGGTGACGGTGCCGGAGATCTCGGCGTACGCCGCACCGTGCGCGTCCAGCGCCTCGCTCAGCCACGACCAGCCCACCGCGGCCAGCATCGGGTCGGAGATCAGGTCGGGGTCGATGTCGGCGCGGGCGTAGACCACGCACCGGAAGGTGCCGTTCCAGGCCTCGTTGCCGGCCGGGTCGTGGAGCAGGATGATCCGCCCGGTGCCGAGGTCGACGTCGTCGACGGTGACGTCGGCGGAGAGCGCGGAGGAGTACGGCGCGATGCGCTGCGGCGCCGGCATCTCCTCGCAGAACACCTCGGGACGCAAGGACGCGGAGCGCATGCTGGCGACCGCCGTACGGAACTCCGCAGGCCCGGCACCCGTGTCCGAGTGCGTCTCGTGACGCGCCACCATGCGTTCAGACTAGGTCAGCGGTCGCCGATGGCGATGTGCCGCCACGCCGCCTGACCTGCGAAGATTCGCCCGTGACCCTCAACCCCGTGTCCTCCGGTGGCCCCCTCGCCGACAGCCCCTTCCTGGCGGCCGCCCGGGGTGAGACCCCCAGCCACACGCCGGTGTGGTTCATGCGTCAGGCAGGGCGCTCGCTGCCGGAGTACCTCGAGATCCGCGAGGGGATCGGGATGCTCGAGTCGTGCATGGACGCCGACCTCGTCACCGAGATCACCCTGCAGCCGGTCCGCCGCTACGGCGTGGACGCCGCGATCTTCTTCTCCGACATCGTGCTGCCGCTCAAGGCGGTCGGCGTCGACCTCGACATCAAGCCGGGCATCGGCCCGGTCGTCGCCTCGCCCGTGCGCACGCTGGCCGACGTCGAGGCGATCCCCGACCTGACCGCCGAGCACGTCCCCTTCATCACGCGTGCGGTGCAGCAGCTCGTGGCCGAGCTGGGCAGCACCCCGCTCATCGGCTTCGCGGGAGCGCCGTTCACCGTCGCGTCCTACCTCGTCGAGGGCGGGCCGTCGAAGGAGCACGCGAAGACCAAGGCGATGATGTTCGGCGCCCCCGAGGTGTGGGACGCGCTGATGCGCAAGATCGCCGGCATCGCGGCCGACTACCTCCGCGTCCAGGTCGAGGCGGGCGCCAGCGCCGTCCAGCTCTTCGACTCGTGGGCCGGCGCCCTCACCCCCGACGACTACGCCGAGCACGTGATGCCCCACTCCGCCCGCGTGCTCGAGTCCGCCGGCTCGCTGGGGGTCCCACGGATCCACTTCGGCGTCGGGACCACCAACCTGCTCGGGCTGATGGCCTCCGCCGGCGCCGACGTGGTCGGCATCGACTGGCGCACCCCGCTCGCCGACGGCATCGCCCGTGTCGGCGACAAGGCCGTGCAGGGCAACCTCGACCCGACGCTGGTCTTCGCCCCGACCGAGGTGATGACCGCCCGCGCGGCCGCGATCATCGAGGACGGCCGCACCGCCCGCGGCCACATCTTCAACCTCGGCCACGGCGTGATCCCCTCGACCGACCCCGGCCAGCTCAAGGCCCTCACCGAGTTCGTGCAGGCCTACCCGATCTAGTCCTTCGCGACGGCCTTGCGCGTGGAGCGGGTCCGCGTGGTGACGGTGACGGTGGGTACGGCGGGGACGGGCGCCTCCTCGACGACCTCCGGCTCCGGCGCGGGCACGGCCTTCGCTGGCGCCTTCCGGGTGGTCTTCCTCGTGCTCGGCGCCTTGGTCTCCGACCTGGACTCCGCCTTGGTCTCCGACTTGGTCTCCGACTTGGACTCCGCCTTGGTCTCCGACTTGGACGGCGCCTTGGTCGGCGCCTTGGTCGCCGTCTTCTTGGAGGCCGGCCGCTTCGCGGTCTTGAGCCTCGCCTCGAGGCGGTTGGCGTCGCCGCGGCACTCGAGGTAGGGCTGCGCGCGGACCAGGGCGGTGAGCTTGGTGAAGCCGAAGTTGCGTGGGTCGAAGGACGCGTGGGTGCGGGTGAGGTGGTTGCCGATCTGCGACACCGACACCCACCCGTCGTCGTCGGAGTTGGCGTTGACGGCCTTGGTGAGGGCGCTCTGGAGGTTGAGGGAGGGCGACTCCGTGGCGGCCTTCTCGTCCACGGCCTCGTCGTCGGCGGCCTCGTCGGTGTGCCCCTCGGTCATCAGCACCTCGAGGGCGATGAACTTGTCGCACGCGTTCTGCAGCGACGAGGGGGTGGTCTTGCGGCCGATGCCGTAGACCTTCTTGCCCGACTCGCGCAGCCGCAGGGCGAGGCTGGTGAAGTCGCTGTCGCTGCTGACGATCGCGAAGGCCTCGACGTTGTCGGCGTAGAGCAGGTCCATCGCGTCGATGATCAGCGCCGAGTCGGTGGAGTTCTTGCCGGTGGTGAAGGCGGTCTGGTGCATCGACCGGATCGCCCGGGCGTTGAGCTGCTTGATCCAGCCGGAGAGCTGTGGCGACGCGAAGTCGCCGTAGGCCCGCTTGATGGTGGGGGTGCCGTACTTGGCAACCTCCTCCAGCAACGCCTCGGCGTACTTCGCGGAGGTGTTGTCTGCGTCGATGAGCACGGCGATGCGGGTGCTCCCGTGGAGGTCGTTGTCCATGGGCCGACCCTAGTGCGGCGGTGGTCTCAGGCGGAGCGCGCGCTCCGGTAGGCGCCGGCGTGGCGGACGAGTGCCGCCTGGAGGTCGCGCAGCTGGGCGGGCACGTGGTCGGCGTTGCGACGCAGCATCAGCAGCGAGACGGTGGTGTCGTCGCCGTGGATGGGGCGCGTGGTGATGATGCCGGCGGTGACGAGCGGGTCGGCCGAGATCGAGTAGTCCGGGAGGATCGAGACCCCGAGGCCCTCGGCCACCATGGCCTTGCCCATCTCGGCGCCATCGGTGGAGTACGTCGTGGTGGGCATCGAGCCGCCGAAGAGCCGGTGCGCGAAGCGGTGCATGACGTAGCCCGGCCGCATCGCGATCAGCGGCTCCGCGCGCAGGTCGGTGATCGTGACGTGGTCCTTCGCGGCGAGCGGGTGGTCGTTGCGCAGGCACGCCACGGGCTGGCCGTGGATGAGCTCGCCGGAGACAAGGCCGACCGGGACGTCGTCGCCCGGCAGCACGTTGACCAGGCCGAGGTCGAGCGTCCCCTCGCCGAGCCCCTGGTGGATCTCGCTCTGCTGGGCGTTGACGACCTCGACGCCCCCAGCGTCGTGGAGCGCGTGCAGGTCGCGCAGCGCCGGCACCAGCAGGGTGGAGGAGGCGGTGTTGACGGTGCCGATGCGCAGCTCGCGCACCCGCACGGCCTGGTCGCCGGCCGCCTGCCGGAGCCGGTCGACCGACTCGAGCACCTCGGTCATGTTCTGCAGCAGGTCGAGGCCCTGCCGGCTGATCTTCGAGCCCGACCGACGCCGGTCGATGAGGGTCAGGCCGAGCTCGCGCTCGAGCTTGGTGACGGCCTCGCTGAGGGCAGGCTGCGAGATGTGCAGCGCCTCGCTGGCGCGGCGCAGCGATCCGTGGGCCGTCACCGCCGCGACGTACTCCAGCTGTTCGATGCGCATCCGCACTCCTTGGTCTCGGGAGCGCCTTGCACTCCTGCTCGGGAAAACCTGCCGGAGGCGATTCGTGGTTCGGCGCCACCGTCCGGTTAAAGTCTATAAAACCAATACAGAAAAGGCTATTGCACATGACTGCCATCGAATCGCGGCCCGAGACCCACAACGTCGTCGGCCGCCCCGCGCACGACACCCCCCTCCTGCGGCAGCTCCGCGTGGAGTGGGCGCCGGTGCTGACCGAGATCGCCGCCGGCACCCTCCAGCGCGAGCTGGACGGCGAGCTGCCCGTCGATGCGCTGCGCCGCCTCAAGAAGGTCGGCCTCGGCGCCGTGCGCGTCCCCGTCGAGCACGGGGGCCGCGGCGCGACCATCCCCGAGCTGACCCAGCTGTGGATCGAGCTGGCCGCCGTGGACGCCAACGTCCCGCAGGCCCTGCGCGGCCACTTCGCCCTCGCGGAGGACCGCGTGTGGCAGCACGGTCGCGGCGAGGACCAGCGCGCGTGGTTCGAGCGCTTCACCGCCGGTGAGATCGCCGGCAACGCCTGGTCCGAGACCGGGTCGACCGCCATCGACACACAGCGCACGACGCTGACCCCGCTGCCGGACGGCGACTACCGCCTCGACGGCACGAAGTACTACACGACCGGCAGCATCTTCGCCGAGTGGGCCGACGTCTACGTGCGGGTCGTCAACCCCGACCGCCCCGACGAGGCCGACGACGACTACGCGATCGCGATCGTCGACACCCGCGACGCGGGCGTCACCGTCGTCGACGACTGGAACGGCTTCGGGCAGAAGGGCACCGGGAGCGGCACGACGACCTTCGACAACGTGCGCGTCCCGGCCGCCCACGTGCTGCCGTTCGGCGAGCGCTTCCCCTACCAGACCGGGCTCTACCAGCTGAACCTCCTCGCGACCCTGGCCGGCATCGGCCGCGCCGCGCTCGACGACGCCGTGACGCACGTGCGCAGCCGCACCCGCAACTACTCCCACGCCAACGCGGCCCGGGTCCGCGACGACGCGCAGGTCCTCGCCCGCATCGGTGACATCGCCGCGTCGGTGTACGCCGCCGAGGCCACCACGCAGCGGGTCGCGGCCAGCCTCCAGGTGGTCGCCGACGTGCCCTCGCGCCACCACCACGACGTCGCCGCGGCGGTCGAGGAGGCCGAGATCGAGTCGGCCGCCGCGCAGGTGGTCGTCTCGGAGCTCGTGCTCCGCGCGACCAGCGACCTGTTCGACACCCTCGGCGCCTCGGCCACCGCGCGCACCGAGGGCCTCGACCGGCACTGGCGCAACGCCCGCACGGTCGCCTCGCACAACCCGCGCATCCTCAAGTCGCGCGTCGTCGGCGCGCACGTGGTCAACGGCACGCCCCCGCCGTACGCCTGGTCGATCGGCGGCACCCGCCGCACGCAGGACTGGCCCCGGCAGGGCTGAGTGCAAGGCGGCGCCTTGCACCCCCTCCGCAACTCGTGGCGGGAGGAGCGCGGCGCCGCCTTGCATTCGCTTCACTCTTTGTCCATAGTCTTAATAGACATTGATCGGGCCCCGCCCCTCGAGGAGTCATGCCATGACCGCATCAGCGCCACTGCAGTTCGCCTACTGGGTGCCCAACGTGTCCGGAGGCCTCGTGATCTCCGACATCGAGCAGCGCACCGGCTGGGACTACGACTACAACAAGCGGCTCGCGCAGACGGCCGAGAACAACGGCTTCGACTACGCCCTGACGCAGGTCCGCTACACCGCGTCGTACGGCGCCGCCAACCAGCACGAGGCCACCTCGCTGAGCCTCGCGCTGCTGCTCGCGACCGAGCGCCTCCAGGTCATCTCGGCCGTGCACCCCTACATGTGGCACCCCGGCGTGCTGGCGAAGTTCATCGCCACCGCCGACCACCTCAGCAACGGGCGCGCCGCGATCAACGTCGTGTCGGGCTGGTTCAAGGACGAGGCGACCAGCATGGGTGTGCGCTGGCTCGAGCACGGCGAGCGCTATCGGATGGCCGAGGAGTTCATCTCCTACATCCGCGAGATCTGGACCAGCGACCACGCCGAGTTCCGCGGCGACTTCTTCCAGCTGACCGACTTCGACATGAAGCCCAAGCCGCTGGTGCTCGACGGCCGGCCGACCCCGCAGATCTTCCAGGGCGGCAACTCCACCGTCGCCCAGTCGATGGCCGGACGCGTGAGCGACTGGTACTTCGCCAACGGCAACACCCCCGACGGCATCGCCGAGCAGATCGCCGGCGTCACCGCGTCGGCCGACCAGGCCGGGCGCACGGTGAAGTTCGGGGTCAACGGCTTCATGGTCGCCCGCGACTCCGAGGCGGAGGCCCACGCGACGCTCGAGGAGATCATCGCCAAGGCCAACCCCGAGGCGGTCGAGGGCTTCGGCAGCGCCGTCAAGGAGGCCGGCCAGTCGACCGGTGACAAGAAGGGGATGTGGCAGGACTCCGACTTCCGCGACCTCGTGCAGTACAACGACGGCTTCCGCACCGGTCTCGTCGGCACGCCCGAGCAGGTCGCCGAGCGGATGATCGAGTTCAAGCGCCGCGGCGTCGACCTGTTCCTCCTCGGCTTCCTGCACTTCCAGGAGGAGGTCGAGCACTTCGGCGAGAAGGTGCTGCCGATCGTCCGCGCGCTCGAGGCCGAAGAAGACGCGAAGTCCGTCGCATGACCGCCGTGGCGCACGCGCCCGTCGTCACGCCGACCTGGACGAGCGAGCAGGCCGTCTCGGTCGCGCGCACGCTGGCCGCGCACTTCGCCGAGACCGCCTCCCAGCGTGACGCGGAGCGCATCCTCCCCGGCCCGGAGCTCGACCGGCTCGCCGAGTCGGGCCTGCTCGCGATCACCGTCCCGCAGGAGCACGGCGGACCCGACCTGCCCGCGGTCACGCTGGCCGAGGTGTTCCGGGTGCTCGCCACCGGCGACCCGAGCATCGCCCAGGTCCCGCAGAGCCACTTCGTCTATGTCAACGCCATGCGTGACCAGGGCACGCCGGAGCAGCAGGAGTTCTTCTTCGGCGAGGTGCTCGCCGGGAAGCGCTTCGGCAACGCCCAGTCGGAGATCGGCACCAAGCACGTCCGCGACATCCGTACGACGCTTCGGCCTTCGATGGTCGAGGTGCGAGCGGAGCGAGCCTCGAGGCCTCGGTCGTGGCTGCTCAACGGCACCAAGGGCTACGCCACCGGCGCCCTCTTCGCCGACTGGATCCCGGTGCTCGCGCACCTCGACGTCGACGGACCGCTCCACGTGGCGTGGATCGAGCGCACCGCACCCGGGGTGAGGGTCATCGACGACTGGGACGGCATGGGCCAGCGCACCACCGCATCGGGCACCGTCGAGCTCGTCGACGTCCACGTCGCCGACGACCGGATCACGCCCTACCACCAGACCTTCGACCGGCCGCAGACCTACGGATCGTTCGCCCAGCTCCTGCACTCCGCGATCGACGTCGGCATCGCCCGTGCCGCGATCGAGGAGGCGGCGGAGTTCGTGCGCACCAGGTCGCGGCCCTTCCCGGACGCCGGGGTCGACCGCGCGGGCGACGACCCGCTGGTCGTGCACGCCCTCGGGCAGATGGAGGTCGCCGTACGCGGCGCCGAGGCCCTGCTGCGCGAGGCCGGCCGGGCCGTCGACGCGGCCACCGCCGACCTCACCGCGCAGTCGGCGGGGACGGCCAGCCTGGCCGTGGCCGCGAGCCGCGCGTCGTCGACCGCCGTGTCGGTGGAGGTGGCGAGCCGTCTCTTCGAGGTCTCCGGCACCCGCTCGGCCCTCGGCGCGCTCAACCTCGACCGGCACTGGCGCAACGCCCGCACGCACACCCTGCACGACCCCGCGGCGTGGAAGGTGCAGCACCTCGGCCGTTGGGTCGTCGACCGCACCCTCCCGCCCAACCACGGACAGCTCTGAGCTCTCGAGGCTCGCTGCGCTCGCACCTCAACCACCGAGAGAGAGAAACGATGAAGTTCCACTGGTTCCTGCCCACGAACGGCGGCGACGGCCGACAGGTCGTCAGCGGCGGCCACGGCGTCACGCACGCCGGCGGCGGTCGCCCGGCCAGCGTCCCCTACCTCGGCCAGATCGCGCGCAGCGCGGAGCAGCTCGGCTTCGAGGCCGCCCTGACCCCGACCGGGGCCTGGTGCGAGGACGCGTGGCTCTCGACCGCGATGCTGGCGCCGCTCTCGGAGCGCCTGAAGTTCCTCGTCGCCTTCCGCCCCGGGCTGACCGCGCCGACACTGGCCGCGCAGATGGCCGCCACGTTCCAGAACCTGTCGGGCGGACGGCTGCTCCTCAACGTCGTCACCGGCGGCGAGAGCCACGAGCAGCGGGCGTACGGCGACTTCCTCGACAAGGACGAGCGCTACCGCCGCTGCGACGAGTTCCTCGAGATCGTCACCCGGCTCTGGACGGGGGAGCAGGTCAGCTTCGAGGGCGAGTTCCTCCGCGTCGAGGAGGCCCAGCTGCAGCAGCTGCCCGATCCCGTCCCGGAGATCTACTTCGGAGGGTCCTCGCCCGCGGCCGGCGACGTGGCCGCCAAGCACGCCGACGTCTACCTGACCTGGGGCGAGCCGCCCGCGGCGGTGGCCAAGAAGATCGCGTGGATCCGCGAGCTCGCCGAGCAGCAGGGCCGCGAGATCAGGTTCGGCATCCGCATGCACACGATCAATCGCGACACCTCCGAGGAGGCGTGGCGCGAGGCCGATCGGCTGCTCGAGGGCATCGACGACGCCGAGATCCGCCGCGTGCAGGAGGGCCTCAAGAAGTCGGAGTCCGTCGGCCAGCAGAACATGCTCGCCCTCAACAACGGCAGCAAGGACGGGCTGGAGATCTACCCCAACCTGTGGGCCGGCGTCGGCCTGGTGCGCGGCGGGGCCGGCACCGCGCTCGTCGGCAGCCACGAGGAGGTCGCCGACCGCGTCGAGGAATACGCTGCGCTCGGCATCGAGGAGTTCGTGCTCTCGGCCTACCCCCACCTCGAGGGCGCCTACCACTTCGGCGAGGGCGTGCTCCCGATCCTCGAGAAGCGTGGCGTCTGGACCAACCCGGCCCCGGTCACGGCGACGTCCTCGGTGCCCTTCGGCGGCCAGCGGGCCGCGTCATGACGACCGCGGTGCTCGTCGGCAACCCGAAGGCGGGCTCGCGCACGCTGGCGGCGGCCACCCACCTCGCCGACGAGCTCGGGGGCGCCGACCTCGTCATCGACCTGGCCGAGCACGGGGCCGAGCTCTTCGACTTCGGCTCGTCGGCGGTCGCGCGACTCGTCGAGCAGGTGCAGGCCTGCGACCTGCTGGTCGTCGCCACCCCGACGTACAAGGCGACCTACACCGGCCTGCTCAAGTCGTTCCTCGACTGGTTCCCGGCCGACTCCCTGCTCGGCACCACTGCCGTGCCGCTGATGCTGGGCGGCTCCCCGGCCCACGCCCTCGCGCCCGAGCACGGCCTGCGCCAGGTGCTCGTCGAGCTCGGCGCGGCCGTGCCCACGCGCGGGCTCTACCTCCTCGACAGTGCGTACGACGACCCGTCGGCCTACACCGGATGGCTCGACGCCGCCCGGCCGCGCCTCACCCACCTCGCCCACCTCCCGACAGCCCGACAGGCGGTGTCCTGACATGACCACCCCGCACCTCACGACCCTCGACCAGCGCACCCTGCGCTCGGCGTTCGGCGCGTTCCCGAGCGGCGTCGTCGCCGTCGCGGCGTCGGTGAAGGGCCAGCTGACCGGGCTCGCCGCGTCGTCCTTCACCTCGATCAGCATCGAGCCGCCCCTGGTGTCCTTCTCCGTCTCCACCTCCAGCGCGACCTGGCCGCTGCTGCGCGAGGCCCACCACCTCGGCATCAGCGTGCTCGCCGACCACCACGACGACATCTGCCGCCAGCTCGCCGGTCCGCGCGAGCAGCGCTTCGACGGGTTGCCGTTCAGCGTCACCGAGGGCGGCGCGGTGCTGCTGACCGAGGCGGTCGCGACCTTCGACGTCACCGTCCACGAGGAGGTCGAGGCGGGCGACCACATGATCGTGCTGCTGCGCATCCACCAGGTCGGCGCCGGCGACGGCGAGCACCCGCTCGTGTTCCACAAGTCCGGCTTCGCCAAGCTGCACCGCGACGACCTCGACCCGACCCGCCTCGACGGCCGGATCAACGGGGCCGAGGTCGAGTCGGGCCCCGCCCCGCACAAGGGCGACGCGGACGCGGCCTGACGCGCTGCGTCAGGGGGTCGCGGGCTGCTTCGGCGTCCGGCGGCGGGCGCTGCGGCGTACGAGGAGCCAGGTCGGCAGGCCGAACACCGCGAGCACGATCGCGAAGGGCAGCAGCGCGCCGACGATGGTGGCCAGCGCCACCGCGAAGCCGCCCAGGGCGTCCATGCCGCTGGTGAGTCCGGCCAGGAACCCGGCGTCGTCCCGGTCCTCCTCCGCCTTCTCCTCGACCTCGGGCGTGCGCGCGATGTCGATGGTGATCGTGGACTCGCTGGTCTGGTCGGAGAGCCAGGCCTGCTGCGACTTGAGCGAGTCCAGCTCGGCCTGACGCGTCGTGAGCTGCGACTCGATCCAGATGATGTCCTTGAGCGACTCGGCGCGAGCGAGCAGCTGCTCGACCCGGCGCAGGCTGCCCTCCTGGGCGCGCACGCGGACGTCGGTGTCGATGACCTGGGTGGTGACGTCCTCGCTGGTCACCTGCGACTGCCGCAGCTCGGCCGCCTTCTCCAGCGCCTGCATGGTCTCGGTGAAGGAGCCCGACGGCACGCGAATGACGAGACGGGAGTACGTCGCCACGCCCTCGTCGTCGGTCTCGGTGTCCTCCTGCGAGATCGTGCCGCGCTGACCGTCGACGATGCGCTGCACCTCCCGGCGGGCATCGGCGACGTCGTCGCTGACCAGGGACACGGTGCCGGTGGAGATGACGGCACGGTCGATCGCCGCCGGCCGGGCGGCGGGGGAGCCGGTATCGGCGACCTTGCCGCTGTCGGCGGCCGTGTCACCGGCGGACTCGGACTGGTCCGCGAGCTGCCGCTCGGAGGGGCTGGGCGCGACCTCGGAGGAGACCGAGCCACCGTCGCTCCCGCCGGTGTCGGAGCTGCTGTCGGAGGACGAGGAGCACGCGGCGAGACCGGCGACGAGCGCACCGGTCATGGTGACGGCGGCGAGCAGGCCGGCGGCGCGGCGACCTCGCGGGTGGGGCCGGGTGAGTGTGGTCATGTGGCCTCCGACGCGCCCGCGTCACCGACCGGTTCCGCCCGACCGGCCGCCGTGACCGAACCGTGACGCGCGGACCGTCGGCCCGACCGTCTCCGGGTGGTGCCGGGCGCCGTGCCAGAGTTGGCGCGTGAGGTACGACGTCGTGGTGGTCGGGGCAGGGATCGCCGGTCTGGCCGCGGCGCACGACCTGGCGGTCGACCACGACGTGCTGGTCCTGGAGGGCTCGCCCGAGATCGGCGGCAAGCTGCGCCTCGCCACCGTGGCCGGGGTCGCCGTGGACGTCGGTGCCGAGGCGATGCTCAACCGGCGCCCGGAGGGGGTCGCCCTCGCGCGCGATCTCGGCCTCGACGTGGTGCACCCGACGAGCGCCACCTCCCGGATCTTCTCGCGCGGCGCGCTGCGGCCGATGCCGCGCTCCCTGATGGGGGTGCCGTTCGACCTCGACGAGCTCGCGGCGTCCGAGGTCCTGTCCGCCGACGGACTGGCGCGCGCCCGCAGCGAGGTCATGACGCCGGTCGGCGGCGACGTCTCGGTCGGTGACCTGGTCGCGGCCCGCCTCGGCGACGAGGTCGTGGACCGGCTCGTCGAGCCGCTGCTCGGCGGGGTCTACGCCGGACGCGCCCGCCGGCTCTCCGCGGCCGCGACCGTCCCGCAGCTCGTCACCATGGCCGGTCGCGGCTCCCTGCTCGAGCAGGCAGCGGCGGTGCCGGCCAGCGACGTCCCCGTGTTCGCCGGCCTCGAGGGCGGCATGGGGCGGCTGCCGGGAGTCCTCGGCGCGGGGCTGGAGGTCCGTCGGGACGCCACCGTCCGCGGTCTGCGCCGCGACGGTGACGGCTGGGCGCTGACGGTCGGCTCCACCCGCTCGCCCGAGACCGTGCTCGCCCGCCGGGTGGTGCTGGGGACGCCGGCCGCGCCCACGGCCCGGCTGCTGGCCTCGGCCGAGGTCGGGGTCGCGTCCGACGTG
This sequence comes from Nocardioides currus, assembly GCF_003057875.1. Lineage (GTDB taxonomy): Bacteria > Actinomycetota > Actinomycetes > Propionibacteriales > Nocardioidaceae > Nocardioides > Nocardioides currus. The sequence goes on along the minus strand of NZ_PYXZ01000001.1, from coordinate 234,782 downwards.
GCCGCCATCGAGTCGGCGAGCGTCGCGGTGGTGACCCTGGGCCTCCCGCGGGAGGCGGTCGCGCACCTGGCCGACCGGTCGGGCTTCCTGGTGCCGCCGGTCGAGGCGCGCGGGATCAAGGCCAGCACCTTCTCCTTCGCCAAGTGGGACTGGGTGGGACGGGCGGGCGGCGACGTCGCGTTCCTGCGCACCTCGCTGGGTCGCGCGGGGGAGGAGTCGACCCTGCAGGCAGCGGACGAGGAGCTGGTCGCCCGGTCGCTGGCCGAGCTCGCGGAGCTGGCCGGCGTGGTCGCCGTACCCCTCGACTCTCACGTGCAGCGGTGGGGCGGCGGACTGCCGCAGTACGCCGTCGGCCACCTCGAGCGGATCGCCCGCGTCCGCGCCGGCCTGCCCCGCGGCCTGGCCGTGTGTGGTGCGTGGTGTGACGGAGTCGGCATCCCGGCGGTGATCGCCTCGGCCCATCGCGCGGCCGCCGACGTCGTCCGGGCAGAATGAGGGCATGTCTGAGCAGCCCGCCACCAACGCCGCCCGCACCAAGGAGCTCAACGCCACCATCCGCTACACGATGTGGTCGGTGTTCAAGCTCCGCGACGTGATCGGCGCCGCCGACCGCGACACCGAGGCCGCCGAGGTCGAGGCGCTCTTCGCCTCCCAGGCGGAGGAGGACATCGTCGTGCGGGGGATGTACGACGTCAGCGGCCTGCGCGCCGACGCCGACGTCATGGTGTGGTGGCACGCCGAAGACAGCGAGATGCTCCAGTCGGCCTACAACACGTTCCGCCGGACCACCTTCGGTGCGCGGCTCGAGCCGGTCTGGTCGCAGATGGCGCTGCACCGGCCGGCCGAGTTCAACAAGTCGCACATCCCGGCCTTCCTGGCCGACGAGGTGAGCCGGGCGCACGTGTGCGTCTATCCCTTCGTCCGCTCCTACGAGTGGTACCTCCTCGAGGACGGCGAGCGCCGGGCGCTGCTCGCCGAGCACGGCCAGATGGCCCGTGACTACCCCGACGTCCGCGCCAACACCGTCGCCTCGTTCGCCCTCGGCGACTACGAGTGGATGCTCGCCTTCGAGGCCGACGAGCTCTACCGGATCGTCGACCTGATGCGTCACCTCCGCGGCTCCGAGACCCGTCGCCACGTGCGCGAGGAGGTGCCGTTCTACACCGGCTCCCTGGTCTCGCCGGCCGAGCTGGTCAACCGCCTGCCCTGAGCCTCCTGGCCCGTCGCTGTGACCTGAGTCCGCAGCGGACTCAGGTCGTAGCCCGGGCGTGTCGCGGACAGCGTCGAGCCGTCCCGCTAATCTGTAGTAAGTTAGGCGAGAAACATCAAAACAGGCTCAGGAGTCACCATGTCCCCCTTCCCCACGGCCCGGGCGACCCGCCCGGACACCCGCACCACCACCCGCTCCCTCTCCCGTTCGGCCCAGGCCCTCACCGACGTCCTCGGCCGCTCCGAGGTCGCCGTTCCCGGCCTCCTCGGGGGCCTCGACCTCACGGGCTCCGAGCGCACCTGGCAACGGCTCCCGGTCGACGCCGGGGCCGACGTCGAGCTGTGACTCATCACGTGGCCGGTCGGCACCAGCACCGGCTGGCACGACCACGGCTCAGCCAGCGGCGCCTTCACGACCCTCCAGGGCAGCCTCACCGAGTACACCTGGAACGGCTCGATCCACGCACGCACCCTGCAGCAGGGCAACGGGCGCCACTTCGACGCCAGCCACATCCACGACGTCGTCAACGAGGGCAACGAGCCGGCCGTCTCGCTGCATGCCTACTCGCCGCGGCTGCCGGCGATGACGCGCTACGAGCTCCTGGGCGGCCGCCTCGTCGCGACCGGCGTGGAGCACCGCGGGGACCTGTGGTGACGGCGCCGGTCGAGGGCGCCGTCGACGCAGCGACGTACGACGGCGTCGACGCCCTGCTCGCCGACGCCCGGTCCCGGCTCGAGCGGGTCGAGGTGCAGCAGGCGTTCGAGGAGGTCCGCGCCGGCGCGCTGCTCGTCGACATCCGGCCGGCGGCCCAGAGGGCCGCTGAGGGCCAGGTGCACTGCTCGCTCTCGCCGCTGGTGATCGAGCGCAATGTGCTCGAGTGGCGCTTCGACCCGCGCTCGGACGCGCGGATCGAGCAGGCAGCGTACGACGCCCGGGTGATCGTGCTGTGCCAGGAGGGCTACACCTCGTCGCTGGCCGCCGACGCCCTGCGCAGCATCGGCATCACGCGCGCCACCGACGTGGTGGGCGGCTTCGCCGCGTGGCGCACCGCCGGGCTCCCCGTGGCCGGGGGGAACCCCGCCTGAGCGCGTATCGTCCTAGTGCCATGAGCCCACGTGCCCAGACTCGTCGTGTCCTGACCCTGACCGCGCTCGCCCCCGTGCTGGCCGCCGTGCTCGCGCTGTCCGCGTGCAGCACCGAGGCCCAGATGGAGGCCGTCGACCCGATCGATCCCGGCTCCAGCACCGAGAGCCCGGCCGCCGAGCCGGGCGAGCTCCCCAGCGCCGTACCCGCCGCCGACGGGCCCGTCACCACCGCCGGCCTGGTCACGGTGCTCGACGACGGCGACGGCCCGCAGCTGTGCACGTTCGTGGCCGAGTCGCTGCCGCCGCAGTGCGAGGGCACGCCGCTGTCCGGGTGGGACTGGGCCGCGCACCCCGAGCACGAGGACCAGTCGGGCACGAAGTGGGGCTCGTTCTCCCTCACCGGCACCTTCGACGGCACCACCCTCGCCGTCACCGAGGCCGTCCCGGCCGCCCTCTACGATCCGATGAGCGCGCCGCCCGAGCCGGCGCTCACCACGCCCTGCGACCCGCCCACCGGCGGGTGGGGCATCGTCGACGAGGCGATGGCCGACCAGGAGGCGCTGGACGCCACGCTCAACGCCGCTGCGGCCCTCCCGGGCTACGGCGCCGCGTGGGTCGACCAGCCGGTCGACCCGTCGGTCGAGGCGGGAGCCAACGACCCCGCCACGCAGTTCGAGACCCTGATCCTCAACGTCGCGGTGACCGGCGACGTGGCCGCGGCGGAGAAGACGCTGCGCGAGACCTGGGGCGGCGCCCTGTGCGTCAGTCAGTCGACGTACACCGAGGCCGAGCTCAACGAGCTCTCCATCGAGGTCCAGGAGCTGCCGGGCGTCGAGAGCGTGTCGGCCTCGGGCGACGTCGTGCAGGTCGAGGTGCTGTTCGACGACGGCTCGCTCCAGGCCTGGGCCGACGAGACGTACGGCGCCGGGCGGGTCGAGATCACCTCGACCCTGACGCCCGTCAGCTGATCGGGACGCGCACGAGCTCTAGCGTCCCCGGCTCGCTGAAGACCAGCGACCGGATGTCGACCGGCGGGTAGGCGCCCGCCTCGAGGGTCGGGAAGCGCACGAGCAGGCCCGAGGGGCTGCTGGCGCGCGAGAGCCGATAGGTCGACTCGCCGGCCGTCACCGTCATCGGCGTCCAGGGCTTGGTCAACAGGCGTCCCGCTCGCGTGAGCAGGCCGGCGGGATCGGGCGTGAACCTCGCCAGCACCATGTCGGAGCCGTCGCCGGGCGGGACCTCGACCCGCTGGTCGGCGTCGAGGTGCTCGACGCCGAGCGACTCCGGCGTGCCGCAGCGGGACCGGGCCTTGGCCAGCAGGGACCACGACGCCTCCGCGAGCACGGTGCGGTAGCGGCAGGCCAGCGCCCGGTGGTAGAGCGGTGAGTCCCACAGCGGGTTGCGGTTGTCCGCGAACGCCCCCTCGTGCCGGAGCACGCGCTGGTCGGCCGGGGCGTCGGCGAGCGCGGTGGCGTTCAGCCGGTCGAGCGCCGGCGTGTAGGCGGCATACAGCTGGAAGACGGGGACCGGCTGCCAGTCCAGCCCGTAGGTCCAGGCGGTCGAGGACTCGTAGGGGTCGATGGTGACCGGGTGGCCGTCGAGCTGGTCGAGCATGCCGGCCGGGACCTGCTGGGCGGCCGCCAGCGCCTCTCGGCTGGCGGCGACCTCGTCGGCATGGTGCTGCGACGAGACGAGCACCTCGACGTCGTCGGTCCAGCGCTGCCGGACCTCACCGGGACCGAGCGGGGACAGTGTGGTGAGGCTCATCGCGACGGCGGCGGCCGCCCCGGCGAGGGCCAGCCACGACCCCGGCCGGCTGTTGCCGGCGAGCATGAGGAGCAAGGCGCCGACCGTCACGAAGAACACCGCTTCGTGGAAGTCGTCGTGCCGGGTGAAGGCGGACTTGAAGGCGAACTCGACGCTCACGACCGGCACCAGCACGGCCGCGACGCGTTGCGCGACGGGGAGCCCACGCAGGTGTGGGACGGTCGCTGCGAGCGCGACCAGTGCGACGACCCCGGCCACGGCGTAGGCCAGCACGTCGGGCTCGGGGTACTCGAAGGCCATGGCCTCCGCGTAGCCGGAGGTCGCGTCGATGCTGCCGCGCACCCAGGCCGGGACATCGGACAGCGCCTGGCCGCGCAGCAGCCAAGCCAGGGCGCCGACCGCCACGAAGGAGCCCGCGGCCGAGGCCCAGCCCAGCAGCTGGGCGCGGCGAGCGCCCGCCCCGAGGTTGGCCACGAGGGCCACTGCCGTCAGGGCGCCGACGACCAGGCCGTTGGGGAACTTCACCTGCAGCAGCACCGCGGCGAGCGCCGCGAGCCCGGCCACTGCTGCCCAAGGCAGGCACGGCCGGCCAACTGGTGCGGAGCGTACGGCGCCGAGCAGCACGAGCTGCGCCACCGCGGCCACCACCAGGGTCGACATGGCGCTGGGCGCGACGAGCACCACGAAGACGGACGCGACCGGGGCCGCCGCCTTCAGTGGCCAGTGCCGGGTCAGTCCGCGCACCGACACCAGCCAGAGTGCCACGAGGGCCAGCGTGCGCACGACGAGCGCCAGGGCGTACGTCGCCCGGCCGGTGATCATCGGTTCGTCGAGGAACCCCCACGGGCCGTACGTGAACACGATGTCGTCACCGAAGTGGAGGTCGCCGAACGTGTTGAGGGCGAGCCGCCAGCTCGGGTCGAGCCCGGGCGAGGGCAGCGGCGCGCCCAGTGGGACCGTCAGGAGAAGTGTCAGCAGCAGCCAGGGCAGGCCGGCCACCACGGTCGCCCGAGGCAACGTCATCGAGGCCGGGACCTGCTCACAGCCGCCCGTCGGCGACGGCCTGCGTGACCCACGGGATGACTTCGTCCAGCATGGTGTCGAGCGAGGTGGTGCACTCGAAGCCGAGGACCTCCTTGGCCTTGGTGACGTCGGGGACGCGCTTCTGCACGTCGTACTCGTAGGCCTCGTCGCTGACCAGCGTGAGCGGGGCGGCGCCCTTGATCTTGCGCCAGATCACCTCCGCGAGCTCGCGGACCGAGGTCGACTCGGGGGTGGAGATGTTGAAGTCGTTGTTTAAGGCCGCGTCCTGGCTCATGCACTCGACGATGCCCTTGGCCAGGTCGCCGCCGTACGTGTAGTGCCGGACCTGGTTGCCCTCGCCGAGGATGTGGAGCGGGTCCTGGCCCTTGACGATCTTCTGCACGATGTCGGGCACGACGTGGCTCATCGCGAGCTTGACGTTGCCGGAGGCGACCTCGACGTCGCCGAGGGCGCGACCCTCGCCGATGCCGACGCAGTTGAAGGGGCGCACGATCGTGTAGGGCAGCTGGTACTGGTCGAAGGCGGCCTTGGCGAAGTACTCCACGGCCAGCTTCTGGAAGCCGTACGACGACAGCGGCGGCGGGATCTTGCGCTCGTCGCCCTCCTTGGAGGGCCAGTGCTCGGTCGACTCGAAGACCATCGAGCTGGAGAGGTAGGTGACCTTCTTCAGCTTGCCGTGCTGGAACGCCTCGATCGCGGCGTCGCACTGCGAGGCCATGATCCGCTCGTTCTGGGCGAGCAGGTCGTAGGCGTAGGCATGGAAGTAGGAGATGCCGCCGATCAGCGCAGCGCCGGCTATGAAGTGGTCGCAGTCGGCCAGCAGCTTCTTCATCACGTCGACGTTGCGGCAGTCGTCCTCGTGGAAGTGGTAGTCGGGGTGGCTGTCGTAGGACTTCTCGACCTTGCCGTACTTCGAGTAGTTGTCGATGCCGACGACGGTGTAGCCGCGGCTGAGGAGCTCCTCGACGACGTAGCCGCCGATGAAGCCGGCCGAACCCGAGACGAGAACCTTCTGGTCGTTGCTCACTGTGACGTTCCGTTCCGTGTGGAGACGCGCTGGTTGAGCGCGGCGATGCGGGCGGCCTGGGCGGTGACCTGGTCGAGGGTCAGCGCCGGGCCGAAGGCGAAGCGGTACCAGCGGAGGTACTTGGGGATCCACGCCTTCATGTCGAAGTTGGAGTCTCCGATCGTACGGTCGAGCCAGATCGTGGGGAGCTCCGCCACCGGTCGGCGCAGGCGTCGGGCCTTGGCGGTCAGCTCGAGGCCGATCTCGAAGCCGCTGGTGCTGTGGATGCCGACCTCGCGGATGAACTCGGTGTTGAAGGCCTTGAAGCTGTTGGTGGCGTCGTGGGTGCCGACGCGGGCCAGGACTCCGAGGGACCGGCCGGCGGTCTGCGAGATGAGGCCCTTGAGCATCGGGCCGCCGACCTGCTGCCCGCCGGGGGAGTAGCGCGAGGCGGCCGCGACGACGACGCCGCGCTCCACGAGCCGGGCCAGCGGGTCGATCTGGCGGGGGTCGTCGGACCCGTCGGCCATGGTGACCACGACGACGTCGTGGCTGGCGTGGTCGATGCCGTAGCGGATGGCGTGCGCGGGACCGCGGCCGTAGTCGCTGACGAGCAGCTCGAGGCCGTCACCGAACCGGGGGTGGTCGCGCACGACGGGAACGGTCGTGTCCTCCTCGAAGTCGACGACGACGAGCACCTCCAGCACCGAGTCGACGGCCTGGAAGATCCGGTCGAGGACCGGCACGATGGCGTCGGCCTCGTTGTAGGAGGGGATGACGACCGAGACGGCCAGCGTCATACGGTCGTCCCGTTGTCCAGCAGGTTCCACACGTCCACGACCGGCTTGTCGGTCAGCACGTCGGCGTACACCTGGTGCGGGGCGCCGATGACGAGGATGTCGGCCCGCTCGAGGACCTCCTCGAGCGGCAGCAGCCCGTCGTCGACGGTGACGTACGGGTCGGTGCAGAGCACCTCGCGCGAGCGGAACTCCAGGATGCGCTTGAGCTTGTAGGACAGGCTGGAGCGGATGTCGTCGCTCTCGCCCTTGAAGGCCATGCCGAGGATGCCGACGCGGAGGTCGGCGAGGTCGTGGGCCTTCTCCATCCGGGTCACGAGGTAGAGCGGGAGGCCCTCGTTGACCAGCATCGCGGAGTGGCCGAGGACGTAGGAGTTGTCGGTGAACGCCGCCAGCTGCATGGTGTCCTTGAAGAGGCACGGACCGGCGGCGAAACCCGCGCCGGGCATGTCGGCGGCCCGTGGGTAATCGTGGGCCAGCGCGCGGCGGATCTTGTCGTAGTCGAGGCCGTGGTCGTTGGCCATCACGTAGAACTGATTGGCCGCGGCGAACTTGATGTAGCGCCAGTTGTTCGTGAAGAGCTTGGCGAGCTCGGCCTCCTCCGGCTCGAGCTCGACGATGCTGTCGGTCAGCACGCCGAACAGCTTCGCGGCCCGGTCGCGGGCGTCCTGGGTGCGCCCGGAGACGATCTGCGGTAGCGAGAACAGCTCCTCCATCGCCCGTCCCTCGGCGATCCGCTCGGGGCAGAAGGCGACGTCGAGGTCGAGACCGGCGTCGGCGAAGAGTCGCTCGATGTTGCGGGTGACGCCGGGGTAGACGGTGCTGCGCAGCACGACCAGCTGGCCGTCGCGGAACGAGTCGAGCGAGGTGCGCAGCGCCTTGGTGACGGCGTGCGGGTCGGGGTTGAGGTGCTCGTCGACGGGGGTGCCGATGACCACCACGACAGCCTCCGAGCGGCCGATGACGTCCCGGTCGGTCGTCGCGGTCAGCCGGCCGTCGGCCAGAGCCTTCCGGAGGACCTCCTGGGCGCCGTTCTCCATGAAGGGGAGGTCGCCGCCGAGGACCAGCTCGACCGCGCGGGCGTCGATGTCCTGGATCGCGACGGAGAGCCCGCGCGAGGCGAGGGCGATGGCAAGGGGGAGGCCGACGTGGCCGCATCCGCCCACCACGACCACGTCGTGGTCGAAGCGTGTGCTGGTCAAGGAACTTCCTCCTCGGTCGGAAAAACTCGGCCCAACCTATCCGCCAGGGAGCCTTTCCCGCAGAAGACCTGCAAAGCCCGTGCGATCGGCTCGTAGGATGTGCCGAGTTTCGGACGGGCGTCCCCCTCGCCGTCCTGAGGAGGAGCCTGATGCAGCCCCACGGCGAGAACCTGCGCGATCTGTACGCGCGCCGCTTCGCCGACGAGCAGGAGATCCGATCGGACCTGTGGGAGGTGCTGTGCCGGCACTTCTTCCAACAGTTCGTCCCCAAGGACGCGGTCGTGCTGGACGTCGCGGCGGGACACTGCGAGTTCGTCAACAACATCCGCGCGGGACGCCGGATCGCCGTCGACCTCAACCCCGACGTCGTGCTCCGGGCGGCTCCGGGCGTGGAGACCCACGTCTGCCGATCCGACGAGATGACCCCGCTCGAGACCGGTTCCGTCGACCGGGTGTTCATCAGCAACTTCTTCGAGCACGTGCCGCGCGAGGTCATCGTCTCGACCCTCGACGAGTGCCGGCGGGTGCTGCGACCGGACGGTCGACTGATGGTGCTCCAGCCCAACGTGCGCTACTGCGGCCGCGACTACTGGATGTTCCTCGACCACATCACCCCGGTCGACGACCGGGCGCTGGCCGAGGCGTTCCGCGCCACCGGCTTCGACGTCGAGCGGAGCATCCCGCGGTTCCTGCCCTACACGACCAAGGGCCGTCTGCCGAGCGGTCCGGGGCTGGTCAAGCTCTACCTCAAGGTGCCGCTGGCGTGGAAGGTGATGGGCGCGCAGGCGTTCATGATCGGTCGGCCGGCTTGAGGTCGATCGAGATCGAGTTGATGCAGTAGCGGTCGCCGGTCGGCGTGCCGTACCCGTCGGGGAAGACGTGGCCGAGGTGCGAGCCGCAGCTGGCGCACCGCACCTCCACCCGGTCCATGCCGTGCGAGGTGTCCTTGATGTACTCGATGGTGTCGGTGATCGGCTGGTAGAAGCTCGGCCAGCCGCAGCCGGAGTGGAACTTGGTGTTGCTGGTGAACAGCTCGTGGCCGCACGCCTTGCAGGAGTAGGTGCCTTCGGTCTCGGTGTCGGTGTACTCACCCTTGAACGCCTGCTCCGTGCCGGCCTGGCGGAGCACGGCGTACTCCTCCGGGCTGAGCTCTGCGCGCCACTGCTCGTCGGTCTTCTCCACCTGGTAGCCCATGGGACCAGAATAGTCGGGCTAGCCTGACCGCCATGGCAGCTGCGAAGCCGGCGATGGTGCAGGCCGGCGACCGAGAGGTCCGCGTCTCCTCGCCCGATCGCGTCATCTACGAGGCGACGGACACCACGGCGGAGGTCACCAAGCTGATGGTGGCGGAGTACTTCGCGTCCGTGGAGGACGGGCTGATGCGCGCGCTGCGTGACCGGCCGACGGCCCTGGAGCGGTGGACCAGCGGCGTACGCCCGGGCATGAAGCTCGCGACCGGGCCGCAGGACCGCAACGCCGACGCGTTCTACCAGAAGCGCGTGCCGAAGGGCGCCCCCGACTACCTCGAGTCGGTCGGGATCACCTTCCCGTCGGGGCGTACGGCGGACGAGATCTGCCCGACCGAGATCGCGGTGCCCGTCTGGTGTGCCCACATGGGCACCCTGACCTTCCACCCGTGGCCGGTGCGACGCACCGACGTCGACCACCCCGACGAGCTGCGCATCGACCTCGACCCGCAGCCGGGCACGACCTTCTCCGACGCGGTCCGGGTGGCGGGCGTCGCGCGCGAGCTGCTGGCCGACCTGGGCATGGTCGGCTTCGCGAAGACCTCCGGCAACCGGGGGATCCACGTCTACGTCCGGCTCTCGCCCGGGTGGGAGTTCACCGACGTACGCCACGCGGCGATCGCCTTCGGCCGCGAGCTGGAGAAGCGCGACGACGGCGTGACGACGGCGTGGTGGAAGGAGGAGCGCGGGGAGCGGATCTTCGTCGACTTCAACCAGAACACCCGCGACCGCACCATCGCCTCGGCCTACTCCCTGCGGCCCATCCCGGGGGCGCCGGTCTCGACCCCGGTGACCTGGGACGAGCTGGCGACGCTGACGTCGCCGGCCGACTTCAACCTCTTCACCGTGCCCGAGCGGCTGGCCTCCGACGGCGACCCGTGGGCGGCGATCGACGACGTGGCCCACTCGCTCCAGCCGCTGCTCGACCTCTGGGACGCCAACCCGGTCGAGCTGAACTACCCGCCCGACCACCCGAAGATGCCCGGCGAGCCGCCGCGGGTCCAGCCCTCGAAGAAGGTCGCCTCCCACTGGGACGAGGACGGCAACCGCGTCGAGGGCACGTGAGCGAGCTGATCTGGATCAGCGACTGGCAGCACGGTCGAGCTCGACGACATCGATCAGGTCGACAAGTGGTTCGGGGGCGATGTCGAGCGGACGGACCGCGGCTGGCTGGTCGACCTGGAGGTCTCGCCGGATCGCGTCGCGGACGGGCGCTGAGCTACCGAACAGTCCGGTGGTCCGTCGGCGAGCGGGACCGCCGTACGGTCCGGTAGCGCCGGCGACGACATCGTCGCGAGCCCCCGGTCCTCGTGGACTAGCCTCGCCTGCGTGAGCTCCCACCTCCTCCTCGTCACCGGATCGGGCCGGTCCGGCACCTCCAGCGTCGCGGGTGCGCTGAAGCGGCTCGGCCTGCACGTGCCGCAGCCGGAGGTCCCCGCGGACGAGAAGAACCCGCGCGGCTACTACGAGCCGGCGTGGGTCACGGAGTTCCACAAGCGCGTGCTCAACCCCGTGCCGGTGCGCACCATCGACACGCGCCCGACCGCCGGGGCGATCGCCGCCGAGGCGGGCAGCGCCCCCGAGGTCGAGGCCGAGCTGCGGGAGTGGCTCGGCGGGCAGCTCGACGCGCCGCAGATCCTCGTCAAGGACCCGCGCGCCTTCTGGATCCTTCCCGTGTGGACGCGCGTCGCGGCCGACCTCGGTGCGCGGGTCAGCACGCTCACGATGCTGCGCCACCCCACCGAGGTGGTGCGCTCGCGCGACTCGGCCTACCTCACCGAGCAGACGCCGACCTTCCGGCGCCAGCGCGAGACGGCCAACGTCGCCGCGTGGGTCAACGCCGCGTTCGAGACCGAGCGCTCGACGAGGTCGCTCGAGCGGGCCTTCGTGCGGTACGCCGACCTGCTGGCCGACTGGCGCACGGCCCTGCACCGCGCGGGGGAGCAGGCGGGCCTGACCTACGACGCCGACCTCACGACCGACGCCCCGCACGAGGTCGACGACTTCATCGACGCGAAGCTCAACCGCTCCGCGATCACGTGGGACGACATCGCCGTACCACCCCAGCTGCGCGACCTCGCCGAGCGCACCTGGCAGGCGATGAACACCCTCGTCGACGCCCCCGGGTCCCCGGAGGCGATCGAGGCCCTGGGTGGGCTGCAGGAGGAGTACGTCGAGCTGTTCGACTTCTCCGAGGCGATCGCCATGGACGCCACGACCGCGCGCGTCAGCGAGGGTCGGCGCGAGGTGCGCCGCAAGAAGGACGCCCGGATCGCCGAGCTCGAGGCGGAGCTGGAGCAGCTGAGGTCGAGGAAGTCGGGCCTGTTCCGGCGCTGAGGCCCGTGGCCCTCACGGTTTCCCCGGCTAGCCGGGGAAACCCAGACTTCGGGGTGCATGCAAGCCCCTCGAAGTTCGCAACTCGCTCGCGAAGTCCGGCGGGTCATCGCTCCCACGGCGCGGGCACCGGGAAGTAGTCCTCGAGGAACGCGGCCAGCATCGCGTCGACCGCCTCGGCGTCGCGGGCGAAGTCGTGGTGGTCGCCGACGCAGAAGAAGTCGTGGTCGCGCGCCCGGAGCTGCTTGAGCTGGCGCTCGACGCGGGCGTTGCTGAGGTCGACGAACGCGTGCTGCGCGGTGCCCTCGAAGGCCCGGCCGGTGAGCAGGCCGTAGTGCTGGGCCAGGTTGGACAGCATCGACACGTCGGTGGGGCTGCGGAACGGGGCGCGGGCGGTCCGGGCGATCGCGTCGGGGAAACGCTCCGCGATCTCGGTCAGCACGGAGACCCGCTGCGGGTGCGGCGAGTGCGCCATCACCTGGGTGATCTCGACGCCGAACGCGTCCTCCAGGAGCAGGCGGTTGTTGGCCGCCGCGTGCAGGAACGGCTTGTCGGCAGTGCCGGGCAGCCCGATCGACGCCTCGCCGACGAACGCGGCCGCGTTGCCGCCGGGGGAGAAGAACAGCTCCGGGCGGGTCGGGCGGGCAAGGAAGACGTCGTCGTTGAAGTAGACGAAGTGCTCGGCCAGCCCGGGGATCCGGTGCAACGCCGTCTCGATGGCCTGCGAGTTGAACGTGGGAAGGGCCTCGGTGGGCAGGATGTCGCGGTGGTCGACGAGCGTGACCCGGTCGTCGTCGGCCAGCCACGACGGCCGCTGCCCAGCGGTAACCAGGAAGACCCGGCGCACCCACGGCGCGAACAGGTGCAGGCTGCGCAGTGAGTAGCGGAGCTCGTCGCGGCTGCGGAACCGGGCGGCACCGGCGGCCTCGCGCCGGGCGTCGTCGCCCTGCCGGGCCGAGCGCTGCTCGTTCCAGTCGGGGTCGTCGCCGTCGACCCAGGTGTAGACGACGTCGATCGGGAACGCGACGTCGAAGGGGGTGGGCCCCACCATCAGCCCGAGGGTCGGCACGCGCACGCCGGCCACCTCGACCTCGGTGGTCGCCGCGGCGGGGGGCACCGCCTGGGTCCACCGGTTGGGCCGAGGCGCCACGAGCGTCCCGTCGGGGAGGCGGTCCCAGAACTCGAGGTCCACCCCGGCGTCCTCGCCGAGGTGGGAGCGCCGGCCCTCGCTGCGCGGCCAGGGCTCGATCGCGATCCGGTTGGGCGCCGCGTTGTGCAGCACGGCGACGAGGTCACGGGCGGGCAGGCGGCGTACGGGCCACCCGCGGTCGCCGGGATCGAGCAGGGAGAAGTGGTCGGGCACCTCGGCGAGCGCGGCCAGGACCGTGGAGCGATGGGCGGCCGGCACGACCACGGTCGGTGCGGGCCGGTCGTGGGTCGGGATGACGAACCACCCGGGCCCGCCGCGCTCGGCGGCGTCGACCGCAAGCCGGAGCGCCTCCGTCCGGGCCTGCGCCGGCGTGATCGCGGGGACCGGGACCGGCACGCCCTCGCGGGTGAACGGCGGGACATCCATGGGAGAGACCGGGGTCGACACACCGGCGGACCCCCCGCGATCGCCCATGGATATCGCCCTGAAGAGGGCCTCCCACTGCGCGGCGATCGAGTCGGCGTCGTAGCGCCGGGACGCGTCCAGCGCTCCCGCACCGAGGCGCGCGAGCAGGTCGCCGTCGGCCGCGACGGTGTGCAGCGCGGACGCCAGCCCGGCCTTGGCGCCAGCGCCGACGAGCAAACCGCTGACGCCGTGCTCGACGAGCTCGCGGGGTCCCGACGGGCAGTCGTAGGTGACGACGGGGACACCGGCCGACATCGCCTCCTGCGCGACGAGCGGGAAGCCCTCTGTCCTCGACGACAGTGCGCAGATCGACGCGCGCGCCCACTCGGGCGCCATGTCGCCGACCGCGCCGGGCAGCTCCACCCGGTCGGCGAGCCCGACCTTGGCCGCGTGGGCGATCAGCTCGGGCCTGAGCAGGCCGTCGCCCAGGATGCGCAGCCGCCAGCCGGGGAGGTCGTCCGCGACCTGCTCGAAGGCTCGCAGGAGGTGGATGAACTGCTTCTCCGGCACGATCCGCCCGGCCGAGACGATCGTCCGGGACGTCAGGTCGGAGCGCGGCTGCGCGGCGACGGGCAGCGGGTTGGGCATGACGACGATCTCCGGTGCCGCGGCGCCGAGCTCGGAGCGAAGCCAGTCCGCTGCCGAGCGGGTCAGGAGCGCGACCGCAGCGACGCGCGGCGCGAAGGCGAGCAGCGGCTCCATGCCGCCGACCCGGTCGGCCGAGGAGCGGTGCTCCTGGTGGACCACCGTCGTCGTCGCGGGGAGGAGCTGCACCGCGGCGGCCATCAGGGCGGGCGTGACGGTGACGACGAGGTCGACGTCGAGCGTGGACAGGGCGGCCATGCCGTCGTCGGTCAGCTCGGAGAACTGCCCGTCCCACCGCTTCGGCACCAGTCGCGAGGGCCGCTTCGCCCGCGGATCGGGGGCGCGTGCGTCGACCAGGTGCTCGACGCCGACGGCCGGGTCGATGTCGTAGTGCGGCCGGTCGGCGCTGCGGGTGACGGAGACGAGTCGTACGTCGACGTTGCCGCGGCGTGCGAGGGCGTTGGCCTGCGTGATCGCGGAGCGCGACGTACCGCCCATGCCGTCGATGTTGAAGACGAGGAACGCCACCGAGAGGCGACTCGACCGGCGCAGCGCGAACTTCACGCCGCCACCCTAGGGGGCGTCAGAACCCGCTGACGCCCTCGCCGCCGCCGGACTGCTCGTCGAAGTTCTCGTGCTCGAGCAGGTGCAGGACGGGCACGCCGAGCTTGCGGCGGGCGCGCGAGGTCCAGTCGACGTGGAAGAACTCGGCGACGAGGTGCGGGCGGGTGAGCACGATGACCTCACGCGCGTCCACCTCGCTGACCTTGGCGGCAAGCGCGTCGACGGGCGGCTCGGAGGTCACGGTGCCGGTGGCCTTGCCGCCGGCTGCCTCGATCGCCTTCACCGTCAGGGCGAGGTCGGAGTCGGAGCGGTCGCGGCACTCCTGCCGGACGGCGTCGAGGTCGATGTCGCTCATCACCATCGACGGAGCGGCCATCACGTCGCCGGCGCCGAGGGTCCCGAGCGAGGCCTCGATGCGCGCGGAGGCGTCCTCGAGGGGCAGCAGCACGTGGTAGACCACCTGGTCCTCGATGTCGCTGTGCAACGACCGGACCTGGGTCGCGTCGCCGCCCGACATGGCGGTCTCGACGAGCAGCACCACGTCGTAGGTGCCGACACCGTCGCTGATGTCGTCAGTCATCTCCATCGCCTCCTGCAGGGTTGTCGGCTCCACTCAGAACTCTAGCGAGGTCGTAGCTGACCGGCTCCTCCAGCTGTTCGTATCCGCACGACTCGGGGTCGCGGTCGTCGCGCCAACGCTTGAACTGCGCGGTGTGGCGGAACCGGCGGCCCTCCATGTGGTCGTACTTCACCTCCAGCACGCGCTCGGGTCGCAGCGGCACGAACGACAGGTCCTTGCCCTGGCTCCACCGGCTCTGGGTGCCCGGGACGCGCTCGGGGTTGGCCGTCAGGAACTCCTGCCACTTGCCCCACGGGTGATCCTCGATCGGGCAGACCAGCGGCTGGAGCTCCTCGATCAGCTCCGCCCTCCGGGCCGCAGTGAAGCTCGCGCTCACGCCGATGTGCTGCAGCTCGCCATCGGCGTACAACCCGAGGAGGAGGCTGCCGAGGAGCGGGCTCTCCGGCGTCGAGGTCTTGTGCTCGCGATAGCCCGCGACGACGACGTCGGCGGTGCGCTCGTGCTTGATCTTGAGCATGGTGCGGGCGTTCTGCTCGTACGGCGCTGCGAGGGGCTTCGCCATCACGCCGTCGAGCCCCGCGCCCTCGAAGTCGGCGAACCACTGCTCGGCCTCGGCCGGGTCGCGCGTGGTGCGCGTCAGGAAGCAGGGGCCCGTCAGGCCGGTCAGGGCCTCGGTCATCGCCGCGCGTCGCTCGGTGAAGGGGCGCTCGAGGTAGGACTCGTCGCCGAGGGCGAGGAGGTCGAAGGCGACGAAGCCGGCCGGCGTCTTCTCGGCGAGCATGTCCACGCGGCTCTTGGCGGGGTGGATGCGCTCTTGGAGGACCTCGAACTCGAGGCGGTCGCGGCCACTCGAGCTGCGCAGTGCCACGAAGAGCTCGCCGTCGAGGACGATCCGCTCGGGCAGCTGCTCCTTGATCGCGGCCACGACCTCGGGGAAGTAGCGCGTCAGCGGCTTGGTGTTGCGGCTCGTCAGCTCGACCTCGTCGCCGTCGCGGAAGACCAGGCAGCGGAACCCGTCCCACTTGGGCTCGAAGGAGTAGTCGCCCTTCTGCGGCACCCCCTTGACCGCCTTGGCGAGCATCGGCTGGACGGGCGGCATCACGGGCAGGTCCACGCCGTCGAGACTAGTCCGGCCTCCGCTAGTTGAGCAGGGACGAAGTCCCGTGTCGGAACCAAGGCGTGGCGACAACTACGCTGATCGCCACATTCCCCGATTGGTCTGCCGGGCAGACGACCCTCCCCGCCGGGCGGGCCCTAGGCTTGCGGGGAACATTCCCCGATTGGTCTGCCGGCAGGGCCCGCCTGACTTTGAATCAGGATTAGCGACGTAGGTTCGACTCCTACTCGGGGAGCCGAAAACAGGTGTGCCACCGGGCACGGCGCGTGCCATGGTGCCGCGTGCCGACATCGACGTACGACGACCTGCTGGCCCGCGTCCGCGCGCTCGTCACCGACCTCGCCCGCCCGCCGGTGGTCGCCATCGCCGGGCACGGCGGGGCGGGGAAGTCGACGCTCGCGCTGCGGCTCGCCGCGGACCTCGGTGTCACCGAGGACCAGGTGGTGGGCACGGATGGGCTCTACGCGAGGACGGACACGGAGCGGGCGGCGATGTGGGACCTGCACGACTGGCCGGCGCTCGTCGACCTGCTGACGAGGGTCCGTGCGGAGCCGACCCCGGAACGGCTGGCCTACCGCTACCGGTGGTACGACGGCTCGGAGGGCGACGTCGACGAGCCCATGCCGCCCGTCGTGGTGGTCGAGGGCATCCGGGTCGTCCGCCCGGAGCTGATGCACCTCGTCGACCTCGCCGTGTGGATCGACCTCGACCCGGTCGCGGCGGCCGTGCGGGCGAAGGCGCGCAACCTCGCCCAGGGCGACTCGGAGGACGAGCTCGCGCTCTGGGACACGAAGTGGGTGCCGGAGGGGATCGAGTACCAACGCCTGGTGCGGCCCGAGGAGCTGGCCGACGTGGTGGTCCGGTCGGAGGGCTGAGCCCTACTCGTCGCCCGTCAGCGCGAACGACCGCAGCCGGTCGCCGGCGAACCACACGCCGCCGACGGTGACGACCAGCGAGGCGAGCAGCGCCCACGGCAGGTTGACGGGGGCGTCGAGCTCCGAGGAGACCGCGTGCCCGACCTGGATGCCCCACTGGCCGATGCTGAGCCACGCGACGCCGCTCAGGAAGCCGCCGGCCAGGCCCTCCCAGATCAGCACGAAGATCAGCCCCACGACCACGGCGTGGCGGGTGAACGCGGAGAGGGCGAGGAAGAGGGCGGAGTACGTCGTCCCGGCGACCAGCGCCGCGACCAGCCAGCCGGCGGCCTCGGACCCGCCGCCGGCCACCAGCGCGGCGACGAGCACGCCGAGCGAGCCGACCACCAGGGTCGCCGCCCACGCGACCACCCACTTCGAGATCGCGACCGCGTGCCGGCTGACCGGCTTGGCCAGGAGGTAGACGATCGAGCCGTCGTCGACCTCGGGCCCGAGGACCGAGGAGGCGGCGAGGATCGCGACGAGCGGCAGCACCAGCGGGAAGCCGAGGAAGCTCACCATCGGCCACGCGGCGTCGGGGTCGGAGGACAGCGCGCGGATCAAGACGGTCAGCCCGATCAGGGCGAGCGGCAGCGCGACCAGCAGCCAGAAACGACGGCGCCCGAGCAGCGCCTGCGCTGCGAGCTTGAGGATGGTCCCGTTCATGACAACACCTTCATCGGTCCACCAGGTAGGCGAAGACGCTCTCCAGCGACTCGTCGCTGGGGGAGAGCTCGAACAGGGTCAGGCCGTGGCTGCGCGTCAGCGGCGCGAGGTCGGCGGCGAACGTCCCGAGGTCGCTCACCTGCACCTCGAGGCCGCCCTGCGGTCGCAGGTTGACCGACTGCACGGCGGGTCGCGCTATCAGTACGGCGGCGAGCGCCCGGTCGTCGCTGGAGGTGATCGAGTAGCGCACCGGGCGGTCGGTCATCAGCCGCCGGATGGCCCCGAAGTCGCCCGAGGCGGCGTGCCTGCCCGAGACGACGACCTCGATGTGGCGGGCCAGCCGCTCGACCTCCTCCAGGATGTGCGAGCTGAAGAGCACGGTGCAGCCGTCGTCGCCGAGGCGGCGCAGCAGGTCCATCAGGTGCATGCGCTGGCGCGGGTCGACGCCGTTGAAGGGCTCGTCGAGCAGCAGCACGGTCGGGTCGTGCACGAGCGCGGCGGCGATCTTGACCCGCTGGCGCATGCCCTTGGAGTAGGTGTCGATCCGGCGGGCCGACGGCTCCACCATGTCGACCACCTCGAGGATCCGCTCCGTGGCGCCGGCGGCGTCCGGGAGGCGGTGCAGGTCGGCGTTGGCGCGCACGAACTGCCGGCCGGTGAGGTAGCCGAAGCTGAGCTCGCGCTCAGGGACCAGGCCGATCAGCCGGTAGGCGTCGGTGTGGCGCCAGACGGGTTCGCCGTCGAGGGTGACGGTGCCGGACGACGGGGCGAGGAAGCCCGCCATCATCGCCATCAGCGTGGTCTTGCCGGCCCCGTTGGGTCCGAGCAGGCCGGTGACGCCGGGACCGATGGTCATGGTCACGTCGTTGACGGCGACGACGTTGCCGAACCAGCGCGACACCTTGTCCAGGACGAGGTCGCTCATCGCGAACCCACCTTCACGAAGCGGCGTACGAGCAACGCCACGCAGGCGGCCCAGACCACCAGCGCGGTGGCGAGGTAGACGACCGGCCAGGCGTCGTGCAGCTCGACCACCGCCCGGCCGCCCGCGTCCCACGCGACGGCGAGCCCGTTGTGCAGCGTCCACGGCGAGAACAGGCCGGCGAGCTCGCCCACGGTCGAGATGTCCTCGTAGGAGCAGATCTCCTGGATGATCCGCACGACCCCGGCGACCACGATCAGCACCACGATGGACGCGACGACCGCGAAGCCGCGGCGCAACGCCCACGCCGAGATCAGGCCGGTGATGCCGGCCAGCACCGCGGCCAGCACGACCTGCAGGGCGAGCGAGCGCAGGAAGATCGGGGTCTCGTCGCCGAAGTCGAGCCCGGCCAGCAGTCCGCCGACGTAGAGGACCAGCGTGGGCAGCACCGTGAAGAGCAGGATCGCGCTGGCCAGGGAGGCCCACCGCGTGACGGCGAACAGCGCCGGCGACAGCGGCCGCGCGAGGTAGAGCACGATCGAGCGATGCCGCAGGTCGCGCGAGACGAGCACCGGCGCCTGCGCGGCCGCGAAGAGGGTCACCAGCATCTGGATCTGGCTCAGGTAGGCGGCGTACGACACGGGCAGCGAGCCGAAGTTGATGAACGTGACGACCCCGACCACGATCACGGCTGGCAGCGTGCCGAGGCCGAGCAGCAGGAAGGGGAGCACCTTCGAGCGGCCGGAGCGGCCGAGGCCGAACGCGTGCCGCAGGCCGGTGACGTAGAGGCTGAGGACGAGCGAGCGGGTGCCCTCGCGCGGTCCGTCGTATCCGCGGTAGCCGATGTCGTGGATGACTCCGGAACGGTCAGACACGCGCGGCCTCCTCCGTCAGGAAGACGTCCTCGAGGTGCGCCTGGTCGGGCTGGATGCGGACCAGCGCGAGGCCGAGGTCGGCGGTGGTGTCGCGCACGAGGTCGTGCACGGCCCCCTCGCGTGACAGTCCCGGGGGCGGCGGGTCGACCGCCACCAGAGCCCCGCGCGGGCGGCAGGTGAGCCCCGCCTTCGCGAGAGCCTCGCCGAGCACGTCCCTCTCCGTGTCGCCGCCGAGCACCTCGACGAGGAGTCCGCCGGTGTGCTGGGTGAAGTCGGCGGTGGCGCTCGACCGCAGCAGCCGGCCCCCGTCGAGGACGATCACGTGGTCGCTGACCTTCTCGAGCTCGCCGAGCAGGTGCGAGGTGACGAGCACCGCGATGCCGAAGTCGCGCCCGATCCGCTGGACCAGGTGGAGCATGTCGACGCGGGCGGCCGGGTCGAGGCCGTTGGTCGGCTCGTCGAGGAAGACCAGCCGCGGGTCGTGGACCAGCGCCTGGGCGAGCTTGGCCCGCTGCTTCATGCCGGTGGAGTAGCCGCCCATCTGGCGGTAGCGCTCCTCGTCGAGCCCGACGTGGCGCAGGATGTCGGCCGCGCGCTCACGGGCGACCGTGGCAGGGAGCCCCGACATCCGCCCCATGTGGACCACGAAGTCGCTGGCGCTGACGTCGGGCGGCAGGCAGTCGTGCTCGGGCATGTAGCCCACGAGCCGGCGGATCTCCGCGCTCTCGGTCGCGATGTCGTGGCCCAGCACCGACGCCGTGCCGCTCGTCGGCTCGAGCAGGCCCAGCAGGATCTTGATCAGCGTCGACTTGCCCGCGCCGTTGGCCCCGACGAGGCCGGTCACGCCCTCGCCGACGCCGATGTCCAGCGCGGTCAGCGCCTCGACGCTGCCGAAGCGCATCGTCAGCCCGCCGGTCTCGATCACCCGGCCCTCGTTCCCCGTCACGCCCGCCACGCTAGCGACGCCAGCGGCATCCGCCCATCGGGGAAGCCCCTGATCCGTGTGGAGGTTCGGTGAAGGTTCGCGGCCAGGGGCATCCGACAGGTCGCGGTCGATCGCAGTCATCGGATGGCTGAGATCGACCGCGACCCGCGCCCGCCGCCGCGGGCTGCGCTGTCGCCCACCCGTGGCGGCGCGGGGCGGCCGACCACCGCACGGGGTTGCCGGGACACGGCGCTGGCAGACTGCCCCCATGGACAACCTCACCGTGATCGTGCTCGCCGCCGGCGGCGGCACCCGCATGAAGTCCAAGACGATGAAGGTGCTGCACCCGATCGGCGGGCGCTCGATGATCGGGCACGTGCTGACCGCCGTGCAGGCGATGGAGCCGCAACGGATCGTGGCCGTCGTCGGCCACCAGCGCGAGCAGGTCGGACCCCACATCCAGTCGCTCGTGCCCGACGCGGTGCTGGCGGTCCAGGAGACGCAGGACGGCACCGGGCACGCCGTGCGCGTCGCGATCGAGGCGGCCGGCACGACGTCCGGGACGGTGATCGTCGCGGCGGGGGACACACCCCTGCTGCGCGGTGAGTCGTTGCGCGAGTTCGCCGCCGAGCACGAGGCGGCGCAGCGCGCGGTCAGCATCCTGTCCGGGATCGTGGCCAACCCGTTCGGCTACGGCCGGATCATCCGCAACGACGAGGGCGACGTCGAGGCGATCGTGGAGGAGAAGGACGCGACACCCCAGCAGCGCGAGATCCCGGAGATCAACTCGGGGATCCTGGCCTTCGACGCGGCCTTCCTGCTCGACGCGCTGCCGCGGATCAAGAACGACAACCACAAGGGCGAGTACTACCTGACCGACACCGTCCAGCTCGCCCGCGACGCCGGCCTCACCGTCGGCGCCCATGCGATCGACGACGTGATGCAGACCGAGGGGGCCAACGACCGGGCCCAGCTCGCCGAGCTGGGTCGGCTGCTCAACGAGCGGATCGTCACCCAGTGGATGCGCGACGGCGTGACGGTGATGGACCCGGCCACGACCTGGATCGACGCGGACGTCCAGCTCGCCCAGGACGTCACCATCCTCCCCGGCACCCAGCTGCTCGGCGCCACCATCGTGGCCGAGGACGCGGTGATCGGCCCCGACACGACGCTCAAGGACTGCGAGGTCGGCACCGGCGCCCGGGTCGTGCGCACCCACGGCGAGCTCGCGGTGATCGGCGACCGGGCCACCGTCGGCCCGTTCTCCTACCTGCGCCCCGGCTCCCGGCTCGGTGTCGCCGGCAAGATCGGCGCGTTCGTCGAGACCAAGAACGCGCAGATCGGCGACGCCGCGAAGGTGCCGCACCTGTCCTACGTCGGGGACGCGGAGATCGGCGAGGGGACCAACATCGGGGCCGGCACGATCTTCGCCAACTACGACGGCGTCGCCAAGCACCGCACCGTGGTCGGGCGGCACGCCCGCACCGGCTCCAACAACACCTTCGTCGCGCCCGTCACGATCGGCGACGGGGCCGGGACCGCCGGCGGGACCACGGTGCGCCGCGACGTACCCCCCGGAGCGCTGGCCGTCAGCAGCGGCCCGCAGCGCAACCTCGAGGAGTGGGCGCAGAAGAAGCGGCCGGGCACCGCGCAGGCAGACGCCGCGGCACGCGCCGGTGAACAGCAGGTGTCTCACGTCACCGACCCCGGGGTTGGGTCCGACGGCCCCGGTGAGACACAATCCTGACGTCGACACTCCACCCCCGATCGAGGAGTCGCAGCCGGTGACCGGACTGAAGAAGACCACCGAGAAGAATCTCATGATCTTCAGCGGACGGGCGCACCCCGAGCTCGCCGACGAGGTCTCCGAGCTCCTCGACTGCGGGCTCGTGCCGCAGTCGGCCTACGAGTTCGCCAACGGCGAGATCTACGTGCGCTACGAGGAGTCGGTGCGGGGGTGCGACGCCTTCGTGATCCAGAGCCACACCTCGCCGATCAACGAGTGGATCATGGAGCACCTGCTCATGGTCGACGCCCTCAAGCGCGCCTCGGCCAAGCGCATCACGGTCGTCATGCCGTTCTACGGCTACGCCCGTCAGGACAAGAAGCACCGCGGTCGCGAGCCGATCTCGGCCCGCCTGGTCGCCGACCTGTTCAAGACCGCCGGCGCCGACCGCCTCATCACCGTCGACCTGCACGCCGACCAGATCCAGGGCTTCTTCGACGGCCCCGTCGACCACCTGATGGCGCTGCCGATCCTCGCCGACTACGTGCGGGAGAAGTACGGCGACCAGGAGCTCGCCGTCGTCTCGCCGGACGCCGGCCGGATCAAGGTCGCCGAGCGCTGGTCGGCCCGCCTCGGCGGCGTGCCGCTGGCCTTCATCCACAAGACGCGGCGCACCGACGTCGCCAACGAGGTCGTCGCCAACCGGGTCGTCGGTGACGTCCGCGGCAAGATCTGCGTGCTGACCGACGACATGGTCGACACCGGCGGCACCATCGTGAAGGCCGCCGAGGCGTGCGTCGCCGACGGCGCGGCCGGCGTCATCATCGCCGCGACCCACCCGATCCTCAGCGACCCGGCCGTCGACCGGCTGAAGAACTCCAGCGCCATCGAGGTCGTCGTCACCAACACGCTCCCGGTGCCCTCCGACAAGCAGTTCGACAAGCTCACCACCCTCTCGATCGCGCCCCTGATCGCCCGCGCGATCCGCGAGGTCTTCGAGGACGGGTCCGTCACGTCGATGTTCGACGGGCACGCCTGACTCGACGCCGCCGAAGCGGCAGCGAACGCCCTCAGCGCAGGGCCAGCGCCACGTCGAGGTCGTCGACCTCGTCGACCCACGCCCGGGCCAGGGTGGGGTGCAGGCGACCGGTCTCGACCTGGGCCGCGACCGCGTCCCGCAGCACGCGGAGATCGGCGGTCGGCAGCGGCAGGCGTGGGAAGGCCAGACGACCGGCCACCTCGGCGTACGCCTGGCCGCGGCGAGCCACCAGCGCCGGCACCTGCTGGGCGTAGCGCCTGAGGTAGGGCGCGACCAGCGCGTGCTGGCCCGCGCTCCAGAACCCGTCCGAGGTCGCGGTGAACTCGCGGTTGGACAGCTCGGTGCCGAAGAGCGTCAGCCACGCCGCGCCCTTGTGGGCCGCGTCGGGCACGGCCGCCCGCGCGGTGCGGGCGGCGACCGCACCGGCGGCGCTGGCGTCGCGGGCCAGCTCCTCGTCGACGAGCGAGGGCGAGCCGCCGAGGGTGACGAGCCGGGTCACCACCCGCCAGCGCAGGGACTGGTCGACCGCGACCCCGGCGGGCGCGACGCCGGACGACAGCCAGCCCGCCAGCTCCGTGGCGTCGGTCGACACCTCCGCCAACCGGCGCGCTGCGGCCAGCGCGATCGAGGGGTCGGGGTCGGCGGCCAGGAGGCCGCGGCATGCTCGGGCGATCACGTCGAGGGCCCTGTCCAGGCCGGCCGGGTCGAGCAACGGGACGACCTGGTCGACGACGAGCTCGAGCACGCCCTCGGCGACGGCGGGATGGCGCTCGCCGGGCAGGTGGTCGGCGACGAGCGTGAGGAGGTCGGGCATCGCGAGCTCGCCGCGGCGAGCGGCGGCGACGGCGGTCCACCACAGCCCGGCCCGCGTGACGGGGTCCGCGATCGTGCCCAGGCGCGTGCGCACGACCTCCCACGTCCGGGGGTCGAGGGACGACGCCGCGAAGGTCTCGGCGCCGGCGTTGGGCACCACGGCGCAGCCGGCGAGGTCGTCGAGGCGGACCGGCTCGTCCGCCAGGTCGAGGGGGCGTGCGGCGATCGCCTCGCCGTCGGCGGAGAACGCGGCCACGCTCAGGCGGTGGGCCCGGGTGCCGATGCGGCGTACGACCGGGACGTCACCGTCGCGGGTCACCTCGATCGTGTCGAACCCGCTCGCACGCAGCCACTGCTCGGCCCAGCCGCGCACGTCGCGGTCGGACACGGCGTCGAGCGCGGCCAGGAAGTCGGCGAGCGTCGCGTTGCCGAAGGCGTGCGCGGTGAGGTAGCGGTTGACGCCGGCGAGGAAGGCGTCGTGCCCCAGCCAGTGCACGAGCTGGCGCAGCACCGCCCCGCCCTTGGCGTAGGTGATCATGTCGAAGTTGCCGAACGCGGTGTCGACGTCGACCATCGCCTCCGCGTCCTCGGCCACCGGGTGCGCCGAGCGGCGCCCGTCGGCGAGGTAGCCCAGCGGCGTGCGTGCGACGGTGTCGGCGATGTCGGGGTCGCGGGCGCCGGTGATCCGCCGGACCACGTCGGAGCCCATGAACTCGGCGAAGGACTCGCTCAGCCAGCTGTCCTCCCACCACGTCATCGTCACGAGGTTGCCGAACCACATGTGCGCCATCTCGTGGGCGATCGTGTTGTCGCGCCACAGCACGTCCATGGCCGACGGCGGGCCCGGGGTCAGCAGCTCGTCGCGGAACGTCACGGCGCCGGCGGTCTCCATGGCGCCCCAGTTGAGCTCGGGAGCCATCACCTGGTCGTAGGAGTCGAACGGCATCGGCTCGGTGAACGCCTCGGTGTAGTGGTCGAGGCACCGCTCGGTCACGGCCCGCAGGTCGGCGAGGTCGCGGTCGAGGAGCCGCTCCATCGAGGCGCGGGCGTGCCAGCCCATCGGCAGGCCCGCGTGCTCCCAGGTGCGCGAGACCCAGGGCCCGGCGCAGACCACGAGCATCGAGGTCGGCAGCAGGGGAGTGGTGGTGAACGTCCACAGGTCCCCGTCGCGTGTGGCGATCCCGTTGGATATCACCGTCCACGCGCTCGGGGCGGTGACGCTCACCGTCAGTGGCGCCTTGAGGTCCATCTGGTCGAAGCACGCGTAGACCCGCTGCGCGATGTCCATCCCGGTGTAGGCGCTGACGTAGACCTCGCCGTCGGCCGGGTCGGTGAAGGTGTGCAGTCCGTTGCCGGTGGTGACGTAGGGCATCCGCGCCGTCACGGTGACGTCGTTGCGGGCGGCGAGGTCGCGGAGCAGGATGCGCCCGTCGTCGTACGCCGCACCGTGGGCGCCCTCCACGACGACCTCCGTCGCGTCAGCGAGCTCGAGGAACGTGCTCGACCCCGGAGCGCGGCACGCGAAGGTGACGCGCGTGGTCACGACGGCGTGCTCACGCGAGGTGAGGTCGAGGTGGATGTCGTAGGCCACGTCGGAGATCAGTGCGGCCCGCTCGCGGGCCTCGGCGAGGGTCAGCGACGGCACGCGGCTCACTGTAGGCAGGAGGGGGGTGGTGGCGCGCCCCGTTATCGCCCAGCGGATCGCCCCGGGCGGATCGCCCGGGGGGCCTTCAGGCGGATCGCTCAGGCGACGAGCAGCGCGACGCCGTCGCCGGTGAGGTCGGTGGCGACCCGGGCCCGGCCCATGCAGACCATCAGCAGCTCCTGGACGGGGCCGGCGATCGTCGGCCCGCGGCCCCGCTCCCAGGCGATGTCGGTGGCGACCATCCGCGTGCTCCGGACGATCTCGCGCGACCCGCTGAGGAAGGCCAGCGAGCGGGCCCGGTCGGCAGCGGCCGCGGCGGCCTCCGGCGCCATCGCGCGCTCCAGCCCGAGCGGCCGGACGATGTCCTGGTGGTGGACGAGCGCGTCGATGAGTGGCTCGAGCACCGTCGTCACGGGCACCTTGCGGGTCGAGCCGGCGTGGGTGGCGAAGTCCGCGAGGATCGACTCGGGCGTCGACCGCTCGCCGAGCCGTCTGACCTCGCGCAGGATCATCGCGTTGTAGTTGCGGACCGCCATCCCCGACAGCTGGCCCCAGCCCGTCTGTGGGTGGGCGATCACGTGCGCGGCGACGTCCTTGACGGTCCAGCCCGCGCACAGCGACGGCCGCTGCCACTGCTCGTCGTCGAGGCGGGCGAGGGTGGTGGCCAGGGCGGCACGCTCGGCGTGGACGTGTGCCCAGAGCTGCTGCTTGTCCATGCCGGTCTCCACGTATAGTCAGAGTGTCTGACTAAATAGTCAGTCTCTCTGTCCATCTTGTCAAGGGAGGTCGTTCGTGGAGCTGCCCACCGCGCTGCTGATGTTCATCGCGCAGCGCCACGCGGAGGAGCGCATCGTCGAGCACCTGCGTGCCCACGGCTTCGCCGACCTGACGCTCGCGCAGGGGCGGATCGCTGCCCGCATCGCCGAGGAGGGCAGCCGCATCACCGACCTCGCCGAGCAGGCGCAGGTCACCAAGCAGACGGCTGGCTTCCTCGTCGAGCAGCTCGAGAGGGCGGGGTACGTCGATCGCGTCCCCGACCCGACCGACAAGCGGGCGCGCCTCGTGCGGATCGCGCCGCGCGGTCGCGAGGCCCAGGAGTGCGCCCGCGAGATGGAGCAGACGGTGGAGGCCGAGTGGGCCGCACACCTCGGGCCACGCCGGATGGGCCAGCTGAGGGACGCGCTCGTTTCGCTCAGGGAGATCACCGACCCGTTCCTCTAGGGTCGACCGGGTGACTGCCGCCGTGGAAGCCCGGGACCTGCGACGCACCTTCACCACCCGCTCGGGCGCGCTGCGCCGCACGCGCAAGGAGGTCGAGGCGGTCAAGGGAGTCAGCTTCGAGATCGCCCCCGGCGAGCTCTTCGGCCTGCTCGGCCCCAACGGCGCCGGCAAGACGACCACCATCAAGATGTTGATCACCCTGCTCATCCCGAGCTCGGGCAGCGCCCACGTCCTGGGCCACGACGTCGTCACCGACCTGCGCGAGGTCCGTCGCCGCATCGGCTACGTCTTCGGCGGTGACCGCGGGCTCTACGAGCGCCTCAGCGGGCTCGACAACCTGCGCTACTTCTCCGAGCTGTACGGCGTCGCGCCCCGCGAGCAGAAGAAGCGGATCGGCGAGCTGCTGGAACTGGTCGGGCTGACCGGGCGCGAGGGGGAGCGGGTCGAGGGCTACTCCCGCGGCATGCGGCAGCGCCTGCACATCGCGCGCGGGCTGCTGCACGACCCCGACGTGTTCTTCCTCGACGAACCGTCCATCGGCATCGACCCGGTCGGGGCGCGCGAGCTGCGGGCGACCATCGCCGGCCTGCGCGACCAGGGCAAGACCGTGCTGCTGACCACGCACTACATGTTCGAGGCCGACGAGCTCTGCGACCGGATCGCCGTCATCCGGTCGGGCGAGATCGTCGCCGAGGGGACGCCCACCCAGCTCAAGGGGCTGGTCAGCGCCGGCCGCGTGCTGGAGGTCGAGACGTACGGCATCAGCGACGACGCCGTCGAGGCGGTGCGCGGCATCGGCGGCGTCCGCACGGTCGTCGTCGAGGACCGCGGCCAGGTGCAGGTGCTCGTCGTGTCCTGCGAGTCCGGCGCCGAGGTCACCCAGCCGGCGCTCGCCCGTCTCGACGGGACCCGGGTGGGACGGGTCAGCCACCGCGACCCCACCCTCGAGGACGCCTACGTCGAGCTGGTCACCCGGTGACCGGCCTCGGCGCCCGCCTGCGCCAGCAGCTGGTGTGCTTCTGGCTCCAGCTGAAGATCCTGATGTTCTCGCCCTTCGAGGGCTTCCTCGCCGTCCTCTTCCCGCTGATGTTCGCGACCTCGGCGCTGCTGGTCTACCGCGTCAACAACGATCCCGACGCGATGCTCTACGCCGGCATCGGGGCCGCGGCGATGGGGATCTGGACGTCCCAGACCGTGAGCGCGACGACGCTGGTGCAGCGCGAGCGGCGCGCCGGGACGCTCGAGCTGGTGGTCGCCGCCCCCACCTCCTTCTCGCTGGTCCTGCTGCCGATCACCTGCGCGATGGCCACGATCGGGCTCTACAGCGTGGTCGCCACCATCCTGTGGGACTGGTGGGTCTTCGACATCGCCCTGCACGTGGAGGACTGGCCGGTCTTCGTGCTCAGCATCCTGATGGCGACGATCACGATCGCGCTGTTCGGCTTCCTGCTCTCGGTCAGCGCGGTGCGCTACCGCACCTCGTGGGCGCTCGGCGCCGCGCTGGAGTATCCCGGCTGGCTGCTGTGCGGGTTCGTCATCCCGCTCGACCTGCTGCCGGACGCCCTGCGGCCGGTCTCGTGGGCCCTGGCGCCGACGTGGGCCGTGGAGGGGATGCGCGCCGCGGCGGCCGGCGAGAGCGCATGGGCCGACCTTGCGGTCTGCGGCGCCGTCGGGCTCGCCTACGCGGCGCTGGCCGGCTGGCTCGGCGTACGCCTCATCAACGCGGCCCGCCGCGACGCGACCCTGGCGCTCTCATGAGCACCCCATTCGAGTGCTCACGTCGTTCCGCGCCGGACGGGGACCCCGCATGACGAGCACCCGCATCTTCTTCGTCGGCGGCCTGATGAGCTATCGCGCGCTCTTCGGCTGGATGAACCCGTGGATCTTCATCCCGTCGCTGCTGGTCTCGCCGGTCTGCCAGATCCTGCTCTTCGCCTACATCGGGCGCAGCGCGGGCGTGGGTGACGACGAGTTCTACGTGATCGGCAACGCGCTCAACTACGCCGCCATCCCGTGCATGTTCGCGATGACCTTCACCATCGGCGGCGAGCGGTTCGCGCAGACGCTCGGGCTGGTGCTCGCCACGCCAGCGCGCCGCATCCCGCTGTTCCTGGGCCGCTCGCTCCCCGTCATCCTCAACGGCTGGTTCGTGGCGATGTTCGGCGTCGTGGTCGGCTCGCTGCTGCTCGACGCCCACATCCCCGGCAGCGCGTGGCCGCTGATCGCGCTCGTCGTCGCCGTCGGCTCGCTCGCCTCCACCGGGCTGGGGCTGGTGATGGGCGCGCTCAACCTCGTCTACCGCGACGGCGCGACCATGGGCAACGTGCTGTTCCTGGTGCTGCTGATCTTCACCGGCACCAACGTCGCGCTCGACGACCTGCCCGGCTGGATGGCCGCGATCGGGCGCTGCTTGCCGCTCTCGCACGCCATCGAGGCGACCCGGATGCTCGGCGACGGCGCCACCTGGGGAGCGGTGCAGGGTCTCGTCGGCACCGAGGCGCTGATCGGCCTGGCGTACGTCGCCGTCGGGCTCGCCACCATCCGGCTCTTCGAGCACCTGAGCCGCGCGGGGGCGACGCTCGACCAGATCTGAGCCCGTGGATTCGACCCGCACCCGGCCGGGCGTCTAGTCTTCTCAGGTTGCCTCGGCGAGGGAGCCCGTCAGACCCAGGGACTCCGTGATCGACAGGGCCGGCCCCAGCACTGCGCCGCGCTCACGATCCGGAGCGTGGCGTTCGTCGTCTCCGGCCCGGGCCCACCACACGTCGTACGAAAGATCTGAGGAGAGCCACATGTCTGACGCAGAGAAGATCGCCGCCGAGACCCGCATCGAGTTCGGCAAGGGGGCGGCCCGCCGCATCCGCCGCGAGCACAAGATCCCCGCCGTCATCTACGGCCACGGCGCCGAGCCGCTCCACGTGACCCTGCCCGGCCACCAGACGATGATGGCCCTCAAGCACGGCGGCTCCAACGCCCTGCTCACCCTCGACCTCGACGGTGCCGAGCACCTCGCGCTGACCAAGCAGGTCCAGGTCGACCCGATCCGTCGCGTCATCGAGCACGTCGACTTCGTCACCGTCAAGCGCGGCGAGAAGGTCACCGTCGACGTCGCCATCCACGTCGTGGGCGACGCCGCCGCCGACACCCTGGTCGTCACCGACAACGCCACCATCCAGGTCGAGGCCGAGGCCACCCACATCCCCGAGTTCATCGAGGTGTCGGTCGAGGGCGCCGAGGTCGGCACCCAGATCCTCGCCAAGGACCTCGAGCTGCCGAAGGGCACGACCCTGGCCGCCGACGAGGAGCTCCTCATCATCAACGTCACCGCCCAGGTGACCGCCGAGGCCCTCGAGGCCGAGCTCGCCGAGGCCGAGGCCGAGGCCGGCATCGAGCACGACACGTCCGACGCCGAGATCGCCGAGGCCCAGACCGAGGCCGCGGCCGAGGACGAGGCGCGCGAGGACGACGACGCCGCGGAGTGATCCCACCGACTGCGCCGCACCGGGTCCCGGTGCGGCGCAGTCGTCATTTCGGCGGGCGGTGGCGATCGCCGTACGCCGCAGTGCGGGACGTCATGGGATCCTGCGGTCCGCACCGCGGATTCCCCTGACGTCCGGACTTGTTGGGAGGATGGGCGCATGAGCGAGGACGTGTGGCTGGTCGTCGGCCTGGGCAATCCGGGGCCGGCGTACGCCGGGCACCGCCACAACATCGGCTACCTCGTCACCGACGAGCTCGCGTCCCGGATGGGCAGCCCGTTCCGCTCCCACAGGTCCGGTCGCGCCGACGTCGTCGAGGGCCGCGTGGGCCCGCCCGGTGCCTCGGCGCCCCGGGTCGTGCTGGCCCGACCGCGGTGCTACATGAACGAGGTGGGCGGCCCGGTCAAGGCGCTCGCCACCTTCTACAAGGTCGCCCCGGAGCGGATCGTCGCGATCCACGACGAGCTCGACATCGCCTTCGGCACGCTCCGGGTCAAGCTCGGCGGCGGCGACAACGGCCACAACGGACTCCGCTCGATGCGCAGCAGTCTCGGCACCGGTGACTTCCACCGCGTCCGGGCCGGCATCGGGCGACCGCCGGGGCGCCAGGACGTGGCCGACTTCGTGCTGTCCAACTACTCCACCGTGGAGCGCAAGGAGCTTCCCTTCCAGGTGATGGATGCCGCCGACGCCGTCGAGTCGCTGATGACCGACGGGCTGGAGAGGACGCAGCAGCGCTTCAACTCCTGATCTACTCACGATCGGGTATGCGCCCTCCCCCCGACGCTCCTACCGTCGAGGCACCAAGGGGGCAGGGATGGGCACTACCGCGCGACACAAGAGCGACGTCGACACGAAGACACGACCGCGAGGGCTCGTCCCTGCGCCGCGCCGCTCCTCGGACCCGCCCGCCGCGCCGCCCGTGACGCTCGGGCTGGAGCCCGAGCGCAGGCGCGGCTCCCGGCTGGCCCGACGGCTCGTCGCGCTCGCGGTGGTGCTGGCGATGGTGCCGCTGGTCGTCCTCGTCGTGCTGGACCTGCGGCTCACCACCGCCCTCGACCGGATCGACGACGCCTTCACCGGCCTCGGCGCCCGGCCGGCGCCGGCCACGGACGGGTCGGTGACCATGCTGATGCTGGCCACCGGGACGGCGCGCGCCGACAGCCCCGACCTGACCTGGATGCCGGACGACCCCGCGGTCATCTCGGCGCTGTTCGTCACGGTCTCGGGTGATCGCCGCCAGGTCAACGTCGACTGGCTCCCGCTGCGCGGGCCGATCCTCGCGGGCATCTCCGACAGCGCGCCGAGCAGCTCGGTCGGCGCGGCCGAGGAGTGGACGGGCACGCGCGTCGACCACCTCGCCGTCATCGACTGGCCGACCTTCGCCCAGCTCGGTCGCGACAACGAGGTCACCGACGTCCTGCCACCGGGAGCGGGTCGCGGGGAGCAGCAGGCCTACCTGCGCGAGGTGCTGGAGGACACGCTCCACGCCGAGATGCGCAAGGAGCCATGGACGCTCTACAAGGCCCTGCACACCACCGCCGAGGGCATGGCGGTGGAGGACGGCTGGTCGACGTTCGACATGAACCGGCTGGTCTTCTCGCTGCGTGACATGCGCTCGGCCCAGATCGTCCTCGGCGCCCTGGACCGGCCACTCACCAAAATTGGCGAATAGCCGCACGGGCAAGGGATCTGGCGATCCAGTCAGTCAACGATGAACCTGCCACACCGACGCGGTGTGGCGTCTGCCAAGGGGGTGGAGCCATGTACGAGTCATGCGTCGTGGGTCCCGATCTCCGGGTGACCACTGCCACCGTCGACCTCGTCGAGGAGAACCGATGACGCACAGCACTCCACCGCCGCTGGGGGTCGCCGTCATCGGCGCCGGCTACTGGGGTCCCAACCTGATCCGCAACTTCCGCTCCTCGCCCGACTGGGCGCTGCGTGCGGTCTGCGACCTCGACGTGGCTCGCGCCCGGCAGGTCGTGGGCGACGCCAGCGGGTGCGACGTGGTCGCCGACGTGGCGCAGCTGCTGGAGCGCGACGACATCGACGCCGTCGCGATCGCCACGCCCGCCCGCACCCACCGCGGGGTCGCCGAGGCGGTGCTGCGGGCCGGCAAGCACGTGCTCGTCGAGAAGCCGCTGGCCGACAGCGTCGAGGCAGGTACGGCGATGGTGGCCCTGGCCCGGGAGCAGGGCCTGGTCCTGATGGCCGACCACACCTACTGCTTCACCCCGGCAGTGCTGAAGATGGCCGAGCTGGTCGCCGCCGGCGAGCTCGGCGACGTCCTCTACGTCGACTCGGTCCGCATCAACCTCGGGCTGGTCCAGCCCGACGTCGACGTGCTGTGGGACCTGGCGCCCCACGACCTCTCGATCCTCGACTACGTCCTCCCCGGCGGGCTGGCCCCCGGCGGGGTGTCGGCCTTCGGTGCCGACCCGCTCGGCGCGGGCCGTGCCTGCGTCGGCCACATCTCGATGCCGCTGGCCGGCGGTGCGCTCGCGCACGTCCACGTCAACTGGATGAGCCCGACCAAGATCCGCCAGATGGTGATCGGTGGCTCGCGCCGTACGCTCGTGTGGGACGACCTCAACCCGCAGCAGCGCCTCAGCGTCTACGACCGCGGCGTCGACCTCGGTCAGACCTCCGTGCTCGGCCAGGCCGGCGCCGAGCGCCGCGACGCCGGGATCTCCTACCGCCTCGGCGACACCTGGTCGCCGGCCCTGCCCGAGCGCGAGCCGCTGATGGGCGTCGTCACCGAGCTGGCGGCGAGCATCCGCGAGGGCCGCGCGCCGAGCACCGACGGGGCCGCCGGCCTGCGCGTGCTGTCCACGCTGGCCGCCGCGTCCGAGAGCCTCGCCGCCGACGGTCTGATGGTCCGTCCGCAGGGGCTCACGGTGCCGGCGCCGCGACAGGCCGTCCGCAGCGAGCTGGAGTCCGTCCGATGACCCAGCTCGCGGGCGCCCGGATCCTCGTCACCGGAGGAGCCGGGACCATCGGCTCGACCCTCGTCGACCAGCTCGTCGACGCCGGTGCCGGCGCGGTGATCGTGCTCGACAACCTCGTGCGCGGTCGGGTCGCCAACCTCGAGACCGCGCTGGCCGGCGACACCGTCACGCTGGTCGAGGGCGACATCCGCGACCGCGACCTCGTGCACGACGTGACCCGCGGCTGCGACCTCGTCTTCCACCAGGCCGCCATCCGCATCACCCAGTGCGCGGAGGAGCCGCGGCTCGCGCTCGAGGTGCTCGTGGACGGCACGTTCAACGTCGTCGAGGCCGCCGCCGAGGCCAAGGTCGACAAGCTGGTTGCCGCCTCGTCCGCCTCCGTCTACGGGCTGGCGGAGGAGTTCCCGACCAGGGAGAGCCACCACCACCACGACAACGACACGTTGTACGGCGCCGCGAAGACCTTCAACGAGGGGCTGGTCCGCAGTTTCCGGGCGATGCACGGCCTCGACCACGTGCTGCTGCGCTACTTCAACGTCTACGGCCCGCGGATGGACGTGCACGGCCTCTACACCGAGGTGCTGGTGCGCTGGATGGAGCGGATCGCCGACGGGCTGCCGCCGCTGATCTTCGGTGACGGGCGCCAGACGATGGACTTCGTCTTCACCACCGACATCGCCCGTGCCAACGTGCTCGCCGCCGCCAGCGACGTGCGCGAGGGCATCTACAACGTGGCCCGTGGCGAGGAGACGAGCCTGCTCGAGCTGGCACAGACGCTGCTGCGGGCGATGGACTCCGACCTCCCGGTCGAGCACGGCCCCGAGCGCGCGGTCAACGGCGTCACGCGCCGGCTGGCCGACACCACGGCTGCTCGTCGCGACCTCGGCTTCGTGGCCGAGGTCGGGCTCGAGGAGGGCCTGCGCGAGCTGGTCGAGTGGTGGCGCCCGCTGCGCTCCGAGGTGGCCGCCGGACGGGCGCTGGTCCAGTGAGCGCCGTGGACGAGTCGCGCATCAACGTGATGCAGCCCTGGCTCGGCGAGGAGGAGGTGGCCGCCGTCGCGGAGGTGATCCGCTCCGGCTGGGTCGCCCAGGGGCCGAAGGTCGCCGCGTTCGAGTCGGCCTTCGCGAGCAGCCAGCAGGCGGCGTACGCCGTGGCCGTCAGCAACTGCACGACCGCGCTGCACCTCGCGCTGGTCGTGGCCGGGATCGGTCCCGGCGACGACGTCGTCGTCCCGTCCTTCTCCTTCGTCGCCACGGCCAACGCTCCGGTGTACGTCGGGGCGCGCACCGTCTTCGCCGACGTCGACGCCACCACGGGCAACCTCACGCCCGACACGATCGCCGCTGCGGTCACCGAGCGCACCCGCGCGGTGATCGCAGCGGACCAGGGTGGCGTGCCGCTCGACCTCGCCGCCCTGCGGGCGTTCTGCGACCCCCGCGGCATCGTGGTGATCGAGGACGCCGCCTGTGGAGCGGGATCCACGGCCTACGGCCGCCCGGTCGGGGCCGGTGCCGAGATCGCCGCCTGGTCGTTCCACCCGCGCAAGCTGCTCACCACCGGCGAGGGAGGGATGCTCACCACCTCGCGCCCCGAGTGGGCCGACCGCGCCCGCCGCCTGCGCGAGCACGCGATGAGCGTCTCCGCCGCCGACCGGCACGCGAGCGTGCTGGCCCCGCCGGAGAGCTACGACGAGGTCGGCTTCAACTACCGGATGACCGACCTCCAGGCAGCCGTCGGCATCGTCCAGCTGGGACGCCTGCCCGAGCTGGTCACGCGTCGCCGGCAGCTGGCCAAGGGATACGCCGCCGCGATCGACGAGCTGCCCGGCCTGCGGATGGTCGCCGACCCCGAGTGGGGCACCACGAACTTCCAGTCCTGCTGGGTCGAGGTCGCGCCCGAGCACCCGCTCGACCGCGAGGGACTCCTCGTCCACCTCGCCGACGCCGGCATCTCCGCCCGCCGCGGGATCATGGCCGCGCACCAGCACCCGGCCCACGCCGGACGCGCGGGTGTGCCGCTCCCCGTGACCGAGCACCTCACCGCCAGCACGCTCATCCTGCCGGTCTTCCACGAGCTCACCGACGGCGAGCAGGACCGCGTGATCGAGGCCCTGCGCTCGTCGGCGACCGGGGAGCGTCGATGACCGCGATCCTGATCCCGCAGGCGCGGACGTCAGCCACACCGCCGCGCCCCGGCTTCGCGCCCCAGCGCCTCGAGCGGCTGGTGCGCGACGCCGCCACCGCGAGCCACCTCGACCTCACGGGCCGGTGCGTCGTCACCGAGGCCGCCACCGGTGCGTACGTGGTCACGCCGGTGCTCGCCGCACTCGCCGGCGCGCGCCGCGTCGTCGCGATCACCCGGCCCACCCGCTACGGCACCACCAGCGAGGTGCGCGACGCGACGCTGCAGCTGGCCGAGCGCCTCGGCGTCGCCGGCGTGATCGAGGTGGTCGAGGAGCTGACGCCCGAGCACCTCGCCGACGCCGACGTCGTCACCAACTCCGGCCACGTGCGTCCGATCGACGAGCGGATGGCCGCGCAGCTGCGTCCCGGCGCGGTCGTGCCGCTGATGTACGAGTCGTGGGAGCTCGAGGCCCGTGCGGGCGACGTCGACATCGCGGCCCTGGCCGCGCGGGGGGTCGTCTTCGCCGGCACCAACGAGCGCCACCCCCACGTCGACGTCTTCTCCTACCTCGGGATGATGGCCGTCTGGCAGCTCGCGCAGGCGGGTGTGGCGGTCTACCGCTCGCGCATCGCGCTGGTCTGCGACAACGAGTTCGCGCCGTACGTCGGGCTCGGGCTGACCCGGGCCGGGGCCCACGTGGTGCTCCGCAGCCACGCGCTCGACCTCCCCGACACCGAGGACTTCGACGCGATCGTGATCGCCCAGACGCCGACCGAGGGCGACGTGCTCGACGCGGCCATCGCCCACCGGATCGCCGGCGCCTGGCCCGGCACCCCCGTCATGCAGTTCTGGGGCGACCTCGACCGCGACGCGCTGGCCGCGGCCGGCGTCGGGGTCTGGCCGCCGCAGGCGCCGCCGCGCGGCCACATGGGCGTGCTGCCCTCCGACATCGGGCCCGAGGCGATCGTGCGGCTCCAGTGCGGCGGGCTCAAGGTGGCCGAGGTGCTGCTCAAGCCTGGCTCCGAGCGCACCCTCGACGACCTCGAGCACATCGACCCGCACCCCGACTGCGAGGTGCGCGATGCCTGAGCTGCCCCGCGTCCTGCTGATCGGCCTCGGCTCCACGACCGGATCCGCCCTCGACGCCCTGATGGACCGCTTCGAGGTGTGCGGACTGGTCCGCCCCGGCTTCGACGGCGTCGTCTCGATGGCGCTGGACGCCGGCGTGCCCGTGCAGGCCGACGCCCGGCTCTCGGCCGTCGTCGACCTGATCGAGAACCTGCGACCCGACGCCGTGGTCGTCTCGTCCTACGACCGCATCCTGCCGGGGCACGTCGTCACGGCCGTGCCGTGCATCAACGTCCACTACGCGCCGCTGCCGCGCTACCGCGGGCGGGCCACGGTCAACTGGGCCATCATCAACGGCGAGGAGTCGACCGCGATCACCGTGCACTGCCTCGAGCCCGACCTCGACGCCGGTGGGATCCTCCTGCAGCACGCGGTGCCCCTCGGCCCGGAGTCCACGACGGGCGCGGTCTACGACCAGCTCAACGACCTCCAGCGCCGCTTCCTGGCCGACGCCGTCGAGCGCCGACTCGCGGGCGACCGCGGGGAGCCGCAGGACGAGGCCGACGCGACCTACTCGTGCAGCCGCGTCCCGGCGGACGGCGAGATCGACTGGAGCCGATCGACGGCGACGGTCGACCGCCTGGTCCGGGCCCTCGACGGTCCCTTCCCGCCGGCCTTCACGTTCCTCGGCACCGACCGGATCGACGTGCTCCGCGCCGTACCCGTGACCGACGCCCCCACCTACGCCGGCCGCATCCCGGGCCGCGTCATCCGGGTCGACCGCGCCGTCGGGCACGTCGACGTCCTCACCGGCGACGGCGTCCTGCGCCTGCTCGAGGTCGCCTCGTCCGCCCAGTCCCACCGTCCCGCTGACCTGATCACGTCCGTCCGCCACCAGCTCGTGTCCGGTGCCGAGGCTCGCCTCGCCACCCTCGAGCGGCGGCTGGCCGCCTATGAAGTCGAGGTTCGACCATGAGAGTTCCCTTCGTTGACCTGGCCGCCCAGCACGCCGAGATCGCCGACGAGGTGCGCTCGGGGCTCGACGCGGTGTTCGCCTCCACCGGCTTCGTCGGTGGTCCCGACGTCACGGCCTTCGAGCAGGAGTACGCCGCCTATGCCGGCGTCGACCACTGCATCGGCGTCGCCAACGGCACCGACGCGCTGGAGCTCGCGCTCCGGGCGGTGGGGGTCTCGCCCGGCTCCGAGGTGATCCTGCCCGCCAACACCTTCATCGCCAGCGCCGAGGCGGTCTCGCGCATCGGAGCGGTCCCGGTGCCCGTCGACGTCGACGAGGAGCACCTCCTCATCGACCCGGTCGCGGTGTCCGAGGCCATCACCGAGCGGACCTCCGCGGTCATCGCCGTCCACCTGTTCGGACAGCTCGCCCCGCTGGACGAGCTGGCCGAGATCTGCGACGAGGCCGGCATCCCGCTCGTCGAGGACGCCGCCCAGTCGCAGGGCGCGCACTGGCGCGGCCGCGGCCAGGACGGCTCCGCCCGCCTCAGCCGGATCGCCGCCACCAGCTTCTACCCCGGCAAGAACCTCGGCGCGGCCGGCGACGCCGGCGCGGTCACGACCGCCGACCCCGAGCTCGCCGCACGCGTGCGGCTGCTGGCCAACCACGGCTCCGCCACGCGCTACGTGCACGACGTGATCGGCATGAACTCCCGCCTCGACTCCCTGCAGGCCGTCTACCTGCGGGCCAAGCTCGGTCGGCTCGACAAGTGGAACGACCTGCGCAGCCGGGCCGCCCAGCGTTACTCCGAGCTGCTCGGCGACGTCCCCGGGATCCAGTGCCCGAGCGCGATCGACCCCGAGGCGCACGTGTGGCACCTGTACGTCGTCCGCGTCGACGACCGCGACCGGGTGCTGCAGGCGCTGGGTGACGCGGGCGTCGGGGCGGGTATCCACTACCCGACGCCGGTGCACCTGACCGGCGCCTACGAGCACCTCGGCCTGGGCGCGGGCACCGCCCCGATCGCCGAGGAGGCGGCCGGCCGGATCCTGTCGCTGCCGATGTTCCCGC
Organism: Nocardioides currus; assembly: GCF_003057875.1. Lineage (GTDB taxonomy): Bacteria > Actinomycetota > Actinomycetes > Propionibacteriales > Nocardioidaceae > Nocardioides > Nocardioides currus. Next base: position 196,235 of record NZ_PYXZ01000001.1, on the reverse strand, counting down.
ACCTGACGGAGGACATGCAGGCCCGGGTCGCCGAGGTCCTGATCGACGCCGTGACCGATGGGGGATCCACCCGATGACCACGCTCCTGGTCGCCAACGACGGCGGCCACATCATGCAGCTCCACACGCTGCGTCCGCGCCTGGGCGTGGGCGGGGACGTCGTGTGGGTGACGCCGCGGACACCGCAGACCGAGTCACTGCTCGCGGGCGAGACGGTGCACTGGACCGAGCCGTGCCCGCCGCGGGACTCCCGCGCCATCCTGCGCAACGCCCGTGACTGCCGCCGCCTCTTCCGCGAGCACCGCGTCACGCTGGCGGTGAGCACGGGCGCCGCGCTCGCCCTGGCCGTGCTGCCGCAGGCGCGGGCCCGGGGGATCGAGACGGTCTACATCGAGTCCGCCACCCGCCTGGATGCGCCGTCGCTGTCCGGGCGGGTGCTCTCGGCCATGCCGGGCGTGCGGACCTTCAGCCAGTCGACGGGACTGACCAAGGGTTCGTGGGAGTACCTCGCCTCGCCGTGGGACCTCTACGAGTCGGCCAACGCCGTGCCCCACGCGATCAGGTCGGCCGTCGTTAGCCTCGGCACCCAGGAGGGGTACGGGTTCCGTCGACTCCTGGAGCGATTGGTGCCGATCATGCCCGCCGATGCCGAGGTGATGTGGCAGACCGGCAGCACCGACGTGTCCGGCCTGTGCATCGAGGGGCGGGAGAGGGTCCCGTCGCGGGAGATGGCCGAGGCGATCCGGGAGGCCGACGTCGTCGTCGCCCACGCCGGCACCGGCATCGCGCTGATGGCGCTCGAGAACGGCAAGCTGCCGGTCCTGGTCCCGCGCCGCGGGCTGCACGGCGAGCACGTCGACGACCACCAGCTGACCATCGCGCTCGAGCTGAGCCTGCGTGACCTGGCGGTCTCGCGCGACGCCGACAGCCTCAAGCTGCGTGACCTGGAGCTCGCCGCCAGTCGCTCGGTGACCAAGGTCGTCGACCCGCCCCAGCTCACGATCACCGCGCCCGTGATCCCGCGTCCGCGCGTCGGCAGCTAGGAGGCGGGGATGTCCGGGGGCGTCATCCTCTTCTCCGCGCAGGACTACTGGTACCACAACCGCGCGCACTCGGACGTGCAGCTCGCGCGGGCCCTCTCCAGCGACCGGCCGGTGCTACTGGTCAACAGCCTGGGCATGCGGATGCCCCGTCGCGGCGTGACGACACAGCCCTGGCGTCGCATCCTGCGCAAGGTCCGGAGCACGCTGCGCGCCGTACGCCGACCGGAGCCCGAGCACCCGAGGCTGTTCGTCCTCACGCCGGTCAGCGTGCCCGTCTTCGGCCGCCCCCGGCTGGCGCGGCTGAACGCCTGGTCCGTCCGGGTCCAGGTGCGGGCCGCCGCCCGGCTGGCCGGGATCGGCACCCCTGACCTGCTGGTGACCCTGCCGACCGCGTGGGACGTCGCGCGCCGGCTGCCCCACCGCTCGATCGTCATCAACCGGTCGGATCGCTACTCCTCGCTGCCCGAGGCCGACAACACGGCCATCGAACGGCTGGAGCAGCAGATGCTCGCCGGCTGCGACGGCGCCGTGTGGGCCAGCGGCGAGCTGCTCGAGGAGGAGCGGGCGCTGCTCCCGCGCCACGTCGAGCCGGTCCTGATCGGCCACGGCGTCGACCTCGACCACTTCGCCCCCGACCCCGACCGGCCCGAGCCGCGCGACCTCGCCGGCGTGCCCCGGCCGCGGATCGGCTTCTTCGGCGGCATCGACGACTACGTCGTCGACCTCGACCTCATCGGCCGCCTCGCCCGCGAGGTCCCCGAGGCTTCGGTGCTGCTGATCGGCGCGGCCACCTGCCCGATGGACGACCTGGTCGCGCTGCCCAACGTGCACTGGCTCGGGATGCGGTCCTACGCCGACATCCCGGCGTACGGCGCCGCGTTCGACGTCGCGATCATGCCGTGGCTGCAGAACGAGTGGATCCGGTTCTGCAACCCGATCAAGACCAAGGAGTACCTCGCGCTCGGGCTGCCGGTGGTGACGATGCGCTACCCCGAGGCGGCCATGCACGAGCACGTCATCGCCGTCGCGGACAGCGCCGACAAGTTCGTGGCGCTGGTCCGAGACGCCCTCGCCGGCAGCCCGGTCTCGACGCCCGAGGCTCGGCGCGAGTCGGTCGCGCGCGACTCGTGGGCCGCACGCTCCGACGTGCTCCGCGAGATCTTCGCGGCCGCCGGCAGCGGTCGGGGGGTTCGCTGATGTGTGGCATCGCCGGGATCCGGCGCTTCGACGACCGACCCGTCGACGAGGGCGCGCTCCGCGCCATGATGCGGGTGCTGCACCACCGGGGCCCCGACGACGAGGACCTCTGGGTCGAGGGGCCGGTCGGGATCGCCCACACCCGGCTGTCGATCATCGACCTGGGCGGGTCGCGCCAGCCGATGACGAGCGACGACGGCCGGCACGTGCTGACCTTCAACGGCGAGATCTTCAACTACCAGCAGCTCCGCGAGCAGCTCGACTATCCCTTCGTCACCCGCGGTGACACCGAGGTCGTCCTCGCCACGATGGTGCGCCACGGTGCCCACGCCGCGTCCGACCTGCTCGGTCAGTTCGCCTTCGCGGTCCACGACCGGGCGAGCGGTGCCACCTCGCTGGTCCGCGACCGTCTCGGCGTGCTGCCCCTCTACTACTACCTCGACGAGCACCAGCTCGTCTTCGCCTCCGAGCCCAAGGCGATCCTCGCCGTGCTGGGGGAGCGCGCCCGCCTCGACCGCGAGCAGCTGCGCACCTACCTCCGCGCCCGTGCGGTCCACGCCCCGGCCACCCTGTTCGAGGGCATCCGCAAGGTCCCGCCCGGCCACGTCGTGACGGTCTCGGCCACGGGTCGGGCCACCGTCGCGCCGTACTGGACGCTGCCCTCGCCCGACGAGGTCGAGCACGGCACCCCCGAGGAGGCCGTCGACCGGGTCGAGGCCGCGCTGCGCGACGCGATCGACGCGTCCCTCGTCGCCGACGTCCCCGTCGGGGCCTACCTGTCGGGCGGCGTCGACAGCAGCCTGATCGTCGCGCTCGCCGCAGCGGCGCGCCGCGAGGCGGGCAGCACCACGCCGGTGGCCACCTTCGCCGCGGAGTTCGGCGACCCACGTGTCGACGAGACCGCGCACTCCGAGCTCGTGAGCCGGACCGTCGGGACCGACCACCACCGTGTGCTCATCCGGCCCGACGACTTCCGCGAGACCTGGCAGCACCTCACCTGGCACCGCGACGCGCCGGTGAGCGAGCCGGCCGACATCGCCGTCGCGCAGCTCGCGACTGCCGCGCGTCAGCACGTGAAGGTGGTGCTGTCCGGCGAGGGCAGCGACGAGCTGTTCGGCGGCTACCCGAAGTACCGTTTCGCCCACGCCACCGCACTGGCCGGCCGGCTCCCCGCGAGCGCTCGCGCCGCCGCGCTGCGTCGGCTCGAGCGTGCGCTGCCCGCGTCGCGTGGCAAGGCGCGGATCGGCCTGCGCTCGCTCGGTGGAGCCCGGATGGAGGACTGGTTCGCTCCCTTCACCGTTCATGAGGTCGACGCCCTGCTCGGGACGACCACCAGCCGCCCGCCGCGCGTGCTCCCGCACCGCGACGCCATCGACCTGATGGCCCGCACCGACCTCGACACGTGGCTGCCCGACAACCTCCTCGAGCGGGGGGACCGGATGTCGATGGCCGCCTCGCTCGAGCTCCGCCCGCCGTTCCTCGACCACCGGCTCGTCGAGCTCGCCTTCCGGCTGCCCAGCTCGGTCAAGGTGCGCGACGGCCAGACCAAGTGGGTCGTGAAGCAGGTGGCCCGCCGGCACCTGCCCGAGCAGATCGTCTCGCGGCCCAAGGTCGGGTTCCGGGTGCCGCTCGACGCGTGGTTCCGCGGCGAGCTCGAGTCGATGGCCCGCGACCTCCTGCAGGGAACCGAGAGCTTCGTGGGCGGCGTGCTCGACACTCGCGCGGTCGGAGACATCCTCGACGACCACACCCGCGGTCGTCGCGACGAGGAGATCCGCATCTGGACGCTGCTGTCGCTGGAGATGTGGGGTCGCACCTTCCTGGCGGACCCCGCACTCGCCGCCTCGTGACTCCTCGGTAGTGTGATCTGCGTCTCGTCTAGACCACATCAGTGGGACGCGTGGGGCTGATCTGACGGGTCTCGCGGTGGTTCCTCACCGGATATCGACCGGTGCCCGCTGAGCGGACAGATCTTCGTTTGTGACGATTCGGCACCGCTGCGTTCGGCGGTTAGCGTCCTTCCCGATCTGGAGGACCGGCTCATTGCCCGGGTCCCGGATCTTGCAGCAGTCCTGCGGCGTCGTTCTGGGAGGGGCGACGGCATCTGGTCCGAGGTCTTGGGGGACCAAGGATCACAGGGGACTTGGCGCGCCGTCATGCGGTGCTGCCGGAGCTGGCCGGGGGTTGCCGCTCAGTGCTGCGCGCACCCTCCGACCACACGACTCGGCACATGGAGAAGCTCCCTTGAAGACCACCCCCACCCCCGTGCGTCCGGCGCGCCCGGCCATCGCGGTAGCCCTCCTGGCTGCCCTGGCGACCGCCCTGCTCGCCGTGCTGCCCAACACGATGGCGAACGCGTCCCCTGCGGCCGTCGCCCAGATGAGCAAGAAGGCCGCCCAGTCCGCGAGCTACGGCCTCTGGTCGGACTCCGTGACCCCGGCGGTCAAGTCCGACGACGACACCAACGGCGTGACCCTCGGCCTGGTGTTCAGCAGCGAGACCGGCGGCCAGCTGAACGGCGTGCAGTACTACGCCGCCGGCGCCAACCGGGCCGCCACCAGCGGCGCGGTCTGGAACGCCAGCGGCAAGCGCGTCGCCACGCTCAGCTTCCCCCAGACCTCCACCGACGGCTGGAAGACCGCGTGGCTCAGCTCGCCGGCCAAGATCGTCGCCGACGAGAAGTACACGGTGTCCTACCGCGCGCCCAACGGTCGCTACGCCCAGCAGGAGAACGTCTTCGACGACGGCGACACGCTGAGCGTCAAGGACCTGACCGCCCACCGCGGCACCTTCTCCTACGACTGGGGCCGTCCGACGCAGTCGTGGCACGGCGCCCACTACTTCATCGACGTGGCCTTCCAGCCGTCGACCGCCAGCACGCCGACACCGGTGCCCAGCGACGACCCGAGCGACGAGCCGACGTCCACCCCGACGTCCACCCCCACGTCGACGCCCACGTCGACCCCGACGTCGACCCCGACGTCCACGCCGACGTCCACGCCGACGTCGACCCCGACGTCGACGCCCACGTCGACCCCGACGTCCACGCCCACCTCCACGCCCACGTCGAACGGCGCGTTCCCGAACGCTGCCAACACGGGCGTCCCGGACGGGGTCTCGCTGAGCAGCTACACCGGCCCGACGACACTCTCGTCGGCCACCACCATCGACGCGAAGCAGATCAACGGCTCGCTCGTGGTCCGGGCTCCCGTCACGATCACCCGCAGCCAGGTCAACGGCGTCATCGTCATCGAGGGTGCCGGCCACCTGACCATGTCCGACTCGATCGTCGACGGCGGCACCTCCGAGAACTCCGCGATCAGCCAGGGCGACATGACGCTGCGGCGCGTGGAGGTCAAGGGCGCCCGCGCCTCGGTCGGCTGCGACTCCAACTGCGACGTCCAGGACTCGTGGCTGCACGGCCAGTACATGAAGCCGGGCAGCGCCTGGCACGGTGACGGGTTCCTGTCCAACGGCGGCAGCAACATGGTCCTGCGCCACAACACCTTGGCGTGCGACTCGAAGCCGAACGGCACCGGCGGGGCCTGCTCGGCCGCCCTCGCGGCGTACGGCGACTTCTCGGCCATCACCAACATGACGGTCGACAACAACCTGTTCGTCGAGAGCCCGGCCGGCTACTGCATGTACGGCGGCTACGACCCGGCCAAGCCCTACGGCACCAAGGCCGCGAACATCAAGGTCACGAACAACGTGTTCGAGCGCGGCAGCAACGGCAAGTGCGCCGCCTTCGGTCCGGCCGCCGCCGTCGCCACCGGCAACGGCAACGTCTTCTCCGGCAACGTCTGGGACGACGGCAAGGCCATCAGCGCTCCCTGAGCGCTCGCAGAAGAAGTCGGCAGGGTGGCCGGCGTGCGAGCGCCGTCCACCCTGCCCTCCCGGTCCATCCCCCCGGAATCTGGAGGAACACCCCGTGAAACACACCCCCGCCCTCGCGCCCTCGGCGCGCCCGGCCGTCGTGGTGGCCGTGCTGGCCGCCCTGGCCGCCACCCTGCTGGCCGTCCTGCCCCGCGTCGACGCCGACGCGGCCGCCGGTGTCGACCAGAAGACGAAGCAGGCCTCCGTCGGCATCTGGGACGACTCCGTCGTGCCCGCCACGCCGTCGCGCAGGACCACGAAGAGCACCACGCTCGGCCTCGACTTCAGCAGCGAGACCGGTGGTCGCCTGTACGGCATCCAGTACTACGCCGCCGGCAAGAACCGTGCCGCCACGACCGGCAAGGTCTGGAACGCCCGCGGCAAGCGCCTCGCCACGGTCCACTTCGACCGGTCGAAGGCCGACGGCTGGAAGACCGCGTGGTTCAGCTCGCCGGTGAAGATCCGGGCCGGCAAGACCTACACCGCGTCCTATCGGGCGCCGAAGGGCCGCTACGCGATCGACAAGAAGTCGCTCGGTCGCCACAAGGACGTCGTCGCCAACGGGCTGACCGCCCACCGCGGCACCTTCTCCCGCGGCCCGGGCCGCCCGACGAAGACCTGGCGCGGATCGCACTACTTCATCGATGTCGCCTTCGTCCCGAAGTCCGGCGGCACGCCGACCCAGGACCCGAACCCCACGCCCAACCCCACGCCGACGACGCCGGTCCCCTCGGCGTTCCCCGACGCCTCCAACACCGGCGTCCCGGACGGCGTGGCGCTCGGCACCTACGCCGGCCCCACCACCATCACGGCCGCGGGCACGGTCATCGACGCCCAGCAGATCAACGGCTCGCTGGTCGTGCGGGCTCCCGTGACGATCACCCGCAGCCAGGTCAACGGCGTCATCGTGATCGAGGGCTCCGGCCACCTGACGATGGCGGACTCGACCGTCGACGGCGGCACCTCGGAGAACTCGGCCATCAGCCAGCGCAACATGACGCTGCGCCGGGTCGAGGTCAAGGGTGCCCGCGCCTCGGTCGGCTGCGACCTCAACTGCGACGTCCAGGACTCGTGGCTGCACGCGCAGTACATGCCGGCCGGCAGCGACTGGCACGGTGACGGGTTCCTGTCCAACGGCGGCAGCAACATGGTCCTGCGCCACAACACGCTGGCCTGCGACTCCAAGCCGACCGGCGCCGGCGGTGCCTGCTCGGCCGCGCTCGCGGCGTACGGCGACTTCTCGCCGATCACGAACATGACGGTCGACAACAACCTGTTCGTGCAGAGCCCCGCCGGCTACTGCATGTACGCAGGGGCCGACCCGGCCAAGCCGTACGGGGACGAGGCCAGCAACATCGTGGTCACCAACAACGTGTTCGCCCGCGGCACCAACGGCAAGTGCGCGGCCTTCGGACCCGTGGCCGCCGTGGCCGAGGGTGGCAACGGCAACGTGTTCTCCGGCAACGTCTGGGACGACGGCAAGGCCGTGTCCGCTCCCTGATTTTGAGGAGGCCGCCGGGGCGGTGGGGTTGTTAGTGTCGCGTGCACTGACCGACCTCACCGCCCCGTCGTCGTCTTCGGCCAGCCCCCCCCACACACACATGAGCCCATCCCACCTGCGCCCCCTCGCCGCTGCGGTCCGCGCTGCCCTGGGCTTGGTGCTCGCCGCGCCCGTCCTCGTCGCGGCCACGGCCGACGCCTCGCCCGTGTCGACCTCGCGCGCCGTCGAGCGGGCTGACGAACGTGCCGGCGCCGTCACCGTCAAGGAGGCGGGCCGCGACCGCGAGCGCGGCCTCCGCTTCCGGCCCTCCGGTGCCTCCCAGGTGACCGCCGTCCGCTACTACCGCGCCGCCGGTGACACCGTGCGGCACGTCGCGCGGCTCTGGGGCCCCGACGGTCGCGAGCTGGCTCGCGTCTCCCTGCTGCCGGTCCGGAAGATCGGCTGGCAGAAGGTCAGCCTGGGGCAGCCGGTGTCCGTGTCCGCCAAGCCGCACCTCCTCTCCTTCGGCAGTCCCGCCGGCGTCCCGTTCGCCGTGGACCGCACCCCGGGCACGGGCTCGGGTCGCTACCGCATCCTCGGCGGCGCCATCGGTCCGATCAGCCAGCGGCCCGCGCGCGAGATCAAGGCGGCGTTCCACGTCCGCCCGGTGCTCGCCACGCCGACCTCGACCGCCCCACCCACCGCCTTCCCCAACGCCGCCAACACCGGCGCGCCGGACACCGCCCGCCTGGCGGCGTACAACGGTCCGGTCGAGATCACGAAGCCCGGGACCGTCATCGACGGCAAGCTCGTCCCGACCTATCTGATGATCGAGGCCCCCGGCGTCGTCATCAAGAACTCCTACGTCGAGGGCAACATCGTCATCGGCGACGGCGGAGGCTCGCTCACGATCTCCGACTCCACGGTCGACGGCGGGACCTACGACGGCTCGGCGGTCGGCCAGTACAACATCACGATGCGCCGAGTCGAGGTCATCGGCGCGCGCCAGTCGGTGTCGTGCAACGAGAACTGCGACATCCAGGACTCGTGGCTGCACGCGCAGTACATGCCGGCCGGCAGCGACTGGCACGGCGATGGCTTCACCTCCAACGGCGGCCACGACATGCTCGTGCGCCACAACACGCTGGCCTGCGACTCGCAGTCCGACAACGGCGGCTGCTCGTCGGCGATGGCGCTCTTCGCCGACTTCGACCCGCTCTCGCGCGTCACCGTCGACGGCAACTTCTTCTCCGCCGGGCCTGCCGCCTACTGCCTGTACGGCGGCTACGACCCCCAGAAGCCCTACGGCACCCAGTCGACGTACATGGTGATCACCAACAACGTCTTCGAGCGCGGCGCCAACCGGAAGTGCGCGTCCTTCGGCCCGGTGACCGCGGTCGCCGAGGGCGGCGAGGGCAACGTCTTCTCCGGCAACGTCTGGGAGGACGGCAAGAAGGTCCGCGGCTACTGAGCCGTCAGCGCGGGGTGAAGGCCGTGGCGCTGACGTGGTCGACGGCCTACGGCCGCTCGTCGGTTCCGTCGCTGGACCCGCGAGAGCGACCCGGGGGCAGGTCAGAAGTCCGGCTGCGTGATCTCGGCCAGCTCGCGCCACCACGAGAGCCGGTCGGGGCGGCCGTCGTAGTCCCTGCGCCGGTTGGCGCCGCTGGTGCCCGGCAGCACGAAGACCTGTGCGCCGGCCACCTCCCAGTCGGTGGCGCCGAGGCCGGGCTTTCGGTGCCCGAGGGCCGTGGCCGCGTGGGCCGCCGTGCCCTTGCCGGTGAAGGCCAACCACGCCGGCTGCCAGCGCTCGAGGTCGGCGAGCAGCACGTCGATCTCGACCCAGCCGCGGTTCGACGCGTGGTCCCAGTGACCGACGAGGTCGGTCAGGCCGAGGCGGTGCTCGGTGACGCGGTGGTCCTCCTCGGGTCGCAGCTGGGAGGGTGTCAGCCCGCAGCGGTGCATCGACTCCCAGAAGCTGTTGCCGGGCGAGGCGTAGTAGTGGTCGCGGTGCTTGGTGCTCTCGGCTCCGGCCATCCCGCAGAAGACGATGACCGGGTGGGGGCCGACGACGGGCGGTAGCAGCTGCATCTCGACCGACCCTACGTCGTGTGCGCGATCGGCGGGACGCGCTGGTCGCGGTCGATCGCAGTCATCGGATCACTGCGATCGACCGAGCCTCGCGGCTGGTCGTCGTCGCCCTCACGGCGCGGGACGCGTCCGCCACTGGCGCGGACTCAGCAGCGCCGACAGTGCGGCCCGACTGGTCGCCTTCCCGAGTGCGGCACGGCTGGCCTCGCGGAGGGTGACGCCTGCCCAGAACGCGAGGCCGGCGAACGGTCCGTGGCGACGCCAGTGCAGGCGCACGCGGTTGGTCGCGAGCAGGGCCCACAGCCGCGGCGAGGTCATCGACTCGCCCTGCAGGTGTGTGGCGCGAGCGGTCGGCTCGAACCACGTCGCGAAGCCGCGGTCGCGCGCGCGCAGGCCGAACTCCGTCTCCTCGGAGTAGAGGAAGAAGCTCTCGTCCCACGGCCCGCACGCCTGCCAGCACGCCGCCGAGACCAGCTGCGTCGAACCCTCGCCCCAGTCGACGGTGCGGCCGTCGGCGTACGCCGCGGGGTCGGTCACCAGCTCGCCGAGCGCGCTCCAGCGACCGGCGCGCCGGGCGCCGAGCAGCGCGTCGCCCCAGGCTCGCAGGACCGTGGGCTCGCGGCGCAGGGACAGGTGCAGCGCACCGTCGCCGTCCCCGAGCCGGGGCACCGCGATCCCGACGCCCGGGCGATCGAGCGCGGCGAGCAGGGTGGCGACGCAGCCCTGCTCCAGGCGCACGTCGGGGTTGAGGACCAGCACGGCGCGGTGCGGGGGAGCGGCGAGCACGCCGGCGTTGAGGCCGGCGGCGTAGCCGGCGTTGCGGCCGGTCTCGACGACCGTGCAGTCGGGGGCCAGGCGGGCGGCGAGGCCGGGGCTGTCGTCGCTCGAGGCGTTGTCGACCACCACGAGCTGCCAGGTGACGCCGTCGAGCCCGACGGGCAGCGTCTCGACCAGTCCGGGGAGCACGTCGCTGGAGTTGTAGGTGACCACGACGACCGCGACGTCGACGCCGGCCTGCGTCATGTGGCGGGCCGGGTGTCGTCGGGCGTATGGGCCAGCTTCCGGGCGGCGCCGGCGAGGCCGAGCAGGAAGAACGTCACGGCCCCGGCCTTGGCGAAGCCCCACGCGTCGAAGGTGACGTAGGTGATCAGCATCGCCAGGATGCCGGCCGACAGGGCGAGGCCGAAGTGCGAGCGCTCGATGCTCAGGGCGTGCCGCTTGGCGTAGCGCGCGAGGTAGTAGCCGACGGCGAAGATCCAGATGGACGCCGCGAGCCCGATCGCACCGAGCTCGACCAGGTTGAGGAGGATCTGGTTGTCGAGCGCCCGGTAGTACTGCGGGATGAAGGTGAACGCACCGCGGCCGAACCACGGCTGCGCGGAGTAGATCTCCAGCACGGCGCCGTAGTCGGCGGTGCGTGCCGTGACGCTGGGGTCGGACGTGCCCTGGCTGAACAGCGCCTTGATGGTGCCGAGGAGGCCGGGCAGCGCCGAGCGCATGAGGATCGCCGTCGGCGGGGCGAGCACCACCACCCAGATGCGGCGGTTGTTGGGCCAGCCGCTGAACAGCACGATCATCACCACCGCCAGCGCGACGATGCCCGAGCGCGACACGGCCATCGGGATCGCCAGCCCGATCAGCCCGGCCGGGACGTAGCAGGCCACGATCTTGTTGAGCGTGCCGACCGCGTGCGGGTGGAGGGCACGGTGCATCGCCAGCGGGAAGATGGTCGTGAGCACGACGCAGAACTCGATCGGGTGCGTCGTGGTCGACGAGACCCGGTTGAGCACCGAGCGCGAGATGGACGTGCCGATCTCGTACGTCGCCGAGAGCCCCGGCACGCGGATGAAGCGTGCGAGGTTGTCGCCCGTGAAGTACTGGTAGATCCCGATCGCGGCGACCACGGCGCTCATCCAGACCACCCACGAGACGAGGCGGTCAATCTCGCGCCACGACCTGAGGCCGTCCATCACCATCAGCGCCACGCCCACCCAGCTGCCGATCGTGATCAGGCCGCGCATCCCACCCAGCATCGACTTGTCGAACAGCTCCGCCTGGGAGACGGGCGTGAAGGTGTAGACCGCGTCGGCGGGCTGTCGGATGTCGACGGGCCGCGTCCACCCGTGGACCATGCCGTTGGCGAACGAGATGAGCACGACGACCACCAGGATGGCCAGCGCGACGTGCATCGGGTTGATCGGCGCCTCGACCCGGCCGGCGAGCTTCGCGCACACCCACCAGAGCAGGAACCCCACTCCGAGCAGGTTGGCGGGGGAGCCGGCCGAGCCGATCTGGGGGAGCACCAGCTCGCTCGGCAGGAGCAGCATCAGGCCCGCCCAGAGGACGAGCAGGCGCGCCGCCGGGAGGGAGGCCCGGTCGGGGACCGGCGGGCTTCCCGTCCCCGTCGGGGCCGGGACGACGGGCGTCGTGCTCATGACGCCCGGCTGACCGACTTGCTCCGGCCGAACCGGCGGATCGAGATCGCCGAGCCGGACTCGTCCTCGCCCTGGTCGGCCTCGGCCGACTCGGAGTCCTTCGCGTCGTCAGCAGGCCGCGCCTTGTCCCCGGCCTTCGCCTGCCCGGTCGCCTGCCCGGTCGCAGGCCGCTTCTGCTTGGGCTTCTTGGGCTTCGGCGTCTTGGCCGGCGGGCTCGAGGTGTCGGCGGTCCCGGCCGGCGGGGTCGAGGTGTCGACCGTCTCGGCCGGCGGCTCGGGGGCGCCGGAGGCGGCGGGCTGCTTGAGGGCCTGCTTGCGCGCCGTACGGCGACGAAGCAGCCCGTCCATCGAGAACGCGAGCACGAGCGTGACGACCATGCCCACCGCCGCGATCAGCACCAGCGCCTTCTTCTTCGCACCCGGCACGACCTCGGCGACCGGGTCGACGGCGTTGGTGCGCGAGAAGATCAGCTGCCGGTCGGGGATGCCCGGGATGTCCTGGAGCGTGTCGAGCTCCTCGTCGAAGCGGGCCAGCAGCTCGTTGCGGGTGGCGAGCACGTCGTCGGGGTCGCTGCCGTTGACGACCACGTCGAGGGACGGGCCACCCGACGTGCTCTGCGCGATCGAGTAGTCGGAGTCGAACCCGTCCTCGACCAGGGTGCGGGCGACGTCCTTGGTGCCGAGGTCGCTCGCGATCAGGCTGGTGGCGAAGATCAGCCCGCTGTTGAGGTTGATGTAGGGGTTGGTCGGGTTGGTGAGGCCCGTCGCGCCCGAGGGCAGCAGCAGGACGTACTGCGCCCTGGCCTGGTACTGCGTGGGCACGACGGTGATCGCGTAGAAGCCGGCCGCGCCGGTGACCAGCACACCGAGCAGCACGATCAGCCAGCGCCGGCCCAGCACGCGCAGCACGTCAACGAAGTCCATGAGGTTCCCCCATCCTTGCGGCGACACGTGCGACGACAAGGGCCCGATCCCCCATCAAGGGTATCCGTCCGCAACGGCCACCGTCGTCGTTCGATTCACCTACTCTTGCCGCATGGCCAGTCGGCGCGTTGCGGTCTCGATCGTCTCGGTCTGGAACAACGAGGCAGTGCGTCTCGACTGCCTCGACCGTTCCATCGAGGACCAGCGGGCGCAGGCGCCCGACCTGGAGTACCTCCCGGTCGACAACCGGGGGCAGCGTCACACCACCGCCGGTGCCGCGCTCAACGAGGGTGTGCGTGACGCCACCCGCGACGTCGTCGTGTTCGTCCAGCAAGACATCTACCTGCATTCCCTGGTCGCCCTCGAGGAGGCGGCCGCCGTGTTGATGGATGATCCCGGTCTCGGGTTGGTCGGTGCGGTGGGCATCGGGGCCGACGGCCGGATCCGCGGGCGGATCCGTGACCGGCTCGTGCTCATCGGTGAGACCGACGACGAGCCGATGCCCGTCGACAGCCTCGACGAGGTGCTGTTCCTGGCGCGGCGGTCCGACCTGCTCGAGGACCCGCTGTCCGAGGACCCCGTCCTGGCCTGGCACGCCTACGCCGTCGAGTGGGGCCAGCGTCGCCGCGGCGAGGGTCGGGCGGTCGTCGCGATCGACATCCCGATGAGCCACAACTCGTTGTCGACCAACCTCGCCCGGCTCGACGAGGCGCACGCCGCCGTGGCGCGCATGCACCCCGACCTGCTGCCCCTGCAGACGACCTGCGGGGTGATCGGGGCGACCGGGCGGACGCAGGCCCTGCGTGCGTCGGGCTTCCTGGCCGACCACCGGTGGCGGCTGCGCTGGGCCAAGGCCTCGCTCGCCGCTCGTACGGCGCACCGCGCGGCGGGCGGCGGCAGCACCGTCGTCCTGGGCGACCTGCGTCGCGACATCGACCGCATCGCCGAGCACGCCGGCGACGCCCCGATCCGCGTGCACAACGTCGTCGCCGGCGACCGGCCGTTCCCGGAGTCGCCCGAGGGCACGCGGCTGCGTCGGGCGTCGTACGACGTCGTGTTCACCAGCGGGCCGCTGGAGTCGGGTCCCGTGGTCGACGTCGCGGGCAGCGCCTGCATCTGGACCAACGTGGACGTCGACCAGCTCGCCAAGCTGCGTGTGCACGTCGGGAGCGCGCCGCACGTCGTGGGCTACCACGACGACATCGGCTACTGGGTGCTGGTCGGCGACGCCGCCCGGCACGCCGACGAGATCTGGACCGAACCGCAGTCGCGCCCGGCGCGGCTGCTGGTCTGAGGCGCCGTGGTGGCCACACCGACCACCAGCCCGGTCACCACGGTCGTCTACGCGCTGGGCTACCGCACCTGGGCCGACGCCCTGCGCGTCGGCTCCGCCTTCTCGCCCGAGCGCATCGCGACCCGGCTGCGCGACGACCGGTCCGTCGAGCGGGCCGTGCTCGTCGACCCGGTCCGCAGCCAGCTCCGACGGCTGAAGCCCGACCGGCCGGCGCCGCCGCCCTTCGCCATCGACCCGTCGCGCGAGCACCTGCAGCCCCGGCGCTGGCGACGCGGCGAGCCGACCGAGCGGGACGAAGCAGTCGCCGTCCAGCGACGGCTCGACCGCCGGCTGCAGCGCCACGTCGACCCGTCGAGCACGGTGCTCGTCACCAGCCACCCGGTGCTGGCCGCCGTCGCCGACCGCGACGTGTGGCGTGACGTCGCGTTCTACGCCTGGGACGACTTCCGCGGCGTCCCCGACTCCGCTGCGCTGGTGGGATGGGCGTACGCCGAGGTCGTGGCCCGCGACGTCAACGTGGTCGCGGTGACGCAGGCGATCGTCGACATCATCGGCGCCCGGCGCAGCACCGTCGTGCCCAACGGCATCGTGTCCGCCGACTTCGAGGAGCAAGCAGCCGTGCCCGCGTGGTTCGCCGCGCTCGGCGGCAAGGTCGCGTTCTACGCCGGCAGCCTGCAGCGCCGCATCGACGTCGAGGCCCTGCAGGACCTCGCCGACGACCTGCCGGCCGAGTGGACGCTGGTCCTCGTCGGCCCGATGCAGGAGCCCGAGTGCTTCACCGACCTGGCCACGCGGCACAACGTCCTCATCCGGGACGCCGAGCCGCGTCCGCAGGTGCTGGCCATGATGGCCGTCGCCGACGTGTGCCTGGTCCCGCACGTCCCCGAGACCGAGGGGATGAGCCCCCTCAAGGTGTACGAGTACCTCGGCGCCGGTGCGCCGGTCGTCGCGACCGACCTCGAGCCGATGCGCGGACTGTCGCCGCACTGCCGACTCGTCGCCCACGGCGCACGCCTCGCACCCGAGGTGCTCGCAGCGGCCGCCGGGCCACGGGCCACGGCCGCAGAGACGGCTGAGTTCAGGTCTGCACATGACTGGGACCGCCGCTATCTCGCCTGGCGGGCGGCGATCCTCGGCTCCTGACCGGTCGGACCGGTCGGGGCGCCGAGGATCTCGCGCAGTCGGTGGGTGAACGCGGTCGAGGAGAAGAGACGTTCCGCCCGCTCCCGGGCAGCCACGCCCAGCGCGGCTCGGGCGGACTCGTCGGTCAGCAGGTGCAGGACGGCCGCGGCGAACGCCTCGACGTCCTCCGGCGGGACGAGGATGCCGCCCTCGCCGACCTGGTCGCGCACGCTGCCGACGTCGAAGGCGACGACCGGCTTGCCGAGCAGCATCGACTCCACGACGACGAGCGGGAACGGGTCGTCGCGCGACGGCAGGGTGGCGATGTCGAACCACGCCATCGCGGGATAGGGGTTGGAGGTCGGGCCGGTGAAGTCGACGCCGGGGGTCGGCACGGCCATCGCGGGGTCGCCCAGCTCGCCGACCCAGACGAAGTGCGCGGGGTGGGACGCCTGCACGATCCGCGCCACCTGCAGCCACAGGTCGGTGCCCTTACGGTGCCCGACGCTGCCGGTCGCCCCGACCATCAGCGGGTCGCCGGCCGGCGGCGCACCGCCGTCCTCGCACGCCATCGCGCGCAAGCGGTCGGCGTCCGGCACCGACAGCAGCAGGTGCACGCCGCCGGACGGGCGCCCGGTCCGCGCCATCAGGTCCCGCTCCACCTGCGGGGAGCAGGCCACCAGCTCCACGCCCTCCAGGTCGTCGACCCGGGCCTGCGACAGGAACATGTCGGTGTTGGCGTCCGACTCGTGCACGTGCAGCACGACCGGCACCTTCAGCCAGCGGGCGGCGTGGACGTAGATCGAGGCGGCGGTGCTGTTGACGTAGACGAGGTCGGCGCGGTGGCGCGCCAGCGTCGCGGTCGCGGCCAGCACGTCGACGATCCAGGCGACGGGCCGCAGCACGCGCGACTCCCACAGCCGGCGACGCACGCGGTAGAGCAGCTCGGGCACGGTCGGGGCGACGGCGGCGAAGTCGGCCAGCAGGGGACCGGAGCGCCGCGAGACCACGGTGACCTCGTCACCCTGCTCGGCCAGCGACCGCGCCACCAGCAGTGCGACCATCGGGGCGCCCGTCAGCGACGCGTCGTGCGTCACCAGCACCACCCTGCGCCTCGTCACGACCGCACCCCCCGGATCTCGGCCTCGGCCAGGAACTGGCGACCCATCAGCGCGGCGTAGACCACGAGCCCGGCGAGGGAGCCGGCGGCCAGGGCCAGCACGGGGGCCGAGAACGCCTCGCGGGCCAACCAGCCCGCGGCACCCGCGACGAGGGCGGCGGCGCTCGGCCGGGCCAGGGCCGCTGCCAGTCCGCGGGTGTCGATGCCGACCTGGTGCAGCGCGCGCAGGTACATCGGCACCGACACGGCAACCACGACGAGGACCTGCGCCAGCGCCGCACCGACGAGCCCGCCGACCCGGACGCCGACGAACAACGCCGGGAGCAGCGTGACCAGCCAGGCGAGCTGCACCAGAAAGACGGTGCGCGAGCTGCCGTGCGCCAGCAGGAACGCCGCGAACAGGTCGAAGGCGACCCGCACCGACCCGAAGATCCCCAGGACGGCGAGCACGGGCCAGGCGCGGTCCCAGCGATCGCCGTACAACGTGAGGATGACGGGCTCGGCGAGCACGGCCAGCGCGACGCCGCACGGGGCGGCGATGGTCCAGGTGAGGCGGAGGCTGCGCCGGAAGACGACGGACTGGTCGAGGTCGGTGGTGCGGCTGAACGCCGGGAGCGCGACGGCGCGCACGGCCTGGCCGAGCACGGTCATCGGCCAGCTCGAGACGTTGAAGGCCAGGACGTAGAAGCCGAGCAGCGTCAGGCCGACGCCGTGCGCGATGATCGGCGTCGGCAGCCCGAGCGTGGCCCACGAGAGCACGTTGGCGCCCGCGATGGGCAGCCCGAAGCGAGCCGCGTCGGACATCAGCGCGCGGTTCCAGCCGAAGTGCGGGCGGCGTCGCGTTACGACGAAGAGCAGGAGCGTGGCCATCGGCTGGCCTGCGAGGCGGCCGCAGGCGAGGCCGAGGGCGCCGAGGTCGAACTGCGTGATCAGCAGGATCGAGACGACCGTGCCGGTGACGAAGTCGGCGGCGGTCGCGGCCAGCAGGTGGCCCTGCCGGAAGTCGCGGAGCAGCAGCGCGAACGGCACGACGCCGAAGCCGGCGATGCCCACCGTGACCCCGAGGACGGCGATCGCGCTGGTCGCCTCGGCGCTGCCCATCCCGCGCGCGATCCACGGCGAGGTGGCGATCATCGCGCCGGCCAGCGCGAACCCGCTCAGCACGCCGAGCGTCGCGATCGTCGGGGCCTCGCCCTCGAAGTCCTTGCTGCGCACCAGCTGCGTGGCCAGGCCGAGGTCGCTGAGGCTCAGCACCAGCGTCTGGACGGTCATCGCGACCGCGAACGTGCCGAACTCCGTGGGGGAGAGGATGCGCGCCAGCACGATCCCCACGGCGAGCGATCCCAGCCGCAGCAGGAGGGTGTTGACGGCGCTCCACGTGAGCCCGGTCTTGACGGCCCGGTCCAGGGTGGGCGGGCTGCTCGGCTCGATGGTCGTCACGTGCCCCACCTGTGCCGTCGCTGCCAGCGCAGGGCCCAGCGCAGGGCGAAGACCCGTCGCGCGGCCTGCGCCCGCCACGCGGGGACCCGGCCCCGCTGCCGCCGGGCGACCGCTGCCCACAGGCGCGTACGCCGCACGCCCGGCCACGTCTCGACGGCGAAGTCGACGAGGGCGTCGACCTGGTCGGGGTGGCCCGCACCGTCGAGCTCGTGCAGGGCGTAGCGCAGGGACTCGCGGGCGAAGGTCCGGTGCGCGGCGTCGCGCAGGCCGGCGGCGTCGGGGATCGCCGCGCCGAGGCCGTCGGTGAGGAACGCGTCGAGCAGGTTGCGTCGCTCGCCCATGTCGGTGAGCAGCCCGGCGTAGTCGGTGAGGTGCATGTTGCCGCCGTGGTCGCGGTAGTAGGCCTGCGTCCCGTTGACCCGGGCGACGTCGCCGAGGCACGCGGCCTGGAGCCAGAGCAGCATGTCGGCGGCGTGCGGGAAGGTCGGGTCGTAGCCGCCGACGCGGTCGAGGACGCTGCGGCGCACGATGGCCTCCGGGTTGACGATCAGGTTGCCGGTGTTGCGGCACGAGTGCGTCACCCACTCGTGCCCCTGCCACGTCGACCAGGAGCGCGCCGGCTCGGGGTCGGGCAGCGGGCGCTCGTGGAACGTGACCGCCTGGCCGTAGACCAGCGTGACCTCGGGGTGGGCCATGAACACGGCGGCCGCCCGCGCGAGGGCGCCGGGGGCGAGGAGGTCGTCGGCGGACAGCAGCACCACGAAGTCGCCCGTCGTCGCCGCGAGACCGACGTTGTAGGTCGCGATGTGGCGCAGGTTGACGGGGTTGCGGATCAGCGTGACCTCGGGGTGCTGCGCCGCGAGGGCCTCGGCCACGGTGGCGCTGTCGTCGGTCGAGCAGTCGTCGACGATGATCACCTCGAGCTCGACCCCGGTCTGGGTGAGGGCGCTCTCGACGGCCTCGGGCAGGAAGTGGCCGTAGTTGTAGCAGGGGACGACCACGGAGACGAGCGGTCGGGCCGTTGCGGGGCGGGGCCGGTGCAGCTTCATGACGTCCTCACCACCGCGGGCGACCAGGCCTGCTCGATGAGCACGTCGGGCGCCGACGAGCCGTCCGCCGCGAGCTCCCACACGTCGGTGGTGCCGGGGTCGTCGTCGCGGGGCAGCGCGTAGAGCAGGGTGTCGTCGTCGAGCCACTGCACCTGGTCGTCGACGCTGCGGTCCTCCGCGTCGAGGACCGTCTCCTTGCCGGAGGCGAGGTCGAGCACCGCGATCGCCCAGTGCACGGTGTCCTCGCCGAGGTCCTTGCCGATGTCCTTCTTGTAGGCCACCCGGGTGCCGTCGGGCGACTGCGCCGGGCACTCGGCCCCGGCGCGCACGGTGGTGAGCGTGCGCGCCTCGAGGTCGCCGCGGACGAGGTACGGCGTGCCGCCGGTCGCGACGGTGGCGTAGAACCCCGGTCCGGTGCGGTCGAAGGTCACCCCCCACACGTTGCGGTCGGCCGGCCGCACGGCCTTGCCGTCCATCACGAGCTGGAACTTCTCCAGGTTGCCCCAGGTGGAGCCACCGACCTCGCGCACGACGGTGGCGGTGGAGAAGCCGACCTGGCTGTAGGAGTGCCCGGCGACGAAGACGGTGCTGGCGACCATCGAGCCGTCGGGGGAGAGGCGGGTGCGCGACGGCATGCCCACGAGCGGGGTCTCGTCGACCTCGTCGAGGTCGGCGTCGAGGTCGAGCCAGCGATAGCGGGTGACCACGCCCGGGTCGGACTGGAGGCACGAGCCGCCCTCCGGCACGACGTCGATCCGGTCGCAGTCGAGGTCGGTCACGTCGCGCGGGCCGTGCGGGTCGTCGAGCGCGACGGTGGCGACCTTGCCGTAGTCGGGCCCGATCGCGGTGTTGCGGAAGACGATGCGCGGCCCGTCGGCGAAGCTCGACGCGGGCGCGGTGTCGAGGGCCGGCGCGTCGGCGATCTCGTCGCGGTAGCGGTCGAGGTCGCTGACGGCGTAGGCGGTGGCACCGCCGAGGCTGACCACGCAGACGACCACGAACACCAGGACGCGTCTCGACATCAGGCCACCTCCGCCGACCGGTCGAGCGCCACGACCTGGCTCAGGGCGACGGGGATCGCGACCGCCAGCAGCACCCCGACCAGCACGAGCGCCTGCTGTGGGCCGACCGCGAACCAGAGCACCCCGAACGCGAGCGACGAGGCGAGCCGGGCGAGTGCGACCACGGTCTGCGCGGTGGCGATGCCGCTGGCCCGCACCCCGGCCGGCACCAGCCGTCCGGCGACGGCGGCGATCACGCCGTCGGTGGATGCGTAGAAGACCCCGAGCAGGAGCAGCGCGCCGATCGTCGCGATCCATCCGCTGCCCGGGCTGGCGCCGCAGGCGTAGGCGCCGACCAGTGCGACGTGGCCGAGCACGAGGACCCGGGCCCGACCGAACCGGTCCGCCAGCCGGCCCATCGGCACAGCCAGGGCGAGGAAGGCGATGTTGGTGCCGACGTAGAGCATCGGGAACCACTGGGCGGCGAAGCCGCTGCGATCGAGCAGCGCGAGGTAGAGGAAGCCGTCGCCGACGGTGAGGATGCCCAGCACCCCGACCACCACGAGCAGCCGCACCAGGCGCGGGTCGGCCACCTGCGACCACGAGAACGACGGAGCCGGCGCCGGGCCGGCCACCGCCTCGCGACGCGGCCGCTGGTCGGGCACGAGCAGCCCGATCATGGCGACCCCGATGACCGCGAAGGCGAGCGAGGCCACCATCACGGTGACGTAGCCGTCGGGGATCGCCCAGAGGATCGCGAAGGCGAGCAGCGGGCCGATGACCGCGCCGATCGTGTCGAGGGTCCGGTGCACGCCGAAGGCGCGGCCGAGGTGGTCCGTCGGGACGCTCGCGGCGATCATGGCGTCGCGCGGCGCCGTACGCACGCCCTTGCCGATGCGGTCGGCGGTGACCACCGCGGTGACCGCACCGACCCCGGTCGCGAACAGCAGCCCGACGCGGGCCACGCAGGACAGGCCGTAGCCCACGAACGCCACCCACTTGGGGTGGTCGGAGCGGTCGGCGGCCCATCCACCGGCGATGCGCACCAAGGCGCTGACGCCCTGGTAGAGGCCGTCGACCACGCCGTAGGCGATCGTGGAGAGGCCGAGCACGGCCGTGAGGTAGAGCGGCAGGATCGCGGTGACCGCCTCGCTGGACACGTCGGTGACGAGGCTGACGAGGCCGAGCAGCCAGACGACGCGCGGGACCCGCGGACGCCGCGCGCCGGGCACGGCGGTCCGCTCAGGTCGATCGGTCAGGCTCAGGTACATGACGTGGCGCCACCCCCCGGGGCGCTCAGCAGTTCAGGTTCAGTAGGCGCCGCGGTGGTTCAGGACGGCCCCCACCGTCCGGCACAGGATGGACACGTCGAGCATCAGCGACCAGTTGTCGACGTACTTCACGTCGAGCCGCACCGACTCGGCCCAGCTCAGGTCCGAGCGGCCCGAGACCTGCCACAGACCGGTGATGCCGGGCTTGACCGCCAGCCGGCGGCGCGGGTCGAGGTCGTAGCGCTCGACCTCCTGCGGCAGCGCAGGCCGCGGACCCACCAGCGACATCTGGCCCGTCACGACGTTCCACAGCTGCGGGACCTCGTCGACGGAGTAGCGCCGCAGGAAGCCGCCGATCGGCGTGATGCGCGGGTCGTTGCGGATCTTGAAGATCACCCCGCCGTCGACCTGGTTGAGCTCGGCCAGCTCGGCCTGCTCCTCGGCCGCGGTGCTGGTCATCGTGCGGAACTTGAGCATGGTGAAGGTCTCGCCGTTGCGACCGACCCGCTCCTGCCGGAACAGTCCGGGACCGGCCGAGCCGCGGCGGACCATCAGCCACACGGCGAGGAGCACGGGGGAGAGCAGGACCAGTGCGCCGGCGGCGAGCAAGCGCTCGACGACGTCCTTGACGGCGCGGCGCGGGCCGCGCTGGGGAGCCGCCCGGACCTGCATGACGTCCATGCCGGCGCCCTGCACCACGGAGACACGGGTGGGGGCGACGTCGAGGAGGCCGGTGCCGATGTAGAGCGGCACCCCGGCGCCGTCGGCGCGCCACTGGAGGCGCCGCATCGTCGCGTGGGTGACGCCCTGGCCGGGCAGCACCAGCAGCGCGTCGCTGTTGGTGCGATCGGTGACGTCCGCGGCGTACGACACCCCCACCTGCACGGGGAGCGTGCCGAGCGGGGCGTCGGGGACCGCGGAGACGCACGCGGCGGCGACGACGTAGCGGCGCGAGGTGGCCAGCTCGGCGATCGCGGAGCGGACGTCGTCGGGGTGGCCGGCGAGCACGACACGGGTCGGCGACAGTCCGGGGACCGGTGCGAGGCCGGTGACGAGGACGGCGAGGGTGAGCGCCGCGACGACCGGGACGAGGACCTCGGGCGCGGCGGCGTCGCCGACGACGACGGCAGCGAGCCAGCACGCGATGCCGAGCCCGGCGCCGGCGCGCAGCACCCGGCCGATCCGGACGCCGACGGGCTCACCGAGCGGACGGCGGACGAACCAGCCGTTGCCGGCCAGGAACATCGGCCAGGCGACGACGAGCGCCACGAGGGCCGCGGGCTGGACGGTGGCTCCACCCGTCGTCGCGACCACGAGAGCGACGCCGCTGGCCGTCATGTCGGCCGCCGGACGGAGCCACCGGTTGCTGCGTGAGCGTGGGATCTCGGCGTCGACGATCTGGTCGTGGTGCGCGACCCGCTGAGTGGGGGGCAACGGCAGGCCGCTGACCAGATCGCCGACTGGGGGCACAGTGACTTGCGCCATCCGAACCCCCTTCCCGACCACGCGTGAGCAGTGAGGCGAGCCTAGGTAGACCCGAGCGGCCGGGCATGCCGCAAATGCGGCATAGCCGTGCGCGATCTGCCTTGATACCTGCCGTGCCATCCGGTTTTCCCGTACGGCGATCGGCCGACCGAGGGTCGCTGGAACGACGACGTCGGTGCCGCGCCCGCGCTGCGGGTGCGACACCGACGCTGCGGCGTACGACATCGTCGGCTCAGCCGGCGTGCTGCCAGCCGACGTGGTGGGCGAGCCCGACGGCCGCGAGCTGCGAGGAGACCTCGAGCTTGCCCAGGATCGACTTCACCTGCGTGCGCACGGTCGCCTCGGAGACGACCCCGATGCGCGCGATCTCGCGCACGTTGTGGCCCTCGATCAGCGCGCCCAGCACCTGCTTCTCGCGCGGCGTGAGCAGCTCGAGGCGGCGACGCATGTCGTCGGTGACCATGCGCTCGCTGCGCCAGGCGTCGAGCAGCCGCTCGAGCTCCTCGGAGTTCATCACCGGCAGGCCCTGGTGGAGGCGGCGCACGGTGCTCAGGGTCTCCTGCAGCGGACGGCCCTTGGAGATGATCTTGCGGGCGCCCTGGCGCACGCACGCACCCCACCGACCGAGGTCGGTCGAGGCCGTCACCACCACGACGTTGGCACCGGCCCGGGCCAGCGGGGCGATGAGCCCCATCCCGTCGCCGAACCGGCCGAGGTCGAGGTCGAGCAGCACGATCCGCGCGTTGCTGCGCAGGGCCGTCGACTTCAGCGTCGCCATCGACCCGCCCACCTCCGGCAGGGCCAGTCGGCGGACGTCGTAGCCCTCGAGGGACAGCGCGAGCTCCAGCGACTCGGCGAACAGCGTGTGGTCCTCGATGATGAGGACGCGGGTGCTAGGCCGAGTGTCGGGGGTCGAGGACATGGTCCTCCTCCGAACGACGCGCGGCGGGCAGGCGGATGATGAAGGACGAACCCTGCTCGGCGGCCTGGTCGGCCAGCGTCAGGGTGCCCCCGTGCTCGGTGACCAGGCGACGCGCCACGCTCAGGCCGATGCCCTGGCCGGGTGAGTCGCTGCGATGGACGCCCCAGTCGAAGATGCCCTCCCGTGCCTCGAGCGGCACGCCAGGTCCGGCGTCGGTGACGGCGATCTCGACGAGACCGTCGGCCCGCGTCACCGCGACCCGGCTGGCGGTCCCACCACCGTGCGTCGCCGCGTTGTCGAGCAGGATGTTGAGCGCCTCGGCGACGTCGTCGGGGCGGGCGTGCACGGTGGCGCCGCCGCTCGGCTCCCACTCCACCGTCCGGCCCTGGGCGCGGTGCGCCTCGAGGAGGACGTCGAGGGTGGTGTCGAGGTCCACGGGGCCGGGGCTCGCCGGCTCCTGGTCCGTGACCATCCGCTCGAGCCGGTCCAGCTCGGTGCGGATCGCCCGCTCGAGGCGGGCGTGGGTCGCGGGACTGACGGCTTCGTCGTCGAGCAGCCGGGCCGCGCTGGCGGCGCCGGCGACCGTGCTGCGGATCTCGTGCATCAGCTCGCGACTGCCGCGCAGGTTGGACTCGTTCTCCAGCACGGCGCACTCGAGGGCACGGGCCCGGCGGTGCTGGTGGACCACCGTGTCGGCGAGGAGGCGGAAGGTGGCGCTGCTCCAGAGGATAGCGGCGCCGACCTGACCCACGGCCGCGGCCAGGTCGGTCGCCCAGCCGTCGAAGGCGCCCGAGCGGGCCAGCTGTGCGACGCCGACCAGGACGATGGTCAGGGCGAGGCGGTGCCGCGCCCAGTCGACCAGGCTGTGATCGGCGAGGATCTGCCACGCGATGGCCACGTGGGCGGCGACGATCGTCGTCAGCAGCAGCGCGATCACGGCACGGGGCGGTGCGCCCAGGACGTGGTCGGCCGGCCCGGTGGCCAGCAGCCCGGCCAGCGCGACGCCCAGCCCGAGGCCGAGCAGCGCGGGATGCGGGTTGCGGAGCGCGCGGGTGCCGACGAAGAGCAGCCCGAGCACCACGCCCGTGGCCAGCAGGTCGACGACCGTGCCCCACCCGACGACGCCGCCACCGGGCGGCGGGTCGACCAGGTCGTGCGCCGATGACGCGAGCACCTGCACAGCGACGACGACGAGCGCGCTCACGGTCCAGGCCCGGCGCCGGCTCGGCGAGGTCAGCCAGTAGAAGTAGAACTCGAGGGCTGCGATCAGCAGCAGCACCCCGGCGACGACGCCCGCGATCGCGGCCGCCCTGGAGGAGACCCGGCTGTCCGGAACCGCGATCAGGATCGCGAGGACCGGCACCCCGGTGACTCCTGCAGCCAGCAACCCCTCGTGCCAGCCGCTCAGAAATCGATGTGTTGAATTTTCTTGCACGCTCGCCCCATATGCCCCTAGTGCCAAGACCCGGGCTCCCCGCCCTGGCCAAGACTCCCTCTCAGATGGTCATTCGGACCACCGTCAATGGTGCGTTCCCCCGAGGGCCGCTCAACGAAATGTAGGTCTCAATGCCCTAAGACCCACTAGATGATGTGCTGATACCCAATTCTGGGCAACCCCGGGCTAGACGGGATGGGACGTTGACGCGCACGCTCGGATCATCCCCAAATCGGTGGACGTCCGGGTCCCCACGATTGTCGTGGGTCATCGAGCGTGCAGGGTTCGACCCAGGGCGCGTACGGCGCCCGGCTGCGACGGGGAGAGTGGATGAGCACGAGCCAGTTGGAGGCGAATCACGTGGTGGTGGGCACGCCGGTCGGCTCGGTGCTGATCTTGTCCAAGCTCCTGCTCATCTCGCAGGCGGTCGGTGCCGCCCTGCGCGGGCGGGGCATCGACGCCGAGGCGGCCTCGTGGGCGCCGGGGGTCCAGCGGGCCGTGCACGAGCTCACCGAGTCCGACATCGTGATCCTCTTCGACGACCTCGAGGGCAGGGACGCGGTGATGGCCACCCAGTCGCTGGTCACGCAGTCGTCCGCCCGCTTCCTGGTCCTCACCCACCGACCGGAGGGGGCGGCGTGGGGGGCGATGCTGGCCAGCGGAGCCGCCGCCGTGATGAACAACGAGTCCTCGCTGGCGGAGGTGGTCTCGGCCCTGATGCTGGTGCGCAGCGGTTCGTCGCCGTTCACCGAGGTCCGCCGCTCGCGCCTGGTGCGCGAGTGGTTCCGCTGGCTGGCCGAGGACGACGCGCTGCGCGAGCGCATCGCCGACCTCTCGCCGCGCGAGCGCGAGGTGCTGGGTCTGCTCGCTGCCGGCTCCCGCGTGGGCGACATCGTCGAGGGCCTCGGTGTCGCGGAGACCACCGTGCGCAGCCACATCAGGTCCATCCGCCGCAAGCTCGACGTGGGCTCGCAGCTCGCCGCGGTCGCAGTGGTGCACCGCCTCGGGCTGCCCGACACCGAGGTGGCCCCGGAGCCGCGGGACCGGCGCGGTGGTGCGCCGCTGCCGCCGAGCCCGCGCCGACCCGAGGCCTGAGCGGCGGCGCCGATAGGCTGCCGCCGTGACCGAGACGACGACCGACCACCGCTCCCTCGACGACCACGCTTTCGCCGTCTGGGCGGCCGAGCAGGCCGGCGAGGTGCTGCTCCGTGTGCGCGCCGAGAGCGGTCTGGAGGGCAGGGAGCTCAAGGACGCCGGCGACGCCGCCGCGCAGGAGCTGCTGGCGCGGGTGCTCGCCGAGCACCGCCCCGACGACGCCGTCCTGAGCGAGGAGGCGACCGACGACAAGGCCCGCCTCGGTGCCGAGCGCGTCTGGATCATCGACCCGCTCGACGGCACCCGCGAGTTCTCCGAGCCGCCGCGCGACGACTGGGCCGTGCACGTCGCGCTGTGGGAGGCGTCTGCCGGTGGTGACGGCCTCACCGCCGGAGCCGTGGCCCAGCCCGCCCTGGGGGAGACCTTCAGCACCGGCACGCCGAGCGTCGTGCCGCCGCGCACGTCGACGCGCCCGCGCATCGCCGTCTCGCGCACCCGCCCGCCCGCCTTCGTCGAGGCACTGGCCGCCGAGATCGACGCCGAGCTCGTCCCCATGGGGTCTGCTGGGGTGAAGGTGATGAGCGTCGTGCGCGACCTCGCCGACGCCTACGTCCACGCCGGCGGGCAGTACCAGTGGGACAACGCCGCGCCCGTCGCCGTCGCCCGCGCCGCCGGCCTGCACTGCTCGCGCGTCGACGGCTCGCCGCTGGTCTACAACGAGGACGACACCTCGCTGCCCGACCTGATCGTGTGCCGCCCGGAGCTCGCCGAGCAGATCATCGAGTTCGTCCGCCGTCACGGCACCGACTGAGTCCCGAGGACGCTGCTAGGGCAGCGCCTCGGGGTGCTCCTCGAGGTAGCGGTCCACGGGCACCGGCTGCTTCTCGGCGTAGCCCTCCTCGAGCCACAC
Organism: Nocardioides currus; assembly: GCF_003057875.1. Classification (GTDB taxonomy): domain Bacteria; phylum Actinomycetota; class Actinomycetes; order Propionibacteriales; family Nocardioidaceae; genus Nocardioides; species Nocardioides currus. Next base: position 169,050 of record NZ_PYXZ01000001.1, on the reverse strand, counting down.
GCTGCCGCGCTGCGTCAGGTAGTAGACCTGCCACGCGTGGTAGCCGAGCAGCGCGCGGGGCTCGCGCTGCATCACCCGCGCGTGCAGGGTCACGCCGCGGACGTACGCCGCTGAGTTGTTGTAGCGGAAGAGCGCAGCCGCCTTGTCGCGGGCGAAGCCGTTGGCCCTCAGCAGGCGGCCGGCCGCGAGGATCGCGTCGTGGGGGTCGTCGATGTCGCCACCGTTGCCGTAGATGTCCCACGTGGTGGGCAGGAACTGCATCGGCCCCTGTGCGCCGGCCACCGACGTGCCGAGGATCCGGCCGAAGGCGGTCTCGACCAGGTTGATGGCGGCGAGGTACTCCCAGTCGACGCCGAACCGGCGTTCGGCCTCGCGGTAGGACCGCTCCAGGACGCGCGCCGGAGCGGGCGCGACGATGCGCCAGGCCGGGAGCTCGTCGGCCAGGTCCGCCGCGTCGGTCGGGTGCATCGACCGGAACGCGAGCCGCGCCTCGACGTTGGTGCGGGTGCGGCGGCGGTCCGAGCGGGGCAGCCGCTCGAGCACCCGACCCAGCCAGCGCGGGTGCGTGCTGACCTCGCGGACCGCGAGCTGCTCGACGTGGCCGGCGACAGCGACCTCGTCCCGCGTGGCGCTGGTGTCGGCGAGGACGGCCAGCGCGGCCTCGAGCCGGCGGGCCGCGTCGGCGGCCCCGGTGGGCCGGCGCGGACCGTCGGCCAGCGGTCCGTCGGTCAGCGGGTCCGTGGTCGGTGCGGCACTCGTCGTACGCGCCGCCTGGCTGGGCGATGCGGTCCGGTCGCCGGCACAGGCCGGTGCGGCGGTCAGCACCAGGACGACGGCGAGGGCGCGGATCACCTCGTCAGCGTAAACGCCGTTGCCGGGTGTCGGCGGCCGGTGGGAGCCTGCGTGCCATGACCTCCTTCGTCTCGCACACGACCATCGACTGCGCCAACGCCTACGAGCTCTCCGAGTGGTGGAAGCAGCTGCTGGGCTACGTCGACATCGAGGGCGATCCCAACCTGCCGGGGCACGAGGAGTGCATGATCCGCGACGCCGAGACGGGTCACTCGATCCTGTTCATCGAGGTCGCCGACGACCTCTCCGCCGTCCGCAAGCGCATCCACTTCGACCTCCGCCCGCGCGCGGGCAGCCGTGACGACGAGGTCGAGCGGGTGCTCGGTCTCGGCGCGCGCCAGGTCGGCGACCAGCGCGGGAAGTACGGTCCCGGCACCGGCTGGGTCGTCCTTGCCGACCCGGAGGGCAACGAGTTCTGCATCCTGCGCTCGGAGGCGGAGGTGTCGACTACCTCCTGAGGGCCGTGAACGACCGCTTCACCGACGGCTTCTTCGCCCCGACCCTGGTCAGCGAGGCCGAGAGCCTGACCCGCTTGCCGGGCTTGACGATCCGCTTCCCGGGGCCGGTGAGCTTCGCCCTGACGGTCGTGGACGTGCCGCTGGCGAGACGGTAGGACGCCGCCCTGGTGACGGCCTTCTTCCCCTTGCTGACCTTCACCGAGCCGATGCAGCCCCGCGTGGCGGACGTCGGGCAGGAGACCGCGACGGGCACCTTCGCCTGCTTCACCTTCACCACACCCTTGGGCTTGGTCATCGTGCCGGTCGGCAGGCCCTTCGTGCCGGGTGCCGGCGGGACGCCGGGCGTGCCGGGGACGGGACCCGGAGGCGGCGGGGTGGAGCCCGTGATCATCGTGGCGCCCGTCCCCACGTCGACGTTGGTGGTCTGGAGCTGGTCGGGCGTCACGCGGACGATCGCGTTGTTCTTCGCGTCGGTGAACCAGATCGCGCCGTCCGCTCCCCAGGTCAGGGAGGTCGGCTCGTAGTTGCCGACCGCGGTGATCGCGCCGACGCCGGCGGCGTTGATGTGGCCGATGGCGGGCGCGGCGCCTCGGTTGGTGAACCACATCGTCCCGTCGGGCGCCTGGATCAGGTCCGAGGGCGCGGTGCGCGAGCCCGTGCTCCAGATCCTCGTCGCACCGCTGGCCTGGTCGAGGTAGCCGACCGAGCCGTTGTTGGGCGAGGTGAACATCGTCCCCGAGGAGCTGCGGGTGAACCAGATCGAGCCGACCGGACCGGCGGCGAGGCCGTTGGGGTACGTCGCGTCGGAGGGCAGCGGGTAGGTCACGCCGCCGGTGCCGTCGGCATTCAGGTGGACGAGCTGGTCGAGCCCGCCGCCCTGGCACCACATGGAACCGTCGGCCGCCTCGCCGAGCACGTCCTCGCACTCGGGGGCGTTGGCGGACCAGAAGAAGTCGGAGGAGCCGGGGGCCAGCGTGGCGACGCCCGACTCGTCGTAGTTCATGGTGACGAAGACGCGTCCGTCAGGGGCAACACGGACCTCGCCGCCGTACGGATAGTCGCCGAGGTCGTAGTTGACGGCGGCTCCGGGGTTGGAGGGATGAAAGCCGAGCGCGTTCCACCCGGAGTCCCACACCACCCAGACGGTGCCGTCGGCGGCGACGTCGATGCCGTAGACGCTCGAGTCGCCCACCGTCTGCGTCGGCAGGTTGAACTCGGTGACCACCCCGGCCGGGGTGATCCGGCCGATCTTGTTCGCGTCGCGCTCGATGAACCACATGTCGCCGTTGGGGGCCGTGGTGATCCGGCCCAGGTCGGCGTTGCTGGTCGGCACGGTGAAGACGGTGACCGCGGCGTGGGCCGGTGCGGTCGGCACCAGCGCGAGCATGGTCGCGACGAGTGCGGTGCAGAAGAGCGCGGACGCGCGGGCCAGCTTCATCGATCGTTCCCCCCGGGTTGGTCGGCCGACGCCCCGTCGACCTTGGTGGCGAGCCTAGACAGGACAGGCGCGTGGCGGCCAGAGGAAGGTTCCGGACATGGAACGACCCCGGACCAGCCGGTCCGGGGTCGTGCCGCGATCAGGGGCGGATCAGTAGACCTGGTAGGCCTCGGTGAAGCCCACGAACTTGGCGTCGCCGGGGATGGTCACGGTGAACTTGAAGCCCGACTTGTTCGGGGCCTTGACCCGGAACGCGCCCTTCTTGTTCGTCTTGACCTTCTTCCACGCGACGTACTTCTTGCCCTTCTTCTTCTTCAGGATGACCTTCTTGCCACCGAAGTCGGGCTTGATCTTGCCGACGAGGAACAGGCCGGGCGTCTTGAAGACGGCCTTGCGCTTGACCGTGACGGCGAACGGCGCCGACTCGCTCGGCGCGTAGTTGTCCTCGTAGGTGCTCGTCGCGGTGTAGCCGCTGTAGACGACCTTGTAGAGGGTGTTGGCGGTCGGCTTCACCTCGAACGAGGAGTAGCTGTTCTCGCCGGTGGCGACGGTGGCGAAGTTGACGCCGTCCGTCGAGGCCTGGAGCGCGACGACACCCTTGTAGGCGCTGCCGCCGTCGGAGGCGGCCACGTCCGACGACAGCGTGATCGTGTCGCCGTACGTGATCGGGACCTCGGTGTAGCTCGAGACGGTGGTCACGGTCGTGAGGTTGTCGGTCGCGCTGGCCGGCGAGGACACAGCCACGGGCACGAGGCCGACGAGGCCGGCGGTGACGGTGCCGGCGATGATTCGGTTGAAGCGCATTGCTCCCTCTTCCCTGTTCGCGGAGTGCTCGGGGCACTCCTCGATGACGTTGGCCGGGTCGGTTGCCGACCCGCTGCCGAGGCCCTACCCCGCCTCCCCGTGCCTCAAACCATGCGTCGTCAGTAGACTTTCCCCGAACCCCCACCCGTGTCCGGTTGGGGGTCTGTCCGCGTTCCACCCTGGAGGTCGCAGTGTCCGCCGCAGTGCCACGAACCACCGTCCCGCAGTCCCCGGTGACGGCGGTCGCCGACGCCGTCCTGGGCGGTCCGGTCCTGGCCGAGGCGATGGCCGGGGCCGGCCAGGTGCGCGCTCTCGACCTCACCGGTCCGGCCGCGGTCCGGCCGCTGGTGGTCAAGGGGCTGGTCGACGCGGGGCGCACCGTGCTGGCCGTGACCGCGACCGCCCGGGAGGCCGAGGACCTCGTCACCGAGCTGGCGGACCTGGTCGACCCGGCGCTCGTCGCCTACTACCCGTCCTGGGAGACGCTGCCGCACGAGCGGCTGAGCCCGCGCAGCGACACCGTCGGTCGCCGGCTCGCGGTGCTGCGACGCCTGCGTCACCCGGGCGCCGACGCCACCAACGGACCCGTGCGCGTCGTCGTCGCCCCGGTCCGCTCGATCCTCCAGCCGCAGGTGAAGGGTCTGGCCGACCTCGAGCCGGTCGAGCTGACCAAGGGCAGCAGCGCGGCGCTGGACGACGTGGTGCGCGGGCTCGCGGATGCGGCCTACTCCCGCGTCGACATGGTCGAGAAGCGCGGCGAGTTCGCGGTGCGCGGCGGCATCGTCGACGTCTTTCCCCCGACCGAGGAGCACCCGCTGCGGGTGGAGTTCTGGGGCGACGAGGTCGAGGAGATCCGCTCGTTCTCGGTCGCCGACCAGCGCACGGTCGAGACCCTCGACCGCCTCTGGGCGCCGCCGTGCCGCGAGCTGCTCCTGACCGAGGAGGTACGCCGCCGGGCGGCCGCCCTCGGGCAGGCGCACCCGCAGCTGCTGGAGCTCACCGACAAGATCGCCGCCGGCATCGCGGTCGAGGGCATGGAGTCGCTCGCGCCCGTGCTCGTCGACGACATGGAGCTGCTGGTCGACCTGCTGCCCGACACCACGACGGTGCTCGTCCTCGACCCCGAGCGTGCCCGCACGCGCGCCCACGACCTGGTCGCGACCAGCGAGGAGTTCCTCGGCGCGAGCTGGGCCGCCGCGGCCGGTGGCGGCCAGTCGCCGATCGACCTCGGGGCCGCGTCCTACCGCGAGGTGGCCGACGTGCGGGGCAGCGCGATCGAGCGCAACCTCGGCTGGTGGACCGTCAGCCCCTTCGGCATCGAGACCCCCACGTCCGAGGAGGTGCCCGACGTCGACGTCCTCGCGGGCGCCGTACCCTCCCGGGCCCTGGCCCTGCAGCCCGCCGAGGCCTACCGGGGCGACATCGAGAAGGCGATCAGCGACATCCGTGGGTGGCTCGCCGACGGCTACCGCGTGACCGTCGTCCACCAGGGCCACGGGCCGGCCGAGCGGATGGTCGAGGTGCTGGCCGAGCACGACGTGCCCGCGGCCTTCTCCGACGTGGACGTCTCGGGCGACGCGAGCGTCGTCACCGTGACCACCGGCTGCCTGGTGTCCGGGTTCGTCGACCCCGACACCCGGGTCGCGCTGCTCACCGGCGAGGACCTCTCGGGGCAGAAGGGCTCGACGCGCGACATGCGCAAGATGCCCGCGCGCCGCAAGAAGCAGATCGACCCGCTCGAGCTCAAGGCCGGCGACTACGTCGTGCACGAGCAGCACGGCGTCGGTCGGTTCGTGGAGATGAAGCAGCGCGAGATGCAGGGCGCGACGCGGGAGTACCTCGTCCTCGAGTACGGCTCCGCCAAGCGGGGCGCGCCGCCGGACCGGCTCTACGTCCCGGCCGACACCCTCGACCAGATCACCCGCTACGTCGGCGGCGAGCAGCCCAGTCTCGACCGGCTCGGCGGCGGTGACTGGACCAAGCGCAAGAACCGCGCCCGCAAGGCGGTCCGCGAGATCGCGGCCGAGCTGATCAAGCTGTACGCCGCGCGGCAGGCCACGAAGGGCCACGCGTTCGGTCCCGACACCCCGTGGCAGCGCGAGCTCGAGGACGCGTTCCCGTTCAACGAGACGCCCGACCAGCTGACGACGGTCGACGAGGTGAAGGGCGACATGCGGCGCACCGTCCCGATGGACCGCCTCGTGTGCGGCGACGTCGGCTACGGCAAGACCGAGATCGCGGTGCGCGCGGCGTTCAAGGCCGTCCAGGACGGCAAGCAGGTCGCCGTGCTCGTGCCGACCACGCTGCTCGTCACGCAGCACCTCTCCACCTTCACCGAGCGGATGAGCGGCTTCCCGGTCGTGCTCAAGGGGCTCTCGCGCTTCCAGACCGACAAGGAGGCGCGCGAGGTGATCGCCGGGCTCGAGGACGGGTCCGTCGACATCGTCGTCGGCACCCATCGGCTGCTCAACCCGGACATCACGATGAAGGACCTCGGGCTGATCATCGTCGACGAGGAGCAGCGCTTCGGCGTCGAGCACAAGGAGCAGATGAAGCGCCTGCGCACCAGTGTGGACGTGCTGTCCATGAGTGCGACGCCGATCCCGCGCACCCTCGAGATGGCGGTCACCGGCATCCGCGAGATGTCCACGATCACCACCCCGCCGGAGGAGCGGCACCCGGTGCTGACCTACGTCGGCGCCTACGAGGACCGGCAGGTGATCGCCGCCGTACGCCGCGAGCTGCTGCGCGAGGGACAGGTCTTCTTCATCCACAACCGCGTCAACTCGATCGAGAAGGCCGCGGCCCACCTCCGCGAGCTGGTGCCCGAGGCGCGGGTGGCGACGGCGCACGGGCAGATGGGGGAGCACCAGCTCGAGCAGGTGATGCTCGACTTCTGGGAGAAGCGCTTCGACGTGCTGGTGTGCACCACCATCGTCGAGTCGGGCCTCGACGTCTCCAACGCCAACACCATGATCATCGAGCGCTCCGACACCCTCGGCCTCTCGCAGCTGCACCAGCTGCGCGGGCGCGTGGGTCGCTCGCGCGAGCGGGCCTACGCCTACTTCCTCTACCCGGCCGAGAAGCCGCTGACCGAGACCGCGCACGAGCGGCTCGCGACGCTGGCCCAGCACTCCGACCTGGGCGGCGGCATGGCGATCGCGATGAAGGACCTCGAGATCCGCGGGGCCGGCAACCTGCTCGGCGGCGAGCAGTCGGGCCACATCGCCGACGTCGGCTTCGACCTCTACGTCCGTCTCGTCGGCGAGGCCGTCTCGGACTTCAAGGGCGACGGCGAGGCCGAGCTCGGTGAGGTGCGCATCGAGCTGCCGGTCGACGCCCACCTGCCCCACGGCTACATCCCCTCCGAGCGGCTGCGCCTCGAGATGTACAAGCGCCTCGCCGAGGTGCGCTCCGACGACGACGTCGACCAGCTGCGCGAGGAGATGGTGGACCGCTACGGCCAGCCGCCGGTCGAGGTCGAGTCGCTGCTGATCGTCGGTCGGTTCCGAGCCCGGGCCCGCCAGGCGGGGGTCAAGGAGATCACGATCGCCGGCAAGCACGTGCGGTTCGCGCCCGTCGACCTGCCCGACTCACGCGTCGTACGCCTCAACCGCGTCTACCCCAAGAGCATCGTCAAGGCGCCCACGAGCACGATCCTCGTGCCGCGGCCGCAGACCGCCGTGATCGGGGGGCGTCCCATCGACGGGATCGCCCTGCTTGAATGGGCGCGGCACGTGATCGAGGACATCATCGATCCGCCGACCACCACGTCGTGAACCTCGTCGAGCTGGAGTGAGAACCGTGAGCCACCCCCGTCTGCTGCCCACCCTGGCCGTGGGCCTGTCCGCCCTGCTGCTCAGCGGCTGCGCCGGCAGTGCCTCGCCCGGCGTCGCGGCGAAGGTCGGAGACGAGACCATCAGCACCCGGACCGTCGACCGGGCCGCGCAGAACCTGTGCGTCGCGCTGTCCGACCAGTTCGAGGGCCAGACCGTGCCGCTGGGCGTGCTGCGCCAGGGCGTCGTGCAGCTGCTCGCCCTCACCTCACAGAGCGAGCAGATCGCCGAGGACTACGGAGTCACGCCGGGCAGCGTCTACGAGCGCGACCTCGCCGAGCGGACCCGCGCCGCGTCGGTGATGCCCGAGGAGGTGCGAGACGACTACATCACGGTGATGACGACCCAGGCGCTCGCCAACGACATCGTCGACCAGGTCGGCCGCGCCAAGCTGACCGACGAGGGCTTCACCGACCCGACGACCGACGAGGTCTCCCAGGCCGGCGCCGACATCTTCAAGGTCTGGCCCGAGGTCCACGGGATCGAGGTCGACCCGAAGTACGGCATCGAGCTGAAGGACGGCCAGCTGGTGCCGACCGACACCAACCTCTCCTTCGCGCTCAGCGACGAGGCGAAGGCGGGCCTCGCCGCCGACCCCGACGCGTCCTACTCGTCGTCGCTGCCCGTCAGCCAGCGCTGCGGTGGCTGAGGACACCCCACCCGAGGGACAGCACCTCGTCGCCTTCGTCGAGGTGATGCGCCGGCTGCGGACCGAGTGTCCGTGGAAGGCCGGGCAGACCCACCTGTCGCTGGCCCGCTACCTCCTCGAGGAGACCCACGAGACGCTCGAGGCGATCGAGTCCGGGGACCCCGAGCACCTGCGCGAGGAGCTCGGCGACCTGCTCCTCCAGGTCTACTTCCACGCCGAGATCGCCCGCGACGCCGGCGACTTCACGATCGACGACGTCGCCGCCGGCCTCACGGAGAAGATGGTGCGCCGCAACGGGCACGTCTTCGGCGACGCGTCCGCCTCGCTGACGCCGGCGGAGGTCAACGAGCGGTGGCAGCAGGCAAAGGCGCTCGAGAAGGACCGGTCGTCGGTCACCGACGGGCTCCCGCCCGGCCTGCCGGCTCTGCTGTACGCCGACAAGGTGCTCGAGCGCCTGGCCCGGCTCGATGCGTCGGACGCCCCCACGGATCCGCGACGTAGTGCGGACGGGGCGACCGGTGCCTCCGACGGCACGACGTCCGAGGTGCTGGGGGAGCGGTTGCTCGACCTCGTCCGGGAGGCGCGGGCGGCGGGCGTCGATCCGGAGCAGGCGCTGCGCGCCGCCGTACGCCGCGAGGTCGACGCCGCCGAGGGGTGAGTGTCTAGCGGGGTCGCCGCAGGGCGAGGCGGCCCAGCAAGCCGACGGCGAGGACGGCCAGGCCGGCCAGGACGGAGGGCCCGGGCAGGGTGCCGACCAGGACCAGGCAGCCGGACATCCCGAGCAGCTGGAGCGCTTGGGGCCAGCGTCGCTCGCCGGCGGGCTGGCGCCACGCCGCGGCGTTGGCGACGAAGTAGTAGGTGAGCACGCCGAATGACGAGAAGCCGATCGCGCCCCGCAGGTCGACGCTGAGCACGAGCACGACGACCGCCACCCCCACGGCGAGCTGGGCGTGGTCGGGCACCCGGTGCCGGTCCGAGACGGACGCGAGCCAGGCGGGGAGGTCGCGCTCGCGGGCCATCGCGAGCGTGGTGCGGCTGACCCCGACCAGCAGGGCCAGGAGGGCGCCGAGCGCGGCCGCGGCAGCGCCGACCCGGACTGCGGGTCGCGCCCACCCCGCCCCCACGGCCCCCACGGCGTCGGACAACGGCGTGGCGGAGGACGCCAGGTCGGCGCCCAGGGTGCGGACCAGCACGAGCGCGACGGCGAGGTAGACGGCGAGGGTGACGCCGAGCGCGACCAGGATCGCGCGGCTGATCTGCTCGGGACGACGCACCTCCTCGGCCAGCGTGGCGATCCGGGCGTAGCCCGCGAAGGCGAAGAAGAGCAGGCCGGCCGCCTGGAGCACGCCGAGCGTGCTCGCGCCCGTGAGCGGGTCGGGTGCCTCGACCACCTCGCGGCTCGCGGACAGCAGGACCACCAGGACCAGCACCGAGCCGGTCACCCCCAGCAGCACCCGCGCCACCTGGGCCGTCCGGTTGATGCCGCGCAAGGTCGCGGCCGTGAACAGCGCCACCGCCGCCGCCGCGGCGCCGCGCTGCCACCACCCGCCGCCCGGGACGGCGTACGCCGCGAAGGCCAGCGCCATCACCGAGCACGAGGCCGTCTTCCCGATCACGAAGCCCCAGCCGGCCACGAAGCCCCACCACGGACCCAGCACGACCCGACCGAAGAGGTAGGTGCCGCCCGACGACGGGTGGACCGCCGCGAGCTGCGCGGACGACGTGGCGTTGCAGAAGGCGATCAGCGCCGCCAGCCCGAGCGAGACCAGCAGCGCGGACCCGGCCGCCGACGCCGCCGGCGCGAAGGCGACGAACACGCCGGCGCCGAGCATCGCGCTCAGGCCGACCACGACGGCGTCGGTCGTGCCGATGCGTCGTGCGAGCGCCCGGCCCGGGGTCGGCACGGTGTCGGGCACCTCAGCCCGCCAGCCGATCGACGACCCGCCGGGCCGCGGTCCGGCACTCCTCGTCCGGCACGTCGGGCAGGGCGTCCTCCCACAGCGGCAGCATCATGCCGCTGGCCTCGAGCATGCCCAACGGGCGCGGCATCATCCAGACGTGGAAGTGGGCGGCGCCGTCGCCCCAGCGGTAGACGTGCACGCGGCCGACGCCGGGGTCCTCGAGCATCGCGGTCTCGACCCGGGCGACGAGCGGTCCAAACCCGGCCGCAGCCGCAGAGGAGAGGTCGCGGAAGGAGTCGACGTGGTCGCGACTGGCCAGCCAGAGAGTGCCGGGCAGGCTGCAGGTCCGTGGTGGGTGCAGGGTGAAGTGCTCGTCACCCCACACGGCGGGCTCGGCGGAGCCGGCGCACACGCCGCACCGGCCGCCGCCCTCCTCGCCCCGTCGTCGCGGTTCGGGCACGACCCGCGGTCCGGGCTCGGCCGGCAACAGGGGCTCTCGGTAGGGGGCCTTCATGGACATGGTGTCTCCTCTCGACACCACGCACGCTGCCGCGTTCAGCCGTCGTCCGCTTGATCGAGAGCCGCATCGTCGCGACCGATCGCGAACCACTGCTTCGGGTCGCCGAACCCGAGGTCGGTGACGCCGCACTCGCGCAGCCGGGAGAGCGCGAGCAGCCGGTGGTGCGCGGCGAAGGTCAGGACGTGCGCCACCATGGCGCCGTACGACAACACCTGTGGCGTCGGCGAGAACGCCTCGACGAAGGTCTCGTCGAAGCGGCCGGTGGCCGCGATCAACGAGACGTTGTCGACGAACTCGGGGCCGACGCGGTCGAGCCGCCTGCGCATCGACGTGGGCGACTCGTGCTCCTCGACGCCGAAGTCGTAGCCCACGTCGTGGACGGCGGCGTTCCACATCTCCATCTGGCCGACCAGTCGCGACAACGCCCATCGCAGGGTGCCGCCGTCGATCCCGTCGACCGAGCGCTCGGAGACGTGGTCGAGATCGCTGTCGGACACCCGCTGGGCGCGGTCGACCAGCTGACCGACCAGCCACACGTGGTGCTCCACCATCTCGACGACCAGGTCCACGCTGTCCATCCTGTGACGGGCCGGCAGGCGGAGGCCAGCGGGCGGGCTGAAGTGCACGTCGTTGGGTGCTTCGATGCGGAACGACGTCGGCTCCGTGCGCCACACCGACGGCAGCACCCCGAACTCGCGCCGGAACGCCCGCGTGAAGGCTTCGTGGCTGGAGAAGCCGCTGTCGACGGCGATGTCCAGCAGCCTCCGATCGGTCGTCAGCATGAGGTACGACGCCCGCTCCATCAGGATGCGTCCGCGAAACCTCGCGGGCGACTCGCCCACCACGGCGCGGGCGACGCGCTCGAACTGCGACGGCGACAGGCCGGCCAGCCCGGCCATTTGGGCCGCCGTCGTCGGCATCGCGTCGACGTCGGGAGCGATCAGCTCGACGAACGCGGTGAAGCGGTCGGCGGCGGTGGACACGACCGAGACGCTAGTCGGTCCGCGCGGATTCTCATGCCCGTCGTGGGCTGGCGGCAGGGGGCGCCCGCGGGTCTAGGGTGAGGCGACTCGTTTCTCGATCTCCAGGAGCACCCCATGGCATCCATCGCAGCTGTCGGCGCCCGCGAAATCCTCGACTCGCGAGGCAACCCCACGGTCGAGGTCGAGGTGCTGCTCGACGACGGCGCCTTCGGCCGCGCGGCCGTCCCCAGCGGCGCGTCCACCGGTGCCTTCGAGGCCGTGGAGCTGCGTGACGGGGGCAAGCGCTACCTCGGCAAGGGCGTGCAGAAGGCCGTCAAGGCGGTCGCCGAGAACATCTCCGGCGCGATCGTCGGTCTCGAGGCCGACGACCAGCGCGTGGTCGACCGGGCGATGCTCGACCTCGACGGCACCCCCAACAAGGCCAAGCTCGGCGCCAACGCCATCCTCGGCGCCTCGCTCGCCACGGCCCGCGCGGCCGCCGAGTCGGCCGGCCTGCCGCTGTTCCGCTACGTCGGCGGCCCCAACGCCCACCTGCTGCCGGTGCCGATGATGAACATCCTCAACGGCGGCTCGCACGCCGACTCCAACGTCGACATCCAGGAGTTCATGATCGCGCCGATCGGCGCGCCCACGTTCTCCGAGGCGCTGCGCCAGGGCGCCGAGGTCTACCACGCCCTCAAGTCGGTGCTGAAGAAGAAGGGCCTCTCGACGGGCCTCGGCGACGAGGGCGGCTTCGCCCCCGACCTCGAGTCCAACCGCGCCGCGCTCGACCTGATCGCCGAGGCGATCAAGGTGGCCGGCTTCAAGCTGGGCAAGGACTTCGCGCTGGCGATGGACGTCGCGGCCAGCGAGTTCCACGACAAGGGCAAGTACGTCTTCGAGGCCAAGAAGCAGACCACCGACCAGATGGTCGCCTACTACGCCGACCTCGTCGCGTCCTACCCGATCGTCTCGATCGAGGACCCGCTCGACGAGGAGGACTGGGCCGGCTGGAAGGCCATGACCGACCAGGTCGGCGACAAGATCCAGATCGTCGGCGACGACCTGTTCGTCACCAACGTCGAGCGGCTCCAGCGCGGCATCGACGGCGGCAACGCCAACGCCATGCTGGTCAAGGTCAACCAGATCGGCTCCCTGACCGAGACCCTCGACGCGGTCGACCTCGCCCACCGGGCCGGCTTCCGCAACATGATGAGCCACCGCTCGGGCGAGACCGAGGACACCACGATCGCCGACCTGGCGGTGGCCACCAACTGCGGCCAGATCAAGACCGGTGCGCCGGCCCGCTCCGACCGCGTCGCGAAGTACAACCAGCTGCTGCGCATCGAGGACGAGCTCGGCGACGCCGCACGCTACGCCGGGCGGGGCGCCTTCCCGCGCTTCTCCGGCTGAGCCTGACGCGAGCGCCGCAGCCGCGTGCGGCAAGGCGGCGCTCGCCACCGGACAACCAACGGACCGGTCCAACCGGTCCCCGTCCCTGAGAGTGACCAGCACGGTCACGGACCTGGGGAGAGGACGTGGACGGGATCGCCGCACACCCGTCCGGATGCGGGTCCGCGGCGAGGTCTCGGTCGATCCCCGACATCGGATGACTGCGATCGACCGCGACCGCCCGCGGCGGTGCGGCGACACCGGACCGGCGCGTGGTCCCGGGATCTGGCTGCCGCGCGAGGCAGACTGCTCGCATGGCTTCCCCGTCCCGACCCGGCGCCGCGCCGCGACGCACCCCCCGGGGCGGACCCGGCGGCAGCACGCGCCCGGGCACCCGCACCGGGCGGACGGAGCGCAGCGGCTCCGACCGCAGCGCCGCCCGCGCCAGGTCCGCGGCGACGGCCCCCGTCGGCGCGACGAGCAGGCCGACGCCGCGTCGCCCCCGTTTCACCGGCCGCGCCGCCGTGCTGGTGCTGGTGCTGGCGGTGCTCACCGTGTCGTACGCATCCTCGCTGCGCGCCTACCTCCAGCAGCGTGCCCACATCGGCGACCTCAAGGTCGCCATCGCCGAGCGGGAGAGCGCGATCAACTCCCTCGAGCGGGAGAAGAAGCGCTGGGAGGACCCCGCGTTCGTCAAGGCCCAGGCCCGGGCCCGCTTCGGCTACCTCATGCCGGGCGAGACCGGCTTCCTGGTGCTCGACAAGGACGGCAAGCCGCTGGAGAGCCAGACCTCGCTCAGCGACCCGGACGACGTGATCAAGACCGTCCCGACGGCGTGGTGGGACAACGCCTGGGCCTCGGTCGAGATGGCCGGCGACCCGCCGGCGCCCACCGACGGCCCCGCCACGGAGATCGACGGCCGCGCGGGTGCGGCCTCCACCCCGTGACCGACCAGTGAAATGATCGGCTCGTGATCGACCCGAACGACGAAGCAGCCATCGCCGCGCAGCTCGGCCGCGAGCCCCGCGCCATCCACGCCGTCGGCCACCGTTGCCCGTGCGGCAACCCCGACGTCGTCACCACGGAGCCTCGGCTGCCCAACGGCACGCCGTTCCCGACGACCTTCTACCTCACCTGCCCGCGCGCGGCCTCGAGGATCGGGACCCTGGAGGGCTCCGGCCTGATGAAGGAGATGCAGGACCGGCTCGGTGAGGACCCCGAGCTCGCCGCGGCGTACGCCGCGGCGCACGAGTCCTACCTCGCCTTCCGCGGCGCCCTGGCGACCGAGTCGGGCCACGACGTCCCGGAGATCGAGGGCATCTCCGCCGGAGGCATGCCCGACCGGGTCAAGTGTCTGCACGTGCTGGCCGGGCAGTCGCTGGCGATGGGCCGCGGCGTCAACCCGCTCGGCGACGAGGTCCTCGACCTGCTGGGCGAGTGGTGGGAGCCGGGCCCGTGCGTGTAGCCGCCGTCGACTGCGGCACCAACACCATCAAGCTCCTCATCGGCGAGCACACCGACGCCGGCCTCGAGGTGCTCGTGCGTGAGTCGAGCATGGTCAGGCTCGGGCAGGGGGTGGACGCGACCGGCCGGCTCGCCGACGAGGCCTTGGAGCGCGCCTTCGCCGCGATCGACACGTACGCCGCGCTGATCTCGCAGCACGACGTCGAGACGATCAGGTTCTGCGCCACCTCGGCCACGCGCGACGCCGACAACGCGGCGCAGTTCCGGGCCGGCGTGCTGGCCCGGCTCGGGGTCGAGCCCGAGGTGCTCAGCGGCGACGAGGAGGCCGCCGTCGCCTTCGCTGGCGCGATGAGCAACGTCCCCGACGAGGCGGCGCGCCCGATCCTGGTCGTCGACATCGGCGGTGGCTCGACCGAGGTGGTGCTGGGCGACGACGCCGGCGTCGTGGCGGCCCGCTCGATGGACGTCGGCTCGGTGCGCCTCCACGAGCGCCACGTGCGCCACGACCCGGCGACCCGGGAGGAGATCGAGGCCGTCGTCCGCGACATCGACGACCAGCTCGACGCGAGCGGGGTCGACCTCGCCGCCGCGGCCACGGTGGTCGGGATCGCCGGCACCATGACCACGCTCGCGGCCGGGGTGCTCGACCTGGCGGCGTACGACCCCGAGGCGATCGACCGCTCCGTGCACACCCACGCGGACGTGCACTCCCACGTCGACCGGCTGGTCGCGATGACCGTCGCCGAGCGCCTCGCCCTGGGCTACATGCACCCGGGCCGCGCCGACGTCATCGACGCCGGTGCGCTGATCGCCTCGCGGGTGCTGCGGCGCACCACCGTCGACGAGCTGCTGGTCAGCGAGTCCGACATCCTCGAGGGCATCGCCTGGTCCCTGCGGACCGCGTAGCCTTCGCGGGCCACTCGCCCCCGTATCCCAATCGGCAGAGGAAGCGGTCTTAAAAACCGCACAGTGTGGGTTCGACCCCCACCGGGGGCACCTCGCGGGCAGGACCTCCACTCCACACGCCCCGTTGGTCGTCGGTTCGCCCGCGGTTCTGCCTCCGTTCGTCGGCCTCCGCGACGTTTCGCTCGGCTGGTCAGCCACACCCCTTCCGAGCCCTGGAGTCAGTCCATGCGCGTTGCGCTTCGTTGTGCCCTGGCGGGAGCCCTCGCCGCCGTCACCCTCACCACGCTCACGGCGACGTCGGCCCTTGCCGACGCCGTGACCGACGTGAGGATCAACGAGGTCGAGTCCAACGGTGACCCGGTCGCGGACTGGATCGAGGTCACCAACACCGGATCGACCGCGGCGGACGTCTCCGGCTTCGTCGTCAAGGACAGCGACGACAGCCGGACCCTCACCTTCCCGGCCGGCTCCGTCGTCGCGCCCGGCGGACACCTCGCGATCCACACCGAGGGCCCGGGCGTCGTGGGTGGCTTCGGCCTCGGCGGCGCCGACTCCGCGCGCGTCTTCGCCGCCGACGGCACCACCCTCGTCGACTCCTACTCCTGGACGACCCACGCGACGACGACGTACGGGCGCTGCGCCGACGGCACGGGTGACTTCGTCGCCACCGTGTCGGCCACCAAGGCCGCCGCGAACGCCTGCCCCAGTGGGTTCGACCCGAGCAGCGTCCGGCTCAACGAGATCGAGTCCAACGGTGACGCGGTCGCCGACTGGGTCGAGCTCACCAACACGGGCAGCACCCCGGCCGACGTCTCCGGATGGAGGCTCAAGGACGCCGGCGCGAGCAACCCGTTCGTCACGATCCCCGCCAACACGGTGATCGCCCCGGGCGGGTTCTACGCGACCTACACCGAGTTCCCGCCGCCCGGCTTCGGCCTCGGGGTCGACGACACCGTGACGCTCTACCTCGCCGACGGGACGACGAAGGTCGACGAGCACGCGTCGTCGGGGGGCCACGCCGGTACGACGCTGGGTCGCTGCCCCGACGGCACGGGCGCCTGGCAGGAGACCACCGTCGCGACCCGCGGTGCCGCCAACGCCTGCAGCCCGATCCGTCTCAACGAGGTCGTCTCCGACCCCAACCCCGACTGGGTCGAGCTCGTCAACCTCTCGGGCACCGACATCGACGTCGCCGGCTGGGTGGTCAAGGACAGCGGGGACACCAACCCGACGACCCTGCCCAGCCCCAGCGTCGTGCCCGCCCACGGCCACCTCGTGGTCGACGCCCTGGCCGCCGGGCTCGGAGGCTCGGACGCCGTACGCCTCTTCGACCCGACCGCGAAGCTGATCGACTCGTTCGCCTGGACCACCCACGGTGTCCCGTCCTACGGCCGGTGCAAGGACGGGGTCGGCGCGTTCATCGCGACCGCCGCCCTCACCCGCGGCGCCGCCAACCAGTGTCCCGGCCTCGACCGGGCGCCGTGGCCGGGCTCGCAGACCGTCCAGGTCTCCGACGACGCGGCGACCTTCAACCAGGACGCCAGCGGCGTGGTCTTCGACCCGACCGACCCGACCACGCTGTGGGTCGCGCAGAACAAGGCCGGCACGCTGTGGAAGATGACGAAGAGCGGCAGCGCGTGGGTGCCCGCGAGCGGCTGGGCGGGTGGCAGGGACCCGCGCTACGCGGACGGCACCGGGGCGCCCGACTCCGAGGGCATCACGATCGGCCCCGACGGCGCGGTCTACCTCGCCACCGAGCGCGACAACTCCGTCAGCGGGGTCAGCAGGAACGCCGTGTTGCGCTACGAGCCGGGCACCTCGACCGGTGGCGGCCCGATCAGTGCCACCGACGAGTGGTCGCTCAACGCGCTGCTGCCCACCGTGGGCGCCAACCTCGGTCTCGAGGGCATCACCTGGATCCCGGACAACGCCCTCACCGCGGGCGGGTTCGTCGACCAGGCCACCGGCGCGGCGTACGACCCGGCGACCTATCCGCACCACGGCACCGGCCTCTACGTCGTCGCCGTCGAGGGCACCGGGCTGCTCCACGTCGTGGCGCTCGACCAGACCGCCGCCGTGCAGGAGACGGCACACCTCGTCGCCACGCTCGACCCGGAGCTGACCACGAACGCCGGCCCGAAGGGCGCCATGGACGTCAGCTGGGACCCGGAGCAGCAGCGCCTGTGGGCCGTGTGTGACGACAGCTGCGACGGCGTCACCGTGACGATGGAGCTCGACGACGCCGGGGCGTTCCGGGTCGCACAGGCCTTCGACCGCCCGGTGGGGATGCCCAACCTGAACAACGAGGGCTTCGCGATCGCGCCGCAGTCGACCTGCGGCGCGGGCAGCAAGGAGGTCGTGTGGAGCGACGACGGCGACACCGACGGGCACTCGCTGCGCTCGGGCACGATCCCGTGCGAGGTCCCGCCGACGCCCACCCCGACCCCCACGCCGATCCCCACGCCGACGCCCACGCCGACGCCCACCCCCACGACGGCCCCGACGGCGGCCCCGACCTCGGCCCCGACCTCGGCTCCGGCCGTGGGCAGCGTGACGATCGCCAAGGCAGGTAAGGGCAAGCTCGTCGTGTCGACGGGCCGTCGGGGCACGGTCGTCCTCCGGGTCGCGACCACCGCCGGCGGACCCGGTGGTGACGTCGTGGTCCGCATCGGCGGGTACGACGGCTCGCTGAAGGCGGTCCTCAAGGCCGACGGGCGGCTCGTCGTCCGGGTGCCCGAGCTGGCCAGGGCCGGACGGCGCACCCTGAAGGTGACGATCGCCGGCGACGACGCCCACCAGCGCACCTCGCGGAAGTTCGCGCTGTTCGTGCGCTCCTGAGAATCCCCTGAGCAGGGCCCGGATCGCCGTCCCCACGGGAACACCGGGCCCTGCTCGCACGTTTGGATGAGTAGCCGCCGAGTAAGGTGGCGGCACACCACACGGCCTCCAAGGAGAGACCATGAAGAGCAACAACCCGGTTTTCAACCGTTCCGAGGAGTTCAACGGGACGGCCAACGCCTACGGCAACCAGAGCTACGCCGGTGGTGGACAGGCCTACCCCGGCTACGGCCAGGCTCCCTCCGCCCCCGAGTACGGCGACCCCTCGCAGTGGGGCACCGGCACCCCGACCCAGCAGGTCGACCAGGGCCGGATGACCGTCGACTCGGTCGTCCAGAAGACCGCCATGACCCTGGCCGTCGTGATCGCCTTCGCGGCGCTCACGTGGTTCTGGACCGGCGACTCGATCACCGAGAGCGGCCTCGCCAACGAGGACAACATCGGCAAGCTCTACCTCGCGCTGATGGTCGGCTCGTTCGGCGCCTTCGCGCTGTCGATGGTCAACTCGTTCAAGAAGATCATCAGCCCCGCGCTGGTGCTCGCCTTCGCCGCGCTCGAGGGCGTGGCGCTCGGCGCGTTCTCGAAGATCATCCCGGCCTACGCGGGTGTCGACACCGGCATCGTCCTGCAGGCCGTGATCGGCACCTTCGCGGCCTTCGCGGGCACGCTGGCGGCGTACAAGTTCTTCGACATCCAGGTCGGCAACAAGTTCCGCACGTTCGTCGTCGCGGCCATGTTCGGCATGGTGGCGCTGGGCCTGCTCGAGATGGTGCTGGGCTTCTTCGGCAACCAGATCGGCTTCTTCGGCTTCGGCGGCCTCGGCCTCGTGTTCGCCATCGGCGGCCTCGTGCTGGGTGTCTTCATGCTGATCCTCGACTTCGACTTCGTCGAGCAGGGCGTCCGCGCCGGGCTCCCGGAGCGAGAGTCGTGGCGGGCCGCGTTTGCGCTGACCGTCAGCCTCGTCTGGATCTACACCAACCTGCTGCGGATCCTGGCGATCTTCCAGCAGGACTGAGCCTGCCCCGCTCCGCCGGCCCGACGTCATCGAGACGTCGGGTCGGCGTCATTTCCGGGCCCGTCCGCGAGTAACGGGTCGAAAGAAGCACTCCCGCCCCCACCAGTGGGGGCGGGAGTGTCACGTTCGACCCGTTACCCGTCGATCGCGGCCGGTTCCTGGTCGGGTGACGCCTCGGTGTCCTCGGTCTCCTCGGGCGACTCGACCTCGGCGTGCGGGTGACGACGCCGGTGCCGCAGCTCGACCCAGCGCCCCCGCAGCCCGCGCTGGGCGCCCGAGACCTCGGTGCCGCCGAGCTCGGTGCCGGGCGTCTTGACGGCGCGTACGGCGGCGGCCGCGACGGGCAGGACGCCCTCGCCGCGGTAGGCCTCGGGGAGCGCCTCGTCCTCGGGGATCAGGCCGAGCGCGGCCAGGCACGAGGGGATCAGCACCGACGCGAGCTGCTTGTAGCCGTCGGCGGAGGGGTGGAACTGGTCGGGGCCGAACAGCACGGCCGGCGCGGCGGCGAACTCGGGCCCGAGGATCGAGGCGAGCGCGACCGTGCGGCCGCCCTCCTCGACCACGGCGATCGTCTGCGCCGCGGCCAGCCGGCGCGACCACGAGCGGGCGACCTGCTTGAGCGGGGGAGCGATGGGCTTGATGGTGCCGAGGTCGGGGCAGGTGCCGACGACGACGGTGCAGCCCTCCTCGCGCAGGAGGCGCACACCCTCGGCGAGGTGCTGCACCGACTGCGACGGCAGCACCGAGTGGGTCACGTCGTTGGCGCCGATCAGGATGACCGCGATGTCGGGCTCGGTCAGCAGGGCCGCCTCGACCTGCACCGCGAGGTCGCTGGAGCGGGCGCCGACCTTGGCGAACTCGCGCAGGTGGACGCGGCGGTTGGCCTGCGTCGCGATCCCGCTCGCCAGCTGTGCGCCGGGTGTGTCCTCGACCCGGTCGACGCCGTAGCCGGCGGCGCTGGAGTCGCCCAGGAGCACGAGCCGGATCGCCGGCCCGGGCCGGCCACGGCCGTACCACCCGCTCGACTCCGGCGGTCGGTGGCCGGCGCTCGGCTCGCCGATGGCCCGGCGCGCGAGCTTGGCCTCGGCCCGCAGGACGCCGTACAACCCGGCTCCCAGCACGGACAGGCCGCCGCCCCCGAATGCCGCCGCCGATGCGAGCTTGCGCGCTGCCCCTGCTGTCCCCACGACTTCATGTTAATGGCCGGTAGGTGGCTAGATTGACCGGGTGAAATTCGTGAACTCTCTCCTGGACCTCATCGGCAACACCCCGCTGCTGAGGCTCTCCACCTCTCTCGACGATCTCGGGAAGGCCGACGGACCGCTGGTGCTCGCGAAGGTCGAGTACCTCAACCCCGGCGGATCCGTGAAGGACCGCATCGCGACCCGCATGATCGAGGCCGCCGAGGCCTCCGGCGAGCTGCAGCCCGGCGGCACGATCGTCGAGCCGACCTCCGGCAACACCGGCGTCGGGCTCGCGATGGTGGCGCAGGCCAAGGGCTACAAGTGCGTCTTCGTGTGCCCCGACAAGGTCAGCGAGGACAAGCGCAACGTCCTCAAGGCGTACGGCGCCGAGGTGGTCGTCTGCCCGACCGCCGTCGCCCCGGAGCACCCCGACTCCTACTACAACGTCAGCGACCGGCTCTCCAAGCAGCCCGGCGCCTGGAAGCCCGACCAGTACTCCAACCCGCACAACCCGCGCTCGCACTACGAGACCACCGGTCCGGAGGTCTGGGAGCAGACCGACGGCAAGATCACCCACTTCGTGTGCGGCGTCGGCACCGGCGGCACCATCTCCGGCATCGGTCGCTACCTCAAGGAGCAGAACCCCGAGGTCCAGGTCATCGGCGCCGACCCGGCCGGCTCGGTCTACTCCGGCGGCACCGGTCGCCCCTACCTCGTCGAGGGCGTCGGTGAGGACTTCTGGCCCGACACCTACGACCGCACGGTCGCCGACCGCATCATCGAGGTCTCCGACGCCGACTCCTTCGCCTTCACCCGCCGCCTGGCCCGCGAGGAGGCGCTGCTCGTCGGCGGCTCGTCGGGCATGGCCGCCTTCGCCGCCAAGCAGCTCGCCGAGGAGCTCGCCGCCGAGGGCCGCACCGACGCGGTGATCGTGGTGCTGCTGCCCGACTCCGGTCGCGGCTACCTCACCAAGGTCTTCAACGACGAGTGGCTGGGGCAGTACGGCTTCGCCACCGCCGGCGACTCGCAGGACCGCACGGTCGGCGAGGTGCTGCGCGGCAAGTCGGGTCGGCTGCCCGACCTCGTGCACACCCACCCGAGCGAGACGGTCGCCGAGGCCGTGCACATCCTCCAGGAGTACGGCGTCTCGCAGATGCCCGTCGTCCGCGCCGAGCCGCCGATCGTGGCCGCCGAGGTCGCGGGCTCGGTGTCCGAGCGTGCCCTGCTCGACGCGCTGTTCGCGGGCCACGCCAAGCTCACCGACCCGGTCGAGCAGCACATGTCGGCCTCGCTGCCCTCGATCGGCTCGACGTCGCCGGCCCGCGAGGCGGTCGGTCTCCTGGAGTCGTCCGACGCGGTGCTCGTGCACGAGGACGGCAAGCCGGTCGGGGTGCTGACGCGCCAGGACCTGCTCGCCTTCTTGGCCCGCGGGTGATGATGAAGCCCGTGACGATCCTCCTGCGGGCCGCGCTCGCTGCCCTGCTCCTCGTGCTCGCCGTCGGCTGCTCCGACGACTCCGGCTCCGGCGACGCTGCCACCGGCGAGGACGCCAAGGTCCAGGTCGAGCTCGGCGACGAGTTCACCTGGAACGACTTCACGGTCGCGAAGGGCTGGACCCTCGACAGCACGACGGCGACGATCGAGATGGAGGAGTCGGAGCAGCCGCAGATCACCGCCGAGGTGACCAACGACGGCGACGAGTCCCGGTTCGCGATCTTCGAGATCGTCTTCGTCGGCGACGACAAGCTCCAGGCGACGCTGATCTGCCGCTCCGACGAGGAGCTCGAGCCCGGGGCGTCGGGCACGCTGCAGTGCCCCGGCCTCGGCCAGGTCATGCCCCGGGGCTACGACCTGATCCAGGTCGAGAAGTTCACGCGCTAGACGCGCACATCTCGTCCAGGACCCGCGCCAGCTCCTCGATCCCGTCGAGCAGGCGCGGGCCCGGGCGAGCCCATGCGGCATCGGCGTCCACGGCATGCACGCGTACGCCGCTGGGCAGCTCCCCGGCTATCTCGTCGGCCAGCGCCCGGGCACCCGCCCGGTCGTAGCCGCACGGCGCCACCACGACCAGGTCCGGGCGGGCCGCGTCGACGTCGGCCCACGTCGTGCGGACGCTCTTCGCCCCGGCGACGCCGAGCACCGGTTCGCCGCCGGCGAGGTCGATCATCTCGGGGATCCAGTGCCCGGGGGCGAACGGCGGGTCGGTCCACTCCAGGAGCACGACCCGTGGCCGCGGTCGGTGTGCCACGCGGCGTACGACCTCGGCGAGGCGGGCGTGGAGCCCGGCCACGAGCGAGGCGGCTGCGTCCTCGCGGCCGGTCGCCCGTCCCAGGGTGTGGATCGTGGCGAACACCTCGTCGAGGGTGTGCGGGTCGAGGGTGAGGACCTCGGCCGTGCAGCCGAGGTGGGCGAGTGCGTCGTCGACCACGGACACGTCCACCGCGCACACCGCACACAGGTCCTGGGTGACGACGAGGTCTGCGTCGAGGTCGGCGAGCGCGCCCTCGTCGAGGCGGTAGAGGTCCTGACCGGCAGCCGTCGCGGCGACCACGAAGTCGTCGATCTCCTTGGGCGTCAGTCCCTCCGGCATCGCGCTCGTCGAGACGATCCGCCGGGTGCGCGCCTCGGGCGGGAAGTCGCACTCGAACGTCACCCCCACCACGTCCTGACCGGCCCCGATCGCGAACAGGATCTCGGTGGTCGAGGGCAGCAGGGAGACGATGCGCACGGCCCCTAGGGTGGCACGCATGGAGCTGTCGACCACCACGATCGCGCTCCTGGTGCTCGCGGCCCTCGCGGCCGGGTTCGTCGACGCCGTCGTCGGTGGCGGCGGCCTGATCCAGCTCCCCGCCCTGCTGATCGGGCTGCCTGGCGCGTCGGTCGTGCAGATCGCGGCCACCAACAAGCTGGCGTCGTTCTGCGGGACCACGATCAGCGCGGCGACGTACTTCCGCAGGATCCGACCCGACCCGCGCACCTTCGGGCCCTTGATGCTCGCGGCCTTCGTCGGCTCGTTCGGCGGCGCCCTGGTGGCGTCCCTCATGCCCCGCTCGGCCTTCGACCCGATCATCCTGGTGATCCTCGTGCTCGTGGGCGCCTACGTCTGGTTCCGGCCGAGCGTCGGGTCGCTGACCCAGCTGCGGTTCAGCGGCGGGCAGCACGTCTCGGCCGTGCTCGTGACGGGCCTCGCCGTCGGCTTCTACGACGGCGCGATCGGCCCGGGGACCGGCTCGTTCTTCGTCTTCGCGCTGGTGGGGCTGCTCGGCTACAACTTCCTCGAGGCCTCCGCCAAGGCCAAGCTCGCCAACTGGGCGACCAACCTCGCGGCCCTGGTCGTCTTCGTCCCGCAGGGGGCCGTGCTGTGGCAGCTCGCGCCGCTGATGGCGGTGGCCAACATCGTGGGCGGCTACGCCGGTGCGCGGGTCGCGGTCGCCCGCGGCTCGCGCTTCGTGCGGATCTTCTTCCTCGTCGTCGTCACGGCCCTGGTCGTGCGACTCGGTGGGGGACTGCTCCACGCGTGGTGAGGCTCCCGCTGCGAGCCTGCCGGTAGCGTTCGCTCCGTGGGCGTGGTGGGGACGATCGACGGCTTCCAGCGCCGGCATCCGGTCATCGGGTTCCCGCTCGCGGTGATCTACAAGTTCTTCGACGACCAGGGCAACTACTTGGCCGCGATGATGACCTACTACGCGTTCGTCTCGATCTTCCCGCTGATGCTGCTGGGCACCTCGATCCTGGGCTTCGTGCTCGGCGCCAAGCCGGAGTGGCAGGAGGACATCCTCAACTCCGCCCTGAGCCAGTTCCCCATCATCGGCGACCAGCTCGGCCGCCCGGAGGGACTGACGGGGTCGGCGTCCGGCATCGCCTTCGGTTCGCTGGCCGCGCTCTACGGATCCCTGGGCCTCGCGAACTGCCTCCAGAACGCCATGCACGTCGCCTGGTCGGTGCCACGCAACTCCCGCCCCAACCCGTTCTACGCACGCTTCAAGAGCCTCGTCCTGCTGATCACCGCCGGCGCCGCGCTGCTGTCGGTGACCGTCGTGTCGACGATCGCCACCACGACCACGTCCTTCCTCGACGTCGGCGTGCCGGGCCTGGTGCCGGTCCTCACCGTGCTCGTGGTCGGGTCGATGCTCTCGGTCCTGTTCCGCTACGCCGCGACCGGGCAGCACAGCTTCCGACGGGCCGCGCCGGGCGGGTTCGCGCTCGCGCTGATGTGGCAGCTCCTGCAGTTCCTCGGTGCGTTGTACGTCGCCAACGTGCTCGTCGACACCACGTCGATGACCAAGACCTTCGGACTCGTCCTCGGGCTGGTCGGGTTCTTGTTCATCGGCGCCGTGATGGCGGTGCTCGCGATGGAGATCAACGTGGTGATCGCGCGCCGGCTCTTCCCCCGCGCGCTGCTGACCCCCTTCACCGACGCCGTCGAGCTGACGCCGGCGGACCGGCGGGCCTACGCGTCGTACGCCCGGATGCAGCGGCACAAGGGCTTCGAGAAGGTCTCGGTGTCGTGGGAGGAGCGGCAGGACGAGGGCGACGAGGAGAGCGCCCAGGACAGCGCGGTCGAGAGCACCGTCGAGGGCAAGAGGGAGGGCAAGGGCGAGTGAGGTCCTACCTCACGCTGGCCCGCGACGCTCGGGCCGAGCTGGAGGTGTCCCGCTCGCGGTTCGCGTGCACGCTGCGCCGGGTCGGCTCGGAGGCTGACGCCCGCGCGCTGGTCGCTGGGCTCCGACGCGCCCATCCCGACGCCGGGCACCACTGCTCGGCCTTCGTGCTCGGGCCCGACGGCTCGCTCCAGCGGTCGTCCGACGACGGCGAGCCGGCCGGCACGGCGGGCGCGCCGATGCTGGAGGTGCTGCGCGGGGCGGGCGTCAGCGACGTCGCGGCGGTGGTGACGCGGTGGTTCGGGGGCACGCTGCTCGGTGCCGGCGGTCTCGTCCGGGCGTATGGCGACACCGTCCGGCTCGCCCTCGCGGAGGCCGGCACGCTGCGTCGCGACCTCGTGACCGAGTTCGCCCTCCGCCTGGGTCACGCCGACGCCGGACGGGTGGAGGGGGAGCTGCGGGCACGCGGCCTGGTGGTGCTCGATGCGGCGTACGGCGCCGACGTGCGCCTCGTCGTCGGCTCCCGCGACCCCGACACCGTGGGCCCGGTCGTCGCGGAGGTGACGGGCGGCGGGGTGGTGCCCGAACCCGTCGGCGAGCGCTGGGTCGACGCGCGCTGAGATCTCCGGTGGTCGGTCCGGGAATACGCTTGCGCTGGCACTCTTGTAACGGTGTAATTATGTAACGAACGAAGCAAGGAGACACATGATGAACACCCCAGACGACAGCTCCGAGAACAACGAGACCCGCGGCGAGCGCCGCGGGCGAGGGCGTGGCGGACGAGGTGGCCCGCACGGCCGCGGCGGTCCCGGCGGTCGTGGCCGCGGCGGCTGGCAGGTCGCCGACCTGCCCAGCGCCACCGACGCCGCCGACTGGTTCGCCGGCCGGCTCCCGTCCGAGTGGTTCGACTCGGTCGAGGTGAGCACCGACCGCGAGGAGATCCTCGTGATCGGCACCCTGGCCGACGAGTCCGCCACCGATGCCGAGGCCGAGGGGCGGATCAGCCGCTTCCGGTCCGACACCCGCGAGCAGCGCATCGAGATCGCCCTCGAGGCCGAGTCGCGCTACCAGCGCAAGGTCTCGTGGGGCGCCCGCCTCGGCGACACCACCGCACTCTTCACGCACGTGTCCGCCCCGGTCATGACGCGACTGCGCCAGCCGGAGCGGCAGGTGCTCGACACCCTCGTGGACGCGGGCGTGGCCCGCTCCCGCTCCGACGCGCTCGCGTGGTCGGTCCGGCTGGTCGGCGAGCACGCCGACGAGTGGCTCGGCCAGCTGCGCGACGCGATGGCCGAGGTCGACAAGCTGCGCGGCCAGGGTCCGGCCCTCTGACCCGCAGCGGTCCCGCGGGACGTCCGACGATGCGGCTGTCGGGCCAACCACGTCGTCGGACGTCCCGGCTGCCGTCCGACGGTGCGGTCGCGCGGGACTGCCAGGTTCCCTAGGGTCGGTCCATGTTCTGGCTGACCGCCTTCCTCGACGTACCCCCACCGCACTTCGAGCCCGCCGTCGACTTCTGGTCGGCGGTGAGCGGCTGGACGCCGTCGGCCCGCCGGGGCGACGACGAGGAGTTCCTCACCCTGACCCCGGCGGAGGGCGACCCCCACCTCAAGATGCAGCGGGTCGGCGACGGCGCCCCGCGGCTGCACCTCGACGTGCACGTCCCCGACCCGCGGGCCGAGGCCGACCGGGCGATCGGCCTCGGCGCCGTCGAGGTCGCCGACCAGCGTGCCGATCAGGGCTACGTCGTGCTGCGCTCGCCCGGTGGACTGACCTTCTGCCTGGTCAACCACCCGGCCGGCACTGCTGCTCCCGCAGCCTCCTGGCCGGGTGGCTCACGCAGCGCCATCGACCAGGTCTGCCTCGACATCCCGCGGGAGACCTTCGAGGACGAGGCCGGGTTCTGGCAGTCCCTGCTCGGCTGGCCGCGGTCGGGCGCATCGCTGCCCGAGTTCGACCGGCTGGTCCGCCCCGACGACCAGGCGCTGCGCATCCTGATGCAACGCACCGGCGACGACGGGCCGGTCCGTGCGCACCTCGACCTCGCCTGCTCGCAGCGCGACCGCGAGATCCTGCGCCACGTCGGGCTCGGCGCGCACGTCGTCTCCGAGCACAGCTTCTGGACCGTGCTCGAGGACCCCGCCGGGATGCACTACTGCCTGACCGACCGCCCGCCGGCCTGAGGGCCGCGCGGGTCAGGGCAATGCGGCGACGTACACCCAGCGCCCGCCGCGCTGCTCGAAGACGCTGCGCTCGCGCAGCTCGCCGGGCCCGGCGGGGGAGTCGTAGTGCGCGACGAACTCCACCGCGTCGCCACGGGCGTCGAGCACCTCGAGCCGGGTCCACGTGAGCCCCGGATCGGCAGACAGGTCGTCGGGGCGGGTGCGTGGGTGCCAGGTGCGGAAGACGTAGTCGGTCTCGCCGAGGGCGTAGGCCGCGAACCGCGAGCGCATCAGCTGCTCGGGGGTCGTCGCCGTGGCGGCGCCGCGGTGCAGCGGACCGCAGCAGGCGTCGTACGGCGCTGCGGACCCGCACGGGCAGTCGCGAGTGAACACCCGGCGAGCCTAAAGGTGTCGCCCGGCCCCCGGCGCGGCCGCTAGCGTCGCCGCCATGACCGATCGCCCCGACCCGCCCACCTCCGGCCCCGAGGCCGTCCAGCTGCGCGCGTGGCTCGACTTCCACCGCCAGACCCTCAAGCAGAAGGCCGCGGGCCTGACCCAGGAGGAGCTCGCCCGGCCCCTCGCCCCGAGCACGCTCACCCTCGGCGGCCTGCTCAAGCACATGGCGCTCGTGGAGGACAACTGGTTCTCGGTGGTGCTGCTCGGGCGCGAGGACGCGGCGCCGTGGCAGGGCGTGGACTGGGAGGGCGACCCCGACTGGGAGTTCCGCACGGCGGCCGACGACTCGCCCGAGGTGCTCCTCGGCCTGCTCGACGACGCGATCGCGGCCAGCGACCGGATCCTCGACAAGATCGGCGACGACCTCGACACGGTCGCCAAGGTGGCCAGCCGCCACACCGGACAGCCCTTCGACCTGCGCTGGATCCTGATCCACATGATCGAGGAGTACGCACGCCACAACGGCCACGCCGACCTGATCCGCGAGTCGGTGGACGGCGCGACCGGCGCCTGAGGCCGGCCGGGCGCGCGGCTAGGTGACCCCCTGGTGCAGGCAGAGCACGTGACCGTCGGGGTCCTTGAACCACGCCGCCCGCTCGTCGCCGAACTCGCAGACGTGGTCGACCGTCTTGACGTCGGGCAGGTCGTAGTCCTCGAAGGTCACCCCGCGCCCCTCCAGAGCGCTGATCTCCGAGGTGACGTCCTCGACCTCGAAGCTCATCGCCGTGCTCTCGGCCGGATGGCTGTCGGGGCGGGGGAGCAGCACGAGGGTGGTGCCGCCGCCGAGGACGAACATCGCGCTGCCCTCGTCGTTGCGGCCGGTGAAGTCGAGGCCGAGGGTCTCGGCGTAGAACTGCTGTGCGCGGTCGACATCGGTGACGGGGAGCATCATCGCGACCGGGCGGTGTTCGAGCGACATGGTGCGCCTCCTTCGTCACCTCCATGATCCGCCGCAGGCGCCGGCACCACATCGACGATTGAGGGGAAGTCATGACCAGTCGCACCAACAGCGGCACCAGCAGCAGCACCGCCGTCCGCACCGCCACCGACGCCGACTGGCCGGCGATCTGGCCGATCTTCGACGAGATCGTCCGGGCGGGGGAGACCTACGCCTTCCCGATCGACCTGACGATCGACACGGCGCGGCCGTGGTGGATGACGGACCACGTCGTCGTGCTCGAGGAAGAGGGAGCGGTCCTCGGCAGCGCCAAGATGGGGCCCAACCGCCCGGGCCGCGGCGCGCACGTCGGCACCGCGTCGTTCATGGTCGACCCCGCTGCGCGCGGGCGCGGTGTCGGGCGGCGGCTCGGCGAGCACGTCGTGCAGTGGCACCGCGCCGCCGGGTTCGCCGGAATCCAGTTCAACGCCGTGGTGGAGACCAACACCGTCGCCGTACGCCTCTGGCAGGACCTCGGCTTCGAGATCGTCGGTACCGTCCCGCGCGCCTTCGACCACCCCACGCACGGGCGGGTCGGTCTGCACGTGATGTACCTCGAGCTGTAGGCCTGCTTCGATGGGCGCGTGAGCACGCCGATCCGGGTCTTCCTCCTCGACGACCACGACGTCGTGCGGGAGGGCCTGCGCGTCCTGCTCGAGCGGCACGACGACATCGAGGTCGTCGGCGAGTCCGCCTCCGCCGTCGAGGCCACGGCCAGGATCCCGGCGCTGAGGCCCGACGTCGCGGTGCTCGACGCCCGGCTCCCGGACGGCTCGGGGATCGAGGTGTGCCGGGCCGTCCGCTCGGTCGACCCGGACGTCCAGGCACTGGTGCTGACGTCCTACGACGACGACGAGGCGCTGTTCGCGGCGATCATGGCCGGCGCCGCGGGATACGTCCTCAAGGAGATCCGCAGCAGCGACCTCGTGAACGCCGTGCGCCAGGTGGCGGCCGGCAACTCGCTGATCGACCCGGCTCTGACCGCGAGGGTCCTCGAACGGGTGCGCAACGGGCCGGCGACCGCGCCCGAGCTGGCCGCCCTCACCGAGCAGGAGCTGAGCATCCTGGAGCACGTCGCCCAGGGGCTCACCAACCGCCAGATCGGAGAGCAGATGTTCCTGGCGGAGAAGACGGTCAAGAACTACGTCTCGAGCATCCTGGCCAAGCTGGGCGTGGAGCGCCGCACGCAGGCGGCGGTGCTGGCCTCGAAGCTCCTCGGTCCCGGTCGGTAGGGACCTTCGGCGCCCGACCAGGGGACCTCGTCCCCTGCCGGTGCCGCCCCGGCCTCGCGAGGGTGGAGGTGCCAGGAAACCACCACCAGCAGGAGGGCTCGCCATGACCGTCATCCCCCGCCACCACCACGTCGCCAGCGAGGGGCTCGACACCCCGGACGTCGCGGCGACCGAGTCCCCGCTCGACCGGGCGATCGCGGTCCTGCGCATCGCCTACGGCGTCATCTTCCTGTGGGCCTTCCTGGACAAGACCTTCGCCCTGGGCTTCCACACCGGCTACGACCAGGAGGGGGTGCTGCACCGCTTCGGCGACGCCGCCTGGATCAACGGCGGCAGCCCGACCGAGGGCTTCCTGAGCTTCGCCATCCCGGCCGACAACCCGTTCAAGGGCTTCTTCAACGGCCTCGCCGGCCACGCGGTCGTCGACTGGCTCTTCATGCTGGGCCTGCTCGGGATCGGGGTCACGCTGCTCCTGGGCGTCGGGATGCGGATCGGCACCGCCGCCGGCGCCCTGATGTACGCCTTCATGTACGCCGCGTCGCTGCCGCTCGAGAACAACCCCGTGGTCGACGACCACCTCGTCGGCGTGATCGTCATGGTGGTGCTGGCCCTCGCCGCGGCCGGCGGCACGTGGGGCCTGGGCCGACCGTGGGCGCGCACCCGGACGGTGCGGAGGTATCCCGTCCTGCGATGAGCGTGGGGGAGCACGACGAGGGACCCGCCCGGGTGACCGGGCGGGTCCCTCGTCGTGTGCCAACACCCGCCGGACTCAGGTCGTGGGGCGCTGGGGCATGGTGGCCTCGAGGTCCCAGCCGCCGCCGAGGCGGCGTCCGCTCACCTCGTCCAGCGGGATGCGGAGGTAGAGCGTGCGGGTCCCCGACGCCCACGGCCGCGGCAGCAGGCGTCCCAGCGTGCGCACCTCCTCGGGGTCCTCCACCATCTCCGCCCGTCCCCTCACGACCACGCTCCAGCCGCGCTGCTGGGCGTGCTCGACGTGGTCGACCTCGAACGCCAGCAGGGTGTCGCGCCCGGAGCTCCCGAGCACGCTGTAGGGCGCCGTCGCGACGACGACGTCGCCGCGGCTCACGGTGTAGTTGACCGGCACGATGTGCGGTCCGGTCGGGGTCGCCAGCGCCACGCGCCCGACCTCGCCGCGCCGCAGCAGCGCCTCGCACTCGCTCCGGCTCAGGTTCCGCAGCTCCGCCATGACGCACCTCCGACTCGTGGGTTGGCCCCCATCGTCGGCGCGGGCCGCGCGGGGACGTCAGGGTCGTTGGTCCCACGTCGCGGGACCGATGCGCCCGACCTTGCTTGCCCGCGGGTCTAGCGTTGAACAGGTGACCACCTCACCTGCCATCTCCACCCTCGGCGAGCTCCGCGCCTCCGGCCACGAGCTCAAGCCCCTCCGCGTCGAGCTCCGTGACAACCTCCTCGCGCGCCTGCGCGAGGGCGTCGACCCGTGGCCGGGGCTGCACGGCTTCGACGACACGGTCGTCCCGCAGCTCGAGCGCGCGCTGATCGCCGGCCACGACCTCGTCCTCCTCGGCGAGCGCGGTCAGGGCAAGACCCGGCTGCTCCGCTCGTTGGTCGGCCTGCTCGACGAGTGGTCACCGGTCATCTCCGGCTCCGAGCTCGGCGAGCACCCCTACGACCCGATCACCGTCTCCTCGAAGCAGTCGCACGCGACGTACGGCGACGACCTGCGCATCTCCTGGCGCCACCGCGACGAGCGCTACTCCGAGAAGCTGGCGACCCCCGACACGAGCGTGGCCGACCTGATCGGCGACGTCGACCCGATGAAGGTCGCGGAGGGACGCTCGCTGGGCGACCCGGAGACGATCCACTTCGGCCTGATCCCGCGCTCCCACCGGGGGATCGTGGCGATCAACGAGCTGCCCGACCTCGCCGAGCGGATCCAGGTCGCGATGCTCAACGTGATGGAGGAGCGCGACATCCAGATCCGCGGCTACGTCCTGCGGCTGCCGCTCGACGTGCTGGTCGTGGCCTCCGCCAACCCCGAGGACTACACCAACCGCGGGCGCATCATCACCCCGCTCAAGGACCGCTTCGGCGCCGAGATCCGCACGCACTACCCGCTCGAGGTCGTCGACGAGATCGCGGTGATCCGCCAGGAGGCGGAGCTGGTCGCCGAGGTCCCCGACGTGCTCATCGAGATCCTGGCCCGCTTCACCCGCAACCTGCGCGAGTCGAGCGCCGTCGACCAGCGCTCGGGCGTGAGCGCGCGCTTCGCGATCGCCGGCGCGGAGACGATCGCCGCGGCTGCCCTGCACCGCGCCACCGTCAACGGCGAGGACGTCGCCGTCGCCCGGGTCGTCGACCTCGAGACCGCCGTCGAGGTGCTCGGCGGCAAGATCGAGTTCGAGACCGGCGAGGAGGGCCGCGAGGGCGAGGTCCTCACCCACCTGCTGCGCACGGCGATCGCCGAGTCCGTCCGCGGCCACTTCCGGGGCCTCGACCTCGGCCTGCTGGTGGAGGCGGTCGAGGACGGTGCGACCATCGCGACGAGCGGACGCACGTCGGCGCGCGACTTCCTCTCGGGGCTCCCGGTGCTCGGCGAGTCGGAGGTCTACGACGACATCGGTGCGCGCATCGGTGCGACCAACGACGGCGAACGGGCCTGCGCCGTCGAGCTCGCGCTCGAGGGGCTCTACCTCGCCCGCCGGGTCGGCAAGGAGTCCGACGGCCGGGAGACGATCTATGGCTGACCTGCGGCCCGGCACCGTGGCCGACGTCCCCGCGATCCGCGCGCTGGGGGAGGCGGTGGTGCCCGCGACGTACGACCCCATCGACGCGGCCTACGCCCGACGGATGCTCGACGAGTGGTGGTCGCTGGAGCGACTGGGTGCCTCGCTCCAGCGCATCCCGCACGTCGTCGCCGAGGACGACGGGCGCATCGTGGGCGTGGCCAACCTCGGCCCGAAGGACGACCGCTCGGTGATGTGGAAGCTCTACGTCCACCCCGAGGTCCAGGGGACCGGCGTCGGCACGCGGCTGCTCGACGCGATCATCGAGCTCAACGGCGACCGCACGCTGTGGCTCGAACGCGTCGACGGCAACGACCGGGTCGCGGGGTTCTACGCCGCGCACGGCTTCGTCGAGGCCGAGACGGTCGCCAACCCGCCGTGGCCCGACGACATCTGGATGAGGCGCAAGCCGTGAGCCGCTACCGCAGGTACGACGGCGGCGACCCGCTCGCCCCACCGGTCGACCTGGCCGAGGCGCTGGACGCGATCGGGCAGGACGTGATGGCGGGCTACTCGCCCGAGCGCGCGATGCGGGAGTTCCTGCGGCGCGGCGGGCAGGACCAGCAGGGTCTCGACGACCTCGCGCGGCGGATCGCGGAGAAGCGGCGCGACCTGCTCCAGCGGCACAACCTCGACGGCACCATGCAGCAGGTCCGCGAGCTGCTCGACAAGGCCGTGCTCGCCGAGCGCGGCCAGCTCGCCCGGGACGTTGTGATGGACGACGCCGACCGCGACTTCCGCGAGATGCAGCTGGCCAACCTGCCCGACTCGACCGCGGCTGCGGTGAGCGAGCTCAGCGGCTACGACTGGACGTCCCAGGAGGCCTGCGAGGCCTACGAGGAGATCAAGGACCTGCTCGGGCGCGAGCTCCTCGACCAGCGCTTCGCCGGGATGAAGCAGGCGATGGAGGGCGCGACCGAGGAGGACCGGGCCGCCATCAACGAGATGCTCGGTGACCTCAACGACCTGATGGAGAAGCACGCTCGCGGGGAGGACACCGACCAGGACTTCCGCGACTTCATGGACAAGCACGGCGACTTCTTCCCGGAGAACCCGCAGAACATCGACGAGCTGATGGACGCCCTCGCGCAGCGCTCGGCCGCGGCGCAGCGGATGCTCAACTCGATGACGCCCGAGCAGCGGGCCGAGCTGATGGAGCTCTCGCAGCAGGCCTTCGGCTCGCCCGAGCTGATGCAGCAGCTCGCGCGGATGGACGCCAACCTCCAGTCCCTGCGGCCCGACCTCGACTGGGGCGGCTCGGAGGACTTCGGCGGCGAGCAGGGCCTCGGGCTCGGCGACGGCACCGG
Source organism: Nocardioides currus (assembly GCF_003057875.1). Taxonomy (GTDB): domain Bacteria; phylum Actinomycetota; class Actinomycetes; order Propionibacteriales; family Nocardioidaceae; genus Nocardioides; species Nocardioides currus. Next base: position 135,371 of record NZ_PYXZ01000001.1, on the reverse strand, counting down.
CGCCTTCCAGGACCTCGCCGAGCTGGACGCGCTGGCCGACCAGCTGGCGCAGTCCTACGGCGGCGCGCGGATGGACGACGTCGACCTCGACGCCCTCGCCCGCCAGCTCGGTGACCAAGCGGCGATCGACGCGCGCACGCTCTCCGAGCTGGAGAAGGCGCTGCGCGACTCGGGCTACCTCCAGCGCGGCTCCAACGGCGAGATGCGCCTCTCGCCCAAGGCGATGCGCCAGCTCGGCAAGGCGCTCCTGCGCGACGTCGCGACCCGGATGTCGGGACGCCAGGGCGCCCGCGAGTCTCGCAACGCCGGCGCAGCCGGCGACCTGTCCGGCTCGACCCGGGGCTGGGAGTACGGCGACACGGAGCCCTGGGACGTCACCCGCACCATCACCAACGCCGTCCTGCGCACGGCCGGCGACGGCGCCGCCACGACCCCGCTGCGCCTGCGGGTCGAGGACGTCGAGGTGCAGGAGACCGAGGAGCGCACCCAGGCCGCGGTCGCCCTCCTCGTCGACACGTCGTTCTCGATGGCCATGGACGGACGCTGGGTGCCGATGAAGCGCACGGCCCTCGCGCTGCACCAGCTGATCCAGTCGCGCTTCCGTGGCGACCACCTGCAGCTGATCGGCTTCGGCCGGCACGCGCAGGTGATGGAGATCGAGCACCTGACCGGGCTCGACGCGCGGTGGGACAAGGGCACCAACCTGCACCACGGGCTGCTGCTGGCCAACCGCCACTTCCGCAAGCACCCCAACGCCCAGCCGGTGCTGCTGATCGTCACGGACGGCGAGCCCACCAGCCACCTCGAGCCCGACGGCGACGTGTGGTTCTCCTACCCGCCCCACCCGCAGACGATCGCCCACACCGTGCGCGAGCTCGACAACTCGCGCCGCCTCGGTGCGCAGACGACGTTCTTCCGGCTCGGCGAGGACCCGGGCCTGGCCCGATTCATCGAGTCGATGGCCCGCCGGGTCGAGGGGCGGATGGTCTCGCCCGAGCTCGACGACCTCGGTGCCGCCGTCGTCGGGTCCTACCTCGGCGACCGGTCGGCATCGACGTACCGCGACCACTTCGGTGGCTGGGGCATGGGCGACCGCGGCTTCTGGGTCGGCTGATGGGGGGACGGGCGGAGGGGTTCGACTGGGCCGAGCTGCCCGACGGCTCCGTGCGGATCACCCATCACGGGAAGCCGGCGACGACGCTGCGCGGCGGCCGGGCGGCCGACTTCCTGCGCGACGTCGAGGACGACGACCCCCAGGAGCTCATGGCGCGCCTGACCGGCAACTTCAAGCGCGGCAACGAGCGGACGGCGAAGCTGCACCCCCGCAACCGCGGGCGCTGAACCGGCAACGGCGGGTCAGCCCGCCAGCATCCGCATCAGCTCGGCGCCCATGTGCTCGATGACGGCCTCGAGCGCCTTGGCCGGACGCACCATCACGGTGAAGTCGACGATCTGACCCTCGGCGTCCCAGGTGATGATGTCGACGCCGCTGATGTCGAGCCCGCCGACGACGGTGCGGAACTGCAGCACCGCCGAGTCGTCGGCGAGCCACTCCCGCTCGTAGGCCAGGTGCGGTCCGAGCACCGTGAACGCGGCGGTGAGGTAGCCGACGACGGTGTCGCGGCCCTCCTGCGGAGCGTGCACGGCCGGGCTGCGGAAGACCGCGTCCGGGGCGATCAGGGCGGGCAGACCGGCGGCGTCGCGGCTGTCCACGACGGCGTGCCAGCGGGCGAGGGCGGCGGCGGAGTCCATGGACTCATGGTGGCAGAGCATCCGCCACCGGCCTCTAGCCTGTCGTGCATGGACGACGTGAAGGCGGGGATCGGGTCCGAGACCTCGTTGGAGGAGGAGCGGCACGCCAGCTGGATCGAGCTGTTCTTCGACCTGGTGGTCGTCGCGGGCGTCGGCACCCTGGCCCACGTCATCCACGACGACGTCACCGGCGCCAGCCTCGCGCTCTACGCCGTGCTGTTCCTCGCGTTCTGGCTCTCGTGGATGAGCTACATGCTCTACGGCAACGCCGCCGGCGAGGACACCCGCACCGTACGCCTGCTGATGGGGATGTTCGGCCTCGCGGTGATGGCCGCCTCGGTGCCGGGTGTGGCGGAGGACGTGGTCCACGAGGGCTTCGAGGGTGCGCACTTCGCGATGGCCAACGCCTTCGCGATCGCCTACGTCGCCACCCGGTTCGCCGGGGCGGGCGCCTGGCGGCGGGGCGCGGTGGTGGCGGACTGGCCGATCGCCCAGCACCTGACCGGGGTGGTGCCGTGGGTGGTCTCGATCTGGGTCGACGAGCCGTGGAAGTTCGCGCTGTGGGCACTCGGCATCGCCCTCGACCTCGTCCTGCTCGTGGTGATGTCGGGCGAGGACATGCTCGGGGAGACGCAGAAGCGGGTCGACCAGATGACGCAGCGCAGCCCGGAGCGGATGACGTCCTTCGCCGGCATCCAGATCGTCCGCTTCGACGCCGGCCACCTCTCCGAACGCCTCAGCTGTTCGTCATCATCGTGCTCGGCGAGGGGGTCATCCAGAGCGTGACCGCGGCCTCGGAGGCGGAGTGGGGCGGGCCGCTGCTCGTGACCGGGTTCGTGGCCTTCGTGCTGCTGGCCGGCATGTGGGCGCTGTCCGTCGTCCACGGCTACGCCGGCGTGCCCCACCTGCGTCCCGACCGCGTGCCACAGCGGTTCGCGCTCGCCCTGCACTGCGCCACGACGGCCAGCATCGCCGCCGTCGCCGCGGCCCTCGGCGGGGTCGTGGCCCACAGCGGCGAGAGCCTCGAGTCGCCGCAGCGGTGGCTGCTGTGCGGTGCGGTGGCGACGTGGTTCGGGCTCGGCACGCTGGCGAACCTCGTGTCCTCCGGGCTCACCCTCGCGCGGCCGGCGCTGTGGGGGACCAGCGGCATCGCCGTACCCCTGCTGATCGGTGTGGCCGGCGACGACCTCACCGGGACCGCCGTCGTGGCCTACCTCGCGCTGGTCGTGCTGGTGCTGATCGGCGTGGAACGGCGACAGCAGCGGGCCGACCGACCCACCTAGGCGGCGAAGCCGGGGAGGTTCTCCTCGAGGATCGCCCGGAACGGCGCCTCCGCCTCGAGCTGGCTGAGCAGGCCGAGGCCGCCGAGCCAGGTGCGGTGGATCAGCAGGTAGTTGGTCGGCAGGTTGAACTTGGTCGCCATCGTGAACGCCGGGTCGCGGGGGTTGTTGACCCGCTCGAACTGGGCGCGCATCCACTCCCGGCTGAAGCGGAAGGTCTCCTCGCGCGCGGGCTCGATGAACGGGGCGAGGTAGTCGAGGACCAGCTGAGGGTCGACGGTGACGTTGTCCTTGATGAAGCCCTCGTCGCGGAGCCCGGCGACCAGCTGGTCGCTGTCGGCGTCGCGGGCGATCCGGATCAGGCTCCCCATCGCGCTCGGCATCTGCCGCTCGGGCAGCCGGGCCACGGCGCCGAAGTCGAGGACCCCGAGCTGTCCGGTCGCGGGGATCGGGCGGAAGTTCCCCGGGTGCGGGTCGGCGTGCATCATCCCGGTGCGCGCGGGGCCGGAGAAGAGGAACCGGGCGAGCAGCTCGCCGTAGTGGTTGCGCTCCTCGGTCGTGCCCTCACGGATGACGTGGGCCAGGGAGTGGGGCGACTCGAGCCACTCGGTGACCAGCACCTTCTCCCCGCTGGCGACCACGTCGGGCACCACGAAGTCCGGGTCGTCGCGGAAGGCCTCGGCGAAGGACGACTGGGCCTCCGCCTCGAGGGAGTAGTCGAGCTCGTCGGCGGCCCGCGCCTGCAGCTCGGCGACGAGCGGCTTGATGTCGATGCCCGGGAAGACGGGGGCGATGCCGCGAGCGACGCGCGCGAGCTGGCGCAGGTCGCTCATCAGGGCCTCGCCGGCGCCGGGATACTGCACCTTGACCGCCACCTCGCGGCCGTCGACCCAGCGTCCCTTGTGCACCTGCCCGATGCTGGCCGCCGCGGTGGGTCCGCCGTCGAGCCAGACCAGCTGCTCCTTCCACGCCGGGCCGAGGTCGACCGCGAGCTGGTCGCGCACCGTCTGGGTCGGCATCGGGGGAGCGTCGTCCTGGAGCTTGGTGAGGTTCTCGCGGTACGGCGCCACGAGCTCGTCCGGCAGGGCCGCCTCGAGCACGCTGAGGGCCTGGCCGAACTTCATCGCGCCGCCCTTGAGCTCGCCGAGCGTCCGGAACAGCTGTTCGGCCGTGCGCTGCTGCACCTCGCTGAGCACCGTCTCCGCGGGCGCGCCGCCGAGTCGCTTGCCCAGCCCCATCGCCGTACGCCCGGCATAGCCCAGCGGCAGTGCCGCCAGGCGGGCTCCGCGGGCCAGGCCCTTGCGGGGAAGGTCGCTCATGGGTCCAGTCTCGCTGATGGGCGGTTGACCACGCCGCCGGGCACGCCCCGATGTCGGTCGCTCGCCCTATCGTGGCGCCATGGTCGAAGAGATCCGAGGCCGGGACTTCGCCGGCGCGCAGGCTGACAGCGCCGGCTGATGGAGCTCGAGTTCGCCGGCGAGGTGGTTGAGTGGCGCGGCCCGGCGCCCTACCACTTCGTGCCGCTCCCGCCCGACGAGGCCGACATGGTCGACGAGGTGAAGGCCGACGTGGCCTACTGGGGTGTCATCCCGGTGACCGCGTGGATCGGCGAGACCAGGTTCACCACCTCGATGTTCCCCCGCGAGGAGACCTACTTCCTGCCCCTCAAGGACGCGGTGCGCACGGCGGAGGGCGTCGGTCTCGGGGACGTCGTCGAGGTGCGCCTCACGGTCGGTCGGGAGTGAGCCGCTGCTCGATCTCGTCCATCGTCGCGTCGTACGCCGCCTCGAGGTCGACCTCGTAGCGCTCGGCCAGCACCAGCACGGCCCAGAGGCAGTCGGCCAGCTCGTGCGCCAGCGCCGCGTGGGTGTCCTCCGCCGTCCCGAGGTCGGAGCGCACCCCGTCGGCGGCCATCGCCAGCTGCGCGAGGTCGCCCACGTCGCCGACGAAGCCCATCAGCGTCTCGGCGCGTGTCCACGTGCGGCCCCGCTCGGCGAGGTTGAGCTCGTCGTACTGCGCGGCGATCGCCAGCCCGCGCGACGTCAGGTCGGCCAGTGACTTCGACATGCGCCCGACGGTAGCGGTCGCCGGTTCAGCCCCTCGGCCCGCCGCGGTCGCGCAGCTTCCTCTGTGTCCGCCGGCCCTGGGCCACCACGAGCGGCATCGCGGCCAGGCTGAACCGCGGCAGCGCGTCACCGACGCGGGCGACGACTCCACGCCACGCCGGGACGGCGGTGACGAGCCGGGGCGCGTCCAGCACGCGGCGTACGGCCTCGACGACCTCCTCGGGCATCAGCAACCTGCCGGAGAACGACAGCGCCGAGCCCGGGTCGTGGAGCTTGTCGTGGAGCATCGGGGTCCAGATCCCGTCGGGGCAGATGCAGGAGATGTCGACGTCCTTCACGCCGGCGGCCCGGAGGTCGGCGATCGTGCTGAGGCTGAACCCGATGGCGGCGTGCTTGGAGGCGGCGTAGACCGCTTCGCCGGGCACCGCCGACAGCCCGGCGAGCGACACGATGTTGACGACGTGACCACCGGTCGCGCGCATGGCCCCGATCGCCGCGACGGTGCCGTTGATCGTCCCGAGCGCGTTGACCTCGAGCATCAGCCGGCGGGTGGCCTCGTCCTGCTCCCACGCGGGCCCGGTGATGAGCACGCCGGCGTTGTTGACCCACACGTCGAGGCGACCGGCCCGCTCGACGACCGCGTCACGGGCGGCGACGACCTGGGCGTGGTCGCGGACGTCGAGGGCGAGGGCGCTCGCCCGTGGGCCGAGCTCCTCGGCGCTCGCCCGGGCCGCCGCCCCGTCGATGTCGGTCACGAGCACGTGGTGGCCGCGCTCGACGAGCAGCGCGGCGATCTGGCGCCCGAGGCCACGGCCGGCTCCGGTGACGACCGCACCGCCGCGGGAAGAGGGATCAGCAGTCACGGGCGCAGCGTACGGCGCACGGGCCCGCCCCGGCGTCGCCCTCGTGCGGGTCGCCGTGGGATGCTGGCGCTCCCGCGAGCGCGGGGCAGGTGTTCGGGGGAGCAGACGCAGCGTGACGACGTTTCTGGTGATCGGCGTGATCGGCCTCGTCCTGCTCGCGCTCTCCCTCGTCCTCGGTGACGTGTTCGACGGCGCGTTCGACGTTCTCGCGGGCGACGTCTTCTCCAGTGCGGTCCTCGGTGCCTTCGTCTCGGCGACGGGCTTCGGCGCCGCGGCCGTCCAAGGCTTCGGTGCGCCGACGGCGATCGCCCTCCCGGTCGGCCTCGCCGCGGGGGTGGTCTTCGGGGCCTTCGCCGTCTGGCTGACGCGCCTGATCCGCGACGGCGGCAGCGACGCCACCCTCACCACCGACGACGCCATCGGTCGCGACGGACGCGTCGTCACCGCGATCCCCGCCGACGGGTTCGGCGTGGTGAACATCCTCATCGGCGGCCACACCCTGCGGCTCAACGCCAAGGCCGACCACCCGATCCAGCCCGGGACGCAGGTCCACGTGACCAGCGTTCTCTCGCCCAGCGCGGTCACCGTGGCCCCGGTCTGGGACGAGATCGACCAGCCCTGAGACCACCCCTGGAACAAGGAGAACCGATGGACCTCTCGAGCCCGATCGTCGCGATCGGCGGCCTGCTCGCCCTCGTCGTCCTGCTCGTGCTGCTCGTGACGAGCCGCTACAAGGTGGCTGGGCCCAACCAGGCCTTCATCGTCACCGGCCGCAAGGGCAAGGCGGTGCTCAACCCCGAGACGGGTGCGCTGACCACCGACCTCTCCGGACAGAAGGTCATCCTCGGCGGCGGCACGTTCGTCATCCCGTTCGTTCAGAAGCTCGGCACCCTCGACCTCTCCTCGCGCCGCATCTCCGTGCAGATCCGCGGCGCCGTCTCCGGGCAGGGCATCAAGCTCAACGTCGAGGGCGTGGCCATCGTCAAGGTCGGCGGCAACGCCGACCAGATCCGGCTGGCCGCGCAGCGCTTCCTCAGCCAGCAGCAGGACGTCGAGGCCTTCACGCAGGAGGTGCTCGCGGGCGCGCTGCGCTCGATCGTCGGCGGGCTGACCGTCGAACAGATCATCCGCGACCGGGCCGCCTTCGCCCAGCGCGTGGCCGACGAGTCGGAGAACTCCCTCACCGGCCAGGGCCTGATCCTCGACACCTTCCAGATCCAGGACGTCACCGACGACGGCACCTACCTCGCCGACCTCGGTCGGCCCGAGGCTGCGCGGATTCAGCAGGCCGCGTCGATCGCGGAGGCCGCGTCCCGCCAGGCCGCGGAGCAGGCCCGCATCGCCGCCGAGCAGGAGATCGCGATCTCGCAGCGCGCGCTCGCGCTCAAGCAGTCGGAGATCAAGGCCGAGACCGACGCCGCCCTCGCGAACGCCGCGTCCGCCGGGCCGCTCGCCCAGGCCGACCGGGACCAGGCGATCCTCCTCGAGCAGGAGAAGGTCGCCGTACGCCAGGCCGCGCTGACCGAGCGCAACCTCGAGACCGAGGTGCGCAAGCCCGCCGACGCCGCCCGCTACAAGGTCGAGCAGGAGGCCGAGGCCCAGCGATCCGCCGAGATCGCGGCCGCCGAGGCGCGCAAGGCCGCCACCATCGCCGCGGCCCAGGCCAAGGCGGAAGAAGCACGCCTCAACGGTGAGGCCGAGAAGTCGCGGCGTACGGCGCTGGCCGAGGCCGAGGCGATCGAGGGTGCCCGTCGCGGTGAGGCCGAGAAGGCCCGACGCACCGCGGAGGCCGACGCGACCCGGGCCGAGGGCGAGGCCACCGCGGCCGCCACCCTCGCGGTCGGCCAGGCGGAGGCGGAGGCGATGGACAAGCGCGCCGAGGCGTTCGCCCACTACAACGACGCGGCCGTGCTCCAGATGCTGATCGAGGTGCTCCCGCAGATCGCCCGCGAGGTCGCCGCCCCGATGAGCAACATCGACCAGCTGACCGTCGTCTCCACCGACGGTGCGGGCGCCCTGCCCCGCCAGGTCAACGACAACGTCGTCCAGACGCTCAGCATGCTCAAGACCTCGACCGGGCTCGACCTCGAGGCCCTGATCAAGAAGTCCATCGGCAAGGCCGCCGAGGGTTCCGGTCTCGACATCGAGGGCGCTCCGTCACCCTCCTGAGAGCATCCCCGCGTGCACTCAGCCAGGGTCAGGCCGGGTCGTCCCGCTCGCTCGCGCGGACAGCCGGCGCGATGCGCAGCACGGGCGCCGGTCTCGGCGCCCCGACCTCGAGCGGGACGTTGGCCCCGCTCGCCTCGGCCGACTCGATGTCGGCGGCGATCCGGCGCAGGTCGGCGACCAGCGACCGGGCCAGCGCCTGCTGGTCGAGGTTCGTGAACTGGTAGCTGGGCGCGTCGCCGAACGGGGACGCGAGGTCGTCGGCGTAGTCCGGGGTGAGCTGCTCGGCGAAGTCCGTGACCGCGTCGCTCAGCAGCGCGAGCGACGTGCGCAGCCGGACCCAGCGGTGGTTCTCCCACGAGACGACCCGACGGGGCAGCGTCTGGCCGGGGCGGCACGGGTCGGGCACCCGGTCCTCCTCCGGGCCATGCGTGTAGGTGTCGAGCAGCAGGCGCCCGGCCTGCCGGCCGCGCTCGGCGAGCCGGGCCAGGGTCTCGGGCGGCATCGCGAGGTTCATCCCGCCCTCGTCGTCGTTGTGCGAGATGTGCACGATCCGGTCGCGGTAGCCGGGCACCCGTGTCTGGGTGTTGTCGACCCAGTTCTGCATGGCGTCGAGGATCGCCGTGAGGAACCCGACCACACCGCCCAGACCGGCACCCTGCCACCGCGTCCACCACTCGAGCTGTCCGCCCTGGTTGGTGCGAGGCATCCAGACGTTGCAGCGCTCGTCGTCGCTCTGCGGGTAGCGCGGGTGGAACTCGCCGAGCGTGATCCCGAAGGTCGGCCGCGACGGCAGCAGCGCGTCGAAGAAGGAGACGGGGAAGTTGGAGGTGATGCCGCCGTCGGAGAACCAGCTCGGCTCGTAGCCCGTGCCGTCCGGCTTCGCCAGCGACTGGTCGATCGCCCGGAGCGGCACGGCCGAGATCAGGATCGGGAACGACAGGCTCATCCGAGTGGCGACCACGACGGGCAGGTCGCGCGCGGACGGCATCGGGACCAGCCCGCCCTCGACACGCTCGCCACCGACGTCGACGAGGTGGTCGACGACCCGCGCCGGGAAGATCCGACGGAACTCCGCCTCGTCGAAGGCGAACCCGCCGCCGAGCCCTTCGGGGAGCCGGTAGGGCCGACCCTCGGTGACGTTGGTGGTCTGCATCTCCAGCACGACCTCGGGGGCGGAGTCCCACAGGTCCCCGAACGTCAGCGGAGTCCCGTCGCGGGGCCGCCCCGCGAGCTCGTCGAGCTTGTCGGCCAGCCAGTCACACAGTGACTCGCGCCCGGCCACGGCCTGCGAGCCGGTGACGATGCCGTAGAGGTTGTCGTCGAGGGCCTCGCCGGCGTCCTTGACCGCTGCGTACGCCGCCCCGACCGCCAGCCCGGCCAGCGTGACCACGACCGCGACGACGAGGCCGAGCCACCCCCAGACCGACTCCCAGGCCTCGGCGCCGAGCAGGGCCACGAGCAGCAGCACGCCTGGTACGGCGCCGAGCAGGCCGAGCCACGCCCGCCCGGTGCGCAGGCCGTAGCCGACGAGGCCGAGCACCAGGCTCGCCGTACGCCGCAAGCCGCCAGGGCCCGGCGACACGGCCCGGACCAGCAGCCCGTGCAGATTCTCGGTGCGTGCCGACGGCTGGAAGAGGCCGATCAGGTGGTCCTCGCTGCCCAGCCAGTCGGGGAGCGTCGCCAGGCCGTCGAACCCGCTGCCCGGGGCACCGGACGTGCGACCGATCTCGGCCGCCGCGGCGGCAGCAGCGGCGATGGCCCCCGCGGAGGTGCCGCCCACGTTGCGCAGGCGGTAGGTCGTCGCGAGCTCGCACACGGCCAGCGGGTAGAGCACGCCGCTGGTGATGCCGCCCTTCATCACCACGTCGCACTCGCGCTCGGTGCTCAGGTAGCTCGCGCGCTCACGCAAGCGCGCGGCGCCCGGGTCGTCCGTCCCCATGCCTGCCTCCCGACGATGGCAGCCCGGCGCGAGGGGCCACGCCGGGTCGTTGCCCTCGATCATGGCACCGGTCGCGGCGCCGCGACATGGCCAGATCTGGGCTAGGCGGTGCGGGCGCGGTGGGCGCGGTGGGTGGTGAGGTAGAGGCTCAGCGCGACGTAGTAGACGACGTATGCGATCGAGATCGCCAGCCAGATCGTGCCCGGGTCGGGGAGCTGGGCGACCAGCACGGCGTAGCTGGCGAGCCACACGGTGGTCAGGACCAGGGTGAGCCCCTGCAGCGACTCCGTCCGCGACGGGTAGACGTAGCCGATCGGCACGAAGACGAGCACCGCGCAGACGAGCAGCACCCAGGTGACGGCGGTGGGGGAGAGGTCCAGGACGACGACGTAGAACGCGGCGATGTTCCAGTAGCTCGGGAAGCCCAGGAACAGGTGGTCCTCGGTCTTCGCGTCGACGCGGCAGAACTGGTAGGCCGACGCCAGCAGCGGGACGCTGGCCAGGACCGTCGCCGACGTGCCTTCGCCGAGGTAGCCCGCGCTCCACAGCAGCACCATCGGCATGAACGCGTAGGTGATGTAGTCGACGATGTTGTCGAGCAGGGCGCCGTCGAACCACGGGACGTGCCGCTTCACGTCCACGCTGCGCGCCAGCATCCCGTCCGTCCCGTCGACGACCATGGCGACCAGGAACAGCCACAGGGCACGCTCCGTGTCGCCCTCGGCGACCGCGATCACGGTGAGGAACGCCAGCACCACCCCCGAGGCGGTGTAGGCATGGACGAGCCACGAGGCGATGATCGACAGCGTTGCTCGGCTCGGCACGCCCAGATCATCGCAGAGAAAACCGCCCACACCTGTCGTGACGCGGCACCACCGTTCGTGGGGTGGGTGACAGGATCCAACGACACCACAGCCAGGAGTAGAAGATGCGCGACCTCATCGTCACGGCGTTCATGTCCCTCGACGGAGTCATGGAGGCACCCGGCGGCGAACCCAGCCACCGCAGCTCGGGATGGACCTACCAGGACATCGAGTTCGACCCCGCGGCCTACGAGATCAAGGGCCGGGAGCAGGAGGAGGCCGGCGCCATGCTGATGGGCCGGGTCAGCTACGAGGCGTTCGCGCCGGTGTGGCCGACGATGACCGAGGAGTTCGCCGGCTACAACGCGATGCCGAGGTACGTCGTCTCCACGACCCTGGTCCAGGAGGACCCGCGCTGGCCGGCCACGATCCTGGGCTCGCTCGAGGAGGTGGCCACCCTCAAGGAGACCGAGGGCGGCCCGATCATCGTCCACGGCAGCGCGACCCTGGGCGCGGCGCTGGCCGACGCGGGGCTCGTCGACCGCTACCACCTGCTCGTCTTCCCGGTGCTGCTCGGCGCCGGCAAGCGGCTGTTCAGCGAGGCCGACCAGGACAAGACGATGCTCGACGTCGTCGAGTCGGAGACCTACGCCAACGGGATCACCAAGATCGTCGCGAACGTCAAGCGCTGACCTCCGGCACTCCTGTCGTGGACTGACACGATGACCCCATGACCCGCGTCGCGCTCTCCCGCATGCCGGGGGAGCGCGTCCTCGCGGTGGAGGGGGAGTCGGTTCGCGAGCTGGCGCTGGCCGACCTGGCGGCGTACGTCGCTTCCCGCGAGCCCGACGGCGTTCGCTGGGTCTGGGACGACACGGCGCGGTGGCTGCCGCCGCTGCTGGCGGCCGGCGTACGCGTCGCCCGCTGTCACGACCTGCGACTCGGCCACCACCTGCTGCGGCGGGCGCCGGCGGCGTCGATGGTCGCCGGCGAGGAGTCGGGGCACTGGGACCGGCTCGGGCCGTCCACGGTCTCCGACCCGACGCTGTTCGGGATCGACGAGGCCGCCGAGCACCTGCAGGCCCATCTCGAGGACGCCCGCCAGCTCGCCGCCGTGGCGGCCTCGCCCGACACGGCGCGGCTCTCGCTGCTGCTGGCGGCGGAGTCGGCGGGCGCTCTGGTCGCGGCGGAGATGTCGTTCGCCGGGGTGCCGTGGCGCCTCGACGTCCACGAGGCGCTGCTGCTCGACCGCCTCGGACCGCGACCGCCACGTGGCGCGCGACCGGCCAAGCTCGAGGCCCTGGCGGTCGAGCTCCGCGAGGTCCTCGACGCGCCCGGCCTCAACCCCGACTCGCGCCCGCACCTGCTGGCCGCGCTGCGGCGCGCCGGGCTCGAGGTGGACGACACCCGTGCGTCGTCGCTGCGCCGGCTGGAGCACCCGGTCGTCGCGCCGCTGCTGCGCTACAAGCAGCTGGCCCACCTGTTCTCGACCAACGGCTGGGCCTGGATCGACCAGTGGGTGCGCGACGGCCGCTTCCGCCCCTCCTACCAACCGGCCGGCTCCACGACCGGGCGCTGGTCCTCCAACGGCGGCGGAGCGCTGTCCTTCCCGGTGCAGGTCCGGCCGGCGGCCGTCGCCGACGAGGGCTGGCGACTGGTGGTGGCCGACGTCGCGCAGCTGGAGCCGCGGGTGCTGGCCGGCATGAGCGGCGACCGGGCGCTGGCCCGCTCGGCGCAGGGTGCCGACCTCTACCAGGGCATGGTCGACGACGGTGCGGTCGCCACCCGCAACGACGCCAAGCTCGGGCTGCTGGGGGCGATGTACGGCGCGACGTCGGGCGAGAGCGGACGGATGGTCGCCGGCCTGACCCGGCGTTATCCCGCCGCCTTCGGACTCGTCGAGGAGGCCGCCCGAGCCGGCGAGCGCGGGCAGGTCGTGCGCACGCTGCTGGGCCGCGGCTCGCCCACCCTCGGCGAGGCGTGGTCGGTCGACGACGACGCCGAGGTCGTCGACCCGGACGCCCAGACCCGCCGGCGCCGCGCCTACGGTCGCTTCACCCGCAACTTCGTCGTGCAGGGCACGGGGGCGGAGTGGGCGCTGTGCTGGATCGCGGACCTCCGCAGGCGGCTCTGGGCGCTGGGGTCGGGCGCGATCCTGGACCGGCCCCACCTGGTGTTCTTCCTGCACGACGAGGTGGTCGTGCACACCCCGGCCGCCCTGGCCGACGACGTCGTCCGGGCCGCCAACGAGGCCGCGACGACCGCCTCCGCCCTGCTCTTCCGCGACCTGCCGATCGACTTCCCGCTGAACGCCAGCGTGGTGAGCTCCTACGCCGAGGCGGGCAAGCCCTGACGCGGCGACTCGCTCAGTGGCGCTGCATCTGCCACGCGAGGTCGATGGCCTCGCGCACGGCGCGCGCGTCCGCCACGTCGAGGTAGGCCTCGACCTTGTGGTGCGCCTCCATCCGCGGCGGCACCCCGAACGTCTCGGGGTGGCGGGCGACCAGCGCCTCGCGCCGCTCGAGCGGCACCCGGACCACGAGCGTGTTCGGGTCGTCGAGCCGCACGACGAGGCGGTCGCGGACGTACCACGCCGGCCTCGCCTCGGTGCCCTTGCGCTTCACGCCCGCCAGCGACTCCGCGTGAGCGGCGACGTCGTCCGGGGTCATCGGCTCAGGCTAGACCCGTCAGTCCGGCCCGGTGTGTTTTGCCGCTCGCGGTCGGGGGTAGGGCGTGCCCAGACCCGAAGGAGCTGCCATGACCAGCCGAACGACCCGCGGCGCCGTACGCCGCACCACAGCCCTCGCCCTGCTGGCGACCCTCGTCGCCAGCGGCACCAGCCTCGCCCCGGCGGTCGCGAAGACCGACGAGGCGGCACCGCCCCGGCTCGAGACCGACGCCGTGGTGCCCAACCCCTCGGCCCAGGAGCTCGCGCGTCGCACGATCGTCGACCACGCGCCGGCGGACGCCCGCATGACGGACGCGAAGCGCAAGGCGGACGCCGGCAACGTCGTCGACGTGGCCTTCGTCTATCCCGCGGCGCTGGTCTCGCAGGCCGACATCGGTGGCCTGAGCGGGCTCCGGGCGAAGTTCAGCGCCCAGATCGCCGACGCCAACACCTCGTTCAAGAACTCCGGCATCCCGGTGGAGCTGCGCTACGTCGGCGACCGGCAGGTCGCGGCGCCCACCACCACCAACCTGCAGACCATGCTCACCCAGCTCGGCAAGCCGGGCGACGGGGTGTACGACGAGGCGCAGGCGCTGCGTGAGGAGACGCACGCCGACCTCGTGAGCCTGTGGGTCAGCGGCTCCGTGCCCCTCGGCTCGAGCTGCGGGATCGGCAACCTCAGCGGCATCCAGCCGCAGTACGACCCCGAGTACGCCGCGTTCACCACGCTCTTCTACACCGACTGCATCGACGACTTCCGGGTCTTCGCGCACGAGATCGGGCACAACTTCAGCGGCAACCACGACGTCGGCTCGTCGCAGCCGCCGAGCAACGGCAAGCCCTACGCCCGCGGCTTCACCGACCCGGCGCACAAGTTCATCACCGTGATGGCCTACTACGACGCGTGCGCCGCGGTGAACGTCAGCTGCACCCGGATCCCGTACTTCTCCGGACCCAACGTGAAGACCCCCGAGGGCTACCCGACCGGCAACGCCGCAGCCGACAACGTCCGCGCGATCACCGAGCAGGCGCCCACGGTGGCCAACTACCGCCAGTCGCAGATCTACGGCGCGGTGCCGACGATTTCCGGCCAGCCGAACCGCGGCGGCACGCTGACGGCGAACACCCCCGGCTGGGCGCCCGGCAACGTCACCTTCACCTACCAGTGGTTCGCCAACGGAGCGCCGATCGCCGGCGCCACCGGCGCCACCCTGAAGCTGGGCGACGCGCAGGTCGGCACGGTCATCACCGTCGCCGTCACCGGCAACGCGCCGTACTACCAGCCGGTCGCCGTCGGGTCGGCCGCGACGCCGGCCATCGGCAAGAGCCTCTTCACCCGCACCACCAAGCCGAAGATCAAGGGCGCCGCCCGTCCGGGCAGCAAGCTGAAGGCGTCGGTCAAGGCGTGGAAGCCCGGCAAGGTGAAGTACAAGTTCACCTGGCTGCGCAACGGCAAGGCGATCAAGGGCGCGAAGGGCAAGACCTACCGCGTCAAGGGCAAGGACCGGGGCAAGAAGATCCAGGTCAAGGTCACCGGCAAGCGCAGTGGCTTCGAGACGGTCTCCAGGACCTCGAAGAAGATCAAGATCCGCCGCTGACGGATCGACACTCATGCGCGACGGGCGCGGGATCCTCGGATCTCGTGCCCGTCGTCGCGTGCCGGGGCCTCATTTGACGACCCGGACCTCCTGCGGCCAGCCGCAGCCCTCGGCCACGCGGGCGGCCCACATCTTGGCGGTCTCCAGGTCGGGGACCTCGATGATCGTGATCCCGCCGAGCTGCTCCGTCGTCTCGGCGTAGGGTCCGTCGGTCACCACCATCGTCCCGCTGGTGCCGTCCGCGCTGAAGGCCTGCTCCATGTCCTCGACGAGCCCGCCGGCGAAGACCAGGACCCCGGCCTCCTCCATGTCGCGGACCACCGCGGTCGACGGCTCCACCCGCCCCTGGAACCACTCGGCGTCGTGGTCACCGACCCACTGCTGGTGGAAGTAGATGGCGTACTGCGTCATGGTGCTCCTCCGTTCGCGGGTCGCCCGTGCGACCCGTCACCACCCTGACGGATGACCGCTGCCGAGATCGACAGTGTCAGGCGGGGAACTTCACGCCGGTGTTGGCGTGGCAGCGGTAGCCGAACGGGTTCTTCGCGAGGTACTGCTGGTGCGCGTCCTCGGCGTAGTAGTAGGGCGTCTCGCTCGCCGGGCGGATCTCCGTGGTGATGTCGCCCAGCCGGCGGCGGGCCAGCTCGTCGCCGTACACCTTCGTGAGCTCGCGCGCGGTCTGCTCCTGCTCGGGCGACGTGTAGTAGATCGCCGAGCGGTACTGCGTGCCGACGTCGTTGCCCTGGCGCATGCCCTGCGTCGGGTCGTGGATCTCGAAGAACTTCCGCACGAGGTCGGCGAAGGACGTGACGCTCGGGTCGAAGACGATGCGGACGGCCTCGGTGTGGCCCGTGCGGCCGGAGCAGACCTCGTCGTACGTCGGGTGGCTGGTGTGGCCGCCGGCGTAGCCCACCGACGTGGACCACACGCCCGGCTCCTGCCAGTAGATCTCCTCCGCGCCCCAGAAGCAGCCGAGGCCGAAGATCGCGACCTCGAAGCCGGCGGGCACGACCTCGCTGACGACCGGGGTCTTGAGCACGACGTGCTCCCCGAGGGTCCACGGCTGCGCGTCGCGGCCGGGCAGCGCCTCGTCGGCGGACGGGAGGGTGGAGGGCTTGCCGAATCCGAACATGGGTCCATCCTCCCCCGGCGCGCAAGGCGCCGCCCGGGACTAGTCCATCCGGGGTATATCCGCGTCCTCCGGTCCGGACCTGCGCTCTCCCCGCTCCTGAGGTGAGTAACCAATCGGGGGAGAGGAACCACCCAATGTTGTCTCGAGGAAATCTGAAGCGCACCGTCGCCGGCGTCGTCGCCGGCCTGCTCGTCGGGGGAGCGGTCACGACCATGACCCCGGCCGGTGCCGAGGTGTCGCACCAGGCGGCCACCAACTGGAACAAGATCTGGAAGAAGAAGCTCGCGCCGAAGGCAGACCAGCGCTACTACAAGAAGACGGAGACCGACGCGAAGTACTCCACCAAGGCGGAGGTCGGCTCGGCGCTCGCCAACTACTGGACCAAGACCCAGTCCGACGGGGCCTACCAGCCCAAGGGCAGCTACGCACCGGCCGGATCGTCCTACACCAAGTCCGAGTCCGACGCGCGCTACACCGCCGCCGGTTCGGGCTACACCAAGACCGAGTCCGACGCGAGGTACGCGCCGAAGCCGACGGTCCTGCGGGGCTACTTCAACCTCCTCGACAACGTCCCCGCCGGGGGCTACGTCGGAGGCTCGATCTCCTACGGGGTGACGCTGACCGCGGCGCCGATCCTCCACACGATCGCTCCCGGCGCGGTCCCGCCGGCCGGCTGCTCGGGCACCGTCGGCGCACCGTCGGCCAGCCCGGGTCACCTGTGCATCTTCCAGCGCTACACGAGCGGGGGGACGACGTTCAACGTGTTCGGCGGCGCCACCACCTTCGGGGCGTACATCAACGCCACCAGTGCCGCGGCCCAGCTGCTCGAGGTCTCCGGCACGTGGGCCGTCGGGGTCTCCACCCTGGCGACCGGCAAGCCGGACGCGTCGGGCGACGAGTCCGCCCGGCCCATGACGGCCGTGCAGTAGCAACATCTCGGGGATCGGCCGCCACCTCGCCGAGGTGGCGGCCGTTCCGTTTGCCGGCCCGGACACGCCGGGGTCTACCCTCGCCGTGTGACCCAGGAACGTGCCGACAAGACCGGTTTCGAGACGCGTGCGATCCACGCCGGATACGAGCCCGACGCCATGACCGGGGCGGTCATCCCGCCCATCTACGCGACCAGCACCTACAAGCAGGACGGCGTCGGCGGGATGCGCGGCGGCTACGAGTACAGCCGCTCCGCCAACCCGACCCGCACCGCCCTCGAGGGGGCGCTCGCGGCGGTCGAGGAGGGCGAGCGCGGCTTCGCCTTCGCCAGCGGCCTGGCGGCCGAGGACACGCTGATCCGCTCGCTGACCTCGCCCGGCGACCACGCGGTCATCCCGGACGACGCGTACGGCGGCACGTTCCGCCTCTTCGACAAGGTGGCGAAGGTCTGGGGCCTCGACCACAGCCCCGCCGCCGTGTCCGACGTCGACGCCACGCGGGCCGCGATCGTGCCGGGCCGGACCAAGATCGTGTGGGTCGAGACGCCCACCAACCCGATGCTCAACATCGGCGACATCGAGGCGCTCGCCGCCGCGGCCCACGACGCCGGCGCCCTGCTCGTCGTCGACAACACCTTCGCCTCGCCGTACCTCCAGCAGCCGCTCACCCTCGGCGCCGACGTCGTCGTGCACTCCACGACCAAGTACGTCGGTGGGCACAGCGACGTCGTCGGCGGCGCCGTCGTCGTCCGCGACCTCGGGCTTGCCGAGAAGATCGCCTTCCACCAGAACTCCATGGGTGCCGTGCCCGGCCCCTTCGACTGCTTCCTCACCCACCGCGGGCTCAAGACCCTCGGGGTGCGGATGGACCGCCACTGCGACAACGCCGAGAAGGTCGTCGAGTTCCTCACCAGGCACCCGAAGGTCGCCGAGGTGATCTATCCCGGCCTCGACTCCCACCCCGGCCACGCCGTCGCAGCGCGCCAGATGAAGCGCTTCGGCGGCATCGTCAGCTTCCGCGTCACCGGTGGTGAGCAGCACGCCCTCGACGTGTGCGCCAGGGCCGAGGTCTTCACCCTCGGGGAGTCGCTCGGCGGTGTCGAGTCGCTGATCGAGCACCCCGGCCGGATGACCCACGCGAGCGTCGCCGGCACCGACCTCGAGGTCCCCGCCGACCTGATCCGGCTCAGCGTGGGCATCGAGACCGCCGACGACCTGCTGGCCGACCTCGAGCAAGCCCTGGCCGAGGCGTGACCGAGTCGTGATCGAGCCCGACATCCGCTTCACCCTCGCCAACGAGCGGACCTTCCTGGCGTGGGTGCGGACGGCGATCGGGCTGATCGGTGCGGGCGTGGCCGTCTTCCACCTCCTCGACCAGTCGGCCGCGACCACGATCCTCTCCGTGGTCCTGCTGGCCTCGGGGGCGCTGACCGGCCTGGTCGGGTTCGTGCACTTCCGGGCGGCCGACCTGGCCATCCGGGCCGGCGAGCGGCTCCCGACCAACCACGTGGTCTTCGTGCTCCTCACCGCCGCCATCCTGCTGGCCGCCGCTGCCGGCGCCGCCACGATGCTGGTGTGAGCAGCGCCGTGCGGGTGTGCCGGCGCCCCGCGCGCGTGAGTAGCCTGCAGCAGTGACGACGGACCACGGGGAGACCGAGCAGGCACAGCCCGCGAGCGCGACGGACGAGGGGACCGAAGCCGCCCGCCTCGGGGAGCGCCTGACGGCCCAGCTCGCACACCAGTGGGCGACGTTGCGCGCCGAGCGCCGGCCCGAGCCGATCACGATCACCACCGGATCCAGCAACTTCAGCCGCGCGCAGGTGCCGTGGGGCCTCGACCTCGCGGCCGCGTGGTCGTGGCGGCTGATCATCATCGCCGCGGCGACCTACGGCGTCGCCTGGCTGCTGGCCTACTTCATCGTCATCACCCTGCCGATCGCCATCTCGCTCCTCATCGCCGCGCTCGTCAGCCCGGCGGTGGGCTGGCTCCAGCGCATCGGACTGCCTCGCGGCCTGGCCACCGGGCTGGTCATGCTGCTGGGCATCGGCACCGTCGCGCTGCTGCTCACCTACGTCGGACAGCAGGTCGCCTCCGGTGCGCAGGACCTCGCCGACTCCGTGGTCACCGGCCTCGGCCAGATCAAGGAGTGGCTGCGCGAGGGCCCGCTCAACCTCAGCGACAGCCAGCTCAACGGCTGGATCGAGTCGACGCAGAAGACCATCACCGAGAACTCCCGCGAGGGCGGCGCGCTCACCCAGGTCACCGAGGTCGGCACCGCGGTCGGTCACGTCTTCGCCGGCTTCTTCATCATCATCTTCTCCACCTACTTCTTCCTCGCCGACGGCAGCCGGATCTGGTCGTGGATGGTCCGCCTCGCCCCGCGCGCCGCGCGCGAGCACGTCGACGGCTCGGGCCGGGTCGCGTGGATCTCGCTCACCCAGTTCGTCCGGGCCACCGTGCTGGTGGCGCTGGCCGACGCGATCGGCGTGATGATCGTGGCCGCGATCCTCGGGGTGCCGTTCGTGCTGGCGATCGGCGTCCTGGTCTTCCTCGGCGCCTTCGTCCCGATGGTCGGCGCGACGGTCGCCGGCCTGGTCGCGATCCTCGTCGCGCTCGTCGACCAGGGTCCGCTCACCGCGCTGCTGATGCTCGGCGGAGTGATCCTGGTCCAGCAGATCGAGGGCCACGTCCTCCAGCCGTTCCTGATGGGCCGCTTCGTGTCCGTCCACCCGCTCGGCGTGATCGTGGCGATCGGCTGCGGCGTGCTGGTCGCGGGCGTGGCCGGCGCGCTCATCGCCGTACCCCTCGTCGCTGCGGGCAACGCCGTGGTGAACCATCTGGCGAGCCGCACCGAGCCGGAGGACTATGAGTCTCCCGTCGTGACCGACGAGGAGGAGGACGCAGTGGAGGAAGAGGTTGTCGAGTGAGTGACCCCCGTCTGGACAGCGTGACGCTGGCCGACATCGAGAAGGCCCGCGAGGTCATCGAGGGCGTCGCCGTGCGCACCCCGATGGAGGAGTCGCGCTGGCTCTCGGCCCTCGTCGACGGACCGGTGAGCCTGAAGTGCGAGAACCTCCAGCGCACCGGCTCCTTCAAGATCCGCGGCGCCTACGTCCGCATCTCCCGGCTCTCGCCCGAGCAGCGCGCCGCCGGCGTCGTCGCCGCGAGCGCCGGCAACCACGCCCAGGGCGTCGCGCTGGCCGCCTCGACCCTCGGCATCCGCTCGACCGTCTTCATGCCCGAGGGCGCACCGATCCCCAAGGAGAAGGCGACGCGGGGGTACGGCGCGGAGGTCCGCTTCCACGGGCGCTACCTCGACGACGCGATGGTCGAGGCGCGGCGGTTCGCCGCCGAGACCGGGGCCGAGCTGATCCACCCGTTCGACCACGAGGACATCGTCGCCGGCCAGGGAACGTGCGGCCTCGAGATCCTCGAGCAGCAGCCCGACGTGAAGACCGTCATCGTGCCGACCGGCGGGGGCGGGCTGCTGGCCGGCATCGCCATCGCGATCAAGGCCGCCCGGCCCGACGTGCGCGTCATCGGCGTGCAGGCCGAGGGGGCCGCCGCCTTCCCGGGCTCGCTGCGCCAGGGCGCGCCGGTGGCGCTGGAGACGATGACCACGATGGCCGACGGCATCGCGGTCGGTCGGCCCGGCGACATCACGTTCGCCGCCGTCCGCGACCACTGCGACGAGATCCGCACGGTCTCGGAGGAGTCGCTCTCGCGTGCGCTGCTCGCGCTGGTCGAGCGGGCCAAGATGGTCGTCGAGCCCGCGGGCGCCGCGGCCGTCGCGGCGATCCTCGACACCCCGACCCACTTCGACAGCCCGACCGTCGCGGTGCTCTCCGGTGGCAACATCGACCCGCTGCTGCTGAGCAAGGTGATCCGCCACGGCCTCGCCGCCGCCGGTCGCTACCTCTACCTCCGCGTGGTCATCTCCGACCTGCCCGGCGGCCTCGCCGGGCTGCTGGTGTGCCTGGGCGAGGCGGGGGCGAACGTGCTCGAGGTCGCCCACGAGCGCATCTCGCCGAGCCTGCACCTCAACGAGGTCGAGGTGCGGATCCAGCTGGAGACCCGGGGCGAGGTGCACGCCGAGGTCGTGCTGGGCAAGCTGCGCGAGGCCGGCTACCGCGTCTACGAGTAGCCGCTGCGTCGGACGTCCGCCGGGACGTCCGACGACCCGGCCGCCGGGGCGACCGCTGCGTCGGACGTCCCGCGAAATGACCGATGGCCCCCGCAGGTCGCAGGGGCCATCGGGTACGTCGCGGGTCAGCTGCGGTAGGGCTCCGCGTCGACGATGTCGACCTGGATGTCCTTGCCGTTGGGGGCGGTGTAGGTGACCGTCTCGCCCTTCTTGTGGCCGTTGATGGCCGAGCCCATGGCCGACTGCGGGGAGTAGACGTCGAGGGTGTCGCCCTCGGCGAGGTTCTCGCGCGCGCCGAGCAGGAACTTCTCGGTGTCGTCGTCGCCGGTGAAGCGGATCGTCACGACCATGCCGGGCTCGACGACGCCGTCGTTGGCCGGGGTCTCGCCGACCTCGGCGCGCCGCAGCATGTCCTCGAGCTGGCGGATGCGGGCCTCCTGCTTGCCCTGCTCGTCCTTGGCCGCGTGGTAGCCGCTGTTCTCCTTCAGGTCGCCCTCGTCGCGGGCGGCCGAGATCTTCTCGATGATCTCGGCGCGACGGGGACCCTTGAGGTCCTCGAGCTCGGTCTTGAGCTTGTCGAAGGCATCCTGCGTGAGCCAGATGGTGCCGGCGTCCTGCGTCATGTCGGTGTGCTCCTACTAGCGAAACGCAGCTGTCGCGTCCCACGTGGTGGTGGTGGTGTGTCTGCATCCGAGCCGTGTGGCTCGCGCTCTTCGGCAGTGCCGTGACCAGGCGCTGCGTGGCGGGCAGACCAACAGGCTAGCAAGCCGGGCCGATCCACGCAGGTCGACGATCCCGAATGGACCGGGTCAGCGGGGGCGTTCCTGGTCGGGCGTCGTGCACCCGATGAGGTCGATGCTGGTCGCCCGGCGCTCGGTGCGGACCTCGACGTCGTTGCGCCCCTGCTCGGGGACGAAGGAGATCTCGCCGACCGTCGTGTGGTCCTCGGCGAACGCGCGCACCCGGCAGCTGGCGTCCGCCCCGTCCTCCAGCTGGACGTCGATGTGGGCCACGGCGGAGCTGTCGCTGGTGACCTCGAAGCTGACCAGCTCCGACTCGGCCGACGGGGTGCCGTGGACCCACGCCACCCAGCCGACCCAGACGAGGAAGACGGCGGCCAGGGCGACCACCCCGACGACGGCCGCCGGACGGCGCCACGGCGCGGGAGCGCCGTACCTCTCGGCGAGGTCGGTCGGGGAGGGGTGCGGCTCGGTCACCGCGCCAGCCTAGAGAAGGGCGCCCAGCGTGGAGAACCTAGACTCGGGTGCATGCCGCAGCCTGTCACCCCAGCCGCACCGCGAGCCGGGTTCCGCCTGATGCACGTGCACGCCCACCCCGACGACGAGTCGAGCAAGGGCGCGGCGTCGACGGCGATGTACGTCGCCCAGGGCGTCGACGTCCACGTCGCCACCTGCACCGGCGGGGAGCGCGGCTCGATCCTCAACCCGAAGATGGACCGCCCCGGGATCCTGGAGAACATCCACGAGATCCGCCGCCAGGAGATGGAGCGGGCCCGCGACATCCTCGGCATCTCCCAGGACTGGCTCGGCTTCGTCGACTCCGGGTGGCCCGAGGGCGACCCCAAGCCGCCGCTGCCCGAGGGCTGCTTCGGCCTCGTCGACGTCGAGGTCGGCGCGGAGCCGCTGGTGCGGCTGATCCGCGAGTTCCGCCCGCACGTGCTGACGACGTACGACGAGAACGGCGGCTACCCGCACCCCGACCACATCATGTGCCACAAGATCTCGGTCGAGGCGTTCCACGCCGCCGGCGACCCCGAGCGCTACCCCGACGCGGGCGAGCCGTGGCAGCCGCTCAAGCTCTACTACCAGCACGGCCACAGCCGGCCCAAGGCCGTCGCGCTGCACGAGGCCATGCTGGCCCACGGTCTCGAGTCGCCGTGGGCCGAGCGGCTCAAGGACTGGGAGGAGCGGCCCGACTGGGACGCCCGGGTCACGACCAAGGTGCCGTGCTCCGACTACTTCGGGGTGCGCGACCAGGCCCTGCTCGCGCACGCCACCCAGATCGACCCCGACGGCTGGTTCTTCTCCATCCCGCGCGAGGTCCAGGCCGAGACGTGGCCCACCGAGGACTTCGAGCTCGTGGTGAGCCACGTCGCCTCGACCACCCCGGAGGACGACCTGTTCGCCGGCATCACCGACCCCGCCTGAGAGACTGGACCCATGCTCACGCTCCTGATCACCGCCGCCAACGAGGGCCCCGCGCCCGAGGACGTCAAGGCCGGGTGGGTGGCACTGATCATCTTCCTGCTGCTCGCGCTCGCCGTGGCCTTCCTCGGCTGGAGCCTGGTCCGGCAGCTGCGCAAGGCCCAGGCGGCCAAGGACGCCGGAGCGTACGGCGACGAGCCGGTCGCCGAGGCCGGCGAGCCCGCCAACGGGGACTCGCCCACCTCGGTGTGAGCTTCGCCCGCCCCGGCGGTGCGTGACCCACGTTCTCGGTCGACGGAAGGTGGCTGGTTCACCGCTGCGGGGTGTGTTGCCGAGACTCACCCGCTCCGGCGGTGCGTGACCCACGTTCTCGGTCGACGGAAGGTGGCTGCCTCACCGCCGCGGGGTGTGTCGTCTGAGACTCACCCGCGGAGCGGTGCGTGACCCACGTTCTCGGTCGACGGAAGGTGGCTGGCTCACCGCCGCGGGGTGTGTCGTCTGAGACTCACCCGCGGAGCGGTGCGTGACCCACGTTCTCGGTCGACGGAAGGTGGCTGGTTCACCGCTGCGGGGTGTGTCGTCGCGACTCGCCCGCTCCGGCGGTGCGTGACCGACGTTCTCGGTCGACGGAAGGTGGCTGGCTCACCGCCGCGGGCGGACGCTCAGGGGCGGCGGCGACCCATGGGGAGCGGGGGTTGCCCGATCGGGTTGGCCGCGGCGACGTCCACCATGGCGTCGAGGATGTTGCGCAGGTTGATGATCAGTGCGCCGTACACCGGCCAGTCCGCCGCTCGTTCGCTCGAGCGGAGCTGGTCGGTGAGGGCCTCGAGGCGGGTGCGGACGGCACTCATCGCCGCCGGGTCGGCCTCGGTGGTCGCGCGACCGGTGTCGCCGAGCATCTCGATCCAGGGCCCGGCGAAGACGTCCCCCCAGCGCTCCCGGTGGGCGTTCTGGCCGCCGAGGGTCCGCGCCATGCTGCGGATCTCCGCGATGGCCTGTTCCATCCGGCGGAGCAGGGCGTGCGAGCGCCCGGGGTCGCGCACCTCGCGGGCGGAGCGTCGGGGGTTCCAGCGCGCGCTCTCCTCGGCCTGCCGCACGAGCGCCCAGGCCTGGTCGATCTCCTCGTCGAGGTCGCGGCTGCGGTCGATCCAGGCGGTCGCGTCCTCGACGGTGACATCGTCGCGCAGGCCCTCCGCGACGTCGACCAGCAGCGCGCCGATGCCGTCGTCGATGCGGTCGAGGGCCCGGTCGGAGGCCCGTCGTCGCAGGGGCGGCCAGACCAGCAGGTTGACCAGCAGGCCCACGACGATCCCGATGCCGGTGTCGAACAGCCTCGAGATCAGCACGGTGTCGTCACGAAAGCCGGTGGTCAGCACGATCAGCCCCGTCGTGGCCACGGTCGTCGCCTCGGCCCCGAACCACGGCATCGCCCCGACCACGAGCCCGACCACGAGCAGGGTCGCGACCGAGACAGTGCTCAACCCCAGCAGCTCGCCGACGGCCGAGGCCAGCAGCACGGCGATCACGGTGGCGACCACCTGCCGCAGGCCGCGCGAGACCGTCCGGTAGACCGTGGCGTGCACCACCAGGAGGGCGGCCCACGGGGCGAGGAACGGCTGCGGGAGGTCGAGCACCCGCTCGGCGACCACCCATGCGACGACGGCGGCCAACGCGGTCTTGGCGAGCTGGACGACGTCGTTCCACCACAGTGGGTCGCGCACGCGGACGGACAGTGGGAAGCACATCCGTCGAGCATGCCAGCCTGGTGACGCCCGACGAGCAGGGCTAGCGCCTCACGAGCCGCAGCAGGCAGTCCCACGCCGTCGTGGTGACCTCGCTGCCGTGCGGGTCGTCGGCGGTCACGACCCGGGCCACCCGCCCCGCCCGCACCACCTCGACGTCCAGGCCGGACAGGTCGGCCAGCAGGTCCTCGGCCGTCATCAGCACGGCGGGGTCCTGCGGCCCGCCGGTCCCTTCGGTCAGGTTGGTGGAGTCGTGCGCGACCCAGACCAGCGTGCCCCCGGTCCGCAGCGACGAGACGAGGTTCCTGATCGCCGTACGTCGCATCGGGCCCGGCACCTGGAAGTAGGCCACCACCGCGAGGTCGAGGTCCGTGCCGGTCCAGGTGGTCGCGTCGGCGCACACCCAGTCGACGGGCAGATCACCGGCCAGGGTCCGGCCCTTGTCGAGGGCCACCTGCGAGAAGTCGACCGCAGTCACGTCCCACCCGATCGACGCCAGCCAGATCGCGTTGCGGCCCTCGCCGCACGCGAGGTCGACGGCGCGGCCCG
The DNA here is from genome assembly GCF_003057875.1 of Nocardioides currus. Lineage (GTDB taxonomy): Bacteria > Actinomycetota > Actinomycetes > Propionibacteriales > Nocardioidaceae > Nocardioides > Nocardioides currus. Next base: position 109,572 of record NZ_PYXZ01000001.1, on the reverse strand, counting down.
GTGGCAGCCCGGCGCACTCCGCCTCCACGAATTGGTTGGGTCCACGCGACCAGACGAGCTCGCTGGCGGCGTACCTCGCGTCCCAGGCTGCTGCGTCCATGGGTCGATTCAACCAGCGACGGGTGGGGTGAGCGTCTGACGCATGGCGGCGAGCGTCAGGACCATTCCGGGACGCTCTCCGCGAGCCCATGCTCGACAGCATGATCCTCACGCTCCTCACCCCGACCCTGCTGACCGCGACCGTCATGACCGGGCTCACGGCGGGCTTCCTCGCCGCCTTCGCCCACACCGTCATGACGGGCCTCGCCGCCACCGACGACACCACCTACGTCGGCGCCTTCCAGGCGATCGACAAGGCGGTGACCAACCCGTGGTTCCTCGTGCCCTTCACGCTCGGCCCGGTCCTCGTCGCGGCGGCGCTGCTGATGCTGCTCAGCCACCGGCAGTGGGGCGCGGCCCTCCTGGTCGGCGTGGCGCTCGCCCTCGCGGTCGTCACCTTCGTCATCACCGGCGTCGTGCACCTGCCGCTCAACTCCGAGCTCCAGGACGTCGCGCTCGGCTCTTCCGGCCTCGCCGAGGCCCGGGCCCGCTTCGCGGAGCGCTGGATCCCGTGGAACGTCGTGCGCACCGTCACCTCGACCGGGTCCTTCGTCGCCCTCTCCGTCGCGCTGCTGCGCGTCCGCTGACCCCACCGCCATCACGACCACCACCACCCACCACACACAGAAGGAACCGTCATGTCCCTCCACCTCACCGTCATCGGCGCCACCGGCTCGGTCGGTCGCCACGTCGTCCAGCAGGCCCTCGCCGAGGGTCATCGCGTCACGGCCCTCACCCGTCGACCCGAGCAGGTCGAGCCGCGGGAGGGGCTCGAGGTCATCGGGGGCGACGTGCTCGACCCGGTCGCGGTCCGGTCCGCGGTGGAGGGTCGCGACGCGGTCGTCGTGGCGCTCGGCGACGGCCGACGTGGCACCGTCCGCGAGGCCGGGACGCGCGCCGTCGTCGAGGCGATGCAGGCCGGCGGCGTACGGCGCCTGGTCGTCCAGTCCACGCTGGGAGCCGGCGACAGCCGGGCCAACCTCGACCTCGTCTGGAAGCACCTGATGTTCGGCCTGCTGCTGCGCAAGGCCTACGCCGACCACCAGCGGCAGGAGGAGGTCGTGCGCGCGAGCGGCCTCGACTGGACGATCGTCCGGCCGGCCGCGTTCACCGACGGCCCCCGGACCGGCAGCTACCAGCGCGGCTTCGGGCCCGAGGCCGCGAGCACCCTCAAGATCTCCCGCGCTGACGTGGCGCACGCGCTGCTGCGCGAGCTCGGCGAGGAGGCCGAGGTCGGTCGTGCCGTCGCCGTGGCGTACTAGCGTCTGCGACGTGGACATGCTCGAGGTGATGCTGGAGGGGCCGCGAGCGCGCGGCGCCTTCCTGCTGCGGTCGCTGCTCGAGCCGCCCTGGAGCCTGCGGATCGAGGACGAGGCCGCCCTCGCGGTCGTCTCCGTCACCCGGGGCACGGCGTGGCTGCTCACCGACGCGGGGGAGCGGCACGAGCTGGGGGCGGGCGACCTGGCGATCGTCCGCGGGCCCGGTCACTACACCGCCTGCGACCGGCCCAGCACCCCGCCGAGCATCGTGATCGGGCCGGGCGGCGAGTGCTCGAGCTCCGCCGACGGCAGCCCGCTGGCCGAGGTCTGGGGCCGCGGGGTGCGGACGTGGGGGCCGGGCGAGCGCGGCGACACCGTCCTGCTGACCGGCACCTACGAGGACGCCGGCGAGACCGGTCGCCCGCTGCTCGCCGCGCTCCCGGACGTGGTCGTGCTCCGGCGCGACGCGTGGCCCTCGACGCTGCCCGACCTGCTCGCGCAGGAGGCGACGATCGACGCGCCCGGGCAGCGTGCGGTGCTGGACCGGCTGCTGGACGTCGTGCTCATCTCGGCCCTGCGGACGTGGTTCGCCGGGCGGGCCGAGGAGGCGCCCGGTTGGTTCCGCGCCCAGGGCGACCCGGTGGTCGGCACGGTGCTCGGGCTGCTCGAGGCGGCGCCCGAGCGGGCCTGGACGGTCAGCGAGCTGGCCGACCGGGTGGGGGTGAGCCGCGCTGCCCTCGGCCGTCGCTTCACCGAGCTCCTCGGCCAGCCGCCGATCGCCTACCTCACCCAGCGCCGCCTCCAGCTCGCGGCCGACCTGCTGCTCGAGTCGGACGCGACGCTGCCGACCATCGCGCGCCGGGTCGGCTACGGCAGCCCGTTCGCGCTCAGTGCCGCCTTCAAGCGGGAGTTCGGGCGGAGCCCACAGGAGCACCGTCGGGGTGGTCTCGGCGCCCGCACGGCCGTCGGCGGCTGAGCCACCGACGACCGCCGGGTGGGTCAGGCGTTGACGTCGCTGGGGTGCTTGGCCAGCGGCGTGACCGCGATGTCCATGTAGGGGAACAGCGGCAGCCCGGACAACAGCTCGTGCAGGGCGTCGTTGGACTCGACGTCGAAGATCGAGATGTTGGCGTACTCCCCGACGACGCGCCACAGGTGCGGCCAGCGACCGGAGCGCTGCACCTCCTGGGCGAACGCCTTCTCGCGGGCCACGATGTCGGCCTTCACCTCGGCGTCCATGTCGTGGGGGATGCGGACCTCCATGCGCACGTGGAACAGCATCGCGATCAGCCCCTCGCGGGGTCGAGGACGAAGCCGTAGTCGACGCTCGCGCTGCCGTCCGGCTGGGCCTGCGGGTCGAGGATGAGCTCGGGCTTGACCGCCGAGGCGATGTCGTCGTCGTTGTGCTCGTCGCCGGGGAAGTAAAGCTGGGCGGTCAGGAGCTCGTGACCGGGAGCGGAGACCTTGACGTGCAGGTGGGCGGGGCGCCACGCGTGCCAGCCGGCCGCGTTGATCAGCTTGCCGCAGGAGCCGTCGGTCGGGATCTGGTACGGCGCGGGCTGCACCGTCGTGATCTCGAACCGTCCGTCGGCGTCGGTGGTGAAGGAGCCGCGCAGGTTCCACTCGGGGATGCCGGGGGCGAACTGCGAGTAGAAGCCGTCGGCGTCGGCGTGCCACAGCTCGACCTTGGCGCCGCCGAGTGCGGAGCCGTCGCAGGAGGTGACCTGGCCGCTCCAGACCAGCGGCGTGCCGCCCTCGTCCTCGCGCATCGAGATGGTGCCCTTCGCGCCCTTCTCGGGAGCGTCGGGGACGTAGTAGGGGCCCTCGATCGAGCCCTTGTTGCCCTCACGGTGCTCGGTCGCGACGTCCTCGACGACGTGCTCGAGCCACACGTCGAGGAACAGCGGCCACTCGCCGTCCTCACCGACGTTGATCAGCCACGCCTTGAGCGCGTTGAACTCGTCGTAGGTGAGCTTGTGCTTGCGGACCGTGGCGTAGATCGCCTCGAGGACCTCGCGGGCCATGGCGTCGACCCGCTCGGCGGGGACGTCCTTGACGGCGGCGTACGGCGACTTGTCGGCGTGGAAGCGCTCGGTGGCGCTGGCGCCGGACGCGGCCGCGGTGGCGGACTCGTTGACGGTGGTGCTCATGGTGGTGCTCCTCGGGTGGTGGGTGTGTGTCGGTGTCGGTGGGTGCGCGCTCAGTCCTGCCGGTAGCGCGCGAGCTTGTCGGGGTCGATGACGGCGCCGAGGCCGGGCCCGGTGCGGACGGCGAGCTCGCCGCCGTGGATCTCCAGGGGCTCGGCGAGCAGGTCGTCGGTCATGTCGAGGAAGTTGGAGAGCTCGCCGGCGCGGCGCGAGGTGAGCTCGAAGGCCGCGCCGAAGGCGGCCGAGCACAGCGACCCGAGCTGGCCGTCGACCTGGTTGCCCATCACGACCTCGATGCCCAGCCCCTCGGTCAGGTGGTGCACCCGGCGGCTGGTGGTGAACCCGGTGCGGGCGGTCTTGATGCTGATGGCGGTGGCCGAGCCGCCGAGGACCTCGCGGGTCACCTCGGCCGGGGTCACCACTGACTCGTCGGCCACGAACGGGACGTCGAGCTGCGTGACGAGCCAGCGGCGCCCGAGCACGTCGTCGGCCGGGCACAGCTCCTCGGCGAGGGTGAGGCCGAGGTCGGCCATCTCCTTCATCGCCCGGGCGGACTCCGACGCCGACCAGCCGCGGTTGCCGTCGACGTACAGCTCGATCTCGTCACCGAAGCGCTCGCGCAGGGCGCGGACCACGGCGGTGTCGAGGGAGAAGGGGTGACGCCCGACCTTCACCTTGAAGGTGCTGATGCCGTAGGTGTCACGCATCCGCTCGGCCTCGGCGACCATCGCGGCCGGCTCGTCGAAGCCGAGCATGTGCGAGACCCGCATACGGTCGGTGAAGCCGCCGAGGAGGTCGGTGACGCTGTAGCCGAGCGACCGGCCCATCGCGTCCCAGATCGCCATGTCGAGCGCCGACTTCGCCGTGGGGTTGCCGACCGTGCGGGAGAGCCGGGCGTGGATCTGCTCGCGCTCCATCAGCTCGAGGCCGACCACCTGCGGGGCGAAGATCGTGTCGATCACCGCGACGATGCCGGCCTGCGTCTCGCCGTAGGTGAACGGGCGTGGCGGTGCCTCGGCGACCCCGACGACGCCGTCGTCGGTGGTGACGCGGACCAGGACGTGCTGCGCGGCGTGCACCTCACCGCTCGCGAACTTCATCGGCTTGGCGTAGGGGATGGCGAAGGGGATGGCTTCGACCTGGGTGATCTTCATCGGCTGACCTCGTCGGCGAGTGGGGTGGGGGAGTCGTCCGGGCTGGTGTCCGCGGTGAGTGCCTGGAGGACCGCGAGCACGGCGGGGTTGGTCTCGTCGGTGCGCCAGGCCAGGGCGAGGTCGACGCTCGCGGCGTCGACGACGTCGCGGAAGACCACGCCGGTCAGGGGCGCCGCACGCACCGATGCGGGCACGAGCGCGACCCCGAGGTCGGCGGCCACGAGGGGGAGTAGCACCGAGATGCCAGCCGCCTCGTGCTCGTGGTGGGGGACGAACCCGGCCTCGCGACAGCTGCGGAGGACGGCGTCGTTGACGGCCGAGTCGGCGCCGGCGAACTGCACGAACCGCTCCGCCCGCAGGTCGGCCATCGCGACGGCCGGCTCGCTCGCCAGCCGGTGGTCGGCGGCGACGGCGAGCACGAGCGGCTCGGAGGCGATGGTGCGAGACGACAGGTCGGTGCCGGACATGGGCGGTCGCAGCACGCCGACGTCGAGGCTGCCCTCGCGCAGGCCGCCCACCTGGGCGGGGGTGAGCAGGTCGGCGTGGATCTCCAGGGCGACCCCGGGCAGCTCGCGCTTGACGGCGCGGGCGAAGCGGGGCAGCTGGGTGTGGGCGGCGCTGCCGGTGAAGGCGATGCGCACCAGGCCCTGGCGGCCGTCCGCGATGCGGCGTACGCCACGGACGCTGGCCTCCACCGCCTCGAGGATGCGCGCCACCTCGACCTGGAGGAACTCACCGGCCGGCGTCAGCCGCACCTGCCGGGTGGTGCGGACGAACAGCGGGGTGCCGAGCTCGGCCTCGAGCTGTCGGATCGACTGGGACAGCGCGGGCTGCGCCATGTGGAGGCGGTCGGCGGCGCGGCCGAAGTGGCGGGTCTCCGCCACGGCGGCGAAGTAGCGCAGGTGTCGCAGCTCCATCCGGTCCTCCTCGATCTCGGGGTGACGCCGCTCACGGGCGGCGCGATTGGTTCACGCTACGTCTCAATATTGGGCCAGCACAAAGACCTATTCTGGGTCGATTGAGAGGTTGAATCGATCAATCTAGCCCTGGTCGGGCGCCTTGTCAGGAGCTGGGGAACGGTTGGGTCGCCAGACGGCCGTACGGCGACCCGACCGTTCCCCACCAGCCGCTCACTCCTCGGGCTCGCCCGAGAGGCTGGTGCGGTAGGTCTCGGGGGCGACGAGGGCCGAGACGAAGGTGATGGCGGCCAGCGCCACGACGTACAACCCGACGGGCCAGGACGCGCCGTCGGCCGAGGCCGCGAGGCTGACCGCGATCAACGGGGCGAAGCCGCCGAACAGGATGGCGGCGAACTCGCGGCTCACGGCCGCGCCGCTGTAGCGGCTCGCGGTGCTGAACAGCTCGGAGAGGATCACTCCCTGCACGCCGAACATGATGCCGACGCTGCCGCCCTGGGCCAGCGCGAGGGCGAGCATCGCCAGCGCGGGCCGGCCGGTGTCGACGAGGGCGAAGAAGGGGAAGGCGAACGCGACGGCGTAAACCGCGCCCACCATCAGCACCGGGCGCCGGCCGAACCGGTCGGACGCGATCCCGGCGAGCGGCGCGGTGACCATCACGACCAGCCCGGCGACCAGCAGTCCGGTGGTGCCGGTGATGCGGTCGTAGCCGTGGTCGGCCATGTAGGACAGGGCGAACACCTGGTAGAGGTGGCTGAACGAGAGCGGGGCGGCGACCAGGCCCATCACCAGGAGCATGCTGCGCCACTGGGTGCGGACCAGGGTGAGCAGCGGCGCCTTCTCGGGCGCGGCGTCGTCGGTGACCTCCTCGAAGGCCGGCGTCTCCTCCAGCTTCAGCCGGATCCACAGGCCCAGGAAGATCAGCAGCAGGCTGGCCAGGAACGGCAGCCGCCAGCCCCAGGACGCGAACTGCGCCTCGGTCGTCAGCGACGTCGTGAGCAGCAGCGCGCCGGAGGACAGGACGAGACCGAGGTAGACGCCGGCCGCCGAGAAGGAGCCGAAGAGGCCACGCCGGCCGCGGGGGGCGTACTCCACCGCGTAGACCGAGGCGCCGCTGTACTCCGCGCCCGAGCCCATGCCCTGCAGCAGGCGGCACACCACGAGCAGCACGGGGGCGGCCATGCCGATGGTGGCGTGCGACGGGATCAGCGCCATCGCGGTGGTCGAGAGGCCCATCAGCATCAGGGTCGCGATCAGCGCCGGACGGCGTCCGTGCTTGTCGCCGATGTGCCCGAAGACCATCGCGCCGATCGGGCGGGCGACGAAGCCGACGCCGAAGGTGGCCAGCGACAGCAGGAGCGAGGTCGAGTCGGAGGCGCTCGGGAAGAAGACCTGCCCGAAGACGAGCGCCGCGGCGGCGCCGTACAGGAAGTAGTCGTACCACTCGAGCGCAGAGCCCAGCAGCACGGCGCTGCTGACCCGGACGAGGGTGCCGCGGTCGGCGACGGGCTGCCCGGGCGGCGGGGCGGCCGTGGGGTCGAGGGTCTGCTGGGACATGGGGATGCCTCCGAGGGGGGGTGGGCAGGGTTAGGTACGGCGCCACGGGATCGTGGCACCGGAGGGGGAGCGGGCGGCTCAGCCGGTGTGGTCGGCCAGCCGCTCGAGGGTGCGGGGGTCGGCGGCGGCCCGGGCGGGGGCCCAGCCGTAGCGGCCGGGGGCCCAGTCGTCGTCGCCGGGGACCCAGAAGAAGAACCGGACGCGGCGCTCGGTGAAGCGCCAGCGACCGTCGTCGCAGCGCACCATCCGGTCGTCGTAGCGGCCGGCGGCGATGTGGGCGCGACCGTCGACGACGCAAGGCTGGTCCAGCCAGGTCGTGCCGGTCGCGGCGTGGGCGGGTGTGCCCTGCTGGTCGATCTCGAGCTCGACGGTCTCGTTGGAGGAGAAGTGCCACCACGCGGACAGCGGGCCGTCCAGGAGGTCGGCGAAGAACGTGCGCAGCTCGTCGTGACCGCGCGCGGTGGAGAGCCCGACGAAGGCGCCGTCGGGGGTGAAGAGGTCCACCAGATCGTCCCAGCGTCCCTCGTCGAGGGCCTGGCAGTAGTGCGCGCGCAGCTGCTGGATCGCGTGCAGGTCCTCCAGCCTCTGCACGCGGGCCAGCAGGTCGACGTCCGACACCTCAGACCCCGACCGGCACCCGGACCGGGGCGCCGGTCTTCTCCGAGATCTCCTCGGCGCTCACGCCGGGGGCGAGCTCGACGAGCTCGAAGTGGTCGCCGGCGACGTCGAGGACGCCGAGGTCGGTGATGATCCGCGAGACCACGCCGCGCCCGGTCAGGGGCAGGTCGCAGTCGGCGACGAGCTTGTGGGCTCCGCTGCGGGCGACGTGCTCCATGAGCACGATCACCCGCCGGGCGCCGCTGACGAGGTCCATCGCCCCGCCCATGCCCTTGACCATCGAGCCGGGCACCATCCAGTTGGCGAGGTCGCCGTTGGTGGCGACCTGCATCCCGCCGAGCACGGCGGTGTCGATGTGGCCGCCGCGGATCATCGCGAAGCTCAGCGAGGAGTCGAAGAACGACGCCCCGGGCAGCACGGTGACGGTCTGCTTGCCGGCGTTGATCAGGTCGGGGTCGACCTCGTCGTCGTAGGGGAACGGGCCGACGCCGAGGATGCCGTTCTCGGCGTGCAGCGTCACCGTCGAGTCCGCGGGCAGGTGGCCCGGGATCATGGTGGGCAGCCCGATGCCGAGGTTGACGTACTCCCCGTCGTGCAGCTCGAGCGCGGCCCGGGCCGCCATCTCGTCGCGGTTCCAGCTCATGCCGAGACCTCCTCTCGCGGGCGCGTGGTCCGCTTCTCGATGTCCTTGTCGCGGGCCTGCTCGGGCGTGAGCTCCACGATGCGCTGGACGAAGACACCGGGCAGGTGGACATCGTCGGGAGCGATCTCGCCGACCTCGACGACCTCCTCGGCCTCGACGATCGTCAGCCGTCCGCTCATCGCAGCGGGGATGTTGAAGTTGCGGGCCGAGGCGTGGAAGACGCAGTTGCCGGCGCGGTCGACCTTCGCGGCGCGCACGATCGCGACGTCGGTGACGATCGACTCCTCGAGCACCATCTCGGTGCCGTGGAAGGTGCGCACCTCCTTGGGCTCGGAGGCCAGCGCCACGGAGCCGTCGGGGTGGTAGCGCCAGGGCAGGCCGCCCTCGGCGACCATCGTGCCGACGCCGGTCGGGGTGAAGAAGGCGCCGATCCCGGCGCCACCGGCGCGCATGCGCTCGGCCAGGGTGCCCTGCGGGGTGAGCTCGACGGTCAGCTCGCCGGCGAGGTACTGCCGGGCGAACTCCTTGTTCTCCCCGACGTAGGACGCGATCACGCGGGTGATCCGGCGGGCCTCGAGCAGCAGGCCGAGACCGGCTCCGTCGACCCCGCAGTTGTTGGAGACAACGGTCAGGTCGTCGGCGCCTTGGTCGAGCAGCGCCGCGATGGTGAACCACGGGATGCCGACGAGGCCGAAGCCGCCGACGGCGAGGCTGGAGCCGGGCGCGATGTCGGCGACGGCGTCCGCGGCGCTCGGGACGACCTTGTCGAGGCCGGTGCGCGTGCTCATGAGGTTGCTCCCAGGTGCTCGAGGATGGCAGCGGCCACGGCCTGCGGCTGCTGGGCGGCGGCGAGATGGGCCGCGTCGGGGACCACGACCAGGGCGCCGTCGGCCACGCCGTCGGCGATCTCGCGCAGGTACGCCGGCGGCGTCGCCGGGTCGTCCTCGCCGGCGATCGCCAGGGTGGGCGCGGTGATCTGCGCGAGGTCGGGGCGCAGGTCCATCGCGGCGATGGCCTCGCACGAACCGGCGTACCCCTCGGGCGAGGTCGCGGCGCACATCGCCTCGTGGTGCTCACGGATGCCGGGGTGCTGCTCGAGGTACGCAGGGGTGAACCAGCGGTTGACCACGCCCTCGGCCACGGATCCGGTGCCCTGGGCGCGGACCTGGGCGGCGCGCTCGGTGTAGGCGGGGCCGACCTCGAGGTGGGCGCCGGTGCACAGCAGGACGAGCCGGTCGACCCGCTCGGGGTCGCGGGCGGCCAGGCGCATGCCCATCATCCCGCCGAGCGACAGGCCGACGAGGTGCGCCTTGTCGACGCCGAGGGTGTCGAGCAGCGCGACGTAGTCGTCGGCCAGGTCGTCCATGGAGTAGGGGCCGGGCGCCTCGGGCGACTGGCCGTGCCCGCGGGTGTCGTAGCGGACCACGCGGAAGTGCTCCTCGAGGGCGCCGAGCACGCCGTCCCACATGCGGAGGTCGGCGCCCATGGAGTTGGACAGGACGACGACGGGAGCGTCGTCGCGGCCGGTGACGACGTGGTGGACGGTGACGGCAGTCATCTCAGGACACCCGCTCGAAGATCGCGGTGAGGCCCTGGCCGCCACCGATGCACATGGTCTCGAGGCCGTAGCGGGCCTCGCGGCGCTTCAGCTCGTGGGCGAGCGTGGCCAGGATGCGGCCGCCGGTGGCGCCCACGGGGTGGCCGAGCGAGATGCCGGACCCGTTGGGGTTGAGCCGCTCGTCGGTCGCATCGACCTTCCACTCGCGCAGGCAGGCGAGCACCTGGGCGGCGAACGCCTCGTTGAGCTCGATCAGGTCGATCTCGTCGAGCGTCAGGCCGGCCCGCTCGAGGGCGGCGGCGGTGGAGGGGACCGGTCCGATGCCCATCACCTCGGGGCCGACGCCGGCGACGGCCCACGACTTGAGCGCGAGCAGCGGGGTGAGCCCCCGGCGCTCGGCCTCCTCGCGGGTGGTGACGACGCACATCGCGGCCCCGTCGTTCTGCCCGCTGGCGTTGCCGGCGGTGACGGTCGACTCGGCGTCGATCTTCTGGCGCACCGGCGTCAGTGCGGCCAGCTGCTCGAGGGTGGTCTCGGGGCGGGGGTGCTCGTCGCGGTCGACGACCACGTCAGGCTTGCCCCGGCGGCCAGGCACGGTGACCGGCACCAGCTCGTCGGCGAACTTGCCGGCTTCGTGGGCGTCACCGGCGCGCTGCTGGGAGCGGACCGAGAACTCGTCCTGCTCCTCACGGGTGATGGCGTACTCCCGGCGCAGGTTCTCCGCGGTCTCGAGCATGCCGCCAGGGACCGGGTGGTCCTTGCCGCCGGCCGTCTCGCGGGCGCGGACCAGGCGGTCCATCAGCTCGACGCCGCCACTGCGGACGCCGGTGCGCAGGCCGAGGGCGTAGTGCTCGACGTTGGACATCGACTCGACGCCGCCGGCCACGATGACCGAGCCCGCGCCGCTGGCGATCTGCGAGGCGGCGTACAGGACGGCCTGGAGGCCGGAGCCGCAGCGCCGGTCGAGCTGGAGGCCGGGGACACCGGTGCCGAGGCCGGCGTCGAGGGCGGCGATCCGACCGATGGCGGGGTTCTCGCCGGACGGGTAGCAGTTGCCGAGGATCACGTCGTCGACGTCGCCCTCGCCGAGGCCGGTGCGGGTGACCAGCTCGCGCAGCGTGTGGGACGCGAGGTCCACCGCGGACAGGGACGCGAACGCGCCGCCGTAGCGACCCACGGGGGTACGGATCGGTTCACAGATGACGATGTCGGGCATGGGACGACGCTAAGCGGTGTGACCAATATTGAGAAGTATCCATTTTGCCATGATCGAGACGTGCAGAATCTGAATGGTACGGACACGCCTGACGGATCAGTCGGACCCGATTCGGTCTTGGACACGAGCGTCCGGGCGTGACCATCCTCGTCATCAGCCTGCGACCAGCGCGGGCCGGGAGGCAGTGGAGGAACCATGTGTGAAGCACTGAGCGAGGCCGTACGACAGTCCGCGATCAGCAGGCGGGGGATGTTCAGCGCCGGCTCGGCCCTGGCGGCCGCGGGCCTGGTGGCCGGGTCAGCGGGGCCGGCGGCCACGAGGCCGACGCCGAGCGGCTCGACGGGGCGTCGCACCGAGCTCGTGCTGCTCGGCACGGCGGGTGGCCCGGTCTGGTGGCCCGGCTCCGAGCGGGAGGGGATCGGGTGAGGGCCACGGAACGACAGGCGCCCTAGAAGAAGCCGTCGCGCGCCCCGGGAGCGAGGGTACGACGACCCGTGGTGACCACCGCCAGGTCGCGCTGGATCGAGGCGGCCACGTCGAGCAGGTGCGGGACCACGTCGTCGAGCACGTGCTGGACGTCGGTGCGCCCGCGTGAGGTCGAGTAGGCCAGGGCCGCCACGACGTCGCCGGCGGGGTTGCGAACCGGAGCCGCGGCGGAGAGGAACCCCGGCTCGAGCTCGCCGTCGACCAGGGCGAAGCCCTGCTGCCGGACCTCGTGCAGGGCGTCGCGGAAAGCCACCGGGTCGGTCACGGTGGTCGGGGTCAGCGCCGGCAGGCCGTCCTCGATCACCTGCTCGATCACGGACGCGTCCGCCCACGCCACGAGCACGCGACCCATCGACGTGGCGTGCACTGGCACGCGGCTGCCGATGTCGACGTTGAGGCTCATCACCCGACGCACGTGCACGCGGGCGACGTACACGACACCGGTCCCGTCGAGCTGCGACAGCGAGGCGGACTCGTGCGTCAGCTCGGCCAGCCTGAGCAGATGGGGTTGTGCCACCTCGGAGATGGCGTGGCTCGCGGCGTAGTGCTGGCCGATCGTGAGCACGCGGGGGGTCAGTGACCAGCGCGAACCCGACGCGTTCACGTAGCCGAGCTTCTGAAGGGTCAGCAGGATTCGTCGCACCGCTGGGCGTGAGAGGCCCGTCTTCGTGGCGACCTCGGCCAGTGACGGCGCGGGGAGGTCGGCGTCGAAGGCCAGGAGCACCGCGAAGCCCCGTTCGATGCTGGCGATCACGTCGCGCTCGGATCCCTCGGCCATGTCATCCCCCGTGTCTCGGATCGCGCTGAGCTGCCTGGATCAGTCGATAGCGGATGCGTACCAATGCGTATGGTCCGGCCCGTTGACTTTGCCTGTGACCACGGCCACAGTCGATGTACGCAATCCGTACAAGTAGTACGCACAGCGTACAGGAGGTCGACATGAATCCGCGAGAGCTGCGAGACGCATTCGGTCAGTTCGCCACCGGCGTCACCGTGGTCACCTGCACCAACGCCGAGGGCCAACCTCATGGCGCCACCGTGAACGCCTTCACGGCCGTCTCGCTCGACCCGCCGCTCGCGCAGGTCACGCTCGGTCGCACCTCCAAGGCGTGCGACTTCCTCAAGGGCAAGCCGTTCGCCATCAACGTGCTGGCGGCCGACCAGCTCGACGTCGCCTGGCACTTCGCCGGTCGCCCGGCCGACGAGGCCCCGGCCTGGCTCGACGGGCCCACCGCCCCCGTGCTCGAGGGGACGGCGACGACGATCTCGTGCCGTCCGTGGCGGACCTACGACGGCGGCGACCACCTCATCGTCATAGGCGAGGTCGAGCAGGTCGTGGTCCCCGGCCGCGATCCGCTGCTCTTCCACGGTGGCGCCTTCCGCCACCTCAGCCCGCTGGAGACGGGCATCCACTGGGACGGCTCGATCGACAACCCGGACCACGGCTGGTTCGACGCGACCGCCACCTTCACCCCACTGGCGCAGTCGGCAGCCCTGTCGACGAGCGCCTGATCACCGCCATCACCGCACCTCAACCCGCACCACCACCGAAGGGAAAACTGATGACCGCCTTGCAGGAACGAAAGCTCAGCGTCGTCGAGGACGGACCCAACGACGTCCGACCGATGACGGGCGACGAGTACATCGAGTCGATCCGCGACGACCGCGAGATCTGGATCTACGGCGAGCGCGTCAAGGACGTCACCGAGCACCCGGCGTTCCGCAACCCGGTGCGGATGACCGCCCGGCTGTACGACGCCCTGCACGAGGACGCCGTCAAGGGGACCGGCGTCCTGGCCGTCCCGACCGACACCGGCAACGGCGGCTACACGCACCCGTTCTTCCGTGCACCGCACAGCTCGGACGACCTGGTGCAGGACAAGAACGCGATCGAGGCCTGGGCCCGCCAGAGTTGGGGCTGGATGGGTCGCAGCCCCGACTACAAGGCCAGCTTCCTCGGCACCCTCGGCGGCAACAGCGAGTTCTACCAGCCGTTCGAGGAGAACGCGAAGCGGTGGTACAAGGACAGCCAGGAGCGCGTGCTCTATTGGAACCACGCGATCATCAACCCGCCGGTCGACCGCAACCTGCCGCCGGACGAGGCGGGCGAGGTGTTCATGCGCGTGGAGAAGGAGACCGATGCCGGTCTGGTCGTCTCGGGCGCGAAGGTCGTCGCGACCGGCTCGGCGATCACCAACTACAACTTCATCGCGCACTACGGCCTCCCGATCAAGAAGAAGGAGTACGCCATCGTCTGCACCGTGCCGATGGATGCTCCCGGCGTGAAGCTGATCTGCCGTCCGTCGTACACGATGGCCGCCGATGTCATGGGTAGCCCGTTCGACTACCCGCTCTCGAGCCGGATGGACGAGAACGACACGATCTTCGTCTTCGACAAGGTGCTCGTGCCGTGGGAGAACGTCTTCGCGTACGGCGACCCGGAGAAGATCAACGGCTTTTTCCCGCAATCCGGGTTCATCCCACGCTTCACCTTCCACGGCTGCATCCGCCTGTCGGTGAAGCTCGACTTCATCGCTGGCCTGTTGCTCAAGGCCCTCGAGGCCACCGGCAGCAAGGACTTCCGTGGCGTGCAGACCCGCGTCGGTGAGGTCATCGGCTACCGCAACACCTTCCGTGCGCTCGCCGACGCGATGGCCCTGAACCCGGACGAAGGCCCCAACGGGACCGTGCTGCCGAAGCTGGACTACGGGCTGGTCTACCGCCAGCTGATGATCGAGGCCTACCCGCGGGTCAAGGAGATCATCATGCAGGACGTCGCGTCCGGCCTGATCTACCTCAACTCCGGATCGGTCGACTTCAAGACCCCCGAGATCCGGCCCTACCTCGACAAGTACGTCCGCGGCTCCAACGGGTACGACGCCGTCGACCGGGTCAAGGTGATGAAGGCTCTGTGGGACGCCGTGGGCTCCGAGTTCGGCGGCCGCCACGAGCTCTACGAGCGCAACTACTCCGGCAACCACGAGAACGTCAAGGCCGAGATCCTCTTCGCCGCCGAGGCCCAGGGAGAGACCGCCGCCATGAAGGGCTTCGCCGAATCGATGATGGCGGAGTACGACCTCGACGGCTGGACCGTGCCCGACCTGATCAACCCGACCGACGTCAGCCAGATCCTCAACCGGAAGTGAAGCAACCACCGATGACTACCATCCAGGACTCACCCACCGCGGCCGGCTCGGGCGCCAACGCGAGCCAGGTCTTCAAGGACACCGCCTCCACCCGCGACGTCGCGGACACCCCGCCCGAGCGCGTCGCCGCCATCGTGACCTCGATCCTCCAGGGCGTCCACGGAGCGATCGCCGAGCACGACGTCACCTACCCGGAGTTCCAGGCCGCCAAGGCGTGGCTGATGAGCGTCGGCGAGGGCGGTGAGTGGCCGCTGTTCATGGACGTGTTCGTCGAGCACGCCGTGGAGGAGCAGGTCGCGAAGTCGCAGACCGGCACCAAGGGCTCGATCCTCGGCCCCTACTTCCTCCCCGACCAGACCCGGCTGTCGTCCACCTGCTCGCTGCCGCGCCGCGCCGACGAGCAGGGCACCCCGCTCGTCCTCGAGGGCCAGGTTCGCGACACCGACGGCACCCCGCTGGCCGGCTCCGAGGTCGACATCTGGCACGCCGACTCGGACGGCTACTACTCCGGATTCGCCCCGCACGTGCCCGACGGCAACCTGCGCGGCGTCGTGGTGACCGACGAGGAGGGGCGGTTCGCGATCGACACGATCCAGCCCGCGCCGTACCAGATCCCGCACGACGGCCCGACCGGTCAGATGATCGAGGCGGCCGGCTGGCACCCGTGGCGCCCCGCGCACCTGCACATCCAGGTGCGCGCCGAGGGGCACCGCACCATCACCACGCAGCTCTACTTCGCCGGCGGGGACTACCTCGACTCCGACGTCGCCGAGGCCACCAAGCCCGAGCTGGTCCTCGACCCGCAGGACGACGGCACCGGCACGCGCCGCAGCACCTACGACTTCGAGCTCGAGCCCGAGGCCTGACCCACCCGGACCACCCCGGTGGTCGGAGCAGCCCTCCGGCCACCGGGGACCCCCACGATCCTGGGACGTGACACCGATGACCATGCTGACCACGCTCGCCGCACCCCGGCACCTCACTGACTGGCCCGAGCGCGACCTCTTCGACCTCGGGACCGTCGTGACGATGGGCGTCTTCGACGGCTTCCACCGCGGCCACCAGACGCTGGTCGAGCGAGCGCGCGTGCGCGCGGCACAGCTCCGCGTCCCCTCCGTCCTCCTCACCTTCGACCCGCACCCGCTGCTGGTCACCTGCCCCGAGCGGGCGCCCCGCCAGCTCCTCACCGTCGAGGAGCGGGTCGAGACGGCCCTCGAGCTCGGCGTCGACCACGTCCTCGTCCTGCCCTTCGATCGGCGTACGGCGGCAACGCCGGCCTCGGACTTCGTCCGGCTCGGCCTGGTCGAGCGGCTGCGCGTGCGCCACGTCGTGGTCGGTGCCAACTTCCGCTTCGGGCGACGCGGCGCCGGCGACCCCGACTTCCTGGCCGAGGCAGGGGAGTGGCACGGCTTCGACGTCGACGCAGTATCGCTGGTCGAGCAGGGCGGGCAGGTGTGCTCGTCGACCGCCGTGCGCGGCCTGCTCGCCGACGGTGACACCGCGTCCGCGCGCGAGCTGCTCGGACGGTCGGCCGACCGCGTGCTGGCCGCACGCTGAGCGATACTCCACCCGGACCATTTCCCGACGATCGATATTCTGGGAGTCTTGGTCGATGGAGCTCCGCCACCTGCGCTACTTCCAGGCCGTTGCCGAGGAGAAGCACTTCGGACGGGCCGCCCACAAGCTGCACATGGCGCAGCCGCCGCTCTCCCAGCAGATCAAGCAGCTCGAGGACGAGTTGGGCGTCCGGCTCCTGCGCCGCACGACACGTCGCGTCGACCTGACCCCCGCCGGCGAGGCCTACCTCGTCCGCGTGCGCGCCATCCTCCGGGCCGTCGACACGGCCCGCGTCGAGGCCGTGCGCATCGGCAGCGGCCTCGAGGGGCGCCTGGTCGTTGGCTGCGTGGGCTCGGCCACCTACTCGCTGCTGCCCGCCCTGGCCCGCGCGCTGCGCGAGCGGATGCCGGTCGTCGACTTCGCGTTCCGCGGCGAGATGCTCAGTCCCGACCAGCTCGACGCGCTGCGCGAGGGCTCCATCGACCTGGCCCTGCTGCGACCGTTCCGCGAGCTGACCGAGGACTCCGACCTGGTCGTCACGCCGCTGCGCGACGACAAGTACGTCGTCGCGCTGCCGGAGGGCCACCGGCTCGCCTCCCGGGCGCGGGTGCGTGTCGCCGACCTGGCCGAGGAGGACCTCATCGTCCACTCCGGGCACGGGCGCTCCGCGATGCACGACGCGGTCACGGCGCTGTGCCGCGACGCCGGCTTCGAGCCGACGATCCGCCACGAGGTGGCCGAGACCTCGACGCTGGTGACCTTCGTGGCGGCCGCGCTGGGCGTGGCGATCGTGCCCGAGCCGGTCGCCTCGCTCGTGGTCGCCGGGACGGTCTACCGGCCGCTGGCCGGGCGCGCCCGCATGGAGCTGGTCGCCGCCACCCGCGCCGACGACGACTCGGTGCTGCTCGCGCGCACCCTCGCGGTGCTCAGCGCCCAGGTCGAGGACGTCTGATTCAGGCGCCCTTGGCCAGCGGCTCCGCGACCGGGTCCGGGTCGGGTGCGCCCCGGCGCGCCCCGATGAGCACCACCAGGGCCATCGCGGCCAGTCCCCACCCGACGAGAACGGCCACGTCCGCGGCGAGGCGCGTCGACGGTGCGCCGTACATCAGGAGCCGCAGGCCGTCGACCGCATAACTCATCGGCAGCGCGTGGTGGAGCGGGTGCAGGGGAGTGGGGATCGTCTGCCACGGGAACGTGCCGCCCGCAGTGACGAGCTGGAGCACCATCAGCACCAGGGCCAGGAACTGGCCCGGCAGGCCGAGGGCGACGTTGAACGCGTGCACGATCGCCACGAACACGACCGAGGTCAGCACGAGGAAGAGCCAGGTCGCCGGCAGGTCGACGGCGCTGATGCCCACCGCGAACGCCACGACCAGCACGAGCAGCGAGACCTGCACGGCTCCGACGATGGCCGCGGGCAGCCACCCGCCGAGCGCGGCCCGCCAGCCGTGGACGTCCTCCTCGTCGCGGCCGGGACTGACCGGCCGGAACACGATGAAGACGACGTAGGCGCCGATCCACGTCGCGAGGGCGAGGAAGAAGGGGGCCAGCCCGGCGCCGTACGAGTCGGCACTGGCCTGCGAGGCACTGTCGACGTCCACCGGGTTGGCGATGGTGTCGGCGACCCGTCGGCGGGAGTCGTCGGTCGAGGTGGGGATCTGCTCCGCGCCGTCGCGGAGCCCGCCCTCGAGCCGGTCGGCACCGCGCTCGAGCTTGCCGAGGCCGCGGCCGAGCCGCCCGGCACCGGCCTTCAGCTGGTCCGCGCCGTCGGCGGCCTTGCCGACGCCGGCGACGAGCTGGGGCACCGCGTCGGCGAGCTCGGCGTTGCCGTCGGCCACCTGCCTCGCCCCGTCGGCGAGCCGGTCGAGCTGCCCGGAGGCGCGCTGTGCCCGGCTGTTCGCGGTCTGGACAACGGGACGGAGCTGGTCGTACGCCGCCAGGACGGCCGACCTCTGGGGCCCGGTGAGCCCCTGCGCGGCCAGCAAGGAGACGAGCCGCTGACGGCGATCGGCGTAGTCGCGGCGTACGGCCGCCACCGCCGAGGCCACCTCGCGCCCCGTCGCGGCGACCTGCTCGTTGCCGTCGGCGACCTGCTCGGCCCCGTCGGCGAGCCGCTGCGTCCGGCCGGGGAGCGGCGCGATCTTCGTCGAGATCTGGTCGAGCCCGGACGCGAGCCGGCCTGCCCCGGTGCGCAGGTCGTCGGCCCCGTCGTGGGCGGTCCCGAGGCCGATGTGCAGCTGGTCGGCCCCGTCGGCGCCGTCGAGCAGCCCGCGCCGCACGTCGGTGAGACCGAGCAGGAACGTTGTCACGGCCTCCTCGGAGACGCGCTCGGAGATCGCGGCGCGGACCTTGGTGGTGACCGTGTTGGCGATGGTCGTGGAGAGGTAGGAGTTGGCGTCGTTGGTGACCATCTGCAGCCGCGCCTGCTCCGGGTCGGCGCCGCTGCTGCTGACCAGCGAGCGGGAGAAGTCGCGGGGGATGAGGAGCGCGAAGTCGTAGGTCCCGTCCGCGACCCCGGCGCGCGCCTGCGCGGCGTCGACCCGCTGCCAGTCGAAGGAGCCGTCGTCGCCGAGCTGGTCGGCGACCTCGCTCCCGGCCTCGATCTCCCGGCCGTCGGAGGTGGTGGCCCCGGCGTCGTTGACCACGATCGCCGCGGGCACCCGTTCGAGGCCGCCGTAGGGGTCGTGGTTGGCGTAGAGGTAGAGCCCGGCGTAGATCGTCGGGACGAGCGCGAGCGCGACGACGGTGATGCGGCCCATGCGGCTGGCGAGGTGCGTCCGCAGCTCGCGCAGACCCAGTCGGACGGCGGTCGGGGTCCGAGACGTCATGGTGAGAAGATAGTCGCGACCAGCCGTCCCCCGACGAGGAGAAGTCGTTGATCTTCATCACCGCGAAGTTCCAGATCAAGCCCGAGCACGCCGACGACTGGCCGGAGATCTCCAGGCCCTTCACCGAGGCCACCCGGGCCGAGGAGGGCTGCCTGTGGTTCGACTGGTCGCGCAGCCTCGACAACCCCAACGAGTACGTGCTGGTCGAGGCGTTCCGCGACGGCGACGCGGGCGGCGCGCACGTCGGCTCGGAGCACTTCAAGGCCGCGCAGCGCGATCTGCCGCCCCACCTCGCCGCGACGCCCAGGATCGTCAGCCAGAGCGTCGACCAGTCCGACTGGTCCGAGCTCGGCGAGATGGCCGTCTCCGACTGACCCGTCGAGCTCAGGGCAAGCGGACCCGCAGGAACGTCGGCCGGTAGCGGCTCGGGTCGGCCAGCACCTCGTCGAAGTCGGTGCGGTTGTTGCTGTAGGACACGACCACCGTGCCGGGCTTCGGCAGCAGGCCGGGGTGGGCGAGCGGCATGTAGCGAAGCACGCCGGCCTCGACCTCGGAGGGCAGGTCGGCGACCGAGACCGGAGGTCCGAACGGACCCTGCGGTGACGGCGCCGGCCAGACGACCACCTCATCGCCCAGGAACTCGTCGCGCTTCGACAGCGCGAACCAGAGACCGTCCTGCTCGAAGACCGAGAGGGTCTGCGAGGTCCCGCCGTCGGCGGCGATCAGCTCGGTCGCGTCGTCGGTGTCGCGGCTCCACCCCGACCCGTCCCAGTAGGTCCACGTCCGCGGGTCGACGATGTCCGTCAGTCGCATCCGCGCGACCCGCAGCGAGTGGCCGAAGACGAGCTCCTCGCCGGTGGTCGCCGTCCCGTAGAGATAGACCCAGCCGTCGGCCGAGGCGCTGGCGGCTCCCCACATCGGACGCGTCGGGTCGGTGCTGTCCTCGTCGAGGTCGTGCACCGCGACGAGCTGCGGCACGCCGCCGCTCGGCACCACGAACACCGCCACCGAGCTGCCCAGCGCCTCGAAGTCGAAGCCGCCGGTGCCGGTCGAGCGCACGCGTTGCGCCAGCACGGCCACGAGGTCGTAGCCGTCGTACGCCGCAGCGCCGACCGACATCGGCCAGTAGCCGACCTCGCTCGACTGAGCGGGGCTCGAGCGGTTGGGGACCACCGCTCCCCGGTCAGGCGGCAGCACCGCGCGGATGCACCGGTCGTCGAAGACCAGCATCGAGTTCCGCACCAGCTTCCCGGCACTCTCGTCCTCGCGGAGCGTGTCGCCGAACATCATCAGCACCCGGCCGTCCTGCAGCTCGACGCTGGCGCCGACGTCCCCGCCCCCGCGGACCTTGCGGGTGATGGCGTTGAGGTCGCGCACCGACCGCGCCTGCCCGACCTCGACGCACTCACTGGTCGTGGCGAGCCCGTCCGCGTCCGGTCGTACCTCGGCGCCCGCCGGCACCAGGGCAGCCGCGGCGAGCAGCACGATCGCCGCCGGCGCGGCCGCGGCTGCGGTGTGCAGGACGGGCAGCCGCTCGGATCGTCGACGCGCGCTGCGGCGTACGCCCGAGACGGCAGCCGCTGCGCCCACCGCGACCCACGCGGCCAGGACCGCCACCGCGCGCCGGTCCAGGTCGCCCGCGGCCAGCGTGGACAGGGCCGTGCGCGCCGCGTCCGCCGCGGTCCACGGGAAGAAGGTCGACCAGGGCTGGGGGAGGAGCAGGTCGTCGAGGTGTACGGCGAGGGGCGCGGCCAGGCACAGCCCCACCGCGGACGCGACCACCATGCCGGTGCGGCTGGCCGCGGCGGCGAGCGCCGACGGCAGCAACGACGCGGCCAGGGCAGCGGTGGCCAGCACGGCGGCGCGGGCGAGGAAGGGCCCTCCCGGGGCCAGCCCGGCGAGCGCGAGCCCGATCAGCGGGGACCCGGCCAGCAGGAGGGCCGCTGCGTCCCGGACCCGGTGCCCGGCGGGGTGCCGCACCTGATGGAGGACCGCGCCGGCGCCAAGGAGGAAGCCCAGCACCAGCGCGGCCAGGGCTGTGCGATCGGCGTCGACGTCGCGACCCGCCTCGGTCGGTGCGGCGATGTCGCGCACCGCGACCGTCCGGCCGAGGGTGCGTTCGGTGGCCTCGACCTGCCGCTGCGCGGCTGACGCGATGCCGTCACGCCGCCCGCCGTGGACGAGCAGCGTGTCGCGGCCGGCGGCGAGGTCCACGACCAGGGCCCCGACGAGGTCGCCCTCGCGCACGCCTCGCTCGGCGTCGACGCGGTCGAGCGGCACGAGGACGAGCTGCACGAGGTCGGGGGCGGCCCCCGTCTCGTGCTGGGCCACCAGCTCGCCGACGAGTCCGGGAGCGACGATCCCGAGCTGGGCGTCGTGCAGCTCGTCCCGGTCGGCGAGGAGGAGCGTCGCCAGGAGCGCGACCTGCACGGCCACGACCACCGCGACGACGCACGCGCGGACGGGGCGGGGGAGCACCGGCCCATTGTCGCGGTTCGCAGGTGGATACCAGATCGCGGGTTTCCCGGGGCGAGCGCGGCGGCGTTGGTAACTGGTTACCTACCGCGCGCGGAAGCCCCTGCAGATCGGGCATTCAGTATTCACCTGCCAACCGCACTCACAGGCGCGGGTCGACGCGCTCCGACTCCAGCGCCAGCACGGCGAAGACCGGCTCGTGCACGCGCCACAGCGGTTCGCCGCGGGCGAGCCGTTCCAGCGACTCCAGACCGAGGGCATACTCCCGCAGGGCCAGCGACCGCTTGTGTCCGAGGTTGCGGTCGCGCAGCCGCGCGAGGTGGGCGGGCTCGGTGTAGTCGGGGCCGTAGATGATCCGGAGGTACTCCCGACCTCGCACCTTGATCCCCGGCTGCACGAGCCCACGCTCGGCGCGAGTCAGGTTGGCCAACGGCTTCACGACCATGCCCTCACCGCCGGCCGCGGTGAGCGACTCCCACCACTCGACGCCCGCGGCGACGGAGGCCGGGTCGTGGGTGTCGACCCGGAGGCGACGTGTCTCCCGCACCAGGCCCGGAGCGGCGGCGACCAACCGGTCGGCGATCGCCAGGTGCCACAGGTGGTCACGCTCGTGGTGCGTGCGACCCTGCGTGGCCAGCACCTGGAACGGCGCGACGGCGATCCCGTCCAGCCCGTCCGTCGGCCAGCAGTAGCGTCGGTACGCCGCGGTGAACCCGTCCGCGTTGGCGGACCGTGCCCTCGTGCGCGCCAGCAGGTCGCCGACGTCGATGCCCCTGGCCACGGCGGTCTCCAGGCCGGCCGCCGCGGCGGGAAGTCCATGGCGGGCGGCGGTGCCGACAGCGGCGTACTGGTCACGCAGCAGGTCGCCGGCCTTGGCCGACCACGGCAGGATCTCCGTGTCGAGCAGCACCCAGTCGGACGTGAGCTCGTCCCAGAGCCCGGCCGCGCCGACCGCCCCGCGCAGGCCGGCCAGGAACGACTCGGTCGTGGCGCGGTCGAAGAACGAGCGTCCCGTGCGGGTCCAGGCCGCGCCGGTCTCGCCGTCGGTGGCGCCGAAGCGCTCGGCGGCGACCGCGTCGGACCGGCACACGAGCACCACGCCGCGCGACCCCATGTGCTTCTCCTCGCACACGAGGTCGTGGACGCCGACGGCCGTGAACGCGGCGAACGCCTCGTCGGGGTGCTCGAGCAGGTCGGCGCGGGTGGATGTCGCGGGCGGCGCCATCGTGGGCGGCAGGTAGGGCAGCCAGCGCGGGTGCAGGGCGAAGCGGCTCATCACCTCGAGCGCACCCGCGGCGTTCTCCTCGTTGATCGTGACGCGACCGTGGTGCGCGGTCTCGACGACGCGGCGGCCGAGGACGTCGGTCACGTCGAGCTGGTCGTCGGCCCGAGCCCTGCTGCCGTCCCCAGCTGGTGCGTGCAGCGGCTTGACCGGCTCGTACCAGACCCGCTCGGCGTCGACCTGCACGGTCTCCTTCTCGGGATAGCGCAGCGCGCTCAGCCGTCCGCCGAAGACGACGCCGGTGTCGAGGCAGAGCGTGTTGTTGACCCACTCCAGGTCGGGCGTGGGGGTGTGGCCGTAGAGCACCATCGCCCGGCCGCGGTAGTCGTTGGCCCACGGATAGCGCACGGGGAGGCCGAACTCGTCTGTCTCGCCGGTCGAGTCGCCGTACAGCGCGAACGACCGGACCCGGCCGGACGCACGACCGTGGTAGGCCTCCTTGAGCCCGGCGTGCGCGACGACGAGGCGGCCGTCGTCGAGGACGAGGTGGGCGACGAGTCCGTCGCAGAACGCGCGCACCTCCGCCCGGAACTCGGGGGTCTCGGACTCCAGCTGCGCGAGCGTCTCCTCGAGCCCGTGGCTGACCTGGACGTGGCGTCCGTCGAGGGCGCGCACCAGCTTGTTCTCGTGGTTGCCCGGAACGCACAGGGCGTGGCCGCGACCGACCATCCCCATCACCAGCCGCAGCACGCCCGGGCTGTCGGGCCCGCGGTCGACGAGGTCGCCGACGAACACCGCCCGGCGTCCGTCCGGGTGGCTCGCGTCGACCGGGCGTCCGTCGTCGTCACGCACGACCACGTAGCCGAGGCGGTCGAGCAGCGCCTCCAGCTCGGCCCGGCACCCGTGCACGTCGCCGATCACGTCGAAGGGGCCGTGCTCGTCGCGGCGGTCATTGAGCAGCTTGTCCCGCACGATGCTGGCGGCCTCGACCTCCTCGACGCTGGTGAGCACGTGCACTGCGCGGAAGCCCTCCTTGGTCAGCCCGCGCAGGGAGCGCCGCAGCTGGTCCTTCTGGCGCTTCACCACGTGCGCGCCGAAGTCGCGGTCGGCCCGCTCGGCGTTGCGGGCCAGCGACACCGACTCGGGCAGGTCGAGGACGATCGCGACCGGCAGCACGTCGTGCGCGCGAGCGAGCTCGACCAGGGCCTTGCGGGCCTGGTGCTGGACGCTGGTCGCGTCGACGACCGTCAGCCGCCCCGCCGCCAGCCGCTTGCCGGCGATGAAGTGCAGCACCTCGAACGCGTCCTTGGTCGCGGACTGGTCGTTCTCGTCACCGGCCACCAGGCCGCGGCAGACGTCGCTGGAGATCGTCTCGTACGGCGCGAAGTGCTCGCGCGCGAACGTCGACTTGCCGGACCCGGACGCGCCGACGAGCACGACGAGGCTCAGCTCGGGGATGTGGAGGTCCGTCATGCTGTCGCCCCTTCCAGTCGGGTGAACACGGCCATCTGGGTCGGCGGTCCGACCTCCGGGTCGTCCTCGCCGACGGGCAGGAACGCGGCCGTGTAGCCGGTGCGCTCGCCGACCCCGCCCGCCCACGCGGCAAATTCGGCGCGCGTCCACTCGAAGCGGTGGTCGCGGTGACGCATGGCCCCGGCGGCGAGCCCCTCGAACCGCACGTTGTGCTCGACGTTGGGCGTCGTCACGATGACGGTCCTCGGTCGCGCGTGCATGAAGACGGTGCTCTCGAGCGCGGGCAGCCGCTCGGGGTCGAGGTGCTCGACGACCTCCATCAGCACCACCGCGTCGTACCCCTCCAGTCGCTCGTCGCGGTAGGTGAGCGACGACTGGAGCAGCCGCAGCCGGGCCCGCTGGCTGTCGGGCATCCGGTCGAGGCCGAGCCGGCGCTCGGCGACCTCGAGGGCCCGGGCCGACACGTCCACGCCGAGGACCTCGGTGAACTCGGGGTGCGCGACCAGCTCGCGCAGGAGCGCGCCCTCGCCGCAGCCGAGGTCGACGACGCGCGCCGCGCCCGCCGCGCGCAGGGCGTCCAGCACCGCCTGCCTGCGCAGCGCGACGAGGGGACGTGGCCGCTCCTCGGGCGCGTCCTCGACGGGGACCTCGTCCACCTCGGACAGCCGGGCGGCCGCGGTCGTGACCAGGTCGCGCTGGTGGGCGAGGTAGCGCTGGGTGATGAGCTCGCGTGCTGGGTGCGTCGGGAGCCAGTCGCCGGCCGCGCGGACCAGCTTGTCGACCTCGTCGGTCGAGACCCAGTAGTGCTTCGCCGAGTCGAGCACGGGCAGCAGGACGTAGAGGTGGGTGAGGGCGTCGGCGAGCCGCATCGTGCCGGTGAGGCGGAGGTCGACGTAGCGCGAGTCGCCCCACGTCGGGATCGTCTCGTCGAGCGGCAGCGGGCTCGCCGTCACGGTCCAGCCGAGGGGCGCGAAGAGCTCGCGCACCAGGTCGGGCCCGCCGCTGGTGGGGACGACCGGGACGCGCACGTCCAGCGGCAGCGGCTGGTCGACCAGCTCGGGCCGGGCGTCGCAGCGCCCGCCCATCGCCGTACGGAAGACCTTGGCGAGCGCGACGGCGAGCATCGACGTGGCGGCGTACGGCCGGTCGTTGACGTACTGCCCGAGCGCGAAGGCGTCGCCGCCGTGGCGGCGGCCGCGCACCAGCGAGACCGGGTCGACCTCGAGCAGCAGCGCGACCGTGCAGCGCTCGTCGGTGGCCTCGGGGTAGAACACGTGCGCCACCCCGGCCGACACCTCGAAGCGCTGCGCCTTCTCGGGGTGCTTGTGCAGCAGGAACCCGAGGTCGGTGGCACCGGGCGCGGTCGAGGTGAGGGTCAGGTACACCGGCGACATTGTCCACGAGGGACGACGCCGCGGCCCTCGCATTTCCGCGGCGCCCACAGCACTCTCACAGGTTCCACGTAGGTCGGGCCCAGCGACGCCGCGCAGTCTGGGGTCCATGACCCCGAGCCGGGCGAGCCTCGACCTCGCCGTACGCCGCGCCGCGACCGCCCTCCTGGGCGCAGCGCTCGCGCTGGTGACCTGGTGGTGGATCGACGGCGGCGGCCTCGGCGACCTCGGCGGCTGGGCGAGCGCCCTGATGTCGATCGGGCGATGGACCGGCCTGCTCGCCTCGGTCCTGCTCCTCACGCAGGTCGTGCTGATGGCGCGGGTGCCGGTGCTGGAGCGCGCGTTCGGCCAGGACAGGTTGGCCGCGATCCACCGGCTCGTGGGCTTCTCGTCCTTCACCCTGATGCTCGCCCACGTCGTCCTGGTCACCTGGGGGTACGGCGACGGGTCGGCCCTGCGGTGGCCGGGGGAGCTGTGGGACCTCACGCTCACCTACCCGGCGATGCTGCTCGCCGACGCCGGCTTCGTCGCGCTGGTGCTGGTCGTGGTGACCAGCATCCGCGCGGCCCGGCGGCGACTGCGCTACGAGTCGTGGCACCTGCTGCACCTCTACGGCTACCTCGGAGCAGGACTGGCGCTGCCGCACCAGCTGTGGACCGGGCAGGAGCTCGTGTCGTCGACCTCCCGCACGGTCTTCTGGTGGAGCGCGTGGGGGCTCACCGCGGCCGCCGTCGTGACCTGGCGGGTCGCGAGGCCGGTGGCGCGCAACCTGCGCCACCGGCTCGTCGTCGAGGACGTCGTCGAGGAGGCACCCGGCATCGTGTCGGTGACCGTCTCCGGGCGTGGTCTCGACCGGCTGCCCGCCCGGGGCGGTCAGTGGCTGAGCTGGCGCTTCCTCGGCCGCGAGGGCTGGACCCGCGCCAACCCCTACTCGCTCTCGGCTGCCCCCGACGGCCGGCACCTGCGGATCACTGTGCAGGACAGCGGTGACGGGAGCGGCTCCACCGCGACCCTCGTCCGCGGCAGCCGGGTGCTGGTTGAAGGCCCCTACGGCCGCCTCACCGCCCGCAGCAGGCACGGCGACCGGGTCGCGCTGATCGGGGCGGGTGTCGGCTCGGCCCCGCTGCTCGCGCTGGCCGAGGAGCTCTCGGGCCTCCTGGGGGAGGGCGGCGACGTGGTCCTGCTCCACCGCGACCGGGACGCGGGTGCCTTCGTCGACGACCTGCGCCGGCTGGCGGCCCGCGGCATCCGGGTGCTGACCCTCCCCGGGCGGCGGAGGGCTGCCGGTTCGTGGCTGGGTGAGGCCCACGCAGGAGGCTTCAGCGACCTGGCCGCCCTGCGGCACTGGGTCGGCGACATCGCACAGCGCGACGTCTACGTCTGCGGACCGCAGACGTGGGCGGACCTGGTCGTGGCCGACCTGCGCCGGGCCGGGGTGCCCGGGAGCCACATCCACGCCGAGACCTTCGGATGGTGACCGGATGAGACGCATCGTCCTGTGGCTCTCGAGCACCGCGGTGGTGCTGGCGCTGCTCTTCGGTTACCACACCTCGTTCGCCGGACCCCTCGCCGCGACCGGCCCGCTCTCGAGCTTCACCGCGGGCGTGCTGGCGGCTCCGGCGACCTCCGGGTCGTCGTCGTCGCCGTCCACGACTCCCGCATCGGGAAGCACCCCCTCGGACACCTCCAGCACGACGGTGACGGGCGACGTCGCCCAGACGCGGTGGGGCCCGGTGCAGGTCGAGGTGAGCGTGAGCGGTTCCGAGATCACCGGGGTGTCCGTCGTGCAGTACCCCGACGACAACCCCCGCGACGCCGAGATCAACGCCTACGCCCTGCCGGTCCTCGTGCAGGAGACGATGAGCGCGCAGAGCAGCAGCATCGACATGGTCAGCGGCGCGACCTACACGAGCGTCGGCTACCAGCAGTCACTGCAGAGCGCCCTCGACCGGGCGGGGCTGTGACCGCCGTCCGCACGGCGCCCTGGCGTGACGTCGTGCACGTCATGGGCCTGCCCGTCAGCGTGGCGCTGCGCGGAAGGCACGCCGGGGACGGGCGTGCGCTGACCGCCTGGGCGCTTGCGCGGGCCGAGCTCGACGCGGCCGACGCCATGTTCAGCCGCCACCGCGACGACTCCTGGGTGACCCTCCTCAACCGCGGGCTCGTCGACCTCGCCGATGCCCCCGCTCTCGCGCGCGAGGTGCTCGCCCTGGCGGAGGACGCGCGCCTGGCCTCCGGCGGTGCCTTCGACGTACGACGACGCGATGCCGCGGGACGCATGGCCCTCGACACCGACGGGGTCGTGAAGGGCTGGGCGGTGCAGCGCGCGGCCGCGCACCTGCAGGCGCTGCCCGGCACCGACGTCTGCCTGGGCGGCGGCGGGGACCTCGTCTGCTGGACCGCCGATCCCGACGGCGAGCCCTGGCAGATCGGCATCGAGGACCCGCACGACCCGACCTCGCTGGTCGCCCGGGTGCCGGTACGCCGCGGGGGAGTCGCCACCTCCGGGACCGCGCACCGTGGCGACCACGTCGTCGACGGGCGCACCGGACGTGCACCGGCCGACGTCGCCTCGGTGACGGTGCTGGCCCCCGACCTCGTCGGCGCCGACATCGACGCGACAGCGGCGTTCGCTCGCGGGGCGGACGCCGCGGCGTGGCTGCGCTTGCGACCCGGCCGGGGTGGCCTCGTCGTGTGGACGGACGGGCGGACCGAGACCGTCTGAGCCACCGGGACCGCCGCTCCGGGAACGAGGTCGTGGTCGGGCTCGATCCCCGATTGATGGAAATCGTTATCGACATCGATTGACAAGGCAGGGGTCGGTCCTGCAATCTCGGGTGCTGTGTGATCCACGTCATACCGGCACGTGGGCGGAGAGGACCGATCGAGATGCGGATGCAGACACGAGGCGCGGCGCTGGCCCTGCTGTGCATGGGGATGTCGTTGACGGCGGCCTGCGGTGGCGGTGACGAGTCGGCCGGCGCCGACGACAACACCATCACCTGGTGGCACAACTCCAACAACGAGCCCGGCAAGGGCTACTACGAGAAGGTCGCCGCGGACTTCGAGAAGGCCAACCCCGGTGTCCAGGTCGAGGTGACGGCGATGGCCCACGAGGACATGGTCGACAAGCTCGCCGCCGCCTTCCAGAGCGGCGACCTCCCGGACGTCTACATGGAGCGGGGCGGCGGGGAGCTCGCCGCGCACGTCGACGCCGGTCTCACCCGTGACCTGACCGACGACGCGGCCGCTGAGATCGAGGCCATCGGCGGATCGGTCGCCGGCTGGCAGGTCGACGACCGCACCTACGCCCTGCCGTTCTCCCTCGGCGTGGTCGGCGTCTGGTACAACACCGAGGACTTCAAGTCGGCCGGCGTGGAGCCGCCGACCACCGTCGCGGAGTGGGAGCAGGTCAATTCCGACCTGGAGTCGGCCGGCATCACGCCCCTGTCGCTCGGGGCCGGCGACAAGTGGCCGGCCGCGCACTACTGGTACTACGCGGCGGTCCGCACCTGCAGCCAGGACGTGCTGACCCAGGCGGTCGCCGACCTCGACTTCTCCGACCCGTGCTTCGTCGAGGCCGGCGAGGTCGTCGAGGACTTCATCAGGACCGAGCCCTTCAACAAGGGCTTCCTCGCCACCCCGGCCCAGGAGGGCGCGACCTCGGCGTCCGGCCTGCTCGCCACCGGGAAGGTGGCCAGCGAGATGCAGGGCCACTGGGAGCCGGGCGTCATGCAGGGCCTGACCGACGACGGACAGGGACTCGGCGACAAGACAGGCTGGTTCCCGTTCCCGGCGGTCGAGGGCGGCGCGGGCGACCCCACCGCCGCCCTGGGTGGTGGTGACGCATGGGCGGTCTCGCAGGACGCCCCCGACACGGCCGTCGACCTGGTCACCTATCTGCTCAGCGAGGACGTGCAGCGGGGCTTCGCCGAGAACGACATGGGCCTGCCTACCCTGCCCGCGGCCACCGACGCGGTGAGCGACCCGGTGCTGGCCGACCTGATCAAGGTCCGCGACGAGGCGCCGTTCGTCCAGCTCTACTTCGACACGGCCTTCGGTGAGTCGATCGGTGGCGCGATGAACGACGAGATCGCGCTGATGTTCGCCGGCGAGGCCTCACCGCAGGACATCGTGGACGCCATGCAGCAGGCTGCCGACGAGCAGGGCTGAGCCCCCACCCGGTGCCCTGGGCGCCGGGGCGCAGCCACCCACACCGAGAGGCATCGAGAGGGACCGTGAGCCTGCCCGTCCACCCGATCGTCGTACCCCCCGAGGACGTCGACGACCCCGCGCCGGGGGAGCGGCCCGCCGCACCGGCGCCGGGTCGCCGCCCCCGGCCGCGTCGCGCGACCTCGTGGCGCGAGCGTCTCGAGATCGTCGTCTTCGTCCTCCCGGCACTGGCGCTGATGGCCCTGTTCATCGCGTGGCCGGTGGCCTCGGCGGTGCGCATGTCGCTCTACCGGTGGCGGGGCTTCGGTCCCATGGACGACTTCGTCGGGCTGCGCAACTACGAGCGGGTGCTCACCGACGAGGTGTTCACCCAGGCGGTGGTCCACAACCTCGTCATCGTCGTGCTCAGCATCGCGATCCAGCTGCCGCTGGGCGTCGGGATCGCGCTGCTGCTCAACCGCAGCATGCGCGGGCGCGGGCTGGTGCGGACGCTGATCTTCGTGCCGTACGTCCTGGCCGAGGTGATCGCCGGGGTCATCTGGTTCCAGCTGCTCATCCCCGACACCGGCGTCGTGGACGGCCTGCTCTCCGGGGCGGGCGTCACGCCGCCCGACCAGGGCTTCCTGGGCACCCCGGGACTGGCGCTGTGGGCGGTCTTCGGCGTCCTCACCTGGAAGTACCTCGGGCTGGCGATCCTGCTCTTCCTGGCCGGGCTCCAGTCGGTGCCCGAGGAGGTCCACGAGGCCGCCCAGCTCGACGGCGCGTCCTGGTGGCAGATCCAGTGGCGCATCGTCGTCCCCCTGCTGGGCCCGACGATCCGCACGTGGTGCTTCCTGTCGATGATCGGCTCCCTCCAGCTCTTCGACATGGTGTGGGTGCTCACCGGCGGCGGCCCGGCCAACGCCACCACGACCATGGCGTCCTACCTCATCAGCCAGGGCACGCAGCGCAGCAACTACGGCATCGCCGGAGCCGCCTCCGTCGTCCTGTTCGTCATCGGCGTGGCCATGGCCGCGCTCTACCAGCGATTCGTGCTGCGGCGCGACACCCAGGTCGAGAGGTGAACCCCGTGAAGGGCACCCGGATGAACCGCGGCAACCCCGCGACGTACGTGATCGCGCTCGCCGTCGTGGCGCTGAGCGTCGGGCCGGTGGTCTACGGCGCGCTCAACGGCTTCCGCTCCAACGAGCAGCTCGCCACCGACCCGGCCGGGCTGCCCGACCCGTGGCGGCTGGAGAACTACTCCGCGGTCTTCACCAACCCCGACTTCTGGCGCTACGCCACCAACTCCATGGTCGTCGCGGCCCTGACGACCCTGATCGCCGTCGGGGCCGGGGTGCTGGCCGCCTACCCGCTGGCGAGGTACGACTTCCGCCTCCGTGAGCCGCTGTTCATGGTCTTCGTGCTGGGGCTGCTCTTCCCCCTCGCCACCGCGATCATCCCGCTGTCCATCTTCATCAGTCGAGACCTCCAGCTGTCGAACACCTGGTGGGGGGTCGCGCTCCCGCAGGCCGCCTTCGCTCTCCCGGTCACGGTGGTGATCCTGCGCCCGTTTCTGATGGCCCTGCCGCGCGAGCTGGAGGAGGCCGCCCTGATCGACGGCGCGTCGAGGATCGGGGTCTTCTGGCGGATCGCGATCCCGCTCAGCCGTCCCGCGCTGGTCACGGTCGGGGTGCTGGCCTTCGTCGCGTCGTGGAACTCCTACCTCCTCCCGCTGCTGCTGCTGCAGGGGGAGATGCGCACCTTGCCGCTCGGCGTGGCCGACTACTCGACGCAGTACTCCGCCGACACGGCCGGCGTGCTGGCCTTCACGACCGTCGCGACGCTGCCGGCGCTCATACTCTTCCTGTCACTGCAGGGACGGATCGTGAACGGTCTGCAGGGCGCGGTGAAGGGATGATGAGGATGGTGCAGACGGTCCCTCCCGACGGTGGCGACGACCGCGACGAGTCCGCGGCCTCGGCGAGCCGGCAGGCCAGCCGTCGGGTGACCATGCAGCAGGTGGCGGTCGAGGCCGGGGTGTCGGTCTCGACGGTGTCCAAGGTGATCAACGGCCGCTACGGCATCTCGGTGGCCACGGCCTCGCACGTCAGCGGGGTGATCGAGCGGCTGGGCTACGAGACCAGCCTCGTCGCCCGCAGCCTGCGCAACCAGCGCACCAACGTGATCGGTGTCCTGGTCGCCGACTTCGAGCCGTTCAGCACCGAGGTGCTCAAGGGAGCGGCGGACGCGATCCGAGGCTCGGGGTTCGAGCTGGTCGCCTACTCGGCCGGCGGCCGGGTCGACGAGCACGTCGGCTGGGAGCGTCGTTACCTCTCCCGGCTGATGGGGACGCTCGTCGACGGCGCCGTGCTGGTGACCCCGACGGTGACCGAGGTCGACAGCGACGGGCCGGTCGTGGCGATCGACCCGCACACAGGCAGCACGACCATCCCGACGATCACCGCCCACAACCTCCAAGGGGCACGTCTCGGCGTCCGGCACCTCCTCGACCTGGGGCACACCCGCATCGCCATGGTCACCGGTCGCGAGGACCTGGTCTCGGCGCAGCTGCGCGAGCAGGGCTTCCGCGAGGCGCTCGCCGAGGCGGGAGTCGCCGTCGACGAGTCCCTCGTCGTGCCGGGCGCGTTCGAGGCCGAGGTGGCGCGCGAGGCCGCGATGGCCCTGCTCGCCCGGCCGGGGCGCCCGACCGCGGTCTTCGCGGCCAGCGACCAGATGGCCCTCGCGGTCATCGAGGTCGCCCACGAGCTCGGCCTCGCCGTGCCCACCGACCTGTCCGTCGTCGGGTTCGACAACATCCCCGAGTCGGCGCTCGCCGATCCGCCCCTCACCACGGTCCGACAGCCCATCCGCGACATGGGCCACGACGCCGTGGCCCTGCTCATCGACCTGATCGAGGGCCGCGAGCCCGCCGACCTGCACCGCACGCTCGGCACCGACCTGGTGCTGCGTCGTTCCACCCACGCCCTCGGAGGTATGCCGTCGTGACCGCCCAGTTCCCCCCGACCGAGGCCCTCGAGGCGTGGCGCGACGAGTCCCTCGCCGTCGACGACCGGGTCGACGACCTTCTGGTCCGCATGACCCGCGCCGAGAAGGTCGCGCAGCTCTCGGGCGTGTGGCTGCTCGCCGCCGACGCCGGCGAGATGGCCCCGATGCTGCACGAGTCCGGCCCGGACGTGTCCTGGGAGGACACCATCGCGGACGGCCTCGGCCAGCTGACGCGGCCCTTCGGCACCTCGCCCGTGGATGTCGAGCACGGCCTGCAGCTGCTCACCGAGCGGCAGGAGCAGGTGCGAGGCGCCAACCGGTTCGGCCTGCCGGCGCAGGTGCACGAGGAGTGCCTGACCGGTCTCAACGCCTGGGGGGCCACCGTCTACCCCACCCCGGTGAGCTGGGCGGCGTCCTTCGACCCCGACCTCGTCGAGCGCATGGGCCGGCAGATCGGCACGCTGATGGCCCGCCTCGGGATCCACCAGGGGCTGGCGCCCGTGCTCGACGTCGCCCGCGACCTGCGCTGGGGCCGGGTCGAGGAGACGCTGGGGGAGGACCCGTTCCTCGTCGGCACGATGGCCTCCGCCTACGTCCGCGGACTGCAGTCCGCGGGGGTCGTCGCGACGCTGAAGCACTTCCTGGGCTACTCCGCCTCCCGCGGCGGACGCAACCTCGCCCCCGTCGCCATGGGGGTCCGCGAGCTCCAGGACGTCATGCTGCCGCCGTTCGAGATGGCGCTGCGTGCGGGCGCCCGCTCGGTGATGAACGCCTACACCGACATCGACGGGGTCCCCGCCGCGGCCGACCCCGACCTGCTCACCACGCTGCTGCGTGACACGCTCGGCTTCGAGGGGACGGTGGCCGCCGACTACTTCTCGGTCGCCTTCCTGCACACCCTGCACGCGATGGCGGCCGACCTCGGGGAGGCGGCCGGCCTCGCCCTCGAGGCCGGGATCGACGTCGAGCTGCCGACCGTCGACGCCTACGGCACCCCGCTCCTCGAGGCCCTCGAGTCGGGTCGGGTCGACGAGAAGGTCGTCGACCGCGCCCTGCGGCGCGTGCTGCGCCAGAAGTGCGAGCTCGGGCTGCTCGACCACGACTGGGCGCCCGCGCAGGTGGGGCCCGTCGACCTCGACCCGCCCGAGGCGCGCGGGCTCGCGCTCGACCTGGCTCGCCGCTCGGTCGTGCTGCTCGCCAACGACGGCACCCTGCCGGTGTCGGCCGGCACGAGGATCGCCCTCGTGGGCCCCAACGCCGACACCGGTGAGGCGATGCTCGGGTGCTACTCCTTCCCGATGCACGTGCTGCCGCACCATCCCGGCACCGAACCGGGCCTGTCCGTCCCCACGCTGCGCGAGGTGCTGGCGGCCTCCTACGACGTCGTGCACGAGCGCGGCTGCGCCGTGGGCGTGCCGGGTCGTCCCACCGACGAAGCAGCCGATCCCGAGGCCGAGCTCGAGGCGGCCGTGCGGGCCGCGGCGGAGGCGGAGGTCTGCGTCGCGGTGCTCGGGGACCGGGCCGGCCTGTTCGGCAACGGCACGTCCGGCGAGGGCTGCGACGCGGCCGACCTGCGCCTGCCGGGACGGCAGGAGGCGCTCCTCGAACGACTGCTCGCGACCGGCACCCCGGTCGTCGCCGTGCTGCTCGTCGGGCGGCCCTACGACCTGAGCGCCTACGCCGACCGCCTCGCCGCCGTCGTGTGCGGCTTCTTCCTCGGCGAGGAGGGTGCGACGGCCGTCGGCGAGGTGCTGTCCGGCGCCACCAACCCCTCCGGCCGGCTCCCGGTCGGCTTCCCGTCCGCCGGGTCGGCGCAGCCCTCGACCTACCTCGCCTCGCCGCTGTCCCGCCGCACGGAGGTCAGCACGCTCGACCCGACCCCGCTCTTCCCCTTCGGCCACGGGCTGGGCTACGCGCAGGCGACCTGGCGCGGCGTCGAGCTGGTCTCGGGCCCGGACTGGTCCACCGACGGTGAGGCCGTGGTGCGCGTGGACCTCGCCAACGACGCCGACCGCGACGTCAGCGAGGTCGTGCAGGTCTACCTGCACGACTGTGCCGCCTCCGTCGTCCGCCCCGTGCAACGCCTCGTCGCGGCGGTCCGCGTCGACCTGGCGCCCGGGGAGGGGCGGCGGGTGGAGGTCGGTCTGCACGCCGACCTCACCTCGTTCACCGGCCGCGACCACGCCCGCATCGTCGAGCCCGGTGATGTCGAGCTGATGGTCGGACGCTCGAGCGCCGACCCGGAGGCCGTCCTGCGGCTGCGGCTCGTCGGCTCCGAGCGGTGCGCCGGTCCCGACCGCGTGCTGGAGCCCCGGGTGGAGCTCGGGACCCCGGCGTGAGGCGCCGTCGCCCGGCGGCCCTGACCGCTGCCGATGGGGCGTGACCCCGGCCTGCTGCCCGGAGGTGCGGTCGACCCGACCCAGGTCCCGGTCCAGCGGGCGCGGGGCACGGGCAGGGTCGCAGCGCTGACCTTCGACGACGGACCCGATCCGCGCACCACCGGTCGCCTGCTCGACGTCCTCGCCGACCTGGGCGTCGTCGCGACCTTCTGCGTGGTCGGCGCCAACGTCACGGCGCCGGGCGGGGCCGCCCTCCTGCGGCGCATCCGCGACGAGGGGCACGCCCTGGGCAACCACTCGGTCGACTACGCGGACCTGGGCTCCGCCTCGCTCGAGGAGGTGGAGGCGGTCCTGAGGGACAACCTCCGGATCATCCGTACGGCGCTCGACGACCCCGAGGCCGCGGTGCCCTACTTCCGCGCACCCAACGGGAACTTCGGCCGCACGGGTCCGGTGGCGGCCGCGCTCGGCATGCAGCCGCTCGGGCTGGGCGCCGTGATCCACGACTGGGACGCCTGCCCCGACCGGACCGTCGCGACGATCGCCGACCACCTGCGGGCCGCGATATCGCCGGGAGCGGTCGTGCTGGCCCACGACGGGGGTGGCGACCGCCGTACGACCGTCGAGGCCGTCGCGACGGTCCTGCCGGAGAAGATCGCGGCCGGGTTCAGGTTCACCCTGCCGCGCGGGGGCGGCCCGCCGCACCCCCGGCCCCGGGGTGGCCGTGCCACGCTGGGGCGACCAGCCCACCTCGACCAGGAGCAGCAGTGACCCAGCCGCAGCGACAGCACCGCACCAACTGGGCCGGCAACGTGACCTACCGGGCCCGCGACCTCGTCGAGCCGGGGAGCGTCGCCGAGCTCCAGGAGGTGGTGGCGACGGCCGCTGCCGCCGGCGGCCGGGTGCGCGCGCTCGGCTCGCGCCACTCCTTCTCGACGGTCGCCGACACCGACGGCCGGCAGGTCGGCACCCGACGTCTCGGCCTCGAGGTCGAGCTCGAGGACGGCGACGAGGACGAGGCCGACGGACCGTTCGCGGTCGTCCCGGGCGGCGCGACCTACGCCGAGGTGGCCCCGGTGCTCCACGAGCACGGTCGGGCCCTGCACAACCTCGGCTCGCTCCCGCACATCAGCGTTGCGGGAGCGTGCGCCACCGGCACCCATGGATCCGGCGACGGCCTCGGCTCCCTGGCCACCGCGGTCACGGCGGTGGAGATCGTGGCGTCGTCGGGGGACCTGGTGCGCATCGCGGCCGGCGATCCCGACTTCGGCGGCGCCGTCCTCTCCCTGGGCGCGCTCGGGGTCGTGACGCGCCTGTGGCTGCGCACCGAGCCGACCTACGAGGTGGCTCAGCGGGTGTGGGAGGACCTGCCGGCCGACGAGGTGGCCGACCAGCTCGGGGCCGTGCTCGCCAGCGGCACCAGCGTCAGCGTCTTCACCGACCTCGCCGACCCGACCCGCGTGTCGTCGGTGTGGGTCAAGCAGCGGACCGACGCCTCGGGCGTGCTCGCGCCGTGCCTGGCCTCGCGCGCGCCCGCCACCCGCGAGCTGCACCCGGTGCCGGGCGTCGACCCCGCCGCGGCGTCGCCCCAGCTCGGCGTCCCCGGGCCGTGGCACGAGCGCCTGCCCCACTTCCGTGCCTCGCACCTGCCGAGCGTCGGTGACGAGCTGCAGAGCGAGCTCTTCCTGCCGCGGTCGGCGGCGCCGCACCTCCTCGCGGCCCTGACCGGGATCCGCGACGTCGTCGCGCCGGCCCTGCTCGTCCACGAGATCCGGTCGGCCGCGGCGGACGACCTCTGGCTGAGCCCACTGCGGGGTCGCGACTCGGTGATGGCGCACTTCACCTGGCGCCCCGAGCCCGACGTGGTGATGCCGGCGCTGCGCGCGGTCGAGGAGGCCCTGGCCCCCTTCTCGCCGCGTGCCCACTGGGGCAAGATCACGGCCACGCCGGGGTTGCGCGCCCCGGAGAGGGCCTACGACCTGGCTGTCTTCGAGACGCTCCGCCGACGCCTCGATCCTGGTGGCGTGTTCGCGCAGGACCTCCTGTCGCTGCCGGAGGCCTGACACTGCGGGTCACCTCCGGTCGAGACCGACCTCGGCGAGCCAGCGCCCTGCGAAGGAGCTGTGCGGCACGTCGGCGGTGAGCAGGTCGACGCCGGTGTGGAACGCGACCACCAGCAGAGCCAGCGCGCCCGTCCCGACGACGATGCCCTTGATCCGCTGCGGCACCCAGTCGCGGACCTCGCGCATCCGGTGCCACCAGCTCGAGACCGAGGCGGCGACGACGGCCGAGACCAGGCTGGCGACGACGGCGCCGAGGACGGTGCCCATCAGGTCGAGGCGCGAGCTCAGGATGGTCGCGGTGGCCGCGGCGACCGCGCCGGCGACCAGCTGGGGCAGGGACAGCTCGAGGGTGGAGCGCTTGCTGGGTTCGGTGGTGGAGTCAGGCATCACCGTCCTACGACGCGCCGCGGCGCCGAGATGTTCCTGGTCGTGAGCGGACTCACGTCCGCACGGACGTCAGCGCAGGCTCAGCGCAGGGAGTACGTCGCCACCGAGACGCCGACGTAGTGCGTGATGAACGCCAGGATCGTGAAGGTGTGGAACACCTCGTGGAAGCCGAACCAGCGCGGCCACGGGTTGGGGAACTTCGTGCCGTAGACGATGCCGCCGAGGGTGTAGAGCCCGCCGCCGACGGCGATCAGCACGATCACCGCCGTCCCGATACCTCCGTCGTAGCGGGAGGCCGCCCCCGAGACGAGGTCACCGAAGAAGAACACCGGGGCCCAGCCGAGTGCCATGTAGATCGGGACCGAGAGCCAGCGCGGAGCGCCCTTCCACAGCACCTTCATCGCCACCCCTGCCAGCGCCCCGCCCCACACGACCGAGAGCATCACGATGCGGTCGGCGCCGTGGAGCAGCAGCAGGCCGAAGGGCGTGCACGAGCCTGCGATCAGCAGGAAGATGTTGGAGTGGTCGAAGCGCTTGAGGCGCGAGTGGACGGCCGGCGACCAGGTGCCGCGGTGGTAGATCGCCGACACGGTGAAGAGCACGAGCGCGGTGGCGGCGAACACCGCGGAGCCGACGCGGGTGGTGGCGTCGGGGGAGAGCACGACGAGCACGATGCCGGCGACCAGCGCCAGAGGGGCGGCCGCGAGGTGCAGCCAGCCACGCAGGCGCGGCTTCACGTCGGCGATGACCTCCTCGACGCGCTCGGAGATCACCTCCAGCCGGTCGCGCAGGATGTCGTTCATGAGACCAAGGTACGGGGCGGTAACCAATTAGTCAGGCGATCGCGATCCACGTCACCCGCCCGCGCACGGTGTCGGCGGCGGCTACCATCGGCAGGTGGCCAAGCTGAGGGACGCCGTGCGTCGGGTGCTCTACCCGGCCTACGAGCACCGGGTGGTCAAGTTCCTCCCCGCCGACCGCATCCCCCAGCACGTCGGGGTGATGCTGGACGGCAACCGCCGCTGGGCCAAGGCCGTGGGGCTCGACACCGCCGGCGGCTACCAGGCCGGCGCCGACAACATCTTCCCGCTGCTCGGCTGGTGCGAGGAGGTGGGCGTCAAGGTCGTCACCCTGTGGCTGCTCTCCAGCGACAACCTCACCAACCGACCGGTCGAGCAGATGACCGGCCTGCTGGAGATCATCGAGGGTGCGGTCGAGTCGTTGGCCGCCGAGCGCCGGTGGCGCATCCACCCCGTCGGCGCGCTCGACCTGCTGCCCGCCCACACCGCCGAGAAGCTGAAGGCGGCCGAGGACGAGACGCGCGACATCGACGGGATCCTGGTCAACATCGCCGTGGGGTACGGCGGTCGCCGCGAGATCGCCGACGCCGTGCGCTCGCTGCTCCAGGAGCACGCCGCCCGCGGCACCTCCCTCGACGAGCTCGCCGACGTGATCGACGTGGAGCACATCGCCGACCACCTCTACACCAAGGGCCAGCCCGACCCCGACCTCGTCATCCGCACGTCCGGCGAGCAGCGGCTCGGCGGCTTCCTGCTGTGGCAGAGCGCCAACTCGGAGTTCTACTTCTGCGAGGCGCTGTGGCCCGACTTCCGCCGGGTCGACTTCCTGCGCGCCATCCGTGCGTACGCCGCCCGCGAGCGTCGCTTCGGGGGCTGACGGCCTCCCCCTGGCACCCCTGCCGGCCACGCTCACCATGGCCCGGACGGGCCACGCACAGCGCCGTACGGACGAAACATCGTGTTCATCCCGCGTTCGGGCGTGTCGCTCCTCGAGGACTTTGTCGCAGGCGTACTTTTCCGATATCGGCGGGTGGGGAAGCCCGCGGTATCGGAAGGCGCAGATTGACCCACGCACAGCTTCAGGGAGCCTCCCGGTCCGAGCATTGAACTGGACCGGGTGAAGGCGTTCGCGCCGGTCCGTGAGGGGTAGTCCACAGTGGCCTCGACCGCTACGAAGAACCGCACCTATGTCCTCGACACCAGCGTCCTGCTGGCCGACCCCGGCGCCCTCAAGCGGTTCGCCGAGCACGAGGTCGTCCTCCCGGTGGTCGTGATCACCGAGCTCGAGGGCAAACGCCACCATCCCGAGCTGGGCTTCTTCGCCCGCTCCGCCCTGCGCATGCTCGACGAGCTGCGCGTCGAGCACGGGCGCCTCGACTCGCCGGTCCCCGTGGGCGAGGAGGGCGGCACGCTGCGCGTCGAGCTCAACCACACCGACGCGATGTCGCTGCCGTCCGGCTTCCGCCTCGGCGACAACGACACCCGCATCCTGGCCGTCGCGAAGAACCTCGCCGACGAGGGCCACCTGGTCACACTCGTCTCCAAGGACCTGCCGTTGCGGATCAAGGCCTCCGCGGTCGGGCTCGACGCCGAGGAGTACCGCGCCGAGGCGATCAGCGACTCCGACACCGGCTACACCGGCATGTCCGAGGTGGAGGTCACCTCCGCCGAGCTCGACGAGCTCTACGACGACGGCGTGCTCGACCTCGAGGCCGCGCGCGACCTGCCGTGCCACAACGGCCTGGTGCTGCTCTCCGACCGGGGTACGGCGCTGGGCCGCATGGGTCCCGACAAGCAGGTCCACCTCGTGCGCGGCGACCGTGAGGCGTTCGGCATCCACGGCCGCTCGGCCGAGCAGCGCATCGCGCTCGAGATGCTCCTCGACCCCGAGGTCGGCATCGTCTCCCTCGGTGGCCGCGCCGGCACCGGCAAGTCGGCGCTGGCCCTGTGCGCCGGCCTCGAGGCCGTGATGGAGCGCCGCCAGCACAAGAAGGTCGTCGTCTTCCGACCGCTGTTCGCGGTGGGTGGCCAGGAGCTCGGCTACCTCCCCGGCTCGGAGTCGGAGAAGATGAGCCCGTGGGGCCAGGCGGTCTTCGACACCCTCGGCGCCCTCACCTCGCCCGACGTGATCGACGAGGTGATGGACCGCGGGATGCTCGAGGTGCTGCCGCTGACCCACATCCGCGGCCGCTCGCTGCACGACGCGTTCGTCATCGTCGACGAGGCCCAGTCGCTCGAGCGCAACGTGCTGCTGACGGTGCTCTCGCGCATCGGCGCCAACTCCAAGGTGGTGCTCACGCACGACGT
Organism: Nocardioides currus; assembly: GCF_003057875.1. GTDB lineage: Bacteria > Actinomycetota > Actinomycetes > Propionibacteriales > Nocardioidaceae > Nocardioides > Nocardioides currus. The sequence goes on along the minus strand of NZ_PYXZ01000001.1, from coordinate 68,769 downwards.
CGCGCAGCGCGACAACCTGCGCGTCGGTCGTCACGACGGGATCGTGGCCGTGGTCGACAAGCTCAAGGGCCACCCGCTCTTCGCGCATGTCACCCTGACCCGTTCCGAGCGCTCGCAGATCGCCGCCCTGGTGACCGAGATGCTGGAGAACGTCACGCTCTGAGGGCCGAGCTGTCGGCGTGGGACTGGTGTGACCTGCGTGACGCTTGCGTCCTCGTGGGGCGAGATTCTTCGTCGCATTCTCGCGTTCGGTTTGCACGCCCCCCGCCCGTCCTGCATGGTTGCTCGTGATCGTTTCGTGACCAATCGGTCGCCCGCACCACCCGCACGACTGCCCCTGCTCATCCCCGTGCCACCCCCGCCCGAGCAGCGGCAGCCCCTGTCGCCTACCCGTGAGACAACCCCCTGTGACGAAGCCCGACAAGTACGTCCCGAAGCACCGCGCGCCCGGCAAGCACAAGGCCGTCAGGTCCGCACCCCGGCAGGCCCTGCGCACCTCCGTGGTCCTCACCGGGGTCGCCGCGGCCGCGACCGGTCTCGTCGTCTCCAACGGCGTGCTCGGGACCCCGGCCGGCACCGCCGCCGGTGACCTCGCGGCCGCCGCCGTGCGCGGCACGGACGCGACGTCGAGCGCCGCCGACAAGAACGCTGCAACGGACTCGGCCACGGCCACCGACGCCCAGCTCGAGCGCCGTGCCGGGACCGCCGTCGTCTCCCGCTCCGACCGCCGCGGCGCGACCGACGCCCGCAAGGTCGCCGCCCTCTCGGGCAGCAACGGCCCGGCGATCACCCGCACCGAGGACCTCTCGACCGGCGACCCGCGCGACATCGCCCGGGCCCTGCTTCCGGAGTACGGCTTCGGCGACTCCGAGTTCGACTGCCTCGACTCCCTCTACATGAGCGAGTCGGGCTGGCGCATCGACGCCGACAACCCCTCCTCCTCGGCCTACGGCATCCCGCAGGCGCTCACCCAGCTGCACGACCTGCCGGCCGACTACATGACCTCCGCCGAGTCGCAGATCCGCTGGGGCCTCGGCTACATCCAGGACACCTACGGCACGCCCTGCGGCGCCTGGTCGTTCAAGTCCGGCCACGGCTGGTACTGACCGGGGTCAGCGCCACGACCTGACCCCGTCGGGTCGCCGAGAGATCAGATGCAACCCGGCGGCGTACGACCGCGTCCTCACCCCGACACGCCAGCACACGAGGTGCTGGGTGGAACGGGAGGTGGGCAGTGACCGCGACACTGGTCGGCATGGGTTCGAAGCCCGAGCGCGCCGACACGGGTGCCACGAGGAGGACCGGGAGGGGAGTCGACAAGGACTCCGACTTCTCGGCCTACATGGCCGCGCGCCAGACGGCGCTCTACCGCACGGCCTACCTGCTGGCCGGCGACCACGCGAGCGCGGAGGACCTGCTCCAGAACGCCTTCGCCAAGCTGTACCTCTCGTGGGACAAGGTCCGCGACCGGGAGGCGCTCGACGGCTACGTGCGCCGGATCATGGTCAACGAGAACAACTCCCTGTGGCGCCGGGCGTGGAAGCGCCGCGAGCACTCCACCGATGCGGTGCCGGAGACGGCCAGCCACGCGACGTACGACGACGGGCTCGGCAGCGCGCTGTGGTCCTACGTCTCGACGTTGCCGCCGAAGCAGCGCTCGGTCGTCGTGCTGCGCTACTACGAACAGCTCAGTGAGGCCGAGGTCGCCGACGTGCTCGGGATCTCGGTCGGCACCGTCAAGTCCCAGGCCAGCCGCGCCCTCGCAGGGCTGCGCGCTCGCGCGCCCCGCTCGCTCAACCCCCACGACGTCGGAGACGAACGATGAACAACACGCCCCTCGAGGACCAGGTCCACGACGCCCTGCACCGCACCGCCGACCCGCTGCACCGCTCGCCCCTCACCGTCGGCGACGTCCGCACCCGGGCTCGCCGGATCCAGCGCCGCCGCACGGCTGCCGCCGGGGTGGTCGCAGCCGCGGTCCTCGCGGTCGCCGTGCCCGTCGGGCTCGACCTCGCCGGACCGTCCGGGCGCGACAGCGTCCAGCCCGCCACGCAGCCCTCGGTCACACCGGTCACCGGCACCGTGCGCATCGACCCGCGCAGCGCTCCGAGGAGCGACACGCTCGGCGTCTCGCTGCTCGACGTGGACGGGCCGAGCCTGGTCGCCGACGGCACGGTCACCGAGCTGCCGTCGTCGTACGACCAGCTGACCCCCTACCTCGACGGCTGGATCGGCGCGGTCAACACCGAGGGCGCCTACTCCCTGCGGCAGCTCGATGCCGACTTCCGCGTCCTCGACGAGATCCCGACGTCGAGCCGGATGGCCCTCTCCGCGGACGGCACCCGGATCGCGTGGGCCGAGCACGACGGCACCCACTGGCGGGTGGTCGACGTCGCGGCCGACGGCAGCCGCGAGGAGCGACGCACCCAGCTGCCGCAGGACTCCGTCGAGTCGCACGTCGAGGTCGTGGGGTTCGTCTCCGACACCGAGGTCCTCGTCACCCAGACCGATCCCGCGGACGGCGCCATCACCACCCTGAGGGTCGACGGCTCGACCGCGACGCCGGTGCCAGGCTTCGTCCGGCCCTGGACCGCGTCCGCCGCCACGGGCGTCGTCGCCGGGGTCACCGAGGTCCACGACGACCTGTCCTCGTGCTCCGGTGTCGTCGACGCGCGGAGCACCACCGGCACCCCGGCCTGGACGACGTGCGACCACACGCTCGCCTCACTGAGCCCCGATGGGCGGTACGTCGCCGGGCTGGCGAGCTACCTCGACGGCTACGGGTCACCGACGCTGGCGATCCTCGACGCCGCGACCGGTGAGGTGGTCGTCGACTTCGAGCTGATCGGCCCCACGAACACGATCCTCGGCATCAACGACCGGGTCGTGTGGGAGGACGAGGACGACGCAGTCGTCACGATGGTCAGCGGCGACCGGCAGTACGTCCTGCGGCTCGGTGTCGACGGCACCGTCGAGCGGATCACCGCGCCGGGCGTCGAGCTCGCCCCGGGCGCGGTCTCGCTCACCTTCGCGGCCAGGTAGGGCCCGTCGGGGTGTGGGCCCGGCTCACATGCCGACGGCGCCGTCGGTCACCTCGCGCAGCAGGTCGAGGTGACCGCAGTGCCGCGCCGTCTCCTGGATCATGTGGAGCATCGCGTAGCGCAGCGTGAAGTCCATGTCCTCGCCCCGGGCCAGGTCGTCGAGGTCGGCTGCCGCGACCGCCTCCCGGGACCGGGCGCACTCCTCGACGTACTCCGAGACGATCGCGGCCAGCGTGTCGCCGCTCTCGACCCGGAAGTTGCTGTGCAGGTCGTCGTCGGTCCACGGCCACGTCACGTCGAGGGCCGCGAAGTCGATGCTGAACCAGAAGCGCTCCGTCCCCGACAGGTGCTTCACCACCGTGGCCGGCGTGAGGGTGGACGGCCAGACCGTCGCGCTGAACGCCTGGTCGTCGCCCAGCCCGGCGACCTTGGTGACCACCGTCGCGCGGTAGAAGTCCAGCATGCTCTCCAGCAGCTCGCGCTCGGAGCCCCGCTGGACGGGTCGCGACCTCTCCGGAGGCGTCACCTCGGTCATGGCGACAGCCTAGGACGCGTGCTCGATTGGGTCGGCCCGTGAGACCGCCCTAGTCTGGCCGCGAGCCACCACGGCTCACCGGACGAGGGAGCCGTACCCGGACTGCGACAAGACGGCCGCTCAGGAGTCCGTCATGGCCTGGTTCGTCCTTCTCGTGTCCGGTGTCCTCGAGGCCGTCTGGGCCGTCGCGCTCGGCAGGTCCGAGGGCTTCACCCGCCTCGCGCCCTCGATCGTGTTCGCGATCGGCATGGTGCTGAGCATGGATGGGCTCGCGTACGCCATGCGCACGCTGCCGCTCGGGACGTCGTACGCCGTGTGGGTCGGCGTGGGCGCGACGCTGACCGTCGCCTACGGCATGGGGACCGGCGACGAGTCGGTCAGCGCGGTGAAGATCCTGCTGATGCTCGGACTCGTGGGCTGCATCGTCGGGCTCAAGCTCGCTCACTGACCCGGGTGGGTCAGCGGGCCTCGAAGATCGTGACGTGCCCGGCGTACTCCCGCGAGCCGTCGAAGTGGGGCAGGACAAGGCCCTCGCCGGAGGAGTCGAGGTAGGCCTGGGCGCTGGCGTGGTCGGGGAACACCGCGCGGGTCTCGAGGTCGTGGCGGCGTACGTCGCCGAACTTGCGCCCCAGGACGGACTCGCCGGTCTCGCTGCTGAACTGCGTGATGTCGGGCTTGCCGCCGGCGGCGATGCGCAGGTCGGCGGTGTGGTCGTTGCCGTTGGTGACGGCGACGAAGGTGCCGCCCGGCCGGAGCACCCGGCGGACCTCGTTGAGGGCCCGCTCGAGGTCGCGGACGTGGTAGAGCATCCAGCCGGCGTAGACGACGTCGAACGACGCGTCGTCGAACGGCAGGTAGCAGATGTCGGCCTGGCGGGCGTCGACCCCGCGGGCGGCCGTGAGCTCGACGAACCGCGGCGAGAAGTCGGTGGCGACCAGGGTGACGCCGGGCAGCGCGGCGATCCTCTCGGCCATCACGCCGGTGCCGCAGCCGACCTCGAGCACGTCGGCGTCGCCGACCAGCGCCCGGTCGATGGCACGCAGGGCCTCGGTGTTGGGCTCGAGCCCGTCGGCGGTGGGCTGCCAGACGGAGCGGCGGGTCTCGAGGTTGCCCTCGGTGGCGTACTGCTCGCGCACGTAGTCCGGGTCGTTGAGCTGGCTCATGGGGTGCTGGTCATGGATGGGTCATCCGTTCCACGTCGAGGGCGTCGTCGAGCTGCTGCTCGGTGAGGTCGCCGCGCTCGACGTACCCCATCGCGAGGACCGTATCCCGGATGGTCGCCCCCTCCTTCAGCGCCTGCTTGGCGATCTTGGCGGCCTCCTCGTAGCCGAGGTGCTTGTTGAGCGGCGTGGCCACGCTGGGCGAGGACTCGGCATAGGCGCGCATGCGCTCGGCGTCGGCGGTGATGCCGTCGACGCAGCGCTCGGCGAGCAGCGTCGTCGAGGTCGACAGGAGCCGGATCGACTCCAGCAGGTTGCGCGCGATGACCGGCATCTGCACGTTGAGCTCGAAGCTGCCGCTCGCGCCGGCCCACGCCACCGCGGCGTCGTTGCCGACGACCTGGGCGCAGACCATCAGCGTCGCCTCGGGGAGCACCGGGTTGACCTTGCCGGGCATGATGCTGGACCCGGGCTGGAGGTCGGGCAGGTGGATCTCGGCCAGCCCGGTCGTCGGGCCGGACGAGAGCCAGCGCAGGTCGTTGCAGATCTTCGTCAGGCCGACGGCGATCGTGCGCAGCACGCCCGACAGCTCGACCAGCGAGTCGCGGGTCCCCTGCGCCTCGAAGTGGTTGCGCGCCTCGGTGAACTCCTGGCCGGTCGTCGTGGACATGGCCGAGATGACGGCGGCCGCGAACCCGGGTGGGGTGTTGATGCCGGTGCCGACGGCGGTGCCGCCGAGCGGGAGCTCGCGCACGCGCGGGAGCACGGCGTCGAGCCGCTCCGCGGCGTACGCGACCGTGGCCGCCCAGCCACCGAACTCCTGACCGAGCATCACCGGGGTCGCGTCCATCAGGTGCGTGCGCCCGGCCTTGACGAGGCCCTCGAACTCGGACGCCTTGGCCTCGAGCGAGCCCTGCAGGACCGCCAGTGCGGGCAGCAGGTCCTCGACCACGGCCAGCGTCGCCGCCACGTGGATCGCGGTGGGGAACGTGTCGTTGGACGACTGCGAGGCGTTGACGTGGTCGTTGGGGTGGACGCCGTCACCGGCGAGGCTGGCCAGGACCTCGTTCATGTTCATGTTGGAGCTGGTGCCGGAGCCCGTCTGGAAGACGTCGAGCGGGAACGCGTCGAGGTGCTCGCCGGCGGCGACGCCGCCTGCGGCGTCGGCGATGGCGGCGCCCTGCTCGGCCGTGATCACCTCGAGGTCGGCGTTGACCCCCGCGGCGGCGCCCTTGACGAGGGCGAGCGCCCGCACGAGGCGGGGCTCGAGCGTCGTGCCGCTGATCGGGAAGTTCTCGATCGCCCGTTGCGTCTGGGCCCGCCACAGGGCGTCGGCCGGGACCTCGATGTCGCCGAGGGAGTCGTGTTCGGTGCGCGTATCGCTCATGGCACCGAAACTACTCCGGGCTCAGCCGATCATCCCGCACTCCAGCGGGGTGCACGACGGACCGCCCGGCACGCCGTAGGTGATCTCGGCCCGGTCGCCCCAGCTCTCGTCCCAGGGACCACGGTCGTAGAACGCGGTGTAGCCGGGATAGACGGTGGTGCTCAGCCCGGCGACCGGGCGCGACTGTCCGTCGACGGTCGCGGTGACCTCCTGGTGCTCACCCTCGATCAGCCCGAACATCGCGAACTGCGGCGTGCCGTCCTCGGCGATCGTGCGCTGGGCGCCGTACAGGAAGACCGGGCCGAGGACCCCTGCCTCCTCGACGGGCTGGAAGGACCAGACGGTGCGGCGGAGCTGGCCGTCGACGACGATGCCGGCCGAGAGGACGTCGACGCTGTCCTTGGGCTTGCCGGTGATCGTGTCGAAGCCCTTGTTGCGCGCGGCGTAGAGGACCTCGGGGACGCCGTCGAAGGTGCCCATCTCGAGCCGGGTGCCGATGACCTCGCCCCGCTCGACGGAGCCGACGGTGCCCCGGCTGACGCGGCACACAGCGACGCCGCAGACCTGCGCCGAGCCGCTCAGGTCCCGCAGGGACTTCGGCGTGACCTGGGTCGGGTCGGTCGAGGGGTCCTGTGCCGCCTCGCTGGTGCTCGCACTGGTCTGGCCGGCGGGCGCGAGGTCGGTGTCGACGGCGGTGTCCGTGCCACCGAGCAGCACGAACGGGGCGACGACGGCGGCGGCCGCGAGGCCGACCGCGGCGGCGATCCCTACCTGCCGGCGGCGGCGCAGGCGGGTGCCGACGCGGATCATCCGGGCGGTGTCGGCCGGCCCGGTGTGCACCGGGTCGTCGCGGACGAGGAGGGCGAGGTCGTGGTCGTCGTGCTGGGTCATCGGTGCTCCTGGGACGAGGTGAGTGAGGTGGTGGTGTGGGCCGAGCGGAGCCGGGCGAGCGCGCGCGAGGCGGTGCTCTTCACGGTCCCGACGGAGACGCCGAGCTCGTGGGCGACGTCCTGCTCGGAGGCGTCGAGGTAGTAGCGCCACACGACGATCGAGCGCTCGCGCGGCGAGAGCGGGGCGAGGAGCTCGACGAGCTCGCTGCGCTGGTCCGCGTCGTCGGTCGGGGAGCCCGGCGCGGGCTCGTCGGCCGTGGTGTGGTCGACCGGCACGGGGGTACGGCGCCGGGTGCTGTCGATGTAGCCGTTGACCAGCGCCCGGTGGACGTAGGCGTAGGCGGAGTCGGCGCGGATCCGTCCCCACCCCGCGTAGCAGCGGGCGAGCGCGGACTGGACGAGGTCCTCGGCGTCGTGGGTGTCGTGGGCGAGGAGGTAGGCGGCACGCCGGAGCCGCGGCCACGACGCGGCCACGAACTCCTCGAACTCGCGGTCCCTCTGGTGGCGGTCCATGGCGTCCTCCCGTGCTGCTCCCGATGCTTCTCACCCTTCCCTACGCAACGCACGACGGATGGGTTGAGAGCGGGGGGCGACTACGGCGCCAGGCGCTCCTTGATGTCCTTCTTGAGCACCTTGCCGACCTTGGAGCGCGGCAGGTCGTCCCAGACCTCGATCTGCTTGGGGGCCTTGACCGAGCCGATGCGCGCCTTGACGAACGCGGTCAGCTCGGCGGCGTCGACGCTCGCGCCGCCGGCCGGCTGGATGACCGCGACGACCCGCTCGCCCCACGTGTCGTCGGGGAGCCCGACCACGGCGCAGTCCTGCACGGACGGGTGCGCGCTGATCGCCTGCTCGACCTCGGTGGAGTAGACGTTGAAGCCGCCGGTGATGATCATGTCCTTCGCCCGGTCGACGATGTGCAGGAAGCCGTCGGGGTCGAGGAAGCCGATGTCCCCGGTGTGCAGCCAGCCGCCCCGCAGCGCCTCCGCGGTCGCGGCAGCGTCCTTGTAGTAGCCCTGCATCACCAGCGACGAGCGCGCGCAGATCTCCCCGCGCTCGCCCGCGGGCACCGGCCGGTCGTCGCCGTCGAGGATCGCCACGTGCACCAGGGGAGCGGGTCGGCCGGCGGCGGAGAGCCGTTCTCGGCGTACGCCGCCGTGCTTGTCGACGTGGTCCGCGGGCGGCATCATCGCGATCATCATCGGCGCCTCCGTCTGGCCGAAGATCTGGGCCATCACCGGCCCGATCCGGGTGATCGCCTCCTCGAGACGTACGGCGGACATCGGCGCCGCGCCGTACCAGAAGCACCGGAGGCTGCCGAGGTCCGTCGCGTCGAGCTCCTCGGCCGCGAGCACCATGTAGATCAGGGTCGGCGGCAGGAAGGTGTGGGTCACCCGGTGCCGCTCGATCAGGGCGAGGAACTCGTGCACGTCGGGGGCGCGCATGATCACGATCTCGCCGCCGCTGGCGAGCATCGGGAAGCAGAGCACGCCGGCGGCGTGGGTGAGCGGCGCGAGCGCGAGGTAGACCGGGCGCTCGCCGACGGGATAGCCCATCAGCGTCAGCGCGGTCATCGTCTCGAGGTTGCCCTGGCTGAGCATCACCCCCTTGGGGCGGCCGGTCGTGCCGCCGGTGCCGACCAACATCGCCAGCGTGTCGGGGGAGGACGGTGCCGGGTCCGGGTTGGTGCTCGGCTGGTCCGTCTCCACGAAGTCGGACCAGCCGAGGTCCGAGGGGCTCGTGACGTCGTCGTCGAGCCGGATCCACGAGTGGACGCCGGGCAGGTCGCCCCGGATCTTCTCCACCAGCGGTGCGAACGTGGCCTGGAAGATCACGGCCTCGCAGTCGAAGAGGTCGAGGAGCTCGCGGTTCTCACCGGCCTCGTTGCGCGGGTTGATCGGGCACCACACCGCCTCGGCCCGGCTGATGCCGAGCACGCAGGTGAAGGCGCGCGGGTCGTTGGCCGAGATGATCGCGACCTTGCCGCCGGGCCCGACACCCCGGCGGCGCAGGCCGTCGGCGATGGCGTGCGACACGTCGACCACCTCGGCGTACGACGTCGAGACGCCGTCCGTGGTCAGGCAGGGGGCACCCGGGTCGAGGCTGGCCCCCTTGTCGAGGTAGTCGACGAGTCGCAAGCTCCTCCCTCACATCCCCATGCCGCCGTCGACCGGCAGTCCGGCGCCGGTGACGAAGCGCGAGGCGTCGGAGGCCAGGAACACGACGGCGTCGGCCATGTCCTCGACCGTGCCGAGACGGCCCGCGGGCGTGAGCTCGACGACGGCGCCGACGGCCTCCTCGGCACTCGCGAACAAGCCGATCTCGGCCACGTCGTTGGCGAGCCCGGCGCCCATGGCCGTGGGCACGAGGCCGGGGTAGATGCAGTTGACCCGGACGCCGGTGCCGAGCTTGCCGGCCTCCATGGCGGCGACCTTGGTCAGCCGGTCGACGGCCGACTTGGTGGCGCTGTAGACCGCGATCCCGGGGAAGGCGATGGTCGCGGCGACCGAGGCGACGTTGATGATCGAGCCGCCCTTCCCGGCCGCGCCGCCGGGACGCATCGTCCGCAGGCCGTGCTTGAGCCCGAGGGTGGTGCCGAGGACGTTGACCTCGAGCATCTTGCGGATCTGCTCCGACTCGACCTCGGTCAGCAGGCTGGTGATCTCGATGCCCGCGTTGTTGACGAGGATGTCGAGCCCGCCGAGCTGCTCCACGGTGGCGGTGCAGGCCGCCGCCCACGAGTCGTCGTCGGTGACGTCCAGCTTCACGAAGCCGTGCCCGTCACCGAGCGCGGCCGCGGTCTCGGCGCCCGACTCCTGCACGTCGCCGATCATCACCGTCGCCCCGGCGGCTGCCAGCGCCTTGGCCATGCCCTCGCCCAGACCCTGGGCGGCGCCGGTCACCAGGGCGGTGCGGCCGGTCAGATCGAAGACGCTCATCGGGGCTCCTGGGGGCTCGGGGAGTGGTGGCTGTCACTGTGTCGAGGGCGCTTGACGAGTGTCAAGACTTCTCCGGGCGATTGACGAGACGTTGATCGGGGCTGACCTACGATGACGAGATGAGCACCTCGGCGACCACCCCGCGGACGACCCGGGAGGCGAAGGTCGACGCCCGCCGCGACGAGCTCGCGGAGTCCGCCCTGGTCACCCTGGGCGAGCGTGGCTACGCCCGCACCTCGCTGCGGGAGATCGCCCAGAACTCGCCGTACTCCCACGGCGTCGTGCACTACTACTTCGACAACAAGGTCGAGCTGATCACCTACTGCGTGCGCTACTACAAGGCGCAGTGCGCGACCCGCTATGACGAGCTCGTGGCCACCTCGACGACCGCCGACGAGCTGCTCGGGCGCTTCGCCGACAAGCTCGTCGAGACGCTCACCGACGAGCCGCAGATGCACCGGCTGTGGTACGACCTCCGCACGCAGGCGATGTTCGAGGAGTCGCTGCGCGAGGCCGTCCTCGAGATCGACCACTCGCTGGAGCTGATGATCTGGCGGGTCGTCTCGCGCTTCGCCGAGCTCGCCGGCGCGCGACCCGCGCTCGACCGCGGCACCGCCTACGCGCTGCTCGACGGAGTCTTCGAGAAGGCGCTGCTCGAGCACCTGACCGGCACGGGCGCCGCGCTGGAGTCGTTGCGCGAGCGGGCGCTCACCCTGATGCCCTCGCTGATCTCGAGCTGACTCCCCGTCTGGGGCTCAGCGAGCGACGTACAGGAAATAGGTCTCGGGCCGGTCCTGCAGCAGCACGGCGTGCTCCTGCTCCTCGGCGTCGTCGAAGACCGCGCGCATCGCGGCGAGCAGCTCCGGCGCGGCGGCGGCCGACCAGACGACCAGCACGCCGCCCGGGTTGAGCAGCTCGCGGCAGCGCGCCAGGAAGGCCTCCTGGTAGACCCGCTCGTTGTCCGCGTGCACGAGGTAGCCCGGGCCGTTGTCGACGTCGAGCAGCACCAGGTCGTACGTCGAGCGAGCCTCCGCGATCGCCATCTGGATGTCCGCGTTGACGACCCTGACGCGCTGGTCGGCGAGGAGGGCGGGGCCGTGGGGGACGGTGCCGTCGCGCATCCAGCCGATCAGGGCGTCCTCGATCTCGACGACCATCACCTTCTCGACCCGCGGGTCGGCCAGCACCCGCTGCGTCGTGAACCCGAGACCGAGCCCGCCGACGACGACGTCGCGGGGGTCGGGGACCAGCTCCAGGGCCGCCGCGGCCAGCTCGATCTCGGTGCCGGTCTCGAGGGTGTCCATCACGAAGACGCCGTTGACGCGCAGCTCGAGGACTTCGGCAGCCTGCTCGTTGACCCGCCGGCGCAGCACCACCTCGCCGCGCTCGGACTCGGCGCGGGCGATCTCCGCGACCTCGGGGGCGCCGTTCAGTCCGTCCTGCATGGCGGTCATCCAAGCACCCGGATCCGCAGCCTCGGCAACGGGCGCGTCGATTCGCGCATCTCATTCCTTGGTAAGTAGAGTGAATTGATCTTCTAAGGAGGTATGCGTGTCCGAGTCCCTCAAGCGTCCGCAGGTCGTGGTGATCGGTGGCGGCGCCGCCGGCACCCTCGTCGCCATCCACCTGGCCCGCACCGCCCACCAGCGCGGCACCAGCGTCGACGTCGTCCTCGTCGACCCCGCCGATCGGGCCGGCCGCGGCACCGCCTTCGGCACCACCGACGACGAGCACCTCCTCAACGTCCCGGCCGCGGGCATGACCGCGCTGCCGCAGGACCCCGGACACTTCGTCGCGTGGCGGGCGCGCCAGGACCACGGGTCCTCGCCGGAGCCCGCGACGTTCGCGCCGCGCCGCCAGTTCGCGCGCTACCTCGACGAGACCCTCGCCGACGCCTTCGACATGGCGGCCGCCACGGCCTCCCTGCGCCACGTGCGGGCCCGCGCCGTCGGCGTCCGCCGCTCGTCCTCCGGCGCCACGGTCAGCCTGCACGACGGCCACGACCTCGACGCCGCCGCGGTCGTCGTCGCCACCGGCCTCCCCGCCGCCGGCCACGACTGGGCTCCGGAGGCGCTGCGGCGCTCGCCCTTCTTCGTCGCCGACCCCTGGGCGCCCGGCGCGCTCGACGTCGTACGCCGCGACGCGGCCGGTCCCGGCGACGTGCTGCTCGTCGGCGCCGGCCTGACGATGGTCGACGTCGTCCTCTCGCTGACGCGTCCCGGGGCGCGCGAGGACCGCCGGGTGCTCGCCGTGTCACGCACCGGCGAGCTCCCGGCCTCGCACGCCGACGAGCTCCAGCTCGCCGCCATCCCCGACGTCGAGGAGTGGGGGAGCACCCTCGCCGAGGTGCGGGCCGCCGCGCACGAGCACGTCGACCGGGTCCGCGAGGCCGGCGGCGACTGGCGTCCCGCGATGGACGGCCTCCGCTTCCGCGTCAGTGAGCTGTGGCAGCGCCTGTCGGAGGACGACCGCCTCTCCTTCCTCGCCTCGGAGGCGAGCGACTGGAACCGCGTCCGGCACCGGATGCCCCCGTCGTCGGCGGCCGTCCTCCGCTCGCTGACCAGCGTCGACCGGCTCCGTCAGCGCGCCGCCTCGGTCGTCGACGCCTCCCCGCTGCCGACCGGCGGGCTGCACGTGACGCTGTCCGACGGCTCCGGCCACGACGTCGGCTGGGTGGTCAACTGCACCGGTCCTGCCCTCGACGTACGCCTCCTCGGCCACCCGCTCGTGGACGACCTCCTCACCCCTCGCGGCGGCGTCTCGCTGGCGCAGGCGGCCACCGCCGGGATGGGCTTCCGCACGCGCGACGGCCGGCTGCTCGACTCGACCGGACGCGCCGACGCCCCGGTGTGGACCCTCGGCGCGCTGCGTCGCGGTGAGCTGTGGGAGTCGACGGCCGTCCCGGAGATCCGCTCGCAGGCGCTCGGCCTCGCCGTCAGCGTGCTCGACGCCGTCGCGCCGCTGCCACGTCGGCTCGAGGACGGCCGCCTGGTCAGCGGCCACCACCCCGTCGCCCGACCGCGCGACCCGCTCGGGCTGCCCCTGTCGGCGACCGCCGAGGCCGCGTCGTTCTACAACGCCGGCATCGAGAAGGTCATGCGCCTCCAGTCCGGCGGCGAGGACCTGCTCCGCGAGGCCGCCGCCCTCGATCCCGACTTCGCGCTGGCGCACGCCGCCCTGGCGATGCTCGGCCACGAGGCCGGCGCCGCCACCGACGTGGCTGCGTCGCTCCAGGCCGCCCGGCGGGGCGTGCTCAAGCGGGGTGACGAGCGCGAGCGCAGCCTGGTCGACGTGATCGGCCGCCGCGTCGACGACGCCCGGCACGAGGGCGCCAAGGCACTGATGAACCACATCGCGCACCACCCGCGCGACGTCCTCGCGGTCTCCGCCGCCGTACCCACCATCGCGTTCTCCGGTGTCACCGACATCCAGCAGGAGGCGTGGGACCTCGTCGACGGGCTGGCTCCGGCGTACGGCGACCACTGGTGGTACATCTCCCTCCAGGCCTTCACCCGACAGGACCAGGGCCGCTTCGACGAGGCCGGCCTGCTCGCCGAGAGCGCGCTCTTCTGCGAGCCGTCCTCCGGGCACGCGGTGCACGCGCAGACGCACGTGATGTACGAGACCGGCAAGCACGAGGGCGGGCGCGTGTGGCTCGACCACTGGGTCGCGGAGAGCGGCCGCTCGGCCTCGCACCGCGCCCACTTCTCCTGGCACGCCGCCCTGCACGACCTCGCCCTCGGGGACACCGAGGCCGTGCGCCAGCGCTACTACAGCCAGCTCGCGCCGCCGACCGTCACCGGCGTCCGTGCGCTCATCGACTCGGCCTCGCTGCTGTGGCGCTGGCGGATCACGACGTCGTCGTGGCCGGTCGACGCTGCCTCCGCGGAGAGCGCCCCGCCGCCGGTCGAGTGCGTCATCGACGCCGCCGGGCCCGACCTGATCGACCGCCCGGAGACGCCGTTCGTGGCGATGCACTCGGCGCTGGCGCTGGCCGCCGCGGGCGACCTGCCCCGGCTCGCGCAGCTGCGGGCGTGGTGCGCCGCGTCGTCCGACCCGACGATGTCGGCCACCGTCGCGTCGCTGTGCACGGCCCTGCTGTCGGCCGGCGAGGGTGAGTGGGCCGCCGCGGCCGCGACCCTGACCGAGCTGCTGCCGACCCTGGTCCGCGTCGGGGGCTCGGCCGCCCAGCGCGAGGTCGTGGAGGAGACGCTCCTCTTCGCGCTGGTCAGCTCCGAGCAGCCCGCCCTCGCCCTCGAGCTGCTCGACGGGCGTCTCGACCGCCGGCCCTCCCCGCTCGACGCCCGTCGGCGCGGGTCGCTCGTCGGCGTACGCGCCTAGGGCCGCTTCGTCGGACGTCGCTCGGGACGTCCCACGTCCCGGTCGCCCGGGCAGCCCCCTCGTCGGACGTCCCGGCTGACGTCCGACGACGTGGTCGCCACATCGTCGGACGCAGGCCGCTGCCGCTGTCCACAAGTCCGGATGAGGGTCTGGTACGCCGCTGCGCGACCCCGCAGGCTCGGTGCATGGACCTCGACGACCCGGCCGTCCTGCGGCGTCGCCGCCTGGTGACAGCGGCGCGCCTGGCAGAGCAGCAGGGCGGGGTCGTCTCCCGCCCGCAGCTCCTCGAGCTGTCGGTGACGCGCTCCCAGATCCGCGCCAACATCGCGGCCCGGCGGTGGCAGAAGGTGGAGACCCAGGTGGTGGCCCTGCACGCCGGTCCCCTCTCGACCGAAGGCGTGCAGTGGGCGGCCGTCCTCGAAGCCGGCCCACGCGCGGTGCTGGACGGCGAAACGGCACTGATCGCCTCGGGGCTGCGAGGCTTCGACGAGGAGACCCTGCGGATCTCGGTGCCACGCAACGCAAGACGCAGGCGCGGGAGGGGGCTGAACATCCACCAGACTCGGCGCTACAGCGCGGACGACGTGGCACCGACCGGTGTCCCACGCACGAAGCCCGACGTCGCGGCCGTCCGGGGAGCGCTCTGGGCGCGGTCCGACAAGCAGGCGGTGCTGATCATGACGATGGCGGTGCAGCAAGGACTGACGACCGCGGAACGACTCGGGATCGAGGCCCTGCGCATCCGTCGTGATCGGCGTCGGCGGCTGGTGCACGCGACGATCCTCGACCTCCTCGACGGCGTGCGCTCGATCAGCGAGCACGAGTTCGCGAGTGCCTGCCGCGCGCGAGGTCTCCCTGCGCCGAGCCGGCAGGTTCGTCGCAGGACGAGGGACGGCCGCTACTACCTCGACGTCTACTGGGACGACTGGGGTGTCGTCGTCGAGATCGACGGCATCCAGCACGGCTGGGTGCAGAACGCCGTGTCCGACGCGCTCAGGCACAACGACGTGGCCCTCACCGATGCCCTGGTGCTGCGGCTGCCACTCCTTGGCCTGCGCGTCGCCGCCGACGACTTCTTCGACCAGATCATCGACGCGCTGCGCTCGCGGGGATGCCCGCACCTGGACCGCATCGCCTGACCTGCGCGCGCCGACGCGTCGGCGTACGTGCGACGATCCGGCGACCTCCTCGTCGGACGTCGAGCGGGACGTCCGACGGTTCGGTCGCCGGGGCGACCACTCCGTCGGACGTTCCCGAGGCGATCTGGCCGATCGCGTCCGGGGATTCTTCATGCGGGTTACGGTCCCGCACGTGCGCTCCCTCGTCGTCCTGGCCGGTCTCCTCCTGCTCGCCGGCTGCGCCGACGACCAGGGCGGGGGTGGTGAGCGCACGGAGCAGTCCGAGGCGTGCTCCCTGCTGTCGGACGTCGAGGTCGAGGACCTGGCTGGTCAGGAGATCACAGCGCGCCGGGACGAGGGGATCGGTGAGCTACCCGGGTGCGCCTACCGGGTGGGGGACGCGGGCGTCGTGCAGGTCGTCCAGGTTCGCGCCAGGCAGTAGTCCGATGAGCTGCCGGCGCTGCTCGACGTGGCCGAGCAGTCCGGGCTGCTCGACGACCCGGGCAGCCGTGCCAAGATCGCCGCTGCGCGCGAGCAGCTCGTTGACGGGTTCGACGACGAGCAGGCCTGCGCGACGTTCTCGGACCTGCTGGAGCTCCAGGGTCTGCCGGACGATTCGCACCAGACCGTGAACATCGTGCCCAGCCGCGAGGATCCGCAAGCCGTGAGCGGACAGTCGTGCATCGCTGGCACCTACACCTCGGTGGCCCTGCACTCCGACAGCCTGGAGGACCTGGATGCCGCGGGGGTCAGGGTGTTGACAGCTCTGACTGCCGCGACCGGCGGACGGTGACCGTGCACGGTTGATCAGGCCTGCCGCTGACGGGGTTCGAGGGACGTCCGACGATCCGGCGACCACCTCGTCGGACGTCGAGCGGGACGTCCGACGAGGTGGTCGCCCGGACAGCCGGGTCGTCGGACGTCCCGGCGGACGTCCGACACCCTGTCGTCGTGGGCCGCAGGGGGAGGTACGCCGCTCGCCGCGACGCCGGCGGCCGCGCATGAGCACCCGCCACCACCCGCGGAGGGCGAGGTCGATCACCGCGAACGGCACGGGGTGGACCACGAGGGCGACGAGTCAGTGCCGGGTCGGCGACGTACGGAAGGGTGTCGGAGCGGTCCGGGGGAGACCCACAGGGTCAGGGTGTCCCCGACGGAGTGCTCCGGGGAGCCGCACACCGACCGCGCCGGCCAGCGGCCAGCGGCCAGCCCCAGTGGGGCAGCCACCTCGCCGCGGTCATGTCGGCTACTTCTCCGCCGAGCGCACCCTGATCCCCGAGAGTGGCACGTTGACGGCGCCGGAGGGGTCGGTGAAGAAGTCGTTGCCCTTGTCGTCGACGACGATGAAGGCCGGGAAGTCCTCGACCTCGATCTTCCAGACGGCCTCCATGCCGAGCTCCTCGTACTCCAGCACCGACACCGAGGTGATGCAGTCCTGGGCGAGGCGGGCGGCCGGACCGCCGATGGAGCCGAGGTAGAAGCCGCCGTTGGTGTCGCACGACTCGGTGACGACCTTCGAGCGGTTGCCCTTCGCGAGCATCACCATCGACCCGCCGGCGGCCTGGAACTGCGCGACGTACGAGTCCATGCGCCCGGCCGTCGTCGGCCCGAACGACCCGGACGCCATCCCGGCCGGGGTCTTCGCCGGTCCGGCGTAGTAGACCGGATGGTCCTTGAGGTAGGACGGCATCTCCTCGCCGCCGTCGAGGCGCTCCTTGATCTTCGCGTGCGCGATGTCGCGGGCGACGACCAGCGGGCCGGTCAGCGAGAGCCGCGTCTTCACCGGGTGGCGGGACAGCTCTTCCAGGATCGACGGCATCGGCTGCGACAGGTCGATCTTGACGACCTCGCCGGCCGAGATCTCGTCGGAGACGCCGGCGGTCGGCATGTAGTGCGCGGGGTCGGTCTCGAGCTGCTCGAGGAAGACGCCCTCGGCGGTGATCTTGCCCAACGCCTGCCGGTCGGCGGAGCACGAGACCGCGATCGCGACGGGGCAGGAGGCGCCGTGGCGGGGGAGGCGGACGACGCGGACGTCGTGGCAGAAGTACTTCCCGCCGAACTGCGCGCCGATCCCGAACGACTGCGTCAGCTTGAAGACCTCCTCCTCGAGCTCGAGGTCGCGGAACCCGTGGGCGCTCATCGAGCCGGACGTCGGCAGGTCGTCGAGGTAGTGCGCCGACGCGTACTTCGCTGTCTTGAGGGCGTACTCCGCGCTGGTGCCGCCGACGACGACGGCGAGGTGGTACGGCGGGCACGCGGCCGTGCCGAGCGAGCGGATCTTCTCGTCGAGGTAGCTCAGCAGCCGGTCGGGGTTGAGGATCGCCTTCGTCTCCTGGAAGAGGAACGACTTGTTGGCCGAGCCGCCGCCCTTGGCCATGAAGAGGAACTTGTACTCCGGACCCTTCGGCCCCTGCTCCATCGAGTACAGCTCCACCTGCGCGGGCAGGTTGGTGCCGGTGTTCTTCTCCTCGAACATCGTCAGCGGCGCGAGCTGCGAGTAGCGCAGGTTGAGCTTGGTGTAGGCGTCCTTGACCCCGTTGCTGATCGCCTCTGCGTCGTTGACGCCGGTGAGCACGCCCTCGGACTTCTTGCCCATCACGATCGCCGTACCCGTGTCCTGGCACATCGGCAGCACGCCGCCGGCCGAGATGTTGACGTTCTTGAGCAGGTCGAGCGCGACGAAGCGGTCGTTGCCGCTGGACTCGGGGTCGTCGATGATCTTGCGCAGCTGGGCAAGGTGGGCCGGGCGCAGGTAGTGGCTGATGTCGTGCATCGCCTCGGCGGTCAGCCGCCGGATCGCCTCGGGATCGACCCGCAGGAAGGTCTGACCCTCCGCCTCGAAGGTGCTCACGCCCTCGGTCGTCACCAGCCTGTACGGCGTCTCGTCGGTGCCGTTCGATCCGTGGCTGGGGAGGATGTCGGAGTAGGGGATCTCGTCGCTCACGAAACGTCAGGGTACGCCGCTGGGCGGGGCATACCCGACGCAGCCCGGGCGTTGGGCCGGTGTGCAGATCCTCGACTCGGTGGTCATCGGCGCCGGCCAGGCCGGCCTCTCCGCCTCGCGCCACCTCGCCCGCCGCGACATCGAGCACGTGGTGCTCGACGCCAACGAACGGCCCGGCGGCGCGTGGCAGCACCGGTGGGACTCGCTGAGCATGGACGACGTCCACGGGGTCGCCGACCTGCCCGACGCGACCGCACCGGTGCGGTCCGACCAACGCGCCAACGAGGTCGTGCCGACCTACTTCGCCGACTACGAGCGCCGCTTCGAGCTGCCCGTCATCCGCCCGGTCGTCGTCGATCGCGTGACCGACGAGGACGACCTGCTCGTCGTGCACGCGGGCGATCGGACCTGGCGCACCCGCACCCTGGTCAACGCGACCGGCACCTGGACCCAGCCCTTCGTCCCGCACTACCCCGGCATCGAGACCTTCGCCGGCGAACAGCTGCACACCGTCGACTACCCGGGCCCGGAGCACTTCGCCGGCCGCCGCGTGGTGGTCGTCGGTGGCGGAGCCAGCGCCGTGCAGTTCCTCGGCGAGCTGGCCCCGGTCACCGACACCCTGTGGGTCACCCGCCGCGAGCCCGTGTGGCGCACCGGCGACTTCGCGCCCGAGGCCGGTCTGGCGGCCGTCACCCTGGTCGCGGACCGCGTCCGCCGCGGTCTCCCGCCGGCGAGCGTCGTCAGCGTCACCGGGCTGTCCCTGCGTCCGCAGGAGCGCGAGGCCGAGCGGCTGGGCGCCTACCGGCGCCGTCCCATGTTCGCGAGCATCGAGCCGGGTGGCGTGCGGTGGTCGGACGGGACCTTCGAGCCGGTCGACGTCATCCTCTGGGCCACGGGGTTCCGGCCCGCTGTCGCGCACCTCGCCCCGCTGCCCCTCCACTCGGCGCGCGGCGGGATCCAGCTGGACGTCGGCGGCTCGGTGCAGAGCGCCGTGACCGCCGTGCTCGACCGGCGGGTCCAGCTCGTCGGCTACGGCCCCTCGGCCAGCACCATCGGCGCCAACCGTGCCGGACGGGCGGCGGCGATCGCCGTACAACGCTGGCTGGCGTCGGTCGAGGACGGCCTCAGCGCCTAGCTGTCCACTTCCGTCAACCCCCGTCAACCGGGGGTCTGACGCGCCAACTCTGGGACGACCACCCGCCGACGTCCACGGCGGACCAACCCAGGGGAGTCACCATGAACACCACCGCATTCCGCCGGGCCGGCGCCATCGCCGGAGCCGCCGTCTTCACCATCGCCATGACCAGCAGCACCGCACCGGCCACGGCGGGGACCAGCGACGAGGGCCACGACCGTCCCTGCTTCATGATCCGCTCGCCGTGGAACAACGCCGAAGGCCCGCAGCCGACCTGCCCGACGGGTCGGTTCGAGACGTCCGAGCCCGCAGCGGCTCGGCCCGTCCCCGTCGCGCGGATCGCCGACTTCATGCCGTGAGGAGGGCGCCGTCCCCCTGCGGGGCCAGCCGCGCGATCAACGGCCCTCGCGGGTCGCCACGATCGCCCGGCTGAGGGGGACGTGCTCGCGGGAGTCGGTGGCCGCGCGTGCCAGGAGGCGCGCGGCCACCGTTCCTCGGCCCTCACGGAGCGCCGCCTGCGCACCTCGCCACCGGCAGTACGCCGCGTCGTGCGGTCGGCGCAGCCGGCCCCAGTGCTCGGCCGCCTTCGCCCACGGCGCCACCGTGTCCCCGCCGGACAGCCGGTCGATCTCCGCGCGCCACGTGGCCGCGAGGGCAGGACGGTCGGCGGGACCCCGCTCCGCGAAGGGATCACGCGCGCAGCGTGCGAGCAGCACGCTCAGTCGCTCAGCCAGGGCGGCGTCCGGCGCGGACGCGGCCGACGCCGCCCGGACCAGGACCGGCGCCAGGTCCCGTGACGCCTCGGTGGGTGCGAGTGCCTCGCCCGTGCTCAGCAGCCGACGCAGGGCATCGCCGGCGCGACCCGTCCACGTCTCGACCTCGGCCAGGGTCTCCCCGAGCTCGATCTGATCCTGGGCCGACGACCACTCGAGCGAGTCCAGTGCGTCGACGAGGTCTCGCGCATCCGCCGCGCGCCCCTGCAGCATCGCCAGCGCCGCCCGCTCGAACTGGAGCAGGTTCTCGAGCCGCCCGCGTATCGGTTCGCCGGTGGACAGAAGGTCCGCGGCGTCGCCGACCCGTCCTGCGCGCCGGAGTGCGAGCGCCATGTTGAAGCGCAGGACGAGGACGGACAGGGTGTCGAGCCCCCATGCGTCGGCGGCCGCAAGCCCCCACCTGCCGGCCGACAGGACGTCCTCCACGTCCCCACCGGTGAGCATCAGCGCATCCTGGAGTGCGCCCGCGACCATCACGTCCCCGCGGGGGTCCATCCCCTCGACCGGCACCGCGCGTGCCTCGTCCAGGCGCTGGAGTGCCAACCGGTGCCGACCGTGGAGCACATCGATCCAGGACTGCATCGCCAGCAACCTGCGAGTCCCGCGGAGGTCGTGGGACGTCCTCGCCACCTCAAGGCCGTGCGACAGCGCCGATGCAGCCTCCTCTGCCCGGCCCAGCTGCCGCATCACGCAGGCCAGCACGAACAGCGCGCGCCCGTGGCCCTCCGTCGGTGGGCCGGCCTCGTAGATGTCGAGCGCTCCGTGGATCAGCGCGAGTCCGCGATCCACCTCACCCTCCTCGACCAGGTAGTTCCCCATCCGCTGCTGCAACTCGGCGGCCTCGGACGGTGCCAAGTCTGGGATCAGGGCCTCCGCGTCTGCGATCAGCATGAGGGCATGCTCGTGCGTGACACCGCCGATGATGTCGAGCGCGGCCAGGAGAGCGTCGTAGCGTCGGGTGGCGTCGTCGCCCGCGGTGGCGGCGCCTTGCGGCCAGAGCTCGATCGCGCGCACCCACTGCCGGACCTCGTGGCGCAGCGCGATCCGGTCGTGCGCGGCCCGAGCGGCCCGGATCCGCCAGGTCAGCTCTTCGTCCGGTCGTCCGGCAGCTCGCCAGTGGTGGGCGACCTCGGCCGGGACTGGATCTGGTGACTCGGCGAGGGCACGGGCGAGGCCCGCGTGCTGCTCCTCGCGCTCGCCGACCATGGTGCGTCGTTGGATCGCCTCGGCCAGGAGCGGGTGGCGCACGGTAACGGCACTTTCGGACACCGTGGCGAGCAGGTGCCGTTCGCCGAGCACGCGCAACGCGTCCGTCACCTCCCTGGGGTCGAGCCCGGTCCCCGTCGCGATGACTGCGCTGGTCAGGGGCCGTTCGGCCACGCCCAGGACTCGGGCTGCGACCCACGTCGGTCCCGTCAGCTGCCCGAGGCGTGTGTCGAGGAGGTCCGAGAGCAGCCTGGGCACGGTGTCGGCGTCCGGGCTCTCGGCGGCAAGCTGCTCGGTGAAGAGGGGCAGGCCGCGCGTGCGGGCGTACGTGGCCTCGACCTCGGGCACGGTGGGCTCCCGCCCGGTCAACAGCGCCATCTGGTGGCCCGTCTCCTCGGCGGACAACGCTTCCAGGGCCAGCGTCGACACGGTTGCCATCCGCCGTACGCGGGTGAACCACTCGGCATTGGCGGGGGCGACGGACACGTCATCGAGGCGCCAGGTCCCCACGACCGGCACGGTTGGTCCGGTGAGCAGGTGCTCCCACAGCTCGAGGGTTGCGGTGTCGGCCCAGTGCAGGTCCTCGAGCACGACAGCCAACGCGCGGCGCGATGCCAGAGCCTCCAGCACCAGCCGAACGGCGACACCGACCACCTGGTTGGGGGAGTCGTCGGGCGCGGCGGTGGGGGTGGTTGTGAGCTCGGGCAGCAGCCGCGTGAGGATCTCCGTCGTCCACGGCGGGCACCCGTCGACTGCGGCGCGCCACCAGCCGTCGCCGCCGTCCGATCGCAGAACGGAGCGCAGCAGGTCGGCGACCGGCATCAGCGGGACGGCCGACGACAGCGGCAGGCAGTGTCCGGTAGCGATGAACGTGTCGGTCTTCTGCGTCGCGGCGTCGACGAGGGTCGTCTTGCCCATGCCGGCCTCGCCGGTGACGAGGAGGAGTCCGGTGCCGGTCTCGAGGTGTCGTCGTACGGCGCTGAGCTCGGCCCTCCGCCCGGCGATGCGTGGGGTGGGGGCCGGGTCGTCGGGACCCGTCGAGGACGCGGCGAGCCAGAGGTCGTGGAAGGCGGTGGTGTCGCCGTCCATCGTCTCGACGAGGAGCTCGAGGGTGCCCCAGCTCGGCAGCGCGGTGGCGGAGAACGCCTTGGAGACGGTGGTGTGGGAGACGCCGGTCTGCTTGCCGAGGGTGCGCAGGGAGGGCCAGCCGGCGCGGTGGTGGAGGTCGTGCAGGGCATCGTTGAGGTCGCGGTGCGCGCCGGCGGGCAGCGCCGGCCGTGGCAGTGCACTCATCGCGCCCTCCGTGGTGTCATCGTCAGGATGCTCCGGTCGCGGCGGCGGTGTCCACGGGGTTGCTGTGCGCGGCCATCTAGGGTGAGCGTCATGGGTGAGCTGGAGGGACACGACCCCGGGAGCATGCGGATCTCCGACGCCGACCGTCACAAGGTCGCCGAGGTCCTGCGCGAGGCCGCGGGACAGGGCCGACTCGACCTCGACGAGCTCGACGAGCGACTCGAGCTGGCGTTCAAGGCCAAGACGTACGCCGACCTGGTCCCGATCACGGCCGACCTGCACGCCGCGCCGACGACCGGGGTCCCCGTGCCCCGCCCGGCGGCCGGGATGCCGGCCGTGCCCGGGCACGCGAGCTCGATGGCGATCATGGGCGACTGCAAGCGCCGAGGCGTCTGGCAGGTGCCCGAGCACCACTCTGCCTTCGCGCTGATGGGCAGCGTCCTGGTCGACCTGCGCGAGGCCACCTTGAGCAGCCGTGAGACGACCATCAACGCCAGCGCGATCATGGGCGAGGTCAAGGTCGTCGTGCCCGCCCACGTCAACGTGATCGTCGACGGCACCCCGATCATGGGCGACTACGGCCAGGGCAAGGACAAGGTCCCGGCCGCGATCGGCCCCGACTCACCGACGGTCCGGGTCAAGGGGATCTCGCTGATGGGCAGCGTCAGCGTCACCCGGCTGCCTCCTCCGGGCACGCCGAGGAAGATCATCGGCACCTACTGACGGAGCCGTCGCTCTGACAGGCTGGGGCCATGTCGCAGTCGACCGATGACCAGTGGTGGCGCGAGGCCGTCGTCTACCAGTGCTACATCCGTTCCTTCGCCGACGGGAACGGCGACGGGATCGGTGACATCGCGGGGCTGCGGGCCCGGATCCCCCATCTCGTGGACCTCGGCGTCGACGCGGTGTGGATCAACCCGTGGTATCCCTCGCCGCAGCACGACGCCGGCTACGACGTCGCCGACTACCGCGACATCGAGCCCAGCTACGGCACCCTCGCCGAGGCGGACGAGCTGCTCGCCGCCCTGAAGGCGGCGGGCCTGCGGGTCTTCCTCGACATCGTCCCCAACCACACCTCCGACGACCACCCGTGGTTCCAGGCGGCGCTGGGCGGCGACGAGGCCGCCCGGGCCCGCTACATCTTCCGCCCGGGCGCGGGCGACGGGTCGCTCCCGCCCAACAACTGGCAGTCCAGCTTCGGTGGACCCGCGTGGAGCCGGCTGCCGAACGGCGAGTGGTACCTCCACCTGTTCGCGCCCGAGCAGCCCGACGTCGACTGGACCAACCCGGAGGTGGTGGCCGAGTTCGAGGACGTGCTGCGCTTCTGGTTCGACCGTGGCGTCGACGGCTTCCGCATCGACGTGGCGCACGGGCTGGCCAAGACGCCGGGGCTGCCCGACGCCGACGAGCATGGCCTGGTGTCCCACAACGCGCCGCACCCCGCGTGGGACCACGACGCCGTGCACGAGATCTACCGCAGGTGGCGCCGGGTGGCCGACTCCTACTACCCACCCCGCATCTTCGTCGCCGAGGCGTGGGTCGCCGACAGCGCCCGACTCGGGCACTACCTGCGCCCCGACGAGCTCCACACCGCCTTCCAGTTCGACTTCATGCGCGCACCGTTCCGCGCGCCGGTGATGCGGGCGATCGTCGAGGAGTCCCTGGCCCAGTCGGCCGAGCTCGACACCCCGTCCACCTGGGTGCTCTCCAACCACGACGTCGTCCGGCAGGTCACCCGCTTCAGCCGGCCGCAGGCCGACGGGATGCGCGAGGCCGTGCAGGACCGTCAGCGCTTCGCCGTCGAGGCGCCCGACAACGCCCTGGGGGAGCGGCGGGCCCGGGCCGCGATCCTGGCCGTCCTCGCCCTGCCCGGCACCGCCTACCTCTACCAGGGTGAGGAGCTCGGGCTCGCGGAGTTCGAGCAGCTGCCCGACGAGCGGCGCCAGGACCCGGTCTTCGTGCAGACCGCGGGTGCCGACCCCGGTCGCGACGGCTGCCGGGTGCCGCTGCCGTGGAGCGGTGACGCAGCGCCGTACGGCTTCGGCGACGTGACCCCGGACCGGACCTGGCTCCCGCAGCCCGACGACTGGGCGCCGTTCACCGCCGAGGCGCAGGACGGCGACCCCGCCTCGACCCTCGAGCTCTACCGACGCGCGCTGCGGCTGCGTCGTGAGCGTCTCGTCGGGCAGCCGGACTTCGCGTGGGTCGAGGCCGGCGACGACGTGCTCGCCTTCCGGCGCGGGGGAGTCGAGTGCTGGGTCAACACCGGCACCTCGGCGGTCGCGCTCCCCGAGCACGAGCTGCTCGTGGCTTCCGACCCCGGCGTCGGCGCTGAGCTGCCGGCCGACACGGGCGCCTGGTTCGTACGCCGCTGAGCGGGCCTCGCGACGTCGGCTCGACGTGCGCCAGCGCGACCGGGAAGATCGACGTGACCTGCACCACACCGGAGGCCTCGATCCGGCTACTCTACGAAGCCCCGGCCGGCTCGCCATCGAGAGCCAGCCCGCGCGGGCGACCCGAGCCCGGTGAGGAGTGGCCCCTGACCCGCCCGTGAGTGCGCGACCCCATCCCACACTCCGCGGGCCCCTGGCACCGCGGAACTGCTTCACAACGGATCGTCCGGCACGTACCTGCCGGTGAAGGAGACAACGATGGCAACAGTTTCGTTCGAGAAGGCGCAACGCTGGTATCCAGGCGCCGACGAGCCGGCCGTGCCCGGCATCGACCTCGAGATCAAGGACGGCGAGTTCATGGTGCTCGTCGGTCCGTCCGGTTGTGGCAAGTCCACGACCCTGCGCATGCTCGCCGGTCTCGAGGAGGTGAACGACGGCACGATCCGCATCGGCGACCGTGACGTCACCAAGCTCCCGCCCAAGGACCGCGACATCGCGATGGTCTTCCAGAACTACGCGCTCTACCCGCACATGACGGTCGAGGACAACATGGCCTTCTCGCTGCGGATGGCGAAGGTGTCGGCCGACGAGCGCAAGAAGCGCGTCGCCGAGGCGGCGGAGATCCTCGGCCTCACCGAGTATCTCCAGCGCAAGCCGAAGGCGCTCTCGGGTGGTCAGCGCCAGCGCGTCGCGATGGGTCGCGCGATCGTCCGCAACCCGCAGGTGTTCTGCATGGACGAGCCGCTGTCCAACCTCGACGCCAAGATGCGCGTGCAGACCCGCACCGACATCGCCCGGCTGCAGCAGGACCTCGGAGTCACCACCGTCTACGTCACGCACGACCAGGTCGAGGCGATGACGATGGGCGACCGGGTCGCGGTGATGAAGCTCGGTGTCCTCCAGCAGGTCGACACCCCGCTGCGGCTCTACGACAAGCCGGTCAACCTGTTCGTGGCGGGCTTCATCGGCTCGCCGCAGATGAACCTGCTCGAGGGCACCGCCGTCGACGGCCAGGTCAGCGTCGGTGGCTACAAGGTCCCCGTCGACCCGACGGCCGAGCGCAAGATGGACGGCAAGGTCACCGTCGGCGTGCGTCCCGAGAACTGGCGCCTCGTCTCCGAGTCGGAGGGCGGGCTCCCGGTGCGCGTCACCGTCGTCGAGGAGCTCGGCGCCGACAGCTTCGTCTACGGCACCTCCGACGTGGAGGGGGTGCCCTCCAACGTGATCATCCGCGTCGTCGGGCGCCACCAGCCGACCAAGGGTGAGACGCTCCACGTCACCACCGACCCGCAGCACGTCCACGTGTTCGACACGGAGACGGGCGAGCGGCTCTCCGACTGACGCAGCAGCACGACACGGCACGAGGCGCCGTCCACCCCGTGGTGGACGGCGCCTCGTGTGGCGTACGGCGCTGGGCTCAGGCCTCGTCGGCCGAGTGGATCTCCTCGCCCTCGTCGGCCATCGCCTCGGCCTTCGCCATGCCGCTCGGGTCCTCCCGACCGTGGATCCGCCCCGCACGCGCCTCGTCGACCGTGAGGTTCTCACCGGTCGAGGGGTCGAACAGGTGGATCTTGCGGGCGTCGACCCAGATCTCCGCCTCGTCGCCCTCGGCGATGCGGCTGGCGCCGTCGAGGGAGATCACCAGCTGCGTGCGCATCGACTCGCCGTCGAGGTCCTTCTCCAGCTGCGTGAGCTGGGCCTGGACCTCGGGCGGCGCCTCGAACGGGATGTAGGCGTAGGCCTCGTTGCCGAGCCACTCGACGACGTCCACGCGGGCACTGAACGTCGAGCCCGCCGTCGGCGAGTCCTTCACCGATGCGTCCTCGAAGTGCTCGGGCCGGATGCCGGCGATGAGCAGTCCCTTGCCCTGGGCCCTCTTGGCCTTCTCCTCGGAGATGGTGACGGTCCCGAACGGGAGCTTGACGGAGGTCCCGTCGACCTCGGCGGGCAGGAAGTTCATCGGCGGGGAGCCGATGAAACCGGCCACGAAGAGGTTGCCCGGGTTCTCGTAGAGCTCGCGCGGCGAGGCGAGCTGCTGGAGCACGCCTCGCTTCATCACCGCGACCCGGTCGCCGAGCGTCATGGCCTCCGTCTGGTCGTGCGTGACGTAGACCGTGGTGATGCCCAGACGCTTCTGCAGCCGCGAGATCTCGGTGCGCATCTGCCCACGCAGCTTGGCGTCGAGGTTGGACAGCGGCTCGTCGAAGAGGAACGCGTCCGCGTCGCGCACGATCGCGCGGCCCATCGCCACCCGCTGGCGCTGACCACCCGACAGGTTGCCGGGCTTGCGCTCGAGGTGCTCGTCGAGCTCCAGCGTCTTCGACGCCTCGCGCACCTTCTGGTCGATCTCGCTCTCCGGGGCTCCGGCGAGCCGGAGCGGGAAGGCGATGTTCTCGTAGACCGTCAGGTGCGGGTAGAGCGCGTAGTTCTGGAACACCATCGCGAGGTTGCGATCGCGCGGCGCCAGGTCGTTGACGCGCTTGTCCCCGATCATCATGTCGCCGGTGGTGATGTCCTCCAGTCCGACGATCATCCGCAGCAGGGTGGACTTCCCGCAGCCCGACGGGCCGACGAGGATCATGAACTCCCCGTCCTGCACGTCGATGCTGACGTCGTTCACCGCTGGGAAGCCGTCGCCGTACTTCTTGACGATGTTCTTCATGTCGATGGCAGCCATTGGATCAACCCTTCACTGCGCCGGAGGTCAGGCCGGCGACGATCTTGCGCTGGAAAAGCAGGACGATGATGATCACGGGGATCGTGACGATGACCGAGGCCGTCGCCAGTTGTGCGTACGGCGGGTTGAACGGGTCCGGTCCCACGAAGAACGACATCTGGGCCGGCACCGTCCGCGACGACGTCGTCGACGTCAACGAGATCGCGAGCACGAACTCGTTCCAGGCGAAGAAGAACGTCAGGATCGCCGCGGTGAACACACCGGGTGCGGCGAGCGGGACGATCACCTTGCGGAACGCCTGCCACGACGTGGCTCCGTCGACCTGGGCCGCCTGCTCCATCTCCCACGGGATCTCGCGGAAGAAGGCCGAGAGCGTCCAGATCGCCAACGGCAGCGTGAACGTCATGTAGGGGATGATCAGGCCCGGCCAGGTGTTGAACAGGCCGAACGTGCGCCACATGTCGAACAGCGGCCCCACCAGCGACACCACCGGGAACATCGCGATGGCCAGCGCCATCGAGAGCACCAGGCGCTTGCCCTTGAACTCCAACCGGGCGATGGCGTACGCCGCCAGCGTCGCCAGGATGACGGAGAGGACCGTCGCGATCAGCGAGATGCTGAAGGAGTTGATCAGCGCCCGGGTGAAGTCGCCGTTGTCGAGGATCTCCCCGTAGTTGCCGGTGGTGAAGTCCTTCGGCAGGAACTGCGGGCTGCCCGCCGTGGTCTCCTCGAGCGACTTGAACGAGAGCGAGACGATCCACGCCACGGGGAGCAGGCACCACACGAGGATCAGCACGAAGCCGACCCAGGTGCCGATCCCGGTCTTGGTCTTGGTTGCCATCAGCCCTCACCCCTCGCCTGTGCCAGGTCGACCTTGAACAGCTTCACGATCCCGAACGCCAGCAGCAGCACGGTCAGGAAGAGCAGCACCGAGAGCGCCGACCCCATCCCGAGCTGCATCTGCTCGATGACTTGTCGGTAGGTCAGGAACGACGACGACTCCGTCTCCTGCGCCCCTCGCGTCATCACGAAGATGTTGTCGAAGATGCGGAAGGCGTCGAGGGCGCGGAACAGGACGGCCACCATGATCGCGGCCTTCATGTTCGGCAGGATCACCTTGAACAGCCGCTGGGTCCAGGTGGCCCCGTCGACCTCGGCGGCCTCGAGCATGTCCTCGGAGACCTGCGAGAGGCCGGCGAGGAGCAGCAGCGCCATGAACGGCGTCGTCTTCCAGATCTCCGAGACCATGATCGCGAACATCGCCGGCCAGTGGTCGCCGTACCAGTTGGTGTCCTCGGCTATCCACGGCAACCACGAGAACCACGAGTTCACGAAGCCGTTGTTGAGCGAGAAGGCGAACTGCCAGGCGAAGGCCGAGACGACCGTGATGATGCCGTAGGGGATGAGGATCGAGGTCCGCATCAGCCCGCGGGCGATCATGATCTTGTGCATCACCATCGCGAACGCGAAGCCGATGACCAGCTCCACCGCGACGGTGATCACCATGATCAGCACGGTGTTCCAGGTGTCCTGCCAGAACAGCGAGTCGGTCAGGATCGTGCCGTAGTTGCCGAGCCCCACGAACTCGCGGTCGTCCGGCGTGGTGAGCCGGTAGCGGAACAGCGAGAGGTAGAGCGCCTGCAGCATCGGGTAGGCGGTCACCAGGATCATCAGGACGACAGCCGGGGCGACCAGGCGTTGGCCCAGCCGGTTCTCGGCGACGGCGCGGTCACTGGAGGCGGCGCGGGCCCTCTCCTCGGCGACCTTGTCGGACTGCGGTGCGGTCACTGCGCTCACAACAACCTCCCTCCCTTGATGATGTCGTCGATGAAGGAGCGCGACTTGGCGGGAGTGTCGGCATCGACACTCGACGGCGGGTGCCAGGTGCTCTGCAGCGAGCTGGAGATGTCGGACCAGTACGGGGTCACCGACCGCGGTGCCGCGGCGTCGACGCTGTCCTGGAACAGCTGCAGCAGGTCGGGCGGGAAGAGGTCGGCGAGCGCGGGGTACTCATAGCCCTCCGCGCTGGCCGGCATGTTGCCCGTGATCTCGGCGTTGATGCCCTGGTTCTCCGGGGAGACGAGGCACTCGGCCGCGGCCAGCGCGTCCTCCTTGTCATCGGAGCTGTCGCTGACGCCGATGCCGATCCCGCCGTACGGCGGACGCGACTCCTCACCCTCGACGGACTCGGGATACTTCGCGTAGCCGATGTCGTCGCCGAGGCGGTCGTCGCCGTAGTTGTTCCAGATGTAGGTCCAGTTGACCAGGAACGAGCCGGCGTCGGAGCCGAACGTCGATCCCGCGGTGCCTTCGTTGGACACCGACAGGTCGGCCGGCGCGGCCGGCGACGACGCGAGCTTCTCGATGATCCCGGCCGCGGTCTCGCCGGCCTGGCTGTCGATCGAGATGGTGGCGTCCGCGCCCTGGTCGGCGTCCTCGATGATCGAGCCGCCGGCACCGGAGATCAGGGCGTTGATCCACACGGAGTAGCCCTCGTACTTGTTGGCCTGCACCCCGATCTTGCCGCCGTTGTCGGACGCCGCGTCGATGATCTGGTCCCAGGTGACGGGCTGACTCATGTCGAGCCCGGCCTTCTCGACGAAGGACTTGCGATACCAGAGCACCTGGGTGTTGGACCAGAACGGGAAGGCCACGAGCTGGCCGTCCCACGTGGCCGCCGCGGTGGCGCCGTCGAAGGACTGCTCGGTGAGCCGGTCCTGCACGTCCTGCGGGATCTCCGCGAGGAAGCCCGCGTTGGCGAACTCCGCCGTGAACGGCGGGTCGAGGCTCATCAGGTCGATGGAGGGGTCGCCCGCAGCCAGGCGTCGGGCCAGCTGGATGCGCTGCTGGCCGGCGTCCTGGGGGAGGACCTGGGTGGTGACGGTGTAGTCGTCGGTCGAGCAGTTCTCCGCGACCGCGTCCTGGCCGCCGCTGTCGGGGTTGATGTACCAGATCAGCTCGGTCTTGTCGCCGCCGTCGCCCGAGCAGGCGGCCAGCGAGACGGCGCAGGTGATCGAGGCAGCGGCTGCCGTGATCCTGCGGATGGACTGACGCCGGAACCGGCGCCGTGAGGGACGGTGCATGCGTTCCTCCCTTATGTGGTTTGGATCACAACTAACGCCATTGGCCCGCAGTTGGCAAGTGCGCGACCACGCGGAGGGAGGAGAGCCAGCAGGGGCGCGGCCCGACAGGTCAGGCGCCGCCCGGCCGAGCCCGGTCCGCGGTGCGGCGGATGCCCTCGACGAACGAGTCGTAGAGCTCGGTCGGCAGGTCGTGGCCCATCCCGTCGACCAGCACCAGCTCGGCCCCGGGGATCGCCGACGCCGTCGCGCGCCCGCCGCTGACGTGCACCATCTTGTCGGCGAGGCCGTGGATCACCAGCGTCGGCAGGTGCAGCGTGCGCAGGCGCAGGGTCCGGTTGGGCTGCGTGAGGATCGCCATCATCTGCCGCAGGACGCCGCTCGCGGAGACCCCGCGGTCGAAGGTGTCCTCACCGCGCTTGCGCAGCACGTCGGCCTCGACCGGGAAGTCGGGCGAGCCGATCAGGCCCCACACCATCGAGTTGGTGGAGACGTAGGCCTCCTTGCCGCCGCGGCGCGGGGCGATCAGGGTCGGCAGCAGCGCGGGGCTCTGCCAGCCGACGGTGCGCCGGCCGGTGGTGGACATGATGCTGGTCAGCGAGAGCACGCGCGAGGGCGCCTCGATCGCCATGGTCTGCGCGATCATGCCGCCCATCGAGATGCCGGCGACGTGGGCGGCGTCGATGCCGAGGTGGTCGAGGAGGGCGAGGCCGTCGGCGGCCAGGTCGCTCACGGCGTACGGCGCACTGCCTCGTCCCGTCGTGAAGGCCCTCACCAGCTGGGCGCGCGTCACGCGCTGGCCGATCCGCGAGGACCGCCCGGTGTCGCGGTTGTCGTAGCGGATGACGAAGAAGCCGGCCTCGGCGAGCCGCGTGCAGAAGTCGTCGTCCCACCAGATCATCGGCCCGCCGAGCCCCATCACCAGCAGCAGCGGGTCGTCGTCGTCGGACCCGAAGGTCTGGTAGCAGATCTCCACGGAGGGGCTGACCGGGGCGAACAGCTCCTCCGAGACCCTCACGGCCGACGGGTCCTGGGGAGCGGTGGACGACGTGCGACTCATGGTCCGAGTCAACACGACGGACGGGCGCCGGCGGCACCGGGATGGGGTATTCGTGGGTCAAATGTCGGTGTGACATCCGGGTGACGGCTAGGTTCGGGACTGTGACGCCGACCACACTCGCCGACTTCTTGTTGCCTGACGGCTTCGAGCGTCCGCGCGTGCACGCCGTCCTGGGCGAGGGCCGGGTGATCGGCGAGGCCGGTCGCTACGCCCTGGAGGCGGTCCACCTGCGGGGCGAGCGGCGGCACACGCCGTACAGCCATCGCGCGACGGGGCGGGCGGAGGACCCGGTCATGCTGGTGCCGGGTTTCATGGCCGGCGACGGCACGCTCGCGCTGATGCGCCGCGCGCTGCAGCAGCAGGGACTGCGCACCTACCGCTCGCACATCCGGGCCAACGTCGGCTGCACCCTCGACGTCGCCGCTCAGATGGAGATGCGCCTCGAGTCGATCGCGGAGCGGCGCGGCAGCTTGGTCCGGATCGTCGGCCACAGCCTCGGCGGGATGCTCGCCCGCGGCGTGGCCGCGCGCCGGCCCGACCTGGTCTCGGGCCTGGTGACGATGGGGAGCCCGATGCTCGCCCCGGGCGCACACCACGTCAGCCTGTCGGCCAGCGTCGCGATGCTGGTGCGCCTCAGCCGTGCGGGGATCCCCGGGGTGATGGCCGAGGACTGCGTCTCGGGGACGTGCGCGCGACGGAGCTTCGACGACGGGCGAGCGCCGCTGGCCGACTCGGTCGACTTCACCGCCATCTACTCCCGACGCGACGGCATCGTCGACTGGCGCGCCTGCATCGACCCGCTCGCCACTCCGGTCGAGGTGCGCGCCTCCCACGTCGGGATGGCGATCGACCCGCGGGTGATCGCCGCCGTCACGGCGGCGCTGCGGCCGGCGTTCTCAGCGGTCGAAGTCGATCGCGGAGAAATCGCGTAGCTTCGAGAGCTGGTGCTCGCTGCTGATGCGGCGGATCGTGCCGCTGCGCGAGCGCATCACCAGGGAGTCGGTGGTGGCTCCGTTGGGCCGGTAGTGGACCCCGCGCATGAGCTCGCCGTCGGTGATGCCGGTGGCGACGAAGAAGCAGTCGTCGCCGGTGACGAGGTCGTCGGTGCCGAGCACGAAGTCCTGGTCGAGGTTGTGGCCCGCGTCGAGGGCGCGCTGGCGCTCGTCGTCGTCCTGCGGCCACAACCGCCCCTGGATCACGCCGCCGGTGCACTTCATCGCGCACGCCGCGATGATGCCCTCGGGGGTGCCCCCCACGCCGAGCAGGAGGTCGATGCCGGTGTCGGGTCGGGCGGCCATGATGGCGCCCGCCACGTCACCGTCGGCGATGTACTTGATGCGGGCGCCGGTCGCGCGGATCTCCTCCGCGAGCTGGGCGTGGCGGGGGCGGTCGAGGATCACGACGGTGACGTCGGAGACCGAGAGGCCCTTGGCCTTGGCGACGAGGCGGATGTTCTCGCCGACGGGCAGGCGGATGTCGACGACGTCGGCGGCCTCCGGGCCGGTGACGAGCTTCTCCATGTAGAAGACGGCGGAGGGGTCGTACATCGTGCCGCGCGGGGCGACGGCGAGCACCGAGATCGCGTTGTTCATGCCCTTCGCGGTCAGCGTGGTGCCGTCGATCGGGTCGACCGCCACGTCGCACTCCGGACCGGTGCCGTCGCCGACCTGCTCGCCGTTGTAGAGCATCGGGGCGTTGTCCTTCTCGCCCTCGCCGATCACCACGGTGCCGGTCATGCCGATGCTGGAGATCATCACCCGCATGGCGTTGACGGCGACCCCGTCGGCGTCGTTCTTGTCGCCGCGACCGACCCAGCGACCGGCCGCCATGGCGGCGGCCTCGGTCACCCGGACGAGCTCGAGGGCGAGGTTGCGGTCCGGCTTCGTCTGCGGGCTCATGGGGCGCATGCTAGCGGTCGTCGGGGTGGGCTGCGTACCTGCTCACGGCGGTGGCCTTGACCGAGAGCCAGACCTCCCGGCCGGGCGCGAGACCGAGCTCGGTCGCGGCCTGCGGGGTGACGTCGGCCAGCAGCGCGGGCTCTGAGTCGACGAGGAGGCGTACGGCGTCGCCGTGCTGCTGCGCGCTCGCGATCGAGCCGCTCCACCGCAGCCGCGCCGAGCCCTCGGGCCGGCGGAGGCTGACCGTGACGTCGCGCGGCGAGAAGGTCGTGAACTCCTCCGCGCCGCGGACGAGGTTGACCCCCACGAGCCGGGCGACGTGGTCGGTCGCCGGACGGGCGGCGACGTCCTGCGGGGTGCCGCGCTGGGCGACCGTGCCCCCGTCGAGCACCAGCACCTGGTCGGCCAGGGTCAGCGCGTCGATCGCCTCGTGGGTCACCAGGATCGCGACGCCGTCGAAGTCCGCGAGGTGCTGGGCGAGCTCGATGCGCAGCGCCATCGCCACGGTGACGTCGAGACCGGCGAAGGGCTCGTCGAGCAGCAGCAGGCGGGGCTCGGTGGCCAGGGCCCGGGCGATCGCCACTCGCTGCGCCTGGCCGCCGGAGAGCTCGCGCGGGCGCCGGTGGCCGAGGTGGCCCACGCCGAAGGTGTCCAGCAGACGTTGGGCCGCGGCGTCGGCCTCGCGTCGTGCCCGGCCGCGCGCGCGGGGTCCGAAGGCGACGTTGTCGAGGGCGGAGAGGTGCGGGAAGAGGAGCTGCCCCTGGAAGACGAGCCCGACCTCACGGTCGCGGGCGGGGAGCCGCAGCAGGTCGGTGCCGTCCAGGACCGCCGTGCCGTCTGCGGGCACGAGACCCGCCAGCGCGCGCACGAGCGACGACTTGCCGGCGCCGTTGGGGCCGATCACCGCGACCACGGTTCCCGGCCCGGCGTCGAGCCGCACGCTCGCCCGGCCCGGGACGGTCAGGTCGACGTGCAGGCCGGCCGTCACGGGGTGCCCAGCCAGCGGCCGCGGAGCAGGACGAGCACGGCGACCGAGACCACGAGCATCACGAGGCTCAGCGCGAGGGCCGCGTCCTGGTCGCTCTGGCGGGTGACGTAGATCAGCGTGGGCATCGTCTGGGTGCGGCCGGGGTAGTTGCCGTTGAAGGTGATGGTGGCGCCGAACTCCCCGAGCGACCGCGCCCACCCCAGCACCATGCCGGCCACGATGCCGGGCAGGGCCAACGGGACCGTCACACGTCGGAACGTCGTCCACCGGGTGGCGCCCAGCGTGGCGGCCGCACCGTCGAGCTCGGGGTCGGCCGTGCGCAGGGCGCCCTCGATCGCCAGGACCACGAAGGGCATCGAGACGAAGACGTGGGCCAGGACCACGCCCCAGGCGGTGAACGGGAACGCGAAGCCGGTCGCGTCGAGGAGGGGCGCGCCGACCAGGCCGGTGCGCCCGAACGCCGACCGGAGCGCGACGCCCGCGACGACGGGCGGCAGCACCATCGGCACGGTCACGAGCACGCGGACGAGCCCCCGGCCGCGGAACTGCACGCGGGCGAGCAGCCATGCGACCGGCAGCCCCAGCAGGAGGCTGACGAGCATCGCCGCGGTGGACGTCGTCAGGCTCAGCCACAGCGCGCGGCGCAGTGGGGCGGAGGCGAGGTCGTCCGGCAGGCTGGCCCAGTCGATCGCCGCGAGCATGGCGACCAGTGGGACCACGAGCAGGAGCAGCGCCACCACGGCGGGCGCCAGGAGCAGGAGGGGCGGTCGGCCCAGCGGGTCGGCGGCCCGGCCCGTCCTCGTCATCGGCGCCCCACCTGTGACCTCACGGCGCCCCGAAGCCGGCCGTCTCGAGGATGGCCTGGCCGTCGTCGGACACCACGAAGTCGACCCACTCCTGCGCGAGGTCGGCGTCCTCCGACTGGTCGAGCACGGTCGTGAAGTAGGATGTGACCTCGGAGTCGGCGCCCGGGATCGGCACGGCCGTCACCTCGTCGCCTGCGGCCACGGCGTCGGTCGCGTAGACCAGACCGGCGTCCGCCTCGCCGGAGACGACCTTGTCGAGGGTGGACCGGACGTCCTCCTCGAGGCTTGCCGGCTCGGCGGTGATGTCGTTGTCGGCCAGCACGGCCGCCGCGACCTTGCCGCAGGGTGCCTCGTCGGCGCAGCGCACCCAGGTCGCGCCGTCGAGGTCGTCGAGCGACTCGATGCCGGCCGGGTTGCCGGCGGGCGTGACGATCGTGAGCACGTTGGTCGCGAAGGTCTCGATGTCGCCGGTCACGTCGGCGTCCTCGGCGAGCGTCATCGACGTCTCGTCGGCCGTGGCGAGCACGTCGCCGGGCGCGCCGTCCGCCACCTGCTCGGCCAGGTCGGTGCTCGAGCCGAAGGAGAACTCCACCGTCGACCCCTCGTGGTCGGCCTCGAACTGGGTCGCGAGGTCGGCGAAGACGTCGGTCAGCGAGGCGGCGGCGAGGACCGTCAACGTGCCGGCACCGTCGCCGGCGCCGTCGGAGCTTGTGTCTCCCGCGTCGTCCTCGGAGCCGCAGGCCGCCAGCGAGGCGGAGAGGAGGACGGCCGTGGCCGCCAGGGTGATGCGGCGAGCCGCGGATCGGTGAGGAGTCATGGTCGCAGTGTGCCGCATGTGCGGGAGGAATGGGTCGATGCGTCCGTATCTGCGGTCACGGGGTCTCGATCACGACGTTGGTGGACTTCACCGACGCGATCGCGCGGACGCCGGGCGCCAGCCCGAGCTCGTCGGCCGCGTCGGCGCTCATCAGCGAGACCATCCGGCTGCTGCCGCACACCATCTCGACCTGTGCCATCACGGTGTCCTTCTTCACCCGGGTGACGATGCCCGGCAGCCGGTTGCGGGCGCTCACCGAGCTGGCGCGCGAGCGGTCACGGTCGGGCTCGTCGAGCAGTGACTCGGCCACGGCGGCGAGGTCGGTGCCCTCGATAACGGCGGGGCTCGAGCCGGTCGTCGTCAGCCGTCCGGCGTCCACCCAGCGGCGTACGGTGTCGTCGCTCACGCCCAGGATCTCGGCGGCCTCGGCGAGGCGGTAGGTCGTCATGGGCCCATTGTGTCGGCATCGTGCGGTCTCACCGTCGCGACTCACGCGAGCAGGGAGAGGACCGCGACGCCCGCGACGAGGCTGACCGGGGTCAGCGTGAGCGAGACCCGGTGGAACTCGCGTGAGGTGATCCGCACGCCCTGGCGGCTCAGCGTCCGTCTCCAGAGCAGGTTGGCCAGCGAGCCGGTCCAGGTCAGTCCGGAGCCGATGTTGAGCCCGAGCAGCGCGGCCAGGATCGCGGTGGTGCCGAGCGGCGCGAGGAGTGGGAGCAGGAGCAGGGTCGCCGACAGGTTGGTGAGCACGGCGGCCAGCGCCGTGGCGACGGCGGCGATCGCCAGCAGGGCGACGAAGCCGCTGCCGTCGTCGGGCAGCCAGCCGCCGACGTGGTCGCCGAGCGGTCCGTGGGCCAGCGCCGCGACGACGACCCCGAGGCCGAGCACGAAGACGGCGAAGCCGGGGTGCGCCGCGGCCAGCACGTCGCGCGGTCCGGCGACGCCGGTCGCGAGCCCCCAGCCGGCCAGCACGAGGGCCGCGAGGACGGCCACCCAGGCGGGGTCGACCCCGAACGGCGAGGTGGCGACGAAGCCGAGGAGCATCAGGGCCACGACGGCGACGGGGACATGCAGGGTCTGCCGCTGCTTCTGCTGCTGTGCGGGGATCTCCATGGGAGAAACCGGGGTGTTCTCCGTCCTGAGACCCCCATTTCGCCCATGGACATCCCGGCGGGAGAGCAGTCGCAGGCCGGCGTACTCCACCAGCAGCACCACCACCAGCACGGGCGCCATCCGCAGCGCGAAGCCGCCCACGGTCAGGTCGAGGTGGGGGAGGGCCAGCAGGTTCGTGAGGTTGGAGACCGGCAGCAGCAGGGACGCCGAGTTGGCCATCCGGAGGCAGACCTGGGCAACGGGTCGGGTGCTCACCCCGTGGGCCAGGGCGGCCGTGAGCGCGACCGGCGTGAGCAGCACGACGGTCGCGTCGAGGCTGAAGACCGTGGTCACGACGGCGGCGAGCACGAAGATGCCCGTGAGCAGCCTGACCGGACGGCCACGGCTCCACCGGGCGACGAGCGCGCCGGCGGCGACGAACACGCCGGCCCGCGCGCAGACCTCCGCCACGACCAGGATCGCGACCAGGAAGACGACGACCGGGGAGAGGTGCTCGACGACGTCGTCGAGGTCGTCACGGGTCAGGGCACCGACGCCCAGCACGGCCAGGCTGGCGACCACGGCGACCGCTGCCTCGACCCGGCCCCGGGGATGGCTGAGCGCCGTGACCAGCAGCGCCACGAGGGCGGTCGCGGCGACGACCGCGGCTCCGGTCTCGCCCACGGGGACGTGGGGCAGCACCGCCGTACCGTACGGCACGAGGGCACCTGTGAGAATGAGTGGCGTGAGTGAGAAGCCGGGCCGCTACCAACGCTCCACCAACGGCCTGGTGGGGGCGCTGATCGTGACCCTGCTCGCGATCGGGACGTTCGTGGTCCTGCGCTCGGTGAGCCGCACCGACGTCGAGGTGGAGCCCGAGCCCGTCGACTTCGCGGCCGCCGCCGAGGCCGCCCGGGGTGCCGGCTTCGACGTGGTCGCCCCGCCGTCCCTGCCGGACGGGTGGCGGGCCACGACCGTCGAGCTCGTCCAGACCGATCCCGCTCGGTGGGGCCTGGGCATCCTGACCGACGACGACACCTTCGTCGGCCTGCGCCAGGACGCCGCGTCGGTGAGCGACCTGGTGGAGGTCAACATCGACGAGGACGCTGTCGAGGGCGAGCCGCTCGAGATCGAGAGCGCGATCGGTGACACCTGGCAGACGTGGTCCGACGAGGGTGGCGACACCGGCTACTCGATCGGGTACGACGACCAGAACGTGCTCGTCTACGGGTCGGCCTCGCCCGAGCAGCTCCAGGAGCTGATCGGGCTGCTCGAGCGCTGAGGCCTACCGCGCGGCCTTCACGCGCAGCTTCACGGTGCGCGAGACCGCGGTGGTCGCCGCGTCCCCGGCGTAGCTGATCCTCACCGTCACCTTCCCGGGCTTGGCGAAGCGGGGGAGCGCGATGGTGACGCGGCCGCGCGACAGGGTCCCGACGAGCTTCTTGCCGCCGACCCTGACGGTGACCTTGCCGGTGGGCGTGTGGCCCGACGCGGTCAGCGCGATCTTCAGCCGCGCCCTGCTGCCCGCCCGGAGAGCGGCAGGGCGCACCCGGGCGGTGAGCGTCGGCGTTGCCTTCGAGGCCGGCGCCGTCACCGGCGGCGTCGGGGCGGGCGGGGTGGTGGGCGTCGGCAGAGGGGTGGGGGCCGGCGTCGGCGTGGGCGTCGGCGTGGGCGTCGGCGTGGGCTCGGCCGCCGGGGTGACCGTGATCGGCAGCTCGATCGTGGTTCCGGTCGTGCGACCCGTCATCCGCATGGTGGTCGCCCCCGCGGGCATGTCGCTCGGCAGGATCGCGCGGACGGTGGACCGGCCGGTCTCGTCGACCAGGTCGGAGCCGAGCGTGTTGTCGACGGCGAAGGAGCCGAGCGGCCGGTCGCCGACCGTCACGTCCACCCACGCGTCGTCGACGTCCGCCGCGCCGGTGAAGGACAGCGACGTCAGGTCGACGGCGACGGTGCTGCCTGCGGCGTACGACGCCATGGGCCCGCCCGGGAAGGAGACCCCGACCGCGTGCTGGGCGAGCTCGGGCGCCAGCGGGGCACTGCCGGCGAACGCCTCGACGTAGCCCGCGAGGGACGACTGCGCGTCGCTGGTGGTGTCCCGGCGGCCGGTGCCGTTGACGAGCTCGTGGAAGTTGTCGCCGCCGGCGGCCAGGGAGGCGGTCACGGTGACGGAGTAGCTGCCCGTCATCGAGAGGGGCACGCCGCCCAGCCACATGCCGGTGATGTGCGAGCCCTCCGCGGCGGTCGGGTCGTAGGTGTAGGTGAACCCGGCCGACGTGCCGAGCCGCAGGAACCGCTGCGTCGGCACGGTGCCGGTCGCGGTGTGCTGCCACTGCTGCTCCAGCACGGTCTTGATCCGCGCCCCCGTGAGCCGCAGGTTGACGAGCCGGTCGGCGATCGGCTGCACCTGCGTCGCCTGCCGGTGCGTGACGATCGCCGGGGAGCCACCCGGCGTGCCGACCAGGTCGGCGCCCAGGGAGGTCGGGCTCACGAACGCGATCTTCGCCGTCCCGGACGTCGCGTCGCTGGTCGCCCAGCGCTGGGCCTCGGCCACCAGGTTGCCCAGCGTGGACTCGCCACCGGGGTTGTCGACCCCGCCGGCCGCCACGGCCCGGCCGAACGGACGGGCGAGCCGGCCGAGGTCGACGTCGGGCCTGACCTGGATGTCGCGGAAGGAGACCCGGTCGGCGTCGCTGAGGTTCTCCAGGCCGATGAAGCCGCTCGGCGTGCTGCCGCTCGCGCGGTCGAGGGAGTTGACGAGGGTGCCGTTGAGGAGGACCCGCAGCCGCGATCCGGTGAGCAGGAACGTGTAGGTGTTCCACTGCCCGACCGGTCGCAGGGCGCCGGCCACGGCTGCGGCGTCGGGAGCCTGCGCGGTGCCGCCGGTGGGCACGATGGCGCCGGTGTCGGCGCCGATCGGGACGCGGTAACCGCCGACCGGGTCGGCTCCACCTCGGCTGCCGGAGGCGATGTACACGCTCGAGTCGTCGTTGCTGTCGTTGCGGCGCCAGTCCACCCGCAGCGTGTACGGCGCCGCCTGCTGCTCGACGAACCAGGTCGCGCCCCGACCGCGCAGGCCCTGGATGGTGCAGTCGACCTGGCGACCGAACCCGCCGGCGCCGGCCTTGCGCCACCCGTCGAAGGAGTCGAACGTCCCGTCGAACAGCCGCGTGTAGCCCGCCTCGGTCGGGGTCGCGGCGCAGGGGTCGGGGGCCGTCCCGCCGATCTGGATCGCGTCGAAGTTGAGGCGGCAGAAGTCGACGCTGCGGTCGCAGTGGATCGCCACGGTGTTGGCGCCCTGGTTAAGAGTGACCTCGGTGGTGGCGAACCGCCAGGCCTCCCAGTTCTCGAAGCTGGTCATCGGGTAGCTGACCTGCTGCCGGACGCCGTTGGTGACGACGCCCATGGACCGGGTGACGTTCTCGTCGGCGCCGAGCGGACCGGCGGCGTAGCGCACGTGGAGGGGATAGGTGCCCGCGGCAGGGGCGTTCACGGTCATCGTCGAGGTCATCCCGGTCTCGCGGAACGTGTAGGAGCCGGTGCCGGAGAAGTTGCCGTGGTCGCCGGAGTTGAAGGCGGGCCCGCCGCTGATCACGCCGTCCTCGACCTCGACCCACGCGATGGGCGTGTCGGCGGCGGCCGGCTGGCTCGCCTGGGTTGCCGCGCCCGCGAGGGACGCCTGGGCCGGCTGGACGGCCACGCCCGCCGCGACCACGACGCCGGCGGCGACGAGAGACAGGATGCGGCTGGACCGGATGCGCAGTGATCTGGACACGGGGGCTCCTCGAGGCCGGCTGTGACCCACGCCACAGACTCCGAGGAGGCTAGCGCCGCCAGTTCGATATGTCGAATCTACTTCTGAAATGTGGACGGACGGACCACATGGTCCTGTCCGTGGATGAGAGTTCTCATCCACGGACGGAGTGTGGGATCACTCGTCCTCGGCCACCGCGGCGTCGAGGCGCTCTCGCGCGCCGTCGAGCCAGGTCTGGCAGACCTTCGCCAGCTTCTCGCCGCGCTCCCAGAGCGCGAGCGACTCCTCGAGGCTGGTGCCGCCGGCCTCCAGGGTGCGGACCACCTCGATCAGCTCCTCGCGGGCCGCCTCGTAGGACGGGCTCTCGTCAGTCATCGGAGTCTCCTTCTGGGGTGCTGAGCTCTTCGGTGCCGGTCGCGGTCGCGGCGATCCGGCCGTCCGCGACGCGGATGCTGAGTGGTTGCTTCGCGGCGACGGCGCCGACGCTGGTCACGACGTGCCCCTCGGCGTCCTGCACGACGGAGTAGCCCCGTCGGAGGGTGGCCAGCGGGGACAGCGACTGCGCGCGGGCGCGGTGGTGGCCGATGTCGTCGGCGGCGCGGTCGAGCCGGTGGGAGAGGTGACGACGAGCGCGCTCGCGCAGCTCGCTCACCTCGTCGGAACGAACGTCGAGGATGGTGCGTGGGTCGCGCATGACCGGGCGCCCGCGCAGGTCGTCGAGCCGCGACTGCTCGCGCTGCACGAGCTGGTCGACCAGCTGGCGCAGCCGGTCGCGGGCCCACGTCACCCCGCGCAGCTCCTCGGTCATGTCGGGCACCACCAGCTTGGCCGCGTCGGTGGGCGTCGAGGCCCGGACGTCGGCGACGAGGTCGAGCAGCGGGGAGTCGGGCTCGTGGCCGATCGCCGACACGACCGGCGTGCGCG
This sequence comes from Nocardioides currus, assembly GCF_003057875.1. Lineage (GTDB taxonomy): Bacteria > Actinomycetota > Actinomycetes > Propionibacteriales > Nocardioidaceae > Nocardioides > Nocardioides currus. The sequence goes on along the minus strand of NZ_PYXZ01000001.1, from coordinate 26,518 downwards.
CCTGGTGGACCGCCCGGATCAGGGCCTCGTCGGAGAACGGGAGCAGGTCCTCGACGGACCCGCCGCCGCGGGCGATCACGATCACGTCGACGACGGGGTGGCGGTCGAGCCGGTCGAGGGCCCCCATCACCTCCGCCGCGGACCGGCTGCCCTGCATCGCGGCATACGCCACCTCGAACTCCACCCCCGGCCAGCGCCGGCGGGCGTTGTCGAGGACGTCGCGCTCGGCCGCGCTGTTGGGGGCGGTGACGAGCCCGACCCGGGCGGGCAGGAAGGGGAGGTCGCGCTTGAGCTCCGGGGCGAACAGCCCCTCGGCCGCCAGCAGCTGACGCCGGCGCTCGATGCGGGCGAGCAGCTCGCCGAGGCCGACCATGCTGATCTGGCGTGCGTAGAGCGAGAACGTCCCGCGGTTGGCGTAGAACGACGGCCGCGCGTGCACCACGACGCTGGCCCCCTCCACCAGCGGCGGGCTGAGCGAGTCGAACAGCGTGCGCTGGCAGGTGAGCGGCACCGAGATGTCGGCCACGGTGTCGCGCAGGGTCATGAAGACGGCGTTGAGGCCCGGGCGGCGACTGATCTGCGCCAGCTGTCCCTCGACCCACACGGCACCCAGCTGGTCGATCCACTGGCTGACGGCGTTGGAGACCGCACGCACCGGCGCGGGGGACTCCTGGGTCGCGTCGCGGAGGGTGGGCACGGCGTGACTCTAGGTGAGCACGCCGACAATGCGGCGTACCCGCTCTGCTCCTAGACTCGACCACATGACGACCGACCTCGGCCTGCCGCCCGTCCTCGACCCGGACGCCGCGCGCGAAGTGCTCCTCGCGGCGCCTCGCGGCTACTGCGCCGGCGTCGACCGGGCCGTCATCACGGTCGAGAAGGCGCTCGACCTGTACGGCGCCCCCGTCTACGTCCGCAAGCAGATCGTCCACAACAAGCACGTGGTCGCCAACCTCGAGTCCCGCGGCGCGATCTTCGTCGAGGAGCTCGACGAGGTCCCCGAGGGCCAGACCGTGGTGTTCTCCGCCCACGGCGTCTCCCCGGCCGTGCACGCCGAGGCCGCGGACCGGTCGCTGAAGACCATCGACGCCACGTGCCCGCTCGTGACGAAGGTGCACCACGAGGCGAAGCGCTTCGCCAGCGACGACTACGACATCCTGCTCATCGGCCACGAGGGGCACGAGGAGGTCGAGGGGACCGCCGGCGAGGCGCCCGACCACATCCAGCTCGTGCAGAGCCCCGACGACGTGGCCAACATCGTGGTCCGCGACCCCGCCAAGGTGGCTTGGCTGTCGCAGACGACGCTGTCGGTCGACGAGACCCTCGAGACGGTGGCCGCGATCCGGGCGAAGTTCCCGCTGCTGCTCGACCCTCCGAGCGACGACATCTGCTACGCCACCCAGAACCGTCAGCTCGCGATGAAGGAGATCTCGCCCGCCGCCGACCTGGTGATCGTGGTCGGCTCGCGCAACTCCTCCAACTCGGTCCGCCTCGTCGAGGTCGCCCTCGAGGCCGGCGCCAAGGCCGCCCACCTCGTCGACGACCACACGGAGATCGAGGAGTCGTGGCTCGACGGTGTCGCCAACGTGAGCGTCAGCTCCGGCGCCTCCGTGCCCGAGGACCTCGTCGACGGCGTGCTCGCCTTCCTGGCCGAGCGCGGCTACCCCGACGCGCGTGCCGTCCACTCGGCCGAGGAGTCCCTCATCTTCGCGCTGCCCCCCGAGCTGCGCCGCGACATCCGTGCGGCCCAGCAGGCCTGAGCACGTCCATGGCCCGCTACCTCGACATCCACCCGGACAACCCCCAGCCGCGGTTGGTCTCGCAGGTCGTCGAGGCGCTGCGCGACGACGCGCTGATCGCGTACCCGACCGACTCGGGCTACGCCCTCGGTGCCCAGCTCGGCAACCGTGACGGGCGGGACCGGATCCTGGCGATCCGCGGTCTCGACGACCGCCACCACTTCACGCTGATGTGCCGCGACTTCTCCCAGCTGGGTCAGTTCGTGCACGTCGACAACTCGGCGTTCCGGGCGATCAAGGCGGCCACCCCCGGCCCCTACACCTTCATCCTCCCCGCGACCGGCGAGGTGCCGAAGCGGCTGATGCACCCCAAGAAGCGCACGGTCGGCGTGCGGATCCCCGACCACGTCCTCGTCTGCGCGATCCTCGAGGAGCTCGGCGAGCCGATCCTGACCAGCACCCTGATCCTCCCTGGCGAGGAGGAGGCGCGCACGATGGGCTGGGAGATCAAGGAAGACCTCGACCACGCGGTCGACATCGTGATCGAGGCCGGCGAGACCTCGGCCCAGCCGACGTCGGTGATCGACTGGTCGGGCCCGGAGCCCGAGGTCGTACGCCGCGGGGCGGGCGACGTGGAGCGCTTCGAGGTCTGACGCGCTCGGCCTCGCCGGTTCATGACACAGGTGTGTCGAAGAATTCGCCCGAGGCCGGCGCCGAATGGCACACGTGTGTCGACGAATTCGCCCGAGACCGGCGCCGACTGACACACGTGTGTCGACGAATTCGCTCGAGATCGGCGCCGACTGACACACGTGTGCGGGAATCCCGACACGGCCGTGTCATCCGCGCGCCGGGTGCGGCATGTGTTCCGGCACGCCTGTGTCATCCGCGCGCCCCGTGCGGCGCGTCCACCGGCACGCCTGTGTCATCCGCACGCCGAGTGGGACGCGCGCACCGGTACGCCCGTGTTGGTTGGCCCCTCAGGAGGGCAGGCGCTGGCTGTCCGAGCCACGGACGTCCGAGCGCTGGCGGATCGTGCGCTGTCGCATCCACAGCGTGCCGAGGCACACGGCATAGCCCGCGACGAGGGCACCGCTGTGGTGCGCCAGCCCGGAGACCAGGGCCTGCACGAGGCCGTCGCCCCGGTCGGCCACCGTCTCGGGGGCGACCGCGCCGAGCAGGGTGAAGACCGCGAGCATCATCAGTGGCGGCAGCACGCCGACGGTGAAGAAGTCGTGTGCGCGGACCACCAGCGCCAGGCCCAGGCAGAGCACGATGAAGCACAGGTCGAAGAAGAAGGACAGCTCGCCGACGAGGAGCACGTCGATGGCCACGATGGTGAGCACGGCGGCGACCCCGAGCGCGACGGCCTGCCGTCCGGGCTCGAGACCGTCGGTCCACACGGATCCGGTGTGACTCACGCCGACCACGGTAGAGCGGGCGGTCCCCGGCCCATCGACGGCGCGCCGGTCGTGCTCAGGCACGACGGATCCGCGGCTCGTCGGGGCGAGGGGCAGGCCGGGTCGCGCTGTCGTCGAACAGAGTCTCCTCGCTCGGCCCCGGCCGGGCGAGGTCGCCGAGGGCCGCGAAGTCGTCGTGGTCGAGCTCCGGCGCGCTGAGGCTGCGTGGCGCCTCCTCGACCTGCCGGGGTGCGGCGAGCTCGTCGGTGGTGACTCCCAGGTCGGTGAAGCGCCGGGCGGTGACCAGCACGCGGCCCTCCAGCGAGCCGACGCCGGCGTTGTAGGCCGTGACGGCCGCGCCGAGCGAGCGTCCGAGCTTGTCGAGGTGGGCGCCCAGCGAGCCGAGGCGCTGGTGGAGCTCGGCCCCGAGGCGGCGTACCTCCGAGGCCTGCGCGGCGAGCGTCTCGTGCGACCAGCCGTGGGCGACCGTGCGCAGCAGCGCGATCAGCGTCGTGGGCGTGGCGAGGATGACGTGCTTGCTCGCGGCGTGCTCGAGGAGGTCGGCCTGGGTGTCGAGGGCGGCGGAGAGGAACGCCTCGGCGGGCACGAACATCACCACGAACTCGGGGGTCTCGTCGAGCGAGCGCCAGTAGGCCTTGGCCGCGAGCTGGTCGACGTGCGTGCGGAGCTGGCGCACGTGGCGCTGGAGGTGGGCCTCGCGCTCGTCGTCGTCCTCGCTGCTCGCCGCGTCGAGGAACGCCTCGAGCGAGACCTTGGCGTCGATGACGACGGACTTGCCGCCGGCGAGGTGGACCACCACGTCGGGGCGCAGGACGCCGTCGGCGAGCTGGGCCTGCTCGGTGAAGTCACACCGCGAGACCAGCCCGGCGAGCTCGATCGCCCGGCGCAGGTGGAGCTCGCCCCACCGACCCCGGACCTGCGGCTTGCGCAGGGCGGTGGCCAGGGACGAGGTCTCCCGGCGCAGCGACTCCGTCGTCAGCCGCATGTCGGAGACCTGCTGGCTGAACTGGCCCTGCCAGGTCGCGCGGTCGTGGTCGAGGTCGCGCAGCTGGTCGCCCAGCCGGTCGAGGCCCTCACGCAGGACGGCCTGCTCCTGTCCGCGCGCGGTGAGGGCGGCGAGCACGCCCTCGTCGCGGGGCCGGGCCCGGGACGCCAGCCAGCCCAGCCCGAAGCCGAGCGCGAGGCCCACGCCGAGCATCACCAGGATCGTCAGGATCTCCATGCCGCTGATGGTGCCCGAGGCCACCGACAACGGAGCGGACCTCAGCCCTGGTCGAAGACCGAGTCGAACGAGGCGGACGGCAGCTCGAAGTCGAAGCGGCGCAGGAACTCCAGTGCCTCGGGCGCACCGCGGAGCCGGTCCATGCCCGCGTCCTCCCACTCGACCGAGACGGGGCCGTCGTAGCCGATCCGGGCCAGCGCGCGGAATGCGTCGTCCCACGGCACGTCGCCGCGACCGGTCGAGACGAAGTCCCAGCCCCGGTGCTGGTCGCCCCACGGCAGGTGCGAGGAGAGGATCCCGTTGCGACCGCCGCCCATCCGCATCCGGGTGTCCTTGCAGTCGACGTGGTAGATCCGGTCGGCGAAGTCGGTGATGAACGCGACGGTGTCGAGGCCCTGCCAGACCATGTGGCTGGGGTCCCAGTTGAGACCGAAGGCCGGGCGGTGCCCGATCGCCTCGAGCGTGCGCTGCGTGGACCAGTAGTCGTAGGCGATCTCGGAGGGGTGCACCTCGTGCGCGAACCGCACGCCGCACTCGTCGAAGACGTCGAGGATCGGGTTCCAGCGGTCGGCGAAGTCCTGGTAGCCCGCGTCGATGACCGACGCCGGGACCGGCGGGAACATCGCGACGTACTGCCAGATCGAGGAGCCGGTGAAGCCGACGACGGTGTCGACGCCGAGCCGCTTCGCCAGCCGCGCGGTCAGCTTCATCTCCTCCGCGGCCCGCGACCGCACGCCCTCCGGCGACCCGTCGCCCCACACGCGCGGACCGACGATCGACTGGTGCCGGAAGTCGATCGGGTCGTCGCAGACCGCCTGGCCGGTGAGGTGGTTGGAGATCGCCCACACGCCGAGGCCATGGCGAGCGAGGATGTCGAGCCGCTCCTCGACGTAGTCGTCGTCGTCCCAGCGCCAGGCGTCGAGGTGCTCTCCGGAGACGGCGATCTCGAGCCCGTCGTAACCCCACCCGGCGGCGTACGACGCGACCTCCTCCAGCGTGAGGTCGGCCCACTGGCCGGTGAAGAGCGTGAAGCGCTTGCCCATGGTTCGTCTCCTCGTCGTCGTACGACGTCAGTGTGCCGTGATCTCGACGCGCAGGCCGTCGCGTGCCGAGCTGTCCTCGATCGCCCCCAGCACCCGCTGCACCGCGAGGCCCTCGGCGAAGCCGGGGGAGGGCTGGGTCCCGACGGCAACCGCGGCCAGGAAGTCGGCCGCCTGCGAGGTGAACGTGTGGTCCCAGCCGAGCACGTGACCCGGCGGCCACCACGCCTCGACGTACGGGTGGTCCGGCTCGGTGACCAGGACCCGGGCGCCGCCGGAGCCGGTGTCGACGACGAGCTCGTTGAGGCGCTCGAGCCCGAACGAGATCGAGCCCTGCGAGCCGTAGACCTCGAGGGTGAGCCCGTTCTTGCGGCCGAACGCCATCCGGCTGACCTCGACGCTGGCGACCGCTCCGCGTCGGGTGCCGAGCGTCGCCCACGCGGCGTCGTCGACGGTGACCGGCTCGGACCCGTCGGCACCCGGGCGCGACGGCACGAAGGTGTGCAGCCGTCCGCTGGCCGAGGTGACCTCGTCGCCGAGGAGGAACTGCACCTGGTCGACGACGTGCGACCCGAGGTCGCCGAGCGCGCCGGAGCCGGCCTGCTCCTTGCGCAGCCGCCACGTCATCGGCGCGTCGGCGTCGACCAGCCAGTCCTGGAGGTACGCCGCTCGCACCGAGCGCACCTCGCCGATCCGCCCGTCCGCGATCAGGTCGCGGGCGTGCGCCAGCGCGGGCACCCGGCGGTAGTTGAACCCGACCATCGACACGACGCCGGCGCCGGCAGCCTCGGTGGCGCACGCGACGAGTCGTTCGGACTCCGCGACGGTGTTGGTCAGCGGCTTCTCCAGGAGCACGTGCTTGCCGGCCGACAGGGCGGCCTCGGCGATCTCGGCGTGGAGGTGGCCGGGGGTGCAGATGTCGACGATGTGCACGTCGTCGCGCTGCAGCACCTCGCTCCAGTCGGTCGCCGACTCCTCCCACCCGAAGCGCCGGGCGGCGTCGTCGACCTGGGCGTGGTCGCGGCCGACCAGCACCTGCTGCGTCACGCCGGGCACGTCGGGGTAGAACGCGCCGACGTTGCGCCACGCGTTGGAGTGGGCCTTGCCCATGAAGGAGTAGCCGACGACCGCGACTCCGAGCCGGTCGGTCATGACGGGGTCCCTTCGTCGGTGAGCGTGCGCAGGAAGGCCAGGCCGTCACGCGCGAGGTCGTCCTGGGTGGGCGCCAGCGGGCGCCAGATGGAGGCCGCCGTCGCGATGGCCGCGTTCTCGGCGGTGAAGCTCTCGATGTTGAGTGGTCCGGCGTAGCCGACCTCGTCCAGCGCCGCGACGAGCGCGGGCCAGTCGGTCTGGTCGCCGCCCGGGGCGCCGCGGTCGCTGCCGCAGACCTGCAGGTGCGCGAGGTGCTCGCCGGCCGCGCGGATCGCGTCGGCGCTCGAACGTTCCTCGATGTTGAGGTGGTAGGTGTCCAGGGCCAGGCCGAGGGCCGGTCCGAGGAGGTCGGCCAGTCCGGTCAGGGCCTGGTCGACGGTGTTGACGAGGGAGGTCTCGTAGCGGTTGAGCGGCTCGATGCCGAGCACGACGCCGCGCGACCCCGCGTGCTCGACGAGCGGCGCGAGGTGCTCGCGCCACTCGGCGTACGCCGCCGTGCGCTCGTCGGAGGTCAGGAGACCCGTGCGGCCGGTGGCCGAGTAGAAGGGCCCGCACACCGCGGGGGAGCCGATGCCGGCGGCCAGGTCGATGCACGCGCGGAGGTAGTCCTGGGTGGCCGCCACGGTGGCCGGGTCGGTCCGGACCAGGTCGCGTCCGGGGGCCATCGCGCCGACGACGTACGGCGCCAGGCCGGTGCGTTCGACGGCGGCCGCGACGACGTCGACGCTGAGGTCGCCGGCCGTCTCGAGGGGCAGCTCCACGGCGTCGAAGCCGAGGTCCGCGACCCGGTCGAGGAGGGGTCCGAGGGTGGCATCGGTCAGGGGCGAGGCCCAGACCCAGGTGTTGATGCCGATGGCGCGCACGACGCCTCCTTCGCGCAGGGGGGTGGCCGGCCGGTCACGGGGGCGCCGTGACCGGCCGGTCGATCAGGTGAACAGCAACGGATCAGCGGTCCTGCCAGGCCTCCGGGAAGCCCGGCAGGTCCTCGCCGCCGAACTTCGCGTAGTGGCCGTCGGGCATCCCGTCGTTGGCCTCGAGGAACTCGGCCCGCTCGTCCTCGGTGATCGGGGTCTGCGGGAGCACCCACTCCTTCGGGACCTCCTCGCCGGCGAAGATCTTCTGCACGGCGAGCAGCGGCGTGCGCCACTGGAAGTTGGAGTAGACGGGCGCGAGGCCGGTCAGGCCGGTGTCCTCCCACTTGCGCAGGAAGCTCATCTCGTCCTCGCCGGTCATGACGGGGTAGTCGACGCCGGCGTCCTCGAAGGCCTCGATCGCGGCGACGGCGCCGTCACCGGCGTCCATCCACACGCCCTTGACCTCGCCCTGGTTGAGCGCGTCGGTGATGATCTTCTTGATCTCGGTCGGGTCGGCGCCGGTGAAGAAGTCCTCGGCGTCGATGGCGTTCTCCTCGAAGATCTTCTCGGCCGCGGCCCAGCGGGTCTCGAGCACGTCGACGCCCGGCAGGATCCGCAGCGCGATCACCTTGTCGCCCTCCTCGAGGTTCTCCGAGAGGAAGTTGGCGGTGTCGATGCCCCACGCGTAGCCACCGATCGGGTGGATGAAGGTGGTGGCGCAGTCCGTCTCGACGCCGCGGTCGAAGACGACGACAGGCTTGCCGGTGTCGCAGGCGCGCTCGACGCCGGGCGTCATCGCGGCCGTGGAGTTGGGCGAGATGATGAAGGCGTCGCAGTTGCCCTCGGAGATGAAGTAGTCGATGTCGGCGAGCTGGGTGTTGTCGTCGTCCTGGGCGTCGCGCACCTCCATGTCGGAGATCGCGCCGGCGTCCTTGAGTGCCTCGAGCTGCTGGGTCATCGTGATGAACCCGGTCTGGCGCCACGGGTTGGAGACGGAGGCGTTGGCGAAGCACACCTTCTTGGCGCCGTCGGCCTTGAACTCCGAGGTGTCGGTCATCTCGCCGTCGATGTACTGCAGCCACGGCTCGGCCTCGTCACCCTCGAAAGTGGCGGAGCGCTGCGCGTCCTGCTCGTCGTAGTCGGCCTGGACGAACCACTCGGTGTCGTCGGCGGGCTCCTCCGCGTCGCCCGTGTCCTCGGAGGTCGTCTCCGAGGCGGTGGCGTCGGTCGGCTCGTCGACGTCGTCGGTGCTGCAGCCCGCCAGCACGACGAGCACTGCGGCGGACGCGATGGCCCCCCTCATAGTCCTGCGCATCAGCTATCTCCTGTGGTTGTGCCCGTCGCGGGCTGGGTGGGTGTTCCTGCCGAGAGATCCGTGGGGGAGGGCGTACGGCGCGGGCGCCGGCCGACCTGCCAGGCGCGGGCCGAGACGGCGACCGCGGCGATGATGATCAGGCCCTGCACGGTGTCGCGCCACGTGGACGGGACACCGAGGGACGTGAGCAGCGTGAAGAGCAGCTCGAGCGCGAACGCGCCCGCCGCGGCCGAGAGCACCCAGCCGCGGCCGCCGCCGAGCAGCACGCCGCCGAGGACGACCGCGGTGATGGCGGTGAACTCGTAGCCGGCGCCGACCGAGGGGTGCACGCCGGCGTAGCCGACGAGCAGGATGCCGGCCACGGTCGCCGAGAGCGACGACAGCACGAAGGCCCGGGTCTTGTAGGACCACAGCGGCGCGCCGGAGTAGTTGGTCGCCGCGGGGTTGTCGCCGATGGCGATGAGGGTGCGGCCGAAGGGCCGGCGCATCAGCCACACCGAGGCGGCGGCCAGCGCGACCAGGATGATCAGCGGGTACGGCACGATGTCGACGACCGGCACGTCCTGGATGCCGCCGCGACCGATCTGCCGGAAGTCGTCGACCGGGTTGCCGGTCGCGGCGCCGCCGGTGATGTAGCGCACGAGCCCGGTCAGGGCGAGCATCGTGCCGAGTGTGACGATGAAGCTCGGCACCTTGAGCAGCGTCGTGATGAGGCCGTTGACGACGCCGATCAGCGCACCGACGACGAGCATGAGCACGATGCCGGGCAGGATGCGCCCCTGGTCCTGGCCGATGAAGTTGCCGGCGAGGACCACCTGCGTGGCGATCACGGCCCCCATCGAGAGGTCGAACTCGCCGCTGACGATCACGTAGTACTGCCCCATGGCGGCGATCGCGATCGGCGCCGTACGTCCCGCGAAGCGGATGAGGGCGCCGGGGTCGGTGAAGTTGGGGTTGGAGATCATGATGGAGACGAGCAGGACCGCCACCAGCACGAACACCGCGCCGCCGGGGGTCGCCATGCCGGCCGCGATCCGCGCACCCAGGGAGCCCTGGTGGGCCGGGAGCTCGGGACGGGCGGTCGTCTCGGTCGTGGTGATGGTGCTCATCGGGCTCCCCTCACGAGCGCGAGCGCAGCGAGTGGTCGGGTGGGGTGGTTCATCGGACCTCCTCCGGCTCGGCGTCGAGGACGAGCTGTCGGCCGAACCTCGGAGGTCGGGCGTCGATCTCGCGACGGGCGTAGACCGCGACGGCGACCACGATCACCACGCCGCGCACGACGTCGCGCAGGAACGGGTTGATCTGCATGACGCCCATGACGTTGTCGATGACGGCGAAGATCGCGACGCCGGCCAGGGTGCCGGCGATGTTGCCCTTGCCGCCGGCCAGCAGCGTGCCGCCGAGCACGACCGCGGCGATGGACATCAGGTCGTAGCCGCCCTGCGAGCCGATCGTCGGGTTGCCGACGCTGAGCCGCGCGAGCAGCAGCAGGCCGGCCACAGCCGCCAGTGACGAGCAGATGACGTGGGCCGCGACCACCGGGACCGGGGTGCGCAGGCCGGACAGCCGCGCGACCTCCGCGTTGCCGCCGACGGCGTACAGGTGGTGCCCCAGCCGCGTGCGCCGCAGCATCAGGATCGCCGCGACCGCGCAGCCGATCATGATCAGCGTCGAGATCGGCACCGGGCCGATCCGGGTGGCGTCGAGGAGCCGGAAGTCGCGCGGCGCGCTCCCGTGGCTGCCCTTGTAGTTGCTGGCGAGGTAGCCCGAGATGACCAGGCCGGTGCCGAGGGTCGCGATGAAGCCGTGGACGTGCAGCAGGGTGACGATCAGGCCGTTGGCGAGCCCGACGGCCGCGCCGATGAGGAGGGCCACGGCGACCGCCGGGACGATGTTGCCGGGGTCGCCGGCCATGATCCCGCCGCCGACGACGCTGGCCAGGCTGACCACGAAGGGCACCGACAGGTCGAGCGAGCCGCCGAGGATGACGAGCGTCTGCCCGATCGCGATGAAGCCCAGGATGCTGGTGGTGGTGAGGATGTTGTCGACGTTGCCGACGCTGAAGAAGTTGCGGCCGTGGGCGGCCGTCAGGATCGCCCCGACGACGACGGCGAGCAGCAGGACGGCGTACACGATCGTCGTCGACGTGACCGCTCCGAGCCGGCCCCTCACGACGCCACCTGCGTCCCGGTCGAGGCGCCCGTCGCCATCGTGAGCACGTCCTCCTCGGAGGAGCCGGCGGGCAGCTCGCCCGCGACCCGGCCGTCGCGCATGACGACGATCCGGTCGGCCATGCCGATCACCTCCGGGAGCTCGCTGGAGACCATCAGGACGGCGACGCCCTCGGCGGCCAGGCTGCGCATGACCTCGTAGATCGCGTGCTTGGCGCCGACGTCGATGCCGCGGGTGGGCTCGTCCATCAGCACCACGCCGGGGCGCGCGGCGAGCCAGCGGGCGAGAACGACCTTCTGCTGGTTGCCGCCGGAGAGGAACTGCGCCTCCTGCGACAGCGACCGCGCCGAGACCGCGAGCGTCGACAACGAGGCCGGCACGCCGGCGCGCGCCTCGCCGGTGCGGGAGGGGAACACCGCCCGGACCACGGCCAGCGAGTTGTCGAGGATCGACTGGTGCAGCGCGAGCCCGGTGGTCTTGCGGTCCTCGGTGACGAGGGCGAGGCCGCGCCGGATGGCCTGCTTGGGGGTGCGTACGGCGACCACGGCCCCGTCGATGGCGAGCTCGCCGCGGGTGAGGGGCGTGACGCCGAAGACGGCCTCGAGCAGCTCGGTGCGTCCGGAGCCCTGGAGGCCCGCGAGGCCGACGATCTCGCCGCCGCGCACGGCCAGGTCGACGCCGTCGACGTAGCCGTTGCCGGCGCCGCGCAGCTCGAGCCGGACGTCCCCGGGCGTCGTGCCCTCGAGCGGGTCGGGGAAGAAGGCGGACATCGAGCGGCCCACCATCAGGCGCACCAGCCCCGCCTCGTCGAGCTCGGCCGCGGGCGTCGTGGCGACCTGCACGCCGTCCTTGAGGACCGTGATCGTGTCGCAGAGGTCGAAGACCTCCTTGAGCCGGTGGGAGACGTAGATGATCGCGACACCGCGGGCGGTGAGGCGGCGGATGATCGTGTAGAGCAGCTCGACCTCGTGGTCGGCGAGCGCCGCGGTCGGCTCGTCCATCTGGATGATCCGCGCGTCGAAGCTGACCGCCTTGGCGATCTCGACGACCTGCTGCTCGGCGACCGACAGCGAGCGCACGCGGCGGGTGGCGCGCAGCCCGGTGATGCCGAGCCCGGTCAGGAGCTCGTCGGTGTCGCGGACCATCGCGCCGGTGTCGACGAACCCGCGGCGCCGCGGCTCGCGACCCAGCCAGATGTTCTCGGCGATCGAGCGCTCGGGGAGGAGGTTGAACTCCTGGAAGACGGTGGACAGCCCCGCCTGCTGCGCCTGGACCGGGTGGCTGAACGACACGGTCTCGCCGCCGATCTCGACCGTGCCCTCGTCGGCCTGGTGCACCCCGGCGAGGATCTTCATCAAGGTCGACTTGCCCGCGCCGTTCTCCCCGACGAGGCCGAGGACCTGACCGGGACGCAGCTCGAGCGAGGCGTCGCGGAGCACGAGGTTGCCGACGAAGCTCTTGCTGATCCCGCGCACGGTGAGCACCGGGGCCACATCGGCGGCACGGTCGGCGGCGAGGTCGGGGGACGGCGTTTCCACGGCGTCACTGTGACACGCGTCACCGGCTTATGTCGAGAGTCCGGCAAAAGATGTTTGATGGACGCACAAAAGAATCGGTGGTTGAATCCACGCCGTGAAGACCAGCGACGTGTTCGAGCTGCTGCGGGACGGCGGGCCCCAGACCCGCGCCCAGCTGGCCGAGTCGAGCGGCCTCGCGCGCTCCACGATCGCCGCGCGGATCGACGTGCTGCTGAGGCTCGGGCTCGTGGCGCCGTACGGCGATGCGGTCTCCACCGGCGGACGACCGCCGTCGCTCCTGGCCCTCAACCCGAGCGCGCGGGTCGTCGTCGGTGTCGACCTCGGGGCCACCCACGCCCGGGCGGTGCTCGCCGACCTCGCCGGCACGATCCTGGCCGAGGCGCGCGCCGACCTCGACATCGCCGACGGCCCCGACGTCGTGCTGGGCTGGGTCACCACGACCGTCCGCTCGTTGCTGCGCGGCCAGCAGCGCAAGCTCGCCGATCTCGCCGCCATCGGCATCGGACTGCCGGGGCCGGTCGAGCACTCGAGCGGCCGCGCCATCAACCCGCCGATCATGCCGGGCTGGGACAGGTACGACGTCCCGGCGCACGTGCGGCGCCACGTCGACGTGCCGGTGCTGATCGACAACGACGTCAACATCATGGCGCTGGGGGAGCAGCACGCCCACTTCCCCGACGTGCAGGACCTCGTCTTCATCAAGGTCTCCACCGGCATCGGCGCAGGCATCATCTCGGGCGGCGCGTTGCAGCGAGGCGCGATGGGCACGGCCGGCGACGTGGGCCACGTCCGACTCCCCGGCGCCGAGGGCGTCACCTGCCGGTGCGGCAACGAGGGCTGCCTCGAGGCCGTCGCCGCCGCACCCGCCCTCGCGGCCACGCTCCGCGCCTCGGGCGCGGAGGTGACCGGCAGCGCCGACATCGTCGCGCTGGTGCGCGGCGGCAACCTCGACGCGGTGCAGGTGGTGCGTCAGGCCGGTCGCGACATGGGCGAGGTCGTGGCGATGGTCGTCAACTTCATCAACCCCTCTGTCGTGGTGATCGGCGGGGCCATGTCGGGTGCCGGCGAGCACCTGATCGCCGGCATCCGCGAGACCGTCTACCAGCGCTCGCTGCCGCTCGCCACCGAGCACCTGCGCATCGTCCCGTCGGCCGCAGGCGAGCAGGCCGGTGTGCTCGGCGCCGCGGCGCTGGCCATCGCGCACGTGCTCTCGCCCGCCGAGATCGAGCGGGCCAGCCTCGCGGTCACCGGCTGAGGCCGGCCGGGCGCCGGCTCAGCAGCTGAGCTTCTTGACCTTCCTGGCCTGCAGCGTGCCCCAGGAGGCCGGTGCGACGACCACGACCTTGCACGTGACGGCGTTGCGGGGTCGTGTGAGGAGGATCCGGAAGCTGCCGTCCTTCGCGGCGACGGCCCCGGTGCTGGCCTTGCCCTTGCGCCACGGACCCTTGGCCTTCGTCCTCGAATAGATCGAGGCGGAGACCTCCGTCGGCGTGACCTCCCAGACGACGGGACGGAGGAGGCCCGTGGCGACGACGTACTTGCCGAGGGTGGGCTTGAAGGTGAGCTTCAGCGTCAGGGGCGGGGTCCCGAACACGGGGCACGACCCCGTCGGGCAGGCCTGCCACGACTTCGCCCCGCTGGGCGCGAGGTAGGTCGCCGGCCCGCCGGCCGAGGGGACGAGCACCGTGTCGTACGCGTTGCGGTCCTGGTCGAAGAGGGATGCCGCGATGGTGGATCCGTCGGGTGACCAGACTCCGCCCGTGATCACGGGAAAGGGCCCCAGCGCGGCGATGGCCGGGTCGGTGTTGCGCAGCACCACCGTGGACACCCCCGAGGCGAGGTCGAGCACCGAGAGGGTGGTCGGGCGGGTCCCGGGGAGCTCGGGCTGTCCGGCGCCCACGATGGTCAGCCGCGTCCCGTCGGGCGAGAGCGAGATCTCCCCGATGGTCCAGGACGGCGCTGCGCACGTCGGCGCGATCTTGCTCGGCGGGCCGGGGGTGGCCCACGTGCAGTTGTTCGTGAGCTGGGTGTGGGTGCCGGTTGCCAGGTCGTAGCGGAAGACGTCCACGCCGGCGCCGTACAGGACGCTGCTCCTGCGAACGTAGAGGAGGGCGGAGTCGTCGGCGGCCCACTCGAGGTTCGTGACCTCGCCCTTCTCTCCCTTGATCACCACGGTGGGTGGAGCGCTGCCGTCGAGCGGGACGGTCGCGATCGTGCCGTCCGACTCGTCGCCGTTGTTGCTGAACTGGACGGCCAGACGGGCGCCGCTGTGCGCCCAGCGGAGGCTGTTGATCCTGCGACCGACGTCGGTCAGCGTGCGGGTGTTGCCCGCCGCGTCCGTCACGTTGAGGACTCCCCAGTCGGTCCAGGCGATGCTGGAGCCGTCGGGGGAGAAGGCCACCGTGTCCAGGCCCGGTGTCCACGGCCCGGTGAGGCGCTGGCCAGATGCCGTGAGGAACCCGTCGTCCACGGCGAGCGCGCCGGGACCGGGCAGTGCGACCCGGGGCGCGGGGAGCGGGTCGGCGGGCGCGGCTCGGGCGACGGTCGGTGCGGCCGTCGAGGACAGCACGCAGCAGACAGCGACGATGGCGGCACGGAGTCGCATCGCCCACCTCCTTCGGGAGAGCCGGACGGCCGAGGGCACCGTAGGCCCGAACGGGCGCGGGGTCGCACGACCGCGCCGCGAAGATGCCGCGAATGGAGTACGCCGGGTCAGTCGAGGTCGACGACCACCGGCGCGTGGTCGGACGGGCTCCCGGTGCCCTGGGCGGGGTCGCGCTCGTCGCGGTCGATGAAGGCCCCGGTGACGCGGGAGGCGAGGGCGGGGGAGGCCAGCGCGAAGTCGATCTTGAGCCCGCGATCGCGCTCGAAGCGCTGACGGTAGTAGTCCCAGTAGGTGTAGCCCGGAGCGTGCTCGCGGGTGACCTCGACGTAGCCGTCGTCGAGGAACGCCTGGAAGGCGGCACGCTCGGGGGGCGTCACGTGGGTCGACTTCGCGAACTGGGCCGGGTCGAAGACGTCGGCGTCGGTCGGGCAGATGTTCCAGTCGCCGACCAGCACGGTCTCGCCGTCCAGCCACTCGCCGGCCGCCGCACGCAGCCGCGCCAGCCAGTCGAGCTTGTAGACGTAGTGCGGGTCGTCGGGCTTGCGACCGTTGGGCACGTAGAGCGACCAGATGCGCACGCCGCCCGCCGTGGCGCCGATGGCGCGGGCCTCGGCGGCCAGCGGATCGCCGTACCCCGGCATGTCGGCGAAGCCGACGGTGACGTCCTCGAGCCCGACACGCGAGAGCAGCGCGACGCCGTTCCACTGGTTCACGCCGGCGACGGCGATGTCGTAGCCGCGCGCCTGCAGCCCCATCAGCGGCAGCTGGTCCTCGCGGGCCTTCGTCTCCTGCAGCGCGAGCACGTCGATCTCGTGCCGGTCGAGGAAGGCCTCGACGCGGTCGATGCGGGAGCGGAGGGAGTTGACGTTCCAGGTCGCGATGCGCACCGGCCCACCCTAGAAGACGCCCGGCAACCACCCGATCGGGTCTTTACACCCATGCAGATGTGGGGCAGGTTCGAGGCCGAGCGGGCGCCCGCCACCTGTCCCGAGCGGGAAGCGGGCGCTCGCTCACGCCAGGAACGCGGTCAGCACCCCGGGTGTCGACGCATCGGCCAGCCGGATCGCCGCGGGCAGCGGGATGTCCCGGGCCACCACCCGCTCGGCGCCGGCCGCGGTCGTCGCGGTGAGGGTCGCGAGCGACAGCCGACGCTGGAAGAACGTCTGGTGCACGACCCAGCCGATGATGCCGTCGTGCTCGAGCACGGTGCGCACCCGCGTCAGCTCACCGCTGCCGACGACGACGTGGTCGGGGGTGGCGGCGTGGCCGAGGTGCCTGTACGCCGCCTCGGCACCGAGCCCCGCCAGCGCGAGCGAGACGACACCGACCAGCACGGGCAGCCACCAGGGCAGGTCGACCCAGATCGAGGCGACCAGCGGGATCGCGGTGACGACCAGGACACCCCACAGGTGTCGGATCCACGTGCGTCGCCGCGCGGCCGGGCCGTGCGCCACCAGCGGCACACCCATCGGGGTCGCGGTCTCGAGCACGTCGGCGCCGACGTCCCGGGCCACCCCGACCGGGCACGGCGGCAGGATCGCGGTGACGCCCCCTGAACCGACACCGGTCGCCAGCGTCGACAGCTCGGCGCCGCCGACGAGCCGCAGCAGCACCGGCTCCTTCATCTCGACGCCACGCACGCGCTGCTCCTCGACGGTGATCGACCGGGTGGTGAAGAGGCCGGCGGTCAGGTGCAGCGAGCCCGCCTCGCGGGTCAGCCGCATGTTCCACCACTGCACGACGTAGCCCGTCACGGCGACCATCACCCAGCTCACCAGCCCGCCGACGAGCAGTCCGAGGACGACGAGGTAGAGCGCGAACTGGTGCACCCACCCCCACGCCGACTGCGCCGTGTCCGCGATCGGCAGCTGGTCCCCGAACTGCGACAGCGCGCCGACGGCGGCGGCGAGCACGACCAGGCGCGCCAGGCTGAACGGCGCGAAGCGCAGCCACGCCCAGTCGATCTCGGCCAGCACGCGGCCGGGCTCGGGGGGTACGCCGCTGAGCTCGCCGGTCCCGACCGGACCGTCCCCGGCGGGCTGGCCGGTGGGCTGGCCGATGGGCTGGCCGGTGGGCTGGTCGGAGGGCACCGTCGTCGGCGCCCGGCGGGCCAGCAGGAACTGTCGCAGGGTGGCGGCCTGCTCCGTGCTGACCGAGTCGAGGGTGATGCGGTCGTCGTCGACGCCGGTGCCGACCTGGACCTTGGACAACCCGACGACCCGGTGCAGCAGCGACGCCTCGAGGTCGACGCTGCGCACCCGGTCGAGCGGGGCCGTCTTCATGGTCTTGTTGAGCAGCCCGCTGCGGACCTGGAACTGGGTCGGCGTCGTGCGGTAGAAGGTCGTGAGCCACGGCACCGCTCCCAGCGCCAGGGCTCCGACGACGACGAACGGTGCCGCCCACCACGGCAGCCCGCGGTCGCCCTGGCTGACGCCGACGAGCGCGATGACCGCGGGGACGGCGAACTGGCCGACGACCTTGACCGGGTTGATCAGCAGGTTGCGCGGCGAGAGGCGATGCCACTCGACCTCGGGACCCGCCTCGGGTGTCGCCTCGGTCGCTCCGGGCGCCAGGTCCGCCTCGGGCGCGGAGGGCTCGCTCACGTCGCGTCACCCTCGCTCGCGCCGGTGACCTCGGTGAGCTCGGCCACGAGCCGCTGGGCGACGTCGCGATCGAGGCAGTCGATGGTGATCGGGCCGGCCGCGGACGCGGTGGTGACGGTCAGCGAGGCGAGCCCGAACACGCGCATCAGGGCACCCTGGGTCGAGTCGACCGTCTGCACCCGGCTCAGCGGGGCGACCCGGCTCTCGATGTCGATCCAGCCGGCGCGGGTGTGGATCGCGGTGGGCGTGACCTCCCAGCGGTGCACCCGGAAGCGCAGCTGCGGCATCAGCAGCAGGTGCACCAGCGGAGCGACGAGCGACACGACGAGGATCGCGGTGGTCCACCACGGCCGCGCGGGGTCCTCGAAGACCACGGGCAGCACGAAGACGTAGACCGGGATGACGATCGCCCACTCCACGACGGCGGCGACCAGGGCGCTCACGCGCCAGTAGGTGACGGCACGCGGCGAGACCTGGTGGGCGGGTTCGCGCAGCGCCACCGCCGTCGCGGGTCGTGCTTCGCCGCGCTCGTGATCGGTCTGGTCGGCAGGTGCCTGGCTCATGGCTGGAGTTTTCCATGGAGCCGGGCGTTGCAAGTTCGTGCATCGCAGCGAACTGCGCGCCGAATGCACTTCCCTGCAAGTGGTCTAGACCGTTTGATGGAGGGACATCCGTACCCAACCGGAGGAAACCAGAGATGATGAAGAGCAAGCTCAGTCGTATCGCCGCAGCCACGATCGCAGCCTCAGCCATGGTGCTGACGGCGGGCCCATCGGCCCACGCGCAGGTGGCCCAGGACCGCGTCCCCACCTTCGCGGAGTTCAAGGCGGCCACCTTCCAGGACGTGGGCGGCCAGTACGTCGTCAACGGCGACGAGGTCATTGCCGACACCCAGGCACTGCGCGACTACTACGACCGCATGGTCGCCAAGCCCAAGAGCAGCCAGGAGAACGGTCTCGTGGTCAACACCGTGGGTGGTGTCGACGACAAGTGGAGCGCCAGCCAGGCCCGCAACCTGACCTACTGCGTCAGCACGGCCTTCGGCTCCGACTACAACGCGGTCGTCTCGGCCATGTCGCAGGGCGCAGGGATCTGGGAGTCGGCCTCGTCCGGCGTCAACTTCATCTACGTCCCGAGCGCCGACAGCAACTGCACCGTCAGCAACAACTCGGTGCTGTTCTCGGTCGAGCCCACCAACACCAACCAGTACATCGCCCGGGCGTTCTTCCCGAGCACCAGCGACTCGCAGCGCAACGTGCTCGTCAACTCGACGTCGCTCCAGAACTCCGGTTCGTGGACCCCGGGCAACATCTTGGGCCACGAGCTCGGCCACGCCCTCGGGTTCCGGCACGAGCACACGCGCCCCGAGGCCGGCACCTGCTTCGAGGACAACAACTGGCGTCCGCTGACGCCCTACGACTCGGCCTCGATCATGCACTACCCCCAGTGCAACGGCTCGTCCGCCGACCTGTCCTTCACCGCCACCGACGGTGACGGCGTGCGGGCGATCTACGGCGGCTGACCGCGGCTGCACCACGCACAGCACGAGGGCCCGACCGTCAGGTCGGGCCCTCGTGCTGTCCCGGGGCCGCCTCGTAACTCTGCGGACGTCAGCCGGAGATGGTCCAGGCGCCGTCGGTGGTCGGGCCCAGCACGGTGCGGGCCTCGCGGACGTACGTCGAGAAGCCGGTCGCCGCGTCCAGCGTGTGCGTCTCCGTGACGCCCGCGGCGTCGCGGTCGACGAGGACGAGGTCGGCGCGGCCGTCGGCGTTGTCGTCGGCGGTCGTGACCGTCCAGTCCGCGTCGAGGACGGGCGCGGCCGTGGCGGTCTGCGCGAGGAAGGACATGAACTCGGTGCGGGCGTTGAGCACGTGCACCGCCGTGTTCGCCCCCGCCTGGGTGTCGACGAGGTAGAGGTCGTCACGCCCGTCGAAGTCGTAGTCACCGGTCGCGAGCTTCCAGCGGGCGCGGGGCAGCGACGGGACGGCCAGGTCGACGTCGGCCAGTCGGGTCTGGAAACCGGTGCTCGCGTCGAGCACGGTCAGGTGGGTCCGTCCGTCTCGGTTGGACACGAGGTAGAGGTCGTCACGACCGTCGCCGTCGACGTCGCCGGCCAGGAAACGGGTCCGGCCGAGCCCACCCCGACGCTCGACGATCGTGGCGTGGGTGAGCGAGGAGTGCAGGTAGTCGCCACCGTCGAGCACCTGCACCTGGGCGGTGTTCCGGCCGGCCATCCGGACCGCGTAGACGTCGGCCGCGCGGTCGCCGTCGAAGTCGCCGCCGGTGAAGCGCCAGCCCCGGCCCGTCAGGGGGAGCGGGGTCTGGTTGGCGTAGGTGGTGTAGCCCGAGGCCGCGCTCAGCACGTGCGCCTCGGCGCCGTTCTCGGTCCGGCGGACCGCGGTCAGGTCGGCCGGCAGCCCCGTCGGGGCGCGGCCGATGACCTCGACGGAGACGTTGTCGACGTACATCGACGGCGTCGTGGACGTCTGTCCGCAGGTCGGCTGCTCCTCGTCGGGGCAGTTGCGCTTGTTCTGCAGGCGCAGGTGCTCGGCGGTGACCGGCGCGTGCGTGGTCGACCAGGTCTCGACGCCGTCGACGAAGAACCTCGTCGGGGTCGCCGTCTCGGCCGCCGGGTCCTGGCCCGGGCCTTGGTAGGTGAACTCCACCGAGTAGGTGTGCCAGGCGTCCATGTCCTGTGGGTAGCGGTCACCCGCGCACTCGACGTCGCCGATCGGCGGGGAGTAGCGCCAGTAGTAGGCGACCTGCACGCGGCCGCAGCCCTTCTGCTGGCCCCAGCTCTCGACCACGTCGATCTCGCCGGCGCGCTGCAGGTCGTTGGTGCGCAGCCAGAAGGACGGGTGGACGCCGGTCTCGGTCGGCATCTTGAGGGTGGCGCTCGCCCGGTAGGTCGTCCCGGGCTCGAACGGCACCGCCTGGCTGAACTCGAGGTGCGCCTCCGGCGCCAGGCCGATCGCCGTACGCCCGTCGACGGTCTCCTGGGTGACCTTCTCGGCGCTCGAGGAACCGATGTGGGCCCAGCGATCGGCGTACGGCGCGTCGAACTCGTCGGCGAAGACCGGGCTCGCCGCCGTCACCGCCGAGCCGGTGGTGACGGGGACGTCGGGGACCGCGAGCGCGGGCACACCGGCCGCGGTCGTGGGGAGCGTGGCGACGAGCGCGAGCAGCTCTTGGAGCCAGGAGGGCATGGGTCCTTGGGAGGTCGTGGCGACGGGGCCGGGCGGCAGGGGACAGCACGAGTGAACAAGCCCGGTCCAAGCCTGTGCAACTCGCGGACGGCGCGTCCCGAGGGCTCCCGCCTCGAATCGCGGTGGGCTCCCGTGCGCCCGTAGACTCCCGGCCCGTGGCTCTCACCATCGGTATCGTCGGACTCCCCAACGCGGGCAAGTCGACCCTCTTCAACGCCCTGACCAAGAACGACGTGCTGGCGGCGAACTACCCGTTCGCCACGATCGAGCCCAACGTCGGCGTCGTCGGTGTCCCCGACGAGCGCCTCGCCCAGCTCGCCGAGGTGTTCGGCTCGGCCAGGCAGCTCCCCGCGACCGTCGAGTTCGTCGACATCGCCGGCATCGTCCGCGGCGCCTCGGAGGGCGAGGGCCTGGGCAACAAGTTCCTCTCGCACATCCGCGAGTCCGCCGCGATCTGCCAGGTGACGCGGGTCTTCCGCGACGAGGACGTCACCCACGTCGACGGCGAGGTCAACCCCTCCTCCGACATCGGCACGATCCAGACCGAGCTGATCCTCGCCGACATCCAGACCGTCGAGAAGGCGATCCCGCGGCTGGAGAAGGAGGCCCGCACCGACAAGTCGAAGACCGCGGTCCTCGACGCGGCGCGCGCGGCGCTGAGCGCCCTCGAGGGCGGCACGCCGATCATCGACTCGACCATCGAGCGCGACCTGCTGCGCGAGCTCTCGCTGCTCACCGCCAAGCCGTTCATCTTCGTCTTCAACTGCGACGCCGACGAGCTCTCCGACGAGCCGCTCCTCGCCTCGATGCGCGAGCTCGTCGCGCCCGCCGAGGCGATCTTCCTCGACGCGAAGTTCGAGGCCGACCTGGCCGAGATGGACGACGACGAGATGGCGCACGAGATGCTCGCCGAGATGGGCATCACCGAGTCGGGCCTCGACCAGCTCGCCCGCGTCGGCTTCGACACCCTCGGCCTGCAGACCTACCTCACCGCCGGCCCCAAGGAGACGCGGGCCTGGACGATCGCCAAGGGCGCCACCGCCCCCGAGGCCGCGGGAGTCATCCACACCGACTTCCAGAAGGGCTTCATCAAGGCCGAGATCGTCTCCTTCGACGACCTCATGGCCGCGGGCACCATGCAGAAGGCCAAGGAGGCCGGCAAGGTCCGCATCGAGGGCAAGGACTACGTGATGGCCGACGGCGACGTGGTGGAGTTCCGCTTCAACGTGTGAGGGTTTTGGCCTTCATGTGACGTTGAAGGGGTACTCCGGATGGATTTTGGCCGATTCTAGCCCGTTCTGTGCGGGTTTCAGGCTGTTCTGGCGCTGGGGGCGGTCCGTACGACAGCGTCCTCCACCTGCCCGAGTGAACGTCTCTTAACGTCACCTCGGCGTCTTCTTTCGGCGTCAGAAATGCATAAACCTGTCGACCACGCTTGAACGCCGTCTCGCCCGACCACTCCGAGGCCGGATAGTGCGCACGGCCTCAGTCGAGGACCGTGTAGGTGGCGTGCGATTCGACCCACGCGCCCTGTTCTCGTTCCGACCAGGGCAAGTCTGTTGGCTCCGAAGCCAGCAGTTCGACGTGCACAGTCCCACTCGTCTCCCACTCCTGCCCCTGGTAGCGCAGTCCGAGGACGATGTACCGGCCTTCCCGTCTCTCTCTGCGTCCGCGCACGTCGCCGATGGCAATTAACGGGAAGTCAAGCAACACCACGCACGCCGGTTGGCTGTTCTGCCCAGGTATCCACTTGGCTACCCGACCGGTCACTGCTTGCGCGCCCCCCAGCCACTCGGGCTCGAAGTCGTACCCGCCACTGACTGCGACTCGGCTGCCTGATTTCACGGTCACGTCTCGATGCTCGCAGACTCGGCGTGACTAGAGTGCCGTCACTCGGACTCCGATGGAGGTTGCATGCGCGTCACTCTCCCCAACCGGTCGTACCTGAACGACATCGAACGCTTCCTTCGATGCGTCACGGATGACGGCAAGGACGACCTGACGTTCGTCCTCCCCGAGGGGCTGTTCTCCGTGCATCCGATGGTTGTCACCATGATTGCGGCGATGGGCGAGGCTGCCCGCTCGCGTGGCGGTGACGTCAGGCTCGAGAACGAGAAAATCAACTCGAGTACCCGCTATCTCGAGCGGATGGGCCTCTTCGAAGTGCTGGGAGTTGAACGAAGCATCACCGTGCAGCACCCACAAGAGGCCGCCGGGCGGTTCGTGCCCTTGCGGCAGATTCGCACAAACGCCGAGCTGAACGACTTCGTGGTCGAGGTTGGGCCACTACTTCACGCGTCGCCGGAGCAGACCCGCGCAGTGAAGTACGTGCTGTTCGAGATGATTCGCAACGTGCTGGAGCACTCTCGGGCTGAGGGAGGTGCATACGTGGCAGCCCAGGTTGCGCGGAGCAGCGGTCGGCTTCTGTTGGGGGTCAGCGATGCTGGTCAGGGGGTCCTAGAGAGCATGCAGTTCGCCCACCCTGTCTCGACGCACAGGCATGCCATCGAACTGGCGTTCCGTCCTGGAGTGACAGGAACTACTCCCCGCTTCGGTGGTAACGAGACCAACGGTGGCGCGGGGCTTTTCTTCATGAAGGCGATGGTCCTCGCGTCTAGCCACCACATGGTGATGGTGACGGGTGACCAGCAGATGAAGCTGTTGTCGTCGCGGGGGAAGGCCCTCCAGCCGCGACTCGAGGAGGACCGTGTCACATGGCGCGAGTACGCGCACGAGTTTCCCGGAACCTCGGTGGGCGTTGACCTGACGGTGAGCGAGGATGTGGGCTTTGAGGCGCTCATGGGTGACATCCGCAAGGCCTACGGCTTCAACGTCCGCGCCGCCAACAAGGAGAAGTACAGAGCGAGGTTCAAGTGACCAAGGTGAAGCGATACGCAGGCTCCTTCGCAGGAGACAAGGACGCTGCCGCAACGCTGCGGGAAGAGGTGCTCAAGCCAGGTCTGGCCAAGCACAGGGTCGTCTTGCTCGACTTCGATGGCGTCGAGCTTGCTACGCAGTCGTTCATGCACGCGCTCCTGGCCCAAGCCGTTCGAGAAGACCCTGCCTCCTTGGAGCACATCGAGTTCAAGAACTGCAACGACGACATCCAAGCTCTCATTGAGATTGTCGTGGACTACGCCCAAGAGGACTTCGCTGTCGAAGAGGACTGATTACACTAAACGACCATTTAGTGTAATCTGACGGCATGAAGAAGCGGTCTCGCAAGGTCATCGGCTACCTGCGCGTCTCCACTGACGAGCAGGCGGTTTCGGGTCTCGGTCTCGGTGACCAACGGAGCGCCATCGCTGCCGAGGCCGCTCGGCGGGACTGGGCGGATGTCGAGTTCATGTCGGATGAGGGGTACTCCGCCAAGAACCTGTCTCGTCCTGCCATCGCCACGGCGCTCGACATGCTGCGGAAGGGGCAGGCGTCAGTGCTCGTCGTCTCCAAGCTCGACCGGCTGTCCCGTTCGCTCCTTGACTTCGCCACCCTGATGGACCGTGCCAGGCGCGAGGGTTGGGAACTCGTCGTTCTCGACCTCGCCATCGACACGACCGTGCCGAGTGGCCAGCTGATGGCCAATGTCATGGCTGCCTTTGCGGAGTACGAGCGCCAGCTCATCGGCGCGCGTACCAGCGCCGCGCTGCAGCAGTTGAAGGCTCAGGGCAAGCGCCTCGGGCGCCCGCGCACGCTTCCCGCAGAGGTGACGGCCCGCATCGTCGCAGCCCGAAGTGAGGGACAGACCCTTGCCGCCATTGCAGAGGGTCTGAACCGCGACGGTGTCGCGACCGCGCGCGGCGGCGCTCGGTGGTACCCGTCCACCGTGAGGGCGGTCCTGAGTTCGGCGGACTTGGACGCGGCTGCTGCCTGAGAAGGAGACTCGACCGATGGACAGGCCAGACACCCTCTTCCGTTCCACGGCTACGTCGTGTGGCTGACGCCAGAACAGGGCGGGCGTGACAGCGGCCCGCCTCCTACGCCGCCCACCCAGGTTTATGCGGTGACTGGCTTCGTCCCTCCGCACACTGTGGATTCGGGCAGCGCCTCCGTCGTGCTCGATGTCGAAGACCGTGCGGCATGGCGGTCGGGTGCGAGCGGGTGCTGGCTCGTGGTCGACAACGATGGCACGCAGCTCGTGCAAGCAGGAGCGGTCATCGTCATCACGGAGGGCCGGCGAACCGTTGCCTACTTCCATGTGGAGAGCGTGGATGCCATCGCGGATGCGGCGCTTCGCTCCTAGGCTGCAGCCATGAGCGACTGGGGAACGTGTCCTGACTGCAGCGCAATGCTGACGGAGGTTAGGGGAAAGGCCTACTGCCCGCACTGCGATGAGCACAAGCCGAAGCGTCATGGAGAACCAGAGTAGGGCTACCTGCTCAGCAGCCCTACCCGCATGGTTCAGCGCATGTGCGCTGCCGTCTCGTCTTCCCGCGTCTCATAGACCGGTTGCTCGGCCTCTGACGCGAACATCAACTTAGCCCTTGTCTCTGGCTTCAACCTCGCCAGAAACTCTTCCAGGTTGCTCATTTGCGTACCTCCTTCCCTCTTGGCATCGGCGCAGGCGCCGACTGGCCTACGGCCAGTTGAATCTCTTCTCTAAGTTCGTGATTAGGCAGACCTCGAAGCGGGCCGCGCAGCGGTTCGCCGGGTGGTCCGGAGGGAGTCCCTCCGGGTAACCGGAATGTGTTGCTGTTTGGACATACGTCGGTAAGGGGCCGCCCTCTACGTGTCACTCAGAGGGGGTCCGACTTCAATCCCGGGGTGCCCGTCACGCCATGCGGTCACTGCTCAAACCCCGGTCCCGCCCCGTGCTACCGGGGCCTCCCCAACCTTCTTCCATTTCGGGGTGACAAGCAGAGGTTGCTACTAGCCGAGCAAGGCCACTTCTCTGCTGTGTTCGTTGACAGGTTTGCTGCCTCTCAACGATGCGAATCACCAGCGCGCTGGCTACCGCCGTCGGACCTACTGGGAACGCAAGCGTCCCCGAGTCAGAGCCACTACTCTCTGCCTCGGGGACGGGACGAACCGGTTCGAAGTTCGGTGAATCTCCTCGCGGAAGTAGTGGTTTCCAACTACTACTATTTTACTACGGTTCATTTCCTAAAGCGAACGGCGAATGTCCATTCTGAGGACGGTCGCAGCGACGTCGTCGGTGGTCGTCTGGACGTAGTAGCGGAGGCTGACCGCCACGTCGTGGTGGCGCATCTGGCGGCGTAGCACCTCAGGCGTAGCTCCTGCCGCAACGAGGTTCGTGGCGAAGGCATGTCGCAGCATGTGAGGTCGCAGTTCGAGCTGCGCACGTCTACCCGCTCGCCTGATGCCGACGTACACGGTGTTGGCTGCTCGCTCGAAGTCGTGCTCCTCGTAGCGCTTGGCAAGCCAGTCCGGCAGCACGACAGGCCCGGTCGTCTTGGACGATGCGAGGTGCCCGTCTGGTCGGCGTTGCCTGTCGACGAACAGCATGTTGCCTGTCAGTTGCTGGGTCGTGCAGGCCTCGCCAAGCCGTAGGCCGCCGTACAACATGACCAAGGAGAGTCCCAGGGAGTGGTGGGGTTTGAGGGCCAGCGGCGAGGCGTGAAGACGTAGACGGCCATCGGCGGGATCTTCGGTGTGTACGGCCAAGCACTCATCGAAGAAAGAGGTCCACCGAT